>CBDIDH010000001.1:0-2566362 GCA_965277595.1 Isosphaeraceae bacterium
GTTCTTGCGAGGGATGCCGGCCTGGCGAGCGATCGGCTCGACCGACTTGCGTTGAAGGCCGCTGAGGAGCCCCCGAAGGAAGGCGGCGGCATGGTCGCGTTGCTCCTGGCGACGGAACGCGGGCAGGTAACGCTTGAGGAACCCAGCGAGGTGAGACCGGCAGTCGCGCACGTCGTCGCTCGAGACGGTGGCATCGGCCAGGAGGGCGACGGCCTCGGGGTGCTCCAGCAGCGACATGGCGGCGACTCCTGGCGTTGGGGCTCCATGTCGCCCATCATAAGTCGAACGAAGCCATGGCAAAACGAAAATCCGTGACAGTAGAAGTACGATTGGTTCTTGAACGGTTGGTCATCGCCCGGTATCCCCGGCCATTGCACGTCGAAGGTGATGAACTCGGTGGAGACGACAGCCGTCTGGCTCCCGAAATCCAGCACGAACCGGGGCGACCCGTTGGCCAGGAAGTCCCGCCAGAAGTTGACCTCGCTCAGGTACTTGTCGTTGAACATCCGGGCCTTCAGGCTGGTTACCCTGCGGCCGATCTTCTCGGCAGGGAGCGGGACGAGGCCGTCCGAGGTCAGGTGCCGCTCCGGTCGGATGCTCAGGCACCACTGGTCGTCCGCCATCCGATGAAACCGGAGGTCGGCGGCGAGGTGCCACCAGAACCCCTTGCCCTCGCCCGTCGAGCGCCGCTTCGGCTCCCAGGCAACCTTGCGCTCGCCGCTCGCCATGTTCAGGGGTCGATAGCGGACGACCCGCTCCTTCCCGGCCGCCTCGGCGGGGAAGTAGTATCGCCAGTGGGACGGGACGAAGCGCACTCCCAGCGTGGCCGTGTGCTTGTACATTGCCCGGTTCAGCAGCGTCACGAAACGGCGATGGCCCTCGGCATCCTGCCAGAACTGGCTGGACCGGCAGCGCTCGACGGCCCGCAGGTCGATCACCTCAGAAAAGGGGCCTTTCGGATCACGCAAGTCGTGGAAGGAGTAGAGTCTGCCCTCCCGGATGAGGAACCGGACCAGCACCGAGCGATCGTCGGGATAGCGGATGCGCCGCTTCACCTCGTCCTCTTGCCGATCGGTGAAATCGCACGGGGCGGAGAAGACGGCGAGTGGCAGGTGGGTCAGGGGCAGCAACGAGCTATGGATGACCTCTCGCTTCAATTCGTCGGCGGGCGGGGCCGAGTCGAGAGCCGTGGCCTGACGTATCCTGCCCTCGTGGTCGGCCTTGATCGCCCGGAGCACCGAGACGCTGTAGGTGAGCGGCTGGGAATCGACGACCTTGTGGCAGACCCGACAGAGCAGGACCAAGTTGTCGTGCCGATCCCGCTCCACGTCCGTCATGGGGGAGTCGCCCCGAGGCCCCTGGCGGCTGTCGGCGACGATGTGGGCAATCTCGCCGATGTAGGCGCTGTCGTCGGCAGAATTCCCCGGCTCGACGAGTTCCCGACCGCAGCCGGGGAAGGCACACCGGCCGGCTGATCGGAGGTAGACGATCCTGGCCTCCTTCTCGGAGACATCGGTCCTCGCCATCGGCCTCGTCCCTCCCGTTCAGAACAGGCTGCCCTGGCCCCGGTACTCGTCCTCGCTGCGGTGGATCGTCCTGGTCGCCTCGGGGATGTAGATCAGCTTGAGTCGCTGGAGGCGGACGACGAGGTTGGAGATGCTGACCTGTGCCTCGTCCTTGAGGGCGTAGAGGTCGTCCCAGCGGGTGAAGTCGAAGCGGGCCTGGGCCTCCCGGAGCAGCCAGGCGGGCATAAGCAGGGCCGACTGATAGCGGTCCACGGCGCTGCGGACCTCCGGGGCGTCCTGCCCGGCCATCAACTTCTTGTAGACCTTGTAATACCGCTCGTCCTTCATCGCCCGATCGAGCACCTTGATTAACAGGGCCGAGTCACGGCCGTGGCGGTGGACGACGTGCGGTCCCAGGTCGATGCCGTCGAGCGTCGGGTGGGCCAGGTGCGACCGGTCGAGGTCGATGTCCCAGTGCCCCGCCTCGTGGCCGATCGTGCTCCGCTCCAGCCCCGGATTCCTCTCGAAGAGTCCGATGTGTTTCGAGTTCAGGTAGATCTTCCTGCTGGCGACGTGCAGGCCGCCCAAGATCTGCTCGCCCGGCCCCTCCTCGATCTCGTCCCAGTCGAAGTCCAGCCCTAAGACCTGCTCGACGATGTGCTCGATCGGGACGGGGAAGGCGACCGTGACCGCCGCCTTCGCCTCGTACTGACGGATGCGGGAGGCCGTCACTTCGTCGATCACCACGTTCCGCAGGAACTTGAGGGGCTTTCGACTCATCAAGAGTCCTCTTTCATATCTTCCAGGATCTTGTCCAAGGCGTCGTCGTCGAGGTCCGCCAACTTGCGAAACACGTCGGGGCGTTGGATCACCCGCTTCCTGACGGATTCCGGGACCTTCTTGGCGAGGATCAGCAACTCGTCCGCATCCGCTTCCAGGGCCTTGCCCAGCTTGAGGATCAGTTCCTCGCTGGGGTAGTCGCCGAAGTCGAGCTTCTCGTTCTCGATCTTGGAGATGTACGTGAAGTTGACCTTCACCTTCGTCGCCAGGTCACGCTGGCTGAGGTTCTTGGACTTCCGCAATTCCCGGATCTTCTCGCCGAAGGTCATTTGCATCGCACTCAAGGGGAAGGCGGAACGAGTCGAATATAGCCCGCTTGGCGTTTACAGTCAACGCAAAACTTCCGCTTGCCTCGACGCCGGTTCACTGGTATCTTCTTGATGGGTCTGGAACTCCTGCGACCGACATCGGGTTGGGCGAGGCGACCGGGGTTCGAGCACTCCGCCAAGAGCGAGATCATGGCATGTCACCGACCCCGAAGAAACCGAAGAGCCGGGCCAAGCCAAAGCCGAAGGGCCAGTCGCTCAAAGTCCAGGCCGCAAAGAAGTCGAAGAGCCCGTCAACCGCAAAGCCGAGCCCCAAGCCGTCGAAAAGCCCTTCGGCCCCGGAATCGAAGGCGAAGACTCCCTCGAAAGCGAAGCCGAAGGGCGCACCGTCCAGGAAGACTCCGAGCCGGGATCGTGCCCTCGTCGTCGGGATCAGCGACTACCCCTCCCCCCTCACGAAGCTGCCCGCTGTCGCCGCCGATGTGCGTGAGATGGGCAAGATCCTGCGGGCGAAGGACGGCACTTTTCGCAGCACTGGCGTGGCCGTCCTGACCGAGAAGCTGGCGACCCGCAAGGAGATCCTGGCCGCCCTCCGTGCGACGTTCGGCGGGGCGACGGCCGACCAGACCGTCTTCGTCTACCTCGCCGGTCACGGCGGGATCGAGGACGGGCAGTATTACTTCATCGCCCACGACACCGACTGCGAAAAGATGGCAGAGACGGGAGTTCCCCTCACCCAGATCAAGGCCCTGTTCGACGCCTCACGGAGTCATCGTGTCTTCCTCTGGCTCGACTTCTGCCACTCCGGCGGGATTCTCGTCCGTGGCCGGCGCACGCCGATGGCCGACGACCGGTTCATCATCGACCGGACGATCCGGGTGGTCCAGGGCCACGGCAAGGTCATCGTTGCGGCCTGCTCGCCGAGCCAGTCCGCCTACGAGAACTCTCAGGTCGGGCACGGCTTCTTCACGGACGCCCTGCTCCGGGGGCTCAAGGGCGGTGCCGTCGCCAGCGGTGAGGTCACGTCGAACTCGCTCTTCGACTTCATCGACCGGCAGGTGGGCGGCGTCCGGCAACGGCCGATGCAGTTCGGCCACACGACCGGCCGGATCGTCCTGATGCACTACCAGGACCGTTCGGGCGGTGCGGCGAAGTCACCGGTTGCCCCACTCAAGACCAAAGCCATCAAGGTTTCCCCGAAGAAGAAGGCTCCGGCCAGGTCGAAGGGGACCTGGGTGATGCTGGGTCGCCACTACTTCCTCGCCCAGGCCGTCCGCTCGAACAAGGACGGCACCATCACCCTCGTCATATCGCCCGCCAGCGGTGAGGGGGAGGCGGACCTCGCCAGCCTTCGGCCCGGCCCCTACGGCGGCGGCTCGACGCTCCCGTTCGCCTGGAACAACGACGCCGGCTCGGCCCGGATCAAGGAGGTCGAGTCCGAGATGTCCGACGGGAGCCACGCCTGGACGATCACGTTGACGCCCCAGGACGCCGGTTCGGGGGGCGTCTTCAACGAGATGTCGATCAACACCGGCGGGAAGAACTACTCCGCCGACGACATCGCTCGGCTCCGGGCCGGGCGCATCCTGCTCAACGACCCGCCGCCCAAGGCGGACTCCGATCGCAGTTACGACATGCTGGGCACCATGCTCGAAGGATACATCCAGGGCTCCGGCGGTCGATCGCAGGTGCAGGAGAGCCCCATCCGTGCCGTCCACGCTGAGCACAGCCGTAACCCGAACTGGAAGCACTACGCTCGCCTTCAGGTCGTCCACACGCTCAAGGTGTCCGGCACGGTGGATCACATCCTCGAACTCAAGCTCGGGTCGGTGCGTTCCGGGCGGCTGCCCGTCAGCTTCCGTGGCAGGCGGGACCGGAGGGGTTCCGACAAATCGACGATCATCGAACTCTCGGGGACCTGCCCGCTCGGGTGAATCGGCCCGTTAGGCGGGCTAGGGCGGTCATTCCGGTGAGGAGTGGGCGAGATGCATTCGAGTCCGGAAGGTTTCCTGTCCGCTGAGGAACTGGTCCATTATCGGATGATTTCGTACCACCGCCAGCGGGTCGAGGCGATCATCGGCGGGGATTCTCCCTTCCGCCTGAAGCCGGGAGGGAGACTGATCGTCCACCTGATCCCGGCCGAGACGGTGCGAACCCGCAAGCGATTCACAGCCTCGGACCTCAAGGTCCACGGCAAGGATCTCCGGCCGCTCGGGGAGCAGAGCGGTCGCCACCGTTTCAATGAGGACGGATACCTCGCTTATGACGGGGAGGGCGAGGTCGGGGCGTACTCGCAACTCCACCGGGACGGGCGTCTCGAAGCCGTGACAACGGACGCCACTTACGAGCAGCACGGGACCAGGGCCTTGCGGGACGGCTTCTGCGAGCGGGCGATCTTCGAGGCGGTGGGCGAGCATCTGCGGTTCTGCAAGGGCATCGGGATCGCCGCCCCGGTGTGGTCCTTCGTCGCCCTGTCGGGTTGCCACGGCGTGCGAGGCAGGACTTGGCACGGCCCCGGCGAGGAGGCCATCCAGCGTCCCGTCGTCTACTTGCCCGAGTTCGAGGTCGAGTCGTTGGATATCGAGCCCGTCACGCACCTCCGTCCCCTGTTCGACTGCCTGGCGAATGCCGTGGGCCTGGAGCGGTCGCTCAACTACGACGAACGGGGCAGCAGGACGGAGCGGCAAGGATGGTGATCTTCGGAACAGAGGCGGGCAGCGTAGCCCGCTGGACGGCGGTCACACGATCGCCTGAGAGCCATGGATGGGGCCGAGGCGACCGGGTTCGGCGACCGTGAGCGGGTGCTCGACCAGGCCGACGCCCACATCGACGACCTCTTGTTCCCGCTCAAGACGCAGGGCGGGATGCCGGAGGCCGAGGCCAGGCTCCGGGAGGTGCGGCGGATACTCAACCGGGGCCTGGAGGGATAGCCCACGGCCCTCCCCCGGTCGGAACTTCCCGGCTCACAGGTAGTCGTCCGGCAGGAAGTAGTGCGGACGCAGCTTCGGCATGTTGAAGAGCAAGACCTCGCAGTGGTAGTCCACCGCCGGGAACACGTCCCTGGGCAGCGAGACGATCGAGGTGATCGGCGGGCACTCGTCCCGCACCCAGCGCCAGCGGGATGAGGTCGTCTTCTGCCCCAGCCGGAAGGTCATCGGGGCGAACAGGACGATCGGGGTCTCGGGCGGCACAAGCTCCAGGATGCGGCGGAGGAAGACCGGGACGAGGTTGACCTTCCCGCCGCCGTTGTCGCCGCTGAACGGCGGGTTGCACAGGACCAGATCGCAGTCGATCCGCCCGGTCGTGGCGAGGAAGTCCCGGCCCCGCTTGATCTCGTATGAGACGACCTCGGCCCGCTCCCAGGGCGTCGTGAGGTTGTCCCTCCCGGCGCACGGGTCCAGGATCGTGCGGACCTCGTGGAGCGGGGCGATCAGGTCGTGGAGGAAGCGGCAGAGGCCGGGCGGGGTCTCGATGTCGGAGGGGCGGCCCACCATGTCGAAGTGGTGGGTGCAGTTGTAGCTTCGACGGCGGGCGGGGAGGCGAAGTTCGTCGGGGCTTTCGTCGTCCTCCTGTTCCTCCTCCTCGTCCACGACCTGTTCGCTGTCCAGCCCGGTGGGCCGGGAAGCGGGCCGGGTCTTGCCGTCGGCACCGATCGTCCGCTCCAACTGCGGGATTTCCGCAGTTGACAGCAAGGCGGCCCGCACGGCGGCGACCGTCTTGTCGTCCACCCCGAGTTGCTTGCCGACCCAGCGGTTCGACCGCCCCGGCGTCTCCCGCAACTGGTCGGCGACGATCGCCCGCTTGCCCGCCTGGTCGAGTTGCCGCCGGGCCAGGTTCAGGGCACGGGCCAGGGTGCGCTTCTCCTGGTCGGAGAGGCCGTCCTTGACGACCTCGGGGCAGTCGTAGCCGAGTTCGTCGGCGATCCCCTTGCGGCGGTTGCCATCGATGATGCCCCGGACCGGGCCGTCGCCATCGACGAGGATCGGGACCAGGACGCCGTGGAGGGCGATATTTCCCCGTAGGGCCTCGTGCTGCTCGGGGGGTAGCGGCGGCAGTTCCAGCACCGGCTCGTAGCGGGGCGTCTTCCGTGTCCTCGAACTCCTCGGGCGGGGGGCGGTGGCCATCGTCGGTCCTGGGGCCTGTTGGGGATGCTGATTGCGTACTTCGAGGAAGTGATCCATCCTAATCTGACAGGCCGTCGATTGCAGGGCACGGGTTGGCTCCATCCGAGGATGATCCGCCTCTCACGTGCGGTCGCACCGGTTGTACGGGCCGACTTGATCGAACCACTCATACAACGGGGCCGTCCCTACCTGTTTACTCGAAGGGGACGGTGGGGGATGATTGCACCGGAAATCCGACAAGAACTTCTCCTCGGGCGGCCTCGGCATTGAGGGAACTTCGTGGCGATCCCCGACTTCCAGAGCGTGATGCTCCCGCTGATCGAGACCCTCGACGACGGGCAGGAGCGGACCATGAGGGCGCTGACCGACCTGCTCGCCGGGCGCTTCGGCCTGACCGAGGCGGAGCGTCAGGAACTCCTGCCGAGCGGGCAGCAGAGCATCTTCAGCAACCGGGTCGCCTGGTCCAAGTCGCACCTGAAGTATGCCGGCCTGCTGGAGAACCCGACGAGGGGGCGGGTCCGCATCTCCGAACTGGGGCGCAAGGTGCTGTCCGAGAAGCCCCAGGCGATCAACGTCAAGTTCCTCAAGCGGTTCCCCTCCTACTGCGAGTTCATCGGCAAGTCGGAATCGACGATCGACAAGGTAGGGGCCGGGGCGACGACGGTCATCGAGGAAGATCGGACGCCCCTCGAACTGATCGACGCCGCCTACCAGTCGCACGCCCTGGCTACGGCCGAGGAGGTCCTCACCCGGCTCAGGACGTGCACGCCCGGATTCTTCGAGGGCGTCGTGGTCAAGCTCCTGATGGCGATGGGGTACGGCGGGGTGGCCGGTCACGGGACGGTCACGGGTAAGTCGGGCGACGGCGGGATCGACGGGGTGATCCGCCAGGATAAGTTGGGGCTCGACGTGGTGTGCATCCAGGCGAAGCGGTGGGAGGGGCCGGTGGGCAGGCCGGTCATCCAGGGGTTCGTCGGCAGCATGGACTACATCCGGGCCAGGAAGGGGGTGATCATGACGACCTCGACCTTCACCAAGGACGGGCTGGACTTCGTGGACCGGATCGAGGGGAAGAAGGTCGTCCTGATCGACGGCGGGCGACTGGCCGATCTGATGATCGAGCACAACCTCGGCGTGACGACGACCAAGACCTACGAGTTGAAGGAGGTTTCCAACGACTTCTTCGACGAGAGCGAGGGTTGAGTCCGCCGCCAGAGATACTCGTTGGTCGCTACCGGAACCTCGGCGTCAGCAGCGGCAAGACGTGTCTCATTGCGACCCGAACCGCCAGACAAGTTCGCCCCGTTGGGGGCACTTGCAACGCCAGACGCCCGGCTTCGGCCTGCGCACCCGGAGATGCACCGTCTCGCAGCCCGCACATCTCGCCTCCCAATTCGCCGACTCCTGGGCGGTCGGCGGCTCGACGGGCTTGCAGGCCGGCACGCCCACTTAGGAGTTGGGCAAGAATAACTTGACAGATTTCGGAAGTCGCTGCTCTTGTTCAAAGCGATTCAGCGAAGTTTGTCCGACAGGTTATTCTTGCCCGGCTCCTTACTCGAAAGTCAGAGACGAGCGGGCCTGGCACCGGCATCGGTAGCCGCTCAGGCACTTCGGCCGCCTGTAGCGGTGATACGTCTTCGAGCAGGTCGAACAGGTCACTTGCCAGTCGCCGGGCGTCACGACCAACTTGGGCGAGGTGTCGCAGGCTCGGGGCGTGGCACCGAGACGGATGGCGACCGCCTTCCAGGCCGGGCCGTGCTTGGCTACTGGACCGGCGATGGCGTGGGCGATCTCGTGCAGTAGCGTATCCAGGACGACAGCTTGCGGTTTGTTCCGGGCGTAAACTCTCCGATCTCGATCCGCCTCGCCCGGTGCTTGCAGGCCCCCAGCCGACGCTTCGTATCCGCCAAGGCGAACGTCCAGTCACGCAATCCGTGCTTCCTCATCTCCCGGCCGGCGATGTCCGCCAATTCCTCCAGGTCCATCACACACCCTCCGACATGCTCAATCGATCGGCGAGCTTAACCAGCCCGGAGCCGCCCTGGGCGGCCAGCGAACCGGCTCGGCGATCATCGGGTTCTTCGCCTCATCCCTTTGCGGGGCGTCGGAGTCAGGCCGATCTCTGTCATCAACCTATCGAGCGTGGCGTCGTCGCAGGTGGCGAAGGCACGAAAGGCGTCGGGACGCTGGAGGACTCGCTCCTTGACCGGCTCCGGCACTCGCTTCGCCAACAACCTGAGTTCATCCTCATCGGCATTGAGGGCGTCGGCGAGCCGGTGGATCAAGGCGTCGGAGGGGTAGTCGCCGAAATTCAGCCGCTCGTTCTCGACCCGGCTGAGGTAGGTGAATCCGACGCAAACCCTTTCGGCCAGGTCACGTAGGCTCCAATCCTTTGCATGACGAAGCTCTCGGACCCTGCCGCCAAACGTCATCGCAAGATCGCTCCACGCTGGCACCAACAGGTTGCCCGCTCCGGGCCGTTATCGTAAGTTGCTTGCACTGCCCGGACAACACCGCAACGATACGAATCAAGAAACAGTTAATTCAGTTCTAATGACGACATCCTACCACGCTCGATACTTCGCACACGAGCTAACCCGCCAACATGGGCCGGGGGGTGGGGATCGGTTGTCTATGGCCCTGTTCGACGCCTGCGTGGACCTCAACCCGCACCAGATCGACGCTGCCGCCTTCGCCCTGCGAAACCCGCTCTCGAAGGGTGTCCTGCTCGGCGATGAAGTCGGCCTCGGCAAGACCATCGAGGCCGGGCTTGTCCTCTGCCAGTATTGGGCCGAACGGAAGAGACGGCTGCTCGTCATCTGCCCCGCCAGCCTTCGGAAGCAGTGGAGCCTTGAACTTGAAGAGAAGTTCAATCTCCGCAACGTCATCCTCGATGCCCGCACCTATCGTCAAGCGCAGACCAACGGAGACCTAAACCCTTTCTCGACTGACCGTGTGGTGGTCACGTCGATGAACTTCGCCAGCACGATGCGGGCCGAGATAAGGGCCGTCCCCTTCGATCTGGTCGTGATCGACGAGGCCCATAAGCTCCGCAATGCCTACCGCCCCAGCAACAAGATGGGGCAGAACATCAAGTGGGCCGTCGAAGAACGCCGGAAGCTGCTCCTGACGGCCACGCCCTTGCAAAACACGATGCTCGAACTCTTCGGCCTGGCGACCGTCCTGGACGACATGATCTTCGGCGACGTGGCCTCGTTCCGGGCGCAGTATGCCACGAACGGTTCCGACACCAAGGCCCTCCGGGATCGTCTCCAGCATTTCTGCCAGCGGACCCTGCGTCGGCAGGTGGTCGAGTACATCCAGTACACCGAACGACGGCCCCTGACCTTCAAGTTCCACCCCACCGACGACGAGCAGAAGCTCTACCAGGCCGTCTCCGACTACCTGATGCGGGAGGACACGTTCGCCTTCCCGAAGCGGCAGCGGCATCTGACGACGCTCATCCTCCGCAAGCTCCTGGCGTCCTCGTCCCATGCGGTCGCAAACACCCTGGAGACGATGAAGGCCCGCCTCGGCCTGCTCCGGGACGGCCAGGCGGTTTCCGACCACATCGCCGAAGACCTGATCGAGAATGAGGAGATCGAAGGCGACCTGCTGGACGACCTCCTGGGCGACGATCAGGACGACGACACCGACAAGCCGGACGACCGAAATCCCGGACGCCGAGTCCTCGATGACGAGATCGCCGAACTCACACGCTACGCCCAATGGGCTCTCAGCATCGGCATCGACACGAAGAGCCGGTCGCTGCACAAGGCCCTGGAGGTCGGGTTCGCCGAGATGGAGAAGATGGGAGCCAAACGCAAGGCCCTCATCTTCACGGAATCTCGCCGCACGCAGGAATACCTCCGCAACTTCCTGGAAGCCAACGGCTACGGAGGCCAGGTCGTCCTGTTCAACGGAACAAACGCTGATCCCTTGTCCCGGCAGATCATCGACCGATGGGTCGAGACGAACGCCGAGGCCGGGCGAGTCTCCGGTTCCCGGTCCGTGGACAGCCGCACGGCCCTCATCGAACATTTCCGAGATCATGCCACCGTGATGATCGCCACGGAAGCAACATCCGAGGGCGTGAACCTGCAATTCTGCTGACTCTACCGGATTGCAGGTTTTGGGTTTCTGATGCCCATCAGTGAGGTCGACACCATCAGGTTGTGGAGCCAGTGCTCATGGTAGCGCTTGCCGTTGAGCCGATGGGCAGGACTCTCGAAAGCCCGAGGGCGCTTACCCCGCGGCGCGTATGGCCGGAAGTTCTCCAGCAACGCCCAGCCCCGCGGCCGCAACTCGGACGAGCCCTGATGGCCGTGCAAACCCCGGCCCGCATACATCAGCCGGCACAGCCGGTTCATCGGCCGGTCCACCGCGTTGCTCGTGCGATGGCATCCCGGATGGTTGTAGGCCGCCGCGTAGGACTCCGTCTTGCCCCACAGCTTCGCCACCATCTCGCCCACCGGGGCGGGCCAGGCCTGTGTCGCCCACCACTGCTGAAACTCATTCATCAGGCGTCGGAACTCCTCCGCGGTGGCGGCGCGGTAGACGTCCCACACCCGGCGGTGCAGGTCGCGGGCCTTGCGGCAGCGGTCGCGGACCTTGAGGAACCCGTGCAGGAAGCAGAGCACCACTGCGATCGATGGGAACAGCCCGCGGAAGGCGTTCCGCGTCGCCGCCCAGCCGTCGGTGTTGACCGTCTCGGGGGCGTATCCGGGCGCGACATCCCGCGCCTCGGCCGCGAACACGCCGTAGGCCTCCCGGAGATGGGCGTCATCGGCCGCGGACGTCAATGCGATGCCCAGGATGCAGCCCCCGCCGACGGTGGTCGCGACGTAGCCCTTCTGGCCGGCCCAGTCGGCGTGATGCTCGTCGGCCGCCAGATGCCCGGGCAACCGGGCCGGGTCGCGGACGGTGGTGCCCACCAGGCTGCTCCGACCCAGCCTCTCGACGACGCGATGCCAGTACATCTCGCCATGGCCGAAGCCGATCCTGAGCAGCCACGGGGGGACGCCATGCGCCGCCAGGAGCAAGGGGTACGCCAGGTCATCGGCGCTGCCGGTCATGGAGCCGGTGACGAAGCTGGGGCGGAGCCAGTAGGAGGATCGGTCGTCCGTGACGACCTTCCGGAGCTTCAGCCCGGGGAGCTTGCGGGACTCGCGGCCGAACCCGTGGAGGCGATACCCGCGGTCGAAGCCGGCGGGGAACAGTTCCGGGGCCGAGCGGACCCATCCGTCGACGAACGCCCGAATGCGTCGGGGGTCGTGCCAGATCTCGTCGTACTGCGGCCGGGTCATGGGGATGACGATCTGTTTGGCCCCGCGCGGCGGTTGCGGCGGGGCTGGTTTTCGTTCACGATTCACTCGCCGGGTGTTCGGTCGCGCGTCCATTTCGGCATCCTCTTCTGTGGTAAGAAAAAGGATGACGAGAATGTCGCCGGCCGGATACCCGGCACCTCAATACCTGCAATCCGGTAGAGTCAGGATTTTTTCAACCTTGCTGCATCGATCACATCGCCTCGCACGGGGGTGCCCCACTGGTTGAACAGATCGCACCCGCGATGGCCCCACGAAAGGCAAAGAAGTCGCATTTTCATCCCCGCCTCCGAAGCTCGAAGCGTTCAGCTATCTCGTCAAAGACATCCTGCACCACATCGGACTTCGACCGGCTTTCGGTTACGATACGATCTGCGATTTCGTACTTTTCTTTTGGGGTGAGTGTAGCAGCTTCGCTGGCGGGGGAAGGCTTCGCATCAACTTTTGAACTGTCCTCTTCCTTGCGGGCAGAGATACCCCCCAGAACTGCGCGTAGATAAGCGGCGATGGCGGGAAGCATGGGCCGCCCTTCGATATGCTGGCGATAAGCTTTCTCTGCCGCCAAAACCCCGGCTGCATTTACCTCGGGCGATAAAGAGGCGCTGCTGGCTTTGGCGGGCTCCCCCAAAGCGGCGATCAGCCTCAATGCTTCGGGCTTGCCGTCGTCGTTTAGCGGGCAATACCTGTTTGCAAAGTGGAGAAGGACGGCGACCAAATTGCCCTGAGCGGCGGCGTGCTCGCGGACGATGGCGATGGCCTCATCAATAGTTTGATTATGCTCCCGCTCGTACTTGTAATCGAAGCGGTCGTTGTTGATAGGCTTCTTCAACGCCTCCAGCCTCTCGATCAGCGATTTGGGGCTTGCGTCCTGGGGTGCGGAGGTCATGCTGCCTCGCCCACAGTAGCAGATCGGGTCTTTAGCCAGCGGTGCCTATCATGATGGTGCTGGGGACAAAGCCACATGACGTCCAAGGGCTTGTTATAGTCATCATGGTGAGCATGGACACGATCCGTTGTGCCGCAGATTTCACAAGGCCGCTTAACAAGTAAACCGGAGCGAAGAGCGTTATTTACCCTTTGCCGGGCCAAGAACTTCAGGCGATTCTTCCCCGTGCGTTCTCGCTTTCGCTGCTTTGCTCCGTTTAAATCGTATCGCTTTATTGAATTTTCGATCCTGTCGAGCGATTGACATTCGGAGCAATTTCCATTGTAGACCGAGCGTTTTGCTCGATGCCCGCGCTTGCAGAGCTTCCCTGTAAAATAATGGATCTGGCCCTGAGATATAGCCTTAGTCCTTGAGATTATTTCCATTCCGCTACTGATGCCAGCCGCTCGGTGTAACAGACGCGACAAGGTTTTGCCGACGCTCGGGCGTCTGTTACACGGAATGGCTGAGAATGGGATTGGGTGAACGTCGGCATCCCCCATCCGTAGCACGGTCCCGCCGCTTGCGCAAGCGGTTCTCGCAAGCCAGCGGATCCGACCCTCAGTCACCCCAACTCAACCCATGTCGGCGCGTGGTCGCTCGTCTTCTCCATCGCCCGGATGTCGCGATCCACGCCCGCCGCTTTCAACTTCGGAGCCAGCTCCGGGCTCAGGAGTAAATGGTCGATGCGGAGCCCCGCGTTCCGGCTGAACGCTCCCCGCATATAGTCGAAGAACGTGTAGATTACCTCGTCCGGATGAACCGCCCGCAAAGCGTCCGTCCAGCCCTGGTGGAGCAGACGCTGGTACGCCTCCCGTGTCTCGGGCCGGAATAGGGCGTCGTCCACCCACCGCTCGGGCTTGTAGGCGTCCAGTTCGGTGGGGATGACGTTGTAATCGCCCGCGAGCACGACGGGGCCGCCCTTGCTGAGCAGGCCCGCCGCGTGGGCGTGGAACCGCTCGAACCACTTGAGCTTGTAATCGAACTTCGGGCCAGGGGCAGGGTTGCCGTTGGGCAGGTAGAGGCAGCCGACGGTGATGCCGCCCACGACGGCCTCGATGTAGCGGCTGTGGGTGTCGTCAGGATCGCCGGGCAGGCCCCGCTGCGTCTCCTCGGGCTTCTCGCCCCTGGCGAGGATGGCGACGCCGTTCCATGCCTTCTGGCCATGCCAGACAGCCTCGTAGCCCGCCTCGCGGATGGCGTCGATCGGGAACTTCTCGTCGGCCGTCTTCAGCTCCTGCAGGCAGGCGACGTCCGGCTTCGATGTGGCGAGCCAGTGCAAGAGGACTGGAAGGCGGGCGTTGATGCTGTTGACGTTGTAGGTGGCGATTTTCATCGGGCCATTCTACCGGCTTCCGGGGCGGGCGTCCCCTGACATCGGCGGCGTTGGACCCTCATACGGGCTCTCGCCGAAAAACAGCCAGTAGGACAGGTCGCCGAGCCTCGCGCAGCCCCGCCGGTAGTAGTCGTCATCCGCCGATGGCTTCCGCTCCGGGCGGTTCACTAGGCCAGTCGTGGTCGTTTCCAGGAACCAGAAGCCCCGCGCGATCCAGGTTTCGATGACGTCGCGTCCTTCGTGCTCCCTGGCGCATTGCTCCATCGCTCGGATCAGCCGGGCAAACGCCACTTTGTCCCAGTCGGCAAAGCATCGGAACTTCAGCAGGAACGAGCCCTCTTCGGCGTCTAATTCTTTGCGGAGGATAGTCAGGTAGTCGTCCATGGATGAGTTCTCCCCGGGCATCGATGCGGGCGTTCTATTCCTTCCCCGCAGGCAGCTCATCGCCGTCCGAGGTATAGCCGGGAGGCACGTAGACGTTCAGCGTTTTCAGCGGCTCCTCGCCAGTGTTCCTGATCTCATGACGGTCGCCGCGCTGGATCAGGAGGAGTGTACCCTCCTTGAGTTCAACCCGCTCGCCCTCGACGATGGCCTGGCCCTCGCCGCTGACCACGAACAGCCATTGGTCGGCCCCCTTGTGGCGGTTCTCCGGCCCGCCCTCGGTCACTCCGGGCGCAAGGGTCATCTGGGCGGCCTGCGAGTGCGTGTCGCCCAGGACGACCTTAAAACCCCGGCCGAACTGCAGGTGCTTGTGTTGCATGAAATCGCCGGATCAGTGGGCTTTCGCCGCCGCGTTCCTCTTGCGGGTTGCGGCAGCTTTCTTTGCCGAAGCCGAACGCTCCTCGGCGCTACGTGAGGAGGACGCCGCCCCGCCTTTCTTGCCGCCCTTCTCGCTGGAGACGTGGGTGTCGGCCTTTCCCCGCCCGCTCCCCGACTTGTTGCCGCCGCCGGACTCCTTGTTGACCGTCGCCCAGGCGCGAGCCTCGGCTTCCTTCTCCGGGGTGCCGCGATCTTCGTAGCTCTCGGCGATGTGGTCGGCCTTCCGCTTCTGCTTGTCGGTGTCCTTGGATTTGTCGCCCTGTGGCATGGCTCTGCCTCCGGTTCCGGGCCTTTCTGTATGGGAACTCGACAGTTGCGCATTCGTGCAAAACGGGTGCCATAAGCGGCTTACGCGGCGCCACCGACGTCCTCGCCCGAGGGTGGCGCGATCCAGTCGATTACTGCCTGGCTCCGGATTTATCCCGGAGTTCCTTGAAGGCGGGAGCCTCGACATATTGCCAACTGCCGCCCTGATTCCACGGGCCGCGAAATTCCGAACCGGCGTCGCCCTGCCCGGTGGAGTCGTTGAAGAACTGGTCCACCAGCCCGGCGGTCGGCGGGATCTTGCCGACCTCCAGGGGATTCTTGCCCAGGCTCTCGAGCGCCGCCATGAATGCCTTCATGTGCGTGATCTCGCGCGTCATGAGGAACTGGAGCGCTTCCTTCGTGCCCGCGTCGTTGGTGAAGTTGATCAGGCGCTCGTAGACGATCTTGGCGCGGGCCTCGGCGGCGATGTTGTTGCGCAGGTCGACATCGAGCTCGCCGGTGATCTTGAGGTAATCCGCCGTCCAGGGATTGCCCTGCGAGTTGAACAGGTTCACTCCCCCACCCCCGCAAATGGCGATGAGCGGATCGGCCTCGGCCGCCTCGCGGGCCGTCCCGGTCGGCTTGAGGTGGGCCCTGGCCAAGGTGCCGATCACCTCGAGATGGCTCAACTCCTCGGTGCCGATGTCCATCAGGAGGTCCTTGCGGGCCGGGTCCTCGCAGTTGAGGCCCTGGATCGAGTACTGCATGGCCGCGGCCAGCTCGCCGTTGGCTCCGCCGAACTGCTCCAGCAGCATGTTCCCGAACTTGGGGTCGGGCGTTCCGACGCGAACCGTGTACATGAGCTTCTTGATGTGGTGATACATTGGATTGCCTCTTCGTGTTGCTGTTCCGAGTTTCGGGAATGGGCGAGATGTGACCAGGCAAATTCGGCACCAGGCATGGCATTCGCAGTCGCATAATTTCGAATAACTTGAGATCTACCGCATTCACCTCGAGTTCGAGACCTGCTCGCACGGAGATACTGCATCATGGGCCTCGCGATCAGCCGCCGCAACTTCCTCGCAGCCTCATCCACGGCACTCGCCGCCACCCTGCTCGGTCCCGGAGGCGCGCAAGCGAATTCCCACGATTTACCGACGGGTCCTGTCTATGGCCGGGTCGGGAAGCGAGGTATCAGGCCAGGCAGCGTGGAACTTCCCACCAACGGCCAGATCAGGTTGGTCGACGGCCGTACGCTGAAGGTCCGCCACGAAACGCAGTACGCCATTGCGCCGGGGGCGAGTGTGCTGGTCGCCCCCTCGGAAGACGGCGTCTTCTCGGTCCTTTATGCCGAGATTTAACTCGCCTTTCAGAACAACTCATTGGCGTCAACGCTGTTGTACAGGGCCGCGAGGCAGGATCGCCGAAAGGACGAGCCCCGCGGCGATCCCAACCCCAAGTCCGGTGAATACGCGCGGCCAGGGATTCGAGGTAGCGGGTGGAACGGAGACCACGCCGCTTGCATCTGCCTTGGCCGGATGCCCGACATAGCGGCCTTGAGAGGGGATTGCCAGATCGTCGAAGTGTTCAGCCAAGGCGTGCAACCCCTCGTGAAGCTCGCGTCCGCTGAATGGAACTCCATGCCCGGTGATGACCCGATCCGGCTTGAGTTCATCCAAAGCCCGCACCGACCCCCACGCAGCGGGCCAATCGGGCGTGTAGTAAGCGGGCGGGCCGTGAATCTCGGGCGACTGGCTCAACACAGCCAGAGCCGATTCCTGTTTGACGGTGACGAACGCGTCGCCCGCGATCAGCGTCTTGTCCTCATCACGAAAGAAAGAAACATGGCCGGGGGTATGTCCCGGCGTGAAGACCCATTTCCAGCCTGGCATCGCGGGTACCGAGCCGTCCTTCGGGAGCGGTCTCGCCCGCTCGGAAATGTCGATCGGTCCCCTCGGATAGGCCCATGCCAGCGTCGCCATCATGCCACCGCCGACGCTCGGGTCGGGCGGTGGATAGGGGGAACGCCCGGTGATGTAGGGTAGCTCCATCTCGTGGGCATAGACCGGAACGTCCCACTTCCGGGCCAGCGTTTCCAACGCCCCGACATGGTCGAAATGCCCGTGCGTCAGGATGATCGCCGATGGTCGGGCACCAGGACCATATCGGCGTTCCGCCGCCGCGATGATGGCCGAGGCCGAGCCGGGAATACCGGCATCGATCAAAACCCAGTCCCGACTGCCCTTTTCGCCGAAGAAGACCACGTTGACGATGACCGCCTGCAGATAGGCCACGTCGTGAGTGACCTCATGCGGCCAGCTTCCCTGGTTGGTCGATGCGATTTCGGTTGAGGCTGCCCGCGTCGTCATGGTCCTTTCTCCTCCTGTATCGCTCGGCTTACGCCCCGGGCTTCAGCTCGACCTTCACCCAGCCCGCCTTGCGTTTGTCGAATGCCTTGTACGCCGAGATGGCGTCGGTCATCGGCTCGATCTCGGTAAGCACCTTCATCGGGTCGACCTTCCCCGCCACGACTACGTCGATCAACCGGGGGATGTACTTCCGGTGCGGGCAGTTGCCCATCTGCAGGGTGAGATTCTTCATCATCGCCATGCCGATGGGGAAGCGCGTCATGGTCTCGGGGTAGACCCCGATGATCGAGAGCGTCCCGGCCTTGGCCAACGCCTCGACGGCCCAGGTCGTCACCTGCGAAGGGGCGTCGCCGGGCACCCATTGACCGCCCCAGGTGGCCCCCGATCCCTCGATCTGGGTCTCCTTCTGCTCCTCTTTGAACTGCGACTTCTTCAATCGCGATTCGGCGTAGGCCGGGCCGCTCTCGGGTCGGTAGGCGTCCACGCCCACGGCGTCGATCGCTCGCGGGACTCCGATGCCTTGTGTCAGCTCCTTGATCTTCTCGACGGGATGCTCGGCGTTGAAGTCAATCGTCTCCGCTCCCAGTTCGCGTGCCTTGGACAGCCGGTCGGGAAGCGTATCGACGGCGAAGACACGGCCCGCCCCCAGCAGCTTTGCGCTGACGATGGCGAAGAGACCGACCGGCCCGCAGCCGAACACGCAGACGGTGTCGCCCGGCTTGATTTCCGCGACATCGGCCCCGAAATACCCCGTTGGGAAGATGTCGGAGAGGAGGATCGCCTTGTCGTCATTCAATTCGTCGGGCAGCTTGATGAGCGTGGGGTCGGCCAAAGGAACCCGGGCGAACTCGGCCTGAAGGCCGTTGAACGGACCGGTCGGCTTCGGACCCCCGAAGAACGCGGTCCCCGCCGTCTTTCCGTTCGGGTTGGCGTTATCGCACTGCGAGTGGTAGCCGGTAGTGCAGTAGGGGCAGTGCCCGCAGCAGATCGTGGACGGGACGACCACGCGGTCCCCGACCTTGAAATCTCGGACCGACGATCCGACCTCTTCGATCACCCCGACTCCCTCGTGCCCGAGAATGGTGCCGGCGACCATGCCGGCCATCGTCCCGCGGACCATGTGCAGGTCGGTCCCGCAGATGGCGCTAGCGGTGAGACGGACAATGGCATCGGTAGGCTGCTCAATCTTCGGGTCGGCGACGTTGTCGAGGCGGATGTCGCCCACCCCGTGGAATACGACGGCTTTCATGTGCTGCTCCTGTATCAGATGAGTGGTCGGCCGCCGGTCACCGCGACCGTAGCCCCAGCCATGTAGCTGGCATCCTCCGAGGCCAGGAGCACGAACGCAGGAGCGAGTTCGGCGGGCTGCCCGGCACGGCCCAAAGCCGTGTCCCCACCGAAGTTCTTAACCTTCTCCTCGGGCATGGTGGCGGGGATGAGGGGCGTCCAGATCGGCCCGGGGGCCACGCAGTTGGCGCGGATGCCCTTCTTGCCGAGCATCTGGGCCAGCCCGCCGGTGAAGTTCTGGATGGCCGCCTTGGTCATCGCGTAAGCCAACAGGTTGGGGCTGGGGTTGTCCGCCTGGATCGAGGAGGTGTTGATCACGGCGCCGCCCTCGGGCATGTGCGGTACGGCCGCCTTGGTCAGCCAGAACATCGCGTAGAGGTTGGTCTTCAGCGTGCGGTCGAGTTCCTCGGTCTCGATCTCCGAGATGTCGTCTCGGCTCATCTGGAAGGCCGCGTTGTTGACCAGGATGTCGATCTTGCCGAACTCCTTGACCGCCCGGTCGATGATCGCCTTGCAGTGGGCCTCTTCGGTGATATCCCCGGGCACCGTGATGCACTTCCGACCTTCGGCCTCGACGACTCTCGCGGTCTCCTTGGCGTCGGAGTCCTCGCTCAGGTAGGAGATCAGGACGTCGGCCCCCTCGCGGGCGAAGGCGAGCGCAACGGCACGGCCGATGCCCGAATCGCCTCCGCTGATGACAGCAGCCTTATCCTTGAGCTTGCCCGAGCCCTTGTAGCTCTTCTCGCCGTAGTCAGGCTTCGGGTCCATCTCGAACTCGTCGCCGGGGGGTGCCTGTTTCTTGGCCGAGTAAGGGGGCTTCGGGTGTTTCGCGCGAGGGTCGTCCGCCATTGGTGCCTCTCCGTGGTCCGAACTCTGTTCCGAGATCGGCTTTGTAGTAGCAAGGGGCGTACCGATACGAGGAAGGGTTCCAAGGTAGAGCGCTTTGGGCGCCTCCCTTCGGGCCGGGCTCTGCGCGAGTTCCGTGCTTCGCACCGCTTTGCGCCGCTGCGATCCCTGATGCAAGAAGGGGCCTTCCCCCTCCAGGTCAAGACCTCCGCAGGTCGCCGGCGCATCTTCCGCGCGCTTCGCGCTTGTGCAGACGCTTGGCGAGTCTTGACCTGTTCACCCCCGCTCTGAAGACCGCCTTCAGGCAGCGAATGACGGCGCTTGCCGCATCGCAGCCTTTCACAACTTCAGACGGAGACTTCAGCCATGACCCTCGCCACCCTCTCCAACGATCAGCTTCACCGCTCCGCCCCGTCCATCTTCGCCGCTACCCCGTGGCACAAGATGAGCGACCGCTACAAGTTCGTGGGCACCGATGGCGTCCTCGACATCATCGATGGCCTCGGCTTCCCCCCTGTCATGGCCATGCAAGGGAAGACTCGCCTCGAAGAAAAGCTCGGTTACACGCGACACTTCATCCGGCTCCGGCACCTCGACCACCTGGTCAACCCGAAAGGTGAGGAAGTGCCCGAGATCGTCCTGGAGAACAGCCACGATGGGACGGCCGCCTACCGTCTCCACGCCGGGATTTTTCGATTTTGCTGCTCAAACGGCCTTCTGATCGCCTCAGCCAATTTCGGGACGATCAGCGTCAAGCACGCCGGGGGCCGCGAGTTCGACGCCAGAATCGCGGATGCCACCCGTCAGATCGCCGAGCACACTCCCGCCGCGTTCGAGACCGTGGAGCGGTAAAAGCAGATCATCCTGCCCCGATCGGTCCAGGTCGAGATGGCCAGGCGGGCGTTCGACCTCAAGCCCATCGAGGGCGTCGGGCCTGCCGCCTTGCTCACCGCTCGCCGGGATGAGGACTACACCGATGGCGAGGGGAACCGCGATTTGTACAGGACATTCAATGTCTTGCAGGAAAATACTTTGCGAGGGGGTGTTCAGGGGGTGAACCCACGGGGAAGGAAGACCCGCACCCGCTCCATCCGCAGCGTCTCGGCCACGATCACGCTGAACCAGAAGCTTTGGCAGATCGCCGAGCAGACGGCGGAGTGGAACTGACCCAGACGAGGTGAGGGCGGCATGGATGCCGCCCTAAACCGCATGGCGGTAAGATTCTCCAGCTAACACGCGATATGCCGTCCGTCGCGATAAACCGTATATCTCCATGACCTTCTCAACTTGCCTCGTGGTGTATCTCTCACGAATTTCCTTCGCCTGCTGATTCGTGAGCTTGGAGTGCGGCGAGCGCTCCCCCCAATGCATGAGGCCCGTTTCAACCGCGTGCTGAGTATTTTCTTGCTTGGTGACGTACTCGAGGTTGGATACGGAATTGTTCAGCTTGTTTCCGTCTTTGTGGTTGACCTCCATTCCATCGGGGCAGGGTCCAATGAAGGCGGCAGCAACAATCTGATGTACCTTAATCTGATGCGAAACTCCGTTTTTCCAAAGAGTCACCGCATAGTAGCCGTATTGATTCGGCGAGGGGTCAAGATATCCGTTCTTGACGAACGAGAAGATAAAGCCGCGGTCGCAGACCAGGTACTGAATCTCGTGACCAGGAATTAGCTTCCATTGTTGGAAAACTTGATGCATGATGAACTCCTTATCTAAGCAATAAGGAGGATAGCCCGTTTGTCGCTCACACGCAAGCGGGCATTCTTTTGCGCGAAGGAGCCGCACCATGTTCCGTTTCATCCACCCGTATCCCGACGGCCGCGTCTTCAACCGTGTCGTCGGAGGAAAAGACCTCCCAACCGCCTTCAAGACCTTCGTCAGCGATCACTGGATTCCCGAGCTGACCGGGGCCATCGGCGTCTGGCAGGGAGAAACGCTGGTCGCCCGCATCCTGGTGCGTCTTGATGGAGAGGGCGGCAAGCCGGTTCCCTACATGAGGGAGATTGATCCGCCGCCCCAGCAGCACAGCTTGGCCTGCGGGGATTAACCCCCGTCCGAGTTGGTCCAAACTCGGGGAACGGCGGGCATGGAGGCCCGCCCATTCCTGCCCACAGGCACGTATACGGAGCCTCACCCATGCCCTACCGCTTCCTCTGCCCCAACGCCGACGGCAGCGTGATTGACGTCGCCATCGAGGCGGACGACCTGCAGGCCGCGGTCGAAGACTTCGCGGATAACCATTGGCATCCCGACATGACCGGCACCTTCGCCGTCTGGTGCGGTGAGCGCCTGGCCGCCCGTGTCATGCCCGTTTGGGCGGACGGCGAGGTGAGGCCGATGTATCGGGAGATTTACTGAGATGCCGCCCCGGCTTCGTGCCGGGGTTTTTTGTTGGGGCGATCCCTTCGGGCCATCCAGAACTTCAAAGTGTCCGGCCAAATAATTTATGGACTTTGATCGGATTGAACGAAGCTAGCCGTTCGAGCAGGGAGTCCACATCCGTGTCGGCCAGAACCAACTCGCGGTGCTCGGGTCGAACGAAGCGATCCTGAACGGCCCGGTCGAACAAGGCCAACAACGGGTCGTAGAAGCCGCCGACGTTCAGCACGCCGCACGGCTTGGCGTGGAATCCTAACTGCGACCACGTCAGGACCTCGCAGAACTCCTCGAAGGTGCCATACCCTCCCGGAAGGGCGATGAAGGCGTCGGAGGCGTCGGCCATGCGAGCCTTCCGCTCGTGCATCGACTGGACGACGATAAGTTCAGTGAGGCCGAGGTGTGCAACCTCCATGTCCACGATGGCCTGGGGAATGACCCCGACCACCTCGCCTCCCGCGGCAAGCGCGGCATCGGCGAGCACTCCCATCAGCCCGACCTTCCCTCCGCCGTAGATGAGCTTCAGTCCGGCCATGGCGAGCTTGCGGCCCATAACCGCAGCCATCTCCTGGTAGACCGGGTTGTCGCCGTAATTCGAGCCGCAGAAAACACATACGGACTTCATCTTCGCCCCCAGTGCAAGGAGTAATCCGGGTTTGATCGAAGATTGATGTAAGCCCAAGCCGGGCGTCGTCACTCAGGCGGCGACCGGGAACCCCCAGCGATCGACCTTCGACCAGAATTGACTCCACCGCTCCGGTGTGTAGCTCAGCGCCCGCAGGCCTCTTTGACGAAGTTGCAGCCAGGACAACCCTTCAGATCATCGTTCTCGAACATGCCTATTTTTCGGATGATGACAGGTACGTCGCAGCCGTGAAGCGACGATGGACGACGGAGGACAAACTGATTCCGGCCGATTGGCCGAGATTATCTTGACTGGATGTACTGCCGCTCAACAACTGGTCCAGGCTCAGAAAATCGCTAGCGTCGTTTATCCATCGACGTTTTTTCCAAAAATATATAAAGTGTGATTATTATTGCAACTATACAGAGAATCGTTGCATCACTTCCGGGTTCTCAAGATCGATCACGGTGGCACGCTCATCGCGAAACCACTCCGGGTGACATGTCAGGATTATGATCTGAAGGGGACCGGCCGGTGGGCTTAGCTTGGAATCGCCCTCAGCAGCACGGCGGAGGATCACGCGCATCTTATTGAGTCGTCCAACGTCACAATGCGTCAATGGGTCATCGAGGATCGCGACTGTCGGTTCGGCAGTAGTGGTAAGAAGTGAGCCAAGCGCAACTCGTACCAGCATGCCGATCTGTTCCTGAGCACCCGTCGATTCCTCATCAATAGAAAACTCTGCCGTCCCGTCGCGCCTGACGAGTTTGTCGGGAAGAAAGGCATCGCTAAACCGCACCTCTTTGTAATCACCTATGTCCAGAACCCGCATCCAGTTCAGGACGCGATCGTGGATTGGCCCCATCAAGGTGCCAAGCTGTTTCTCGCGGCATTCCTCGAATAGTTCATACAAGCGATCGACCGCATCCTTCTCGATAGATTCTCTATGCGTGAGTCGCGTGAGTTCGTCGACGCGGGCACCCAGCGCCGCCCGCTGGGCGTGCAAGCCTTCCGATCCTTCGAGACGACCTTTGATGCGGTTGTATTTCTGGTCGTTCTCACGAATCTGTTTTTCAAGAGCGTTCACAGCCTCAGTGCAGGTAGCAAGCCGTTCGTCGACGGTTGATTCCTCCAACGTCAGTTCGGATCGATTGAGTTCATCCTCAGCCGTTGTCAGGCTATGTTGCGCTTGGTTGATGCGGTCGGCAATTTGCTCCTCACTCCGCAATCGCCCCAGTTCCTCAAGTCGGCTTTTCGCAGTGGCATTCAGTCCAGCCAAACGTTCCTTCGCTCCCGTGACATCAGTTCGCCCTTGCACCAACTTCTCCTCAATATCCTGGAGATCCTCTTCGATGCTCACGATCTTTCCGGAGATCAGGTTGATTTCGGCGTTTACATCCTCACCTAGCTTTTCAAGACCATCGCGATCGCTCGGCATAGCATCCGCATTTCCCGCATCAGTCGGTGGCACATCCTTCAACTTCGTCTCCAGCTCAAGAACCTTTCTCTGGAGTGGTTCAAGCCCCTCAGGGGCGAACTTCTTGAGTTCCTGAACCTGCTTTTGAAAATCAGTGCTCTTCACACCATGCTCGGCGACCCGTCGCAGCAGTTGGTCGAATGCATCGGGGTCATTTGCCGCGATCCCGAACGATGCAAGAGAGGCCGCATATTCTTCGTGGAACCGTCGCAAGTCGGCCTCAATCTGATCGAGATCGCCGCTGCTTGTTCCGCGACTCAGTTCCACGCGACCCCAGTCCGGTATATGCAATTCCGCCTTCCGCTGCACCGAGTACGCGGGCGGTGTTGGCGAGCTTGGCAATTGCCGGAAGGGCGAGCCGTCGAGGGCGAGTTCAGCCGGAATAGCGCCTTCTGTCGGTACCAACCGGAGCGTCATCGACGCCGCGTCACGATCCGACTGCAACAGAACGATTTGCAGTTGACTCGCTTTCAACTCGTCTAGTTTTCTCTTGTCTGGTACGGGGGTTTGAGCCAAGTATGCCTTTATACTTGCGACCGATTGCGCCATGCCTTCCGCCCGCTGGAGGGTATTTCTGGCAGCGTTCAGCTTCTCCGTATCGTCGATCACCCGCAATTTTGCAGCGACACGGTTCGCCTGCTGCTGCAACGCCCGTTGCTCGTCGCGTCGTTCACTCAAGAATGTCTTCCGCTGGGCTTGTTTTCTCTCCAACTCCAAGACAATTTGCTCACAGCTATCGACCTTAACCTGCGCTGGCAGCACGGCATTTTGTGCCTCGACTAGGCGTTGTGCCGCCTCGGTTCGCTGTCGGTGCTCGTTCAACGCTGCTGTTTTCTCCTTCACGGCGCTCGAATGCCGCTCCTCCGCCAACTTTCGGGCCGCGATGCGGGCCTGGCTTCGCTCGCGTTCGTCTCGGCATTTCCGAAACTCGCGTGTTTGTTCAAGCAATTGGCGATCCAGGTCTAACCGGCAGGCTTCCAACTCGCTCGTTTGGCGGAGTTGTCCTTCCAGTTCATTGAACCTGATCTCGCATGCCTCTAATTCTGCTTGAGCGACGGCCAGCCTGCCTAAGTCTTGCGCGAGCCGGCACCCTTCTTTGGTCTGATGTTGTTTCCCCACCTTGCGCTGACCGCTGTGCCATTCATTCCAGCGCTTCTTGACGCGTTCGATAAACCGATCATCCAGCGACGTTTGCAGCACTCCCAAGACGCCACGCAATTGCGCCTGGACGTTGGCATCGAACTTCTTTGCTTCGGGCAACCTAAATTCAGCCTGAGTGAGCCAAAGAAGCTGGCGAAGCCCCTTGCTGGAGTCGTCGCCACCTGTCAGGTCGCAGACCCGGCTGTGAGCCTCCGCTGCGGTGGCTGTCTCAACGCGCCAAGCCCCTGTCGAGGTTCGGCTGGCTAACTCGCTTTTGATACTGCCGAAACATTTCTTGATACGATACGTCGTCCCTCCGACGGTGAAGGTCACGCCCACGATAGGCTTCTCACCGCTTCCTCTCGGATACGAATTCTTCAGCGCGTTGCTAGTCGAAGAGTAATCCATGAGGCAGGCTCGCAGCGCCTGGACCAGGCTGCTCTTTCCTCTACGGTTTGGCCCGTGCAGAACAATCACTCCCGTCGGCGGTAGACCGGTCACTGTAAGCTTCTTGATACAGGTCCAGTTTTCGATTTCAAAGCCTTCGATAATCATGCGGGCTGTTCCTCCCACGCGATCCGGTATAGGAGCTTTAACGCGTGCTCGGCTACCCCTTTGGTGCCCAGGTCGGTCGATTGAACGTCCTCCTTCAGACGCTCCAGCACACGCTTCAAGACACCGGCACCCACAGTCTCCACAAGCTGCTCCCCGCTTGGTTCAATCAGCACGCCATCTGCATCCAGGTTCGAACCGGGATGATAGCGGTGCTCTACGATTTGGCGGAGTTCACCGAGCCGGGCGTATGTCTGTGGGTCCATCACGCCGGCCAACGTCAATCGCAGCACGGTTAGCTCGGGATTGTCGCGATGGGAATACTCTTTGATCAATGGACCGAGAGACAGGCCGGTCACATTCTTTTGCTCTCCACTCCAGCGTAGACGGCCTATGTCGACCGTCTCGATTCGGGGGGGAGCATTGGGTGCGTCAATCTCTACGAGTAAGGCGCTTCCGTACCCATCGTCGTGAAAGCGATCCGCATCGCCGTCTGCTGAATAAGATAACCAGCCGGTTGAAAGACTGGCCTTCCCACCGGGAAAGCCCATCGGTTCGTGTGTTCCGCAATAAGCCGTCCGCTCGATTCCATCGGACGATTTGTGCAGTGATCGCTTGTGCCAATGACCTAGGGCGAGGTAATCCAGTTTGTACTGATCAGCGGCATCGGGACGAATCAGATGGTCATCGTATGGCAGGGGCATGTTATTGAGGCTACCGTGGGCCAGCCCGATTCGGATGTTCCGATCGTCCTCTCCCTTTGGGTGGTTCTCGATCCAAATTGTTGGATCATCCATTGACCGACGCTGCCTGAGCGGGCAAGGGAAAATGGTGACCGGGAGATTCGGAACGGTGATGGGTTCCGGTTTCCGCAGGAAATGGACCCGTAGATGAGGCTGGTCACGAAACCACGGGTCCCGGTCCCATACACCGCCGGGAACGAGTGGATCATGGTTACCGGGGATGATGAAAACGGGGCAAGACCCGGATGAACTTTCCAGAATAGGGAAGGCGCGGGCTGCCTCCGAGCGTGACACGCAATGATCGTCAAAGACGTCGCCCGCGATCAGGATAAAGTCCGCTCGAAGCTCCGCAGCTTTTTGCCTGAGCTGCTGGAGCGCGATAAAACGGGCCTCACCCACCCGATTACACGCATCCTCCTCAAAGCGCGTGATTCTCAAGCCTAGATGCAGGTCTGCGGCGTGGAGGAAGCGAACCATAGGGCGACCCTTCCCATCGACATCGATTTGGAGCAGCTCCAGTCCGCCTGCTGTACCATGTTACCGGTATCCAAGCGGGATGGTTCAAGCGATCCCATCTCCTTCGCCAGAAGCTTGTTCTGAATGAGCGAACCGCGTATGAGCGATGCCGCGTAAGCTCCGGTGGCGTCTCATCTTATCGTTACAGTCTCGCCGAGGCAACGTGGAGGCGATGCCGCAAGTCGTCAATCCGCCTTGAGATAAGGAAATGCGGAGAATCACCATCGTATTCTCCGCCAAGGATGCGGAGAAAGAGCTTGCCGGCGCGGAGAACGGCTGCTATTATGTCCGCAAACAATGCGGAGAATAGCGGTGTACATCCACGAACAAGACGATTGGCCCAGGTTCCGCTGGGATCAGGACGGGCTGGCAAACCAGCTTGCGGCGGTGCGTCACCGGCAAGGGCGGCTCATTGGCCGGATGGAAGGCTTGGGATTCCGTCTGAGGGAAGAGGCCGTCCTGAGCACCCTGACCCAGGACGTCCTGAAATCTAGCGAGATCGAAGGCGAAATACTCGACATCGAGCAGGTGCGCTCATCTCTCGCCCGCCGACTTGGACTCGACATCGGAGCACTCACTCCCGCCGACCGCCATGTTGAAGGCGTTGTCGAACTGATGCTGGATGCCACCCAGAAATACGAGGAACCCCTCACGGAGGAACGGCTCTTCGGCTGGCACGCAGCCCTCTTTCCGACGGGCCGTAGCGGGATGCAGAAAATCCGGGTCGGTGACTGGCGGGACGACCATTCCGGCCCGATGCAGGTTGTCTCAGGCCCGATCGGCAAAGAACGGGTTCACTACCAGGCACCCGCAGCCGATCAGCTTCCGTCCGAAATGTCGCAGTTCCTGGAATGGTTCAACGGCCCCGCGTCGATCGACCCGGTGCTCAAAGCCGCCGAGGCGCATCTCTGGTTCGTCACCATCCACCCATTCGACGACGGTAACGGACGTATCGCCAGAGCCATCGCCGACCTTGCTCTGGCACGTTCTGAACAGAGCCCGAAACGCTTCTACAGCATGTCCGCCCAGATCCGGTTGGAGCGAGGCGATTATTACGGCATCCTGGAACAGACCCAGAAAGGTACGCTCGATATCACAGCATGGATGCAGTGGTTCCTTGGTTGCCTTGACCGTGCCTTCGACGGGGCGGAGGCCACGCTCGCGGGCGTGCTCAGAAAGGCCCGGTTCTGGGAATCCCATTCGGGCGAATCGTTCAATGAGAGACAGCAGAAAATCGTAAACCGCCTTCTCGACGGATTCGAGGGCAAGTTGACCTCGTCCAAGTGGGCGAAGATTGCCAAGTGCTCGCAGGATACCGCCAGCCGCGATATCAACGACCTGGTCAAACGCGGGGTCCTCGCGAAAGATGCCGCCGGTGGCCGCAGCACCAGCTACTCGCTAGTCGATCCCGGGACGCCGAGTCTATAACGGCTACTAAAGCGAGGGAGCCTCAATGAACGAATACGAAGTGAGCGCAGCCCGGCCGGAATGGCCTCAACGCTTAAGGAAAATCGGGGGTATCGCCTTTCGGTTTCGACCGTTTGCCGCGTTCTTTGCCCGTCCAGAGTTTCACGGACCGTTCCGTTTCGGGTAGCTCTTCGACAGAGACAAGCTTGGCTTCGGAATTGCCGATGGTTACGGTGTCTTTATCCGGGCCAAAGGGCTTAACGGTCAATAGCTTGACGAGTTTTCGGGCTTCTTCTGCCGGCAAATTCCCCCTTACCGTGTATTCAAGGCTATCACGTCCATTGGCGTCGGGTTTCCTTTCCACCGCATCTATTTTAAACTTATCCGGGCCGATACCCCGTGCTGCCATTGCCGCCTGGATGTGCTCTGCGGGACCTAGGGGAGGCGGCATTTTGACGATGGATCGCTCTTCGTTGAGATCTGGATCTTTTCCCTTTTTGGCCATAGACCTACCCAACACTGCTAATCATTTATAATAGCACATATCATACATCATGAATCTTAAGATTGCGTGACATACCCGCCGTGGCAGTAATTAACTCCCCCCCTCGGCTAGTTGTCTCCCAAATCCTCGCGGCAATCCCCTCAGTTGGTCAGTGGGTGTGGCCCTTGCGTTCATTCCGCGCACCGGGCAGGGGTATTTGGTCTGGTGCCAGTTTCGGTCGGAATCAGGCCGGTTTCCCGTAGCTTCGCGGGCCATTCCTTGATGTCGTAGTCGGTCTGCGAGGGGATGGAACCATGTCGGTGGGATATTCCCACTTGACCACTTTGGCCCAATCCTTTAGAATATAAGAGGTAACAAGTCTGTAGGAGGGCAGCATGAAAATGGAAACCAGGTCAACGGATTCAAAGGGCCGCATTTGCCTTCCGAAAGCCTTCGCCAACGCTACGGTCATCATCGACCAGGTGAGCGACACGGAAGTGCGTATCCGTAAAGCGGTGGTTATTCCGGAGGACGAGGTTCACTTCTACGAGGAAACGGCAACGCCGCTTTCTAACCGTGACCGTGATCGCTTCCTAGACCTGCTGGACAACCCGCCCGAACCGAATGCCGCCCTGAAGCGTGCGATGGACAAGCACGCCAAGCCTCATGGCTAACTGGCAGATCGAGCGACTGGAACGCGCCCACGTTCGGGACACGTTCACCTGCGGCGAACCTCCGCTCGATGAATTCATCCGCAGGCTGGTGAGCCAATACGAGAAGCGGAACCTAGGCCGCACCTACGTCGCGGTTCGTCCGGGCGAAAAGCAGGTGCTTGGCTACTATACGCTGGCTTCGGGTTCGATAGCCTTTCAGAACCTACCCGAAAGCTCGGCCAGAAAGCTCCCAAGACACCCGGTCCCGATGATCCTACTGGCTCGCCTGGCGGTAGACCAGAGCATTCAAGGACAGGGATGGGGCGAGGGCCTCTTGATCGACGCTTTTCAGAAAAGTCTTGGCCTGGCTGACACACTCGGCATCCATGCCGTCGAGGTGGACGCTATCGACCAACCGGCAAAGTCATTCTACGAGAAATACGGATTCTTGCCGCTACTCGATCACGCATTTCATCTCTTCCTACCCGTCGCCACGATCCAAACCGCGATCCAGCGTCCATGAGCAAGCGGCCTCTCGCGACGCGCGGTAGAGGCGATTCAACTTCTACCCTTGTGAAGACCGGACCAGATTCATGATCTTCTCCCTGACTTCCGGCGTCAGGCGGTGCCAGCTCCCGACAATCTCCCGGATGGCCGCATCGTCCCGACACAGGTCCGACAGGCCCAGGGGGCATGTTTCGCAAGTCGTTTGAGGAATGAGGCTTGTGGAATTTGAGTCGCGGGTGCAATTCCCGTCACCGAGGCAGGTCGTCGAGCACCTGGACCGCTCGGTGATCGGCCAGGTCCGGGCCAAGCGGACGCTGGCCATCGCCGTCTCGAACCACTTTAAACGGTTGCTGGACGCCTCGGACAATGGGGCCGACGACCCGGTGGTCGCCAACCCCGCCCTCCGTGACGTGGTGATCGAGAAGAGCAACGTCCTCCTGATCGGCCTCGGCGGCAGCGGCTCGCCGTTCATCTCGTAGGCGAGCAGCACCTCGGGGGCCTTCGCCAGCGGCAGGCTGCGGGCGTAGGGGATGACGCCGGGCCTCTTCGGGTTGGGCTCCGTGAACTCGCCCTTGTCGGCCCCTTCGAGGATCACCTCGACGGCGTTCGGCCTGACCCCGGCCCATTCCAGCACGGCGGTCAGCGGGACTCCCTTCCACTCGGCGGTGCTCACGCCCCCCAGTTCCCAGCGGATGCTCACCTGCGGCGGCTCCAGGAAGACCCGGCCGTTGCCCGAGCATTCCAGCAGGGCGGTCACGGCCTGCGACGGCATCCGCCGCAACTCGTCGTAGCCCAACTCGAAGGGACGCTCGACCTCGCCCTCGACCTTGAGGTTCCAGGTCTTCGCACCGATCTCCGGGACCTCGAAGTGGGTGCGGACGTAGAACGACTCGTTCGGCGTCAGGATGCGACGGGTGTCGAGGGTCGAGAACGGGAACTCCAGGTTCTCCGGGCTCCGCTGCCGCCCGATCAATCCCGCGGGAAGCCGCTCGCCGTCGTCCGCACCGAGGGCCTGGGCGAATGGCAGGGCCACGGCCCCTCGCAGCAGGTCACGACGCCCGAAGGCCCGACCCGGTATCCCGTTCATGATCCGCCCCTTCTCAGCGCCGGACGGCCTGGATCGCCTTGCCCACGCTCGCCACGTCGTGCCCGTCCTCGTCGGAGACGCCCCGGAAGTCGCCCCGCAGGGCCTTCAGGGCGTACCGCTCCTCCTCGATCTCGGTGGCCGTGCGGACGGCCAGGCGGCGGAACACGGGCATCGGCGGGCACCAGCCCTGGACGGCGTGCTGGAGCAGGAACCCGGCCACGGCGGCGGGCAGCAGGTAGAACCGCCGGTCCACGAACGTCCCCAGGCCGAGGCCGACGAGGGCGACGGTGGCGGCGTTGGCCTCCAGCGTTCGCTCGATGTCCCACTCCCGGTCTAACTCTGCAAGACGACGGTCGATCGCCTCGGGGCCGGCGGCGGCGGTCCAGGCGATGTCCTCCTGGGTGCGGCGACGGATGTCCTCGTTCACATGCTCGGCGGTGTGCTCGGGCACTCGGGCCACGGTCGTGGGAATCATCGCGGCCTCCTCTCGGGGCGGTTGTCCTGCGTGTCGATGGGACGAAGGATGTTCGGTCCGATCATGCAAATCCCGAGCCCGCCGATAGTTCTGCTAGGGCTTCCCCGTCTTGCCGCCCCATCCGTCAAGCAGCTTCTTCTGGCGGGCCATCTCCTCCTGGGCCTCCTCGACGATCGTCTCGCAGACCAGTTTGCAGAGCCGCTCGACCAGCGGGTCGTCGAGCTTGTAGAAGACCTGCAAGCCCTCCTTGCGGCGGGCCACCAGCCCCGCCTCGGCCAGCATCTTCAGGTGCTTGGAGACGTTGGCCTGGTTCCGGCCGGTCTCCTCGACCACCTGGGTGACGTTGCGCTCCCCCGCCATCAGGCTGCGAAGGATCGTCAGCCGGGTCGGGTCCGCCAGCATGCGGAACTTCTCGGCCATCAAGTCCAGGAACTCGTCGGGAATCGTGGCGGTCATGGCTTGACTGATTAACCAGACAGGAATATAGTTGCCGTGGCGTCCGAGAATATTGTAGCACGGCCCTCGGCGAAGGGAAGTCGCACCGATGCGGAGGAAGGCGATGAACGACTGGCTCCCGCCCTTCGGGGTCCTGGCCCTGTGGATCGTCCTGAACCGCTGGGTCCTGCCCCGGATGGGCGTCCCCACCTGAATGGGCGGGTCGTGCGCGGTGTCGCCGCACCCCGTCGCAGAGAGGCCGAGATCGAGCGGAGATCCGTCCCAAGCCCAGGAGCTCCCGACCGACCCGAGTGGAGAGGTGGATCGATGAACCGGATGACGCTGATCGGAATGATGGCGGCTCTGGCCCTGGGGGCGACCCTGGCGACCTGGGCGGACGACAAGCCCGAAGGCGGGCCGCTGAAGGTGGTGGTCCACGTCAACGTGCCCGAATCGGGCGTCCAGGGTGCGGGCCTGAAGAACGTGACGAACATCCTCAAGGAGGCCCCGGACACGCAGGTCGAGGTCGTCTGCCACGGGGCGGGCATCGGCCTGGTCGAGAAGGCCCGCACGGAGCACGCCGAGGCGGTCGAGGCCCTCGTGAAGAGGGGCGTGAAGTTCGTGGCGTGCGAGAACACGATGCGGCAGAAGTCGATCAAGAAGGAGGACCTGCTGCCGGGCGTCGGCACCGTCCACTCGGGGGCCGTCGAGGTCGTCCGCAGGCAGCGGAAGGACGGATTCGCCTACTTCAAGCCGTGAGCCGGGGACCCCGGCCATGCGACCGGGAACGGAGGGATGCGGTGATGGACGTTCGGACGATCACGCCGAAGGAAGTCGATGACTTGCGGCGGCGGGGGCGGGCCGTCGAGTTGATCGACGTGCGGACCCCGGTGGAGTACCGGGAGGTCCACGCCGAGGCCGCCCGGTCGGTCCCCCTGGACCGGCTCGAACCCAGGGCTGTGATGGAGGGCCGAATCGGCACGAGTGAGGAGCCGCTGTACATGATTTGCCGCTCGGGGAGCCGGGGGCGGCAGGCGTGCGAGGCGTTCCACGCCGCCGGGTTCTCCGGCGTCGTCAACGTCGAGGGCGGCACCCTCGCCTGGGAGAAGGCGGGGCTGCCCCTGGTCCGGGGCCAGAAGGCGATCTCCCTGGAGCGGCAGGTGCGGATCGCCGCCGGGTCGCTGGTCGTGCTGGGCACGGCGCTGGGGGCGTTCGTCCATCCGGCGTTCCTCGGGTTGTCGGCCTTCGTCGGGGCCGGGCTGGTCTTTGCGGGCGTCACGGACACCTGCGGCATGGGGATGGTGCTGGCCCGCATGCCCTGGAACCGTTTCGAGCGGGAGGCGACGTGCCCTCGCTGATCGGAGACTACCTCTTCTTCGCCGTCTCGCCCGGACTGGACGGCGATTTCCAGGCCGCCTTGGGTCTCGCCTTCGGGGCCGTCGTTGGCTTCTCGCTGGGCCTGACCGGAGGCGGCGGCTCGATCTTCGCCGTGCCCCTGCTGGTCTACGGCCTGGCCGTGCGGCCCCGTGAGGCGATCGGCGTCTCGCTGGCCGCCGTGGGGGCGACCGCCCTGGTCGGCGGACTGCGGCGGCTGGCTCGGGGCGAGGTTGAGGTCCGCGCCGGGCTGCTCTTCGCCGCCGCCGGGATGTTGGGGGCTCCGGCGGGCTCGTGGCTGGGCGGACGGGTGCCCGAGGGCGTGCTGCTGGCCCTGTTCGCCGCCCTCATGCTCGCCGTCGCCGTGAGGATGTGGCTGCAAGCGTCACGGAGGCCCGAGGAGACACGGGCGGTCCGTGCCCCGTCCTCCATTTCGCCCGACGAACAGGGTCCCTCCTGCCGCCGTGACCCAGACGGGCGGCTCGCCCTCACGTCCCGGTGCTTCGCCGTGCTGGTGGTCGCCGGGCTGGCGGCGGGCGTCCTCTCGGGCCTCTTCGGCGTCGGCGGCGGGTTCGTGATCGTCCCGGCCCTGGTGCTCGTCACCGGCATGGGCATCCACCGGGCCGTCGCCACCTCGCTGCTGGTCATCGCCCTGGTCGGCGCTTCGGGCGTGGCCTCGCACCTCGCCGCCGGTCGCCCGCTGCCTCTGGCGTTGACGGGCCTGTTCGTGGCGGGCGGGCTCGCCGGGATGGAACTCGGGTCCCTGGCGGGCCGTCGCCTGGGCGGCCCCGGACTCCAGAAGCTCTTCGCCTCGGCGATGGTCGCCGTGGCTGCCTTCATCGTCCTCAAGAGCATCGCCTGAAGCAGGAGCGTCCCCCAATGTTCTTCCACCAGCGGTTCGTGCCCGGCCTGGCGATCTACAGCTACATGGTCGGCGACGAGAAATCCAGGCAGTGCGCGGTCATCGACCCGACCAGGGATGTGGGCGAGTACCTGGAGGTCGCCAGGCGGGAGGGGCTGCACATCACGCACGTCCTGGAGACCCACGTCCACGCCGACTTCGTGAGCGGGTCCGCCGAGTTGAAGGCCCGGCTGGGCGACGACGTGCGAATCATCGTCTCCGGCATGGGCGGGGAGGAGTGGACCCCTCCGCACGCCGACCGGGCGGTGGCCGACGGCGACGAAATCGCCCTGGGCACCGTGCGGCTAAAGGCGATCCACACGCCAGGCCACACCCCCGAGCACGTCTCCTGGGCCTTGTTCGACGACACCCGGAGCAAGGACGCCCCCTGGCTGGTCTTCACGGGCGACTTCCTGTTCGTCGGCGACGTGGGACGGCCCGACCTGCTCGGTGAGGAGGCCCGCAAGAGCCTCGCCCACCAGCTTTATCGCAGCGTCTTCGACCGGTTGCCGACCCTGCCGGACTTCACCGAGGTCTACCCCGCCCACGGGGCCGGGTCGCTCTGCGGCAAGGCGATCGGCTCCCGCAGCACCTCCACCCTCGGCTACGAGCGGCGGTTCAGCGGGGCTCTCCAGCCGAAGGAGGAGCCCCGGTGGGTCTCCACCCTGCTGGAGGGGATGCCGATCGCCCCGCCCTACTTCCTCCGCATGAAGCGGGTCAACTCCGAGGGGCCGAAGGTCCTCGGCCCCGAGCCGCTCGGTCGGAAGCGGTTCACGGCGAAGGAGGTCCACGACCGGGTGTGCGAGCACTGCCTGGTCCTGGACGCGCGGCCCAAGGAGGCGTTCGCCGCCGCCCACATCCCCGGCTCGGTCAACATCCCGCTGGGGAGCAACCTGCCGACCTGGGCGGGCTGGGTCCTGCCGTACGACCGCCCCATCCTGATCGTGCCCGACGACCCGGACGACGTGCCCGAGGTGGTCACGCACCTGCTGCGGGTCGGGTTCGACGACGTGCAGGGCTACCTGGAGGGCGGCATGGCCGACTGGGAGACCCACGGCTTCGAGTTGGGCCGCCTGGAGACGACCTCGGTCCGGGAACTGGCCGCCAGACTCGGGAAGGATTCCGGTCGCCCGTTCGTGCTCGACGTGCGGACCGAATCGGAGTGGGACTCCGGGCACGTCGAGGGGGCGTCGCACATCCACGGCGGCAAGCTCCAGGAGCGGATGTCGGAGGTTCCCAGGGACAGGCCGGTGGCGGTAGTCTGCGGCTCGGGCTACCGGGCGTCGATTGCCTCGTCGTTCCTGAAGCGGGAAGGGTACGAGGACGTGACCAACGTGCTCGGCGGCATGTCCGCCTGGAAGGCCGCCGGGCTGCCGACGGTGGTGGGCTGAGCGTCGAGAAGGACAGGGTTTTGAGAAGGCTTCAATGGAGGAGGTTGCGATGTTGATGAAGCGTCGAATGGCGCGGGCCGTCCCCGGCCTGGTGGTCGCCCTCGGGGGGCTGATGGCCCTGGGCGGGGCCTCGCCCCAGGAGAAGGCGGCGAAGGCAGAGGCGACCGTCGAGCCGGGCTCCAAGGGGCATGGCAAGATGGTCTTCGCGCTGACCACCGGCCTGGAGGACCTCCAGTCGGTGAACATGGCGATCCGCCACGCCGGGATGGCGAAGAAGTCGGGCTTCCTCGACGACTCCGTGCTGCTGGTGTATGGGCGGGCCGTCCAGGCGTTTTCGAAGGACATCACCGCCAAGCCCACGCAGGTCGCCGCCGCCATCAAGGAGGCGAAGGAGGCCGGTGCCCGCATCATCCTCTGCGGCGAGGCGCTCAAGCGGTTCGACATCCCGAAGGAGTAGCTCGAACCGGGCGTCGATGAAGTCGTGCCCAACTCGATCTTCACGCTCGCCGAGTTGGTGTCCAAGGGCTATCAGGTCATCAAATACTGATCGAGGGGGCCGACGGATGTCCGCACGGAAAGCAACACTCATCTCGGCGTCCGTCGGCCTTCTGTGGGCGGTCATCGCCCCGACGGCCATCGCCGGGGAGCCCGAGCCCGCCTCGATCTCGCTAGTCTACATCGCCGACCTGCACGCCCAACTGGAGCCGCACGACGAGTTCTTCTGGCACGACGGGAAGGACGAGACGGCGACGGCGGGCGGCGTCTCCCGGATCGCCACGGCGGTCGAGGCGATCCGCAAGGAGCGTCCCGGCAGGGTTCTCCTCATGGACGCCGGGGACACGATCCAGGGCTCGGCGGCAGCCGCCTGGACCGAGGGCAAGGCGGTCGTCGCCCCGGTCAACGCCCTGAAGCTCGACCTGGGCATCCCCGGCAACTGGGAGGTCGTCTACGGGGCCAAGGTCCTGGAGGAACGGGCGAAGGAGTTCCGCCACCCGCTGATCGCTTCCAACCTGCGGGATGCGAAGTCGAAGAAACTCGTTTTCCCGCCCTATCTCGTGAAGGAGGTGGGCGGCGTCCGCATCGGCGTGATCGGCTTCACCGACCCCGACGTGCCCGAACGCCAGCCGCCGAGCTACAGCAAGGGGCTGGCCTACGACGGGGCCGACGTGCTCCCGCCGCTGATCGAGGAGCTTCGCCGCAAGGAGATGGTCGATGTCGTCGTCCTCCTGACCCACGTCGGCCTGCCCAAGTCGATCCGCCTGGCCGAGACGCTCAAGGGGGTGGACTTCGTGTTCTCAAGCGACACCCACGAGCGGACCCACGAGCCGATCGTCCGGGGCGAAACCTGGGTCGTGGAGCCCGGCAGCTTCGGCTCGTTCCTGGGCCGTCTGGACCTTCTCATCAAGAGCGGCAAGGTCGTCGATCGGAAGTGGGAACTGATCGAGTTGCGGGCCGACCGCTTCGCCGAGGCCCCGAGGGTCAAGCGGGTCGTGGACGAGACCCTGGCCCCGATGAGGCCCAGGCTCGGCAAGATCATCGGCGAGACCAAGGCCACGCTGATGCGCTACAACGTCGTGGAGACGAGCCTCGACGACGTGCTCTCGGACGCACTGAGGGAGGCGGCGGGCACGGAGATCGGCCTCTCCAACGGCTTTCGGTTCTCCCCGCCGACGCCACCGGGGCCGATCCGTGAGGCCGACCTCTGGGACTGGTATCCGATCACGACGAGGCTGAAGGTCGGCAAGGTCACGGGCAGGCAACTCCGGGCGTTCTGGGAGCGGGAGACGGAGCATGTCTTCGCCGCCGACCCGGACAGGCTCTTCGGCGGCTGGCTGCCCCGCCCCTCGGGCATGACCGTGCGGTTCGCCGCCCACGCCCCCGAAGGGCACCGGGTCCGGGAGGTCCGGGTCGGCGGCGAACCCCTGGAGGACGACCGAGAGTACACGCTGGTGGCCTGCGAGCGGGAGGGGGACGAGCCCGACAAGCTCTGCCGCATCCCGCACGTCAAGGAGCCACGGGTCCTCGGCCTCGACGCCCACGAGGCGGTCCGAAGATACCTCGCCAGACACTCCCCCCTCCCGGCCCCGGAGGGCGGGAGGGTCGTCGCCGTGGACCTGCCGCCGGTCGTCCGCTCCCAGGTGCTCGGGTCGGGACCTGACCGAGATGGACGACCCAAGTGATGAGCCGAAATCCAGACCTACGACACCCGATTTTTAGGAGGCCACGATGCGAGTAAGTTTCCGGTCCCTGTCGAAGTTTCGCCCGACGGTCGCCCTCGTCGCCTGCTTGATCGGCTTGGGGGCGGGGTCTCTGCTGACGACCGCCACGAGGCCCACCGCCGCCAAAGCGGACGACGGGAAGCCCGCCCACGCCCAGATGCCGGTGGGGGTGAAGGCCCCGATCCAGGAGATCCTCCACTGCCCGCTCGCCTTCGCAGGCGTCCACCTCCTGAAGGACCTGCCCGAGCACCCGCAGGTCGCCTACCACTATTGCAAGCCGGTCAACGACGACGTGAGCCAGTGCGTCCTCTACGACGGCACCGGCCCGGACGCCAGGCTGATCGGGGTCGAGTACCTCGTCAGCGATGCCATCTACCGGACGATGCCGCCCGAGGAGAAGGTCTACTGGCACGACCACAAGTACGAGATCGATTCCGGGCTGCTCAAGAGCCTGACGCAGACGGGGGCGGACGAGGAGAAGGCGATTAAGGCCGTCCGCCCCCTCTGGGGCAAGGTGTTCCACACCTGGGCGACCGGCAAGACCTACCCCAGCGGCCCGCCCCGGCTGTTCTGGGCCGTCACCGGGAAAGCGCCGTACGTCCTCCCACCGGATGCCAAGCTCCCGGCCGAACTGGAGGAGAGGCGGGCGAAGAATGGGGCGAAGTAGGCGTTCAGACAGTTCCGGGCCTTGCGAGGCCGTGGCCCCGCCCCTCGGATGACGCATCGAGGGGCGGGGCTCGCCAGCCCCCGGCCGATCACCCGACGATCGAGCCCTTCCGGGGCCGAAGCCTCACGCCCCTCGGAAGTCGGTCGAGGACGGCGACGGCGACTCCCAGGGCATCATCGCCACCGTCCGGGCGACTTCGGGATCAGGGCCAATGGAGGGGCGGGCCTGATGCCGGGGGTGGCGGTCGGCACCGGCCGGTTTGAGTCTCCCAGGCCGTCCCCGCCGCCGCCCGCGCCACCGGCAACCTCGTTCCTGTGACGGCGGCGAGAAAATGTGTATGAAATCGTGCTCGACCGGGTAGTAAAGGGGTAGTGGCCAAGCGAGGCCGACCGGAGGGCGATGGGGTGAACGACGGAGGCGTGGATTCGGTGGCCCAGGGACTTCGGACTCTCTTCGAGGTGGGGTCCGTCGGCGGGTTGCCGGACGGGCAACTCCTGGATCGTTTCGTGGCCCGGCGAGAGGAGGCCGTCTTCGAGGCCATCGTCCGTCGCCACGGCCCGATGGTCTGGGGCGTCTGCCGCCGGGTCCTCCGGGACCACCACGACGCCGAGGACGCAACCCAGGCGACCTTCCTCGTGCTGGCCCGCAAGGCGGCCTCGGTGAAGGATCGGGAGAGACTCGGCAACTGGCTCTACGGCGTGGCGTACCGGACGGCCAGGAAGGCGAGGTCGACGAGGGCAAAGAGGCGGGCGCGGGAGGGACAGGTGGCGAACTTGCCCGAGCCGGGATCGACCACGGTGCGGCCGGATGAACGCCTCGATCTCCTGGACCTTGAGTTGAGCCGCCTGCCCGAGAAGTACCGCACCCCCATCGTCCTTTGCGACTTGGAGGGGAGGTCGCACCGGGAAGCCGCCGAGCAACTCGGTTGGCCGATCGGGACCGTCTCGGGGCGGCTGTCGAGGGGCAGGACGCTGCTGGCGAGGCGGCTCTCTCGTGGCGGGGTGCCGCTCTCGGCCGGCTCGCTCGCCCTGCTGCTGGCCCAGGAGTCGGCGTCGGCCGCCGTGCCGGGCGAGTTGATCGGCCCCACGGCCCAGGCCGCGAGCCTGTTTGCGGCGGGGCGAGCCGCCCTGGCCGGGGTGGCCTCGGCCGAGGTCGTTACCCTGGCAAGACAGGTGCTCACGATGTATGCGTTCACGGCCCGAAAAACGAATGTTCAGTGCACGGAATTTATTGGAATGACCTTGTATTTGTGGTGGGAGTTGCAGGTAAAACTGAACGTATCATAATTGCAACCGATAAACTGTAATGACTATACCGCTACAGTAAATCAAGTTGTGTTCAGTATGTGGAGTTCTCCATTTCGAAGAAATGCCTTGTTTTTCGCTTAATATCGGAAGGCGCCGTACAGTATACATCCGTTTTTCGGGCCGTGAACGCCTACTCTTCCCCAAGGCGGGAGCCGGTGGTCGCCGCTTGACCGAAGGGGGATCAGACGACGGTGGCTTGGAGGAGTTGGTGGAGTTCTTGTTGACCCGCTCCTCCAACTCGGCGATCCGTTGTTCGAGGGATTGCACCACCGCAGCGACCGCTGCCTGTGCTTCAGGCGAGAGCGTATCCCAGAGGATTTGAGGCAGGGGTGGCTGATCCGTCATGTCAACGTTCTACTGAACTCGGGCCGCAGATGCAACATTGGGGCTTGAACGCCTACCCACCCGGACCCACGCCTCGGTCCACTCCGCCTATCTCGCCGTGAAGGACCGGTTGGGGGGTCTCGGCGGCTGCGCTCTACGCGAAGCTCAACCACATCGAACCGGAGACCTCCTCGGCCCTGATCCGGCAGAACGCCGCCGACGCCGCGGTGGTGATCGACGCGATGGCCGCGGCCAAGAAGGAGGTCTTGCCGGGGTTGGAGGTCTTCTACCTCGACGGCAACCATCTGGCGGCGACCGAGCACCGCGTGCGTGGCGGAACTCCGCGGCACCCGCGAGGGGCCGTTGCCGGGGCAAGCCCTGGCACTCCTGGACGCGCGGCGCGAGTTGATCGTCGACCTCGTGCCGTGCGAAGACGGTCATGCCCAGGAGCGATCGCTCTTGCCGGAGTTGCTGGAGCGGGACCCACGCGGGGGTCGTCCTCGTCGCCGACCGCAACTTCTGCACCAGCGGGTTCTTCTTCGGGTTGGCGGCACGGCAGGCGTACTTCGTGATCCGGCAGCACGCCTCGACGCTGACCTGGAAGCTCCGCGGGCGGCGCCGGCGCGTCGGCCAGATCGCCACCGTGATGGTCTACGAGCAGGGGATGGACTTGCACTTCCGGGGCGAGACCCTGTCGGTGCGACGGATCACCCTTTGCCTCGACCGCCCGCCCGAGAGTGGCGATACGGAGATCCACGTCATCACGAACCTGTCGGCCGCGCAGGCGACGGCGCAGCAGGTGGCGCGGGCGTACGGGACGCGGTGGACGGTGGAAGGTGCGTTCCAGACCTTGACCGACGTGCTCGGGTGCGAGGTCGAGACGCTGGGCTACCCGCGCGCGGCGCTGTTCTCGTTCGCGACGGCCGTGCTGGCCTACAACACGTACACCGTGGTGAAGGCGTCGTTGCGTGCGGCGCACGGGGCCGAAGTGATCAAGGAGAAGCTGTCGGATTACCACATGATGAGCGACGTCGCGGCGGCGTACGTCGGGATGGACATCGCGGTCCCGGATGAGTGCTGGGAGTCGTACCGGGCCATGCCGGTGGGGACGTTCGTGAAGGCGATGACGCGGTTGGCTCATCGGGTCAAGCTCGCGAGGTATCCGAAGAAGAAACGAGGCCCGAAGGAGCCACAACCGAGGAAAAAGAGCGGGCGTCGGAACCACCACATCTCGACCGCCCGCCTGCTCGCGAAACGACCAAAGAAAAGACTTTGAAAGTGGTGGCTATAGGTCTCGCTCAAAAACCCCCGAATGACCTCCCGCGCCTTCCGGCCGAGGGGGATCACCCGATCTTGCCCTCGCCAGGCATTTTTGTGGCCCGCCGGGCGGTACTCCCAGTTCGGGCCATCGGTCTTCAGGTCGCACCCTCTCATCGTCACCACCTCGCCCACTCGGCACCCGGTCAGGTGTTGGACCCGCACCATCGCGGCGACGGGCTGGACAAGTAGAGGGATTGTGGACTCGACGTGCTCGACCGAGACCGGCTCGATGGCTTCGGGCTCCCTGGCCTCGGACCGTCCGGCGGTCAGGCTCTCAACCGACCGTAACCTCCCAAGGACCGATTCTGGGATCCGTTCTCGTGAGACGCCCCATCGGAACGCCCGCCTGATCCGGTGGACGCGAGCGTTGACGGTGCTCCGTGCCAATCCGGACCGGACCATCTCCTCGCGGACGGACCGAAGCGCAAGGGCCCCGAAGTCGGCCGCCGGGGTAAGGCCGTACAGCCGCCGCAACGGCTTCAGCGCGTCGCGGACGTTGTCTAGTTCTCTCGAAGGGGCGCCGCCTTGGTCTCGGTAATAGCCCTGGGCGTGTCTCCAGTAACCAAGGAGCAATTCATTGACAGAGAGTGGCTGCTGGGACGGAGGGTTGATCGCCGGTGCGTGGCGGCTCGCCAGGCCAGTGGTCCGCCACTCGGCGAGCAACTGATAGTAAGCCTGCCAGCTCTCGGGGGAATCGTGCCGGCCGAGGTAGTGATCGCGCCCGTCGAGGCGCACAACGGCAAGATTCTTCGGCTTGTAGTGGCGGTACTTGGGATCGCTTTTTGATCGAAGGGGCATGGGCACGAACCTGTAATCCTAAGGAACTCAGTAGTACCCGGTACTACCGCCTCGGGGCTTCCAGGCCGCACCTCCGACCACCGGAGGGCAAGCTTAACAGCTTCGACGTTCAGAACTTACGTTCAGAGCGGGCGAGGGGATTCGAACCCCTGACGTCCAGCTTGGGAAACTCCCCATGCACCGGGCCAAGTTCTGCCGAAACCCGATATCCTATACTAACTTAGGCGATCGACGTCGTCTCGTCAATCCGTATCAAACCATCTCATTCGGTATCAATAACTCGCAGGAAATCTCGGAACTTCCGAATTACCGTTTCCGAAATTCGGAACAATTCCGAAGGTCTTCTCCGAAGCTGGGCCTCTTCCGAATACCGGCCTCATTCGGCAGCAGTGCGGGATGAATAAAGACCGTCGATTACCGTCTGACCGAGTTCACGGACTGTTCATAACCGCCATCTCCGTGCGGCTCCGGCGCTCCACGAGGATGAGTCTCGCCGGAGGCCGTTCATGCAGCCGGTCCGCCTCCTCCGCTCCCCGTCGAGACAGAAAGTCACCCGCCCCTCGCCTTCTCCAGCCACCGATCGGCTTCCAGGCGATAGTACGCCGTCGCCCCCACGTCGGTCGAGAACCCGAACCCTAACTTCCGTACCTTCAGGACCAGTGCCTCCAGCCGCTTCATCCGTTCCAGGTGCGCCTCCATGGCGGCGATCCGGTCGGCCTTGGCGTCACTCAAATCCTGCTGGGATTCGAGCACGAGCCGGGACCAGTAGTAGGTCAGGAACGAGTCGGTGCGGGACTGCCGGTAGTAGGCCCAGACCTCCTCGAATTGCCGGGCGGCTGCCTTGTACCTGGCTTCCGCCAGGGGCGAAAGTTTCGGGGGCGTGTCCGGCGGGGAAGGGGCGACCGAGAAGGCGGCGAGCGCCAGGCCGAGGAGTACGGGCCGTCGGACTGCGGGGTAGGACATGGAAGCCTCGTGTGTTGTTCAACGGTTTGGCCGATGGGGCGTTCCCTCGCCGCTCGAACGATAAGGACCCAGGACAGGCGATGAGGGGCCGGGCCGAGAAGTTATGCGTCGGACGACCTGGCTGAAAATGAGGAGCGGGGCGTATGAGCGAAAGGAGCCCAAACCTCTTTTCAACCTACGGGAAATGACGAAGGATGCCCATTCCCAGCACACTCCGACCCCGAGGGGCTCGGCCCTCAAGCCTTATCGAACCGGGTCAGGATGCCCTCGATGGCGTCGGCGTGAATCCGCCAGGACTCGGCCGAATACCCGCCCGATAGCACCATCGCCACCGGGATCGACCTCTCCCGGATCATGCCGACGACGAGCAGGTCACGCTCGGCCAGGTCGTCCCTGGTGAGTCGGAACCCGGCCAGCGGGTCGTCCACGAATGGGTCCGAGCCGGCGTTGTAGACCACCAGATCGGGGCGGAGGGTATCGAGGGCCTCGGGAAGGAACGCCCGGACGTATTCGAGGTACTCGACGCCGGACAGGCCGGGCGGGACCGGCAGCGGGTAATCCTCGGGCTCCTTCTTCGAGGGAAAGATGTCCTCCTCGTACAGGTCAAAGATGGTTGCCCACGGCCAGCCCTGAAACACGGAGGCCGTGCCGTTGCCCTGGTGGTCGTCGAGGTCCACGACCACCACCCGCTGGACCTTCCCCTCGTCGTGCAGGACCTTCGCCGCCAGGGGCACGTCGGCGTACACGCAGAACCCGCCTCCCCAATCCGACGCCGCATGGTGGTAGCCGCCGCCGAGGTTGATCGCAACCCCGTTCTCTAGGGCCAAACGGCAGGCCAGGACGGTGCCCCCGGTGGCGTAACGCATGGGGCGAAGGATTCGCCAGTCCAGCACCCAGCCCGGAAGGCGTCGGGCGACCGGCACTTCGAGGATTCCTGCCAGGGTCTCCGGGCGACGGAGTGACCGCAAATACTCCGGCGTGTGAACGTTTTCGAGGTCGGGGGTGCGAACCGGGAGGGGTCGCACGAAGTCTCCGGGCCGTCGCAGGCCACGGGCGATGAGTGCGTCGTTGATGCGGCGGTACTTGCGGCTGTCGAAGGGGTGCAGCCGCTCCAGCCCGAAGGCCGTGATGTTGTACCGGGGGTGGTAGACCAGGGGGATCACGGGGCGTCCGTCCTTCGCTCCGGCCCTACGAGTCGGGCGAGTCTTCCAGGGTGGAGGCGACACTGAGGTTGTATTGATCACCCAGGTCCGTCAACTCGAACGAGATGATGGCACGCCGGTTCGACGAAAAATGGGCCTTCTTCCGCTTGACCATCCCCTCGACGATGGACCGCAACCCCGCCACCAAGTCGTCGGAGCCAGGGGGTAATCCCTTGGAGAGCACGTCGTCAATCATGGCCTTCTGGCGATCTTCGGGCATGAGTGCGGCATTCCAGGCGAGGACCGCCACGGTCAGGAGCTTACGGTAGGCGTCGTCGCCCTCGATCGAATCCTGGTAGGGCTCGACGAAATCCTCAAGGACGTCGGACATCTTCTCCATTCCGGGCGGCGAGGCCACGAACTTCCGCCCGGCGAAAGGGCCTCGTTCGAGACTTCGCCTGAGCCCCACGGACGGCTCCCGCTTTTGAAGTTGCTTGCGCTGGTCCTTCCTGGCCCGACGTGACGACATGATCGCTCTCCGTTCCGCTCTTTCATTAATTGAAGACGAACCAGAGGTCCCGGCCAGCCTCTTGGATCTGTTCGACCCAGCCGCAGAACTCCGTGACGAACTCGGTCGCCGCCCGGTCCTCTTCCGTGGGGTCCTTCTTCCGTCCGACCCGGTAAGTGACCTGCTCCCGTAGATCCGCCAGCCCGTCCCGGAAAGACCGCAGCTTCTCCAGGCTGACCGCCGTGTAGGACGAACCGTCCTCCGGGGGTCGCTGGCCGAACAGCGGGTCGCCCTCGACGAGGCCCCGCAGGAACGCCTTGATCTCAGGCCGGGCGTACCTCCCGTACTGCCTCCAGAGCCCGTCCCTCAGTGCGGAGGCGTGATACACGCTGGCGGGCGTGGCCAGCCACTCCTGCTCATCCCTGGCCAGGGCGTCGGCGGCCAGCGAGTGCAGCGACGTCTCGGTCCCCAGCCCGGCGAACGGGACGCCGGTCATGACCGCCCGCTCGACGACCTCGGGGACCTGCCGGGTTTGTTCCCCTAACCAGTGCGGGTGCTCGGCCGCCAGGCGGTCGCTGATCCTACAGGCGGCCCGTTCGTCCTGGGAACGGAACAGCCGGCGCATCCGGGCGAGCGAGAATCCGTAGAGGTTCAGGCGACGTGACATTGATGGCCCCTTCGCAAGCCAGCCGTCCGGGGACCGGGGGGTCCGAAGTCCCGGCCCCGGCGTCAAGGGCTGGCTCCTCGGTTGCCCCTGATTGTGCCTGCGAATCCCGAGGCGTTCAAGCCGGGCACGAGAGTCAGGTACTTGCTCACCGCCTTCGCCGCCAACGTCACCCGCAGAGCAGTGGCCGAGGCCGAGGTGAAATGCCACCGTTTTTGATCAATAGATTACGCACCGCCCGGTGACGGGATCTTCAGGGTCGCCGCCAGGCCGAAATGGTCGGAGGCGTAAAGGGTGGGGTCGTCCGGCGAGGGGCGGTCCAGGAACAGGCCGCATTCGACGATCCGGACCTCGGGGCTCACGAAGATGTAATCCAGGCTCCCACGCCAGAGGTCGCTGGCCTGGATCGAGAAGAGCCTCAAGAGACCTCGGGTCGCCATCCTGCGGACACGGCCCCCGCTGATCAGCGGAGTCGGGCAGGTGAAGTCCGGTTCCCGACCGTGGCGGTCCTGGTGGGCCGAGGCGAACGTCTGCCGCATCAACTTGATGGCACGGGAGCCGGGCGTGGCGTTGAAGTCGCCGCAGACGATGACGGACGTGCCCGGATCGAGGGCCTTCACCCGGTCGAGGACCCGCCCGACCTGCCTCACCTGGGCCGAGTGGGCACCGACGGGCCAGTAATAGTGCCCGTTCACCAGCACGACGGGGCGTCCCCCGGCCCGGACCCGGACGAACTGGGCCGTCCGCTGCTGGCCGAGGAGGTCGAGGACGTCGTGGCCCTCCACGGGCAACCGGCTGAGGACGGCGATCCCCTCCCGCTTGCGTCCCCAGCCGGTCTTGGGGCAGACGTGGACCGAGTAGCCGCCGAGTACGCCCGCCAGTCGGTGGGCGCTGCTCTCACCCAGCGGGTCGGCGACCTCCTGGAGGGCGATCAGGTCGGGCGACAGGGCGGCGAGGCCCTCAGCCAGCAAGGTCCGTCGCTCGTCCCAACGGGACAGGTCGTTGAGGATGTTGACCGTCGCCACACGAAGGATTGTCGTCATGTCAGAAGAACATTGAGAGGACCGCCCAGGCATCGGAACTGGGATCGTATCAGGGATGGAGGTGAGTTGCGATCGACGTGCCCCCCCTGACCGGCGGATCTCGTTATAGCCGCCCGACGACCGCCTCGATCGTCCCCGGTGCGTTGCCCTCCAGGCGGTTGTTGACGAACAGGAACGCCGGGATCTTCCGCCCCTTCGCTTGACTCACGATCTTCACTATTCCGGCCCTCGCCCCTTCGTTCGGCTCTTGGACCTGGCCGTACGGCTCGAAGCTCTTGACGGCATCCTCGTAATTCCGCCCCCGTTTGAGCAGCGCCCGGACGACGGTAAAATCCGCCGTGAAGGCTTCGGGAATCTGGGACTGTTCGTCCAGCCCCGGCATCCTCGTCCAGGCGTTGAAGACGTGGGCGGTGTTGTGAGACTTGAGGAGGTCGAGGTAATCGGGGTTCATGTAATCGGGGTTGCGGATCTCGATGGCATAGCGGAACCCCTCGGGCAAGCCGTTCAGAAACGAGTCAAGCCGGGCGTAGAAGTCGTCGGGCCTGGGGAACGTGGACTTGTTGAACGTGCCGAACTCGAAGATCAGCGGGCCGACCTGCCCCTGGTGCTTCCTGAGCGGACCGGCGAAGAACCGCTCGAACGTCCCGGCATAGAGGAAGTGCTCGTTGGGCTCTCCCGCCCTCGATCCGTACCTGGCGTGCTTCGGCCAAGTAGCGACGGTGATGTCCTCGGGAACCTTCAGGCCGAAGAGGAAAGAGTTCGGGACCCGTGAGAAATCCGGTCCCAGTAGTCTTGGCTGGGGAACTGGTAGAAGGCGAAGTCGCCGAAGGCGGTCGGAAAGACCTGTGCGTACTCGGCCAGGCAGTCCTCGTCGAACTTCTTCTGCGAGAACTTGCCACGGGTCTTGTAGCGGTCCTCTCCATAGATCGAGCCGATCCAGCCGGGGTATTTCCACGAGGACGTGCCGAAGTAGATGCCCTCGCCCGCCAGCGTCTTCAGCCTTGGGGCGAGCCGGGCCGCCTGCTCAGGCCGGTCGAGTTCGGGGAAGAGGGACATGAGGGACAACCTCAGGCGTAGTGAACACAAGCCCAATAGCAACGGGCGTATAGATTTCCGGCGTCCCGTCCCTTGGCGATAATCCCCAGCAGGACAAGAACGTCCGTCAGACGGGGACGCTATGCGGATCAGGTGCCACGCCCAGGAGAAGTTCTACACGATCGATTGTCCCGAGGGCAATAGTATGATTCGGGCAGCCAATCGGATCTACGAGGAGGCCAGGAATTTCTTCGTCACGCCTTATACCAATTTAAATGTCAAAGCGACGCTTCAATCGATAAAATCTTTGGTTTGTAGCGGAACTGGCTTCACCGAAAGGCCGCATGTTTTTCGACACTGCCTGGCGTCCTGGCGAGATAGCATTGGCAAAAACGATCCATCCTCAGGTATCAGATTACAATCTTATCAAAAATTTGGCCGTTCATCTGATCATCTCTATTTGTCATAGACCTGACCTTTAGCTTTTCTCAGCGTGGGCAAGCACCTGAGCTTCTCAATCTAGGCCATTGCGAGGGAGAAACGTGATCTGTCTTACTGCAACCATTTTTTTCTTCCTCCTGCCTCTTCAAATCTCGGTAGGGAAGGGACCCAAAGTCGTCCAGGGGGAGTTGCCCAACCTTCACACCGAAAAAGGCGTTGATGGCAGGGTATTGTTTTACCCAGACGATGGATTCGACTGGGTGAAGGGCACGCCTCCAATACCATACAAAAGTGACAGAAGAATTCCGGAGGGGCGTGAGCACCGAGAAGCTGTGGTGTGGCGACCTGGAATTTACCATCGACGCCGAAATTTAATCGCCTCCCATGCCGAGGGAAGCTGGGACTGGCCGCCCCATCATGGGGTCTGGGCCTATCGTGGAGGCACCACTTTAGCTGACGCACTTTTAGGTGAGGAGGATGGTAACCATGACATGAAGGTGAATCAAATTCCAATTCAAATCCAACCCAACGAACGATTGCGGATTCGGGTGTCCTTTGATCCAGAAGGGTCGGGCCATAAACGAGACGTCACCAAGTTTTTCCAGCACAGTGTCAATATCTATGATTTGAATCGGCGGGAACGAATTTTTCGTGTAGACAATAATCAAATTTCTGGGGAGTTGTGGATTCAAGGCAAGGGCATGGTCGAAGATCACAAGCTCGTTCCGCCGGAGGTCAGGAGCCTCAAACACTCGGAAACTCCTGGAATTGGAGAACCTGGGTGCGCTGCGTGCCACACATTCGAAACCGTGCTAGAGACCAACATCAACGACATGCCACGCACTGTGATTTTGACGGGCCTAAGCAAACGTGAGGGAAAATGGGCTGCCGCCGACTACAAGTTGTATGTTGAGGAACCACGGGAGAAAGACAAGCTGCCCCACGTCCGACTGGGGTACGAAGCCGGAAATGATTTCTCCTTTGCAGATTCCATTGTCGATTTGACGATCGAGGTCGATCCCACAAGATCCCCAAAATTACTGGATCCAGCGAAATGAAATGCCAAGCCGCTTGCTTCCTCGCACTCCTCCTGGCCTCTTCATCCACGAATGGAGGAACGCCAAGTTGCTCATCAATCCTCTCCAGTATGAGCCCATCAACGTCCAATAATTCTCCGTCCAGCAGCACGTCCAAGAGCAGCAGTACATCCACGTCCAGCAGTACGCCCACGTCCAGCAGCACGACGCCGACGATCTACAACAATCCGTCGTGTAGCCAAACACTTGCGGGGATGGGCCAGGCCTCGACGCCGACCGCCCCGACCGCTGCTAGCGTTCTGGCATCTCTGGGCAGTGCCAGCACATCCTCATCGTCATCCACGCAGGCAACAAGTGGAGCCCCGATTTTTCACGTAACCATGCCCGGCTCCTTCCCCGCAGCTTCCTATCCGTCACTTGGCGTCGATACACGCCTCGGGCTTTCTCCGTCGAGGTCGCCGACTCTATTTGTATCTACTGTCCGCTCTTCACCCGAGAGAGCTTTCTTCATCTTCTCGTCAATACAGCCAACCAGCATGGCTGAGGGCAAACGTGCCGATGAAGTCAAGCTCACCAGAGCCAACGAACAATTGGAGAATGAAAACAAACGGGCCGAGAAAATCAAATCAGTGACAGAGGCACTCGTCGGCAGACCAACCACTGCTGATCACGTTGAGAAGCTTGTAGATGCGGGGCTCGACACGCTGGGATGGAACAGCAAAAAGAGTCTTGAGCGGGAGTATGAACAGCGAGCAGACGTTCGGCGACTTGGTGAAATTGTCACCGAGCAGGAGACGCCGAAGTCAATGATCGGTGGGCGAAGCTCTAATTCTCCCTCACTGTTCGGACGGACTTCTGTGGGAGGTCGCCGTTAAGAAAGCCCTCGATGACAAAAATTATGAGAAGCTGGTGGACCTTCATGGCATGAGAAATTTTGTTGCTATAACAGATTTTTTGTTGGTTGCCATGAAATAATATCAGGCTGGTTAAACCTGCCTTCCCTCGGTCAATAATCTGAGTTTAAGACCAGGACCAAGAGGAATCTATTCCCTAATCGCCGCATACGGCCTTCCCGGTCGGCCTGCCAGACCTACCCGGTCCTCACGTCCAGTCCCGTTAGCCAGCCCCCGCCGTAGCAGTATGTGTCGATGCAGATCAGGTGGCCGAGGTCTAGGACCTCGCCGCCCTTCTGCGACGTGTGGCCGACGATCACTGTCCTCCCCGATTCGTGCGGGCCTGGAGTCATGTCCCGCAATGATTCCCACCGCAGCATGCCGACCGGCTGCTCGGCCATGGGGAGGTCCGGGAAGTAATTGGCGTGGACGAAGATGTGGGTCTCGGTCTCGAAGAAGTCGAGGCAGCCTTCGCTGAACTCGTAGTGCTCGTCGGGGATAAGCGACAGGACACGTCCGGGGCCGTAGGAGTCGAGCGTCGTCGTGCCCCCGATGTCGAGCAGCCAGTAGATCGGGTACTTGCCGGAGCGGATGTCGAGGAGCATCTGGTCGTGGTTGCCGAGCAGCGGGACCAGTTGGCACTGATTGCTCAATTTGATGAGCCGGTTGAGGACGCCCCGGCTGTCCGGCCCCCGGTCGATATAATCGCCCAGCGTGACTATGGTGTCATCGGGCCTGGGCCGGATGGCGTCGATAAGGGCTTCGAGGGCCGCCGAGCAGCCGTGGAATTGGCTTGATGGTTGCATGCGTGATTCGGCAGGTTCTTGCCCGCCGTTTAAACTCTTGCTAGGATTGGGTGTGCTTCCGAACGAATCAGCCTCGTCGTGAGGTTGTTCTATAGATTTGGAAAACTTTTTATGAACATGAATTTAGTTAATGAATTGCAGGTGAGTGCTGAACAAGATGACGTGCTCACCGTTCTTCGAAAAACCAAGCGGCTGGCATCCAAACTCAATCGAACAGACATCTCGGATTGGCTGAGCGCTGAGTTGAATGGCTACGAAGTCGAGCATGTGCTGCCTGAGTATCGATTGATTGGTTCTACCGTTGCCTACAACACCAACGGATACATTCCTGCTGGGTTCGGCATGATGAAGAACGGCATAGAAGACCTTCCGTTCTTCGGGAATTTCAACGTGCCTCTTCGAGAATCAATTAGTTCAGTCATTACGATGATCGACGGTGTGAAAAGCGGCAAAAGGAGCGCCCTCTTTCTCAATATCGGCGGCGAGATTGACACGATGATTCGGGCTCATCTCCGAATCGATCCTCACTACGCACAACAATTCACTTTTTTGATGCGTCCTAACATGACTCAGGTCACGTCGATTCCCGACCAGATCAAAAACAAGGTGCTTGATTGGGCGTGCGCTTTGGAGGAAGCAGGCGTGCTCGGCGAAGGATTGTCGTTCTCGCAAAAAGAGAAGGACATTGCACACAAGATTACTATCAACGTCAAGAATTGCACGGTTGATCAGTTAAGCGCTCTTGGGTCAAATAATAAGGCTTCGAGATGATCCGATGGATCTTGTAAACAAGTTGCAGCAGAGTGTCATATCCGATGACGTACTTGTCGTTTTACGGAACACGATGCGGCTGGCATCCAAGCTTGACCGAAATGACATTAACGAGTGGCTCGACGCCGAGTTGTCGGGATACAAAACGAATGTCACTCTGCCTTCATACCGAATCGTTGATGCGATAATCGGTTTCAGGACAAATGGGTTTGCGTCACCGGGGTTTGGATTCGACGAAGGAAGCATCACCCCTTTGCCTCCAGTGCGGGTGATCCAGTTTCCAATAATCGAGTCGATTATTACAATTACACAGGTCATCAGCGATATTGACGTTAATAATGAAAAATGCCTTTGTTGTTCAACCGAAGAGGGATCGGCGGCGAGAGAGGTAATCAGAACACACATTGAGGAAATAGACGGCCCGTTAGCTCGGCACATTACATTCTTGGTGAGTCTGAATCACCGGCAGATCAGGGCGATTCCAGATAGGATCAAGGACACGATACTCAAATGGGCTCTTGAGTTGGAAGTCGCAGGAGTCAAGGGTGACGGAATCTCGTTCTCGGAGGATGAAAAGCGGGCGTCTCAATCTATTGTCATTAACGTTTTTGATAGCTTGAACGTGCGAGAGAGCGTGATCAGTCAACTAACCGTTTCAGGGATGAACCAACAGGTTTGACATGGCAAAATTCAACATCAAAGACTCGAAAATTGGACAGCTTTCCGATAGCGGTAACAACTACCAAACCATCAATCAATCCGGCGGCGAAATGGAGAACCAGTCGGACCTGAGACGAGCACACTACAAGCCACCCCAGAACGTCGGCAGAGAAATGACAACACCCCAACGCACCATCCTCCTGCTCGCCGCCAACCCGAAGGGCACGCCGTCGCTCCGACTCGACGAGGAGGTCAAGAAGATCGAGCAGGGCCTCGAAAGGGCCAAGAAGCGGGACCAGTTCAAGCTGGTCCAGAAGTGGGCCGTCACCGACGACGACCTCCGTCGGGCGATGCTCGACAACTATCCCGAGATCGTCCACTTCAGCGGTCACGGCAGCGGGGCGGACGGCCTGGCGTTCGAGGACGACGGCGGGCAGACCCAACTGATTTCCGGCGATGCCCTGGGCCGCCTCTTCGAGCTATGCTCTGACTCCGTGAAGTGCGTGGTCCTGAACGCCTGCTACTCCGAGGCACAGGCGGACGCCATCGCCCGGCACATCGACTACGTGGTCGGGATGAAGAAGGCGATCGGCGACGAGGCGGCGATAAAGTTCGCCGTCGGATTTTACGACGCACTCGGGGCGGGCCGGGACGTCGAGAAGGCGTTCAAGTTCGGGTGCATCGCCATCGACCTGAGAGGCATCCCCGAGCGTTTGACCCCGGTCCTCAAGAAGAAGTCGTGATCGACACCTGGACGGCGATGCGATGGCCAAACTCTTCGGTGCCCAGCGGATGGTCCTTCAGGCGGTCAACGACCTGCCAAAGCACCCGGCTGGGTACGTGACCGACGACCAAATATCCCGGGCCACCGGGATTGACGTTTCCGAGGTGAGGGACTGGATCGAGACGCTTGAAGGCGGGGGACACATCGAGGTCGCCAAGACTGGTTTCGGTCTCAGCGCTTGTATTTCAGCCGGTGGACGACTTGCGTTGAGTCGCTCACTCAGCGGATCATCGGCGGATGACAATAACTTTCGAGAAAAACCACTGAAATTAGTGGTGATGGGGTTGACCGGGACAGGAAAATCTCTGTTGATAAATAAAATAAGCGGTAAAGAAGAATTCGAAGTCAGCCATGTCGTTCCTGGCACGAAAGCGAATCAATCGGTTACGTTTGAAATCAGTGGCCAGAAGATCGAGTGCATCGATTGCCCCGGCATCGGATCGGGGTTGAAATTCGACAAAAAATATTTCGAATTGTACAGGCAAATTATTCCCAAGGCGACCACCGTACTCTGGGTGGTCCGGGCAGATTCTCGCATCATCAGCCTCGACGAGCTATACTTCGGGGAAGTCCAGGACATTGCGTTGAGATCGTCCTTGAACATCCAGTTAGTGTTAACATACTGCGATCGAATTCAGCCAGGAGACTGGGACGAACGAAATAACCGTCCCAGCGACGAGCAGAGCAGATCACTTGATCGGAGGGCAATGTATCTGTTGGGAACTTTTCAATTGCCGGATCACGAGATCGTCATGACGTCGTCGACCAAGAATTATAATATTGATAAATTGAAGGAGAGGATTGTTCGCTGCTTTAGACCGTCTGGTATTTGATGGCCGAACGGTGATGAAAAGCTGGTCCGTCTTGTCTGCGTCCTGACGTAAGTACAGTTTGGTGGAGGCGGTCGCCTTGTTCCGATCCTCGGCGGCTTCTACTTGAGCAGGGAGGTCGTCCTTTTGGTTCCCCTCCCGGCCGCCCGTGCGTGGCCCTGGGAGCGATCATTTCCCCCGCCATGCCTGTTCCCGTAAGCTTTTCGTCGTCCTGAGCGAATCGGCCCCGGCATCATGTCCCCGGCATTTTGACCGGGGCGGACCGCACGGGTAGGATCTCGTCTCCACTGACGTCTCGTCATCGGGAAGACGTCCGGCCCCCGCTGTGATGTCTGATCGCCGTGTCGCACCCTCGACGGGGACCGCCATGAGACCGAGCCGACTCCGCTTCCTGATTGTCCCGACCTGCCTGGCCCTTCTCACGGCCGGTTCAACCGTACACGGCGACGACCGCACGGGGGCGAAGCCGACCGGCAAGCCGCTCCGGGTCCTGGTCTTCTCCGGTACGGGCTGGTATCGCCACCCCGAGATCCCCAGTACCAACGGCTGGCTCGTCCGTCTGGGGCAGGAGCAGGGGTTCGTCGTGGACGTCACCGAGACCCCCGGCGATCTTACCGCCGACCGGCTGGCGGCGTATCGGGTGCTGGTGCTGAACAACGCCAACGAACTCGGCAAGGTCCTCGACGACACGCAGAAGAAGGCCGTCGAGGGCTGGTCCCGGCACGGGGGCGGGGTCGTCGGGCTGCACGCCGCCCTGGTCCACCAGACGGGCTGGCCCTGGCTCTCGCAACTCGGCGGGGCCGACTTCGACAGCGACTCCGACTTCTCCCGAGCCCGTGTCGTGGTGGACCCGGCGGCGAAGGACCACCCGGCTGTGAGCGGCCAGGGGGACGAGTTCTGGTACTCGGCCGACTGGCACAACCACGACCGCTCGGTGAGCGGCAGGCCGGGGTTCCGGGTGCTGATGCGGCTCGACGAATCGACCTACGAGCCGGTGCGTCCCTACTTCAAGGAGCGGGGCGGCAAGCCGATGGGGAAGGACCACCCGACGGCGTGGGTCCACGAGGCGAGGTCCGAGGGGGGCCGGTTCTTCTACACGGAACTGGGCCACGACTTGCGGTCATTGGACACGGCGTTCGGCCGGCGGCACGTCGCTGCGGCGGTCCGCTGGGCGGCGGGCGAGTGAAGGGGCGGTTCGCTCAGGAGCGTGAGGGGACGGTCATGCGGAACGACAGGCGGATCGTCCGGCTCGTGGCGGTCCTCATCGGACTCGGGCTGCTTTCCGCCGTCTCGGCCACCGTAAAGGTCCACACCCGCCTCGGGCTCCAGCACATCCTCATCGTGCCCCTCTTCGCCCTCACCTTCTCCCAGGTGAGTCTGCTCGGCCTCTGGTCGATTTCCTCCCCGTCGGCGTCATGGAAGAGGTTGTCCGGTCTCGTGATCGGGACGGCGTGTCTGGAGGCCGCATTCGATTTCGGCTCCGAGTCGGAGTTCTTCCTCATGCCCTCCGCTGCGATGGCCCTCACCGTCGCTTCCTTGCTCCTCGCAAGGTTGTTCGGGGTCCGGCTCATCCGGCAGGCCGACGGGGTTGACTCACGACGCCCGGAGCCCCATGGGTTCCGTTTCTCGATCCGGGGGCTGATGGCCCTGACCGCCGTCGTCGCCCTGCTCATCACGGTGGGGAAAGCCGTTCAGGGGTCTCATGGGCACCCCGGCATCGTCCCGACATTCCTCTGGGCGCTCTGCGTCGTGACGGTGGGCGTCCTGGCCATCCGGGCAATTTTGGGGACGGGCCATCCGATCCTGCGAGGCATATTCACGGTCGCCGTCTCGCCGGTCCTCGGGGCTTTTTTCGCTCTGGTCGTGGCTGCCCACCGGGACGGCTGGGTCTACATCACCCTGATCATGTTGCTCTACCCGGCGGTCCTGGTCGGGTCGCTGCTCGTGGTACGGATGTTGGAATATCGACTTGTGAGGAATAAGGCGTCCGCCACGAAGGGCGGGTTCGACCCGGTCTTCGGACATTTGAGCGAGGATCGGGACGAGACGGGCGTCGGCGGGACTCGGGGAGGACAAGCCGGGACCAGATGACCCGCCCCGTGCGAGTATCGTGTTGGGGACCGAGGCTCACGCAGGGGTCGTGTGCATGACGCCGAACCCGTAGCCGTCAGGCTGTGTCAATAAGCGGCTTTGCCCACGGGAAGCGATTCGGCCCGCACGGTGACAGCGGGGCAGAAAAAGCGGTTTGTACGGGGCCACCGCCATGAGCCGGGTTAACTACCTGATCTTCGGCGATCTGCACGGGCGGGTCCTCCCGGCGTTCCGACTGGCCTCGGCCTGGGGCCGTGAGCACGGTACGGCTGTCACCGGGCTGTTGCAGGTCGGCGACCTCGGCTACTTCCCCGACCCGGCCCGGCTCGACAAGGCCACCGCACGCCACGCCGCCGCCGACCCCCTGGAACTGGGGGCTCAACTCGTCACAACCCTGAACCGGGAAGCGGATGCCGTCTTCCGGGGCGAAGGGTACGACGTCGGGCGGCTCTGGTTCACGGCGGGAAATCACGAGGACTTCGAGGCCCTGGACCGGCTCAGCAGGCGGGACCGGCACGGGGCGAGCTTCCCCGTGGACGCCTACGGTCGGGTCCTCTGCGTTCGGGACGGGTCGGTCGAGACGCTCCCCGGTCCGTTACGTGTCGGGGCACTCTGGGGTATCGACGATCAAGCCCCTAACGCCCGGCGAAAGACGGCATCCGGTGGGCGAATCCGAGGGGTGAGTGTGTCGGCACTGGCCGGCTCCCGGTTCGACGTCTTGCTGACGCACGAGAGCCCTCGGGATGCGGTCCTGAGGGACAGCGGCAGCGAAGGCATCGGGGTGGTGATCGCACAGGCCCGACCGGCGTTCGCCTTCTTCGGGCATTATGGGAGCCGCCATGGTCGGGTCGAGGTCGGTGCCGGTAAGACGCAGGTCTACCAGATGTCCGGGTTCGAGATGCGGCGGGACGGCTCGACCGCCGAGGCGGGAAGCGTCGGGGTCTTGACCTGGGCGGGCGGTGTCGGGACGTTCGAATACCTCGACGACGGCTGGCTCAGGACGTTCACCCGGCACAACTGGCGGCACAGGTAAGGCCGAGGTCGCTTGGCCCGAAAGAAGGACTGAGGCTGCGATGAGCGTCATCAATTTCTACGGCGTCATCGATGAATACGGCTGCTTCTCGAACTTCTCGCCTCACCCGATCACGCTACGGGGCAAGACCTGGCCGACGAGCGAGCACTACTTCCAGGCCCAGAAGTTCGCCGGGACAACGGACGAGGAAGAGGTGCGTCTGGCGAAGTCCCCGATGATCGCCGCCCGGATGGGACGGAGCCGCAAGCGGCCGCTCCGCAAGGACTGGGAGTCGGTCAAGGATCGGATCATGCACGAGGTGGTGCTCGCCAAGTTCACGCAGTACGCCGACCTGAGGGAGGTTCTCCTTGAAACCGGCGATGCGAAGATCGTCGAGCACACGGAGAACGACGCCTACTGGGGCGACGGCGGGGACGGCGGCGGTAAGAACCGGCTGGGTCAGATCCTCATGCGGGTGCGAGAGGAACTACGCTCGTCGGGGCACCAGCCATGAGCCCGGTCATCCGGCCCGAGACGCCGGCCGATCGACCGGCGATCCGGGAGGTGAACCGCCGTGCGTTCGGTCGTGACGACGAGGCCCGACTGGTCGATACCCTACGAGCCGGGGGCTACGTCAGGGTGTCATTGATCGCCGAGGTCGGCGGCAAGGTCGTCGGTCACATCCTCTTCAGTGAGTTGCCGATCGTGACGCCCCAGGGTACGGCCGAAGCCCTTTCTCTTGCCCCTCTGGTGGTGGTCCCCTCGTACCAGCGGCGGGGCACAGGCTCGATGCTGGTGAGTGAGGGGCTCCGGGCCTGCTGGGACGCCGGACATCGGATCGTCGTGGTCCTCGGGCACCCCAAGTTCTACCCACGGTTCGGCTTCTCGGCGAAGCTGGCCGAGCGTCTGAGGTCGCCGTTCTCGGGACCGGCCTTCATGGCACTCGAACTGGTGCCGGGTGCCCTGGAAGGCGTCGAGGGCGATGTCCGGTATCCGCCGCCGTTCGGTGCGGCGTCGTAGATGATCGGCATCGAATCTGAATTCGCTACCCGCCCGCAAATCGCTTCACGCACTCCTCGAAGTTTGGGGCGTACGCCTGGAATCCGTCCAACTCATGCTCGTGGAGATAGACCGGATACTCCGGGCCGTCCCCGGACAGGTCGAAGCAGAAGGCGTCCCCGTGGCCCGTGGTGGCGAAGAGCAGGCCGTCGATCCGGGCGCTCTCTTCGCCCTCGACCCGGATCGTATCCCGTCGATACTCGACGGTGTTCATGCCGTCGGGTCCGAGGATACTGGCATCGAACCCCTCCGTTTCGTCGAGGTCGTGGAAGGTCGTCGGACCCACTTTCGAGATGAACGCCTTGTAGGAAGCGGGGAGTGGCTTCCCGATCCTGGCCTCGACCGACGAGAAGTCAGGCGGAACCTCCCATTTACGGGCATATTTCTTGACGTAGCCCCGGAACCAACGGCTCACCTTCACCGAGTCGGAGGAATCTGGGGGCGTCGAGAGGCCGAGTTCGGTCATCTTCCTGGTCTGCTCGTCCACCCAAAAGAGGTCATCGCCCGTCGGTCGTGCCTCGTCGGCGAGAAGGCGAACGACCCCCTTGATCCCCAACTTCTTGAAGAGGTGCTCAAGCCGCACCGAGAAGTACAGCGAGCGGTTGAGCCCGAGGCGTGTCCAGTGATGAGGTGGGGCGTACGGCAGCCGGTCCTTCGGCGATAGCTTGATCTTGAGGACGCTGATGATATACCACCTCGACTCCTCCCCCGTGACCTCGGCAGAAAACCAGCCCGAGGACTTGGCGATGTCGGCACCGATCGAGTCGGGGAATTGCTCCTCATAACCACCGCTCCAGTCGTATTGAGAGCCCCAGTGGGCGACCTTCGGCTCGCCGCATTCGGGGCACCTGGGGACTTCCGCTTTCACGGACCCGATGGCGACCGTTCGGGCGGGTACTGCGAGCGACCAGGGTGTCGGCTCCTCCGTCTTCGAGTCGAACGTGGGATAGAACTCGCACTGACCGGGGCAGACTGCTTCGATGACCTTGCGGGCTCGCTCACGGGCGAGGAAGTTGCCGACGTCCGCCATGTCAAGCTCGCACGGCCTCGTGACCCCCCTTCCGATGAGATAAGGCTGGGGGACGTGATCGAGATCGGGGAACTTGCAATGGTGGCACTTATCGGGGCGGGCGTTCAACGGCAACCCGAACCGGCCTTTATGGTCCATCTGACTGTCGGACAAGCAGATTGCGACATAACTCAGACTCCGTTTCATGGACCGCCCCTCCCTCCGCTATGATTTCAAACCTCGGCCTTCCTGGTTTTTCCCGAAGAAGCTTGCCGCCCGCTCCTTGAACTCTTCCCCGGTGATCTTCGCCCCCCAGGTCGTCGGGATCTTGACCAGCTTCTTCACCTCGTCGTACGAGAGGTCGGCCCTCACCAGCTTCTCCATGGTCGGGAGGAAGGTCTTCTTGAAGAACCCGCCCATCTTGTCGGCGACCTGATGGTCGAACGACTCGGCGGTGATCGTGGTCTTTTTCTTCTTCTCGGCGGCGTCCTTCCGGGCCTTGTGGTCGTCCTGAGTGCCGCCACCGTGCCCGAGCTTGGCCTTGGCCCCCATGACCGCCGCCACCATCCCCCGCTCCTTCGCCTCCTCATCGTCCAGCCCGTCGAGCAGAGCCTTGGCGTAAGTGTAGGTGGCCAGGATGTCGAACTTGCCGATCGAGACATCGTCGGGTGACTTCTTTATCATCTCATCCTACCCTTCGATAAAAGAGAGATAGACACAAGCCCCACCACTGAATGGAGCGAAGGCGGAAGAGTCCTCGGTTGCCGCCGGCCGCAATTCCTTCGGACACCCGATGGACGTGCGAGTCCGATACCGGGATCATGTCCCGCCGACCCGTGTTTCGACGGACGGGGGAAGAACCAACGACCCGCTGGCATAAACCCTCATGAAATCTTGCTCCCGATTCCTGCTCGCCGCCCTACTTTGCGCCGCCGGGAACCCACTCAACGCCCAGACGACGGATCTGGACACGCAACTCATGCTGGCGACGTTCAGGGTGGTGAACCCCGAGTCGAGCGGCACGGCGTTCGTCCTGAGCCGCCCGGACCCGGATGAGCCGACGAAACCACGGTTCGTCCTCGTGACCGCCGAGCACGTCCTGCGACAGATGACGGGCGACGAGGCGACGGTCCTCTACCGCAGGCGGGAGGCCGACGGCGGCTACACGAAGTCTCCCGCCAGGCTCAAGGTCCGGGACGGCGGGAAAGCGATCTGGACCAGGCACCCCACCGCCGACGTGGCCGTCATGGAGGTCTCGCCACCCCCCGAGGTGTTCATCCCCGAGGTCCCGGCCGCTCTGCTCTCCTCCGACGCCGACCTGAGCCGGTACGAGGTCCATCCGGGCGACCTGATCCGGTGCATCGGTTTCCCCCACCCGAACCAGTTCCAGGCCAACGAGTCGGGGTTCGGCGTGGTCCGGCTCGGGTGCATCGCCAGTTACCCGCTGCTGCCGACCAGGAAGAACAACACGTTCCTCTGCGACCTCAACAGCTTCGAGGGGGACAGCGGTAGCCCGGTCTACCTCTGCGGGGACAATCGGACTTACGGGGGGAAGCCGCAACCGGGCCAGGTGCGGTTGATCCTCGGCCTGGTCGTCGGGCAGCATTTCCTCGACGAGGAGTTCAAGATGATTTATCAGTCCGGGAAGTTCCGGCACCGGATGGGGATGGGGATCGTGGTTCACGCCTCGGTCATCGAGGAAGCCATCGGGCTCCTGCCCCGGAAGCGGGACTGACGGGGTCACTCTGAGGACAGATAGCCCGGCGGGACGGCGTCCGTTAGCCACACGCCGTTGGCCGAGAGGAAGAATGTGTGGCCGTCACTGAGCATCCTTCTTGCATCGACCGTGAGGACCACCGGCTGACCCCGCCTGGCCCCGACCTTCCAGGCCGTCTCCTTGTCCTTCGACAAATGGACGTGGTGCCGCTTCCCCTTGTTCAAACCGTCGGCCAGGATCGACGGGAGGAACCGCTCGACCGTCCCGTGGTACAAGACTTCAGGCGGCTCACGCTCTTCCAGTTGCAGGTCCACCTCGACGCTGTGCCCCTGGTTGGCCCGGATCAGGTCGCCGGTCCCGTCGAACGAGTACCGCCGCTTGTCGTTCGTCTCGACGCACTCGACCAGTTCGTCGTAGCTGATCGGGAAGCCGTGTTTCCCGGCTGCGGCGAGCAGGTCGCCCACCGGCACCCAGCCGCCCGGCTGGAGGGTCAGGCCAAGCTCGCCGGGGGCGTGACGGAGGTACTTCGCCAGGTACTTGCTGACCCTCGTCAATCTCGGCTGCATGTCGAGGCCCTTTCCGCAAGGATCATCGACCAGGATGATACGCCCGAGCCCGAGCCGCTTCCAGGTCGTGAGCGATCGAACGGAGGCAAACCGAGGCCGAAGGCGGTATGATCTTTCCTGCCAAAGAGATCCGGGGACGGTCCCGCTTCACGCCGCTTTCAGAGACCGCAGACCATGAAGATCCTGACCGTCATTGGTTTGACCATTCTCCTGGCGTCAACCTCCCGAGCCGCCGAGTCCGAGCCGTTCCCCGGTGCCGTCGGCCGGTGGGAGGGATTCGCCCGGCACGACTTCCGGGTGGACGGGCTGAACGTCACCGTCGTCGAGCCAAAGACGCCGCTGCCCGGAAGGCCGTGGGCCTGGAGGGGCGAGTTCTTCGGGGCCTTCCCCAACGCCGACGTCGAACTGGTCAAGCGGGGCTGGCACCTGGCTTACGTGGGCGTCCCCGACCTGTTCGGCTCGCCCGAGGCGGTCGTTCGCTGGGAGAAGGTCTACGACGTGCTGGTGAACCGCCATAAGCTGAGCCCGAAGCCGGGCCTGATCGGTCTGAGCCGGGGTGCCCTCTACTGCATGGCCTGGGCTGCGGCCCACCCCGACAAGACCCTGGCGGTCTACCTCGACAACGGCGTCTGCGACTTCAGGAGTTGGCCGGGCGGCAAACCGAAGGGACTCGGCGATGGCGTCGGCTCGCCGGAGGAGTGGGCGAAGCTGCTGAAAGCCTACGGCTTCAAGGACGACCAGGAAGCCATCGCTTCCAAGCTCAACCCGGTGGACCGTCTCAAGCCGCTGGCGGACGCCAAGGTTCCGATCCTGCTCGTCTACGGCGACAGCGACCGGACCGTCCCCCACCTTGAGAATTCGGAGATCGTCTACGACAGGTACAAGGCGCTGGGCGGGCCGGTGGAGCGGGTCGTGAAGCCGGGGGCCGACCACCACCCCCACGGGCTCACCGACCCCAGGCCGGTGGTCGAATTCTTCGAGCGGGCCTGGCGGGCCGAAGGGTCGTCGGCGGTGCGTTGAGGGGTTGTGCCCCGAAGACGATCCTACGCTCTCCTGCGGGACGCCCGAGATGACGTATCCCGTTCTCTACCTTGCCGACCGTGAATCGCCCTCTTTCCAGACCAGCCGGACGTCGGTCGATGTCGTGTGTGCGGGCGACAGCATCACGGGATGGAACAACGTCGGCGGCGTGTCGGACTGGCCGTACCGCACCTACCCGGATCGGCTTCAGGGCCTCTGCGAACCTTCGGGCCTGAGGATCGCCAACGGGGGCATCGCCGGGGAGGTCAGCCGGAACGGCCTCGGCCAGGTCGAGGATTACCTGGCGTTGTTCCCGAACGCCCATTACTTCGTCGTCGGCTACGGGACCAACGACCTGGGGATCTGGCCTCAAGTCGAGACGACCAGCCCCCGGATCATCGAGAACCTCGACCGGATGGTCCAAGCGGTCAGGGGCGGCGGGAGGGAACCGATCCTCCTCAACGTGCCCCATGCGAACGAGTCCTTGTTCCCCCGACGGGACGCCGAGGACCTGCACCGCATCAGGGATTACCATAACGGCCGGCTGCGGACGTTTTGCGAGGACAGCCGGGTCCCGCTTGCGGACATCGGCTCGAAACTCCGTGACGGGCACTTCGCCGACGAGTTGCACCCGAACGAGGCGGGCGCTCGGGTGATTGCCGAGGAGGTCTTTCGGGTGCTGACCGGCCTCCGGGAAACCGAGTCCTGAAGCTCCTACTGCGGCTCGACGACGACCTCCGTTTTCACCGAGTTGGCGATGAAGCAGGCGTGGTGGGCCTGGTCGTGGAGTTGCCGGAGTTGCTCGGGGCCGGGCATCTTCTCACCGCCGAAACGGACCTGGGGCCTGAGCGTCACTCGGGTCATGGCCAGTCGGCCGGTTGCATCCTTCGCCAGGACGCCGACCGCCTCGTCCTTGTAACCGTCCACGACGTACCGCTTGCGTGCGGCAATCGCCAGGAACGTGAGCATGTGGCAGCTTGAGAGGCTGGCGACGAACGCCTCCTCGGGATCGACGCACGACTCGCTCCCCAGGTAAGCGGGGTTCGCCGAGGCCCGGACCGTGACGCCCGCATCGAAGACCCAATCGTGGTCCCGATTGTACGTCTCGTAGGCGAAGTCGGGCGTCTCCCGCTCCCAATCGACCGTGACCTTGTGCCCGGACATGGCGTTGGTCCTGAAAATGACTGCCGTTCTTGAGGTGAATAGCGCTACCAGACCCCAGGAATTAGCCTGAAGCGAACTCGTTTCGTGTAACCATCGTAACCCGCCAACTCGGCCCGGAGCGTCTGGTCTTCCCATCGTGTCCGAACGATCAAGATCAACGAAGAGATGCCAGCGGGGATCAGCGCCCACAACGAGCCCAGCGACAGGGCGATTCCCGTGAAGAGGAGGCAAGCACCGACATAGCCGGGATGTCGAATAACGGCGTAAGGGCCGGTGTCGATGACCGTCTGGCCACGGTCCGTCTGGATGCGGACACCTGGCTCGAAAAACCTGTTCACCGCTTGAGCCCAGGTCATGATTCCTATCCCGGCCGTCAACAAGACGTAACCGAGGCCACGGAACCACCAGGATAGGGGGAACCAGTGAAACCTCCCATCGTCCAACGCCGCCGCCGGGAAGACGGCCGCCATTGCCGGGAAGAGAACGCCGAGCAGGATTCGGTCCCAGCCCTTGGTCCCCTTCTGAATCCGACTCCTGGCGACAAGAATTTCGGGATTCACTCGTAAGACGTACAGTCCCCCCAGTGTTCCAGCGGGGAGCAAAACCATGAGGAACCGCCAGCCGTTTCGCCAGGCCAAGGTCCCGGCAGGCAGAAACAGGAACAAGGCGAAGAAGATCGGCAGCACAAGCAGGACCAAGGCGATGATGCGTCGATACGACCGACGAAGTGCCAGTTCGTGGTCGTCGCCGGAGGTCATGCCGCACCCGCCTCGCCGGTCAGAGCCTCGTCAATTCACCGCTTGCACCTTCGTAACTCTCACGTCGGTTCCACGTCACCAATGGCAGTAAAGCGGCCATGTCAGGCTTGTGAAGGTTCATGGACGATTCGGTTCACCAGACTTCGGGTTCTGCCTGAGGACATCGATCTTCCGACCCGAATGCTTCGAGGCGACCTCGCTGAGCTTCCTGGTGAACCTGTCGTCCCGGAGATAAATCTGGCCCCAGAAGGACTGGTCGAGGCTCTTGGGGCCGACGAGGTTGGTCTCCATCATCTTCCCGTCGGGGAGGATGAAGACGACCCGGCACATCGGGATCAGACCGGCCTGTAGCCCCTCCTGCGTCTCCTCGACGCCGATCGTCGCCGTGACCGACCGCACCTCCTCGGGGTCGGTGATCAGCATCGCCTCCTGGAGGGTGCCGCCCTCGGTCGAGTAGTTGACCTTCAAATACTTCGCCGACCTCAAGTCCTTCTCGACCTTGCGGGCGACCTGATCCGCATCACCCTCCCCGAAGAGAAGGAGGCAAAGGCCGATCGTCATGAGCATGGCGTTGGCTCCCGAAGGGCATTCACTCCAATCCTGACCATTCTGGGCCGGGTTCGGCCGGGATGGAAGAACCCGTGCTCCCGGAAGGCGACCCCGGCAACCCGGTAGCTCTGACGGTTCGGGGGCTTGGCCGTCGAAACGAAGGGTAAACAACGGTTCTTGCGGTTAACGCCGAATGGGCGAGCGGCGGCGGGACGATCGCAATCATCGCCGACTGAAGGGATTGCGATCGAAGCAGGAGGACGTTCACCTCGACGTATTCGCCAGCCCTTCCAGGGCCAGGACCGCCAGCGAGGTGGTCTCGACGTTGGCCTGACCGACCGGGCGGCCCTGGGCGTCATAGTCGGTGACGAAGCCGCCGTCCTTCTTCTGGGTCGCCAGAAGTCGCTCGATGATCTTCTCCTTGATTTTCGGGTGCCGGTTCAGCCTGGCGGCGGCGATGAGAGCCAGGGCGAGCTTGTACGTGGCGTAGAGTCCCTCCTTGCGGTTCACCTTGTCCTTGAACCCGGTGCCGTCCCACGTCGCCAGTCCCTTCTCGAAGTCTTTCACGGCTCCGTGCCGGTCCTTGTCCGCTTCGGCGACGGCGGCCAGGAACAGCAGGTCGGTGTACTCCTGCCAGTCGTCGTTGGGCTTTTCGCCGACCAACTCTGTCTTGATGACCTTCTCGCCGACCCGCCTCACCTCGACCAGACGGTGGTGCCGTAGCGGGAGCGGATTCTTCGCCTCGCCGAAGAGGATCTCGATCTTGCCCGAGCCGGTGACGCCGGACCCCTTGATGGCCTCCCTGACCTTCCTCGACATCTCCGGCTCGGTGCGGTCAAGGACTTTGGCCGCCAGGTAGTTGTCGTGGTAGAGCCAGAAGACGTTCGACCCCTTGAACTCGGGCAGCAGGCCGACGGCGGGGTCGAAGAGCGAAACGAGGGACCGGCGGCCACGGTCTGCGGCGTCTTTGTACCGTTGCCGGTCGATCCCTTCGGCGGGGCTGAGGGGGGCCGTCAATCCAGTCGTGAGTAAGGCGCTGGTCGCCAGAAGAAACCGGCGGCGGGACGGTCGGGGCATGATCTTATCCGGATTGTCTGATTGCTCGGGGCGGGGTGCTCTCCTGGCTCCGGGCGGAAGACGGGTCGAGGCCGTCCGCCCCGGCGGCCATCATACCAGAAGCCGGCCGGTGAACCCCGTATTGACTCCAGCCGCCTCAGCAGCCGCCAGGGGCATCAACCTTCCAGATGGTGCCCCAGACGACGGGAGGTCTACCGTGTCGTCCTGGGTCACTACAGGGCCTCTCCGGGGGACGCCATTCTCCTGGTCAAGGTGATTACGGTGGAGAGCCCTGTCAAACACCCCCTTAGACGTCAAATCAAGCCGTTAAACTTCCTCCAGCGTCATCTGCCATAATTCTCGCACCGGGGAACAACGCCTCCCTCAGTTCGGTATGGTCTTGGGATCACGCCGGCCGTCTCAGAGTTTTTGTCAACTCTTTTGGTATTGCCATGGTTCATGCCGGTTGTCTCAGGTTTTTAAAGTACCCCGTCTTGTAAAGCACCGGGCTGTTTCTGACTGTCTCAGGGTTTCCGGGGCTTCTCTAAACGTACCGGGGACATTCCCTCAATGGTTCTACCTCTTTATGTGAGGAAAGAAACCCAAGAGAAAGAAGATCCCCCCTGGCGTGAATTGCTTCTACCAGAGCGAGACATACAAGAACGGCAAGGTATGATTAGGTGATTTATAAGACAACCGGGCATCAAGACGATGCCGTGACAGCCTTACCACCTTCCGACGTCCCCGAATCTCTCGTAGTACAACCCTTTTTCTGGACAACTCACGTTGTCGCCATTTTGCTGACCGGGGCGTATGTCCCCTGGTGGATCAAACCTTACGGGCTGTTGCCAACCGCACCACCACGTTGCCCGGAGAAACCTGTACGACCACACTGCCGAAAACGACAATGCCGTCGGAGGAGGGAAAGAGTTTTTAGAACTGTTCGGGAGTGTTATCCGCACACCGTACGAGGGCGACGGCTGGTCAGGCCCGTCTCGCCCCCCGACGTCAACCCGCCGATCCCCGTAAGATCATCTTACGTGTTCAAGCGGGCTCAGATTTGTCAGCGTGTCGCCCGAAGGCGAGCCGCCGACTGTTGAGGATTTATTGGGTACGGGTTAAATCCCCACGAAAACCGTACACTTGCCGTCCGAATTGTCAAAGAATGCGTCGTTTTTCAGTGGTTGCCGTAGTAATCTGTCGTTCTATTAAGAGTGTAGGATACGACTATTCGACGGGTATTAACAAAAACAATTTTACATTTCAGAAAATGGAGGGTATTTGCCAAAAAACTATTTGAACAAGTCGCACGCTTTCCGGCCGAGCCGAGTCGCACTTCACCTCAGAAGTTACCCTGGAGAACCTCTAACGAACAGGATGTCATCCAGGTGACGGCGGTACAGCGGGGGTAAGACAACTGTCACACTTCGGGAGGGTGTGACCTTGGATGAATGCGAGATGTGGACGGAACACGCTCCCGTTGCTGAAGAACACCGGGACGGATAAAATGGGCCATCATACAATCGCAAGGCAAGGAATCCCCAATGCTCGGCGACCCGGCCACCGACGACGATCCAAACTCCCTCGAACTCGTCGAACGACTTATCGCCGGTGCCCTGGCGGCGTATCGCCCGGAAGACGTGCGGGTCTTTAAGATCGACAACTGGTTCGATCACAAGTGGCTCGGATTCTCGGGCAAGGTACTCGGGATGATAGGAGTCTGGCAGAAAGCCCCGACACTCCCCCCGTTCGTGGCTAACCGCATCGTTCACCAGTGGCGCTTTCGCCGTGACTGCGACGGCGTTTACCAGCCGCTTGGTTCAGGTCCGGACATCCACCACCGGGGCTGGTCGTGCGTGAACCTCCAACGCCGTGTCCGGCTCGTCGTACCCACCTCGGCCCTCTTCTGGTACAGCGGCAACACATTGGCCACGGGTCGGGGTAGCCTCATGGGTTATATCCCCGTCGAAGAAGACTGCTGGACGTGGTTTCTGTCGCTGATCCGTGATGGTTCCTGGAAGGTCTCCCGCCGGAAGAACATCCACGCCTACGAGGTTCGTTCATTCGAAGAGGCTGCCGAATGGGCTACACGGGGTCAGGAAAACTCGTAACGCCCCGATTTTAGGCACGCTTTACAATCTCTCCCTTTTCAAATCGGCGTGTTATCTCGGGTCGCTCTTGTGACATCAATCCGAGGTCACACCCCTTCGGAAAGAGTGTCGAAAAGCTCGAACCTGGCCCTCCCGAGACATTCGACGGCAGGAAGGCCCGGCTCTTCCCGCCACCTACCCCTCGATTTCGTAAAAATCCCGCCAGAAGTCGGCGATCTCCTGCACCATCGGGGCCGAACTCGGGATCAGCCCGGTCCCGTACCGGGAGTCGTACCGCTCGGCGTAGTCCCTGGCCGACTGGTAGAGCCAGGCCGGGGCCTCGTGGTCACGGAGGACGGACTTGAGGGCGTTCTCGGCCACGACCAGTTCCATGCTGTGGACGACCCTGACGGTCCCCCAACTGATCCGCCTGTGCTCGTTCTGCTCCTGCTCCATCTCACGCAGCAGCGAGTAGAGCCGCTCTTTCTGTTCCTCGTTCGGTTCGTTTAGGTAAGCCCTCATCTCCTTGATCGCCCTCGCCATCAGTTCCATGACCCGCTCGGGGGCCTTCTTCTCCTCGGCCTTCTTGCGGGCACTCACGGCCAGGAACATGGCGAATGCTTGGGCGGCCAGTGGGTCCTTGCACAGGCCCTTGAGGCTCGTCAGGCGGGTGATCTCGAAGCGCTCGCCCCGTCGCAGTCCCTCGGCGATGCCGGCGAGCTTGCGGACCTTCTCGACGACGGCCCGAGGGACGGGAGGTGTCGCATCCGCCTTGGCACGATCATTGCCCGTGGGACTTGGGTGGGACTTGGGTGATGACTTCCTCCGACCGGACGAGCGACCGGGCGGTGCCGGGGAAGACTTTTTCTTGGCCCTCTCGCCACGTCCCCTGTCGGGACGGTTCTCGTCCAGCCATGCCGCAATACCCTTCTCCATCGCCCTCAGGGCCTCGTCCAGCGATTTGTAGTCGTCCGCCCCCTCCCAGACCATGCCGCCCCCGTACAACGCCCTGACGAGGGAGCGGCTGTGATGGTCGGCCCCGAGTTCGACCCAGCCTTCCTCTTGCGATACCCACCGTGCGACGGTCGGGAACATCTCGTCGAATGTGGGCGTAAGGGGCAGACTGGTCGGTCCCTCTGCCGTCCTCTTCTTGGCACTCTTCTTCGCCATCATTCCACCCGACTTATCGGTACATCGCAGGAAAACTGTGACGAATGACTCGACTGTGGCGGGACATAAGATACATTACAGGGATTGCGTCCCACCACACACTGCACCGGAGAAGAAACCATGGCGACCGGCAGCGGCGTCAATCAGGGCAAATCGGCGTTCCTGAAAGAGTTCCTCCCCGACAACCGTGACGCCGATATCGGTGCGGTCAACTCGGCCTGGAATGCGGCGGGGAACCAGGGGACGATCAGCGAGAGCCTCTTCGGCAAGCTCCGCTCCGATCTGGGCCTGACCGGCAAGGTGGGTACAAAAGGCGTGGTGTCCAAGAAGACCGCCGGTCCGGCGGCGAAGGGCGAGGCCGAGTCGTCGCCGAAGGGAGCCAAGAGCAAGGGTGCGTCGAAAGCAGAGGAGTCCCCGTCGCAGCCGAACGGTCGGGAGGGCGACACGGGTCCGGGGAGGTCCGCCTTCGTCGAGGACTTGCTAGGCCGGGAGCCCGAGGCCAACCTGAAGGCGGTCAACGGGGCCTGGGCGTCGGCGGGCAACGAGGGGACGATCAGCCCCTCGATCTTCTACAAGGTCAAGCGGGAACTGGGCGAGGCAGGCGGGCATACCTCTCCCGCCCCTGTGAAGGCCGGGCCGAAGCCGGTGTCCAGAAGACCGAAGGCCGAACCGGCGACCAGGCCGACGGTGGAAGCCCGTCCCGAGTCAAACGGGGAGCCTGCTCCTTCGGAGCCGGTCGGCGGGTCGAAGTCGGGAGAACGTGAGCGGGTGCTCGACCGGGTGGAGGACGGGATCGACGACCTGATCGGCGAATTGAAGCAACTCGGCGGGATGGAGGCGGCCCTGGAGTCGCTGAAGAAGGTCAGGCGGGTCGTCGTCCGCAGCCACGAGGGTTGACGCCCGACCGGCCGATGCCGACTTTAGTTCCGCCGGCGAACCCTCCCGGACCGCCCCGTGTCTCCCGTCCCAAGGAGGCACGACGATGGACACCATGGAATTGCTCACGAAGTTCGCCCGGATCGGGGCCAGGGTCAAGGTCGCCGACCGTCCCTCCCGCCGGTTCCGAGTACCGATGGGAACCGTCTCCCTGGACGTGCAGGCCGACCGCAACGGCGAGTTCTTCGAGGTTGTCTCGCCGGGAGGCGCTTACCCCGAGGTCGCCGTCCTGGACGTCCGGCCCGCCGACCGGCACCTGCTCCTGATGGTCCGGGAGGGGGCCGAGAAGCACAAGTTCCTGTGCGGCCACGACGAGCGGCACTGGTTCGTCGCCGCCGTCCCCGAGGCGGCACCCGTCGGCACCGTGCGGCAGGCGAAGGAGGCGCTGAAGCCCGCCGAGGTCCAGACCGCCCAGTCGCACCTGGGGCTCCGTGCCGAGGCCCGCAACCGCCGCAAGAACGCCGCCTACCGCCGCCAGGGCGAGTGGTTCTTCCTGCCGGTGCCCGGCTTCACCGTGGACGAGCCACTGGTGCTCCGCAACGAGCCGCTCCGCAGGGGCAACGGCGGAAAACCGCACTGGGTCGAGTTCTGCTACCGTACGGGAGGCGAGACCGTCTACGCCTGTCACCGGCACCCGAACGGGGTCACGCCGTCCCAGTACGAGAAGATCCTCACCAGCAACCCGAAGGCGAAGGGGTGGGGCTGGCAGACCATGCGGCGGAATCCTGAGGTCTACGTCCGGGGGAGCGTCCGGCACGCCGACCACAAGACGATCGTCCTGCACGGCTGGCACCGGGTCCTGATGAACACGGAGGGGCAGTCCAGGGCCATGAGGAACGTGGCATTCCTGGATTGACGGTCTGGCAAGCGAATAGGAAACCGGCCCGTGGCGGCAAGTTGCCTCCACGGGCTTTTCGTTTTTCGTCGTCCCAGGGGTTTGATGGGAAGGAATGACAGAACGACGTGGCAGGCGTTACTTCGAGTGCGGGGCGTATTTGTCGGTCAAGCATCGTACATTCAAAGCCGCTCCTCCGGCAGCCAGGACAGGCCCAACATCCCCGAAATGATCTCCCCAGGGAGCGGCCCGGCGTACCGGGGTTCATCAGGAAAAAATGTCCGGGTTCCCACCACGCAGGATGACCTGTCAGATGGGGACACCGATCTCTCCGAGCCGTCTTCGGTACAGATCCGCATCGACCTGATCATAACAGCAGAAGGTAACATGGCGTGGGAGTTCGTGCCCGGAGAGCCAGCCCGTGACCGCCCCGACGGCAATCTGACAGGCTTCATCCTTCGGATACCCATAGGCCCCCGTCGCAATGCTCGGGAAGGCGATCGTCACAAGACCACGAGCCTCGGCGATCCTGAGCGACTCCCGGTAGCAGGAGGCGAGGGTTTCCGACTCCCCGAAGCTGCCCCCCTCGTAGACCGGCCCGACTGTGTGGATGATGTACCCGGCGGGGAGCAAGTAACCATTGGTGATCCGGGCCTCGCCTTCGGGACAGAGGCCGATCGACCGACATTCCTCGAACAACCCCGGACCCGCCGCCCGGTGAACCGCTCCGTCTACGCCTGACCCGCCGCACAAGGACTCGTTTGCGGCGGTGACGATGGCATCCGCTTCGAGCCTCGTGATATCGCCGATGACAAGACTGATCCGGTCGGTCGGGTTCAACACGACGCACCTCCTCGGGACAACGGCCGGGTAGTTCGAGACTCATGATACCCGTGGTCGTTGACGGCAACCAATCCGGCCCAGGGTGGTGTCTCGTTCCGGTCGTCCCCTCGACGATGGTCAGATACGCTCCGAGGTGGGTTTCTTTCTCCCTAATGATCCCTCGTCCCCTGGTAAAACGCCCGGTGTTCGGGCACGATGTCCCGGACGACTCGTGACCAGCCGTCGCAACCTTCGGTACGTCCCGCATGGGCAAGATCAGCGACAAACTCGTCAAACGGCTTGGGAAGAGCCGGAAGCTGGCCCAGGAGCTTCTTCGTGAGGCTGGCTCGATTCAGCAAGCCGTGGACGCCCTGAAGCACGGGGCGACCGCCCGTCTCTCCCACGGTGTCGCCCTCGACCCGCTGCACGCCGTCCACGTAGCCGTCCAGAACGTCACGTCGGTCTTCGCCGAGCGGATCAGCCAGTTCCCCGAGTTCGAGCCGTTCTACCGGGCGGCGGTCAGGGCCGAGGACGAGTACCTGCCCGACGGCCCCCCGATGAGCCCGCTGACCAGGAGCTACTTCACCACCTGGGCGTTCTTCGACCTCCGGTTCGGACCCGACAACGAGACGATCGGGACCTGCCTGCTCGACGTGGGCGAAACCCTCGGGCTGGGGCCGGACGTCACCGAAGCGATTCGCCGGTTGTCCGAGACCCGGATGGGCGTCCACGAGCACGCAGGAACCAAGGGTGGTCGGTGCCTGCTCAAGGAGTTGATCACGGACGACGGGTTCGAGTGCTACGTCCCGGCGGGGTATCCCGGAAAGGCGGGCGAACTCTGGTTCGTGCGGCTCTGCCCGCCGGTCGATCCCGTGGCCTACCACGTCGCCTTCACGACCCCCTACGTCCTGACGGACTTCGGCAAGGCGGACTGGACGGCGTACCTGAGCAAGTCGCTCATCGGGCTGACGGCCCCGGAGAAGCGGAGGCGGCTTGGGGAATTATTGAAGTACGGGCGGGAGCCGGACTTCTGGAACGAGTTTATCTTCAAGGCGTACCACCACCATCGGTCGGACGTCATCTTCCTCACGGGGCTGCCTGACGTGCCGGGGAGCTTGCCGCATGCGGACTGAGCGGCCGATGGTTAAAGTCCCGGTCGGTCCCATCTCGCCGGGGCTGCTCGTCAGCCTGACCATGCAGGCAACGGAATGAGCGATCGTGGCCAGGGTCCCCACCGTGATCATGATTGCTCCTCGGTGCCCGCCCATCACCGACTGCCTATGAGCACCGACACACCCGGATGGGCGGGTGATCGCCTCGTGCCGAGTACCGGCCACCATCACCCGCCGCCCGCTATCGAGAACTTCGGCATGCTCCGACACGGCGTCATCACGTCACGCAGCGTCTTTCTCGTCTTCATCCTGCTCGCCCTGAACGCCCGAAGTGTTCCGGCCCAGGGAGTGGAATACGTCAAGGCCCACTACACAAAGCATGAGTTCCACATCCCCATGCGGGACGGGGTGAAGCTCTTCACCTCCGTCTACGTCCCCAAGGACGACTCGATCCGCTACCCGATCCTCTTGCAGCGGACCCCCTACGGGGCATCCCCCTTCGGCACCGACCGCTCCCGGAGGGACCTCGGCCCCTCCCCCCTCTTCGGCAAGGCTGGCTACATCGTCGCCTACCAGGACGTCCGGGGCTGCTACCTCTCCGAGGGCCGGTTCGAGGACGTCCGGCCCCACAAACCCGACAAGGCCGGTCCGGGCGACACCGACGAGAGCAGTGACGCCTACGACACGATCGACTGGCTGGTCAAACACGCCCCCGGCAACAACGGCAAGGTCGGGATCTGGGGCGTGTCCTACCCAGGGTTCTACGCCGCCGCCGGTCTGATCGACGCCCACCCGGCGCTCAAGGCCGCCTCACCGCAGGCCCCCCTGGTGGACTGCTTCCTCGGGGACGACACCCACCACAACGGGGCCTTCTTCCTCCTCCAGGAGTTCAACTTCGACGCCGTGTTCGGCCTTCCCCGTCCCGAGCCGACCAAAAAGCCGAACCCCCGGTTCGACCACGGCACGCCCGACGCCTACGACTTCTTCCTCAGGATGGGACCGCTTTCCAACGCCAACCAACTGCATTTGAAGGGGAGCCGGGCGTTCTGGAACGACCTCATGAAGCACGGCGACTACGACGAGTTCTGGAAAGCCAGGGCGCTGTTGCCGCACCTCAAAGGCGTCAAGGCGGCGGTGATGACCGTCGGCGGCTGGTTCGACGCCGAGGACCTGTACGGCCCCCTGAACACGTACCGGCGGGTCGAGGAGACGAGCCCCGGTGCGAGAAACACGCTGGTGATGGGGCCGTGGACCCACGGCGGGTGGGGACGTGGCGACGGCGAATCGCTCGGCCCGGTGACGTTCTCGGCGAAGACCGGCGAGTTCTACAGGGAGCAGATCGAGTTCCCGTTCTTCGAGCACCACCTCAAGGGGAAGGGCGATTGGAACCCGCCCGAGGCTTGGGTCTTCGAGACGGGCCGAAAGGAGTGGCACAGGCACGGCCGATGGCCCCCCAGGTCGTCGCATCCCAGGTCGCTCTACCTCCACGCCGACGGCAAACTGGCCTTCGACGCCCCGGAAGGCGGGTCGGGAGAGGCGTTCGACGAGTACGTCAGCGACCCGGCCCACCCCGTCCCATACACCGCCCTGGTCTCGATCGGCTGCCCTCCCGCCTACATGGCCGAGGACCAGCGGTTCGCCGCCCGTCGGCCCGATGTACTGGTCTACCAGACAGAGCTTCTCATGGAGGACCTCACGGTCGTCGGCCCGATCCATGCCGAGATCCATCTCTCGACGACGAGGACCGACGCCGACGTGGTGGTCAAGCTGATCGACGTCTACCCCGACGATTATCCCGACCCGGAGCCGAACCCGGACGGCGTCCGCATGGGGGGCTACCAGCAACTCGTCCGAGGCGAGGTGATGCGGGGCAAGTTCCGCAACAGTTTCGAGAGGCCCGAGCCGTTCACGCCGGGCGTTTCGACCCAGGTCTCGTTTGCGATCCAGGACGTCTACCACACGTTCCGGCCCGGCCACCGGGTCATGGTCCAGGTGCAGGGAAGTTGGTTCCCGCTGGTAGATCGCAACCCGCAGAAGTTCGTGGACATCTACGCCGCCAGGTCGTCCGACTTCGGCAAGGCAACCCACCGGGTCTATCGCTCGCCGGGCAAATCTTCCTGTCTGAAGCTGCGGGTCATGCCGTGACGGCGGGCGGGTCGAGAGACGGGTGGACTTATGCGATAGCACCGAAGTAATCCTTGGTGAGCCGTTTTTCGCCGAGGGTTCTCGGATGAGCCCGCCTCGGCGGACTGCCGATCTCGGTCAAAGGATCATCGTCATGAAGCCGGTCATCGCCCTTCTCGCCGTTTGCTTCCTTTGCTCATCGGCCTCGGCCCAGTGGATCACTCAGGCGAGCGGGACCAAGGCCCGGCTCCGTGGCCTCAGTGTGGTCAGCGGCGAGGTCGCCTGGGCCAGCGGGACCGGAGGGACGTTTCTCCGCACGACCGACGGCGGCAAGACCTGGCGGGCCGGTACGGTCCCCGGAGCCTCGGCCCTCGACTTCCGGGACGTTCATGCCGTTAACGCCGACACCGCCTACCTGCTCTCCATCGGCGGGGGCGACCTTTCCCGGATCTTCAAGACGATCGACGGCGGGACGACCTGGGCCACGCTCTACGTGAACCAAGACCCGAAGGGGTTCCTGGACGCCTTCGCCTTTTGGGACGCCGACCACGGCCTGGCCCTCGGTGATCAAATCGACGGCCGGTTCGTCATCCTGACGACGGAAGACGGAGGCAAGACGTGGGGGCCGATTCCGCCGGAAGGGATGCCCCCGGCGTTAACCGGCGAAGGGGCGTTCGCCGCCAGCGGCACCTGCCTGGTGGTGAAAGGGGACGACTACGCCTGGTTCGGAACCGGCGGGGCGAAGGCGTCTCGTATCTTCCGCTCCACGGACCGGGGGAAGACCTGGACTGCCCACGAGACGCCGGTCATGGCGGGTTCAATGACCTCGGGGATCTTCTCGCTGGCGTTCGATGACGCCGACCACGGGGTTGCCTTCGGAGGCGACTACAAGGAACCGGGGCGGGCAGGCAACCTCGTCGCCCTGACGTCAGACGGGGGCCGGACCTGGAGGCTGCCGAAAGGCGAGCAACCGGGTGAATATCGTTCGGCCGTCGCTTTCGTGCCGGGCACGCAGGGACGGACTCTGGTGGCCGTCGGTCCCACCGGGTCGGACGTCTCGGTGGACGGGGGCGAGAACTGGCGGCGTCTGGGGACGACGGGCTTTCATGCGGTCGGCCTCGCAGGTCCGTCGGCGGGATGGGCGGTGGGCGAGGACGGATTGGTGGCAAAGTTCGAGGGAGGGGACCTGAGCGTAAAGTGACTTATAGGCTGATCGAGGGGAGCGTGACGATCGCCGCATGAGACTCGCCGAGGAGGCAGCCGATGGGGGCGACTTATTGGGAGGCCGTCACGGGATACGACGAGGTGTTGGAGGAGGCACTCCGTCGTGTCCAGATCCAGGTCTACCGGGAGGCCGGCCACGACCTCCCGAGGCGGTTATCGGAGCGGGTCGAGAGCATGGCCCAGGCGGTTCGATGGTGTGAGGAGGATGACCCGTATAATCTCCTGGGCTTCTACCGAGACGCCCTCGGCCAGTACCGGCAGATGGCGGCCGGCGGGGTCCCGGAGGAGCCGGAGGCCCAGATCCGCCTGCTGCGAGCCATCGAGACGGTCTCGGGGGATCGGGTCGGGAACATACTGGATATGACGGGCGTCTCCGAGGGCCAAGAGGAAGGAAAGATCCAACGGCTGTCAACGGGGCGGATGGAGGAGGCGTTCGGCACGGCGAGCCCCTCACTCCATGAGGCCCGCCGGGCGATGGTCGGACTCGTCGAATCGATCCCTCGGGGGACGGCCATCTGCTTCCCCGTCTACGAAGCCGGGCGGCCGATGGCTTGGTTCCTTGCGGGCTGTTCGGCGGATTGACGGGACTTGTAAGGCGTAGTAAAGATTCGATCAGCCTTCCCTACGGATCACCGAGAACCACGCCTTCGGCCCGCCCTCGCTGAACGAGATGTCCTTGAGGTCGGGGCGGACTTCGTACCTGGACGCCCGGATTTCTTCCACGGCCCAACCCTCCGCAAACGCTTCCCGAAGCTCCCGTTCGGAGACCCGCCTCGGTCCCTGGGTGCCAGGTTCCTCCTCGCTGAAGCACAGCAAGAATAGTCGCCCGCCCGGTTTGGTCACATGGGCCAGTCCGGCGACGTAACGAGCCCGGTCCTCGTCGGAGAAGACGTGGAACAGGCCACTGTCGATCACGCTGTCGAATTTTCGATCAAGCGTCGAGAGGGTCTGGGCGTCCGTCTGGACGAACTCGGCGCTCAGACCACGCTCTTCGGCCTTCCGTCTCGCCTCCCGGACGGGGTGTTCGAGGAAGTCGATGCCGAGCACGGGATGACCCTTCTCGGCGAAGAACAGGGCGTTCTCTCCGGTCCCACAACCCGCATCGAGGACAGCCCCCGTCACCCCGTCGGCGACCTCGACCAAGGCACGTTGCGGCCTGCCGATGTCCCAGGGCGGTTTGCCTGCATACATCGACTCAAAGGTGGTGCGGTCGGGGACATTCATGTTCGATCTCCGTTGATCTCCAGCCCCATCGTCATCTGCCAGATGGCCCACACGTCGCAGTCGGCGTGCGGCTCGTCGGGATACTCGGCTCGCAGGTGTTTCTGAACATCCAACGCCTTCCCATGGTCGGTCAGCAAGCCGCAGTCCGAGAGGTCCGTGGGGGCGAACGCCTTATCGAATCCGCCGCAGTTCACCAGGGCGCTGATGCCCGTCATCAACTCCACGAGGTCGAATCCACGAAAGAGGAACCGGGGGTCGGTGAAGGAACCGATATCGGCGGCGGTCGGATTCCGCATCAAGGCCAGGACGTTCGCCCGACGATCGTCTCCCAGCTTTTCAAGGAGGTAATCGAGGTCGTGGAATAGGCGGATCAGGAAGCCTTCCTGGACGCCGTGCCGCCAGTCCTCAACGGTCATTTCCCCGAAGACCGAGGAGCATAGCATCCCGTCCAGCGAGACGACCTCTCGAAGCTGCTTCAAGCCGGACCACTCCATGAATTTTCGCCACGATTCTCCGCTGGCCGGGCCGAATCGCTCGACGGCGGTGTAGAAGACAGGCATGGTTCTCTCTCTCTGAAGCACGATTCGGCTCATCGTATCGTCCGCAAGCGATTCGCCGTCATCCCGACCTGGGTCGCCAGGAGATTTCGCTGCGGTGAGAGCACTTGCAGCGCCAGACGCCCGCCTTCGGCTTGCGGTGCCGCAGATGCACGGACCCGCAGCCCGCACACTTGGCCTCCCATTTCGCCGACTCCTGGGCGGTCATCGGCACGACGGGCCTGCGTGCCGGGTCGCCCGTGTACTCGAACGTCAGCGGCGAGCGGGCCTCGCACTTGCAGCGGTAGCCGCCCAGGCTCCTGGGTCGCCTGTAAAGGTGAAAGGTCTTCTGGCAGGCTGGACATGATGCCTGCCAGTCGCCGGGCTTCACGACGGCCTGGTGCGAGCTTTCGCAGGCACGAGGCGTTGCACCCACCCGGATCGCAACAGCCTTCCAGGCCGGGCCGTGCTTGGCGGCGGGGCCGGCGACGGCGTGGGCGATCTCGTGGAGGAGCGTGTCGAGGACCGTCTCCGGGGGACTATTCCGGGCGTAATACTCGGCGATCTCGATTTGCCTCGTCCTGTACTTGCACACGCCCAGCCGACGCTTCGTATTTGCCAATCCGAAGGTCCAGCCGTGCAGGCCGTGCTTCGTCAACTCCTGCCGGGCGATCGTCTCAAGCTCCTTCAGATCCATCCCCCGCTCCCCCGTATCCCTGGATCGGTCGGCTATCGTGCGGCCAGAACCGCCTGCTTGCGAGAAGGTGTCGGGTCGGGAGTTCACCCCAGGTTGTAAGTGTTGAACCCGCCCGCCTCGATCACTTCTGCCACCCTCCTGAACAGGGTCTCCCCGTAGTTAATATCCCTGTAGTTGTCGGTCAGGAAGACCTTGACCGGCGGGTCGGTGTTGAACATGAAGAACCGATCAAGGGGCGGGTGGAACCAGTCCCGGCCGGCGACGGGCAGCCAACGGGGTCGCCGACCGTAGCGAGACAAGAACCGCCATAAGCGTGAGGGCCGAGGCCAACGGGCGATCCCTGCGAAGGGGAAGACGACCCACTCGCCTGCCGACCGGAGTTCGAGCCGGTCGGGCCGGACGACCACCTCGGAGACGTCGGGTAGCCCCTCGACACGGCTGGGTACGAAACCGATGGTTTGTTCGTCGTTGCTGACGGCCTCTCGGTGCATGCCTGCTCCGTGTCCCACGACACACGCTCGTCGTCGTGCGGCTAATCCTTTCTGGTCTCGCCGGGTATGAGTCGGACGCTCCGCTTCGTACGGCCCTCGACCGGCTTGCCGACGGTGATTACCAACTGGTTGTCTTTCGCCACGGCGTCTGCGTAGTCGGGCACCCCTTTCGGGTAAACCGCCTCGGCGGACGTCACCTCGACCGGCTTGCCGTTGACGACCAGATTCCCGAGCGTCACCGTCACCCTCGGGATCTCGTCCACCGGGATGCGGCGGCCGTAGACCTCGACGAAACTGGCGAGCTTGCGGGACAGGACGAGATCCTCCCCCTTGAACCGGACCGCCCCGACGAACACGTTCTCGTCCTTCTCGTGCGAGTAAACGAACGACCCGACCCAGGTACAGGGCTTGCCGCCGACCTCCTCCTCGTCCATGCGGACGACCTTGAACGTGTACGTGCCCTTGTGCCATTCGTAGGGCCGCCGCACACTCACGAAGTCCCCCTCGTGGCCCGAACTCTGACAGAAACCGCCGATGGAGGGACGGATGGCGTCGAGGCCCCGCTCGCCCCACATCGAGAAGAGGAAGCCGGGGCCGAGCTTGCGGACCTCGGGGCTCTTCTTGGTGTGGCCGTCCACCTGCGTCTGGATGCCCCCGTAGAACGGCGTCTTGCCGAGGTGCCCGAGGCCGATCGGGGCGATGTACAGGTTGTTCGAGGAGGGCACGTCGTCGCTGATCGTCACGTCGATGCAGTAGCTCTGAAACGGCACGTCCTTGCCGATGTCCCACCACACGTCCACGAGATGCCACGGCATCCGGGAATATTGCGACTCGTCGGCCGTCGCCCTCCTCGGCCCGAAGGTCGTCAGGCTACCGAGGATAAGGAGACCCGCCAGGAAGAGGGGCGGGACGATCCGTTTGTTCACGACGGTCTTCCTTTCAATGAGCCGCTCCGAAAGCGTTGGGGATCATCGCCGCACTTTGTCCGTGGATGCCCGGAAGCGACCGCTCAACGCCTTGGCGATCTCACAGGCCAGCGGGACCACGGCGAGAGGTTCCCCGAAGACGTAGATCAGTTTCGAGTCGTCGAAGGACCAACTCATCGACCCGACCTCCTTGCCATCGACGACGACACGGGCGACGTCGGGGAGCGGCTTGATGGTCATCCTCATCTTCGTGAACGGGCTGGTGCCCTCGACCGGCTCGGGCGGGACGAGGTTCGGGTGCCCCCCGATCAGGTCGATCCAGCGCCGGTTGTCTATGCCCGGTGGGTCGGGCTCACGGACGATTTCACCGATCAGGTCGAAGTCCAAATGCTGTCTCCGGTCTATCAGCGAGGACGACTCAAGGATTCGGCGTCACGGACTTTCCAGACCGACCCTTCCCACCGGCCTCGGCCTCTGCCACGAGCATCCCTCTCGTCACGTCGAAGCGCATCCGGCGGCCCTCCACCGTCGTGACGACGTAGAGCCCGGCCCGGTCGAACCCCTCATAATTCCCCCAATGATAGTGGGACGCTCCCCTCGTCAGCTTGGAGAAGTCACGGAGGATCAGGTCGAGTGTGATGTGGTTGATCAACTCGCCCCTCTTGAAGAAGTACAGCATCACCTCCTTCTTGTTGTAATCGAGCGGGATCAGGTTCACGCCCCAGTAGCCGGCCACGAGATGGTCCCCGTCGTCGGCCAGGGCGGCAACCCGGAACCAGCCGTACATCGACCAGAGTTTCTCGCCCTGCACCTCCCTCGCCCGGTAGACCGTGGTGATCTGCGTGTCGGGGTCCATGACGGCGAAGAACCGCCGGTTCGCCGACCAGATCGTCTGACGGGTGGGTGGAGGCAGTGGCGAATCGGCACGACCGGGCGTGAGCGTGGCGAGCAGCAGGATGATCGTCACCAATATCGTTTTGGAATCTCGTCGCATCACCGCACTCCGCAGGCTATCGCATCGGATGGGGCTGCGAGACTTCCCTGAGGCCGGCGTGAAGGGACGTGGGGTTGTTCAGAACCCCAGGTCTTCGCCCTCGTGTGTCGCCAGCCCGATCTGCTCGACGCCGCCCCGCCGCCCGTTGTACCACAGGAGCCACTTTTGGCCGTCGAAGATCGCATAAGGCTTGTAGACCGCATCGGCGTCCCACTTGCCGACGCTGGGGCGGATGACCGGGTTGGCCTGATGGCGCTCCCAGGCGGTGATGCCGTCCTTAGACCGGGCGAGGCCGATCTGGGCGTGGTCCCGGTCCCGGAACCCGATGTAGAACATGATGTACATGTCGCCTTGCCGGACGACCTGGCAGGCCGTCACCCGGTCTTTATCCCAAGTAAGTCCCGGCTCGGGCTTGAAGACAGGATTATCCTTGCGCTTGACCCATTTAAGGCCGTCCTTGCTGGTCGCATAGCCTACCGCATTCGGCTCGTACTGCTCGCCGCCCGAATACCACATGCGGTAAAGCCCGGCCTCGACGTCGTGAAGGACGTGCGGGCACATGACGGCCACTTTTTCCCACGGCTGTTCCGCCGAGAGTACGGGCTTGTCGCTCTCCCGACGCCAGGACTTCCCGTCCTCGCTGGTGGCGTAGCCGATCAATGACTTGCCTCTTGCCTGCCCGGTGTACCACATCCGATAAAGGCCGCCGTGCTTGATCACGACCGGGCGGTTGACTTCGTCCTCCCAATCCGTCTTGTCGTTGGGTCCGAGGACGATGACCGGCTCGGACCACTTGATGCCGTTTTTACTTTCTACCAGGGCGATGCTCTTCTTCGGCCGCCAGGAGAACCACATGCGGTAAGTGTCGCCCTCCTTGAGGACGGAGACGTCGAAGCAAGTCCCCAGGTCGCCGCCGAGGACCGGGTTCTTCGGGGATCTCGCCCACCCGGCGGTTGTCTCGGTCGTGGAATTGTCCTGCCCTCCGGCCTGGGACTTGGGCCACATGAGGAGCCCGAGGATCGACAGGACCAGGAGAGCGATGAGGCGATGGCTGCGTCTTATCGTCATCCGTTGGCTCCCTTGGACCTCGCTCGGCAGAATCGCATTCGGAGATATCCGGCGGCGAATGGCTTCTGATTCGTCCGACGGCAGACGTTGCAGGTCCTTTCCCACGACCACCTCTCTGATGCCCCACTCGAACTCGGCTTCATGCCATTCGATGCTCTTGCAGTCCGTAACAGTCAATAATCCGACTTCTTTGTCTTGAGGGTCCTCAACTGGGCGACGATGACCTCGATCATCCCGTCGGCAGCGATCTTCAACTCGTCGTTGCCCTTGACAAACTTCTCCGGCTCGAAGAGCAAGAACTGGATCGCCGTCATCGCCACGATACGTTGCAGGGCTTCCAGGGATGCGAATTGCCAATTCTTCGACCCGAACGGCCTGGGACCGGCGTCTCGCAGCAGGCCGTCGATGTCCGCCTGCAAGTCCATGATCTCCATCAGTTTCTTGCGGACAAGCTCTCCGGTCCTCTCGGCCTCACGCCGTACCTCGTCAGGCACGCTCATACCAGGGCTCCTCGTTCTTGGGCTGATCGTTCCGGTCGCTCAAAGCACGAACCACGGATCGTCCTGGATGGCCTTCATGCACTCATCGACGGAAAGTGCGTCGAATATCCCGACCCATTCCTTGCCCGTATAACGCATGGCGTAGAGGGCGAACTTCCCGCTGCCGAGGTGTTCCATCCGGGCGAACTTCGATTCGAAGGTGGGCGAGAGGGAGTTCGGTCCTGGGCAGGCGTAGGTCGAGACGAAGTAGAAGTAGTTCCTGAACCAACTCGCCCCGATGTCAATGATGTAGTTGAATTGGCCATCCTCCGGGGGCGGCAGAACGTGCTTGGGTTTCAGGACGTCCTCGATCAGGGCAGTAGCTTTGGCTTCGACCTCGGCTTTGATGGCGGCGGTTACGGAGGCCCTCTTCTTTGCCGGGCGGATATTCCACGGTTCTCTCGGGCCTGCCATCGTGGTCCATCCCTTCAATCGCCCTCGGTCTTCTTTCGATGAACAGCCCCATCACACGCCCCCAGCATTGCCTTGAGCGGCTCCGGGTCGGCCAGGCGGTGATCGTTGCCCACGACGACCAAGGCCGACTCGGGCAGACCGCTGGCACGCACAAGTTCCACGCTCTCGCCGGATGAGATCACGTCGTCAGCCCGTGAATGCAGGATGACCGTACCCGGCTTGACCGTCCTGGCCGTGCCCCACCGCCTCCAGGCCGGGCACAGGAGCACCAGCGGGGTCGAGCCGGAGTTGAGGTTCATCGCCACGGCCCCGCCCCGTGAGGAGCCGACGATCACGCCGGGCCGGTGCCGGTCGTACTCGACCTGGGCGGTGCGGACGGCCTCGTCGAAGTCGTCGTCCGACAGGGCCGGGTTGACGACCTCGTGGCCGTTCTGAGTCAGGTGACTCGGCTTGACCCCGCCAGGAACCGAGTTCCAGCCGTGGAGGAACAGGATCTTCATAGCGTTTCCGATCTCATCGTCCGTCGTTCGGAGTCCGATCCAGTCGGAATTAACAGCAATCCAATTTCATAATTTTATTCAACTGACAATACAATCTTACAAGAGTGATTCAAAAATTGAATGGATCGACACACTCGAATCTTCTGGCCTACGATCTTTCCACGCTTCGTAGTCGGAGTTGTTCCTCGTCTTAATGTCGCCCAGCTTCTCGTTGAGTCGGTTGATCTCATTGGTGAAGTCCCGGACCAACGTCTCAGACAATTCCAGCAAGGTCGCAACAGCGGCTTCAAGTTGGTCCGAGTCATTGTCACGAGAGTTATGCTCTATCTCTTCGCTCACTGCCAGTGCCAATCGCTCCTCGAAGTCCCTGGCCTGCTGTGGCTGAAAATGCTGCCGGTTACTTGCAAACCATTTCGCCGTCATTGACAGACCTTCCAACGACTCCTCAATGTCACCCTCGGGAGAGAAAAGTTGGTCCCACATCCCTCGGTTCCATCGATCGACGAGCGCCGGGTCTATCCAATCACACATTGCGATCCGATCCAAAAGCGGCATGAGGTCGGCTAACTGGCCCGGCTCGGGAACCAGTTCTTTCAAGTTGTCGTTGATAATATTGCGGATCAATTCACGGAGCGGCTCATCACCAAGCTCGGTTCCGATTCGGCAGCAGGTGGCCAGCCGATCCCAAACGCTCCACCAAGCCCGACCCCACTTGGCGGCAAGCTCCCTGGACTTGACCATGCCAATACAGCGAGCCAGCAGAGTGCGTTCGATCGCTTCTCTCACGATTCCCAGGTCAAGCCCTCGTCTGTGATTTATGGATCGGGCGATCTTGCCCGTATTGAAAACCTTGAACAATCTCTCGATCTGCTCGAAGAATAGCGCATGCCGGAGAATGTCGTTGGCGTCCAATGGATTCAGTTCGAACCGCTTGCTCAAGAAGTCGAGAATCGACGGATTGTGGCAGGATATGACGAGTTGCTTCTCGCTTCGGTCGATCCGAATGAAAGAGCCCTCCAGTTCGTTCAAGGACTTGTCGAAGCTCAGTGGGGAGTTGGGGAATCCATACATCTTGGCCCGTGCCGAATAGAATGAATTGAAAGTTTCCCTCAAGTCTGACATCAGTATCCCATCGCCACAGGTCGCAAGGACAAGGAGCAGGTGGCGTGAGGGCTCGTTTATCTGATTCTCAAACGCATGTGACCAGATTTCAGACGGATTGTCGAGCCGAGCCAAGAATAACTCCGGGTAGTCCGCCCCCCGGCAGGAAGCAGTCTGCATCGCCTGAGTCATCCACTCGATGATCCGTGGACTGTAGTTCCGGTGCGAGATAATTTTCATGTACACTCGGCCAGCAACCAACGCACCGATATGCTCTTGTGGCACTTGATTAAAGAATAAGTGATTCGCCAGGATGCGTGCCTTGTCGAGATCGCTGTAGTCGTCGCACGAGACGACGAAGCGATAAAGATCGATGTTCGACCTTGCCAGATGTTCGTGCTCCGCCTTTGCCTGGGCCAGGATGTATTCACGAGTCGTCAGGATGAACCGCTTGCTGGCCCTTCGTGAAACGGCAGCCATGAGGTGCAGTAGTACCCGATCCTCGTTCTTTCCCAACTTCTCGCCGGTGCTGATCTGCCCCAAGAAGTCGTCGTAGTAGAATACCTGCCTGGCATCGTCATCGGGGTCGAATAAACGCTGGCCTTCACCGACATTCTGTCGAATGTCGATTGCGTTCCATCCATTCATGAGGTGCTCTATGACGAGCATCTCGGCGAGCGTAGTCTTGCCCACTCCTGGAACACCCGCAAGTATGCACACCCGCTCGGTTTCGAGCATTCGCCGAGCCTTCTCGAAGCTGCCGGTCTGCACATACAGCCCCAATCTCCGCCTGATCTGCTCTTCGGCCAGCATCGTCTGAACGAACACGTCGTTATGGAGGACTTTCGAAAGCACGGCCTTGCTCGTCAGCCACAGCTTGTAATGTGCCTGCTCGACCGTCGGATTCTCCCGGAGCAACGCATTTAGACCTCAAACAAGCGTAATGTGAGCCCCCATTCCTTGTCCTTTCCTACCTCGGATGGTCACGTACCTTCTCCGGGCCGGGTTCTCGTCACCCGGTTGCACACGTCCCGATCTCGATCGCTCATCACGCCACCGCCTCTCATTGGTATGGAGCCAACACGCACCGGAGCATCCCGACTCCGGCTTCAGGGTGCCGTCCGGTCAACACAACCGGCGACCGTGCAATCGCTCCACCAACCGGAGGAATACGCCCTGCCATGGGTTCCATGACAAGAGCCGGTAGACAGTCCGCCGACTGGTCCTGACGATCTGGCAGGGCACCTGGATCATCGCCACGCAGAACGTGCTGAACTCCATCCGAAGCAGCGACCGCTTCTCCGCCCGGTACTTCTCCGACCACCGGCCTTGCTCGGGCAGGACCAGCGCACTCCACGCCTTCAGGCTCCACGCCAGCGACGCCATCACCATGTACGCCCAGTTGCTCACCAGGTTGTCCACCGGCATCGCCAGCGCCTTCACCCCGCCTTTGAGTTGGGCGATCAGGTTTTCCTGGTCGCAACGGTCGTTGGCCAGGAAGACGATCTCTGACGACGGAGTCATGAGGTCGTTGGTGATGTAGAAGAAGTACCGGTCGGGCTCGAACAGCCACAACTGACCCTTCTCGACGATCAGCTTCTTCTTGAGCACGATCACCCGGTACGCCCTCTTGCAGGCGACCGGCCGGTACTCGAACTCGGCCACCTCCTCGCCGATCAGCTTCAGGGTGTCGAACTGCCGCTCGGAGACGATCCGCTCCTTGTGCCGCTCCCTGGTCTGGCGGGGTACGGTCTTGATCGTGTGTCGGGCCGGGCGCTCCAACTCGCTGTATTTCAGGTCGGGGAGCCGCTCGGCCAACCCCTTGAGGTTGGCCATGGCGTCGATCCCGAAGATGAACCGGGCGCCGCCTTGATCCCACCGGTCGAGGTGCTTGGTCTGGGTGAAGTCGGTGTCGCCCCGGTACGTGATCTTGCGGAACCCCGCCCGTCGGCAAAGGGCGGCGGCCTTGTCGAAGTAGACGTCGGCACGCTCGTGCGAGGGCCGGTTGCCGCTACGGTTGACCAGGAACAGGGGCTCGGCGGTGTTGGCCAGTGAGACCACCAACGGGTGATATCCCCACACCCCGTTGTAGGAAATGTCCACCCCTTGCTTGCACCAGCCGTCGCTGGGGGCGAGCGTCCCGTCGGCGTCGATGAACGCCTCGTCGAAGAAGTCCTCAGGCTGTTCCTTCCAGGCCCGGAGCCGGACCTCATTGAAGATGTCCATCAACTGCTCGACATCACCTTCGGTGAACCGGCGGCAGAAGTCGCCTGCCGTGGTGGGGTCGGGGATGCGCTCGGCCCCCAGGGCGTCGAGGTAGACCTCGTCGTTGCGGCGGACTTCGAGGTGTTCGAGCCGCTGCCCCCCGGACAAGAGGTTGTAGGCGATATTCAGGACGTGATCACTCTCGTGATACGGCAGGTGCCGTTTCAGGAGGTGGAGTTCCTCGTCGATGTCGTGGACCAGCCCGAGCTTCTGCGCAAGGAGGTGGATGGCCCCGATGCCGCCGGGGGCGATGGCCCGGACCCGGTCGGTGATCTGGTAGTGGATGTTGGAGGCGGCCATCATCGGCTGGTGGCGTTCGACGCCGGGCCTGTTCTTGATACGGCGGAGGATTCGCCTCTTGCGTCGGTTCAACTGGCGGTGGACATTGGCGTTCACTCGAAAACCTCCTGGCGGCGAACGATTGAGGGGTGTGAAGTACCTCGATTGTTCGCTAAAACCAGGGGGTTTTCGAGCTTCCCGGCCTCGATCAGCCTCGGATTACGCTTGGTTGAGGTTTAGATCGCTCATCCCTACTATGTCGCTCTTCGAATTACAATGCGGCGAGAGTAGCTCGTACAACTCATCCACGTTAGAGGGGCTCAATCCGACCGAGGTCGCAAGGATGTACCTTCCAGGATTCAATTTCTGAATTTTTGACAACTCGTGCTTTAACATATGTGATTTCAATGTCGCATATCCCGAGCGTGCGTAATGCTTGCACTGGACGATCCAGTCTCGCCCACCGACCGGGGCATGACGAAGGTCGATCCCCTTGTCCCGTCCAGTCACAAATTCTTGCAGGCGAACATCGAGAAGCCTTTCGAGCAGGTCGTGGCAGAGCGTTTCGAAGTCGGACGGCGACAGCCCCAGGAAATCGTAAGCCGACATGATTATGTTTCCTCGAATGCGACGGCCAGTATCTTGACGTTCTCGCAGAGACGTCTTGGCTTGTTGCCCGAATTCAAGGGCAATCCTCCAAAGAACGCACCGGTCTCCTAAATCTATAGAAAGTGTCTTTAATAACTGTGTCTAGCCCCTCAGACGTGGCGTCGGTAGTGGCGGTGTTCGATTCGTGAACCGATTCCCCCTAATCTTGCCGAGACTGGCAGAAGCACCTACGAGTCCCCTGGTTTCGGCGATCGGGGCCACGGCTCGGCCAAGGCACCTCCGGTGCTGCTCTGTCCGCCTTGGATGAGGAGGCGCTCGGCCACGACCGCCATGTCTTCACGTTTATCCGAAGTTCCGAGGCCGAGTCATGGTCCGGCGTCTCGGACTCGCCTCGGGACGAGCCCACAGTCACGGTGAGGCGGTGACGGTCGTACTGGGCCTGGGCGATACGGACGGCCTCATCGAAGTCGTCGTCATCCACGCCCGGGTTCATGACCTCGTGGCCTTGCTGGGCGAGGTAGGACGGCTTGACCCCGCCAGGAACCGAGTGCCAGCCGTGCAGGAAGAGGATCTTCATAAGTGATTGTGTATCGGTTCCCCGAGTTCAAAGGGAGGCCCGTCGAGCCAACTGTCTCTTACGCCCCCGCCCCCGGAGTCCTGCGGCACCTCCCGAGGCGGTGAGCGGAGCACCCAGTCGGCGAGCCTGCCGAGCAGGACGAACCCCGAGACGACGAGCGCCCCGAGCCAGAAGAGCAGGCTGATTCCCAGGGCGAGCATCACGCCCGTCAGGATTCCGTCAAGAGTCCCCACTCCGGCCCCGATCGCCAGGCCGGAGGCCACCGATCCGAGCGTCACGAGGGCGGCCAACCGCAGAATGTTCCCCGGCTCGTCGTGCCGTGGCTGGGACTGAGTACGGACCTCTTTCCCCGTTGCGAGGCGGATTTGTTTACTCACACCGGAGTCCCCCTCAGTTCGATCCTCGGACGACCCCTCAAGGTCTCGGCCCGATCGACTCGCAGAACTCTAATCGTAACACCACCCTGCTCACGGTCGCCCCGTCCTCCCTGAAAAGTCGTCGCCCTTCCACGGCGTCAGCCTCGGAACCCACCTGGGCACGTTCCGCTTGTAAGCCAGGTAGTCGTCACCGAACCGCCTCACAAGGCCCGGCTCCTCGGACAGCGGGATGTAGATGACGTTGATGATCACGCCCAACGCAAACAATCCCAGCAGCGGCAGGGACGCCGCCAGCAGCGCCTCCCCCAATAGGACGAAACACAGCCCGGTGATCATCGGGTTACGGACGTGGCGATAGACGCCCCGGACGACGAGCCGCTGCGGCGGTTCCCACGGGGCGATGGTCCCCTCGCCGACCGCCGTGAACAGCCGGATCGTGGAAATCGCCAGCACAAGGCCCAAGCCGAGGCAAACTCCCCCGAGGATCGGCAGGACGACTCTCGATGCCGGGATGGACTTCCAGATCCCGAGCGTGTCCGTCCCGGTCAGCCACAGGATCGTGGCGGGAATGGCGATCGTCACCGTGCCGGGGAGCATGATGATGGTTCGCAGGTGCTTCCACGATGGCATCACCAAGTCCTTACAGGCTCCCTCCCGGCTGCTCGGGCAGAACCGATCCGCCCCGACTACTTCAGAAACGATCTCCAATTCTGCGGCGAGAACGATCCACTGAGGTTTCGGGTGCATGACGGGATGCTTCCTTCGCCGTCGCCAACCCGGTGGATTGTAACATTCTCGGCACTCTTGGGTTACACTGGGGCCGTCGAGATGATTTTCCATCCTGGAGACGTGATTGATGGCGATGGTGAAGACCGAGGGCAAGTCGGGGTTCTTGAAGGAGTTCTTCGTGGACCACCCCGACGCCGGGAAGGTGACAATCGACGAGGCGTGGCAGGAGGCCGGGAACGGGGACACGATCAGCATCAGCCTGATCAGCAAGATCCGAAAGGACCTTGGCCTCACGGGCAAGAGCCGAGGTACGGCCAAGGCGAAGGCCGGTGCGGGAAAGCGGTCGTCAGCCGCCCCGAAGTCCAAGGGTGGGAAGACCGGACCCAATACGGCAGGCCCCAAGGCGTTGGCTAACGGCAGGCACGTCGCAGAGGTTCTGGGCCGTCCCGCCGAGTCTCAGTCCGGTGGTGACGACCGGACCCGAGTGCTGATCCGGCTGGAGGCCCAGATCGACGACATGATCCACGAGGTCAAGCTGGCGGGCGGACTGCCGGAGTTCGAGGAGACGCTGAGAACGGCACGGCGGATTCTTATACGCAGCCACGGGGAGTGATGTCCGGCAGAATAACCGGGCCGCTGACGGTGGGACCGTACACCGCCGTCGGCCCATTCTGCCCCGGTGTGAAGTCACGGCGGCATCGGGTCCGGGACCTCGATACGCCCGGCTTACGCCCGTCGTAAGGGCCTGAGGAACCCTCTGGCCGCTCTCCCGGTCGTCGCTTAAATTGGTTCGGCCCCACGAAAACCCCTGAGGCCGCCCCATGAGCGACGACTGCCTGCCCGAGTTGACCGAGGACCAGTTCACGGCCCTCCTGGAGGACATCCGCCTCCGGGGCGTCCAGGCCGCCGTGGAGGTCTGTGCCAGGACGGGCGAGGTCCTCGACGGCAGGGCCAGGGTCCGTGCCTGCCAGGAACTCAAGGTTCGCCACTACCCTCGGAGGGTGATCTCGGGGCTGGAGACCGAGGAAGACCGACGCCACCACCGGCTACGGGCCAACTGCATCAGGAGGCAACTCGACCGGGCGGCGATCAGGCGACTCGTGCTGGCAGAGATGAAGAGGAAGGGCCAGAGCGACCGGCTGTTGGCCTCGGTCTTCGGCCTCAGCCACACCTGCATCGCCAACTGGCGGCGTGATTTCGTCGCAGGTGGCAACAAGTTGCCAGGTGACGCCAGAGAGGGCCGGGATGGCAAGACCTATTCGGCCCGCCGACCTACGGCTATGTACGCCACGACATCGGCCTCGCAGGCGAAGGCGACCAAGATCCTGAACGACCTGGGCGACCATGCCCCCGGACGGACCCTCTCGTCGCTGACGGCGGGCATTTTGGCGACGAAGGTCCGTCGGGAGGAGGTGGATCACCAGACCCTCCCGATGAAGCCGCCGCCCAGGGTCAAGCTCCACGAGGGCCGGTTCCAGGACGTGGGGAAGAAGGTCAAGGACGCCTCGGTGGACGTCATCTTCACGGACCCCCTCTACGACAGGCAATGGGTGGACCAAGGCCAGTGGGAGGACCTGTCCGTTTTAGCAATGAGGGTTCTGAGGCCGGGTGGCTTGCTGATCTCCTACTCGGGAGTCGCCTACCTCGACCGGGTGATGGCGGCGTTCGGATCGACCGGGCTGACCTACCTGTGGACGATCGCCTCCCTGTCGCTCAGCCAGAAGAACCGGAACTATCACCGCCGGGTGCTCAACGCCTGGAAGCCGATCCTGATTTTCGGCAAGGAGATGGACCGGCTCCCCGAGGGGATTTGCGACGTGATCGAGGGGACGGGGCTCGAAAAGAGGCACCACGAATTCGAGCAGTCCGAGACCGAAGCCGAATACTGCCTTTCACGGCTCGTGCCGAAAGGTGGGGTCGTGCTGGACTGCTGCTGCGGCTCCGGGACGACGCTCGTCGTGGCCCGTCGCCTGAAGCTGACGGCGATCGGGATCGACTGCGACCCTACGGCCCTGACCCTGACTAAGACGAGGCTCGGGTGTAGGGAGTCAGCGGCGGCAGGGGCCATCGGGTGACGCTCCATCGACTCGACGCCCTGTTCGGGGGCGAGGGCTGGTTCCAGACCCGGATCAGGGGCACGGGGATCTGCGTGCTGGAATCGCCGGTGCCCGCCGACGAGGTGCTGCGGATCGACCTGAAGGGCGAGACACTCCAGGTGGACGGCAACTTCGCCCTGATGCGGACGGGCCGGATCGACTTCTCGGTCGAGAAGTCCACCAGGAGCCTGCTGGGGACGATCACCGGCGGCGAGGGGCTGCTCCAGACGTTCCGGGGGACCGGCTCGGTCTGGCTGGCCCCGGCACGAGGGCTCTATGAGCAGTTGCATGCGAGCGTGAAAAACTGAGGGCTCTCGGCTTCGGCGGGCGGGACTGGCTTACGACTTCAGAGGAAGGGCCTGGTTGACGGCGTGATTCGTCGGCTGGCCACTGGTTGGGAGATAGAAGACCGAGATGATATGGATGGCCAGGGAGATGAGCACCAGCGCCACGAACGCACCGAACGACCAGTTCATCGAGGCCCGCACGTTCGAGTGCTTCGCCTGGGCAATGTTGGCGACCTCGACGATCTGGTAGCCGTAGTCGTCGGCCCAGTCCTCCTGCTTCATCGCTCGGGCTTCGTCCCGATACCTTACTCCGTCCAGATGGTAGTCTCGGGCGATGTGCCCAAAGAAGATCCGGCTCTTGTGGGTGTTCTGGCCTAGTCGGGGCCGGACAGCCCAGATGAGATAGGCGATGGAGATAGCCGTTGGGACACCCGTGGTGAAGCTCAAAACCACCAGCCAGATGCAGGCTTGCAGGTCGTGGGTCGCCCTGTAGATGTCCTTGATGGTGCTGAGATCGGTGGCGATGAAGCCGACCAAGATGGCGTTGAAGGCGGCGACGAACCCGGCCTTCGTGTCGGCGAACCGGACCTGTTCCTGGATTCCGGCGTAGACTTTCGAGATCATCTCGAAATACAACTTGTCGTGATCGCTGCCATCATTTCCATTCATGGCCGCTGGCTCCTGAGGGATGGCGTTTGTCTGCATCGAAATGGGGCTATCGTGGTCGTCTTTCGATCTGTCGCCGCCGAGGTCGCTTGCGGGCCTCGACGGTATTGCGATCGTTTCTTGGGACACTGAAGGTTTCTTTTTCGCCATCGACCCGCCCCCCGATCCTGCGACTACAACAGGTTCCGAAGAGGGAGCCGCTGCCGCAGATGCACGGCTCTTCAGGTTTCATACCACCACGCCCACGCACCGCCTGGACGAGCCCCTCCGTGCCGTGGGCTCGATCCTCTCCAGGCCAGATCGCCTTGGGGCCGCCCGCAAGCTCACGTTCCAGATCACGCTGATACATGACCTCCTTTCGCAGGAAGATCACGGTCGTCGCCAGTAACTCGGCCAGCGAATCGGGCCTACGAAAGTCGATCCTCGACTCTCCGGGGACGAAAAGGCATAGCTTCCAATCCGGCTCGATGTGCGAGTCGTGGCCGGTCCTCCAGCGATCTCGGTGGCTCATCAGGTAGACCGACGGCACGACCCCGGATTCGGGGAACCGGGGCGGGTAGATGACCCGGATCGTGAATGGGCCGTGCTCAGTGCCGTGCCTGGACCGGACGCTGAGGAACCCCCGGAAGTAGGCCAGTCCCACGGAGTCCTGGCCGAACTTCACGTACGAAAGGAAGTTGCGGGCGATCGCTTGATCGGCCCGCCAGCGAGAAGGGTCGGCACGGGCGAACCCGACGGAGGGGACTTCGCCGTTCAGGATGCGTTCCTTGAAGTGGTCCGCCAGATCCCGAGTCAACAGGATCGGCCTTCCCAGGGACGGCATTACCGACGGTTCCCCGAGGACCAAGGTTTCGAATGACCCAGCGGGCGGTCCTCGGGACTCTTGACGGCGACGATGCTGAACCGGCCCTCGTTGGCCGTGACGCCCATCCGGTTGTCGTTGGCGGCCTCCTCCTCCTCCAGCCGGTCGAGTTCCGGGAACGTCAGCTTGACGGTGACGAACGCCCCCTTGCCGTCCTTGCCGAAGCCGCCCTTGGTCAGCCCCTCGGGGAGGGCGTCGTAGACGGCCTGGCTGATGCGAATCTCCTGGCGCTTGGAACGGAGTTGGAGGTCCTCTGCCGACTCGACCTCCGGCCCGAGGAAGATGACCGTCTTCTCCCCCCGCTTGCCCAGGCGGGTCACGAGCGCCTTTCCGACGTCAACCCCGACGGCGACCCGCAGGTCCTTTTCCCCGTCACCCAGGCGCTCGTTGAGGACGTGATCCATCGAGGACTGGATGGCGATGGCGATGTCCACGGCGACCTGGCACCGCTTCCGGTAGTTGTCATCGCCCGTGGGCGTGTGGACCAGGGCCAGAACTCGGTCGCCCTGGTGTTGGATCACCAGGCCCTCGTAATCTTCGCCGATGACCTTGTGGAACTCCCGGCGGATCATGCGGAGTTGGCGGACGAGGGATTCGACGTCCTCGTTCTTCTCGGCCTCCTGGACGTGCTTGGTGAAACCGTCGATGTCGGCGAAGATGGCGACCGCCTGGGTCCGGCGGTTGTTCCGCTCGGTGAGCAAGGTCGGGTCGATGAGCGAGTTGGGCTCGATCACGTCCATCTCGGCCAGCGGCAGGTCGGCCTTGTGACCTTCGGTCGTCTTCGTGAGGGCCTCGGCGTCGAACTCGACCCCCAGGTCGTCCTTCAAGTCGGGGTGTTTGCTCCAGCGGACGCCCTTCGCCTGGTAGGTCTCGACCCCGGCGATCTGCCCGTGCTTCGAGAACAGTTCCTTCAGAATATCGGGCAGATCGTCGTAGACGTCTTCCGTGATGGTGATGGAGTCGTGGCCGCCGAGCACCTTGGCCCCCAGGTTGGCGCAGGTGCCGAGGCTGATCCGCTCCCGTTCGCCGTGCAGCCCGATGTTCCCGACGTAACTGAGGCCGGAGGAGATCCCGACGGCGCTCTGGAAGTCCCTCACGTCCTTGAACACGCCGTTGAACACGTCGTAAAGGTACGAGTTCAGCGTGACGCCCATGATGACCGACCGCTTGGCACGCTCGATCCGCCTCCCCTCGTTGACGTCTTCGTCCTCGTGGTTGTAGGGCTTGAAGTTGAGGCAGTGGAGGCGGGCCGCCTGGTGCTGGATCGACTTCACGTCGTTCTCGCCCAGGAGTTGGTCCTGGACCCGCCGCAAGACGCTGGCCGCCCGGAGCAGCTTTTTCTGCTCCTCCTTGTCCCCGCCTGCGTCTTCGACCGCCATGTGGAAGTTCGGGATGTCGGCGTAGATGTGAGCCCCGTTAACCCGCTTGACGTCCTGCGAGCCGAGGTTTTCGAAGTCCATGTCCCGACACAGATCGGAGACGTTGACCACGAAGGTGCTGGAGTCGTGCGCAGCAACCCGCCTCCTTGACCGCTCCTCGTTCCATGCCATAACTGATCTTCCTCACGGTAGATAGCTGACAACGCCGGGATCGAACGCAGCGATGTGACTCCCGAAGGTCAACCGAACGAGTATTCGGCCCAAGGGATGCACTCGAAGGGGACGCTCGCCAGAAAGTCGGAGATGTCACGGCGTCCGTAATAGGTCGGGGTGCCGTCATGGCCTTGCGCCATGAGGGCGACGGGGATGCCGGGGAAGGCGGGCCGGAACGCCGAGATCGTCCGATCGGCCTCGAACGAGTTGTTCAGGACGTGGGGCTTGACGATCACGACGGCGAACGTCACGCCTTGTTCACGGACCACCGCACCCTGGAATCGCATGAGCTTCCCTCATGAATATCAAAGAGGTTTTGATGGCACAAGAATTTGGGCGACTCAGAAGCCGAACGCCGCTATAAGCACAATATATTGTGCAGTCCGGGCATTGACAAGCCGAGTTTTTCTGGGAAACTGTTCAATAGCTTGGGCAAGGCTAAATCCGACGCCCAATAATTTCCGTACAAGGGCAGGGTTGGAGGGTGGGAGAGAAATGTCTGTCCTGGAGGGCCGTCCAGCAGATGCGGTCGGAGTCGGCGATCTGATCCGCAAGCGACGTGATGCGGTCCAGATGTCGGTTGCCCAGTTAGCGAAACGGATCGGGGTGAGCCGGAATACGATCACCAACTACGAGAGCGGCAGGACGGAGCCGACGGCCAGTCACCTGATCTCGATCGCCAAGGCCCTCGGATCTTCCGTCGGGGACCTACTCGGGATGGGTGCCGTTTCGGACAGCCCTCGCTTTGCGTTCCGTTCTCATGCGGCGCTGCGGAAAGACCCGGATATCCTTGCCACGGCCAGCAAGTTCCTACGGGCCTATTCCGAGATCGAGGAGATCACGGGCGCTAGGCTCTGCGTCAAGCTGCGCCCGTTCATCTGCGATTCCGACGGGCCTCTCGGCGACCGTGACATCGAGACGGCAGCCGACACGCTTCATCAGACGTGCGGGCTGCGGGACGCCGGGCCGGAGAACATCGCTCGTGTCCTAGAGGGGATCGGGGTGCGCTGCCTGTTCTTCGACCACGACTCCGGGGGCCTCGATGGCATCAGCACCGTCCAGGACGATATTCTGCTGATCCTCCTGAGGAACAGGAAGAAGAACGTCGAGCGTACCATCTTCAGCGGGGCTCACGAACTCGGCCACCTCGTCCTACATCCGCATCTGTTCACGAGCGAGGCGGATGAGGAGGACAAGAGCCGGGACTACGAGAGGGAGGCCAACAAGTTCGCCGGGTACTTCCTCGTCCCCAGCGACGAGTTGTTGAGGGTCTGGCGAGAGGAACGGCTGAACCGACTGCCCCTCTTCCATGCGTTGCTGCTACTCAAGCGGGTCTTCCACGTCAGCTTCCAGTGCCTTTTCTTTCGAGTCCTTGACCTTGGACTTTCGACGATTGATCATCGCACATTTATCATAACGGTGAAGAAACATCTCGGGATTGTTGGCAAAGCATCGATGGAAGACCTGGAGCCGGAGCCCTTGGAGCCGGAGGTGTTGTATCGCTCGACGAGGTTCCACAGGCTCGTTAGCTCGGCATTCTTGCAGGGGTTGATAGGTCCTACGAAGGTCGCCGACCTGCTCCAGGTCACGGTGGATGAGGCAATGGAGATCACGGAGGGGTGGCAGAGGCCGAATTATGAGATGGAAGACCGCCCTCTATGACACGCTCTCCTTGGTGATGCTCGACGAAATCTTCCAGAGGGACTCGGGCGTGTCGGGTCGGCTTCCCGGCATCTTCGCCGTCGAGGCGAGCTTCTTGCCCACTCACATGCGGGTGCAGACCGCCGAGCGGATGAAGTCACGGTCGGAAATCCTGCATCTGCCTGGATTTGGGATCGTCTCCGGCATCTTGCGGGACGCTCGGCTCCCCATCACGATGGCCGAGATTGATCGCCTGGTCTTCGCCGCCGCCGTCCATTACGAGGTCGCCGTCGTCACGGGCGACGAGCGATTCGAAGGGGCTCTCCGGTCGGCCCAAGTTCCGGTCTCTCACCTCACCGCCTTCCTGCGAAAGCCCGAAAGACTTCTAACTCGGACAAAAGGGGGTCACTGAGTTCAAGATTCCCAGATTTTCAGGACATCGCATGAGCGGCCCTGGATGTTGTTGACTTAGACTACCAGCGGGCGTTTTAAAGTGGAAAGCGAGCGGACCGATCGCCCTCCTTTCAGTCGATCAGCTTGATCAGCCGATTGAGGGCCTCGTCGTCGAGCAGGGCCAGACGCCGGAACACGTCGGGCCGCTGGAACACCCGCCTCCTGATGGCCTCCGGGACCTTCTTCGCCAGGATCAGCAGGTCGTCGGCGTCGGCATCAAATATCTTGGCGAGCTTGAGGATCAACTCCTCGCTGGGGTAATCCCCGAAGTCGAGCTTTTCGTTCTCGATCTTCGAAATGTAGCTGAAGTTCACCCTTGCCCTCGTCGCCAGGTCCCGCTGGCTGAGGTTCTTGGCCTTCCGAAGCGACCGGATCTTCTGGCCGAATGTCATTGAGGATTGCTCAAGGCCATGATGGGAAAGGGAAAATGTAGCGGATCGTCTGTTTCTAGTCAACTGATTGAACTCTTGCCCCCCAGCGGCCCGGCTGGTATGTTCTCGGTGCGTGGGTCGCTGGGCAGGGTTCCCCGTCCGCAGGCGGGTCGTGATGAAACAGCGAGGACCGACATGGATCGTCGATCTGCCGTCGTGATGGAGCCCTCACCCAGAGCGGGTCTCTCGCCGTATTCCTCGAAGATCATCAAGGCCGGGGCGCTGCTCGCCGACACCAAGACCCTGGTCTCCCGGTGGGATGCGACGGAGACGGTCCCGGAGAATCTGAGAAGATTCCGCCAGGAGAATGTCTTCGGCAAGGCATCCCGGTCGAGGGTCGAGGACATCTTGGCCGTCTTCCGCCAGCGGTATCTCGGCGACGAGGAGGTCATCAAGGCCCTCCGAGTGCTCGTCCAGAAGCGCCTCCCCTCGGCGAGCTTTGATCGCATCCTCTACTTCCACGCCGCCCAATCCGACCGCTTGCTCCACGACGCCGTGGTCGAGTGGCTGTTCCCCTTGCAGGGACGTGGCGTCAGCGACATCGACGTGGACGAAGCTCGACGTCTCCTGTCGAGGTGGGTGACGGAGGGGAAGACGACAGCCGATTGGTCGGAAGACACGACCCGGAGGGTGGCCCAGGGGCTCCTCTCGACCTTGCGGGACTTCGGCGTGCTCCAGGGGGCCGTCAACAAGCGGATCGCACCGGCCCACCTCACGGTGACGGCCTTCGCCTACGTGATGTTCTACCTCAAGCGGCACCAGCCCTCGGGGGCCAGGCTCATCGAGCATCCCGACTGGAGGCTGTTCTTCCTGGGCCGTGAGGGAGTCGAGCATCTCCTGTTCGAGGGGCACCAGCAGGGCCTCCTGGAATACCATGCGGCGGGTAGCGTCACCCGGCTGAGCTTCCCGGCCTCGACCCCGGAGGAGTATGCGCATGTCCTCGCTGCCCGAGCGCATTGAACTCCTCGAAAGCGACCTGAAGTCCGTCCCGCCCCGGATCAGCGTCTACCACGACCTGCCCTTCGCCATCCTGCGGTACGACCCGACCGAGGAATGGGAATTGCGCCGTCAGGTCAAGCTACTGGGGACCCGGCTGGAGGCGGCGGGCAAGGACGTCCACCTGATCCCGATGTCGGAGTTCCTCTGGCGGGCGATCGAGGAGACGGAGGGGCTGGAGGCGGTCGTCGGCTTGGAGCGGGAGAGGGGCTACCTCGCCGCCCAGGATCAGGTCACGACCTATCTTTCCGATCGGGACTGGAGGCCGTTGGCGACCCTGCTTGCCGAGCGTCTGTCGGCCCTCGACCCGGCCCGATCGGTCGTCTTCCTAATCCGAGTGGCGGCGATGTCGCCGGGCCTGTATCACATGTCGAAGTTGCTCGACCTGATGCACGGCAAGACCCGAGTGACGACGATCCTGACCTACCCCGGCTCGATCGAGGGCACGACCGGCCTGCGGTTCATGGACCTCAAGGAACGTGAGGCCCTCGGCAATTATCGTGTGAAAGTCTACGGCTAGAGGTGGCGACGATGAAGACCATAGGCGACCTGCTTTCCCGTGACCTCGACCGGAAGATCGTGGAGATCATCCAGGTCGATCAGGCCGACGAGCAGTCCGTCTATGACGAGATCACGGAATACGTCGCCACCGACAGCATCAAGGTCCAGTACGCCCAACTGCTGAGGGCGATCGCCGAGGCCCCTGCCGAGCAGCACGAGAGCGTCGGCGTCTGGGTTTCCGGGTTTTTCGGTTCGGGCAAAAGCTCGTTCGCCAAGAACCTCGGTTACGCTCTCCAGAACCGCACCGTACTCGGCGAGGAGTTCGCCACTCTCTTCAAGCAGCGGATCGGCGAGAAGAAGGTCGGGGACCTGCTCGACTCGATTACGGCCCGTTTCCCTACCGAGGTCATCCTCTTCGAGGTCGCCAAGGAGCAGGACACCCGCAAGGTCACGGAGCGGATCGCCGAGTTGATGTACACGGTGCTTCTCCGAGAACTCGACTATGCCGAGGACTTCGACATTGCCGAGCTTGAGATCGAACTGGAGGGTGAGGGCAGACTCAACACCTTCATCCAGATATGCAAAGACAAGTACAACGCCGACTGGCGGATCATCCGAAAAGGATCGACGAGGCTCTCCCGAGCCAGCGCCATCCTTCACGACATCTCGCCGGAGACCTTCGAGACTAAGGATTCATGGGCTCACTCCCAGAGGAACCGGGATGCGGCAATCACCGTCAAACGAGTGGTCCAGAGGACGTTCGAGTTGATGGGGAGGCGTAGGCCCGGCAAGGCGCTGATCTTCATCATCGACGAGGTGGGCCAGCACGTCGCCCGCAGCGGCGACAAGATCGAGGACCTGCGTGCCACCGTCGAGGAGTTCGGCAAGGTCGGTAAGAACCTGCTCAAAGCCCGCAAGATCGCCGCCCCGTTCTGGGTGGTGGTGACGTCCCAGGAAAAGCTGGACGAGGTGGTTTCCGCCCTGGGGGACGACAAGCGGATCGACCTGGCGAAGCTCCAGGATCGCTTCCGACACCGGGTCGATCTGGCCCCGTCCGACATCCGTGAGGTGGCATCGAAGCGGATTCTCGCCAAGGTGCCCGAGCCCGGAAGTGACGCCATCCCCATCCTCAAGAAGCTCTTCGCCGAGAACCAGGGCTCGCTGAACGCCGCCCTGAGGCTGGAACGGACGACCCGGAGGACGGAGATCAACGAGAGCGATTTCGTCCAGTTCTACCCCTATCCGCCGCACTACATCGACCTCGCCATCCTCATCCTCTCCGGCATCCGGGTCCAGCCGGGCGCTCCTCGGCACTACGGGGGCAGCAACCGGACGATCATCGGCCTGATCTTCGAACTGCTGGTGAACGAGCGGACCGAATACGCCAGCAAGCCCGTTGGCACCCTGATCGCCCTCGACAAGATTTACGAGTTGGTCGAGGGACGCCTCTCGAACGAGAAGCGGGCCGACATCCACGAGATCAGCCAGCGGTTCAAGGACGACGTGGATGACGGGGGATGGTCGCTACGTGTCGCCAAGGCCGTCTGCCTCCTGGAGTTCGTCCGGGAACTGCCCCGCACCGAGGCCAACATCGCCGCCTTCCTCATCGATCAGGTCGGCCAGCCCGCCCCGGTGGACCGGGTGAAGGCAGCGATCAAGCGGCTGCACACCGCCCAGTTCGTCCGCAACACTGATGAGGGCTGGAAGCTCCAGACGGCCCAGGAGAAGACCTGGGAGACGGAGCGGAAGGGCCACCTGGAGCCCAAGCCGAGGGATCGCAACGAGATCACCCGCAACGTGTTGAGGGAGGTATTCGGCGAGCCCGCCCTCAAGACCTACCGTCACAAGGAGCATCGGAACTTCCGCATCGGCGTGGCGGTGGAGGGGATCACCCTCGAAGACGGCGACCTCCCGCTCGGCCTCTCGGTCGCCGACGACCCCGACGACCTTCCTCGCAAGATCGCCGAGATGCGTGAGGAGAGCCGCCAGAAGGCCCACGAGGGCGAACTCTACTGGGCCTTCGCCCTGACGCCCGAGATCGACGAACTGGTGGCTCAGGTGTACGCCTCCCACAAGATGGTCGAGAAGTACGACCAACTCCGCTCGAAGAACGAGATCCCCCCGGATCGGGTGCCCCTCCTCCAAGACGAGAAGAATGCGGAGTTGGGGTACAAGGCCCGGTTGCGTGACAAGCTCGTCGAGGCGATGGAGCGTGGCACGGGGCTCTTCCGGGGAGTCTCTTACGACGCCTCGTCTTTGGGAAAGAACCTGGGTGAGATCGTCAAGAAGCTGTGCGGCCAGGCCGTCCCCGACCTTTACCCCAAGCTCGAACTCGGCTCACGCCCGCTCAAGGGGACCGAGGCCGAGGACTTCCTCAAGGCCGTCGATCTGAAGGCGCTGCCGCCCCTCTTCTACGGGGGCGAACAGGGACTCGATCTGGTCACGAAGGACGGCTCGAAACACGTCCCCAACCCCGGAGCCTCGGTCGCCAAGGAGGTGCTCGACTACCTCGTCAGCGAGCACGGGTATGGCAACAAGGACACCCGCACCGGCAAGGCCCTAGAGAAGAAATTCGGGGGCGTCGGGTACGGCTGGGATCGTGACATGCTGCGTCTGGTCCTGGCCGTCTTGTTCCGGGCCGGGTCGATCGAGGTGACGCATGGCGGCGAGAAGTTCGAGGACTACAAGGAGCCCCGAAGCCGGACCCCGCTGGTGAGCAATACGGCGTTCAAGTCGGCCCTGTTCACGCCCGTAAAGCCGATCGACTTGCCGACGCTGAAGAGGGCGGTGGAGAGCTACGAGGAACTGACCGGCGAGACGGTGGACATGGACAAGTCGGCCATCGCCGAGGCCCTCAAGGCGTTCGCCGCCGGGGAGACGAAGCGGGTGCTGCCGGTCCAGGCCCAGGCCAAGGCCCACGGCATCCCGGTGGTCGGGACCATCGACGACTACCGGGATTCGCTCTCCTCGATCGAGTCGGGCTCGACCGACGACTGCGTGACTATCCTGGCCGGTGGCGGTGCCTCGCTGAAGCAGGGACACGACCGGGTGCGAAAGATCGCCGACTGCCTCGACGAGAAGGGCCTTGCGACCCTACGCAACGCCAGGAAGGCGGCGGGCGAAATATGGAACCTCCTCCAGGCCCAGGGCCAGGCCGAACTCCTGCCGAAGGCCGAGGAACTAAAGGGACTGCTCGCCAGCGACTCTCTCCTTGAATCACTGCCCGCCGTCCGGTCCGACAGCCAGGCAATCCTGGGGACCTATCGGACGCTGTACGAGTCCCGCCACTTCGACCGCACCGAGCAATTCCGGGTGGCGATCGAGAAGATCAAGGGGTGGGAGGAGTGGACCGCCGTCCCCGACTCGATGCAGGAACCCGTCCTCAGCCCGCTCCAGTCCCGATGTTGCGAATCGTTGAGGCTTCTGGACGGTTCCGTGACGTGCGACTCATGCAACGCAGGGCTGACCCAGATGGAGTCGGACGTGGCGGCGATCGGCGGACTGCTCGCCCAGGTGGTCGCCCAGATCCAGAAGCTCGTCACGCCGCCCGACGTCCCGTTGCGTCGGGTGAAGGTCGCCGAGTTCTTCGTAGGGGCTCTGGAGAACGAGGAGCAGGTGAAGCTGGCCGTGGGGCGGTTGCAGGATCACCTGCTCAAGCTGCTCGGCGAAGGCGTCAAGGTCGTGGTGGAGTAGTCGAGTCGATGGACCAAGCGATCCGCAACAAGCTCCGCTCCGTCGTGACGCAGTGCCGCAGGCTGCTGGAGGAGTCCATCGCCCAGCAGTTGCAGGGTAAGTTCGACATCTACGCCACCGGCAAGAAGGACGAGGTGCGGGCCGAGGAGGTCGTGCCGCTCGGGCACTTGACCGAAGAAGAGCAACAGGACCGCAAGGACATCCTCGCCCACTTCAAGCACGTCGAGGCCCTGGGCTACAAGCCGAGGGAATCCTTGGAGCAGATGATCCGGGAGATCGCCTTCACGCACCTGAACCGCTTCTGCGCCTACAAGATGATGGAGGTGCGGGACGTCTACGTGGGCGGGCAGAGGTTCCGTGAGGCGGTCAGCAAGGGGCTCAAGTCGCAGGGATTCCTCTTCTACCGGGCCGAAAACCCCGAGGAGGAACGACTTTTCAAGGCGGGAGAGCAGGAGGAAGTGTACCGCCATTTCCTGAATTGGCTCGGCGGCACGCTCTCTCAGGAGATCGGCGTGCTGTTCAGCCCGACCGATCCCGCTAATCGTGTCTACCCGCCGCAACGGGTGCTGGATGAGGTGCTCGACCTTCTCAACAGCGAGGAACTCAAGGCGATCTGGACCGAGGACGAGACGATCGGCTGGGTCTACCAGTATTTCACGCCGAAGGAACTGCGGGACCAGGCACGCAAGGCGAGCCAAACCCCACGCAACTCTTATGAACTGGCGTTCCGCAATCAGTTCTTCACGCCGAGGTACGTGGTCGAGTTCCTCACCGACAACACCCTGGGACGGATCTGGTACGAGATGCGACAGGGGGACACCCGGCTAAGGGACGAGTGCTGCTACTTGGTGCGGCGTCCGACCGAGGTGTTCCTGCGTGATCCCGATCGACCGCTTGCCACGCCGCCTCGGGCCGATTGGGTGAAGGCGGCGGCTCGGGGCGACTTCTCGGAGCTACCAGATGAGCCGGAGATCGACGACCTGTCCGACTTCGCCCTGATCCACGACGGCTACGAACTGGCCCGGCACCTCGGTTACGACGATCCCCATGAATTGTCGAAGCCCTGGCTCGACTCGGAGGGTAGCGAGCCGGACCTCCCCACTTCCACCGCCGAGTTGTGGACCATACTGTTCGGCTTCCAGAGGCGGTGGGGCCATGCGGGCGGACCTCTCGGCGATGATTTCCTCGATCGATGGAAGGCGGTCTATCGAGCGTTCCGGGACCGCATCGGTGCGACCGATCTCTCGCAGGAGGAACTACTTCGACAGGCGGTCTACGTCCCGTACCGGCCCAAGAAGGACCCCAGAGAGATCAAGATCCTCGACCCGGCTTGCGGCAGCGGCCACTTCCTCCTCTATTGCTTTTCCCTTCTATTAACCATCTACGAGGAAGCATACAGCGATCCTGACCTCGGCAAATTGCAGGCTGACTTCAGAACGAGGGAAGAACTAAGGAAGGCGATCCCCGGCCTCATCCTACGGCACAATTTGCACGGGATCGACATCGACCTTCGGGCGGCTCAGATCGCCGGGCTGGCTCTCTGGCTCCGGTGTCAGAGGGCTTTTGGCGAGATGGGGCTGAAAAAGGATCGGCCCTCGATCACGAGGTCCAACGTAGCTTGTGCCGAGCCGTTGCCAGGCGAACCTGGAATCTTGGCAAATTATCTCGACAATCTGGATGGCTCGATCGTGAGCCGTGTTCTCTATAGCGAGTATTCGATCGACCTACTTGATTCGCCGGACGAAGTAGCGGACATGCTCCCTGACTTCAAAGATTGGGTCGATTGCGTCTGGAAGGACATGGAACGGGCCGGGGAAGCTGGAAGCCTTATCCAGATGTTGAGGGTACTGGAACATGTGAAGCAACGGATCAGAGCCTTCCGAGCCTACTTCAACGTTCGCCCCATCCTGCGAAGGAAGCTTGCGCCGCTCTTTGAACTTCCCGAAGATGAGTTCGATCGGGTCGGCTTGAAGATCGTTGTGGCTATTCTCAGGAAATTCATTGAGGAAAGAATCCCCAAGGATGGTATGCCGGAACTCCTGTTCCGGGAGGACACTGCTCGTGGTCTGATCTTTCTGGAGATTAACGAGTACGACTACTGGGTTGTTCTCATGAATCCGCCGTTTGGCTCCCCCACCAGAGTGGGAAAGGCATATCTCGAACGAGTCTATCCCCGGACCAAGAACGACTTATACGCAGCGTTCGTGGAACGTGGCTTAAATTTCCTGTATCCCGGAGGGATGCTCGGTGCGATCACTTCCCGTTCAGGTTTCTTCTTGAGTTCTTTTCAAAAATGGCGGGAGGAAATACTGCTCGGCGAGGCTAGTCCGACCGTTTTTGTTGACTTGGGTTCTGGCGTATTAGACACCGCAATGGTTGAAACGGCAGCATACTGCCTAACAAAGTCGTACGAGAGGATCAATTAAATGTATTCTTGTGTATTTATCAGGCTTTTGCAGAACGTTGACAAGGAGCAGGGGCTCAACGATGCTTTGCAAGCTCTTAATGGGGGCCGTTCTGAAGACCTTGCTTCGTATGTCCTCGACCCAACAGTCTTTCGAGAGGTCCCTGGCTCCCCTTTCGCTTACTGGGTCCCTGACAAGGTGAGGTGTTTGTTCTCAAATCTGTCTCCTTTTGAGAGTGAAGGACGTCATGCCTGTGTCACCAATCCTGCTGGAAATGATCAGAAGTATTTTCGCTGTTGGTGGGAGGTTTCGTCAGGAGCTACCGGAAGACATCATCGTTGGGCGAACTTGTGCAAGGGTGGAGGGTTCAGCCGGTTCTACTCCAATGTACATCTGGTCGTTGATTGGGATGAGTCCGCTGGGACCTATAGGGGTTTCGAGGGGACCGTCCACCGCCCATTGAAGCGACCGGCTTCCGTTGACCATTTCTTCCGTCCGGGAATCACTTATTCATCACGAACGCAGCTTGGCTTCAGTGCGAGGGTGCTGCCTGAGGGAACCATCTTTCACGCCAAGGGACCCGGCGTTTTCGTTCCTGACTCAGAAAGGTTTGCAATCTTAGGACTGATGAACTCGTCTTTCTTCCAGTTTCTTCTGCAAATTCAGATGACGTTTGGGTCTTACGAGGTTGGTGTCATTCAGAAGACGCCCTTGCCGAGTCTCTCCTGTGCGAAGGGCACGAAACTGGGCGCTCTGACCCGATCCGCTGTTGAGATAAAACGATCTCTCGATAGTGCTGACGAGACCAGCCACGTCTATTTCCTTCCTGCAATCCTTCGGCTCGTAGGCGTATATCTGAGCGATGGAATTGCGGCTTGGGAAGCCAAACTGACAAAGGCGAACCAAGACTTGGCCGACTTCCAAGCTCAAATTGACGATTTGGTGTACTCCCTTTATGGACTCAACGATGGTGATCGAAGAGCCATTGAAGAATGGTCAGCCGGAGATGAGTGTTCTACCGTAGATTCAGAAGTTCAGGAGATCGATGACGAACAGGCGGATGCGCCGATAGCGATGGACCAACGTGATTTGGTCTCAGACGCCGAATCCTATGCAATAGGTTGCATCTTTGGTCGATGGGATGTTCGCTTCACATCAAAAGACTATCAACCCCCAGAATTGCCCGATCCATTTGCTCCGCTCCCCGTCTGCTCACCCGGCATGCTCCGAGGCAAGGACAATTCACCAGCGACCGAAATACCCGAACTCTACCCATTAAGAATCGATTGGGATGGGATTCTCGTTGATGACCCTGACCACCCAGACGACCTCATCCGCCGAGTCCGTGACGTCTTCGAAGTAATATGGAAGGACAGGGCTGACGCCGTAGAGAAGGACGCCTGCAAGATCCTTGGCTTGGCCGAAATGCGGGACTACTTCCGCAAGCCGGGGCTGGACGGCTTCTGGGACGACCACATCAAGCGGTACTCAAAGAGTCGCCGCAAGGGTCCCATCTATTGGCTGCTCCAGTCTTCGAAGAAGAACTACGCCCTATGGATCTACTACCAACGGCTCGACAAGGACATTCTCTTCAAGGCCCTTCTCAATTACGTCGAGCCCAAGATCCGCAGGGAGGACGCCCGCCTGGGCGAGTTGCGGTCCCAGAAGTCCACTCTCGGCCCTGATGCCAAGGGGTCCAAGAAGTTCGACAAAGAAATCGACCGCCAGGAGGCGTTCCTCTCCGAACTCCGGGACTTCGAGGACAAGCTCCGCAGGGCGGCGAACCTCCACGTCGTCCCCGACCTCAACGACGGAGTGGTCCTGAACATCGCCCCTCTCCGGGAACTCGTCCCCTGGAAGGAGGCTAAGTCCTACTGGGACGACCTCATGGACGGCAAGTACGAGTGGTCGTCGATCGGCAAGCAGCTTCGTGAGAAGGGGCTGGTCACATGACACGAGTTCTCTTCTCCGACCTCCTGGCCCCGAAGCTCGACGTTCGGAAGGCGCACGGAAGCGGGACGTACTGGTCCCATTTGCAGCGGCTCGTGGCCGATCATAACTCGTGCTCGGCCCAGGTCGATTGGCCTTCTCGCCTCAAGTTCGGTGAGATCCGGGCGCTTCGCCAGCACGATAAGGACGAGCCCACGCTCACGTTTTACCTCTTCGCCGCCTTGTATCTTTCGACCCGGAGCTTCCAGGATTTCTCTCGGCTCATAGAACTGATGACGAAAGCCTACTGTGATCGTGGGGTCGCAGAGCGTGTTGCCACCTTCCTCTCGAAGTCGGCCTGGGAGAAGCTCTTCTTCGAGGCACTCTCGGCCCCGACCGATCCGATCAAGCAGGCCGTGCGAGACGAGATTGCGGGCCACCCCATCGCCTACATCAGGGAGGTTGCCCAGAGTAACCCTTACGTCGGGTTCGAGGGCGAAACCCTGTTCGACGCCTTCATCGGAGAGGATACCGCACGATATCGTGGTCACGGGGACATCGGCGTCGGCGTAGAGGTCAAATTCACTTCGGACATCTCGAACGACACAACTTATTCGACCCATCGGAACCAGATCATCCGAAACCTGGAAGTCGGCAACGCCCACTTCGACGAGTTCCACTACTTGTTCATCGCCCCGAAGCAATACTGGGAGAGACGGAGCCGATTCTACGTCTACAAGATGGACGAGTATCGGGGCGAGAACGGCCCGATGGCCCTCGACCACGATTCGTTGACGAGGCCCGGCGTCGATCAGACAGCCGGATGGAAGAGGCGACTCGGCTGCCTCGCCGTGGAAGACGTCGTGGACGCCATCTTCCCGGACGGAGAAATCGGCGGATGGCACCAGGACGCCGGGGAGTTTGCCGACTTCCTGAGGGCACGAAACCTCTGGCCGGGGCGGTAACAGGCGATGGGTCTTGCCAGCAATTATCTCCTGGATCTCATCGCCAAGCAGGTCGAGGAGCACGGCCTTGTCGTCTGGTACGACCCTGAGCGTCACTACGGAGATGTCGCAACCGATCTCGCCGTCAGCCGTACGACCGTCGCCCGATACGAGGGGTCTTTCCTGCAATTGAGGCGAGAGATCGACTCCCTCATGGACGACCTTCATCCGCCCCGGCTGGTCGTCTACATCCCGATGGACCCGGCGAAATCGGACCACGCCCTGATCGAACTCGAAGCGGCGGGCGTCGTCATGAAGCCCAGCGAAGCGCCGCCCTCCCGAACCACCCTGCTGTCAACGATCGCCCGCAACGCCCTCAAGACCGTCATGGGCGAGGAGAACGCCGCCCTGGTCGAGAAGCAGGTCAAGGCGGGAAAGCTGAGCCTGGCCGACGTTGACGCCCTGGCGGGCAAGGGCCAGGAGTTCGGCAAGGGAGTCGTCTCGATCATCTTCGGGACCGGCAACCCCCAGGAGGTCGCACTGGCTTTTCTCGCCAGCGATCGTTACGACGCCGAGGTTCAGAAGAAGACGGCCACCGACGAACTCGTGGGCCTGCTCCGCTCGACTTTCGAAGTCGAGATACCCACCAGCATTGCACTGGCGGAATTGCGTGATCGTCTCGCCCGCCACGTCCTGATGACCGACCTCGTGACCTGCCTGGGCACGGCGGTGCCGCCGACCCTGACCTCTGCGAAGGTCGCCACCTCGAATGCCGCCAGGGACGCCTGCGAGTCTGTCGCCCGTTCCTGGAGGCTGCGGAGGGACGTCCGTGACAGCTACGTCGCCGCTGCACGCAGGGTCGAGAAGGAGGGCTCGCTGGCCCAGGTCGATTTCGATCCGGCTTCGATCTCCTGCCTGGACACTTTCCCTTGCCTGGAGCGGGCACTACTCGTCCACGTCGAAGAATCGCTCGCCGCTCAGGCGACCTCGGATCTCCTCGATCTGGCCCTGGCCCGGCAGTCTCGCTTCTGGTCGGAAGTCACTCCGACGTTCCAGGCCCGTTGGGCTCTGGTCGCCTCAGCCGCCGAGGTGCTGCTTGAGGCCGATCGGGTTGCCAAGGGCCTCAAGGACGCCCCCACGACCATCCCTGCCCTCGTCGCCGCCTACGCCGAGGGAGACCGCCCCTGGTGCCTGCTCGACACGCACCACCGCCACCTGGAGGGCCGGTGGTACAACTTCGAGTCCCAGCCCGGTGACGCCCACACGGGCTTGGAGAAGCTCGTCCTCAAGGCCGAACGGCGCTACGGCGAGGTGGGTTCCGAACTCACAAAGCTATTCGTCTCCCGCTACGCCAAGGCCAAGCACCCAATCCCCGGCCTCCTTCGCCAGGTCCAGGTCTTCGAGACGGAGGTCAGGCCACGACTCGGGGAGGGCAAGATTGCCTACGTCTGGGTCGATGCCCTGCGGTTCGAGATGGCGAGAGAGTTGACCGACGTGCTGAGGGCCGACTTCGACTTCACGATCCGCCCGGCCCTGGGGACCGCACCGACGATCACCGAGATCGGCATGGCCGCTCTCCTGCCCAGGGCCGACCAGGGGGCCAAGGTTGTCCCGGTGGGCAACGGCAAGATCGGCCTGGAGGTCGCCGGGACCGTCATCAAGGACCGCAAGGACCGGATCGCCTTCCTCAAGGCCCACGCCGGGGCTTCGGTGGTTGACGCCAAGCTCGACGACATGCTGAAGCCGAGCAAGAAGCTGAAGGACGCCATCGGGGCGGCGAATCTCGTCCTGATCACGTCTCAGGAGATCGACGAACTCTGCGAGGCCGACAACATCACCCAGGCACGCCGCCAGATGGACGGCGTACTGAAGGATTTGGGGCGGGGCTGCCGGGTGCTCGCCGAATTGGGGATCAAGACGATCGTCCTCGTCGCCGACCACGGCCACCTCTTCGGCGAGGAGATCGGCGACGACATGAAGATCGAGGCCCCCGGCGGTGACACCGCCGACCTGCATCGCCGGGTCTGGGTGGGAGTCGGCGGGACGTCGGAACCGTCCTACTTGCGGACGCCCCTCAGCACCCTCGGAGTGGCGAGCGATCTGGACATCGCCACACCCTACACCTTCGCCTGCTTCAAGTCGAAGGGAGGGGCGAGGGCGTATTTCCACGGCGGGCTCTCCCCGCAGGAGGTCATCATTCCCGTCGTCGTGATGACCCCGACCGCCCAGGCGTTCACCGGCCCGCCGACGGGCATCCGGTGGACGCTGGGGGCGGGATCGAAGAAACTCTCGACTCGGTTCTACTCCGTCCAGGTCTCCGGTGAAGGCACCGGGCTCTTCGGGCTGGAGCCGCCCAAGGTGAGGGTCGAGGTCCGGGCCAAGGGGAAGTGCGTCTCGACCCCGGTGAGCGCCTCCTACGGCTTCGAGGAGGCCACCGGCGACGTGCAACTCCGGCCTTCAACCAATGACCCGAAGCAGATCGAGCCCGACACCGTGACATTGATGGTCGAGGTCGAGGCGATCGGCCAGAAGACCGTGACCGTCAGCCTGCTTGATGCGGCAAGCGGGACAGAGTTGGCCAGCTTGGATAAAATCGAAGTGACAAATATTCTCTGAACGGTGTTGCCATGCCTCAACTGGACCAAAAGGCCACGACAGTCTTTGCGGGCAAGGTCGTCCGCAAGGATTTGGTCCGCAAGGTGAAGGTCGGGGCCAACGTGCCGGTCTTCGTGTTGGAGTACCTGCTCGGGAAATACTGCGCCACCGACGACCCCGCCGCCATCGACGCCGGGATGCGGGTCGTCAACTCGACGCTCTCCACGAACTTCGTCCGCCCCGACGAGGCGAACAAGGCCCAGTCGCTCCTGAAGGACAAGGGGAAGCTCACCCTGATCGACAAGATCAAGGTTCGCTACCTCTCGGATGACGACAAGCATTGGGCCGAGTTGGTCAACTTCGGCCACAAGAACATCCACATCCCCGAGCACTACCTGCGGGACTTCGACCGCCTCCTGATGGGCGGGATCTGGGCTCAGATCGAATTGAAGCACCAGTACGACGAGGAGGCGAAGGGGAAGCGGAGCCCGTTCTGGATCGAGAGTCTAAGGCCGATCCAACTTGCCACGTTCGACCTCGACGAGTACCGGGATTGTCGCCGCCAATTCACGACCGAGGAATGGGTGGACCTCCTGATCCGCAGCATCGGCATGGAGCCGTCCCACTTCGAACGACGTCTGAAGCTCCTCTTCCTGGTCCGCCTGCTTCCCCTTTGCGAGGCGAACTACAACCTCGTCGAACTCGGGCCTCGTGGGACCGGCAAGAGCTACGCCTACCAGGAGCTTTCGCCCTACGCCATCCTGATGACCGGCCCGACGACCGTCGCCAACCTGTTCTACAACATGGCTAGCGGCAAGATGGGCCTGGTCGGCATCTGGGATGCGGTCGCCTTCGACGAGGTGGCCGACCTCCAGAAGATGCCCAAGGAGGTCATCACCACGCTGAAGACCTACTGCGAGTCGGGGACGTTCGCACGGGGCAAGGACGCCCTCTCGGGCTCGGCCTCGCTCGCCCTGTTCGGCAACACAAACCAGCCCGTCGAGGTCATGGTCCGGTCGTCGCACCTGTTCGCCCCCATGCCCGAGGTGATCCGGGAGGACATGGCGTTCATCGACCGGCTCCACTACTACCTGCCCGGCTGGGAAGTCCCCAAGATGCGGGTGGAGTACTTCACGGACCACTACGGGTTCGTGGTCGATTACCTGGCCGAGGCCCTGCGGGAACTCCGCAAGCACAACTTCACCGAGGTCATCGATCGCCACTTCTCCCTGGGATCTCATCTAAACGCCCGAGACGTGAAGGCCGTCCGCAAGACCGTTTCGGGGCTGGTCAAACTGATCTACCCGGACGGCGAGGTCTCCCGTGACGACATGGCCGAACTCGTCGTGGTCGCCCTGGAAGGGCGGCGAAGGGTCAAGGAACAACTCAAGAAGATGGGCTCGTTCGAGTACCATCAGACCTCGTTCAGCTACATCGAGAACGAGGGCCGGGAGGAGCGTTTCGTCGGCGTGCCCGAGCAGGGCGGGAGGGAGATGATCTCGACCGACCCGCTGGCACCCGGCTCGGTCTACGCCGCCTCCGTGGACGATCAGGGAAAGGTGGGCCTGTATCGCCTGGAAGTCGGCTCATCGCCGGGGACGGGCAAGTTGAAGATCACCGGGGGAATCGACGGCCCGATGAAGGAGTCGATCCAGCGGGCTTTCGCCTACCTCCAGGGCCAGAAGGTCAAGATGGGCATCGCCCAGCAACTCGACACGACCGACTTCCACGTCGAGGCGATCGACCTGCTGAGCAATCGTGTCCCGTGCGAGGCGGGCATTGCCCTCGTGGTAGCCGTTTACTCGGCCATCAAGAAGCACTCCGTCGTCGCCGGGCTCCTCGTGTTGGGCGACCTGAGCATCCAGGGGAACATCAAGGCGGTTCGTTCGCTGGCCGAACCGCTCCAGGTCGGGATGGACAATGGGGCACGACGGGCATTGGTCCCGCTGGAGAACAAGCGGAACTTCCTCGAAGTCTCCGGCGAGATCGTGGAGCGGGTCGATCCGGTGTTCTTCTCCGATCCGATGACGGCGGCTATGAAGGCTCTGGGGATGACGTGAGGATATCTCTTGTCCCTGTATGGAGGGAGACGAAGACAGGCAAAGGGCACTACTTTATGCGAAGAACACGACCAACATCCGCTTCGTGTTGCCGTTTGACGAAGTGCGGGCGTCGGTGTTGACGAAATCGAAGGGCATCAAAGTGAGACCAGAGTCTAAAAACTTTTCCAGGTAGGTTAAATGGTTCATCCGGCAATTGCCCTGATTCCTGGCACGGCGGCGATTCCCGGCTGACGGCGAGCCCGATGACGTCGTCGCCGCCCCCACACGAACGGATGACGATGCTTGTTCCAGTAGGCCGTCGCCGCCGCGACCGCCTGGACGATCTCCTCCCATGTCTCGAACCGCCGACCCTTCAACGCCAGCGACCGCAGCACCTTCCACCACGGCTCGATCAGGTTGAGATACGCCGCGTACTTCGGCTGGAACACGAACTCCCAACGCGGATGAGCCAGGCTGAACAGCAGCACATCGGGGGCACGGTGCGCGTTCAGGTTGTCGACCACCGCGTAGACCCGCTCGCACTCCGCGGGCAGCCAGGCGTCGGCTTTCTCCAGGAAGTCCACCCAGCTGGCCGTGGTCCGGCCACCGTAGGGGGCCGTGAACACCTCACCCGTCGCGGGACGGAATGCCCCAAAGATGTAGCCCTTGCCCCGCCGACCGTAGTCCGCCTCCTGCCTGGCCCGCCCGGCGGGCTTGGGTTGCCCCCGCTCGTCCGTGCCGGGATCGGCATGAACCAGTCGCGACCCACGGAAGCTCTTGGCCGACTCCGGCCCCATCTCGTCCAGGCAGACGACTACCGAGCCGTCGGGCGGGGCCGTGTAGAGTTCGGTGATGACCCCCTTTTTTCGGCGAAGTCGGGATCAACCCGCTCGCCGAACCACGTCTCCTGTTGGCGCCAGCGAAGGCCCTCCTCGACGAGGATCTCGCTGATGCGACTCCGCTTCATGGCCAGGGCCTTCTGCTCGCCGAGGTACACCTGGAGGCGGTCCATCGTCCAGCAGGCGAAGGGAAGGCCCAGCGACTGCGGGTCGGTCAAGGCGGTGGCGATGACCTCGGCCCGCTGCTCGGCGGAGTAGGTCGGTGGCCGGCCGGAGCGGCGGAGTTCTTCGAGGCCCGCGAGGCCGTGATCGTTGAAACGGCGGATCCAGGCATAGACGGTGGGCCGCGAGCATCCCTGCTCCGCTGCGATGACGGGAGCGGACTGCCCCTTGGCGGCGGCCTGGATGATCCGAGCGCGTTCGACCGATCGAACCGGGGCGGTACGCGACTGGATGAGGGCGGCGATCGCCTTGTCTTCTTCGGGGGTCATGGGACGCAGATAGACGCGGGCGGCCATGGTGCAACTCCCAAGCGGTTGCCTCCATGCACCTGCAAATCACCTGCCGGATGAACCATTAAATGACAGATCAAGATATACATGAAGTGGCCTTCCACGAAGCCGGTCATGCAATTATTGCATCCCAGTTAGGCTTCCGAATTCTTCGTGTCAGTATTACGAAAAACGACTTCATGGGACGGTGGGATGGAGCCACTGAGCGTCCCCCAGGGCAGTATTTGATAGATGGAGTGGAAAATGGACGAAGGTATCTCGATATAACAGGGCCGCTGAACGAGATTACGATCACCATTGCTGGTTTCTTAGCACAAGCACGATACGTCGCCTCAACCTGCAGCAACAGCGCACAATTCTCGCAAGACCAGGATTGGAGTTTACTCTTCAACTGGATGTATGATCGTCACCCGGAAAAACAGCGACCATACCCATTGAGATTTACTGATGCCGAAACTTTTTTTCAAGTAATAGTGGATGTCCAGCCACGATGGTTTGGTGGTATGGACCGGTCGATTTACATTCGTGAGTACGGAGTCATTGCTGGCACACCTCTCGGGACCAACATGAACGACTACCTAACGGAGACAATCCAATATATCATGAACGAATATAATCGTGCTTGTGTATGGGCCAAAGTTGCTTGTGTCGCCAATACCTTGGTTGATCGATGCGATGGAACAAGTGCTTCGCTAGAGGCAGCCGACTTTGCCGAGGCTCTCAACGGGTGAGGGCGGCGTTTCTTAACTCGATCTACTAGGACGGCTTGCTCTCTGAGGGGTCACAATGACCGACGACAGCCCAATCCGTGAACCCGATCAGATTCGCCGGGACTGCTCCCTCAAACTCCGGGCCGTCCAGATCAGCGATCGTTTTCAGGCAATCCTCGGGTGCCTGCTGGGCGAGGACTGGACGACGCCTCGGCTGATCGAGATGCAGATCACTCCCGACGGTCACATGCTTGGCCGTTGCGAGGGCGAGCCGTCGTTCAAAGCCTTTCTGGGTGCATCAGAAGACCTGATCAAGAACATCCACGGGGTTGCCCCGGTCGCCGAACTCGACGGCGACGAGATCGGGTACTTGGTGGCGAAGGTGGCCGAGATCAAGAGGCAGCGCTAGCGGTATGCGATGGGAACACGGCGATGGGCATCGACTTGGCCGGTCTGACGAAGATGTCCCCCTATCTCTATCACGTCACCTTCGAAGCCAGCCTGGCACGTATTCAGAGATCGAGGCGGCTGGAGTCCGCTGCGGTCCTGCTGAAAGAGGGCGGTCAGCACCATCGGTTGAGGGTGCGTCGTGACTCCCTGGTGGAGTTCGTCGTCGATGGCGAGCCGATCGTGCTGACGGACCAGTCCCCGATCAATCCCAAGAACATCGCATTCCAGGGGGGATGGTCGCTCCCCGATCTGGTCGAAGCCCTCAACGGCAGGGTCTTCTTCTGGCGGGGCGGTGAGGACGGCCTGCTCCGGTCCAATCAGGGGCATTTCGGGAAGTACGAGAACGCCGGACATCGCCTGGTATTCATCCGGTCGAGCTTCGACGAGGTGAATCGGCTGAATGCCGAACGAGGCCCCGAACTCTGCAAGCACAATTCCGGTGCGGCACGACAATATGACGGCGAGCCCATTCCTCGTGGGCCGGGGACCTTCGTCCCGCCCCAAGATGCGGATTTCATGAGGGGCGAGGTCCAGGAGGTCGTATTCCGTGGCTTTGTCGATCTACCCGCCACCACGGAAATCTGCCACGGATCTTGGAAAGGTCCTTGGCGACCACTCCTCCACGACAGTCAGAACGACGGGTAACGTTATCCAAGGTGTGACGTCCCAGAACGGCTTTTGGATGGGACCTTTCAAGAGGGATCATACCGACGCCCGGTACACCACCGGCTCCAGCCCGCACTCCTGAGAGACTGCCCCGCCGCCGAGGTAGATCCGTGGCTGCCTTGAGAAGTCGAAAGCCTATAGAGCAGGAACCGCTCCGGGCAGTCCTCCGAGCACCTGACCTCTTTCGCCGTCACTTAGAAGGGGTGGTGCTTCTCCAGGCTGGTCGTTTTTACCTCGATCCACCGTTCCGATTCATCCTTCTCATCGTACGAGAGGACGTCGAAGCCGATCCCGTCCCCGCTGGTCATGGCGACCCACTCGACCTTCGCCGCCAGGTTGTCCCGCTCGTAGAAGATCAACCGCCGCTTCTCTACCTCGACGGCGAACTTCTCGCCCAGATGACCCAACTGTCGGTTCATGTCGTCCCGGAGGGCGAAGTCCGTCTTCTTCCCCCTCCGGGACAGCCAGGGTTTCTCGTCGCTGCTCGGGACGACGATGTGATCGGTCGGGCCGGGGCTCGAACAACTCGATCGCCGAAAGGTCGGGGATCGGGGACGTCGTTGGGTTCAGGACGGGCGATTCGGCGAGGGCTTCGAGCAAGTCGGGGTGTCGGATCAGGTAGTCGTCCACGGCCTGGGGCAGGACCGCCTTCTGTAAGTTCCTGGCGGGCTTGTAGCCCTCGATGTACGCCTGCCCCATTCCGACCAGGACGGCGCTGATATTCTGGTGCTTGAACTCGATCGAACTCTTCGAGCGGTTGTCCAGGAGCGGCTGCAAGGCCCGCCGATGCTCGGCCTTGCTGTACGGCTCGCCGGCAAGCTCGGCCTTCAACATGTGTAAGTAGTCGGCGACGATCAGGTCCACCTCGTCACGGGTCCAGGGACGCCCCCGCTCGGTGGCTTCCTCGGCCTCCTCCGACGCCATAGAGGCCCCCTTCTTCTCGACCGTGAAGCCGAGTTCCCGGAGCACGAAGTTCGCCTGGCCGGGGGCCTCGCCGCCGCTGAACTCCTCGGGTCGAAGGATCTGGCCCGTCAGATGACGGTACGCCAGGCCGATGACGGCTTTAGGAGGATAGCGTTTGCCGTCATGGACGAGTTCGTAGCCGGTGGATGCCCCGAACGGGTGGTTGATCCCGGCGTCCAGGTCGGCGAACGCCCTGAGGACGTGCTCCCTCGTCAGACCTTTTGAGACCGATTGGGGCACGACGTTGCCCTTGCGAACGGGTTCGAGAACCAGGGCTCCGGCCCATGACGTCCGATCGTAACGTCATTCCCAGGCCCGCTCTACCTACCCCAGAACGATCTGACCCAACTCGACGAGTCTGCGGGGTTTTGACTCGACGTCGCCGACGGCGTGGAACATCACCGTGTCGGCGGTCGAGACCTTGAAGCGGCTCTTGCCGATGTACACGCTCCCGAGCGACCCCAGCCCGGTCACGGCCTTCAAAAAGCCCCAGAAGCGTCCCCTCGTCCACGGGAACCGGATCGGCAATTGACTCGACATCTCGACCAGTTCCGGCTTTCGGTACGTCTTCGGGCCGATCCTCAGCCCCACCACGTCCCCCGTGACGACCTGCGTTCCGTAGAAATGAAGCTGGTCCCACGTTTCGGTTTCCGAGAGGCAGGCGACGATCTTCTCGTACTGGCCCGATGGAATCCGCCCGTGGTGCCCTTGAGAGAGGGCCTTACCGAGTTTCGACTCCGAATCGAGGCAGAACTCGATGAGGGACGAGAACATCCGCTCGGCGAGCCCTTTCTGCTTCTGCCGCCGAAGGTAGCCGTCCAGTTCCCGCCTGGAGATGACGTCCGTGCGGGCCTCAACTTCTTGGTCCAGTTCGAGGTTCGGGTTCGTGAAAATGACTTTGGGGTCGATGTGATCCCGGACGAAATGTTCGTCGAGATCCAGCCCCCGGTCGTGCAGGTACTCGACCACGGCGTCCCGCTTGAGCAAGTTCTCCCGGATCAGGTCCCCGTGATCGACGACCTCACCGCCCCGTCGGGCCTGCCGCCACACGTTATCTTTGACGGTCAGTTGCCCCGACCAGTTCTTGACCTCGATGAGGTGGATCATCTGGGGCGTGCAGATGATCAGGTCGATCTCCCGGCGTCGGCCCTGTCGCTTCGAGGGGATGCGTCGGCCGGCGAAAAGGTGGGCGTCCCTGGACCGGAAGGACGAGCCGACGAGTTCCCGTAGCAGCAGTTCGCCGTCCCGGCCCCCCGCAACGTCCGGCGGCTCGTCGGCGGGCCGGACTTTCTGGATCTCGGACCACTGCCTGAGCCGGTCGATGAGTCCCAAGGCGTCCCTTCCTTCGATGGCGTCCCGTTCACCGCTCGTCCGAATCAGATTGGCTGCCCCTCGATCACGCTCAGATCACCCTGGGCAGGCACGATCCGGGTCAGATGGAAGTCCGAACCCTCGTAAAGCCGCCGGAACTCCTCGGCGGTCCGCTCGACGCCACCGGGTAAGAGCAGCATGTTGAGGTCCAGGAGCTTGCCGAACGACGGCTCGTTTCCGGGCGGCAGGACGTGCTCGACGACCAGCAACCTGGACCCCTTCGGCATCGACGTGCGGAGGTTCCGCAGGATGAGCCCCGCTCTCTCGTCGTCCCAGTCGTGAATGATGTGCCTCAGGAAATAGGCGTCGGCCTGCACCGGGATCGAGGCGAAGAAGTCGCCCCCGACCACCTGGCAACGAGTTGCCAACCCAGCCCTCTCCAGGTTGGCTGACGCCCGCTCGACGACGTGCGGCAGGTCAAAAAGGACACCCTTCATCTCGGGATACCGGCCCAGGACGCCGGTCAGGTTCGTGCCGTTGCCGCCGCCGATGTCGGCCAGCACTCCGACGCCCGTAAGGTCGTAGGCGTCGAGTACGGCATGCGTCTCCCGGCCGTGGATCGCCGTCATGGCGGCGTCGAAGACCTCGGCTTGTTCGGGATGCTCGCCCAGGTACTCGAAGATCGGCTTGCCGTAGAGGCGGTCGAAGGCGGTCTGGCCGGTGCGGACGCTCTCCAGCAGGTCGCCCCATGCGTGATAATGCTCGTCGCCCATCATGACGGCCATCGCCCATTGCGAGCCGGGCACGTCCCTGCCGAGACACTCGGACAGTGGGGTCTGAGAGAACCGTTGGTCGTCGTCCTCGGAGAAGACGCCCACGCTGGCTAGGGCTCGTAACAAACGGTAAAGAGTCCGTGCGTGCGTCTGGGTGGAGGCGGCAAGCTCCTCAGCCGTCTTGGGGCCGTCCGCCAGCCGGTCGGCAAGACCGAGCTTGGCGGCGACGTGGACCATCTGCGAGACCCAGTAGCCGGTGATCATCCCGGCCAAAGCGTCCTTGGGTGCGGGCTGCGTCATGGACGGCTCCGTGACCGGGGTTCTCGTGCCACGACAGGCAAGATACCGACGGTTTGACGCCGGGGGCAAGGGGCGGCACAATCGGGGCGACAAAGGGACCCGTCATCGAGGCCGGAGACGATGTGGAAAAAGCAGATCAAGCGGGGCGAGAAGGTCGAACTCGAACTGACCAGGGCCGAACGCAAATTGCTCCTCACCGGGCTCGTCTTCCTCCACCGGGGGGTCGAGGAGGCCGTCCGGTCCACGCCGCCGGGCGAGCCGGTCATGATCACCCTCGGCGATCTGGAAGACATGGCGGGTCACGTTGCGGGGGAGGCGAACCACGCCAAGACCGAGAGGACCGAGGAACTCCTCAGCGACATCTACGAGAAGATCGAAGAGTTGCTCGACACGTACGCCGAAGAATCGGGTCCGGCGAAAGGAGGTTCGGCTACCACTGCCGAGTCATCCGCCGATCACCGCATGGATGAGAAACCCACGATCCTCCCGATCCCGTTCAGGCCCAAATCTGGCGGCGAGCAATACCCCGTCAAGCTCACCAAGCTCCAGCGGGAGGCGATGATCGCTGCCACTCGTCTGCGACGGGGCATCAAGAACAAGATCGGTGAGGTTCCCGACGGCACACAGACCGTCCGCTTCACGAGGAAGGAAATCGTCGAGACGGCCGGCGAGGTCAACACCGCCATCGATTTCGCCCCGAACCCTTACAGGAAGCGGCTGGTCGCCGTGCGGGACAAGATCGAGGGTGTCCTTAACGGGCTCGATGACGTGAAGGAACGACCAGTCCGAACACCGGGCAAGACGTCGGGCGGGATCTACCAGTTCAAGATCACGCTGAAGGACACCAAGCCACCGGTCTGGCGACGGATCGAGGTGCCCGACTGCCCGCTCGGGGACCTCCACGAGGTCATCCAGATCGTCATGGGCTGGCAGAACTCCCACCTGCACCAGTTCGTCGTCAACGGCGAATACTACGGGCCATTGGCTCCCGACGACTTCGGCTTCGGGACGGAAATGGGGGTCGGGGACGAGGAGGGCATCCTCCTGAGCGAGATAATCAAGGGGGACGGCAAGGTCCGGTTCGTCTACGAGTACGACTTCGGCGACGGCTGGCGGCACGAGGTCCTGTTCGAGAAGACCGTCGAGGCCGATCTTAAGGCCACGTACCCCCGGTGCGTCGAAGGGGCCAGGGCGTGCCCGCCCGAGGACTGCGGCGGGCCTGGGGGTTACGCCGACTTTCTTGCAGCCATCGCCGACCCGAAGCACGAGAACCCTCGGGACATGAAGGGGTGGTTCGGGGGCAAGTTCGACCCGGAGACGTTCTCGGCCGAAGCCGTAAACCGGCGATTGAAGGGCATGTTGCGATGACCGACCCGGCGAGTCGAAAATTCACTGCCCTCGCACTCCGGGTCGCCGGGCTGATCGTGGCGTTGGCACCGTGGTCGGGCCATGCCGGGGACCGGAAGGACGATCATCCCCTTCGGCCGCTCATTCGGGGCATCGGGGCGACCGAGGCCGCACCGCACGGGGAGGGCAACGTCTACGCCCCGGACGTCCTGGTCGAAGGCGGCCTCCACCGGATGTGGTACGGCGGCCAAGGGCGTGACGGGCACGACCGCATCCACCTCGCCGAGTCGGGGGACGGGGTGAACTGGGATCGCAAGGGCGTCGTCCTCGACAACGGCGATGCCAACCACGTCAACGACCCCTCGGTCGTCAAGGTCGGGGGCACCTTCTTCATGTGCTACACCCGTGCCGGGGCCGGGGTGGTGGACGAGATCGCCCTGGCGACCTCGAAGGACGGTATCGCCTGGGAGCCGAAGGGAACCATCCTCAAACCGGGCCGGGACGGCGAGTGGGATCACCTCCTTGTCGGGCGGGCTTCGGTGCTGTACGAGAACGGCCTCTTCAAGATGTGGTACGACGGGCGGAAAGACCTGCCACCGGGGGCACCGGCCGAAGGCGTCCCGAAGTCGCCGACGTCGAGCCGCAGCGTCGGCTACGCCACGTCGAAAGACGGTCTCCGCTGGACGAAGCACCCCCGCAACCCGGTCCTGGGCGGCGATGCCGGGGGCGTGGACGTGGTGCGGCACGGGGCGGGTTACGTGATGGTCTGCGAGTCTCACGAGGGGACGAAGGCGGCGACCAGCGACGACGGTCTCAGATGGAAAGACCGGGGGCTGTGGGTGCCCCGTTCGGGCGGCGAGATCGACCGGCACGGCCACGTCACCCCCATGCTTCTCGTGGGGAAGAAGGACCGCCCCTGGACGCTCTATTTCGATGCGTCGAGGGCCGCCTCCTGGGATGACAATTCCATCGCCGAGGTCGTCATCCCGCCTGGGCAGATCGAAAAGCTGGCGGGGTGGGAGGCGGTCAAGGGGGAGCCTGGGCGATGAAAGTGGGTATTTTGGCCGACGTTCACGAGAGCGTTGACCACCTCCGGTGGGCCTTGGCCGTACTCCGACGAGAGGGGGCCGAACGCCTGATCCTCGTCGGCGACGTGTGCGGCATGCACACCGACCTCGAACAGACCGTTGGGCTACTGGACGACGCAGGGGTCGTCGGCGTCTGGGGCAACCACGACTTCGGCCTGTGCGTGGACACGCCGACCGACGAGGACCGGCTCCGCTACAGCGACCGGCTCTTGACCTACATGGGCCGCCTCCGGCCCCGAATGGAAGTCGAGGGCTGCCTGTTCACCCACGTCGAGCCGTGGCTGGACCCGGAGAAGATCGAAGACTTGTGGTACTTCGAGGGACCGCCCGAGACCCCGGAGCAGGTCGCACGCATCTTTGCGGCCGTGCCCAATCGGGTGATGTTCGTCGGCCACTACCACCGCTGGCTGTTGGTCACGCCCGAGGGCACCCTGCCGTGGTCGGGTGGCGAGCCGGTCGTCCTGGACTCCGGGAAGCGCTACCTCGTGACCATCAATGCCGTCTTCCAGGGGAATTGCGCCCTGTTCGACACGGAGACGAGTCTGCTGACCCCCTTCAATCTGGGGCGGGGGGGTTGAGACCGCCATCAAGCCGGGGGCCGTCTGTACGGAGATGGTTTAGGACGACTTGGGGTCTGAACAGGGGCGGCGGTGGATGCCCTGGTTCTGGGACATTAGTCCCGTGCGGTGGGAAATGGGATCGGCGACGGCGGTGCCGGAGTCCAGGCCGCCCCCGGTGACGCCGTTGGGGACGATCCAGGGGCTCTGACACACCCCGGCCAGGATCTCCGAGGCCCGGCAAGCCGACTTTCTATCTCGGTCCGTCGCTCCACCTCGGCCGTCGTCCGTCCCGTCGTGCGAGACGGCGAATCTACGGTCCCCGTCCTGGTATGATCGAGGGGACTACGGAGGCGAACCGAATGGCGACCAAGCCGAGCCGAACGCAGCAGCAGGCGTGCGACGACCTCGCCGAGGCCCTCGTCCTGATCACGGGGGCGGCCCGGCTCGACGACCGGGGTAAGCTCGATGCGGACGACCTGGACGATATCGCCCGAAAACTGGCCCAGGCGTCCTCGGCATTCGGCCTCGATGCGATCATCGCCAGGGCGTTGGAGCGGAGGGCGAGGTCCCTCGGGCTGCCGGCGAGCGCCGCCGAGTTGCTCACGCTCATGGAGGCCGACGTCACGCCGCCGGAGATGCTCCTCCTGGGCGACGACGAGTTCAAGGCCCTGGTCGAGAGGATGCTGGAGGAGTTGGGCGAAGTCTGAAGGCGGCCCACCGATGACGATCCGCTACAAGGGCTTCTTCCTCAAGGCGATGCCCGACGACCTGCCACTGATCAGGACCGAACAGGCGTCGATCCCGCCCGACGCCCGCAAGGTCGCCTCGCAGGGCCAGGACAAGCCCAGGACGCCGGATGCGGAGTGATCCTTCCTTGGCAGGTCTGGGCCTGACCTCAGTGCGTCGGTTGCCGTTGCGGGGCATTGCCCACGTCGCCGGGAAGAAGCGGGAAGGGACCCGGAATATGCCGACCGTAAATGATGCCCTGAGATGATGATTCCTTAACAAGAAGACCCGAGATCGATGGTGGCATGGAGGCCGCAGAAAGGGCCGGCTGGAGCCTCTCAGATTGGGAGGAAAAAGAAAAGATTTCTTTATTGATCGAAGTGTCGCACGCATGCCCCCTGGGCTCATCCCGCCGGCTCTCCGGGGGAGAAGCCTTCGTCCGGCAAAATTAGGACGACTCGTCTTGCTGGGCTTTGGTGGTTTGTCCTGTCTGCGGTTCAAGACGAGCGATCGTCCTCAACGCTGACGATCTGGACGCCGGACGATTCGCTGAAGGCCCCGAGACCGGCGGCGTGGTAGGTCAAGAGTTCCCACACCGTCAACTCCGTCCGGTCGCCGCAGAAGTCAACTTCCAGGGTGTCGCCGCCGAGTACGCTCACCGAGTCGGCCAGGTCCAGAGTGAGCCGCTTGGCGGGGGTGGTGATGACCATGCGGTTCTTGCCGACGAACTGAGCGGCGGCCGACATTACGTCGTTGTCTTCGACGCTGACGACCTGGATACCGGAGCTTTCCAGGAAGGCCGGAGGGGCGGACACGAGGTCCCAGACGGACATCGGGAGGCGGACCTCATGGGGAGGGAACGGGGTGTTCGCTTCGAACGTGTCCGGGCCGGTCAGGTGGACGGAAGGTTCGACATCCAGTGTGATCCGTTTCGACGGAATGACCATGATCTGTCGCATTGCGTCGGCTCCGTAAAGGTGACGATGTGAACGACACCGCCACCTTTATAGTGACGCAAAAGCCCCTGGGATTTACCTCCGTTGACGATTTGGTGGGCGAAGGCGTCAGGTCAAACCCGCCCACTGGCCTTCCTCCCGCCTTCACGTCCGGGCTCCCTTCCGAGATGGCCGACCCGACTTCGGCCTTCCTCGTGGCCGAAGGAGGCCCGGATCATGGGCACGAAGTCGCTGGTCAGTCGTCTCGGAATCGACCGAGGCATAGTGACGACATGCCGTGAATCTGGTGCAATGGCAGCGCCTTCGGACGACCCACCCCATTGAAACGCCTCGCCGTTACACCCCTGAGGTGCTGATGATCTTGCGACCCTTCGCCATCTTCCTCCTCTTCGCAACGCCCGCCGCCTCCCTCGCCGCCGAGCCGGTCCGCTACTCGCTCCGCTTCCCCGCACCCCAGACGCACTACGTCGAGGTCGAGGCCGACGTCCCCACCGACGGCCTTCCACAAGTTGAATTGATGATGCCCGTCTGGTCCCCCGGCTCCTACCTCGTCCGGGAGTACGCCCGCCACGTCGAGGCCCTCGCCGCACGCACCCCCGACGGACGGGCGCTGTCGGTCGAGAAGTCCCGGAAGAACCGCTGGCGGGTCCATACTGATGGGGCGGCCCGTGTGGTCGTCACCTACCGGGTCTACGGCCGTGAGATGGGCGTCCAGACGAACTGGGTGGACCGTTCCTTCGCCCTGATCAACGGGGCGGCCACCTTCCTCACCCCCGTTGAAGGCGGCCCACGGTCCCACGAGGTCACACTGACTTTGCCCGCCGGCTGGCCCAGGAGCTTCTGCGGTTTGCCCGCAGCGCCCGACGGCTTGCCCCATCGGTATGTCGCCCCCGACTACGATACGCTCGTCGATTCACCGATCTACGCCGGGGACCCGGCCGTCTACGAATTCGAGGTGGACGGCAAGCCGCATCACCTCGTCGTCGAGGGTGAGGGGGGCGTCTGGGACGGGCCAAAGGCCGCCAGGGACGTCGAAGCCGTCGTCCGGGCACAGCGGGCGTTCTGGGGGTCGCTCCCGTACGACAGGTACGTCTTCTTCAACCTCTTGACGGAGACGGGCGGCGGCCTGGAGCACCGGAACTCGACGGTCCTGATGGCGAGCCGGTGGGCGACGAGGCGGCGGGCCGACTACCTCGGCTGGCTCCGGCTGGTCAGCCACGAGTTTTTCCACACCTGGAACGTCAAGCGGCTCCGGCCCGTGGAACTCGGCCCGTTCGACTACGAGGCCGAGGCGGTCACGAAGAGCCTCTGGGTGGCCGAGGGCCTGACGAGCTACTACGGCGACCTGCTCGTACGCCGGGCCGGTCTCTGCACCGCCGAGGAATACTTCGCCGGGGACGTCCCCCCGACCGGCGGGGACGGCGACAAGCCGAAGGGGGACGTCGAGCGGCTCCAGGAGACGCCGGGGCGTGCGGTCCAGCCGTTGGAATCGGCCTCGGCCGACGCCTGGATCAAACACTACCGGAGGGACGAGAACACGCCCAACACCGCCGTCAGCTACTACACGAAGGGGGCGGTCGTCGGGTTCCTGCTCGATGCGGAAATCCGGCGGGCGACGAAGGGGGCCAGGAGCCTCGACGACGTGATGCGGCTGGCCTACGAACGCTACTCGGGCGAGAGAGGATACACGCCCGCTCAATTCCGGTCCCTGGCGAATGAGGTGGCCGGCACGGACCTTTCCGGGTTCTTCCGCCGGTCCCTGGAGACGACTGAGGAACTCGATTACGGCGAGGCCCTCCGGTGGTACGGCCTGCGGTTCGCCGCCGCCGACGGTGACAAGGAAAGGGACAAGGAGAAGAAGCCACCGAAGGCGTGGCTGGGCCTGGAGACGAAGCCGGAGGGGGGCCGGCTGACGGTCTCGGTCGTGAAGCGGGGGACGCCCGGCTACGAGGCGGGCTTCAACGTCGGCGACGAGGTCCTGGCGGTGGGGGAGGACCGGGTGCTCGCCGAGCAGTGGTCGAAGCGGATGGAGCAGTACCGGCCGGACGAGCGGGCGTCGGTCCTGGTCGCCCGCCGTGGGCGGCTGCTCCGGCTTGAGGCGGTGTTCGGCCGGGAGCCGGCCCCGCAGTGGAAGCTGCAAACCGACCCGGCAGCGTCCGAGGAGCAGAGGACTCACCGGAGGGCCTGGCTTGGCGAATGAGCCGGGCCGAAGTAGCGACGGGCGGGCGGGCGGCGACAATTCGGCGTGCCGCCACCCCCGTTTCCTCACTCGCCCTTGACGACGATCGTCTTCTCCTGGCCCGCCCGTCTCAGGACGAACTTCGCTTCCTTGCCGATCGTTGTGTTCGCCAGCCGGGTCGTCATGCTTTTGGCGTCCGTGAACTTCTCGCCATCGATCGACACCAAGACGTCCTCGGCCTTCAGTCCGGCCGTGTCCGAGGCCCCTCCCTGGAACGCCGAGACGAGCTTCACGCCCGCCTTGTCGTTATCCAAGCTGATCCCGAACGAGGGGGGAATCTTCGCCTGTATGTCGAGGCGTCGGATTGAGATCGGTCCCTCACCATAGTAGGCGAGGTCAAGCGAATAGCGGTCATTCGAAAGGTTCTGGGAGATCGGGAGGTGGAACCCACTCTCCGTGAGATTCCCGCTTGCGAACGTCCGGTCGAGCAAGTTCATTTCTTTTGCTCTCTTCCCGTTGACCACGGGTATCCAGAAGAAGCCGGCATGGATCGAGTTCTTATCTTGAGGATCGGGATGGAGTCGCAGCCCGAAAACAGCCGGAGAGGTTTGATGGTTTAACTGGAGGATGAAGGTCCCCGGCTTCGGATCGTCGAACACGATGGAAACCTCAATCGGAGCCTTCAGAAGCCGGGGAAATCCGAGGACCGCCTTTTTGCCTTTCTGAGTCTCGACTTGAGTCGGGGTCATGATGAGCAGGCCCGCCGTCCGGTCGATCGACAAACCGGCTGGCCGAGAGGGGATGACGCCGTTCAGGTGCCCGAAGTCGGCGGTGCTGCCGACCCCGCCGAACGAGTAAGCGATGCGGTGCAGGCCCGCTTCGGTCCTCCTGACAGCGGCGTTTGGAACTCCCATCAGCTTCACCGGCTCGCCTTCGATCTTTTCCTCCGTGTGGTTCTCCTCTCTGGCGTCCACCACAAGGCGGCAGTCGCCCTCCCCTGACATCGAAAACCGAATCCGAATGCCCTTCGGCGTCTCCCCGGCCGGCGGGGGCGAAGGTGTTGTCGCCTGCTGAGGAGCCGGCTCGATCGCAGCTTTCGGTGGTTCCGCCTTGACGGCCAGGATCTTCGGCCCCGTAGCCTTCCCGTAGTCGCCGTTCGCCAACCTGTTGTCGCTCCCGCCGTCATCCGCCCTTGCCAACGGGATGGCAGCCGGCACCCGATGGGGTTGGGGTTCTCGGCCTGGGGCGGGTGTGCCGCCGCCCCTCATCGTCAGCAGGCACCCGACGACGACACCCACGCCGAGCAGGCCGAGTCCGTACCCCACGCCCCTTGAAGGGGCCTTCGAGCGTGACCGCCCTCGTGACAGCGGTTTCGTGAGAGAGCCCGGCTTGTACCCGCTGACCTCACCGAGGACTTCCGCCGCATCGTCGCCGCCGACCGCCGGGCGTGAGCGGTAAGACCGATCCACCGGCTTGCCGTCCGCAAACTGGTGCCTGTCATCGTCCAGGATCGCCCCACGAATCCTCCCGTCGGGACCGGGACTCGGGGCCTTCGCAGGGCTGGACTGGACCGCCGGGTCGTTCGCAAGCCGGGTCGGGTCGATCCTGAACAGTTCCTCCTGATCCTCGGAGGCACCCTCGGCATCGCCGATCGACTGCCGGCATGAGGCCCGGATCGAGTAGGCGGCGGCGTTGTTCGGGTCGAGGAAGATGGCGTGCGTGGCGTCGGCGACCGCCTGGTCGAACTGGCACCGCTTCTTGTGGATCTCGGCCCGGACGACGTAGGGGGCGGGTCGCTCGGGGTCGAGGCGGATAGCGACGGCCAGGTCCGCCAAAGCCCGATCAGGTCGCTTCAACAGTCGCAAGGCTTCGGCCCGGACCAGATAGGCCACGGCGTCCTTGGGGGCGGCGGTGACGGCCTCCGTCGCCTTCTCCAACGCCCGGCCGAAGTCTTTTCGGCCCAGGCAGGCTTTGGCTTCCGAGAGCGGGTTTGTCGGTTGCTCGCCTGGTGTCGCCATGATGACTTCGCCTTTGGTTCAGTGTTCTGCTCGGACTCGGAGACAACTTGACCCGAGACGGCCCGGTCCGGGCTGCTGGACGGCGGTCTCTTCCACGCCGACCGCAAGGCTTTTTCCTCAGTGGCCTTGCTCTCCATCGCTCACGGCGACCTCCCGAACTTCCAGCTTGCGAAAGCGAAAGGCTCCACCCTTCCAGCCGCCGAGGAACAGTTGATTCTCGTCCGGGACCTTCCAGCCCCCGACGATCGAGAGCCGGCGGGCGTCTCCTTTCCATTCAACGATTTCCTCGCCGTCGCAGGTGACGGAGACAACGCCCTTTCGTACCTTGCAAACGATCGTGGTCGGCTTGCCGTTTGTGAACCGCCAGCCCCGGCGGGTGGTCTCGTTGTCCTGGGAGACCTTGCCGTCGATCCGCTCCAGGCCGCTGACCCCGCCGCCCCAGCCGTCGAGCACGACCGTCGCCTGGTGGCCATCGACGACCAGGCCGATGATCAGGATCTCGGTGCCCCGGATCCGCTCGGCGACGACGGTCAGGTCGTACTCCTCGGGAGTCTTATACGGGACCTGGATGCGGGACCACTCCTTGTCCCCGGCGAACGTGAGCACTTTGCCGGTGTACTTCCAGTCGCCCTCGATCACGTCCCGCTTGGGGTCGATCTTCTGGAGGAGGTTGATGATTTTACCCCCGGCCGGTTGGACAACCTCGGGCTTCGGTGGTTCCTCAGTGACGGCCTTCTTGCGCCCTTCGAGAATCTCTTGCAAGTCAGGTGAGGCATGCAGGTAGGCCGGGGACTTCATCGCCCGTCCCCAGGCATCGGCGATGGGTTTCGGGAGGCGGTCGAAGGCCGTATTGTGGAAGGCCCGATCGACCGGCGGCTCACGCCAGTTGTTGTAGCAGATCACCTTCACGCCCAGGGCAGAGGCATACTTCAGGAAGGGGCCATGCCAGTCCGAGAAGGAGCGGGCTTTGCCGTTGAGCGGGCCGCTCTCGGCGATCATCACCGGCTTGCGGTGCTTGTGGGCCAGCCGTGAGATTTCACTGACGTGGGGCACGTCTTTCTCGAACCAGTAGAACGAGAACGCCACCCAGTCCACAGCGTCGTCGCCGGGGTAATAGGATGCCCACCGGGGATTACCTGCGTTCCCGATGAAGTGGACGACGTAAGCGACGTTCGTGACGCCCAGTCCCTCCCACATGCGACGGATCTTCCTGTAGACAGCGACGAACTGCTGGGGCGTGTACCCATTGTTGCCGGGGTGGTCGCACTCCGTTCCGATGGTCACGAGGAGCGGATGCCCCCAAATCTTGAAGGCTTCGCCGATTTTCTTAATCTCGGGGTCTTTCTTGCCTTCTAGGTACGGCTTCAGGGAGCCGCCCGTGTTCGAGACGAGGTTGAAGTTGACGTGGAGGACGCCGTTCTCGCCCACGTTCTCCTTGGCGTTGTGCCAGAAGAACGTCGTGTCGCCGTTGAACTCGTACCAGAAGACGCCGCCGGCCGGGGTGTCCCCGGTCAGGCGGGTGTACGATTTGAAGTTATCGCTCCAGTCGCAACCGATGAGGACCATCGTCTTGCCGTGCGGGGGCTCAAACTTGCCTCGGGCCTGCCTCTGATCCGCCTTGGTCAGACCAGCTATCACCAGGATCAAGACAAAGGCAACCACCAATCGGAGCAAGGTTCGGCCTTTCCCAGTCATAACGGACAAACTCCCGAGTTCAGAGGACGCTCCGGGGCGAGTCGGGTCGAGAACATCTTGAAAGCAGGTAGTGGTTTGTTTTCGTCTCACCTCCTGGGGATTCGGCATTGGGGGGTGCTGTCCCCGGCCACGACGGGAAACGCCCCTCTGGCCACACAGTCTGCACTTGGGACAGGAGCCTTTCCGAGCCCGAGGATAGCGATCACGGACGGGGAAATCGTAGAGGCCGGGGCTCCCGAATTGTGGAGTAACGACTTTACCACCTGCCTGCGTTTCGAACGCCCGGTGGAACGTCTCTACTGGCGTGAGCCCGGTCAGAACACCCTATATTCCTCGCTGCTGAGTTCCTTCCACTCGTGCGAGCACGTCCCGCACCGGAAGGTCGTCTCCCAGTCGTCCTGCCGTATGACGAATCGCTCGGAGCGAACAGTCTGCCCGACGAAATTACCGTACCTATCCGCCTGCCCGTCGTAGTGTTTGATGGTATCGGCCGTATCGTGTGATCGCACTTTCTCCTTGAGGATCTGGTCTTTTCGATCGCCGTAGCAGGAAGGGCAGACCCCACGCAGAGTCTCCCTCTGGCTGGACATCTGCTGCCACCCGTGGCTGCATTTCTTGCAACGTAGCTTGCTCAGATAACTGGTTTTGACTTTGACCGTAACCTGTCCGTGGAAGAAGTGCTCGTTGTCTCCGCCCCCGATGACCCTGAAAGTCGTGTCATGGACCTCTCGATTCTCCGTTTTTGCCGAAGCGTCCTCATAACAATTGGGGCAGGCCCCACGTACAGTTTTTGTCTCGCTGGATACCTGCTGCCACCTGTGGCCGCAAACCTTGCACTTTGATTTTTTGGCAGAAGTGATGATTCTTTCGACTACTGGTTCTCCCTGGAAGACGTTCTCGACCTGTTCAGGCCCGACGAGTCTGGATTTCGTGCCGAGGATCTCCAGGCCATCCGATTCCGCCGCTAAGCCTGCCTTGCAGTTCGGGCATCTGCCGATCGGGATGGCGGACTTGATCATCCCGAAGAGGCTACGGCCTTCGGAAGGGGTCGCCGGATTAGTCATCTGTTTCAAGGATGCGAGCTTTGAACTCAGCGAAACGATTCTTTCCATTGTCGCCTTGTGCCGCAGCCGTAGGGCTTCGAGATCGACGTCCAGTTTCCCGGCCTGTGCAGTCATTTCCCTCTTGTAATCTTCCGGCCGTCCTAGGCTCTTCTTGGCCCATTCATCATATTTTACTATTACATAAACAAGGTAAAGTCCGCAGGTGATTAAAGTCACAAACAAACAAACAATCACTCCAACTACGACGTCAAGACCTTTGCCTCCGGTTGCAGCGTCCCTTTCGCCGCCTCTCGGCTCGTACTCCCTGACCCCGGATTCAAAAAACCTCTCGGCCCAGTCGATTCTCGTCGTGGCGGACTCCAGCCTCAAGCTGAGAAGTTTCGTGATTTCCTCCTCAGTCTTCTTCCGCTCCTGCTCTGCCTCCTTCAAGTCGCCTTCGGCCTGGGCGATCGGGGCCTTGGTGCCCATCGAACCCATCCCGACGGCGGACACGCCCTGATCCGAGGCGGGAGACCCCGTCATATTTTTCGGCCACGAGGTCAGGGGGACCGCCTTCGCCTGTCCGCAGACGAGGCATGAAGATTCTCCGGGCACGAGCGGACCGCCGCAACCGAGACAGACGCCCTGATTGGTGATCGGCCCCTCAAAATCTTGACGTTCCCCGGCGTTATCCCGCTCGTCGCTCATGTCGTGGCTCCTGCGTGCTGACAAGGGCCACTTCGCCCGGCAGTCACGTTCGTTGATGCGGCGAGCCGTCCCCGTCGCAACGGCCGTCACCCCCGGAACCACTTTAGTCTCACAATATGCGGTGTCAATACTTACGATCGTAAGTCGTGGCCGGTCCCCCGCCGAGGCGATCCCAGTGGCGGGGGGACTGATGGCGAAGAAGACGGTCAAGAAGGAGATCGAGCACGCCCGGATCGTGCTCCGGTTCGGGGCACGCCTCCGGGAGCTTCGTAATTCTCGGGGCATGACTCAGGCTGAGCTTGCCCACAAGGCGAACGTCACGGCGAGCTACGTGTGGCGGCTGGAGAGCGGCGGGGCGGCACCGGGGATCGACCTCGTGGACCGTCTGGCGGTCGCCCTGGGGACCACGGCAGCCGACCTCCTGCCGGTGGAGGAACCGCCGGACAACTTGCCTGTACTCCGAGAGCAGGCCCGGAAGCTGTTCGAGACGCTCATCAGCGAGGGCGACCGGGAGACGCTGCTCTTGCTCAATCCTTTGATGGCCCGCCTGCTGGAATCGCCGACACGGCGGCGGTGATCTCCGAAATTCAAACCGCCGGACGTGGGAATTGGGCGGCTTGAGGACACGGAAGCGACGGGGTGGGTATCCGGCATACTCGCCCCGGCGGCGTCTCCGTGACGGGGTTGCTTGCGGACGATCTCCCCGGCGGCGATGATGGTCGGCATCGAAGCCACAGTCTCGCCGGGCGAAGAGTGATCCGGCCTCTTATCGCCGTAAGCTTCCGACGTGAAGGACGACCCGTCATGACTTGGTGGACCGGGGACGGCCACGTCACTCTGCCGAAGCCCGTGATCGCCCTCATGGCCGAGGCGGCGATGGCGCTGCGGGAGGAAATCGTCGAGGAGATCACCTACGACGACCCCGACCTGCACCCGGATGTTGGCGTCCCCGTATTCGACTCGCTTGACCCCAAGACCCAGGTCTTCGCCCTCGTCTACGTGCTCCGGCACCTGTCCGACCCGGACCTACCCTCGCCCGTCCTGTACGCCTGGAACGAGGGGACGGCCTGGGCCATGTTCGAGAAGGCCGGGCACGAGTTGGGGATGGAGTTCGAGTTCGAGACGAACCCGGACGTCGAGGACGACCTCAAGTTCCGCTTCCGCCGCTTGATCCGGGAGGCCCTCAAGGCGGTCGATCCTGCGGCCGAAAGCCCGCCGGTCCGCAGTCAGGACCTCGACGCCTGGAAGGGCTGCCTGGACGAGATCGCCGAGCACCTGTTGTGGGACCGGGATTTCCTGGAGGAGAAATCGTTCGCCGACCTCGATCCCGCTCAGGCCGAGTTCTTCAAGAAGCGAGCCAGGATTGAAGAGGGTTACTTCTCCACCCCGCCACCCCTGGTGCGGGAGGAGGATTACCGGGACGCCGACCGCTACCTTCGCCGGGCCGCAGGCTGCCCGGAACTCCTCGACCCCTGGGAGCGATGAGCGGGGACTGGCAGTTCATCCACGAAGTCGCCACCAGGGATGACCTCGTAATTGATTGCTGCGGGCGGCTGGGGGCCTGATGAGGCTCGGCAAGAGGGCTGTTCAAGTTCGCCAAGCGGACGCCGCAGATGACGGCCAGGCAGACGCCGACGCCCGAGATCAAGCCGCCCCAAGCCCCCAAGAGCGAGGGATCGCTAGACCAGCTTCACCGGAGCGTCGGCGAACTCGACAGGATGGGGGTCGGGCTCCTACCGTCAAAAAGGGAAGACCTCAAGCGGCTGATCGACAAGTAGAAGAACCAAGTGGTCGTCCCCCAAGCCCAGACGCCCACCAGAGCCCCAGGGAGCCCACCAGGACGATCAGCGACGGCGGGGACGACTGAGGCTCGTGCTGGCCGTGGACGCCGTGTAGCGGCCCACAGCGGCCCGCATCAACGACGAGGCCCCGAGCCGTCGGGTGACGACCCAGGGGCCTTGTCGTTGTGTTTGGTGGGAACCGGGCTATTTCGGCGGATGATCTTCCGAAACCCCGACCTCCTTTTGTGCTTGCTTGAGTTCCATCTCGACTCCCCGGAGTTGGGTTCGGAGGGCATTCACCCGTTCCTCCAAGCCCTTCACCTTTTGAACCGCATCCGTGATGGTTTGCTTACGCTTGAGGACGTAAAGTGTCGGGAATGTCCCTGGCCTGCGGTTCTCGACGGAGAAGGCTTGAGGCGGCTCCATGTCCCCCAGGCGACCCTGGCAAATCATTAGATCGTCGCCGTCCAAGCGGTAGATCGCCGGAACATGTTGGCCCTTCTTGGGTCCTTCTTCGGCCACCTCAAGGGTCATGGCCTTGGGAGCCTGCGAAGGGTCCAGAGTGAAGAGAATGAAGCTCTGATCTATGTTATGCTTGATCTTGTTTCCCTGAATGGTGATCGTATAGCCACCCGACCTCCAGAATGCTTTTTCATCCTCGGTCGGCTGGTGGTTCACCTGTTCGAGCCTTTCGACCCTCCAAACCCCTTGGATTTGCTCCATGTCGCTTTTGACCTTCGGGACCTCCTTCGGATTTGGAGCCGAGCCACGGGGTCGCTCGGCTTGCCCACCGTCGTTGGGTTGCTTGGTCGGCTCCTGTGCCGCCGCTCCTCTGGAAGACATCAAAGCGTGGCCGATGCTGATAATTCCCGTGCCGGTGAAGATCGACGCCAAGATGATGATGCTAATGTTCTTGAGCTTGCTGAGCAACATGGTCTTCAGAACCCCTTCCTTCAGTGCGCCAACTTTGACCGAAACCAGTCCTGTTGTCACCGCTCGGCCCGACGCAAACAGGCTTGCGGCCCGAGCCGTGGAACCGATCAACTGGGTTGTTACGCCGGCCGACGCCGTATCATGAGCCAGCAGCACCGCCATCGACCCGCCCGAAAGCGAAACACCTCGCCGGGACAACCGCCTCGCCAGCATCGCCCTCGCCCTCGACAGCCGCCCCGATACCGTCCCGATGGGCCAGCCGAGTTGCTCAGCCGCCTCCCGGTGTAACTTCCCCTCCAACTCGCAGAGGATGATGGGAATGCGGTACTTGTCGGGCAGGCGGCTCAACTCCTGGTCAACCAGGGCCAGCAGACCCTCAAGAAGGTCTTCCCGAACCTCTCCGGGTTCCGGCATGTCCGGCACCTGTCCCTCCCGCACCCGCCTCCTGGCCCTTGTCGATCTCGCTTTCATGGCCGTCTGGTATGCAACGCCGTAGAGCCAGTTGCCGACTTTCTCCCGTGGCTTGACCGAAGCCGCCTTCCGGGCGAGGACGAGGAAGGTCGCCTGGAAGGCATCCTCGGCGTCGTGGTGGTCCCGGAGGACACGGCGGCAGACGCCCCAGACCATCGGGCCGTGGCGATGGATGATGACCTCGAAGACGGCTTCCTCCCGCCGTGCGACGAAGCGATCAAGGACTTGCCCGTCCGACAGACCGCCGACCGACCCGACCTCGAAGAGGGTGTGTAAGTCACGGATGGCTGTGTTCGTCTCGCCGTTCTTCACCCCGAAGCCCCTCCGTTCACGCTCAGTCTCTACCTGCTTATTACCCGGTCGAGGGCGGTTTCATACGACTCCTACCGAAATCGGATCAGAAGACGGAAATCGCAACCATGCGTGCGTGCTGTTGGTATTGATCGTCTCCCGAACAAATCGATGGTCCCTCGACCCCGATCTGCCTTGGAAAAGAGGGATTCTAACCCTTCATCGTGTTCGGGAACTGGGAAGCGATCCGGTTCCTCGAACCGAATGCCGGGCGACGTTGATTGCTCGAATCGATCGGGCGGCTGTCGTCCTTTGAGGGACAAAAATTCGGGGCGAAGGGCGGTCGAGGAAAGAGTGTTAGCACCCTGAAAATCGCAACCACCTGCGATCAATCAGGAGTGACCAGTGAGCCACATCGTCACGATCAAGACCGAGGTCCGGGACGCCGAGGCGGTCAAGGCCGCCTGCAATCGTCTGGGCCTGGAAGAGCCCGTCCATGGCACCGCCAAGCTCTTCGAGGGCGAGGCGACCGGCCTGCTCGTCAAATTGCCCGGCTGGCTGTATCCCGCCGTCGTGAGCACCGCCAGCGGCCAGGTTCGATTCGACAACGATCAGGGTAGCTGGGGCGACCAGAAGCACCTGGACGCTTTCCTCCAGGCGTACGCCTTAGAAAAGGCCAAACTGGAGGCCCGTAAGCGGGGCCACTCCGTCTTCGAGCAACCCCTCCCCGACGGCTCGGTGAAGCTGACCATTCAGGTCGCCGGAGGTGCTTCTTGAAGACCATCGAGATCACCATCGGCCCCAAGGGCGAGACGAAGGTCGAGACCAAGGGCTTCACCGGCCCCGAGTGCCGGGACGCCAGCAAGTTCGTGGAACAGGCCCTCGGCCAGAAGACGGCCGAGCAATTGACCGCCGAGTTCCACCAGCGTCAGCAAGCCGGTCAGGATCTCCGGCAGTCGAATTGACCACCTCCGGGCCGTGGGCTCCCCACGGCCACCTCCCTCTCATACAGACCTGCATCTGGAGAGTATCATGACGCTCAGCGAGCGTTTGTCGGAGTACGTCCGTGCCGCCTTCAGCGGCATCTGGGTTCAGTCGCATGAACACGACGAAGCTGTCCAGGAGATCGCCCAGCTTTGCCGTGGCAACGGCTGGTCGCTGGCCACATGGGACATCGACCGGGGCCTCACCCCGAAGGGCAACGGCAACGAATCGGGAGTCGTGCCGACCGCTGCCGACCCTTTATCCGCTATCAAAGCCCTGAACGCTCTCGCTTCGGCCGACGGCACCGCTATCCTGATCCTCAGGAACTTCCACCGATTCCTGGGTAGTGCTGAGATCGTCCAGGCCCTTGACACCGCCATCTCGAAGGGCAAGCAGGAAAGCACCTTCGTCGTGATCCTGTCGCCGGTCGTTCAGATCCCGACCGAGCTTGAGCGGGCCTTCGTTGTTGTCGAGCACGAACTTCCAAGCAAGGACCAATTGGAAGTCATCGCACGATCGATCGCCACCGAGCCCGGCGACCTGCCCGAGGGCGACGACTTGGCCGTGGTGCTCGATGCGGCCTCGGGGTTGACCAGGGCCGAGGCCGAGAACGCCTTCAGTTTGTCGCTGGTCCGACACGGGCGTGTCGTTCCCGAAACCCTTTGGGAACTGAAGACGGGCATGCTGAAGAAGTCGGGACTGCTGACCCTGCACCGTGGCGGCGAGACGTTTGCCGACCTGGGTGGCCTCAGTGCCCTCAAGGGGTTCACCAGGAAGGCTCTGTCCGGCGGTCGGAGGGGCTCGGTCCGGGCCAAGGGTGTTTTGTTATTGGGCGTGCCGGGCGTCGGGAAGTCGGCGTTTGCGAAGGCCCTGGGCAACGAGACGGGCCGACCTACGCTCGTACTCGACGTCGGCTCGCTGATGGGCTCGCTTGTCGGCCAGACGGAAGAGCGGACCAGGCAGGCCCTCAAGATCGTCGATGCGATGGCCCCTTGCGTCTTGTTCATCGACGAAATCGAGAAGGCACTATCCGGCGTCCAGTCGTCCGGGCAGACGGACAGCGGCGTCTCTGCCCGGATGTTCGGCACGATGCTCGGCTGGCTTTCGGATCACGATTCGGACGTCTTCGTGGTCGCAACGTCGAACGATACCTCGAAGCTGCCACCGGAATTTTCTCGTGCGGAACGGTGGGACGGGACGTTCTTCCTCGATCTCCCCGGACAACCGGAGAAGGACGCCATCTGGAAGATGTACCAGGGGAAGTTCGGCCTCAACGGCAACCAGCCCAGGCCCAACGACCGGGACTGGACGCCCGCCGAGATCAAATCGGCCTGCCGATTGTCGGCCCTTCTGGACGTGCCTTTGGTGGAAGCCGCCATGAACGTCGTCCCGGTCGCCGTGACGGCTGCCGAGTCGGTCGAGAAGCTGAGGAACTGGGCCAGCGGAAGGTGCCTGTCGGCGGACCGGGCGGGCATTTACGCCAGGAACCAGGGCGGTTCGAGTCCCACCGGCCGAAGCGTCAGCCGTGACCCCAGCCTGAACTGAGCCCGGCTTTGAGTCATAGCACCCTGACAGATGCGGCGAGAACAGCAACGACGATCGAATAAGGAGTCCTACGGTGAGTGCAACTCTGCTCGACGCCCCCAGGACCGCCACCAACGACTCCGGGACGCCCGCCGAGGGCCTCCGAGCCAGCATGGCAGCGGTGAGAGTGTCTTTTAATTGGCTCGGGACTCGGAAGTCCCTGACCCCCGAACAGCGGGCCGAGGCCGCCGAGCCGTTTGCCGCCCAGGGGGAGTACGTCTCGGCGGGCAAGAAACTCCTGGACACGAGTCATTCGGCCTTCAAGGGGGTGTCGTCGATCAAGTCGAAGATCGCCTCCGTCTGGAAGGGCATGTCGTTGCCGTTCCCCGAGCCGGGCGTCCGGCTGATCCGGCGGGATAAGATCGACGAGTTCGTCGGCCTCATGGAGGAGTACAGGGCAGAGCTTGCCGAGGCCGTCACGAACCTGGATCGCCATTACGGCGATCTCAAGATCGCCGCCGCCGAACGGCTGGGAAGGCTCTTCAACCCTTCCGATTACCCCGAAACGCTCATCGGGCTCTTCGACGTCTCCTGGGATTTCCCGAGCGTCGAACCGCCCGATTATCTCCGGGACCTCAATCCGGCGTTGTTCGAGGCCGAGAGGGCTCGTGTCGCCGCTCGGTTCGACGAGGCGGTCCAGATGGCCGAGTCGGCGTTCCTTGACGAGTTCTCGAAGCTGGTCGCCCACCTGTCCGAGCGGATCAGCGGTGGCGAGGACGGCGAGAGGAAGGTTTTCCGTGACTCGGCGGTCGGCAACCTGAACGACTTCTTCGAGAGGTTCAGGTCGCTCAACGTCCGCAGCAACGACCAACTCGACGCCCTGGTCGCCCAGGCCCAGCAGGCGGTGCGAGGCGTCGGTGCCGGGGACCTCCGGCAGAGCGGCGACCTCCGGCAGCGGGTCGCCACGCAGTTGTCCCAGGTCCAGACGGCCATGGACGGCCTGATGGTCGAGCGGCCCAGGCGGAAGATCATCCGGCCCAACGTGAACCAGGGGGAAGCGTCATGAATCTCATCATAGAGAAGGGCGGGCTGGTCCGGGGCGTCTACGGCGAGGCTATCAATCTCGCCAGCCTCGGGACGACCAGTATCACCAGGGCCAGTCACGTAGAGCCCGACGAGGAGGGCCGGTGGCTGGCCGACCTGTCGCCCGTCGGGGGGCCGGTGCTCGGCCCCTTCGACCGGCGAAGTGAAGCGTTACAAGCCGAGGTGTCGTGGTTGGAGGCAAATTGGCTGGGGAAAGGTTGATCATACATTGGGCGGACGAGAAAGGAGGCTTTGAGGCAGATCAGAGTCAAGAACCCTCGTTCTCGTACGTTGCCTCGCTACTTCATTTCCAGGTTGGGCGGGGTGTCGCCCCGGCCCTCATTCTCTCATCCTGCTTGCTGTTCGCAAAAAGACTTGGCTTGCTTGAATCGGTTGAAGCGGGCCTCCTCACACCAGGCCCCTTCTACCCAATAAGAGACGACCCACTGATCTCCTTCAAGGATGATCTTCCAGGAGGGGTTGAATCGTCGAATTCTCGGGTTCACCTCCCTCGACCCATAATACTCGACTGAACCGTCTTCTTCTCGATGGCGAATCCAATTCAGTGGGCCATCGATCTCGCCGTATTGTTTCTCGACCCAAGCCTTGGCGTGCCAAAGCCGAGGGAACGTTTCGACGGCATGATCTTCCGGGCCAAGGGAATATTTGAGGACCAAGAATTCGCCGTCCAACGGACAAGATTCGATTCGCCAGGTCAAATCCCAGTTTGTGTCTGGGGAGTTGCCCCGGACAAAACCTTCGTAATATCTTTCGCCTTCATAACTACGTCCGACCCATCTGATAGAGTTGCTCATCGGCTCAATCATCAACTTTCTTTGTATATTGTTGTTCTAACTGAAGGACAGTGGCAAGCATGTTAGAGCCAAATGATAATACATCATTTGCTCTGATGTTGACATTTTGTATTAGTGGTTTCTCTAATTGAATACTAGGTTGTGTACTGGACTATGTAAAATTGTTCCGAGATTTTTTGGGTAAGGTCGAAGATGATTTCCGACTTTCCTTTTGACTCCAAAATGAGATTGATGAAGTCAAGATGTCGAAGCATGAATATTTCATCGCTGTGCCGCAATGGACGAGACCGGTGATGCTCTCGATGAAGCCGTCGCCGTCTATGACGCCACTCCGGTCCACGACCCCAGTGAATGGCCTTCCTCGCTGGATGTGCGAGCAGGGTTGATAGCTGCCGATAATTTCGGCCCGGAGGTATCCTTTTCGAGGGAAGGATCGATATCAAATCTGCCGATCCTGGACCGATCCACCCACCGATCTGGGTGGCGATAACTTAATAGACTTACAGACTTCTGCCCACAACCGTTCGGCAGTCGTCATCAGCGTTGAGTTGGGATCGGGGTCATCCTGATCTTCGGTCCTCCAATCTGACTGTCAAGCTCCTGCGAGAGATCAGGAAACTCTCGTCCGAAGGAATCGGAATCGAAGTCGGATTGGCAGACGAGATTCTTGCCCTGGACCACGAAGAAGCCGTTCAACTTCGACGTCGTTGACAACATCCCGACGTTGTAGAAGTTGAAGTCGGGGAGGAACACGGCCTTCTGGGGTGCGAACTGGCCATAGACGTAGTAGTAGCTGGTCTGGCCCACGATCTCAGTGAAGAGGGCCGCAGCCGCCAAGCATCGTCCTGCACGAGCGTCCTGGACGTTACACAATGTTTTCAAGTGCCGGTTGTACGCCCCGTATTCGCCACGGGCCGAGAAGGGGTGGTTGCCGCCCAGGTGGGCAATTGCATCGTGGACGCCCCGGATCATCACATTTTGGTCATTCGTGAAGACGGGGTGGCCCTGTTGGGCGGCGTCCTCGGGACCGGGCGGCTCGGCATAGACGTACATGTCGGCCCGCCTCTTCCCGGATTGCCTCTGGGTGTCGATCGAGCGTCGAAGCTGCTTGAAGCTGGCGTAATGGTCGCCACTCGATGGGATGAAGTTGTATTTGTGCCGCAAGAAGTCGTTCTGGCGGGCCAGCTTGCGGGACAGTTCTTGAAAAGCCGGGAGGGCGGTCGGGTCGCTGACCGGGGCCAGCTTGTACGTCGCCGCCACGAGACGCTGGAAGATCCCTCCCTTGTAGCTCCCGGCCAGAGCCAGCGTCTCGGGGAGGAGCCACTGCTTGAAACCCAACGACTCGTGACATTGCATGAACTATCTATGTTCTTGCTGCCCAAATCGAATTGAACCTCATCTCCATGCTGGCGGTTCACGCCTGGTTCTCTGCCGTCCGCCCGGCCAGAAGATCGTCAATATTCGAGGGCTTCCGGCCCCGGAGACGGAGATCGTAGCTGTGCCATTCCGCCACGGTCCCCGTGGAATAGGCAGCCAAGACCTCCTGGGCCAGTCGAAGCTTGTCCTCGTCGGTCGTGGCGTCCCGCTCCCGGCACAACGCCCTCCAGCGGGTCATCTTGCCGAAGTGCTTGCCCAAATCGGTCAGAAGGTCATCAAGTCGCTCGTTCATGTTCGGCTCCTGTCCTTGATAGTGTACCTCCTGCCAGGAAGACCCGCACCGGGCTTCTTCTCGTCGGGGCGAGGATTGCCGACGTCGCCGGGCTTGTCGTATTGGTCCTCCATCGCCCTATCGGCCCGAGGGCCGTACTTCATCTGCGAGTAGGTCGGCTCCTGCCGGAGCCTGGGGACTGCCGACCGTCCGAGCGGTTCTATCGCCGTGTAGTCCTGAGGGCCGGAGGGCTTCTCGCCGCCGTGGAAGAGGAGGAAGGACTCGGGGAAGCTCGGCAGCTTCACGAGGGCTCCCCATTGGGTGTGGACGAATGGCCCCGGACCACGTTCACCTGTCGGGTTGAATAGGAGTTGTCTGATGTGATCGACAAACTCCTGCTCGCCCATGTCCCCGACCGGCTGAACGATCAGGCTGTTCTCCTTGTTGACCGTGATGCCGCCCAGCTTGTCCGCCTCTTGGCCGGCACCGACGACCGGGAAACTCGACAGGCCCCGTCTCCTGAGGTTCGCAACAAGCTTGCGGTTCGCCTGGTCGTTCAACTTCCGCCTGGTCGCCTCCGGGTAGGGCAGCCCGCTCGGGTCCTGGAGTTCGCCACGCCAGGCGGTCATCGTGGCCACGGGCTTGTCCACGACTTCAGGGCCATACTTGCCGAGGGTCCGGGCGAAGGATCGGCGGGCGGCCTCGTTCAGGGATACCCATTCCTCGAATCTCAAGATTGCCATACCCTATGTAGCGTCCAGCCCGGACGATTTGAAAGCGAACCGACAAGTTGGGCCGAAAAAACCGGGGCAACACGACGGCGATGACCTTCCCCACGAACCTGGACTACCCAGTTATCGCCGTCGGCGACCTGCACGGGCAACGGGACGAACTTGTGCGACTGGTCGAGCGGTTGGAGACGCTACCGGAATGGCCGGTTTGCGCCCTCGTCTTCCTCGGTGACTTCGTGGACCGGGGACCCGACGTCAGGGGAACGATCGACCTCGTGATGGAATTGCTGCGACGTCCCGCTGGTGGTTCGGCCGTCATGGGCAACCACGACCTCGCCCTGGTCCGGGCCGCCCGGCTCGACGACGGCCCTGTCTCCTCGTACTGGCTCGATCGCTACCGGACCCGCTACGACCACGCCGAGACGTTTGAGGGCTACCTTGGCCGGCAGGCGATGACCTCGGGAAGCACCTGGCAAAAGGACCTGGACAAACTCAGGGAGGCGATGCCGGCCGAACACAAGGACTTTTTGGCCTCGTTACCCTGGGTCGTCGAAACACCGGGACACGTCTTCGTCCACTGCGGCCTGTCGCCCGAGTTGGGGGTCGGCCCCGAGCAGCAGGTCAACGCACTCCGGGCGGGACGGTGGGACAGGTTGTCGTTGAAGCCCGTCCCCGGCACGAACACCGACAAGCTCTGGGAAGACGAGTATCCGGTGTGGCTCGGGGCCGACCGGGGACTGTCGGTATCACCGCTGGCCTATCCGGGTAAGGTCCAGGTCACGGGGCATGTGCGGGTCGGCAGGCCCGATGTCAACGGCGTGAGAATCAGGCTCGATACCAGTGGCGGGTCTGGCAAGCTGACGGCGTGCCTGCTGAAGGCGGCCGAAGCCGTCCCGGAGTTCGTCCAGGGCCGGTGACAAGCCGTGCAAGGTGGATGATCACCGGAACTTGTGTGAAAAATAGGGTTCGTCAATCCCGAGGTCATGCGACTCGGGAGAACCCCGGCCAATGCTCCAGCCCGGACTTGACGGTCTCGTAGGCGGCGTTGATTTCCACGAAGGAGTCCGCAGAGCCACCGGAATCGGGGTGGGTCTCCTTGGACCGCCTCCGGTAGGCCGCACGGACGTCTTCGGTCGTCGAAGGCCACGGCAGGCCGAGGGTCGCCAGCGCCTCCGTGATCCCATCGGGAGGGTTGCTGGGATTATTACGCCCGTGACGGTAGCCCCACGGGTCGAGGGCGTCTTCGAGCCGCAGGTAGAACGTACCCCACCACCACCCCTTCGATGGGGCGTCGGCATGACCTTCCACCTCCAACGTGGCACGGTCCAAAACAAAGGTCTTGTCGTCCGGTCCGAGGTCGAAGATCGGCTCTTTTTCCGTACCGACGTATTCTGCCGGGAAGGATCGCTCGCCGACGTAGACCCGCTTCTCGGTCCATTTCAGGATGAGATGGGCGAGGGCGTGGTCTGTGCCGTCGAAATCGCTCGTATAGGTCCGGTAGACGTACAGACGGACCTGGGCTCCAGCCGTTATCGCCGGGCGGGTCTTGCGTTCCTCATAGACCTTCCGACGGTGGCGTCCGGCTGCCACGTAAGCCTGCCATTGGTGTGAGTCGGGGCCTGCGATCTGCTTCGCCCGCTCCTCCGCTTCTTCGACGGTCTGGGCGTACCCGTCGGCGAGGATTTCGTCCTCGAAGAGCACTCCGACGAACCAGTAGACCCTTGTTTGACCGAGCTTGCAACGTGACCAACACTTCTGCATGTCAATTGTCTTCCAATTTAATGACCCCGTTATCATCCAATGTAGGACATGACTCTCCCCGAGTTCGAACAGTCGGGGGAAATAGGTCTTTGGTCACAATTCGCATTCTGTCATCGGTGGTTCGATCAATTTTGCCGTGACCTACCCTAGATAAACGAGTAAAGAGGGCCACAACGCCCTCCCTACTCAAAGCAAACAACAATCAAGCAAGACAAAGGTATAGTAGTGACCCAGCCCCGCAAAACGCTCAGAAAAACCAAAAATATCTACACCTGGATTCGCCAGAGGACCTCGCCCTTCTGCTACGGAATCAAGTCGAAGGCCGGACATCCTGTCCATTGCAATCGAAACGATGACGTCCTGTATCACTTCCAGGCTCTCAAGGTCGGGATGTGGGGCCGTCGGTTGTCTCGGCTCAAGAATAAGGACATGTCGGACCACTTCTCTGGCAAGAAGACCTTCTACTTCACGGCGGATGGTCGATCGTCCGTGCCAGAGGTCCTGGTCAACATCGACATCGATTGTCACGGGTCTGGCAGTCTTGAGGGGGCGATTGCCTTCGCCGAGCATTTGAAGGCCACCCAGTTCCCTGGTCTCTATTTCGAGGCCAGCACAAACGGCAACGGCGTCCACGGGTTCATTGTCGTGGTCAAGAGGAATTTGGGCGACGAGGGACTCAATTCGGTCCTGGGGTGGTTGGATAAATGGCTCAAGGCCGAGTTGTCCAAGGGTGTCTGGGACGTCGAGGACGTCGAGGTCAAGGGTCATTGTCCCGAGTTCACCTGGGGGTTCGGGAAGTACGAACTCAAGACGTACAAGAGCGGTCAACTTGCCAAATTGCCCCGAGAGGCGCTGACTCGGGCCGAGGAACTCCTGGGGACAACTCGAATTGCCGTGGACGAACTGCGGCGGCTCAAGGTGCCGGCGACGAAGGTTGGGTCGATTGTCCCGGAACCTGGGAAGCTCCGATGTCCTCGGCCGGTAGTGGTTGAACAGATCGAGAGGGAGGTTGCGGCTGTTAAGTCAGATGCTTCGGTTGTCTTCAAGGTTGAACAGACACTACAAATGTCGGCCGTCGTTGAAACGATAGGAAAGACGGTCTCCGGCTCCATCGTCGGTCGCCACTTCGGCGATGAGGAACTCGCCAAGCTCAAGGGTGGCTATTTGTCCTTGGCGAAGGATCTGCTCGGGGAAAAGAGGCTGGTCGCCACGGGCAGGAAAGTCGTCACCGAGGGGGATCTGGCTGTCTTCCTGATGTTACTACGGTTCTTCAGCCTCAACATGAACGTTGATGGGTCGTTGCCCACGGCCAGGTGGCGTGAGATGTGGACGGCTCTCTTCGAAGCCGGGGACATTGAGCGGGGCTGGTGCCATCACAGGTTTGCCAGGATGAGGAACTTCCTGAGTGATAAGGATCTAATTGACTGGCAGGACGAGGATTTTGTTGTCGGGGTTTACGGCGATGATGGTCGGTTCATTCCGGGGAAGGCTGCGAAGTGGCGAGCAGATAGTAAGTTTATGTCCATGTTTGACGAAGCCGAGGAGCCGTACGTAAAGCAGGTTACTGAGGTTCAAGCTCAACAGGAGAAGAAGGAAGAAGGGAAGAGCATCCTTTATGGGTGCAAGGTCCAAGTTGACGAGAGACAGAGAGATAATGAAGAGGGAAGAAGCATCCTTTATGGCTACAAGGATCACGATCAAGGAATAAGAGAGGGAAAGGAAGAAGAGAAGAGCACCCTTTATGGCTACACGACACGAAGACAGCCCATCCCACCCCTCCTGACAATTGACAACCAGCCTTTACTCGACGTCTTGAACCATCTGGGGATAGAGATACCGCTCCAGAAGCCCCGATTCCTGGGCTATTCCACGGGACAACTGAGAATGGCGGCATGAGACGGCTAGGTCAGGCACCAGACTGCCGACGATTCTGACCCGGAGGACAATCAGCATCGGCTGGTAAAAACCGGAATCCCCCCTGAGGTCGTCTCGGGCTCGGACAATCAGCAGAGCACGCTGGAAGTCTCGGTGTTTCCGGCACTTTCGAATCGGTGTCGGCTATATACGGTATGCAGACCTTCTTCGAGTACATCGCCCAGAGCCGCAAGATGACGCTGCCCGACACGCACACGATGCTGTCGATGGCGGGTGTCAGCCTCGACGTCCCGAACGGGGAGGAGACGGAGCGGCTCTTGAAGCGTGCCAAGAAGCGGCCCATCGCCCCCCAGAGCGATGGCTCTCGAAAGGCGACTCGTCCGTCGCCCAGTAACGGGCTCAAACCTCCTGCTGGCTGACCCGTCGATCGACCGGCAACCTCAACTTCATCTCACGAAAACCGTGACGCTCTTAACCCACTTGTGAGATAAATGGTCTGGACGACACTTGACTTTCCTTTTTGTTGCAGATACAACTAAAGTGGAGGTTCAAGGACATGGCGGTCAAGAAGGGGCAGTTGACGGCCGCTGACGTCATCGCCGGGGAGTGCCTGGCCGTCCGGGTGCGGACGCTCAACAGGGCCGTCACCGCCCTGTACGACGAGGCCCTGCGGCCCCACGGACTTCGGGTCGGCCAACTGAACCTGCTCGTCGCCATCGCCAAGATGGGGACGGCCAGGCCGGGGGACCTCTGTCGCATCCTCCAGATGGACAAGTCCACGCTCAGCCGGGACGTCGAGGTGATGAGACGCAACGGCTGGCTGGAGGTGGACGACTCGGCCGACGCCCGAGCCCGCCCGTTGCGGTTGACGGCGGCGGGTGATGCCCTACTCGAAGCCGTGGTCCCCGCCTGGCGGCAGGCCCAGGAGAAGGCCGAAGCGCTCCTCGGCGTCGAGGCGAAGGCCGCCCTCGGGCTGGTCGTCGATCGTCTTTGGAAGGGTGAAGGCTCCGGCCGCTGAAGGGGCCTCTCCTTTTGGTGGTTTTGTTGCATCTACAACAATACGCCGGCCCGCCCTCCGAGTCACTGCGGTGAGATTCGACCGGCGTCATCCGAACGGGGATTTCGAAATGACCAAGCTCGACGACCATCCCAGCGTGGTCCGGTTCCGCCAGTCGGAGCCCCGCCCGCACCCCAGCAATATCGACGCCGACCGGCTCCGGCAACTCTGTCTGGACGCCGGGGCCGACGACGTGGGTTTCGTCGCCATCGACCGCCCCGAACTCGACGACCAGCGGGCCGAGGTCCTCGGCCTCTACCCGTGGACCAGGGGGCTGATCAGCGTCGTCTGCCGGATGAACCGGGAGCCGATCCGCAGCCCGGCCCGGTCGGTCGCCAACCTGGAGTTCCACCACGCCGGGGACCGCACCAACGAGGTCGCCAGCAGGATCGTTTCCGCCCTCGAAGCCGAGGGGCATCGGGCGGTCAACCCGTCGATGGGCTTCCCGATGGAGATGGACCGCTACCCCGGCAAGACCTGGGTCGTCAGCCACAAGCCGGTCGCCGTGGCGGCGGGCCTGGGCCGGATGGGCATCCACCGCAACGTCATCCACCCGAAGTTCGGCAACTTCATCCTCCTGGGCACCATCCTGATCGATGCCGAAGTCACGGAGCAGACCCGGCCCATCGACTACAACCCGTGTCTGGAGTGCAAGCTCTGCGTGGCGGCGTGCCCTGTCGGTGCCATCGCCCCGGACGGCCACTTCGACTTCTCGGCCTGCCTGACGCACAACTACCGGGAGTTCCTCGGCGGGTTCGTGGACTGGGTGGAGGAGGTGGCCGAAAGCAAGGACGCCCGTGACTACCGCCGCCGGGTCGAGGACTCGGAGACCGCTTCGATGTGGCAGAGCCTCGGGTTCGGCCCCCAATACAAGGCGGCCTACTGCATGGCGGCCTGCCCGGCGGGGGACGACGTGATCGGGCCGTTCCTGGATGACCGCAAGGGGTTCCTCAAGGGGGTGGTCAACCCGTTGCGGGAGAAGGAGGAGCCGGTGTACGTCATCCCCGGCTCGGACGCCGAGGTGTACGTGACCAAACGCTTCCCACACAAGAGGCCCCGGCGGGTGGGAGCGGGTCGCCGGCCGAAGTCCATCCGGTCGTTCCTCTCCGTCCTGCCTCACGTCTTCCAGCGGCACGCCTCGGAGGGCCTGGACGCCACGTACCACTTCACGTTCACCGGGGAGGAGCAGGCCGAGGCGACGGTCGTCATCCGGGACAAGGCGATTCGGGTCGAGCCGGGGCACGTCGGGACGCCCGACCTCCGCATCGCCGCCGACAGCCGGACCTGGCTGGGGTTTTTGGCCAAGGAGCGGGGCCTCGTCTGGGCTTTGATAAGGAGGAAGATCCGCCTGAAGGGCTCGCCACGGCTTTTGGTGGCCTTCGGAAAGTGCTTCCCATCGTGACACCACTCACAGGGCCTCGGCCTTACCATCCCGATTCCGACGGGCTTCTTCGGGGCCTACTTTCCCTCGCCAGCCCAGCCACCGGGTCGGACGGTTTTCGCTCGGACCGACATCGCCCCTTTCGGAGACGGAGAGTCGGAGGTGATCCAGCAACGGTTTGCCTTCGAATCGGACCTTGTTGGTGCAGTCGCAGTCGCCGCACTCGGGGTAGCCTTTGCAAGACCGTGGGCTGCGGGCGTCGGCCACCTCGACGTCGGTCAGGTACTCCTCCAGGTAGGGGAGTTCCTCGTACATCGCCACGCCGTAGAACTCCCGGCAGTAGCAGACCTCGACCCAACGGATCGTCCCCGAGGCGTCCACCCGCCCCGAGCAGAGCACCTCGCCCAAGTCGCCGTAGGGGAAGCCCTTGCTGAACGTGCCGGCTTCAAGTGCCTGCAACAAATCGGCACTTCGGTCGGGCCTCACTTTCGCCCCCAGTAGGTAACGCATGCAGCCCTCTCGTCGAGAATCTTGGCCTCCGGGGCATTATAGGGGAGAGGCTCGACCCGAGCGGGGATACGTCGCCGTTTGGGAGGAACGCCGGGTTCGTCGGGTCGTCAGGTCCGTGGCCCCAGAGACGCAAGCCCATCGATCCCGTCGATGCTCGTCCTGTTCTTCTGAGCCTTGTACTTCTCCATACCGTCCGGCCCCTTCTTCTCGGCGTAGTCGATCAGTTGCGGCCGTTCGCCCTTGTACTCATAGAGGGGAACGGCGTAACCGCACGAGTCGGCAATCCGCTTTACGTCCATGACGACCACCGTTCGGACACCAGGGTAGCCGGGGAAATGGGAGATCAGATTGTCCCACTCAGGGTTGCCCGGCTCGACGACCCGCCCCCGACCGTAGAGCCGCAGGATCAGGGGTCGGCCCTCGAACGCACAGAACATGATCGTGATCCGCCCGTTCTGCCGGAGGTGGGCGACCGTCTCGATGCCGCTGCCGGTCAGGTCGAGGTAGGCCACCGACGTCGGCCCGAGGATGCGGAAGGTGTCCAGCCCCTTGGGCGAGACATTCAGGTGGCCATCCGGGGCGTCGGGGGCCGTGCCGACAAAGAAGAGGTGCTGCCGTTCGATGAAGCCCCAGAGGCGCTCGATTGGTCATCGAGGAACTGCCCAGGTCATCGCTCCTCATCCCGCCACCACTCGACCACGAAGTCGCCGTTGTCGTCGATCCAGACGTAGCGGAGTTCGTCGAAGCCCTCGTCCCGAGAGGGGAGTTCCATCCGGCCCGCCGTCCCCAGGAGACCTTTCAGGGGCACCCTTTGTTCAGCCGGGCGCTGCTCATTCCGCCGCATACAATCCTCGACACGGGACTGGAAGTAGTAGCCGACCACCCGGAACCCGGCTTCCTTGGCGGCCCGGATGTAAACGTGCCGCTCCGCTCGGGTGGGGTTGGTGTTGTCCACGACGAACGGTTGCTTCGCCTCGACGCACGCACGCAGGAGCCGTCGTTCCCGGTGCCTGGTCTTGAGCATGTCCAGGTTGAGGCTGACGTGGGTGGTGAAGAACCGCTCCCGGTAGAAGGTCGATTTCCCGGCCCCTTGCAACCCGGCGAACAGGACGGCTTCCATGGCGCAACCCACCTCACCCGGCCACCAGAGGCAGGCAGCCTTGCCGGCCCTGACACGCCGGCATCGTCGCAGGTTCGGGTGGTTTGGCGTAAGGGAGCGTCCCACGTCACCCTTGTAACGGTGCTCACTCGCCTGGCCGTCGAGCCACAGGGCCTTCACGACGTCGGTATCTTGTGGCTGACGAAGCAGATGAAGGAGGTGGTCGGGCAGCGTCCACGTTAGCGAGTCGGATCTCGTCCTCCAGACTTGCATCGTGGTCCTCGCCTTAGAATGCCGGGCATTTCCCTTCACTTCCCAAAGTTGCCCGATATAATCAATCCCCTCGCCTGAAAATCGGCGGGGGCGGGATGAAGCTGGCCCATCACCCAGGAGGGGATCATGAAGCACACGTCGAGGCGGGCCGTCCTTGCGCTTGGTCTGGCCATGGCGGCGTCGATATTGCTGGCGAACGCCCTGGGCCAGGAGACTTCGCCCTGGGTCGGCAAAAAGGTCGTCACCAGGCAGCAGACCCCACTGCGGGTTGGTAAGACCGTGGTGAATGACGACGGCGGCCACCGTGTCTATACGGTCGAGAAGGTCAACGGCCGATGGCTCTGGCTCGTCTCCGGTTCGATCGCCGGGTGGTCAACGTCGGATCAGGTCGTCCCTCTCGACCAGGCACTCGACTACTACGCCCTGTTCACCCGGAGCACCCAGGCCGCCTGGGCTTTTGGGATGCGGGGCTTGATCTGGGACGATCAGAAGGAATACGACAAGGCGATCGCCGATTACAGCGAGTCAATTCGACTCGACCCGAGCCAGGCGGGGATTTGGACGAACCGGGGCATCACCTTGGGCAAAATGAAGGAGTACGACAAGGCAATCGCCGACCTGGGCTGGGCCATCCGACTCGACCCGGAGGATGCCGTGGCGTATCACAACCGAGGGGCCGCCTGGGCCTATAAGAAGGAGTTTGAGAAGGCCCTCGCCGACTGCAACGAGGCCGTCCGACTCGACCCGAAAGGCGTTCTGGCTTTAGTCGTCCGGGGAGGCGTCTGGTGCTCCACGAAGGAGTACGACAAGGCGATTGCCGACCTCAATGAGGCCATCCGACTCGACCCGACATACGCTCAGGCATTCGTCAACCGGGGAGGCGTCTGGGCTATCACGAAGGAGGGCGACAAGGCCGTCGCCGACTGCAACGAGGCCATCCGACTCGACCCGAAAGATGCCGTGGCGTTCAACAACCGGGGTGTCGCTTGGGGCCTCAAGGGGGAATACGACAAGGCGATGGCCGACTGCAACGAGGCTATCCGACTTTGCCCGAGCCTCGCCTCGGCATACTTCGTACGGAGCCAGGCGTGGGCGAAGAGGAAGGCGTACGACAAGGCGATTGACGACGACACCCAGGCCATCCGCCTCGATCCGGGGTACGGTCCTGCTTACAACGGCCGGGCCTGGCTGTGGGCCACATGCCCAAACGAAGGTTCTCGGGACGGCAAGAGGGCGGTCGAGTCGGCTCTCCGTGCCTGCGAGTTGAGTGATTGGAAGGACCCCGCCGACATCGACACGCTCGCCGCCGCATACGCCGAGGCGGGCGATTTCGACAAGGCGGTCGAGTCGCAGGTGAAGGCAACGAACCTCCTCACGGACGATCGGAAAACGAAGGATTACCAGGGCCGCCTCGACCTCTACAAGAAGGAGAAGCCGTACCGGGACGAAGGTTAAGAAGGTCGTAGTTCATTACAATCCGCACATCCCCTCGCATTCGCCCCCGGCCACCCCGCCGCTGACATCCTTCTCGCCGAGTTCCACGACGGCCAGCGGCAGGCAGCTTCGATGCAGATACATGCTCTGTTCGAGATTCCGGTTGGCGACGGTGCCGGGCCGGCGCAACGCCTCGTCCACCTCGACGGCCCTGGCCCAGCCCGCCGGGTCATTGTCCCGCAGGTGCCGCCATTCGAAGTTGCTCTTGAAAGGACAGAACACGCAAGCCGACCGAGGGACCTCGTGGGGGATCGCCTGCTCCTTCAGGTAGGCCACGCAGTCGGAGCGGCTCATCTCCATGTCGAAGAGAGGGAATCGGCCCACGGCCCATGGATGGCCAACGAATCGGTTCTTTACTTTCGAGACCCTTCGTGGCTCGTCGTACGAGAGGCCGAAATACTGGACGATCTTGACGCCCTTCGGCATCCGCTGACGGGGTTTGAGCCCGATGATCTTGCGGCGAATGATGCGCTCGCAGACGTCGATCTTGTACTCGGCGGTGCATTGCCTACGGAGCATGCCGCCGGTCTTGCCGGGGGTGGCACTCGTGAACGCCGGGATCGAGGCGAACCGCTGCCCGGTGCTGTTCTTGCCGTGGATCAGGTCGTCGCCCAGCTTGCCGGCCGAGTCCGTCAGGATCGGCGGTCCGCCCAGGGACCGGAGCCATTCCAGGTGGCGGTAGACGCCCTCGGGCTCCTCCAGCCCGAGGAATGGGAAATAGCCGAGCTGCACGGGATTATCGCCACCGGGCGAGGCCCCGAGGAGCAGATCGATCTCCCGCCGTTCGGAATCGAGGCCAGGGTAGCGAACATGGAGCAACATCAACCAGCCGCAGGACCCGCTGGTTTGCTGCCGGTGCTTGTATCATTCGGAATGAGAGCACGAAGGGAGTAACGGATGGAAAAAGATGCCAGGTACAGGATATTTCCCAGCGCAAATACAAATGAACTTATAACACCTATGCCTGTTCCTTCTTTAACAAATTCGCCGGTCCAATCGTAATAGGACAAAACGGAGGTCAGATAGACGAGCGAAATGGCGGCTGGTAGAAAACGCAGGGTACTCACTAGGAGCAAACTGGCTTGCGACCGCTTCGCTTCTAGATGAAATACGAGCGTAAGAGCGGCGATGAAGACAATTACCGTTAGTCCCAAGTGCCACACGGGATCGATCGTACCCAAATCACACCCAGGAAGGGCCAGTCCGAACCTTTGGACCGCACCGGAGATGAGGCAAGTAATAGATATCAGAATAACCGTAATCAGGATTGTTAGCATGGCAACATTCCGTTTGTCGCTACCCTGGTATTGTTTCGGGTCGTTAAAGACACAACTTTCTTGCATCAGATTTATAATAGAACAAATTACCATTGGTGCGGCCATTCCGAAGGGGAGTCCGAATATGATGAAGCGCCCGAATCTCTCCAAAATTATCGTGGGGTCGTTGGATGAAGTGCACTTCGATCCCTCGGAGGACAGCATGCAAAGCGAGTAGAGGATGGCCCCAATCAGGACGGACGGGACCGAGACCTCCCAGCCCTTTCTCGCTAACACGTCCCCGTAAATTAGGTAATTTGCGGATAAAACATATGCAAATCCAAATGATGTAAAAATTATCACAATAAAACCAATAGTTTTTGCGAGAATTGACAATGGCTCAACAGGCATGCTGAAGCCGAGAATTATGCAGGCAAGAGAAGCCGTAGCCACAATGAGTAGGAACGTACGATCCCTCGGTGACGTGTACGACCACAGGCCCCGTAACGCATCGGACGAGAATCCCGGAAACAAGCCTAGCTCTAGGCGACCCTTCGAATTGATAAAAGCGCTGCATCCGCCATTGGCAATAGCTAAATCAATATATTTTTCTCCCTCAAGCATGTCGAACCATAGATGGACGTTCGACAACTCGATACCAGTTTTTTTGGCAACTTCGGCGTCGGTGACGTAACCAGCAGAATCCTTGGGCGAATCCTGGATCGCCTGAAGGACCATCCTTTGGGCACCAAAGAGCTTTGCCATTATCGGTTCCTTAGCATCACCCTCGACTGCTCTTCTCAGGACCGGCAAGCATCGGAATCGCTGTCATCGTGCGATACACGCTCGCACCGCATCAATCCCATAATCGTGGACGGAAGCACATGGCACTATGCTCGCCGAGGGCATTTGGAGGAGACCAGATAGATAGATCGTTCTCAGTTCCAGCGACCTCGCCTGCTCCTCATCGGGTCGTTGAAGATTGGCGAGCCAAGTGCCGGGTTGAACTCGATCGCAATAGGTCAATATTATCAGCGAACGGGCCTTCCTCTTCGATGCGACTGCCTGAAGTTCGAGGAAGTAGTCTTCGTCGAGGGTAACGACCTTCGTGTCCGCACGGATCGTTTACAATAGCACATCGCTCTCGGCGACCAACTCTTTATAGGCTTCAAAATATATCTTATCGAATCTTCGACCCGAGCCGAGCCCAGGGCAATCGACGAACTCGATTCTTTTGCCTCCAATCTCGGCCTGGACCCTCTGCAACTCGACCGTCCCAGGAAAGATTGATACGACGTTCATTACGTTGTCTTGAATAATTTTGTTAACAAGCAGAGATTTGCCAGTCCCCGTCAAACCCGCCACCGCTATCCTCGTTAATTGCGGGATCGAAGGTAGGATCGCCGAAGATGCGGCATGAAGCTCGCCGAGTTTGAGGCGACCTTTCGCCTCGACGAAGGAGACCAGACCCCTCTCGGTAAAGACCAAAGAGACCAGTTCGTTCTCCTGGAGAACCCGGAGCACGTCCCTGACCGTCTCAAGTCTCAAGGCGACTCGCTGAGAGATGGCCACGTCGGCCACGGGCTTGCCGTAATCGCCGTGCTCTTCGACGAGCGCCTGTAGGACCAAACGCTCCTGAGCGCTGATCGTTGCCATTAACGCCCGTCCTCACCCCAAGTGCATCAAGACAACCCGACCCGTCATCGTCCCGAACATCATGGGCCTCTGGCGGTCGCTCCCCATCTGCCGGTCGATGTAGTCGTATAGCGAGTTGACAGTCACCTCGCCCTTGTTCGCCGCTTCGCCCTTTAGCCCCCGAAGCAGGGCGTCGGTGAACAGCCCATGACCCACTGCTGCCGACTCGTAGGCCAACTGGGCCGGTGAGGCTGCGGCGATGATCAGCTTGCCGTGTCCCTGGACCACCTCAAGCGCCCGGCTGATGACCTCTCGGTCGTCGTGCCCGCCCTCCAGGTCACGGGGGATGATCCCGCCGCTGTGGCAGAAGTCGAGCCAGAGGAACGCCCGCTGGCTGGGCGAGGCGTCGAACGCCGCCTTGATCCTCGTCAGCGGGACGCCGTTGGTGGCGATGTCCTTGACCGTGGTGTCGTGGGCGACGAAGTAGTACTGGCCGCCAACGACCGCACCGTGCCCGGCCATGTAGGCGAACACGGCGTCCTCGGCCTGGACTGCGGAGAACGTGGACTCGATCGCCTCAAGGACGGCCTTCTGGGTCGCCTCCGACTCGGCCAGGCATCGGATATTGCCGGCGGGGAACTGCCCCTTGTCCGATCCGAGCAACTTGGCCATCTCACGAACGTCGTTGGCGACAGCGGGCAGCTTGGAGATTGGAGACGGATAATCGCTGACGCCGATGACCAGGGCACGCTCATGGCCCGTCCGGCTGCGGAGCCTGGCTGGTTCCGGCGTGGCGGTAGGCTGGCTCGGGAACGGGCGGTACAGTCCGAGAGCCAAGCGGCCCTGGGGCGTGACACTTGCCTTCAGCCCGCCCTCCGTCAAGGCCAGATCGACGTACTCCTCCTGATCAAGCGTCAGGAGCCAGTCCCGCATGTCCCGAAGGGTGATCTGAGTCGCCTGGGCGATCCGTGAGTCCTCGATGAATCCCTGGGTGTCGCCCTGGACATCCTGAATCGCCTGGAGGACCATCCGTTGAGCACCGAAGAGTCTGGCCATCACCGAACTCCGAATGGCTTAAGTCGAGGCACTGTGTATTACCGCCAGTCCTTCTCCCTGACCCTAGATTCTAGTGACCCAACGAGTCCCTGAAACCGCTGTACGTCACCGCCGAACATCCCCGCCGCAAGAGGCGGCCAGATCGTCCCCAAACTGGTTTGCTCCGTTCTCAACGAGCCGAGCATATCGGGGTGGTTGTTTCGACGCCAACCGAAGCGTCCGACCGGCATCGGGATTCCCAGGAGGGGGAGAGACGGTCGGGCTTCGGCGATGTGCGGGAGCCGCTTCACAGGTCCCGCCTGGAGGTGGCCGACGGTGAGAGCCAGCAGACACTCTAAACGATCAAATAGGAGTTCGTACTTGTAATTGTCCGGCTCGATGCCCCTCATCGGCTCTCGAAGAACCTCGTGGATGTGGTCGCTCGTGGGGGTGTAGCGGACTTCCGGGTTCATCAGACGACTCATGAAGTCGTCCAAAGAGTAAGACCCCTGGGGAAACATCAGGCGGGCAGTGCCGTGAAGGATGAGGGCGGCCGGCAAAGAGGGCTCTCCCCACCGTCGAACCGACGTCTTCTCGAAGAGGGCGTAGAGGGAGTCGTAACGCCCTGCGGCCACGGAAGCGATCCCGCCCCCGAAGAGCAAGAGCGTTGCGGGGTAGGATCTCAAGTCGATACCGGGGGCAAACCCCAGATCCTCTCCGAGGATACCCGCCATCCGATCGATGCAGCGGACCCAGAGGTCGAGATGCCGGGGCTCCCCCCAGCGGCACCCGTAGGTTACGAGCGCCAGAAGGGACTCCATCATCGAGTCATATTGAGACAGCCACTCGGCGCAGGATTCGACAGTCGGTGCCAATCGAAGTCCAAGTTCGTGCAGTTTGAGCGAGGCTTTGTACGCCGCTTCGGTCGTGTCTTGGATCAGGCGGCTTAGAGCGATTCGGTGGCGGTCGTCGGTTAGGAATTCCTCCAGTTTGGCGAGCAGGCTGTCGGTTACGGAAGTGTTCTCTGACCGGGCGATTGACGCCTCCGAGGTCTGGAACGACTGGAACTGTGTCAGTGCCAGCCTACCCCGAGCCGTAATCGAGGCTCTGAACCCCTCCATCGTCCTTGCCACCTCGACGTGACCTTCGCCTTCGAGGGTCTCGAACCAATTCCGCACGTCTGGAAGGACGATGCTCGTATCTCTCGCAATTTGAACGTCGGTCACGAAGCCGGTAACTTTTTCGGGCGAGTCCTGGATCGCCTGGAGGACAAACTTTTGGGCACCGAAGAGCTTGGTCATCGCCTCGTCCCACCCCAAACCTTCCAAAATGCCGGGCTGATTCGCTCCTTGCTTGATGCTTTGTATAGTTATATCCTGAGTAGGGCGAACGGGCAACGACGTAGCGTCAGACTCCCTATGCCTTTCAAGTTAATCGTCTTATGACTCTCTCGGTCGCTTGAGCCCGGCACTTCTCACCAACGACTTACCGAAGGGAATCGGACCTCGGCATCCCGAGGTGAGAAGCCAGGCTTCACCCGCCCGATCCATCAGCGCCCCTGATCCTTTCGGCCAGTTCCTTCCCCGGATAAAGGTCGTCCACCGCCTCGTAGTTCCGTCGTCTCTCGTCCACCAAGCTGTCGTACTCGGGGTCCTGGCCCCGCTCCGGCGTGTCGATGTACCGGAACCTTGTGACAACGTGGTTCAGCGGGTCGTTCAGGAAGTCGGTCACTGAATCCCTGAGGTCCCCGATTAGTTCGTGGGCCGTCACCACGTTCCCGGCCCTCAAGTTCCTCAACACCTCGGCGTGGAGCCGCTCCAAGTTGTCGATAAACTCCTTGGCGTCGTACTCGGAGACCTTCCGCTTCGCTTGCTTGGTCCGCACCAGCGTCAGGACGCCGGGCAGCCTGGCATCGAGGAGGGAGGTAAGCTCCTGGGCCGAATGATTCGGAGACGGCTTCTCAGTCGGATCGGGTTCGGCCCTGCCGTTAACCGTTTTCGAGTTGCTCTGCTCCTCGACGACTGTCGGATGAGATCGAGCCAGATGAGCCGACTGGTCTTCACCGCTGCCCGCCTCCCCTCCGTACCCGGAAGGCGGGCCTACCGAGGGTTTGCGGTCATCGCCTCTACGGCCCGCCGAATCCCTTTAGCGACGTCTGTCCACGCCTCGTCCTTGTTCGCCCAGGAAGTGACCGCTTTGGCATCCCTCGGCAGCCCTTGGAGCTTGGCGAAGGGGGCATCGTGCCAGTCGCACGGCCGGAGGATCACCGGGATGACCCTGGCCTCGCCCCGGTCGTGCCGCTCGACGGCTCGCTTGGTCTCAACGTCCCAGCAGTAGTCCGACGCCAGGAACGACGAACTGACCAGCAGGAGGACGACCTGGGCCTCGTTCAGGTTCTTGTCGATCGCACCCTGCCACTCATCGCCCGCCCCAATCCGGCGGTCGTGCCAGCCGGCGATGAGCCCCTGCCGCTTCAGCAGAGCCAGGGCCTCTTCGAGTTCATCACGGAGGGCTTCGTCCTTGTGGGAGTACGAATAGAAGAGGCCGATCGGTCTCGCCGGACACGGTGACGGGTGAGCGGCCGACGGTTCAACCGACGGCTGAGCCGTTTGATTAGACGTCGGCGAAGCCGGGTTCGCTAAGGGTGGCATAGTCCCGATCGGCTGGAACTGCTTGAGGATCAACTTCCCCTGGGCCGTGATAGAAGCGCTGAGACCGTTGGACGTCCGGGCGACGTTGACGTACCCCTCGCCTTCGAGCGTCTCGATCCAATCCCGGACGTCCCCGGTGGCAATCTGCGTCTTCTGGGCGACCTGGGAGTCTGTAACGAAGTCTGCTGGGTCGGCGGGCAGATCGATGATCGCCTGCAACACCATCCGCTGGGCACCGATTAGCCGAGCCATCGCCTCTCCCCGTCCATATCCCGCTCCGAGTCTTCCAAGCCTTGAGATCGCCGGAGATGGCGATATCATAACTGGAAGTTACGGCGAGGAATAGCGATTTGTCACCGAACGGCGGGGGTGCCGAGATGGCTCTTCGGGGCTCGCAAGCTCAGATCCTCCGTGCGATCGATGAGTCACCGAAAGACTCCGCCGGTTACGTCTCGGACGAGCAGATTGCTCGGTCCACGAAGATAGAATTGTCTGACGTCCACGACTGGTTGCACACGCTCGAAGATGACCGTCTCATTTCGATCGGTCCGACCTCGGTCGGCCTCACCGTTTACCTGGAGACTTGGGGCAGGATCGAGTTAAAGAAGCATCAGGAGCGGCGCACGAACGCCCCCGGCAGCGGCCCGTCTCCCGTCGAAAAGGGACAGCCGAAGATTAGGCCGAAGGGCTTGCGTGCTTTCGACAAGGAGGACGCCGGCTTCTTCCTCGAACTGCTGCCCGGCCCTTACGATCACGACGGGCTCCCGGACGTCATCTCTTTCTGGAAAGTCCGCATTGAGGGGAACGACCCTGACCGCTCCTTTCGGGTCGGCGTGGTCTACGGACCCTCCGGCTGCGGGAAGTCGTCGCTGGTGAAGGCCGGGCTTCTGCCGAGACTCCCGGATCACGTCCTTCCGGTTCATGTCGAGGCAACCGCCAGCGACACAGAATTAAGCCTGCTGAAGGGCCTCCGCAGGCGTTGCCCCGATCTCCCGATGGACCTCGCCCTGGCCGATTCCGTAGCCGCCCTCGCTCAGGACGACATGTTACCTTCGGGCAAGAAGTTACTCCTTGTCATCGACCAGTTCGAGCAATGGCTCCTAGCCAAGCGTGGGGAGGGCGATACCGGGTTGGTGAAGGCCCTCCGTCATTGCGAGGAAGGGCGGGTCCAGGCACTCGTCATGGTCAGGGACGACTTCCTTTCTGCGGCGATCCAATTCATGGAGGACCTCGGGGTCGAGTTCCGGCCCAGCTTGAATGCTCGGAGAGTGGATCTCTTCGGTCGTCCCCATGCGAAGAAAGTGCTCTCGGTGTTCGGGCAGTCGTACGGGGCGCTAGGAGAGGACCTAACGCCCGAGCAGCAGGCGTTCCTCAACCAAGCCGTAGATGGACTGGCTCGGGACGGGGTTGTTATCCCCGTGCGCCTGGCCCTGTTCGCCGAGATGCTTAAGGGCCGGGAATGGACGCCAAAGACCCTGAGGGAGATCGGTGGTGCGGAGGGAGTAGGGGTCGCCTTCCTGGAGGAGACGTTCAGTTCGAGCTACGCAGACCCCAGACATCGGACCCACCAAGAGGCCGCTCGTTCCGTCCTCAAGGCGCTGCTCCCCGAAGGCGGCAGCGATATCAAGGGGCCGAAACGGTCGAAGGGCGAGCTTCTCAAGGTGTCGAGCTATGTGTCTGGGCTGGGCAAGTTCGATGAACTTATCCGCATCCTCGACCCAGAGCTTCGGCTGATCACCCCGACCGCTTCTGAAGACTCGACCGAGGCTCAGCCGACCCCTCCCCATGGCGATCGGTATTACCAACTCACGCACGACTACCTCGTGCCATCGATCCGGGAATGGCTGACCCGCAAGCAGAGGGAGACACGAAGAGGGCGGGCCGAACTGAGGCTGGCCGAACGGTCGGCGACGTGGAACGCCAGGCCGGAGAATCGCCAATTGCCGTCAGTCCTCGAATGGGCGACCATCCGCTCGCTCACCCACCGGAAGGACTGGACCGAACCGCAGCGACGGATGATGAGACATGCGGGGTTTTTCCACAGGATGCGGGTGTTCGGGCTCGCCGTCCTGATCGGACTCGGGACCTGGGCCGGTATCGAGGGCTATGGCAATCTTCGGGCGGTGGCACTTGTTGAGCAGTTGAAGACGGCCAGCACGACGGATGTCCCACCGATCATCGAGCAACTCCAATCCCACCGACGCTGGGCCGCTCATCCGCTCGATCGTGTGTTGGCGAGCACCGAGAAACTGAGCGGTCCCCATTTGAGAGCCAGCCTCGCCGTCCTCGCACTCTGGCCAAGGGATAGCAAACAAGTCTTGTATCTGAGAAATCCCCATTATCTCATAAACCGGCTCCTGGCATCGTCTCCAGCGGAGTTCCCGGTAATCTGGTGGATCTTGCGCAAGCATCAGCCGAGTGTGGTCGAGCCACTTCGGGCGTTGCTCGAAGATCCTAAAGGCGATCCGCCTAAGCGTTTTCGGGCAGCCTGGGCACTTGCGAATTTCGAGAAGCCCTCGGTCGTGCAACACTGGGACGCCGTGGCCCCATTCCTCACGGACCGATTCCTGTCGGCGGTGATCCACAGCCCAGGCGACTACTCACATCTCAGCGAGGTTCTCCGTCCGATTCGTCAGGACCTTGTGCCCCCGCTGGCCACAATCTTCTTGGACACTCGGCGAACCGAGAGCGAACGAAATCTGGCCACTGCGCTTCTCGCCGATTACGCCAGTGACAACCCGAGGGTGATAGCGAATCTGCTCATGGATGCAGAACCGAAGGCGTATTCGATCCTCTTCGATGTCGCCCAACGTCAGAGCTTGCAAACCATCCCTTTATTGCAGGCGGAGATCGATAAGAAAGCGAGTCCCGAGGCAAGCGAGACCAATCCAGAACAGGTCAAGGATCGACTCTCTGAACGTCAAGCCCGAGCGGCCGTGGCCTTGGTTCGCATGGGCAAGGCCGAGGAGGTCTGGCCTCTCCTGCGACACAGTGCCGATCCCCGGCTCCGCAGCTTCATCGTCAACTGGCTCCATCCCCTAGGTGTTGACCCGAAGTTCATCGTTGCGGGACTCGACGGGATCGACACCAAGGCTGTGGTGGGACTCACCGAGGGCCAGCAGAGAATGAACGCCGTGCTCTTCCATCCCGAGACTTCGATGCGGCGGGCTCTGATCCTGGCCCTGGGGCCTTACGGCACCAAAGGGCTCACGCCCGCCGAACGGGAGTCGCTTATCGGGAGGTTGCTCGACCTCTACCTCAACGACCCCGATGCCGGCATCCACGGGGCGTCGGAATGGACCTTACGGCAGTGGGGGGAGAAGGAGAAACTCGGCGGAATCGATTCCCAGTTGATAAAACTCAAAGACCGTGGTGATCGCCGCTGGTTCGTGAACGGTCAGGGCCAAACCTTCGCCGTCATCGAAGGCCCTGTCGAGTTCGACATGGGCTCGCCCCTAATGGAACCAGATCGTGATACGGATGAATCCTTACGCCGAGTACACATTCCCCGGCGATTCGCCATTGCTTCCAAGGAAGTGTCGGTCGAACAATATCAGCGGTTCGTGCAGATGAAGCCGGAATTCGGCGTACCCAAGCAAGCACTGGACAGATTCAGTTCTGATCCGGGCGGGCCGATGATCGGCGTCTCCTGGTACATCGCCGCCGCCTACTGCAACTGGCTGAGCGAACGAGAGGGGTTGCCCAAGGATCAATGGTGTTATCTGCCTGCTGAGGGGGGTAGCTTTGTCCAGGGGATGGCAATACCCGCCGACGTGCTCCGGCGCACCGGATATCGCCTGCCCACCGAAGCCGAATGGGAATATTCCTGTCGTTCTGGTACGATCACAAGCCGCTATTACGGCTTATCAACCGCCCTGCTGGGGACTTACGCACGGTATCAGGACAATAGCGCCGAACACGCATGGCCCAGCGGCAGCATGCTGCCAAACGACCTAGGACTATTCGACATATTGGGAAATATATACGAATGGAATCATGAAAGATATAAAGAGTTTTCAAATAATGAGATTGACGATCTATTAAATCAGCCTTTCTTATTAGATGCAAGCCACCGGCTTCTCAGAGGCGGAGCGCTCAACAACTCACCCAGAAATGTCCGATCGGCCGATCGCAGCGGAGCCGAACCCTCAAGCCGTGATATTATCAACGGATTCAGGATAGTTAAAAATATAAATTTTAAGAATTAATAAATTATCTATATTTGCCCGCCTCGATGTTAATCCTCGCCTTCCAGGCAGCCACTTCGAGTACGCCGGGGTTGGCCCAGCGCCGATGGTGGGGCCTTCGACACAGGCGGGAACTCCATCAGCCTTGGCCGAATGGGTCGAGTCACCAAGAAGTCGTTGCCAAGCGTGTCCCGGCTCTGGCCGTACTTTCAGCCGACTGTCAAACCCACCGTCTTCCGGGCAGTTGTCGTCCAGTTGAGGTCTTACGTCCGCTTTTCGGTCGGCGGCGTGGCCCAGTCCATCGTCTGAGGGGATCGTCGTGGCGACCACCAAGACCAACGCCGTCCGTCTCCTCGAACGCCTGGGCGTCCCGTTCGAATTACGTGAGTACGAGGTCGATCCCGACGACCTGGCCGCCGAGACGGTCGCCCGCAAGGTCGGCCTGCCCCCCGAGCAGGTCTTCAAGACGCTGGTCGCCAGGGGGGACAAGCACGGCGTCTGCCTGGCGGTCGTCCCCGGCAACTGCGAGCTTGACCTCAAGGCATTGGCGAGGGCGACCGGGGACAAGAAGATCGACACGGTGCCGCTCAAGGAGGTCGAGCCGCTGACCGGCTACGTCCGGGGCGGGGTGACGGCCCTGGCGTGCAGGAAAGCGTACCCGGTCTACCTGGACGAGGCGGCCCGGTTGTTCGACGTGATCTCGGTCTCGGCGGGCATGCGGGGCCTTCAAATCCTTCTCGCCCCCGACGACTACATCCGGGTGATCGATGCCAAGGTCGTCCCGATTGCCAAAGAGAAGGGTTAGGTCAGGATGCCGGAAATCCTGCACCTCGTTTGACCTTACTCCTTGCCGTGAATCGCCAGGAAATAATCGTAGGATTCCTTGCAAGCACGGGCCATGCTCGGACTTTCCAGGCCGCCCCAGCCGAAGGCGTACATGAACGGGCTTTTCCGGCATTTCCTGCCCTGTGACGTGCTGAGAAACTCCTCAATCCCTGCACGGCCTATGAATTCGAGACCAGGGAAATAGGCCCCTACCGAATGGGGTAAGGTCGGGTCGATGATCTGCCCGTCCTTGACGACCCAGCCGTGCTCAAGTGGCGGCCACCCTCTCTTCGACACAGCGTAGCCCTCGACATAACTGGCCCCAACGAAGTCGTCGAGCTTCTGGATAACCTTCCGTGCATTGAACCAACACCGCTTGGGGACGGCCCTGATCTTGCGGCCAATCCGCTCGGACTCCTGTTCGTCCTTGCCGGTAGCCGGGGAAACGGGTTGCCAGCACTCGAAGAAGTCTCTTTCCTCGTCGGTATGACGCTCGGGTGCGATTGTTCCGTCCGCCAGAATCGTGATCGGTTGCCTTCCGAACACTGGTGCTCCCGCATGCCCGGCAACTTGCGTTTCTGGCCACTCCCCGCTCCACGCCGAGGCGATAGGGTCGTGCTCATTACACTCGCAAGAGGCCCGCTGGCCGCCGCACACGGAGCACCGCTCGACGTCGCAGTCGTTGACGTGGATGTTTCCCGGCGGTACGCCGCAGTCTGGGCAGGTGGTGAATTCAGTTGTTGTAGCGTTCATGTTTCTTCCCTTGTGTGTTTGTTGGACACAAGGAAGCTAGGCCGAGCAAGCCGGTTGTCAAACCGCCCCGCTGTTTCATTCTCTTGACGTCGAAGGTAGGGAGGGAACCACTTCTCAGACAGGACTGATCGACCCAGGAATAGAAAATTCTGCGACGTGGCCTGCCAAAGGAGAAGGGGGGTGCGTAAGCCGCTGCGGAAGACCCGCTTGGTAAATCCTCCAACCCGGTCATCGTAATGGGATCTGCGATACCAATGTCGGAGACATGTAACTAAGTTTCTCGGAGGAAGCGAAGGCACGAAGGCTGGGCGTTTTGCAACACGGTGACGTGAAATCCCGGTTGACAAGCGGCAAGAAACCGGGCGGTGCTAAAGCGTATATAAGGAGGGGGTGGATCATCCCAGCCTGGGCGAGACAACGAATAATAAGTCCATTGATCATTCCTCGACGCCCAGGGTGCTGAGACTCAAACCGAGGTCCAACGGCATGAATCGATCGCCAAGGCTCGTCGTCCGGCGTCAACATTCTGAGCCGAGCTTGACGAGGGTCTTCTGGCAGCATTGATCAAGCCCCTCTCTCCGTTGAGCCAACAGTGTCGTCTTTCCTCCTCGCTTGACAGGGCGCTGCATCTCTTGCCCGCAGAATGTCACGGCTCCGGCATTTCCTCGACCCCGAGCAGCCGCAGCCCGTACCGTCCCTCCCGAGCCAGCACCACCATCAACTCCCCCGGCACTTCGAAGATCGGGACCTCGCCGCCCCCCTCGACCGGGACGAAAACGACGCTCTCACCAGCAGCAGTCGAACGACGCACACGGCTGCCCTCCGGGACCTCGATCACGTAGACCTTGTTATCGTGATGGTGGCGAACGAGCACGACTCACTCCTTCAATGCAGGGTTCATCGACTCTTTGGCTTGAATGCGACGAAGAAAGGGCGAGCCCCTCGGCCCGCCCTCCTGGAGTCAGCCCGATCGAAATGCCCGGAACCCGTCGGCCAGAGCCCGCTTGCGGCGTTTGGCGTTCTTGATCGCCTTCACGGGCTCCAGGTCGCCCGCCTCAAAAGCTTCGACGAGTCCCCGGTCGTCCTCCCCGAGCGTCTCCTTCCAGTTCGTCCAGTCGGTCAAGAGGTCGCTCTCGTCCTGGCCGTCCCCGACCGACCCCGTGAGTTGCCAGTCCTCCCGGTTGGACCTGACCTTCACGCCGTTTCGCTTGTTATGAACCGAGTCGGCCCACGAACGGTCGCCCATGGTCCCGATCGGCTGGAAGCGAGCCCCCTGGAGGGAACTGAGGACGGCCCGGTCACTTATGGCGTATGCCCCTATGTCCTGCGGATCAAGGCCACGCAGACGAAGCGACCGCCAGGCCCGCCAGGCGAAAATCACCATGTCATCGACCATATCGTTCCAGAATGCCTTGGGCCTTCTCGCCCTCTTCAGCGCCTTGAACCCGAGTGCCCGGACCAGGCCGAACATCTCCTTCTCGAAGCGGGCGTGCTCGACGTCCCAGTCCAGAGTGATTGTCTCGTTGTCCATCGGCATCTCCTGTGTGGTGAGTTGTCTGCTCACTTCGCAGGGTGCCGGCACTCATTGCTCCGAAGGGCCGGAAAGAAGGCTCCTGGTTGCCCAGGAACCTTGCGGTTCAATATTCCTCTGGGAGTAAAATTACTGAACTGGCACGTCGGCCTTCGTCTCCGCACGCCTCGGTGAGTACCCAGAGCTTCGTCCCGGCCTTCGTGCTGTACGATGACAAAATCCTGCTGCCGTCCACGAGGGCCAGGTCATTCAGCTTGCGATCCTCGTCGGCCAGGTCGCCCCAGTCGCCCCGGAGATGCCGGTCCAGGAACTCGCCAGGTTGCTGGCCAGCTTCCCGAAGGGCCTCCATAGCGCCCGGCGTGGCGACGACCTGGCCGTGCTCGAATTTGCTGCTGGTCATGCTGCCTCCAACATGTCCAAGAAGTTGACGGACTCGCCATCAAAGTAGACAGTGCGACCAATGAGGTCGTCCGGCTCGCAACCTTCGCCTTCGAGGAGCCAGGAGAAGGGCCGGTGGTCCATGTACACCGGCTCGGTCTGTCCGTCCTCAAGTTCCAGCCAGACGACAATGATGCTGCCGTGGTTCTCGATACTGCTGATGGTCCCGTGCATCGTTCCCTCCTCTCCGCTTGCAGTGTTCACGTCCACCAGGATGCGGATTCTCTTGATAGGTTGGCAGGTCGGGGGCCGCCAAAGTGCCGACCTCGCTGGTTGGCGGGCGAGAATGTCGGCCACGTCGTTGGAAGCCGCCTTCATCCAGGCGGCGTAAAGGCTTACCAGCTACCACATGACAGGCAGAGCCACACCTGCTCACCCGTCTCGGAGTCCTCGGCCCACAGGTCAACCTCGGGCTTTATCTGCCCACACCCATCGCAATCACGGGCTTCATCAAACCGGGAGGCCCGATCCGAGAAAAGGAAACCCTGGTCGGCCTGGGTCATCATGCCGTCGAGCACGTCAGTCATTTCGGTCATCTTGACTCCCGCCGGTGTCGAACGTTGTTCACACCCGGCAGGGTGCCAACTCTCTTGGTCGTCCATCCGCTCGGTCTGCCGCTTCCGACTCGCCTACCTCGGACAGGCCGCATCGATGCCCAGGCCGACCGTGAAGAGCGTGGCCGCCACCGCCCGGTACTGCTCGGCCCTCGTCTCGTCGCCCTCATCGCTCGCCTTTGCAGCCCGCTGCTCGAAGACCTCGGCGAGCAAATGCAAAATGCTGCCCTGGGTGAATGACCAGAGCATTCTCTGGAGTTGTCTCTTAGCTACCACGTCCGTCATCGTGTTGGCCTCGGGGCCATTGTCCGAATCGTTTCACCGCCACGAATGACAGGGTGCTTGTCCTCAATGAGGTGCTGGGAACAAAACAGACCGGCCCACTTGAGCCGGTCCGACTTCGAGAGCCATCGAGACGGGCCTCAAGCCTGCTCTACAGACGTCCGCTTGTCGTCGGCCAGCAACTCGCAGGCGTCCCGTTCGACAAAACATGTCCGGCCCCGGTAGGACCACGGCTCGACTTCCTCCCCGTCATCCATCGTGACGATGACGCCCTCGCCGTAACTCTGGTCATTGCCCTCGGGGAGCCAGCGGACGACCGTCCCGTTGCCCCTCAGAACGTCCCCGGTCGGCATCCGGGCCTCGACCCTCACCCGGTCTCCGGGCAGGAATGGGGCGTCGGGCTCGGAACCGTCATCGGGCTTGAGGGCCTCGTCCTTGACGACATCGGCCGCCAAGTCGTAGAACCCGGTGAACTCGGAGTCGAAGGGCGACGGGTCGATGCCCTTGCCGAACTTGTCCTCGGCGATTGAGATGTTGTCGCCGAAGTCGTCGGCCAAGCCGATCCCGTGGCCACGGCAGCCCATGAGCGTGTAGTACAAGGCGTCGGCCCTCTTGCTCTCGGCGATCTCCATCTGTTCGAACATCTCGCCCACCTCCCGGCCCCAGGCGATGGACAGGCGGGCGACGTAGGGCCGGACCAGTTCGAGTAACTTGGCGGTGTCCTGGTCCGGGCACTCGTCGGTAATGTTGGTGCCGGGCCGGAAGCGAAAGCCCGCCTCCTCCCGAGCCGACGCCCATTCGGCGGCGAAGAAGTCTTGGGCGGCACGGGCCACCACGTCGTCCGGCAGGTCGGTCGTCTCGGTCATCGTCGATCCCCGTTGGCGTTGCTAGATGGGCTACGCCATGCAGGGTGCTCACCTTCTGGGCGGCGAACGGTCCTCCACGAGACCCTTGCGGGGACTTATCACGCCGAGGTCTCCTCTGGGGTTGCAGCCTGAGGAACCGGAAACCTCTCAGGCCGCCCGAAGCTCCAGGGAGTGCCCGGCCTCAACGGTCCTACTCGCTTCGTCACACCCAACGAGCTATAGTTCGGACGGTTTCCCTGCCGGGGCTCACCACCGAGGCAATCATGACCGTCGCAGTTTGCATCCGCTGCGGTGCCAGGAAGCATGGGGCGTGGACGTCATGCCCGGCATGCGGCTTCCTTCCTGAAGATGAGGTGGACCTCGCCAAGTCGGTCCAGTTGACCGACCACTACCTCGGCCAGTCGGACCTGGATGGGATCGGCGAGAGGATTAAGTCCGGCGAGCCCGTGGGATACGACCAGGCCCATCTCACCTCGCTGATCGACAGCATCAAGGCCGATCCGGTGGCCCTCAAGGGGCCGATCGGGTGCCGGATCGCCGTTTGGACTCCCATCGTCATCATGCTCATCCTATTCGTCGCTCTCGCCGTCCTTCTCGTCTGGCTCAAGGTCATGGCGAGCTAGCCGGCAAGATTTACGCAATCCCGGCCCCACTCCTCAAACTGCCGAGGGTCGATCCCTTCGGCCGAGAGCCCGTCGCTGTGGTACTTGACGGGAAACGGCAGCTTCGTCCCTTCTTGGCCGTGGATCATGAGGTGATCGTGGTCGATGACCCGGCCCGAGCCGTCATAGTGGCGATCTTCTTCGGGGTAGTCGCCCAGGTCGCTCTCGGGGACGTGGATCTGCGGTCCGAACGTCTTGTCGTCGCTCAACTCGTCGATGGCGTCCGTGATACTGTCGGCCTCGACGACAAGCCAGAGCGGCGAGTACGAGCCGCCGATTTCGATGAGCCACGTCTTCCCGAACCAACCACCAGGGTTCAGGACCGGGATGTCCTTCAGGTCGTGGCCCTGGAAGTCGCAAGACGCCGTGATCTGTTTCTCGGGCATGTCGAACTCCTGGTCGTCGGTGTCGTCCTACTCGACAACCCAGGGTGCAGATCCTCATGCCAATTTTAGGCAAGCGAAAACCGCCCCAGCGGGTCCTGGAGCGGCTCGAAAGTTCTCGACTCGCCTGGATCGTCAGGCGAAGCAGTGGGTGACGACCGGCTCCCCGCTACGGCAGTCGATCAGGCGGCACGACTCTCCGGGATCGCTCTTCAAAAAGGCCCTAGCCTGGTCCAGGTCCCGGAAGCCCCTATAGAGGCGTCGGGTGGCAGTGCTTCCGTCGATCGTAACCTCTCCCATCCATGAAACTTGGTAGCAGGGGTAGGCCGCTTCCTTCCTGGCGACCCATTCACGGCACGACCTCTCAAAATTGAGGTCGTCCTCAAGGCCCGCCCCGTACGTCACATCGAGTTCGACCCGCCCGAGCACGTTGAAGGACTCGGCGGCGACCTCCAGGGCGGCGTTGCCGTGGTAGACGTACAGGCTCGGGGCGGCCTTGAGGTTGCGGCTGCGGAGGTACTGGGTGTGCTCCGACCCGAACATGTGCCCGTCCCGCCAGACCCGCCTCTTGATCAGGCCGTACCCCCGTCCGTTGAGGATCTTCTTGAGGTTATGCAAGAGGCGGCTCTCGGCCCCGTACCATCCCGGCGGCGACCACGAGGACTTGCTCCGGTTGGGCCGGAACACGGGGTCTCCGGGCTCTCGATAGACGTAGCAGGTGGTTCCGACGACGGAGACGATCACGGCCTGGCTCCCAGGGGGTTCGTTGACGAAAATCGTCGTTCACGAAACCCAGGGTTCACGGGCTCTTTGATCGTCAGTCAACGAGAAAAGCCGCCTGAGATTCGCCCAGGCGGCTGGAGGATTTCGATGACTCCTGGGCCGGTTTCAGACGGCTACGGCCTCAGCGGGCTCATCGGTCGGCACACGGGAGAACGACAAAATATAGTCGGACGCCTTCGAGGCTTGGGCCGCCGCCGTGAAGATAAACGACGTGTCACTCTTCATCGCCGTCAACCAGTTCGCCAGGTAGGCAACATGATTTCCCATGTTCTCCTCGGCTGCGGGGATGCCGAGTTCACGGCTCAGGTAGCAGGCCCCCAGTTCGGCAATGAGTTCTCCGAGGCTGTAAGTGTTCGCCCTGATTTTTCGTGACCAGCCGAGTCGGGATTCGTGCTCCGTGGCGTGGACCGTTTCGTGAAATAAGACCTCGGCAAAATCAGCAACCGTCGGGAAGGCTGACTTCGGGGGCATCTGGATAGAGTCGTTGGTCAAGCTGTAATATGCCTGTGAGCCGCCGTAGCGGACGCTGATACCGGCCTTGGTGACGACCTCCTCGGCCCCCTGAATGTCAATCTCCGGGAGTTCCTTGCCCGTCTCTCCGTATCCGGCCCGGAGGTGGTCGAGGTGGCTACCTTCAACCTGATCGAGGTTAAAGACGGTGAAGGTCTTCATCACGAAAAACTTGTCCTGTTCCTCGGTCCCGTTCTCACTCGTGACCGTCTTCGAGATCGGCGACCAAAAGACGACCGTACTCCCCCATTGCCCCTCTGACACGGTGCCGGGTCGTCGCTTCACGCTGCCACCCAACGATTTCCACTGATTAAACGTTGCCCACCACTTCGAAGAAAACCCGTGCCGGTGTACCGCAATGTCGAGGATGATCGGGTTGATCCCCCGGTAGGGCTTACGGCTGACGACGTTGGTCGGGAAGCCGGAGTTTGCCCCGACACGCCAGGGTCGCCTCCACGGCGGAACCTCGCCCGACTCCAGCGCCGTCACGATCTGTGACACGATCCTGCTTCGAATCTCTTGGGTCTTGCTCATCTTCGGCTCCTGGCTGGTGGCGTCGATCGCTCACCGGCCAGGGTGCCGCACCTAAATGCCCTCATGGCCCCGACGTACGGGCGTCCTGCCTGTCTTCTCGGTTGCCGCTGGCACGCTGGTTCGCCCGATCGCCCCGTACGTGAAGCGGCCTCGGGAAGGGCGTCCTCGCCCACCCCGAGGCCGACGGTTTCACAAAATAGCGAGACGTCCAAGTAGGCCAGAAGCTCGGAGGTCCACGACTTCTTAACCTCCCGCTTCGTGTACCTGGCCGTCGTGTTCGGGTTGGTTCGGGGTCTGCCGTCGATGACGACGACGCAGGCCCTATCACCGTCAAAGGCTCAAGTCGTCCAGAGGGCCGAGTCCGAGATCGTCCTCTTCGACCTCATCGCAACGATACTCGTTGTGATCGAAGTCGCCGTTGTCACAAGACTCGTCTCCTGAGTCCTCGTCGTCGCAGTCGTCCTCGCCGTCGAGTGGGACGCAATCGGTGCCCGGCGGGAAGATCCCGAGAGGGTCTGCCACGATCCTTGCACCATCGTATATTTCGGCGATCGTCTCCCGGAGTTCGGCACGGGTCATCGGGGAGCAGGTCGAGATCCTTAGGCGGGAGTCACAGTCCACGCAGACGAAGAGCCAAGGGACGGTGGCGTCTTCGCCCTCGCCCCTCGACAGGAGGGCGTAGAAGACCTGCTGGCCGGAGTCGGAGTTGTCCAGGGCGATAGCATCGCTCTCGTCAAGGCCGATGTGAGAATCACTCCAGGCATCAACCGCCCCGAGTGCGGCTCGGCGACCCGACCCGGAAGTTGCCATCCCCAAGGCCGCCCCGTCGATCGTGGTGTCAACGTTCTCGATCACAAATTCCTTCATGTAACTTTTCCTCATTTAGAAAACCTCCATAGACCAATAGGCCCCCAGTGGCGGGAGTCAAATTGCCGAGGCGAATCGTCCGGTCCGAGGGGTCGAATCTGGCCGTGGGAGGTCGGGCACCATTGTTAACTCCACTGGCAAGCTGTCGTCTGAAGGGGTTGTCCCTGGGGTTGGTCTGGTTATGAAGAAGGAGTCCTGTGTGTCCTGTTCCGTGGAATTCGGGCGTTGCCTTTCGGTGTGCCGATGTCACTCCAAGCCCAAACGTCCACGGGCGAGGAGGCCAGGCCGAATACCCTCGTGTGCGACAGCGCCACGACTACGAGGACCTTCAACCGTCGATCGAATCGACTAAATAACTGCGAGGGGCTCGGGCCGACTATTAGTAGAACCAGGAAGCCACGAGCCTGCCGATCAGCGTCAGGATGGACAGAATCAGCACGAAGCCGACGATAAACAAAATGACGGGCATGAGAGCTATTAGCAGGCCCACGGCCATCACCGCCGCCCAGACGACGAATAGTCCCATGACGATCTTGGCACCGATGTCCATCAGCGGTCCTCCTCAAGGCTAATAGCCGGGACGACGACCTCGACCAACGAGTCCGGCGTCGGGCCGGTGCCGAATCGCTCTTTGTCGATCCTCAAAACCAGGGCCTTGCGGAGGTAGTTTTCAAGGTCGGCCCGAGACACCGACTCGTCGGCGTGGACCCGGACGATGACGGTCATCTTGAAAAGCCGCTTCGCCTGGTGACGCCGGAGGTGCTGCCGGGTGAGGCGCTCGACCGTCTCGGCCACGTCGTCCGGGTCGTAGTAGAGGCGGGCATCTCTCAACTTGCGGGACCAACGTTTCCCTGTCCAGAAGAGTTCTGCGACTCGACGTGCATCCCGGATCACAAAACGTGGATGATCGGGACTGGGGCCGACCATGCGGATCTTGAACGGAGCGAAGTTGCGGGGCATCTCGGGGCTCCCTGGGGTGATACTGAGTCACCTGGCAGGGTTCTACGACTCTTAGGTCGGTCCCAGCCGACCCTGCCGATCGATGCGAAACGCTTTCGGTTCAGGGTCTTTGGGCCAGGGTTCGACAAAATTGGCATGCCGTGACGTCAAGCACGAGACGTCAGTCGCATGTCGGAGACTCCGGGGAGGCCCGGAACTTCCATTCTCTTCTGATAGAATGGCTTCGTTCCCATCACGGCGGCTTGGACCAAAATCGTCAAATAGGTCATCTTTTCCGTCTTCCAACGGGATGATCGACGGCTTGCCCGTATTCGGGTCTTCCTGCTGCTCAGGGTTGTATCGTCGATGACCGTTTCCCTGGCCTCCCCGAGAACCGCCTTCGATCCGCCGCCCACGTCCCGGAGATGGTGATGGTCGTTCGTTTTCGCATCAGGAACTTGCTGATCGTCACAGCCCTGGTGGCGTTGTTCATGGGCTTCTTCGCCCCGGAACTCCGATCCATGGACCGCAACGCACGGGTGATCTTCGCCATGGTCGGAGTCGTAACGGCCCTCTTCCTCGTGAGCTTTTCGCCGGTCTGGGTCGTGCTGTTCCGGCTCCGCAGGCGGTCCCGCCGGGGGATGGCTATCAGGGCCAGCGATTACGCCGCCTTGTTCATTGCCTACCTCTCTGGAATGGTCATTCTTATAGCCATCGGCTTCGCAATCACCAGGCTGGTCGTCAGATGAGTTTGGTGGCCGAGGGCGGCTTCCATTGCCCGCTGGTCGATTTTCGCTCCGAGAGACACCGGGATTGGGCTCCGACTCAAGCCGTCGGCAACAAGTTCCGATATAGATGGGAAGGGGTTGACGCAGAGACGAACCCAGACGGCACACCCCGAGCCGAGAGCCGGAGGAACCCTTGCTGAAGAACATCACGCTCGACCGGCCGCTCGCCGTGCTCGACCTGGAGACGACCGGGACTGACGTCAAGAACGACCGCATCGTCGAGGTCAGCGTCCTGAAGCTGTTCCCCGGCGGCGGTCACGACCACCGGACCCGGCGGGTGAACCCCGGCGTCCCCATCCCGACCGAGGCGACCTCCGTCCACAAAATCACCGACGACGACGTGGCCGACTGCCCCAGCTTCCGGGCCGTCGCACCGGCGTTGTCAAAATACCTCGACGGTTGCGACCTGGCCGGCTTCAACGTCCTGGGCTTTGACCTGCGGCTCCTGGTGGCCGAGTTCAACCGGGCCGGTCTCGTCTTCCCTGTCGCAGGGCGGAAGGTCATCGACGCCTGCAAGATTTACCACCAGCGTGAACGGCGTGACCTGACCGCCGCCCTTCGATTCTATTGCGAACGGGAGCACGAGGGGGCTCACGGGGCGGCTGCTGACGTCCTGGCCACGGCGGCGATCCTCGACGCCCAGGTCGCCCGTTACGAGGACCTGCCCAGGACGGTCGAAGGGCTGCACGCCCAGTGCAACGACCCTGCGGCGCTCGACATGAGTGGGATGTTCGGCAAGGACGAGGACGGCGTGGTCGTCTTCATCAAGGGCAAGTACAAGGGCCGCTCGCTGTTCGACATCGTCCAGACAAAGCCGGATTACTTGCAATGGATGCAGCGTGAAGACTTTTTTGAGGACACGAAGGCCATCGCCCTGGAAGCGTTGGGGCGGCCGGTGGCCAGGGCTTCGTGACTCACCGAACACGAGAGCAAGTTGATCAACGCCAGGTCGGCCCTGAACCCGGTTCTTTATCACGCATGCCCCGCTCGAAACAGGTTGCCGCCCACACCGCCTTCCGGTAGTCTGGACATCGGTTTACTACACTCGTCGGGGCCTCACGGCGGCCGGGGAAACACCGGAGCGCAAGCCGCAGGCCATGGACCTTACCGGGAACCGGCCCCGTTGTCTCGGAATGGACGACCTCGATCGCCTTGATTTCGGGATGCCGACCCACTCTCGGGCGTCGGTCTTGATCCCGGCGAACGGTGAGGAGACGGTGTGGCACCGGCTCCCTGCCGAGACGATCGAGCCATCGGCTTCCTGGGGTCGTGCTGATGGGCGTCCGAAAGAGCCAGACACAGGTCACGGATGCGAAGGCCGTGGGCGTCGTAAAGGACCTCTACGACGATATGGAATGGACGACCTACGACATCAGGCCGGACTACGGCATCGACCAGCAGATCGAGATCCTGGAAAAAGGTAAGCACACCGCCGTCGCCGCCTACGTCCAGATCAAGGGGCACCTGAAGCTCAAGAAGGGGAAAGGGGGCTTCGCCAGTCAGGAGATCGAGTGCGAGCACCTGGAATACTACCTGAACACGAACGTGCCCGTCTTCCTGATCGTCGTCGATGTGGGGAGCAAGGAAGGCTTCTGGGTGTTCATCCAGGAGTACGCCCACACTCACCTGAGCGGCGGCGAATGGCGGGTCAGACTCCACGGGAGTGCCAAGGAGCCAAAGGTGACGGTCCGGGTCCCACTCGCCAACCGGCTCGCTGACAGGCAGCGGTTCAAGGAGGCGGTCATCCGGGCACGCCGCTACTTGGCGAGCCGCCTCATCTCGGAGGGGCTGGCGTACGACAGGGAGAGCTTCGAGAGGCTCGACCCGAGGTTTCGGATTACCGTCACTGCCTCGGAACAGGGAAAGCACTTCAACCTGCGTCCGGTCGAGAACGTCCCCGTAACGCTCTCCTTCGCAAAATCGTTCGTCGAGTCTGGCAAGTACCACACGCTCGTCGGGCGTGGCTTGCCCGTCACACTGGAGCCGGGGGAGATCAAGGCCGAGGGCTCCCTCCTCATCCAAGACATCTTCGAGCGGGCGATGCGGAACAAGGGGGCCTTCCACGTCGCCCAGAACGTCGAGGTGGGCCTCAGCCTGATCCGGGTTAACAAGGAGGGCGAGGTCGCCGGCCGCATCGACCCCCTCCCGTGCCGCATCCAGGGCGGCATGATCGAGTGCCGGTTTGTCGCACGCACCAGCAACGGCATGCTCGAACTATCGTCCGACCAACGTCTGGGGCAAACCGGCCCCAGCACGGCGAACGTGTCGTACGACCTGACGCCCTGGTACGGTCGCCCGGTCCTCAACCTGCCGTATTTCGATGCGTTCGCCGTGCTTTTCGCCGCCTCAAGCGAAGGGGAACGTCTACGGTTCGAGTTCCACTACGAGGGCGAAAGGTTGTCGGGCGGCTACATCGTCTGGGAAGGGATCGAGGCCGGCGGTGTCTCGGCCTTCGTTGAAGTCGTAAGCCAGGCCAGGTGTGTCGCCGGCCGGCTCAAGGTCAACCCCGTTCTCCCCAGACTGGACGAGTCGTCCACGAACGAGGTCGAGGCTCTCTATGGCCTTCTGAACGGCAAAGAGATTGTGAGGCCCTGGGCCGGCGGCAGGGTCAACGCCGTCGTCGCCGGGGAAACGGCCGACAACTTCTTTCGCTTCATCGCCGACCAAGGCGGCACCTACAACCTGCGGCACGACGAGAAGGCGACCTTCCCCTTCCTGGGCCTTGAACTCGACATCGGGCTGGTCGTTCACCGTCTGAGCGACATGCGGCTCGGGAACGACTTGGACGGGTTGAAACGTCGCCAGGATGCCGGCGAGGTGGACATCCCGGTATCGTTCATCGGCTCGGAGACAACGAGGCTGATCCTGAGGATCGCTGACGATGGAGACCCCTCCCTGGCCAAGGATGGGATGATGATGATTGAGCGGTTACAACCGGCCTCTTGAGTGTCGCCCCGAGACGGAAAACGGATCATTGGCATGGTACGCCGCAGCGGCCCTCAGGCACCGTCTGAGCGCACCCCTTGACTCTTGCCGGGCGGAAAGGTTGAAGGCTGGTAATTGGCGTAGTCGAAGTAGTGGCCCTCGTAGCCCATGGCCAGCAGGACCAGTTTGTTGACCATGTTCTCGACCCGAGTCAGGTATTTCAGCCGTCGGCGTAACTCCGGGGACTGCTGCTCGGGAACCTGGAAGTAAAGGCCGCCGTGCGATACCGGGTTTCGGAGGTCAGACCAAGCCTTCCAGTCGGCTTTCTCAATCCCGAGAAATCCGCTCTCGGACCATCTTCGGAGAATGTCCTTGGGGGTTGACCTTTTCATCGCAGCGAAGAACGAGTCGATCCGGTTGACGAAGCTCTCGTCCAGCTTCCTCTTCGGGTCTTTGAGGTAACGACGGATAACCGCCTGAGCGTGTATCTCCTTTGTGCTGAGTTCCGTCGAACCCTGGTTCACTCCCTGAATCAGCGCCTCGACAGCCGCACACGCCGCAAAGGCCCTCTGAGAGGCGTAGCTGTCCGACATCGCCCAGCACATTCGAAGCTGATCCGAGACCACCTTCCCCTTCTCGGTGTGGAAAAAGTCGATGGCCTTCCCGAGGAGCGGGCCGAACGCTTCCCTCGCCCCGAGGTACATCGGCATCAGCGGCGGGACGAACGTCCTCTCCGTCGTCGATAGCTTCGGGTAGATCCGCCTCCGCTGCTCGTCGCCGGCCAACGCCTCGTAACCGACTAGTTGGAGCCTTCTACCTTCGACGAAGCTGAGTGCAAGCCACACGGACATCAAAACCTTCTCGAACTGGTCCTGGCCGAGATCGCCCTTGATCAACACGAGGGCTGAGTCGGCTCCCGACCGCCTGACCACGACCCGGCCGAACGACGCTTCGTGTTCGAACCAGTCCAGCAATTTTTGGGGGAGACCGAAATAGGGGTTGTCGTCACGGATCTCCGAGAGTTTTGGATAGACGAATTGCTTTAACGGCTTGACCAAGGCGACCAGGGAGGGTTCGACGTCATGTTTCAACGGCCTCGACAAAGTAAGCCCTCGGCACTTATGCGTCCAGGTCGAGTGTCCCCCGCAAAGGTCGATGCTCGGTGACGCAATGAACTCGGACGATTCGAGGTGCCAGCGGTTCTCAACGGTTGCGGTGAGCCGGTACTGCTCCTTTGCGGGGACGGGTTGCCCCGGCTGGAAGGGGGACGCTAACGGGCTGAAGAGGTCGCCGTCGTGCTCCGTCTCTGCCACGAAGGTGATGCCTTCGTCCTCACCCCAGGTCAGTCGTCCGACACCCCCGTGGCTGTCCCCATCGGGCCTGCTGATTGTCAGGTCTCTGAGAAGCGCCTCGTAGCGGCCGGATTCGAGGATGGATAGCCAGTTGTCGGACATAATCGCAGTTCTCAAGTCTTGAGTGAGGAGGACTGCCCAATCTACCGGACAGAGCCGCCTACGGGCAGCCCGTGAAGCAGTCCTCGTATTGCTCCTGAGACCTGGATCTCTGGGGCGACCGCCTGGAGATGATCCCCACGAGCCTCTTCTGGGACATGGACTGCCTCGAAGAAAGCGTCTTTGGCGACCTGGACCCCAGACGGGCCGAGGCCCTCAAGGACGAGCTTGGGATCGACCCGGATTACTTCTCGACCCCGCCGCCCCTGGTGCGGGAAGAGGGCTTCCTGGAAGCCGACGCCTACATCCGGCGGATTGGCGGGTATCGTCGCCGTCACATGGGTTGAAGCCGCTGACGATTGCCACACCCCGGATCATGCCTTCCTTGGGCGTTATGGCGATGGCGGACTATTGGCCAACCTCATACACTCACGACAAACCCTCCGCTTCTGCCAGGGCGTGCTCTTCGTCGCCCTGCGTAGGCTCGGGGCCTTCCTGGGGGATCTTCCTGGCTAAACTGGCGGTCGATGGCAGGATCGGCGGTCCTGGGTCTCTTGGGCCGTCCTGGGGCACGCTGGCCGCCTTCCTCGGCCTCCTGGTGTCAGCGGCACTTGATCCTGTACCTCGGTTGTCTCGGGTATCGGAGAAACACCTCATGTAGCAGGGCCAGGATCGTCGGCAAGTGCTCCTCGGTGCTCATGAGGCTGTCGTGAATCGTGATCACCGGGATATCAGGGTGATCGGCCCTCAGCCTCTCGCAGACGGTCCCTATGACGATCCTGGCCTCACGCCTTTGCATCTCCTGGCCAACCCAGGCATGTCCCTTGGAAGTCTTGAGCTTCTCCAGGATCGTGAATGCCGTTGGGAAGAGCTTTCGGAAGGCGTGCCCTACCTCGGTGTTGGTCATGAGCCTCGTCTGGCCGTAGACGACCTGGAAGACCTTGACTTTAACCCCCTCACGAGCCAGGCCGGTCTCACTCATGAACCTCTCGTAGAACTTGCCACCTGCTACGTCGTCCATCAATTGTCTCATGTCCTTCGGGAGAAAGGTCTCATACCACTCAAGCTGATTGTCTTGGATTGGGGGTAGGGATGTTACTGGGGTACTCAAACCAAAGAGATATGGTGTTGCTCTCTCTCTCTTCTCCTCTTCCTCCGCTTCTTTGGTCATATAAGATACAATAAGATCGTGATCATTCACCATCTTCTTATCAATATTGACAATCGACTGGCAGTTGTAGGAGTTGAGGTGAACTTCAAGGAGTAGGACAGACAGGAAGAACGGTTGCGAGTTAACGATATCAATTTCTTGGAGCGGGACGCCACGGTACTTGAGACAACCACGGATCTCCCGGCAGACGGAGCTAAAATTACTGTGGAACCGATCATACCGGCAGACGGTGTGATGCAAGAGCCCTTGGCGGATGGCGTCGAGTTGATGGAGGGCAACCTCGGACTTGGGTTGCTTGCCCTTTGGGAACGAGACTTCGGCCAATCGCATCCGTTCGATGGCCTCGTCTGCCAGGGCTTGGTCGATCTCGATCCTGCGGCACCAGTCGGACAGATGGTGATGGACGGGCAACTTGAATCCGGCCGGGGTGTTGACGGCCTCCTTGTACTTCTCGAACCGCTTGATCATCCTCTTGTCGGCGCAAAAGTGCCGGTGCCATCTGGTGCCTTCGAGTGCGGGGCCGAGGCGGTAGCCGATGGACTTCTGCCCTTGGATGTAATGGTTGTCGGTCTCGACCAGGCCGTGGGCAACGAGCGCTTCCCGGACGGGCCGGACGATGGCCATGTCGCCCATGATCGTGCCGAGCAGGCCGCTGTGCAAGTTCACGTACTCGCTCCGGGCGAAGTTCCTGGACACCCTGCGGAAGTAGATGGCGTTGAGCAGCCACCTGGCGGCCATGGGGTGCTTCTTGATCGCTCCGGGATAGGCGGACGGGTCGAAGTCCTCGGGAGAGTAGATCCAAGAATCTGGATGATCGGCCTTCGGCTTCTTGCGAGTGCGTGCTATGGATAGAGTAGTCAAAGTGGTTCCTGAGATTAATTAGTGAGACGGCCAGCGGATTGAGCCCCGCTGGCCGACTTCGTTTGAGGGAATGTCATTTCGGGAATGCCTGGTTCATAGCGTCCTCGACCAACTGGGCAACGGCGGCTTGGCCATCATCGAGGACCTCATGATGGCTCGCCTCGATCTCAGCCGAGAGGCATAGGTCCCTTGGCCCTCCGCATCGAGGGCTTGATCCTCATTATCATTGCAACACCTCGGCCTTCTCCGCTGCCTTTACGTGTGCCTCGACCCACTCCTTGCACTCGCTGAAGTAGCTGCCGATGTAGGCATCCGGTTCGTAGTCCTCGCCCTTGCCTAGGAGATCGACCCTCCAGCCGAAGCATCGGCCGTCGGAATAGCATCTCCGGCTAATCGCATACCTCCCGCACGTCGAGTCATAGTCGCCGTCCCCGCCGCTGATCCACTTGACTGATCTCTTTGTCTTCACGCTGCCACCTTGTCTTTCTTGTTATTCGTTATCCACTCGCTCGCACGCCTGGTCGGACCGGACGTCGAGTCAGGCCATTCCTGGAGGCGGGTGTAGTCATGCTCGGTGTACGGCACCACCCATGACCCCGGCCACTCGATGACCTCTTCGAGATCCTCGTCATAATCCTCCCAGGGAACGTCCCAGTGCCGGGGCACGAGTCTCGGGGAGACTCGGTAGAGTAGCCAGCGAGGTACGAGGCCACGCACTCATCGGAGTCGTAGAGCGGGTAGTTCTCCCGGCGGTACTTCGCCCGCTCCCCCACCCGCTTAAGTTGATCTGTTTACGCCCCTTCTAGGGTCGCTTGGGTTCTGTCGGCTGTCCTTCGAAAAGCCTTCTTGCCGAGGGCTCTAGGGAGGCCGCCGGGCTGCCACTCGACCGACCGGCGTAGATAAAATCTGATGGTTTAATTTTCGAAACATTAATCGATTTGACGTGTTTGGCGATTTCGCAGAGACGCATGGTCTCTATGGCCACCAGTTCCGGGTTAGACCGCATCTCTTCAGCCAGTTGATTCATCACCTCCTCGGCTGCCTCCTTGGCCTCGGCCAGCATCCTGTACCGATGACAGTCGAGTCCAAGGCCCTGAAGTCGGTATAAGGATTCGTGCCTACCTTTCCAAATGGAGAAGTACCCGTACGTTGACTCGTAATGTTTCGCCGTTGGGTGGGATTGCTTTTGCCATGAAAGTTTGCTCACTGGACTATTCCTCTGGTTATTTAGAGCCAATAAAGTTGGCTCATGCCTATCGGTAAAATCTCGATTTCTGCCCTTCGCCAACACCTTGGCGACCTCGTGCGTGCCGACTCAATCCTATTCCTCACTTGGCCTCCTTGTTTGTCATGAGCGGCTTATTACTCCTACATTATAAACATAGTATGCCTGCGGCAGTTTGACAAAAGTGAACACGAAATAGTTAATGTCTCACTTTGTATCTAAAACCCCTCGCCTTCCAGGCGAAAACTTCCAGTAGGTATTGTTCCGGCTAGTCATCCAGGCCAGCCGTCGTCCTCGGGCCATAGCGCAAGGCGTCGAGGGCAGAAGGCTTCGATTTCTTGAACCCATATCAGTCGGGCTTTCAGCCGCCTGCCGAACCCAACGCCTTCCAGGCGGTGGTCGTTCAGTCAACAACGAAAGATTTCTCGCTGGCCTGACAATGACGAGCCGACGAACTTCCTCCAGGCGAGCGTCCTCCCATGCCACCTCCTCGACTCCCTCATGGCCGCCGAGAGCGTCATGAAGGTGCCTACGTACTCGTCTCCGTGACCACAGCGGTAGAGCATGAAATGGCCGGGCCGGAGCGAGTCCGACCCCCACTCGATGCGAAAGTCCTCTGACTCGCCGGCAACCTGATTGAATTTGCTGGACATCAGCAAGCCTTAGTGGGGTATATCGACTGACACTCGGCGTGCCACAGCATGCTCCACTCCTTGTTTGCATCCCTCTTGGCGGCCTCGCATCATGCCTGAACCTGTAAGGCCCGCCGACTGGCTTCCAGGAGGTCTCGTCGGCTGTTAGAAGGAACCAGCCCTTGCGGTGCCAAATTTCCGTGGCATTCATAATCTCTGATAATCTTTGCATCTTACTCATTACAAGCCTGCTTTATTGAAGTTCGTGTGGATGAGGTGAAAACCGCCGGCCAGGCCCTCGGCAGACCGGCGGTTCCGAGGAAGTTCCTCGTGTAGGGTTGGTCTCTCGTCTCAGACCGTGTTCTGCAATCGGTCTGCGATCCGCCGAATGACGTCGGGCTCATAATCGACGATCTGGCCAAGCACTTCACGCTCGGATTTTTTCGAGCCGTGGAGGTAAGCCGATAGGAATTGATCCTCAACCCGCCAGTCCCCACTATTGTCGAGGTAGTGGTAATCCAGCATTGTGTTGAGTCCCGGATACAGGTTGCGGAGTACCTTTGCTCTGCCGTCCGAACGGACGTAGTCGCCGGCAATAATGCTCCACTTCGTTTTCTTCTTCATCCTCATTTTGTCATATCTCTTTGCTAAAGGGCCATTCCGTTTGCCCCGAGGCGAGGCCCTGTCGCCTCGGGTTGATTTGGTTTCTTGGGACCTTCGCAGGGTGTTTGTCGAGGCGATTCATCGTTTGCATCAACAGCTTGAGCCGTTGCCCAGCGGTCATGGTTTGGAGAGCCATCTCACACGGGATCTCCAGGCGTTTGCATTCCACTTCGAGCCATTCTCTCACGGATGCAATCGCCTTCCTTGCCATTTTTGCCGCCTTTTTGCTCCGGTATATGCCCAAGGTCTCGACTAGCACCCATTGCCCGTCCGGCAGCAGTATTTCTTGGATTACCGTCTGCATCACTTGCTCTCCCTTTTCTAGCAATTTGCTTTAAATGTTGTTTTGCACGTAATGGGATGTCGGATTTCAATAAATATTGCATCCGGCTTCCTCTCTTAAAATCGTCTTACTATCCGATCCTGTTGGCGGCTGCCGAAGAGCCGCTGACCGACCCTAATCTTGCACCGTGGGATCAGACTTAGCACGCCGTCTATTTAGATCTGAGCGGTTACTCTCCGCAACGCTTTGCGGTCTCTGTCTGGTCGAAACCCAACCGCTTTCTTACGATTTTTCCTGGTGAATTTTGTCCTCACCAATTGATTAAGTTACGTCCGGGGCGTTGTCAATTAAGCAAGGTTGAATGGTTGCGTTTTGCGTCGTGGTCCCTCACCCTCTTTGTAAGTTCATGCAGTCCCCTCCGTGTATGAGCCGGGAAAGCGTTAATTCTATAGAGATGGGAAATGCTAATGGCAAGCGAATTTCATGCACTTGATTGGGGAGCCTGCCCCTTGTGACCAGCAGGTTGAAGAGGGCTCCGACGCCTACCACGGAGGACGAGAGAGGAAGTCGTCCTCTAACGTGCGAACCGTTGCCTGACAAGCGGCGAAGTGGTACTACGCTGGGCCGCTGTCGTCGCTGGCCAGGCGGGTGTCGTCTCCGTCGGTCAGGCCGACCTTGACCCCCTGAGGCTCGTGTGGTGTGCATCGTTGACGAGGTATTTTGTCGGTGGCGGCGTGGTTTTCATCTCGCTCGTCTCCTCACGGTGTCGTACTTGTCGCCGGTCGGCGTCGGCTCAGCGGGTGCGAGGGCGCATAACGGACCCACCGAAAGCGGATACCCGAATTTGAGGTTTGAAATTGCGAATGAAGGAAATTGGATGGGGCTGAATTCACGTTATGAATAATCGAAGCGTTAACTCAGATTTGGCGAAATCCATTCGATTACGAGTTACGATGTTAGTCGGGCCGACTTGATCCCCTCGGCGACATGACGGCGGGCCAATTTCACGACCAGCGGGTCGGCACCGACGCCGACGACCTCACGGCCGTAACTTATCCATCGTTGGGCGACGAATCGAACTCCGTGACGACGGCCCGCTTGATCGTGATGCTCGTGGGGAGATCGGTGTCGTTTTCTTCTTCTGCCTCGGTTTCGAGACGCTTCTGTTGCACCAGGCTTTTTATCGCTCTCATGCAGAGCCGTCCGACAGGTGCGTTTTCTCCGAGTACACCCAGTAGCCTCGACGCCGCCTTGGCCTGGACCTCGTTGTCGGTGCTGACGTTCGGCTTCAGGGTGGCGGGATACTGCTTGCCGTTGGCAGATGTCCTCTTCTCGAACCGCAGAATTTCTCTGGTAGCCTCCAGCTTCCGCCGGATGGCTACGACGGTTCGGTGATTGACCGCCGTCTTTGCCGCCATACGGCGGTCTGACTCCTCGGGTCTCTGTTTCAACTCCCAGGCGATCAGTTCACTTACCTGGGCCTGGGTCAGATGCCGGCGGTACAGGTTGACGGCGAGCCGCAGGTCGGCCCGGTCATCCTCAGTCAAGCGACCGCCGACGATCTTCGGGCAAGCGAGGCCGTGCTTCTGGGCGATGGCGAGCCGGACTCGGCCGTCGATCACCTCGCCGTCGTGGGCGACGAGGATCGGCACCATGACGTCCCGACGGAGGATGTCGCCTTCGAGGACGCTGCAAAGATCGGGTGAGGCCGGCGGGAGTGCTCGCTGAGAAGAAGCTATCGGGGCTGATGTCGTCTTCAAGGGATGGTCGTTGGTCGCCGGCCGTGATGAATCCGCAAGTAGGCCATTCCTGCGTCACCTGGCTGGGGTCGATTCCCCGGTTGCTCGGTTCGGAAGGGCGACCAGCACGGGACCGCTAGCGGAAATCTTAGCCCCGTCACTCGGCTTGTAAATCAACCGGCCGGGCGACGGACTCGTGCGGTCGTGAGCCCAACGGGGAAGCTCCACGAGGACGGGCCGCACGAGAGCTTTGGAAAACCGATTTACAACCGGATATCCAGGACTAGAATGCCGGCCTCCCTCCAACGATACACCACAGAGGAACTGAACGATGCCGGCTTCCACCCTTTTCGCAGACCATGACGCCCTCGAAGGCTTCGAGAAGTGGCGTACGTTGCTACGTACCAGGACGCTCTCCGTCGCCCGCCGCTACCAGACGGGGGCGTACGTCTGCGGGCGACCGGGCACGGGCAAGACCCACACGGTCCTGGAAGCGATCGACGCCGAGAGGCTTCCCCGGATCTACCGCAACTCGTCCATGAGCGCCAACGGCCTCTGGGAGGAGCTTGAGGCCAACCCGGAGAGCACGCTCATCCTGGACGACATCTCCAACCTCTTCACGTACAAGCGGGCTCTCCAGGTTTTGCTCGCCGCCCTGGGGGGCCGCCCCGGCGAGCCCCGGCCCGTGACCTACAGCATCAAGGGGACGAAGAAGGAGTTCATGTACAACGGCGGCATCATCGCCATCAGCAACCTGCCGCTGAAGCGTGACCCGCTGGCCACCGCCCTTTCGTCCCGAGTGCCGCCCCTGGACTTCGAGCCGACCGACGAGATGGTGCGGGCCTTCATGATCGCCGAGGCCGAGAAGGGATACTTCGACCTGAGCCCCGAAGAATGCCTGGAGGTGGTGGGCTTCGTCATCGAGGAGAGCTATCGGAGCGAGTACCGGCTCGACCTTAGGTACATGATCCGGGGGTGGCAGGACCGAAGGATGTGGCGGCACGGCCACGCCGAGAGCGACTGGCGTGACCTGATCCGCTCGGGGATGCGGCGGATCACCGTGGAGGAGATGGAGGAGCCGGTCGGCAGGGCCGAGAAGACGAGGGTGAAGCAGGAGATCGCCGCCCGCCTTTATGAGGAGTTCCCCGACGATAAGGCGACGAGGGATGCGGAGTGGAGGAAGCTCACGGGCGACTCGCCGTGGTCGATGTACCGGCACATCCGGCGGGCACTAGGGCGGGAGTAATTGGCAGCTTGGCGGTAGTTGCGAATCGCCAAGCTGCCAAATCATGCTGTCATCGAAGACGCCGTGACGGGAGGTAGACCCGTGACTGCTCGGTCGTATCCGTAGAAACCACCATTTTTTCGTAAGCTTTCCCCGGGGGATTGTGACTCCCGAATCTAAAAGATGTCGAGTTTGGAGAGATCGACTGCCATCACATCCAAGGACCCTCAAGACCCGTTCACGAGAGACTCGGCGCACCTACAATATGCTCGGCGGGCAATTCTGTTAGCGGCATCAACGATCGCCGTAAACGATCGCTCAATCTCCGTCTGCCGGACGTTGCCGATCTCTCGGCCTCATCGCATGGAAGAGGTCGTCCAGCCGATCGGCGGGCGTATCCGGGTCCGGGACATCGATGCGGTTGCCCATGTCCTCCCAGAACTCGTCCTCCCAAATCGGGGTCATCGTGCCTTGAATCCTCTCGGCGACGGCGAGCATCTGCTTGATCCCTTCGATCACTCGCTGCCACTCACCGTACTCTCGCTTGATTGTCACCATCATCCGTCCGAAGTCTTTCTGGCTTCCCATGAATAGAGTCTGCTCGAATCGGATCTTGTCAACCCGCTCGTTGAACTCCGCATCGACGTGCGGCAGGAGCTTATCCACCGTAGAGAGGTTCAAGGTCGTACCGGCATTCATGAACTTGGAAATCTGGGCTTGAGCGACTCCCGATCGCTTCGCCAACTGCGCATGGGAAAGTCCGGTAGCCTTGATTCGTTCTCGCAGCCACTCCGTCAAATGGCCTCTAAGCTGATCCATGAGTCATGTCTCCTGGCCCGAGTTTCTCTTTGAGATAGAATACCTCTCACGCCACTGAAAAGCTAGCTATTCGTTTTGCACTTGGACCGAGTGGCGATAGAATTTTGGAGTCGATGACCAAGTTCTCACATGGGCGTTCACCCGAACGCTCTTGAGAATGGACTTCTTGAAGGTTCAGCCATAGACGGAGGAACTGCCATGAGCGAAATCTCGACCATCGAATGGACCGACGCCACCTGGAACCCCGTCCGGGGTTGCACGAAGATCAGCCCCGGCTGCAAGCACTGCTACGCCGAGACCTTCGCCGAGCGGTTCCGGGGCGTCCCAGACCACCCCTACGAACAGGGCTTCGACCTGCGACTCGTGCCCGAGAAACTCGCCGAGCCCCTCCGTTGGACGAAGCCGAAGATGATCTTCGTCAACTCAATGAGCGACTTGTTCCAAGAAGACGTACCCGACGATTACATCGAGGCGGTCGTCGGGGTCATGAGGACGGCGAACTGGCACACGTTCCAGATCCTCACCAAGCGCTCGGAGCGGATGCGGGATCTGCTCCAGTCCAAACTGCGTGAGGCCGCCGAGGAGTCGCACATCTGGTGGGGCGTCAGCGTGGAGGACCGGAAATATGGCCTTCCCCGGATCGACCACCTGCGAGCGGCACCGGCGACCATGAGGTTCTTGTCGGTCGAGCCTCTCCTCGAAGACATCGGCACGATCGATTTACGTGGAATCGGCTGGGTGATCGTGGGCGGGGAAAGCGGGCACGGTGCCCGCCCGATGGACTCAGCTTGGGTTTGCTCGATCAAGGATCAGTGCGAGGCCGCTTCGGTCCCCTTCTTCTTCAAGCAATGGGGCGGCGACCGCAAGTCGAAGACCGGGCGTCAACTGGACGGACAGACTTATGACGAGATGCCCGGCGGGAGCGACCGACCGAGACCGACCCAGAAGGTGCGCCGACAGATGATCTCGGCCTTCGAGCCGATCAGGGCCTCGTTCGAGTGAGGACCGGGTAGTCGCATACGGCTTTCCGTCTCCCGGAGCCGGCTCGAATGCGGGCCGACCAAACGTATTCGGCGGGGGCCGATCGCCTGCCGCCGGATGACCAAGAAGACGATCCGCACGATGCGGGTCGTCCCCGTCGAAGGTGCGTCCCGTCAAGGACGGCTGGGGGCACCGCCAAGGACCCACGTCGGGTCCCCTGACACCAAGGAGCTTTGAGCATGAATGACGAACCGCCGCTGAATTTCACTGTCGGGAAGCCGCCGTTGGGGAGTTCAGGCGAGCCGGCCGGATTTCAAGCCCTGCCGCTGATCACCGGAGGTACGCCCGAGCAGATCCACGAGGCCGAGGCGATCAGGGCGAAGATCCTCCCCGAATTCGACGGGGCCGCCGACCGTCATGCGGAGATGATTGCCAACACATTCCCCGACGCCTCGTCCGAAGGGAGCGCCGAGATGAACTCGGCGGCCGTCGCCGGGATCGCCGAGGTCAGGGACCGTTGGCTGTCCCGGACGTCGGCCGACTGGTGGATCAAGCGACGGGGGCAGTCACCGATCAACGAGATCAACGATGCGGTCAAGGCGAGCATCTTAGCCGCCGCCAGGGCCTCGGCAGCCGGTCGCAATCGCTGAGCCACAGCGTTGGAGCCCCGGCCCGAAGCTCGGGCCGGGGTCTCCGTGCGTGTGGCTTACGGCCCCCGACACTCGCTCCACAGTCTGGACTGGATCGAGCCCTACTGGACCGGAGGAGGCCCGACCCACGGGCAACAGCCCCCAGTGACGCTCGTTAAGTGATCATTGGCCAGTCAAGGACTGCCGTTCCCAGGGGACTAAGGTCGTGATGTGGCTAAGGTTACTTAATGACGGCCACTGCAAGTGAATTTTTTATCGGAGCGATCACATGTCGAAAAAGGGCAAGCAAGCGACCTGGAATGAGCAGTTCGAGAGGTACAAAGCAGGCGTTGAGCAGCAAGAGGCGTTGCGGCTGAAGAACGCCAGCCGCAGGCACCTGTTGACCGGCTGGAGGCGGTTCGGTGGTGGCTACAGGCATCCCGTGATGGAGGTCGAAATCACGCCAGGCGAGGACGGCCTCAAGCAATTGAAATGCTGCCGTTGCTTGGAAAGCTGGACAATCTCCGGCTCGTTCAGGACTGCCAAGGAATCCGCTGCCGACCATTTCGAGTCCACCCACCCATAACCCGAACTGAATGCTTAGGTCTTGAACACGGACTACAAGCTATCTTGCGTGGTTTGTATCACATTCTCCTTTGACATCAACGGTCGTGCTGCAGCGGAGGGTTTATCGTGTCGAAGGAGATTTAGGTCTGGGGCGAGGGCACCAGGGGCCTGTCCCTGCTCCCCCTCGCCGCCGGTCAGCGTGCCGATGCCGCCAAGCAGATCCTCACCGCCTCGATTACGACGCTGGAAGCCAGGGTTGCCGGCATCCAGGCGTCAGGCGGCGACCTTGGCTTCAACGCCAAGATCCGGCTGAAGCGATTCCGTGCATAGATCGAGACATTCGCTTCGGGCCTCGCCAAGCTCAACGCCCAGGAAGGGCGCTAACCGATAGGCTTATCCACCCACGACCCATGACCAGGAGAACGGGCCTTGAAGTACGAGAAGTACCAACCCAAGTATGATGAGAACGGCATCCCCGCATACTACGATTGCGTGGTGTGGTCCGTGTCACCCGGCGATGTGCAGTACATCGCCGACGAGTTGGAGTTCGATCTGACACCGGAGGCCGCCGCCGAGGTCCTGGAGGCGGCCAGGACCGAGATCACCGAGGCCATGAGGGAGGCGGGTGAAGCGGCCTTGCGTCGGCACCTGCACGATCACTTCTAGGCAAGTTGATTCCGAGTCGGCTGGAGGATATTCCCTCTCCAGCCGACTTGGCCGACTTCAAGAACACTGGAGAGAAGCATGACCAGGACCAAGGACCGTCAAGCACCAGGAGCGGCTCAAGCGGGTCTGCGAATTCGTGCGGGAGGTCAGCAGGGACGCTGATCACGCCCTCTGGGCCTACGGGGGTGGCACTCGGCCAGATCCGAGTCAGCCTGTCGGCCCTGGAGGACGAGGGCAGGCGGACAGAGGGCAACGAGTATGGCTCCCTCAAGGCCCATCGTGAGATCGTGCGGGAGGCCGCCCTGCACTTGAGCAAGATCCTCGAAGGTGGCCACCTGGAGCCCAAGGTGATCGCCGAGGTGCAGAGTCGGCTCAGATCGCTGGACCAGGCGGCCAGGCCCTACATCGACCTCGACTGACAACGACCACAGGACACGGAGGGCGGGAGAGACGTTACCTCTACCGCCCTCCTACACGACACGACCCCCTGACCAAGGAGAATCACCGATGGCCGCCAAGCCCAAGACCAACAAGCCCAAGACCCTCACCATCACTGACGGTCAGATCCAGGCCCTCACGGACGAGGATCTCAAGTCGCTTCGGTTGCGGCTCAAGGCCGAGGCCGAATGCCGTGCGTGTCGATCCGCCCGACGTACTTCGCCAGCTTGGCCAGTTGGGTCCAGTACAGGGACAGGATCGCCGCCTCCCGGTCGCCCATCTGTCGTGGGATCTCCAGCACATCGTCGGTGCCGAAGGTCCGGGGGAAGTGAGCGACAATTTGATCGTTCGGGTGTTCGAGGAAGCGATTGGTGAACTCGACCATGATGTTGACGAAGACCTCGCACCTCGGATAGCGGAGGATGCGGGCCATCAGTTCGAGCGGGATGCCGCTGAATTCGAAGGGATCGACGAAGGCGAAGACCTGTGGCGGGGACGAGCCCGCCCCTTTCGAGTCCATCCAATTCCGTCCCGACCGTCTCGGCGAACTGGCCGGCTGTGACTTCAACCTGGAAGGACGGCGGATGCCGGAGGGCCGAGAGACTTGGCTTGAGGTTCTCGGCCGACTCCGAGTCCGCCTCGACGAAGGAGAAGTGGATCTGGATTTTCTGGTCGAGGGTTCTCTTCTCGACGTGAGCCCTGGCCGCCTCGATGGCGACCTGGGGCGAGCCGATTTCACCGCCTCGATACTCGCCTGGGCCGGCGAACCCGTCGATGTAGTTGATCGATTTCTCGCTTTTGCCCAGGATCGGGAACCAGCGTTCGAGATAGAGCCGAAGGAGGAGGTGCTTCGCCGCCGTGTGAGGCGTCATCTTCGGAAGTTTTAACATCGTCGGTCTCGACTTTCGTCCCGGTGACAGACAGTCGCCCGCAATGATCCAGGGATACCCCGACTGCTCTCGGGCCTTGGCAAATTCCTCGTCCCGCATTGGGACCGTGGATCTGTAATCCTTGGTTTCTGCCGGGATGATCGACTATGTTAATCGAGGAGTCGGTGCAGGAAACCGGGGTCGTTCCAGATCGGCTCTGGTTTGACGCCTGGGGGCACATCGTAGGCCCCTCCAAGCCGCCGGAGTTCGTCGGCACGGATCTGAAGGTCCAGCCTCGGTTTTACGGCCTTCAGAAAGTCCATTATCAGGTTCACCCCGCACTTCTCGGGACTGGCTGCGAAATACACGAACTCGATCCCGACACCCGGCACCTCAACTTCGACCCGCTTAACGAATTCGTTGCGTCTCTCCTCCTCGCACCATGAAACGTCGTCGCCGATGGCGTCGAGGCCGCTCCGCAGGGCGAGAATCAGGTCGTCAACCTTGCTCGGCTGTGCCCCGGAGGGGGACATGACGTCGCTGAAGCCTCTGATGAGGCCCTTGGCGTGGTCGTTCGTGTAGCGGGACTTGCCAGAACCCGGCAGGCCGATGATCATCGTCAGTTTCGGCATAATGCCCTCGAATTGGTCTGGAGTTAAAGGTCGGGTCCGTCACCGGTGCCTCTCTGATTCGGGTAGGCCGTGCTTTAGAAAGAGGTCTCTTCGATGGGGTTGAGTTGCTCTGACTACGCCCTCCACATCAGATCCGTTTTACACGCTCGAAGCCCAGGTCTAAAATGATCATGAAGTCGTGGGGACACCATCCGAGTGGGTGGTGTCCTCACGGCGGACATCATGTGCCGAAGGTTGCGGGTTCGAATCCCGTCTCACCGCCCCTCCGGGGACTGGTGCTTAGCTCGAAAGGCAGAGCGTCGGCATACCTTCCCACCATCGCAATGCGATGAAGGTATGCCCATGCGCCGACAAAAAGAGACCGCACGTCCATGCTCGATTTCCAACTCGGATGGTCAAAATCGGCTGCCCTTCGGGGACGAGCCTGCTTCTCACCCTGAGTACATTACTCTGAACGAGGTGACAAGGGTCATCCCCGGCAGGGACGGCAAACGGGTCTCCCTTGTGACCGTTCACCGCTGGTGCGGGCCGGGACTCCGTGGCGGTTTGCGGCTGCGGACGGTCAAGATCGGCGGAAGGCGTTACACGACTCAGGTGTGGGTCAAGCAATTCATCGAAGGATCGAGCCGGGATGACCGCCCGACCGTCGAGTCACCGCCTTTAAGGCCCCCCAGCCGTCGCCAGTCCGCTTCGGAACGGGCCGCCGCCGAGCTAGAGGCCGCTTGGGGCCGCAAGAAGAAGTAACGGCATGACCGGCGGGCGGTCATAGAGGCTGCCCGCCGTTCTGTCCCAGGATCAACCGAACTCTTCGGCAATCTGTCGAGCCAGTTTGGCGTTCTTCTCGGCGTAAATCTGGGCAGCCTCCACCGTGTCGCCCAGCGAGGCCGCCGCCCCCTCCACACCATAGGCTTCCCGCACTTCGGTCGCTCGGGTGTGCCGGACTTCGAGGAGCGTCCAAACCGGCACACCGGCCGCCTGGCACGCCCTTCGGATTGCCTGCTGGAACGTGTTCACGTCGTAGCGGTCCCGTGGTGCCCGCTGCGGTCTTGGCAACGTAGCCCGATTGTTTTCACTCGGAGTCCGCTTCGTCTTCCGCAACGCTGCTCGCCGGTCCTGGTACTCCGATCGGGCTTCCCGAGGGCTGAAAAGATAGGCCAGCGGGTCGGGCTTGAGGAAAGGACGCAGGACCTCCTGGCACCGAGGCCCGAGGTGGACTACCCGCTTATGGACTGGGTTGTCCTCCTCCCGCCACTGGTTCTTGTGGCTTGCCGGCCGGTAGAGCCAGACCTCGCCGTTCATCGACATGTCGCAACCCCGCATGGAGACGACATCTTCCGCCCGGCAATTGCTGTGGCGCATCACGCCGACCATGCCGGCGACGGGGCGGGACAGGATCGGGAGGACGGCCTCGACCCTCTCCCAGTCAATGGGATGTACGCCGTTACTTTCTTTAACCCGAAGTTGTACCCGCCCCTGGTCCGTCTCGATCTCGACCTGTTCATGCTTGCGGAGCGGGGCCACGGTCTGGAGATCGACGACCAGTTGGCCGGCGATCATCTCGTGGCTCGCTGCCCAGCGGAAGAAACGCCGCACACGATTGATGCGAGCGTTGATAGTGCGTCGAGCGAGACCAGCTTCGATCATCCGTCGCTGCACGACACGGAGAGCCTTCGGGCCGAACTCACGGGCCAAGGTATGGCCGTACAATTCCAGGAGTGGGACCAAGGCGTCCTTGAAGTTGTCGGCCTCCCCGGTCTCCTCGCCGTCAGGGTGCCGATAGTACCGGCGGGCGTGCCTCTCGAAGTCCAGTGCGATCTCGTACAAGGAAAGGTCAGCCGGGCCGGAACCGCTCTGGGAGGAGACGGGGGGCCGGCCGGTCGAGACCTGCCACTCGGCGAGGACTCGCTGGTACTCGGTATGGCTACCGGGGGTGCCGTAGAGGCCGAGGAGGACGGATTTATATTTCCCGCCCCCGAGCGGCCAGTTGAAGACGGCCTGACCGGATTGCTTGTGAAGGCAGTAGGAGGGCGGCGTGCCCTTAAGGCGGCGTCCCATACGGCGGATTCCTGTCGGAATTCGGAAGTCTTCCGAATTCTGGCGGGTTTCGGGCCGCACTTCCGACCGCCGGAAGGTGCGCTTAACTTGCGCTCGGCAAAGGAGTTAGAAAAGAGCGGGCGAGGGGATTCGAACCCCTGACGTCCAGCTTGGGAAGCTGGCATTCTACCACTGAATTACGCCCGCAAGTACTTGAACCATAAAAAGGTTATATCGAGCCTTCTGATTGCCACTCAAGCTGACTGTATTCATGATTGTGACAAAAGACCGCTGCGTCCGCAAGTCACTCACGGTTATTCAAAAGTCTAGTGATCCAGCCCGCCGGGCGTTATCACTCATGGGCCAAGGAGTTAACCCCATGAACCCAGCGCCGACTGATGGTTCGCTCTTCGAGGTCTTTTCCCAAATCCCCGACCCTCGGCACCGCCGGGGCACGATCTACCCCCTCGCCATGGTCCTCACCCTGGTCTCGACCGCCATGCTCCGCGGATGCCGCAGCCTGGCGGCCATCGCCCATTTCGGCGGCGATTACCACCATCTCGCCCCCGACTCGGCTTCTCCCGGAGGACCTGCAACGGGGCCGCCTATCGCACCCCCCGCGTCAGCGAACTCGACACCCTCTTCGCCGCACTGCCGGCCCGTATGTTCGAGGCCGCCCTGACCCGATGGAGCCTCGCCCAACACGTCTCCGACCTGGAGCGGCGGGTCGTGGCGATCCATCGCAAGACGCTCCGGGCAGTCAGGGGCATCAATTCCTGGCGCCCACCTGCTAGCCGCCTACTGTCGCGACGTCGAGGCGGGAATCACCCAGGTCGCCGTCCCAGGCATAACCAACGAGCACAAGACGGCGTTGGAATTGCTCAAGCTCATTCCCCTGAGGGAAACGCTGGTGACCGGCGACGCGGCCTTTACCCAGCGGGATCTTTGCGAGGCGGTGATCCAAGAAGACGGCGACTATTTCCTGACCATCAAGGACAACCAGCCGACGTTGGAGGCCGAAATCCGGGCCGCCTTCGGCCCGGCTTTTTGAAGTGGCTCCATTGTCTAGACCAAAAAACGGCGATCCTTCGCTACTGTTTCGTCAGGCCCTCGTGGCACCGACCTCCCCATAGACTGCTGCTGGTGTCCGACCCGCCAATGATTGATGCGGCCTCTCCTCATTGTAGAACTCGAAGTATCGCCCCAGCCCTCGCCGAAGCTCCGCCGACGTCTCATGGCACTAAATGTAAATGTCTTCGTATTTGAACGAGCCATCAGCTCCCTCCACTCCGCGAACGCGTTGTCGGACCACTTGATTCCACTCGACTTGCCGGTGGAGTCAAACCTGACCGTGGTCTTTTTCGCCCTTTATGCTCGATCTCGAACTCACGAAGACGTTCGAGTCGTTCCCTTTCGGCTTCCTTGCTCCACACGATCCATCGGCCATTTTCGCCACGCAACTGCCGCGTGTGCAACCAAACCGACCATCGCCAACGATGCATCACGATCGGCTTCACACCCAGCCGACTCACCAGTTCCGGCAACCATTGCTCATCCGGCCCTGGCAGGTCGGCCGCGTCTCGCACCCCCGGGGGGACGCCCGCCTGGCCGAACTTCGCCAGTCATTGCCGCGCGGGATAGCCGGTGAACTGTTGCCCGCGAGCGGCCGGATATCCTTTCCGATTGAGGGCCATCGCGAGCGCATCAGCCGTCTGGCCGGCCCCTCGGAGTTCCAGGATTCGCCCCCGGAGATCCTCCAGGCCGTCCAGCGAGCGGTACGTCCGCAGGCCTTGGCGGATCTGATGTCGCGTCGCCGACCCTCCACGCCAGTGGATGATCACCTCGACCCGCTGGGTCTCTCCTTGGCGCGTCAGATCTACTCGCTCGATCAACAGACGCACCACGGCTCGCCGGTCCGCCCCGGTCGTCGCCTCACTCCGCCACAACCCCGACAAGTCCGCCGCCAGCGTGACGATTCGCCGACGATCCGGTCCGCTCAGGTGACGCGGTTGCTCGACCTGGAAGCGGCCGAAGTGTTCCTCCAGGCGTTGCTTCTCGGCCAATTTCCGCTCCCATTGCCGCTACAACTCTCGGGCGAGCAGGCGATTCTCGGGGGCCACCGCGTCGTACTGCCGTAACGCCTGCTCCAACCTCTGTCGCCAGAGCCGGCGCAGCCGCTCGCGATCCGGCTCGGCCTGGTCGGCCGCCCGCCCGCCCTCCCGCGGGCTCAACTCCAACGACGCGGGCTCGACCGCCTTGAGGACCAGCGACTCGACCAGTCGATCCGGGTAAGCGGCGACCAGGCTCTGGCAGCGAGGGCCGCCAAATTGCTGGAATTCGGCGTAGCGCGCGTAACGTGGGTTAGCCGAGGCTCACGCATTCCTCGCGGCCATCGGCTTCCCACATCGGCCACACTTCACGATCCCATTCATTCAAGAGCGTCGGGGCATGCCCAGTCGCGCGCTTCGACGCGCCGCCGCGATCGTTGGCCGCGAGCCGCCGCCGATTCTCCTCGAATTGCTCCCAGTCGATGTACGCCGGCACCCGATCTTTGAACAGGCAGACCCACTCCTCGGCCGGGACATCGCGACGTCGCGATTTCGGCTTGTTGGCGACTCGCCGCGTCGGATCGAGCGGACAGCGGCCGTAGGTCTACGCGCCCGCATGCATCGGGTGCCGGAGCCTCTCGTGGCAAGCGCTGCGTCGCGGCCTCCGCCAGGTCAGTCGGCCCTTGCCCGGACCCTTGTAGACCCGTTGGCCAAACTGGATCCCGTTGGCCACGAAGTAGGAATGCGTCTTCGTCAGCGATCCGAGTTCCCCGAATTTGGCGAACACCAGCGACACGACCGAGCGGACCTGTTCGTCCGGGTCCAACGCGATGCCTCCTCCGGGCGAACGGAGATAGCCAACGGGTACGCAAGTGAACAATTCACCGCGACGGGGTTTGTTCTGCTTCCCTTGATGCCGCCTCGCCCGCGGGACGTGCCATTCCGCCTCGCTCATCGTCCCCTTCAGGCCCAGGAGCAGGCGATCGTTGAAATCGGCCGGGTCGTGGACCCCGTCGGCATCGGTCAGCAAGACCTGGAAGACGCCGCGGAGTTCCAGGAACTGGTGCCAGTCGGGCCAATCGGCTCATCTCGCGACCGAACACGATGCCGACATGCCCCAGCGAGACCTCGGCGAGCAATCGCTGGAAACCGGGCCGATTCTCGACCGAAGAACCGCTGATCCCCTGGTCGTCGTCGATGACCAAGACCCGATCATCGACCCAGCTGAGAGTGACAGCCCGTTGTCGCAACTGGTATTGCAAGACGGCGGGTTCGCGGTTGCGGGCGACTTGCTGCTGGGTCGCTTGGCGTACGTAAACGATGGCCAGTCGGTTTCGATGCCTCGGCCGGCTCTTGTGACCGAACGGCGAGGCGGGATCAACGCGATTCATGCGTCGCCTCCCCCGCCTCGTCGGGCGCGGCGAGCCGCTCGGCCAGCACCCGGCCGAGTCGTTGGAGGAGTTCCTGCTGCTGCTGCGTTGAAAGGTCCTGCCAACGCGGCCGGCGTGATGGCGATGGGGAAGGATTCAGGCGCGGTGGGGTGTGAAGGCGGGTTGATCGAACACGGTGCGTCTCCTCCTTCGGTGCGGTTGCGGTGCTCCTGGCACCAGAGTACCAGTTCGAGCAAAGCCCACGGGCAGACGGACACCGAAATTGTCGGAGCCTTCTCGACAACGCCTTCAAGGACAGGAGGTCGTCGCCGTGTCATTAGCGCGAGGAGTCGCTGTCGAAGATCAGGTGGACTTTCTCGATGGAGGCCGTCTTCCACAAGGCCAAGAGGTTCGGGCCGAGCCCGTGCTTGCGGCACGCCTCCGCCTCGGCCTGCGACTGGACGCCTGTCAAGACGTCGAGCACCACCTTGGCCTTGAACCCAGGGGTAAACTGCCGCCTCGTTCTCATCTCGGCGCGACCTCCGACGGGGCCTACCCTTCCATTATGTATGCACCTGTCCAGTTTTCGGGCGCACTACAACCCACCTCGCCGTTTTAAATCCCGCAATCCGAATGAAATATCCGGGGTAGGATTCTCGTTGAGCGTCGACTCGATTGCGACCGCGGTGGAATCGCGCGGACGCTCCGTTCTTTGTTTTCACGGTTCGCGCTCACTGAAAAAAACGATGCTCTGTCATGAGGTCTCTCATCGCGCGACGATCGGACCCACTTCGTGATCAGGAATGAACCGCCTTCTGGCTCGGCACAGGGTTTGCTTGGTGGATCTCATTCATTCCTTCAACAGTCGCCCGCGCGGAGTCAGGGATCGGGATGAAGATCTTTCATTGCGGGCGATGCGACAACCTGGTCTTCTTTGAAAATACCCTCTGCGTGAGCTGCGGCCATACGCTTGCGTATCTCCCCGACCGCACCGAGGTCAGCGCCCTGGAACCGGCCGGGGAAGATCGTTGGCGAGCGCTCTCGTCGGGAGCGAACGGGCGCGAGTATCGACTCTGTCCGAATTACACGACGCACAAGGTTTGCAACTGGGCGGTCACGGCCGACGACCCGAACCCCTTCTGCGCCTCGTGCCGGGTTACCCGGATCATTCCCGACCTGAACCGCCCAGGCGCCCAGGAACTCTGGGCCTCGCTTGAGGCGGCCAAGCGTCGGCTCATTTACAGCCTGCTCTGCCTGGAATTGCCAATTCCCGGCAAGGCCGACGACCCCGAGAATGGCCTCGCCTTCGAGTTCCGCGCCGATCCCGAGACCCCGGGCGCTCCGCATGTTTTGACCGGTCACAAGGCGGGCGTGATCACGATCAACATCGCCGAGGCCAACGATGCCGAGCGCGAGATGCGCCGGCATGCCTTGAAGGAGGGGTATCGCACCCTTCTCGGCCATTTTCGACACGAGATCGGCCATTTCTACTGGGACCGGCTCGTCAAGGGGACCAACCAGATCGACGGCTTTCGCCGCCTCTTTGGCGACGAACGTGCCGACTACGTCGCGGCGCTCGCTCGTCACCACCGACAAGGCGCCCCGGCGAACTGGACCACGTCCTTCGTCTCGGCCTATGCCAGCGCCCACCCCTGGGAAGACTGGGCCGAGACCTGGGCGCACTACCTTCACGTGACCGATACCCTGGAAACGGCCGTTGCCTGCGGCCTGACCCTTCACCCCGGTCGGCCCGACGAGCCAACCCTTCGGCCCGACGTGGCCATCGTCGGCGACAAGGGCGCGGTCTTCGACCGGATGATTGAAGCCTGGTTCCCGCTCACGTATGTTTTGAATAACCTCAATCGCGGAATGGGGATTCAGGACGCCTATCCGTTCGTCCTGCCTCCTCCGGCGATCGAGAAGCTTCGGTTTGTCCACGACCTGATCCGCGACGCCGCCCCTGGCCGTCCCGAACCCGCCGGCCGTTCCGAGCTTTTCAAACGTCTCGGTTTCAGCAATCCCCCGATTCCCGACGGCACTGGCTCTCCCCTGACCGGCGGGCGTTGACATTGCGGCGGATTCGGGAACTCTCGGGACAAAGGTCGGAGGGCAGAGGTCAGAGGGCAAAGGACAGAAGCGATCTGGATGTCCCTTTTGTCCTGCCCTCTGCCCTCTGCCCTCTGCCCTCTGCCCTCTGCCCTCTGCCCTCTGCCCTTTGCCCTCTGCCCTTTGCCCTTTGCCCTTTCTCAAGACCGCTTGCCGATTCCTCGCGATTTTTGAACAATATCGGCACGCGGAACGAAGACACAAGGACGGCCGAGAAGGCCGATGTGGGTTGATCCTCCGCCACGTAAAAAACAAGGAATCGCACACGTGACCACTCTTGCCACCGACATTTACGACGAGATCGAAGCCCTCAAGAAACGTGAGGACGCCACGATCCTCGCCCACTATTATCAGGATGGCGAGATCCAGGAGATTGCCGACTTCACCGGCGATAGCCTCAAGCTCGCTCGCCTGGCGATGACCGTTACCTCGTCGACGATCGTCTTTTGCGGCGTGCATTTCATGGCCGAGACGGCCAAGATGCTCAATCCCGAGAAGCGCGTTCTGCTTCCCGACCTCCGCGCTGGTTGCAGCCTCGCGGACAGTTGCCCGGCCCCGGCCCTGGCGCGCCGACAGGCACAGCTTCGCGCCGAAGGGCGACGCATTCAGACGGTCACATACATCAACAGCACGGCCGCGGTCAAGGCGCTTTCAGACTGGGTCGTCACCTCGGGCAATGCCGAGGAGATTATCCGACGGGTCCCGAGCGACTCCGAGATTCTCTTCGTGCCCGACCGGCACCTCGGTCAGTACCTTGTCGAGGTCACCGGCCGACCGATGATCCTCTGGGACGGCTCGTGCATGGTCCACGAGGTCTTCAGCGTCAACGACCTTCTCCGGATGAAGCGTCGGCTTCCGGAGGCGCTCACCGTGGCGCACCCCGAATGTCCGGCCAACATCCGTGAACAGAGCGATTTCGTCGGCGGAACCGAAGCGATGATCAAGTACGCCGATGGGTTCGACACCCCGCGCGACTTCCTCGTCGCGACCGAGGCGAACATGCTCTGGCAACTCCAGCATGCCGTGCCCAGGCACCGCTATTTACCCGTCCCCGGGATCACCTGCGCCTGCAACAAGTGCCCGCACATGGCCCGCAATACCCTGGAGAACCTCCGCGATTGCCTGGCCCTGGGGCGTCCCGAGATCACCTGGCAGCCCGAGTTCGAGTCCGCGAGCATCGTGCTCCGCCGCAGCCTCTTGAATTGAGCGAAACGGAACGGACTTCCCCCAATGATCTGCGTCGCCGTCACTTACGTCATCAAGGCCGGGCACGAAGACGATGCCATCGCCCTTCTGGCCCGGCTTACCGAAGCAACGCGCGCCGAACCCGCCTGTCGGATGTACCAGGCGCATCGCTCGACAACTGACCCCCGTCGGTTCTTTCTCTACGAGCAATATGACGATCAGGCTGGACTCGATGCCCACCGGGCCTCGGCCCATTTTGAGGAGTATGGCAAAGGGGGACTCTTCCCCATCCTGGAGAGTCGGTCCCCCGAGCTTTATGAGCCTCTGACCCGCTGAACCGTGGCAAGGACCGGAAGAACACCCTCGGCGGGCGGGACCGAGGGCGTTTCCCGGCTTCGTTCAATCCGAACCTTCGAGCTTCACCAGCTTGTTATACAGGCCGAGCAAGAGAATGGTCGGCACCCAATGGCCGACGAACTGAGCATCCTGCTTCCGGCCCACCATGTGCAAAACAGCCGAGAGACCAATCGACCCGATCGCCAGGCTCAGGTAAACGCCCGACGGAACCTGACTCGTGTAATGCTCGATCTGCTTTGTGATCTCGCCCTCTTCGTGCTGCCTCGGCGCGACACCCGATGACCGACCCAGTGATGCGGTTGACATGGAAATCCCCTCCTGAAAGAAAGCCACGGACGCACAGTCCTGAAGTCCGCCCTCCGACTGTTGGGGTCCGTTGTCGAAGTGGCTCGACATTGTCAACCTGGGTGCAATTCAGAGGCCGTTCCGGTCGATTCCCGAGGCAAGACCGTTTCGATCACCTCTCACGGCCGATGACCAGAAACTGTTGACCGAACCAGGGGCATACGGCCCTTACCTGTCCTCCCCGTCTTCGATTTTCTCCAGTTCGTCGTTGTTTCTCGACGAATGTCGTCAGCTTTCGCCGACGAGTTTTCGGAGCCGCTTGACGGCGCGGACCCAGATCTTCCGCGCGTTATCTTCGGAGACGCCGATCCGTTGGCCGATCTCCTTCCAGCTACAATCGTCGTGGTTGTGCCAGATCAGGACCAGGCGATCGCGTTCCTTGATCTTACTCATTGCCTCGTTGAGTCGTGCTGATTGCTCGCTGAGGATCGCCTGCCTGGCCGGTGAAGGGAGCGACGAGGCCAGAGCGTCGCGCGTGGGGTACCCTTCTGGGCCTCCGTCGAGCGAGACTTCGCGGCCGACCTGACGCTTGATCGACCCTTGATAACGGCGATAGAAATTCGACAGATTATGCCGCAAGATCTGCCGGAGCCAGTTCTTCAGTTCTTTTCGCGATTGGCCCGTGAACTGGTCGAGATCCTTGTGGGCCTCGATCAAGGTCAATTGCACGAGATCCGAGGCACCCTCCTTGGGCCGGAGAACCCGGCCAATCTCCTTGTTGGCGACGAGCAGGAGATAGGCCCGATAGGCTTCCAGAGCTTCTCCCCTCGCGTCGCGATCGGCGGGCAAGGGGTCCCGCGCGAACGTCTTGGAATCCAAGTTGGACTCGGGCCTGACCTCGGAGACGGAGCGTTGAGGCATCATCTCGACTCTCCTCGTGCCGACGACGAAGGTTCTGGTTCGCCCCGTTTGGGATGTTGATCTTCCGCGATCCACGCCCCGGTCGTCGGCTGCTCAAGTATGGTATCACCCTCTCGCCAAGATCAAGTGTCCAGTTCGGAAGATCCATACGGTTTCGATCGGGGTAATGACCTCCGCGAGTCATACTGAACGAACGGTCGCCACTTGGAGGCAAGATCGAGGTGCGTTCACCTGACGTCTCTTTTCATGTCTCCTTCCCTCTCTTACGTCCGAAGACCCGAACCGGGAGGGATTTCGATGATTGCCATCCGCCCAAAATGTGGTATGAAGGGCAAACTTCCCGACCATTTCATCGGCCATTGGATCACGAACACCAATTTCTCTCCGAGGAATTCCACCGCGAAGTCTTTTTACGTCGATTACAACTGTTCTGACGCCTTTGAAGTCCCCCAAGTTACGGAATCAGTCATTTCGGCATCCTCGAAAAATGAATTGACACCAATATTCCACGGATAGAATCTTTTGGTCTTGATTCTGAATTATGCACCGATCAAACCAAGGCCAAACCAGAACGTGGGATGAATAGCCAACCATGTGTCGTCCGTGATATTAAGGGGTTGATTAGGATCGTATTCCCTCGGTTCAGCAGTCCGGCTGGGCTTAATGAGAAAGAATCCCATGATCAAAAACGCGCGAGCCAGGGCCTTACCATCGTTCATGTAACCACCGATCCATGAATAAGTAACGGCAGGTGCCTCCTTGAGTACAGCTTCCATCCCAACGTACTCTGCAAAATCTTTGTCGAATTTCTTGAACGCAAACTCTTTAGGCCATCCGGAGAATCTTCTAAGAACCGGCTCAAGGGGTTGGAACAAGTGAGCATTCTCGCTCGCAAGCTCGATAATTCGATCATCGGAGAACACTTTCATTGCCTCCGAAAGATCATCCTCTTCGACACTCTTGCCTTCTCTTTCTAAAGCTTTTTCGAGACAGAGAGTGGAGAGCCGGATAAGCTCCCGTGGACGGCCTGTCGAATATCTCCACATTTTGTCAAAGGCAGTTTCTGGGAAAGCACCTCCCCAAACATCCGTGGACGCACATCCAAGTTTATATTGGATTCTGATCGTAATCATTCGTTTGATTGCCGGCTTATCCCATTTGACATGACATACCCAGTCGTGATATTTGTCCCTGTCGTGCAGGGGAAGGGCCTTGTAGATGTGGTCTCTCATAGCCACCACACATTTCAGAAACGGGGGCTTACTAAAGTTTCTAAGGGATGTAAAGAGTGCGGCAACAAAGGAATTCTGGATGGGCGAGTTGTTCCAGTGTCGGTCCAAATCGTCAATAAGTATGAAGTAGGGTGATTTCAGTTGGTCGGCGACAGATTTGGCTACCGAGTTGACGAGTCCAAGCAGATTCAGGTGGCTTGCGGACGTGGAGCCGGCCGGATCTACTCCGACCTTTCCCGAGACCTTTACATCTTGAACATCCGCAGAAAGCTCTACCTCCTTAACAAGGTGGAGGATTTTCTCCGATAACGAAACCGGAGCGCCGCTGTCACCCAAACTGATTCGAAGAAGTCGTCTTGCTTCTCGCTCATGCTGGCCCCTGAACACACCCCTCAAATAGGACTCCAAAGACCCTTCAGTTCGGTATTCGCGGCGAAGCACTTCAAGCGCGAGAACATAATCCCACAGCGACTTGAACAGCCATTGATTTCTGCCTGCATCTTGTAATAACGGAGTATTAGCTTCGATGTTTGCGATAGCCGAAAAGGCCAGATCATCCGGTGAGAGATTGATGATCCGATTGACCTCCGACTCCTTTCCTAACCTGATCATCTGCAAGATCGCAGATTTACCAATGCCCTTGGGTCCGACAAAGAAGATAGCCGGATCGTTCGGATCGGTAGCACGGTTGACGTAACGCTCCGGTTGCACATAGTACCGTGCTAGGTCAACATCCTCCTCAGCAACTATGCGTCCAAAATGCGGGCCACTTAAAGCATATGACTTGATGAAGTCTCTAGACGGTTTGAAAACCATGGTTAACACCCTTCTTCGGTGACTTAAATCTAGGAAAGGACTTGCTCCGTTTATATCAAGCTGGTGAACCTACGGATAGTTGCCTCCGGATGATTGAAAGTCCCGGTCCCAAGGGCCTCGCACAAAAAGTGGATGTGCTGGTAAAGTATAACACGATCGGAACGTCTGACCACTCACCCACAGACGCTGATTCGGCATTTTCCTTGAGGTGATGCCCTCTCCCATGCTGGAAAGCATCATCAGCGGGGTGGAATGGGTGTCAATTCATTTATCGCTGACGTTGGCCAGCCCGATTTCGTGACACACGAGGAAATTGGTGTCAATTCATTTTTTCCCGGCGTTAACGATGACCGATTCCGTCACTTTGAATAAAAAAACGAATTGACACCGGTTTCACTCAGGGGCGAAATCTCCCGAAGACGCGGATCAGTTGCAAGCAGGGGTGTTGGACGACAACACCTACCGTTTTTCCGCCCGGGTCGCTCAACATGGCGAGTTAATCGCCCACGTAGGAATCACGAACACGGACTCGAGAACCGATCGATTTGTGGAACTCACCGATTCGCTCGCCGAATTCGCCAGAGGGAACGCGGATCTCAAGAAATTGACTGAACAGGCTCATCGAGCCAGTCCACCATAAGGAGCTACTTGAGACCCATTTCTCCCTCTGGAACCTTGGCCCGAATACAAGTCTGCTTTAGAACACAGACTTTCTTCCTTTGACTTTGCGAGCCGGCCCGGGACGATGGTAAACTGATGTCGAGTGAGCGGCGAGTCAAGACCAGGGGCCGCGGCGGGACGCGTTTCGAATGCTCGCGAAGTTATCGTCGTACACCCTCATCGGCATCGACGCAGCGCCGGTCGAGGTGGAAGTGGACGTCTCGGCCGCGTCGATGCCCAAGACCGTTCTCGTCGGCCTGGCCGAGGCCGCCGTCCGCGAGAGCACGCACCGGGTCGAGCGCGCCCTGGTGAACTCGGGCTATCAGCGGCCGATCGATCGCGTCATTATCAATCTCGCGCCCGCTGATCTCAAAAAAGACGCCGGGGGGTTTGACCTGCCGATCGCGCTGGGCCTCTTGCTCGGCAGTGGTCAGTTTGGGATGGAGCGCGGGGGAAACTTCGCGGTCGTCGGTGAACTGGCTCTCACCGGCCAGACCCGGCCGCTGAAGGGCGTTCTGGCGATGGCCCTGGCCGCCGCCGCCGAGGGGCGCGACGGCCTGCTCGTCCCCGCCGAGAACGCCGACGAGGCGGCCGTGGTTGACGGCCTCTCGGTCTATCCGATCGGCAATCTTTGCGAGGCCGTCGGCTTCCTCTCGGGCCGGCTCGACCTGGAGCCGAGGTCGGTCGACCTCGACAGCATCTTCCGCCGACTGGCGCGTTATGACGAGGACTTCGTCGACGTCAAAGGCCAGGACTACGCCAAGCGCGCCATGCTGATCTCGGCCGCGGGGGCTCATAATGTGCTGCTCGTCGGCCCTCCAGGGACGGGCAAAACCCTGCTCGCCCGCCGATTGCCGACGATCATGCCGTCGCTGACTCCCTCCGAGAGCCTGGAAACGACCCGGATCTACAGTGCGATGGGCTTGCTCCGCGCCGGTCAGCCCTTGATGGCCGTCCGCCCGTTTCGATCGCCGCATCACTCCGTCAGCGATGCCGGTCTCGTCGGCGGCGGCAGCACGCCTCAACCGGGTGAAATTTCGCTGGCGCATAAAGGCGTTTTATTTCTAGACGAGTTGCCCGAATTCAACCGCAAGACGCTGGAAGTCTTGCGTCAACCGCTCGAAGAGGGCCACGTCACGATCAGCCGAGCCTTGCGGAGCACGACCTTCCCGGCCGAGTTCGTCCTTGTCGCGGCGATGAACCCGTGCCCTTGCGGGTATCGGTCCGACCCCAGACGCGCCTGTCAGTGCAGCCCGCCGCAGGTTGAGAAGTACCTGAGCAAGATCTCTGGCCCGCTCCTCGACCGGATCGACCTTCATGTCGAGGTTCCCGCGGTTCCCTTCACCCAGCTTTCCGAGGCCCCGCCCGGCCCGACCTCGGCCGATATCCTGTCTCAGGTCCTCGCGGCCCGAGCCCGCCAGGCGGACCGCTTTGGTTCCAAGGGGCCGGGCGTGAATGGCCGGATGACGCCCCGGCAGGTTCGCAAGTATTGCCCGCTCAGTCCCGATGCGCTGGCGATCCTCAAGTCGGCCATGGAAGAACTCGGCCTCTCCGCCCGCGCTCACGACAAGGTCTTGCGCGTTGCCCGGACGATGGCCGACCTCGACGCCGCCGAGTCGATCCTTCCCCAGCACATTGCCGAGGCCGTCGGCTTCCGCTCGCTCGACCGAAGCGTCTGGGCCTGATTCCTTTCAGGAAAGGACGGGGGATGTCCACGACCACGGAAACGGAACTTCATACGGTTGTCGATCTCCTCACAAGCCTCGGCGACATTTCCCCCAGTCGCGTCCGCCTCAGGCCCTCCCCCGGAACGGCCACCGAGGCCGACCTGATCGCGGTCAACCGCGGTGAGACGCGGAACTGTGAACTGGTGGACGGGGTCCTTGTGGAGAAGGTCATGAGCTACCGCGAATCGCTCCTGGCGGTCGCCCTCTCGGCGCTCTGCGGCTCATCCCCGGTCTCGTCCGCATCCCCGACGTCGCCTACGTCTCCTGGGACCGCGTCCCCGGCCGTCGCGTTCCCGAGGCGCTGATCGCCGACTTCGCGCCCGACCTGGCTGTCGAGGTCTTGAGCCCCGGGAACACCTCGGCCGAGATGACCCGCAAGCGCCTTGAGTCTTTCACGTCCGGCGTCCGGCTCGTCTGGCTGATCGACCCGGTCGCCCGCGAGGTGATCGTTTTCACCGGCCTCGACGCCTCGACCGTGCTTAGCGCCGCTGATACCCTGAACGGTGGAGACTTGCTTCCCGGCTTTCAGGTCTCCGTTCGTGACCTCTTCGCCCATCTTGATCGGCAGGGTGGATAATCGCTTCGATATTCGAGGTCAATAGTCTATGCCGAAACGGTTCTCCACGGTACAGAGAGATCGTTCTCCGTTCATTTTATTTGACGCGGACACCGATTTTCTCTGCGTCAAATGAAATAATACGGATTTTCCTGTAAAAATGAACTGACACCGATTGCCACGTTGATGCGGATACCGATTTTCTTTGCGCAAAAATGAACTGACACCGATTTCCCCCTTCTTCGCTAAATCCCCGCAGGCCGGTTCCATCCCCGCCTCCTTACACTGGCCTACGCCGACCACCTCCTTCATCGGGTCTCCTCTCGGACCCTCGTCGTCGCCGGGGACGAGCCCGGAGATGGTCGTAGCGGGGGATGCACGGGGCAGGTGTTCTACTGTCAGTGCAAAGAATCTCAAACCTGCCCATCGACCATCTCCCAGTCACCGAACGCTCCAGGGGAGATGTTCCCCTGTTTCTCCGTCACAGCGCCAATCGCAACGATCGTTGCGATCGCTAGACCATCCGACTCCGATTCCTCACAGGTCCCATCGGCTTGAACGATTTCGATGCCCACTTGTTCCAAACGCAGGTGCCGCCGTGCATAGGCCGCCCCGGACAGGCACGCCGCCCTAACGCTCTCTTCTGGAAGCAGGTCACCGAGCGGTGTACGGACCAGAACGGGTTCTTGAAAAGCGCAAGACATCTTGAATGTTTCGGCCTCCGAAGCTCTGACCGATACGGTCACTGAGCTATCGCTGGTCCTTTTGCGAACACGCCCAACACCATTAGGTTGCAATCGAGCACCTCACCATTGGAAAGGTTTGAGGGCACATGGAGCCACTTTCAGCCCTTGGGCTTCGACGGCAGACTGCACTTGCGGAAGAACCCCTGCAAGGAAAATCGGTGTCAGTTCATTTTTTGACGCTATCAATGATTTCCGATCCGAAAAAACGAGCTGACACCGATCTTCTCGATTTTCTTCCAGCGCTAACACCACTCCCGTAAAATTGAACTGACACCGATTTTTCTCAAATTGAACTGACACCGATTTTTCTCCGATTTTTCTTGGCCTTTGGCACGCCCGTTTCGCCGGACGCGTCCCGCGTCTCTTCACGATGATAAGGATAACGGCGGAGCCTGTCCGCTCCACGCGGATTCTCCGCGGGATCACCTTTAAAAACCGAGACGCGTGATGTCCCGCTTGCGAAACGAACCCAACCCGCACCGTCGCGCCGCGCGACACACCGTATCCGACGAAACGAACCCAACCCGCACCGTCGCGCCGCGCGACACACCGTATCCGACGAAACGAACCCAACCCGCACCGTCGCGCCGCGCGACACCGGGAATCACCAAACGAACCCAACCAACACCGTCGCGCCGCGCGACACATCGTACCCGATGAAACGAATCTAACCCGCACCGTCGCGCCGCACGACACCGGGAATCACCAAACGAACCCAACGCTGTCGCGCCGCGCGACACACCGTATCGACGAAACGAATCCAACCCGCACCGTCGCGCCGCGCGACACCGGGAATCACCAAGCGAACCCAACCCGCACCGTCGCGCCGCGCGACACCGGGAATCACCAAACGAGCCCAACCCGCACCGTCGCGCCGCGCGACACCGGGAATCACCAAACGAACTCAACACTGTCGCGCCGCGCGACACATCGTATCCGACGAAACTCAGCCAACCCGCACCGTCGCTCCGCGCGACCGCCGGAATCACCAAACGAACCCAACACCGTCGCGCCGCGCGACACACCGTATCGACGAAACGAATCCAACCCGCACCGTCGCGCCGCGCGACCGCCGGAATCACCAAACGAACCCAACACCGTCGCGCCGCGCGACACACCGTATCCGACGAAACGAACCCAACCCGCACCGTCACGCCGCGCGACACCGGGAATCACCAAGCGAACCCAACCCGCACCGTCACGCCGCGCGACACCGGGAATCACCAAACGAACCCAACACTGTCGCGAGAATGATGCTGGTGGTGGAAAGCCCGGGAATTCGACCGAATCAGGCGATCGTTACAAAATCGGAATTGGTGTCGCTTCATTTTTTTGACGCTCAAACCTATCTCGTCCGTAAAATTGAACGGACATCGGTTTTCTGAACCGAGGCCAACGCGACTTCTCTTTCTGGATCGAGCAACGACCATGTCGAACGTCACGGACGACCCCGATTTTGAACTCGGCCACCTCAGCAGGGTCGTGCGGCAGCGCCTCGAATCGCTCCGTAGGGCCGGGATCGAGCGATTGCCAAGGCCGCCGGTCTTGCAAGTGGTCGTGAGGAAAAGTCCGGTTCAGGTTCAGGAACCAAAACCGGAACCGAGCGAGACGCTGGCCGAGCGACCGGCCCTGCCGCCGCATGAAGTGGTCAAGGCGCGGAAAACGGGCGTTGTCCCGAGCGTCTTGCCGGTGGCCTCGCTCTTTGACGAGCCGGAAATCACGAGTGCCCCGATTCCGGCGGAAGAAAGGACGGGGTTGCTGGAGGCACTGAGGGCCGAGGTCGCCGTCTGTACAAAATGCCCGATGCTGGCGGCGTCGAGGACGCAGACGGTCTTCGGCGTCGGCTCGCCGACGGCCCGGTTGATGTTCATCGGCGAGGCACCAGGCGCCGACGAGGACAGGACGGGCGAGCCCTTTGTCGGCAAGGCGGGGCAGTTGCTCAACGATATGATCACAAAAGGGATGGGCATCGAGAGGAAAGACGTTTATATCGCCAACATTCTCAAATCTCGGCCGCCGGGCAATCGCGACCCGCTCCCCGATGAGGTCATCAACTGCCGGCCGTATCTGGATCGGCAGATCGAGATTGTCAGGCCCGAATTCCTCTGCATTCTCGGCAAGATTGCCGCGTCAACGCTGCTAGAAACCGCCCTGCCGCTCGGCAAGCTGAGAGGGCGCTGGCACCGATATCGGGGGACGCCGGTCGTGGTCACCTATCACCCGGCCTTCTTGCTCCGCACGCCGACCTCGAAGAAGGACGCCTGGGAAGACCTGCAAATGCTCATGAAGGCCATGGGGCTTCGAACACCCGGCCGCTCGGGCAAGTAAGCAGTCTTGACGAAGAAAAAGAAAGAGGGCAACACCGAGGCGGCATTGCCCTCTTCAGGTCGTTAAGCGGGGCAATTGAGCGGTCAGTATGAGTTCGCGTCGATCGGTTCCTGACCCTGCGAGGTGCCCAGGGCGCGCCAGGTGGCGACGTTGACCGAATCCTTGATGAACCGGACGCTGCCGTCACCGAGGGTCGCGTTCACTCCGCCACGGTGGTAGCTGCGTGCCGCGTTGAAGTAGGCGCTGGCGTTGACCTGGCAGGGGGGGTTGGTCGCATACGGATACTGGCAGAAGGTGGCCTGCATCTGGTCGGGAATCAAGGTGTCGGGGGTGGAATAGGTCATGAACATCGATGTATTGGCGTCATTGTTCCAGGTATCGCCCCGGTGGTCGGAGTTGGTCCCGATGTTGATCCCGATGATGACCTCGCTGAGCAAAAGCGTATTGCTCGTGCCGTCGGTAATCGACTGGAGCGGCCAGGCGATGTTGGGTCCGAACGGGGCGAAGTAGAAATTCGCCGTCGAATTCGGCGCTGGCACCGGACCGGTATACGGGTTGTTCGCGGTGTTCTGGCTGAAGGTCGTGTTGCCGAAATTGACCACATAGTCACCCTTTGACCTCAAATATGCGGTCGTCGGTTCCTCGACCGTCGCCAGGTTGGGGTCGGACGGGCAATCAAACGCGGCGACGTTGGTCTGGATCACGGTCGTGTTCTGGGGTTGGAAGAAGTCGGTCGTGAAGTTGATTGCGTTGAAGAGACTCGTCTGTTCGATGAAGTTCAGGATACTGAAAGTCCAGGCCCGCCTCGGACCCGTCTGGACGCCGATCGGCAGGGTGTTGTTCACACTGACATAATTGTGCATGCCGAGGCCGAGTTGCTTCAGATTGTTCACGCACTGAGAGCGTCGGGCGGCCTCGCGCGCGGCCTGAACCGCCGGCAAGAGCAGGGCGATAAGAACGGCAATGATTGCGATGACTACCAGTAATTCGATCAACGTGAAGGCGCGACGGTTCCGCATGGATCTGTCCTCATCCTGGGATACTCAAAGGAAGTAAGAAAAGTTCGCCGCATGATCACCCAGGTCGCCTGGCGTCTCAAAGCCGCCCCTCGACTGTTGGCTGACCCGCATCGAATCAGAGACGAAAGATGGGAGTGATCATGCTAACGCAGGTCCAACGCGTATTCCAGTCCCCTCGTCTCAAATCCTTGAAGGGACACAGGATGGATGCATGATCAAGGTTGAGGAACGCTGCGTGATGGGGTCGGATCGGGATCGAAGGATGTGCGGACCCAGGTCTTCCAGGCGTCAACGTCCCAGCCGAAATCCTGGCCGGTCAGTTTGACGAGAGCACCCAGGACCTCGGTATTCCGATAGACGACGCGGACTGATCTTGGGAAGGGTCCGCGCGAGGCGTTCAGGCCCCCGCCGGCCGAAACGCCGAGCGAGGCCGACGAGGGGCCGTAGCCAGGCGCCGAGGCTCCCGAGGTGGAACCGTAAGGGGTGGCCAAGGGGTCGGTCGCTGACGCGGGCGCGGGGCTCGGGCCGACGCTCAGGCCGGTTGAGGGGACAAGGGCCGTCTGGTAGCGAACCGAGAGGAGCGCGCCGACGAGGCTCGGCACCGAGGACAAGGCGCGCATGTTGGCGAGGCCCCAGGCGGCGCGGTTCACCGACTCAAGGCGGTCGGACTGGAGAGTGCGGACGAGCAGCCTGGTGACGTCCGACTCCTTGCGCCGCGTCAACTCATCCATCGTCGCCTGACGGACGTCATCTTCCCACTCGTCGAGGAGTCGGGCGACAAGGGCCGCGGTCGCCTCGGGACCGGGGATCGCGCCGAGGATGTGCGCGAGGAGGATGCGGAGCCGGCCGGCGTCGTCGCCAAGAACCCGGATCAGGGGATCAATCGCAACGGGGTCGCGGATCTCCAGCAACTGCCCCTCGGCCTCGCGTCGGCGATCTTCGGGGCTGGAAACGATCGCCTCGCGGAGGAACCGGATTCGCTTGACCCAGATCGATTGCTCGGCGGACCTTGCGGAAGCCCTTGCGATCTGGGCTTTCTCGTCGCGCGTGATCCACTTGCCTTTGTGACGAACGAGCCCCTGGGCCTCGTTCAGTTCGTCGGCGGTCAGCCAGCGCTTGGAATAAAAGACGTGGCCGAGTTGCCGGTGCGCGGGGGCATAGGTCTTGTCGAGGCTCAGGGCGGTCTCATAATGGAGGCGGGCCAGGTCGGGAAGTTTCCGGGCGTCGCACCACTGGCCGAGTTCAAACTGCGCCTCGGCGGTCGCCGGGGTGGCATCACGCTTCGACACATAGGCATCCAGTGGACCCGGCTCGGCGACAACCTCGATAACCTGGGCCTTCTGGAACGAAAGCGGCGTTTTACCCCGTTCGGTCAAGATCGAGACGCGATCGGGAGTCTTTGGGTCGGGCGTGACCTTCCCCCGGATCTGCCCACCGCCTCGCAAAACGATCCGGTCGGCAAGGGCGGGGGAGGCGCTCGCGGCCAGGGCCAGGCACGCGAAAAAGACCCAGGTTATCCGCCAGAGTCGCGTCCAGGCGGTTCGATTCTCTGCCATTGGTCCCGACCTCCTGCCCGCGGCGCGGCATGATTCCGGTCGACCCATGATTGTAGTCTCTGCCCGACGATTCCGACACTCTTGACCGACCGCCCCGCATCCATTTGGAAGCTCAGGAAAGCTGCGGGGCTTATTCCTATCAATACAAGAGACTCACCTCATGAACAACCAGGCCGTGAGGGAACACCGGGAGCAGGCGCCGACGTCGTTAAAGATCGCCGTCCTGACCGTCTCGGACACGCGGACGATCGAGACCGACACGTCGGGCGCTTTGATTGTCGAACGATCAACGGCCGCCGGGCACCGGGTCATCGCCCGAGAGATCGTTGCCGATGAGCCGGACCGGATGCGTCCGCTCTTGCTTGGCTTCGCGGCCTTGGCCGAGCTTCAGGCGATCCTTGTCACCGGAGGGACCGGCCTAAGCCCGCGCGACCAGACCTTTGAAACGGTTTCGGCTCTCTTGACCAAGCACTTATCCGGTTACGGCGAACTTTTTCGAATGCTCAGTTACGCTGAGATTGGCCCGGCCTGCATGCTCAGCCGGGCCGTTGGCGGGTTAATCGGCGAGGTGGTCATCCTCGTCATGCCGGGCTCGCGCGCGGCGGTCGAACTGGCGATGACGAAGATCATTCTTCCCGAACTCCCTCACCTCGTCCGAGAGGCCCGCAAACATTGAATGGACGTCCTTCAGGCTCTGAAAATTCGGTCGGCTCGGGAAAGCCAACGAACACGGCCCCGCCCCCCTTGAGATTTAAAAGGGCGAGGCCGCGAGTTTTGCGCTGGGGGGTTTTCGATCTGAAATCCAATCAATACGAGATCGAGCCGTCGATGGTCGAGGTGAAGGCATAGCCGCCCGAGCCGGGAACGTCGGTGCCGGTCAGCGTGGCGGTACCGGTGGCGTCGGCGAATCGGCCCGTGCCGCCGACGAATTTGAGTGTCGCCACGAAGCCTGGCGAGCCGGGATAATCGTAATCACCCGTGAAGGTTGCGTAAAGATGGTCGCCGTTGGCCGCGGTGAAGTCCAGCACACCGACGAAGTCGGCCGGGATCACGTAATCCGCCGTTCCTGGAATCGGGCTAAAACCGAGCCCGAACGATAAATCGGCCGTCACCTTCCCCAGATGGCTGAGGTTCCCCGACGCTGTCCCGTCGATGGGCACGACGACCTGATCATCGTGACAGTTATAGAAGGGTAAGATGCTCGAATTGAGCTGATTCTGTGCGTTCAAGGTTCCCTTAATCGGGACCAATGGCCCAGCCAAAGCGGAACTCTGGCTCGCAATCGTCGTGGCAAGGGCGATCAGGGCGAAAACACGCGCGCAACGAGGCATGTCTCTCTCCTTGAGGGATTCGCCCGGTTGATCGGGCGAAAAGGCGTCCTGGCGTTCCGGGCGAAGGAATATCATTCTCGCCGTTTTTTGCCAAGGGGGTTTGCTGATAAGAATGTCTTATTTCCTGGCGGCGGCGCCAGAATTTCCCTGCTTCCAGACGTAAAGGGCGACAGCCGTTGCCGTTGCCGCGTTGAGCGACTCGACACCCGGCACAATCGGAATCCGCCGTCTCGGACCCTCGCGGAAATGATCGGGAAGGCCCGGCCCTTCAATTCCCGGCACCAGCCCAAATCGGGCGGGAAAAGGCGTTTCCGCGACGTCAACCCCATCGGCCGAGAGGGCAAGCAGCGGCGCCTGGGTTGACGTCAGGTCGCGGAGACTTGGCCCCTGGTAAAGGGGAACCTGGAAGACCGCGGGTCCGGCGGCGCGGACACTCCGGGGATGAAATGGGTGCGCCGACTCGCGGAGCAGGACAACCCGCGCCACCCCGAAGGCCGCCGCTGATCGCAACACGGCGCCGACGTTTTCCGGGTCCTGAAATGGAATAAAGAGTGTGCAACCTTCGGGCCAAGGTTCCTCATCCGTCCAGTTGGGAATCTCGGGCACCCGAACGAGCAGGAGCGGAGCACGCGTCCCGGCGGTGTCGATTTCCTTGAAGAGAGGGTCGGCCAGTTTCAGCCAGATGAGCCCGGCCGAAGGGGGGGGCGGGCCGGTCGAGTCAGTCAGCCAGGCTTCGACCCGTTCCGGAAAGCGTTCGAGAACCTCGGCCACCTGCCTTGGCCCGGCGAGGATCGCCTGCCCGTGCTTGCGGATGCCCCGGCCGTTCAGAAGGTCGCGGCAGAGCTTGAACGTTGGGTTCGATTCGCTGGAAACCTCGCGCGTCGGCCCTTCATGAACGACGCGTGCCATCGAGACGGTCGTAACCCCTGCTAGACGCTCATAAACGACGAGCCGACGATCGTGCGAGGTGCCGGGAATCGCATAGACGTGATCGGCCCTGAGGCGGAACGATTCGGCGTGTGTCTCGCCTGCTTCGGCGATCTCGGCCGAGCAGTCGGGCCCTTTCATGAAGAGCATTTTACCGCCCGGTTCCAGCGCATTGGCGACCCGGTCGAGCGTCTCGGGAATCGACGCGACCGCGCGTGTGATGATCCCGCCGACCTTCCTCGTGAACCTTGGCGTGACCTTGCCCGCGAAGACCTCGACATCTTTCAGACCGAGCCGATCGCAAACCTGTGTCAGGAATTCGGCCCGGGCGCCCCGAGGTTCGGCCAGGATCATCGCCAGGTCTGGCCGGGCAATCTTGAGCGGAATGCCCGGCAAGCCTGGGCCCGAGCCCATGTCCATCAACGGCGCGGGGAGGTCCTCGAATTTCAGGACGAGCAGGCTATCGACATAGTGCTTGAGCACCATGTTTTCAAAGTTATGGATGCGCGTCAGGTTCAGTTCCACGTTCGCCGCGCGGAGCCAACCGTGATACGCCCAGAGCTGGTCGTATTGCTCCGCGGTGAGCGACAGCCCGCGGGATTCGATAATCGACTGAAGCGATCGGCGGTTCGGAGCCATGCGTTTCCAGAGAATCAGGTTTTGGCGTCAATGATCATTCATGTCAGGTACGTAGACATCGGCCATCACTTGCCTCTGCCCCTGGCAGGCCGGACAAAGGATCGCCTGATGCTTCGGCAGGCCGCTCGGATAGGTTCCGACGGTTTTCTGAGCCTGGCCGGTTCCATTGCAGTTGGGGCATGGAATCACCCGGCGCTCGATCTTGACCTGCCCCGTCGCCGCGCAGACCTGACAGAGGCCGGGGCCGTCAACGTGGCCCTTTCCGAAGCAGGTCGGACATCGAAACTGCCGCGATGCACGGCGACTCTCCCCTTCAAACCCCGTGTCATCCACCGAGTATGTGACCTGCCCCGACCCTCGACACTCGTTGCAATCCTTCCAGGGAACTCCCCGGCCGCGACAGTTCGGGCAGACCAGCGCCATCGCCTACCCCCTTTTTCCATTTTTCGGACCAGACGGACGCGAGATCCGATTTCCGAGCGGTCAACGCGCCGACAACGCAAATTGTACCCCCTCAGCACCAATTTCGCCTCAACTGCTCGCGCTTCGATACGATCGAAGGGCCAGGTAGAAAAACCAGCGGCTCACAAAGGCCAGAACCACCGTCGCCAAGAGTGTGAACCCGATCAGCCAGGGGTCGAGAACCCGGACCATCGAGGCGCTCGGCACGTTCACCACGAGGAGAATTGGCAGGACGAACGTGAAGAATCGCCCGACCGACGCCGCCCAGGTGTTGTTGAAAATCTCCTTCGGATAACGCGCGAGGCTCGTGAACAACCACCACATCTCCATCAAGTTCTGATTACGCACCAGCCAGACGGATAGAGCCGTGAGCATCAGCATGAATGAATACGCGATCGACGTGCTACAGACAAAAGTTACGAAAAAGGCCAGCACGCGTAGCAGGTCAAAATGCCAGTGCATGTGCATCAACGAGAAAATCATGACGGCGGCGCCCATCAGGACGTTTGGCCCGGTGCCCCAGTCGATCCGTCGGCAGGTGATCAGGAATTGCTCGTCGATCGGTCGCAAGAGCAAGAAGTCCAGGTCTCCCGTGCGGACGAGTTCGCCAAATTCGTTGCAGTTCTCCAGGAAGAACGTTTCCACAAGGCCGTTCATCGCGAAGAAGCAGCCGACGAAGAAGAAATATTCGTCCTCCGACCACCCCGCCACGGCCGACGTCCGCGCGAAGACGGTCCGGTAAAAGGCGACGAGGATGAACAGCCAGAGCACCTCGACGGAAACCTTGACGAGAAAGTTTCCGCGAAAGGCCAGCTCACGGCTCAGGGTATAGCGGCCCAGGTGGACCAGGAGTCGAAAATAGCGCGCGAGGCCCGAACGCATGGAGAATCCTTTCAACCCCCGTAAGCGCCGTAGCGCCTCAGACCCAGTCGATACAGCAGTCGCGCCAGGACCACGAAGAAGACGACCCAGAGCACCTCGTAAAAGAGATGCCAGGCCAGGTCGACCCCCTTGACCTTGCCCAGAAAGACGACCGCCGGAAAATACGCCATGTACTGAAATGGCAAGGCTTTCAAAATGTTCGCCCAGGGAGCCGGCAAGAGGTCGAGCGGGAGCATGTGCCCCGAGATGAAAAAATTCAAGGTCATCACGATATAAAGCAACGAGGTCACTTCAAGGAACCAGAACCCGACCATCCCCACGCTCACCTCGAAGAAGAAACCGACGAGGAAAGCCAGGACGAGCGAGACCAGGTACGCCAGCAGCGTCAAGGCGTCGGGAAACCCGTGGAAGTACTGTCGGCAGACGAAGAAGAGCAGGGCGTAGGGGATCGCCGACGTGATGATATACGCGACCTTGTGCGCGACCCGGTACGAGAGCAGGTAGCCGACCAGGTCAACCGGCTGGATCATGTATCGCTTGAGCGTCCCTTCGCGGATGTCGCGGGCGATCCCGCCGGCAAGGCCGGGCATGCTGGAAAACATCCGGCTGATGTTCGTGAGCAAAAGGTACGCGATCATCTCATCAAAATCAAAACCGGCGAGTTTTGTTTGTTTGGAACCTTTGTAGATACTCTCCCACAAGAGGATCGTCGTCAAAAGCGGAAGGAACCGGAGGATCGTTCCGAAGAGGAAATCGCCGCGGTAGGCCATGCGCTCGACGAGCGAGGCGCGGAGGATCTTGGAATATTTTCGGGCGGTCGCCGTCGGCCCGCGCGCGACCCGGCCGTGAGGCGCGGAAGCGTCGGCGACGTCCAGCGCGAGGGTTTCAGGCGGCGTCATGGGTCTGGCGTCCCTCCTCGAAGACCCGCGCGATCGTCTGTTCAAGGGGCGGGTCGGTCACGTTGACGTCGGCCACGGCGTGGCGGTCGAGGATCGCCCCGAGCACCTCGCCAACCCTTGACCGCTCGACCTTCAGGTCGGCCGAAGGTCCTTCGCGACGGGTGACCTCACCAAACCGGCCGAGGTCGTCGGGCGCCTCGCCGTCGGCAAATTCCAGGCGGATCAATTTCGTCTGGCCGAAGCGATCCGCCAGCCCAGAGAGCGGACCGTCGAAGACAAGCGCGCCGTGGGTGATGACCAGGACCCGCGAACAGAGCGCCTCGACGTCGCGCATGTAGTGCGAGGTCAGGAGCATCGTCACCCCGCGCTTCGCGTGATAATCTCGCAAGCACTTCTGGATCGCCACCTGCGCGACGACGTCGAGGCCGATCGTCGGCTCGTCGAGAAGCAGCAATTGCGGCTGATGGAGCAGGGCGGCGATCAGCTCCATCTTCATCCGCTCACCCAGCGAGAGTTCGCGGACGGCCTGCCGGGTCAGCTTGCCGACGCCGAGCAGTTCGGTCAACTCGGCGAGCGTGGCCTTGAACTCGGCCTCGGGAAGCGAGTAAATCTCGCGGTGAAGCTGAAAGCTATCGGCGGCGGGCAGATCCCACCAGAGTTGATTCTTCTGGCCCATGACGAGCGCAAACCGGCGCCTGAAGTCGTCGGCGCGGTCGGACGGCTTGTAACCGAGCACGCTCGCCCTGCCCGACGTCGGGTAGATCAGGCCCGAGAGCATCTTCAAGGTGGTCGTCTTGCCCGCGCCATTGGGTCCAAGAAAGGCGACCATTTCACCCGGTTCGATCGAGAAGCTGACGCCGTCGACCGCCCGGACCTCTTTGTATTCCCGCCTGACGAGACCCCGCAGGGCGCCCATCAGGCCCTCTTTCTTCTGGAAGACGCGGTAAGTCTTCGTGAGACCTTCCGCCTCGATGATCGGCATCAGGATCGTTCTCGCTCCGTCCCTTGAATCGTTCGTTTCCCTTGAGGTTGCCCCCATTGTAGGGACGTCGGCCATGATGCCTAGAGCGATCCTGATCCGCCCCCCACAACCTGACCGGGTGTTACGTGAATTCCGGTGATCAACAACATGTCGGCCAGGTCGTAGCCGCCGTCGTCATGCACGTCCATCACCCAGCGGCCCTTGGGGTGAACCATGGCGTACTCTGGATGCGGCACCAGGAACGATCTCTGGTCGGCCAGGTGAATGGTGAACGGCCGGAACGGCTGCGCGGTCAACGCCGAACGAATCTCGCGGGGCTCATCATGGTCTTGATCCTCTCGCTCTATTTTGAGGGGAAGCGGCGTCGATCGAGCGGGTGACCGCCTTCAGCCTGAAGACGACCTACCAATGATATCGGCGCCACAGGACGGACAGGCTTTGACGTTCCTTTTGAGCGTCAATCGCCTTGGCTTGAAATTCCCCGTCCCGCAATCCCAGAGGCTCGAACCGCACCAGGGGCAAATCACCGCTCGATGGCAGATCAGCCGGGTCAGCAACGCCATGACGAGGAGACCGGACAAAAAATACAGACCAAGGAACCAGGTTGGGTCGATCCGCCGCGAGAGTGGCGCGTAGACAAAGAGGAAGGCCACCATGATGATCATCGTCAGTACGGCTCGCTTTTGTCCAGCAACCTGAATGTCCCGAAAAAGCCTGGATCGGCTGATGAATCGGTCTTCCTTCGACATGCGGTGCTCCGACTCACTTTAATACGAATTCACCAGCTGCCCCTCGCCCGTGGCCATCGCGCGGGCCATCGTGTGGGCGTGGTAGTGAAAGGCGACCTTGATGAGGTAGTAGAGCCAGACGCCCGGGTCTTTGCGGTGCTTGACCAGGTTCATGAACCGCCGATGATACTCGCGGCGAAGGCCCCGGTCGGGAATTCCCAGCATCAGCCGGAGATAAAGGCCGATCGACTGAAACGTCCAGAGCGTCTGCCATTTCAAAAAGTTGAAGGGGTGCGTCCGCCAGTACCGGGACCGGCCGCGGCCCATCTCAAGACGCCCGGAAATCAAGAGCGCGTCGAGGCGTCCAAAAAAGGCGTCGGCCGTGTAAAGGTCGTCCATGACCCGGATATAACCGTCGCGCAACTCCTCGCGTGTGATCTTCAAGGGGATGACGTTGGTGCCGAAGTCGGGCTCGTCAGCCGGGTCAAGACGCCCCTCGGCAACAAGTCGGTCGTAAAGCGGGGTCTTGCGAAAGGCCCAGAGCATCCCGGTCATCGAGTTGGCAATCCTCGCCTCGCGGATAAATTCACGTTGCGCATCGAAGATCGTCTCGTCGTCGTTGTCAAAGCCGAGGATCATCCCGCACCAGACGTCCATGCCGGCGTCCTGAATTCGGTGGACCTTTTCGAGGATCGTTCCCCCCGCGCGGACGTTCTGAAACTTCTTCGTCTCGCGGAGCGACGCCTCGTTGGGACTCTCGATGCCAATGAAGACAGCCAGGATATTGGCGTCGGTCATCAAGGTCATTAACTCGGCGTCGTCGGCCAGGTCAATCGACGCCTCGGTGAAGAGAGAGAGTGGGTATCCGAGCCGTTCCTGCCAGGCGACGACGTCCCGAAGAATCGGCTTGATCGCCTTCTTGTTGCCGATCAGGTTGTCATCGACGACAAAGGCAATCTTGACCCCCTGCGCCCGCATCGCGTCAAGCTCGGCGAGAACCTGGGCGCTCGACTTGATGCGAGGCCGACGGCCAAACGTGATGATGATGTCGCAAAACTCGCACTGAAACGGACACCCGCGCGAAAACTGAACACTGCCGAAGGCATAATGCCGCATCTTCAAGAGGTCAAACCGTGGGGTCGGCACGGTTGACATATCCGTTTTCTCAGCCTGTTCGTAGCGTTCTTGATGAACACCCCTCGCCCAGTCGTTGAGGAAACGGGGCCAGGTCTCCTCGGCCTCGCCGATGAAAACGACGTCGGCCAGGCCTTCGAAATAATCTTCGAGAACGGTGACGAGCGGGCCGCCGACCACCGTGAAAACCCCGCGCTGTTTTAGCTCGGCGAAGATCTCCTTCATCCTGTGCCTCTGCACGCTCATGCCGGTCACGCCCACGATGTCGGCCCGGGCGCAGCGGTCCCAGTCGATCGGCTCGACGTTCTCGTCGATCAGGGTAACCGTATGCTCCACGGGCGTGAGCGCCGCGAGCAAGGGAAGGCAGGCGACCGGCAAATTCGCCCGTTTACCCAGATAGGGCAAAGTCCGCTCCATGCCCCAGTAAGAGATCTCGAACCGGGGATTGATGAACACGATGTCGGCCATCGGCGACCTTCGCCTCCCTGAACCCTTTGGCGGAATTTCCCGGCAGCCCTGATGCTCTCTCTCTGACGATCATAGCGGCGACCTTCGATCTTGCCAAAGTCTCCCCGCCGAGACGGCATCTCGTCTCGAACCGGGGTCGCTTCGTATAATGTGCCGATGACGGCCGGGCCAGGTCATAACAGGACAGGCCAGGTTTGACGCCCCCGCGTCCTTTTTGGCGAAGTACCCATGTTGACCGCCTCCCGCGTTTCGGAACGGACGGCAGACGAAGCGGAAATCCCCGGGTTCGTCCCGCACCCGTTCCTCCGCAACGGACACGTCCAGACGGTTGTCGGACGGTACTGCTTCGGCTCGAAAACTCCTCTGGCATCAGAGACTTACGAAATCAATGTCGACGGCGGCGATCGGATCGTGGTTCACGAGTCGATTCCAGCGAATTGGAAGTCTGGCGGGCCTCTGGCGCTCCTGGTTCACGGCCTTGCCGGCTGCGCGCGATCGCCGTACATGATTCGGGTTGCCGCGAGACTTCACGCGCGAGGGGTCCGGGTTGTCCGGATGAACCTGAGAGGCGCCGGGGCCGGGTTTGGACTGGCCCGGGGCATCTATCACGCCGGGCGATCCGAGGATCTTCGACGGGTCGTCGAGTGGATGGCCGACCGGGCGCGGGGATCTCCGGTCGGGCTCCTCGGATTCTCGCTCGGGGCGAACCTCGTCCTGAAGCTGGCCGCCGAGGCAACCGAGCAACCGCTCGCCGGTCTTGACTGCGTGCTCGCCGCGAATCCGCCGCTCGACCTCGCCGCTTGTTGCCAACACATTCAGCGCCCGAGCAACCGGGTTTACGACCGGAACTTCGTCCGTCTCTTGCGGAAAGACGTTACGCGACTTCACGCGGCCTTTCCCGACCTCGGCCCGGTCGAACTTCCTAAAGTCATGACACTCCTAGACTTCGACGACGCCTACACGGCCCCTCGGAATGGCTTTGCCGGGGCGGAAGACTATTACCGGCGGAGCAGCGCGGGGCCTTTGATCCCTCGGATCAGGGTTCCCGGACTGGTCGTTCATGCCGAGGATGACCCGTTCATTCCCGCGGCGCCTTTTCGGAATGTCACGTTTCCTCCGAATTTGGCATTGGAATTGATCTCTTCAGGAGGACATCTCGGCTATCTCAGTCGCGGACGCTGGATGGGAGATCGACGCTGGCTCGATAGCCGGTTCACAGCCTGGCTTTCGTCGCGTTGGGCCTTGAACTAAAAAGGCCGTCATTGTGTCACTTCTCTCCGATGGCCGTCGCGACGAGCATCCCCAGGGAGGTCGGAACCATGTCCGAGCTTTTTAATAAATACCGGGCCGCCATCGAGATCCTTCAGAAAGGACGCGACGTTCTGGTCGAGTCCATGGCGGATGAGATTCTCGACCAGGGGTCGGACCTCGTGGACGGCGGATTCCAGTTTAATGAGTTCCTGGAATCGCAAGGGACGCGTCTTCATTTCCTCTCGTTGCTAGTCGGCCAGCTTGAACAGTCGGCCGAGTCGCTCGACGAGCTTTTGACCGCGCCGCCTCCGCCACCGCCGCAAGCTCCCGCCCCGCCCCGAAAGCGAACATCCCGCCCCCGGACCAAGAAGATTCAACAGAAGGTGCCCACCGAGGGATCGCCGGACGACCTCTGTTAGTGGGCTCATTCCTGCGAAGAACTGGCGTCGGCCAGAGCCTCGCCTCGAAGGAAGGCGGCAAGCTGCGCGGGGTTGCTCAGATCGATCTCAATGGGGGACCATTCCCCGGTCGACTCGTCGAGCAGGGCGGCGGCGGTCACACCTTCAATATGGTCTTCGGGATCGCACCAGATGAGCCGGTCACGTTCGTTGGTGAAGCCCTGGCCGTCCCACTGACCGATCCCGCCGACGAGTTCCCGCAAGGCCATGCGGATCGCGAAGACGGAATCGACGGCGTTCGGGTCGTCGGCCATCGCCTCCGGGCTGATACGGATCGCGTAAATGGCGCGAACACGCGGCAGGTATTCGGTCAGCCAGCGGACAGCGGCCGGGGGCCCCCCCGCGCTCAGGCGATCGAGAAAGTCGGCAATCTCCTCGGCCGCGAGCGTGTTCGGACTGACCTCGTTATGCTCGACGGTCGCCCAGCTTTTTTGAAGGACGTTCGACTCGGGGCCGACCGCCAGATAATTGCCAGGAGTTTCGGGATGATCGACCGACCAGACGGCCCCTCCGCGCGCAGCGCGTTGCAGGGTCGCCAGCGGGATCTCCCGATCACTGACGGTCAGCAGTCGTAGATAGTCACCCAAGGCTGTCTCCGTCAATGAGGCCTGGAGGGCGTCTTCGATCGACCGCCCGTTTCTCGATGTCGGTCCGTTGACGCAAGAGGTCTTACCCAACGAAGACCTTGGTCGGTTTCACGCACTCGATCGCAATGCGGAAATTCGGCGGCCTTGAACCGCAACAGAAACGGCTCGAACGGGTTAGCCTAACAACGCTCCCGCGTTCTCACAAGGGTTGCCGAGTCTTGATCAGGAGAATTGCAAAGTCCCGATGACCAATGACCAATGACCGAAAAATCCTGCCTGTTTGGTCATTAGAGCTTTTCCGCATTAGACGCTGCTTTTGACCTAAGGTCAAAGACCACAAGGACATAAGGCAGAGTCGCACCTTTGCCCTATGTTCCTGTGATCTTTGAACTTACGGCTATGGCGCAACAACCCTATTGGTCATCGGTCATTGGTCATGGAAAAGCAGGACTTTGCAATCCTCCTGGGGTCTCGAATGCGACCTTCTGTACGTTCCAGGGAGCACAGAACGCACGCCCGGTTACTCCTCGGGCAGACGCCCCCGGCGCATCTGGCGATCCATCCGACGTTCCTGGCGGCGCTCGCGACGTTCCTCGGCGGTCGGGGCAGGGGGGGCGTTGGGATCTCTCGGGCCGATCAGGCGTTCGAGCAGACCGGCCGCTCCCATGACCCCTCCGCGCTCGGCGAGCGTGCGCGCCATCTCCTTCATCCCGGCCTGGAAAGCCTCGCGATCAATTTGCGGGTTCTGAAGCGTGCCCCGGATCGGCACGCGGACCCGAGCATCGGCGGCCAGGGCACCCAGAATCGGCCGATCGGCCAGCATCGTCGGCAAGACGGGAACGCTCGCCTGAAGGTCAAGCGACCTGTCGAAGCCGACCGAACCCTCGATCTCGACCTTGGAGAGATTGCCGATCGGCACCGTCAGGCCGCGCTGGCGAACGCGTCGGTCGGCAATGACGAGCGCGACCGGATCATTCAGCTTGAGCAAGGGGCGGTCCTCGCGTCCGACCACCGCGAAGAGGCTGTCGAGCCAGGGCGCCGGCATGAACTCAACATCCTGAAAGACCACCGATCCATCGACGGTCGGCCCACTTCCTTTCTGGATCGGAAACGTCGCTTCCTTGATCGTCGCCGAGACCTGCCCGCGAACCCTCGTCGCCTGATCGAGCACAGGGGCCACATAAGAAAGCACGCGCCGGGAAACCTCATCATTGACCGCCGCGCCTGTCAGCGACGTTGTCCCTCCCAGAACAATCGCCGCCGGCCCGGCATCCGAGGCTGGTCTGATCTCCGGCTCAACGTGGAGCCGGCCGCCGTTGACGGTCGTCTCGATCGGGTCCACCGTGACCTTTCCCGCCTTCGATCGAAGGACCAGAGCCACCGGCCCGACGTTCATGCCGTAAACATCGGCTCCGCCCATGTTAACGCCGATCTCACCATTCATCGCATCGACCGGCCCGGTGGCATGAAACGTCGTCTCGCGGCCCGAGACCTTCGCCCCAGGCTCGACATTTTTCACCAGCCAGTCATTCACGGTCTTCCATTCCGGCGCGATCGTCCCTTTCAGGTCGACCACGCGCTTTCCTGTCGGATCTTCCACCCGTCCCGAGAGATTGGCCCGGCCAAACTCGGTTTCCAGATCAAGCGCGGTCAGATCGACGCGGCCGAACCCTTCCGGCGCGGAGCCGAGAACCCGGATCGTGACGGGCCGCCCCTCGGTCGTTCCGTCCTTATGCTTTTGTAGAAGTAAGGTTCCGTCAACCTGCACGCCTCCCTTTTCCCGACCGAGACTCCCCTCGGCCGACCAACCTCCCTGAAGCCCCTCGGTTCCGACGGCCAGTTTCGCCTCGCCCGAGAGCTTGACCTTGCCCGAGGCGACCTTGCCCGAGGCGTTCAAGGTTCCCAGCGCCGTGGTCAGGTCAAACGATCGGATCAGGGCGGTTCGCATCGCCAGATCAAGCTCCCAGGCCGCGCGAACCCGTTCAATCTCGACGGTCCGCCCTTGATTCACACTCAATCCCGACGCCTCGACCCGGCCCAAAGCCGCATCGCCCGAGACGATCCAGCGTCCCTTCGTTCGAGAACCCGAGATGAGACCGCCAAGGCGCCCCGAGACCCGGCCTTCCTTAACCTGGAGCGCGATCGGCCAGTCTTTCGCCTCGGCCTGGATTTTCAGGTCGCCCGGTTCGAGCTTCGGGTCAAGCTGGCCGTCGATTCTGAGCGTGTTCCGGGGCTGCGCGGGGTCGCCGTTGGCGAGCCTGACTTCCCAGGAGATCGGGCCGAACTTGGGAGTGATCGTCAGATTAACGTCGGCATGCTCGGCCACGACCGGTTCGGCGAGCCCCGCGCCTCGAATTCGAACCTGGCCGTCGACAACGTCGATCTTCGCCGATGTCTCGGGATCGAGCCCGATCACCGGCCTGAGCGTTTCATAAAGGTCAATCTTGCCGTCGGCGGTTCGCTCGATCTCGATCAAGGGGTGGTCAAGACGCAAGGTTCCCAGGTTCGGGCGATCGAAGAGGAGTTGAAAGAGGTTCCTGTCCCAGGTCGCATGCTCCGCGGCGACGACCTGACGCCCTTGCGCCGACCTGAGCACGAACCAGTGCATCCGGGTCGGCCCGAACCAGGAAAATCGAAGGGTGTCGATTCGCAGATTCCCTGGCGTCAAGGTCCGGTTGGCCCGGCCAAGCAGGTAGTCGCGGCCGGGCAAGGTGCTGAGCATCCAGGGGAGCGACACGATTGCCAGAAGGGGCAGGGCGATGAAGAAGGGGGCGAACCAGAGCCAACGTCGTCGGCGTCGGACAGGTGCGGGCCTGGGGGTCTGCGTCATGAAGGTCTCGCCGTCCGGTTGTCATTGGTCTCGATCGCCGCTGTCAACCATCATACGGCGTCCTGGCCCGGTCCAGAACGCCAGCGGCCCGGGTGACAGGAGGATTGCCAAGTCGGACCCTTCAATCGACCGATGACCGATGACCAAAAGGCGGAATTTTTCGGTCATCGGTCCTCGGGACTTTGGAATTCTTCTGCCCGCGTGACCCGGTTGCGACGCCCCCCGGGTTCTGGCAATCTTGGGGCGGCCCCTTGGTTCCGGGATCGCGTCGTCCTGGTCTTGATCATGCCGAGAAGTTAAATTTCCGAAACGGAAGCGAGGTCGATTCGTGACCCGGATGGTGGGCGCTGTGGATGAGGTCGGGCCATCGAGCGCCCCGACCTGGGCCTGGGCTGTTTGCTGGCTGATGTTCGCGTCGACGGTCTTGAACTACATGGACCGGCAGACGGTCTCGCTCGTCGGCGGCGAGATCAAGGCGGAATTTCAGCTCAGCAACCAGGATTTCGGCTGGGTCCTGGCGGCCTTCTCGCTCACCTACGCGCTGTTTCAGGTTCCCGCGGGGTATCTCGTCGACCGCTGGAACGTCCGTTGGGCGTATGCGGGGGCGGTCGCCTGGTGGTCAATCGCGGCGATGGCGGCGGCCTTTTCGCCAACCCTGGGCGCTCTGGTCGCGCTTCGCGCCTTGCTCGGTGTCGGTGAATCGTTCAACTGGCCGTGTGCCCTTCGAGTGACCCGGACGATCCTGCCACCGTCGGACCGAAGCCTCGGCAACGGCATTTTCAACTCGGGCGCGGCCGTCGGCGCCGTTCTGACGCCACTGGTCGTCCTGCCGCTCGCGCTCAGTGACAACAACTGGCGGCTCCCCTTCGTTGTCATCGGTTCGTTTGGGTTCGTTTGGGTCGTCGCCTGGATCATCCTGCTTGGCGGACCGCGCCGGGACCTGCTCGCCGGTCGCCGGTCCGACAATTCCGAAACCAACGCCGCGCCGCTTTCGATGCGGGCCTGGTGGTCGTTTGGTGGCGTGCTCGTCGCGGCCTGTGCATGCGGTCTTTTCTGGAAATGGATCGGGATTTATGCGGTCTGGGCCGGTATCGCGGTCCTGATGCTGGGTGTCCTCGTCGCGGCCCGGGTCGTGCCGACGGATTCCCTTCGCGGGGCGGACTGGGCGGAAAGCCTTGGCGCGGTCGTCCGGCTTCGACGGTTCTGGATCTTGATGATCGTGACGGTCTCGATCAACGTTTGCTGGCACTTCCTCTTGAACTGGATTCCCACCTATATTCGCGAGGACGTGACAACCCCCCGCTGGCTTCAGTCTGGGGTGGCCAAGCCGCTCTCGCAGGTTTTGGAGATTGTCTTTCGCAAGGGGGTTGATCCCCTGACCGTCGGCAAGACGCTTTTACTGACCCTCCCTTTTCTCGCGGCCGACGCGGGCAACCTCGTCGGTGGTTCCCTCGCCCGGATGCTCGCCGGTCGTGGGTTTCGCCCCGCTCGGGCGCGCCTGATCGTGATAGGTCTCTTCACGTTCGTGATCTCCAGCGGCGCCTGGGTTGGCCGGACCGAGAGCGCTTACGTGGCGATTTACCTCCTTTCCCTGATGGCGCTGGGAACGGCCGCCTTCATGGCCAATTACTTCGCCTTCGCGCAGGAGGTCTCCGCGCGGCACACCGGCCTGGTCGTCGGGGTTCTTGGCGCCTTCGGCAATCTCTTCGCGGCGGGCTTCATGCCCTTTGCCGGCGCCGTCAAGGACGCCACCGGCGGCTTTGCCCCGATCTTTATCCTCGTCGCTTTGATGCCCTTCGTCGGCCTCGCCGCTCTGCTCCTCGGTTGGGGCCATGCCGCCGACGACGCCTGATGTCACTGGAAAAAAACCGATCTCGACATCCATCGTTCCTTCTGGCAAGATCCCCGCCGCTTGCGTCCGAACTGGCCCATTTTTCGTCCACATCGCACCCAGGCGCTCGCCCGATCGATCCCTCGGCCCGGTCAAAACAGGTCTCGCTCGGTCCTTTAGAGGTGCCTTTTGCGATGAAACGCCGATTTTCGTGGCTAGCGCTGACTGTCTTCCTCGCGGTCTCCGCCGCCCTCGCCGGATGCGAGGCGATTCACCGCAATGTCCGCCCGGCCAAGGATCACGACCCGGATGTCGCGCACGCATCGGGCGAGGCGGTCGAATCCGACGGGAACAAGATCCTCGACGTTCAGTCCGACGGCAAGAAGTCCAAACCCTTCTTCCGCGCCTCCCGCCTCTCCGGCGGGCTCAGCAGCGAGGCCCGCGAGATCGAAGACAGCCTCGGCATCCACTGATTCCGTCCGCCCTTTGCCCTCTGACCTTTGCCCTTTCTCTTCCCAGAAGCCGAACCACCGTGAACCGCCTCGTTCGCGCCGTTTTAAACCGCCTGCTCGGCGATGAGGGCGAACGCGCCGCCGCCCGGTTCCTTCGCCGCCGCGGCTTCCGCGTCATCACCCGAGGCTATCGCACGGCCCGAGGCGAGATTGACCTGATCGCCCGCGAGGGAAACACCCTTGTTTTCGTCGAGGTCAAAACCCGACGCAAAGGAGAACCCTCGGAAGCCGTCACGCTTGAAAAAGAGCGACGTTTGACCCTCGCCGCGCTGCATTTCCTCCGCCGCTATCATCTTCTCGAACAGCGCTGCCGGTTCGACGTCATCGCCATCGTCTGGCCCGACTCTCGCCAACCTCCCACGATCGAACACATCGTCAACGCCTTCGAACCGCCCGGCCGTGGCCAGTTCTTCCAGTAATCTGGCTGCGTCGCCACATCCAGACATGCTTGCACCAACCCCGAATTTCGACGGCGCGGCAGCAGATTGCTCGGAAATCCTCATACTGATGCGCGGATCACATGTCGGTTTTCCCTCGACCAATGAATTTGTCTCCTCCTTATCATAAGATCGGCAGTTTAGGTAAACTGCTCAAGATTCCGGCAGCCGAACGAACTCGTCTATTCTGGCTGGCATCGTCCTTGCATTAGGCAAAGCGTCGATCTTGACGGGCGGACGGTTCAAAATGGTTTGAGCTGAAAACCGCCCTCTTCGGACGCGAAAGCGCGATCAACAGGAGGAGAGTTCCATGAGAAAGCTCTTGATCTTTGGTGTGGGTGCCCTGTCGTTCGGTCTCACGGTCATGCCCGCCCTTGCCGACGAGCAAGTTCAGCGCAAAGGTGGAGACATCCCCGGTCCGATCGATAGCCTGGAAGACCTTCAAGACACCGGCCGGATGATGTTCAAGGCGGCCGACGAGAATAACGATGGTCAGATCTCGCAGAAAGAGGCGGTCGACGCGGCCAACCTGCTCGTCGGCGGCTTCTTCTTCCGGGCCGACAAGAATGGCGACGGTGTTCTCTCTCCCGAGGAGGCCCGCGAGGCTCGCGAAGCTTTTCTGAGCAGCAAGCCCTGGGTCCGCTACGCCCTGGGAACTGCCAAGACCCAGCTTGCGAAGGACGGCGTGACCAACCAGCCCAAGAATCAGAACATGATGGCCGGCCTTGCCGCCACCTTTGATTCCAACAACGACAAGCAGCTCCAGGCCACCGAACTCCGCCAGGCCGTTCAGACGGCTGTTCAGGGCGGCTTCGCCACGGCCGACACCAACCGCGACGGCCAGCTTAGCCCGGCCGAGGTCAATGCCGCGATCGCCGGCGCTCGCCGCCAGATTGCCCAGGCTGCCTTCCAGCAGGCCGACACCGATCGCGACGGCCAGATCAGTCAGGCCGAGTTTGAAAAGGCGATCGTTGAGCCCGCCCGCGTGGCCTTCGCGGTCATGGACCTGAACCATGACGGCAAGATCTCGCAGCAGGAAGCTCAGACCGCCCAGCAGCTTGTCGCCAGCAAGCTCCGTCAGGGCTACATCGCCGAGCCGGCCAACTCGCCGCGCAATCAGATCAACTCAGCCCTCGGCAACGCCGCTCACCCGCAGCCGCAGCCGGAAGCCCCTCGCTAAGACCTGTTTCCGCGGGCCAGATTGCCCAGCCTGAGAATCAATCCTGAATCAAAAGCCCTGGCGGTCTTCTCTCGATCGAGAAGACCGTCGGGGCTTTGCTGCTTTCCCAGGTCAGGCGGAACGCGCCTGGTTGAGAATCGCATCGAGCGTTCTCATCTGCGCCAAACCATTTTCTGACGGTAAGGCGAGTTTTCCCCCCGATCGAACCCCCTCGGCAAAGGCATCCACCATCGCGCCGTACTGATCGCCTCCCGGAAATTCCACAACCTTACCATTCACCCGCGCTGTCGGCGTTTCAGGGGGCAAGTAGGCATCCGCGACCTCGATCACCCCGCGCGTCCCGACAATCTCATAAACGCACCGAAACGGCTGCTCAAAGCTGCAATCGACCAGCCCCAGAATCCCATTCGGGAATTTCAGTTCCGCTGTCAGTGACAGGTCGACGCCCGTCGCCCCAAAACACGCGCGCGACCGGAACGATTCAGGTTCGGCCCCCGCGAAAAGTCGAGTCGTGCTGACTCCATAGCAGCCGACATCCCAGAGCGCACCACCGCCCCGAGCGAGATCCAGCCGCCAGTCCCCCTCATCGATCGTGAACGAGAACGAGGAGCGTATCAGTCGTAGCTCGCCGATCTCTCCACGCCTGACCATCTCTAGAAGGGCGATGGTTCTGGGCTGATGCCGCCACATGAACGCTTCCATCAAGACGACGCCGCGTTGCTCGCAATGCGCGACCATCGCCTGGGCCTCGGCCGCGTCCAGCGCCAGCGGTTTTTCACAGAGGATATGCTTCCCCTCATCCGCCGCGGCGAAGACCCAGTGTTTGTGGAGTTCGTTTGGCAAGGGGAGATAAACCGCGTCGACGTTCGGGTCGGCCAGCAGTTCTTCATAAGAACCCCGCGCCTCCGGAATCGCAAACTCGGTCGACCATGATTTCGCCGTCGCCAGGTCCCTGCTGGCAATCGCCTGCAAGAAACTGCTTCGAGACGCTCGGATTCCCGGAATCAGGCCACGCCTGGAAATTCGAGCACACCCCATGATCCCCCAGCGCAGCGTCGTATTCAACTCCATGAGACGTGTAATCTCCTTAGTCCTGCATTTGATCGATCAACTGAGCCCTTACCTTGACCAGACCGAACCCCCAAAGCAAGAGCCTCTTCCTCGGTATCTTCGCCGTTCGAAACCAACAAAACCGCCCCGGCTCAGAGCGTTCTCTGAGCCGGGGCGGTTTTGTTACGATCCAGAAGAAGATCCCGGCGATCACCGACTTTCGCGCCAGAGGCACTATCATGGGCCCGGCGGGCTTAACGGCCGTGTTCGGAATGGGAACGGGTGTGGCCCCGCAGGTATGGTCGCCGGGAAGGCGTCGGCGTCCTGGTCAGGGGACGCCGACGCGACGTTCGCGGTTGGTTTCGGTCACGTCCCCCGTGAGATTTTGAGACCTCAAGGGGGGCGGGCAAGAGCACGTTCTCAGCCTTGAAAAGAACGGGCCAAGAGAAGGCGTGGTGGGTGGGGCAAAAGACCCGAAAAGGTTCACGTCCACGTCGCCAGAGTCCTTCGGGACCGCAAAAGAATTTGGGCCAGGAGTCTCGGTTACGGCGTTCAGATTTCGGGAAACCTGGGCCCTGGGTATCGGGATGACACCCAGGGATCACACCAGCCGGTTCCCGGTCGCCGACTCACTTGAAGTGAGGCGGGCGTCGGGTCGGGGTGGTCAAGCGATCGGCTGTTGGAACTGGTCCGCTCCGGCGGTCGCCCGCCGTCCACTTCCAGCCCATCGACCTGGTCGTCTTCCAGGAGCCTTCGTAGCGTTTGATTGCTACCGGAAACCTCGTCTTGAAGAGGGCTTCGCGCTTAGATGCCTTCAGCGCTTATCCTTTCCCGACCTGGCTACCCGGCGATGCCCCGAGCGGGACAGCCGGCACACCAGAGGTCGGTCCTCCCCAATCCTCTCGTACTAGGGGAGACCCTTCGCAAGTTTCCAACGCCCACGGCAGATAGGGACCGACCTGTCTCACGACGGTCTGAACCCAGCTCGCGTACCGCTTTCATTGGCGAACAGCCAAACCCTTGGGACCTTCTCCAGCCCCAGGATGCGATGAGCCGACATCGAGGTGCCAAACCTCCCCGCCGCTAGGGACGCTCGGGGGAGATCAGCCTGTTATCCCCGGAGTACCTTTTATCTGTTGAGCGACGGCCTTTCCATCCAGCACCGCCGGATCACTAACGCCGACTTTCGTCCCTGCTCGTCTGATCGGACTCGCAGTCAGGCACCCTTTTACGTTTGCGCTCGTGTTGCCCGATTGCCGACCGGGCCGAGGGTACCATTGCACTCCTCCGTTACCGTTTGGGAGGAGACCGCCCCAGTCAAACTGCCCGATGAGCACGGTCCCGCCGGGGGATTCCCGGCGGTGAGGCACGACGTCCATTCAGGGTGGTATTTCACATTGCGGCTCGCCGACGGCTAGCGCCGCCGGGTCACGGCCTCCCACCTATGCTACACAGAAAGAACGTCGGGCCAGTGCCAACCTGCAGTAAAGGTTCACGGGGTCTTTCCGTCTGACCGCGGGTACGTGGCATCTTCACCACGGCTACAGTTTCACCGGGTCCCTCGTGGAGACAGTGCACCAGTCGTTACGCCATTCATGCAGGTCGGAACTTACCCGACAAGGAACTTCGCTACCTTAGGACCGTCATAGTTACGGCCGCCGTTTATCGGGGCTTCGGTCGCCAACTTCGCTTGCGCTAATCGGCTCCCTTAACCTACCGACACCGAGCAGGCGTCAGACTCTATACGTCCTCTTGCGAGTTGGCAGAGTCCTGTGTTTTTGATAAACAGTCGCTAGTGCCGATTCTCTGCGGCTCACTTGCGTGAGCACCCCTTGTACCGAAGGTACGGGGTCATTTTGCCGAGTTCCTTCACGAGGGTTCTCCCGAACGCCTTCGGATGCTCGCCTAGCACACCTGTGTCGGATTGCGGTACGGGCCAGTTGAGTCGTCCCCAGCAGGCTTTTCGTGGCCGAGCGGTCAACGGACTTCCGGATCGAATGCCGTCGCCCTTGCGGGACGGGGGTATCTAGCGCCCCGATCCGTCTTTGCTCGGCGTCCTTGCTGGTTCAACCTTCTCAACGGGTCGCGGAATATTAACCGCGTGTCCATCGGCTACGCCCTTGGGCCTCGCCTTAGGTCCCGACTGACCCTGGGCGGATTGACCTTCCCCAGGAAACCTTGTGCTTTCGGCGGACAGGCTTCCCACCTGTCTTGTCGTTACTCGTTCCGGCATAAGCACTCGCCCGCGCTCCACCGGTCCTTGCGGTCCGGCTTCGCCGCGGCGGGCGACGCTCTCCTACCATTCCTCGCGGAATCCGCGACTGCGGCACGACGCTTAGTCCCCGTCATTTTCGGCGCGGGATGGCTCGACCGGTAAGCTGTTACGCACTTTTGAAATGGTGGCTGCTTCTAAGCCAACATCCCGGCTGTCACGGCGATCCCACTTCCTTTGCCACTGAGCGTCGCTTTGGGGGCCTTGGTCGGCGGTCTGGGTTGTTTCCCTTTTGAACGTGAAGCTTATCCCCCACGTTCTGACTGCCGGGGTCCGCCCGCTGGTATTCGGAGTTGGGTTTCGGCGGGTAGGCGGGAAGCCCCCCGACCGAATTCCGTCGCTCTACCCCCAGCGGGTATGTCCCGACGCTGGCCCTAAAGCCATTTCGGAGAGAACGAGCTATCTCGAGGTTTGATTAGACTTTCACTCCTCCCCACGGGTCCTCCCCCAGTTTTTCAACACTGGTGGGTTCGGTCCTCCACGGCCGGTTAAGGCCGCTTCAACCTGCCCATGGGTAGTTCACCTCGTTTCGCGTCTACTGCACCCGACTAAGTCGCCCGGTTAAGACTCGCTTTCGCTACGGCTCCCCCGCTGAACGGGTTAACCTGGGGCCGGGTACAGTAACTCGCCGGATCATTATGCAAAAGGCACGCGGTCAGGCTGCGTAAACGCATAGCCCTCCCACCGCTTGTAGGCACGGGGTTTCAGGTTCAGTGTCCTCCCCTGGTCGGGGTTCTTCCCACCGTTCGGTCGCCCTACTGGGTTCGCTATCGGTCGTCATCGAGTGCTTAGCCTTGCGGGATGGTCCCCGCCGATTCAGGCCGGGTTTCACGTGCCCGACCCTACTCGGGTACCGGTTAGGGGGACTTCCGCCGTCGCCTACGGGACTCTCACCCGCTCTGGTGCCACTTTCCAGAGGACTTCGGCTGGCGGTTGTCCATCCCATGTCACCGGCCCCACGACCCCGGGTGGTATCCCACCCGGTTTAGGCTGATCCCCGTTCGCTCGCCGCTACTGAGGGAGTCTCGGTTGATTTCTTTTCCTCCGGGTACTGAGATGTTTCAGTTCCCCGGGTCTTCTCGGGTATTCCGGGATCGACGCTCGTTGGGCAGCTCCCCCGGACTTATCGCAGCCTTCCACGCCCGAATTGCTGATGACGCCTAGGCATCCCCCCCGTGCCCTTAGGAGCTTGACCACGCCGGCCCGGCCCCCGCTCGCGCGGTGACCAGAACCGGGCAGTGTTCACGTCCCCTCATCTGACTGTGCCGCGGCCCAAGGGGCGTCTCGCGACGCTCCCGGCCGCCCATCATTTAGGGTAACGATCCCCTGGCGAACCCACCGACATCACGTCGGGTCGGGTTCGCGGTCCTTGAAGGGTTCCACGTTCGTGGAGTTTACCTTGGAAAATTTGCCACAATACCACGCTTCGTGGGCCCGTCTTGTTGCCAAGACGAACTCTTACCTTGCGTGACCAAAACAACCGGATTGTCAAAAAACAAACAAAAGCCGAGCGACCCATCTCCCGCAATCCCACGACGTCACCGCCGCCGATTCCGAGATCCCGATCTCTCCACTCGTCCCGACCTCTGGCCAGGGGGCGAGGCCGTCCTTGCCGACGGCCGCGCCCCCCACCCAGACCTGGTGGACGATCCTCTCAGAAACCTCTTCGATCATACCAAATCACGCCATCGGAACCCGATCTCCTTGCGGAGACGGGGTTCCGACGCGATCTCTCGGTCAGTCGGTCGTGGATAATTTCGTTGCGAGTGAGCGAACCCCCGGGGGGAGCCGGCGTCAAGGCATCAGCCCAGGGAGGGCGGTGCCGACGCGGCCTCAGGACTCTAAAAACCGAGCGAACCGAGGTTCACCAAGGTTGTCAGAACTGGGCCGGGATTTTCTAAGTATCCTTAGAAAGGAGGTGATCCAACCGCAGGTTCCCCTACGGTTACCTTGTTACGACTTAGTCCCCATCACGGGTTTCATCTTCGGCGCCTGCCTTGCGGCTCCGGCGACTTCGGATGCCCCCCGCTTTGGTGGCTTGACGGGCGGTGTGTACAAGGCTCAGGAACACATTCACCGCGGCATGCTGATCCGCGATTACTAGCGATTCCGGCTTCATGCGGGCGGGTTGCAGCCCGCAATCCGAACTGGGGGACGGTTTTTGCGATTAGCCCGGCCTCGCGGCCTCGCGGCGCTTTGTCCGTCCCATTGTAGTACGTGTGCAGCCCCAGGCATAAGGGCCATGAGGACTTGACGTCATCCCCGCCTTCCTCCGGCTTCACGCCGGCGGTCTGTCTAGAGTTCCCACCGTTACGTGCTGGCAACTAGACACAGGGGTTTCGCTCGTTAGGGGACTTAACCCAACACCTCACGGCACGAGCTGACGACAGCCATGCAGCACCTGTGCACGTTGTACCTTGCGGCCTCACCGACGTTTCCGCCGGCTAATCCGTGCATGTCAAGCCTGGGATAAGGTTTTGCGCGTAGCCTCGAATTAAGCCACATACTCCACCGCTTGTGTGAGCCCCCGTCAATTCCTTTGAGTTTCAGCCTTGCGACCATACTCCCCAGGCGGGGCACTTCACGGTTTCCCTACGGCAGGGAGCCCATCGGCGAGCCCCCTACCCAGTGCCCATCGTTTACGGCCAGGACTACCGGGGTATCTAATCCCGTTCGCTCCCCTGGCTTTCGCGTCTCAGCGTCAGTAGACGTCCAGGGGCTCGCTTTCGCCACGGGCGTTCCTTCCGATCTCAACGCATTTCACCGCTCCACCGGAAGTTCCAGCCCCCCCTACGTCCCTCCAGGCCGGTCGTATCGGCGCCGCTTCCCCGGTTGAGCCGGGGGATTTCAACGACCGACGTGCCGGCCCGCCTACACGCGCTTTAAGCCCAGTGATTCCGAATAACGTTCGCACGGTTCGTCTTACCGCGGCTGCTGGCACGAACTTAGCCCGTGCTTCCTCCAGGGATCAGTCAAGGTGTTACCCCTTCTTCCCCCTCGACAGGAGTTTACAACCCGAAGGCCTTCATCCTCCACGCGGCGTCGCTCGGTCAGGCTTGCGCCCATTGCCGAAGATTCTCGACTGCAGCCTCCCGTAGGAGTCTGGGCAGTGTCTCAGTCCCAGTGTGCCGGGCCACGCTCGCACGCCCGGTAGGCATCAGAGCCTTGGTGGGCCGTTACCCCGCCAACAAGCTAATACCACGACAGCCCGTCCCACGACGCCGGAGCTTTGGTCGGCCGGAGATGCCTCCGGCGGACGTCGCTGGGGATTACCCGCGGTTTCCCGCGGCTATACCCAATCATGGGGTTGGTTACCGTCGCCTTACTCACCCTTGCGCCACTGGCCTTGCGGCCCGTACGACTTGCATGCCTAATCCACGCCGCCAACGTTCATTCTGAGCCAGGATCAAACCCTTCGAAAGTTGGTCCGGCCTCAATCACCCGAAGATGACCAAACGCCTCGCCTCCTCGAACCGAATGGGTTGAGGAATCTCTGACTGGTCGCACCGGGGCGGCTTTTTTCCGAACGGCGAACCGTCCTGAAGCAAGTCCTCCCCGCTGCCGGTTTCGAGAGTCCGCCCTCATCCCCAACGTCGAAAACCAAGAAACGCGACGTTGGGAACACTGACGACCTGTCGCCGGCTCCCCTCAAGGGTTCACAAGCAACTTCATCCACGATCGACCGAATTGTCAAAGAAAGCTGCCTGCCTCTCGCCGACGGTTTCGGCCGGAGCAACACTCCCTTTTCTCAAGGGCGTCGTCTCCGGCCGTCTCGTCGTCCCGACTCGCAGTCGTCTCGCGATTGGCGAGGGTTACTATGCCAGGCCGAGGCCGGCCTTACAAGTACCTACACCGGATTTTCGCCCAATTTTCTTGAGCGACTTTCTCAAACTTGTTTTCCGATTTCACGTTACGTTTATAAGATTTCAGTTAAAAAACGCGGCGGCCTCATCGTAATAGCGAAGATCGAGGGTTCGTGTCGCGGCGACGGATTCGTCAAGCGGACGTTCGATGATCCGGGAGTGTTCGAGAGCGACCATCGTGCCGAACTCGCGGCGGATTACGAGATGGCTAGCGGCAAGGCCGAGACGAGTGGCCAGGACGCGGTCGTAGGCGCTGGGAGGACCGCCGCGCTGGAGGTGGCCAAGGATCACGGCGCGGGTCTCAATTCGGGTCAGGTTCTCGATCTGGCGGGCGAGAACGTGGCCGATTCCGCCGAGTCGCGAATGACCGAAAGGGTCGAGCGACTCGTCGAAGGTCACCGTGCCGCGTTCGGGGAACTCCGCCCCTTCGGAGACGACGACGATCCCGTAATTCTTGCCGGCCGCTCGACGACGTTTCAAAACGTCGACAAGATGATTCATGTCGATCGGCACTTCGGGCACGAGAATGTAGTCGGCGGCGACGGCGATCCCGGCAAAGCAGGCGATCCAGCCGGCGTTGCGTCCCATCGTCTCGACGACAATAATCCGGCGGTGGCTCTCGGCGGTCGTCCTAAGTCGGTCCACTGCTTCGGTTACAATGTTGATCGCGGTGTCGAATCCGAAGGTGAAGTCAGTAACCTTCAGGTCATTGTCGATCGTCTTTGGGACGCCGACGACGGGGACGCGGAAGTCCTTGTAAAGGCGATAGGCGACCCCAAGCGTGTCGTCGCCGCCGATGACGATCAGGGCGTCGAGGCCCAGGTTTTGAACGTTCACGCAGACGGCGGGGAGGTCGGTGTCGGGGTATTTGTAGGGATTTGTTCGCGATGAGCCGAGGATCGTGCCGCCGCGGCCGACGATGCCGTCGGTCTGCTCGACGGTGAGCGGGATCGTCATGTTCCGAACGAGGCCGCGCCAGCCTTCGAGGATTCCGACGCAAGAGCCCCCCTCGTTACTGATCCGCTGGACAACCGCGCGGATGACCGCGTTGAGGCCAGGGCAGTCGCCGCCACCGGTGAGCAAGCCGACTTTCATCAGGAATTTCACCCCAAGATGCCGCGGGGGCTGAGGGCGTACGGAGCAGCCTGGCCGGTCGGCGCCCTTGGATGCGAGCCTACCATGCCGGACCGGGGCCAGACCAGTGCCCTCCGTCGGCAAACCAGGGCCGTTTCATTTTCGAACATGAGCAGGCACCGATAACCAAGAGGATTGCTGCGAAATAGTGGTAAGGACAAAAGGACAAAAGGACAAAAGGACAAAAGGACAAAAGGACAAAAGGACAAAAGGACAAAAGGACAAAAGGACAAAAGGACGCAGAGGGCAAAAGGGCAAGGCTCTTGATGGATTCCGGGGTGGTGACCACGTTAGTTCGGACGCAAATCCTTGTAAGGAAGCTCTTTAAGTGTGCTTGGGCGACACCTCCACCCTTGGGCCACAAGTCTCGTTCTCGGATAGAGCTCTTTAAGTGTGCTTGGGCGACACCTCCACCCTTGGGCCACAAGTCTCGTTCTCGGATAGAGTTACGGCAAGCTCCCCAGATCACCACCCCGGAAACCATTAAGAGCCAAGGGCAAAAGGACGCAGAGGATATACAGTCCTTTGTCCCTGTTTTCCATGGACTTACGTCAGAGAATCCCGCAGTACGCAATAACCCCAAGGACTATAGACAGAGTGAACAAACGAGAACAGAAACAAAGGGCAAGTGCCTGGACGTCAGTGGCCTCGCCGCTCGCGACGTTGTTTCTCGCGTTGAAATTTGCGGAAATTCTTCTGAGTCTCGGTAAGGCCACTCGGGCGAAGGTCCTCGACGTCGAGGTCGAGCCACTCGTCATAGAAGGTCCGGCGCTTGGTGACGACCGCTTGAAGAGCGTAGATCATCCCGAAGAAGAAGCCGAGCGAGACGGCCTTGACGACCTCGCGGACAATCCCCTGAGCGAGGCCGGGGGGGTCGCCCGCGTGATCCTGAACCTTGAGAAAGGTGATGAGCTTGCCGGGGGTTCGGCCGGTCAGGCCCGTGAGGATGCCGAGACCGAGCGGCGGGATCAGGAGCGTGGTGCCGATGCCCGCGAGGCCCACGACGGGCCGGAGATGCGGGGGCAACGCCTCTTCCAGGGCGGGATGCCCGGCAATCTCAAGAAGGATCAACGTGGGGATGAGGAAGATCGCGTAGTCAATGGCATACGCCGCGAGACGCTTGAGGGCATACATTCGGGACATCCTCGACACGGGGGGTTGAGTCGAAGCATACTTGCGGATCAAAACCGAGAGAAATCAAGAACTTTTTCAACGGGCAGGCATGAAGACACGTTCGACCCAGGTGGTGTCAACCTTGCTGGCGATGAAATCGGGGTTGCGGAAGACCCGGCGGTGCAGCGAGGTTGTCGTGTGAATGCCCTCGATGACGAGTTCGTCAAGGGCGCGTCGCATCACGGCGAGGGCCTCGACGCGGTCGGGGGCATGGACGATGAGCTTGCCGACGAGCGAGTCATAATTCGGGGGGACCGTGTAGCCGACCTGAGCGTGAGAGTCCCAGCGGACACCGGGACCGCCGGGAACGCGAAGCGCGGTGATCGTGCCGGGAGAGGGGCGGAAGTCGTGCTCGGGATCTTCCGAGTTGATCCGGCATTCAAAGGCGTGGCCGCGAGTCACGATGTCGGCCTGGGTGAAGGGGAGGGGATCGCCCGAGGCGATGCGAATCTGTTGCTTCACAAGATCAATGCCAGTAATCAGTTCCGTAACGGGATGCTCGACCTGAATTCGGGCGTTGACCTCGATGAAGTAAAAATTGTTGTCGGAATCAACGAGGAACTCGCAGGTTCCGGCGTTGACGTAACCGCAGGCGCGCGCGATCCGCACGGCAGCCTCGCCAAGGCGGGTCCGGACGTCGAGCGGAAGGGTCGGCGCGGGGCCTTCCTCGACGAGCTTTTGATGGCGACGCTGGAGAGAGCAGTCGCGATCCCAGCAGTGAACGATGTTGCCGTGGGTGTCGGCCAGAATCTGGACCTCGACGTGGCGGGGGCGGTCGATGAATTTTTCGAGATAGACGCTGGCGTTTTTGAAGGCGGCCTCGGCCTCGTTGCGAGCGGCCTGAAGCGAGCCGACGAAGGTGGCATCGTCGCGGACGACGCGCATGCCTTTGCCACCACCTCCGGCGGCGGCCTTGATCAGGACAGGGTAGCCGATCGACTGGGCGATCCGGTGAGCGTCGACGGGTCCAGAGACGGGGCCGTCAGAGCCGGGGACGCAGGCGACCTTGGCCGCGGCGGCGACGGCCTTGGCCTCGGTCTTCAGGCCCATCTTGCGGATGGCCTCATGGGGCGGACCGATGAACTCAAACCCGCTGAGCCGGCAGACTTCGGCGAATTCGGGGTTCTCGCTCAGGAAGCCGTAGCCGGGATGAATCGCCTGCACGTCGGCGATCTCGGCGGCGGCGATCAGGCGAGGGATGTTCAGATAGCTGTCGGTACTTGTGGCCTTGCCGATGCAGATCGCGCGATCGGCGAGAGCGAGATAGGGGGCGTCGCGGTCGGCCTGAGAATAGACGGCGACCACCTCGACGCCCAGTTCCTTGCAGGCGCGGATGACCCGCAACGCGATCTCACCTCGGTTCGCCACCAGAATGCGCTGAAACATCGGCAGAGTTCGCCCCCAGATCCGTCCTCAAACGCTGACCTCGGCCCGCTTTGCGACTGGCGCTTTCTTGATCGGTTCGGTTCGGCTCGGTTCCTGGCCGCAAAGGGCTCAGGACGGTTTGACCCGGAAGAGGGGCTGGCCGAACTCGACCGGTTGGCCGTTCTTGACGAGAACCTCGGTGATCGTGCCGGCGAAGGCCGAGGGGATGTCGGTGAAGACCTTCATGGCCTCGATCACGCAGACGGTCTGATCGACCCGGACGTTCGAGCCGACCGAGACAAAGGCGGGGGAGTCGGGCGAGGGGGACGCGTAATACGTCCCGACCATCGGACTCTCGATGACCTTGTCGGTCGAGACCGGAGGCGCGGCGGGAGTTGCTGTCGGGGCCAGACCCACCGGCGCGGCCGAAGGGGCGGGGGGCGCGTAAGACGCCAGAGGAAGGGCGTAACCCTGCGGTCCGGGCGCGGTTTCGGGACCGCGGCGGCGGAGGCGGATCTTGGTCGCCCCCTCGATGAAGTCGATCGCCGTCAGGTCGTACCGCTTCATCATCCTCACGAGCTGGCGGATCGTGCGGACGTCGTGTGGCTCGGTCGGGTCCGTCGGATTCTCCGGCATTCCTGCACTCCGCGTAGCGTAGCTCGGTCGTTTGATGAGGCGAGGCGTTGCAACGGCTTCAGGTCAGAACGTTCTTGCGATCGAATCAATCGGGCACCGACAGTCCGCGTGAAATCAGCCGAGGCAGAGCGTTTCCAGGTCGCGGGGCAGCCTGGTCAGAACCTCGGAGCCGTCGGGGGTGACGAGGATATCATCCTCGATCCGAACCCCGCCCCAGTCGGGTAGATAGATTCCGGGCTCGACGGTGATCACCATGCCCGCCTTGAGGGGAGTCTCCACGCCTTTCCGAAGCCGGGGGGCCTCGTGAATGTCCATGCCCAGACCATGGCCGAGTCCGTGGTTAAAAAAAGGGCCGAAACCGGCCTCCTCAATGACGGAGCGGGCTTCGGCGTCGACGTCTCGGGCGAGGGCCCCGGGCCGGATCGCGGCGATCCCCCGCTCCTGCGCGGCGAGGACGGTCCGGTAGACCTTCTCGAACTTCGGTGTGACCTTACCGGTGACCAGCACCCTCGTCAAGTCACTTTTATAGGGTCGGCCGGTGGCCCCCCAGTCGATCAGGACGAAGTCGTCGTCGCCCAGTCGGGTCTCGGCCGTCGGCCGGGCGTGAGGCAGAGCCGCGCGCCGGCCCACGGCGACAATCGGCGGAAAGCTCGCCGACGAGGCACCGGTCCTGCGCAGATAGCCTTCCAGCGCATCGGCCACGTCCTTTTCCGACTCACCCAGTCTCAGGCCCGCCCGAAGCATCGTGAAGGCGCGCTCGGCGTATGCGATCGCTTCACGAATCGCGGCGATCTCGTCGTCATCCTTGATCTCGCGGAGTGCCTCGACCCGGTTGGCGAGACCAAGCATCTCGACACCAGAGAGTTTGCCGCGGAGTGCTTCGCAGTCGGCCACGCTCAGCGAAGCCGCCTCAAAGCCGAGCCGACGGACGCTCAGCCTGGCGACAGTCTCCGCGATCACCTCGGGCTGGGTCTGGTCAACTGGCCGAATGAGCGCTTCGAGGTCGGGGCATTCCTGGGTCAACTGGGTCGTGAACCGGCCATCGGAGACGATCAGCGCGCGGACCTTGTCCTTGAGAACGAGCAAGGCCGAATCTTCGCCAGTGAACCCGGTAAGGTAGCGGACGTTCGTCGCGTTGGTGACGAGCAGGGCGTCCACCTCGTCGACTTGGAGGCTCTTGACCAGTTGCTCGCGACGGAAGGGGGTTCGGTCCATTGGCGTAGACCCGGGGCCATTGCGCTGGGGTGAAATCGTGGAAGGCGGCTTCTTGCTACCAGAGCCGTCGAGACCGGGCAACGGGAAAGATCAGGAAGACTGAGGTCGTGAACTGCCTTCCCGGCCGTGATAAGGTGGCCGATCGCGACGCCTTTGCTTTCACGACAGAACCCCGAAGGAGAACGAACGATGCGCGCGAGAACGACGATGATGGCCCGATTGATCGGTCTGGCCCTGGCGGCTGCTGCCCTGGGCGCGGCGGGAGAGTTGATTTCGATCTTCGACGGCAAGACGCCTCACGGCTGGATGACGAACACAGGAAAACCACTGCCCGCGGCGAACGTTCAGGCGGATGGCCTCAACCCGCATGGGTCGGGGGGTTACATCGTTGTCCACGAGAAGCCGCATGGCGACTTTGCCCTCGACTTCGATTACAAGCTCTCGCCGCACTGCAATTCGGGCGTCTTCATCCGGGTCAGCGACCTGAAGAACCCGGTGACGACCGGCCTGGAGATCGCCATCGACGACACCAAGGGGCATGGAATGCACGACTCGGGCGCGGTTTACGACCTGGTTCCGCCGATCGTGAATGCTCAGAAGGCGCAGGGCGAGTGGAACCACATGACCATCCTCGCCCTCGGTCCCAAGATTGAGGTCACCGTCAACGGCGAGACGGTCACCGTGATGGACGTTGACCAGTTTGACAAGGCCGGCACCCGCGCCGATGGCTCGAAGCACAAGTTCACCGGCGTGACGGTCAAGGAGATGGCCCGTTCCGGCTACCTTGGCTTTCAGGATCACGGCCAGGACTGCTGGTACAAGAACATCAAGGTCAAGGACCTGAACTGAACGAAACCGCCGACGCCGGAAGATCGGTCTTTTCACAAGGGTAAAGGGCATAAGGACAAAGGGCAGATTTTGAACTTCGCCCTTTGTCCTTCTTGGATTTCCAGCGATTCCCCGACAAGTCACGGGAAGGGCTCAATCAGACCAGGGCACCCGGCAGCCACGAGAATTCGGCCTGCGGCTGCTGGGCGATTCCCTCGGTGATCTCGTCGCAGAGGCGTTCGTAACGCTCGGGCTGCTGGCAAAGGTAGTCCTGAGCCTTGGCGGCCTTGCCGCTGAGAGAAAGATGGCCAATCCCCCAGGCTTCGTTCAGGTGGGCGATGATCGACGCGTAGTCGCGCACGGTGTAAACACCGGTGCGCTGGGTGACGGTCGAGAAGTGGTCAAAGATGTTCGGGTCGCGGCCGTCAAACATGAGGCGTCCGGGCATGGCGACGATCCCCTTGAGGACCGATCGGTACCTCAGAATCGCCATCTCGGGATCGCGCTGCATGACCTGGCCGACGACACGGGTGTAAAAGACCTCGTGGCGGGCCTCGTCGGCCGAGATCTTCCGGCAGATTCGCGCCAGGTTTTCGTCACCCTGTCGCGCGGCGATCTTGGCGACGTTGCCGTGGCTGATCCGCGTGGCGCGTTCCTGAAAGGCGGTGTAGATCATCCCGCCGTAGTCGTCGCCGTTCACGCGCGCCGTAAAGCCGTTCTTGATCAGGTGATGGATCGTCACCTCGACCGACCTCATGTCGACCCGTCCGGTGAGTCGCAAGAAGGCGTTGAGCAGGTCGCCGTGCCGGTTTTCCTCGGCCGTCCAGCCGCGAAGCCATTGCGCCCAGGGCGAGGTGCCGATCCCGGAGACATCCTTCACGACGCGGTCGAGCGAGACCGTGTAATTCGGTAAAGCCTCTTCGGTAATCATGTTACCGACGAGGATGACGAGCAGGTCGTCCGAAAGGCTGCGGGCCGACTCGCGAAACTTGCCGAGATTTTCGGCCCAGTCGTCGCCGCGGAGGTCGGGCAGGAAGTCGCTCGGCTGCCAGGCTTGATCTACGGGAGTGAGCAGAAGGTTCTCGCCGACGAACCCTTGCAAATCATCGATCATAGACATCGCCGGTTGTCCCTCAGATCTTTACCGTCAGTGTCATTCAGCGGTGGTCACACCCGGACGGTCGTCGAGGGAACTCCGGGTTGGCCGCGGGTCGTCCCACACACACGAGGGAAGACCGTCGAGCCGACACAGAGCCGTTCCGCCCCTCACCTCATGTCTAGTCTGCCCCGTCCCGCGCGCTCCCTCTTCAGAATCCAACCACGCGGCGGACGAGTCAGCCGGCCGGCGGACACCCACCCCGATGCCCGACCCTGCCGGCCCATTGGCAATGGGACCGAATCCGGGAACAGGATCGCCATCGGTTTCGCACCAGTATTGCAGGTTTTCTGGCCTTGAGAGACCGATTGTGGTCGCACCCCGTCATGCGGCGGACCGGTCGTACCGGTTCAACGTGCAAAAAGGGGGACCAGTCCCGGGTGTCGGTCCGGGTTGAACCCGAGCCGTCAGGATCGGGACGGGTCGTGACAATGTATCCCGCCCCGAGCTTTCCGGCAATGGGGCCGCGAATTTATCGTAGTAAGACTCTACGGGTTACGCAGAGTGCGCGGCACTTGACCGCGACTGTGGCGGCGGGCACCCAAACCGGCTAAAGTAGGTTGGGGTCGCCGCTCGGTTCTCGCTTCTTTTTTCCCATCCTGAACGTCCGCGGCGATTGAGGGGAGACGACCGGATGAAGCCCTGGTTCACCGCGGCGATTGAGTGGGCGGGGGGCCATTCGCTGCACCTTTTGCTCGGCATGTTGATTCCAATCGGCGGGGCCTGGGCCTTTCTCATGCTGGCCGATGAGGTGATGGAAGGGGGAACCCAGCGCCTCGACGAACGGATCTTGCTTGCCCTCCGGCAGCCAGGCAACGTCGCCAGGCCGATCGGTCCGGCCAAGCTGGAAGAATCAGCGCGCGACATCACCGCGCTGGGGGGTGTCACCGTGATCGTCCTGGTGACGCTGGCCGTGGCCGGCTTCTTGCTGCTCGACCGCAAGTACGCCGACACGCTTTTCGTACTCGCGGCGACAGGCACCGGCTTCGCCGTCGGCGCAGTCTTGAAATCGATTTACCGACGACCTCGGCCGACGATCGTCCCTCATTTGATGCAGGCCGATTATTCGAGCTTTCCAAGCGGACACTCGATGATGTCGGCGGTCGTTTACCTGACGCTGGGCGCCTTGTTAACGCAGGTGGTCGCCGGTCGTCGCCTCAAGGCGTATGTCCTCGCGGTCGCGGCCACGGTCGTCGGCCTGGTCGGTCTGACCCGGATTTACCTGGGCGTCCATTACCCGACCGACGTCCTTGGCGGCTGGTGTGTCGGCCTCGTCTGGTCGTCCCTCTGCTGGATCATCGGCCGCCGTCTGCAACGCCTCGGGACGATTGAGCCCGAGGGGTAAGGGCAAAGGGCAAAGGGCAAAGGGCAAAGGGCAAAGGCTTTCTGTCCTTTGTCCTCTGTCCTTTGCCCTGATTTGTCCAACCCGCCAGCGCCTTGGCAGTGGGCGACCGCCTGGCTATATATGGTCAAGATGGCCCAGGGAAAAATGGCCCGGCCGAGGTCACGTCAAACGCGATCAATTCTTCGAAACGAAGCCAACGAAAGGCCCGAAGGCCATGACACGCTCGCTTTTGTGGTTCTCCCACGCCGTGCTGGCGATCGGGTTGATTCTCAATCAGGAAGCCGGAGCAAAGGACTGGGCACCCGCGAAAGGTCCGCTGATGACCCGCTGGGCCAGGGACGTGAGGGCCGAGAACCCCTTGCCCGAATACCCCCGCCCGCAACTCGTCCGCAAGGACTGGATGAACCTCAACGGCCTCTGGCAACTCGGCTTCGGCAAGCAGGGCGATGAAACGTCGCCCCCGTTGGGCAAGGCGCTCGATGACCAGATTCTCGTTCCCTTCCCGGTCGAATCCGCACTCTCGGGCGTGATGAGGCATGCGGATCGGCTCTGGTATCGAAAGACCTTTGACCTGCCCAAAACGTGGGGCAAGTCGCGCGTCTTGCTCCACTTTGGCGCGGTCGACTGGGAAAGCCAGGTCTGGGTCAACGGCAAGAACCTGGGCACCCATCGCGGCGGCTACGACGCCTTTTCCTTTGACATCACCGACGCCCTCAAGGCCGAGGGAGACCAGGAAGTCATCGTCCGCGTCTTTGACCCGACCGACGCCGGCACCCAGCCGCGCGGCAAGCAAGTCCAGAAGCCCGGCGGCATCTTCTATACGCCGACGACCGGAATCTGGCAGACTGTCTGGCTCGAACCTGTTCCGACCTCAAGCCTTCGACGCCTCATGCTCAATCCCGACCCGGATAAGTTCCAGCTCGACGTCACTCCAGAAGTCGCCGGTGACACGACCGGCCTGACCCTCGCCGTCTCGATTCTCGACGGCGAAAAAGTCGTTTCGGGCGGCTCGGGCAACCTTCAGGCGAAGCCCATTCCGATCCTCTTGCCGCAAGGTTGCAAGCGATGGTCGCCCGACTCGCCCTTCCTTTACGGCCTCAAGGTCGATCTGAAGCGAGGCGATGCGGTTGTTGATACCGTTCAAAGCTACTTCGGCCTCCGCAAGATCGAGGTCGCCAAAGACGCCAAGGGCGTGAATCGGATCAAGCTCAATGGCGAGTTTGTCTTTCAGGTCGGCCCGCTCGACCAAGGTTTCTGGCCCGATGGACTCTACACGGCGCCCACGGATGAGGCCCTTCGTTTTGACATCGAGATCACCAAGAAACTCGGCTTCAACATGACCCGCAAGCACGTCAAGGTTGAGCCCGACCGCTGGTATTACTGGTGCGACAAGCTCGGCCTTCTCGTCTGGCAAGACATGGTCGCCGGAGACAAGGGCATCGGCGCCTCGGACGCCGACCTGAAGCGCACTCCCGAATCGGCCCGCCAGTTCGAGGTTGAGTTGAAGGCGATGATTGACGGTCTTCGCGATCACCCGAGCATCATCATGTGGGTCGTCTTCAATGAAGGCTGGGGCCAGTTTGATACCGCTCGGATCGTCGACTGGGTCAAACAGTACGACCCGACCCGCCTTGCCGACTGCGCCAGCGGCTGGACCGACCGTCCCGGCATTGGCGACGTCCACGACCTGCACGCCTACCCGCACCCCGCCGCCCCGCCGCTTGAGGCGAAGCGCGCGGGCGTGCTCGGCGAGTTTGGCGGTCTCGGTCTAGGTGTCAACGGGCATACCTGGTCGGGTCAGACCTGGGGCTATCAAGGCGCCGTGGGCAAGGAAGATCTGACCCGGAAGTATGAGGGCCTGCTTCGCGAAGCCCGGGCCTTGAAGGACGCCAGGGGGCTCAACGCGGTCGTTTATACCCAGATCACCGACGTCGAGACCGAGGCGAACGGCCTGCTCACGTATGACCGCGAGGTCGTCAAGGTTGACGCCGACCGCGCCACCGGGGCGAACCGTGGCGACTTCTCGCGCGCTCCGGTCGTCCGGCCGATCGTGCCCACGTCGCGTGATGCCGGTCAAACCTGGCGATATACCACCGAGACCCCGCCCGCGGGCTGGGAAAAGGCCGACTTTGACGACTCCGCCTGGAAGAACGGCCCAGGCGTCCTCGGGACGGCCAGGACCCCCGGCGCCGCCGTCCGGACGACCTGGGACACCCCCGATATCTGGGCCAGGCGAACCGTCACGCTCGGCGAGGTTCACCCCGCCAACGTGACCATGACCGGCCTTCACGACGACGCGGCCGAGTTCTACCTCAACGGCATCGCGATCGGATCGTTCAAGGGGTACACGACCAGTTATGAAGAATTCCCGATTCCCGATGAGGCGCGCGCCTCGCTGAAACCGGGCAAGACGGTCATCGCCGTCCACTGTCACCAGAACGCCGGCGGTCAATCGATCGACGCGGGGCTCGACGAGATCGTCCCGCCCGGTCGTTGATCCGTGAGCCTTTTCCGCCCCATCAGGCCGCCCGAGCGGGTGCCAACCGCACCGGCTCGGCCTTTGGGGTTGTGGCTGCCAGGGCCTTGGGACGAGATTCAATCGCCTCCAGGGCTCCGGCCGCCGCTGAACCCAGAAGCAGCGCAAAAAGCGCGATCCCGCCCAGTACGACCGGAGCAAACACAAGTATCACGATAGGTGAGAGCATGTCGGTCCTTCCTCTTCACTCGATCGAGCGTGAGCATCACGCCCTTCCAGAGAAGAACCGTGGAGAGGAGGTCTCGATTAACGCCGGATTGTTACCCGTTCGGAAATGACCAATGACCAATGACCAATGACCGATGACCGATGGCAAATGTTAATAAATGATGTCTTTTCCCTTGAATCTTTCGGTCATTGGTCCTTATCGAAGGATAATCATCGCCGTTGACTCTCTTCTCAATCCTAACCGGCGTGGGAAGCGTCGTCCTGATCGCCTTGATCCTCGTCGACGCCTTTGAGGCGATGGTCTTGCCGAGGCGGATCGCGCACGGCTTTCGGTTCGCCCGGCTCTTTTACGTCCACTCATGGCGTCCCTGGTCGGCGATCGCGTGTCGGGTGACCCCATTAAAACGGCGGAACAACTACCTGAGCATCTTCGGGCCGCTCTCGATCCTGGTGCTGATGGGATTCTGGTCGGTCGGCCTGATCGTCGGCTTCGGGCTCCTGCAATGGTCGCTCGGCTCGGTGCTCAACCTACCCGGCGGCCGTAACGGCGCGACGGCGAGCCTGGCCGATTACCTCTACATGAGCGGCGTGACTCTCTTCACGCTCGGCTACGGCGACGTGACCCCGGCCAGGCCGCTCGGTCGGTTCATCGCGGTGGCCGAGACCGGCCTCGGTTACGCGCTCCTGGCGGTCGTCATCAGTTACCTGCCCGTCATCTATCAGACCTTCTCGAGACGCGAGGTCACGATTGCCCTGATGGACGCCCGCGCCGGCTCTCCGCCGACCGCGGCGCAGCTCTTGATCCGACTCGCCGGGGGCCGCGATCCCTCCCGACTCGACCGGTTCATGGAAGAATGGGAACGCTGGGCGGCCGAGGTTCTCGAAAGCCACATCTCCTTCCCGGTCCTCAGCTATTATCGGTCGCAGCACGACAACCAGTCGTGGCTGGCCGCCCTGACGGCGATCCTCGACACCTCGGCCCTGGTCATCTCCGGCGTGGGCGGAATCAACCCGCATCAGGCTCGTCTGACCTTCGCGACCGCCCGGCACACGGTGGTTGACCTGGCCCAGGTTTACCTCGTCGCCCCCGCCGAAGCCGACGCCAACCGCCTTCCCGCCGACCGCCTCCGCCGCCTCCGCGACGACTTCCGCGCCGCGGGCATCGACATCCGCGAGGGGGAGGACGTCGACAACCGCCTGATCGAGCTTCGAGGCATGTACGAGCCTTTCCTTCAGGCTCTCGCGCACCACTTCCTGCTTCCGCTCCCCCCCGTGATTGCCGAGACAAACCCCGTCGACAACTGGCAAACCAGCGCCTGGATGCGTCGAACGCGCGGCCTGGGTGCCCTCGCCCTCCCCGAACCGGGCGACGACCACCGCGATTGAATGTCCAATACTTCCAGCCCCGCTCGAACCGCAAACACCGATCCGCCCGCGGAAAGGTTCCTTTGAGAAAATCTTATGAATTTGGCATCTGATATGCTTCGTTCAGGATTATCAACGCCCCTTCACTCCTGTTAAGAGGGAATCTCAGAGATGGCCACCACAACGACCAAACGCGATTCAGATATTGACATGACCGAGCCCAACCAGGTTTCCGACGAGGCGATTCGTGAACTTTCGAACGCCTTCAAGCTCCTGAGCGACGAGACGAGACTACGCATCCTCTTCTATCTCGTCCAGAACCAGGAACTGCACGTCACCGACCTCTGCGACCGCCTCGGCCAGAGCCAGCCCGCCGTCAGCCACCACCTGGCGCTCTTGCGTGTCTCCGGCCTGATCGAACCGCGCCGCGAGGGCAAGCACAACTTTTACAGCGTTCGCACCGAGACCTTCGGCGACCTCCTCCTGAGCCTCTTCTCCACGGCTGGCGAGATGCCCAAGAAAGTGCGCTTCCACGACTTCACCCTGAACTATCAGGCCCGCTAACCTCACCTGGGCGCGTTGAGACAGTAAAACGAGGAACGCAACGGCGCGGCCCCAATCTTGTGTGGCTGCGCCATTTTGCGTTTTTCTTCGCCTGCTCGTCAACCCTGAGCAAGACACTCACAAATCAGGCAAAGCTCTTCCCACGTCAGGGCGAATTCGAGCAAAGGTTTGCTGCAAACCACCCTGAGGCGGCCCTGGCCATTTCCTAGCGATCGGGCGTGACGCGGCCGTCGTGAAGCGCGGCCTGGATCGCCTGGATCAGGTCGTGGGCTTTCTTACGCGTTCCCGGGGTCGCCTTCGGGCCATTGGCGAGATGACGTAGCAGCGTGCAAGCCTGTTCCAGATAAAGACCTAGCTCAATGTTTTCGTGACGCTCATGGAGCCAGGCGTTCATCAAGGTCGCACATTCATCGGGGTCGTTGACAGGATAGATGCCGGTGGTGGTTGAGGCCCCATCAGAGGGGATCGTTTCGAGAGGAAGCTCGTACCAACTTCTCATGGCTTTTGGCTCCTTCGCCAATCGCTCACCCTCGGCGGCCCGGTGACATCCACGGGCTCACGCCGTTCGGGGAGAAGACGCGCCATTCCTGGCGTTGATCTCGGGTCCAGGCGTGCCGAGTTCACGCGTAATCCCTTTTTTTGCAAAGAGGGCGTTCCGACTTTCTTTCCGTCCGCCGGAAATCTGACAGATCGAAAGTGTGTCGCCACAATCCTTTGGGAGCCTGCCAGGGGCCATTACTGGCCAACCCGGCCGCCATCGTCTTCAGCCTGCTTCTGGTATCTTGGTCAAGATTTTCCGGCCGGTCAAAGGAAAAATCACCTTTTCAACTCCCCGGCCCGGCCGACGTCCGGGAAGTAGAGTACGCAAAAGGTCGGACGGCAAACCGGAGTTTCGCGGAGGTCGCCCTGGGGTTGGCCCGAACCTCGTCCGGCTGAGCCCGAATGACGTCCCGGTTTGTTTCCGCATACGTTCCATCCCGAAGGCCGTCGCGAAACGCCCCCTTCACCCGGCGATCCTCGCCCGAATGAAACGTCAATACCGCGACCCGCCCTCCCGCCTTGAGGCAGTAAGGGAGGTTGCGGAGAAACGCCTCCAGAGCGGCGAACTCGTCGTTGACGGCAATGCGGAGCGCCTGAAATACACGGCGGACCGCGATCTCGGGGTCGGATTTCTGGCTTCTCGGCAGGTGTTCATGGATGCTTGAGACAACCCTGACGAGTTCTCGGGTCGTGACGATCGATGCGCGACTGTGGGCGATCAAAATCGCGCGGGCAAGCTCCTGGGCGTTCGGTTCGTCGGCGTTCTCGGCGAGGATCAGGGCGAGCCGGGCGGGGTCGAGCGTCGAGAGCAGATCCGAGGCAGACAGGCCGCGCCCGGGGTTCATCCGCATGTCGAGCGGTCCGTCGGTCTTGAAGCTGAAGCCGCGGCGGGGGTCGTCAATCTGCATCGACGAAACGCCGAGATCGGCGAGAATCAGGTCCGCGCCTTCAGGACCCTCCTCCGCGAGAAATCGCGGCAGCGCGGCGTAATTCGTCCGGCGGACGACGATCGAGGACTCGGGAAAACCGAGTTCCCTGAGCCTTCGCTCGGTCTTCGGCAACTCGATCGGATCGGCGTCGAGGCCGAGCAAGCGCCCACCGGGCTGCACCGCGGCAAGCAAGGCCCGCGCATGGCCGCCGTGGCCTAGCGTCGCATCCACGGCCAGGTCGCCCGGCCTGGGCGCGAGCGCCTCGATGACCTCGCGAACCATGATCGGCCTGTGCGAACCGGCGGGCGTCTTGCCTCCGGCAATGACCTTCGCGACGTCCCCGGCATACCGGTCGGGCTGATGCTCCTTGTACTTCTCGTGGAAGAACCTGGGGTTCTTGCCGCGATACCTGGGCCGTCTCCGGGGCTTCTCGGCGTCTTCGGTCATGCGATCACGTCGGGTCCAATAAAGAGTCAAAACGCCCAGCCATCGATTCTCGGCGAAACCGCCAGGGATGACGAGAGAAAATCACGACCGAAAGCTCTCGCTCAAAAATTCATCGATCGCTCTTTTACCTATCTTACCCATATCTCGCCTCTTTCATGGATGAACGATATCACGGTTCGGCCTTGCGGAACGATCGGCCCGCGCGGGTGCTGGCGTGGCCTTTTGGCAACAGTCGGGAGCGACTGTTGAGTTTTCAGCACATTTTTCTGCGATCGATACGACCCTGTTGTCGACCGTGCCGATTGTGAGCTACACTTCTGTTGTGACGGGGCAGGTGCGATGGACGCACTGCCAAAGGCTCATCGGGGAGCCTCACCAACGTGAACGGCTTCCGCCTTCGGTCGGAACTTCCACAGACCGGGTCGGCGGGCCGGGCGCCTTGACGTCGCCTGATCCGGCGGCGGGCGACAACCAACGACGCTCTCTCTGTCCTGTCAGAGCCGACAACCTCAATCGGTCGGGGCGAGGCGCTCCCGCGCCGCCCAGGCGCGGCTGGACCTTTCGTTCAAAGGTTCGCGGAACTCTCGGACGGGATCATCGCAAACAATCGGGTCAGACCCGACTGGCCCGCGAAGAAGGCGAAGGCGCGAGGAACTCAGGAGGTCAACGATGACAACGACGATGACGTCGGACGTCTTGCCCGCGATCGACGAGGCGGGATCGATCAAGCGGCCTGTCCGCGCTCGCAAAGGGGCCGAGGCGATGACTGCGTTCGGAAGCGACGACGCCGGGCGAGAGATTCTGGCCCGACGCCTCGCGTCGACGCTCGACCGCGAGCCGGCCCAGGCTTCTGGGTCGGTCCTGCTCGTCGAGTTCACGCTGGAGAGCGACACGAACCTGATCCCCGCCACGATTGACCGGCTCCGAGAGATCGCCGCCCGGTTCGGCCTCTTTGACGAGCGTACCGCGAGCCGGGTTGATCTTGCCCTGCACGAGACGCTCGTCAACGGCATCTATCACGGCAACCTGGAGCTTAGCTCCGACCTCCGCCAGGATGGCGAGACCGCCTTTCACCGTCTCGCCGCGCGGCGACGGTTCGAGGCTCCCTATTGCACCCGTCGACTTTTCATCACCGTCCGGTTCAGCCAGGCCGAGGCCATTTACGTCGTCCGCGACGAGGGTCCTGGCTTTGACCCGCTGAACATTCCCGACCCCTTTGATCCGATGGGCCTCGAACGCATCGGCGGCCGAGGTCTGCTGTTGATCCGGTCCTTCATGGACTCGGTCTCGTTCAACGCCCTGGGCAACGAGATCACTCTCACGAAGGCCCGTTCCCAAGGCGCCGAATGTTCGTAGCCGCGTGATGGTTCCAGCCCTGACTCGACCTCAATCCCGGGCTCGATCTCCGGTGAGTTGCTGATAGAGCGGCAGGTGTCGGTAATAGACTTCGAGAATCAGAAGCGAGATCGCTGTTTCATAAACGCGTCCCCCCGAATCGCCCCATTTATCGGTCGACGGCCGTTGCGGGTGCCAGCTTCCCGAGGCGGGTCCGTCGTTCGACTGGGTGGCGACGAGGAGGTCGCGGAGCTTCGGGTTCCAGGTGGACCAGTCGGGTCCGCCAAGGTGATACATGACCTGCGTCGCGTAGTACCAGTAATAGAGGTTGCGGGCGTCGACCTTCGGCAGGTTGGCGAGCAGGTACTGGCCCCCCACCGTCATCGACTCCGAAGAGCGCGGCATGCCAAGGTACTGGCGACACAGTAGCGCCTCGGCCGTTAACGACGGCCTCGCCTCGCGACCCGGCTGGTATCCGTAGAGCAACTTCCGAGGCCCCGCGGCGACGGAGTCAAGCCAATGCGCCGCCAGGCGATAGGTCTCGGCCGGAACAGGCAAGCCGGCCATCTCGGCGCTCTTGAGGGCCATGACCTGCCAGCCGAAGACCGACGTATCGCCGCCGCCTCGGGGACTGTATCGCCAGCCTCCGGTTTGCGGGTCCTGCGCCTCGACGATGAACTTGACCGCCTTCTCGCAAGGACCGCGCAGGGCCGGGTCGGCGGTCAGTCCGAAGGCTTCGCAAAGAGCGATCGAGGCGAGCCCGTGGCTGTACATCTGCGTTCCGCCCGGCTCCGACAGGCAGCCGTCGGCCTTCTGGTGGGCGACAAGCCAGTTGATGCCGCGTCGAACGCTCGCGACGTGCGCCCCTTTCTCGGTCGAATGCCCCGCGCCAAGCAAGGCCATCAGCGCCAGGCCGTTCGCGGCGGCGTCGGTCTTCGCCGATCCTTGACCGTCGCACTTGTGCCCCTGACAGTGCAGGTCTTCCAGGCTCCAGTTCCCGTCGCTCCCTTGATGCGCCACGAGCCAGGCCAGACCGCGCTCGACTGCCGCCTCGGACGCCTCGGTCCCCCCCATTGTCTTGACGAGGTCCTTGCGAACCTCCGCCGGCCTGAGCGCGAAGGTGAGCCGCAAGGCGTTCAGGTCGGCCGAGGGCATGACCACCGCCTCGGTCTCGGGCGTCGGCAGACGCACGACCGGCAGAGGCGGCGGCGCGACATCCAGCTTCGGCGTGGGCAAGGGAAGCGGCTCCAACCGCGGCACCGACGGCTCCAGCCGGGGTAGCTCGCGCAGCGCCGGAGCGGGATTTATTGCGATTTCCACATCCTTGAGTGTCGCCTTCGGCAAGGACGCGTTCGCGGGGGCCTTGACCATCGGCTCGGACGTCTTCGGTTCGAGGCGAGCCAGACGCGGAATCTCGGGCAAATCCTCGTGGAAACGCTCGCGCTGCGCGATCACGGGGATCTGGACTGGATCGGTCGTCGGCTCGCGCCGGATTTCGTGGGAAATGGGATCAGGCATCGCCCGCATGGCGAACGGCCGAGGCGCTGGTAAAAACGGGTCGGCGGCCGGCGGCCCGAGATCGGCCTCGCGTCGGCCAGGAGACGCGGCGGGGGCCTGGAAATCGGGATCGGGCACCCTCGCGACGGCCAGTAGCTTCGGGGCCTCGGGCTCGGGCATCTCCGGCAAGGACGCCGCGACGCGCGGCAGGTTCGACGGTTCCACGCCGCGTTCTGGCTCGCGCTCGATTCGAGGCAAGAAGACCACCCGACCCGGCGGCAAGGCCAGCGCCTGGGCATCGTTGAGCGTGGGCGCGATCCCCTTCAGATCCGGGTCAAAAGGCACATCGAATTCCGATCCAAGCCTGGGCGTCGGCAAGGGCGTCACCACAGGAGCGGCGGGGGGCGGACCTTCGGGCAGGGCCTCCCAGGGCAAGGCCGAACCCCCTCGGCCCGTCGGCGTGATCGAGAACGTCTTGAGGACGACCGACCGGATCAGTTCCCGGTGGGACGCGACGACCGGAATCGCCACGAGCACCAGGTCGAGCACGAACAGCAAGCCCGCGTGAAAGAGCAGGCTGACGACCAGGAACCGGACCCTCGGCGCCTGAAATCCCGAGCCGGTTCGGAGCGCGCGCGCCAGGCCAAGGATGACCAGGAGCAGCGGAATCAGCAGCAGGGCCATCCAGGCGAGGCGGGTCATCGGTCAATCCTCCTGGACGACCGCGACGCGGTAATCCGTGATCTTCGCCGCGTTGCAGAGCGCCATGACCCGGGCCACCGACCGCCAGTCGGCCCGGCCGTCGCCCCGGATCAAGATCGATTGCAGGCCCGGATTGTCGGCCGCGGCCTGCTTCAGCGCCGCGGCGAGCTCAGGCTCTCGAAGGGCGCGCTGTCGAACAAAATACCGCCCCTCGCGATCGACGTTGACAACCATCTCCCGGGGGGGCATCGTCATCGGCGCCGCGGCGGAGGCTTCGGGCAAGACGGCGTCAAGCTGGCGTTCTTCCTGGCCAAAGTGGGCCATCGCCATGAAAAAGATAAGCAAGTTGAAAATGATATCCACAAAATTCACGGCGTTGATCGGTACCGCGTTGATCTCATCGATTCCCTCACCCAGCGTCGGCATGCGCATCGGTCCGAGGCTCCTCGGCATTCGCTGTTCGAAATCTCGATCGGCGCGACGAACCTTACCAGAACTTCTCCGGCTTTCCCGACGCCGCGGGCACAGTCGGATCGAGGTTCGCCAGGGCGGGAACAAGCGGGGTCAATCGGTCGCCGATCTCCCGGGAGAGGCGATCGAGGCGTCCCGTGAAGAAATAGGCGGCGATCAAGGCCGGAACGGCCACGAGCAGGCCGGCGGCCGTGGCGACGAGCGCCTCATAAATTCCGCCGGCGAGCATCTCTGTCCGGTCCTTGAGTCCCGGCTGGCTCGTGACGATGAACGCGTCGATCATGCCGAAGACCGTGCCCAGCAGGCCGAGCAAGGGGGCAACGCTCGCGATCGCCGTCAGCGGGCGGATCGCCGATCGCATGATCGCCAGCTCGCGCGTCGCGGCGTCTTCGAGCGCCTTCTCGACCTCGATCAAGGGCTGTCCGACACGCAAAAGCGCGGCTTTCGCGATGTTGCTCATCGGCGATGGATATTTCTTGCAGAGTTCGTCGAGCGTCTTCGGCGTCAGCTTGCGGAGATCTCTGAGGGCGACGAGTTCATCGAGAAAGGCCGCCGGAATCACTTTGGACCGCCTCATGTTCGCCAGGCGTTCCAGCAAGACGCTCACCAGGTAGACCGAGCAAAGGCCGATCGGCACCATGATGAGGCCCCCCCTTCGAACGAGATCGCCGAGCGTCGGCCGCAAGCTCGCCGGAGCCGAATCAGCGCCGAGGGCCGTCGAGAGAAAGGCCAGGATCAGGCCGACGCCTCGGAACCGTTTCCCTATCGAGACTCGTGACATCAAGGGGATCTTTCCTCGCGGGGTCATTGGGTTTTGACATCCAGCATTCGACATTTTCAGGGATTCAAATCTTTCAAACGCTCAGCCGCGAGCCTGGCCTTGGGATGCTTTGGATAATTCTCAACGAGAACGCGGTACGACGTCCGCGCCTGATCGATCTGCTTGAGAACTTCAAAACAGCGGGCGGCCTCGAAGTGTGCGTTGCCCGCCCATTCGTCGTACGGGTAGCCGTAGGCCGCTTTCAAAAAGGCCGCGGCGGCCTCTTCGTGCTTCTTTTGCGCGAAGAGACACTCGCCGATCATGAACTGAGCCTTGGCCGCCGTCTCGGTCTCGGTTTCCTTGACCACGCGCTCATAGGCCGCGATCGCGTCGTTGAGTCGGTCAAGGTTTTGCAAGGCCACGCCCAGGCCATAACGCGCGTCGGCCCGGCGATCGAAATCGGGGAAGCGAGCGAGCAACTCTTCCTCAAGCGAGGCGCTGGCCGACCAGTCCTTGAGCTTCCCCGCACACTCCCCCGCCCGATAGAGGGCACGCGCCTGATCGGCGGGCGTTCCGGTTCGCGAGGCTTTGAGATAGCGATCGTGCGCCGGCCGCCACTGCGCGGCGCGGAAGTTGGACTCGGCCGCCATGTACAGGCCATCGGCGAGTAACGACCCGGCGGGAAAGTCCGAGACCTGCCGATCAAACCCCTGCGCCGCGGCCTGATAATCGCCGCGCTGATAGGCCGACCAGCCGATCCGGTTCAGGATCATTTCCTTGAGCGCCGGGGCGGGCGATTTCGCGAGAGCGTCCTGAAACGTCGCCCCGGCCTCGGCGAAACGATGCGCCGCGTAGTCGATCTCGGCGGCTCGAAAGAGAGCCTCGGCCGCGAGCGGGCTGGTGGGCGAGGTTGCGGCGATCCGACGGAAAATTTCGGCCGCCTCGGTCTCGTGCTTCCGTTTTTCCTGGATAAACGCCAGCTCATAGCGAACCTGATCGATCCTGGGATCGTTCGGCTGGTCATTCACCAGGTCCGTCAGGGTCTTCGCCGCGTCATCGATCCGACCGGTCGACGCCTGGCAGAGCCCCAGGACCAGCCGAGCATCCGCCGCCTCCTGACCTTTCGGCTTTGACTCCAGAAACGCCTGAATGTCCTGGATCGCCTCGGCTTCGCGCTTGAGCTTGCGCTCGGCGAGCGCCCGAGCATACAAGGCGCGAGGAACGACCTCGCTTTTGGGAAAGGTCCGCGCCAGGTCGCCCAGCGCCTCGACGGCTCCCGCCCAGTCGCCTTTGCGATAAAGCGTCCGGCCGACGCCGAACCGGGCGAGAGGCGCGGTCGGATCGTCGGCGCCGGCCCTGGTCACGGCCTCGCGATAATGACCGAGCGCCGGGTCAAGCTGGTCGCGCGCCGCCTCGGCATCGGCCAGCAGATAAAGCGCCGAGGCCGCAACCGGAGACTTTGGAAACGCTTGGAGCAGCCTCTTCAGCGCCGCTTCAGCCTCGCCGTTTTGATTCCGTGCCCGATAGCAATGCGCCAGGGCGAGCAAGGTCTCATCGGCCCGCGACCAGTCATTCTTGGTGGCGAGCGAGGCATTCAGCGCGGTGATTGCCGGTTCGAACCGCCCCTGATCCGCCCGAGCCCGACCGATCAAATATTGCGCCTGCGCCCGCAGGGCCGGATCGCGGATCGCCGCCAGATGGGGCGTGAGCGAGTCAACCGCCTCGTCATACTTCTTCTGCGTTGAGAGCGCCAGCGCCCCGCGAACCCTCGCCTCATCAGCGCGCGGCGACTGCGGCCAACGGCGGACGAGATCGGCATAGCCTTCCGCCGCCTCGGCCCAGTGCTGGTTCCGAAGATCCGCCTCGGCGGCGACGAAACGGACCTCCGGCATGAGCGGATCGGCCGCATACGCCCCGGCAAAGGCCGACGCGTGGGCCTTCGCGGCGTCAAATCTGTCCAGTCTCAGAGCGTTATACGCCGCGAGGTAAAGCGCCCGCGGGGCCTGGAGATCGGCCGGATGATCCTTCGCAAACCTGGCGTAAGCGTCCAACGCGTCCGCTCGTCGCGCGGGAATCTCAGCAAGGGTCTCGGCGCGGCCGAGTTCCAGAAGCAGACGCCCCGGGTCTTTCGGTTGAGCCGCCAGACCCGCCTCGACCGCCGCGAGCGCCTTGGCCGGCTCTTTCTCCTTCAGGAAGGACTGGCCCGACCAGTACGCCGCCTCGGCGGTTTCGGGCGTTTTCTCACGGATCAACGGCGCCAGCGCCTCGCGAGCGGGGCCAGGCTTCCCCGCCTGCACGAACGCCTTGCCCGTCAGAAGCCGCGCCGGGCCGATGAGTTTGCTCGCCGGAAATTTTCGCGGCAAGGACATCGCCAGGTTGGCTGCCTCTTCGAACCGCCCCAAACGTCCAAGACACTCGCCTCGACGTAAAAATGAGTAATCCGCGTAAGCGAACCCATTAGACGCCGCACACTGAGCGTATAGCGGCTCGGCCTCCGCGTATTTCTTCGAAAGATACAGGCTTTCCGCTTCTCGGAGCCGACATTCGTCGGCCAGTGGGTCTTTGGGGAACTTCTGGAGAAACCCGGCAAAGGTCGCGGCGGCCTGGTCGGGTTGCTTGAGGGCGTCCTGGGTCACGCCCAGCGAATACATGGCCTCGGGAACAAGATCACTCTGTGGATAGTCGCGGATCAGATTGGAATACGTCGAGGCCGCCTCGGCATTCTTGCCCGCCAGAGAGAGGGCCTCGGCCTGATAGACGAGTGCGCGCGGGGCCTGAGGACTTTGAGGGGCTTTTTGCTGGATCTCGGCAAAGGTTCGCGCCACGGCGTCGAGGTCGGCGGCCTGCTTTGACTTCGCCGCGAGCCGGAGCCGAGCAACGCCAAGGTTCAGCGCGACGGCGTCAAGCTGATCATAGCGGGGATACGCCGCGGCGAAGTCTTTGAGCGTTGCGATGGCGGCGTCGTACTTGCCATCCTGGAGCAGGCAGACGCCCAGGTAATGACGCGCCTTGTCGCGGCGGAGGTCGTTGGGAAAGTCGGCGAGAAACCGCGTCCACTCCTCGGCCGCGAGGCCAGGGAGGTGCCGCGTTTGCAAGCCCGCCGCAACCGCGTACCGCCGCGATGCCGCCGCCTCATCCTTTGCGGGATCATCGGCGCCTCGGGCGTTAGGCCAAAGCGTCGACAGGAGCATCAGAAGCACCGCGGCCATCGACGCCCTGGCGGGGTTTCTCCGTCGCATCGATCCATTCCTCTCCTGATCTGATATCGATCCCTCTCGAACCGGCGGGTTTGTGTTCCCCGAACGAAAGAATAAGGATACCCTTTTGAAACGGCTGGCACAAAGGGAGAGAATTCAAGGCTCCGAGGATGACCGATGACCGCGGGTTTCGCGGCGGACACGCTTTTTCTACCCAACCGGATTTCCAGGTCGGTCCTTGGTCAACAATCCCGAGTCAACCTTTCGAAAGGGAAACGGCCCTGGTCCGGCGAATTTCGCGCGAGATTTGGGGCGAGGGATCGGATACGATCGGGACCGACGCGGGGCCGGTCGGAGCCTCTCACATTGGGGCACCGGTTTGTGTAAGGTGTGTGTCACACATCGCCACTGCCTGGAATCCGGGCTGAGGCCCGGCGAGGTCTTTGATTCCTCGCCCAGGGCAAGGGGCAGGCAGGCAGATCCGGGGACCGCTCGATGCTGGGGAGCAGTACCGACCACGCCGATTCCTCGGGAAAGCGCCGAGAGTCCGCGCGCGAGGCCCGGACCCGGTTCGAGGCGTCGTGGAGGGCCGGTCATAAAAAGACAATCGAGGCGATTCTCTCGGAAGTTACCGAGGCGGAGTCGGAAGAAGTCCTCCGGCAGCTTCTCGATGCCGAGATCAGCCTGCGCGTGGCCGAAGGCGATGCGCCGACGATCGAGGACTACGAAGACCGATTTCCCGGCCTCTGTAGCGTCGTCTCGACCGTCTTCGACGAGAACGGGCTCACGACCCTTAACGCCGAGCCAGGCGACGACGGGTCAACCGCCGCCCTCGACTCCAATCCCGGCGAGACGGTCACCGGCCAATCGACCGAGGAATACGAAAACGAGAACAACAACAAAAATAACGACCGCGAGCCGGTGGAAATCGCCCGCGACGAGGGGGGTCAGCCCGAGTCGATCGGCCGGTATCAGGTGCTCGGCATTCTTGGCAACGGCTCGTTCGGGCGGGTCTTTCAGGCGCTCGATACCGAGCTGAACCGGCAGGTGGCGATCAAGATGCCGCACGCCCGACGGCTCGTCGGCCCTTCCGACGTCGAGGCGTATCTGAACGAGGCGCGCAATGTCGCGAAACTGGACCATCCGGGCATCGTTCCCGTCTTCGACGTCGGCCGGACCGACGATGGAAGCTGCTTCGTCGTCTCGAAGCTGATCCGCGGAACCGATCTCGCCTCGTGGCTGCGGGCGACCCCGCCAACCCCCCGCCAGTCGGCTTCGCTCGTTGCGGCCCTGGCCGAGGCGCTCGATGTCTCGCACAAGCACGGCCTCGTTCATCGCGACGTCAAGCCCCGGAACGTCCTGATCGACGAGGAGGGTCGTCCCTATCTCGCCGACTTCGGCCTCGCCCTTCGCGAGGAAGACCACGGCCTCGGCCCCCGGTTCGCCGGAACGCTCGCCTACATGAGCCCCGAACAGGCCCGTAGCGAGGGACACCTCGTCGACGGCCGGTCCGACATTTTCAGCCTCGGCGTCGTCTTCTACGAGATGTTGACCGGCGAGCGTCCTTTTCGCGGCGAATCGCCTCGCGCGACGCTCGAACAGATCAAGATGGCCGAACCCAGACCTCCCCGGCTCCTCGCCCCCACGGCCGATCGCGAGCTGGAACGGATCTGCCTCAAGGCCCTCTCGAAGCGCCTTGTCGATCGCTACGCGACCGCTCGCGAGATGGCCGCCGACCTCCGCCGACACCTCGGCGAGCCCGAAGACCCGCACGGCTCATCCGTCACCGCGCCAAGGCTTCTGAACGTTGACGAGCCCGCGAACTCGACCGTCGCCGAGGTGGTCGTTCCCAAGGGCCTGCGCTGCTTTGATGCCGGCGACGCCGAGTTCTTCCTTGCCCTGATGCCCGGCCCTCGCGACCGCGACGGCCTGCCAGAACGCATCCGGTTCTGGAAAACGCGGGTCGAGGAACCCGACCCCGGCCGATCGTTCCGGGTCGGCGTTGTTTATGGTCCGTCCGGCTGCGGCAAGTCGTCAATGATCCGCGCCGGTTTGCTGCCAAGGCTGGCCCGAGGAGTCTCGACCGTTCTCGTCGACGCCTCGGCGATGGACACCGAGGCCCGGTTGCTCGACGGTCTCCGCGCGCGTTATCCCGGTCTCGCGCCCGGCGCGACGCTGGCCGAGGCGCTCTCGGCCCTCCGCCGGGGCAAGGTGCCGGACTCGGCGTCAGGCTCGACGAAGGCCGGAACGCTGCTGATCGTGATCGATCAGTTTGAGCAGTGGTTGAACGCGAACCCGGCGAGCGATGCGCTCGAACTCGTCGCGGCGCTCCGGCAATGCGACGGCCGGCGGGTTCAATGCCTGCTGATCGTTCGCGATGACTTCTGGATGTCGCTCACGCGGTTCATGCAAGAGCTGGAAATCCGGCTCGTGGAGGGCCAAAGCTGCGCCTCGGCCGACCTCTTCGACGTTCGTCACGCGGCGAAGGTGCTCACGGCCTTCGGCCGTGCCTATGGCGCCTTGCCCGAGTATCCCAACGACCCAACGCCCGACCAGACGGCCTTCGTCGGTCAGGCGGTCGCCGACCTGGCGCGCGACGGCCGGGTCGTGCCGGTTCACCTCAGTCTCTTCGCCGAGACGGTCAAGGAGCGCCCGTGGACTCCCGCCACGCTCCGCGACTTCGGCGGGTCGCGTGGGGTTGGCGTCGCCTTCCTTGATGAGTCGTTCACGTCACCGACCGCGCCCCCCGGCCGCAAGGCGCAGCGTCAGGCGGCCCAGGAAGCCCTCAAAATCCTGCTCCCCGCGCACGGCGGAGACATCCGAGGCCATCAGCGAACCCGCCTTGAGCTACTCCACGCCTCCGGCCACGCCGAGGACTCACCCGAATTCGACGCTCTGCTGGAAACGCTCGACACCGATTTGAGGCTCATCACGCCCGTCGACACCCGAGGCGCCGCGGATAGTCCCGCCCCCCTGACGCCGACCGTCGAGCCGAGGTATCAGCTCACGCACGACTACCTCGTCTCGTCGATCCGCGAGTGGGTGAACCGGATGCAACTGGGAACGCCCCGGGGCCGGGCCGAGGTCTTGCTCGCCGAGCGCGCCTCGCTCTGGCTGGCGAAGCCCGAGCCTCGCTATCTGCCAACAACGCTCGAATGCCTGTCGATCTGGCGCCATACGCGGCTCCGCGACCGTTCGCCCGGCGAACGGAAGATGCTCGCCGTCGCCGCCCGGCGGATCATCCGCGGCGGGGCGCTCGTCGCCGGGGCCGTGCTGGCCGTCGCCATCGCGGGCATGAACTTGCGCGGGGTGGTGATGGAGGAGTTTCGGTCCCGGCAGTCCGAGGCGATTTTGAAACGCCTGATGGTCGCCGAGCCGCGCGACCTGCCCGCGACCCTGGAGGAATTGAAGCCGTACGAAGACCGGCTCGCGCCTCACCTCTCGCGGCTCGCGGCTGAATCGCCCGAGGATTCGAAGGCGGGCCTGGTGGCTTCGCTCGCCTTGCTCGGCCGCGAACCGTCGCAAGCGGCCTATCTGAGCAAACGCCTCCTGTCGGCCGGACCCGACGAGGCCGAGGTGATCGTCAACGCCCTCAAACCCTTCGCGGCGACCGTCGCGCCGAGGTTCCTGAAAATCGTTCAGGGCGACGGCCTCGACCGCGGCGCCGTGCTCCGCGCCGGGGCCGCGCTCGCGGCGATCGCCCCGGTTGATCCCGCCTGGAAGGCCATCGGCCGCGACGTCGCCACGGCTCTCGTCACCGAAGACACGTACCGCCTTCCCTCGTGGGTCGCCTTGCTCCGCCCCGCGAAGGCCGACCTCACGCCGGGCCTGACCGACCTCTTGCACGACCCCGACCGCCCCGATGCCGTTCGAGCCCGAGCGGCCGAGGCGCTCGGCGAATACCTTTCCGGCGAGGTCGATCGGCTCGCGGCCCTGGTGCTCGACGTCGAGCCGGAACCCTTTCGAATCCTCGCCCCCCGCCTCAAGGCCGACCCAGCGCGGGCGCTCTCTCTCTTCGAAGCCGAACTTGGGCGCCCGGCTGATCCCCAGTGGAACGACGACACGGATCTTCCTCAGGCCGCCCCTCACCTCGTCGCGCAGGTCGAAGCGGCCGAGGGGCTTTTTGACGCCCACTTCGCGCTCTGCCAGTCGCTTCCGATCGACGACTTCGAGCCGATCGCCCGAGGTCTGGAACCGGCCGGCTATCGCCCCGTCTCGTTCCGGCCGTATCGTTCAGGAAGCCAGACGCTCGTCACCGCCGCCTGGACCCGCGACGACCGCCCCTGGCGCCTGGCGATCAGTCGAACGGCCCTTGAGATCGAGGCCGACGACCGCGCGCACCGCGCCGATGGCTTCGTTCCGGTCGATCTCGCCTGCGAAACGTCGGACGGAACCGGCCGCGGCTATCATGCCGTCTGGTGTCGGGCCGGTTCGGGAGCGTTCGCCCCCTGGGGCGAGGATCTGCTCGACTCGGCGCTTTACGTCGGCGTGCCCGAGCCCCGGCATGAGTCAAGGTGGTCTCCCCTGAACCAGGCCGGGTACATTCCTCGGTCCAATTTCATGACGCTCGGGACCGACAAGAAACCGCTCTATAACTCGGTCCGCTGGAAGTTCAAGGTTCCGCCCCGATACATCGACACCTGGGGCGGCGATCCCTGGGAGGCGATCAACACCCGGGTCGATCGCGCCTCTGACCTCGCGCTCTTCCCGGCCGATGTCCGGTTCGATCCGACGCGAGGCGATGCTCAACCCCACACATATGCAACCGTGTGGTGGTCGGGCGGTGGTCGACTCGCCGCGTCGACCCAGGGCCTTGCGCCGGCCGATCACCTCGCTCGATGCCGCGAGCTGGCCGCCTCGGGGCATCGTCCGGCGGCGATCTCGGTTGCGGCCTTCCCGAAAGACAAGCCGGTCGCGGCGTCGGTCTGGCTCTTGCCGGCCGTCTCCGATTCGAGAAAAGACGCGATGGCGAACCGCAAGGCAAACGCCGCGGCGGCGTCGCTCTTGCTGGGCAAGGGCGACCGGCTCTGGCGAGCCCTTCGCTGGCGGGACGACCCACGTCTAAAAACCGCGCTGGTCGCCCGCCTTCCCTGGCTCGACATTCCTCCCGATCACCTGGCCAACCACCTCGCCGACGAGCCGGACGTGACCGCCCGACGCGCCCTGATCCTGGCCCTTGCCGGTTACGAGCCCGACCGGCTCGCGCCCGAGGTTCGAGCCTCGGCCCTCGCCCGGTTAGCGCGTTTGTGGCAAAACGACCCCGACCCTGGCGTCCACTCAGCGGCCGACCTCGCCCTCAGGCGCTGGGGATCGCCGCCGAAGGCACCGAGCGTTGCGTACCCGCTCGAAGGCCGGAAAGGTCGCGGCTGGTTCGTGGATTCCGAGGGGCAGACGATGGCCGTGGTTGACGGCCCTTTGACGTTCACGATGGGCTCGCCCGGCTCGGAAGAGCAGCGCGAGCATCACAACGAGATGCTTCACGCGGTCACGATCAACCGTTCGGTCGCCGTGGCGACGACCGAGGTCACCACGCGCCAGTTCGCCCGGTTCGACCCGCACCATGCCTCAGCCACGCGATACGCGCCCGACCCGGATTGTCCCGTGAACATGGTTTCCTGGTTCGAAGCGGCCCGATACTGCAACTGGCGGAGCCTTCGCGAGGGTATCCCCCGCGACCAGTGGTGTTATCCCGACTCCGTCGATGCCGGCTCAACGCCGGTCGCCAACGCCTATCAAAAAGCCGGCTATCGCCTCCCCGGCGACGCCGAATGGGAATACCTCGGCCGCGCCGGGACGACAACCAGCCGCTATTTTGGCGCCTCGGAAGCCCTCTTGCCGCTCCACGCCTGGACGGTGGCCAATTCCGGCTACCAATCGTCGCCCGTCGGCCGTCTCTTGCCGAACGACTTCGGCCTTTTTGACATGCTCGGCAACGCCCTTGAGCTTTGCCACGATATCTCCCCAACACCTCCTCAACCCGCCGAGATCGCTGTCGAGAAGACACCCTACCAGGCCGAGGCCGGACGCGAGATGCGCGGCGGATCATTCCTTTACCTCCCTTCCAGCGCCCGGTCGGCGCAACGCGATCAGTCTCGATTCCGATCGTTGCAGCCTTACATCGGCTTCCGGGTCGTCCGCACCCTGCCCAGCCTTGAGAAAACTCCTTCCGTGAAAACCCGCGAGTAGCCCAGAATCAAGACTCTTCGAACGCGATCGGGTTCGGTCATCGGTCTTTTTCATCTCCTCCCCCATGTCAAGGCGAGTCACCCTCATGGCGATCCTGCCGATGATTCTCCATTACCACCGGCGCGACCTGACAGAGAACCTCTGCGCGCAGGTGCCACGCGCGGTGGTCGTTGATGCGATGGGAGACTACGACGGGCCGAATCGTCGGGTCGTGGTTGAGAACCACGGGTTCGCGGCGAACTGGAACCGCGGCCTGGAAGCGGTCTGGGACGAGCCCTGGGACCACGTCGCGCTAATGAATAACGACATCATTCTGGAAAGTCCCGGCCTCTTCGAGGCCATGGAACCTCAGCTCGACGCCGACCCGGAGATTGGCATTGCCTCCGCCTGCTTCAACTCGCCCTGGCAGAGTTGTAATTGCAACGGGTCGGACTCGATCGTCGTGACGGGCGGTGTCGAGTTCACCGCCCCGGTGATCCGTCGCGACGTCCTCTCGCGGATCGGCCTCTTTGACGAGGCGATCACCACGGGTTTTGGGGTCGATGCCTATTATTGCCACTATGCCCGCCGCCTTGGTTACAAGATCGTCGTGGATCACCGGGTCTCCTTTCATCATCTGGGCAACCGCACCGGTGAGGTTATCTACGGATCATGCCGTCGCTGGGTTGAGATTGGCGAACAGGAAAAGTACCAGCATGCCTTCGGCAAGATTACCGAGGCCCGGAGGTCCCAGGTTATTCAGCGATTTGCAGGGTTGAGACATTCTCGGACGTACCTCGAAGTCGGCTACGGCGACGGCAATAACTTTCAACAGATCACCATTCCGCTGAAACACTCGGTTGACCCGTATATCCATGGCCTTCCTGACGTCACCCCAGCGACTTCCGATGACTTCTTCGAAGCGGCGATCGCCTCGGGAGACCGATACGACATGATCTTCATCGATGGCAATCACACCTATGAACAGGTTCTTCGCGACTACCAGAACGCCTTGCGCTGCCTGAATCGCGACGGCCTGATCCTCTTCCACGACGTCAATCCGCTCCATCCCGACCACGTCCGGCCCTTCGAAAGGTTTTGCCTCGAAGGGGGCGTCTGGACCGGCGATGCCTATCGGGCCTGGGCCGAAATCCGCCGCGATTGCCAATCATGGACCGGGACCGTTCTCGACGATCTGGGCATGGGAATCGTTGACACGTCGCGTCCGGGCAGTCCCTCTGGTATTGAACCTCCGACCTCCTTCGCCGAGTTCGAGGCGTCGAGGCGACGGTACCTTAATCCGATCCTTTACGAAGAAATTCAATAGCGGCATGAAATGCTTGCTCAGACCTGACTCTTTCCGTAAAGTTAGGTTAACGAGATCAATGAAAACCACATTGATCCAATTCAACGCCGATCCATGACGTGGACCCTTCCCCCCTTTCTTTTCGTGGGAGTCCGCCGCCGATGAGCCTCACCCGCGATCAACGCATCGCGCTCGAACTTGCCGGAACAGTCTGCGTTCCCTCGCCCTCGCCGGCCGTCGGACAGATCCGGATCATCACCGATGTCGCCCCCGGCGCCAGGGTCTCTCTCTCCGAGCTACTCGCGCGCCGGGCGATCACCCTGGAGGTCCGCCACCAGACCTCGCCAAGGCTCATCATCATTCGATATGTTGACCTTCACGAGGTCGCCGCCCTCTTCCTTCCCAAAGACCCGTGTGACGTCCGGCCCGACCAGGGGACCTGGATTCTCGGCCCGGAACTTCAGACCGAATGCTTGCATCGCATCCTCCGCAGGCCCGGCCGTAACCTGGGCGAAGACCCCTTCTGCCTGGGAATGGGGTGCCTCTACTTGCCTGAATTTGCCCAGGTTCTCCTGCGCGTGGAAGTCGGCATGACCGCCGCGGAGAGCGTGGATTATTATCCCCCTTTGCCCGGCGATCGCGGCCGCGACTACCACCGGTTCTTCCCCGTGCTGCCCCACGAGCGCGGGCGCGGTGTCCAGGAATTTTGCGACATCGAAACCAAGATCAAGCCCTGATGTCGAACGATTCGGTTGACGTGGTCATCCTCAGTCGAGACGCCGGGCCTCTTTCCGCCGAGGTTGTGGCCGGTCTCGACGCACGGACCAGCGTTCGCGTCCGGGTCCATCGGGTGGTCGGCACCCCTCGACCCACGGACCCGAACCGCGGCGAGACGATCGCCCGCGCGCGGAACCTTGGCAAAAACCTCGGCGTCTCTCCCTGGCTGATGTTCCTCGACGACGACGTCGCATTGACACCTGGCGCGATCCGCCGCCTCCTCAACGGCCTTCGAGCCTGCCCCCGACACGCCGGCCTCGCCGCCGATTACCTCGGCGGTTCGACCCACGGCGAGCCCGCTGGACCTGGCGGTCACGTCGCGATGGGCGCGACCCTCTTCCGCCGCTCGGCACTCGCGGCCATTCGGTTTCGCTGGGAGCCTGGCAAGTGTGAATGCCAGTGTTGCGGCGACGACCTCCGCAAGCTCGGCCTCGCCCTCGACTACCTTCCCGGCGAACGCGCCCGACACCTCGCGCGAAACGCGCCCAGACCTCGCGATTCTCAACGCGGCTCCTCCACGCCGCCCGGTCGCGTGCTCGCGGCCTTTGACCGGGGCCACCTCGACCGCTTCCGCCGCCGCTTTCTCAAAACGCTTCGCGCCTCGGGAAATCTTGAATGCGTCACGGCCGTCGGCTACGGCCTTTATCCCAGCGAATGCCGATCGCTCGCGAGTCTGCCCGGCGTCGACCTCGTCCGCCTTCCCAGCAACGGCGTGATGCCGCCGATCCGCCGCCTTCACGACTTTCAAGGTATTCTCGACCGTTGGCCCGCCGAGACTCCCGTCGCCTACTGGGACGCGGGCGACGTGAACTTTCAAGGTTCTCTCGGTCCCCTCTGGGATCTCGTCCACGCCCACCCCGACCGCCTTCTCGCCGTTCGCGAACCACTTGCGCATCCGGGCAACACCGCCGTGTCGCGCTGGACCCTGAGCATTCGGAACCCATCCGCGCGTCAACGCGCCTTTAACCTTCTGACCGCCAACCCCTTTTTGAACAGCGGATTCGCCGCCGGAACGGCCTCGACCCTTCTCCGCTACGTCCGAGAGGCCGATCGAATGCTCCACGCGGCCGACCTCCTCGGCTCGACCGACTGGGGCGACCAGACCGCCCTGAACCTCTACTGCCACACCGACCCGACCCGCTGGTTTGAAATTCCCGAAGCCTGGAACTACTGCCTCTTGAACCGCCAGGCCGGTGAGTGGCGGATCACTCCCGACGGCCTGATTCACGCTCCCGGCCGCCCCCCGATCATCGCCGCCCACGGCCACGCCCGCTCCCTCCGCCAGTTCGAGATCCTCCGCGATCGTTAATTCTACTTGGGTTTTCCCTCCTCCGCGTCGCCCGAACATCGGCCCTCTTTCCTCAATCATCGGTCCTCGGTCATCGGTCCTTTTTCCTCCCGTCCTTATCCCCGAATGATCTGCGCCATGCATTCCGCCAGGCGTTCCGGCGTGCAGACAAGGATATCCATGCCCACCTTCCGAAGTTTGGCCGCCGTGGTCTTGTTGTACGCGGGCCTTGCATCATAGCCGAGAGCACCCAGGCCGATCATCCGCAGGCCGCCATCGGCCATCAAGCGCGTCTGCGCCACGAGGTCCGCCTCGGCCCGGCCCTCGAAGAAGTCTGTGATCAACACCACAATCGTCCTCACGGGTTGTCGGACGAGGCTATTTGCATACGCAAGCCCCTGAGTGATATCCGTCCCGCCGCCAAGCTGAATCGAGAGCAAGACGTCGACCGGCTGGCCAACCTGGTCGGAGAGGTCAACAACCTGCGTGTCAAAGAGCACAAGCGACGTCTTCACCGCCGGCAGTTCGGCGAAGATCGACGCCATCACCGCCGAAAAAATCGCACTTTCGAGCATCGACCCCGACTGGTCCACAACGACGATCACATGCCAGGGCTTCTTCTTCCGTTCGGCCGCGTAAAAATAGAGGTGATCGACCAGAAGCCGGCCCGTCGCGCCGTCGAAATTTTGAAGGTTGCGGCGCAAGGTTGTCTTCAGGTCCAGGTTTCGAAAAACCTTGCGCGGCGAGTGCCTGTCCTTCCGCAGGGCGCCGGTGATCGCCTGTTCGACCTGCACCTGCATCTTCCGTTTCAATTCTTCGACGACCCGTTCGATGATCTTGCGAGCGAGCACCCGCGTGTTCGGGTTCAGCAGTTCTCGATGGGTGAGCAGCGTCTTGACCAGTTCCAGGTTCGGCTCAATCTTTTCGAGCAGTTCAGGCTTCTCCATCAGTTCGGCGATGCCCCGGCGCCGGATGAGTTCCTTCTGCATCACCTCTCGTGATTGATTGGGAAACAGTTCATTGACCGCGTCGACCCAGTCGGGCACCGTCAGTTGCGACGCCCCCGACCCGCCCTTTCGGTCTGACGATTTCCTTCCAGCTCGATGTCCACTCGTTGCGCTCGACTCATCAAAGAGAAAGCCAATGAGTTGCTCGACCCTCTCGGCCTCTTCGACTCCCGCGCAGCCGATACCGTGCACCTCCGCCACCTTGCCCAGTACCAGCCGCCAACGCGCCAATGTTTGCTCGTCTGTCGCCATTCTTGTTTCCTTGTATTTTCAATTTAACGCTCGATTTTTCTTCATCGGTCCTCGGTCATCGGTCCTCGGTCCTCGGTCCTCGGTCCTCGGTCATCGGTCATCGGTCCTCGGTCATCGGTCATCGGTCCTCGGTCATCGGTCCTCGGTCCTCGGTCCTCGGTCCTCGGTCCTCGGTCCTCGGTCCTCGGTCCTCGGTCATCGGTCCTCGGTCCTCGGTCCTCGGTCCTCGGTCCTCGGTCATCGGTCCTCGGTCCTCGGTCCTCGGTCCTCGGTCCTCGGTCATCGGTCCTCGGTCCTCGGTCCTCGGTCCTCGGTCCTCGGTCCTCGGTCCTCGGTCATCGGTCCTCGGTCCTCGGTCATCGGTCCTCGGTCATCGGTCCTCGGTCATCGGTCCTCGGTCATCGGTCCTCGGTCATCGGTCATCGGTCGTCGGTCATCGGTCATCGGTCATCGGTCATCGGTCATCGGTCGTCGGTCCTCGGTCATCGGTCATCGGTCATTAATCCTCTCCCTTCCATTCACAACGGCCAACCTTCCAGTACCTCAGCCACCGCGGCATCCAGTCGAGCCACAATCGCCGTGGCTCCCAGGCTCACGGAAAGGGATCGGACGTCGGCCGAGGTCGCCAGCCCATACTTCCTCGCGACCGTTCCGGCCAGCGAATCGCGTTGCGCCTCGGCGATCCGCTCAAAGGCGGCGCGAAGCTTCGGCAGCATGACAAGAAAGGGGTCCCATTCCGCCGCTCTGAGCAATTCGTCAACCGCCGCGATCAGCGCATCGGCACCGAGCAAGATCGAGGTCCGCGAGACGGCGAGCATCCCGTCGAGCAGGTCTCCCGCCGTCACCATCCGTTCCGCCGAGGCGCGCGCCAGGCCGACGATTTCCGCCGTCAAGGACTCGGCCGGAAGCACGCGGATCTCGCAGAGCAAGCCCAAAAAGGCCCCTCGAAGGAACGGGACGGGCGTCTCGTCCGCCGCGCGTCGCAACGAGGCCGCGAACAGATCACGGTCAAACCGATCTCGATCCGACCTCTGCAAGAGATCCGCCACCAGAACCAGGGCCTCCACGACCGGCCTCGACTCGTCATCGGTCACCGACGAGGAATCAGGCAAGGCAAAGCAGGCGCGATCATAACAACGTATCATCAGTTCATCAATCATCCCTCGGCTCAGCCCTCGAAAGGCCGCCTGTCGGTCGAGCATTGCCAGAAAATGCAGCGCCTCGGCGAGCGAGACGAACGAAGGGTCCGCATCAATGGCCGCGGCGCAGGCGTCTTCGGCCAGTCGGGTCAGGTCGGGTAGATCCATGTCGACCGCCTCGACGAGCCTCCGGCAGGTCGCCCCCGCGTTCGCTCCAGCTCGGGCGATTGCCTCGCGCAGCCTGGCCAGCGCGGCCGATTCGACCGTGTCTCCATAAAGCGCCTGCTCGATCAACCTTGGCTCGGTCCGCGGGTTCCACTTGACCCGCCATTCTTCGCGGAAAAGCGTTCCCGATGAATTGCCCCCCGTCTCGGAGATTGCTCCGAACGGAATCTCCAGAAACCGGAGCCTGTGCAGGAAGGCCGACCGCCGGGCGCTCGTCGGTTCCCGCGTGTCGAGCCGGAGCGAAAGCCGCCGTTCCCTGTCCAAAACCTCATTGAGATCGAGGGCGGCAATCTGGTCGTAAAAATCGTTAACCACCGGCAATCGGCCCAGGGCCGCGGTGACTTTGCCGATCTTCGCGCCAATCCCCGCGGCGTCCATTGCCTTGCGGAGCTTGAGACCTTCCTCCGCCGGATTCCCCTTGCAGCAGCAGGTTATCAGGGCATCATGAATATCATCGAGCGTGGTATGCGATCGACCGCGAAGTTGCGCGAGAAGGCCCGCGTGATGCGTCGCGGCGATCGCATCGGCCGTTGAGAGCGGATCGCCCGCCTTGCGGACCTGGCGGAGCACGGCAATGCAATGCTCCAGCGCGAGATCCGCGGCTCGTCCCGCCTGCGTCAGGTCATGACAGGTCTGATAGAATTGCGGTGCCCTGTTTCCAGCGCCATATCCAGCCATCTCCGAGACGCGGAAATATGAATAAGGGATTACCGATGTGTACACGGTTCCCACGGGTGGGGTCGGCGGCTCGGTCGTGTCCTCGCGATCGAGAAACAGGTGAAAACCACCGCAAACCACCACGGCATCGCTCGGCGCGAGTTTTCGAGCGGCGAGTGTCTCGCGGATCACCTTGAGAAAATGCCTCTCGCGGTCGATCGTCCCACCGATCGTCTCGGCCCTGGAATCGGCCGTCGCCCTCGCGGCGCAGCAGAAGGTGGCCAGCTCGCGGCGATAGGCTTCGTGATCGTCCCGCGCGGGATTTTCAAAGAGCGTGTCCCACGCCTCGTCCCAAGACTGGAAACCCGCCGCCTTCGCGAGAACCTGATAAAAGGCGCTCTCCGTGATGAGTCGATCATCGTCGGGTGCGGCCGTCGGCGGAAGGGCAGGGCCATGAAGATCGTCATCGGCCGATCGAGTTCGAATCAAGGCATAATGCGGCAAGTCGATCAACACAACCTCCGCGCTGATCGTCGCGGCGGTCTTGATCGCCACATACTCGGGTGAATATGCGGTGAGCGGATACCAGACCGCGAACCGCGCGGGGATATCGACCGCGGGGCTAATCAGACCATTCAGGCCGAGCACGTTGTCATCGTCTCGATACGAGGAATAGATCGCGATCGGCGGCTCGGTCGTTGGGTCGCTAACGTGCCGGATCAGATCATTCGCCTCGAACGGCCCCTCAATGAAAATAATCTTCGGTCGTCTCGTCCTCAGCGCCTGGCGAAGGTGCCGCGCCACGGTTGGCGAATGATGACGCACCGGGAACCAGTAGAGCGGATCGGCAAGAACCGCGTCGACCCGCGCCCTGATTTCATCCGGGTCGAGACCCGCGTCGACTCCGGCGCCTTCAACGACGCTCATCAGCGATCCTCAACTCTCATATAGAGGGAGCATCAATCATCGGTCATAACTGTTCCATCAAGGCATCATGAAAGAGTTTCCAGGCGGGATCTTTCACGCCACGTTTGCGAGCGACGAGGGCCGCGTATTCCTTGAGAGCCGCCGTGTCTTCCTGGTCTTCCTTGACGACCACGCCGACCATGTTGCGCGCGATCTCGGCCGGGCCGACCTCGCCGTTGCCGAAGAACTGAGCGTGCAGCGCCGCGTCGAGCGCGACACCGATCGCCTCGGCGGTCGAAAGGGTCGTGCTCGGCTTTTTCAGGCTCACGCCATCGGCCGACTTGCCGTCTCGGATCTCGCGAAAGACGGTCGCGAGCAGGTCAATCACCTGCGGATTGATCCGCGCGGGGAGGTGATAACGCCGCAAAAGCTCCTCGGATCGTTGCCGGACCACGCGGACCTCGGTCTTCTGGTCGGCGACAATGGGGATGTACACGTAATTAAATCGACGTTTGAGCGCGGCGGAAAGCTCGTTGACGCCCTGGTCGCGGGTGTTCGCCGTGGCGATGATGTTGAAGCCGGGCCGCGCCCAGATCATGTTCGCGTCTGGAAGCTCGGGGATCGCCACGGCTTTATCGGAGAGGATTGAGACGAGGGCATCCTGCACGTCGGGAACGCAACGAGTCAGCTCCTCGAACCGGAGAAGCTTGCCGGCTCGCATCGCCACCATCGTTGGCGAGGGGATCAGGTTGCCGGGATTCGGCCCCTCGGCGATCACCCGGGCAATGTTCCAGGAATACTTGATATGTTCCTCGGTCGTGCCGGCCGTCCCCTGAATGGTCAGGGTCGACGTTCCGCTCACGGCCGCGGCGAGGTGTTCCGAGAGCCAGCTCTTGCCCGTTCCCGGTTCACCAACGAGGAGCAAGGCACGTTCCGAGGCGAGCGTGACAATTGAGCGTTCGACAACCCCGTCGTCGCCGTAAAACTTGCGCGTGATCGGCACCTCGACGGCCTTTCCGTCGATCGTCGCCTTCAGCGTCTTGCCCCCCACGACGTAGAGGAGGACCGACCTTGGCGAGAGGCCCCAGCTTGGCGGCGGCGTCTCGGTGTCGTTTTGCCGGATCGCCTCAAGCTGGTCGGCATACCGGATTTCGGCCGGCTCGCGAAGAACGTCGGCCGAGTCGGGCCTCGGCGCAAGCGCGGGGGAGGGGTCGGGATCGGACGCGGAAGTCGGGGTAAGCTTCTTGGCCATGTCGGCTCGGGGGGTTCGGGGTTTCAGGTGAATTTCAAGGCCCGAAGGATCGCCGCCTTGTCCACAATTTCTTTTGAGATCGTCAAGTAATCGGGTCCGGCGGGGGGAAACGCCGAGAGTGGCTGAAAGGCCAGCCGACAACGTTCGTAGTGCATCAGGCCAAAGAGCGGCGGCCGATTTGTCTTGAGTTTTCGAAGCGTCTCGATCCCTTTCTTTAACGCCTCTCCCTCGGCCCCGGAGCCGACGCCAGCGTGGAGAGTGAGATAGCCGGCCGAGACGAGATAAACCGACTGGCCAGGTTCGTCGCCGTCGATCGGCGGGCCGATCTCGTAGTCGTGCACGACGATCTCTTCCTGAAGCTCGGTTTCCAGGTCAAGCGGGCCGGGGCGATGGGCGTCCAGCCGGGCCAGAGCCGGGGCAGGGGACCAGTCCAGGAATCGCGGCCAGTCCGTGAAGGGAGCGGCGGCGGAGACGGAACTGGTCTCGTTCAAGATCACGCGACCGCCCCCTGAATCGTCCTCGGCGATCCCGGCGCCTCGGATCACGACCGTCTTGCCTTCGAGGAAAACACTGGGATTAAACTTCTGCTTCCGCGGCAGGTGAAGAAATCCCTCAGCCGGTATTTCGGTGCCGGAGTTGATCGGAAAGACGGCCGACCAGGTCAGGCGACGCCCCGCGCTGAGCGTCTCACAATCGTCAGTCACGCGAAGGCGGAAGTCAAACGCAACGAACGCACCGGCGGCGATCTTCTTCACCACGCCGAGGCAGACGACCGCCAAGTCGGCGACGGGCCGGGTCGTCGGGGTCCAGCTCAGGCGATCAAATTCCGACTCGTCGCCCGTTTTGAGGGCGTGGCCGATCCCGCGACCGAGCAGCCACGACCGACTCAGAAAGAAAGTGAGTCGACGACGCGAAGAGGCTGCGTCCTGGCGCTGAAAACGACCGAGTTCCTCGGCCGCCGACCGAAGCGACGAGCCCAGCCTGAGCAGCCGGAACCTTGCCGCCTCGTGCAAGGCCGTCTCGATCGTCGCTCGGGTCGATTCCGATGCGGTCGTCAGGCCGCCCAACAGGAGTTCCTCAACCGCCCCCGTCAGGTGGTCGAGCACCGTCGCCAATTTTGGCCTTTCCCCTTCCGGCGGAAGCATGGCGGTCAGGCATCCTCGGTTTCGGAGCAGGATTCATCAACGCCGCCTTCGTCCGGGTCTGGATCGGTGAGCAAGCTGGCAACGACTTCCAGAGTCAACATCCGGTCAAAAAGCCGGAGCGAAGTCAGAGCGCGGAGCAGGGCAGGGGCCGCGCCGCGATCGTCGGCGCGAAGAGCCTCGGCGACGGCCGTGAGTCGACCGGCCAGGTGCTCGGCGCCCGCCGTCCGAAGCTCGTCGCGCAGCGAGGTCAGGCGGCCGATGTCCCGCGGCCCCGCGGCGCGAAGCCCCCGAACCACCAGGTCGTCGGCCATCGCCTGAAGCCGTTCCAGTGCGTCGCGAAGTTCGGCGATCTCGTCCAAATTCGACGCTCCCTGGAATCAGGTTGGACGCGCTTTTCTTGGTCATCGGGGCGGTCGATTCAAGAATGATCAATGATCAATTGCTTTTAAATTAATATTTCTTATGCATTTTGTCATTGAGTGTTCCTTTGATCATTAGTCATGATCGAGAAGGAATCACATCGCATAAAAATCCTCGGGGATCGTCTCGGTCGGCCGCCAGTCAAGCTCACCGGCCTCGGCCCCCTTGAACCGGAGGAGGGTCTCGGTCATGGCGTCCTTGTCGAGCGCCGGCTTCCGGGCCCGGCTGGCGGTGACCCAGTCGTGAGCCGTGCCGGGGTCGATCTCGCCCGCCTGGGCAAGGCCGACGATCAGGACGAGCAGGTGCTTGCAGGGCGAACCGCGAAGGCCGCCGCAGACGTTGAGATTCTGCGTGCAACAGCCGTACGACCCTTCGGCGTCGAGCCGGCACGAGTAAACGAGCGAGGCGTCCGACTGACTCTTGACGACCCCGACAAGGTAGTCGGCCTCGACCCGAGCGAAGAGGCGGAAGCGGTCGGCCTTGAGCATCCCCAGGGCCTTGTCGAGCTTGGCCTTGTCGGCGACGGCCTGGAGCCGGTCGAGGAAGCTGGCGAAGTCCTTGGGCTGAGCGTTGCTCTTTTCGCAAGGCAAGAGCGTCAGGCGGGGGTCAACCGCGTCACCCTTCCAGACGAGTTCGGCGGGCGGATCAAAATCCCGCGGCCATTTCGTGGCATCATCAAAACGGGCGTGGTAGAGATTGATGCCGTCAAGCCGCGCGTCGGTGAAGTCGACCCCGCAGAGGTTGGTGTAGGCGAAATAGGACTCGCGTAGGTCGGCACCGACGAACCGGGCGCGTGAGAAATTCGTGTTGTAGGCATGGACTCGTTTCAAATCCGCGCGGCTGAAATCCGCGTCGGCGCAACGGCAGTGGGCGATGTTGGCGTCCGTGAGGTCCGCTCCGACAAAGATGGCCTTGGCCATGCGAGCGACCTTATCGCCCTGCCAGAACTTCGCCCCGGAGAGCGTCGCGTCAGAGAGGTCGGCCGAATCAAGGAGAACACCGGAGAAGTTCACGCCGTTCAGCGCGAACCCGGTCATGCTCGCCTTGCGGAGGTCGGTGCTGGATCGCTCCTCAAGAGTTCGACGATTGAACGCCTTGACTCCGGCCTTGCCGGTCGCCAGCAAGAGGCGGGTCTTTTCGACTGAGGCCCGTTGATCCGCCTTCTGCTGCTTCCGCCGCCGGGCAATATCCTCAACCAAGGGGATCGGCAGGGCAAACGCCTCGTTCCAGGCCCGCTCGACCAGGGGGACAAGCTTCGCGCCGGACCTGGATCCTCTGTGAATCCCGACCTTGATCGTGTCGGGAAGAAGGACAGCGCCTGGATGCCTCGCGGCCACCTGACGGAAACCCAGGCCCATGCCCTTCTCAATCACGGTATCAAACGTGGTCGCGCCCCCCACGGCGGTTTCCCAGGTAAATATCGTACAGGCCCGGTTCATCGATACCTGTCGACCGCACAGATGAACCTTCAATACACGGCCATCGGGGAAATCAAATGAAGTTATAATGGTCAACTTCTCTGAACACTCGTCGACTTCCTCCAGCTCCTTGAGCGGCGTGAGTGTGGCGACCATCGATTGATGACCTCCCAGGGGCACGGCCAGACAAATCAACCACAGAGATCGGCAATTATCAGAGCCCAACCGGTCGGCCGCAATGGTCTTCTCCAGACCTCCGACGGGCCTATAGTGTACACCCTAACATGATGCCTGGAACACCGCAAGGCGCGACTTTGGAATCGCTAGAGAATGCGATTTGGAACGGACCGACGGTTCAAAGCAGGAAACGTTTAGCGCGATCGGTGAGCGGAAGTGAAGTGCTCGTCGGCAATGAGAGGACGAATTGTCGATTCGAAGCGGCCGTCGCAGAGGAAGTGTTGCAGGGCGTTGTCGCAAAGCTCGTTGACAATCGCCGCCATGATCATACCCTGATCGATCGCCAGAACGCCTTCGGCCAGGGCGCCCGTGGTGACGTCGACAGAGTCGCGAAAGCCGTACTCACTGTAAATGGGGCGGAACCGGCCTTCGAGGGTTCGAAGGTTCTCCATCGCCTCGTGTGGAAAAAAGGCGAGGGCAAGAAACGAGGCGTGAGGGGTGACGACGCCGTCAAGAATCGCGCCTTTGAGTCCCTGGCCGGAGATGTTGTAGGTCCGATAGCCTTCGACTTCCGTGCCAAGGTCCTCGACACCGTAGGTCTGGTAGCCTCCCGACGGGTTAAGCGCGGGGGAGAACCCCCAGACTCCATAACGGCGGACGTCAAGCCCTTGTTCGATCTGCGCCTGGGCATAGAGCGGATGATTAATCCCCCAGCTTGAGGGCGCCCAGGCCGCCTCGGGAACGAAAAGAGGCACCATCAGTGCCTCAAAGAGACTGCCGCCCCAGCTTGGCACGATCTTCATGCCGCGGTGCTCGTAGTGTCCCTCAAAGATGGCGACACCGTGGTAAAACCGATCGTCGCCGACCGGCGTCTTGTGCTGGGCAGCGTAGCCGGTCGGCAGGGTCCGGTACAACCGATAATAATGCTCGGCGGGAACCTGCCCGCGAGCGATCGCCACGTAACTGGCAATCCTTGGCTCGGTGTTGATCATCCCGTAGGTCGGGCTGAACGTGCCTTCGTCGGGAAAGTACCCGCCGCGAAGTTGCCCAGGCTGCTTGAACGGATGATCGGCGTGAAACGGCAGATAGAAAAAGCCGAAGTCCATCGGCGCCAGGATGGCTTCGGTCCGCTCAAGGAAGGTCGGCCGGGCCTTGCCCACCATCATCAACGCCGCCGCCATCCAGCCATTATCCACCGTCGAAAGATAGGGCCGACGCCGGGCCACCGGTTCACCCGTCGCCGGGTCGTACCAGTTGAAAAAAAACCCGCGCTCCCTCTTGAGCCTGGCGATCGCCGCGAGGGCCCGGTCGAGCCTTCGTTCCGATTCCTCAGCGTCAATCAGGCCGAGTCGTTCGGCCGCGAGAATCGACCATAGATAGGCAGCCATGTCCGTCGGCGAGGCTGTCCGATCAGGGGCCGCCGAACCATCGTCATGAATCACGAGCTTGTCGGCGGCGAGACCATTGGGATGCGTCAACGCCTCGAACGAATGCCAGGTGTCGCGTGCATAACGTCGGAGAGCCTGGCGGTCGTGGTCGGTCAGGCCCCCCGGTTCGGCCCCCTCAATCGCAGACGCGGACACGCTCACGATCCACACCCCAATCGCCATCACCACCGCAACGCGGCCAATCTTCATCAAGAATCGCCCCCGGTTTGCCTCGTGAACGCCTTGAGCGAGCGAATCGCGTGCCCCAATCACAAAAACTCTTGTTGAAAAGATCGGCCGGTCAGGTTGCCCCGTCAAGATCTCCGCGAGATCAGACATCCCTTTGTTTTCCAAACGAACCCACGGAAACGCCAACCGCCGCGCCAACAGTACCGAGACGGCACGCGATCTGCTTGAAAGAATATCGAATGATCTGTTTCTTCCGCACCACCGGCCTTCGCCGATTTTGCCGGAAAAACGCAACACGAACCGTGCCAAAGCGCGATCAAAAGCGTAGCATGGTAGGTGAGTAAGCAAGTCGGCATCATCCTCTGACATGGCAACCTCGACGGCCGGGGACTTTCTGACATGCGACGCACACCGAGACGCTGGTCAACGCTTGGCCTCTTCACGCTCGGACTCGCAGCGCTTCCAGTCTCGGCCTGGGGAGCCGGTCCGCCCGACTGGGTAAGCCTCGTTCGCAAGGATGACAACTTCGATCAGGCCTGGGCCATCGATCCGAATTCCGGTCATGAAGCTCTTCCCGAACCCGCCGCTAGCGTGACCGCCGTCGAGCGATCTCCCCGATCACCCCTGCCGCCGATCGTCGAGAACCCCCTGGGCAAGCCCCCCACTCCCGACGCGACCTGGGTTCGCGGTTACTGGCGTTGGGACGTCCTCCGTAGCGATTTCGCCTGGGTTCCCGGCGCCTGGGTCTCGACCCCTCCAGGCCGGTTCTGGGTCGACGGCGACTGGAAGCGCGACGACCGCGGCTGGTATCGCGTCGCCGGCTTCTGGAGCACGCGACGACAACCCGCCGCGTCTTCGAATGCCGTCGTCGACACCCCGCCCCCCGCCTCGGCTGTCCCCACCTCGTACACAACCCGAACGGTCGCTCGTCGACAGATCGTCAGCGCGGATAATACGCAGACGATGACCCTTCCATTGCCCTCGGCGACCGTTCCCGAGGCGGTCCCGCCCTTGACGTCAACAACGACAACACTCAATCCCTCTCAACAACTGGACGACCCGAATCTCGTCGTGCCGACGCCTCAATCGGTCGAATCGGTTCCGGCGACTGTCGTCGAGACCCCCGCGCCCCAGGTTCCCACGCAAGGCGCGCCGGTTTATGTCTCGCCGACGGCCTCGGTCGTCGCCCTCGCCGATCAACTCGCGGGACAGGCGGCGGCCTTTGAGCAGGTCTTCGGCCGGACGGCTCGGGTCACTCCCGGCGGCGGCTCCTTCCTCGCCGAAGCCCGACAGATCCGAAGCGCCGCGATGAGTCTCCGCCAGGCCGCCTCGGCGGGCGATCTCTACTCGACGACGCAGGCTTATAATCAGGTCAATTACGCCTGGCAGCGGATGGCGAACCGCGTCAACCAGATTTCCCCGGGTCGGACCGGCCCAAACATCCAGCAAATCTGGCTGATGGGTGGCACCACCGCACAGATTGGCGGCCTCTTGCGGTGAGTGACGAAAAGACAGCTGCTCCGGAAAAGACAGTCGAGGTCAGGTTAGCGACTCTCCATCCCCGCCTTACCAAAATGCTTGATCTCCAATCCTCAGCCTGATCATTGAGATTTCTAGGGCTCTCCTCGGTAACGCTTTCGCTTGCCACGCTTAGCAGGTTCTGAAACCTCAACCGGGCCCGCAGCCCAATTCGGCATCGAACGGTGCATGAACTCGTCAAACATGGGCACCGTAAACGCGGTGTCTCCATGCTGAGGACTGAAGATCATCCCTTTCTTGATGAGAGTATTCCTGAGCGGTCCCGCCGAGGTGACATCCATGTGTAAAGATTGCGCGATGTCACCCGAACGATGAGGCCCCGGTCCAAGTTCCGCCATGGCCCGCATATATTCCTTTTCACGCGGGGTCAGCCGGTCGATGCGCACTCGAAAGAACCCTTCGTCGAGTTCCTGAAGAGCGTTCACAGTTGCCTTTTTGACATCGTTCATGGTGATCGGGGAATTTTCCGCCGAGTTCCAGGTATGAAACCCCCACTCCTGAAGAAAATAGGGATAGCCTTTGGTCTGGTCTCGGATCAAGAAGAGCGCTTCTTCACTGATCTCGGCGCCCTCCCGTGTTACCGGGGTCAAAATAGCATTCCTGGCGGCATCATCGGAAAGCTGTCCCACGTCCGGATAGCTGAAGAGTCGCTCGGCGTAGGATTTTGCCTCCCCGGCGAGGCCCGCAAGCTGGGGCAGGCCGGCACCAAACAGGAGAAAAGGGAGATTCTTCTGTCCCATCCTGTGAACCGCACCGATGAGCGCACTCAGGTCTTCCGTAGAGAGATATTGCAATTCGTCGATAAAGAGAACCACGGGCTTACCAGCTTCCCTCGCGGCATCCGCCACGGCGACGAGCAATTCCGGAAGGTCCGATTCCAAACTGCCAGTATCGGCGACTCCAGCTTCCGCCTGAACACCAAATCCGACATCACCGATATCAACTTTGAACACGCTTGCAAACGAACGAAGTATCCCCAGCCCGCGTCTGGCGATGACTTTGGCCTTCTCCGCCCGACTCAATCTCAATAAAAGCGACCTTAAAGGCGGAACGAGCATCTGGGCGAGTCGTCGGTCTTCAGGGGCCTCAAGAATCACGGACTCGTAACCTGTTCTGCCTGCAATTTCATCAATTCGATTCAGGAGAACAGTCTTCCCGACCCCTCGAAGCCCTAGCAATATTTGGCTTTTGGCGGAACGCCCTATCTTGACGCGCCCCAATGCGATCGTCGCGTCGTTCAAAATCTTGTCACGACCGGCCATCTCTGGAGGTTGCGTCCCAGCGCCTGGAGCAAACGGGTTCTTAATCGGGTCCATGGTCACCTTACGCAGTTATTGCGAGTTTATCGTCTTGGCCGATAAACTCGCTAAGATCCCACTAACTTTAAGTCTTCGAGCCAAAAAATCAAGTCCTCTACCGTCGTTCTTGAACGGATCGTTGCCCTGTTCCCGCCCGAGATCCCGCCGGGTTATGATGTTGAAGACTGCCGACCGGCAAGCCAAGGCAAGACAAGGCAGGTCGCGACTCACCCGCGCGGAGCGTTTTGAAAAACGATGGGCAAGCTCAACCCGCGTTCCACGTTGCTGATAGCCCTTCTCACGGCGGCAACCACCCGCGCGGAATCAACACCGGCGCCGGTGGATTTCGTCCGCGAAGTGGCCCCCGTGCTCACCGAGCGTTGCCTCGCGTGTCATCACGACGGCAAGGCGAAAGGGGGTCTAGACCTCTCCTCGGCCTCTCGGGCCTTCTCGGGGGGCGAGAGTGGTCCCGCAATCGTTGCTGGAAAACCCGACGCGAGCCTTTTGCTTGACGCGATCGTCTCCGCCGAACCAGGCAAGCGCCCTGCGATGCCAAAAACGGGCGATCCCCTCGCGCCCGATGAGGTCGCCAGGCTACGCCGCTGGATCGCCGAAGGGGCAAGCTGGCCGCGAGGGCTGGTCCTGACCGAGAAGGCTCGGGCCGATCTCTCGTTCTGGTCGCTTCAACCCTTGCACACGTCCGCGCCTCCCGAAATCGCCTCGGCCTGGACCCGGAACCCGATCGATCGGTTCATCCTCGCCCGTCTCCAGGCGAGCGGGCTTTCCCCGTCGCCCGAGGCCGACCGCCGAACCCTGATCCGCCGGGCGACGTTTGACCTCACCGGCCTTCCCCCTTCGCCCGAGGACGTCGCCTCGTTTGAGGCCGACGACCGCCCCGACGCTTACGAGCAACTCGTCGACCGCCTCCTCGCGTCGCCTCAGTATGGCGAGCGCTGGGGTCGGCACTGGCTGGATGTCGCTCGTTTCGGCGAGAGCACCGGATATGAGCGGAACATCATTCTCGACAACGCCTGGCCCTATCGCGACTATGTGATCCGCACCTTCAACACCGATGCCCCGTTTGATCGATTCATCATCGAACAACTCGCCGGCGACGTCGTCGGCCGGGGCGATCCCACTGTCGAGGTGGCGACGGCCTTTCTCGTCGCCGGGCCTTATGATAACGTCGGCAACCAGGACGCCGCCCAGGCCGCGCAGATCCGCGCCAATACGCTGGACGACATCGTCACGGCTTCGGGAACGGCCTTCCTCGGCCTGACCCTTCACTGTGCCCGCTGCCACGATCACAAGTTTGACCCGATCCCGACCGACGACTATTACCGGCTCCAGTCCACCTTCGCCGGTGTCACCCACGGCGACCGCGAGCTTGCCTCCGCCGCCGAACGCGCGGCACGGACCGCCCGGCTCACCCCCTTGATCGAACAGGCCGAGCGCCTCAAAAAAGAAATCGCCGCGCTCAAGGCTGGCGGGAACCTCGCCGACTTCAAGGCCCAACTCGCCCAGGTCGAGGCCGAGATTCGCGCCGTTCCCCCTTTGCCGCGCGTCTGGGCCGGTCAGTTTCAGCAGCCCGGCCCCCCTTCCTATCGGATGATCGGCGGCGACCCCGCGAAGAAAGGGCCGACGGTCGCCCCGGCGAGCCTCGCGGTTCTCGGCCGGGTGACGCGGGGCTACACACTCGCCGAGAACGCCCCCGAGTCCGACCGCCGGCTCGCCCTGGCGCGCTGGCTCGTCGCCGACGAGAACCCGCTCACGCCGCGCGTCCTGGCCAATCGCGTCTGGCTCTATCACTTTGGCACGGGGATCGTCGACACGCCGAGCGATTTCGGCTACCTCGGCGGTCGGCCGACGCACCCCGAGCTTCTCGACTGGCTGGCCCTTCGCCTCAAGCAATTCGGGTGGCGGCTCAAACCGCTGCACCGCGAGATCATGCTCACGCAGACCTATCGCCAGTCCAGCGCCTTCCGCGCCGAGGCCGACGAGGTTGACGCCTCCACGCGCTTTCTCTGGCGTTTCCCGCCGCGCCGGCTCTCGGCCGAGGAGGTTCGCGATACGATGCTCTCCATCTCCGGCCGGCTCGACCTGAAAATGGGCGGGCCTGGCTTCCGGCTCTATGAATACCGCAATGATAACGTCTCGACGTATGTTCCTCTCGACGTCAATGGACCCGAGACCTTCCGCCGCGCCGTTTACCACCAGGGTGCCCGCGCCGCCCGCGTCGATCTCCTCTCCGATTTTGACTGTCCCGACAACGCCTCCCCCGCGCCCACCCGCGCCGCGACCACGACCCCCTTACAAGCTCTCACCCTTTTAAATCACGGATTCACTCGCGAAATGTCCCGCTCACTCGCCGACCGCCTCCCTCGCGAGGCCGGTCCCGACCCCTCCGCCCAGGTCGCCCGCGCTTTCTTCCTTGCCTTTTCCCGTCTCCCCTCTTCCGACGAGACCCAGGCTTCCCTCGCCCTCATCCACCGCTTCGGCCTCCCCTCTTTCTGCCGCGCCCTGCTCAACACCAATGAACTCATCTCCCTCGATTAGCGATCGCTATCTTGAACAACCGATGACTGTCCTTTGCCCTCTGTCCTTTGCCCTTTGCCCTTTGCCCTTTGCCCTCTGTCCTTTGCCCTTTGTCCTTTGTCCTCTCCCCGGAGCCGCCCCAATGCCCACCGACCCCGCCCCGTTGCTCGACCGGCGACGCTTCTTCGGCGACCTCGGCGCGGGGTTCGCCGGGGTGGGACTGGCAAGCCTGCTCGCGCGCGAGTTGAACGCGGCCGAGTCGTGGACGCCCGGCCGACCGCAGTTTGAGCCAAAAGCCACGCAGGTCCTCCACATTTTTTGCCCGGGCGCCGCGTCGCACATTGACCTCTGGGATCATAAGCCAGCCTTGACGCGTTACGACGGCACCGCGCTTCCCGGAGAGGAGCACCTCGTCAGCTTTCAGGGCAAAAACGGCCCGTTGATGAAAAGCCCCTGGCGGTTCGACCCCAAAGGAGAGTCTGGCAAGCCCTGGAGCGAACTTTTACCGTTCATGTCCGCCCACGTGGATGACATCGCCTTCGTCCATTCGATGACCTCGCGGACCAACACGCACGGGCCTGGCTGTGTTTTCATGAACACGGGTTTCGTCCGCGAAGGTTATCCGAGCGCCGGGGCCTGGGTGGGCTACGCCCTCGGCAGCGGCAACGATGACCTGCCGACCTTTGTCGCCATTCCCGACGTCCGCGGCGAGCCCCCCAACGGCCAGGCCAACTGGGGCAACGGCTTCCTCCCCGCCCGACATCAGGCCGTCACGCTCAGCGCTCAACAACCTGTCCGCAACCTCCAGCCGCCCGCCGGCGTCTCGCCCGGTGAGGAAACCGCCTCGCGCGACTTCCTCAGCCTTCTCAACGCTCGACACGCCGAATCGCACCCCGGCCGTTCCGAGCTTCGGGCGCGGATGGCCTCATACGAACTGGCCGCCCGGATGCAGCTTGCCGCGCCCGAGGCCACCGACCTCAACGGCGAGCCCCGGCACGTCCGCGACCTCTACGGCGCCGATGATTCAAACTCGCTCAAGGCCGCGTATGCCCGCAACTGCCTCCTGGCTCGTCGGTTTCTGGAACGCGGGGTCCGCTACGTCAGCCTCTATTGTGCCTCGCGCGCCTCGGGGGTCGATGGCCTGCTCAACTGGGACGCTCACAAGACGCTCAAGGCCGATTACGAGCGTCACGCCCCCATCTTCGACCAGCCGACCGCCGCCTTGCTCACGGATTTGAAGCGTCGCGGACTCCTGGAACGTACCCTTGTCCTCTGGACGACCGAATTCGGCCGGATGCCGACCCGTCAGGAAGGCTCGGCCGGGCGCGACCACAACCCAGACGCCTTCACCTGCTGGATGATGGGCGCCGGCGTGAAAGGAGGCGTCAGCCACGGCGCCACCGACGATTTTGGCCGCCGATCCGTCGAGAACGTCGCCACCGTTTACGACTTTTACGCGACCGTCTTGCACCTCCTCGGCCTCGACCACGAGCGTCTCACCTATTATCATAACGGCACCAATCGCCGCCTGACCGACGTCCACGGCCACGTCCTCCGCGAGATACTTTCTTGAAGAAAACAGGATCGGGAGTTTCTGATTAAAAATTTACATGAATGACCGATGATCAATGACTGAACATGGAAATTCCAGCGCACTTCATGCTTGGTCATCGGTCATTGGTCGTCGGTCATTGAAAGGGGCAAGGCTTCCGTGAACCTCGGCCTGTTCCTCCAAGGGCTTGGATCGATCGGCGTCTTTGCCTCGCGGGCGTTCTTGCCGGCCTTTGTCACGGCGGCCTTGCTTCGGTTCGGCCCGCATCTGCCCTGGCTCGGCCAGGCGGGTTTGCTGCCGCGGGTCCGCGATGTCCCCTCGTGGTTTACGTCCGACGCCGCGCTGATCGTCCTTGGCCTCCTCGCCGTTCTGGAAGTCGTCGCCGAGCGCTTTCCCGAGGCGAAAGAGGCTCTAGACACCGTTCACGCCTACCTGAAAACGGCGATGGGCGTCTTGACCTACCTCGGCGTCCTCAACGCGACCGAGCGCGCCGCGGCCGGTCGCGTCCTCCTTCACAATCAGGCGGGCGTTCTGGAAATGCTCCCGGCGCTGGCGGTCGGCCTGGGCGTCTTCCTCGCCACCCAGGCCCGCGCCGCGATCCTCCAGCCGCTTGTCGAGGCCGATGAAGACGATGACCTCGGCCTTCAAGGGTTGATCCGATGGGTGGAAGACCTCTGGGGCGGCCTCGGACCGATCGCCCTCATCGTCTTCCCCGCGCTGACGCTTCTGGCCTTCGGCCTCGCGCTCCTGGCCCTCCTCCTGATCGAAAAACGCATCGAGTCGCGCGGCGATCGCTTGAAAATCGCGTGCGTTCAATGCGGCCAGCCGATCCATGCGAGCGCCCTGATGTGTCCCCACTGCAAAAGCCCGGTGAAGGCACCGCGCGACGTCGGCCTTCTCGGTCAACCGAAGCCCAGGGGGGCCGATCTCGGCTCGCTCCCCTTCCAACTTGTCGCCGTGAAGCGTTGCCCGGTCTGTGCCTCTCGCCTCTCGCGGCGGAGCGTGAAACAGACCTGTTCCGCCTGCGGGAATCACCTTCCCGAGAGTCCGAAATTCGCCTTGGATTATGTAAAATTCCTTGATCGACGCGTGCCGATCACCTGCCTCGCCTGTTTCCTCCTCGGCCTGATTCCCGTTCTCGGCGTGATCCCTGGCGTGATTTATTACCGGCTGACGATCGTCGCCCCATTCCGCCGTTATATCCCGACGGCTCAGGGTTTTTTACTCCGCTGGGGAGTTCGACTCGCCCTGCTGACGCTCCTTCTTTTCCAGTGGGTTCCCTTCGCCGGTGGCCTTGCCTTGCCCTTCATGGCCCTGATTCACTACGCCGTGTATCGGACTGCATATCAAAGGCTCGCATTGTCATCAACCAGTTAAATAAACGAGCTTTTTTATAAAGCATGAATTACGTACATTCTTTTCGCAAATAAAACTATCATGGATCAGAATTTAAAGAATCACGTGTTTGTCGTACCAAGGGTTATCTACGCCCCCGTTATCCTTTCGTGTGTTGTCCTGGCACTGACTCTCCTTGACAGCGCGTGGATGCTCGACGCATTGCCATTTGTCTGGCTCGGCGCCTCCGGCGCTGCCCCGAATCTGAACCTCGCCAATGGCTGCATGGCCTACCTGGCCATGATTGCCGGTTGCATGATCCTCATTTTTCATGCGCATGAGTGTCTGGGAATTCTCATCTTGGTCGGAGCGGCTTCCGGCTACTACACCGGAGTCCTGGAGCAACGCATTCGAATGCGGCCCTTTGACAAGAATGCCTCATGTTTCCGAGGGCGCGCCTGATCACACTCGTGGAGTTATCCCTATCCCTCGATGACTGATCGTCAGTGTTTCACGTCCACACTCTCAGCCATCAAGGCGCCTGGATCACCGGACAGGCTTCCAGAAGGCGGCGCCCCTGATGCTCGTCGATCGCCAGGCGGGAAAGGAGGCGATGGCGGATCGTGTGCAGGAGGGCGTCAATCGTCTCGGGACGGGTGTCCGCGAGCGGGATTGCGCCCCCGGCGCGTTTGTCGTGGCCGCCGGCCGTGCCGAGGCCGTCAACCACCTCGCGCAAGACCTCGCCCGATCGGCCTCCGAGCAGAGAAACGCGTACTGAGAGCTTCAACAGGTTCTCAAAAAGGCCGATCGAGAGTGCCCAGTGCACCTGATCGAACCGGACGAAGAAGTCCGCCATTTCCGAGATGATGTCGGGCTGGGTGACCGGGCCGCACCAGCTCACGACGACGTCGCGGTAAATAAAGGCGTTCACAAGCGCGTGTTGTACCGTGGCGAAGTGGCTTTGCGGCAGCTTCGGGTTGCGGATCTGCGCAAGCATGTCCTTGTCGGCTCGTGGAAAGAGCCAGACCAGGGCGCCGTCGTCCATCGAGCTGGATTCGCGCGGATAGCCGGAAACTTCCGATTCGATCCCATAAAGCAGGGCCGTGGCCAGGTTCGGCGGCACGGTGACGTGGCGTTCCAGCAAGTAGCCTGTCACGATCGTGCAGGTCGCGCCCACGTTCGGCCGGAGGTCGTAAAAGGCCACGTCGGTCAGCACGCCGCCGGTCTCGTGATGATCGATCACGACCTTCGGCACCGCGTCTTCGCTGGCCCGACGCCCGGTGCGCGGCTGCGAGTCAACCATGACGACCGCCGTCTCGGCGTCGAGGGCAATGGAATCCACGGGGCTGACCGGGATCGGTACCAGGTCGACCATCGACCGATTCTCGGCCCGAGCGATCATGCCGTCGGCGGTCAGGGTGACGGTCTTGCCTGGCAGGCAGTGGTCAATCAACGCCTTGATGCCGAGCATGCTCGCAAGGGCATCGGGGTCGGGATTCACATGCGAGACGAGAACGATCCGGGAATAGGGCGCCAGCGTCGCCAGCAGGCGCTCGGAGCGATGCTGCCGGGTCAAGGACTTTTCCGGACTGACGTCGGCCATGATCACGGTCGGACCTCAAGGGCGCGAGACCGATTGGCCCGCCATGCAAAGGCCCGGCCCTGTCCGCCCCCGAACGCGACCTTCCCGCGTTCGCCCAGGCCCGGGCCGTTCCTTCCATGAGAGTTTACGATACTCGATGCGTTCGCCGCCAGTCCCCAAGCGAGAGGAGGATCAACGAGAACCCTGGCAACGTCAGATCTTGCACGGGTTTCGATCACTTTGGCTGTGGAGTCGACAGTCTCTCCGGCGCAAAGGGTCCCTTGCGCAAGGCTCGTGCCTCGATCTCGGCCCGCTCGACGGGCGTCGGCTCGATGATTCCCGCGGTCCTCGGCGCCTTTCGCGCGGCGAAGGCAACCAGAAGACCCATGCCGATCAGCAAGACAACGCCATTCAGTATAACCGACCTCCTGTGCAGCCGATGAAACCGCGCCTCGCCTGGCGGTCCCTCGTCGCGCGCGGCGTTGATCTCTGGCGTGAGCACATTTCCCGCATAAAGCATGATCAAGGTTCCGGTGATCAGGGCAATCGCCTGCAATCCCACGGCCGGCCCGCGCATCTCGGGATAGCAGAGCGGCACCGCCACGGCCGAGGGCAAGGCCACCGCCCCCGCGATCGCTCCCCAGAGGTAATACCTTGGAAAGAGCCCTCGCACGAATTTCGCCGCCGCTTCTGCATCGAGTACCTGAAAGATCAGCGGCGCCACGCCAAACGAGACGAAAATCACGCTCCCCACCCACGCCGCCATCGCGATCAGATACACCGAATCAAAGATGATGAGCAAGGTTCCCGCCGACACGTTTTATCCTTCACGCCAGAATATCGCTCGTACCGCTCAAGGTCCAAGGTCAAAGGACAGAGGGCAAACGTCAGAGGTCAGATTCTTTGCCCTTTGTCCTCTGTCCTCTGTCCTCTGTCCTCTGTCCTCTGTCCTTCCAGCAACAACCCGCCTCAACCCGCCGTGACCCTTGGCGGAGCCAGACCGGCGCCGAGGCCGCCGTCGACGCCCCAGACCTGCCCGGTCACCCACGATGTCTCGGGGCCGAGAAGCCAGGTCATCACCGCGGCGACGTTGTCGGCCGAGCCGACCCGGCCGAGCGGGTGCATCGCTTCGCTGAAGGCGCGGGCCTGGTCGGTTCGCAAGAGCGGCGCGGAAAGTGGCGTCTCGGTCAGGGCGGGGGCCACGGCGTTGAACCGAATCCCCTGTCGAGCATACGTGATCGCCGCCGACCGAACCATCCCCTCGATCGCCCCTTTTGCCGAGGCGATCAACTCGTGATGGTTCAGACCCTGCTGAACCGCCACCGTGCTCACCAGCACGATCGACCCTTGCCGCTGCGTTCGAAAAATAGGCAAGACCGCCTGACAGGCGAGAAAGGCCGTCGTCAGGTTAATGTGCAAGGTTTCCGCAAATTCGTCGGCGGTCGCCAGATGCAGCGCCTTCAATTTGATCGAGCCGACGCAATGCGCCAGACCCTCCAGACCGCCGAAGCGATCGACACCCCGCGCCACGGCCCTGGCCAGATCCTCGGCCTTACCCGCGTCGCCCGAGACCGCCAAAGCGTTCTCAACGCCAAGCTCAGCCGCCAGCGCCTCCAGCGGTTCCGACCTGCGACCGAAGAGAATAACCGAGCCTCCCCAGTTGACGATCCTCCTCGCCAGGGCCGAGCCAATTCCCCCCGCGCCCCCGGTAATCAACACCCGCCCTTGACTCTGCCCTTCGCTCATCGCCGTCAACCCTCCGCCGCGCCGGGGTTTTTTCCGTTCTCGACGTTGTAGACGAGACCGGCGCGGGGTCAAGCGGCTTCGAACGACGACGAAAGGCCGTGTCCTTACCGGTCCTCAGCCCTTCAACGACCGCCGTTGCGGTTCAAAATCGCCTTTTCCAGAAGCTCGGGGTCGAGCTTGACCGGCTTCCTTGGCTTTGCAACAGGGGGCGGCACCGGATCGGGGAGTTCGTCGTCTTCCGTGGACGATCCGGCCGGGCTCGCCGCGACGATCGGCGGAGGCAAGGGGGGATTCAACGGAGCCGAAGCCGAACCCGTTGATTTTGGCGGGGCCGCGGCATTGCCAGGTCGAGGAGTGGGCAAGGGACCGCCGAGCATCGGCGGAACCGGGAACTCGCCCGGCGGCGGCGCGGAGGTCTCGGCGACCATCCCCTGACCGGGCACCGCGCGCAACGGCGGCAATTCCTTGCGATCGATCTGAGGCGCCCGAGCCTGATTCACCAGCGGCGTGGTCGTCACGCCGGGTCTGGCTCCCTGACCGGCAACGCGGTCGACGGCAAATCCGCCTGTTGACGACGGGGCAGGGGCGTTCTCGGGCGCGAACCGGGTAGGCAAGACCTGATCATTCACCGGCGGCTTCAGCTGAAGGCTCTTGACCCAGGCCGAGAGAATTTGATAGCGCGGGTCGTTCGAACCTCGAAAGATCGGCCGAGGATTCGGGCTCTTGCCGTGCGGAACCAGGGCGCTGGAGAGAATCTCGCTCCGCGACGGGTTCTCGGGATCAATCAGGCGAAGGGTCGCGTCAAGGTTCGCCCGCAGGATATCGCCCGAAAGCCCTTTCCGCGACCTCACCGCGACAAGCTGAAAGGCTCCCGGGTGCTGCTCGTCGTGGCAACGCGCGCAGGAGGCTTGCAGCAAGGGGTGAATATCGCGGGCGAACTGGTCCCCGCGTTTCGCGGCGACGGTCGGCGGCAGGTCAAAGATCACGGGCGTCTGGGAGATGTTCAGATCGCGAACCGCCCTTCGAACGGTCAAGGCATCGATCTCCGACGGCCTCGCCTCGCCCGGAATCGCCGCCGACATCGCCGCCTCGCCGCTCGTCCGCATCAAGGCCGGGTCAGACCGAGGAGCGCGGTTCCGCTCGGCGTTCATTTCCAGGTTGGCGAGCATCGCCTTCGCCTCGCGCGCCCGGGGACTGACGGCGAGCACGGCCTTCAGTTCGGTCATGGCCTCGGCGGTCATGTTCTGGCCGAGGCACCAGCGGGCTAGCTTCAGGTGCTCGTCGGGGTCGCGCTCGGGCACCTGCGCGACCTTGTAACGATACACCGCGGCGATCGATTCAAAGGTCTCTTCCACCTGATCGGCCGGCACCGGAATCGTCCCCGCTCGGGACTGCACCAGGTACTTCTTCCCCTCGCGGGTGATCGTGCCCGAGAGGAGTCGGCCGTTGGTCATCAAGAGCACCGTATGCGTCGGGTTCGATGCCGACGCCGGCGCGGCGGTCTGGCCAGGCGGCGCGGGGGCCTCGACCGGATACGCGGCATGCGTCGCCGCGACACCGAACAAGCCCAGCGCGGTCAGGCCAATGGCGATTGGGGATTTTTTGGATGACATGGTGGCCGAACGTTAGTCCTCCCCCTAAAATCCGTCAAGACGAATCACCAGGCTCATTTCATCCCCGTACCGAAAGGAAACTAGGGAAGATGGGCAAGGATTCGGTCCTCTGGATTTTCGGTCCTCGGGCTTCTTCCTGACATGGCCACCGACGACACGTCACCTCATCTTCTCGATTCCCTGGTCGGTCAGGTCATTGTCGTTGACCTGATCTCGGCGTACGTCTGCCTGGGCACGCTCGCCGGTTACGATCGCGATTACCTGGACCTCCGCGACGCGGACTTCCACGACTTCCGCGACAGCCCCAAGACTCGCGAGCTTTACGTTTACGACTCCGCCCGCCTCGGCATTCGCCGCAACCGCTCCCGCGTCCTCCTCCGCCGCGCCGAGGTCGTCGCCCTCACCCTCTTCTCTGACATCTCCGAATCCTGACCCTTGCTCATCCCACCCCCTTTTGTCCTTTGCCCTTTGCCCTCTGTCCTTTGCCCTCTGTCCTTTGCCCTTTGTCCTTTGTCCTTTGCCCTTTTTCCTCCCCATCTCCCCATCCGGCACACCACGTGCTGATCTCGGATATTCAACGCCCTGACGCGAATACCCTCTCGTGGTCCGCTCCTGACCCGACCACGCGATTGAACCATCCTCACGAGGTGAACGTCCCATGTTGTGGAAACCGCGATGGCTTCTGGCCTTGCCAGTCGCCTTGACCCTGGCCGCGACCGCCGAGCCGACAGGATCAGCCCGCGCATCGACCATCCGCGACGATGCCGGGATGTTCAGCGCTCCGGCCGTCCAGCAAGCCGAGGCCGAGCTGAACCGGATCGAACGCGAACAGCAGATGCCGACGACGGTCGAGACCGTCAAGTCGCTCGACGGCGGCACCGTCGAGGCCGTGACCCGAGAGCACGCCGGCCGCTCGGGATCGGAGGGCCTTTACATCTTGATCGCGAAGGCCGAACACAAGATTGACGTCCACGTCTCCGCCAGCTTCGGCGGCGCGATGGACAACGCGCGTCGGCTCGCGATCCGCCAGGCCTTCATCAGCGGCCTCAAACAGCAGGATTTCGACGGTGCCCTGATGGCAGGCGTCCGAGAAGTGAATACCGAGATCTCCGCCGCGCACGCACGCAACGGCCTTCGCCGCGAGGCGGGACGTCCCGGCGGCGCTCCGGTCGTCCGCCGAGGCAACCCGGGCGGTTTCGGCCTTGGCTCGCTGCTGGGCCTTGGCCTGGTGATTGTCGGCGTTCTCTTCGTCTTCCGCCTCCTTGGCTCGCTCTTTCGAGGTGGCGGCGGCGGTTACGCTCCCGGCCCCGGCGGCATGATGGGCCGACCCGGGTATGGCGGCGCCGGCGGCGGCGGATTCATGTCCAGCCTTTTTGGCGGGATCGGCGGCGCGATGGCGGGAAACTGGCTCTACGACCAGTTCTCCGGCCGCCATCAAGGCGGCTATACCGATAGTTCCAACTACGGCGGCGACGCCGGTATCTCCGACGCTGGCTCCGCCGGCGACACCTCCGGCGACTGGGGCGGTGGCGGCGGTGACCTCGGCGGCGGTGGCGACTGGGGCGGCGGCGGTGGTGACACCGGCGGCGGCGGCGACTGGTAAAACCCCCTTCGCCCGATCCTCTCCCGATTCTCCGCACACAACCGCGACAGCCGGACCACAACCCGGCCGTCGCGTTTTTCTTTGCGCCTGAGAACGGGTGACCGATGACCGATGACCAAGTCACTCCGAAACTCGGTCATCGGTCATTAGTCATTGGTCATCGGTCATTCCCCCCCGGCTCAACCGGCTTCAACGTGCTCCAATCCGGTAGTGTCGCCCGGATTTCCACCGGTTCGGGGCGATCGGCCTTGACGACCCCGACACTTTCCTTATCCCAGGTCATCCCCGATCGGTCGTTCAACTGATAAACGCCCGCCGCCAGGTTGCTGAACCGGAACCGGCCCTGCGTGTCAGTCTTCGCCTCGGGGTTATAGGCAGGATATCGGCCCGGCTGACCTTCCTTTTCCACCGCATACAACTCGACCCCCTCGATGGGCCAGCCCGTCGTCTTGTCGATCACCCGGCCAAAAATGACATGCCCGCGCTTCAGGCGAATCTCGACCGGCGGTCCCCCCGGTTGAAGCAGAGCCTTGGTCGGCTGATAATCATGTGTTAAATCCAGATTCGCCCTGTACTGGCCGTGAACCGCGTTCAACTCGTCGAACTGAAACCGGCCGTCGCGTCCCGTCGCGGTCGGCGGACCCCAGACCGTTTCCGCGTGCTTCAGGTCGAGTTCCAGCGTCGTCTCGATCCCCGAGAGCGGCTCGCCGTCGGAACCGATCACTCGCCCCCTGGCCGTCGCGGGCGCATCGAGGCGGATCTCAACCCGCTCCGTCGCCCGGGAACCATCGAGCCTCACCACCCGGCTAACCCCCTTCAAATGCCCTCGTGATGCGTTCGCCACATAGCTCCCGCCGATGGGCAGCGGTCCCAGAAAAAACCGGCCGTCGCTGTCGACTTGGGCGGAATTCGCGTTCGCCGTGAACCCCTCCCAGCCTGCCGGTTTCTCGACCGTCGACGCCCCGACGCTCACCCCGGCAACAGCCGCCTTCCCCTCGTGGTCGACAACCCGGCCCACGATCGCCCCGGCCGGAACCCCTTTGATTTCCACGATCATCGGCCCGTCATCCGCGGAAACCTTCACCATGCCTTCCTGAAACCAGGTGCCGACGACCGCATTCGGCCGATACACCAGCCACCCCGGCGCAACCATCTCAAGCGAGACCTCGCTCTTCTGGATCGGGAGATGAAATTCCTTCGCATTGGCAAGGCTATCCGGGTAGGACGTATAACCATTGATGAACCCGGTCGCCGCCACTTCCGCGCCGCCGAGGCGCACGAACCGCAAGATCGCCCGCCGTTTTCTCGGATGCGCCACGACCTCGTTCAGGTCGATCGTCACCGGAATCTCGGCCGTCTTGCCGACGTCGAGCTTGGCGACATGATCGCCCGCCCTGATGATGACCTCGCCCGCCAGAACCCCTGGAACCGTGAACCGGCCGCCCCCCTCGACCCGCTCCACGGTCACCGGCCTGACAATCGGCGCGCTCCCCATGAGGTCGATCTCGCGGCTTTTCTCCAGAACCTCCACGACCGCCTTACCTGACGATCGTTCCAGAAGGCCAAGGTCTCCCTTGATCGTCCCGAGAATCGTCCGCTTCGGCCCGACCACCCATTTCAGGCCCGTCCGACCCGCGCGGACGCCCAAGATAATCGCCCGGCCTTGCGTCTCGGCGTTGATCATCAACGCATACGTCGGGGCGTCCTCAAGCGTATCGAGCGTGAACCGGCCGTTTTGATCGGTCGTCGCCATCGTCGGATCGGAATCGCCGTACTGGGAAGAACTCTGCTCTCTGTACTTGTAATAGGGCCTGATCGTCGCCCCCGCGATCGGCTTGCCGTCTGGATCAACAATCACTCCCGACGTCGGCCTGGCGTGCACGATCGTCAGCGTGGTCGTTCCCTCGGGGTTCAAGGTCACGTCTCCCAGATCCGGCGGCAGAAATCCCTTCGCCGCGACGGACATCCGATACGCCCCCCGCGCCGCGTGCGCAAAGGTCGCCAATCCGTCGGCATCGGTCGACAGCCCCTCCGCGCCGTACATCGCGCCGCGATCAATGACGAGGCCACCGCTTACCTTCGCTCCCGCGACCGGCTTTCCCGCCTCATCGACGACCCGTACCCGCCCCGGAAACCCCGGCTCAAAGACCACGTCAATCCCGTCAATCGTCGCCCCCGGTTTCGCCTCAAACGGCCCGACGACCACCGGCGCGAACTCCTTCGGCTCCAGCGAGAGCCAGACGACTCCCGCGTACACCTTGACCGCAAATTCCCCCTTGATCCGACCGAGAGCGGCCCCCGATGATCGGTTCGCCGATCGGCTGAACGACCACGCCTTGGCCGTTCCCGAGAACGGAGCGCCCCCCGGCGCATGCAGCGTTCCCTTGAGCGTCGCCTTTCCCTCGCCGGTCACATCCATCGGCGCGAATTCGGCCTTCGCCTTCTTGAGCTTCTCGACCCGCTCCGCCGGTGAAAGCACCTGCGCCGCGAGCACGACAGCCGTATCCGCCCCGCGCCTCAAGGCAAAGAGCGCGATCGGCCCGAGCACGACCAGCGCAAGCAACCCCGACCACGACAGCCCCGGCCTTTCGGTCGGTCTCAAAACCCTGAGCACCCGCCCTCTCAAGGTTGACGGCCTCGGCCCTCCCCAGGCCATCGCCGCCGAGAGACCGCCGGCGCGCTCGGCCCAATCCGCCAGCGCTCGCGAATATTCGATCGGCCGCCCCGTGATTTCCACCGCCTCGGCGTCACAGGCGGCTTCGCGCTCGACCCTCGCCTGCCTCCCCAGCCACCAGACCGCCGGGTTGAAAAAGAGCAGGGCCTCGACCACCATTTGCCCCAGATTCATCAGATAATCATGCCTTCGCACGTGCGCCAGTTCATGCGCCAGAATCGCCCTCAGCGTCTCGGGGTCAATTCCCGTCGCCAGGGCCGCCGGCACGACGATCGTCGGCCAGACCACTCCCAGAACCGCCGGCCCCCGACACTCGACCGCCTCGACGATCCTGACGACCCGGCCGATCCCCATCCTCGTTTTGATCGCCTCCAGTTCCTCGACGATCCTTCGATCCGCCTCGCCCGCACTCCTCGCCAATGCCGACGCCCCCGCCGCCGCGCCGATGCCTCGCGCCAGCATCACCCCGACGCCCAGCAACCACCCCGCCGCCACCACGTTGACCCATCCGCGTTGTTCTTCTCGCGGTTCCTCGACGCTCTCCCTCGGCTCTCGGTCGATCGCGACGAACCTTGCCGACGCCTCTCCCCTGACCTCCGTCCCGACCACCGTTTCGACCTTCGCGCCCGGCTCATACCCGAGCGCCGCCCACGTCAGGACGGCCACGACCAGAACCCCAAACTCCCCTCCCAGAGCGACCCCATACCTCCACCCCGTTTTTCTCGCGGGCAGACACCACAAAATCGCCGCCGAGGCCAGGGCAATCAACGCCCCTTGCCAGACCGAATGCATCAGCGTCTCAACCAAGGTCCGCCAGACTCTATGATCGAAAAAATCGACGAAGTTCATGGCGTCCCTCCTTCCGGTCCGTTCAGCCTCGCCTTCTCCTCGGCCTCGCCGATCACCATGCGGATCTCCGCCAGTTCCTCCTCATCGACGTTCTTGCCAACGAGCAGGCATTGCAGCGCCCTCGCCGCGCTCCCTCCGAAAACATTACGCACGAGGTCCGTCATCACCGGCCCGAGTACCCTTCCCCTCGGCTTCAAGGCCCGATAAACGTTCGCCTGTCCTTGCTGTGTGTGGCCGACCAGCCCCTTGCGTTCCAGCCCCTGCATCGTCGAGAGGATCGTCGTGTACGCCCTCCCTTTCCCATCGGGCATCGCCTCCCTGACCTCCCTGACCGACGACGGCCCCCTCTCCCACAAAACCCCCAGCACCTGCAACTCCACCCCCGACGGCCTCGCCTGCGCCATGATCCGACCCTCCCGTGTGACAGCCTACTAGAAACCTAGTATCTACTAGATTCCTAGTAGCGTCAAGCGGTTACCATTCGGATCTGCCATCACTCCACTTCGAGGATTTCGCCGGTCGTGGAAACCTCAACCTCCCGGGTCTTGCCTCTCTTGTTCTTGCCGATGATCTCGTACGTTTCCTTGCCTTCAAAGGTTGACTTTCTCGCCCTCTCGAACGTGAATCCGGGGAGCCGTTTCTTCGCCGCCTCCAGCGACCCCGCCGGCAGTTTCTCCAGCGCCACCGGCTCCTGTTCCTTCGCCGACTCCCCGCACCCCGTCATCACCACCGCCCCCACAATCACCCACCATCTCATCTTCATTTTTATTCCCTTTGTCCTTTGCCCTTTGTCCTTTGCCCTTTGTCCTCTGTCCTCTGCCCTCTGCCCTCTGACCTCTGCCCTCTGTCCTCTGCCCTCTGCCCTCTGCCCTCTGCCCTCTGCCCTTTGTCCTCTGCCCTCTGCCCTCTGCCCTCTGCCCTTTGTCCTCTGCCCTCTGCCCTTTGTCCTCTGCCCTCTGCCCTCTGTCCTCTGCCCTCTGCCCTTTGTCCTTTCTCAGTACGCATCCCCCGACAAAACCTCCGCCCCGGCTCGCGTGCTCAGGCCGAGATAGGTTTTGTAATCCATCGAGGCTTTCAAATAAGCGGCGTGCCCGTCGCCAAAGAGGAATTGAGCCCCTCGGCCGCCGTGAAGGCTGTAAAACTGGTTCGCTTCCGAGTTGTTGTCACCCGGCCCGACGCGGTCGCCCGAATGCCCGAGCACCAAACCTGGCGCCAGTTCCGTGACCCGACGCCCGACGATCCCGGCCGGATACATCACCGCTCCGGTCACCGCCCCCGACCACGTCGCTCCATTCAAAACGCTCGCCCGTTCGCCCACAAAGAGCGTTTGCGACAACCCGTCCGTCACGTCCTTCGGCGCCACGGCGCTATTCCGAAAAAAGATCCCCTCGCCGTCCGGCCCCGGCTCGCTGATCCCGCTCACCCCCACATAATTGCCCGGTGCCACCTGACAGAGATTGCTCACGAACGCCCCTGTCGCAAGGTCCCTCCGCGCCGTCCAGAAAATCTGCGACGAGGGATCGGATGGACAGAGAAACGCATTGATCGTCACGAGACGCGCGGTCTGATTCGAGGGATCAGCCACGCCCAGGCTGAAGTTCACGGCGTTAAAAACCGCCGGCTGTTCCATCTGTGGCAGTGCCATCGCCGCCCAGCCCCAGCCTGGCCCCGTGTCGTTGCCATTGCTGTCAACGTTCGAGAGGTATCCAGGCGGATACACCTTTTGCGCCTGCTCATAATTGGCGAAGGCCAGTCCGATCTGTTTCAGGTTGTTGATGCACTGCGCCCGCCTCGCGGCCTCGCGCGCGGCCTGCACCGCCGGCAAGAGCAAGGCAATCAGTACCGCGATGATCGTGATCACGACCAGCAGTTCAATCAGCGTGAACCCACCCGTTCGACGCCCAATCCTGGACGACGACGACGCAAAATCGATGGATGCGCGCACGGAAAACCTCCCGGCTTCTTGTTCGAAAATGATTCGTGAACGACCACAAAGGCGACGCCTTCATCTCGCTCGAATCACGTCAAATCAAGAAGACCTGAAGCCTTGCCCGCCGCTCGTTCGATCCCGCGAACGGCCACGCGGCGTTTGCCGCCCTCCCGGGCCGTCCGCGTCCTTCTCCCGCCGCGCCGTGATTTTTCAAAACGACGCCGAGCGGTTCTTCCGCGATCCAAACGGAATCCGCGCACCCGAAATTCGCGATTTCCGGCGCCGCGCGCCAGACCGAAGCCACGTTCGGGTCATCGCCGACCCCGCCGTCCGGCGTCTCGATCTCTCCCGACGCCTCGACCCCGACCAGAACTCGCGCCAGGTCGTCGGCCGCCTCCGCATGCGTGAGCATCGGACCCGTCAAGGCGATCACCAGCAGCAAGAACGCCACAGGTCGAGGCATTGCCGGTTTTCACGTCCTCTTTCTTGCGAACCCGCCCATATCTTATCTCGCGCGGCGCATCATCCTAACGCCCCGCCGCCACGACCGTCAACGAACCCGGTCTTGTTTCCAACAGCGGAAACGCGAGAATTTGCGGTCAACCCTCCTCGATCACGACCAAAAAAAATGCCTCGATCTCCGTTTCCCAGAACCTTCTCCGTCGCCGACTCGATGGTGTTGAAGATCCGCCACCCCGCGCGCCGGTCAATGCGTCCGGCCCTTGAGTGTCCCTGGCTCCTGGAAATGAAAGAATCCGCCATGATCACCCAACGATTTTCCCATCGCCCCGACAGGCCCGTATTACCAAACGAAGCCAACGCCTCGCCCGCGCTCGATCGCGCCGACCGGCCCGTATTACCAAACGAAGCCAACGCCTGTCCTTCGTTTCAGCCTCGCGACAAGCCCCGTTTTCGAAACGAAGCCAGGCTCAACCCTTCGTTTCCGCCTCGCAAGTTGCCCCGACCACGGAAACAAAGCCAGGATCGAACCCACGTCCCATCGCCCGATCGACGGAACGAAGCCAGGTTTGAACCCACCGTTGATCCTCGCGACGACCAGTACGAATACGCATCGCAATGCCCGGCAAGGCAGGGTCAGGGCATTTGCGAAGGCGAGGCCGACTCAAAGACCTCCGGGTCATAGCCGAGCATATGGTTCTGGCAGATCATGAAGGCCACGTTCGGGGGGACTTCATGAACCCAGGTCGGGTCGCCCTGTTGCATCCGTCGGTAAACGTCGTGCGAGTGGATGGCCAGATAATCTTCGTGGTACGCATGAATGGGCTGGATATGATGATTCTCGACGAGGAAGGCATAGAGGTGTTGCAGGTGGAGCGCCACCTTCAGGTCAGACGCCGAGACGATCGCGCCGGTCTCGCCGTCAAGCTCGGGATACGCATAAACAGCCAGGTCGTTCTTGAAGAGTCGGCCGAACGATTCCAGAATGCCGCCATCGAGGTCGGTGTAATATTTTTCCTGAAAGAGTTCCCGAAGTGTCGGCACGCCCATCGCCAGGCCGATCCGCTTCGACGTCTGCCGCTGAAGATAGTTCGCCAGCCGGTAAAACTCGCCGAAGTTGGTGATCAAAACCGGATGCCCGAGGGTGCGCAGCAGGTCGACGCGATCGAGAAAGTCGCGGTTGTCGATCAGGTTATCCATCATCAGGTTGTTGAGCGTCAATTCGGTCACGACCAAAATATCGTCGTGCGCGTTCCCTTCTTCCTCGGCAAACTGCTTGCTCGCGCCGTTGAGCATGTCCACCGTGACGTTCGTCACCGGCCGGAAGCTTCCGCGCAGGAGCAGCACGGGCCGCTTGTGAAAGGCTTCGGCGGGCTGAACCACCTTGCCTTTCGGCGTGAACATCGCCGCGTTCGAGAGCCCGCAATGCACCAGTTCCAGGCTCATCAGGCGGTTATCAACGTGTTCAAAGGCCGGGCCGGAAAACTCCACGAGGTCCACTTCCAGCCGGTCGGCCGAGAGGTCATCCAGCAGGGCCTGAACCAGCTCGACCGGTCCAGGAACATAAAGCGCCGAGTGGATCAGGTTCACACCGAGAATCCCCGTCGCCTCCTGTTGCAAGACGGTCTCGCGGTCGAGCAAGCTCGCGTGAAGAATGATTTGCGAAGGTTCGGCGCCCGGTGTGGCCTGGAACCGGATACCCATCCAGCCGTGATAGTTTTCCTTGCGCGTGTAACTCTTGGCCGCGACCGTGTCGGCGAAGACAAAAAAGCGGGTCGACTCGCCACGCTTCGTGGCGAGGTGATCGACCATCGACCGAAATTCGTAGTCGAGCATCGTTTCCAGGCGCTGGCGGCTGACGTAGCGTCCCCCCGCGCCATAGATCGCGTCGGAGACGGTCATGTCATAGGCGCTGATGCTCTTGGCGATCGTTCCCGCGGCGCCTCCGACCCGGAAGAACCAGCGGGCCACTTCCTGACCCGCCCCGATCTCGGCGAAGGTGCCGTACTTGGTATTGTCCAGGTTAATCTGGACCGCTTTTTGATGGGTATCGAGCCGGGTGGATAACATCAAGCCGCTCCGCTCCGGGTTTTCGGGCCGCCTCGCCAGATCATCCCGATCCTGGAAAAGGATAGGATAGAAACTCTCATGCCGATCGACCATCAATTCCAGGGCAGACGCGCCCGGACTTGCCAGTATTCGTCGGGCGTTTCCAACAAGGAGGCGAGCGCCTCGGCCGCCTGGTCGTCCCAGGCGACATCGAGCGCTCTCAGGTTCGACCGCAGTTGCTCGGCCGTTGCCGCGCCGCTGAGCACGACATCGGCCCAGGGTTCCGCCAGCACGGCCGCCAGGGCCAGGGCATCGGCGGTCGTTTCCAAACGATCGGCTTCGGCCTGGATGATCCGTCGCGAATCGACGAACCTGGAATCCTCGTTCCGATCCGTCAACCGACCGTTCGCCAGGCCTTCCTTGACGATCACCCCCAGGCCCGCCGCGCTCGCCTCGGCAAGCGCGAGGCCCGCCGAGCGTTCCAGTAAATTCCAGGTCGCCTGCACGCAGTCAAAGAGCCGGTTTGCGCCGCCTGCTTCCGTGATATTGAGGGCCTTTTTGATCGTCTCGGCCTGCCCCGGTCCCGAGACCGAGAGGCCGACCCGCCAGCCCGACCGCTTCAACTCGGCCAGTCGCTCGCAAACCCCGAGATCGTCGAGAACGCCACTCTCGATCGTCGCCGAGTGGATCTGATAGAGGTTTAAAAATGGCCCGAGCGTCGCGCGAGTCTCGGCTTCCTGACGGTTCAAGGTCGCGACCGAGTGGTCCTTGACCTCATGTTTCTCCGCATTCACCTTCCAGTCAGCCGTGTACGTATAACCCCACTTGGACCCGACGGTGATCTCGCCCGGTTTGATCCCTCTTGAGTCGAACCAGGCCGCCAGAAACGCCTCGGCCCGCCCATACGACCGCGCCGCGTCGAAGTAGCGGATTCCCTCATCTTTCGCCACATCCAGGACGGCCGAGGCCCTTGTTTTCAAGGCGTCGACCGCGTGCCCTTCGGGCAGATCCTCGGCGTGGCCGAGGTTGATATATCCTGGCCTCCCCAGCGCCGCGAGGCCCAGGCCGATCCGCGAGACGACCAGGCCCGACCTTCCCAGCGTCGACTCTTTCCAGCCCGCGCTCGTCAACGTTCCGCCCCTCTCTGTGTCGTCTTTCGCGACAAGTTTACCCCTCTAGGCCTCCTCGACGCCAGTCGACCCGATCCCCAGAACCGCCGCCCTTGCCGCGCCGATACTTTCTTTTGCCGACTGTCGCGAAAAAAGCGTTGCGGGAGCAAGGGAGAATGACCGATGTCCGACAGATTCCGCTCCTCGGTCATTGGACATTGGTCATCGGTCATCGTTTTCCCAGGAAACAAACCCAGCAATCCTTTCCCGACGCGTCTTCAACGCTTCGAGACGAACGGATTGCCCGCGAGATAAAAGCGCAAGGGTTTCTCGGCCCAGGCTCCAGCGTAGTCAACACCGATCCTCGGCCGAGCGACGATTGAACGAGGCTTTGTCTCCGAATCTCCAAGCGCGAGAAAAAGGTCGGGGCTGACAAAATCGTGGCCGTTTAACGTTCTGTCAATTCCGAGGGCACGGCAGAGCCGCCCCGGCCCGTTCGTCGATCCTTCAATGTCCAGCAAGGGTTCAATCGCCCGGAAGAGAACCGCCGAGGCATGGCCAACGGCCCCCGTGACCACATTCAGGCAATGATGCACTCCATAGATCAGGTAAACATAGGCAAATCCAGGGGGTCCGAACATGACCTCCGTCCGCGCGGTCCGACCCCGAGCCGAGTGCGCCGCGAGATCGTGCGGGCCAAGGTACGCCTCGGTCTCGACCACGCGGCCGATCTTGAGGCGACCACCGACCCGATACACGAGTGACGTCCCGAGCGTCGCGCGCGCCACGGTCTCGGCATCTCTGTCGTAAAAGTCGCGAGGCAAGGGGGTCAGGCGTTCGATCTCGGTCATCGGTATACGTTCACAATGGGCCGCTGCGTTTTTGCATCAAAGGTCCGCGAGTCGGGATGAACTCCGCAAGGTCCTGGCACAGACATTGCCTTTCATTTCGATCAGGGAATATGCTACGTTGTTTCCCGACCCCCCGCGTCAAAACCAGGATCACCACAGCCTAGACTTATCCTAACGGTCTCAGGGGCCGACCCGCTCGGTCAAGCCGCGACACCGCCCTTTCCGACCGTCAGACTCGATTGAACACCTGATTGAGGATCGCCGATCATGAAGGACCGCAACCGCCTGACTCTCTCCGTCGACCGGCTGGAATCCCGGGCGCTCCTGTCGGGAACGACCACCTCATCCGCCGTTCAGGCCGATCTGGCCAAGATCAAGACCGATCTTCAGACCTATCACGCCGATTATCAGGCGATCGCCCCCACGCTCCGCGCCGATAACCAGGCGCTTCACACCGCGATCGTCGCCGCCGAGGCGACGACTCCCGTGACAACCGCCCAGGCCACCCTGAAGGCCGACTCCAAGGCCAACGCCACCTTGCTGCGGACCGATCTCAAGGCGCTTTACAGCTCGTTGGGAACCTCCAGCTTCCAGACCAACCTGACCAAGTTCCGGACCGACTCCAAGGCCGCGGCGACCCAGTACCAGACCGACGAGAAGGCCGTTCAGACCGCCATCAACGCCGATCCCGGCGTCGTCTCCGCCCGCGCCAAGCTGACGACCGACTCCGCCACGATCACCGCCGACCAGACCACCCTTCAGACCGATTACACCCAGCTTCGTACCGACCTCAAGGCCGAGTACGGCGGCTAATCCTTGATGAATGACCGATGACCGATTTCATCCCTCCGAATCGGTCATCTGCCCTTTTGCCCTTTGCCCTTTGCCCTTTGCCCTTTGCCCTTTGCCCTCGTCAGAAACCGCCCCGCCCGCGCTCCCGAAGCACGACGGGAACGCCGTTTTCCGGTCGCAAGGTCATCGTCGGAACCGGGGTAATCACCGCGCCCGGAGCGACAACCGGGCGGAACCGGCGGGCGATCGTCGCGAGCAAGAGAACGGCCTCCATCCGGGCAAAATGGTTGCCGATGCAGACCCTTGGCCCGCCGCCGAACGGGAAATAGGCGTAACGGTGCAGACGCTTCGCCAGGCCATCGGCCCAGCGCTCGGGGCGAAACGCCTCGGGGTCGTCAAACCAGCGCGGATCGCGCTGAATAACCCACTGGCTCATCCACAAGGTCATTCCTTTCGGCACCGGATAGCCGCCGACCTCGGTCGGCTCCATCGCCTCGCGGCCGACGAGCCAGACCGTCGGCATGACCCGAAGGGCCTCGGTCACGACCTGATCGGTGTAGATCAGTCGCGGCAGATCGGCCACGTCGGGCGGGCGGCCATCGCTCAAGACGTCATCAAGCTCGGCATGAAGCGCGGCCTCGGCCTCGGGATGGCGCGAGAGCAGGTACCAGACCCAGGCCAGGGTGTTCGCCGTGGTTTCGTGACCGGCCATGAAGAGGGTCACGGCTTCATCGCGAAGCTGGCGGTCGGTCATTCCCGAGCCGTCGCCGTCAACGTCCTGCGCCTGCAAGAGCATCGAGAGCAAATCGCCCCGGTCCTCGCCTGATCTTCGGCGATCGGTGATGATCGCGTCCAGGGTCGTCTCGACCACTCCCATTGCCTTCTTGAACCGCAGGTTTGACGGCGATGGAATCCACATCGGCAGCTTGACGAGCCGGTTCACCCGGTCGGTGAAGCTCGACATCAGGATTTCCATCGCATGAGCCACGCCCGAGGCTTCCGAGGCGATATCGGCGTCAAAAAGGGTCTTGGTAACGATCTCCAGGGTGAGCTGCATCATGTCGGCCTGGACGTCGCGGGACTGGCCGTCGGCCCAGCCGCGTAGCATCCGCTCGGTGTACTCGACCATCGTCCGGCCATAGGCGTCGATCCGGTCTCGATGAAAGGCCGGCTGCGCCAGGCGACGCTGGCGACGCCAGAAATCCCCCTCGCTCGTCAGCAGCCCCTCGCCCAGGCTGGGCCGAGCCTGGCGGAGGGCAAAATGCTTGTGAAAGACCCGGTTCTTGGTGACCAGCACGTCCTCGACGAGGTCCGGGTGATTCAGCACCCAGATCCGCGCCGGGCCGAGCCGGATGGCCACGACGTCGCCATATTTTTTGGCGTTCTCGGTCAAGAAGCCAAGGCGATCCGCCCGCATCTCGCGGAGGTTTCCGTCAAGGAAGCGTCCCTTCGGCCCCGGCGGCCGATCGCCCCGAACTGGCCCCGTTGAGTTCGGCATCGGCGGGGGTGTCGTCGTCGTTGTCGTGGCCATCGGATCAGCCTCGGGTCGGGTCGGACATCCTCGGTTCGCCTTCGAATGATACCCGGTTCCCCAGCCCCTCGTCAGGTGGATCGTCCCGACGCGGATTCCATTCCAAGAATGACCAAGGACCGATGACCGAGGACCGAGGGAAGACAACCAAGCCCGTCGGGTTGACCCAATTCGCGGCAGAGCCTGCCCGAGAATCGGGCGGCGGCAAAAGCAGAGAGAGCGAAGGCCTCCTGAAGTTTCGCTCGAAACCCTGACGTATCAAGCGGATGAACCAATCGACGCAAGGCAAGAGAGTAGGGGGGTACGAGAATTGCGGCAGAAGATGGGCCGAACCACACCGAGACAACCGTGGGGGATCGCGCGGGCCATTCCACCCGCCCCCGACGGGGAGAAACCCCCGTGATCATCGACGCCAAAGATCTGATCATCAAAACGCTCGGCCCCTGCCGGATTGAGTCGCCGATGCGGCACCTCCTGGCCGACCGCCGGCAGACCTATCACCAGGTTGACGAGAACGACCGAGTCCTTTTTGACGACACTGTCTCCGCGCTCTCGGGGCGGAACCTGGCGCCGCAAGACGTTCCCGCGTTTGAGCCGGCCGGTCCTCGTCGGATGATCTTTTTTGATCCGTCGAAAACACGGGTCGGCGTCGTGACCTGCGGCGGTCTCTGCCCGGGGCTGAACGACGTCATCCGCGGCCTGGCGATGGAGCTTTGCTACACCTACGGCGTCCGCAAGATTTACGGTTTTTGCAACGGCTATCAGGGGTTCATCGCCAAGTACCGCCGCCAGATGGTCGACCTGACCCCGGAGTTCGTCAGCCACATCAACGAGGCTGGCGGCACGATCCTCGGCACGTCGCGCGGCGAGCAAGATCCCGGCGAGATCGTCGATTGCCTTGAGCGAATGAGCATCAACCTCCTCTTCGTCATCGGCGGCGACGGCACCCTCCGCGGCGCCCTTCGCATCGGGGCCGAGGTGGCCGAGCGAGGCGCCAAGATCGCCATCGTCGGCGTGCCCAAGACGATCGACAACGACATCATGTTCATTGACCAGAGCTTCGGCTTTCAGACCGCCTTTTCCGAAGCGACCGAGTCGATCCGCGCGGCGCACATCGAGGCCCAGGCGTCGCCCAACGGCGTCGGCCTCGTCAAGCTGATGGGCAGGCACTCCGGGTTCATCGCCTGCTACGCGGCCCTGGCCAAGAGCGAGACGAATCTCGTGCTGATTCCCGAGGTCCCCTTTGCTCTCGAAGGCGAGCGAGGATTTCTTAACATCCTGCGGAACCGGGTCGAACAGCGCGGGCATGCCGTGGTCGTCGTGGCCGAGGGGGCCGGTCAAGACCTGATGAAGCAGTATCAGGACGCCCTTCCAGCCAAGACCGACGCCTCGGGCAACGCCCGGCTCGTCGATATCGGCCTCTTCCTCAGGCAAGAGATCACCGATCACTTCGCCCGGATCGGCGTCGAGCTGAACCTCAAGTACATCGACCCGAGCTACGCCATCCGAAGCGTTCCGGCGAATCCGCACGACAGCGTTTATTGCATCCGGCTCAGCCACAATGCCGTTCACGCGGCGATGAGCGGGCGCACCGAGATGATCGTCGGCCGCTGGCATGGCCGGTTCGTCCACGTTCCGATGGCGACCGCGATCCGCGAGCGCAACAAGGTTGATCCCGACGGCGACCTCTGGATGTCCGTCCTCGAATCGACCGGTCAGCCTCGCGAGTTCAGGTAGCCGTCGATGTCGATGTCGAGGGGTCGGGAAGCGTGAGCGAGGAAGCGTCGCGCGCGCGCGCCGGCTCGATCGGCAGATGGATGCGGAACCGCGAGCCGACTCCCGGAGTACTTTCGACCTTGATCCGACCCCCTTGCTTGGCGATGATTCCGTGGCCGATCGAGAGGCCCAGGCCCGTCCCCGCGCCGACGGGCTTGGTTGTGAAGAAGGGATCAAAAATCTTCGATTGCACGTCGGGGGCCATTCCGCAGCCGTCGTCGGCGATCTCCACATGGATCTCGCCAACCTCCCACTTCGTGATCACCTCGATCCGCCCCGACCGCCGACCGGTACACTCGATCGCCTGAATGGCATTCATCAACAGGTTCAAGAAAACCTGGTTGAGCGGAGCCCCGGCGCACTCCAGGGTCGGCACCTGCTCAAACCGGCGGTCGACCGTGATCTGATTCTCGGCGATCGGTCCCGAGAGCATGCCGAGCGTCTGATCGAGCGCGACGTTGACATCAATCGCGGCGATCTCCGAGCGATCCAGTTGCGCGAATCCTCGCAGGTTCTCGACGATCTTGGCAACGCGTTGCAGCCCTTGACGGGTCGCCTCGGTCATCCTCGGCAAGTTCTCGCGGAGGTAGTTCAGATCGGCCTCGTCGCGGACCTGTTCGATTCGCTCAGTGAGGTCGGGGCGAACCTTGCGAAGATCGGCGTGCCCTTCTTCATAGGCGGTGACGAGCCGGAATAACTCGCCGAGGTCGCGCCCGAGCACCGCGACGTTATTCATGGCGAAGGCCAGTGGGTTATTGATCTCGTGGGCCATCCCCGCGGCAAGGGTGCCCAGCGAGGCGAGCTTCTCGGTGTGGATGAGCTGGCTCTGGGTTTCCTTGAGCTTCTGGTTCGTCTGGCGAAGCTGTTCGTTGGCCGCGGTTAGCTGTTCGGTTCGTCGCCTGAGTTCCTGATCGGCCTGGACACGCTCGGTCACGTCCTTGAGATAGCAGCGGATGTGGTTGATTGAGCCGTCGGGGTTGTACCGGGCCTGCGTGTAGACGCGGACGTAGCGGATTCGGCCGGTCGTGTTCGGCATCCGCAAGGTGAAGTCATGCCGCTCGCCGAGTTCGATCGCCTTGCGGAACTCGTCCTCGGCCAGGGCGCGGTCGTCGGGGTGAAGAGACTCGATAAAGCTTTTCTGGCGAAGTTGCTCGATCGACTGGCCGAGGAAGGTCTCGACGGCCTCGGTGGAGTTCAGCCAGCGGAGGCTCTTGGGATCGAGCCGGCCGAGCATCTCGTCGGGCGGCACGGCCGGAGCGTTCCGCACGGGAAGCATCGAGGCGCTCAGCGTATTGTCGTCGCGCGCCGGCGCGGCGCGCGGCGTTGGCATTCCGGTCAGGGTCGAGTTCGACGACGCCCCTTTTTCCGGCAGCGCGAACTCGTGGCCGCACGACGGGCACCGGACCCGCTTACCGACCAGTTCGCGGGGGGCCTTCAAGGGTTTGCCGCACTGCGGGCAAGGTGCCGTGATGTCCATGAACCGGGTCTTCCGCCTCTCCACGCCCCGAGTCCTGGTGGGGGGCGTCGCCTTCAGAGTCGTCGGTCGCCCGTCGATTGCCAAGCAAGGAATGGTTCGGGACGGGCGGTCCGGGCGACACCGGAACCGGCCGGGGGGAATTTTTTTGCCCCGACCCATCGTCATTCGCTACAGACGTCTTCTCAACGTTATTCTACCCGACCCGATCGCCTGAGTGTCGAGACCTCCCTCAGAAAAGTGGCCGGCGACGGAGGAGAGCTTTGGAGTCAGGAGACTGTTGAAAGGTGAAAGAAGACGGGAGACGGGAGACAGGAGGTCGGAAGGAAAAGACCGAACGCGGCAATCAGAGAACGAACCCGGTCGTTCTCGTGGTTGCCTCAGATCAGTCCGCGTCACGGAGTGGTCAGCTCGCGATTCCGCGAATTCACGAACAGCCATCGGTCATCGACCATCGACCATCGACCATCGACCATCGACCATCGACCATCGACCATCGACCATCGACCATCGGATGCGTAAAACGTGAACGTCTCTGAATCCACGCGACAGCCCTCGTTTCGCACAGTCTTGAGGCAAGCGTGTAACGTGTTTGACGGTCGTAATGCCGCGACCTAGATTCCAGTAGCCTCACCCCTCGCGGGTGACCGAGGCAGGAAAACGCGGCCCGCCGGGCGTCCGGGTCGTGCGCCCGGGTTGGGGGTTTACCTGCCCTCGGCCGGAGATCTCGACTCACACCATTTGACTTTGAGAGATCGACCAATGTTGCGATGGCTTGTCTTCGGTGAACGTCGTGCCGAGCAGTCCCCCACTTCGGCCGCGACGTTGCGGCCCGCGAAAATGGCTGGGCGCCGCCGGCAACGGCCCGCCCTCGAATCGCTGGAAGAACGCCTGACGATGACCGCCTCGCTCGCCGGTGGCATCCACTCCGCGGCGATCATTTCGCAGACGACCCCGCAGATCGGCACGGGCGTCGCCACCATCGGCGTCGCGGCGTCGACGACCCAGGCCAGCTACGGCCAGTCGGTCGTCCTGTCGTCGACGGTGGCCCCGGCGGTTCCCGGCGGACCGACCCCGACCGGCAACGTCACCTTCTTTGACGGCCCGGCCTTCCTCGGCACGGCGCCTCTGGTCAACGGCAAGGCCTCGCTGAGCACCTGGAGCGTCTTCCTCGTCGGCTTCAACTCGGTCAAGGCCGCGTACTGGGGCGACGCCAACTACACCAATGGCGACTCGAACTACCTCAACGTCCAGGTCTCCAAGACCGCGACGGTGACCTCGCTCTCGACCGCCGTCAGCCCCTCGTCCGTGACCTTCTCGGCCACGGTCGCCCCGGCCGGACCGTACAGCGGAACTCCCTCGGGCGTTGTCGGCTTCTTTGAAGACGGCACGCTGGTTGACTCGGTCCTGCTCGTCAACGGCAAGGCGACGATGACCCAGGCGATGAACGGATCGGGCAACCACACGTTCACCGCGACCTACTACGGCGACAGCGGATTCAACGGCAGCACGTCCAATCCGCCGACCGTCCAGGCCCTCGCCGTTCACCCGACCCACACCATCCTCGCCGTCAAGCCCTACCTGAACGCCCACGGCGCCGCGGTGGCTCAGGCCCTTTACGCCGGGGTCATCGATGCCACGACCGGCGCCCGCGCCACTTCGGGAACGGTCACCTTCTACGTGGACGGCAAGGCCCTCAAGACCGTCGCCGTGACCAACGGCATGGCCGCGACCTTCGCCCCGCTCAAGTCGGCCAAGGGGCACCGGTTCACCGCGATCTACCACGGCGCCTCGGGCCTCGGGGTCAGCTCCGCGAACGTCGTTCTCTAACGGATCTCGATCCGACCCCGTTTTCCCCTTCGAACGAACGCGGACCGAGGACCGAGGCCGAGGCTCTTGCCTCCCGCCGGTCCTCGGCCCGTTTTCGTCTTTGCCCGTCGCCGCAACGAGAGGGGGACCCAAGTCCGCCACAACCCCCCCCCGGGTGTCGCGACGTCCTCAGGCCCCCAACCTCGTATGCTAGCCCAACACGAAAACAACACCAACATAATTTTATCTGGAATCCCCGAAAATCCCCGATACCTTTGCCCTTTACTCTCTGTCCTTTGCCCTTTGCCCTTTGCCCTTCGCCCTTCGCCCTTCGCCCTTCGCCCTTCGCCCTTCGCCCTTCGCCCTTCGCCCTTTGTCCTTTGTCCTTTGTCCTTTGTCCTTTGTCCTTTGTCCTTTGTCCTTCGTCCTTTGCCCTTTGTCCTTTGTCCTTTGTCCTTCGCCCTTCGCCCTTCGCCCTTCGCCCTTCGCCCTTCGCCCTTCGCCCTTCGCCCTTCGCCCTTCGCCCTTCGCCCTTCGCCCTTCGCCCTTCGCCCTTCGCCCTTCGCCCTTCGCCCTTCGCCCTTCGCCCTTCGCCCTTCGCCCTTCGCCCTTCGCCCTTCGCCCTTCGCCCTTCGCCCTTTGTCCTTTGTCCTTCGTCCTTTGCCCTTCGCCCTCCCGCCCCCCGGGGCCTGAAATCTGCATGGGTAATCAGCCCAGGCTCTCCGCGAGGCAGAACCGAACAAAGGAACCAGAGGGGCAACGCGATGGCAAAGCCGGCCGAAGATTTCTCGATCGGGGTTGAAGAGGAATACCAGATCGTCGACCCGTTGACCCGCGAACTCCGGCCAAGGGCCGCTCGGGTCTTGCCCGGCGCTCAGGAAACCGCCGGAGACGACGTGACCAACGAGCTTTACCTCTCCCAGATCGAGATCGGTACGCCCGTCTGCCGGACCCTCGCCGATGTCCGCGCTCAGCTCGTCCGACTCCGAGGCGCCGTGATCGAGGCGGCTCGACGCGACGGCAGCCGGATCGCCGCCGCGGGAACGCATCCGTTCTCGCACTGGGACCGCCAGGTGCTCACGCCCAAGTCGCGTTATTACGACCTGGCGCACGACTTTCAGCAATTAACGCGCGAGCAGATCATCTGCGGCTGTCACGTTCACGTTGGCATCAGCGACCGCGAGGCGGCCGTTCAGGTCATGAACCGGGTTCGCCCGTGGCTCTCGGTCATCCTCGCCCTTTCCAGCAACTCCCCCTTCTGGCTCGGGGTTGACAGCGGTTACGCCAGTTATCGGACCCACATTTTCGGCCGGTTCCCGATGACCGGCACGCCGCACCCATTTGCCTCTCGGGCCGAGTTTGACGACCTTGTCGCCGCCTTGACCGCCACCAAGATGATCGAGGACGGGTCATTTCTGTACTGGGACGCCCGGCCGTCGTCGCACGTGGAGACCCTCGAATTTCGCGCCGCGGATGTTTGCATGACGATCGACGAGGCGGTGATGATCGCCGGCCTTGTGCGTGCCCTGGCCCGAGCTTGCCACGCGCATTGGGTTTCGGGCGAGGCAACCCCTTCGGTTCGACCCGAGCTTCTTCGCGCGGCGACCTGGCGCGCCTCGCGGTTCGGCCTCGACGGCGACCTGATTGACCCCGTCGCCCGCCGGTCTCTTCCCGCGGCCGAACGCGTGACCGCGCTCCTGGATTTTGTTCGTCCCGGTCTCACGGAATCCGGGGAATGGGACGAGGTTTCGACCCTCGTTCACCAGACCCTCTCTCACGGCACCGGCGCGAAACGTCAGCGCGACGCGTTCCAGCAATCCGGCCGGATCGAAGACGTCGTTGACCTGATCGTCAAGGAGACCGCCCGGGGCGTGACCACTTGATCCAGAAAACGTTCTGGATCTTGATGGATGGCCCGATGTAAGTTTCCGTGAGACGGGATGACCAATGACCAATGGCCAAGAAATGCACGGAATCAGTCATCGGTCCTTGGTCCTTGGTCCTTGGTCCTTGGTCCTTGGTCCTTGGTCCTTGGTCCTTGGTCATCCTAGAACCTAACACCACCCCGCCAATCAACAAGAGCCATTGTTGCTCGAATTCTAACAGCGCTCACTTCGCCTCGGCTCCCCCATCCGGCAGGTCGGCGGGGTGGGGCATGATCTCGACGGAAACCTGCTGGCCGAGCTTCAACGGAATCGGACTCGCCGGGGCGATCTTGACGAGAAGGACGCCGGTATCGGTCGGTCGGCCGGGATCATCGGGGCGGATCGATCGGTTCGAGACGGAGTCGGGAATCTCCTCGACGGTCCCGCGCCAGACGGTCGTGCCGTGCCCTTCGGCCGTGATCAGGACATCGGAGCCGAGCGCCACGCGCTGGGCGTCGAACTCGTCCACCTCGGCCTCGACGCGGGTCCGTGTCAGGTCGCAGACGGTGACCAGTCGCGCTCCCGGCTCCGCGGTCTCGCCGGGCTGGATCAGGCAGGCGAGAATCACGCCGTCAATCGGCGCCTCGATCCGGGTCTGAGCCTGGGCCGAACGCGCCTGATCGAGCACGGCGGCGGCTGTCTTGCGACGCGCCGTGGCAATCTCGAAGTCGCGTCGGCCCGCCTCGACCTCGGCCGAGAACTGCCTGGTGTCGATCGCCGCCTTGGCCCTTCGGGTGACTTCACGCTTCTGAAAGCCGAGTTCGGCGTCGGCCTCGGCAAGCCTCCCCTCGGCCTCGGCCACCGCGGCGTCCTGGTCGGCAGACCGCAGCCTGACGAGGAATTCTCCCTTGCGGACCCACGCCTTTTCCCGGGCCCTGACCTCCACGACCAGGCCCCCCAGCGCCGTGCCGACGGTGACCTCGGCCCCCGGCCTTGAGACGACCCGACCATCGGCGACGACTCGCGCCGGAGCGTTTTCCCTTGCCTTCGCCGCGGAGACCACCCCCCCGGCATCGGCCCGGCCTCCCTGGCCGTCGATCGACGGTCCCGCCGCCCAGGCCAGCACTCCAAGCGCCACGATCAACCCGCCGCAGGGGAAAATGATCCTCCAGATCCACATCGAGACCGACATGCCTCACACCTCCCCCGTTGGCGATTCATTCAGGAATGACCGAGGCCCGATGGCCTATGCCCGATGAAATTACTCATAAGTCGGTCATCGGTCCTTGGTCATCCCCTTCCGCCTGAAGCCTTCCCCCTTCGATCGCAACGACGCGGTCGGCGATCCGCCGGACCTTGGGGTCGTGGGTCACGATCAAGAGCGTCCGGTTTTCGCCCCGGGCGAGGTCGCGGAAGAGGTCAAGAACCTGAGAACCCGCCTGAAGATCAAGGTTTCCCGTCGGCTCATCGGCCAGGATAATCGGCGCTCCGCCCGCGAGTGCTCGGGCAACCGCGACCCGCTGCTTCTGTCCGCCCGAGAGGTCGCGCGGACGAAAGCCGAGCCGTTCGGCCAGTCCCACGGCCTTGAGCCAGCGCTCGGCCTCAGTTCGAGCCGCCCGGCCCTTCTGACCGCGAACGTTCAGAGCATACTCGACGTTCTCCGCCGCTGTCAGCGACGGAAAAAGGTTGAACTGCTGAAAGACAAATCCGATCGCCCGACGCCGATGCTCCCAGAGCCGATCCGGCTGGTTCGGATCAACCCGCTTGCCCAGGATTTCCAGTCGTCCCGACGTTGGCGTGAGCAAACATCCAAGAATACTTAACAAGGTCGTCTTTCCCGATCCCGATGGCCCTTCCATCGCCACGATCTCGCCCGCCGAGAGCGTCAGGCTGACCCCTTTGAGGACGTCCACCGCCTCGGCGCCGTCGCGGTAGCGTTTGCGGATCTCCTCGGCGCGTAAGACTGGCCCTGTCGACATCAACACAGATCCCCACGTCAACCCCGGAAGACCATCGCCGGGTCAAGCGCCCTGATCCTTCGAAAGGAAAAGGCCGAGGCGGCCAGGCAGAGGCCAAGAGTTCCCAGGAACGTCAACGCCGCCAGTTCCGGAGTGATCACCAGCGGCATGTCGATCCGCGCCAGAACCGGAACCAGGGCCAGGCTCGCTCCGGTGCCGAGCACGAACCCGACACACGCGGCCACGCTCGCCTGTTCGGCAATCACGCCGTAGATCGACAGGTCCCGGCCGCCGATCGCCTTGACCGTGGCGAACTCGACAAGATGCTCGGTCGTCGATGTGTACAAGGTCTGCGCCACGACGACCACGCCGACCAGGCAGCCAAGCGACACGGTCAGGAACATCGTCAGGCCCAGGCCGGTGCTTTCCACCCAGTACGCCCGCGAGAGCCGCGACCAGTCGGCCCGGGTGTGAACGTCGTGATACGGAAGGCGGCGGCGAATTCCCGCGACAACCGTCTCAAGATCCGCTCCCGGCGCGAGCCGGGCGACGATGTACGTCGTCCGGCCGTTGAGTTCCGTGGGCGTGAGGCTCTGGGCGAGCTGATAGTCAAGGAAGGCGATCGGGCTTGTCGTGAACGATCGGGCCTCGGCCGTCCGGCCGATCACCTTGAGCCGACGCCCCGAGAACTCGCGGCGATCGCCGATCTTGAAGGGTCCGAACCGCCGGGTCGCCGAGTCGTCGAGAAAGACATAAGGCCCGCGCCTGAGGTCGTCGGGATCGCCTTCGAGAATCGTCCAGGGAAGGTTCCAGGCCGCGAAGTCCTTGAGCCCATAAATGACCGCGGATTCTCTGGCCCCGTTCGGCAAGGCGACCGTGGCGAACCAGACGATCAGGTTATCCGCTCGGGCGACTCCAGGGGTCGACCGCACGCGCTGAACCAGGCTCTCGGGAAAGGGGTTGCCGAAGTCGACGTTGGGCGTGTTCCGCGCGGCGACCCAGATATCGGCGTCCATCCGATCGATCGTGACCGAGGCACTCGCGAGCAAGCCGACAAAAAGTCCAACCTGGATATACACCAGCGCCACGGCGAACCCGACCCCGGATACCGTGGTCAGGAACCGGGCCTTGTCGTCCAGAAGGATCTTGACGGCGAGGTCAACCATCGTCAAATCAGTCGATCGGGCCTGAATGGTTCTGGGGCTCAACAGTCGGCATCGGCGGATGCTCCAGGTAATCGCGGAAGGCCAGGGCCATGAACCAGTCGGGCGCCCAGCGTGAGAGCTTCATCAAAACGGCCGTCGGCCAGGGAAAGTTATACACCTTGGGGCGACGCAAAAGGGCGCGAACGATTTTCTCGGCCGCGGCATCGGCTTCAAGAACAAAGGGCATGGCAAAGGTATTCGGCGCGGTCATCGGCGTCTTCACGAACCCGGGGCAGACCGTCGTCAAGGCAACGCCTCGCCCCCGAACCTGCACCCGAAGGCCCTCCATGTACGCGTTCACCGCCGCCTTGCTGGCGCAATAGGCCGACTCGCCCGGCAACCCTCGATACGCCGCCAGGCTAGAAATCGCCGCGACCTGACCACGACCCCGTTTCAGCATCCCTGGCAAGGCGGCGTCGATCGCATAGATAACGCCCAGGACGTTGACCCGAAACGTCTCCTCGATGGCCTCGACGTTGATCGGTTCCAGCGTCGTCGGCACGCCGACCCCCGCATTGGCGACCAGCAGATCGACCGGCCCAAGCGCCTTTTCCAGCGACTGGAACGCCTCGCGGACCTGGTCTCGATCGCCAATATCGGCGGTCGCGACCTCGGCCAGACCACCGACCGTCCGCACCGCCTCGGCCGTTTCTTCCAGAGCCTGGAGACGACGCGCGGTCAGGCCGACCCGGCACCCTTGCCTCGCGAGCGCGACCGCCAGCGCCCGGCCGATCCCGCTCGACGCCCCGGTGATGATGGCGGTTTGACCCGCGTAGGCGGCGTTCACAATTCAGGACCTCCCTCGCCTGGCTGTTTCCGTTGCCGATGCAGGTTGACTAGAATGAGAATCCGAGTGGATCACCGGCCCGATGGTCTCGATCGTCTGAATTGTCTCGCCCAAGGAGCCTGACTCGTGTTCACGCCGCGCCGAGAGAAGAATCTGAGACGCGCCACGCCGGGGGTTGAGCCTTGCGAGGACCGGACGTTGACGACCCTGGTCTTTATTCTTAACGGCAACGGGTTCGCGGCGGCCGGAACCAGTTCCTTGACCGCGAATGCCGCGGCCGTGATTCGCGCATCGGGCAATCAACCGGTGCAGGTTCCCTATTCCGCGGTGACCCTGGGCTCGTTCGAGGCCCTCGCCGCGAAGCTGATCAAGGCGGCTCACGGTCAGCGAGTCGGCCTCGTTGGCTTCAGCGCGGGGGGAGCCGTGGCCCTGAGGCTGGCGGAAGTCCCGGGTTTGAACGCGATCGCCGTGCTTGATTATTACGGGGTGCCCGACGTCCAGGCGTACCTCCAGCGTCACGCCGTTGACCACAATTATCGGCCGATCGAGGGTCTCGCCCCTTTCCGCGGCCCGATCATCTCGCTGCTGAGCGGGCCGGTTCGAACGTACGCGAAGGTGGTTGCCGCCTTCGGCGCCTATGACCCGAACGTCGGGGCCGCGACCAGTTCCGCCGACCTCCGCAAAGACGCCCCCCGGGCCCACATTTATACCTACGCGGGTGCTCACGGCGTTCCCATCACCGCCAGCATCCCGGCCCTGACCGACTTCCTCAACGATCTCTAATATCTTCGATTTCCTTCCCTACCGAAGCAGGCCCGCCTGATTCCTGGCACGGATAGTTATCCCCCGCCCGAAGTCCCCTGACAAGGTGACTTTCGCCGCGTCGTTCCCTTCCTTCGTCCTCTGCCCTTTGCCCTCTGTCCATTGTCCTTTGTCCTCCCACCCTCCCCACCAAAAGCCCCGACAAGGAAATGGTCTTGGTGTGAGCGGCCGATTTCGTTAAAGTTCGCGCCCGGCCGGGTTGTTCCTGAAGGCAGGTGCCTTGCAAAAGGGTCGGCCTGGCCGGTCGAATGTCGACGAACTTCTGCCCGAATCCCCTCGGCTCAACAGGGTCGATCGGGGATGGATGGATGGGAACCCAGGGGCCCGGACCATGATGGACCGCGAAGCGATTCGGCACTCTATCCTCACCTACCTTCAGGATGACCTGGGTGAGGAACTCCCCGACTTCAACGACGACCTTGAGATCCGCGAGGGCCTCGGGCTTGACTCGGTCGACGTCGTCGGCCTGGTGATGCAGGTCGAGCGTCAGTTGCGCATTCGGCTCGATTCCGAGTCGCTGACGCAGATCCAGACAGTCGGCAACCTGCTCGACCTGCTGGAAAAGACACTCGCCGAGACCGCGACCGCCACGGCCGAGCCCGTCAAGGGCGCGGCCTGATTCTTGGATCGATCGCGGGGATGTTGAGAGGGACTGATGGCCGTTGATCCTTTACGGATCGGCCATCGGTCCTCGCTCGTTTCAGGGTCCGGTTCGCGCCTCGCCCCAGGCGACGACCGCCACCCCCGCGGCGATGATCGCCGTGCCGACCCACCGGGCCAGGTTCACCTCTTCAAGGAGGAAGAACCGCGCCAGCACGGCCCCGATCGGGTACGAGGCCGCCGTCAAGGGCATCACCAGGCTCAAATCGGCGACGGACAGAGCCGTCGCATAAAGGGCCAGATGCAAGGCCAGCAAAAGCGCCCCGGCGATGACCCACGGGTTGCCGATCGCCGCGCGCGTACCCGCCCAGAAGCCGGTTGACGCCTCGCCCGATTGCCTCATTCCGCGCGAGATGAAGGTCTCGCCCAGGGCCAGAACAGCCACGGCGACGAGCATCAAGAGGGCAAGGCGGAGCTTACCGATTCCCATCGATCAGGCCGCCGTCCGGGTCAACGAATCGGGACCGGGAAGCGTGACGACCCGACGCAAGGAGGCCAGGGCGTCAAGCAGGCCGAGAACCTGCGCGGGGGTGTGGTTCGCGTTCGCCTGAATCCGGAGCACGCCCGCGTGATAGGGCACCGCCGGAAAGACGACCGACTGGATGTAATAGCCCTGATCGAAGAGGAATCGGCCCGCCGCGAGCGTGTCGGCCTCTTCGCCCGCGAGGATCGAGACAATCGGCGGCGACCCGCCGAGCACGGCCAGGCCAAGCCGTTTCAGACCGGCGGTCAAGAGCCGGACATTGGCGTCAAGCCGACCCCGAAGGGCCTCGTATTCGTCCGACTCAATGATGTCGAGCACGGCCAGGATCGCCTCAAGATAGGCCGGCGGCACTGGCCCGCCAAAGATGAACGTGCTGGACTTCATCTTGAGGAATTCCTTCATCTCGGCCGAGCACCCGACATAGCCTCCGAAGCACGAAAACGCCTTCGAGAGCGAGCCAACCACCAGCGCATTGTCGTAATCGCCGAGCGCATCGAGCACGGTCCCCCGGCCCTTCGCGCCAAGCGTTCCGGTGGCGTGGGCGTCGTCGACATAGAGCACCGCCCCGTGCCGCAAGGCGACCTCATTGAGCTCCGCGAGCGGGGCGAGAGTTCCGGTCATGCTGAAAACGCCGTCCACGGCCACGAGAGTCGAACGCCTCGGCCCCGCCGCGGCGAGGACGCGGTCAAGCGCCTCGGGGTCGCAGTTCGAGAACCGGGCGAGTCTTGCGCCGCTGGCCGAGGCGAGCTTCGCCCCTTCCTGAATCGAGTTGTGCGCGTGTTCGTCGACGACGAGCAGGTCATTCCGACCCACGAGCGCGGGCAAGGCCCCGAGGTTGGCGAGCGTGACCGACGGATAGATCAGGGCCGCCTCGGTCTTGAGCCAGCGGGCAAGGCGGTCTTCGGCCTCGGCATTGGCTCGAACGCTAGCGAAGGCGCGCGACGAGCCGTTATGACTTCCCCAGGCGTCGACGCCTCGCCTGAGCGCCTCATGAACGCGCGGGTCCTGATCGAGGCCGAGAAAGCTGTCGGACCCGAAGTTCACGACCTGTCGGCCGTTCACCACCATTGACCGCCCCGGCCCCAGCTCGTCAACGACGAGGTCTTTCATGTGACTGTCAGGGAAGAGTTGCGCGAAATGGTCGAGGAACCGGACCATGCTGTTCTTGCGAAGCGTATCGGCGAGGCGGCTCATCGGTTCGCTCATCGGTCGTCATCCCTGGAGTCATTTGCGGGGTGGCAGTCCGGGTCATCCGTAACCCGGATTGCGGGCGGGACCATATCACGATCCATCCGAATCGACTAGCGGAATCCTGGGGACCAGGGATCGAAAACCGATGACCGAGCCTTCCATCCCCGTATTCCTCGGTCATCGGTCATCGGTTCTTCTTCATCGCGGCATGACCCTGCGCAGAAGCTGGTTTTCCAGCCCTTTCAGGTCCGTCGGCAGTCCGCCCGAGCCAGGATTGGAACCGGGCTGGCCAGCGCCATTCGCGGGAGCGGCGGGGCCGAGCTTGTCGAGAAGCTGGGATGCCTCGCGAGAAAGATCCTTCTTCACGACATTTCGCGCGAGTTCGCGGACAGCGACCTGAAGCGCCTGTCGGTTCAGGCTGGGATGCGAGACCGTGCCGCCGATCGGGACGGTGATCTTGCCGTCGCCGACAAGGTCATCAAGCCCGGCCGCGGAACCGAGCATCCCCTTGGTGATCGGTACGCCGGCCTTGAGGTCAAGCGTCTCGTCGAACCCGACCGAACCTTCGAGCGTGATCGCGGCATTGGCGGCGATCGGCACGTTCAGCCCTTTTTGATAAACCCGGCCGTCGGCGATTTGCAGTTGCACGGGCTCATGAAGCCGAAGGCCCGGCTGGTTCGGCTTGCCGACAAGTCCGAGAACCTGGTTCGCAAATGGTCCGGGAGCAAAAATCACGTCCTGAAAGACAAGCTGACCGACCATCGAGACCTTGTGCGTCGGCGGCCCGGTGAAAGGAATGTCGGCCTTGTCCATCGTGAGCGAGACCTTGCCGTGGACGTGGGTCGCCTGGTCGAGCACCGGCGCGATGTAGCTGAGAATGTCCTTCGAGACCTCGTCGTTGATCTCGGCCCCGTCGATCTTCGACCCCCGACCCAGGAGCAAGGAAATCCCCTGCGTCTCGTCAACGGCAAGGCCCGGCTTGAGGTCAACCACGCCGTTGTTCAGCGTCGTCTTGATCGGGTCGACGGCGAAGGTTCCCGCCTTGCAGCGCACGATCAGAGGCGCCGGGCCGAGGTTCAGGCCGAGGAGGTCGGCCGAGACGAGGTCGAGACCGATCTCGGCGTCGAGTCCCTTGAGGATCGCGGCCAGCGAGTCGCCCGAGAGCAACCCCTTGACGCGATAGGCCCTGTCTTTGCCCTGAAGTTTGGCCGGGGTGGAGGTGAGGCTTGAGGCATACTCGCTGGCGGCGACCCAGTTCGGGGCGAGCATCCCTTGAAGGTCGGCGAGGCGTCGGCCGAGCGGTTCGTCAATCGTCCCCTTGGCGTCAAGACTGGCGTATCGAGTCAGGGCGCCAAGGTGGCCAACATTCAGGCGGTCGATCGCCGGGTCATAGGTGCCAAGGTAGGCGATCGTCAGCGGTCCTTCGGGCTTGCGGCCCTTGCCGTCGGGCGCTGCCTTCGAGAGGTCGGGAATGGAAAGATTGATGCCGAGATTGAGCCGACCGGCCTCGCCCGGTCCCATGCCGATCTGCGCGGCGATCGCCCCTCCGTATCCGGTCGGTTCGTGGCCGGTCCAGACCGAGAGGGCTTGCTCGATCGACGCGAGATCGCCGACGAAAGAACCCTTGCCCGCCCTGGAACCGATCGGCGTCTTGCGAATGCCGTGCAGCTTCAACCCCTCCGCGCCCAGCACGAGCGGCGAAGGAGCGGGCAGGGGGGTCAGTTCCAGGCCGTCGTTGTCGATGTCGAGCCAGCCTCGACCGGCGAAGGCCAGCGTTCCCGAAGCGGCGAGCGCGGGGTCGAGCGGACAAAGGCCCAGGCGAAGCTCGTCAAACTCGACGATGCCCATGTCCTGTTTCGGGTCCTTGCCGGGCCGCCAGCGACCGACGATCTTGACGTCGGCCTGCCCCGCGCGTTGCGAGACGGTGACGGGGACCGAGGCGAACCCGTTGACACTCGTCACGCCGTCCTTGTGAGTCTGCGTGGCCAGGGTGACCGTGTCCTGGGTTGACTTGAGGTTGATCTTGATATTTTCCCAGGTCTCGGGCAGGCCCGACGGATCGGCAGGGCCGCTGGAGGCGGCGTCGAACCGGATCGCGTCGCGGACGATCGGGTCGGTGGTCAGGCCGGCGACGTTCAGGCCGCGGAACTCGGCCGCGTATCGGGCGAGAAAACCGCTCGGCCCATTCTTCCGAAAATCGGCGGCCATCCGGCCTCGCCCGGCCATCTTCAAGGCGCCAAACTCGATCAGCTCATGAAACTGTTCTTCAATTTTCGCGAGGTCGACCGTCCCGGCCACCTTGACCCCCTTCTGAAGGTCGCCCGATCCGCTGAGGTTGAGGAACGCCGTCTTCACCGAGAGGGTTTCGAGGCTGAAGGCCGCGGCCTCGCGAGTTCCCTTGGCGGTGACGCTCGCCGGTTCGCCCAGCGTGAACGTCCGCGCCGGCTGGCGTTCGCGGGCGGTCAGGTCCGAGATGTTCATCTCGACCGTCCCCTTTTGCGTGGTCCCCTCGGTGGCCACCTGCATCAAAACCCGCGCGGAGCCGGCTTCCAGAGTCAGGCCCTCCTTGAGCCGAAGCGTGTGCGGAATCTGCTTCGAGAGCGCGGCGAGATCAATCCGCCCCTCGACGCGAGCGTCGGGCGCGACCTTGCCGTCGGTCGTCCCCAGCGTTCCCGAGGCACTCAGGGTTCCGACCGGGCAAACGAGGCTCATCTTGCGCACGGTCCAGGCCCCGCTTGAGCCAGTCAGATCCCAACCGGCCTCGACGTCGAAGTCGAGCCGATCGCCCGCGAGCGAAGGGCCCGAGGCGTCAAAACCGAGCAGTTTCGCATCGCCCGACGACGCCCATTGCCCCGCCTCGCGAGCCGCCTTGAGCGTGCCGACGAGCCGACCCCGCGCCACCACGCCCGAGGTCTTGACGGCGACCGGCCATCCTTCGCCCTTGATCGAGACGTTCAGATCCGGCACCTCGGCCGCCCGCTGGTCGTAATCGCCGTCGATGCCCAGCGTCTCGGCGGCGGTTCCCCCCCGCGGCTCGGCCAGTCGAATCCGCCAGGTCAGCTTCTGGCCAGGCGCGGCGGCCATGATCACCTCGACGTCGGCCTGACCGGCCGTGAACGGTTCGGCCAGTTCGGGACTTAGCAAGGTGACTGACCCCCGAACGACCCGGACGGTCAGCTCGGTCGCCGGCTTTGGCTTCGTGACCACAAGTCCCGGCTCGACCGTTGGTTTCGCCGTTGTTGTCGCGGTCGCGGGTCTGGGTGGATTCAGGGCTTCCATCAGGTCAATCGACCCATCGGCCCGGCGTTCGACATCGAGCACGGCGCCATCAACGGTCAGAGTGCCGAGCTTCGCGTGGTCGAGTGCCAGCGGAAAGAGCCCGCGATCAAGCACGGCCTGGCGGGCCGTCAAGAGGGTCTTGCCGTTGGCGTCCTTGAGCCAGAGACCGCTGAGCCGGATGGAACCGGCCCACGAGAGTGACATCCCTGAAACACCGATTTTGCTCGGCGCGAGATACCTGTTCGCCGCCGCGACCACCGCTCGACGCGCCGGAGGCGTGCTGAGAAGCCAGGGGAGAGCCCCGACGAGCACCACCAACAACAGCATCAGGACCGCGACAGCCCGCGCGACCCTGCGCGCGAACGATCTCTTCCGGGGCGTCTGGTCATCCATGACGACGAACTCCCGATCCGTATTTTCAGAGGGGTCGAGCCGATTCATCCGCCGGGCTTCGGCGGTCTCAACCGCCAATCTTGCGCGGAAGGGGGATTTCTGGCAAGGGGAAGTTGAGTTGGAAGATCAACGCATTTCGATTTGTCGCGATCTTTCGCTATTCGAAAAGTTTGCCTGCTACCCATTTCTTGGTCCAGCGATAAAGCAATGTAGTGCGCCCCGAAAACTGGACAGGTGCATACATAATGGAAGGGTAGGCTCCGTCGGAGGTCGCGCCGAGATGAGAACGAGGCGGCAGTTTACCCCTGGGTTCAAGGCCAAGGTGGTGCTCGACGTCTTGACAGGCGTCCAGTCGCAGGCCGAGGCGGAGGCGTGCCGCAAGCACGGGCTCGGCCCGAACCTCTTGGCCTTGTGGAAGACGGCCTCCATCGAGAAAGTCCACCTGATCTTCGACAGCGACTCCGCGCGCTCGGCCGAGCAGACGCGGATCGCCGAACTGGAGCAGGTTCTGGGGCGCATGACCCTGGAGAACGAGATCCTAAAAAAAGACTCGAACAGGCTGGACTCACTCTCGACGAGCCGCGTGAAGTAATGGCGTCGTTGCGTGATCATTATCCAATGAGTCGGTTTTGCGAGGTGCTCGACCTGCCGCGTAGCGGCGCGTACTATGAGCTCAAGCCGGAGGAGGACCGGTCAATCCTCGAGGCCCTGGTCAAGGTGGCTGGCGAGTGGCCGACGTACGGCTATCGGCGGTTGACGAAGCAACTGCGACGCGAAGGTCATGTCGTCAATTCCAAGCTTGCGCGTCGGATGATGCATGAGTTGGGGAATGTGGGAAAAGCCCCTGAAAGAAAGCCTCGGACGACGGATAGTGGTCACGCGTATCCCCCGGTATTCGAATCTCGTGGAAGGCCTTGAGGTGACTCGCCCCAACGAGGTATGGGTGGCGGACATCACCTACATCCGATTAAGAACGGAGTTCGTTTATTTGGCGGTGTTGATGGATGTTCGCGCGCGCTGCATCCGGGGCTGGCACCTGGGGCGTGGGCTGGACCAGGCGTTGACGCTGGTGGCGTTGAGGCGGGCGTACGAGCACGGCCGCCCGGCGATCCACCATTCCGACCAGGGGGTATAACAGGCCGCGACGGCCTACGTTGAGCTGCTGAGTAGCCGCGAGGCGAAGATCCGCATGGCGAGCGTGGGCGAACCCGAGGAGAATGGATATGCCGAGAGCTTGATGCGCACGATCAACCATGAGGATGTGTACCTGAAAGCCTACCGGAGCGTAACGGAGTTGGTTCCTGTTCTACAACCACGAGAGGCCGCATCAGAGCCTCAAGTAACGGACGCCCGCCCAGGCCTATCAGGAGTCCGGCAGAGGCTCAGGATGAGCCGAGGAAGGTCGGGACCATAACTTAAAATTCGGATTCAGTGGTCTAGGCCGTATAGACAAATTCTGGGCAATATGCGTCGGTTAGGCTATCGCAACAGGACCATGATCGACGCCACCTGAACAAATTCAAGGAAGTTGCGGGCTGTCTTCTCGTACCGGGTCGCGACCCGCCGGTACTGCTTGATCAGGTTGATAAACCACTCGACCTTCTTCCGTTCCTTGTACACATGCTTGTCATAATCACGCGCCACTTTCCGGTTCTTCTTCGACGGGACCACGGCCTCGGCCCCCTGTCGCTTCGCCGCCGCCACGACCGCGTCACTGTCGTAGGCCTTGTCCAGGATGTACGCATCCGCCTTATTCCCCCGGATCAGCGGTTCGGCCTGCGTGACGTCCGCCTCCTGGCCCGCCGTCAGGATGAACTCGACCGGGTTGCCCAGCGCGTCGACGGCGATGTGAATCTTGGTGGAAGGTGGAACTAGGGGTTGCGGCTTAGCTTAATGCCATTCCGCTATGTCCCCCTTTTCTTGTCGTCCGGTTGAATCGGTCCGAGGTCGTTGACCAGGCCGTTGTCAGTCTCGCCAGGTCGCACGGCTCCGAGGAACCGCCTCCGCCTCGCCTGGCAGAACGGACGTGGTGCCCGATGACCTCGACCTGACGCCCTCCGCCGAGCCAGCGCCAACGAGGCCCTTACCCGAACTGACGACCGATCGCGATGGGTGGACCTATCTTGGCGGCAGGGTCGTCTCGATCGGTGCGGAGCCCAGCACGATCACCATCGATCCCGGCTATGTCAGCCAAGCCGCCGCGATGATCGAGGACCGGCGGGCGAGTGGACAGACGGAAGCGGAGATCCGGGCTGAACTTGCCAGGATCACCAGCGATGCCGCAGTTAGTGGGCGGCTTCGGGATCGGGTCAGAGAAACGTAGGAGGCAACTCATGCAATACTGCATGCAATTCTGATCGAGGCGAGCCGATCATGAGGCGACCCCCGACGCTTCTTTTCGCCCACCGCCGTTGTTGCTCTATCCTCGGCCGCCAGCCGCTCGCTGTGATTCTGGGGGGCTCTTTACCGAGACTCTGGGGCATAACTGAGCCCCTTGCGTACCGGCGCCTCAAGGAACTGGAAACGCTTGGGCTGGTCCGCCATGTGGTCGATCATCGAGGGGCCGCGTGTCGGATCATCCTCACGAACCGAGGGGCGCGAATCGCGGGCGTCGTGCCGGATGATTCGGGGGTCAATTGGATTCCGGCCGGGGGTGCAGGCGAGCCGGTTTCCCTCGTTTCGCCGGCCGTCGACTACGATGAGGAAGACGCAGAGGAACAAGCCAGGATCGAGGCTGGGGCGCCGGACTTACGGCAGTCGTGCTCTCGTCAGGCAAAACGCTGCGGCGGAGAACGATCGTTGGACGAGGAGGCAGACATGGATTCAACGCCGTGTTGCTATGTAGAATCTGGGTCATGACCCAGGAAGTCATGGCGACGGGCGTCAAGGTTCTGCGTCGTCAAGTGTATCCGTCCATCTGACAGGCGTCGTCGATGATTCGGCGGTCGAGACGGTGGGCTACATCTTGCCGGAGTCGCTTAAGAATGGTATCAATCCGGTGATGCATCGAGGTGCCTCCTTAGTTGGATGGGGTCGTTAAATAACACCATCGTGCAAGGAGGCCCTTTAGTTCTCAAGCTCTTGGGCTGCCTCGGTTTATCCTTAGCTTAGTGCAATTCGGCTCAGACTCATTTTGGTTTCTGAATGCGGCGAAAACGAAAAACTAAGTCTGACCTCCGGTCCCCCATCAACAGACTACCCTAAGTCTGACACCAGGCTACTCTTTCCCTCGTCAGAAGGTGAAGCAAATTGAACCATCGACGCCAAGATCCACTTCTGTTTGGATGTTGGGACAAAGTTCCGGGTGGTTCCGAACGATAAAGGCTAGGACGTGCCTAGTGAGCCAACTCTCGATCTGACCTCGGAGGGATTCATCTGGCGCCCAACCGAGGCGAGAGTATCCTTCACAAAGGATATAGGCTTGCGTGGCCGACCAGAAGCATTTATGAGCGGATTCCCAGTCCACTTGACCCCCGCCTTGGTAGTAAATCCAGGCCTCTGGAAGTCCGATCCGGAGCGCAGGACTTTCCCCTCCGCCGCCTCCGATCAAGAGATCCCCCGTCTTGGCATCGAAATCAACGGCGTCTTCTTTCAAGAGATAGACTGGCACCTGTTTCAGTGTAGGCCTGCCCGACACGATGGGATAGGATGAAGGACAGGAAATCCACGAAATAATTTCGTAATTAAACATATCTATTTCTGACATCAATAATCTCCTATGGCTGGAATAATTGCAAGAATCTTATAAGATTTCGTCGGCGGTTGGCCACATCTTCGGCCTACCTAGAAAAAGATATGAACCGTTGTATAGGAGAAATACATGATCGGTTTCTGTAAGATAATTGGGGCGAACAGACCTTGCCGATCATGTACCATCCCACCAACATTCAAGGGTCGGCATCCAATTTTTTGTACCTCCTCCAGCTAACTACCTAGCACTTAGAAACTATCCGAGGATCGGTTTTTACCCCTAGAAAAATAGGGACTTATAGCAGTTCTCGGATAGATTCTTAGTGCGGTTTCAAGGGTGATCTGACAAGAAAGCCAATTTCGTTCTAACCCCCAAAGACGGGTAGATTTCTTAAAGCCTTCCCCAGTGCCCTCAATTCTTCTGCGCTGGCCGCCCAACCTCCGTGCCACACGTTCGAACCGACCGCGCCGGGAACCTTGCTCGCAGACCTGAAGATGGCGACTTCTCCTGTCGATAGTTTGATCGCACGCAATCCCGTTTTGATCAGGACAGATTGCTGGACTGCCCTTGTACCTACCGCGTTGTCTGCGAACAGGCTAGGAGAACCAAAACCACCCGGTCCATGCTTGGCGGTCTGTTCAAATACCTGGATAACGGTTTCGCGTGCATTGCTGTTGTGGACGAGGACATTAATCCCTCCCACCGCGTAACAGTGTAAGTTCTCTACCTCGAAGTTGTAAACGGTGTCTTCGAACGGCTCATGGTGAATCGATTCCACGGCGACAACGCGACCGTCACGCAGCAGTAGTTCGTCACCGACTACCACGTCCCCCGCATCGACCCAGCGGCCAGGGGTCGTGGCGCCGACCGGGACTGCGGCGAGGTGATCCCGGCGTGGTCGGTCGTCCAGACCCTCACCTCGAACTACCCAGTACGGGTGCAGCAGGGTCGATGTGACCGTCTCCCCCGCGATCGTCAGGGACGCGGAATTTCCGACGTAGTGGTTGCGGAATGTCTCCGTCACCAGACAGGGCTGCCAACGACTGGAGATCAGGTCGTAGGCCCAGACCTTCTGGCCCGCAACGACCGACTCAATGGCCTGCGGGCCGTCGAGCGTTGCGACCGGCGTCCCGGCGGGGAAACAGTTCAGCAACTGTCGCGCCGTAGTACCGACACCGACGATCGCCTTGACATTACCGTAGAGTTCGGCGGTCGCCACGACGCCATCGGCCAACTTCACTCCATCGCCACCGATCTCACTCAGCCCGTAGGCCAGGGCACCCAGTCGCTCCTGCTGCGCTTGACTCACCGTCATCCGCGAATCTGGGTCCGAAATCGCGTTGAAGGCCCGTTCTTGCCGAACTTGAACCAGGTTCAACGTCGTCGCGGTTGAATTTGAGGCCAAAACCCCGTAAGCGTCACCGATCCGGGTGCCGATCGAATCTCCGACCGAAGCCACGTAAGCCAGGGGATTCCAGGAGTCTCCAGGACCGTCGTTGAACCACTTGTCGCCGTATTGTGATGTCTCTGATGTGGACACACCCTTGGTAACCAACGCGGCCGGCGCTGGTGGGGCCGCATTGGTTCCCGTCGAACCGGTCGAACCGCCGGCCAGGGAGCTGCCGGCCGCCTGACTGAATGACAGGAACGCCGATGTGGATGAACTGATCAAGGCGACCGAGTCGTCGGCCACGGCGTCGGAGAACGCCTGCGCGGCGGGAGCCACGGAACTGAACCAATCAACGGCGTCGCCGGCCATCGCATCGCCGGACGCCTGCGCGGCCTTGGCCACGGTCTTGACCCAGGTCTGGGCATCGCCAGCCACCGTATCGGCGGTCGACTGCGCCAACGGGGCGACGGTGTTGACCCAATTCTGAACGTGGTCGGCCAGTAGGCGTTCAAGGCCCGTTCAGGCTGCTTGAGTGGTGGAGGTGGCGGGCAGGAGCGAGGGGATCGGTTGGCCATCCAGATGAGCTTGGTAGCACCGGGTAAGGTAGTCCAGCACATTGATGTCCTGCTGACGGCAGGTCGCCACCACCGACAGGATTCGCTCCACGAACCGGCTCCCCGACTCGCTCTCGGTCCCGCCGCTTGTCTTGCGGTAGATCACCCCGTGCCGCAGCGCTCGCTCGGCATGGTTGTTCGTTGGCTCGATCCCCTCGACTCGCACGAACGTCCACAAGTGTGTCTCACCGCAGAGCAACTCCCGGCACGTCCCCGCCGTCTTGGGGCAGGCGCACGCCGCCCCCCGTTGCAGGTCCTCTTTCAGGAAGGGGCGCATCGTGGCGACATACGTCCGGAAGCTGGACCGGGACAGGGTCCCATCCCGGACACGATGCCACCACTCGAACAGGGCATCGGAGTGCCCCATCAACCGCTCGCCCACCTCGGCGGATTCGCCGCCCCGGTCGATCATCGCCTGGAAGTCACGACGGAGGTGTGCCCAGCAAAACTGGCGGCGCTTGACCCACATGTAACCCTTGAACCGGTCGCGGATGACGACCTTGCTGGCCGCCGTCCCCAACATCCCCTTGGCGACCTCGGCCCCCGGGAGGTGGCGATCGTGAAGACCGTCACCAGGTCCGTCACGGCCCCCCAGAGCCACGCCTTGTCCTGACCCTGCCACCACGAGGTCTCGTCGATGTGCGCCCAGGCGGCGTCCCGGACGTACTGATGGAGTTCCTCGACCGGGGCCGCCAACTCGGTGGCACCCTGCCGCTCCAGCCGGGCGATCATGCCGGTGGAGATCGTCAGCCCCAACAGGTCGAAGACCAGTTGGCGGATCGGCCGCTTGCCCAGGCGGTAACCCCCGGCCAGGACGCTGAGGATCGCCCGCGGCCGAGGGCCGAAGGCCCCGGTGGGGACACCCGGCGGCAAGGCGGCACAGGTCGAAGTCCGACAGCGAGGGCAGGTCAAGCGATGGAGCCGGTACTCGTCGACCACCGGCCGGACCGGTGGCACTTCAGCGACCTGATGTCGGATCGGCTCGGGGTCATCGCCGTGCAACGCCTCGCCGCAGGACCGGCACTCGGGCGGCTTGCACTCGAAGACCTGCCGGAGTTGCTCCGGCGGGACCAGGGCTCGGGGTTGATGACGATGGCCGGGCTGACCGCCCCGCTTCTTCCCCAAGGCGGGAACCGGTGGTCGCCGCTTGACCGAAGGGGGATCAGACGAGGGGGGCTTGGAGGAGTTGGTGGAGTTCTTGTTGACCCGCTCCTCCAACTCGGCGATCCGTTGTTCGAGGGATTGCACCACCGCAGCGATCGCTGCCTGTGCTTCAGGCGAGAGCGTATCCCAGAGGATTTGAGGCAGGGGTGGCTGATCCGTCATGTCAACGTTCTACTGAACTCGGGCCGCAGATGCAACATTGGGGTTTGAACGCCTACCGAGCGACGAGGTACCGGCGACGGGTGGTGCCCTGTCATGCCGAAAGAATTTCACCGCGTCGACCCCCGTCGGGATCTCGATGAGCCCCTGCTTCAGCCGCATCAGCAGGTAATCAACCTGCGCCGCCTTGGCCCTCGCCTCGGCCTCGGAGACCTTGCCGATCGTGAACCCCAGCTGTCTGCCATTATAGTTGAACTGGACGCGATAGCTGCCTCTGCGTCCCTGGACCGCGGCCATGGGCGTGATCTCCCACCAACACCACCGCGATGCGACCCGGACATTCTTGCCAAAATCTTGCCGAACTCATCCAGGGCCGACCGCTATCTGCCGAGCTTTCTTGTCACAAGTCTTTTGAGCTTGCTATAATGCGAGAGGGGGGACTTGAACCCCCACGCCTTGCGGCACAGGAACCTAAATCCTGCGTGTCTGCCAGTTCCACCACTCTCGCAAGGTGTTGTCAGGACAGTTGCATAGGGATTCGTGTTCGCGACGCGCTGCCCGGAAAACGCATCCCAAAACGTAGGCGGGCGGCTATTCTAACCACGAAGGGCGAGACGGTCCATCGAAACCGCCCAGGTTCACAGGGCTCTTTCATTCTCAATTGATGACCGATGTCCGATGTCCGAAAAAGGTCGGCAAGGCCCTTGCCCATCCTTCCTGTTTTCGATTATTCCTCGGTCATTGGTCCTTTGGTCCTTGCTTATTCCCGAGAATGAAACAGCCCTGCCCAGGTTCAAGACGCGGAAAACTTCGGCTCGTTGTTCTTGCTCTGTCCTGGCTTGTATCAAGAATTCCGCGGGTTCGGTCTGAGGCCGTTCAGAAGTGCGAGGAGATCCTCGGGATTCACGGGCTTGACCAAATAATGATCGAACGTGGCCCGGCGAGGGTCGTCGTCCTTGGCGTAACCGGACATGGCGATCAGGGTCACCGCGCGGGACTCGCGAAGCAACTGAGCGACTTCGAACCCATTCATTCCCGGCAGGCCGATGTCGAGAAGCACGGCATCGGGATCGAATGAGTCGGCGGCGGTCAGACCGGCCCGGCCGTCGTGGGCAACCTCGGTCGTATGCCCCGCGCGGCTCAGAAAGAGGCTCAGGCTTCGCGCGGCGTCCACGTTGTCGTCAACAACGAGAATGCGCAAGGTCGCCCGAGATTCGCCGGATTCGCCATTCTGCCCCTCGTCGCCCGCGTTGTGGTCAGATTCCGAACTGTCGACCACGGGCAGGCGAATCACGAAGACGCTTCCCTTGCCTGTCCCCTCGCTCTCGGCCGAGATCGTTCCTTCGTGCATCTCAACGAGCGTCCTGGCAAGCGTCAAGCCAATGCCGAGACCCCCTTGCGAACGATCAAGCGAGGCATCGGCCTGGGTGAACAGGTCAAAGATGCGCGGAAGGAGTTTGCCATCAATGCCGATGCCGTCGTCCTGGACACGGATCTCGGCCATGCCGTCAACTTTTTGCGTGTTGAGCCAGATGTGACCGCCAGGCTCGGTATATTTCGAGGCATTCGACAAAAGGTTGATAAAGACCTGTTCAAGTCGTGTCGCGTCGGCGTCGATCCAGATCGGTTCGGCGGCGGGCAAGACCATGAGCGTCTGCTGTCGGTCAACGATCTGGTGGCCGATGTCCTCGACGGACCGCGAGACCAGGTCGCCGAGCCATACTTTCTCCTTGCGCAGCAAAATCTTGCCGCTGGTGACCCGGGCCACGTCCACCAGGTCGTCGACAAGCTGCTTGAGATGACCCACCTGACGCTCGATCGTCGCGTGCGAGCGGACCACGGCCGGGTCGTGCGAGCCTGCCTGACGCATCACATAGAGTGAGTTCAAAATCGGCGCCAGCGGGTTGCGCAGCTCGTGCGAAAGCATCGCGAGAAATTCATTCTTGCGGCGATCGGCTTCTTGAAGAGCCTCGGCGTGGCGACGGAGTTCGTCCTCCATCATCTTGCGTTCGGTATTGTCGCGAAGCACCTTGACGTAACCGCGGACGCTTCCGTCCTCGCCGCGAAGCGGAGTGAGCAACCCGCTTGCCCAGAACCGGGAATTGTCCTTGCGAAGCATCCAGCGATCATCCCAACCGTGATCCTCGGCATGGGCTTCCTGAAGCTCCTGCGCGGGAACGTGATTCTGTTGGTCTTCGAGCGTGAAGAGTCGGTCAAAGGGCTGACCGAGAATCTCGGCTGAGGCGTAGCCGAGAATCCGTTCCGCGCCGACGTTCCAGCTTGAGACCCTGCCTTCAAGGTCGACCATGAAGATGGCGAAGTCCTTGACCGTATCGACCCAGACGTGAAACAGCGTCTCTTCTAAGGACATGAAAATCTCGCCCGCCGGTTCGCGATGCTCTCCGATCAAAGGACCGGGTCAGTCGGCGGCGTGGCAGTGCTCGTGAACGATCATGAGCGAACCATCCTCGGCGTCCACGTAATCCAGAAAATCATCGCCCGAGATTGACTGCCCGCAACGCTCGCAAACTTCGGGCGGATCCAGCACGGCGACGTCAAGCGGGGTATAGTTCACCTCGCCCCACCCGCGAATGGCCGCCTTCAGGTCGATCGAATCGACCACGTACTCGCTGGCGTTCGCTCGTCTCGAACCGTCGAGTCGCCGATATGTGGCTACGCTTGACATGGGGCCTTCCTTTCGATTAAATTCCGGACCAGGTCGAGATGCAAAGAGCGGGCCAAACCTCCGTTTTCACCGTGAATCATGGATTTTTTCGTGAGCAATCGAGGACTGATCGCGGTTTCCTCGGTTGTTGCCCCCCGATCGTGATCGCGTCTGAGACCCTGGGGTAACCGATGGCCAAGCGCCGGGAAATCCGGTTCACGAGTCTCGACGCGATGCTCGCCGACGTCGATCGCCTTTTGCGGGGCCATGAGACGGTCGGCCGCTGGTCACTTGGTCAGATCTGCAATCATCTCAGCACAACCATCCGGCTCACGTCGCGCGGGCGCGCTTCGACAGAACCCTTGCCCCCGGATTCCGAATGTCTTCGCGCTCGGTTTTTCCAGGACGATCGGTTCCCCGATGGTCTTGAGGTTCCCCACCCCGCGCTTTCGCCCCGGCCCGATCTCGACGACCACGTTGAGGCGGAGACGCTTCGCAAGGCCGTCGCCAGGTTCGAGTCGGCCCCTGGTCCTTTTCCGATGCACCCGATCCTCGGCCCGCTGGACAGCACCGAATGGACTCGCTTCCATTGCATCCACGCCGCCCATCACCTAGGTTTCGCTGTTCCTCTTTGAAACGAAAATGGCCCCGCGATCGGGTCGATCGCAAGGGCCGGGTCTTGATCCAATCGGGCAGGCGGTTGCGTTAAACGGCCTTGGCGTTCTCCCCCTCGGACCAGACGTCGACAATGTCGATCGGCTTGAGGAAGACCGCCTCCGGCTTGAGGTCTCGAACCCCCTGAAGCCGCGAGGGGCTCGATTCACCGGTCGTCACGGCGACCCGGGTCTTGAGATTCTTCTGACGAATCCGCCGGAGGATCGTCTCGCCGTCGCCGTCGGGAAGCGTCAGATCGAGAATCAGGTAATCCGGGACTGGGTCGAGTAGAGAAAGCCCCTCGGCCACCGATCGCGCCGTGGAAACGTCCCAACCGCGCTGCGAGAAGATCACATCCCAGCTCGTGCGGGTCAGCTCATCATCTTCAACGACTAGAAGTCGATGTTTCGTCAAGGGACCTGAACCTCCTGAAGGATCGGTTCCACTCTGCCTCCGTCTCTCGCTTTTTAAAGCAAGAATCGGGCCGGAAACCTGGGGAACTGCCATGTTCTCGTTGAAAAGCTTGTGCCTGAAGAACGTTATAAAAATGTCCGACGCGTCCGAGAGCGGCGCCGAGTCCGTTTTCAAAAGGGCGTCTCGTGCCTTATCAATACGCAAAAACGCTTGATCTGGCCATAAAGAAAGCAGCCCGCTCGAAGGTGCGGTGGTGGTCCCGTTCGGACACGACGGGCCACGGTCGCGCGTTGTCGGCCGACAACGTGGAACGCCATTGGGGTTGGCGTCGGACTCTTCGTTGATTATGGGGATTGGTCCGATCAAGTCAATGACTGTTGTGGGGATTCTCACAAATCTTGACGGTTTCCCGCGACAGAAGATCGTCGCGGGCGCCTTCTTGCGAGCAGAGGGTGAGCCGATACGATGAGAGGAGTGGCGTTTAGGAACGACAGGGCATGGGAGACAATGATGCGATATCTTCTGGGTCTGATTCTTCTGGTCTTTCTGGGTGTCGTTGGAATCTTCGCGGTGCAGAACACGCAGACGGTCCGGCTCAATTTTTTGAGCTGGAGCGTCACGGCGCCTCTGGCCTTGCTGGCCGTGGCGATCTATTTTCTTGGAATGCTCAGTGGCTGGAACGTGGTCGCGTTCCTGCGGCGGTCGATCAGCAGGGTGACGGCTGAATCGCGGTCGCGCTGATGATCGCACGATCGGCCGGGTCGATCGGGCAGACCCGGCAGACGACCTCATGGTTCCAGACGTCGGTCAGGTCGATCGGCTTTCGCAAGAGGGCGTCGGGCTGAAGCGACGAGATTGTTCGCAGGCGGTCGTCGTCGACAAGTCCGGTCGCGACGACGACCCGGGTCTTGTACCCCTTGGCGCGGAGGCGTTCCCAAAGAGTCTCGCCCTGACCGTCGGGCAGGCCGAGGTCGAGCACGAGGCAGCAGGGTTCCGGGCCGTTCTCCAGCAGTTCGAGCCCCTCGGCCACTGTGCTGGCGACGGAGACGTCCCAGCCCATCCGTTGAAAGAGCACCCTCAAGGGATGCCGCGACCAGGGGTGATCATCGACGACCACGAGTCGGTGTAGCGCCATCGCGACCTTTCCCTTCCGACGCCGGCAGGAGGCGTTGTCAAGTTCGAGACAGGCTCTCACGATCGGGACCGATCCAAAACAATCGCAAGGGGCGAAATGTCAGAGGAAAAAAAAACCGGCAACGACCGCCGATCCTTTGCCCTCTGAACCTCGCGATCGTCCCGCAAGACCACCCGAGTCGATGAACAAACAACCGGGCATCGTGAATTGTATCGACTCCTTGACCGCCCCGGCAACAGCCTGGATTTCCGAATCGCGACGATTGCGCGGGGGGCTACTTCAGGGATGGATGACCAATGCAATCGTGTCCGGGATTTGTCTTGATCCTTCAAAAATCCCTCGTGGCCGATCAGTGTCGCACGGTGCCCAGCCTCTCGTCGATCATACGGAGGTGACGCAACTGGCTCTCAATCTTGAAGATTGCAGCGGCGGAGCCGCACCAGGGACGACCTCTCTCGCTTCTGCTGCTTGAATTCGTAGTGCCCTGAATACGGTAAACGGGGGGCCGGAAATCTCTCGGTGACCAGTCGCTATGGCCCGGAGAAGGCCCGACGCATGCTCCGCTGCCAGGCTTGCAAGGCTCGCTTCTCGCAACGCAAAGGGACCCCGCTCTTCGACTCCCGAATGCCCCCGGAGAAGGTCGAATCGGTCTTGGAGCACATCGCCGAGGGCTGCGGCGTCCGACAGACCGGCCGGCTCTGCAAGGTCGATCGCGGGACCGTCGGACGCCTGAGCCGGATCGCCGGGGATCACTCCCGCGATCTCCACGACGAGTTGGTCGCGATTTCCCCCCCTCACGCTCACGCGTGAGGCCCAGTTCGATGAGAAGTGGTCGTTCGTCGCCAAGAAGGAGAAGAATTGCGACGAGACCGACGACCGCATGGGAGATACCTGGGACCATGTCGCGATCGATGCCGAGAGCCGGTTGGTGATCTGCGTGGTGCCCGGCGAGCGGACCGCTGAGAGCGTCGCGGGGGTGGTCGAGGACTTCAAGAGTCGCGCCGGGGGTCGGCTGATGGACCTGATCACCACCGACGGCGACCCGGCCTACGAGGAGGCGATCCTCCAAGCCCATGGCGCGACGGTCACGCCGCCCCGGACCGGCAAGCGGGGACGCCCCAGGGCCCCCTACAAGGTCGCCCCGGAGGGGCTGACCTACGCGCTGGTGGAGAAGTCGCGGGAGAAGAGTCGGGTGGTGTCGATCGCCACGCGAGTGGTCTTCGGCAGGATGGCGGCGGTGCTCGTGGCGTTGGGGACGTCGAGGGTGAGCAGGAGAATTGCAAAGTCCCGATGTCCGAGGACCAATGACCGAAAAATTCCGCCTTTTGGTCATCGGTCTTCAGACATTGGTCATCGAAGAGACCGACTTTGCAATCCACCTGCGAGGGTGTGCCGGGCAATCACCACGGCGTTCGTGGAGCGGCAGAATGGGACGGACCGGCACCGCAACGCCCGGAAGGCTCGCAAGACATACCGGTTCAGCAAGAATTGGAGATATCACGAGTCGGTGACCTACCTGACGATGTACGTGTACAATTTCTGCTGGCCGGTTCGGACACTACGGATCAAAGACGACCAAGGCATTTGGCGAAAGAGAAGCCCGGCGATGACGGCCGCGCTCGCAGATCATGTCTGGTCAATTCCCGAATGGTTGGCGTTCCCGTCCGTGCGACACTGACCGGCCACGAGGCGTCCCATCAACGCCCCAGGGGCGAATATACCCCGCGCGATTCGGCGCGCAAGGGCAGCCGGGCCGAATCGTCGCGCGACCGGAGAATTCCCGCGCGGCGGCGGTTCAGGTCCCAGCCGATCCCTTGCAAGGCCAGGCACCAGGAAAGGCCGTGAATCCCATACGCCCACTGCGGAAATCGCAAGATCAGCAGGCTTGTGAAATACATCTGAAAGGCGGGAATCAAGTAGCGCGGACCAAAGAGCCAGGCCATCGTCGCGAACCCGAACGAGGCCAATGAGCACCAGACCGGCTTGAAGAAGTCAACCGCCCAGCCTGTCAGCGTATTCAATGAGGCCGCGTTGAACGAGAGGATCAAAAAGGTGATCCAGACCCGCGCGATCAAGCCAATCGCGGGAACATCCTTGAGCCAGTCTCGCCCGGCCACGAACCGCAAGACGAAGAGAACCGCCCCAACTTCCGAACTCCAGAGCAAGAGCGACGGCCATTCGGCCCGAACGCCCGCCGAGTAAACCACCTGGCAGACCGTGAAAAAGGCCAGATGCACCCCGCCAATCGCCATCAAGGCCCGTCCCCAGGGCCTCCGCGCGGCCGATTCTCTCAGCTCGGCCCAGAGCATCGCCTGCCAGCCGTGCTTTTCCGCCGACCCGGCCGCCTGTTCGACCCTTCGGTCTTCCATCGGTCTCGTCTCGTCACGCCCAGGAAGGTTCGGTTTGATCCCGCTCAACCCCAACTCCTGACTATCGGGGTTCCCTCCCTTCCTCCCTGAACCTTTCCCGCGCTGGTCCTTTGGAGATGACTCGGCAAAACACACAAGCTGCGCTGACATTCCCGATAATTATGCCAGGCGACGAGGCGTCTGTCACGCGTCTGGTGGTTCGAAGGAGGCTTGCAAAGTCGCTCTTTTCAATGACCAAGGACCGATGACCCATTGGGGTGTCGCGGAATAGCCGTAAGGCTCAGAGGGCAGAAGGGCAGAAGGGCAGAAGGGCAGAAGGACAGAAGGACAGAAGGAAAAATCTGCCCTTTGCCCTTGATTCCTTTGAGCTTACGTCAAAGAACAGCTCCTAATGCGCAAAACCCTAATGGCCAAGAGGTGGAATTTTTCGGTCATCGGTCATCGGGATTTTGCAATTCTCCTGATCGTTCGAAGGACCCGAGGCGCCTCCCCATTGACACCGGCCCCGTCGCCCTTCAGTCTTGGGGACGTTGAGTCAGACCCTCCGACCTTCACGCCCAGGGAGCCTTTTTCGCAATGAACTCGATCCGACGCCGTCCGGCGATTCTCGGCCTCGCCGCCCTCTTGCTCGCGGTTTTCTCGGCCCCGGCCCCGGCCGCCGAGAAGCTAAAACTTCTCATCATCGACGGCCAGAACAACCACAACTGGAAGGCGATGACGCCGCCGATGCGTGCCTCGCTCGAAGCCACGGGCCGGTTTCAGGTCGACGTGGCGACCACGCCCGACAAGAACGCGCCGAAGGACGCCTGGGATTCGTTCCGCCCCGACTTCACGAAATATGATGCCGTCCTGAGCAACTACAACGGCCAGGCCTGGCCCGACCGCGTGCAGCGGGCTCTTGAAGAGTACGTCAAGGCGGGAGGGGGCCTGGTCGTCGTCCACGCGGCGAACAACGCCTTTGAAGGCTGGCCCGAGTGGAACAAGATGATCGGCCTCGGCTGGCGCGGAAATAACTTCGGCGAGCGGGTTTACTATGAAAAAGGCGAGCTTCACCACGCCGCCAAGGGCGAAGGCCCGGGCGCGGGGCACGGTCCGCAACACGCCTATGAAATCACGGTGATCGACAAGGGCCACCCTGTCACCCACGGCATGCCCTCCGAGTGGCTCCATGCGCGCGACGAACTGTATCACGGCCAGCGCGGGCCGGTCGGACCGATGCAGGTTCTCGCCGTCGCCTACTCGGACAAGGCCAAAGGAGGAACCGGCGTCAGCGAACCGATGATCTGGGTGATTCCTTACGGCAAGGGGCGCGTCTTCACGACCGTCCTCGGCCACGTCGGCGGCGCGGATGACCCGGCGATCAAGTGCGTCGGCTTCCAGACCGTCGTCGCCCGCGGCGCCGAGTGGGCCGCGACCGGTAAGGTCACGCTCCCCATCCCCGCCAATTTCCCGACTGCGGAAAAGGAAAACCTGGCGAAGTAATTTTGCCTCGAGAACGTCGGCAATCGGTCGGATCTGTCAATCTTTAGGTCGGCGTCGGGTTCCTTTTGATTTTGCCCAGGCGATTTCCTCAGGGACCAGGACGCCGACCTTTCCCAATTCAAGCTCTTTCGATTGGCTCAGGTTGCCTGAAGAAGATCAGGTCGATCGCGACAAAGCTTTGCTGGCTCGCAAGAGTCGACTAAATGGGCCTTGTTTTATTCGCCGAAGTCGTGCCATCCAATCGAAATGACCCAAAGCCAATCTTTTTATTTCAGGTTGGCGTTTTTTTTCAACATCTGGTATCACTTGTGCTTGAAAATTAACCAAACGTTCCTAAAAAATTCTTGCGACGAACTCCTTGTCAACGGTCAATTCCAAAAGTAGGATTGATGGTTGCTATCATTCAACGAAAAAAACGATATCGATGTGGGATCGCCTGAGTGATGGGTACAGGGGTGTCCGCTCAGGAAATCCGTGATGGAACTCGCGTCTTCAACGTGCGAGTGAACCGTCGATGTTATCTTTGGTCTCCTTCGATCATGGCAAGCCGCGCGGTTGGACGCGCCGGGAGAATTATTAACGATTCTTCATAGAGCTAAGTCTGCATGACATCATTCTCAAATTCGACGCTTGGGATGCTCGTCGTTTCTTGCCTTTGATGATCTTGCGGTGATTCCTCGCACGACCTATACCCCCCCTTTAGATAGTTATCCCCCCTCTGGACGTCGTCGCGGATTTCACCAAGGCGGCAGCCTTTCCGGTGGAAAATCCGTGGACGCCTGGTTTCGCGTGTCGCGTTTCGCGGCCTAGGAATTCTCATTGGAGGCACTTTTTCATGAACGGAAGCCGTTCAGTGACCCGTCGCGCCTGGATTTCCTCAATGTTGGTTCTCGGCTGCGGATTCGCCGTGGCGGGCTGTGGCGCGGGCAACGCCGGCCCGACCGAGAGGACCGACGCCCAGAAGGCCGAGGAGGCCGCGCGTCGGAAGGAAACCGAGGACGCCTTCAAGGATTTCCAGAAGCAGCAAAAAGCCAAGAAGCATTGAGGGCAGAGGAGCTCACCCGTTCCCGGCCTCAAGAGCCGCGGGCGATTCTCCCGCACGATGGATTCTCCAGGGAAAACGAGGTTATTTCGATGATTCGAACGTTGAGACGCGGCTTTACTCTGATCGAATTGCTGGTCGTGATCGCCATCATCGCCGTCTTGATCGCCTTGCTGCTGCCGGCCGTGCAGGCCGCTCGCGAGGCTGCGCGCCGGGCCCAGTGCGTGAACAATCTGAAGCAGATCGGTCTGGGGATGCACAATTATCACTCGGCGATCAACACCTTCCCGATCGGCGGTGCGTGCAACCAGGGGACGCCCAACACCAACTGCGTGATCTGGAACGGCATGAGCGCCCAGGCGCAGATGCTCCCCTACATGGAGCAGACCGCGATTTACAACGCGATCAATTTCTCGATCAACGGCACGGACCCGAGCAACACGACCGCGCAGAATACCAGGATCAACAGCTTCCTCTGCCCGTCCGACGGCAACGCCGGTACGAGTTCCGGAAACAACAGCAGTTATGTCGGCAATTACGGCACGACCAGTGTCTCGTATAGCGCGACGTCGTCGGGCCTGTTTGCCTATTCCAGCGTCTATGGCCTTCGCGACATCACCGACGGCTCGTCGAACACCGCCGCCTATTCGGAAATCCTCGTCGGCGACCCGCAGAACATACCGACGAAGCGGTCGAACGGTATCATGCAGGTCAGCGGCGTCACCGGCTATCCCGACGTTGAATCCAACAGCGCAGGTGCTCTGTCCGACCTCTCCGCCTGTTCGACCGCCTACCTGGCGGCTGCCCAGCTCAGGAACAATACGGGCGAGTACTGGATGATCGGCACGATGGGCATGACTCTCTTCAATACCGTCGTCCCTCCCAACTCGACCCAGTACCGCTGGGGCGCTTGCAAACAGGGAACCGGCGGCGCCGCCGAAGGGATGAATTACACCAACACGTCGAGTAACCATTCGGGAGGCGTGAACTTCCTGATGGGTGACGGCAGCGTCAAGTTCATCAAGAACTCGGTCAGCATGACGACCTACTGGTCGATCGGCACCCGGTCCAACGGCGAGGTCATCGACGCGTCGTCCTTCTGACGAAGACCGCTCAGCAATCAAAGTTCAAACGCGATCGGGCCGGCTGTTTCCTCTCTCGGAACAGCCGGCCCGGTTGTGTTTGGGCAACAGAAAGCCCGACCGAATTTCTCAGGCCGACCATGCCTCGCCTGTCGCTAATACCCTAAGGAGAGCTCGCAAATCCTTTCTCAACAGCCAGGGGAGACTTACCATGCGCATGACGTGGAGGACCACGGCCCTGACAGCCTTGCTGTCGGTCGCTGGCCTGATTCTACTCGGTTCACCCGCGAAGGCCGCCCGTGACGACGACTCGTCGCGCGGTTCCCACCGTCGCGGCCACGGCGAGGAAAGCCGCCGCGGCCACGACCATTCCCGTTGCCACCAGAGCCACCACCGCGGCCACGGCGAAAATGCCCACCACGGCAGCCAGGCCCATCGCGGCCATCAGGGTTCACAACACCGCGGTTATGCCCATCATGGCCATCAAGAAGGCCTTCGCGGACACCAGGCCCATCGCGGCCATCAGGGTTCACAACACCGCGGTTATGCCCATCATGGCCATCAAGAAGGCCATCGCGGACACCAGGCCCATCACGGCCATCAGGGTTCGCAACACCACGGCCAGCAGGCCCACCGTGGCCATGAAGGTGGAAACCGCGGACGTAGCGAGAGCGAACACCGTGGCCACGAAGCGAGTCGCGGTCACTCCCGGAGCGAACACCACGCATCTTACGCTCACCGTGGCCCGTCGGGCGGCGAACACCACGCATCTTACGCTCACCGTGGCCCGTCGGGCGGCGAACACCGGGGCGGCGAAGGCGAACACCGAGGCCCTCGCCCGACCATGCATCGCGGTCCGGGGGGCGAAGGCCAGCACAGCGCCCCTCGCTTTGGAATGCATCGCGGACCTGGTAGCGAAGGCCAGCACAGCGGCGCTCGCCTTGGTGGAATGCATCGCGGTCCCGGCGGCGAAGGCGAACACCGAGGCCCGATCGCGCATCGTGGCTCGGAAAGCGGCGAACATCGCGGACCCGGCCCGGGTATGAATCACGGCCCCGCCACCCATCGCGGACCCCAGGAAGGCGAGCATCGCCGGGGCGGCGGCGAAGGCGAACGACGTGGATCTGAGGCCCGCCGAGGCTCGGACAACGGCGAGCACCGCGAGTCCGGCATGCGCCGAGGTTCTGGCGAGGGCGAACGGTCCCGCCCGGCCGCCCGTCGTGGTTCCGAGGACGGTGAACAACGACGCGGAGGCGGCGAGGCCCGAGGCGAACGCCCCGAGCGTCGCGAAGGCCGTCCCGAGGCTCGCGGCGAAAGCCGTCCCGAAGCCCGCGGTCGTCGCGACGATGGCGGACGTGGTCGTGATCGTGATCGCGAAGATCGTGATGACGAGTCGCCCCGTGGCCGAGGTCGCTCGCAGAGTGATTCAAGGTCGCGTCGAACCGATGCCTGATTGATCAGTGCTCCCTTCTCAATCATTAACGCCCGAGGGCCTTTGACATTCAGTCAACGGCGCTCGGGCGTTTTCGATCGTGCATCGTTCAGGAAGGGCAAAGGACAAAGGACATTGTCCCTCTGTCCTTTGTCCTTTGCCCTTTTGAACTTCTGGATCTCCGGCAAGCACTCCAGAGATCGATCAGGGCTTGGGAGTGTCCTCGGGCTCGGCCGGCTTTGTGGTGGCAGTCTTGGACGACGCGGCACCTTTGCGACGTGCTCGAGATTTCTCGGTCCGCGACGCGCTGGAGCTGGAATCGGCGCTGATGTCGGGACTCGCGGCGACACCGCGGCGCTCGGCAAGTTCGGGGTCGATCTTGGCGAGGTCAAAGGGAGCGCCGAGCATCTTGTTGAAGTTGAACTTCTGCTTGGGGTCGAGAATCCGGCCGAGTTGCCGCGTGGCGGCGTTGCGAACCTCGTTCATCGCCTCGCGGGGGAGGCCGGCAGGGCCGAGTGTCAGAAATCCACCCCCGGCCTGAGCATTGGCCCTCGCCTGCTCGATCATCATCATTCGAACCTGTTGCGCCATCTGGATCAAGGTCACCTGGGCCTGCTGGTTCTGCTTCGCGGTCATGTTCAGCTTTTCGGCGATTTCCGGGTGAACCACCGCGAGCGGACCTTCGATCTGAAGCATGATCTGCTCCATGCGCTCTTTTTGTTCGGTCTTCAAGATCCGGCCCGCGGCGGCCTCGTTTTCCTTGCGGATCTGCAATCCCGCCGCCAGAAACGCCTGCGGATTGCCCGATTGAAGCATCATCTGAAGCCGTTCACGCCCCTTTTGCTGCGACTCTCGGGCGAGATCGAAGACCCTCGCTTTTTGTTCGTCAGACAGTTTCAGCTCGGTTTGCACGGCGGGCGCCATCAGGACCATGACGTAATTGACCCCGGCCGGCGTGCCGATCGACCGCGCCAGCCCTCCGCCGTCAGGCCCCTGCGCCGTTGCGAGTGTCCCGCCCCAGGGCATCAATAAAAAAGCAATTCCCAACTTCAGGAAGAATACGGAAGGGTGAGCGTGGCGCATGGCGGACCCTCGCGGTTGATTCGATTCAAGGGATGCTTCGGGGGAGATGACAACTCCTGGCCTGTCATCGTAGCAGGGACGAATTGGCCCCACAATTGCGCCTCGATCTGTCCAGAAGACTTCATCCCCGTCCGGTCAAGAGTTACTCAACGCCTTCCGCCAGGATTGATCTGGCGGCACCATATTTGTTGCCTTTGGGTCGTTCGCCCGCCCAGGCGCACCCCAATCGATGCAAAACGGAGTGGAAAGCGACATGCAATACGCAACGGTCCTTGGACTGACTCTCGCCTCGGCACTGGCCCTGGTTCTGAACGTGGCCCCGTCTCGGGCTGAGGATGTTACCGGCCAGGCGAAGAAATTTAATGGCACGTACACGATCGTCTCGGGCAAGTCGCATGGAAAAGACGTCTCGGATGAGCATCTCAACGGCAAGGTTGTCATCAAGGACGACACGATGACGACCTATGACAAGGAGCACAAAGAGGTTTACGTCATCCGCTACGCGCTTGATGGCAAGGGCGATCAGGCGGAGACTCTTCTGATGACCGTGACCAAGGCGTCACGCCCCGAGGCCGTCGGCATGAAAGCCTGGGGCCTGATCAAGGCCGACGGCAAGAAGCTGATGCTCGTTTACGACTACAAGGGCAAGACCTACCCCACAGACTTTTCGGCAACGGGCGACGGCCAGAACATGTTCGTCCTGGAGCGCGTTTCCGAGAAATGATCTTCCCGAGTCTGAGGGCTGGACCTTGACCTTCGCAATGAGGTCCAGCCCGACTTCCCCATTACGGCCGCCGGGCCCGAACCGTACGACCCTTCTTGACCTTTATCTTCGGTTTCGGGATCACGACCGGAGCCAGTCCCGCCGAAAGGCGAGGTTGTTGTGGATAGTTCGCGCCTCCGGCGAGAAATGCCGAGGAGTCGGGGTCGACCTGATAGCCATACCCGCCCGCATTGCCGAATCCCCGGCCCTGAGCCGCCTGGCCGTTCAATCCGAGGTTGCCGCCGTTGAGATTCGGGATTCCGCCGCCGAGGCCGAGCCCTCCGCCGCCAACGGCCGCCGGAACCGAGTAGGTGTCAAACCCTTCCAGACCGGTGAACTGGGGATTCATTCCGAGCCGGACATAGCGACGGTCGGCCGAGACAACCGGTGTCGCCGAAAGTCCAACCCCATTGGGAAAGGCGCTCACGTTCGGCTGAAACGCGACCTGCGCCGAGGCCACTGGGGAAAATAGTGCCATCAACCCAAGCGCGACGAGTCCAGACCTGCCAGGCTTCCACATCGGCGTGTCTCCTCGGGGCGTGACGACGCGGGGCGTCTGGAGGTCAGCTTACTCGAACCGATCCAGATTCGGCAATGAGGGCGTCGCGATCGCAATGCGCCTCGACCGGCACGAACTTGCCCGTGGTCTCAAGAAAAAAACAAGGCGGACCGTCGTCAACCGGGTCAGGTTGGCGACGGGCCGCCGTGGTGGGAGCCGGATTTCCGGGAAGGATCGGTCAGGGCTTGATGACGGTGGTCGTGCCCGGCGGGGTCTCGATCACGGTCGTCGTGCCCGGAGCGGGGGCGGGAATCACGCGGACGGGCGGGGCGACGGTCAGTTGGTCGACAACCTGGGTCACGCCGACGGTGGCGCGGGTCAAGAGAACCGCGCGCTGGCGGGCCGCGGCGTCGGGCACGGCGCCTCGGACAACGGCCGTGCCGCCGTCGAGAACCTCAAGCTCAAGGTTCGAGCCGACGAGCGTCTTGTCCCAGTGAATCCGGCTGTAAACGCGGGACATGATGTCCTGGTTGTGAACCGCGTTCTGCGACCGGGCAAAGGCCGACTGAATGCCGTTCTTGATCCCCCGGCCCGCGTTGTCGAGACCGTTGCCGACCCGTTCGGCCACACCTTGAGCGTGAACCGTTCCGGCCGAGGCGATCAAAAGGGTGGCGGCCAGTCCGAGAGCACGCGTCGTCAACATCTTCGTCGTGAACATGGGTTTGGACTCCGATTCCAGAAACCGACAAAAAAAGGGGCGGATCGTCCGTCAATCGGCCAGTTTCATCCTCTCGCCAGCCGAAGCGTCCCGATACCCGATCCGAAACTCTCTGAGTGAGCGATCGCGTCAGTCGAGGTGAGATATCTCAAAGGATGGGCGTGCTCAACGGGCCGGACTTATCGCACACGATATGCCAAAACACAGACGAAACCCAGACCAATCGCCCTTTCTTCAGGAAAGGACGACTGGCCCGGTGAGACAGCGAAACTGGGTAAAGTCGGGACGCCTCGGTCAATTCCTGGCGAATCGAGTCCGGGTCGACGACGTGATGGGAACTGTCGGATGCTTTGTCACCGGAACGGTGACCTTGTGACCGACGGCCTTGCGCACCGAGGGGGTGACCACGACCGGTTTCGGCGTGGTCGTGGTGACGTGTTTCGGAGCCGTGACGCTGAGGGCCTTGATTCCGGGAAGGAGCCCGAAATTGTTCTGTGACGACCCCGACGAAGTCAGGTTGACGACAATTTCCCGGCCTCCCGAAGGAGTCGTCACCACCTGGCCGGTCTGTGAAGTGGCCATCCCCTCGGCGAAACCTGAGGGTGGAACCGGAACAATCGTGTACGCGCCCGGCTGAAGGGCGTTGGTCGGCGTGTATTGATAGGTGACCGTGACAACGGCCGCTCCGGTCGTCGAGGCCGAATAGAAGACGTTGCCCGAGGTCGAACCGACCTGAATCGACGCCTGAATCGTCGCCGTCGGGGTAATCGACGTCCGGCCTGGCCCCGCGGTGTAAAAGGCGAGGTCCGAGGCGCCCGAGAGAGTCACCGACTGGGCATCGGTCGGATTGAGTGGAAAGGCGACTCCGCTCGGCCCGGCGTCGTCGAGACTGCCGTCATAGGTGCTTGCGTGAAAGGTCGTTGACGAGGCCGAGACAGTCCCCGAGATCGGGACGCTGAGGCCGTCGATCTCGTCGGTTCCGCTGACGGAACCGCTGATGTCGGCGCCGGTTGACGAACTGAGGTTCTCGCCACCGAGCGTTGTGGCAACGGTGACGACGCTGGAGATCTGCACGCCGACAAGCGTGCCGAGCGTCGGGTCAAATAGTTGCAGAGCGTTGGCAAAGTAGGCGCTGTCGAGGTTCGTGGAGTCGGCCGGCAGGGTAAGCGTCTGGGAAATCGATTGCGTGGCCGAGCCGACGGTGGCATTGGTCGCGAAGGCGTACGCCCCGTTACTCCCCGTCAAGGCCGCGCCGACGACAGTGCCCGAGGCGTTGAGAAGCTGCAACTTCGTTCCCGAGGCCGGGCTTTCGCCGGTCTCAAAGATCCCGTCATTGTTCTTATCGACGAAGACAGAACCGCTGATGACCGGGCTGGCCGTGCTCAGGAGGCAAACGGCTTCCAGCCGCTCGCATGAGGGAGAAAAACGCCTCCGGTTTCCAGTGAAATGGCTTCGCTCGATCTTGAATCGGAAAGGATGGGTCATGACGGAATCAACTCCTTGATGGGCATTCGGATCAAAGACGGTCCCCGCGAACGTCGAACGACGGTCCGGGGGCCTTCAGGCTCGATCGATGGGAAAGGGACTGGGGCGCGTTGGCATTCGGCCCACAATCGACCTTAGGCCACGGCAAGGACGCAGGCCGTTCGTGTCGAGAAAGGTCGACACGCGATCCTCGATCAAAAATTACTAGCATCATGCATTCATCTGTCCTCGGTCCGCCGTCGTCGTTGCGAGGTCGATCGGTGCCGTGTAACGTAAGGCCGGGGCAATTCGAGACCCGCGCCCCGTCGATCTTGATTCAAAGGAAAAGACGCGATGAACGCATCCTGGCTCCTGATGGCGGCCTGCGCCCTGACCGTGGCTCCGGATTTGGAAAAAGACCGGTACGACCTGGTGATTTACGGCGGAACGTCGGCGGGCATCGGTGCGGCCGTGCAAGGGGCGAGGATGACCAGGTCGGTCGTTCTCGTCGCGCCCGAGACGCACCTGGGGGGCCTCACGAGCGGCGGCCTTGGCTGGACGGACAGCGGCCAGAAGGGGGCGATTGGCGGCCTGGCCCGCGACTTTTACCGGCGGATCAAGACCCATTACGACCGGCCCGACGCCTGGAGACAGCAGAAGGCCGACGACTATCGGCTCTATCACAAAAGCGATGAGGCCATCTGGGCGTTTGAGCCGCGCGCGGCCGAGCGAGCTTTTGAGGAACTCGTCGCCAACTACCCGATCCGGGTCGAGCGCGGCCAGAAGCTTGACCGCGAGCATGGTGTCACGAAGAAAGGGACCGCGATTGATGCGATCCGGACGATCAGCGGCCAGACTTATCGCGGCCGGGTCTTTATTGATGCCACCTATGAGGGCGACCTCATGGCCGCGGCCGGAGTCGCTTACGTCGTCGGTCGCGAGCCCAACGCGAGGTACAACGAGACGCTCAACGGGGTCGAGACCAGCCGGGCCGTCAGTCATCAGTTTGACAGGCCGGTCGATCCGTACAAAACGCCGGGCGACCCCTCAAGCGGCCTCTTGCCGAGGGTTCATGCCGGGCCGCCGGGGGTCGAGGGCGAGGGAGATCGACGCGTTCAGGCGTATTGCTTCCGGGTCTGCCTGACCGATGCGCCGGAGAATCGCATTCGGTTCGCGAAACCCGAGGGATACGACCCCGGCCAGTACGAGATTCTCGGCCGCTATCTTCGGGCGGGGGGAAAACAGGGGTTTGGCAAGTTCGACCCCGTTCCCAACCGCAAGACCGACACGAACAACCACGGCCCCTTCTCGACCGACAACATCGGCATGAGTGACGACTATCCCGAGGCCACGTATGAGCGCAGGGCCGAGATCATCGCCGAGCACGAGCGGTATCAAAAAGGTCTATTTTACTACATGGCCAATGATCCGGGCGTTCCCGCCGAGGTCCGCGAACGGATGAGCCGGTGGGGTCTCGCCGCCGATGAGTTCAACGACAACGGCCACTGGCCGCACCAGATTTACGTCCGCGAGGCCCGGCGGATGGTCAGCGATTTCGTCATGACCGAACGCCACCTCCGCGCGATCGAGCCAACCCCGGAACCCATCGGCATGGGTTCCTACAACATGGATTCTCACAACGTTCAGCGCTACGTTGACGCCTTGGGACACGTCCGCAACGAGGGCGACTTCCAGGTCAGCCCCGGCGGCGCCTATCCGATCAGCTATCGTGCGGTCGTTCCGAAGGCCGGCGCGTGTACGAACCTGCTGGTTCCCGTCTGCCTGTCATCCAGCCACGTCGCTTACGGGTCGATCCGGATGGAGCCGGTGTTCATTATCCTTGGCCAGTCGGTCGCCTCGGCGGCGGCGGTTGCCATTGAGGACAGGGTGTCGGTTCAAGACGTCGACTATGCCAAACTCCGGGCGCGTCTTCTCGCCGATGGCCAGGTGCTCGACCTGCCCCGACAGACCGAGCCGAAAGGGCTCTCGGCGAAGGATCTGCCGGGCGTCCTGATCGACGATGATAAGGCGGAGTTGACCGGCGAATGGGTTCGCGGATCGGTGATCGGGCCTTACGTTGGCGAGGGTTATCGGCACGACGGCGATTCGGGCAAGGGGGCGAAGTCGGCGACCTTTCGCGCCACGCTCGAACCGGGTCGCTATGAGGTCCGCGTCTTTTATCCGGCGAATCCGAATCGATCGACCGATGTCCCCGTGTTGATCCGCCACGCGGGGGGCGAGACCCGCCAGACCCTCAACCAGCGCAAGGCTCCCGAAGGCGAAAGCCCGTCGGCCTCGGTCGGCACTTATGCCTTTGACGGTCCCGCGGTCGTCGAGGTGAACAACGCGGGAACTCATGGCTATGTGATTGTCGACGCCGTCCAGTTCATCAAGGTGGACCGGACGCACTGACAAGAATCCTTGAGGACCGATGGCCAATGACCGATGACCGAATTTTTAAAAACGCATGATTATGCATTGCCATCTAACAAAAAACTATTTTCACATATAAAAACATTATTGGTCATTGGTCCTTAGCCACAATCCTCGGCGAACCCGGGCGCCATGCAATCGGCCATCCGGGCGGGAGCGACGATGCCCTGGGAACGCATCCAGGTCTCAGCCTGGGTCACGAGAGCGCGGCCCTCGTCGCCGTCGATGAGTCGGCCAAGGTGGCGGCGGGCCGAGGCGGCGAAGAGGCCGACCTCGGCCGACTCGCAGGCGGTCATTGCCTCGCGGAGCAACAGGATGGCGGCCTCGGGTTCGGAACGGACCGCCGCGATCCCGGCGCGGATGAGCCGGGCCATGGCCACCGTCCATTCGGTTTTCTCGCGATCGAGCCGGCGCGCGTAGCCTTCGGCCTCGCGAAGCCGAAGCGCGACGTCTGTTGACGACGAGGCGGCCCGCGCCGCGGCAATCGAGGCACGGCCGCCGTGCTGGTAAACATCCGCTCGAACGTGCTGGATACGCATCAGGAGCGACGACCGGATCAAGGGGGCCGTCCGGCCGATCCGCGCCCAGGCCCCTTCGGCGTCGCCTTCGTAAAGGGCGATGTATTGCAGGCCGTAATACTGGCAGAGGTGCTGGATGTGAAACCCCTGCTGCGACCAGGTGCCCAGCGCTCCCTCGGCCGTGGCCTTCGCCGCGGCGAGATCGTCGTCGGCAAGGCGGGCGACCGAGCCGACGTAAGGGCCGGGCGTCGCCTCAAGGTAGCGGTCCCCGCGCTCTCTTGCCTCGCGAAAGAGGCGATCGCAACGGCGGCTCAGCTCGGCGATCCGACCAAGATAAAAGAGCGCCCAGAGCCCAAAAATCCGCGCGGTGTCAAGTTCCCAGATGACCCCTGTACACTGGCTCCGAAGGATCTCCTCGGCCTCGTCAAGCCGGGCCAGGCCGACGGTGAAGTGTTCTTCAAGATAGGCCGAGGCGCCCGACGAGAGCCGGGCCATGCCGACCGCGCGCGGATGTCCGACCCGATCGGCCAGGGCCGTTGCCGTCGCGATCAGGCGGGACGTCCGACGCCGAGCCGGTCGCCCCGCGCAGGCGGAGTGAACGGCCTCCCAGCCCAGGGCCAGCGTCACCCGCAGAGGCTCACCGGCGCTCAGGGCCAGAAGAAGGCTACGGGTCTGGTAGTCGGAACCTCGGATCACGTCGACCACGCTCATGCCGACGGCAACCGACCGCGAGACGTCAATCCGTTCCAGGCGGCTCGGGTCGATCTCGGACGCCTTGCGCTCGCGAAAGGCGAGGCCGCGGAGCCGGAGCCTGGCCCGGCTGATGAGCAGGCGAAGCAAGGCCCGGCGCGGCGTTCCGGGCATCGGCATGCCGACCCTCGCCAGAATCGTTCCGAAGGCGTCGAGCCCCTCGTCGATGTGGCCGCAGATGAGAAACTGGTACGCGGCCTTGCGTTGCAGGTCAAGCTGTTCGGCATCGGTCGGGGCATCGGCGGCGGCCTGAAGATAGGCGTGCGCGGCGTCGAGGCTGCGACCGGCGTCGGCCAGGGCGTCGGCAAGGCGAAGGCGGAGCCGGCGGCCCTCGGCATCGTCGGCCGGGCGGAGGTTCAGGGCGCGTCGGTAAAGCTTGACGGCTCGATCAAAGGCGAGGGCCTCGGCGGCGTGGTCGGCGGCCTGGCCATAATAATGACCGGCCTTCTCGGCGGCCTCGGCTCCTTCGAAGTGAACGGCGAGGGCCTCGGGGTCGGCGTCGCCGGCGGCCTCAAGCTCGCGAGCGAGGCCGGCGTGCCGGGCGCGTCGGGCCTCGGGGTTGAGCCGACGGACGACCGTTTCGCGGATACGGTCGTGATAGGTCTCGACGTCGTCGAGCATGCCCGGCCCGGTCCCTCGAATCATGTGCTGGGCGCGGAGGAGAGCCAGCGAGGCGAAGCCGTCGGCGCGTTGTCCGGCCGCGCGGCAGGCCACCGCTTGTCGGAGCGGACGACCGGCCAGCGCGAGGACTTCAAGAAGCTCGCGAGCGGTAACGGGCAGACGAACCGCGCGTCGCCAGAGCACGGTGTCGAGGCTAATCTCGCTGGAGTTGGCCATGCTATCGCTGTCGGCGAGGTCGCCCCCTTCCTTGAGGTACTGCACCAATTCGTACACGAAATAGGGGCTTCCGCCGGCCTCGCGAACGATCATCTCGGCGACGACCCGCGCGGCGGGATCATCGAGCCCGATCAGGGCCAGCGCGAGCGCCCGGCCCTCGGAGATCGTCAGCGGCTCGACGACCACTTCGTGGCGGTCGCGAAGGACCGGCACGCCCTCGGCCGCTTCGAAGAGGGTCCGCAGGCAAGGGCTCGACGCCGCGTCCTCGCCCCGATACGAGCAGAGAAGCATCAAGACTGGGGGATCGGGAGGGCGGAGCAGATCGGTCAGCAGGGCGACGCTGTCAAGGTCGCCCCATTGAAGGTCGTCGATCGCCAGGACGAGAGGCCGACGGTCGCCGATCCGCGCGAGCATCTCGCGGAGCGCGGCAAAGGCCCGGCGGCGAAGTTCCTGCTGGTCGGGAATCTCGGTCCCGCGCTGGGGGGCCTCGGCCACGGCCTCGACCCTGCGGAGCACGGGAAAGACCCGGGCCAGGGCCGCGACGTCGCGGGGCATCAAGGCATCGGCTTCGAGCCGGCCGAGACGCTTGAGGAACCGGCTGAGCGCATCGACGAGAGTATCGAGCGCCTTGTACGCGACGGACTCCTGCTCATAACATCGACCCGAGAGCACGACCGCCTCGCCGCGATCGGTCAGATCGTCAAGGAAACGCTGCACGCAGGCCGACTTGCCGACCCCCGACCGGCCATGCACGAAGGCTGCGACGGCCTTGCCCTGGCCGAGAACGCCGAAGGCCTCGCGGAGCAAGCCGAGTTGACCCGTCCGGCCCACGAAGGGCCGAGCCCGTGAGCCCAGCCGAGCCGCTCCCGTGGGCGTCGAACCGAGGCGCCGAAGAACCTCGTCGCCGTCGGGCCGGTCTTCGGGCCTCTTGCGCAGGAGGTCGGCGCAAAGGGCGTCGAGATCGTCGGGAACGTTCTCCGCGACCCGCGAAGGGGGCGGCGGCTCGCCCGCTTGCTTGGCGATCAGCACCTCCATCTTGTTGCCCGAGAAGGGCAGGCGGCCCGTGAGGGCCTGATAGAGCATCACGCCGACACTGTACCAGTCGGCCGAGGGGGTCAGGTCTTTCCCCGCGGCCTGTTCTGGAGCCATGTACGAGACCGTGCCGACGACCTTCCCCTCGGTCGTGTTGTGTCCGTGGCCCTGCTCCAGAACGGTTGAGAGGCCAAAATCGAGCAAGACGACCCGACCGCGACGCGTCACCAGAACGTTGGAGGGCTTGATGTCCCGGTGCAATCGCCCTTGCGCGTGCAACTCGACAAGCACCTCGGTAATTTGCCTGAGCGCCAGCCTGAGCCGGACCAGATGCGGCGGACGTCCCGGTCCGGCGTGAACTCCAGTTGACACTTCCGAAGCCTGGGCGATCGTCAAGCCCATCGCCAGGGTCGTTGCTTGCTCGCGTTCATCCAGGTTCGTGACGGGATCGAGACCGATCGGTCGATCGGCGTCGGTCAAGGCCGCTGGCGGAGGTTCGACGTCGGTCGTTCCCCCGGCGCTCAGCGCGAGAGTGGATGCCGGTTGCGTCTGAGGATTCGGCCCGGCCGAGCCGGTTGCGAACTCGGTTCCGGCCGAAGGGGTAGGGGGATCGGCGATCAACGACGTGGCCGTCTGATCGAGCGAATCGCCCTGATGCGTCAAGGGGTCGTCCTCGGGAATCGTCGTCCCTGGACAGACGAATTCGAGAAAGGGAAGGCCGGCAACCAGCTCCATCGTGTAAAAGTAAAAGCCGTCGTCCTCGACAAGTTCATAGAGCCGGACGAGGTTCGGATGCGCAAGCTCGGAGACGTTGCGGAACTCGTTCTTGAACCGATAGAGCGACGAAGCATCAAGGCGGAGGATTGTCTTCAGCGCCACCTTCTGACCGCGGTCTCGGTCGTAGACTTCGTAGACGACTCCCATCCCGCCCGCCCCAAGCCGGCGTCGGACGGCAAACCGCGAGGTCCCACGGAAGTCGTCAAGGTGGCTGAGGCTCATCGCACTCCCGCCGGTGCATTGATGCGTCAAAAAGAAGCCGTCAGTGTCATCCACTTTTCCCGTTCCGAGACACCTTTCTCGATGCAAGAGTATGACACTTCCCCAGTGCGACCGCAACCATGCCCGATCAGGCCCTTGATCTCGGTCATCGGTCCTGGGTCCTCGTTTTGCCAGATCCGTCTCGACGGCCTTAACCTCATCGGCCCGAAATTTCTCGATCGAGACGAGTAGCCCCTTCAGGTCGGCCACGCGTTTGTTAAACTAAGGGTCCGGATTCCCCCTCGCGGGCCGGGACGTCAACGGGACGGAGCCCGACCGCCCTTCGCGGGTTGAGGCGTCCAACGGATCAACCCGCCTATCTTTCCCGCCTTCCCGACCCGCGGAGCGCAGACCATGACCGAACCGAAACCCACGTCCTCGAACGCCCCGTCCTCGCGACGAGATTTCCTCAAGACGACCGGCCAGGTGGCCGCGGTCTCGGCCCTGGCGGGAGTCGCCGTTCCGGCGGTTCACGCGGGCGAAAACAACACGATTCAGGTCGCTCTCGTCGGTTGTGGCGGTCGGGGCACGGGCGCCGCGACGAACGCGCTGGGAACGAAGAACCAGGGGCCGATCAAACTCGTCGCCATGGCCGACGTCTTCGAGGACAGGCTCTCCAAGAGCGTTGACGCGCTCAAAGAGCAGGCGGCCGACCAGTTTGACGTGCCCAACGATCGCAAGTTCATTGGCTTTGACGCCTACAAGAAAGCGATGGACTGCCTGAAGGAAGGCGACGTCGTGATTCTCGCCACGCCGCCCGCCTTTCGTTGGGTTCAATTTACCTATGCGATCGAAAAGGGCCTCAACGTCTTCATGGAGAAGCCGGTCACGGTCGACGGCCCGACCACGCGGAGGATGCTCAAGCTCGGCGAGGAGGCGGCGAAGAAATCGCTGAAAGTCGGCGTCGGCCTGATGTGCCGCCACTGCGAGGCGCGCGAGGAACTCTACCGACGGATCAAGGACGGCCAGATCGGCGACGTCGTGATGCTTCGCGCCTATCGCCAGACCGGCCCCGTCGGCACGGCGCTGACGGAGCCGAGGCCGAACGACGCCAACGAGCTGATGTACCAGATCCAGAAGTTCCACGGCTTCCTCTGGGCCAGCGGCGGCTGTTACAGCGACTTTCTGATCCACAACATTGACGAATGCTGCTGGATGAAGGATTCCTGGCCGGTCAAGGCCCAGGGCACCGGCGCCCGGACGTATCGAGGCGACTGCATCGACCAGAACTTCGACACGTACTCCGTTGAGTACACCTTCGGCGACGGCGCCAAGATGTTCCTGGAAGGCCGGAATATCCCCGGTTGCCACCAGGAATTCGCCAGCTACGTTCACGGCACGAAGGGCAGCGCGATCATTTCCTCAAGCTCGCACACTCCGGCGAAGTGCCGGATTTACAAGGGGCAGGACTTCACCAAGCGCGACCTCGTCTGGTCCTTCCCGCAGCCCGAGCAGAACCCCTACCAGCTCGAATGGGACCACCTCGTCAACGCGATCCGCAAGGACAAGATTTATAACGAGGTCCGCCGAGGCGCCGAGGCCAGCCTCGTGACCTCAATGGGCCGGATGGCCGCGCACACCGGTCAGGTCATCACCTTCGACGAGATGCTCAACTGCCCCCACGAGTTCGCCCCCGAGGTCGACAAGCTCGTCATCAACGGACCCGCGCCCATCATCGCCGACGCGTCGACCGGCCACTATCCCGTTCCTCAGCCCGGGATTCTCCGCGACCGTGAGTATTGAGAAACGGTTCGAGAAGTTAAGCAACGAGAAGGGTCCGGCGCGTCAAGGCGTCGGGCCCTTCTCATTTCGAACCGAGAGTTCTGGGCGTGCCAGCAGGGGAAAAGAAATTGGCGCGACCCCGGCCGTCATGGCCGTGCCGCGCCCGCGTCGATCGACTTGGCCTTCTCGGCCATCGGCCCCAGCGATCCTTGCTCGGGCCAACACTTGTGAAGATCGACGCTCTTGAGCAGCTTGTCAAAGCACACTCCGTGCCGACCCGGCCCGGCCCGGTTCCGGTCAGCCGACTTCGATCCGGTTCGCCAGTGTCGGTCGGTCGCCTGGCAGGTCAAGAGCGGCCTCTTGCGCGAGCTGCTTGGCGTACTGCGTCCGGGAACGCCCCGTGAGAATGACCCGGCTCCCCTCGCAGAAAACATCCAGGTCGCGAATCCGCCCGCGTGCGAGCCGCTCAACGCGCGACCGGATCAAATGCGCCCGCCCATCATCTTGATTCTGAACCGACATTCGACGATTCCTCCGTCGGTGTTGCATCCCGACCTGGTAAGTCAGGCTCTCATTTCCTCCCCGTTGAACCCCGAATGGGAAGATGCTCGACCGCCTTGAAACCAAGGGAGTCGATGGATCGAAAGCCTTGATGTTCGAGTCCAATCATGGGGGGTCAATGCAGGGAGGTAACTGTCAAATGCCAGCAAAGTTGATGCCGAGGAAGAATCGGAACCGCTCACGGCTCAAAGCCTTGAGGTCAGGCCGGTCTTGATCGCGACGCCCAGATTGTTCGGGCCGAGAAAGGTGCCCCAGGCCGCCCGCGAGAACGCAACGCCGCCGAAAACATGCGAAGGCTGGCCATTCACCTGACATCCCAATCCCACACCCGGAATATGGGTCAACCAGACTTGATCGCCCTTCTTCAACGGATGAACCAGGAAATAGCGTTCCAGCTCCGCCAGTTCAGCCGCGAAGGCGGGGGCCGGGTGACTCATCCCGATCGACGCACGAAACGCCTTCGTCAGCGTGGGACCATCCACGTCGCGGTCAAAGATCATTCGGAGTTGCTTCGCCGCGTCAATTCCCGCCAGGGTCTCGGCGTCCTTGACCTTCGACCCCTCGCGCAGGTAGCTCGCCACGGTGTAAACGGTCACTCCGAACTTCTTGCGGACGGCCGTTCCGGTGAGCACCAGGCGAGTCGGCCGTCCACCAACCTGCTCCGCCACGGTCGCCGCGAATCGCGGATCGCCCGAAGTCGGGCCATTGGCCAGACCATTCCGCGTCCCCTGAACAGACAGCCCAATCAAGACCGCCGCCATAACCCGATGCCTTCGCATGGCCTTCCCTCCCTGGCAGGAACATGGAATACGCGACCGCAACCAGAAACAGCCTGGACTATCGGTCTTCTCCATGTCCCGCGATCACCCGGCGCGCGGCAAGCTCGTTTCGAGCGTGTTGATTCTACAAATAAGGACAGATCGACCTTCGCTGCTTGCATGACAGTGGGCGATCAGGAACGCTCCGAGGTCGTCGCTTCATGGATATTAAAATCCAGGTTCTCGACGACCCACGAAGCGCCGATTGCAACGATTGCGTCAAAGACGTTTACCAGAAAGTCCGCAAGGCCGACACGATCGGATCGCGCCTTTCGCGTCAACCCGCGAACCGCGTTGACCGCGCAGCGTCTTCCAGAACGGCTAGACCGATTCCTCGATCGATGCGCCTCGGGAAGATCGCCACGTCTGGCACGTTGCCTGCAACGGCGGGCCAGACATCGCGGTGAGTTCTCATCGAACTCGACAGACAAATCTTCAAACGAACGAATAAACGAAAGGGAAGGCCATGCTTTACGCCGTCGCCAACGCGGAATGGTCCCCCGGACGACCGTTGACCGCCGATTCGGGTCTCGACACTCTCTATCGATATCGAGCCGAGGCCCTGCTTCATGCCGAGGGGCGACCGACCCTGGCCGTTGCGCTCCGTTATGATGCCGCCCGGGGCGTGGTTGTTCCTCAAGGTCAGGCCGCCCGCGATCGCGTCGGCCTCTGGGCGGCTCCCGCGGCCGAACGTCCTCAAGGGGGCCTGACCGTTCAGGCCACGATCCCCGGCGCACTCGTTCGCGCGGTCGGCCCGGCGGAAGTTCATGCGCATCCGGGTGTTGCGAACGCTCTGCGACGACCGCATTTCCTCTGGGGCCGTTCCTCGATCCATCGCTGAAACGGCCTCGGCAGTCTCCCCTCAATACCCACTTTCCACGGCTCTCGCGACCGCCAGGCCGACGGCGATTCCCACGGGAATCATTACGGCCAGGGCCCCGACCATCGCCCCTTTCCAGCGTTCGAGCTGACGCGCCGGCCCAACCTGCGTCATCCATGCTCCAGCCGGCGCAAGGGCCAGTAACACGCCTCCGGAAACCGGCACGTCCGCGTAAACATATCCTTCAATCACGAGCGCGGCCAGCAGACCGATGGCGACCGGCGCAAACCCTTCAGGCTCTCGCCCGCGGCTCGCGATCCATTCACCCGCGAGCGCCGACGCGAGCGCAATCCCCAGACATCCCAGCATAAGACTTCCCGAAAGGAGCAACACCACGCCCGCGCCCAGCGCCGTGATCATCACCGCCAGAATTCCCTTCAACTCTCCAGGCCTGGCTGTGAGCGCCTCGATGTTGATCCCACTGGTCAGGGCCAGGGCGACCGTCCCCGCGAGCCAGATCCATGTTGATCCGTCGAGGCTTCCGGCGGTGATCACCGGACCGAGCATCAGTCCCAAGGTGAAGGCGAGAAGGACCGCGCGGCCGATCGCTCGACCGAAGGCGCCGGGTTTCCTCAAGGCTTCAAAGACCACGATGGCCAGCCCCGCGAGTGCGACATACGGGATTCGGTCGGTCACATCGGCGGGGGGAATCGTCGGCCTCGCGATGGCCAGGTGACCCGCGAGATATCCCAGGCCGACCGCCAAGGCCGCCCACCCGCGTTTGCCGAAGGTTCCGATCAAGGCGGCCACGACCGCCGGCACAACCACCGCCAGGCCAACCTTCCACATCATGCGAGACCTCCCTTTCTCGTTTAAAAAAACGCGGGCCGACGACCGACGCGAAGGGAATCGCCCCGATCCTCGGCCCGTTTTTTTCCTCGGCTCTCGTCTCTTCGGCGAATTACTGCTTGATTCCCTCGACGCTGACGATGACCCAGACCTCGTCACCGATCGCGGCGGCCATCTTGGTGATCCCGAAATCCTTCTGGCTGAGCAGGAAGTTGGCTTCGATTCCGGCGATCGGCTTCCCCTTCATGTCCTTGCCCGTGCCGACCGGACTGACCTGGGCGGTGACTGATTTGGTGACGCCGTGAAAGGTCAGGTCGCCGGTGACCTGGTAGGCGTTGCCCGTCTTGGCCTTGGCGACGCTCTTGCTCGTGAAGCTGATCGTCGGGAACTGGACGGCGTTGAAGAAGTCGGGGCCTTTCAAATGGGTGTCGCGGAGCTTGTTGTTGGTGTCAATGCTGTTGGTCTTCACCTGAAAATCGAGCTTCATCCGCGACGGGTCGGCCGAATCGAGCGCAAAGGAGCCCGAAATGTCGTCAAACCGGCCCCAGGAATAGCTCGCGTTCATGTGCTTGACACGATAAACGACCGACGAATGGACCGGGTCGGCCTTGTACGACTCCTGCGCCTGGGCCGAGGTCGCGGCCGAGATCGTCAGGCCGAGCAATCCGAGCGTCGAAAGTGCGAACGATCGTGCGTGAGTCATCAGCATGCCTGGCACTCCTTTTTTTCAAAGACTCTTGATCTTGAGACGTTTCCGAACCTCAACGATTCTCAGGTTTTGCCCGGTTCTCTCGCCTTGACGAGAAGGCGGTTGAGTTCCGCCAGCTCCTCGCGGGTCAGGTGGGCGAGCTGCGCCTTGTGCAACTGAGAGACAGGCTCATCCAGCCCGCTAAGAAGCCGAAGGCCCCCCTCGGTGATCTTCGTGAGGACCAGTCTGCGGTCCTCGGGCGTTCGCGAGCGTTCGACCAGTCCCGCCTCTTCGAGGCGATCGACCAGCCGGGTGATGTCGGGAAGCTGCGTGATCATCCGCCCGGCAATCTCCTGACAGGGCAGCGCCTCGGCCGCCCCTCGAAGAATGCGCAAAACGTTGTATTGCGCCCCGGTGATCCCGTGCGTCTTGAAGAGCCTGGCGAATTCGGAAAAATGCCGGTCGCTCGTTCTCGCCAGATTCAGCGCGACTTCCTGCTCGGCCGAATCAAAGGGACCACGCTTCTTGATCTCATCCCCCAGGCTCCCTTCCGCCACAATTCCGCCTCCGCACCTGTTGTTTCCGCTTGTTGGCACAGTATTCGTTGAAACAGGATTCCAGTCAAGACGTGTTTTGCGAGCATGCGGTTGGAACAGTAGGATGCATGATGATTACCTCGTTTGAAGGGTGTTGAGAGATCGTCGAGTCGCGCGGGTCGAGCCAACTGCCGCGGAGGCTTCGAGGTTGGGGGGTGTCGGTTCGAAACGTCGGGCGCGGCGAAGGCGGAGGATTTCCTCGGCGGCGCGGACGCGGGTCGTGACACCGGGCTGGGGAAAGAGGCCGCCGCCGAGGATCAGGGCCGAGAGCGTCAGGACCGCCAGGCGCTCACGCGGGGCAATCCGGGTCAAAACGGTCGAGGCGTGACGGGTTCCGGTGAAGAGGAGAAAATACGCTCGCAGAACGGCGATTCCATTAAAGGCCGAGGCCGCCAGAACGCCGACCCCGACGTACAGGTTGGCCTCCACGGCGCTATCGACGAGCAATTCCATCGAGATAAACCCGATCGTGCCGGGAAAGCCAACGCTTGCCAGGCCCGTGAGCAGGAAGAAGACGGCGAGCGAAGGCGTATGTTCATACAGGCCCCGGTAATCGGTGAGCGAGAGCCGGCCGAACCGCGCTTCAAGGGCACGAAGCGTCAGTCCAAACCCGCCGACCGAGAGCATGGCCGAGAACCAGAGGCAGAGCGAGGCACAGAGCGAAAGCTCGGTGTGCAGTTCCAGGCCGACGAGCACGAGCGAGGAGTTGCTCAAGAAGAGGTACGCGAAGAACCGCCGAGCATCGCGCTGAACGGTGGCCATTCCCGCCGCATAAACCGCCGTGAAGAGTGAGAGGAGGCCGATGAATTGCAAGACCCAGTCGGGGGCGACGGGCAGGACGAGCCGGACGGCCGCGTAAACGCCGCTCAAGGGGGCCACGAAGAGCATGGCGATGCCGATCGAGGAGTGCTCAAACCAGTCGGTCAACCAGCAGTGCGCGGGGACCGTTCCGCATCGCAAGAGGATCGCGACGGCAAGCGGTAGCGTCGCCCAACCGGGCGGCGGGGCTCCTGGTGTCGAGGCCAATACGACAGTCGCCCAGCCCCCGACCAGAAGCACGACGAAGAGGCCCATGTGCAGGATATAAAGCCGGGTCGGTCGTCCCCGATTCCTCAGTTCAAAATATGGCGGCAGGGTTGAGATCGACATCAGGGCAACCAGGACGATCGGGTCGCGCGTGCTGAAGATTGTCAGTCGGATCACCTCGGAAGCCAGCGACCACGAGACCGAGAAGCGTCGGATGTGCGTTCGGGAGGTCGCCGCGGCGGTCAGAAGGTGGAGCAGCGCGATGACTGGAACCAGCGGCGCGCTCAGATCGTCGAGAGCCAGCAAGGGCCGGCCGAAAAGCCAGGGCTGAACGCCATGCCGGCTCGTCAATTCCTCGGGAACGCCCAGGTAAAAGGCCAGCCAGGCCAGGAAGGTGCAGGCGAAGGTGATTCCGGTGAAGACCAGGCCCCAGCGATAGGCCCGGTCCGAGTCGCGGAACCGGCTGACGACCGGGGCGCCGATGAACACCACGCCGATCGCCAGTTCAAGCCAGGGCAGTTGAAGAAAATTCATGAAAGCTCTTCGAATGCCCCGAAGTGTGGATGGGTCCGGCCGGATTCACGCGAGGCGCCGCCCGAGAGCCAGTCGGTCCATCGACGCTCCAGCGCGTCGCATTGGCGGAAGGTTCGGACAAACGGCCCGACAGCCCATTCCGAAAGCATCGCGTCAAGATACCCACGCTGTAGCGCCAGCCGATAGGCCCACGTCTGAAAACGCCCCGCCGCCATTTGACCCAGAGGCGCCCCGGCGTTTGGCAACCGCGCGCCGATCGCGTTTTCCAGCACCCGGTAATCTTGCAAGAGCGTCGGCGCCCGGACGAACTGAAGCGTCCTCAAGCAGGCGTGGCCAAGGATATGCACCAGGGCCACGTACCGGAACCCCAGGCCAATCTCCGCCACGATGATCCCCACCTGGGAGAGCGACGCAAACGAAAGTGTTGACTTGATATCTGTCTGCACGCTTCCCACGAGATAGGCGAAGACGGCCGTTGACAGCCCCAGAGCCACGATCACCGCGCAGAGCGCCTCGGAACGCTCCAACAGGGGGCTTACGCGGAGCAGCAGGAAGGCCCCGAGGTGGACCGAGAGTGCTCCATAAAAGACCGCGCTTGAGGGCGTCGGCCCTTCCATCGCCCGGGGCAGCCAGCCTGAGAAAGGGACCAGGGCCGACTTGCCCGCCGCGGCGCCGAGCAAGAGCAAGCCAACCACCATCGCCTGCCGCGAGCTGACCGTCGACAGCAAAAACGGCCAGCCCTCGGCGCCACTGCCGAGCAATTTGTCGAAGTCGCCCTCGCCGGTCAGGTGATGCATCACGACCGCCGCGAGCAGCAAGGCGGCGTCGGAAACACGATAGACGGTCCAGACCCAGAGCCCGTTCCGCGCCGGGGCCGGTCTTTCCTGGAAAAAGGCCACGAGAAGCGCCGAGGAGAGGCCGACGAGTTCCCAGCCCGCGAAAAGCGTTTCAATCGTTCCGGCGAGCGAGGTGACGACCATCCCCAGTACGAAAATGGCATAAAGCGTGAAGAAGCGGTTATAACCTCGTTCCCTGTGCATGTATCGGCTGGCAAAGGCTCCGATCGTTCCCGAGAGCACAAATGAGAGGATGACCATCGGCACCGAGAGCCGGTCAAACACGAATTTCACCGAGAAGTGATAGAGGTGGTGCGGAATCACCACCCAGTCTCCCAGGTCGATCGACAGATGCCGGCCCGGAATGTTCAAAACCAGCATTCCCGCGAGCACGACGACCGCCGCCACCAGGCCGCCAACGATCGCCGCATAAACGAGTTTCGCCGTCTTGTCCTCGGTCAGCTTGCGGTCGAGGATCGACGAGATTCCCAGCGTGACCGTGAGCAAGACCGGGCAACCCACGACGACCATACCCAGAAACGTCAAGAAGGGCGGATAATGCGGCATGGCTCCCTGTTTCTGCTACGGTTCTCTTGCGAATGTTGTCTCAGATATGGAAAGGACAAAGGGCAGAAATACTAGGCATGTCATGTCCTTTGACCTCTGTCCTTTGCCATTTTTACACGTGTTCACAAAAACCGTCTGTCCATCACGCCCCGATCTCGGCAAACTCCAGGTGATCGCGCCAGCCGCGATACCAATCGGCCGACGACGAGGCTCTGGGAAGCACGCCGGCCCTCGGCTGAAAGGGGCGAAAAGCACCTTCGGCGTAAACGCTCACCTCGCGCGTCGACGGATGAATCAAGGCAAGCTGCACCCAGCCGTTGCGGCTGAGCCGCCCAATCATCGCGTTTCGGGCCATGATCCCCAGCATGATCTCGGCCGTGGTCTCGATCAAAAAGAGCGAGCGGACCGGCTCGTGAATCTCAACCATCTGCCAGGGAAGGCCCGTTCGAAGGTCGCTCGATGCGCCATCCATCACGCCGAGCAACGACGCCAGGTTGTGCGGCAGCTTCGTCCCGGCACCATAGCCGTTGTTATCCACGTGTGAAAAATAATATTCGAGATTGATCCCCGAACAGACCGGGTAAACCGCGCCGAGCAGGCCGAGCAAGACGCTTCCCTCGGCGTCGTCCTGGGTTGGATCATACGAGGTCAGGAAGGCCCGGCGATCGAGGAAGAGGCCGCGCGACCACTCGCGTCGGCCGACGATCGTGATCGCGTTGGTGGCGTGGCCGAGTTCGGGACGGGTCTGCGCCAGGTCCTCGGAACGCTCCTCGACGTGGCCCCGCGCGGCATGAAAAGAGAGCGTCAAGGGGGCCGACATGAACCGTCGGCAACGTTCGTGCGCATTGCGTTCGCAGGCCAGGTCGATCAGGCGGCGGGCCTCGCGGAAGTCGTCACGGTGCGAACCGGGCAGGCGATCCAGATCAAAGTAAATCACCGAGTCGTTACAGGTGTTGTGATATCCGCCGACGAAGAGCGTCTCCGCGGGCACGTCCAGACCCTTCCGCGCCAGCAGGTCGCGGACCCTCGGGTCATTGAGGATCTGTGCCATCGCTCGGGCGTTCGGACCCCCCGCCGCGCCGCCGCAGGCACCGCAGTTATAGGCGGAGTTATGAGGATTATTGAGACTGTCCGACCCGTGACCGAGCAGGATGGCGAGCCGGGCGAAGCCCGAGGTTAAGCCGATGTCGCGGAGGAATCGCTCACCGGCGCCGGCCATCTCGTCAACCGAGTAGCCGACGTGGCCATTGTCCGGTCCCGGTTCGGCCTCGGCGCGTTCAAGCCTGAGCCGGGTATCGCGCGGCGTCTGGACGATTCGGCCGAACCGGCCGCGAACCCGGGCGGTTAGCCTCGGCAAGAGGATTCGAGCAATCAGCGGAACCGAGGCCAGCACGCCGACGACGCCCGTCAGGACCGCGCCGACCGCGAATTTTCGAGAGCCGACGTGGAAGCGATGCGAGGCCGTTCCCAGCGCCCGCCTCGTTCTGGCCCTTCGGCGGTGAACCTCGCCGAGGCCGTCGTCGACCTCCTCAATGACCCAGTGTCTCGGCCGGATCACGACCGGGCAGAGCGGCGTGAAGTGGGCATCGGCCGCCCCGCGATAGTACATCGCCACGCTGTAAAAACCCGCGGCGCCGAAGGTCTCAATCCTCGGCTCAAGCTCTTCCAGATGGCGGCGGAACGACTCTTCGCGCTCGTCGATGCAGCAACAGACCTGAAACCTTGGAGAGACCACCCGCCCGGCCGGTTTTCTCGCATGAATCGCCACGGCATCAAGCGTCTGCGAGGTGAACCGATCTTCATAGGCGATGTGAAAGATCCGCCGCCGCTCCAGCGGCCCGAACGCCTCAATCTCCGCCAGCAGGGTCGACCACTGGGCCTTGCTCATCCTGTGCAGGACGTCCGGCGCGAGCCCACGGACCTGCGCCAGTTGAAAGACGAGAAAGGCTCGCTGTTCGTCGGTCGGCGGCCAGGTCGCGTCAAACTGGCCCCTCGCCAGGGCCCAGAACTCGCGGACGGGCGTCTTGATCCGAAGCTTTGTTCGCACCGTGTGCGCCAGGGCGAATCGATCCAGCAGCAGGCGGATCGCCAGGAACTCAATGAGGCTTCCCGCCGGAACCGGCCGGACGGCCCGGTCGCCGCGCAGCTCGACCTGACGAACCATGCCTCCCCAGCCTCGAAGAGCCAGAAAGGTCGCTGAAAGAAAAGGAACCCATTCCGACCGCGCGACTCCCAGAGCGTCGAGCGACTCGCGAATCGACTGCAAGGGGGCGATCCGGTCGTCTTCGAGCCTCGCCAGTTCGTGGTCGAGACCCTTCATCCAGCGCGCGGGCGAACCGACCGACGGGCGATAGAGCGAGCAAAAGGCCCGGTAAAAGCCCTCGTCGCGGCGCGGCATTGGCCAGTCGGCCATCCCTTGATCGAGAAAGGCCGCGCAAAAGCCGATCAAAAGCTCGTTCACGAGTGCATCGGTGTCTTCGCCGGTCGCTTCAAGCAGGAGGTCGCGATGCCTGACCTGTGGCGGCGGCGGCGGAGTGAACGGAGGGAGGTCGCGGACCCCATCGCAGCAGACCCGCCAAAGAGCCTGGAGCGTGAAATTTTCCCAGGCGTCTTCGGTCCAGGTCTCGATGGTGGACCCGCCGGCGCGGTCGAGCAAGTCGTCGAGGCTGTCGGAGCCGGTCCGTGCTCCGCGACCTTTGGCTTTCGGGTCTGGGTTCGGGATCGGATCGGCCCAACCGCGCAGGTCGCGCATCACCCAGCGCCGGGTCTCGGCGATCATCCGAGCGCGAAGCGCCGACGACGCCTCGCGACGGACCCGGCGCAACGCGTTTGTCTCGGCGACGTACCAGACGAGTTCCGCCGTCGGACCGGTCCAGAGGGGATATTGAAGCATTTCCAGGCGAAGGCCGAGCCTCGATCCGAAGCAGGGCACCTGGTCCCCGGCGCGTTCGCCGAGGTCTTGTTCCAGGACATCGCGAAGGCTGTCGAACCGGATTCGCCCCCGCCCCAGAGCGTCTCGGTAGCGTTCCTCGGTCAGATACGGCTGACAGCCAAAGACGCGGGCCGCCTTCTGGACGGCCTCGTGAAAGGGGAGGTCTTCGAATCCGTGGAGCGTGTTGTGATGGATGAAGACGGTAATCGGCCCCTGCGCTGGCAAGACGTGCGCGGCGTGCTCGATCGCCTCATTAAGATGAGCCAGGACGTCGGCCGGATCGCCGCCGCCTCCTCCCGCCGACGGACCCAATTGAGACGACGTCGCGTGTGAAATCACTGGACTCGCTCGCTGGACTCGCGGACCGGGAGCGCGTCCATCAACCGAGGGGTGGCGGGCTACTGACTCCCGTCGCCTATCGATGTCCGGCACGCTGATCCGAGGGAGCGTGCCGACCGCGCAGTCACTCCGGAAGGTCAAGGATCGAGACGACCGAAGATCAACGCCGATCGCGGTCTCTCCTGCCTGTGGCCGATCGCATCATAGGGCAAGGCTCACCATGATGACAAGTGAGTCATCATGCCTTTTGCAAAGGCCCCACCCAATTTTAGACACAAAGGCCAGACATCCAATCCGGCGGCCTCGATCGTCAACGTCGCCATCGACGGACAATCCGAGGCCCTCTGGATTTCCAAAACCCTTCGCGCAAGTCAGGTCAGGTCAAATCGGGCAAGTTCCCACCGCCGCAGAAGTTGGGATTGCCGAAGGTGTCGAGGTGATGCCCCATTCCCTCGGCCAGGGCCATCAGGAGCCGGTTGTGCGGCAACTTGGGATAGCGGAGCGAACGGCCCATCTTGAAGTCGAGTCCGTTGCCGACAAGCACGAAGGGGATGTCGTCAAGCGTGTGCGAGTTCCCCTTGCCCAGTTCATTGGTCCAGACGATCAGGGTATTGTCGAGCAGACTCCCGCCGCCGCCGGGCTCGGGCGTCTCCGCAAGGCGCTTCGCGAGATAGGCAAGCTGTTCGCAGTACCAGTGGTTGATCTTCGTCAGGCTTTCCTGCGACTTTTGCTTGCCGTCGTCGTGGTGCGAGAGTTCATGGTGCCCCTCGTCGACCCCGATCCAGCGCATCCGGGCGCCTCCGACCGAGTTCGTGTATTGAAGGGTGGCGACCCGAGCGAAGTCACCCGCGAAGGCATTGACCATAAGGTCGATCTGCATCCGGCTGATCCGGGGCATCTGGTCATTGTCTTGCCTGACCCCCGGCTCAAGCTCGGGGACGGCGTGGCCAGGGTCGCTCGCCTGAGCGCTGGCCTCTTTAAGCTCTTGCTCCATCTCGCGAACGAACGTCGCGTGCTCTTCGAGAATCTGGCGATCCTCGGCGCTGACCTTTGAACCGACCTTTTTGAGATCTTCGGTCAGGTCGTCGAGCACACTCCGCAGGTTGGCCTGATCCTTGGTTCGCCCATAGAGTTTGGAAAACATCTGGTACGGGTCATCGATCGGCGCCAGCGGCTTGTTCGGCCCGGCGTAGACCATTCGGGTCCAGGTGTCGGCTCTTTCGGGAACCAAGACGCCAAATTCGAGCGAGCCGTAACGTGTCCGGGTCGCCGAATCGGCCTGAAGCCGGTTCTTGATCTCCTGATCGACCGAACGCCCCTTCGCCCAGCCGGCGGGAGTGTCCGACCCCCCCTGGATGTTGCCTGGAAAAAGCTCAACGCCAGTAAGGAGACAACCCATGCCTCGCATGTGGTTATCGCCGTCGCCGCGCACCTTGTCGCAGACCCCATGCAGCATCAGGGTCTTCTCGCGAAAAGGCTCCAGCGGCGTGAGACTCTCCTTGAACGATTCGAGAGGGCCCGCGTTGTCCGGCCAGAAAGTTTTGGGAACAATCCCGTTCGGGCTAAACATCACAACCAGCCGCTTCTTCCTCGTCTGCTGGTTGGCGAAGCCGAGGCTCGGCAGGTTCAGGATGAACGGAAAGGCCGCCGCGCCGAGGCCCAGATCTCTGAGAAATTCCCGCCTGGTTCGATTCTGGGCCACGGTGTTCTCTCCTTCAGTCAGTCAGACAGACAAAAAAAGCCAAGGGAGTCATTGGCACCGCGAAAATCTTCGGCAAGGCCGCGATCGTGGAAGGAGTTATTGCCCGGTTCCGGCCACCGGCAGCGCCGAGGTGGTGACAATCTCCACGATCAGCTTCCTGATATTGAACCCCTGGCTCGTGAACGAGTTCCGCAGATCCGACTCGGCCTTTGGCCCGAACGCCCGGACCGGCTGTTTGACCAGATATTGGAAAAGCTGGTCGACAAAAGCCTTGTGCGCCTCGTCACTCGCCGCAAGAGTCGCGGCCAGTTCGCGGGCTCCTTTGAACGTCAGACGATTCCCGGTTGTTGTCTCATACGAACCGGAAGCGTCGACCGGCTTCCCCTTCTCTTCACCTCGATAACGACCGACGGCGTCATAATGTTCGAGACCAAACCCAAGTGGGTTGATCATACCATGACAGCCGATGCAGGCGTCGGGGCTCGTCTGGAGTGTCACGCGCTCCCGGGTCGTCAGACTTGCGTGCAGTTCCGGTGCCAGCGGCGCGAAGGCCATGGGCGGCGGTCGCAGCGAGCGTCCCAGAACACTCCGCGCCAGAAAGACTCCGCGATGGATCGGCGAGCTTGTGCCCGTATACGCAAAGGTCGCCATCAGATACGGATGCGTCAAGACTCCCGCGCGTTCGCCCGACCCGGTCGAGACCTTCTGAAAGGGGGCATCGGCGGGCAGATCACCGCCATAAAATCGGGAAAGTCTACCGTTCAGATAGATATCCTCCGCCAGAAAAAGCCGACGAAAATCCGGGTCGTTACCCCAGACGAGATCATCAAGGAAGAGGTCGAGCGAGGTCCGCAAGTCCGACGCGACAGCCTCGTCAAACCCCGGATAGGCCGCCGCATCCTTGGCAAGGTCCGGCGTGTTCTCGACCCGAAGCCATTGCTGGAAGAAGGCCCGAACCTTCGCTTTAGTCCGCTGGTTCGTCACCATGCGTTCGGCCTGCGCATGAATTTGCTCACGCGAACCCAAACGGGCACCGGCGGCGGCATCGAGCAAAGTTTTATCGGGCAGGGAGTCCCAGAGCCCGAACGAGAGTCGTGAGGCGACGTCGTACGGGTCATTCCCGGTCTCGCGGAAGAGGAAACGGGGCGATTTCAAGACGAGGAGAACGACCCGCTTGACCGCGACGTCGGGGTCGCCGGCCTCGTCGAACTGGCCAGCGATGTAGCGCTGTTTGAGATCGTCGTCGAGCGGCCTTCGAAAGGCGAGTTCGGCGAAGCGGAGGCAGAAGGCGCGAAGCCAGCCCGCGCGGTCGGGCTCTTTGTCCTTGTGGCCGACGAGTTCCTTGAGGTGGGCGGCGATGTAGTCGGCCGTTTCAAAGGCGCCATCGGTTGTCGCCTGGTCCCAGGCTTTCGAGATGGATGTACCACGCTCATAGCCGACGCTCCGATCGTCGGGCGGAAAGGGCGCCCCGACGACGAACGACTCGGGCGACCATTTTGTAGATAGGCAAGACGCCGGGATGATTTCCACGGGGCGGTGTGGGAGTTTCCATTCGAGTGAGATTGACGATTTGACGGGTTTCGGCTGTTTGCCCTTCTTCGAGTCGTCGACCCCTTGCTTGGCCTTTGAGAATTCCAGGCGGATCGGCACCATCCGGCCGCCGAGCAGGCGAATGGTTTCGCGGTGTTCGGTCTCGGTTCCCGAGGTCACCGTGGCGTCGATGAGCGGCTTGCGCATGTCGTTCACCCAGAGCCGCATCGACTGATCCGTTCGGACGACGAACTCAATCTCGCCCGACTCCGGCGGCAGGACCGAGCCTTGCCACCGCACCGAGAATTGCCGGGCGTCCATCTTGCCCGGCTCAGGGCTCTCCTCGCCGAAATCAAACTTGATACCCGGATCGACCCGGTCGATGACTCGCTCCGAATCCTGAAGCCGCCTTGATTTGAAATACTCGCCACGAAGGCCGCGCGAGTCGTCCCAGGTTCCTTCGCCCCGATAGGCGCCGATCAGGTCGGCGACGGCGTTGCGATACTGGCGGACGGTGAGCCGGGCGAGTTCAACTCGCGGCGGCTTGTTCCGCTCGCGGGCTTCCTTCGAATAGAAGGTGTCGAAGATGAACGCGGCGACCTTTTCGGCATCGGCGCCGGTACAGGTTCCCGGCTCGTCTTCGGGCATGGTGTTGGAGATCAGGGTCACGAGCTGCTTGACCGACCTGTCTCCGGCGAGCGGTCTGGGAACCTCTTCGCTCCCCTCGCCGGCCGATCCGTGGCAAGAGGCGCAGGTTTCCTTGTAAATCTTCGATCCGGTCCGCTCGGTCTCGGGACCATCGGCCCTTGCCGACGTGCCGAGCCACCCAAGAAGAGACAGAACGAGCGCGGCAGGTAGACAGATTCGCGTCAAATTATTGGGCATTACCGGGGGTTTCATCGGCGGGTCCACCAGGTCGGCGGCGTGTTTATCGGCGAGTCGATCGAGGCAGGGCAAGGCTCGGGCGGCGCGATGCAATACTTGTCCTACCAGATTCTAGCACCAGGGGCAAGACTTCGCGCGGACTTAACGTCGACGCCAACGCATCAATGTCCTCTTCGCCGAATCCGCTTGACGGTCACTCCGGCGTCCAGACTGTCGTGATCGTCGGCGACGGTCATGAGAATGCTCTGAATCAAGGCCCGGCGATAGCGTCTCGGGGCGAGGGTTGAGGGGAACCGGTGCGTCAGGTCGGTATGACCGGCGTCGAGCACGGCCAGGCAGGTTCCCAGGCCGGGCAAGGTCTGATCGCGGAGGGCGACCATGCCGTCGTTCGGCCCGTAATAGGTATGAAGATAGACGCCGATCGCCCGGTGGAACGGACCGAGCCGCGAAGGATCGATATGGCTCGTCACATAAAAGGTCTTCGGCCCGACGATACCGATGGCCCCGGCGTGCGTGGCCAGGGCCTGCGCCCAGTACTGTTTCGAGCCGGAGCGGGTCAGGCCGGCGAGCCCTCCGTGCTTGCCTCGATGGAGCATGAATCGCTCAAACCGGCCAACGGCATAGGCCAGCAGCCTGAGCCGCCAGGGCATCCGGTGGTCCATCAACGACCCCTCGCCCATCATGTAATCCGCGGCGCCCGTGCCGCCGAATGCCCCTTGCACGAGAAAAATGGCGCGGACTCGGTCGCGGACAAAGGCTTCATTGTTGAGCGCGAAGGCGAGGGTATCGCAGGCCCCCCGGCTATGGCCGATGATGACCAGCGGCTCTGGCCCACTCGCGGCAAACCTTAAAAAATCAGCGCGAACCGTCTCACCGTTGGCGTCGGCCGAGAGGTGTGAGCTTGGAAAGATGGTGTGGATTGACCCCGTCGGAACGCCCGCGAGCCTTAGCTCATGCCTTGACTGCGCGAAGTAACCGAGCACCCCTTCGCTGGCGAAGCCGCCGACGAAGACATAGCGGAAGTCGCGTGCGCGCCGTTCTACCCGCCCGGGAATTCGAAACGACCCCTCGGTCGTCTCGCGAAAGACATCAACGAACGCCTCCGCGCCGATCGCTTGTAATCCCAGAAGCGAGAGGGCGGCGGCAATGATCCAGGTCCGCAAGCTCGCCATTAAAGGCCGTCCTTTCGCCCTGGCGGTCATCCATCCTGACCGCGAACCAACGGAAACGACCTGACCCGGCGAGGATACCATGATCTCCGTTTCAAGACACGCCCGAACCGTTCCGGCCGTCACGCAAAATTACAAACTGAGATTCGATGATCCATTCCAAAGATTGGATAAAAAAAAGGCCACGATCACCCGACCTGCGAGACACCCAGGCGAGCGAGAATCGCCCGAGGGGCCGACCAATCGGGTTCGAACCGGATGCCCTGATCATCGGGGTGGGGTTGTCGATGGTCGGTCCGGCCGTCAAGCATCTCGGCGGGAATGCCGTTGGGAAAGGCCATGCAGGTTAACCGCCCCGACCGCGCCGGGCGGAGCCGCTGGCAGACCAGACAGAGTGGACCAGACTTCATGTAAGTCTTCCCCCTGGGTCACTTTGCGTGCGGACTTGCTCAAAACCGACGGAAACTGTCGAGGCGTGGAATCAACCTCAACCCGACGCGTTCACGCCGAGCCCGATCGGTTGACAGTCATGGAGATCCAATCACCCCGAGGGGGAGCGTCCCGCACCCAACTCAAGAGGCGCACGACCGGGACGTCGAGGTTCCGCTGGGGGGATGCTTATCTGCCTGACTAGCTCATCAATGGCAAACAGGCGGGGCAGGGGACGATCTTGCTCTGTTCCGCAGAGAAAGGTCGACTATAACCCCGACACCTCAGTGTACACACATCGGACCGCCAGAATCAAGACCCGCGCGAAATCGCCTGATATTGGCAAGGGCTTGCTTTCCGAACGTCAGGCCACGACGACGCGGGCACGTCCCGGGTCGTCGCGGGGCGCGGCGAGAGGAGTTTGGGGCGGCGTCGCGTGAACCTTCACGGGGATCACCGAGAGGATATGCCGCACGGCGCTCAGGGACTCGATCGCCGCGTCGCGGGTCAAAGGTTCGGTACTCACCGCGACGTTCCAGTGCCGCTTCAGTTCCGAGACGACGCTGAGCGTCGGTTCCTTGAGAATGCCTTTTCGAGTCGCGACGTGAATGACCGCGTGCGGATCGTCGGCCCGACACACGATTCGACGGCTTAAAAGCACCTGTCTGAGTCGTGCCTCAAGCGCCCGCCAGGCTTCCACGAGGCTCAGGTCATAATGATCGGTCGCGAAGAGTTCGCCCGCCCTTGTCAGCGAGTCAACCTCTTGCCTCGCCAGTTGCGTCATCCTGGAGAGGCGGTCCTGATCGCCGAGGCTTCTTCGAATTCGCCAGGCGACCAGTTGCGAGAACCCGACCCAGCCAAGGCCCAGGCCGACCGCGACAACGGGCGCCGCCCAGGCCACGTGCGAGACCGCGACCCGATCCGCCAGCCTGGCCGAAAGGAAGAGCCCCGCGTAAACCGGAACCACCAGGATGGCCAGGGCATAGGTGGAGTTTCCCGTCCGCTCGCACCAGGAATGCGGCCGGTCGCTCATCAGCGTGACCGCGTACAGATACACGCAGAGGCTCAAAAGCCCCGACGTCAGCGCATACGCATAAAAGACCTTGAGGTCGTAACCGAGGTAAACGAACCCTCGATCCGCGAATCGGTCGAGAAACGGGTGCAAGGCGAAGAGGGTCCCCAGAAGCGCCAACGCATAGCTGATCTTGAGCTTCGTGAACTCGGTCATCAGGGGTTACCCAGTCAAATCCGGCCCATCTTTACCGAGGCTCGCGTCCCAACGGACGCCCAAAGGGCCGATCGGTCTGAATCTATTCGCCTGAACCGGTCCGGGATTCAAAACCAATCGAGAGATTTATCAGCCGTCGGCGAGGTCTTCAACGACCGCGCCCCTTGCCCTCCGAGCCCCCCTGCGCGATACTCAGGGGCTCCACGAGGATGACGTCCCGTCAATGTTCGAAGATCGATGACCGAACCAGAAAATCCTGGCCATTCTCACGATCTTCTTTATGTTCGATCGTCATGGATCACATCTGAAGTCGAAAAGAGAGACGCACCCATGCGAAACCAAGAGCGCCCCAGGCTTGCCCTCGCCGTCTCGATCGCCTTGATCGCGATCGTTGCGGGCTGCGACACCGGGAAGCCGAAACGGATGTCGTCGAATACCCGCGAGACGATCAACAAGAAGACGCAGGAGGTCCGCAACCTCAAGCCAGAGCTTGAGAAAGGGGGCCAGGTTACCGACGGCAAGATCCATTCGACCGACTACATCACCGTGCAGGCCGATGCCTATCGGACGAGCGTCGCCAACCTCGCCAAGATGGCCGTCCAACACACGATGGACCTCTACGAGGCCAGCAACGGCGAGAAGCCCAAGACGTATGAAGAGTTCATGGACGTCATCATCAAGAAGGGCCAGCCCGATGGCCTCTGGCTGCCGATGCTCCCGTATTATCAGGAGTACGGCTACAACCCCGACACCAAGGAACTCGTCGTGATCGAGTATCCAGCCAAGAAAAAGGCCGTCGACGATCAGTGGGACAAGGAACTTGGCCGTAAGTAAGTGCTGTAAGGTCTCGGCGTAGGACGGTCAGTCATCCTGCTGACCGGCGTCGAGAAGGCCGTATTTCTTGAGCTTCTTGTAGAGCGTCGTGCGGTTGATCTGGAGGATCTTCGACGCTTCGCGGCGATTCCAGCCCGTTGCCGAAAGCGCTTCGAGCAGAATCCGCCGCTCGGGGCCTTCAAGCGCCTTCTTGAGCGGGAGAAGGCCCGAGGACGATCGACGCGCCAGGTTGCGGACGTCGCCCGGCTCGTCGTCCCAGCGCGAGTTGGGCCGACCCGTCGACCGCGCGGCCAACTTTGAGCGCTTCGCACGGCGGGTCGAGGCCGAGGTCGAGGTCGAACCCACCACACCCGCGACTGCCTCGGGCTGCGTCGTTCGGTCGGCAACCCGGGAGGGTTCAGGTGTCGGCGGCGTCTCGCGGAGGGCGAAGGCGACGGTCGTCCGCAGTTCCGCGGGAGGACAGGGGAACTTCATCACCGCCGAGGCGCCGAGCCGGAGCGCCTCGGCCGAACGGTTCGGGTCCGCCGTCGGAAAGAGAAGGACGACGGGGATTTCCGGGTGCTTCCGCCTGGAATAGACGAGAAGCTCAAAGGCGTCCGGGTCCGACGGGTTCACGGCCGCCAGAAGAAGGGCGGGCCCTTGATCCAGGCGACGCGCCGCGGTCCGCTCGTTCTCGGCCTCGTCAAGCGAGAGGCCCAGGGGTCGGATCATCGAGCAGAGCATCGCCGCACCCAGCGGGTCGGGATGGACCAGCAAGAGTTTGTGGCAAGTCATGAGCACGGGTTCCGGGGCCACTTGGGTAACACCATGATTGCATGGTATCAGTGACCCCGTTCCCGGTCAAGAGGTTTCTTGAGATTTGTTCGAGCGAGAATGCGTCCCCTCAAGCCGCGTCTGGGCCGTCAACGACCCGCCTTGAAGTTCGAAACGGTCTCTCCCTGCGTCTCGAACCGTTTTGCGCGCCGGGCGACGCCAAGTCTGGCGGCTTCCCGACCTGGTTTTTCGGATTGCTCGGTTGGCGGCTCGGAATTCCGGGAGCTGAGGTTTGCGAAGAACCGGCCCACCTCTTCAGTCGGAAGGAAGGAGGCACAGCCGACAAGCATGATCAGGCCGAACGTCCACATTCCGAGAAAGGCACCGATGCCGACGTGAAGAAAGACGGAGATCGTCAGGACGAGCGGGCGAAGTTTCGGTTGCCAGATCAACGCCGCGAAGGAGATTTCCCAGAGCACGCAGACGTGCGTGGCCAGGTTGAGAAGCCAGGGGTGCCAGACCAGCCAGGTCATGTCGGTTGACTGGTATTCCAGGTTCGAGAGAGCGAGCCACATGGCACCGCCATCCCACCAGGCTTCGCCCTGAAGTTTGGACGTCCCTGCGCAGAAGTAGATCAGGCACATGTGGACGTTGATCAGGCGGATCGCCAGGTTCGCCGAGGCCGAAGGGGCAGGGGCCGGGATGCCTCGACGTCGGGCGAGCCAGCGGTCAACCGAAAGCGCCTGGCCGCTCGGTCCGATCGCCAGATAGAGCGCGAGGACGGCGTTGATCTGATCGAGTCCGAACATCGCCAAGGGCGCCCGGTGCGCGAAGGAGATCGTGACGATCAGCGCGAGGACAGACGTCAGACGGGTCCAGAGGCCGACGGTGAACATCACCAGGGCGACCATTGAGAGGCCAAAGGCAACCCACTGCCAGCCGTTGGGGACGACCCACCAGAAGGAATAGGTGTAGCGGTCGGCCTGCAAGAAGCGGACGAACTTGGGGCTGAGCCAGGCCTTGGGGCCGAAGAAGTCATCAAGCACGAGGCCCCAGACGGCGTGCGTGTAGACGAGCATCAGGCCGGCCATGATCCGGATCAGGCCGAGCAAGGTCGGGTCGGCGGGCCGGAACCAGAAGGCGTCCCAGCTTTCGGCCAGGGCGCGTCGCGAGTCCTCGAGGTAGGCGACGACCGGGTTCAATATCCGTCGCATTGGTAGACCCCCAACGGTTCGAACTCGAAGCTCTCCGGGTCGTCCAGGCGGCCCCCGTCGCGGAATCGCTCCATTGTCGGCAGGTTGTGGGTGACCTCCGTGAGGGTCACTTTCCTGGCGTGGAACTTGTGGCCGATGTGCCGCGCATACGATTCGCGGCAAGGACCCTGAACCTCTTCCTCCTCGCCGCTTTGATGCTCGGTGAGCATGAAATAGCGGTGATAGAGCAACCTTGGCGCGGTCGCCCTGCTGGGAATCCGGCCTCGAAAGACCGATCCATCCGCGCGTTCGGCGGTAAAGGCCAGAAGCGCGCTGCCGGCCGGTTCGGGCGCGAAGAAGTGATAGCCGTGATTCAAATATAAGACGTCGAGGTACGGCTCGAAGAGTTCCCAGGCCGACCCCACGAGGTCCGATGACGGGCTGACCGACGCCGGAGCGACGGCGATTGCCGCCAGGTGAAACACCAGCCAGGCGTTAACCGCCCAGCGCAAGAGTCGACGCCCGGCCCACCGGCCTTTCAAGGCTGGTTCCGGGGTCAATGCGTCATCCGGGGTCGTTTCGCTCACGTGTGTAAGATCCGTCTTTGGGAACGGACGTGAATCGCATCCTTGCCTGAGACCGTTTTGACCGGTGAGCTATCAAAAACTTTGATTTACCCAAGGGATCACGTACTGGTCATCGGTCATCAAACGCGGTTGATTCTCATCCACTTCGCTGGTGAACGTGCGCGGGAAAGAATAAGCCCGGCGGAAGACGGTTCCATCCGCCTTCGGCCGGGTGTTTCGTCGTCGTCATTCGGGCAGGTTCAGACCCATCCTGTGGAGTCGCGTAGCGTGGCCGCGCGGACCCGGCAGGCTCATCAGACGCCGCTGGAGCCGTGCGAGCCGCTGGAGGCGTGGTGGTGCTTCTTGAAGAAGCCGCCATGCTTGCCGGTTGAACCGCTCGAACCGCTCGAACCGTGGTGCTTCTTGAAAAAGCCACCGTGCTTGCCGGTTGACCCGCTCGAACCACTCGAGCCGCTCGAACCGTGATGGCCCGCCGAGGCGGTCCCGTTGCCCAGGGCGAAGATCAAGGCGCTCAGGGAGGCAACCATGAAGAACGACCGGCGAAACTTGCTCATGTGAATTCCTCGCTTGATTTGAACCGCTCTTGGTGAACTATCCACCCGATCCCGAGGGACATTGTCCGCCACTTCGAAGACGATGCCCCGCACCTCTGATCCGAAACCCGAAATCCCGATGGAGCTTCCACCGTGCGTTCGCCGGCGCAGCGGAGAATCCAAGCCAGCACCTCGCGGCGCTGGTCGAGTCCTTCGCAAACCTTGGAGTCGACGTCATCTGTCCAAGCGGACAGGGCTAACCCTTAGTCGGTGGAAGCCGTCAAGCCCTCAGGAGAGTGAGTGGTATCGGGGCTCCCATCGTTGTTGTCAATGTGCGGGCTTTGGGAGTGCTGGCGAGGTGAAAGATACTGGGTGATCCAGCCTGAGTCAAACGACGCGGGGCAAACTCCATGACTTACCCCGTCGCGTGTTCTGGATTCTGACGATGACCCGGCTTGCGGCGATTTTGCGGAGGTTCCTTGCGGAGAGTTGACGACCCTGGACGTCGCCGCGGCGTTTGGACCTCGGAAGGGCTTTCCCATCCGTTTTCGATCAGTGGTCGATGGTTGATCGAGACGTTTCGGGCGTCAACGACCCGAGGCGAGGATTGCCTTCAAGACGGTCTCGGCGACGACCTGATGACCGGCCCGGCTGAGGTGGACTCGATCGTCCCCATAGAGCCGGTCGCGGTCGTCCTTGCCGGCGAGGTGAAAGGCGGTCTCGGTGTCGGCGAGTCCGGCGTTGGTGTCTCGGGCCGAGGCGCGACAGGCCCCGGCGAGTTCGCCCAGCTCGGTCCAGCGAAGGGTGGTCGGGTTCGTGGTCATGAGCAGGACGTCGGCTTTTCCGTTCGTCGCTCGTCGGATGCGGTTGACAGCGTCGGTGCAGGCCGCTTGAAACTCGACGCCACGCATCCCGGAATCCCAGTCGTTGCCGCCGAAGAAGATGGTCACGAGGTCGGGTTCTGGGGCCTGTGCAAGCCAGCGCGGAAGTAGGACAAGGTTCTGACGCAGTTGCGTGCCGCCGATCGCCGGGTTGATGATCGTCACGTTGGAGCCGAAGTCGGATTTGAGTTGTTCCCTGAGCAGGTCGACCCAGGCGACCTCGCGGTTGGACCAGTGGTGTTTGTCGGTCAGCGAGTCGCCCATCGTCACGATGGTGACCGGCTGCCGGGCCTTGAGCCGAGCGAGCAGCCGGGCGAGGGGCGGACTGTCGGGCTGATGGTCCGAGAGGTCGCGCGCGATCGAGGGTTCGAGGCGGATCTCGTCGACGTCAAAGGCGATGGCCGGATAGTCTTGCCAGTACCACCACTTGCCGAACCAGAAGGCCGAGACCTTCGAGGGAAGGTTATTCCTGGCGTCGTTGTTTCCGAGCGGTCTGGCTCTGGGGCCGGGAAGCGCGGGAATCAGGTCGCTCCAGGCGACGTTGATCTTCGACCAGCCGTCTCCCTTGACGGGAAAGCAAAGGTCATAGCGGACCGCGTAATCGTCGTCGAAGATGAGTTGCAGGCCGCCGAAGCCGTCGGCCTCGGTTCCGGCCTTTTTGATCCAGAAGGAGAATCCGGCGGCGCTGTTCCAATCGGGCTGACCGTGGATCTTGCTGGTGAAGAAGGTACTGACCGAGCCGCCTTCAAATCGAAGGCGTTCCGCCTTGCCAACCTTGCCGGCGACGCCTTCCGCGGTTCCCCTGGCCTTTGGAGGCTGAAAGGGGAGGTCATCCATTGAGGCGATGACGCCCGCCTCGTCGGCCCGTCCCGACGCCGCGAGGCCGAAGACCAGGACGACGCACCGCAACGCCCTTGTTCCGAACCTCCTTGTCGTCATGCATCCCTCGACGTCTGCTTCGGCTGGCAATTCCTCACGACCTCTCTGGAAAACGGTCCTATGGTCTCAAAGCGGCCCATTGATCGCCAGTGGGGGGACTATGCCCGTCACGGCGAGAGGGTTCGATCGTCATAAGATGATATTTTCGCACACGATCGGATCGCGGGTGCGATTTGGCATCAGTTCAGGCGGGGAGGAGAGTGCTCCCATTGTAACCGTTGGATCGTTCGTGAGATAATTCCGAAGTGACCGCCGGCCGGAAGGTGCTGAAGGGCAACCGGCCGGAGGTATCGGCCCGTCCGCCTGCCTCGGGTGGGTGGGACGGGCCTTGAGGTCTCCGAGGGCCGGCGGCTCGACAGGTCGTGCGCACCGGCCCGACAGACAGTCCCTCGAACCGACAGATCAGCGCGCCTTTTTTTTGGCGCATTCGTGCCACTGGCAAGGTATTTGGTCCGCCGCGCGGGCCGGAGACCGGTCCCTTTTTATTGGGGATCGACCGACCGGGCGTGGCGGGATCGTGGAACGCACCCAGGAACCACTTCGATGAGCAGTCAGAACGATCGCCCCCTGTTGGGCAGACTCTTCCGGTCACGTCGAGTCGTCGCGACCAAGTCAAGACGCGGGCTCCGCCCCACCCTTGACCTTCTGGAAGACCGCCTGGTGATGACCAATTCGCCGATCGCGGTGACCAGCCTGGCCGACACCCTGAGCCCCGGAACGCTTCGATCCGCGATTCAGCAGGCGAACAGCCAGGCGGGCGGCAACGAGATCGACCTGACCGTCTCGGGAACGTATTCGCTGACAAACGGGGCGCTGGCGATCCAGTCAACCGGCGACAACCTGGTCATCAAGAATACCAGTGGCGCCGGGGTCGCGATTGACGGCGGCCAGACCGACCGCGTCTTCGACATCAATCCCGCGGCGACGACGACTGGCTTCGACGTCACCATTCAGGGCGTGACGATCCAGAACGGGAACGCCAAATCGTCTGATCCGGTCGCCGGCAGTGGTGGCGGCATCCGCGCCCAGGGGGCCGTGGCCATTTATCTTGACTCGGACACCCTTTTGAGCAACCAGGCCGGGGCCAACGGCGGAGGCATCGCCCTCGTCAACGTGGTCAACGGCGCCCTGGTGATCACCAACACGCAGATCCTCACCAACGTCGCCACGCTCGACGGCGGTGGCGTCTACACCGGAACGCCCGGCTCGGGAAGTTCGGCGCCCGGCGCCAGCACCACGCTGACCAACGTGCTCGTTCAGAACAACTCCGCGCGCAGCGGCGGCGGCGTTGAAGACCCCGGTTCGAGCCTTCTCGAAGTTCAGTACGCCACCTTTGACGGCAACCGCGCGCTCGGCAACGGCTCGGGCGGCAACGGCGGCGCCGTGGACATGACCAACCCGACGAACACCGCCAACGGCATCCTCGCCGAGTTCCGCAACACCCTCTTCACCAACAACTCGGCCTTCAGCGGGTCAAGCCCGGTCATCGCCAACACCGGCAACGGCGGCGCCCTGAACCACGCGACCGGCTACGTCAACATCTTTGACTCCGAGTTTGAAAACGACAAGGCCGCCGGAGGCGGTGGCGCCATCCTCTCCTCGGGTCGAGGCATCGCGATCAGCCGTGTCACGTTCACCGGGAACCAGTCGGGCGCGGCACTCGGCGCGAACAGTCCGAACTCGGTCCCCGGCTCGGGTGGAGCGCTCTACTTCGCCGGCACGCTGGTCAATACCAACGGCAACGGCTCGTCGATCTTCAACAGCACGTTCACCCAGAACACCGCCACCGGCAACGGCGGCGCGATCATCGACGCCGGCCCCGGCGACCTGACCCTCGTCAACGACACGATCAACGCCAACACGTCGACCCAGGCCGGCGGCGGCGTCGCCCTGCTGGGAACGTCCGGCTCTGGCCCCCTCTCCGTCCTTGATACGATCCTCTACGGCAACACGGCCGGTTCGACCGGACCAGACGTCGCCACGCTCAATGGCTCGTCGGTCACCGACCTGAAGGGCAACCTCGTCGGCACTCTGAACAACGGCAACACCGGGTTCAACTCGTCAACCCTCACGGCCAACCCGATCCTTGGCCCGCTCACCGATAACGGCGGCGGCCTCGCCGGGGTGAACCCGCCGCTCAACAACAACAATTATCGCCAGGCCATTCTCACCGAGGCCCTTTCTAACAAGAGCCCCGCCATCGGCACTGGCATCGCGCTGGCGACTCCCTACATGAATAGCCAGGACGGCCGGGCCTTCAACCGCCCGTCAGGAGGCAACACCAATCCGTCGATTGGCGCCTATGAGCCCCAGTTCACCGTCGCCCCATCGGTTCCCTTCGTCATCGGCACCGACAGCCAGGTGTACTACCAGAGCTTCGACCCCGCCACCGAACGGCCGACCGGCACCTTCATCGCCACCGGCCTGACCAACGTCTCGTACGTCTCGGCGACCCGGTTCGGTCCCGCCTCGCTCAGCTTTGAGGTCTTCGCGATCTCCGGCAACTCGGTCATCGCCAAAACGATCAATTCGCGAGGCGTCATCAGCTCGACGATCAACGTCTCCTTCCCCGTGGCCATCGCCTCGATTTCCGCGGGGACCGACGCCAACGGCAACCCGCTCCTCTTCGCCATCGGAACCAACCAGACGCTTTACGAGGAGCAGTTCAACGCCGCGGGGCAGCCGACCGGCTCGCCCACGACCGGCCCGGCCGCGTATGGAGCCTTCAAGCTCGTTTATCTGACCCATGACGCCAGCGGCAACCCCTTGATGTTCTGCGCCGGAACCGACGGCCAGGCGTATGGCCTCCTCCTCGGCCCCGACGGCACTCCCAAGGGCAGCACCAACGGCAGTACCGTTCCGCTCGAAAAACTCTCGTTCGGGCCGGTCAATCAGGTGCTCGTTTCTCATCTGACGAACAACACGCCGGTCCTCTTCGTCGTGGGAACAGACAGCTACATTTACGAATACCTGCTGAACCCCGACGGCAGCACCAGCGGGGTTCGCGGCTATACCCCGGCCGTCAGCAACGGTCACGCGATCGGCCCGGTCAAGTCGCTCTCGGCGACCTCGACGACCGACGTCAACAACGCTCCGGTCATCTTCGCCGTCGGTACCGACTCGAACGTTTACCGCCTGAACCTCAACGGGTCGACCGGCCAGCCCTCGGGCTCGCTCGTCCAGACCGGCACGGCCCTCGGCGGCACCGCGGCGATCTACGCCGGTGAAGGACTCGCCGCGGTCACCTCGACCTCCCAGAACGCGCCGCTGGTCTTCGCTCTCTCCCTGGCGCCCGACAGTCAGCTTTACACCCAGCAGTTCGACGTCACGGGGACGACCTCTAGCGGCGGCTTCACGATCCTCGGCAACGGCGGCAAGGTCAAGCAGAGCACCAGCGGCACGGTTCCTCCCGGCACCGTCTCGCTCGCCTGAGCCTCGCGACACGCGTTTGCGATCATGATCACGACAAAAATTCCCGCACCCGGTGGCGCTCTTCGCGGCCGGATGCGGGAGTTTTTTTTGGAGCTGAACCTGGAATTCAGGCCATGATCATTCGAGAGAATAACCGATGACCAAGGACCGATGACCAAGGACCGATGACCAAGGAAATTTCAAGGATCATTTGTCTTGAACATTTGAATCGGTCATCGGTTCTTTTTTTTGGAAGTCAAGAAATCATTCCCGTCTCGTCGCCGAAGAGACGGAGGCCCAGCCCGCCGGCGCCTCGGGACCATCGGCGATCAGGCCAAGGGCTTCACGCAGGGCGGCGGCGGCCGACTCTCGGCTCGCGTAGGAGTCAACCCGGGCTCGCGCGGCCCGAGACATCGCCGCGTAACGCTCGGGGTCGTTCTCGGCGACATCGGCGCTGGCGAGGTAGGCGTCGCGGAGGTCCGACCAGACGGGCCGGTAGCGAAGGGTCGTGAGCCGCTGTTCGGGATCGTGCGGCCAGTAGGTCGGCTCGGGAAAGGACCTCGGAACGAAGCCGACGAGTTCGTCCATGTAGTCGCCCATCGCCGTGTGGTCGGGAGCGATCGCCGGCCGACCCCCCGCCAGGGCGCGGAGCAAGGGAAGACACGCCCCCTCGGCATGACTGGCGTTGACGTAACAGGTCGCGACCCGAAACAGGTCGTCCATCTGCGCCTCGCTGAGGTACTCGACGATCACGACGAGCCGACACTCGTGCTCGATCCCCAGCCTTCGGTATTCATGCCGCAAGACGTTCGTCTCATAGCGCTCGACCCGCTTGTTGGTCACCAGCTTGATGACCAGCGTGACATCCGGCCGATCCTTGAACGCCGAGAGAAACGCCGTGATCAGTTCAATGTGGTTCTTCCGGCGGTCGCCCAGGTTGAAGACCGTCAGATAGGTCAGGCCCTCGCCGCCGAGCGTCAGTTCGCCCGAGGGGAGGGGGGGGTCGGGAGCGACCGTCGGCTCGCGGCCGACGAGAGCCAGGGCCGACGTCTTGACCCGGGTGATCCGGTGTACCGCTTCCTCGCTGAGCCAACGGCGGACGTGTGCTCGATAGCCGTGTCGCGCCACGACGAAAGCCAGCTTCGCGGGGGACATCTTGCTTGCCTTGGCGACCCGCCGCTTGAGCCGGACGAGCTTGCCGACGGTCTCTTCCGCCATGTACGGCCTGACTCTTCGGAAGCCCCCCCGCGCCGCCCGCCAGGCCCGCTCCTTAACCGACCGTGCTGGCTGCTCAGGCTCGGGATCGATTGACGGAGCCGTGCCCGCCGGAGCCTCGGCGGGAATCGGGCCGAGGACTTCGTGGCGACAGGTCAACGTCCACGAGTGCGCAGGGTCCCAGTCGGGTAAATGAAAGGCTTCGGGAACGACCGGAATGGGCACAACGGCCACGGGAGCCTCGATCCCGCCCCGGCGGAAGGCATCGGCGGTGAACTCGCAGGCGGCCAGCACCAGCGCCGCGGGGCGGCTCGTCCTGATCCAGTTTTGCCGGGTGTCATAGCCGAAGTCGCGGCCGGGGAGGTCGGGAAACTCCCAGAAGGGAAAGACCAGGTTTGGCAAGGCGGGGCTCAGATAAACATCCTGAAGCGGGTTGATCGCCAGATGGATCGGGCGATATCCCTGAGCCTCGGCCTTTTTCGCGGCAAACGCCAGGCGGCTTTCCGGGTGGTCGATCAGTTTCCAGGTTCCGAACGACTCCAGCACCGGCGCCAGCGCCTCGACCACGAAATAATACGAGTATGCCGACGATCCCATATGATCGCGGATGCTCCGGGCGCACGGGGTCGTGCTCACCAGGAACGCCAGCGGCCGGTCGTCTTGGGCCGCGGCCCGTGGGTCTCGGTGTCCGGGTCCGATCATGTTCGGCTCGCCTCGCCTCGGTCGTCCAGGGCCGCGTTCCGCCAGCCCTTTCGTTCCAGTTTCGTCCGCAAACTTAGCCCCGCCGGGCCAATCGGTCAATCGCAACCACGCACCGCTTGAGAGGGTTAAATTCCAGAAGGCCCAATGGCCGATGACCAATGGCCAACATGAAAACAAAGGAGCAGTCCTTAAACTCTCAGTTCCTGGTCATTGGTCATCATTTCTTGGCCATTGGTCATCGGTCATTGGCCATTGGTCATCGGTCATTGGCCATTGGCCATCATTCCTCCATCATCACAACCCCTCCCGCGATCGCGTCGCGGAGCAGGCGTTCCAGGTCCTCAACCTGAGATTGAAGCCGGAACTGTTCGGCGATGACGGAGTCAAGAACCTGCGTCACCTCATCGGCCCAGGGGGTCGGCGGCTGATACGCCGCGAGCGCCTCGTGGATCGCGCTCAGGGCCGATTCGCGCGTCATCGCGCGAGTCTCCTCGGCCGCGAGCGATTGTCGGATCGCATTCAGCGCCGATTCATCGACCATCCACCGGGTTTCCTTGATTGCCCGGACCGACGCCTGAAACGCCAGTTCCTCGATTCGATGCTGAACGCGGGCGTTGATCGCGTGAAGACGTCGGCGAATTGCCTCTTTGAGCCGCCTCATCGTTCAGATCGCTCCTCGGGCGCGTAACGCCCCGTTCAGGTGACTCGCGGCATCCTCATGAACGCGCTGGCTCCAGTCGATGACCCGGGCGTAACCCTCGGCAACGCGCGGCCATGCGTGATGGGTGCAAACGTGATCAAATCCCGCGCGTCCCAGCGTCTCGCGTGCCTCGCGGTTTCGGGCGAGGTCCAGCAAGGCGGAGGTCAGAGCCTTGATTCCCTGATCGTCGCCTTCCCAGCGGACCTTGCGAACCACGCTCTCGGGAAACTCGGAGAAGGAGCCGATATCGGTCACGATCGCCGGAACGCTCGATCGCAAGAGGTCCAGCAAGGCCGCGGAGGTCTCGCCGTGCGTCGGCGGTCGTCGCAAGGCGACCCCGAGATCAGTCGCGGCCAATAGCGCCAGATATTCGGCGTCGCCGGGTCGACCGAGGAACCGGACCCGATCGCCCACTCCCAGCGTCTCGGCCCGCGCTCGCGTCAAACCGTCATCGGCTTCCTGACCGACAACGAGCAAGACGGCTTCCGGCACCTCTCGGGCCAGGGCCGCGAAGGCGTCCATCGTCTCGGCGTTGAGCTTCGAAGGATCGACGATCCCGAAGGCGCCGACGATCAGCGCCTCGGCTCGCAGGCCAAGTCGGGCTCGCGTCAGGTCGCGGTTCGGCCGGTTCACCTCAAGAGGATTGGCCCCGAGCGGCACGACGAAGGACTTACCCGACGCGTACGGCCCGAGCCTTCTAAACGCCTCGCGCGAGTGGACAATCACCGCCGAGGCCAGGCCGACAACCACCCGGTTCATGTCCAGGCCAAGGTTGACGATCTGCCTGGCCATCGCGGCGGGCGTCTCGTCCCAGCGGTCGAGCAGCGGTTCCCAGTCGGCGATCCGGTCGGAATGGTTAGCTTTCAGGACACGTCGAAAGGCGTCGCGCCCGCCGCCTCGAAGGACAGCCCGTTCATATTGAAAGAAGACGAGCGAGGCGTCGTGCAAGACCACAATTCCCGGTCTTTTGAGCAAGGCGTCATAAACAAACAGATGCGCAGGCGAATTTCCCATCTGGTAGACGATCGCCGAATAGGGCCGAGCCCGGTCGACCCGTTCAAAGAGCCTGTGATCAAAGCAGCCGACGCCCCCCTCGCGGAACCGCGCGAAGGGCGCCGCGCCGTCGTCGTGAAAGAGGTCGACCGCGTATTGACGTCCGAGCGCCTCGACGAGTGCCCCGGCATACGTCGCCACGCCCGACGGGTTTGGCGGCAGCGGCGAAAACAGAGCCAGCCTCGGTCTCGATTTTGACTCTTTTTTGCGAAACGAACCCACCCGAAGCTCGATCCGAGGCGCGGATTCGAGCGCCTCAAGCGTCTTCGCGGCGACGCTTTTCCAGGTGAACGGCCGGGCGCGGTCGGCCCCCTGGGCGCGAAGCCGACGCGCGAGCGGTTCGTCGGTCAGCACCGACGCAAGGCCCGAGGCGATCGACGCCGGATCAGCCGCGTTGACCATCAAGGCAGCGTCTCCGGCCACCTCGGGAAGCGACGAGTGATCTCCGCAAACGACCGGAGCGCCGCAACGCATCGCCTCAAGAACGGGGAGGCCGAACCCTTCATACAAGGACGGAAAGGCAAAGGCCGCGCAACGGCGATAAAGCGTCTGCAAGGTCGGGTCGTCGATTCGTCCCGTGAACATTAGCGCCTCGGCGACGCCGCGTGACTTGGCACGTCGAACGAACTCGGCGGCCGAATCGTCGTCGGCGGTCATCCCCGCGGCGACGACAAGCCGGTGCCTTGTCCGAACCGCGTCCGGCAAGAGGGCAAAGGCGTCAATCAGGCCGCTCAGATTCTTTCGGGCGTCGGCCGCGGCTACCGAGAAGATAAACGGTTCCACAAGCCCGAACCGGTCGAGACGCGTTCGATCGCCCTCGCCGATCGGCTCAAACGGGTGCGCCAGGTCATCGCCGCCGGTGCCGACGGTCACCACCTTGCCCCCCGGCAGGTTCAGCCGGCTCATCAAATCAGCGCGCGTCGCGTCCGAGATCGCCAGAAGGCGGTCATACGTCCGCAGCCGCTCCAGGCCCCAAAGGTATCGCCGCGCGAAGAGAGTACCCGGCCAGCGTCGCAGATAATCCTCGGGAAAGATCAGTGGAATCAGGTCGTAAACGATCGCGGCGAGTGTCGGGATTCCCGCCCCTCGGGGTGGCCGGGCAGGGATGTCGTTGCCGGGGTTCAATTCCAGCGGGTTTGTCAGCAGCAGGGCATCCAGTCCGTCGGGGTTCTCGCGGACGAGCCGGCCGAGGGTGTACCGCAGGTGCGGGTCGGGCTTGAGGTTGCGGAGCGTCGCGTTCGGGCCTCGGGGAATCATGTCGGTCGGCAGACCGCTGACGACGTAGAAGACAAGATCGTGACCCGCTGCCTCGCCGAGCGCCCGAAGCGCCTCGGCGAGGTTCCGGCAATAGCGGCCGATTCCCCGATACCGCCCGGCCGACTGCGTCCCGATCATCTCGACGCCGATTCTCACGCCGCACCCCGAAACCGGACGTCGGACCCTGTTGATTCCTTTTCCTCCTGACACCCCGCCGCGGCGAGATTCAGGACCGATCGGGCGACCGAGTTCCAGTTGTAAAGGGCGTCGAGCGTCGCACGCGAGGCAATGGCCCCTGGTCCCGCCGTGACGAGGCTGCGCCAGGCGTCGTCCACGGTCGCCGGATCATACGGGTCGAAGAAATGGACGCCCGGGTGATCGAGTTCGCAAAGAGCGCTGTGGTAGCTGGAAAGGACGGGCGTTCCGTGCCGCAAGGCGTCAAGCACGGGGAAGCCGAAGCCCTCATAAAGCGACGGATAGGCCGACCAGCCCGCCGTCTGGTAGAGCCGGCAGAGCGCCTTGTCGGAGACGACGCCGAGGAAGCGGACCCGACGCCCTTTCATGGCCTGATATCGCTTCAACGACCGTCGCGAGGTCAGCCAGCCGAGCGGGCCGACCCACCAGAGTTCCGAGCCTTCGGGCAGGGCCTCGGTCTGGCGGAACCATTCGAGCAGGAAAAAGGCGTTCTTCCTCGGCTCGATCGTCGATACGACCAGGCCGACCTCGGGCCTTCGCGCGACAGGCGCCGGGTGAAGATGGCGGTCCACGCAAAGGCTTGGTCCCGAAGGAGCCACGACAACCTGATCGGCCGGGAAGTCGCAGAGCCAGAGCGCATCGGCCTTGGTTGACTGCGAGACCGCGACCGCCGCGTCGCTGGAAAGCAGGGTTTTGGCAAAGAATCCCGAGAAGATCCCTCGGGTTTTTTCGGCGTGCGTGTGCGGAACGACGAGCGTCGTGAAGTCGTGCAGAACGCTCACCTCGAACGGGAACCGCCGGGCCTCGTCGCGGAGGCATCCGAAGACGGCCATGCTGTCGGTCGGGATCGTGACTCCGGCCAGCGGCACCCGGCGCCCTCGCCAGACCCGCCGTCCCCAGCGCCCGAGGTCCTGGTCTTGCGACCAGTCGAGTCCGCTCGGCGCGAGCACCTCCTGATCCTGGGAAACAAACCGAACCGCCCCGGCCTTTTGCGCGGCGAGTGCCAGCGCCAGCCGCGCGGTATAACGCCCGATCCCGGTCAGATGCCGGTCGGACAGCGGGTTGACATCAACGAAGACCGTCCGCCCCGACCCTGTCATCGTGCCGCGCTCCCCTTCCTTGAGTTGCGTCGCGTCGCGTCGCGTAGAGCATCCCTCCCGGCGCGCCCCTACCATAACAGAACGCCGAAACCCGGCAAGACGAGACGTCATCAGCGGCCAGGAGGATTGTAAAGTCTCTCTTTTCAATGACCGATGACCGATGCTGCACTTTCCGCAATTTAATTAATTCGGACATCTCGCGAGGCATGCCGGCTGGTCCGCTATGTTGAGGAGCGGCTCAAGGCCTGCGGGGCGCGGAGAAATGCTCGGCCACTCGCTCTTTCACCTGTTTTCGCAATTGGGGATGTACCAACGGGTCCATCCCCTCGGCGATAAATACGGCGTCGGTGAAATCGTCGATCGTTGAGGGCGGCGAGTCGCGAAGTCGCTCCCGATCCTCGGGCGGCAAGCAGAAGCCAAGTTCGACGCAGAGTTCGGCCAGGAGCCGGTCGACGCGGGTTGCAGACATTGGGATCGCCATGCACCGCCCCCTCGGCCTGACCGGTGTTGAGTAGACGGGGGCCGGCCCGATCGGGACGATGGCGGTTACCACACCAGCCTGACACCCCGAGCGGAGCCGGCCCCCGATGACATCCTCGCATCCCACACCCGCCTCGTGCCAGTGGTTCTCCCGGCTCGCCACCGTCCTCGACCGCCGGTCCGCCCCGAGGCTCGCCCTGCTGTTCCTCGGCGCCGTCCTGGCCCGTGGCCGGCGAACCGTCACCACCTGGATCAGGGCGGCCAAGCTCAGCGACCAGTATCAGTCCTGCTATATCGCCGTCGCTGCCGCCGGCAAGAGGGCCGACAGTGTTGCCCGACGCCTGCTGATCGAGATGGTCCGGCCTCTCCTGGCAGGAGCCACGCGGCTGACCCTCGCCCTGGACGATACCCCAACCCAGCGGTACGGGCCGCACGTCCAGGGGGCTGGCGTGCATCACAACCCGACCCCCGGGCCAGCCGGCTCGCCCTACGTCTATGGCCACGTTTTCGTGGTCCTGGCTCTGCTCGTCACTCACAAGGCGTGGGGGACGATCGCCCTGCCGCTGCTGGCCCGTCTCTATATCCGCAAGAAGGATCTGCCGGCCCTCGACCCCAAGCACCGGCCCGAGTTCCGCACCAAGCTGGAACTGGCCGTCGAGTTGCTCCGATGGGTCAAGCCGTGGCTGGATCTGCTGAACTTGCCGATCTGGGTGGTGGCCGACGGTGCCTATGCCAAGAAGGACTTCCTCAAGCCGGCGATGTCGTTGGGGATGACCGTCGTCAGCCGGCTCCGCAAGGACGCGGCCCTGCGAACGGTGCCCGGACCACCGACGGGCAAGCGAGGTCGTCCGCGAACTTATGGCCCGGACAAGATCGACCTGGCCAAGCGAGCCGGCCAGCGTCGGGGCTGGTCGTCCGAGACGCTCACCCTGTACGGGATCGCCTCGGTGAAGAAATACAAGACGTTTCTGGCGACCTGGCGACCAGTCAGCGGGGTGATCCGGGTGGTCGTGGTGGACGAGCCGAACGGCTGGCGGGCGTTCTTCTGCACCGATACCTCGGCAAGCGTCGCCGACATTCTGGGGATGGTGGCCGATCGCTTCAGCCTGGAGATCACCTTCCGCGAGTGCAAGGAGATCGTCGGTGCCGGCCAGCAGCAGGTGCGGTTCTTGTGGGCGAACATCGGCGCGTTCCACATCTGCCTGTGGACGTTCACGCTGACCGAGGCGTGGGCCTGGGGCCGGAAGGACGAGGAGTTGGTGGACCGCTCGGCCTCGCCCTGGGACAGCCCGACGCGTCGTCCGAGCCATGCGGACAAGAGAAGAGCCTGGCGGCGTACATTGCTGGGCGAGGAAATTCGAGCGGTTCTCCGTCCCGGGGTTACGGAGGTGGAAATTCAGGCCGCAGCCGAAAGGCTGCTCAGCCTGGCGGCGTGACAGACATAGTCTCCCGGAAAGTGCAGACCGATGGCCAAGCAGGCGGAATTTTTCGGTCATGGGTCATCGGTCATAGGGACTTTGCAATTCTCCTGTATCAGCGGCCCGAAGAAGAACTAACCAGGTTGATAGTTCGGGCGAGCCCGGAGATCAGCCGGCACCGCCGCACCCGTACCGTCTACCCCGCCGCCAACCCCCGGCGGAACCTCGGCCTGAGTGTGCTTCGGAAACGTCTCTTGAATTCCCGCCTATACTCACGACGCCCCGCCCGGTGATCCGTCTTTGGAATCGCCGGGAGGGGCGTTTTTCGTGACTTACTTCTTCCTGGCCGTTTTTGGCGGCTCGGGATCGGGAGACGGCAAGGGGGGAGGCTTCGCCGCGGCATACATCGCGTGGCCGTTCAGTTTCCAGTGACCGCTTCGGTTCAAAACCCAGTCCATCCGCGAATCAAAGGCGCCAACGGCCCCCTCGGTGGTCTGGTCGGGGTTGCTCAGCGAAACGTCGCGGGCATTGCCCAGCGCGGGGTGAATTGAAAAGGCTGTGAATCCGGTCTTGTGCTCCTGGTCTTCCGCCCCGACGCCGATCTCGATCACCTCGTGCTTGCCGTGCCAGCGAGGACGCACGTTAAGGAGATTGGGGTGCATCAGGTCATACCAGCGGCCCACGTCGTCGCCACTGTCGTCGTCGGCAAGAGACTTGAGATAGGCGACGTCACCATCGGCAAAGGCCCTGGCCGCCTTTTCCGCGGTCGGCTTGAGTTCATCGTTGCCGCGAAGCAGATAGCCGACGACCATCCACGTCACGACGAGAAATCCCAGGGCCCCGACAACCTTGGCGACGGGGAACGCGTGAACCTTCTCCCGAACCTTCTGTTTCAACTCCTCCACGTCCAGTTCAATGTCGGGCGGCTCGCCCACAACGGCGGCCCCCTTGCGATTCATGTGAAACGGAGTGTGGCACTTCCGGCACGCCAACCGAATGTGGGGGGTTGAGTTCGGGGCCTTCACCGGGCTGCCGCAAAGCGGGCATGCAAGCGTGATCACGGGTGATTGCCCTCCATCCAAGCAACGAAACATCTCCCTGACTGTATCCCTAACAATACCGTCGCCACGCTCCTTCGTGACACGCGACAATGGCCAATGCCTGGTCACGAATCCGGCGCGGTCTTGACCCAGCAACGCAAAACCTCGGCCACGCTCCAGGCCTGGGCAATACAGCCGCGAGGCGTGTAAGGGGGCTCGGCGTCGAAGATTTCGGAGATTGTCCCCAGGCAAGCATCGCTGAGGTGCGGCATGAATCCTTCGAGAAATCGGCGAGCCCCGGCGCGGTCTTCGGGGTGAACGCGGACCCAGGCGTCAATGAAGGGGCCGATCAGCCAGGCCCAGACGGTTCCCTGGTGATAGGCGGCGTCGCGGGCGCGGAGGTCGCCAAAATAGCGAGGTTTGTAGTCCGGGTGTCCCGGCGCCAGCGATCGCAGGCCGACGGGGGTTAACAGTCGCTCGCGGACGACATCCACGACCGCCTTCCAGCGCGAGGGGTCAAGCACCGGGTTTTTGAGGGCGATCGAGAAGATCTGATTTGGCCGACAGGCCGGGTCGTCCCCCGCCTCGCCGTCGACAACGTCGTAAAGGTAGCCCCCCGCCTCGTGCCAGAACCGCGCATTGAAGGACTGGCAGGCTTGTTCGGCCTGGTTCTCGAAGGGTCTGGCGGCGTCGGTCCCTCGGGTCTCGCCAACCCAGCCGGCAACGAGGCGCAGGGCGTTATACCAGAGGGCGTTGATCTCAACCGCCTTGCCGCGCCGGGGGGTGACGACCCAATCGCCCACCTTCGCATCCATCCAGGTCAGTTGATAGCCGTCGGCCCCTTGCCGCAAGAGGCCGTCGCGCGGATCAACGCCGATCCCGAACCGGGTTCCCTTGATGTGGTGGTCAATAATGTCGGTGAGCCTGGGCAAGAGTGCGTAAAGAGTCGTTCGGTCACCGCTGATTTCCACGTAGCGGTCGATCGCGTGGAAGAACCAGAGGGTTGCGTCGGCCGTATGATAGAGGCCCGATTTCTGTCCTTCGGGAAACATGTTCGGAATCAGGCCGTCGCGGACGTAGTGGGCAAAAGTTCTCAGCAAGAACCCCGCCTCTTCGGTCCGGCCGGTCGTGAGCGTCAGCCCTTCAAGGCTGATCATCGTGTCGCGGCCCCAGTCGGTAAACCAGTGATAGCCGGCGATCACCGTGCGGACTTCCTCGCCCGAAGCGTGCGCCCGCGCTGTGTCCTCGACGCGACCGGCCGGGGTAATCACGAACTGATCGGCCGCGAGCACGAGTTCGGCGTCGATCTCGGCATCGGCCGACTCTCGAACCCCCTCGTCATGACCACCGCGCGCGGGAATCGCGAAGGTGTCTCCCTCGTTCCTGGCGGCGCGTCGGGCAGTGGAGATCAACCGGCCGCGTCGGCCGCGCTCGTACTCATGAACCTCGACCGGTGTGAGCGCCTCGATGGTTTCCCAGGACTCGACCGAGGCAACCAGGGTGGTCGGTTCGTCCACGTTCAGGTCGACCCGAAAATAACCGGGGCTCCACATATCGCCGGTCGATTCATAACCGCGCTGGGCTTCCAGGCGATAGGTCATCTCGGTCGTGCTTGCGGCGTCGAGCGTGAAGGCCGCGTTCTGGCCGAGCAATGAGAGCCGAAGCGGCGGAATGTCTCGGGCGGCGATCTCGTATCGATCCGTCCACGAGGTGAACCGATACGGCCCGGGATGCGGCGAATCCACCGCCGAATCATGTGGTCGAAAATGCACGAGCGGGCGAATCAACAATTTGAACGTTGACCCTTCCTCTTGCGTTGCCTTCTCGTTCGATGTCGGCATCGCCTTTTCAGGGCTCAGCCGGTATGTGATATGAACGGTATTTTGCAGGTGTGGGAGCACGAGTCGCTTTTCGAGGATGACCCCGCCGATCTCATACCGCCAGACCGGCAAGCCCGCTTCGAGCCGGAACTCTGTCAGGCGTCCCGAGGCCGCGTCTACCGGCCGACCGGCCAGCGCCTCGACATCGACCGGCGCGACCTGGCCATCGGGGAAGATGAGCCGCTCGTTAAGCTGGTTGAGCATCATCATCCTGCCCAGCGGAGCCGGCAGGGCGGCAATCAAGAAACCATGATACCGCCTGTTCTGCACCCCGCAGACCGTTCCCGAGGCATAACCGCCCAGTCCATTCGTAACGATCCATTCCCTGAGCCGCTCCGCGTCCCCCGCGTGTTCCCCGTTTGAATCCGATTCCGAGCAGGGAGTCGTGATCGATCGAACAAGGTGATTCATCGCAAAACCCTTTTAGGGAGGAGACAGGAGACAGGACTTGGGAGACAGGAGAAGTAATTCATTCCCCGGTCGGGCTAAGGGCAGCGGGTCTGGATGGTGCGAATGTAAGCGGAGAGCATACGACTGATCTCTTCGAGAGAGGCGGCGAGAGATCATGGGTCTCGGCATAACCGAGATCGCGTGAGAGGATCGAATAATAACGGCATTCTTCCAACGATCCCTGAGCGCTATTGAAGAAGCGTATCTTGTCTCGATCGCCCGACTTCTTGTAACCCTCGACGAAGTTCTCCGGTATCGACACCGCCGCTCGTCTCGGTTGCGACGTCAGCCCAAACATTTTGCTCTTCGGAAATCGCTCCGTTATTCGATACACCTCCAGTAACCATGCATGCGCCTTTTGCCAGATCATCACATCCTCAAACCTCTGCGTCGCCATACTCTCCCCTTTCGTCTTCTCTCCTTCTTTCTCTTCTCTTACCCCCCTCCCGTCTCCCAACTCCTGTCTCCTGTCTCCTCTTTCTTGTCTCCTCTCAAACCGTTCCAGGGAAATTTCTGTGCTCATCTCCGTCAAAGGGCTCGGAGGCGAGGGCGACGGCGGAGTGGCCGTTGAGGCGCCAGTTCAGGGCTTCGGCCTCGGGTTCGGGAGAAGCGGGGCCGCCGTATCGGGGGTCGTCGCTCGACCAGATGGCTCGCCATTTTGTTCCCGAAGGGGGAGCCAGCAGAGGTTCGGGAGCGACATCCAGCCGAAGCTCGACACCGAGATTCACCAGCAAAAGTCGGTCCTCATGGTCAGGTCCGAACCATCGAAGAACCAGGGCTTCGGGACCGAGCACCGCGCCATCGAGAAGGCCCAGACGCTGGAGTCGAAAGACCGTATCGTCGCGACGGAGCCGGATCAAATCACGATGCATGGCGAGTGCCTCGGCGTGTCGGCCGCGTTCGCGTTCGGACGGATCAAGCTTGGACTTATGAAAGACTTCGGGGTCAGCCGGGTTGGGTACGCGAGCTTGCATGGCCGGAGTCGCCAGGCTGGGAAACTGCAAGAGAAAATCCTTGCGCCCCTTGAGCATTCCCGCGGCAACTTCGGGTTTGTGGTCGCCGAAATAGTGGAAGGGGGTCGACGCCGCGTACTCCTGCCCCTGAAACAAGAGCGGCGTCTCGGGCGCCAGCAAGAGCAGGGCCGTCAGCGCTCGATATCGACCGGGCGTGGTGAGTTGGTGGATGCGTTCGCCGTACGCGGAGTTGGCAATCTGGTCGTGGTTTTGAAGATAGAAAAGAAACGACGGCGGCGGGATATCGAGCGCGGCGGTTCCGCGCCGTTTCGACTGGCGGAGATCCCATTGCCCCTGATAAAGCCATCCCCGTTTAAGAACCGAGACAAATTCCTGCGGCTTGCCGAGATAATCGCCGTAATACCCTTCGCGGCATCCGGTGGCGGCGACCATTGCGACGTGATGGAAATCGTCGCTCCAGACCATGTCATAGCCGAGACCGCCTCGCGATTCAGGACGGACGAGCGTCGCGCGTTGAGGCTCACTTTCGGCGACGACGAGGACCGGGCATCCCCGACCCCCGGCCGCCTCGCGAATCGCCCGCATGAGTTCCAGAAGGATATGGTCGTGGTCTTCAGCCATATCAAAGAGGCTCTGCGTGGCGTCGACCCGGATGCCGTCCACGTGGAACTCGTCGACCCAGTACGCGACATTGGCCAGGATAAACTCGCGGACCGGCCCGGAGTTCTCGCCGTCAAAGTTCAGGGCCTCGCCCCATTCGGTGACGTGTCGGGTCGAGAAATAATCGTCCGAGAATTGCTTCAAGACGTTGCCGTCTGGGCCAAGGTGGTTGTAAACCACATCGAGCAGGACCCCCAGCCTCAGCGCATGGGCCTCGTCGACGAACCGGCGGAAGTCGTCGGGCGTTCCGTAATGATGAAAGGGGGCGAAGAGGTCAACCCCATCATAGCTCCAGCCAAAGGCGCCTGGAAACTCGTGGACCGGCATCAACTCCAGAGTCGTAACGCCCAGCGAGGCCAGATACGGCAACTCGGCCTCGGCCGCCTTCCACGTCCCTTCCGGCGTGAACGTGCCGACGTGCAATTCGTAAAGGACCTGACCCCGAGTTGACCCCGGCCCGCACCAGTCGGCATCCTTCCAGGCGAAGGCCGAGGGGTTAACGACCTGCGATGGCCCGTGTGGTCCGTCCGCTTGAAACCGCGAGGCCGGGTCAATCACGAGGTCGCGACTGCCGTCAAGCCGGAACCGATAGAGTGTTCCCGGCCCCGCATCGGTCACCAGTCCCGAGAAATAGCCGTTCGGCTCCGCCTGAAGTGCGGCCGCGTGCTGGCCAGACGACGATGATCCCGGACCGCCTTCGATCACGACCTCGACGGTCTTCCGCTTCGGTGCCCAGACTCGAAAATGGACACCGAGCCCCGGCACCACCTCGGCCCCGATCGGCCGCCTGCGCCGTGTTTCAGGGGCCGCGGGTTCCTGAGCCTGCCCCGAGGTCCTGGCATCCATTCGCATCCTTTCTGCTCGCCCCACTTTGATGCGCCGGGGTGTCTGCCACGACAAAAAGCCCGGCTCATCACGCCAATCATGGCAAACGCGATACCAAGAATTCCTCAAAGGTCAGACCGGGGGCGACTCGGGACTGACCATATGGACCGAAAATCGGGGATCAAAGGGTCCGAACCGAGAGCCCCGACCGAACATTTCAGGGGATCGGCAGCCGGACCCCCGAGGGCGATCGCCAGACCCGAACCGAGCCGACTGCCTCGTCGTGAACGATCGGGCCGAGCGGGATTGTCGACCGCGCCGGCTTTGCCAGCTCGCCGTTCGCGTGAAAAAGAACCTTCGCACCTTCAGGCGGCTTTCCCGATCGAAGGCCGTCCCCGGTCGCAAAGACAGCGACGGTTCCCGAACCTGGCCGTTCCAGCGCGAAGAAGGCCGGAGCGACTCCCCGCGCCGCGACCGCGGCGGCGTGGCCGGTGGCATATCGACCGTCGCCGAGCGCGTAGACCGGCACGGGAAGGTTGAGCCGGGGATCATTCAGGTCAAGGCGATACATCATCTGGTTATAGTCATAACGGGGAGTCGGCTCGTGGTCGCGTGAAAAGGTGATCGTGTACGTTCCCTCGAAGTAAATCCAACGGCCGCCGTCCTGGTCGAACTCGGGATGATGCACGGGATTATAAAAGCTATACCTGTCGTGCGTGACGACCTTCCGCGCGTAGGCCCAGGGTCCGAGCGGGGTCTCGGCCTCAGCGTACCAGACCTCGCCCAGAAACGACGACGAACCGCCGCGCTGCACGGCGATCATCACCCAGCGATTGCGATGAGCGTTCCAGTGAACCGACCCCGTGTGCGCGTAGATAAAGGCGTCGGTCTCGACATCGCGGAGGTCAAGAATCCGCTCGCGGGCGAGATTGTCGTGGAAGAGGCGCTGTTCTTCGGGCGGCGTGAGAATCGCCGTATCGGGACGCCAGGCGTATCGGACCTTGCCTTCGGCGTCGAGATCGAGCGCGAGGTTGTCAAGCTTCTGATTGATGCGCTTCGTCCCCGTCTTGAGCGGCGAGAAGCCCTCGTATCTGGAAGAATCCTTGAGGTCGGCCAATCGGGCTCGAACGCGGATGATCGGAAATGGATTGGCATAATAAAGGTAATCGTCCGCGTCAGGCTGAAAGGTGTGACCGGTCGGTCTCAAGGGTGCATCGATCGGAAACGTGGCGACCTTCTCGAAAACATTTTTCGAGGGGTCGAAGGCGACAAGTCCGTGCTCGTATGTCTCCATGTTCGGCCGGACCTTGGCGTAACCGGCGACGAGTTGTTGACCGCGCCCTTTTTCGTCGGCAATGCTTGCGAGGCCGGTCAACCAGGTTGGGCCCTTGCCGGGAAGCTCGGCGGTTGGCCGGGCGAATCCGGTCGTTTCGTTGACGAAATAGGAGAAGTTGATTCCAAGGTTTGGGTCAAGGCCGTGGCCGGGAAGGTCGGACGTTGCCCCGGGCGTGTGGTAGTTGCCGAGCGGATAATCGGGCCGGTTCGTGTCGCCCCAGAACCAGTAAAGCTTGCCGCCAAGAGGCGCCGTCAGCACCGAGTCGGACCCGAAGACCCGACCGTTGAGCAAGGGGGCGCGGATCGGTGTCGACCGGCCGACGAGGACCGAATCGCGATAAATCCCCTCGCCCGTGATTCGATAAAGGCGTTCGGCCACGTTGATCCGACGAATCTTGAGTGTGGCCGAACCCCCTTCGGTCAACGTCAGCGCCTTGCCGCGAATTCCGAAACCGTCTGCTGGAAACTCGTAGCCGTGGCTCTTGACCTGAAAGAAGACCGACTGGCCCATCAGGCCCGGCTCATACACGGCCGCGACCCCCGCGCTATCGGTCACGTAATGGACCTCGTTGACCGTCTTGAGGTCCACCAGCGGAACCCCCCGGCCGGTCTGCTCGTCAACGACGGTCAGCGCAAAGGGGCGGGCGTCGACCGCGGGGTTTGCCGAGAGCGCGAGCAGGATCAGGGCCATCGTCATCGAAAAACGCTCCGAAGGTTCCAATCATGGTCAGATCGAACGGGTCGAGACCGGTTCCAGGACGACTGGCCGGAGGGCTCCGCTCTGGACCAACTGCTGAAGTTCAGCCGAGGGGGCAAATGGGTCCGGGCCGTTGATCGCGCCGTTGAGATTGCGCGTGACCTGAACCGGAGTGAAGATCAGGCCCCAGGGAAACCCCCACCATCCCAGCGCCAGCGAGAAGATTGTATCGCCAAGCTGCTTCTTGCGGGCGCAGGAGTGGCAGCAAAGGTGCGGCCGGGTCGACCACCGGGTCATCGCGATCGCCGACCAGACCCGATGCGATTGGTGGACGTCCACCGGCCCCGGCCCCTGACAGATCGGGCAAGGCCCCTCATGGATCTCGCGCACCCAGCGCTCCACGACGCCCGGCGGATGCTCGGGTCCGGCCGCACACTGGAAATTCTTTTGACAGCCCGCGTTACAGAACCGCAAATTCTCCTCTTTGACTCCTCCGAAAACAATAAACGTACCGCAACTGTTGCAGGTGGCCATTGGGGGGCCTCATTTCTCTTTGAGTTGTGGAGAACAGCACACGGTGACCCGCCATTTCCGCCCCACAATCGAATCCGTTGCGACGAGCCAAGTCCAGCGGAATCTCTTCCGGCCCAGGGCGCTTTCCGCTTCGGGTTCTCGGACCATTTTGAGAAGGAAACCGATCTTCGCGCCGACTTTCCGCCCCTTGACGCCTGCTCAGGGCCGACTATAACGCTCGAAGTCGTTAACCAGAGACGGGATCGGCACAAGAAGGCGGAGCAATCAGGCCATGGCGTCGCCGAAACAGGTGATCGTGATCGGTGCGGGGCCGGGGGGCCTGGCCAGCGCGATGCTCCTGGCCAGGGCCGGAGCGAAGGTCAAGCTGATCGAGCGTCAGCCGGTGGTCGGCGGCCGGACGTCGACCTTGACCGGCTCTGGCTTCTCGTTTGACCTCGGCCCGACCTTTTTTCTCTATCCTCGCGTCCTCGAAGAAATTTTCGCCGCGGTCGGCCGCGACCTCCATGACGAAGTTGAGCTGATCAAGCTCGACCCGCAATATCACCTGGTCTTCGGCGCCGGGGGCGAACTGACCGCAACGCCCGACCTGCCTCGCATGGAAGAGGCGATTGCGACGCTTTCCGAGGCCGACGCCCGACAGTTCAGCCGGTTCATGACCGATAATCGGGTCAAGATGGCCCAGTTTCGCACGGTTCTGGAATCGCCGTTTCTGCGCTGGCGCGACCTGCTTTCGCCGCACCTGTTGAAGATGCTCCCGCTCCTGCGTCCCTGGCTCTCGCTCGATGGCGAACTCGGCCGATACTTCCGCGACGACCGAATCCGGTTGGCGATGACCTTTCAAGCCAAATATCTGGGCATGTCACCATTTAACTGCCCGAGCCTCTTCTCGATCCTCTCGTTTCTTGAATACGAGTACGGCGTCTTTCACCCGGTCGGCGGCTGCGGGGCCGTGACCCGCGCAATGGCCGCCGTGGCGGAAGACCTGGGCGTCGAGATCTCGTTGAATGATGACGTCGAAGAGATCCTGTTCGAAGGCCGACGCGCTGTCGGCGTGCGATCCACGTCCGGAACGCAGAGAGCCGATGCCCTTGTGATCAACGCTGACTTCGGCCAGGCGATGCGCCGGCTGATTCCCGACCACCTCCGCCGCCGATGGACCGATGCCCGGGTCGCCAGGAAGCAGTTCTCCTGCTCGACGTTCATGATGTACCTGGGAATCGAGGGGCGTTACGACCACCTCAAGCACCACACGATTTATCTGGCCCGCGACTACCTCAAGAACCTCGGCGAGATCGAGACGCGCCACGTTCTGTCGGACGACCCGTCGTTTTACGTTCAGAATGCCTGCGTGACCGACCCGTCACTCGCTCCCGAAGGGATGAGCACGCTTTACGTCCTCGTTCCGGTCACGCATCAGCACCCGAACGTGGATTGGTCTGCTGAGAAAGACCGCTTCCGCGCCTTGACGCTCGCGCAGCTCTCAAAGATTGGCCTGACTGATGTTTCCGAACGCATCCGGTTTGAGCGGGTCGTCACCCCGGCTGACTGGGAGCATACGCACCAGATCTACCGAGGGGCAACCTTCAACCTGGCGCACAACCTCGCTCAAATGCTGCATCTTCGGCCCCGAAACCGGTTCGAAGACGTGGATTCCGTCTATCTTGTTGGTGGCGGCACGCATCCCGGGAGTGGTCTTCCGGTGATCTTTGAATCGGCGCGGATCACGTCTCGACTCCTCGCCCGCGACCTCGGCCTGAGCACCAACTGGCTCGACTCCGCCTCTCCCGGCCTTCCCGAACGCGCCGAGATGATCGGCGTCGGTTAGACTTTCTGTTTCTGATCTTTGTCCTCTATCCTTTGCCCTCTGTCCTTTGCCCTCTGTCCTCGATTCCGCATCCCCACCCAGGGAGTCCATCCATGCCCGGTCCGCGTGTGGGTCGTATCGGAGTGATTGGCGGAGGCCTCGGCGGTCTGGCGGCAGCCTGCACGCTCGCGGCGCGAGGATACGAGGTCATCGTTTTTGAGAAAAACGAACGACTCGGCGGCAAGGCCGTGACTCTCGAAGCCGATGGCTTTCGGTTCGACATGGGACCGACGATCCTCCTCATGCCTTCGGTCCTCCGGCGCATTTTCGCCGAGGCCGGGCGCGACCTCCGCGACGAGCTTGACCTTGTCCCTCTCGATCCGCAATGGCGGTCCTTCTTCGAAGACGGTTCCACCCTCGACCTTCACGCCGACGCCAACCGGATGGCCGAAAGTCTGAACGCCTTCGCCCCCGGTCAGGGGCTTGAGGCTGGATATCGCCGGTTTCTCAACCTGGCGGAGACCTTGAGTGACATCTCCGACCGCTTCTTCTTCTGGAAGTCGATCGGCTCGATCCGCGACATGATGGACCTGAAGACGTCGTTCTCGCCGGGCGTTCTCGCCGATGTCCTGAAAATGAGGATGTGGGACACGGTCGCCGGAACGGTCCGCTCGCACGTTCCCGAAGCGCGTGTCGCGCAGATGCTGGACCACTTCACGCAGTACGTCGGCTCGGCCCCCGATGCCTCACCGGCGGTTCTCTGCGGAATCGCTCACATGCAGACGGGCGAAGGGGTCTGGTATCCGCGCGGCGGCACGCGCGCGGTTCCCGTCGCGCTCGAAAACCTGGCGCGCGACCTTGGCGTTGAGTTTCAGACAGGCGTGGCCATTCAGTCGATCGACCGCGACGCGTCGGGGGGCGTGGTCGGCGTTGTCACCGACGACGGCGAGCGGATTCCGCTTGCCGCGGTCATCTCGAACGCGGATTCCGTGCGGACCCATCGCGAGCTGCTCGCCGGAACCGACGCCTCCGCCCGGTTTGAGCGACGGCGGACGTATGAGCCCGCCTGTTCGGGCGTCGTGTTATATCTCGGGCTCGATCGCCGTTATGAGCACCTCTTGCATCACAATTTCGTCTTCTCACGCGACCCTCACGAGGAGTTTGACTTTATCTATCGCCAGGGCCTTCCCGCGCCCGACCCGACCTGTTACCTCTGCGCTCCGGCGACGACCGAGCCGGGCGTGGCGCCGGGCGATGGCGAGGCGCTTTACGTCCTCGTTCACACCCCGTACTTGCGTCCCGGCCAGGACTGGTCGACGCTCTTTCCCGGGTATCGTCGGGTCATTCTCGACAAGCTCAAGCGAACGGCCGGACTTACCGATATCGAGGATCGAATCCGGTTCGAGAGCCACCTGACTCCGCAAGATATTCACGACCGTTATGGTGTCTTGAACGGCGCCATTTACGGGCTGGCGAGTCATGGCCGACTCACCGGCGCCTTCAAACCGGCCAATCGCAGCCGCGATGTCGCCCGGCTTTATCTCGCGGGCGGCTCGGCGCATCCTGGCCCTGGGATGCCGATGGTCCTCATGTCGGGCTGGATCGCCGCCGACACGCTTGATCGCGACGGCCTCGTCGCGCCCACGTCGGCCAGTCGAACGCAGGAGCAGCAGGGGTTGGGCGTGAGATGACCACTCCGATTCCTCCGGCGCCGACCGGACCCGCGCGGTCGGCCCGCTGGTTCGCCTGGTTTCAGCGCTACGGCCGACGGTACGTGGCGCGACACATTCACGCCGTCCGACGGTCCAAAGGGGGGTTGGAACCGGCTCAGATCGGCATGGAAACGCCTGTTCTCGTGGTGTTGAATCATCCGTCATGGTGGGACCCGATGATCGGTCTCGTTCTGGCGGGGCTCTGGCCTTACCGCACCCATCATGCGCCGATGGACGCCGCGGGGCTGGCGAAATATCCGTTCCTCGGCCGCCTCGGCTTCTTTGGAATCGAGCCGGGAACGTCGCGCGGGGCACGCGCTTTCTTGCGTCAAGGGCTGGCAGTCCTTGGCGAGCCGCGGGGCATGCTCTGGGTCACCGCGCAGGGACGGTTCGCGGACCCGAGAGAACGGCCGATCCGGCTCAAAGAGGGCGTCGGCCACATGGCGAGCCGGATGAACTCGGGAATCGTGCTTCCGATCGCGCTCGAATACGTCTTCTGGGACGAACGTACCCCCGAGGCGCTCGTTCGGTTCGGCCCACCGATTCCGACAGGCGATCCGATCTCGGCCGATGCCTGGACGGCCCGGCTCGCCAACGCCCTTGAGGCCGAGCAAGACGCGCTCGCCGTCGACGCGGTTTCGCGCGATCCAGCGCGATTCGAGACGATCTTGACGGGTGCTTCGGGGGTCGGCGGCGTGTATGATCTCTGGAGACGGTTCAAGGCGGTCGCGCGCGGCGAAAGGTTCGTCGTCGGCCACGGAAACGCGGAGGCAACCGGCCGCGAATGTTGACGATCCTCGGCCTGACCTCACTGATCCTCGCCGCCGTGCCGGCCTGGCTCTTCCTGGAAAACCTCCGGGAATATCGCGAGCCCAGGCCGGCGCCGCTCTCAGGATTCTCGCCGTCGATCTCGGTCTTGATTCCCGCGCGCGATGAAGAGGCGTCGATTGCCGGTTCGGTGGAATCGGCGCTTTTGAATCGCGGGGTCGATCTCGAACTGATCGTGCTTGACGATCACTCGTGCGACGCGACCGCCGCGATTGTCAGGACGATCGCCGAGCGTGACCCTCGGGTTCGCCTGGTCCCGGCCCCCGACCTTCCCGAAGGCTGGTGCGGCAAGCAACACGCCTGCGCGACGCTCGCGGCGCTGGCGAGCCGGCCGATTCTCGTCTTTCTTGACGCCGACGTTCGCCTCGCTTCCGATGCACTCGCCCGGATGGCGGACTTTCTTGAGGAATCAGGCGCCGATCTCGTCAGCGGCTTCCCGCGACAGGAAACGGTCGGGATTGTCGAGAAGATGGTGATTCCGCTGATGCATTTTGTGCTCCTCGGCTTCTTGCCGGTGCGGAGGATGAGGATTGACGGCTCCCCCTGTTTCGCGGCGGGTTGCGGTCAGCTTTTCGCCACCACGAAATCGACGTATGAACAGATGGGGGGACACGCCGCGATCCGGTCGACCCTGCACGATGGCCTGAAATTGCCGCGAGCCTATCGCGCCCTGGGCCTGAAAACCGACCTTTTTGATGCGACCAACCTGGCGACCTGCCGGATGTACCGGACAGCGTCCGATGTCTGGTTCGGCCTGGCCAAAAATGCGACCGAGGCCCTCGCGGCGCCGACGATGATCGTCCCGGCGACCCTTCTTTTATTCATCGGTCAGGTCGCGCCAATCGTTCTTGTCGCGCTTGGAATTGCGCTCGGACTCTCGGCGGCCGAACAATCTGTCGCGGCGGTCGCGCTGACGGTTTCGTACCTGCCGAGAGCCCTGGCCGTCGTCCGGTTTCGCCAGTCGGTTCTGGGCGCGGTCTTGCACCCGCTGGGCGTTTTGACCTTGCTGGCGATTCAATGGTACGCCCTTGGGCGCGAGGTTCTCGGACGGCCGTCAACCTGGAAAGGCCGATTCTATCCGGCCCGATCCGCCTGATCTCAACACATCAAAATCGAGGCCCTTACCCCCCCGACTGATGACCGATGTTCAAGCACCCATGACCAGGATTCAAGAAATCCTGGATTCTTGGAGTCAACGATCGGTCATCTTTCTTAAGCAGTCGCTTCGTCAAGCGCGGCGAACCGGCGGGTCAGGTCGTGAAAGGCGGAGACCCGTTCGGCGGGAACGTCGGGGAAATTCTCCCAGAGGAACGCCTTGAAAGCGGCGTCGCCCGAGTGGTCGAAGAACTGGAACGAGTGGGTCACGAAGTTCGAGTCGTGACCGACCTTCTCGACCGAGTACACGGCGGCGATCTCGGCGTGAAGAATGTGCATATCAAGCGTCTCGGTCTGGACGTTGAAAAAGGGTCCGGCATCCGAGAAGCCGCCAAAAACACCCACCGATTCAATGACCGCCGCCCGGCTCCTGACAAAGACTCGCATCAGACCGAGGTCGGGCAGGGCCTTCATCAGGTCGCGAAAGGCGTCCACGCGAAGCCGGACGATCGGCCACTGACCGACGAGGGCATCCACGACCGACCGCTCGGAAACCTTGAACTTCCGCGCGGCCATCATCGTCATCCGCGATCGGTCTTCACGGAAGTAACCACGGATGGATTCAAGGACATCCGGGTCGTCTCCGACCTGAAACTCTGAACCAGAGGCTTCCCCTCGCGTCGCTTCCATGATAAATTTCCTCCGGCTCAAAGAACCTGACCCTTGGTCTTTCGCCTCATCATGACCCAATATCGCCCCAAGGAACAGTCCAGGCCGGCAACGAGCCAGCCTCGCACCCCCCGCCTTAAACTTTCCGAAAGCTGCCTAGACCTCGCTGTCCTAGCTCTCTTCACGAAAAAATAGGCCCGATCCGTACACATTCCGGGAGAATTTTCCTTGAATGGGGAGACGCTTCCGGGTTAAATCTTTCGAGACATTGGACAGAGTGAACGTCTCGCCCGGTCTTGAATTACTCATTGATGCAAAACTAGGCGGATTTCTGGACAGAAATCGAGAAATGACACGGTCGACGCCCTTGGAAGCTCCAGGGATTCAGGAACGGACCGACGAGGCGCCCGATTGAATCGAAGTCATCCGGGATGGTTGTGAACGGGAAGTCAGGATTTCGGGAGGAATTGTCTCCATTCCAGGGATCGGGACCGCCCTTCTTGTCTGAGACAAGACAACCGAAGGAGGACGGACGTCAGGGAGTGATCGGTATCGAGACGCCGAGCAGGGGTCTCAACTAGTAGTGGCATGAATCGAAGGTCACTCTCGCGACGATCGCCGTCGGGCACTGCACGGTAAAGCACTTATCCTTGCACAGGTCGTTGCAACGACGACCTGACAGCCCGCCGGCCGAATTCTCAGCCACCTTTTGTAATGGAGCCAGCACCACGATGAGACGACCCAGGATCATCCTCGCCGCGATACTGACCACTCTGGTCGGTCTTGGCGGCCCCGCGATCACCCCGGCACGTGCCGAGCCGCTCAGCGACCTGCTCGCGGGCGGAACGCTGACCAGTGGCGAGTTCACCTTCAGCAATTTCACGTATCAGCCGCCGAGCGGCCCTCCCGACCCGGCCGACGTGACTGTCACGTCCTACGTGGACAGTTCCGGCTACGCCGGTATCCAGATCGGTGGCGCCTTTGTTCAATCGGGCACTGGCAGCAGCGACGTCCGACTTGGCTACACGATCACCGACAACCTCGGAGCGCGGATCACTGACGTTCACATGGACGGTAACCCGTTTCTCACCCCGACCGGTAGCACCGGCACGGCGCTGATCACCGAGTCGGTCTACGACCCCAACGTTCCGAGCAGCCAGAACCCGATCGCGGCGGGCTCGATTGACGGCACCAGCATCCCAACGTCTCAAACGGTCACCCTCAATCTGCCCGGCTCGTACGCCACGCTGAATATCCAGAAGGATATTCTTTTGGATGTGGTTTCGCCCGGAGGATCGGCCTCGGTCTCGTTCATTAACCAGACCTTCTCGACGACGGTCATTCCCGAGCCGTCGAGCGTGGTCATGATGGGCCTGGGTGTCGGCCTCGGCGGTCTGATCTTCCGGCGCCGGATGGCCGTCAAGAGCTAACCAATTCCTCAATGCGTTTGCCAGACTTGATCGGCTGCGGACGCCGTCCCCTTGTTTACCATCGGGGCCGGGGTCCGCGGCTGTTCTCATTGATGGCCAAAAAAGCGCAAGGACAGCAGAATGGGGCTGGAAAAGGCGCGCGATCATCTGGCCAATGAGCGAACGTTTCTGGCCTGGGTGCGCACGGCGCTCGGCCTGATCGGCCTGGGGTTCGTGCTCGCCAGAATGGGGCTCTTTCTCAGGCAGCTTGCCATCACAGCCTCGGCCGAGGGTTTGAAGGCGTTTAACCACGGCCGAGGGATGCACACCGGCCAGGAGTTCATCACCACTGGCGTCGTCTTCCTCGTGATCGGCACGGCCTTTGGCGCCCTCTCGGGCTGGCTCTACGAGCGGAACCGCAAGGCCATCGTCGCCGAGCAGTTTGAACCGGCGCGCCTGCCCGTGATCATCCTCATGGGCGTGGTCGTCCTTGGCGGCCTTGTGGTCATTGTCCTCGTGCTCTGGCGAATGCTCGGAAGCAGTTCATGACCAGAAATTCTCAGGACTGAAAATCTGGTCAGTACGCCGCGGTATCTTCGTTATGCGAGCACGAGTTTCTTCACGGCACCCTGAGTGGTCAAGGTGAATGCGCCGGTGGAATTGCCGGTGGCGTCGAACGGCTCGGCGTAGACCTGGCTGTTGCTAGAGAAAACGGTGAAGAGCGCGGGGTTTCCGGCGGCGTCGTTTCCCACCGCGATCGACGTGGCCGAGCCCGACGCCGTGCCATAGTAATTGCCCGACGGGGTGCCCGAGGCGTCGAACCGGTGGGCGTAGACCTGGTTGTCGCTCCCGAGGGCGAAGACCAAGGGGTTGCCGTTCGATGCGGAGCCCACCGCGATCGAGAGGGCGACGCCGCCGAGGCCGAGGTACGTTCCGACCGGGCTCCCCGTGGCGTCGAGCTTGTGCGCGTAGACGGCGTTATCGGTCCCGATCACGAAGATTTCGGGGTTATTGGCGGCGTCGTGCCCGACGGCGAGTTGCTTCACCGGGCCGTAATCGACCTTGAAGAGGCCGCCGTTCGGCGTTCCGTCGGCGAGCATCTTCAGGCCGTAAACCTGGTTATCCTGGCCCAGGGCGTAAAGCAAGGGGTTGCCGCTGGCGTCGTGGGTCAGGAAGGTCTGCTTGAAGTCACCGTAAGCGGCCTTGGTGTAACTGCCCGAGGTCGCCTTGCCACTGGCGTCAAACTTCTGTTCGTAAAGCTGGTTGTCGGTGCCGATGGCGAACATGATCGGATTGCCGCTGGCATCAGTCCCCGACGAGACCGAGGCGATCGACCCATACGCGGTGGCGAGGTAGCCGCTGCTTTTGCCGCTGATGATCGTGTCGGCGTAGACCTGGTTGTCCATGCCGATGACGAACGCCTCGAAGTTCGTGGTATTGTCGAACCGGGTCACCGCGAGGTTCTTGACCTGCCCGTAGGCGACCTGATAGTAGCTGGAGGTTGGGTTCCCCGAGACGTCGAGCCTGCGGGTGTATACCATGCCGTCGGAGCCGATCACGAAGTCGACCGAAGGAGTTTGAGTCGGATTTGGGGTCGCGACCGTAATGTGGTCGTCTCCGGCGGCGGCGAAGACGAAGGAAGTCCCCGTCAGATTCGAGCGGATCGTGATCAAGCCACCGGTCCCCCCGTAGATGCTGTTTTGTGGGTCGGGAATGTTCTGGCCATCCCTTGTAAGCCCGGTGTTGCCGTCAAACCACGTCGCAATAGACGGCTCATTAGCCGGGGAGTCTGTAAACACATAATTGTTATTCGGCAGTATGGATATTCCGACAACGCCTACGGGATAGATTGACGGGATGTCGATCAGACTGTTTGCGATGGAAACGCTTCCCACGGTTCCCGTCGTCCCGTTGCCGAACGTCACCGCGCCGGCACGCCCGCTCCATTCCGTACTGATCACGACGTAGTTGCCGTTTGGCAAGGCTGTGACGCCGCCGACCAGGGCGGGGTTCGCATTAATGGCCCCCACGGAATCGCCAGTGTTATTGCCGATCAGGAATGCGCTACCGGTGAGGCTATTCGAGGCGGAGATGGTGCCGATGATCCCCGTCTTGCCGTTCCCCCATGTTACGGCGCCTTCGCTATTGCTCCAAACGTAGCTATCAACCACGTAATTCCCGTTGGTTAGTGCCGTGACTCCGCCGATGCCGACCTCGTCTCCGGCTTCACTCCCAATGAGGCTGTTGGCGGCGGAGACGGCGCCGGCCGTCGCCGACGTTCCATTCTCCCAGGTCGCGGCCCCCGTCGTGCCGAACCAGCTCGGGCTGTTCACGACGTAGTTGCCATTGGCAAGCGCCGTAATGCCCCCACTGCCCACCTGGTCGCTGGAGGTCGGCGTGGACGGATGATCGCCGACGAGGCTGTTGGCAGGGGAGACCACTTCGGCGGTGCTTTTCGTACCGTCACCCCAGGTTACGGCTCCTTCGTGAATGTTCCATTGCGGACTATTCACGACGTAGTTACCGTTCGCCAGCGCGACCACACCGTAATGGCCGATCTCATCGTACCGGTTGGGAATGCCGTTGGGAACATCACCGACGATGCTGTTGGTTGGCAGGACGATGCCCACCGTCCCGGTCGCCCCGTTGCCCCACGTCACTGCCCCGGTATACCTATCCCAGTTCGGGCTGAGCACGACGTAATTGCCGTTCGCCAGGGCGACCACGCCTTGATGTCCGTTGGTCGGACTGCCGCTTGCAACGGTATCATCCGAGCCAACGCTCCCGACCAGGCTATTGTCGGCCGAGATAACGCCCGTGACCCCCTTCGTGCCATCTCCCCAGGTCGCCGCTCCGCCGCCGCTCCAGTAGGGGCTCGCGACGACAAAGTTACCATTCGTCAGCGCCGTGACGCCGTAACCCAGAAGATCGTTGGGACTAGAGCCGATCAGGCTGTTCGCGGTGGAGACCGTTCCCGTGACCGGGGAGGTGCCGCTCGCCCAGGTGACCTCGCCGGCCTCGTTGTTCCACCCGGTGTCCGATATGACGTAGTTCCCGTTCGTAAGTGGGGTTACCGTCATGACTCCGTTCAAGGAACCGACCCCGACGAGACTATTCGAATCGGAGATCGTGCCGCTCACCCCGGTCATCCCATTCCCCCAGGTGACTGCCCCGGCGCTGGTATTCCAATGATTGCTCGCCACGACATAATTGCCGTTGGAAAGGGCCGTGATCGTCGGCGACTGGCCGTCGCTCCCCGCGTAGTCGCCGAGGTTTCCGCCGACAAGGCTGTTGGCGGCGGAGACGATACCGGTGGTGCCCGTCGTCCCATTCCCCCAGGTCGCGGCTCCTCTCTTTCCGCTCCAGTCGGGGAATTCGACGACATAATTGCCATTGGTTAGAGGGATGACGGAAGCGACGTCGGTCGAGCCCGCCGCGAGGAGGCTGTTCGCCCCGGAGACGGAGCCGCTCACTCCGGTGGTCCCGCTGCCCCAGGTGGCCGTTCCCGGGCCGGTCGCGACGAAATTGCCGTTCGCCAGGGGCGTCACCGATGTGGCGCCGGTCAGGGTGCTGATGAGGGCGCCGGTGTTGCCGTTGAAAAGGCAGACCCCCGTGGCTGAGCCGGCGAGGATGTTGCCGTTACTCAACACGGCCTCGATCCCGAAGTATCCGGTGTCGACCTGCGCCGGCGGCGTCAGGTTGAACTGGGGAAACGAATTCGTCGTCAAGCCGGCCGACAACCCGCCACCACTTGGGCAAAACCGCCCTTCCAGGCTCTGGAGATGCGGCTGAAGACGTCGCATGCGCTGGGTCGAGACTCGATGTCGAGACGGATCAACTTCGGAGGGCATGGTTTGGTCTCTTGGGGGGGTTCATCGATGCGAGTCAGAGAGATATTGACCGTGCCAGCGTTGTCTGCGAGCGAGTAGGCGGCCTGGGCGAATTAGATCATTTCCGCCGCCAGAGGATCTCGGCCCTCCCGCATCTCGACGACCGGAAGCGCTCGCCATCTCCTTCGGTGGCGACCAGCGACGCGCAGGATGGTTGAAGGGTCATTCGGTGAAATCACCGGCGCGGCGTCGCCTGGGCGAGGTCTCATCATGATCCTCCTCAAGACCGATCGCCTGAGCATTTGATAATGTAGGAGCCGGAACGATCAAGCGACAGGTTGAACGTCATCAGGACCAACAGAATCCGAAGCATTTCAATCATGCCCTTCCCTGATGTCAAGGAGATTCCGAGATCAAAAATATCCATAAAAGAAACCCCGCCGCGGCCGAGGAAATCTCGGTCGCGGCGGGGTCGTAAACGAGGCAAAGCCGTGAGTCGATCAGCGATTGATCGTGGTGCCCGTGGTGAGCACCTTCTTGCCGTGAATGACCCACTCGGTCACGGTCCCGGTGACGTCGTTGACGGCGGCGAGGACCGGCCGGGGACCGGGCGTGATCGCCACACCAAAGGCCGCGCCGTTGTTGGCGTTGATCGAGTACTTGTTGATGAACCGCCCGGTATGCGTGTACTCAACCAGGGTGCTCGGATCGGCCGGGTTAACGTTCGTCCCGTCGCTGTTGGCGACGATCAGGTGGCCGTCTGAAGCCAGAGCAAGGCCGACCGGACCGTGCAGGTTCGTCGTGTCGTGGACGACGAGGACGCCCGTGCCGTGATCGACCTTCGTGTGAAGGGCGTTCGGGATCGCGTAGATCGAGCTATCGACCTCCGAGGTCACATACAGGTTGCCGTTATGGGCGTCGTAGGCGAGACCCCCCGGGCCAAGCTCAAAGGCGGCCGGATCGCCTGTGTGCAAGAAGCCCGAGCCGATCTGGCTCACCGAGTTGACCTGAACGCCCCCCTTCGCCGGGAAGGAAAGGTTGAACCGGCTGATCGTGCCGGTCAGGACGTTCGAGACAAAGACCTGCGCGTGTGAGCCCTCGTCCACGGCCGTCAGCGACCAGGGACCGTTGAGGAAGGTTGAGTTGGCAATCTGGCCGACGACCGCGCCGTTCTTGTTCAGGACGAGGATCTCGCCCGCGCCGGCGGTCGCCGAGGTGCCGTCGGTGCTCGGCAGCGAGCCGACGATGACGTCACCGTTCTTGAGCACGGCCAGGCCGTTCGTGAGGCCGACGCCCGGCGGTCCCTGGTAGAAGACCGACGGCGTGCCCGAGGCGGAAATCCGCACGATCGTCGTGCCGGTCCCCTGAAGGTTGCCGGACCCGTCCGCGTTCGTGGCGTTGTTGAAGTTCGAGACGAGGACGTCGCCCGGCTGGAGCACGCCCCCTCGCGCGATCCCCTTCGGAACGAAAGCCACGCCGTAGGGGTTCTGATCGCCGTTGACGGGAATCGTCGAGACCGTCCGCGTCGGCGCGACGGGAATCTGGCCAAGGATTGACACGTTCGCCTGCGAGGCAACCCGCAAGGCGGCCACCTCGGCCTGACCCGAGGCGGTGCTCAACAACTCACGACTTTCCAGGCAATCCAGGGCCGGCCGCGCAGACCGCGTCCGGTCCACTTTCGAGCGGTTCAACATGGCGAAAAGCCTTTTTCGAAAGATCAAAAGAGGGATCAACCCGATTCTCAAGGCTGTTTCAAGGCAAACTGGCGGGCGGTCTCGCGGTGCAAACTCCCGTCGAAATATACCCTGCATTACGCGTTGGAAAATTCAGAAAATCCGCGAACAATAAGGTCAAGAATCGTTCAAGGCATGCCGATGATCGCCGGTTTCAGGGATTCTCTTTTGTCATCTTGCGCCGCGATCGGTTATCGTGAACAGATCGCACCGATTCACCTACCTTTTGAACCGCGTCCGGAAGCCGGGCGACCCTGGACGCATCGAACCCCGCCGAAGCCGAGGGAGCGAGTTCACGATGAGACGACCGGGAACCGCCGCGGGCCTTATTCTGCTTCTGATCCTGTTTCCGGGGATGTTCACGACAGGGAACGCGACGGCCGAGGGGCTGAAACCGTCGGCCGCCGTCGATTTCAATCGCGACGTCCGGCCGATCCTCTCGGAAGCCTGCTATCAATGTCACGGCCCCGACAAGGCCCGGCGCAAGGGGGATTTGCGGCTCGATACCCGCGACGGAGCTTTTGCCAAAACAGGCGTGATCGTTGCCGGGAAACCCGGAGAGAGTGAGCTGATCGCGCGAATCAGCTCGGACGATCCCGACGAATCGATGCCGCCGGCCGACTCGGGCCGATCGCTCTCGCCGGCGCAGAAAGACATCCTCCGCCGCTGGATCGAGCAAGGGGCCGCGTGGAAGGGGCACTGGGCGTATCTCCCGCCCGATCGGCCGACGCCCCCCGACGCGACCGGAGCACCCCAAGGGTTCGTCCGTAACGACGTCGATCGGTTCGTCTTCGCCAGGCTGACCGAGAAGAGCCTCAGCCCGTCGCCCGAGGCCGACCGCGTGACTCTGATCCGCCGCCTCGCGTTTGACCTGACCGGCCTGCCGCCGACCCTCGCCGAGGTGGACAGGTTCGTCAACGACCCCTCGCCGACAGCCTATGAAGCGCTCGTCGATCGCCTCCTGTCATCGCCCCATTATGGCGAGCGAATGGCTGCGCACTGGCTGGACCTCGTCCGATACGCCGATACGACCGGCTATCACGGCGACAACCACCGCGATGTGACCCTGTATCGCGACTACGTGATCAACGCCTTCAACGCCAACCTTCCCTTTGATCGGTTCACGACCGAACAGCTTGCCGGCGACCTCCTGCCCAGCGGCGGCGATACCGCGCGGATCGCCTCGGGTTATAACAAGCTCTTGATGACCACTCAGGAAGGAGGCGCCCAGGCCAGGGAATATCTGGCGAAGTACGCCGCCGACCGCGTTCGGAACGCGTCGACTGTCTGGATGGGGGCAACTCTCGGATGCGCTGAGTGTCACGACCACAAGTTTGACCCGTTCACCACCCGCGACTTTTATCGGTTCGCCAGCTTCTTCGCCGACATTCAGGACGTTGCCGTCGGCGCTCAGCCCGAGACCAAATTCCCGACGCCCGAGCAGGCCGAACGCGCCCGAGCCCTCGACGCCGAGGCCGCCGCGCTCGCCAGGACTCTCGAAACACCGACGCCCGAACTCAACGCCGCGCAGACAGCCTGGGAAAAGGCACCCGGCAGCGGCGCGATCGACTGGACGATTTTGAAGGCGACCGAGGCCGTCTCGACCGGTGGGGCCACGCTCACGATTCGCGACGATGGATCGATCGTCGCCTCGGGCAAGAACCCGGATCGCGACACGTATTCGATCACCTTCAAGAACCTCCGGGCGAACCTCTCGGCGCTGCGGCTTGAGGTCTTGCCCGATACCTCGTTTCCCAGCCGAGGACCAGGTCGAGCCCTGAACGGCAACTTCGTGCTGAACGAGATCGAGGCCCGAACCTCGGCCGGTCCGGTCGCCTGGTCGAACGCCTCGGCGACGCATTCGCAGGCGGGTTACCCTGTCGCGTCCTCGGCCGACGGCAAGCTCGAAACCGGCTGGGCGATCCTGGACGAGACCGGCCGCGGCAACGTCGCCGTTTATGAAGCTCGGGGCGACCTGGGCGGGACCGAAACGCTCACGGTCGTCCTGCGGTTCCATTATGGCGAGGGGCACAACCTCGGCCGGTTCCGGCTCTCGACCACCGACGCCCAGCGGCCTGTGACCGCGGGCAACCTGCCCCTGGCCGTCGTCGAGGCGCTCAAAGTCCCCGCCGAAGCCCGATCGCCCGAACAATCCGTCGCGCTCGCGACGTATTATCGATCGACCGCCCCGCTTCTGGAGCCGACCCGCAACAAGCTCGCCCTGGTGAAAAAGGCCAGGAGTGACCTGGAAGCGACCTTCCCGACGACGACGATCACCCAGACCGGAACCCCCCGTGTGATGCGTATCTTGCCCCGGGGCAACTGGCTGGACGACTCGGGCGAGGCTGTCTCCCCCTCGGTCCCGGCCTTTCTCCGCAAGGCGAAAGACGGGACAGAGCAACGAGAGACAAGAATCAACCTGGCGGATTGGGTTGTCTCGCGCGAAAATCCGTTGACGGCGCGGGTGTACGTCAATCGGGTCTGGGGCCTCCTCTTTGGTCGCGGGATCGTGGCGACGGCCGACGACTTTGGCGCCCAGGGAGCCTGGCCGACGCATCCCGACCTGCTCGACTGGCTGGCGGTCGGGTTCATGGACGATCACTGGGACGTCAAAAACGTCGTTCGACGCATCGTGACGTCGGGGACCTATCGCCAGTCGTCCGACGTGACCGAGGCCGTTCGCCAGAAAGACCCGTATAACCTCTGGCTCTCTCGACAGGGCAAGTTTCGGCTCGATGCCGAGTCGGTTCGCGATAACGCCCTGGCCGTCAGCGGCCTGCTTTCTGAGAGGGTCGGCGGCCCGAGCGCCCGACCGTATCAGCCGGCCGGTTACTGGTCGCACCTGAATTTTCCCAGGCGCGAGTATCAGGCCGATCACGGCGACGGCCTCTATCGCCGCGGACTGTACACGTACTGGTGCCGGACCTTCCTGCACCCGAGCCTTCTCGCCTTCGACGCGCCGACCCGCGAAGAATGCACCGTGCAGCGGAATCGCTCAAACACCCCGCTTCAGGCGCTCGTCTTGCTCAATGATCCGATCTACGTCGAGGCCGCCCGCGCCCTGGCCGAGCGGACCTTGCGCCAGGGGGGGGCCTCGGTCGATTCGCGGCTTTCGTTCGTCTATCGAGCCGCCCTTTCACGATCGCCCCGGCCTGAGGAGTCGCCAATTCTTGCCGCCTTGCTCAACAAGCACCTCACCGAGTACCGGGCTGACCGCGAGGCAGCCTCGACCCTCATCAAAATTGGCGAGAGTCCGGTTCCCGCCGACCTTGACACCGCCGAACTCGCCGCATGGACGTCGGTTGCCCGGGTTGTTTTGAACCTGCATGAGGCGATCACGAGGAATTGAGAGGTCGGATTGGAGAGAGGGCAAAGGGCAAAGGGCAAAGGGCAAAGGGCAAAGGGCAAAGCGTGAATTTTTTCGGGTCATTGGTCCGTCTTTCTCGCAGGTTAAGGAGCCGGCCATGGCGACAACCCTGGTAGACGCACCTCCAGCCAGGCCAGGGGCCGCGACGTTGGATGCGAGTTGGGTTTGTTTTCCCGCGACCTGGTCCATTTACACCGCCCTGCTCGACGCGCGAGGCGACCGAAATCGGCCGAGATATGTCTATCTTGATGGAAGGATGACCGTTGTGTCGCCGGGCCATCTCCATGAATCAACCCTGACGCGGATCACCGCGCTTGTCCAGGAAATCCTCGTCGGCCTGTCGATTGCCTGTCATCCGAGCGGTCAGGTCACACTCAAAAAATCGGCGGAATCTCGGGAAGGCGTTGAGGCGGATGCGAGCTATTACCTGACCAACATCGACCGCGTCCTCGGTTCGCGTGACATCGTCATGGGCGTGGACCCGGCTCCTGATCTCGTCATTGAGGTGGTCGTCTCGCATCCCGAACAGGACGCGCTGGACGCCTATCGCCGGTTCGGCGTCCGCGAGGTCTGGGTCTGCAAAGGGTCGAGCCTGGCCTTCCTCGTCCTCGGCGCTGATGGGACTTATGCAACGTCGCCGAGGAGCGCGTCTCTTCCCTGGCTCAGCTCGGAAGAACTGGCCTTCTGGCTCTACCGCCAGGATCAACCGGACGAGATTCGCCTCTTGAAACTCTTTCGCGGCTGGGTCGAAACGACTTTGCTACCTCGACAACGCGTTGATCAACCCTGAGAGCTTGATGGAACGTTGAGGACGACGCCAATGGACCCGAAGCCGATCAGGCCCGACGATTTGAAGCTGGTTTTGACCCGCCGGGCCTTGCTGGGCAAGACCGCGACGGGCCTGGGAACGCTCGCCCTGGCCTCGCTCCTGAATCCAACCTTGCTCAAGGCCGCGGACGCGTCAAAGGCTCCCCAAGGCGAGGGGGCCTGGGCGGGGGTCGTCGGCCAGAGGCATTTCGCGCCGAAGGCGAAACGAATCATTTATCTGTACATGGCCGGGGGTCCGTCGCACCTGGAGACGCTTGACTACAAGCCGAAGCTCGCCGCGATGCACGGCCAGCCAATGCCCGGATCGTTCACCGCGGGCATGCCGATCGCTCAGCTTCAAGGGCAACGCCTGACCTGCTTCGCGCCGCAACACCCGTTCAAGAAGTTTGGTCAGTCGGGTCAGGAAATCTCGGAGATTTTCCCGGAGATCGGCGGGATTGCCGACGAGATCTGCGTGATCCGGTCGATGGTCACCGAGGCGATCAACCACGATCCCGCGCACACGTTCATGAACACCGGCACGTCGATCAGTGGCCGGCCGAGCATGGGGTCGTGGCTGAATTACGGTCTTGGATCGGAGAGTGAAGACCTGCCGGGTTTTGTCGTCCTGACGAGCCTCGGCAAGTTCGGCCAGGCGCAACCGCTCTCGGCCAGGCAGTGGCATAGCGGGTTCTTGCCAAGCCGGTTTCAGGGCGTCGAATTTCACTCGAAGGGCGATCCGGTCCTCTACGTCGGCCGTCCCGGTGGCGTCAGTGAAGGCCGCCAGCGCGACGTCGTGGACGCCGTTCGGGCCTTGAACCGGATCGAATCCACAACCATCGACGACCCTGAGATCGCCACCCGCGTTAGTGCGTATGAGACCGCCTTTCGGATGCAGTCCAGCGTTCCGGAGCTGGTGGACATCGCCGACGAACCCAAGCATATCCTGGACCTTTATGGAACGCCCGGCGCGGACGGCACCTTTGCCGCGAACTGCCTGCTGGCCCGCCGCCTTGCCGAGCGTGGCGTCCGCTTCATTCAGCTTTATCATCGTGACTGGGATCATCACGGTTCGCTCAAACGCGACGTCGCGGGAACAGCGCACGAGGTTGACCGCGGTGCCGCGGCCCTGATTACTGACCTGAAACAGCGCGGGATGCTCGATGAAACGCTGGTCATCTGGGGGGGCGAATTCGGTCGGACGCCGATGGCGCAGGGGTCGGGCCGAGACCACCATATCAAGGGGTTCTCGATCTGGATGGCCGGCGGCGGAATCAAGGGGGGGATCTCGCACGGCGAGACCGACGAACTCGGCTATTCGGCGGTCAAGGACGTCGTTCACGTTCACGACCTTCACGCCACGATCTTGAGGCTTTTTGGCATCGACCATACCCGCCTCACGTACCGCTTCCAGGGTCGAGACTTCCGCCTTACCGACGTCGCGGGCGAGGTCGTCAAGTCGATTCTGGCTTGACGACCGGGAGAGGACAAAGGGAAAAGGACAAAGGGAAAAGGGCAGAGGACCTTTGCTCGGAAGCATCCGACGCGTGGGATCGGTCAACGTCTTGACGAAGAAATCGCGTCAACGTGCCTTTCGGCGCCGGGTTTCGTATAAGGATGAAGGGGGAATCGCGCAGAACGTTTCCGGAACGGAGCGAGTCGGGGTGTCGGCTCGGAGGGAGGCGACCAATGGGGGGGCTTCGGAAGGTCGGGCTCGCCCAGGGACCGCCGGAGGGGGGCGGGGCGGAGTTCAAGGCACTGCCGAGACCGGCTGAGTCGGCCGAACTGGTCGCCGTCTGCGATGCCGACGGCCGGATCGTTGCCGTGGACCCCGACGTCGCGCGGGCCTGGGGGGTCGACGGGCTCGCCAACGATCCGGTCGGCCGCCCGTTTCGCGATCTGGCGGGCTCGGCACTGGTCGCCGCGACGATCGACGGCCTGCTCGGAAGGGTCGCGGCGACCGGCAGGCCTGCGCGCGGTGAGGTCGTCGATGAAGCCGGGTGGGTCGTCGATTGCTGGGTCGCGGCGGTTCCCGGTTCGGGATCAACCAGCAGCGCCCGGGTCGTGACGCTCCGCGACCTGACCGCGAGCCGGAAGGCCGAGACCTCGCTTCGCGAGAGTGAGCAGGGATATCGCCTCCTGGCCGAAAACGCGACCGACATGATCTCGCGGCACGACTCGGCGGGCCTTTATCTGTACGTCTCGCCGGCCTGCCGACCGATCACTGGCTTCAGCCCCGCGCAGCTTGTCGGCCGGTCGCCGTATGAGTTGATCCACCCCGACGACCTTGCCGAGGTTCACCGGGTTCACTCAGCCTTGCTCGCGGCGGATAAGGAGGTCTTCACCGTCACTTATCGAGGCAGGCGACGCGAGGGGTCGTATGTCTGGATGGAGACAACGACCCGCGCCTTTCGCGACCCGGCGACCGGCTCGGTCGTCGAGATCCAGTGTTCGACCCGCGACATCACCTTGCGGAAGCAGGTCGAGCAGGAGCTTCGCGAGAGCCGGGCCTTGCTTCAAGCGGTGCTCGACAACAGCCCCGCGATCGTCTTTTTGAAAGACCTCGACGGCCGTTATATTCTCGTCAATCGCAGGTTCGAGGCCTTTTTCCGAATGCCGAGGCGTCGGATGATCGGCCGGACCGATGCCGATCTCTTCCCTGAGGACGTCGTCGCGGTGATCCGGGCGAATGACCGGAAGGCGATCGAGTCGGGCGGGCCGATGGAGTTCGAGGAGGTTGCCCCCGACGGCGACGGGCCGCATTCGTATCTCTCGGTCAAATTCCCGCTGACCGACCACGACGGAACCCCGTATGCCCTCTGCGGGATCTCGACCGACATCACCTCCAGGCAGCAAACCGAGGTCGCGCTCAAGGAACAGTCGGAGGTGCTCCGCCTGATCCTTAACCAGATGGCCGATGGCGTGATCGTGGCCGATGAGTCGGAACGGTTCCTCGTGTTTAACCCGGCCGCCGAACGGATGTTTGGAACTGGCGCCACGCCGACGACCTCGAACGAGTGGCCCGGCCGTTACGGACTGTTCTTGCCCGACATGACTACCCCCTTTCCCGCCGAGAAGCTGCCGTTGACCCGCGCTGTTCGGGGTGAATCGAGCAGCGGTGTCGAGATGTTCGTCCGGCACGAAGGCGAGGCCGAGGGGATCTGGGTTCTCATCAACGGTCAACCCTTGCTCGATGACCACGGTCAGCCCCGAGGCGGCGTGATCGTCTGCCGGGAGATCAGCGACCGCAAATCGGCCGAGGAACGACTCAGGCTCCAAAACCTCCGCCTTCAGGAGGTCGCCGAGCGCGAACGCCAGGCGCACGAAGCCCTCAAGCAGGCTGAGGTCCAACTCGTTCAGGCCGAGAAGCTCACGGCGCTCGGGCAGGTTGTCGCCGGGGTCGCGCACGAGATCAACAACCCATTGGCCTTTGTGAATAACAACGTCGCGGTTTTGCAACGCGATGTGTCGAGCCTTCGCGACATGCTCAGGCTCTATCAGGAGGCCGATCCCACGCTCGCCGAGCATGCTTCCGAGTTGTTCGAAAGGCTTCAGTCGACCGCCGAGGGGTTTGACCTGGCGTACACGCTGGAGAACCTCGACCGGCTCATCGAGCGGACGCGCGAGGGCCTCCGGCGGATTCAGCAGATCGTCAAGGATCTTCGCGAGTTTGCCCGCCTTGATGACGGCGATTTGCAAGCAGTCGACCTCAACCTCGGGGTTCACTCGACGGTCAATATCATCCACGGTCAGGCCTTGGAAAAAGGCGTCGCCGTCTCGATCGACCCGCACCCCTTGCCGCCGGTGACTTGCTACCCGGGCAAGATCAATCAGGTCTTGATGAATCTACTGGTCAACGCAATCGACGCGAGTTCTCCAGGAGGTGTCGTCACCATTCGAACCCGCATCGCCGAAGACGCGGACGGAGTCCTGATCGAGGTTGAAGATTCGGGAACGGGGATTGACCCGCGCGTCATCGACCGGATCTTTGATCCGTTTTTCACGACGAAACCGATCGGCCAGGGAACGGGTCTGGGGCTCTCGATCAGTTACGGGATCGTCAAGGCCCACGGCGGCACGATCGCCGTCGATAGCAAACCCGGTCAAGGTTCTCTGTTTACCGTCACACTTCCTCTCACGCCTCGCGTTCCCGCCTTGCCTCCGCCGAATCAAAAATAACCAGGGATCAGGCCAAGACATCAATTATTGACAGTTTGACGCGACGAAACAGGAGCCGCGTGGTGATGAAATGTCTGAATGGGGCCTTGATCGTGGCCGTGGCCATGTTGATGGCCGCGTCGACGAAAGACGCCACGGCGCAGGGCTTTGCCGAGGTCAAGGCCCGGTATACCAAGCATGAGTATCGTATTCCGATGCGTGATGGCGTGAAACTCTTCACGGCCGTCTATGTACCCAAGGACGAGTCGCGGACGTTTCCGATTCTGCTCACGAGAACTCCGTACAGTGTCGCGCCTTATGGAGTGGATCGATCGAAGGCGGACCTCGGGCCGTCGCCCCTCTTTGGCAAGGAGGGATATATCTTCGCGTATCAGGATGTGCGTGGACGCTACATGTCGGAAGGCACTTTTGTCAACATGCGTCCGGAAGAAGATGGCGTCTCGGCGGTTGATGAAAGCACGGATACGTTTGACACGATCGACTGGTTGATCAAAAATATGCACAACCATAACGGCAAGGTCGGCATGTATGGAATCTCCTACCCGGGCTTTTACACGGCGGCGGGACTGGTGAATGCGCACCCGGCGCTCAAGGCGGCGTCGCCCCAGGCGCCGGTGATTGACTGGTTCGTGGGCGACGACTGGCACCATAACGGAGCGTTTCTGCTCACACACTGTTATAATTTCATGTCGGTTTTTGGCCATCCAAGGCCCGAGCCGGTCAAGAAAGTGGATAGAAAGGTCGACCACGGCACGCCCGACGGCTACGACTTTTTCTTGCGCCTGGGGCCATTGCCGAACGTGGATAAGACCCAGTTCAAGGGGGATGTCGCGTTCTGGAACGAGGTCATGGAGCACGGCATGTATGACGCCTGGTGGAAGGCCAGGAACCTCCGGCCGCATCTGAAGAACGTCAAGGAGGCCGCGGTCCTGACGGTCGGCGGCTGGTTCGATGCCGAGAATCTCTTCGGCGCCCTGGAATGTTACCGGGCCATCGAGGCCAAGAGTCCAGGGGCAACGAACACGATCGTGATGGGTCCCTGGTATCATGGCGGCTGGAGCCGAGACAGTGGCGAGGCGCTCGGTCCGGTCCCTTTTGATGCCAAAACATCGGACTATTATCGCGAGAAGATCGAGTTTCCCTTCTTTCAGCGCTTCCTCAAGGGCAAGACCGACGAACCTCCCTTGCCCGAGGCCCTTGTCTTCGAGACCGGCACGAACCGCTGGCGACGTTTTGACGCCTGGCCGCCCAGGAATGCCCAGACACGGTCGATCTATTTCCGAGCAGGCGGCAAACTGGCCTTGGAAAAACCCAGCGAAAACGAATCGGAAGCCGCCGATGAGTACATCAGCGACCCGGCGCACCCGGTTCCTTATCTTGACGCCATCGCCAACACGATGGTCCGCGAGTACATGGTCGCCGACCAGCGGTTCGCCTCACGTCGTACCGACGTTTTGACCTATCAGACTCCGCCGCTCGATCAGGACCTGACGATCGTCGGGCCGATCAAGGCTCAACTCTTCGTCTCAACCACCGGGACCGATGCCGACTGGGTCGTCAAGGTCATCGACGTCTGGCCCGATGATGCCCCCGATCCCGAACCAAATCCGGCCAGCGTTCGGATGGGGGGTTATCAGCAGCTTGTTCGCGGCGATCTGATGCGTGGAAAGTTCCGCAAGAGCTACGAGACACCCGAACCCTTTGTTCCCGGAGAGCCGACCGAGGTCTCCTTCACGCTGCCCGACACAGCGCACACGTTCCGGGCAGAGCATCGGTTGATGGTCCAGGTGCAAAGTTCCTGGTTCCCGCTGATCGATCTCAACCCGCAGACGTTTGTTGACATTTATCACGCTCAGACCTCCGACTTTCGCAAGGCGACTCAGCGCCTGGAGCGGTCGAAAGTCCGGGCGTCTCGGATAGAAGTACGCGTGGAAGAGGACTGATGATCGGGGAAAAGGGCAAAGGGCAAAAAGGGAAAAGGGCGAGGAGCAACTCGCCCGGTTGAGGTTGGTTATCGGTCATCAGCCATCGATCGTTTTTTCTTCTGAAGAAGATGGCGTTACCAGCTTCCGCCCTGGTTATCGTCGGGAGCGGGGTCGGAGGAACCCCAATCGCCACCGCCGCCGGAATCGGTCTGGGGCTCGGGATCGGGGGCGCTCCAGCCGGTGTCATCGTCGGCCGAGGGAGAGGCGTCGGGAGCCGAGCCCCAGTCGCCGCCGGTTGAGGGGTCGGCAACGGGTTCGGGCGAGGAGCCCCAGTCGCCGCCGACCGAGGCCTGGTTGCTGGGAGCAGGCTCGGAAGAATTGCCCCAGTCGCCGCCGCCGCCGTCGTTAGGGTCGTAGGTCTCGCCGCCAGCGGGAGGGTTCGCGGTGCCGGTGTCGCCCGAAGACCAGGAAGGATCATGCGTCGGCGCGGCACCGGCGGCGTTATGCGAGGGCATGCCGGCGGCCGGGACTTCGTGTGGATGGCCGAACTTGTCGTAAAGGATATTGCCAGCCACCGCGCCCGCGGCGCCACCAAGAACACCACTGAGAAATCCACCGCCACCCCCCTGTTGCGGCGGAGGAGCGTAACCAGGCTGCGGCGGAGGAGCATAACCAGGCTGAGGCGGAGGAGCATAACCAGGCTGAGGCGCGGGGCGATAGCCGGGGGGCGGGCCGGGATTGTGGCCGGGGTTCGGGGCATATCCAGCGTTGCCCGGATTGTAGGATTGCGGCGGGGCCTGCGAGGCGCCTCGGAAGGCGCGCGAGAGAACCCAGAGGAGAAGCAGGACCACTCCAGCACCGAGTAAGAGCATGGGCATCATGGAGCCTGGTTGGCTGACGCGAACGGGAGGTTCCGCGTCGGCGGGTGGGGTCGATCGAACGGGAGGTTCCGTGGTGTTTGGCGAGCTGGATTGAGCGGGCGGGGTTGAGACCGAGCCCGAGGCGGTGTCGGGGGCGGAAAGCGCCGTGCGGCGGATCAGGGAGACGGCGTCGCGGAGGCCGTCGTCGAAATGACCGGCCTTGAAGTCGCGGGTCATCGTGGCGTCAAGCTCGTCGATCATCGAACGGGTAAACGTTTTCGAGGCCGACTTGCTCGGCTCGGCATAAAATTTGTGTTCTTTTTTGGCGATCAGGACGAAAAGGCCGTGATCCTTGAGGGCGATTGCCCTGCTGAGGGCGGCATCCCTGACGGTCTGGCCGTTGAGGGTGTCCAGGGTTTCAATGGTCGACGTCCAGTGAGTCTGGCGGCGAACCTCGCGGAGCGCCGCATCGGCCTCCTTGACGGCATCGGCGGAGAACATCCCGGCGTGGTCGCGGACTCCGGCCGATGTGGCCGAAGACTGTGCCCAGGCCGACGCACCCGAGCCGACGAGGGCCAGAAGCGTCAGGGCGGTCGGTATCGTCCGGTTCATGGATCGCACCTCGGGTCCTCAAGGGGTGAAGGCATCGGGAAGCAGGGCCGATTTTTTACCGAAAACGATGGCCCGTGGTCGATGACCGTGAGAAGGACAGTCTTAGCGGTCATTTCTTGGTTTGACTCATTCGTTCGTCCGCGTTGCCAGGGCCACGATAAACTTTCCAGTCAAAGACAAGCGGCCCGAGTGATTCGTCGGGACTGCCCGAAATATTATCGTGCATTAAAGGTCGCAAGTTCCGAACCGTCCGCGTGGATTCCGATGTTAACCCCGGGCAACCGAGCGTATGATAAGAGAATCCGGGACATTGCGTCTGGAAAACCGACCTGACCGAGCCATTTCACAGGAAGGGAAGAGATCCACCCATGTGCCCGTTCTGGACCCAACGTTGGGGGTTTGCGATGGTCGCCGGTCTGGCCTTCCTGGCCCTGCCAGCGAACCGGGCGAACGCCCAGTTCTCTTATGGATATGACTCGTACCTGTACGGCAACCTGCCGCCGCAGACCTTCTGGGCCGGTGCGGGGTTTGACTCGCAGTATACCGACCCGGCCACCGGAGTCTTTCTTAACGGCGGTTTCACCTCGCCGAGAACCGTGGCTCCGTATGAGAATCCGCCTTACGGGTCGTTCACGCGCGGTAATGGTTTGCCCACGGTGAACCGACCGTTCAGCATGGTCCCCGGTCAGGCGGCGAAGCCCGCCGCGCGAAGACGCCGAGGCTTGATCCACAAGCCTCCCGTCGATCTGGTGAAGAAGCCCAGGGAAGCGGCCGAGAAGAAGTAACCGATCGGTCGGATTGATCGGTCGGTCAGGCGGTTAACGCGGTTCGGGACGAAGGAAGGCGATCAAGAGGCGGTTGACGCGGTCGGGTTCTTCAAGATGGACCCAGTGGGTCGCCTCGTCGAACGATTCGAGGCGGCCCTGGTCGCACCGGGCGAGCGCTGCGCGGGCGGCTGAGCCGAGGAGAAAGGCGTCTTTCTCGCCCCAGAGGATCAGGACGGGGAGTCGGAGGCGTGGGTCGGGCATCGTTGTCGGCCGGGCGCGGAGGGCGGCGCGGTACCAGTTGATCATGGACGTGAGCGCGCCCGGCTGTCGCCAGGAAGCGCGATAGCGGGCCAGTTCGTCATCGGAAAAGGTGCCGGGGCGGCTGGTCTTGCGGAGTGAGTCGGCGAGTGGTCGGCCGCCGAACCGGCTGAGACCTTTCTCGGGCAACCAGGGAAACTGAAAGGCGACGACGTACCAGCTTCGCAAGAGCTGCGCGGGGCGGGTCCAGAGGTTCCGGGTCAGGTATTCCGGGTGTGGGGCGTTGAGCACGGCAAGACGCTCGACCCGGTCGGGATGACGCAGCGCCAGCCACCAGGCGACAATCCCGCCCCAGTCGTGACCGATGATCGACGCCTTGGAACGGCCCGACGCCTCGATCAGGCCGACGATGTCGTCGGCAAGGGCGTCGAGCGTGTAATGGTCGATCCCTTTGGGCTTCTCGCTGAGGTTATAACCGCGCTGGTCGGGAGCGAGGACGCGGAATCCGGCCGAGGCGAGCGGGCCAATCTGGCGTCGCCAGCCGTACCAGAACTCGGGAAAGCCGTGGAGCAAAATGACAAGCGGTCCGTCTTCAGGACCGGCGCGGGCGACGTGGAGCGTCACGCCTCGACCGGGCATCGCGGCGAAATCGAGGGCAGGGGGCGGGGTCGCCGGAGTCTCCATCGGTCGCCTTTTTTGATCCCTTGGTCCCGAGGCTCTTGATCTCGCGTGCAAACGTTCAATCAGTTCGTTTCGGTTCGTTTCGATTCGATTCCATTCGAAAGGAAGACGGTCGGCGACCAGAGTTCGGCCGTCGACCGTCGTGGACCTGGCGAAGTTACCCTAGCAGCTTATTACCAGCGGCGGAAGGGGCGGAAGAGGCCGCCGCCTCGATAAACGTTGCGGTAGCCGCCGTAGTAGGGCGTCGCGCCCAGGCCGTAACTGCCGTAACCCGGAGCCACGACTCCATAAGCCGGGGCAACGCCGACACCGTAAGCCCCGACGCCAACCGGCGAGTAGCCCGAGTAGCCCGAGCTATAAACCGAGGTCAGTGGCGCCACGCCGTAGCTCCGAACGGCACTGTAGCCGCTGTAATTCCCAACGCCGAGGCCGTACCCGCCGTAATTGCCAACCCCAAGGCCGTAGCCACCATAATTTCCAACGCCGTAGCCGCCGTAGTAGGGATTGCCAACCGAGATGGCAAGCTGAGCTTTGGCGTCGGAGGCCGTGCCAAGAGCAAGGGCACCCGCGAGGGCCAGTCCAAAGAGAGTACGCATGGGGAAAACTCCTGGGTGTTTGAAGGCGAACGTGAGAGCAAGTCCCGCTGAACCGCCAAGGGGATGCCTCGGCATTACGATGATAGGATACGCTCGCAAACGTTATACCGATTTCAAGGATCTTCATGAGGGTTGAGTGGAGCCGAGGCGCCATGCCAGAGGAGCCAGGCCGATGGCCCGAGGACAAGGAGTGTCCCCACGAACGAACTGATCGGAAGCGAGCGTTGCCAGATCGCAACGTCAAGGCCCAGGCCGAAGACAACCTGTGTTAGCGCGAGGACCGAGATCCGCGTGGGTGGCCCCGAGGCATAGGCGCGCGTCAAAAAAAGCTGGCCGACGGTGCCCGAGATCGCCACGCCAAGAAGCATCCAGAGCGTCTCGGCCGACGGAACGGCGTGAGGGCCGAATCGCGAAAGGCCGCCAGATGCGGGACCTCGAACGAGATACCAGGCGCCGAGGATCAGGCTGGCGACGCCGGCGAAGTGGGCGACAACCGCTCGGGCGTCGACCCCGCGGAGCCGGTGCAGGCCGAGCATCGCCACGGCGGCGAAGACGGCGGCCGTCAACGCCACGACCGCAGCAAATCGATCGCCCGACTCCAGATGCGGCCGGCCAATTAACGCCACGCCAGCCACGCCGCAGAGTACTCGCACGATATCACCCGACGGCGGCAGGCGGCGAAGGCCGATCCACGACAGGACAACGATCCAGAGAGGATAGGTGTTCGTCAGCGTGAGCACATCGCCCAGCGGCAGACGGGTCAGGGCGTAAAAGGCACCGACGAGGCTGAGCGTTCCCGAAAGACTGCGCACCCAGAGCGTCTTCGGCCGCCAGACGACCAGTTCGGCGCCCGAGGCAAGGGCCACGACCGCCGACGACCCGAACATGAAGACCGCGCGAACCAGGGCAATCGTCAGCCAGTCGCACCGAGACCCCAGCGCGTGCGTCAAGGCCCCCATGACCGCAAACGACAACGCGGCCGAGAGTATCGAGACGACGGCGAATGGCGGAACGCTCATCGTCCTATCCTAGTCGATCGCTCGGCGTGGGAGGAGTCTGGAGCGCGGGCACAGAAATTTCCCGGACAGTGTTGACCAATCGGCGTCAAGGTCGTCGCCTGTGCCTTCGTGATCGAGCTAACGTTCCTCAAGGGATGCCATCGACTCGCCCCATACGCGGCGAAAAGCCTTCTCTCGTATTGATTTGAGATACAATCGGTTTGATTGGGGCGGCTGGAGCGACCGAGGGAAAACCTGGCTTCGTTTGCTGGATACGTTGTGTCGCGCGGCGCGACACGACGTCGGGGGCCTGGCTTCGTTGGATCGGGGAACGGGCCGAGGATCGCGTCTCGAATTCCCGGACGATGACCAAGGATCGAATGAGGGAATTTCATCGAAGTGTTTCTGTTGATCGGCGTTAGGTCAACAGTCCTTGGCCCCTGGTCCCTGGTCATCGTGCCGCGAAGGGGTGCCCAGCGTGAAATCAGGTGTCGCGCCGCGCGACACGAGGAAACACTGGCTTCGTTTTTGGTTTGAGGTGTCGCGCGGCGCGACACAGTCGGGATCAAAAGAGCGTGCCAGGGCGAGGTGTCGCGCGGCGCGACATGTCGGAACGCTGGCTTCGTTTCGTCAAAGCGGGGGTCGCGCGGCGTGAGAGGTCGGGATTCGGGCTCAAGGTGTCGCGCCGCGCGACACGAGGAAACACTGGCTTCGTTTTTGGTTTGAGGTGTCGCGCGGCGCGACACAGTCGGGATCAAAAGAGCGTGCCAGGGCGAGGTGTCGCGCGGCGCGACACCTCGGAACGCTGGCTTCGTTTCGTCAGGCAGGGGTAAGAGGCGGCGCGACACCCTGGAGTTCTGGGTCAAGGTGTCGCGCGGCGCGACGGGTCGGGGCATGGGTTTTGTTCCGTCTCCATTCACATTCACATTCACATTCAGGTGTCGCGCGGCGCGACGCTTTGCCGTCCGGCGCGCGGCTTGATTCCGAAGCGACCATAAAGAGAGGATCGAGCGGAGGCGGAAAATCGTTCTGGGATTCGGTTCGTGGGAAAGGCCAATCCATTTGGCTCTTTGTCTAAGAAGGAAACGATGCGGAAGGGCGAGGCTTGGGGCTTTTCTCGACGGGCGTCATGGAGTCTACTGGTAGGAGATGGTGACAGGGAACCGAACGCGGGGCGGGGAACGCAAGACGATGGCGCAGCAGTATATCTTCACAATCGAAAATCTGTCCAAGGCGTACGCCAAAAAAGAAGTTCTCAAAGGGATCTGGCTCTCGTTTTACCCGGGGGCGAAGATCGGCGTCCTCGGCGGCAATGGGTCGGGAAAAAGCACCCTGCTCAAGATCATGGCGGGGGTCGACAAGGATTTTCTGGGCACCGCGAGACCGGCGCCGGGAATCTCAATTGGCTATCTTGCGCAAGAACCTGCGCTCAATCCGGCCAAGACGGTGCTCGGCAACGTGGAAGAAGCCGTGGCGCCGGTCCGGGCCTTGCTCGATCGGTTCGACCAGATCAACGCGAGGCTCGGCGAGCCAATCGACGCCGATGAGATGGACAAGCTGCTTGAAGAACAGGGGAAGGTTCAGGACGCGATCGAGGCGGCGCAGGGGTGGGATCTCGACCGCAGACTGGAAATCGCCATGGACGCGATGCGGTTGCCGCCCGGAGACGCCGACGTCGCCACGCTTTCCGGCGGCGAGCAACGTCGGGTCGCGCTCTGCAAGATCCTCCTGGAAAAACACGATATCCTCCTGCTCGACGAACCGACGAACCACCTTGACGCCGAGAGCGTCGCCTGGCTCGAACGGCACCTGCACGAGTACCCGGGGACCGTGGTCGCCGTGACCCACGACCGCTATTTTCTCGACAACGTCGCCGGCTGGATTCTTGAGCTGGACCGAGGTCAGGGGATTCCCTGGCAGGGGAATTATTCATCCTGGCTCGAACAAAAACAGGAACGTCTGGCCAAGGAAGAGAAGCAGGAAAGCAGCCGACGAAAAACCCTGGCCCGCGAGCTGGAGTGGGTCAGGATGGCCCCGCGCGCCCGGGTCGCCAAGAACCGGGCACGACTTCAACGCTATGAACAACTCGCCAACCAGGACGTCGAGAAGCGCGACGAGGCGATCGTCTTGCAAATTCCCCCCGGCCCGCACCTCGGCGACCTTGTGGTCGAGGCCGTGAATGTCAAGAAGGGGTACGGCGACCGACTCCTCGTCGATGAGATGAGCTTTCGCCTGCCTCCTGGCGGGATCATCGGGGTGATTGGCCCCAATGGTGTCGGCAAGACGACCCTCTTTCGGATGATCGTCGGTCAGGAAACGCCCGACGGCGGCAAGCTCCGCGTCGGCGAGACGGTCGTGGCCTCGTATGTCGACCAGAGCCGGGACACGCTGAACGCCGAGAACACCGTCTTTCAGGAGATCAGCGGCGGCCTGGATAATGTGGTCCTGGGCAAGCGAAAAGTCCCTTCGCGGGCTTATGTCGCCCAGTTCAATTTCAAGGGACCGGATCAGGAAAAGAAGGTCGGCAATCTCTCTGGCGGCGAGCGGAACCGGGTCCACCTGGCCAAGCTCCTCAAGAGCGGCGGCAACCTCCTGCTGCTCGACGAGCCGACGAATGACCTGGATGTCGATATGCTCAGAGCCCTGGAAGACGCAATCGTTGACTTCGGCGGCTGCGCGGTGGTGATCAGCCACGACCGCTGGTTTCTTGACCGGATCGCCACGCATATCCTTGCCTTTGAAGGCGATAGCCGGGTCGTCTGGTGCGACGGCAACTATCAGGTTTACGAAGCCCAGCGCCACGAGCGCCTGGGAACCGACGCCGATCAGCCGCATCGGATCAAGTACCGGTCCTTGACCCGGTGAACAACAAGACGGCCGACACCGACCGGATCGATCAGGAACGCCTGGATGGCTTTGACCGACTTCTTGCCGAGGCCGACGCGAAGAAGGCGAAGGTCCCGGTGGTCGCGGCCGGTGGAGACGACCCCGGCTTGCTTGTCGCCCTGCGGGTCGCGGCGAGTCGAGGCTGGGTGGAACCGACGATCGTCGGCCCGGAACGGCTCGTCGTCGAGGCGGGCATCGAGACGGGGGTCAACCTCGGTCGATTCCGGGTCATTGACGCCGAGCCCGCCGACGTCGCCGAGTGTGCCGTGGCGGAGGTGAAGCAAGGACGCGCCGAGATCCTGATCAAGGGGCGGGTCAAATCGCCCGACCTGATCCGGGCGGTCTGCCATCCGGGCGATGGAATACGCGACGGCAGGGTTATCGGTCAGGTCGTCTTGATGGAGATTCCTCGCGACGGCAGGCGGTTCCTGCTGACCGACACGGGTGTCAACGTCCGGCCGACCCTCACGCAAAAGGCCGACCTCTTGCAGAGCGCCGCGGGCGTGGCGCACGCCTTGGGGGTCGACCGGCCGCTCGTCGCCGTGATGGCGGCGACCGAATCGATCAACGTATCGATGCACGAAACGCTTGACGCCGCGGCGCTTCAGTCGCGGAACCAGGCGGGCGATTTTCCCGACTGCATCGTCGAGGGGCCACTCTCGTTTGACCTCGCCTATGCCCCCGACGCCGCCGAGAAGAAGCGGATTACCGGCCAGGTCGCCGGCTCGGCCGACCTGATGCTCTTCGCCGACCTGCTCTCGGCCAACCTCACGGTCAAGGCAATCATGTACACGTCCGATTGCCGCTATGGCGGTCTCTTACTCGGCACAACGCATCCCGTTGCCTTTATGTCTCGGTCTGACAACGCGGCTACCCGGCTCCATTCGATCGCCCTGGCGCTTCGGATGTTTGCCCGCAAGGCGGCACGCTGAGTCAAGCCGGACCAGGTTCGTCGGCGGTCTTGAAGATTTACAGGGTGTCGGAGTTCAGGACCTGGCGGCCGGAACGGGGACAATCATGGCAAAACGCGTGGCAAAATGGATTCTGGGGTTCGTCATCCTGTCCTTGATCGGCGGATGGACGCGGAGGGACGAGGCGGCACCCGAGACCTTTGCAAAGGGACTGGGCGCGTGGCATCCGAAGGAGGGAGCCTGGACCGTCCGCGATGGGCGGGCGATGGCCGAAGCGGGCTTCTCGATGCTGATTCGAGGCGCCGAGACGTTAAAGGATGTCGAGGTCTCGGCCGACGTCGCCTATCTCTCCGACGAACCCCATGCCGCCGCGGGCCTGGCCTTCCGCCTGGGCGACGACGCGACCGGTTACGCGGCCGGTTATCGCGAGGTGGAGAAGGGGGTTGACCCGAAGCTAGGCCCCTGGGAAAGGCCGGTCGTTCAGCTCTTTCGAATCGATCGCGACGGCTGGAAATTGCTTCAGGAATCGAAGATCGAAGGGGCGAGGTCGGGCAAGCTCAGGCGGCTCAAAATCGTCGGACGAGGACCGGAAATCTGGGTCTTTGATGAGGATATGAAAACCCCAGTTCTCAAGGAGTTCGACAATACGTATGATCGCCCCGGGCTGGTCGGGCTCTGGAAAGATCATCAAGGAACGGGGCTCTTTGATAACGCGAAGGTTTCTCAAGGCGCTGTGGAAGGGCAAACGTCGCCGTCGCGGACAGACTGGTCGTGGGTCCGAGGAGCCGTGTACGTGAGGTCAAACGCGGTGAACGCAGTCCAGATGTGGCACGATTACTGGGCGCATACCGACGTGATCGATCGAGAACTCAACGATGCGTCAATCTATGGTTTTAACATGGTGCAAGTTTATGTACACTGGATTGTCTGGGATCGGCACGGCGAGGAGTATTTGAAGCGCGTTGATGATTTTCTGGTTCGCGCGGATCGGGCCGGACTCAAGGTCAACCTGATCATGTGGGACGATTGCGGGCATGTCGAGCCATCCTTGACGATTGCCGATCCGGTGCCGGGTCGGCATAACTCTCAGATGATGCCCAATCCATCGCATCGAATCCGCGACAGTGACGCCGAGATGATGGAACACAAGGAGCGATTTCGAAGTTATGTGGAAGGCTTTGCCAGCCGGTTCAAGGACGATCCGAGGGTCGCCTTCTGGCAGATTTACAATGAAGGAATGGGTCCCAAGGAAGCGTATCGACAGGGGGTCGGCGACGCCAACCTGAACCGACTGATGGACTGGACGCGCGGCTGGATGAAAGAAATCGGGGTCAAGGCCCCCTTGACGGCGACGGGCGGGGCCTTTTACGGACCGAAGTATGCTGACTTTCCGACCTATCATTCGTATACGATGACCTCTCAGCCGTTACCTAACGCGGACGGCGGCCCCGAACACCTTTGCACCGAGACGCTCAATCGACCTGGCTCGACTATCGAGACATGCCTGCGCGATCTCGCGGGGAAGAAGAACGGGTTTGTCGTCTGGGAATTGATGATCGGCCGGGATAACTGCCGGTTCCCCTGGGGCCACGCCGATGGTCTCGATGAGCCGAAGGCACCGTTTCATGGGGTGATTTACCCGGATGGACACCCCTGGGATGTCGGCGAGATCAGGGCCTTGCTGGGCGATTCCAGATACGACGCGTTGAGGCCGAAACTCTTTCAGGTCGAATACTTCGACGGCGTTTTTCAGACCTTGAAAAAGACGTCCGTCACCCCAACAATCGATTTTGAACTCGGAGACGAGCCAGGAACAGGCTCGCCCGATGCCTCGGCGGGCCTGGACAAGGATCATTTTTCCATCCGATGGACGGGTCGATTGACTGCACCGATTTCGGGTGCTTATATCATCACATCCGAGACCGATGGCGCGATCTCGGTCTGGCTGGACTCGAAGAAGGTGATCCAGAAGGACGACCATCAACGCCGAGAAGTTCTCGGGACGGCGGATCTGATCGGCGGCGAGTCGAAAAGCCTTCGAGTCGATTATGCGCATCGAGCCGGCCCGGCGAGTGCTCATCTTTTCTGGACCGGACCGGGTTTGAAGAGGCAGGCATTGCGGCTAGCGGAAAAGACAGACAAATAAATTAACGATCCATTATATAATTTGCGAGAACGCGAATGAGGAAGGGGCGATGATGCTGGACCCGCAAGCAAGGACGTTTCTGGACCAGGTGGCGGCGGCGGGAATACCCGATGCGCCGGGGCAGTCGCCGAAAGAGGTCAGGACGCAGATGGAAGTCGGATCGTTGATGCTGGGAAGGCCGCCGAAGGTCGGCCGGATGGAGGATCGGAGCTTCGAGGGACCGGGGGGACCGGTCCGGGTCAGGTTGACGACGCCCGAGAGTTGCGGCGGTTCGGTCTGTCCGGGTCTCGTGTATTTTCACGGCGGAGGGTGGGTCGCGGGAAGTATTGCGACGCATGACCATCTGTGCCGGGCAATTGCGAATGAAGCGGGGGTCGCGGTGGTCTCGGTTGACTATCGGCTGGCGCCGGAGTTCCCGTTCCCGGCGGCCGTGGAGGATGCCGACGCGGCCACGATCTGGGTCTCGGAAAACGCCGAGGAACTGGGGATTGATCCGACACGGTTGGCCGTCGGCGGCGATAGCGCGGGGGGGAATCTGGCGGCGGTCGTTGCGAGACGAGCACGCGACCGGGGTGGGCCGCCGCTGGCGTTTCAGGTCTTGCTTTATCCGGCGACAGATGCGGATCTCAATACACAATCGTATCTGGAAAATGCCGACGGATATTTCTTGACCCGCGCCGCGATGAGCTGGTACTGGGATCATTACCTTCCAGATCGCGCCCGAAGGCTGGACCCAGACGCCTCGCCGCTGCGGGCTGAAGATCTGACGGGACTGCCTCCCGCATTGGTCCTGACGGCCGAATATGACCCGCTCCGCGACGAAGGCGAGGCGTATGCTCGAAGGCTGGCCGAGGCCGGGGTCAAGGTCACGACCGCGGCCTATCCGGGAATGATCCACGGGTTCTTGCGACGTTATCGGTCGTTCGAACAAGGGGCGCTGGCGATCAAGGAGATTGGCCGGGTTGTTGGCGAGGCCCTGAGGCGGGAATGAGCAGGGCGAATGCACCCGCGACGAGGAAGAGGTCGGCGAGGTTGAACGACCACTGAGGAAAGAGGCCGGAAACGAGGAAGTCGCGGACGTAGCCCAGAGCGAGACGATCGGCCGAGTTGCCCAGAAGGCCCGCGCCTAGAAGCCCAGCGCCCGCGGCGCTGGTGAGATGGCGGGTCGCTCGGGATCGAGAGACGGATACCGAATAACCGGCCAGGGCGATTGCAACGGCGGCGCAGAGAGGGGCCGTCAAGGGAGAGTCGGCCGCAAGGCTGGCGAGCGTGCCGGGGTTCTGAACCGGAGCGACGGCGAGGAGGTCGGGCCAGGCGTCGACCAGACCAATGATTTCCGAACCGGCCGAGACCGCCCAGGCTTTCGTGATCTGATCGGCGGCGAGACCGGCAAGCGCGACGGCCGGAACGAACCAGGGCATGCTGGTCAGAAGGTCGGCAGCGGGCGTGGGATCGAAAAGGGTCGAACGGGGAGATGACCCCGGGCGGGCGCCGAGGGGCGTTGGCCAGTCGAAGGCGACGCCGATGCGAACGCCAAGGGCACCCGAGGCGTCGGCCGATCGCGCGTGGGTGATCCGGCCCGACCATTGTCGGCCGATGGGCTGCCCTTGGAACGTGTCTTCCAGAGCGATGCGGACCGGCGAGCCTGGCTCGGGCCAACCGGCGGCAAGAAGGCCGACGCCGGTCCGGCTCAAGTCGACCGCGTGGGCGACGAGTGGGGGGCGACGGTTTTCCGCCTCGGTACGGGGGTCGAGAATCCAGCCCTGAAGTCCGACGCGGTCACGAAACGCATTCCGCCTGGTTGCCATCGGCTGCTTGCTCGCCGTTCCTTGATTCGACTTGATTCACTCGCACGCGAGGCGCGGACGCCGACCTTGGAGCGAGGCCGTTATCCACAGCATAGGCCGGTGGCATCGAGCGGCGGCGGGGGTGTTGATCGGACGCGACGGGGTGGGGGAATTGAGCACAGAAGGGCAAAGGGCAAAGGGCAAAGGGAAAAGGGAAAAGGGAAAAGGGAAAAGGCTAATTCAAACGGGGGTCGTCGGGGAGGTCGGCGATGCCGAGGAGGTCGGTGAGCTGGCGGCCGTGGTAGTCTTTCATGACGGCGGCCCAGAGCGATTCGGGGTCGCTGGAGAAGACGAGAGAGACACGCGCGGGGACGATGACCCAGGAGCCGTCGTCGATCTCGGATTCAAGCTGACCGGCCGACCATCCCGAGTAATTGGCGACCGTAAGCGAGGGCTCGACCTTGCGTCGAACGAGGTCGCGGACAACGTCGGAGTCAACCGTCGAGTAAACGCCGGGCAGGATCGTTCGATCGGCGAGGGACTCGTCGGTATGGATCACGATCAAGGGGCCGGGGACAGGACCGCCCAGGCTGATCGGCTTTTCCCAGTCGATCGACTCTTCAAAGACCTGCTCAGAGACCTTGGCAATGCTCGCCTCGGTCGGCCGATTGAGGATCAGGCCGGCGGCGCCTTCCTCGGAATGCTCAAGCATCAGGATCACGCTCTGCGCGAAGATCGGCGAGAGGAGTTCCGGGGTCGCCACGAGCAACTGACCTTTCAAGGATGTCATCAAGGTCCGTCCGTCCGGCCTGAAAAGGGCGATCGACGTTCTGCACCGGCTTCGACGCGGCCGGTTCGTTGATTCATTATAGCAAGCGCCGGACCGATGGTCTTGCGAAGGGCGAAGGGCCTCAGGAGGATTGCAAGGTCTCTCTTTTCAATGACCAATGACCAATAGCCAAGCAGGCGGAATTTTTCGGTCATTGGTCATCGGTCATTGGAACTTTGCAATTCTCCCGCAAAGGGCCTCAGGAAGATTGCAAAGTCCTGAAGCCAGGATCAAGGAGAAACTGCCCGTGCCCTTTTCGGTGTCCCGCCGTCGCTCCCCTCCGGTAGTGTCTCCGGGGTTCGACGCGTGCCGCTCCCTGAAGACTCCGCCCCCTGACCCCTTTTAAATCAACGACCCGCGATAGAGCTAAACTCCTGGCGTTTCTTGATAACGTCGCTCCAGGTCGGCCAGGAGTATCGGGCGGCTCTTCTTGGATCGTGCCTTCCTCATGATCTTGCGACGGTCCAGTGCCTGTGTCTGGCACCGTGGCGGTCGCGCCGTACGATACAGCAACAAGTCTTCCACGGTGAACGGCTCAGGATGGAACGCGTGTGCGTCCAGGGCATGTACCAACGTGGGGCCTTCCAGGACAATGCGAATCCCCGCGTGGCGATGGCCGTGAATCCGCCGCTCATGACTCTTGGGCAGGCGAAACCACCGCTCCAAATCGAGGTTGTCCTTGATCTCCACAAACACGCCTTCGCCCACGAACAGGCCGGCGAGAAAGCTGATCATCACCTGGGCCATCTGTTTGTGAATCGCGTCCCCGGTCTGCTGGAATCGCTCGATCAATCCCTCGAACTTCGCCCGCCGATCGCCGCAGGTCCCTCCTCCCGCCTCGAGTGTCGCGGCGACTTCTTCGACGTCCTTGGCGTACTTGCGGATCGACCCCTGTTCGACGCGCACTTCGTTTCGGCCACGGTCGATGCAGGCGGCGAGTCGGCCGAGTTGGTGCTCGGCGAATCCCCCTTTTTCGCGTCCAGGTTCCGCTGGAGCGACGCCCGAACCTCATCCAGTGCATCGGCCATCTGCAAGCCGGGAGGGTGGAGCGGCCCTCCCTGATCGTTGTTGAGGATGCCACGCACCGCCGTGCAATAATCGAGCACCACCGTGCCAACGGAATCGATGGGGGTAGCCGACGGGGTCGTCGGCGTCATGGCCACAGACGCGGCAGGGCCCTCGTCCGCGAGGTGCTCCGACCCCTGGACATTCTGCCGCTTGAGCACCGCCTGCTCGATCTTCCGCAAGCCACGCACCTTCTTCCGCATCTGAACCTTGGCGTGGCTGTCGGCCTCCAGGATGGGTTTGGCCACGTCGCGGAGGAAGTGATTGTCGCAGTAGCGGTGGGGCACGTCGGGGAATTCCGCCGCGATGCCCGTCACGAAGGCGTCCTGCCGGTCGGACAACCACAGCGCCACCGGCTTGCCCAGAGATGCGGCCCACGCCTTGGCCTGTACGATCAGGCGGCGCACCTCGTCCGCTGTCGCGGAGATCAAGGGCACGGCGAACCACACGCGTTTCTGGGTCAGTTCCCGCACGACATAGAGCGTTTCGTGCCCCTTCTCGGGTTGCAGGCCGTCGATCGAAAGGATGATTTCATCAACGGCTTCGTATTGCCGCCGCAAGGCTTCAGGGTCTTGCTGGCGTGCGGCGAGCATGACCTGGTAATGGCGGATGTACCGGGCGATCGAGTCGTCCGAGAGCTTGATGCCGTAGTCGTCCCAGAGATCGGATTGGATCTGGGGAATCGACCGGTGCCGTGCGCACCGGCGATGCCCGATCCAACACAAGACATCCCACCCGATGGCCCACTTGGGCAGAGCGATGGTGATCTCCAGTTCGGGGCTCTTTGTCTTGGCGTGGCCGGGGCAGTTGGGGTCGGGGCAATGATTGAGCTTGCACACCAGTTCCACCGGCCCCTTGAGCGTGTGAACCCGATGGTACCGGTGGTCACAGACATGCATCTGCCGCCCGCAGGACGGACAAGTACGGTCGAGGACGTCGAGTTCCCACAGCGCGAAATCGGTATCATCGGGCCAGGCGTAGGGCATCGTGCCGACCTCCGTGCCAGGGTGTGAAATCCATCGTTGCGGCCGACAAGCCAAGAACTTACACCGCGAAACCTCGTATTCCTAGCCCTCTTGCGGGTCGTTGTTTTAAATAGGCGTCCCACGGCCATGAACCATCGTCGCCGCCTCCCTCGTCGTCCACCGATTCGATCCCTTTCGGCTCAGGGTTGGGGTCCGAGCGTCAAAAGCCGGGAGAGGGGTCGGAAGCGCGGTCCAAAGGGGGGTCGATTCAGCACCCGAACCACGACGTTGCAACCCTCCTGCAAAGGGCAAAACGTCGAGGTCGGTCATCGACCTGTATCAAGCAGGAATATACCCTGGCTTGACATTGTCGCCATACTTGAGAGAGATGGACGGCCGCGAAGGGGTTGTCAGATCGGCGGAAAGAAAACGGGACACGAGACACGTTTGAGGACCGGCGGTTTCTGGCCCCGGGATCGGTTGGAAAACGATGACGCAAGACGATGACCCGGACTTGACCGAGTTTGCGAAGACCACGAAAGGGCACGACCCGTACCTGGTCCTGAAGAACCGAAATTACCTCAGGTTCCTGCTCGCTGGAATGACTGCGACGGTCGGCGGTCAGATGCAGGGAGTTGCCGTCGGCTGGGAGCTTTACGAGCGGACTCGATCGGCCACGGCGCTCGGCCTGGTCGGCCTGGCGCAGGTCCTCCCGGTGATTCTCCTGGCGATTCCCGCGGGGCACGCCGCCGATCGATATAATCGCAAGCATCAACTGATCGCGGCCCATGTTTTGCTCGCTCTGGCGTCAATCGGCCTGGCGGCGATCTCAATAACGAGGGGGCCGGTCGCACTGGTGTATTTTTGTCTGGTGATCAGTGGAGTCGGCCAGGCGATCAGCATGCCGGCGCGTTGGGCGATCATGCCGCAGGTCGTGCCCAAGGATCTGGTCAGCAGCGCCGTGACCTGGGGAAGCAGCTCGTGGCAGGTCGCCTCGGTGGTCGGCCCGACGCTCGGCGGCGCGGTGATCGCCTGGACGAAAGGGGCGACCTGGGCATACTCGCTCGACGCGATGCTCTCAGGAGTGGTCATCTTGCTGGTGGCGCCGATCAGGTTGAGGCCCTTTGCGAGGGACTTCACGCCGGTATCGTGGGAATCGGTGCTGGCGGGCCTTCGGTTCGTCTTCGGGACGGAGTTGATCCTGGCGACGATCACGCTGGACCTCTTTGCCGTCTTCCTCGGTGGGGCGACAGCACTCTTGCCGATCTATGCGAAGGATATCCTTGATGTTGGCCCGACGGGTCTCGGCTGGCTTCGCGCGGCGCCCTCGTTTGGTGCCCTGGTGATGGCCCTGATTCTGGCGCATCGGCCCCCGTTGCAACGCGCGGGTCCGGCCTTACTCTGGTCGGTCGGCGGCTTTGGCGCGGCGACGGTCGTCTTCGGCCTCTCAAAAAGCCCGGTGCTCTCGTTCCTGATGCTCTTCCTGACCGGTGCGCTCGATAACGTCAGCGTCGTGATTCGCGGAACACTTGTTCAAGTTCTCACCCCCGACGCGATGCGAGGACGGGTCTCGGCCGTGAACGCGATCTTCATCGGGTCGTCGAATGAGCTGGGCGAGTTTGAGTCGGGAATGGCGGCAAGGCTTCTGGGACCGATCGCGGCCGTGGTTGGCGGCGGAATCGGGACGATCCTCGTCGTCCTTGGCGTGGCGATCTTCTGGCCGTCCGTCCGTCGGCTCGGTTCGCTGCACGATGCCGGATACGCAGTGAACATGGTGAATGAGCCGATGGAGTCGGTAACGACGGTTTAGGTTGAGAAGAATACTCTTACAAGGCTCCGGGACTCGGGCAACTTCGGGAGAACCTGATGCCGCCTGAATGGCTGAAAAGCGTTGCCGATGTGATGATTTTCCTGGACGTTATTTCCGCCCTGATCGTGGCCGGGGATATCGTGGCGGGGCATCGTCAGAAGATGGCGATCATGAATCTGGTCTGGCCGGTGACGGGCCTTTATCTCGGGCCGCTGGGGCTCTGGGCGTACTGGGTGATGGGACGATCGGGAAGGGATCATGGCGGGGATCGCAAACCGTTCTGGCAGACGGTCTTCATCGCCACGAGCCACTGCGGCGCGGGGTGTACGCTGGGCGATGCGATCGGCGAATCCGCGATCTTCGCGACCGGCCTGGTCGTCTTCGGCTCGGCACTCCTGACGGCCTTCGTCGTGGATTTTTGCCTCGCCTATCTGTTCGGGGTTGTCTTTCAGTTCTTCTCGATCGCGCCGATGCGGAATCTGGGCCTTCGCGACGGCCTGCTCGCGGCGATCAAGGCGGACACGATTTCGCTGATTGCCTTTGAGGTGGGGATGTTCTCATTCATGGCCCTGAACCGGCTCGTCTTTTTCTCGGACCCGCCCGGACCGAACACGTTGAGCTTCTGGTTTCTGATGCAACTGGCGATGATCGTCGGATTTGCAACGAGCTATCCGGCGAACTGGTGGCTGGTCAAAACGGGGGTCAAGGAAGCGATGTGACGTCGCCCAATATTTGATTTTTTGTGAAAATCGCATTGAATATCGGCCGTTGATCCGCGAATGGTCTCGGGACCATTACCGAACAACGAGGGTTTTACTCATGCGATTCCATCGAACCCTTGGGACCGTTGCCCTGATTCTGTCCGTCTCAGGTTGCATCACAACCGAGCATGGCCTCTGCCCGCCGGACGGGGGCGAAACGGCCGTCTTTGATTCCGGTCTGATCGGCGAATGGGCCTTCGTGACTGAAAATCCCGACACGCCCAAAAATGGCCTGAAGGTGACCGGCAACGAACAGCCGGTGCGGATCGCTCGGTTCAAGGAGGGCTCAAGGGCTTACCTCATCAGCGGGCCGGCTGAACCGGGGAAAGTCGCTAGTGATGTGCCGATCATCGCTTATCTTGTCCCGATCGGCGGAGCGCGCTATCTGGATATGCAGAACAGTGCCCCGAAGACGAAGAATGAGAAGCGACACATGCTGTTCAAGGTGAACGTCACGAAGGACGAAATGACCTGGCAGGCGATGGACCCCATGTACTTCGGGAATCACCCCAAGGCGCTGCCGATTACGGGGCCGGAGGTCTCGGGAACGATTCCAATGGGGAAGGGCCTGGCCTCGAAAATCTCTTTCGAGCTGCCAACACTGACGGCCGAGACCGCCGAACTCCGCAAGTTCCTGGAAGCGCATACGAACGATGCCGAACTCTGGCCGTCGGGAATGACCATGACGTGTCGACGGATCGGAGCCGATCTCAAGGCGCCGTGAATCGGTCAATCCGTCATTTCTTGAGCCGTTCATCCTTGACGACCTGGCCCCCTTTCATCACGAACGGGATCGATTCCAGGACGGTCACGTCGGCGAGAGGGTCAGCGGGCAAAGGGACGGCGACAAGGTCGGCGTAAAGGCCGGGGACGACCCGGCCGACGTCTTTCGATCGGCCGAGAAGTTCGGCGGCGGCGGACGTGGCCGAGAGGAGAGCGCGGGCGGGGGTCAGGCCGTATTTGACCATGTAAGCAAACTGCCTGGCGTTGTCGCCGTGGGGATAGACGCCGGAGTCGGTTCCATAGGCGACGCGGACGCCTGCCTTGACGGCCTTGGCGAAATTCTCGCGCTGAAGACGGCCGATGAGCTTTTCTTTCTCGATATATTCGTCGGGAATCTTGAACTCGCGGGCCTTGCCGAGCAGGTAATCATCATTGTAAATGTCCGCGACGAGCCAGGTCTTGTGCGCGAGCATCAGGGCGATCCCCTCGTCGTCGATCAGGCTGCCGTGTTCGATCGAGTCAACCCCGGCGATCACGGCGTTCTTGATCCCCTGGGCACCGTGCGCATGCGCGGCGACTTTCTTGCCGGCGGCGTGGGCCTCTTCGACCGCGGCCTGGATCTCGACGATGGTGAACTGAGGAGCGCCCGGCGAATCGCCTCGCGAGAGGACGCCGCCGGAGGCGTGGATCTTGATGACGTCCACGCCGTGCTTGAGCTGGGCGCGGACGACGTGGCGGACCTGATCGGCGCCGTCGGCGATCCGGTAGTCGCGCTCCTCGGGATACATCTGCATCCGAAGGGTGGGCGAGTAATGATTGAGGTCGCCGTGGCCGCCGGTAATCGAGAGCGCGGGGCCGCTGGCGACGATCCGGGGGCCGGGGACGAATCCCTCGTCGATCGACGTTCGGAGGTCGGCCGCGAGGAAAGGGGGACCGCCCAGGTCGCGGATCGTCGTGAAACCGGCATCGAGCGTGATCTTCGCGTGTTTGACCGCCGCGAAGGCGCGGTGAAAGGGGGTGTCCTTGAACTTGGCGACCTCGTCGTAACGATCGGCCCGGTTGCCCAGATGCGTGTGCGCGTCAATCAGGCCGGGCAGGACGGTTGCGTCCGAGAGGTCGATGATCGTCGCCCCGTCGGGCATCTTGAACCCCTCGGCAGGCTCGACCGCCTTGATCCGGTCGCCGACGATCAAAATCATCCGGTCGCGAACGAGGGTCTCGCCCGTGCCGTCAAACAAACGACCCGCCCGAACAACAACAACCGAGGCCGGTTTCGGTTCGGCCGCTCCGGCGGTGCTCGCGGCGAGGCTCAGAACAATCCAGGCGTGAGTCAACACAGGCGTTTCCCCATAATGGAATCTTCAACGCGGAACGCGAACGATCATAGAAAAGATGGGCGCGCAGGGCGAGAGGATCGGGACTGATGACACATTCAGGAAAGAAGAGGAAAAGGAATGTTGCAAGGTGAGATTCTCACTTGCAACGGATTCGGGATCTCGTGTATAAGCAGCGAGTCTGACGGATGTTCAGTATCGGACACGACTGACTCTAGAACTGGACCGGCAAAGGAGACTGCCACGATGGCTGTTAAACCGATTCCCGATGGTTACAACACGGCGACGCCTTACCTGTCTGTCAACGACGCGGCGAGCGCGATCGACTTTTACAAGAAAGCCTTCGGCGCGACCGAGCGGATGCGGATGCCTGGCCCGGGAGGCAAGGTGATGCACGCCGAGCTGAGAATCGGCGACTCGACGATCATGCTGGCCGACGTCTTTCCCGGCAGCGGTTGCGTGAATCCGCTCTCGCTCGATGGAACTTCGATTTCGATCATGCTTTACGTCGAGGATGTCGACACGGTCGTTGACCGCGCCGTCGACGCCGGGGCGGAGGTCATCCGGCCTGTGCAGGATCAGTTTTACGGCGACCGATCGGGCGCACTGAAAGACCCGTTTGGTCACCGCTGGCAAGTGGCCACCCACAAGGAAGATGTCTCGCCCGAGGAAATGCGGCGGCGGATGGCCGCGTTCGGGCAGCCCGCGAACTGAGTCAGGAGAGTTCTCAGTGATGTCGAGGACCGAGGAGCGGCCTAAAAAAATCAGAGATCAGGGAGAATCGGCGAGGATTTTGCTAGGACATTTGTTGGCCATTGGCCGTCGCTTCTCGGTCATTTTCCAGAAAACCATGACCAGTAGGATCGCCCATTGTCCCTGAGGGGCGGGACCGATACGATGGTCAGGTCTGGCGGGCGCGGTGACACACCTCCAGGGCCGCGCGGGGCATTTGTTGGTTGTCTATTCCTCGGAATGAGACGATACCCGCGCTGCAATGCAAAAACTCCCATCGAAGCTCACTTCCAACGAGATATCCTCATGCAAACGCTCACGAAACCGTCGCGACAGGCGGTTGACGACCTGGCGAGGCGGTACGGGGTCAGCACCGATGCCGTCTTGACCCTGGCCGAGGCCCTGGCGCTCGGCAACGGCACGATGGCCCAGTTCCAACATCCCGACCTGGGCGGTTCTGGCCAGTGGATGAGCGGCGGAATGACAATGGTCGGCGACATGTTTAACCAGGGCCTGAAAGCCAAGGTTGACGGCCTTTGCAACGACCTGACCCGGCTGATGACCGATCGGCCCTTCACCGCGCCCGGCGGGGTGCCGCAAGATCAGTGGCAAGGGGGCTTGCCGCCGGTTCGGGGTGGGTCGGGCTCGTGGTGGCCGGCTGGCCTGGGAAGTCCCAGTTCAAGCGGTGGTCAGAATGACGTTCGATACGCCTACTTCGCCGATGCCAAACGGCTTGCCGTCGACGAGAACGGCAAGGTGACCGTTTACGACACGGGCGACCACCAAATCAGCGGCGTCTCGCAGCAGCAGGGATCGAACTCCTCGCTCAAGTTCACCAGTCAGAACGGGTCCGTCGACGTCTCCAGCCTGAGAGTCGTCTCGGGATCAAAATAACCGACGACCAACGACCGATGGCCGACAAAAAACGTCGGCCATCGGTCAACGTCGGATGGCCCCGTTTCCCGAAATCGCCAGCGCGGATTGTGCGAGATCCTCGGTCGAAGACGAGGCCGCGAGTCGGGCCGCGGAGGACGCGTCATACGGACGTAACTCGATCCACCGAGAGGTTTTTTCGGGATCACGAAGGACCGAGCCGACCGAGTCGGTGAACGCAATCGCCGCGGTCCGGCCCAGGTGGAGAATGTCTACCATTGCCGAGGCGGGATAGCCGGCGTGACGACCGTCGAGAATAGTTAGTCGAGGATATTGAGCTTGGAGCTGGCGAATGTAGGCAAGATAGGCAGTATCCCAGCCATGTTGCTCACGACCAAGCTGGAGCAAGGGGTGGGTCGGCGGCAGGAGCCAGTAAACGGGAATCTGATGGGCCTCGGCGAGGTCAAGGAAGCGGTGGACGTACTGGTCGTTGACCGGGTGACAGCGCCAGCCGGCCATCAGGTGACCGGCGACGGCGAGTTCCGCGAGGCGAGGATCAGCGCCGGGTGTCTCGGGACGATCATTGAGGACGTAAGCGCCCCGATTTGCGTTCCAGTTTCGCCAGGTTGTCGCCAGGGTCCAGACTGCGGGGGGGGTCGTGCCCGCGAAGGCGGATAAAATGCCGTGGCGGATCTCGTGTCGGGCGCGGACGGTGATGAGCGACCGGGCGAGCAAGGTCCGTCCGAAAAAGGGAGCGTCGCGGCCGGTCCGGGCCAGGTCAAGGCACTCGGCGGACGTCGCAAGCTCGGGCCAGACACGGGTTTCGGCAAGCGGATCGTCGCGGAGGACCTCGCCGTCAACGACGATCGCGGTCGGCTTCGAGCCGGTCTGAAGCAAGCGTCTGAGCAGGAAATAATGGGCGGGGGCCATGCCCTTCGGTAGCGCGAGGTTCCAGGCGGTCAGGCCATGCTGGCGGTCGAGAACGGGGGGAACCAGGCCGTCCTTGACGAGGCTATCGCCAAAACAGACGACTGAAGAGCCAACGGCCTTGTGAAGATGAAGGCCGCTCTGGGTCCAGGCGGAAGTCATCACCGTGGTGAACCGAAGCTCGTTTCGCGCAACGGTTCGCTCAACCGCGGCAACGAGCACGAGCATGCCCAGCAGGCCGAGAGGCCAGTTGCCGCGCGGTCGAGAGGTCGGTCCGTATGTTTCGGACGTGGAGTTCAACAAGGTCCGTCCCTCTGAAGCCCGGATTTCGTTGTCTTTCAAGCAAACGACACGCGTACGTTTCGTCTCGGGAAAGACTGATTACCAAAGACCAACGTCCGAAAAGCGACCTCATTTTACCTATTTCTAGAGAGCGATTCCGACAAAATTTACGTTGTCTGCTTTCGAGTGTCGGCCTGATTCTGGCGGAAGGTTTAATCGGATCGACCGAGACGGGCAAGGGGACTCGGGGTTGATTCTTGGAATCCGACCTCGGTCGGGGGATAATCGATCGCGTTGTCGGGTGAGAGAATCCTCCAACGGGCCGGAGCCGGGTCGAGAGGTCCACTTCCTTTCAGGCAGGAGCGACTGATGTCAGATCTGAGCCGCCGACAATTCCTGGGCCGATCGCTGGCCGCCGCGGGCGCGGGGATGACCTTCGCGATCGGGGGAACGAAGTCATCGGGGCGAATCCTTGGCGCCAATGATGCGATCCGACTCGGGGTCGCGGGCCTGAACGGCCGAGGGGGAGCGCACGTCGACGAGTTCGGCAAGATCAAGGGGGTCGAGATCGTGACCCTGATCGACCCCGACTCACGGACGTTTGCCCGCCGGGTCGCCGAGGTCACCAAGGCAGGGGGCAAGACGCCAAAGACCCTCGCCGACGTCCGCAGGGCGCTCGACGACCCGAACCTCGACGCCATCTCGATTGCGGCGCCGAACCACTGGCACGCGCTGATCACCGTCTGGGCCTGTCAGGCGGGCAAGGATGTTTATGTCGAAAAGCCCTGTAGTCATGAGGTCCACGAAGGCCGGGTCGCGGTCGAGGCCGCTCGAAAGTATGATCGGATCGTCCAGCACGGCACCCAGAGCCGATCGTTGAGCCGCTGGGCCGACCTCGCCGAGGAGATCAAGAAGGGGACCTACGGCAAACTTCTGGTCTCGCGCGGACTCTGTTACAAGCCGAGGCCGAGCATTGGCACGAAGCCAGACACCAAGGCACCCGAACAGGTCGACTTCAACCTCTGGCTCGGTCCGGCCTCGGAACGCCCCTTCAACACGAACCTCGTGCATTATAACTGGCACTGGTTCTGGGACTTCGGCAACGGCGACATCGGCAACCAGGGGGTTCACCAGATGGACGTCGCCCGCTGGCTGATTCCCGGCGCGACCTTGCCGAAGAACGTTCAGAGCCTCGGCGGTCGATTCGGCTATCACGACCAGGGCGAGACGCCGAACTCTCAGATCGCCCTCTTCGATTTCGGCGACACCCAGTTGATCTTCGAGGTCCGCGGCCTCAAGACCGACACGTACCAGGGTGAAAAGGTCGGCAACCTCGCCCACTTTGAGGATGGTGTCGTCGCTCCCGGACGAGGCGGCCTCCGGTTCTTCCGCAAGGGGTCGAAGGATACCGAGGGTGAACTTATCAGCAAGCCCGAACGCGGCAAGAATCACTTCGCCAATTTCATCGCCGCCGTGCGGAGCCGGAAGACCGACGACCTCAACGCCGACATTCTCGAAGGCCACTACTCCAGCGCTCTTTGCCATCTGGCCAACATCTCGTACCAGCTGGGCACGTCGGCCCCCTTCGACGAGAAGACAAAAGCCTTCGGTGACAACAAGGACGCCTACGAGACGCTCGCCCGGATGGAAGACTACCTCGCTCACGATAACGGCCTGAAGCTCGACGGCCTCTCGTATCGTCTCGGCCGGAAACTGAACGTCGATGCCAAGGCCGAGACATTCGTCGGCGACGCCGAGGCCGATGCTCTGCTGACCAGGCGCTATCGGCAACCCTTTGCCGTGCCCGATCGGATCGCCTGAATTTCATTCAGTTGTTCTTGAACGTTGCTGGCATGGCGAATTTGAGGCGATGATCAGGAGCCTCTTCAAAAAAGCAAGGCCCTGCGTCCCAACCATGAGTGGGATGCAGGGCCTTGTGTAATGGAACCTGGCAGAAAATTCGCTCAGTCTCAGGAATGGCAAGAGGTGCTGAACGAGCCACCCCACGAGCCGCAGAGCGAGCCGGTGTTGCAGGACGAGCTACCCCACGAGCTGGACTGAGAGCCAGTGTTGCAGGAGGTGCTGCCCCACGACCCGGTGTTGCAGGTCAGGCCGCTCCAGATCCCGGAGATCGAGCCGACGTTGCAGGTCGAACCGCCGAGCGAGCCGGTGTTGCAGGACGAACTGCCCCATGAACCCCAGCTTGAGCCGGTGTTGCAGGTTGTGTTGCTCCACGATCCGCAGGATGAGCCGGTGTTGCAGGACGATCCACTGTAGCCGTTGTCGTCAGAATCGCCGCTGTTGCAGGTGTTGACGGGTCCACAATAGATCGGCGTGGGGTTGCAACCGGTCGGCAGGTGAGACTGGTCGCAGTCGCCCGAGGTCGTGGTCTTGCGCGAGGAGAAATCGAGGCTCTCGGTGCAGAGAACGCTCTGGATGCCCTGGGTTGAGCATGTGTAAGCCGAGGCGTCAAGGAAAACCGCGGTTTCGCACTTGCCGGCCGACTCATTGAAATACGATTGAGCCTGCGTGAGCACCTGACTCAGGGTTTCCCCGTTGACAGAAAGGTACTGGCTGGGAACCTGAAAGTTGCCCGAGGTAAAGTTCGCGGTGTTCCCTGAGTCGTAAAGCAGTTCCCAGATCGCCAGTTGCAGCCCGGCGCCCTGGACGTTCGAGAGTGAGCTATTGCCATAGTGGTTGAACAGGTAAGCAATCCGACCAGCGTGATCGGCCGAGACCGTGGACGTGCCGTTGGTCAGCGCTGAGATCGGTTTGGGAGCGACCTGGTACTGTTCGCCGCCGCTGAAGCTGAGGCTCTGCTGGTCGTTGACGCAGAAGGTGTGGAAACTGGAGTTGAGGTCGGTCTTGCCGGCGGCGGTGCCGAGACTGTCGGCCTGCGGGCCAACGCTGTTGACGCCGGCCTTGCCATAAACGACGTCGTTGACGACCGAGTACGAGCCGGGGGCAATCCCGCCGTAGTTGACGAAGACCTTGGTCGGATCAACGACGGTGACGTTGATCGTGTCGGAACCGATCGCCTGGGCGGGATCAAGCTGCGAGTGCGGCGTGGCTCCGTTCGCGGTGTAGCCCTTGGGAGCGATCTCCTTGAGAACGTAATTGCCGGGCTGAAGGCCGGTGAAGAGGTACTGGCCGTTGCAGCCGGTCGTCTGGGTCGAGACCGGGCAGGACGTGTTGGTCGCCTTGAAGAGTTCGATCGTCGCCCCGGAGACCGGAGCGCCCGAGGCGCCATCGAGAAGGACCGAGCCGGTGAGGAATCCGGTCGCGGAGCAGCCGCCGGTCAAGAGTTGACGGCTCTCCATGATTTCAATCGTCGGGGCGAGCTTGCGGCCGGCGAAGTTGGGACGGCTGGTGCGCAGCTTGGCATTGCGGTTGGAAAAGATCATGGGGAGGAACTCCAATTCATCAAGCGTTTTTGAAACGGGTTTAAGCACGGAGGCTTCAGACAGCGGCAAAAAAGCAGAGCGAGGGAACAAATCCAAGGGGGGTTGATGGCCAAACCAGCAACCCGCTTCGGTGCGGATACTTCGGAAGGTGGACTGTCAGGCGAGAATCAGGGCGGGAGTCGATCGAGGCCGGGACGATTTTGAAAGCATGTCCTGATTAGAATCAAACGAGGATCAATGACCGAGGATCGTTGAGAAGTTTCACCATCGTCGGTTTTTGTCTTCGATTCTCAACGCGCATCAATCATCCATCAGGTCTTTTGCGAGGGATCAACCCCGGGGGTCAGACCCAGAGCGACCAGGAACCGGTGGTCAAGACATAAGCAGCGATCAGGGCGTTGGTGGTCGCGTGGGCGAGCACGGCCTCGGAGAGGTCGCCCTTGCGGTAAACGGCCAAGGCGTAAAAGACACCGGCGAGCGATCCGGCAAGCAATCGCTGATGCAAGAGACCGAACAGGATTGACGAGGCGAGACACGATAACCAGGTAAATTTTCGGGGCGAGACGGTCGTGAAGTCGGCCGAGATCAGGCGGCGAAGCAAGAAGCCGCGGAAGGCCAGTTCCTCGGCGATCGGCACGGTGACGACCGAGCCAAGGACCCGGGCGATCAGCCAGCAGGCGGCGAGCGGACCGGGAAGCTGTGCCAACCCTTCGGCAAGTCCGCGCGACTCGCTGCCGTGTGACGCCGGTTCAAGCGCCATCCAGACCACGAAGACAACCAGACCGATCCCGACGGCGGGCCACGACCACGAGGCGTGAAAACTCGCATAGCCTCGTCGACAGGCCCAGAGAGCCGCCGCGACGGCCAGGAGCCGCGCCGGATAGAAGGCGTCGAATCCCGTTCCAGCACTCAGCGCCGTGGTCACCATCACCGAGGCGACGAGCGCCAGCAGAGGGCCGAGGTACGCGGCTGTCGGGTTCGAGATGGCCTCAAAGTCCAGTTCGGATTGTTTTGTGATCGTGTCTTTGTTCGTTTCGGTATTCGCATTGATCGGGGAATCGGTGGCGAAGATCCGGGCACGTCGGCTGAGGGCGACCAGGCCAAGGGCCACTCCGTTAAAGGCGAGCCAGCCCGCCTGGGAGTGAAAGCCGCCGAGCGCGATTTTGGGTGAAATCCAGGCGCCGATGAGCACAAGAGCGACGATCCGGGCGACGTTCGCCATCCAGATCACCAGGGTTCCCGCGGGCAAGAGCCAGAGGGCCTGCGGGAACCGGAGCGACCGCCGGAAGAACCAGAGATAGACCGAGAGGAAGACCCAGATCAGGCCGATCCCCTCGAATCCGGCACACTCCGAAGCAACTTCGACCTGAAACGAGCCGAGGCCAATAACCTGACCGCTAACCTGAAGCAGACCACCCCCGGCGATCAGACCGAGGATCAGGCGGACACAACCAAGCGTCGCCGCGTTGAGCGGGCCGAGGAAAATCATCGTGAGCCGACCGGCATAGCAGGCCAGGGCGCCGACGGCCAAGGCCGCGAGAATCACGCCCGATGACCGCCGAACCAGGGCCGCCCAGGCTTCGGCCGGCAGGATCGCCGCGAGCCAGAAGCCGACCGAGGCCAGACCCGTGACAAGCCAGACGGCAACCCAGATCGGGGCACCCGGCGACCGACCGAGCGAGCCTTCCCAGAGCGCACCCGTGAGCACTAAAAGGGCGATAAAGGACGCCAGATGGCCCGCCAGGTAAAGGGCCGATCGAACGCCTCGGCCGTGTTTCTCGGCTAACCCGCTTGAGGAACCAAGGAACAGGCCAGGACCGCCGAAGACCAGAGCCGAGGCCGCGATCGCCATCAACGCTTGCGGAAGATACTTGGCATAGCCGACAAACGGAACGCCAGCATCCACAAGCGATTGCGAGTCAAATCGAAGCGTGAGAACAAGCACTTCCGCAAGCAGAAGGCCAACAAGACTCAGAAGCACGACCTGGCGACGGCTGACGACCGTTCGCACTTCACCGGGCTGCGTCGTCAGGATCGTCTCCAAGTCAAACCGTCCGGGCGATGGGGGCAAAGAGGCATCCAGGGTCCAGTCAGCGCATCGTCCTTGTTTGGCTTCGATTCCGATCGGAAAAGACCGCCCCCTTCCGCTCGGGAAAAGGAGCGGCGGAAACAAGGGCGTTATCACATTACTTTGAACGGCGGCGGTCGGTCATGACCATCAGGCCGCCAGTCAGGAGCGTGAAGGCGCTAAAGACCGATCCCGGATCAATCTCGGGGACCGGCGTGGGGATGGGCTGGCACGTAGGCGCGGCACCCACCGAGACGCCGGCAGAGGCCCGGGCGGTATCACCCAGCAGCGCAAGCATCAGCAAGGGGGCCACAACCAGGCCAAAACCCCTTCGTAACCATCGTTGCGTCGTCATCCTCGTCTTCCTCTTCGTGAATGGAGAAAGGTCGGACCCGAAACTAAATTCGCCGGGCCTCTGAATCGTGACGACGATATCCTTTCTCGATCCTAGCCTCCATTCAATCGCCTTGCTCCAGACCCATCTCGATTCACGCCTTGAAGTTGACGAGAATCAACATCATCTGGCCCAGGCTGCCAGATTGGAACAAGGCGCGGCCAAAATTTTCTTCAATGGCACGATCAGAACGCATCGCCGCCCACGACCTCGCCTCCCGAGACGGTCCCGAGCGCTCGCCAGGTCGCACTCGGAATGGTCGTCTTGATGAACCGGACCGTGCCGTCGCCGAAAAGAGCATTGACGCCGCCTGGGTGGTAGCTCCTCGCGGTGATTGCGGCGAAGGTCGGGCCGCCGTCATCCTCGTCGTCCGAACTCATGTCGGAGTCTGCCGCGAGAAGGCCCGCGGGGGCCCGGGTGTTCGGGGAAAGGGCGGTCGTGAACCCGTCGTAAAACGAGTTTCCATTGCACCAACGCGTATGGCCGCCGCCGGGCAGGCCGGCAACGACCTTGCACCCCGCCGCTGGAGCCGATGCGATACTGGCAAGGACCGTCGAGACATCAGGAACGGTCGTCGACGACGATGGGCCAGGAGACGGCACCGCGCCTCCGGGGCAGTCGTGATACGAAGGCGTGTACGCCTTGACCTCGGCGGCGAAGACCGTCTGGCTAAGGCCGTCGGTCACCGTCGCGAGTGATCGAGACCGGTTCGGCCCGAATGCGGAACGGTTGCCGGAAGCGGTCGGGCCGCCGTAAACGTACCAGTCTCCCATGCACCAGCCATAATTCGAGACCCCGTAGGCGACGGTCACCCCGGAACTGCTCGTCGATGGATTCGGCCCGGCGTTCACCTCGCTCGGACAGATCAATAGCGAAACCGTCGACGAGACCGCCGTGGAATTGCCTGGATCGCTCGTCTTTGTGCCGAAGTTGATCGCATTGTAAAGCGCTCCTTGTTCGGCAAAGGGCAAGAGCCGCGATGTCACCCCCCACGACGACTTCCACGAGACCACCGACCCGGTAAACCCGAGAACCTGTTGGGGGGGCAAGACGCTCTGGCTCGACTCATAGTTGAAAGTCGCCAGTCCAAGCTGTTTCAGATTGTTCACGCATTGCATCCGCCGAGCTGCCTCTCTGGCTGCCTGAACTGCCGGGAGTAGCAGTGCGATCAAAATCGCGATAATCGCGATCACGACCAGAAGCTCAATCAGGGTAAATCCCCGGCTCGGCAGACGTCTCATCAGTAGCTCCCCGGTCTCATTGATATTGAGATTCAGTCTCAATGAGACAGAATCCTAGTCTCAACGGCGAGGGGGTGTCAAGAGGGCGTGGGATCAGGGAGACTGGAATCTGAAGGAAGGAGTTTTGTGTCCGTTCGGCAAACCCCGCATCCGTCGTTGCCGGCGCTAATGCCGACGAGCTGCGGCCTCGCCCTACCCATGCTAATGTCCATGGATTCTCGGTTCGGAACGCAAACCCGTCGGGCAATACGCTGAATTGTGCCGAGTGTTCGGTGATCGTGGATGATATGATCGCGAATGGAGGGAAAGCGGGCCGTACCGCCGCTGTGGCCGCCGACACTCTTGGCTACAATACTTTGGAACGAATTTATGGGTCGAGCTTTTCCGAGTTGAAGCCGTTGGCCGATGTTGCCGCCGAGATGCAAGCAGCAGGCCACGGCTCCAGGGGAATCCTCTTCGGCATCTAGGAAGGTGCTAGCGAGGGGCATTTCTTCAACGTCGTAAACCAACGCGGACAGGTCCGTTTCCCATGCGGACAAACCGGCGGTCAAATTGATCCGTCACAGTTCCTTACATTCCGGCTCTTGAGGACAAACTGATGGGCGTTACCTTCACGGACGCGATCGCGGAGACTCGCGAGGCATTTCTCGATTTGGCACGGGATACTTCCGCGACTTTCCACGAAGTCTACTCCGGAACGCCACACCGGGAGCTGGAGGGGCTTTTCGATACGGCTTATCAGGGTGAGGGTTTCTTGCGCTTCGACGTACCGAAGCACTCAAACGAGGCACGAGTTGGCTTTGTAGGTTTTTAGGCCCCTGAAGGTTTTTGGGGCGGCGTGAAGTTTTTTAGGGGCGCTGGCTTGAGTCGAGCGCCTCGGTAAGCCTGATCACTCGGCGCCGAGTTTGTCGGGCGATTTCCCCGAATGGTTCGACTCGCTATAAGCCGCCACCGCGATCTGCGCAAACGACGGGGGGAGTGCCGGTCGGGGTCACGTCAGCCGTAGCGGAATGTCCCCTTCAAGGATTTGCTTGACCTTGACGGGGACGATCTCTTTCCCTGTACGGCGAAAGAAGGCCCGGACCTCGTTCTCCGCATCCAGCGTGTAATCGAACGAGACGAAAAACCCTTTCGCCCGGTCTTCTCTCATCATCACGGCCTCGAACGAGTCGATATCGGGGCGCCCCGCCTTGTCCTTCTGCTTGACCTGGATTGGATACCAGTGATCGATAAAGCCGAATTTGTCCTTCTCTTTTTTGGGGATGGCTCCGACCGGAAAAATCTTCCCATCAATCCCCATATCCCCAACCTTGGCCTTGTTCGGCGTTCCACCAAGGGCCACCACGGCCCAATTCTCGAACTCGAACGGAGGCAATCGTCGCAAGAACTGATCGGTATGGGGCATGTCGCGAACCACAAAATCCCGTTTCTCGCGGAGTCTGCACACCTTTTCTAACCGCTCGGCCATGACCCGGCATGCCGTCGGCGAGATGTCGATACCTATCCACCGCCGTTCGAGGGTCTGTGCCGCCACCAATGCCGTCCCGCACCCACAAAAGGCATCCAGGACGATATCGCCTTCGCCGCTACTGGCCTTGATGATGCGTTCGAGCAACGCGACCGGCTTTTGGGTCGGGTATCCAACCTGTTTCCGTTCCAATGCCTGGGAATTGAGAGGTGGTATATCGACCCATACGTCATCGATTAAGCGACCCTCTTGCTCATCAAGGTATCGCTTAAACTGAGGGACCGTGCCGGGCCGTGTTTGGACCACTAATCCCGCCTCATACGCCGCCTGCATTCGCTCTTTCGTCCAACGCCAAACTCGCGTCACACCGAGGAATTCGTAGGTCAGGTTCGGCCGGTCACGGTTGGGGTTGTTCAGGTCACTGAGACGGTAAACGCGGCCATCCGGGTCGCGGTGCTTGTATTTCCCGGCCGTCTTCTCGTCAAGGTTGCCGTGATCGTAGGGGATGAAGGGCTGATTCCATACATATTCGGAACTAAGCGTATAATAGAAAATCGTATCGTGATTATTATCAAAACCTTTGGATGCCAGCCCTTTGGATGCGTTCCTTCGCCAGATGATTTCGCTCCGAAATCCGTTCTCTCCGAAAATCTGATCCAGCATCGTCCGAACCCAATGGCTCGCATGCCAGTCGCAATGATAGTAAAAGCTCCCGGTCGGTTTAAGTACGCGAGCTAGTTGCTCGCACCGAGGACGCATGAACTCAATATAGGCCCGGTTCGATTCGTGCCGATCCTTGAATGCTCGCTTTTCCTTCGTGTCTCCCCAGAAAACCTCGTAATCCCGGTTCGAGTTGAACGGCGGGTCGATGTAGATCAGGTCCACACACCCGCTCGGCGGCTCGCGGAGCTTGTCGAGGTTGTCGCCGCAATAGACGACTTGGGTGTCCAGGGACGAGAAGAGGGGGCGGGACGACGTGGATTCGGGTAAAATTCGGGGCGGACGCTTGGCCATCTCAATCCCGCCGTTCATCGGAGGGGTTGGGGTCGGACTCCCTTGACTGTTGCACCCGACAAAATCCGTGGGTTCGTTACAATTGGTCATAACGGTCCAACCGGCTCAACGGGGTTGTTACGTACACAATCACAGATGTCGATTTGGTGGACGAATGCGACGTGAATAAAACTTCAGGATGGGTGCCTGAAGTTTTATACAGGTGTTCAGTGGCAAAAAACTACAAAGCCCCACGAGTTAGATTCCCGGGACGAAGGCCGGCGGGCGAAGCCGCCGGGCGTCGCGATCCTGGAGTGTCCGCCGCCATCCGTGGAACGACGGCTCGTTGAGCCGGTGCCGCCGGCAGAACTCCCGCGCGGGACGCCCGCTGTCGGCCCGAAGCCGGACCGCGTCCCGCCAGAACTTTTCCTTCCCCGGATCTCGCTGCGTATTGGCCATCGCGACTCCCAGGTCTTGCGATGGCGCAAGCTTGACGGGTCACGCGGCGAGATTAAAGATGCACTTCGCGGAACGGACACGATGTCGGTCAGAGATGCAATAACGCAAATGACCGAAGACGAGGTCGGGCCAAAATAGGAAGGCTCGAATCTCGGTCTTTGGTCAATCCACGAACGCCAAGGCGATGGGGCGGCGAGCCGATCAGGGCTTGAGCTTGAGCTTGCGGAGCTTGGGAACGATGTAGATGTCGCTATAGGTATCGCCGCGGTGGTTGCGGTAGTAGTTTTGATGGTAGGCTTCGGCGGGATAAAAGGCTTTCAGGGGAACGAGTTCGGTCACGATCGGGTTGCGGTAGACGTGACGGGCCTTGAGGTCTTCGTAAGACTTCTTGGCGGCAAGGCGCTGGGCTTCGGAGTTGTAGAGGATGATGGAGCGGTACTGGGTGCCGAAGTCGTCGCCTTGCTGGTTCAGAGTGGTTGGGTCGTGGGCCTTCCAGAAGACGCTCAGAAGCTTGTCGTAGCTGACGACCGACGGGTCAAACTCGATTTGAACGACTTCGGCGTGGCCGGTCAGGCCGGTGCAGACGTCCTGGTAAGACGGATTCGGCACGGTCCCCCCCGCGAACCCGGAAACGACCGACTTGACCCCGGGAATTCGCTCGAAGACGGCCTCGCTGCACCAGAAGCAGCCGCCGCCGAAGGTGGCGAGTTCGGTCTGCCCCTTCGCGGGCGTCTTGTCCTTGTCTTTTGCCTTCTCGCTGGTCGACTCGGTTTTTTCAGGGGCAGGGGGAGTCTGCGCGGTCGCAAGGCCGACGCCAACGACGACGAAGAGCGAGACGAGCACCAGACGCACGACCGACGGGAGATGACGGCGCGGGATCATGGACGAGTTCCTCTGGTCGACCGACGGGCTGCGGCTCAACGTCCCGAGGGGTCGACGAACCCGCGGGAGAAGTAATCGTTCAGCGTACCGACGATGAAGATCAAGAGCCAGAGGAAGGCGGCCGTCGAGAAGACCCAGGTGAGCCGGTCGCTGTAACGGACGTGCATGAAATAGAGGATAATCAGGACCATCTTCGCCAGGGCGATCGACATCGCCACGCCGAAATTCGCGGCGCCGAGGTCAAGAAGCGCGGCGAGGACGGTCAGGACGACCAGGCCGAGCAGGGCTCCATAGATGATCAGATAAAACTTCGGCCCGATATGGGGCTGCGCGTGGGCGTGATCGCCCGAGTGGCTCGGTGTCTCGGTCATCGCGCTCATTTGTGGAGGTCCACCAGATAGAGCAGGGGATAGAGAAAAACCCAGACAATGTCAATGAAGTGCCAGTAAAGCCCCGTCAATTCCAGCGGAGTATGATAAGCCGGGGTGAACGTTCCCTTGCGGGCGAGCAGGTAAACCCAGGTCACCAGGCTGACTCCGACGATCATGTGCAGGAGGTGCAGCCCCGTCATGAAGAAGTAAAAGACAAAGAACATCTGCGCCCGCTGGCGGACGAACTGCGCGGGGGTCACGGTCAAAAAGGAGGTTGACTTCACGGTCTCCGACGCTTCGGCCGCCTGATGCGACTCACCCTTGCCGGCCGACCCGGCAGCGCCCGAGGGGACGGGCGTATGCGAGTCATCGGGAAGCTTGATCGCGTGCGTGCTGAATCCTGGGCCTGGGATCAGGCCGTGGTCATATTCTTCCTTGTACTCAAACCCCTTGATCATCATGAAGAGCAGACCAAGGCCGAGCGTCAGCAGGAGGTAGCGGAGCTGAAGTTTGCGGTCGCCAATCTCACCGGAATGGACGGCCATCGCCATCGCGAGACTAGAGGTGAGCAGGACGACCGTGTTGATCGTGCCGAGATAAACATTCAGGCCGTACTTGCTGGCCATCGCCCAGACATCGGGCGAGGAGAAACGGTAGACGAGGTAGCTGACGATCAGGCCGCCGAAGAACATGACCTCGGTGCCGAGGAAGGTCCACATCCCAAGGCTGGCCGACGACCGCTGTTGACCCATGTCCTCGAAGTGGTGCGCGAGGTGGGGGTCGTGGCCGTGCCCTTGCCCGTGCTCATGGGCATAAGAATAGGAATAACCGTGAAAATGAGATGTTGTTTCCGTATCAGCCATGTCCGTCGACTCCTTCGGGCTCGCCGAGCGGGTAGACGTAAGGCCCGCCGGTGACGACGGGGGTCTCGTCAAAGTTAAACTTGGGAGGAGGCGACGACGTCGCCCATTCAAGGCCCGAGGCGTCCCAGGGATTCGGCCCCGCGTCGCGCTCGAACCAGAGCGAGGCCGTCAGGTAGATCAACGGCAGGACGTAGCCGACGGCAAGAATCGAGGCCCCCGCGGTCGACATCACGTTGAGGACCTGAAACTCGGGCGGGTACTGGTAATAGCGTCTCGGCATTCCCAGATAGCCAAGGACGAACTGGGGAAAGAAGGTCAGGTTGAAGCCAACGAAAACGAGTAGCGCCGAGAGCTTGCCCCAGAGCTCGGGATACATCTTGCCGGTGATCTTCGGCCACCAGAAGTGGATGCCGCCAAGGTACGCCATCACCGTCGCCCCCACCATGATGTAGTGGAAGTGAGCGACAACGAAGTATGTATCATGAACATGAACATCCGTCGACAAGGAGGCGAGCATCAGGCCCGTCAGTCCGCCGATCGTGAAGAGGCCGATAAACCCGAGTGCGTAGAGCATGGGGGTATCGAAGGAGAAAGACCCCTTGTACAGGGTGGCCGTCCAGTTGAAGACCTTGACCGCGGATGGGATCGCGACGACGAAGCTGAGGAACGAGAAGACCATTCCGCCGTACATTGACTGGCCGCTGACGAACATGTGGTGGCCCCAGACGAGGAAGCCGAAGACAGCGATCGCCAGCAAGGCTCCAGCCATGAACCGGTAGCCGAAGACGGGTCGACGCGAGAAACAGGTGACGATCTCGCTGATCACACCCATGCCCGGCAAGATCATGATATAAACGGCCGGGTGCGAGTAGAACCAGAAGAGGTGTTGAAAGAGAATGGGGTCGCCGCCGAGCGCCGGGTCAAAGATTCCGACATGAAAGCCGCGTTCGAGGATCAGGAGCAAGAGGGTGATCGAGACGACGGGCGTCCCGAGGATCATGATGATGCTGGTGGCGTACTGGGCCCAGAGGAAGAGGGGCATCCGGAACCAGGTCATTCCGGGCGCCCGCATCTTGTGGATCGTGACGATGAAGTTCAGGCCGGTGAGGATCGACGAGAAGCCGACGACGAAGGCGCCGAAGGCCGCGGGGATGACCGCCGACTTCGAGAACATCGTGCTGTAAGGCGTGTAGAAGGTCCAGCCGGTATCAACACCTCCCATCAAGATGGCGATGACGGCGAGACTGGCGCCGATCATGTAAAGATACCAGCTCAGGAGGTTGATCCGGGGGAAGGCCAGATCCTTGGCGCCGATCATCAGCGGAACGAGGAAGTTGCCAAGGACCGCGGGAATCGATGGGATCAGGAAGAAGAAGACCATGGTCACCCCGTGAAGGGTGAACAGGCGGTTATACGTCTCGGGCTGGACGATGTCCCCGGCGGGGGTCATCAGTTCCAAGCGGATCAGGGTCGCCGCGGCGCCTCCGACGAAGAAGAAGAAGGTGATCGAGACGAGGTAAAGCAGGGCAATCCGCTTGTGGTCGGTGGTCAGGAGCCACGAAAGGATGCCGTAGTCGGAGGTCAGGTAGTTCTGGGGCTCAGGCTCGCCCCCCTGACTGACCCCCTTTTCCGAGATCGTCGCACTCATGGCAGCACCTTTTCCGTGTTCCCGATCGACTTGATATACGAGAGGAGTTTCAGCAGGTCTCCCTCGTTGATTTGTTCATCCAGGAAGGCGGGCATCACCGGGTCATACCCGGCGGCGACCTGCGACCGGGGGAGGCGGATCGAGTCGCGAACGTAACGTTCATCGGCCGTGACGATCGACCCGTCCGAGAGCGGAACAGCGTGGCCGTAGACGCCTTCAAGCATCGGTGCCCGAACGGTCGCGTTGCGGCCGTGGCAGCCGTTGCATCCGTACCGGGTGAAGAGCGCCTGCCCCTCGACGGCCATCGACTCCCGGACCGCGCCCGACTGGAGCCATTCTTGAAATTCAGCGGGTTCCATCACGACGACCTTGCCGATCATTCCCGAGTGCAAGGTCCCGCAATACTCGGCGCAGAAGAGATGATAGGTTCCCGCCCGGGTCGGCTTAAACCAGAGCGACGAGTAACGCCCGGGGACGACGTCTTGCTTGACCCGAAAGGCAGGAATGTAAAAGCTGTGAATCACGTCTTGCGAGGTCATCGTCAGGCGAACGGGGCGGCCGACCGGAACGTGCAGCGTGTTGATCTCGCGACGCCCTTCCTTGTGCCAGGTCTCCCACATCCACTGACGCCCGAGCGCGTAGATCTCGGTCGCGTCTCGGGGAGGCTGTGCCATCCGATAATAAACATACGTTGCCGCGAAGAAGAGAACCATGGCCAGGGCGAGCGGGACGCCGATCCAGAAGACCTCCAGAGCCGTGTTATGGGTAACCGGGTTGGAACGATCGGCATGCGAGCCGCGCCGGTATTTGATCGAGAAGAAAACAATCAGGGCACAGATCAAGGCCGTGAAGAAGACGGTGATCCCCAGCGCGAAGAAGTAGACCGCGTCCACCCATCCGGCGTGGCTCGAAGCCTGTTCGGGGAATAATGGGAAGTCCCACATGATGGTCGGTCGTCCAGGGTCGAGGGGTGGGCTCAGTTCGGATCAGATCAGTTCAGCTCAGGTCCGGATCGACGGTTCTGGGTTTCCGATAGCTGCTCAGGAACATGAAGGCGCCGAGGCCGAGCACCGTGGCAATTCCGCCGGCTCGAATCGCCGTCATCACCGCGAAATTGTATCGGCCCGTCGAGGGGTCGTAATGAAAGCACATCAGCAGCAGGCGATCGACGGGGGTGCCGACCTTCCCGGCCGAGGCGTCGATCAAGGCCCAGCGGAGGTTGCTCGCCGGGAAATCAACGCCATAGATGTACCGGGCGAGTCGGCCGGTTGGTGTCACGACGACGAGGCCGGCGGGGTGGGCGTATTGCTTGCTCCGGGGGTCGTAAACGTACTTGAAGCCGACCGTGTCGGCGAGGCGGCGGACATTGCCGTCGGTGCCGGTGAGGAAGTGCCAGCCGTTCTCGGAACCGGGGCGTCCGTAGCGTTTCAGGTAGCCGGCTTTCTTGGCTCGGGCGAGCGCGGGGGTCTCGGTCGGATCGATCGAGATGGCGACGACGTCAAAGTCCTTGCCAGCGGTCGTCGAGAGCGCCTTGAGGTTGCGCAAGAGGCCGTTGAGTTCGAGCGTGCAGAGCATCGGGCATTCATAGTAGACGAAGAGGAGGATCACGGGCCTCTTGCCGAAGTAGTCTCCGACCTGGACCGATCGACCTGACTCGTCGACAAGCGGGGTATCGAGCGGCAGTTGCGCATCGAGGTTCTGCGCGAAGGCAACCTTGCGCAAGAGGCCGACTTCCGGCCCCTTGATCTCCTGGCCAGACGCTGACGAACGCGTGATCGAGGCGAGGATGGCCACGACCAGGAATAATCGAGTGAATTTCAAGGTTTTGTCCCCTTCTCGACAGGAGGCGCCGGGGGGGAATCTTCGGGGCCGGTCTTGCCGGGTTTCGACGCGGCATTGGGGGCGGCCTGGCCGGCGTGGCTGTTGACCTCGACCTCGGTCTTTGGGGGTCCCGAGGGGGCGGGGAGGCCACGATTGGCGATCAGGTCGATCGCCCGATCGATCGAGAGCCGGACGGGGCCGCCGGCGCTATCCTTGAGGTTTTCGCCGTTGAGAGTCGCCTTTTCCTCGGCGTTGAGCTTCCGGCGCTGTTCGGTGATCTCAAGGGCGACCTCGGGCGTGACCTTACCTGTCGGCGCAATGTAACCGGGGTCGCGGGGCGACTCGGCATAGGGCGACTCGGGCGTTGACTCGGGCCCTTGATGGCCCGCGATCGCCTTGAGCAAGGCCCACATCGCGAACTGGGTAAGGATCAGGGCCGTGAAGAGGCCGACGATGAAGAGGCCGATCCCCTTGATATTGGCGTCGCGGACCTCGTAGCCGGGGCTGGAAGTCGGCGGCGCGAGGTCGGCGGTGTGGCCGGCGCGGTGCGGAGATTCGTTGGGCATTGTCTTAATGGCCTCCCGCGTGTTCTGCGTGTTCGAGCACGTCGGCCAGGAGCGGGTCATGGCTGGGAACGAGCGGCCTGCTGGCGAGGGTCCGCGCGTAGAGGGCGACCCAGAGGCCGCCAATCCCCAGAAAGGCGGGAACCAGGGCCAGAAGCTTGAGGGCCTGCTGACCGGGGAAGGCGGGAATGATCAGCCAGGAGTCGTGAACGACCTGCATGAACAGGATCAGGACGGCGATCCCCCAGATCCGGGACGGCTGCCGCTTGTTCTCGCGACCGAGCAGGCAGAAGAAGGGGACGAAGAAATGGAAGACCATCAGCAAGAGCGCCACGCCCCGCCAGCCGCCGACCGACCGCTGAAGGTAGTACGGGATTTCCTCGGAGAGGTTGCCGCTCCAGATGATCAGGTATTGCGAGAACGACATATACGCCCAGAGCATCGTGAAGGCGAGCATCAGGTTGCCGACGTCGTTGAAGGCGACCGGCGTGGAGACGATGCCAAAGCTCCGGAATTGAGTCAGCCGGGTCGCCACGAGAACGGCGAGGCAGAGCGAGATGAGGCACCAGCTCACCAGGTTAATCACGCCGTAGATGGACGAGTACCACTCGGGATTGATCGACATCATCCAGTCGATCGCCGCGAAGGTGACGGTCAGGAAGATGGCGACCAGGCCGGGCGCGGCGATCGCCTGGTTGCGTCGCGTCGGCGCCGGGTTCTCGGTAGTCTCTTGCGCCCTGGAGTTCATTCGAAAGACGAACGCGAGGGCGTTCCAGACGACGAGATAAAAGGCGGCCCGACCGAACCAGAAGGGGATGTTGAGGTAACCCGCCTTGAGGCCGAGAGAGTGACTTTCCTTGACCTTCTCCGGATCGGCCCACTCGTAAAGTTGGTGCATCCCCAGCAAGATCGGCAGAAAGAGGAGGGCCATGAGCGGGAGTGTCGACGCCGCGGCTTCGAGCGGGCGACGGATCACGAACCCCCAGGCGCCCCCGACGAGTTGATGGAGCAGGAGCGCAGCGAGGCTTCCCACGCCGAGGCCGACAAAATAGATGAAGGCGACGAGATAACCCGGGTAGGCCACCTTGGGGAGGGTCAGGGCCATGAGGAACCAGATCACCAGGCCGGCGATTCCGGCAAGAAGGGCGGCGCGGCCGATCTTGCCGGCGAGACCGGGGAGGCTCGATTCATCGAGAGTGGGCGCGGAGCCAAGGGTGGCGATCGCGGGATGATGGAGCGTGCTCATTCCGAGTGGGCCTCCCCTTGCGGCTTCGAACGACCGCCCGAGGGGAGGTCGGCGACCTTGGCGTCGCGGCTCAACTGAAGAGCGCGGATGTAGGCGACAATCCGCCAGCGGTCCTCGGGCGAGATCCGTGATGCGTAGGAATACATGGCTCCGTAGCCGTTGGTGATGACCCGATAAAAGTGGCCGACGGGGGCCTCGCGGAGCCTCGGGCCGTCCTTCGCGTCGTGGAACGAGGGGGGCTTCGAAAACCCGCGCTGAACGATCATGCCGTTGCCGTCGCCTGTCTGGGAATGACAGGGGGAACAGTAGATGTTGAACCGTTCTCGACCGCGGTGAAGAGCGTCGCGGCGGGCCTCGCGGGCCTCGGTCGGTTCCAGTTTTTCCGAAGGATCAAACCCCTTGAGCGGAATGACGCCGACGAGTTTGCCGTCAACCTCGCCGGTATCAAAGGCGGGGTTCTGGCGAAGCTGACCTCGGGCGATCGTTCCCGGTTCGATCGGTCGGGACGACTGGCCGTTGCTGAAAAAGGTGCTCGGCTGGAGCGGCTTGTACTTCGGCTGAACGAGCATGTCCGACTCGCTACAACCGGCCGAGACAAACGCCCAGGCGGCGACGATCACCGTCAGTGTCCCCGTTGTTTTCGAGACGCGAATTCCGGTCACGGCAAGACCTCCACGACGCGTCTTGGCCCGAGCCCTTCGAGGAACTGGCGGGTCAGCACCGGGTCAAACTTGGGGTCGCGCGCCTCGATGCAGAGGAAGAACCGGCTCCGCGAGGCCTTGGCGAAGTCGGGCGAGTTAAAAACAGGGTGATAGGGCATCGGCAGGCCGTTAAGTCCGAGCATTCCGAAGACGGCCGCGAACGAGCCGAAGAGGATCGTCAATTCAAAGGTGATCGGCACGAAGGCGGGCCAGCTATTGAGGCCGCGACCGCCGACGTTGATCGGATAATTGATCACGGCCGAGAAGTACATCATCGAGAAGGCCGTCGCCGCGCCGGTGAGGCCGCCGAGAAGAACCAGGAGGGGCATCCGATTGTGGGTGAACCCCATCGCCTCGGCCAGCCCTTCGACGGGCATCGGCGAATAGCCGTCCATCTTCCGATACCCTTCCGCATAGGCGCGGCCGGCCGCCTCGACCAGTTTCTCCGGGTCCACGTACTCGGCCATCAGGCCGTAGATCGGCGGTCTATCGTCCATCTCCCGCTCCGGCAAGAATGACTGAGGTCCGTTGACCAAAAGGATCGAGAACGCTCCAACCGTTTCCGCTAGGGATTGGCCCGCAAGGCGGGCGCGGCCTCCGCGGCGGCGGAGATCCCTCCACTTTCCTCGGTCTCATGAACGAGTTCACGCATCTCGGTGATCGAGATCACCGGCAGAATCCGGATGAAGAGGAAGAGGAGCATCACGAAGAGACCGATCGTGCCGTAATAGGTCGCGTAGTCCCAGAAGGTCCCGTGATACATCCCCCAGGCCGCCGGCACGAAGTCGCGGTGCAAGCTGGTGACGACGATCACGTAACGCTCAAGCCACATCCCGATATTGACGACGATCGACATCGCGAAGAGCATCGGAATGGTCGTCCGGACCCACTTGAACCAGAGAAGCTGGACAAGCACGCAGTTGCAGAGGATCAGCGACCAGTACGTATGGGCATAAGGCCCGTACATCCGATTCTTCTGAACGAAGTCCTCAAACGTGTTCGCGCTGTAGTAGGCGAAAAACGCCTCGATGCCGTATCCGTAGGCGACCATCAGGCCGGTCGTGAGCATGACCTTGGCCATGTTGTCAAGGTGCTTCATCGTGATCATGTCTTCAAGGCCGAAGGCCTTGCGGAGTGGAATGGCCAGGGTGATGACCATCGCGAACCCCGAATAAATCGCGCCCGCGACGAAATAAGGAGGAAAGATCGTCGAGTGCCAGCCAGGAACGATTCCGATCGTGAAGTCAAAGGCGACGACCGTATGCACCGAGACGACCAGGGGAGTCGCCAGACCGGCGAGCAAGAGGTACGAGGTCCGGTAACGGTGCCAGTGATACGCGGAACCACGCCAGCCCATCGCCCCGATCGCGTAAAGGATGCGCGCGAACTTGTTCTTGGCGCGGTCACGGAGAGTCGCCAGGTCGGGGATCAGGCCGACGTACCAGAAGAGGAGTGAGACCGTTCCATACGTCGAGACGGCGAAGACGTCCCAGACGAGCGGACTGCGCCATTGTGGCCAGAGCGCCATCGTGTTCGGGTAGGGGGTCAGCCAGTAGAAGAACCAGGGGCGGCCCATGTGCAGGAGTGGGAAAAGCCCCGCGCAGGCGACCGCGAAAAGCGTCATCGCCTCGGCGAAGCGGTTGATACTCGTCCGCCATTCCTGCTTGAGGAGCAAGAGAATCGCCGAGATCAGGGTGCCCGCGTGACCGATCCCGATCCACCAGACGAAGTTGGTGATGGCGAAGCCCCAGCCGATCGGCTGGTTGATCCCCCAGATTCCCACTCCTGTGTAGAAGAGGTACGCGATCGCCACGGTCAGGACCGAGACGAGCGCCATCGACGTACCGAGGCCAGCGAACCAACGCCAGTTAAAGGGCCGATTGAGCACCAGCGAGCTGATCTTGTCGGTGACCGAACCAAAGGTGTGACCCGGGGCAAGCACGGCCGTCTGACCTTCGCCGTGTCCGTTGCCCTCCGGGTCTCGATACGAATCAGGCGCCATGGGTCGGCTCCGCCAGGATCGGGTTCGGGTTCCGCAGCTTCGCCAGGTACGTTGTCCTCGGCTGCGTGTTCAACTCGGCGAGCATCCCGTAATTCCTCGGGTCGGTCTTGAGGATCGAGACCGCGCTCGACTTGTCGCTGACGTCGCCGAAGGTGATCGCTCGGGTCGGACAGGCGGCCTGACAGGCCGTGATCACGTCGCCATCCTTGAGGAGGCGTGGTTTTGGCTCGCCATGCTCATCCTTGGCAATCTCGGCACTGTAGCGGGCCTGGCTAATCCGCTGAACGCAGTAGGAGCACTTCTCCATCACGCCGCGCGCGCGGACAGTCACGTCGGGATTGTTCAGGAGGGCGAGGCTTGGGGTTCGCAAGTCGGCGAACTGAAGGAAGTTAAAGTGCCGGACCTTGTACGGGCAGTTGTTCGAGCAATACCGGGTGCCGACGCATCGGTTGTAGATCATCGTGTTCAAGCCCTCGTGGTCGTGCACGGTCGCGGCGACCGGGCAGACGAGTTCACAGGGGGCCTTCTCACAGTGCATGCAGAGCCTTGGCTGATGGATCACGACCGGATTTTCGGGGCTTCCCGCGTAATAGCGGTCGACCTCGATCCAGTGCATCTCACGGCCCTTGACAACCTGCTCCTTGCCGACGACCGGGATGTTGTTCTCGGCCTGACAGGCCAGCACGCACGATCCGCAACCCGTGCAGGCGTTGAGGTTAACAACCATGCCCCACTGGTAATCGGGGTCGATCGGGTTGGTGGGCGTGAAGTCGTCGTGATAGAGCGTGTCAGTCTTCTTCGGTTCGTGCTCGTGTTCGTAACCGTCGAAATGGCGAACGGCCTCGGCGCTGTGTTTGAGAAAATCATCGAGGGTCAACTCGCGGGCGATTCCGCGCTTCTTTTGTTCGTCGCCTTGCAGGGACCAGTCGACGTTGCGGTGCATCTGAGTCGACGCCAGCGTCTCGGTCCGCCCAGCCTTCCGCGCGTTGACCCCGGCGATGAACCCGGGGGCCTCGGCCGGCCAGAGGGCAAAGGCGTTGAAGCCGACGTTCTGACCGACCCGGCCCGACCGTTGGCGGCCGAACCCAAAGTGAATCGTCAACGAATCCTCGGCATGGCCGGGCATGATCCAGACAGGGGCCTCGATCCGGCTTCCCTTGTAGGAAAGCTCAATCACGTCACCCGTGTTCAGGCCCATCTTCGCGGCCGTTGCCAGGCCAACGTTCGCCGCGTTGCCCCAGGTCAGCTTCGTGACCGGCTTGGGGAGTTCCTGAAGCCAGCCGTTGTTGCTGAACCGGCCGTCCCAGACCGTCGGATCGGGCCGGAAGACGACCTCAAGGCCCGACGTTCCGCTCGATTTCGGCGGAGGTTGAAGGCCGCCGAGTGATCCTTTCAGCTCAACCGCCACGACAGGCGAGGCCGTTCCAGCAACGACGCCGGAGTGAACCGAGGCGTTCCAGAAGGGGTCAAAATCCTTTCCCGCGGGAGCCTTTTCGCGCCAGGTCTCGCGGACGATCTCGTAACCGGTCTGGCTCGGGTGCCGGAGCAGGGCGGCGATCAGTTCCGAGGCCGACCGGCCGCCGTAAAGCGGAGCGATCAGAGGTTGCTGAATGGTCGCCGTGCCGTCGAGACCGCGAACGTCGCCCCAGGTCTCAAGCTCGTGAGCCTCGGGAACGTGCCAGTCGCAGGCGGCCGAGGTCTCGTCGTCGTAGAGACCGAGACGGACCGAGAACCGGGCCTTTTGCAAGGCGGCGACGAACTTCGAACTCAGGGGCGCGGTGTAGGCGGGGTTGCCGCCGAGAATGAGCAGGACGTCCACCTTTTTCGCGTTCAGCGCGGCAATCAGGTCGTTGAGCGACTTGACCTGATCGCCGGGCTCGGCCTCGACGGGTTCGAGGTACTCGACCGGGCCGTCCTTACCCACGTTGCCCAGGGCCTGGTTAATCGCCGCGGCGAGTGCGTGAACGTAGGCGGGCTGACCCCGGCCGGCGAGGACAAGTCCCTTGCCCTTCGCCTTCTTGAGGTCATCGGCGAGGGCATCGAGCCAGCGGCCCTCGCCCTTGACAGTCTCGGCCCAGTCGCTTGCGGCAAGGCCGGAGACGCCGAGGCGTCGAGCAAGTTCCAGGGCGAAGGGGGCGACGTCGCGCGCCTTGAGCGGAAGGCGATGGTCGGCGGTCGCGCCCGTGACGGTCATCGTCGGTTCGATCGCGTAGAGCCGGTTCATCTGGCCGTCTTTGGGCTCGCGACGTCGGCCGAATCCGCGGGCATCGACGAGCCCGCCCAGGCCGTTCGCGAGAAAATCGGCATCAAGCGCGACGATCACGTCGGCCTTTTCAACCCGATAATGGGGCGTGACGTCGCGCCCGAAGATCGCCTTCAAACCGGCCGCGCGTGCGTGCGGGGCGACGGGTTCATACTGGTGCCAGACTGCCCCGGGGAAGTCCTTCAAGAGCGCCCGGATCTGGCGGGCGAGGGTCGGCGAGGTCACCGTCTCGGTCAAGATCCGAAGTCGATCACCGCCTGAAGTCCGGAGGGCATCCAGGGCGTTGATCGCGGCCAGCAAAAAGCTATCGAATGTGCCGATCTCGCGACCGCGCATCACGACCTGCGAGCGGTCGGGATCGTACAGGCCCAGCAGCGTCGCCTGCGAAAACGCATCGATCGAGCCGAGGCTGTCGGGATGTTCGGGGTTGCCCTCAAGCATCGTCGGCCGGCCCATGTGTGCCTCGGCCACGACCCCGGTGCCAATTCCGCCGAGCGTGACCGCCGTCGCGTAGTGAAGCGGAACCCCCTGGACGAGGTTCTCGGGCTGGCGGACGTACGGCAGAATCTTTTCGGGGGGGACGCTCGCGGTGTCACAGCCGGTCAGGCTGACCCCCGCGAGAGCGAGCGAAGCCCCCATCAGCTGGAGAAAGGACCGTCGCGTGGTCGGGTCGGTCCATTCCGAGGCTTGCTCGGGGAACTCGCGATGGAGGTAGTTGGTAAACTCCTCCGTCTCGGCGAGTTCTTCGAGGCTCCGCCAGTAGCGGGAGCCGGTCTGCCCGTCGACCCCGGCCCGCAGGGCGTTCAGGTCGAGCCCGCTGGTCTTCCGCGTGTGGGTGTTGTTCATCGGTGGCACGTTGAGCAATCCGAGAGCCGGTGGACGGGGATATGGTTCTTCTCGACCAGAGTTCGGCCAAGCTCGACCTGCTTCGCCTCGCTACCGGCCGACCACGCCATGTTAAAAATCTCGGCCTGGGGGCGAAGGTGCTTCTCGGGTGCCCGGTGGCAGCTCAGGCACCATTCCATCGTAAGAGGTTGGTCTTTCCAGATGAGTGGCATCTTGTCGACCCGGCCGTGACAGCTCGCGCAGCCGACCCCTTTGTTGACGTGAACCTTATGGTTAAAGTAGGCGTAATCAGGGACCTCATGAACCCGGTTCCAGCGGACCGGCTCATTCTTCCTCAGGCTGTCGCGGATTGGCGCCAGCATCGGGCTATCTCGCCAGATTTGCGAGTGGCAGGTCATGCACGTCTCGGTCGGCGGAATCCCAGCAAAGGAAGAAACTTCCACCGAGGTGTGACAGTACCGGCAGTCCAGGCCAAGCTCACTGACGTGGTGTTCATGGCTGAACTGGACGGGTTGATCGACCGCCACATACTGGCTTGTCACATAAGGCGATCGAAAGACCGCGTAGACGACTCCGAGCAGCCCGACCGCAAAGAACACGGCGCCAAAGATCGTGACGCGAGCAAACGTGTTCATGCTCGGGTGAAAAACCTGCACCATCGCCAGACCTCTCCCGTCTCTCGAACGGTCGGAGGTTCGTCGACAAACCTGTCGACGACGAACCTCTGGCCAAGCCGTCGAGCGCGGCGGCTCCTCGTTCACCCAGGAACGGGCACCGCGGACGCCGCCAACGCAATCCCGCCGGTCACTGACTGTTTGTCGCTCCGCCCCTGACAGGATTCCAGGGGAGAGGAATCTTTCAGGATCTTCCTTCAAGCCCCCTTGGCCGCGCCAAACGGGCCGGGCGCTTCAGGATAGGGAAGGGGTCTCATCTTGTCGATACCCTAGAACCTCCGTCGTCTCGACGAAGTTAACACCGTTGGTACCCCGAGCCTCTGGTGACACCGGGCCGTCGCCTGCCATTGGGACGCGGCGACACGGTTCCTTTCGGTCCGCCTCCGAAGGGCGTAGGCCGATTGTAGTCATCCCCGTCCCCCTTCGCCAGATCCCCGTGTGAAAAATTTCACGAACTTTCTCTCGACTCAAATCGCCCGAAGAATCGCCGTAGACCTCCCTGGCTTTTTACTACCCGCGAGACCCGCAATCGGTACAATCGGGCGCCCGGTTTGCCTGTGAAAGAGAGTTGGGCGATCGGTCAATCGATCACCCGATGTACTTTGAGATTCCCAAAAAGGCCAGAACGAAAGGACATGGAACGACGATGACGAGGGGACGATTCTGCTTTCTGAGCCTGAGCGTGTTTGGACTTCTGACCGGACTGACAATGTCAGCCCATGCCTTTGGCGGTCATGGTGGCCGGGGAACGTATCATTACAACGGCAACTCCGGCTACTGGGCCGGGGGCGGCTCGACGAATTGCAACACCTGCGCGACGGCAGCCCCCATGTACGCCCAGCCAACCGCGTATGCCTCACCTCAACCTGCCTACTACGCACCTCAGCCCGCGTATACAACCCCACAAAACACCGCTTACGCTCAGCCGCAATCCGCTGCGCGGCCGGTTTCCTATTATTACTACCGACGTTGAGCCAGGCGATTCGCGGTCATGGGAGTGGTCCGGCGAAGAGGTCTTTGTCGGGCCACTCGCGCACGGCGTTCGCAGCCTGGTGAAGAAGAGGGTCAATCGCGGCGGCGGGTTGCTTGTCGTCGGGAGAGTCGCGGGTATTGAAGAGGACAGCCCAGTCCAGGCCATCGGCGCAGCGGACGACCAGCGAAGACGTGCCGTCGAGAGATCCGGCGTGCCAGGTGTCCGCGCCTCCCTCAGGAACCGGACGAACATCCCATCCGCAAGCGTAGAAATAAGCGCGAGGCTTGCCGTCCGCGAGAAATCCGGCCAGTCCGGGGGGACGGGCGAACATGGTCTCTATGGCCTGCGCGGAGAGGATCTTGCAGCGTTTGGGGTCATCGAAGGCCGAGGCAAAGCGGACGAGCGCCGGCGCCGAGGCGATCCAGCCGCCGTGTGCATCCAGGGCTTCGAGCGACCAGGCACCATACGGAGCGGGAACAGAACGTCCGATCGGCTGACCGACGACCGCGCGAGCCTTTTTGTCCTGGTCGTAATAATAGACCTCGGTTGCCGCCCGGTGTTCGGCAAGGGTCCGACCGAGTTGCATTTCGGTGGGTAGGATGCCCAGACGCTGGAGGATTAACGAGTGAACGGCCTCGCCGTAGGGTTTGCCGGTGATTTTCTCGATGACCCGGCCGAGGAGGCAGTAGCCGAAGTTGGAATAGGCGTGGCGTTGACCAGGGTCAAAGTCGAGCTTGCGGCGAAGCATGAACCGGATGATCTGGTCGGTACGGGCGGGGGGTTCGGTCTGAAACGCGCGGGCAATCTCGACGGACCGAAACATCGGGTCGAAGGAAACTGAAGGGTCCCAGCCGCCTCGGTGCTGGAGAACCTCACGGACGGTTACACGCGCCCATCTTGGGTCGGCGGGGGGTCCGTCGCCCTGGCGGATTTCGGGGCCGAGGAGATCGAGAACACCGTCGTCGAGCCGAAGTTTCTTCTGGTCAACGAGTTGAAGCAGGGCCGCAGCCGTGATCGGCTTGCTGACGCTGGCGATCCGAAAGAGAGAATGCGGGTTGACGGGTTCAGCGGTTTCGAGGTCCGCGAAGCCGAAGCCTCGGGCGTAGACGAGACGGCCGTGCCGGGTCACGGCAAGGGCCGCGCCGGGGATCGACCGGCGAGCGACGAAGTCGCGCATCAGGTTGTCGAAAGTCGCGAGCCTGGAGTCGTTAACGCCGGTAACGACCACACGTTCGGGGGATTTCTCAGGTTCCCGGGCATTGGCCGCGAGATTGAAGCGTAAGGCGTTGAAGAGAATCAGGTAACAGAAAAAAAGTCGGTTCATGGAGCAAGGGCTTCGGCCGAGATGGCGGGGAGGCGATAACCGGCGCCTCGGGCGAGGCTGAGGATGTCGTCGGTGTATTCGCCGAGGTCGGTGGGAACCCCTTCGCGGAACCGGCGGTTGTTCTCGACGAACTTGTGGAACCAGTCGTGCATGTCGAGCGGGCCGAGGCCGCGGGCGAACATCTCACCGTCGTTGCCCGAGGCGTAAGGCTGGGCGACGACTCCGTGACGCTTGCCGATCTGGCTGGCCACGAACCAGCCGGAGACAACGTGGTGGGTCTTCATGAACCCTTCCCAGGAGATTAGCCAGAGAGCGTTCCCCTCCAGCCCGGCGGCCGGCTCACCGGTCGTGTTCAGTGAGAGGCAAAACTTCTCGTCACCGATCGGGCCAAGGCGGTCCGGGTTGCGGTGGATGTCAAAGCCGTGGCGGAGCACTGCGAAGTGTCTCATGGGAGTCGGCCTCTTCCTTCAATCCCGGCAGGCGTCGGATACGGATTTTCCTCGCGCATTCGCGTCGACGGACCTGATCGGGATCGGACTCGGACTCGGATTGATGACGGAAGGCCATCAACGGTCATCCTACGGCGACGGTTCGGCCGTCGCAAGAAGGTTGAGGTCGTCGTCGACGTCAATTCCGACCGGAAAGGGGCCGAGGGAGGACCGCGGCAATCCGATCGCGACCTGTCCTCAATGTCTGGATCGTTTGACCAGAAGGCCAAGCGAGGCAAGGCCAAGGCTCAGGAGCGTGATCGAACCGGGCTCAGGAACAGCGTAGGTGTTCAGCGTCCCAGTGAAACCCGAGGCCCCTGCCGAGGCATTCACCCCGCCGCCGGTAAGGCCGCCGCTGCCGCCAGTAAGCAGGATCAGAGCATTCGCCAGGTCGAGCGTCCCAGGATAATATCCGATCACGATCCGGCCGCCGCCGCCACCGCCGCCACCGCTGCCGTCGTTGGGCGAGGAACCTCCGGCGCCCCCGACGCCACCATCGGCGATCAGGGAACCGGTGACGACAACCGACTGACCGTGAAGGAGGATGCCGCCGCCGCTACCTCCGCCGCCGCCGCTGCTGGCAACCGAGAGGCCCGTTCCCAGACCAGGCCCCCCGGCGCTGCCGCTGACGTCGATCGAACCACTGACGGAGATGACTCCAAGAGCGCCAATCTCGATCGCGCCGCCACCGCCGCCCCCCTTGCCCCCGGCGCCGATCATGCTGCTGGAACCGGCCCCGCCACCACCCCCCCCTTGAAGGGCGACCGTCAAATCTCCGTTCGCGCCGCCACCGGCCGCGCCGGAGAGTCCTCCCGCCGCGCCTCCCGCGCCGCCAGGAGCACCGAAGCCGCCGCCACCGCCGCCCTGCGCGCCGAGCGGGATGCCGCTGGAACCACCACCGGCACCGCTGCCGCCGAAGGTTGACGCCCCGCCCGACCCGCCGCCAAGGCCGCCGGCGAAGCCCGTGTAAAGACTGACGTTCGGCATCGTGGACGCCTGGAAATTCACGGTCCCCGCGATCGTCGCATCGCCCCGAGAGAGGAAGGCGATCGGCAGGTTCGGTCCGCCTGGAACGGCCGTCAGCGACTGATTGGCCGTCAGGTTGATCGAGTCGAAATCAAAGACGGCGAGACCGCCGGAGAACGTCCCCGCGAGAAAGAACCCGCCGGGACCGGTCAGATCAACATAGGCACCCGAGGCGCTTGTTCCTTCGACGACGGAGTACGCTCCGGGAGCGATGGGGAAGGCCCCGAGCGAGGCAAAGGCCGTCGGGTCCAGAAAGTCGGCCGATGCGATCCGGCTAAGACCGGCCAGGCTGACGAATCCGCCAATCGCCAGCGCCAGACCGATATTCCAGTTTGTTCGGCCGACCATGACCACGCCCCTTTTGCCTCGTCTTCGCCGCTTCGCCCACGAGCAAAAGAAGGCCAGATGAGACGAAACGGGTCAACGATCGTGGCGTGGAATCATCAAAACGATTTCAAAAGGCAACGCGCGCGGTTTTCCCGGTATTGAAGCGAATGAGTTTTGAGCGTGACCGATGGCCTCGGTCTGAAAGTTTGCCTTTGACGATTTGTGTCAAACCGAGTTGAGCGTGTGACCGCTGTCAGTCTTCTTCGTGGTCAGCGTTTGCCTCTGGAGGGGAGAGCAGCCGCTGTTTCCGAGTGAGTCGTCCCGATTTTCGGGCGTTCACGATCGCCCGCCAGACATCGTGGCGACTCAGGTTCAGTCCCGTCCGGTTCAGAAACGAGGCGTGGAGTCGCTCAAACTCTTCGGTATAGGGCAGGGCGTCGAGCGTCTTGTGGGTCCGGGTGTAGAGATCGTCGAGCAACTCCTTATGCTCATCGCAAAGACGAACGCGATTCATGGGGCCGACTCCGGACCAGGATCGTCGAGCGAGGGAGTCTCTTCCAGAATGCGGATGATCTCGCGTGCGGCATAGACGCGGTTACGCTTCTGGCCTGTGGTCTCTTCGAGGATGCCCTGGTTCATGAGCTGATCGATGTTTTTCTGAGCCGACTGAAGTCGAACTCCGAGTTCGGCCGCGGCATGAGGGGCGTTGAGGTAAGGGTTCAGGAATAGCATGTCAATAAGTTTCAAGAGCAGAGCCGAGGCGCGGGCCTTCTGGCAAGAGGCCATCCAGCGGTCCCGCAAGGAGAAGAGGGCTTGTGACCGCTCAACGGCATCGACCGACTGATCAGCAACACCGCGCAGGAAGAAGCCGACCCAGGCATTCCAGTCCCCCTCCTGGCTGACCTTCAGGAGCAGGTTGTAATAAACCCGTTGGTGTTTCTCAAAGAAGGCTGAAAGGTAGAGGACCGGGTGAGGGAGGGCGCGTTCTCGGTCCAACAGGATCGAGATCAGAAGCCGCCCGACCCGGCCGTTGCCGTCTTCAAAAGGGTGGATTGCCTCGAACTGGTAATGGAGCATTGCAAGACGGACCAAAAGCGGGAGTTCGCTGGGCGAGTTGGCGAACGCTTCAAGCCGTTCCAGTCGTTCGAGGACGTGCTCGTGTGGGGGCGGCACGTCGCTGGCGTCTTGTAGCCGGTCGGTGGGCGATATGAAGTTCTGCCGCCTCCGGAAGGCGCCGGGCGACTTATCCGACCCGCGGACGCCTTCCAGAAGGATGGCGTGCAATTCCTTGACGACGGCCAGGGTGAACGGGGCGTACCTGAGTCGTTCGATCCCATGGTCAAGAGCCCGCACGTAATTGGAGACTTCGCGGACGTCAGGGGTTCTTGATTCCTGCTCGGGATTCATCTCGAAGAGGTAGAGGTCAGCCAGCGAAGCGACGGTCCCCTCGATCCGGCTCGACAAGACGGCCTCACGACGGATGAAGCTTTGAATGAGAAGGCGAGGATTCGGCAAGGCGCGGGTGATCCCATTGAGCTGGCCGAGGGCGCGGTCGGCCGTTGAGAGCGCACTGATCAGAGCGCTGTCGAAGTGGAGTTCCGGGGGGAGATCGCGAGGCACGCAGGTCTCGATTCCGGCCGTGTTGCGCACGAACCGGACCCAACCTCGCGGACCAAAGTCGCTTCGATCCAAAGGTTGATACTCAGTAGGATGCTAAACCGTCGCAAGAACATCCGCTACGACGATTTTTCGATCCAAATCATAGTAGCCGAGACGTTGATGAATTACAAGTCATATCCTGGACCAGGTTTTGAGCGCCACGACGGCCATTTTCGAGCCAGCCTTACGATCACGCCAAGGCCGATGAAACCAGCGCCTCGATCGGCTGCGCGGAGCCCGGCAGGATCATGAGCGGACGGCCGGTCTTGTCCGCGACGAATCCGTGCGGATCGAGGCCGAGGTTGTGGTAAACCGTGGCGAGGACGTCGTGGTAATGGACAGGATGGCTCGCCGCGGTGCCCCCCATTCGGTCGGTGCTTCCGATCACCTGACCGACCTTCATCCCGCCCCCGGCGAGAAGCGCTGAGTTCACCGGAGCCCAGTGGTCGCGGCCGGCGTTCTTGTTGATCTTGGGAGAGCGGCCAAATTCGCCCCAGACAACCACGGTGACGTCGCGGTCAAGCCCACGCGCGTAGATATCTTCAATCAGGGCGGAAATTCCCTGGTCGAAGAGGGGAAGGTGTTGCTTCAGATGCGCGAAGTTCTGGCCGTGCGTGTCCCAGAAACCGTAAGCGACGGTGACAACGCGGGCCCCGGCCTCGACAAGGCGGCGGGCGGCGAGAAGCTGGTCGTTCCACATCGGGGCACCGTCGCCAAGGTGACGGGGCGAGCCGATCCCGTAGCGGTCGCGGACGCGGGGGTCTTCGCGGGTCACGTCGAGCGCCGAGGCGACCCGGCTGGACGTCAGGACGTCAAACGCGGCGCGATAGACGCTGTCCATGCCGCCGACATCGGCGTTATCCACGGTCCCGCGGAAATGATCAAACTCGTCGAGCATCTTGCGGCGGGTATCGAACCGATCGGGGGCAACGGCCGTCTGTTTCAAGAGGGCGAGGTCATCGCCATCGAGCCGGGCGGGGCGATAGGAGAGACCGAGACTGCCGGGGCCAGGCGTGTTGTACGGCTTGTGCTGCATGACCGGGAAGAGGTCAATAAACGGAGGAACCACGGAATTGACCGGCCCTTGCGCCCGGGAAACGACCGAGCCGAAGTGCGGTTTGCCCTGCGACTGGCTGACCTGCATCGGAAAGCCGGTCAGGCTCTGGAAGCTGGAATGCTCGTCGCGCTGACCGACCACCGAGCGGATCACCGCGAGCTTGTCGGCCGAGGCCGCGAGCTTTGGCAAAAGCTCGCCAAAGCGGACGCCGGGAAGGCGGGTTTCGATCGTCTTGAACTCGCCTCGGATGCCCTCGGGAGCCTCGGGCTTGAGGTCGAACGTGTCCTGATGCGCCAGGCCGCCCGAGAGGTAAACCATGATGACCGACTTGTGCGAGTTACTCAGGCCGGCCTGGGCTTCGGCACGGAGCAGGTCGGAAAGACTGAGGCCCCCCATCGCCAGGCCGCCGACCTTGAGGAAACTTCGGCGCGAGACGCCGTCACAATATCGGTGTCGGTCCCCGAACAGTATCCGCATCGACGTCGCCTTTCCATTGTTCGCAAACCAGGACCGCGACTCCGGCTCGCGTCGTCTCGCCAGGCGATCGACCACGACGTCCGGGAGGGGTATCCAACAACAGTATAACCGGCGAGGGTTTCGGGACAAGGCAGTCGCGGGTTGCGGGCAGGGACGATGCGTGCTCAAACAAAAAACGCAGATTGAAATTTAACCGCGAAGCCATTTTCGATTCCGTGTTGTCCTGAGTTTGTCGACTCGGTCATCATTCATTGTTGAGAAGGAAGGAAGCTGAGATCGAGAAGAAGGCCGGGGTTGTCGATACTTCAGGGAGAGGGAGTTGGGAAACGTTCTGGACGGACGATCAACCGGGGGGAGGATGCCCTTGGGCGCGACCCGCCGGAAGAACCACCGAGGCAAGGCCCGGACACTGGCTCTGGTCCTGTCAATCTCGATCGGGCCAGGTTGGGTCGCAACGTCCCAGGCTCAGGGACCGGCCCCTTCGCCTGGTGAGCCGGCCGAGGCGCCGAGGCCGTCAAGGCTCGGCCCCGCGCCGGGCACGGGGGCAAACTCGCTGGGAAGCGGTCCGGGCGGAGGCGAGGAGCTGCTCGAAGGTCGGCTCGGAGCGCCGGGACCGAGGTTCATGCCTGATCCCTTGCCGATGGGCAATCGGTCAACCATGCCGGGGCCGGTTTATGGCAGTGAGAGCGTCGGCACGCCAGGGCGAAAGGTTTCCGGAACCGTCTCAACGCATGGTCTGCTCGCCTTACCCACGGCGGTCGAGGACGAAGGACCGGCCGACGGCCTGACTCTCGATCAGGCGATTGATCGGCTCCTTCGAAAGAACCTTGACCTCGTCACCAAGGCGTACGAGATTCCTCAGGCCGAGTCCGACGTGCTCACCGCCGGTCTTCGGGCCAATCCGATCCTGTATAGCGACGTCCAGCTTGTCCCTTACGGCAGCTTCTCGGCGAACCGCCCAGGGGGACAGACACAGTACGACCTGAACATCTCCTATCCCTTTGACGTCAGCGGCAAGCGGCAGGCGCGGACGCTGGTCGCCAGCCGGGCGAAGCGGGTCATCCAGGCGCAGTTTCAGGATGCCGTCCGGGTCCAGATCGACAGCCTTTATAATGAGTTCGTGGATATTCTGGCCTCGCGCGAGACCATCAACGAGGCGAAAGAGAGTCTTGATGAACTGATCCAGGAGCCGGGCGAGCCTGACCCGGGATTGACGGCTCCGGGGGGTCGACTCCGCCTCGAAATTCAGCGCGAGGCGGCCGAGGTCGAGTTGACGCGGGCGATGGAGCAGTCGCGGGCTGATCTGCAAACGCTGGGGGCGATGCTAAGGATGACCCCGGCCGAGTCGAACCGCCTTCAGATTCGCGGAACCTTGCACGACAATGCGCCGCCGCCCGCGTCGGTCGACGCACTGCTGCGTCTGGCTCTTTGTTCGCGGCCCGACCTGGTTTCGTTTCGCCTTGGGTTGGGTCGCGCCGAGGCCGATGTCAACCTGGCGCTCGCCAATCGATTTCCCGACCTTTTCGTGCTCTATCAGCCTTACACGTTTCAGAATAACGCGCCCACGGGGCGCAAGAGTGCCCATTCGTGGGGCGTGGGTCTGGCGGTTCCGCTGCCGGTTTTTAACCGCAATCAGGGGAACATCCAGCGGGCCAGGCTCAACGTGGCGCAGTCGCAGGCGGAACTCTCGGCGATGGAAGATCAGGTTGTCTTCGAGGTTCGCCAGGCCGAACGGTTTTATTCCGTGACCCGCGCCGCGGTGATCCGGATCGAGCGTTCGCTTTTGCCCCGGGCGAAGCAGGAACACGACCGCGTTCAGAATCTTTACCTGGGCGGCCAGGCACCCGAACTGGCCTTTCTCACGGCCGAACGCGATTACGACCAGATCGTCCGCCAGTATCGCGACGCCCTTGTCCAGCACCGTCGGAGCATGCTCAAGCTCAACACGGCCGTTGGCCAGCGGGTCTTGCCCTGATAAGAGGGATCAATGACCAGGCGACAATGGCCGATGACCAGGGGAAAACCGACTTACCCAGGTGAGGCATTCTCAACACCGAACTCGCGAAAGATCACATCAAGGCCCTCTTCTAGCAACCTCGCTTGCGTTCTTTCCATCGCGGCACTTTCCTGGGATCGATTCGCGAGGACCGCTCCGGATTGGCCTTCCTTCGCCGCGACGAGGCGAGCCCTGGCAAGCTTTAAACGCGCCGCCATGAGGCGATTCGCCAGACGCTTGACCGTTTTCCATTTCTTTTCACGATCTGAACCTGGATCGGCGGAACGAAAGGCGTCGACAGCGCGGCGCAAAGTGTCTTGCGCATCTTCGACCTTCGTCTCATGCGTATGGCCACTGAATTGCCCCATCCATTGCGCCATGGAATCCCCCCTGAACGACATCATTCGTTCATGATGTTACGCGATTTTCGTCGATCGAGCCGATATCTTTCCGGTCAATCGGTCCGACGTCGCCAGACTTCGAGCGAGCCGAAGCGAGCTTCCGGGCGGTAAAACCGGTGGACCGCCGCGGCGAGGACGGGGAGATGGAGCCTGGCGTCGAAGCCGAACTCGTTGGGAACCCAGACAACGACCGAGTCTCGGGAACGCTCCAGTGCCGCGACGTAATCTCCTTCCATCCCTGGGTCGACCTGCCAGAGCCAGAGAATGCCGGTATCGCCTGGAAAGGGAGTGACCCGGCCGACCGGGCCGTTGAAGGTGAGGAAGGGCCGGTTGCGGATGACGTTGGCGATCCGCGTCTTCGGCCCGGTCGCGCGACGGAGGTACGCCAGGGTGCGGCGGTAGTCATTCCAGGAATAGAAACCAGATGGCCATTGGGTCCCGAAATATCCCTCAGCGCCGGGAGGGAGCCTGGGCGACTCGCCGGGGGTATTACGGTGTTTCCAGGCCTCAAGGCTCTCTTGCGGACGACAATACGCGGGAAGGCCGTCCCAGTCCAGCGCCAGCACGATCGCGATCGCGGCGACCTGGAACCATGAGGCGGGAATGCGCAAGGTCAAGATCAAGGCGACGCACAATCCAATGTTCAGGGCCAGGTACAATTTGAGCGGCAGCGCAAGATAGGCATGCTGAAGTGGGTGGAATGGCCGGTAGGCCGAGGCCAGGAGCAGGGCAGCCAGCCAGGGGATGGTGGCCCGACGGGCCTTCGCGCCCGAGAAGGTCGCTAGCAGCAGGTTCGTGCCCAACACGAGCGCGATCCGACCGCCGGAATATTGATCTCGAAAAATCCGCCACCAGTCTCCCCAGGACACGCGGGAGTAGAGCGGCCGATGCTTGATCGTGCCCAGGTGGCGGACTAGGTCGTCGAGAATTCCGAAGGCGAGCAGCGGGGCCATCGCCAGCGTCAGGAAGGCGCAGAAGGCCAGGGTCCATTCGACCAGGGGACGGAAGGTCTGGCTCAAGGGTCCGCCCGAAGGCCGGGCGCCGTCGTCTAGGGCGAGGAGCACCGCGGGAAGAAAAAGCCCGGCGTGCGGCCGGATCGAAAGCCCGGCCGCGAAGGCCAGGGCCGAGCCGAACCTTCCCCAACGGTTCGGCGCTACCTGAGCGCACATGATCGCCAGGGCGGCGAGCGCCGGTCCCTGCCAGTCGCGCTGAAAGACCTGGGAATAGTCCAGGTTCAGGTAAACTTCAAGGATCGCGACGAAACCGACCAGGCCGGGCAAGGCACGGCCGAATCGCCGTTGACTCCAGATCGCCAGCGCAATCCCCAGAGCAATGAGCAGGCCGGCATCGACCGCATAGATCGGCGCGGTGTGGCCCCAGCCGAAGACCTTGCCGACGACCCAGTGGAGGTAGATCTGGCCTGGAAAGTTGAAGATGACGACGTCTCGATACGGGAGCACACCATGCTCCCAGCCCAGCGAGGCCGCGGCATAAGTATCGACGTCGGGCCACCAGGGCCAGGTCAGATAATGGGGAATCCAGGTCGCCAGAAGGCCGGCGGCCAGCACAAGAAGCGCAAGGGTCAGCACCCCAATTGCCTTTTCCGCGGGCGGTCGAGGCATTGTCACGACCACGCTTGACCTCCTTGAGCCACGAGACCCTTTCGGAATTCAGGAAGGGGTCAAAGATCCAGAGCCATTCCCTTTAGGGGAACTCTCGGGATTGGCCGAACATATCAGCGCAATTCCAACTTATTGCCCTCGTCCCGAAAGATTGCCGGGCGGGGTCCGCCCCAACGCGAGAGCAAGAACTGAAGGGCCGTCCGCTGGCAACCCAGGCCGTAAGACACCGATCGGAAGAAATTGATCGACGACGCCTCGGCAAAGTATTTCGTCGGGCACGAGACCTCGCCGATCCGGAAGCCGAAGAAGATGATCTGGGCGAGCATCTGGTTGTCAAAGACAAAGTCGTCGGAATTCGCGTGTAAGGGAAGGCTCAGGAGGACTTCGCGGGAGAAGGCGCGATAGCCTGTGTGAAATTCAGTCAGCTTTGATCCCATCAGCACATTTTGAGACAGGGTGAGGAGCCTGTTTGCATAGTATTTGTACAAGGGCATCCCCCCCGATCGGGCCTTCCCCCCCAGGATTCGACTGCCGATCACGCAGTCGTAGACACCGTTGACGATCATCGTGGCCATCGCCGGGATGAGCAGGGGCGTGTATTGATAGTCGGGGTGAATCATCACCACGACGTCGGCCCCTCGCATGAGCGCCTCGCGATAACAGGTCTTCTGATTGCCCCCATAGCCTCGATTCTCGGGATGCACCAGGACGTGTAATCCCAGCCGGCGGGCGACCTCGACAGTCTTATCGTGGCTGGCGTCGTCCACCACGATCACGTCGTCCACGAGTGAACGGTCGATCTCCGCATACGTCCGTTCGAGGGTTCGCTCCGCGTTATAGGCGGGCATCACGACAACAATTTTGAAGCCCCGGTACATCGTCAAGCCTTCAGCAAGGAGTGACCCGGGCCATCACGATGAGGGTGCCTCCCTGGCCAAACCGGCTCTCTGCCCAGGCAGGGACGACCGCCAGTGCGGAAAGACCAAGGCCCATCGCGGTTCGCAAGGTTCGGCCGACGCTCCGACGCTCCAAGCTTGGCCGGCCCGACATCCGACGGAAAAATTCATTACGGTCGTTCGAAATGCCGTTCAAAATTCCTTGCGACCATCCGATGACGTCATACTCAAACTCTCCAAAAATTACCTGCTCAACCCGATACCCACTGTTCTCAAACAGTGCGATCAGGGAGGTTTTTGTAAAGTGCGAGAGGTGCCTGGGAATATCGAGATGAAGCCAGGACGCTCCCAGGAGTCGCGATTGCCAAGAGCCGAAGTTCGGGACAGCCGCCAGGACCATACCGCCAGGAACCAGCAAGGCTCGAAGACGGATAAGCACCTCGGCCGGATCGTTCAGGTGCTCAAGGACGTGCCAGAAGGTTGCCACGACGAAGGGTGACAGGTGGGTCAATGCGTCGAGGTCGTTCACGACCGGCGGAGCGTCTCGCTCTGAGACAGAAACGGTGTCGTGTCGCTCGACACCCCAAACGCTCCAGCCATCGCCGCGCGCCCTGCGGAGAAAGTCGCCGTTGCCGGAACCGTAGTCAAGCAAAGACCGGCCAGCCCCAGGCCCCATCCTTCGGCGGACCAAGTTCAAGCGGCGCTGGTTGCAAAGCCGGGCTGTGAGGCCATGACGGTTCCCATAATAGCCAGGCGAATAATAAGGAGAGAGGTCTACTGGCCGAGGAACCGTCTGCCCCAGTCCGCACCGCGGGCAGACCGAGATTCTGAACGACTCTCCTGTCTCGAAGGCGATCAGGTCGGTCGATCGTTCGATCATCTCAACCTGGCAGAAACCGCAGGAGGAACCCATCAGCCGCGGTTCAACAGGTGAATCCTCTTCCTCAGAGCATGGCATTACCGACATCAGCGTCTACCCTTCCACCGAGACGATCGCGAACTTGGATCAGTCTCAATGGTTCGTCGTCACTCTGATGGAACCACAAGCTGCGGACGGCACGGGTGACGCATCCGATTCTCTGAGACATGCGTTGATCTCTGGAATGAGGATAAAAATTTCAGTTTCTGGCTTGTTGTCAGAATTCCGGACATTTTGAGCCAGATCCATCACTCTGACTTATTAACAGTTACCAGGAGTTCAACCTTCGAGCCAGCACCGGCTCCCCGCCTCTTCTTTCCGTGAACCTTCATAACCTCAGGCAGGAGAGCCCAGCACCATCAGAGCAGAATCAATCCTCTCCGACAAGCACGGACCACTGCGTCTCCCAGACAGGCTGGCCGCGAAGCCGCATGCCTCGTCTGGACAAAAGGATACGGTAAGGTCCCTTGCTTGTCTGGTCAAGAGTTGAGTTCGTGAATTTTTCTGGTCTCGGATTTGTTCCCTTGAAAGCCGTTGTGATCTGATTTCAGGCCGTTTGAATCAGAGCGTTTTAAGGTACTCGATCACATCAGTTCGTTCGTCGTCAGTGAGGCGGTCGCCAAAGGTATGGCCGCCGTTGCCAAGGCCGAACCGAGAGGAATCAAAGAGGAATCGCGATTGCTCGGCCGAGAGGGTGTCGGGAGAATCCACGGGTTCGGCAACCCAACCGACGCGTTTTCGGTCGTAATGGTCGAAGGAGGTCGACGGCGGACGAAGAAACCGAGGGGGACGGGTCGACGACTTGAGAAGGTGGGCGAGCGTCGGCACCGACCCGTTGTGAAGATAGGGCGCTGTCGCCCAGACGCCGTCGAGCGGCGGAGCCTGGTAGCCGACAAGCTTTGGATCGGCTGGATGGTGCTCGGCGAACCAGGTCGTGTTGTAGTGCGCGACGAGGCGATCGGAGAGACCCAGAGCGCGACCGGGATCGGTGCCAATGGTCTTGAGCGGGATGACCTCGTTGGGGTAGTCGCCGTCCGGCCCGTAGGTTCCGTGGCATTTTGAGCAGGTGGCTTCGAAGACAACCCGGCCGCGTTCGGATTTTGAGCGATCGATTTCGAAGGGGTATTTCGGAGGAGTCAGGCTCTTGAGATAGGCCTGGATGTCGCGGAAGGTCGGCTCAAGGGCTTTTAATTCCTCAAGGCTTTTCTCGCCAAGCATGAACTGCATGTTCGTCCGGACGGAGCCGGCGGGGGTTCGTCCATCGTAATACATCGTCGTCTTGTGCTTAAGATTCCACCAAGGGGGGACGTCCATCTCGGGGATGTTGGCGCCGAGCGGCATCGGGAAAAACCGGCGCGAGAGGTCGGGGTTGCGAAGACTGAGCAGGAACGCGGAAAACATCCCGGCGTTGTTCGTGCCACGCGCCGTATTGATGACAAAGGGCAGGGGGGGCAAGATGCGGCCCTCGGCCTTTGCCATGTCTTCAAAAAAGCGAGTGAGGTCGAGTTGTGTGTTGCCAAGGCCGACGTAGCTTGTTCCGCCAATCGAGCCGCCGTGGCACATCATGCAGTCCACGACAACGCCGACCTTCGCGCCGTCCGCCCTGGCACCGGTGCGAAGGCCCATCGGCAGGCCCTCGTTGGGAAAGGGGGCGGGATGAAACCCATACCGGGCGTTGAAGGCCGAGGCATACGCAGCCGGATCTTTCTCGGGATCGGGCGCGTTTGAACCCCAGAGTTTGCCCAGGGCCCGATACGTCTCGACCTTCCAGGCGGGTCGAAGGAAATGCCCCTCGGTCAGGGCCTTGCGGCCCGCCTCGGCCAGCCCCACTTCGAGATTCTCCGCCGAGGCGATCGAGACCCCAGCGAGCGCGAACCCGAAGGCAAGCCAGCCCAACCATCCCTGTCGACGACTTTTTTGAATACCACGCATCGGCCGCGCCTTTCCTCAGGAACGAATCGGCCCGAATTTTTTCCTATCGTTCCGTTATAGGCGCACCCGGGCGGCTCGGGAATGGTTGTCTTTCGTTCCTTTCGAAGCGATTGGCGGTCCAGAGAGAGGGAACCGATCAATCTGGGTTTTTCAGCTTCGTTCTCGGAAAAGGAACTCCGGTCATCGATCCTCGGCCGTTCAACGAAATAAAGCAGAATCAGTTCGTCGAACGAGCGGGTAACGGCTTGATCTGGATGTTCCGAAACTGGACGAGGCTGGGTGGGCCGAGATATTTCCCATTCTTGAAGCCGCCGTGATGCTGAAGGGCGATCGCCCCCTTGGCGGGAATGGAGGGTAGCTCGGCCTTCTCAATGACGGTCGTGCCATTCAAGACGACCGTCACGCGATCGCCAATCAGGGTGATTACAAACTGATTCCACTCGCCGACGGGCCTGTCGGCCTGGGTCTTCGGGGTGACCCCCGCGCGGACGCCTGGATGCATCTTGGCGTCCATCCGATACCCGTAAACCTCGCCCGACCCGATCGGCCAGCACCAGATGTTCACCTGACTCTTGCCCGACATATCGCGAAGATAAACACCTGAATCGCTATCGGGGAGGCTCAGTTTCAGGGGTTTGCCATCGACACCTCGGGCGTGGGTGCCATCGGGCAGGATATAGGGAATGTGGTCGTTAATATAAGGCGTTTCCTTGATCCGCCATTCGAGCTTGAGGACAAAGTCGCCATATTCGTCCTTCGAGACCAGGTTCTTGTTACCGGGAGCCTCGCTCCGGGCGTCGTAATCAATAACGCCGTTGATGACCTTCCAGTGTCCATTGTCGCCCTCGGGAACTTTCCAATGGGCCAGGTCGTGGCCATCGAAGAGAGAGAGGAAGCCGTCGTCGGTCCCCTCGGGCGCGGCACCCCCGGCAACGGCCAGGATCAAGGCGATGAGCGCCGCGTCAAATCTCCGGAAAAGGCGCATCGGAAGTTCTCCGTGGTCGATCTCGGGTTTTTGGAAAAAGCTTGACGAACGCCACGCTAACCGGGCGCCGGATGGACGTCAACCGGCCTGAAACCTGGAACAAAATCGGGATTTATCGAGTGTACCGATTTCTCCGCCTGATATTTTGCGCTCTTGAACGCCAGTGCATCGACACGCCTGCACAGGCAGGCTAGAATTGGCGATCGAGTCGGGACGACCCACGAAGTCGTAAGTGGAAGAGAGCACCGAGCCGGGGGATCGCATGGGACCCGCCGAGATCGTCGCCAGCCTGAAAGAGCTTTGCGCCGAGAAGGGGCCGAAGATCAGCACCGAGCAGATCGTCGGCTGGATCGACCACCAAGGGGGGTACGAGTCGGACGCGGAGCTGATTGCCTACGCCAAGAAGATGAAGGCGCGGCAATATGCCAGGATGCTCGAATACGATGATGAGGAATCGGGCCTGAAGATCAAGCGGCTCTGGAGCTTTTATGACGCTCGCAGGGGTCGCCGCTATTATGCCGATATCCTTGAGATGCCCGACGAGCAGCGCCGCAAGCTGATCCGCCAGTATTCCCGCTTCCAGAAGCAGTTGCGCACCGTTCGTCGCGCCATGACCGACTACTTCGCCGGTCAGCAGTTCTTTGATTTTTACCCCGGCGGCCCCGAAGAGGAAGAGTCGGAAATCCCCGCGGAGCCGACCAAGGTTTAAAGGCCCGTCCTTCTCTTCGCTTTGGACTTTGAGAGGTTACGGAAAACGGGTCTGAAGCCGTCCCTTGTCGTCAAGGACGCGAAGGACGGGACCCCCCTGTTTGGGGATGCCGAAGGCAACACGGCGTCGGCCGTCGCCGTCGTAGAGCATCAAGGCGGGATGGCCTTCGTCTTCAAGGCCTAGGGTCATCCGACTGCTCTCTCGGTTCGCGTCGTCCGAGAATTGCAGGACAGGGCGGCGATCCTTGGCGACGTCGATCGTCAACCGACTCTTGCCTGAGGGATCAAAAAAAGTCAGGTCGGCCTCGACCGGGTCGGCCGAGAGCACAATCCGATCCTTGCCCGAATCGTCGACGATCCGGAGTTTTCTGACGAGGATCTCCTTGGTCACCGGCTGCGCCATCGCTCCGGCGACAGCCACGACCGCCAGGCCCGCGACGACCAGGGCACCGCGCCGCCATCGCGAGAGTTGCCCCTCAAGGCGGTCAAGACGTTCCCGTAACTCATGTTCAAACCCGCGATCGTCCGACATCGTTACTAACCCCCGTAAGTCCGTCAGTTCAGATCAAAACAGGTCAAATCAGAATGGATTCAGCCTTCACCGCCGAGCAAGGGCGGCCTGACCACACTTCTGAAATTTAGCGCCGGAATCGACAGAGATGGCCCGGGCGCCTGCCCGTCCATTGGGCAATCCAAATACGTCGATAACGCCAGGTCGGCCGGGGGTGGGAGAGACGGGCCGGGGCGTTCGTAAGAACTGGGCCGATCGAGGGATCGGCTTGACCCTGATTTTGGGTCTGGCGAGACACCTTAACAGGAACCCCTCCCCCAAAGCGAGACTCTGGTGCGGCAAACCAACGCGAATCCAGAAAATCGAAGCGGACGATCCCCACCTTTGACGATTGCACGGAAAACACCATCGCCGACGTTCGTCCGCGGAGGGGAACGGACTGGACGGGTCAGACAAATTTCTATAGTGTTACGTTGTGCAGATGGTGGCCTTATGATCCTCTCAGCCAAGTTAAACCTGTTCCTAAGGATGAGTTGTTTGCGATGATCAAGTTTCTTCATGCCGCCGACATTCATCTGGATAGCCCGCAACGCGGCCTAGACCGCTACGAAGGCGCGCCGGTTGACGAGTGCCGCCGGTCAACGCGCAGGGCGCTGGAAAACCTGGTCAGACTGGCGATCGAAGAAAAGGTCTCCTTCGTCCTTATCGTCGGCGACCTTTATGACGGTGATTGGCCCGATTATAACACCGGCCTCTTCTTCAGCGCCCAGATGACCAGGCTACGACATGAAAATATCAAGGTTTTTTTGATTCGCGGCAATCATGATGCCGCGAACATGATGACCAGTCAGCTCAAACTAAGTTTGCCCGATAACGTGCGCGTACTTTCGGAAGAGCAGCCAGAGACCGTCGAGTTGGAATCGGCCGGTGTGGCGATCCACGGCCAGAGTTTTCCGACCCGAGCGGTGCTCAATAACCTGGCGAAGACATACCCCGACCGCGTCCCCGGCGTCTTTAATATCGGGATGCTTCACACCTGTGTTGACGGCCGCGAAGGGCACGAACGCTACGCTCCTTGCTCGCTGGACGACATGCGGTTTCGCGAGTATGGCTACTGGGCCCTCGGCCACATCCACCACCGCGAGTTGCTCAGGCCAGCCGACCCCGTGATCGCCTTTCCAGGGAACATTCAGGGGCGAAACATCCGCGAAACTGGTCCGAAAGGATGCTTGCTCATCACCGTTGACGATGCCCAGAACGTGACGACCGAGACCCGCTGGCTCGACGTCGTCCGCTGGGGCATCTGCCGGGTCGACGCCACCGGCGCGATGGACGGCGACGACATCCTGAGCCGTTTTCGTGACCGCCTTGGCCTGGCTCTGAACGACCTTGACGACCGCCTTCTGGCCCTCCGCGTCGAGGTCCACGGCGTCTGTCCCGCTCACGCGGCCGTCTCTGCCAGTTGGAATGACTGGACGAAGCAGATTTGCCAGACGGCCACCGACGCCGGGTCGGGCCGGATCTGGGTCGAGAAGGTCGTCGCCAGGACGCAACCCGCCTGCCAGGCTCTGGAACCCGCCGCCGACGGTCCGCTCGCCGAACTCGTCGGATTGCTTGAAGAACTTCGGGGCGACGACTCTCGCCTGATCGACCTCGGAGGTCGCGAGCTTGACGACCTCCGCAAAAAAATGCCCCCCGATCTCCTCGACGGTCTCGACACCGCCGAACGCCTTCGCGACCTCCTCGAACAGGTCGGCCCGATGCTCCTGAATCGGCTCAACGGTTTTGGAACACGTCACGATCCGACAAGAGTTTGATCGACAGCTTTTCTTATCCAATTTCATGCTCTTTTATATTATATAAATCCATGCGCATCAATCGTCTTGACCTGATCGCCTTTGGGCCATTCACCGATACCGTGCTCGACCTCTCGGGCGGCGCCGAGGGATTTCACCTGGTCTATGGGCCGAACGAGGCGGGCAAATCGTCGGCCTTGCGGGCGATTCACCAGCTTTTTTGCGGAATCCTCCATCAGTCGACCGACAGTTTTTTCCATAAAAATGCGGATCTTCGCATCGGTGCATTGCTTCGCGACCGCGACGGCGAGTCGCTTGCGGTCGTTCGCCGCAAGGGGACGAAGAACACGCTTCTCGGGTCGGACGGCAAGGCCATCGACGCCCCGGATGCCCGGCTCGCTCGTCTGCTTGGCGGGGTTGCGCCCTCGGAATTTCTCAAGAAGTTCGTGATCGATCACGGCGAACTTGTCGACGGCGGCAAGAGCGTGATTGTCGGCGGGGGTGACCTCGGCTCACTCCTCTTTGCCGCCGGATCGGGTCTCACCGGGCTGGCCTCGGTGCAAAAACAGCTCGACGACGAGGCGGAATCCCTCTTCAAACGTGGTGGGTCGAAACCGGTCATCAATCTCAAGTTTGCCGAGCTTGAGGCCAAGCGTAAGAAGATCAATGACGACTCGCTCCGCGGTTCGAAGTACCGCGAGTACGACGAAAGACTTCGCGCGGCGCTCGCTCGCAAGGACGCTCTCGAACGCGACCTCGCCGCCGCGACGCGCGAGCGCGATCATCTGACCCGCCTCGCCGAGTCCTTCGAGCCGATTGGCCGCCGGGTTTACGTTCTTGACGAACTCCGCGGCCTGGCCGATGTTCCCAAGCTTTCCGCTGACTTCACATTCCGCCGCCGCGACGCCGAATCGCGGCTCCTTCCCAGCGAAAAACACGCGGCCGAGGCCGACTCTCGGATCAGCGCGCTGACCGAGGAAATCAGCCGTCTCGACTTTCCCGAACCCTTGCTCGCCGAAGCCGAGGCGATCTCGGCCCTTCATCTACGACTCGGCAGCCACCAATGCGGCCGGGACGACCGCGACCGACTTCAGGCCGAGCGTTCCGCCCTCGAAAACGAGGCGCGTGCGTTCCTCCGCGACCTCGGCCGCGATGTGGCTCTGATCGAATCGGCAGATATTGAAGCGATTCGTCTCAGGGCTCCCGATCGCGCCGTGGTCCACGACCTGGCGAACGACCGCCAGGTCCTGTTTCAGGCGACGATTGATACCGCGAAGGCCCTTCAGTCGGTCGACGCCAAAATCCAAAAGATCGCCGACAAATTCGCCTCAATCGGCCCCGGGCGCGACACCTCGGGCCTGCGCAAGGTGGTCAAAAAAGTTCAGGCACAGGGGGATCTTGATGCCCTGCTTCAGGCCGACCGCGACGTTCTGACCCGTGACGTCAAGACGGCCGGCCTTCGGCTCAAGGCGCTCGGCCGCTGGCCGGGTTCGCTCGATGCGCTCGAAGCCCTGCCGATCCCCTCGAACGAGACTCTCGACCTCTTTCAGGCCGACTTCGACGCCAACGCCAGTGAAGCGGACGACCTCCGCCGCCGGCTCGCCGAGAATGAGGCGGAAGACCGTTCCAGAACCGCCGAGATCGACCAGCTTCGGCTCGACGGCGGCGTGCCGACCGAAGAGGCCCTGGCCGCCGCCCGCCTTGACCGCGAGGCCGCCTGGGAAGGTCTCAAGGCGGCCTGGGACCCTCGCCTTGTCCCGTCCTTTGAACGTGCCGTCCGCGAGGCCGACGCCTACGCCGACCGCCTCCGGCGCGAGGCCCGCCGCGTCAGCGATCACGCCCGGCTCGTCGCCGAGCAAACCCGCCTCGCCGACACGCGCAACGACTTGACGAGCCGACTGAATGCCTCGCAAGACCGCCTCTTGAACCTTCAAAAGGGTTGGTTGGCGCTCTGGGAACCGCTCGGCCTCGACGCGCCGGGACGCCCGCGCGAGATGCTCGCCTGGACCCGAAAAGCGAGCGATCTGGTCACGCTCGCCGGTTCGGTCCGCGAGAAGTCCGAGGCCGTTTCCCGACGCGAGGACCAGGTCAACCGCCTCCGCCGCGATCTCGTCGAGGCGCTCGAATCGCTCGGCGATTCGGCAACAACCGACGAGTCGACCGCTCAGTTGATCGACCGCTCTCAGGATCGGATCGATGCCGAGGCCAGGGAGTCAAAGACCCGCGACCGCCTGAAGGACGACCTGGACACCCTCAAGACCGAACGCCCCGGCCGCGACGAGGCCGCCGCCTCGGCCCGCGACGCCTGGGAGCGCTGGCGGGGGGTCTGGGCCGACGCGATGGCCCGGCTCGGCCTCTCGGCGACGGCCCTTCCCGCCGAGGCGATCTCGGTGCTGACCCTGACGGTCGACCTCTTCGATCGGCTCGACCGGGCCAAGGCGAACCGCCAGCGCATCGAGGCGATCGACCGCGAGGCCGGTCGGTTTAAATCGGACGCCTGGACGCTCGCCGACCGGGTCGCGCCTGACCTCGCCATCGGCAAGTTTGACTCCGAGGCCGCGACCGTCGCCCTGGCCGACCGCCTCGCCCAGGCCCGTCGGACCCGCCAGAAGCTCGACGACCTGACCGCCCGCCTAGCCGAGCAGACCGAGAACCGCGACGCCTCCCTTGCCGAGGTCGCCCGCGCCCGCGACGAGCTGGCCCTCCTTCGCCGCGAGGCCCGTTGCGCAACCGATGACGCCCTGCCCGGGGTCGAGGAGCGATCGGCCCGCCTCCAGAAGTTCCTCAAGGAGCGTGACGACCTCAACGCTTCGCTCACGAAGCTCTCGGCCGGGACGCCTCTGGAAACCTTCCTCAACGAGGCTGGCCAGACCGATCGCGCCGACCTCTGCGCACAGCTAGCCCGGCTTGACGACCGCCTGGCCGAACTGAACGACGAGCGCGAGACCGTGAACCAGACGATTGGCGCCGAGCGGACCCAGCTTGCCCTGATGGACGGCTCATCGCGCGCGGCCGACGCCGGTCAGGAGGCCGAGGACCTTCGCGCCCGGATCAAGACCGACGTCGAGCAGTACGCCCGGCTCCGCCTTGCCTCGGCGATCCTCCGCGCCGGAATCGAGCGATACCGGAGCAAGTCGCAAGGCCCGGTGCTCGCCCGCGCCTCAACGCTCTTTTCGACGTTGACGCTCGGTTCCTTTTCCGGCCTCGCGGTGGATTACGACGACCGCGACGAGCCCGTTTTGAAGGGCCTTCGCGCGGGAACGGGCGAGCCCGTGGGCGTTCTCGGGATGAGCCTTGGCACGGCCGACCAGCTTTATCTTTCGCTCCGCCTTGCGATCCTCGAAACCTACCTCGACCGCCGCGAGGCGTTACCCCTTGTCGTCGACGACATCCTGATCCAGTTCGACAACGCCCGCGCCTCGGCGACCCTCTCCGCCCTCGCCTCCTTCTCTCGCCGGACCCAGGTTCTCTTGTTCACCCACCACGCACACCTCCGCGACCTTGCCACCAAGGCCGTTCCCGGCGACCTGCTCTTTCATCACGAACTGCCGGGGCGGGTCTGACGATGTTTAGAGATCGACGTTACGGATTAGGCAATTCGATCCGAGGGGGAATTTATTCGCGGACGAAATGGTTTTTTTGCCGTTTGGAATGGCATAACGCCCTTTATGCAACGCCATTCCGGGGTGAGAGTCAAGCGGGGATTTTGGACGGTGAGGGTAACTGGGCTAGCCGCGATGGGATCGGGATGGATAGAATGATAGCTTAGTTTAGGCTATTGGCCACCGGCGAGAAAATCCGAATGTCGGCAGACATACCTGATTCTGAACTCCCAGAGACATCGGAAATCCCAAGAGAGACGAACAAAATTCGCGCAGAGAAAGACGAAAATTTGGGATCTGATGTAAAGAATTTTATATTTTATATTGATAGTTTGGATGATACTTTGCCATTGACGATGGCGACGATTCGTGGTGCGGAACGTCAAGTTATAGCAAATTTAAAGCATTTTAACACTTATGAAGAGATAGAGTCCTCTGGACAAAAAACGTTAAAGTTTCAATTACCCACTGAAGACATGATTGAGTTTTTACGGACAGCCAAAAAACTGGACAAGTTGTCACTGGCATCAATTCTTGTGATTCGTAGTTTTTTTGTCTCCTTAGTAAGTCAATATGATGCGTTTTTAGGAGCCATAATCCGTACATTGTTTCTCTTGAAATCTGATTTACTGAATATATCAGAAAGACAAATTAGTTTTGCAGAACTTCTCGCCTTCGGATCGATCGAGGCCGCCCGCGAGCACATCATCGAAAAAGAGGTAGAAAATGTTTTACGAAAAAGCCATTCAGAACAATTTGACTGGCTTGAGTCAAAATTCGACCTTAAATTGCGCAAAGGCTTGGAAAGTTGGCCGTCATTTATCGAACTTACAGAGCGGCGAAACCTTTTTGTGCATACAAGTGGAAAGGTTTCACAACAATATCTTGATGTATGCGAAAAAAATAACGTGGTGCATATCGATCCAGTAATCCGTGGCCAAGAATTGCACGCATCACGCGATTATTTTCACCATGCTTACGAAACAGTATACGAGATCGCAACGAAACTGACGCATGTACTTTGGAGGAAAGCACTGCCGGATGACCGGGATAATGCAGATAACAATTTCATTGAAATCTGTTATGAACTGATTGTGGAGAAGAAATATAACCTTGCCCTTAAACTGTTAGACTTCGCATCAGAAACGTTTAAAAAATTTGCATCTGAACAAAATGAATTCATTATCCTTGTCAATCGTGCGCAAGTCTATAAGTGGATTGGTGATAACACGACAGCACGTAAGATAGTACAGTCTCAGGATTGGTCGGCAAAAAATGATGAATTCAAACTCGCCGAAGCAGTGCTTCTCGATAAATTTTCAGATGCGACTATAATAATGAAACGGATTGGGACAACGGGAAAACCGCATAAGAACGCTTATCGTGACTGGCCGCTTTTCACTCAATTTCGAAAATCCGAACAATTTAACAAGGCGTTTGAGGACGTGTTCGGCGAACCATATCGTGAAAGATCTCCGGCCTCGGAGGTTGATGTGAAAGGCAAATTGGACGAACTTAAAAAGAGGATCGCTGACTTAAACATTCCGAACTCGCCACCTACTATCGTTGACCCTACTTCTGAGTAAAATGCAGAATGTCGAATGTCCACCAACCGTAACTATCCGAAATTGTCATAAAAAGCATTATCGGACGTTGTTAAACTAATTACTCCGGCAACCCATCCCTGGTATCCCAGTTGACATCCCCTTGCATCGTAAGTCACCTTCAAAGTGCGCATCTTTCAGCCCCGTCATCATCGCCCTAAGCGTGCCCACTGTTTTCCAATTGCGAATGGTGCTCGTCGTGGCCAGGCGGGAGTCGAAATAGGCGTTGGTGAGGCGGGTGCGGGCGAGGCCGTGGGGAGTGTGGAGATAGACCTCGGAACCAAGGACGCGGAAGAGGTCGGGCGGGGAACGCAAGGGGTCGAGGGTCGAGACGAGTTCAGGGTCGGGCTCGGTGGCGAGGAACATGACGTGTAGCGTCTCCTCGGCAACAAGACCAGTGGACAGGAATGGGTTCGCGGCGACAATCGAGGAAAGCGCGGCGGCCGAGCGGAGGAGAACAGGGGGGCGGTGGCCGAAGGTCTGGGCGATCCGGTCGGAAATGAGGTCGGGGAGTGCAAGGGCGAGGTCGACCGGGGCGCGGAAGATGACGTTGCCGCTCTGAATGTACGTCCGCACGTTTTCACATCCGGCCGACGTGAACATCGCCGCCAGGTCTGCCATCGGCAGTCGATTCTTTCCGCCAACGTTCACGCCCCGAAGAAGCGCAACCCACGTCGTCGCGTCCATGGCCTTGGTCCTTGACTCGCGATGATCCTTCAACAATGATCGGTCGCCGAGACGCCGTCGGTCCGTGTAAACTCAGGCCCGGACGATCGGGCGATTCGCCAGGCAATCGCAACCGACGACTGAAGGCGTTCCTGTCGGCGACTGAGACCTTTTCCCATGCCGAACATACTCGACGAGATCGTCGCGTCCAAGCACCGCGAGGTCGCCGCGGCGCGGCTGAGGATGCCCCTGGACGAGATGGAACACCAGGCCGCCGAGGCCCCTCCCACCCGCGACTTCCTCGCCGCGCTGACCGGCCCGGGGCCGATCCGCCTGATCGCCGAGGTCAAGAAGGCCAGTCCCTCGGCCCGGGTCATCCGCGAAGACTTCGAGCCGGTCTCGATCGCCCGGACCTACCAGGCCCACGGCGCCGCCTGCCTGAGCGTCTTGACCGACGTTCCCTACTTTCAGGGCCACCTTTCCTATCTCGCCCGCATCCGCGCCGCAGTCGCGATCCCGTTACTACGCAAGGACTTCGTGATCGACGACTATCAGGTCGTCGAGGCCCGGCTCGCCGGCGCCGACGCGATCCTTCTGATCGCCGAGATCCTCGACGATGCCCAGCTCCGGTCGCTTCAGGAGCGTGCCCGGGCGCTCGGGATGGCCAGCCTGGTCGAGTTCCACGACGAGGCCAACCTTCCCCGAGTGCTCGACTCGGGAGCCACCCTGGTCGGAATCAACAACCGCGACCTGACCCGATTCGTCTCGGACCTTGACCAGACCTTCCGCCTCCGCGACCAGATCCCCGCGCACGTCACGCTCGTCAGCGAGAGCGGCATTCGCAATCGAGCCGACGTCGAACGCCTCGAAGCCGCCGGGGTCTCCGCCGTCCTCGTTGGCGAAACCCTGATGCGCGCCGACGACATTGGCCTGGCCGTTGAACGCCTTCTCGGCCTCGCCCCCGAAGATGCCGACGCGTGACCTTCGCGCGGCCCGACGTTCCGCCCGAGAAACGAGCATCAGGTTGCGGACGTACACGAAAAGTCCCATCGCCTGACCAAGAATTAGCGGCGGGTCATTCTTATGGATCGTGTAGGCCAGCAGGATCAGGCCGCCGACAAGGCTGATCCACCAGAAAGCCACCGGCACGACCGATTCGCGGCGATTCTCGGAAACCGCCCACTGCACCAGAAACCGCGCCGTGAAAACTCCCTGACCCACGAAGCCCACTCCCATCCAGACCGTCTCCAGCGACCTGAGCGACACGGGTCAGTCCTCCCGTCGAGCACTCGCCCAGATCTGCCGACGCAGAGCAGGGCGAGTGGTTTCCTCATTGAGAACCTTGTATCTCACCCCTCTGCGCAAAAGCCAGGCCACGCCGAGCAAATCAACGACAACCCGCGTCGATCGATTCCAGAAATTGTAATGCGATGATCCAAACGACCTCGATCGATGTCCGACGGGAACCTGAATAATCGAGCATCCTTCCCGAATCAAGAGCGGTCCAAAGAAGCGATGAGCGCCCTGAAAGAGGGGAAGTCGAAGCGCGACGTCTCTTGGGAAAATCCGTACCGAGCAACCCGTGTCCCGGATCGATTGTCCGAGCACAACATTGCGCGCCCAATTCGCCCAACGGCTAATGACGCGCCTGGACCAGACGTCTTGCCTCACGAGTCGCCAGCCCAGCGCGACGTCGTGGCCGGCGAGGGCCTCCCAGAGCCTGACAAGGTCGGCCGGATCGTTCTGGAGGTCGGCATCGAGCGTGGCGACCCAGTCTCCGGCTGCTTTGCGGAAGCCAGCGGCCGTCGCGGCGGATTGCCCGACGTTCGCCGCAAGCCGGATCGATATCAACTCGGGGAATTCCGAGGCCAAACTTGCGAGGATCGCGGACGTCTCATCGGTGGAACCATCATCGACGACGACGATCTCAAACCCTGCCATGCGCTGGTTTGCCAGGAGGGGCCGCAAGGCCCCGGCGATCTCGGAAATGAGTCTCGGCAGGCTCGCCGCCTCGTCCTTCGCCGGCACGACGACCGAGAGTGTTCCACCGAGGCTCCTCGCTCCCCCCTTCGAGACCGCCCCGTGCGGTGGGTCCCAGCGCAACGACGACATTTGGCCTCGCCTCCTTGCCTCGCCTCGATCGTCCAGCACCAGGTTAGCGGCCGAGCCCCTCCTGGTCCCAGGCCGATCGCACCGACCTTCTATTTCCCAGAGAAGGCCGTTCGCGCCTATCCCAGAAACGGCCCAGCCCTCGCGATCGATCTACGCTGGACAGCCTCGGAGAAGACTGCTAGCCTGACCGATCAGCCCTTTGGAAATCGCCCCGGTCGCCGTGGACAAGGATGCCCCGACCATGACCACCTCATTGAAAACGCACCCACGGGTTCGCCTCATCCCAACGGCCGAACTGACCGCAAGCTCATTTAGCATATCGATTTACGGCGATCCAGACCGTGAGATCGAGGATCTTCTGGAAAGCGTCCGCGAGCACGGTGTGCTTGTCCCTCTGGTGGTGGTCCAAGGTTCCGACGGTTCGAACTGGAAGGTGATCTCGGGCCACCGTAGACTCGCCTGCGCCCGGGTTTTGAATCTACTCGACCTTCCCTGCGAGGTTCGTGACATCCGCGGTCAGGCCGCGAGACAACTTGCCATCCTCGAGTATAACCGACAGCGTAGGAAGAACTTCAGTCAACTCATGCGAGAAGCCGACGCCTTCGAAACCCTATATGGTTCCGAAGGTCTCCGCCGCCGCCGCGAGAATCTCCGACAATTTCGAGACGACACCGCTTCTCCCGATCGTCGGAATTCCGACGGTCGGACCGATAGTCGCATTGCCAAAATCCTCGGTCTTGGCGGCAAGGATCTCTATCGACAGGCCCGCGCCATCTGGAAGTCGGCCGAAGAAAAAGACGCACGCGCCCTCAGCGGCGTGGCGCAACTCGACGCGGGGACCAAGTCAATCCACGCGGCGTACAAGGATCTCCGACGCCGCGACCGATTCACGTCGGGATTTCGTCCAACACCCTATGACGTCTGGCCGTTCAAGCACGATCGCGCCTTCGGAATTCCACACCCCGGTTCAATTCCTCCAGCGATCGTCGCCCACACGCTTCACTATTATACGCAGCCAGGCGACACCGTGGTGGACCCGATGGCGGGCGGTGGCACCACTCTGGACGTCTGCGAATCCATGGGACGTCGCTGTTTTGCGTATGACATAGCTCCTGTACGTCCTGAAATCATCAAGGCAGACGTAAAGCAAGGTTTTCCGCTCGACGTACGTGACTGCGATCTTATTTTTTGTGACCCACCCTACCATACCATGCTCGCCCGCCGTTACGCGGCCGAAGGCGCGTCGGACGTTCCTTTCGCGGCCTGGATCGACTTTCTCAACCAGTTTGCTCGCGACAGTTTCGCCACCCTCCGCCCCGGCGGACACATCGCTCTCTTGCTCGCCAATCAGACCGAAAAGGATTTACCCGCCGGATTTGGCTATCTCGATCACGCTTTTTATGGCTACACCGCTCTCATCGCGGCTGGATTTCTCCCGGAGAGGCGTGTGAGTTGTCCGATGGATGGAGCCTACCGCCCGCAAGACGTCAGGCGAGCGCGAGTTGAGGGTCGCATGCTGGGCCAGGTTCGCGACCTGCTCATCATGCGTAAGCCAGGCGAGACAAGACTTTATGACAAAGGTTCGCCACAGGCCAACTCGTAAACCTTGCTCCGGACGAAGGGATTGGAGAGAGTCGGATTGCGGCGGACAATCGGTTCGGGGAGAGCGTTCACGGCCTGGCGGACCAGGTTGTCGAGGTCCTGAGAAGGGAGGCTGCTGATCACCAGGTTGATCGCGGCTTCTTCTTCAGCCTGTGCAAAGTCCTGTCTCTGACGTTCTCGCTGCTGGGCGACCGTGCGTAAACGGGCCTGCAATTCCCGACGCCGACTTTCCAGACGGTCGGCCACCTGGGGAAGTAGTTCATACCCGTCCTCGATCCCCGCGCGAATATAGCCCGGACCGTTCTGAAGTTTGCCCTGGCTCTGAAGATAGAGCGCATTGAGAAGGACCTTGGCCACGGCCTCGGGATCTTTTTGAGCAGCGAGCTTTTCGGCAAGGCGTTGGGGTATTCCCTGATTCGTCAGAAGTTCTTGCAAATCAACAGCAACAAGAAGCTGTCCTTCCGCCGAGAGCCGGAACGGTGTTCCCGGAATCGGGATGCTGTTCGTGTCTTCTTTCGTTCCTGGTTCTCGTTTGGGCCTATCCTCACGGCCGCTTCGGCCGAGGAATTGGGCCAACACCCTAAAAGAACCTGGACTGGTATGGGGGGCCTCCTCTAAACATTCTGGACTGGTATGGGGGACCTCCTCTAAAAAAAATGGGACAGTGTGGTCCTGTTTTTCGGTGGAGTGAGACTCGATCCGGTCGCCTTTTCGTGAAGACGAGCCTGGAGGACGTTCCGGGGCGGGTCGAAGAATCTTGTAGGCCGTGGAGCGACCCTTGGACTTGCTCGTGGCAAGAAGCCCGCGACGGGTGAGTTCCTCGATCGCCGCGAGGACTGTTTGTCGGCTTAATCCCGCCTGAAGGGCAATCGTGCGGATACTCGGATAAGCCCAGTCCGTTCCGAAATCCGAATAGAGCCCGATCGTGAGATACACTTTGATCGCGGAGCCGCCCAGAGCCTTGAACGACTCGGAACGCAAAAGCTCGTGTTCAACGCGAAAGAAATAAGGGACCATGGCGTTCCGTCACCATCCTTGGGGCGGCCTAGTCGCTTCCATGAATCATCTGACGTTCTTATATAAAAAAGACAAAACTTTCAGTTGGGCGCGGATTCGTAATGCTACCACTAATTTCTCAATCTTCCATGTCGATTGCGGACGGGGGGTCGGAAACATAATAGGTTTTGACCTTACCTCGCTCATGCGTCGTGGAGACGACCAGCCCGAGTCCTTCCAGGCGTCCCAGGCCATCAATGATCGTGGGACAGGAGAGGCGGGTCCGCCTCATCAACTGATTCAGACTAACGGTTACACTCCTGTCGGGCTGGCCGCCGCTGGCTTCCAGCATGACAAGGTAGACCTTGATCGCGTCGCCTCGAATCCGGGCTAAATAGCCGCGATCAAAGAGCACGCTTTTCACCCAATCGGTCTGAGTGGGCATGGTTGCGGGCATGGAAACCCCCCTTCCCTGAGCCACTTTCGCTCCGATCCGCAGATCGCCGATCCCTCGGAGTTCGGCCTTTCGCCGTACCATCGGCTTTTATCGTCAGGGACGACTTTGTCCTGCATGCCGATCCGAAAAAGGGACCCGGAACAGACACCTCTGTATTCGGCATCAAGAAAAATTCCAAGGTAGGGTGTTGACCTTCCAGGAATCGCCGGTAACATGACTCTTGCCAATCGCGAGACGACTGCGAGTCGGGACGACGAGACGGCCGGAGACGACGCCCTTGAAAAAGGGAGAGTTGCTCCGGCCGAAACCGTCGGCGAGAGGCAAGCAGCTTTCTTTGACAATTCGGTCGATCGTGGATGAAGTTGCTTGTGAACCCTTGAGGGGAGCCGGCGACAGGTCGTCAGTGTTCCCAACGTCGCGTTTCTTGGTTTTCGACGTTGGGGATGAGGGCGGACTCTCGAAACCGGCAGCGGGGAGGACTTGCTTCAGGACGGTTCGCCGTTCGGAAAAAAGCCGCCCCGGTGCGACCAGTCAGAGATTCCTCAACCCATTCGGTTCGAGGAGGCGAGGCGTTTGGTCATCTTCGGGTGATTGAGGCCGGACCAACTTTCGAAGGGTTTGATCCTGGCTCAGAATGAACGTTGGCGGCGTGGATTAGGCATGCAAGTCGTACGGGCCGCAAGGCCAGTGGCGCAAGGGTGAGTAAGGCGACGGTAACCAACCCCATGATTGGGTATAGCCGCGGGAAACCGCGGGTAATCCCCAGCGACGTTCGCCGGAGGCATCTCCGGCCGACCAAAGCTCCGGCGTCGTGGGACGGGCTGTCGTGGTATTAGCTTGTTGGCGGGGTAACGGCCCACCAAGGCTCTGATGCCTACCGGGCGTGCGAGCGTGGCCCGGCACACTGGGACTGAGACACTGCCCAGACTCCTACGGGAGGCTGCAGTCGAGAATCTTCGGCAATGGGCGCAAGCCTGACCGAGCGACGCCGCGTGGAGGATGAAGGCCTTCGGGTTGTAAACTCCTGTCGAGGGGGAAGAAGGGGTAACACCTTGACTGATCCCTGGAGGAAGCACGGGCTAAGTTCGTGCCAGCAGCCGCGGTAAGACGAACCGTGCGAACGTTATTCGGAATCACTGGGCTTAAAGCGCGTGTAGGCGGGCCGGCACGTCGGTCGTTGAAATCCCCCGGCTCAACCGGGGAAGCGGCGCCGATACGACCGGCCTGGAGGGACGTAGGGGGGGCTGGAACTTCCGGTGGAGCGGTGAAATGCGTTGAGATCGGAAGGAACGCCCGTGGCGAAAGCGAGCCCCTGGACGTCTACTGACGCTGAGACGCGAAAGCCAGGGGAGCGAACGGGATTAGATACCCCGGTAGTCCTGGCCGTAAACGATGGGCACTGGGTAGGGGGCTCGCCGATGGGCTCCCTGCCGTAGGGAAACCGTGAAGTGCCCCGCCTGGGGAGTATGGTCGCAAGGCTGAAACTCAAAGGAATTGACGGGGGCTCACACAAGCGGTGGAGTATGTGGCTTAATTCGAGGCTACGCGCAAAACCTTATCCCAGGCTTGACATGCACGGATTAGCCGGCGGAAACGTCGGTGAGGCCGCAAGGTACAACGTGCACAGGTGCTGCATGGCTGTCGTCAGCTCGTGCCGTGAGGTGTTGGGTTAAGTCCCCTAACGAGCGAAACCCCTGTGTCTAGTTGCCAGCACGTAACGGTGGGAACTCTAGACAGACCGCCGGCGTGAAGCCGGAGGAAGGCGGGGATGACGTCAAGTCCTCATGGCCCTTATGCCTGGGGCTGCACACGTACTACAATGGGACGGACAAAGCGCCGCGAGGCCGCGAGGCCGGGCTAATCGCAAAAACCGTCCCCCAGTTCGGATTGCGGGCTGCAACCCGCCCGCATGAAGCCGGAATCGCTAGTAATCGCGGATCAGCATGCCGCGGTGAATGTGTTCCTGAGCCTTGTACACACCGCCCGTCAAGCCACCAAAGCGGGGGGCATCCGAAGTCGCCGGAGCCGCAAGGCAGGCGCCGAAGATGAAACCCGTGATGGGGACTAAGTCGTAACAAGGTAACCGTAGGGGAACCTGCGGTTGGATCACCTCCTTTCTAAGGATACTTAGAAAATCCCGGCCCAGTTCTGACAACCTTGGTGAACCTCGGTTCGCTCGGTTTTTAGAGTCCTGAGGCCGCGTCGGCACCGCCCTCCCTGGGCTGATGCCTTGACGCCGGCTCCCCCCGGGGGTTCCATAGCAACATCGTTAATCCCAAGCGACCTCTCTGGATCTGAATCGGAGCACCGGTCATGGCCCCTTCCTTGAAAGCCCTGGGAATCGATCAGCTCAGCGTTGACGATCGGCTTCAGCTCGTGGAAGCGATCTGGGACGATATCGCCTCGACCCTGGAATCGAGAGAGATTCCCCAGTCTCACAAGGATTTGCTCGATGACCGGATTTCCTCGCACGAGAAGAACCCGCGAGCCGGGGTTTCGTGGGATGATATCCAAGCGCGTCTTCTACCGCGTGTGTCGGGAGACTCGGCGTGATTTTCAAGGCCGAAGCGGCGGAAGAGATCGTCGAGGCGGTGCACTGGTACGAGGAACAACGCGTTGGTCTCGGGGCTAAGTTTCAGGCGGTGCTCGATCGAGTCTTCGTGCGTATCCAGCAGGAGCCGGAATCGCACCGTCTTGTTTATCGAGGTGTTCGACGCGCCTTGACTCCGGGCTTCCCGTTCGCGATTTATTATCGGATCGATCAGGATGAACTGGTCGTGCTTGCCGTGGTTCATTCGAGTCGTGACCCGAACCGCTGGAAATCGCGGCTTTGAAGCTTGGGAATTGACGAAATCGATCCACGATTGACCGAACCCTTGCTGTTTTGCTGGGTGGGGGGCGTGGCCGTCGCGAAGGACGGCCTCGCCCCCTGGCCAGAGGTCGGGACGAGTGGAGAGATCGGGATCTCGGAATCGGCGGCGGTGACGTCGTGGGATTGCGGGAGATGGGTCGCTCGGCTTTTGTTTGTTTTTTGACAATCCGGTTGTTTTGGTCACGCAAGGTAAGAGTTCGTCTTGGCAACAAGACGGGCCCACGAAGCGTGGTATTGTGGCAAATTTTCCAAGGTAAACTCCACGAACGTGGAACCCTTCAAGGACCGCGAACCCGACCCGACGTGATGTCGGTGGGTTCGCCAGGGGATCGTTACCCTAAATGATGGGCGGCCGGGAGCGTCGCGAGACGCCCCTTGGGCCGCGGCACAGTCAGATGAGGGGACGTGAACACTGCCCGGTTCTGGTCACCGCGCGAGCGGGGGCCGGGCCGGCGTGGTCAAGCTCCTAAGGGCACGGGGGGGATGCCTAGGCGTCATCAGCAATTCGGGCGTGGAAGGCTGCGATAAGTCCGGGGGAGCTGCCCAACGAGCGTCGATCCCGGAATACCCGAGAAGACCCGGGGAACTGAAACATCTCAGTACCCGGAGGAAAAGAAATCAACCGAGACTCCCTCAGTAGCGGCGAGCGAACGGGGATCAGCCTAAACCGGGTGGGATACCACCCGGGGTCGTGGGGCCGGTGACATGGGATGGACAACCGCCAGCCGAAGTCCTCTGGAAAGTGGCACCAGAGCGGGTGAGAGTCCCGTAGGCGACGGCGGAAGTCCCCCTAACCGGTACCCGAGTAGGGTCGGGCACGTGAAACCCGGCCTGAATCGGCGGGGACCATCCCGCAAGGCTAAGCACTCGATGACGACCGATAGCGAACCCAGTAGGGCGACCGAACGGTGGGAAGAACCCCGACCAGGGGAGGACACTGAACCTGAAACCCCGTGCCTACAAGCGGTGGGAGGGCTATGCGTTTACGCAGCCTGACCGCGTGCCTTTTGCATAATGATCCGGCGAGTTACTGTACCCGGCCCCAGGTTAACCCGTTCAGCGGGGGAGCCGTAGCGAAAGCGAGTCTTAACCGGGCGACTTAGTCGGGTGCAGTAGACGCGAAACGAGGTGAACTACCCATGGGCAGGTTGAAGCGGCCTTAACCGGCCGTGGAGGACCGAACCCACCAGTGTTGAAAAACTGGGGGAGGACCCGTGGGGAGGAGTGAAAGTCTAATCAAACCTCGAGATAGCTCGTTCTCTCCGAAATGGCTTTAGGGCCAGCGTCGGGACATACCCGCTGGGGGTAGAGCGACGGAATTCGGTCGGGGGGCTTCCCGCCTACCCGCCGAAACCCAACTCCGAATACCAGCGGGCGGACCCCGGCAGTCAGAACGTGGGGGATAAGCTTCACGTTCAAAAGGGAAACAACCCAGACCGCCGACCAAGGCCCCCAAAGCGACGCTCAGTGGCAAAGGAAGTGGGATCGCCGTGACAGCCGGGATGTTGGCTTAGAAGCAGCCACCATTTCAAAAGTGCGTAACAGCTTACCGGTCGAGCCATCCCGCGCCGAAAATGACGGGGACTAAGCGTCGTGCCGCAGTCGCGGATTCCGCGAGGAATGGTAGGAGAGCGTCGCCCGCCGCGGCGAAGCCGGACCGCAAGGACCGGTGGAGCGCGGGCGAGTGCTTATGCCGGAACGAGTAACGACAAGACAGGTGGGAAGCCTGTCCGCCGAAAGCACAAGGTTTCCTGGGGAAGGTCAATCCGCCCAGGGTCAGTCGGGACCTAAGGCGAGGCCCAAGGGCGTAGCCGATGGACACGCGGTTAATATTCCGCGACCCGTTGAGAAGGTTGAACCAGCAAGGACGCCGAGCAAAGACGGATCGGGGCGCTAGATACCCCCGTCCCGCAAGGGCGACGGCATTCGATCCGGAAGTCCGTTGACCGCTCGGCCACGAAAAGCCTGCTGGGGACGACTCAACTGGCCCGTACCGCAATCCGACACAGGTGTGCTAGGCGAGCATCCGAAGGCGTTCGGGAGAACCCTCGTGAAGGAACTCGGCAAAATGACCCCGTACCTTCGGTACAAGGGGTGCTCACGCAAGTGAGCCGCAGAGAATCGGCACTAGCGACTGTTTATCAAAAACACAGGACTCTGCCAACTCGCAAGAGGACGTATAGAGTCTGACGCCTGCTCGGTGTCGGTAGGTTAAGGGAGCCGATTAGCGCAAGCGAAGTTGGCGACCGAAGCCCCGATAAACGGCGGCCGTAACTATGACGGTCCTAAGGTAGCGAAGTTCCTTGTCGGGTAAGTTCCGACCTGCATGAATGGCGTAACGACTGGTGCACTGTCTCCACGAGGGACCCGGTGAAACTGTAGCCGTGGTGAAGATGCCACGTACCCGCGGTCAGACGGAAAGACCCCGTGAACCTTTACTGCAGGTTGGCACTGGCCCGACGTTCTTTCTGTGTAGCATAGGTGGGAGGCCGTGACCCGGCGGCGCTAGCCGTCGGCGAGCCGCAATGTGAAATACCACCCTGAATGGACGTCGTGCCTCACCGCCGGGAATCCCCCGGCGGGACCGTGCTCATCGGGCAGTTTGACTGGGGCGGTCTCCTCCCAAACGGTAACGGAGGAGTGCAATGGTACCCTCGGCCCGGTCGGCAATCGGGCAACACGAGCGCAAACGTAAAAGGGTGCCTGACTGCGAGTCCGATCAGACGAGCAGGGACGAAAGTCGGCGTTAGTGATCCGGCGGTGCTGGATGGAAAGGCCGTCGCTCAACAGATAAAAGGTACTCCGGGGATAACAGGCTGATCTCCCCCGAGCGTCCCTAGCGGCGGGGAGGTTTGGCACCTCGATGTCGGCTCATCGCATCCTGGGGCTGGAGAAGGTCCCAAGGGTTTGGCTGTTCGCCAATGAAAGCGGTACGCGAGCTGGGTTCAGACCGTCGTGAGACAGGTCGGTCCCTATCTGCCGTGGGCGTTGGAAACTTGCGAAGGGTCTCCCCTAGTACGAGAGGATTGGGGAGGACCGACCTCTGGTGTGCCGGCTGTCCCGCTCGGGGCATCGCCGGGTAGCCAGGTCGGGAAAGGATAAGCGCTGAAGGCATCTAAGCGCGAAGCCCTCTTCAAGACGAGGTTTCCGGTAGCAATCAAACGCTACGAAGGCTCCTGGAAGACGACCAGGTCGATGGGCTGGAAGTGGACGGCGGGCGACCGCCGGAGCGGACCAGTTCCAACAGCCGATCGCTTGACCACCCCGACCCGACGCCCGCCTCACTTCAAGTGAGTCGGCGACCGGGAACCGGCTGGTGTGATCCCTGGGTGTCATCCCGATACCCAGGGCCCAGGTTTCCCGAAATCTGAACGCCGTAACCGAGACTCCTGGCCCAAATTCTTTTGCGGTCCCGAAGGACTCTGGCGACGTGGACGTGAACCTTTTCGGGTCTTTTGCCCCACCCACCACGCCTTCTCTTGGCCCGTTCTTTTCAAGGCTGAGAACGTGCTCTTGCCCGCCCCCCTTGAGGTCTCAAAATCTCACGGGGGACGTGACCGAAACCAACCGCGAATGTCGCGTCGGCGTCCCCTGACCAGGACGCCGACGCCTTCCCGGCGACCATACCTGCGGGGCCACACCCGTTCCCATTCCGAACACGGCCGTTAAGCCCGCCGGGCCCATGATAGTGCCTCTGGCGCGAAAGTCGGTGATCGCCGGGATCTTCTTCTGGATCGTAACAAAACCGCCCCGGCTCAGAGAACGCTCTGAGCCGGGGCGGTTTCACTACGCGCACTGGGTTTGGATCTAACTTAATTCAAAGGACAAAGGACAAAGGACAAAGGACAAAGGACAAAGGACAAAATTCATTATTAACATAAAACCCCGTTTTCGTTTCGAGACTTACTCGTTGAAGATGGTCTTCGAGTTCATTGAAATCCCAGCATCCTAACCTGGCATTTGTCCTGTGCATCAAGGACTCGGATTTTTTGGGCCGTCGGAGTAGGATGATTGTGCAATACCAATAACGCGATCGAACCCTGAGATCTTCCGGCGGTTTAAATCCGTGAAAAAACCGCTTCTTGATGTAAACCTGGAGGATTTGAAGGTCTGGATGGCCGAAAAAGGCCAGAGGCCCTTCCATGCGCGTCAGGTGTATCATTGGGTCTTTGAGCGTCGGGCCGAAGGGTTCGAGGCGATGTCGGATCTGCCCAAGACGCTGAGGCAGACGCTCGATGAAGAGTGGTCGGTCTTTGGAACGACAGTCGTTCACCAGGACCTGGCGCCGGACGGCACAGAGAAATTGTTGCTCGGGTGTCTGGACGGGCGAAAGATCGAGTGCGTCTTGATGGCGGAGGACGAGCGGCGGACCGTCTGTGTGAGCACACAGGTCGGCTGCGGGATGGGGTGCGTCTTCTGCGCCAGCGGGTTGAAGGGTGTGGAAAGAAATCTGACGAAAGGGGAGATCGTTGAACAGATTCTCAGGATGAGAAATCTGTTGCCGGCAGGAGAGAGATTGACCAATCTTGTCGTGATGGGGATGGGCGAGAGCCTGGCGAATCTGGATAACCTGGTCGCGGCGCTGGATCTGATCTGCTCGCCCGAGGGGTTGGGAATGGGGCAGAGGCGGGTGACCGTTTCGACCGTGGGCCTGCCGGAGAAGATGAGGAAGCTGGCGGCGCTTGATCGGCAGTATCATCTGGCGGTCTCGCTGCATGCGCCGACCGAGGCGCTGAGGAATGAACTGGTGCCGGTCAACGAGCGGGTGGGCCTTGGAGCCGTGATGGATGCCGCCGACGCCTACTTCCAGAAGAGCGGCCGGCAGGTTACCTTTGAGTACGTCATGTTAAGGGGCGTCAACGACCGGACCGAGGACGCAAAGGCGCTGGCCGGCTTGCTTGAGGCGAGAAAAGCTCACGTGAACCTGATTCCGTATAACCCGGTGGCGGGTCTGCCATTTGACAGGCCGGCGCCGGAGTCGGTCGATCGGTTTGTGAGAATTTTGAAATCGCGTCGAGTGAGCGTGAGCGTTCGGAAGACCAAGGGGCGGCAGATCGACGCGGCCTGTGGTCAACTTCGGCGACGGCTGGAACCGGCAAATTGAGCGGTTGATTGATGGAGGAGGCAGCGCGTCGTGAGCACCGCCCTGGAACAACAGCTCGAAGCGAAGGACCCCGACGTCCGGCTGATGCTGCAGGTGCGCGACGACGTGCAAGGAGCCTTTGAAACGCTGGTCGAGCGATATCAGCACAGGCTTCTCGGTGTGATGGTCCACCTGGTCGGCCGGGTCGAGGAGGCGGAAGACCTCACGCAAGAGGTTTTTCTGCGAATTTACCGGGCGAGGAAGGGGTACAAGCCCCGGGCGAAGTTCTCAACCTGGTTGTTCACGATCGCCAATAACCTGGCTCTGAATCATCTGAGGGGCAAGGGTCGGAACCCGACGGTGCCGATGGGAGGCATTGATACCGGCTCGCAGCCGATGATTCCGGCCGATGAGCGTGCCCTGGCCCGAGAGGGAACGCCCTCGGCACAGATGCGAAAGGTGGAGCTGTCGGAGGTTGTCCGCGAGGCGCTCGACGTGCTCGGCGAGGATCAGAAGCTGGCCGTCCTTCTGAACAAGTTTGAGGAGATGAGCTACGCCGAGATCGCCGAAGTCATGGGGCGTTCCGAGCCGGCGGTCAAGTCGCTTCTGGCCAGAGCGAGGACGCATCTGCGAGAACATCTGGAACCGTACATCAAGACGGGACATCGAGGGCGCGAGGGTTGAATGGCCCCAGTCCCTGGCTCGCCGGGTCTTCCATTCCGCATCGATGAAACTCTCTAGTTAAAGGATGGAGGGGCCTCGTGGCCTGGACGCCGTCTTGGCCCTCAAATCGGGAGGTCGCGGGGTGCTTACGGTCGTGCTGGCGCGGCGGAATCAGTGCGCTCGGATCGCTGGTCTTTCCCTGGACTTGCCCGATCTGCGAGAGGGGTTCCGAAGGGGAGTTGGCGCCGTTTTGCATCGACTGCCGGGCTGAACTGCTAGGCGCGGCGGGGGCGGCCTGCCCGAGGTGTGCGATGCCGGTCGGATCGTGGGGGGTTCGGCCGGAAGGGTGCGGCGAGTGCCGGGGGCGTCGTCAACCAGGCTTTGATGCGGCGGTGGCGCTCGGGCCGTATCAGGGGCCGATCCGAGACCTCTGTCTCCGCCTGAAACATGAGCCGGAAGGGTGGATTGCGCCCTGGTTGGGGAAGCTGCTTGTTGACGCCAGGCCAATCTTGCAAGAGGAAGCGGCGAAGGCGGCCGGGGCCTGGGTGGTGCCGATCCCGTTGCACTGGAGCCGACGCTGGGCGCGGGGTTATAACCAGTCGGATGGGCTGGCGCGCGGGGTTGCCAGGCGGCTCGGCCTTCGGGTCTTCCACCCTCTGCGCCGCGTGCGATCGACGGCGATTCTCGCGGGGCAAGGACGGGCGGAACGGGCGAAGTCGATGCGGGGAGCCTTCGGGGTTCGGGGGACGCCGGATTTGAAAGGGCGGACGGTCTTCCTGGTGGACGACATCCTGACGACTGGGGCGACCTGCGCGGCCGCCGCCCGAGTCTTGAAGCGGGCAGGGGCAACGCGCGTGGTCGCGGTGGTGATCGGTCGAGCCGAGGGGAGACTCTGAGCCGATGGGACTCGACGGAGGCACGGTCCGGATCGGGACAAGGGGGAGCCCCCTGGCGCGCTGGCAGGCGACCTGGGTCGCCGACCGACTCCGGGAAAGCCATCCGGGCCTGGTCGTCGAATTGATCGAGATCAAGACGCAGGGCGACCGTGATCGGAATACGCCACTGGCTCAAATCGGCGGCCTCGGCTTGTTCACGAAGGAAATTCAGCGTGCGTTGATGGAGGGAAGGGTCGACCTCGCCGTTCATAGTCTGAAAGACTTGCCCACGCAAGGGCCGGAGGCGTTGACGCTGGGGGCGGTTCCACCTCGGGAAGACCCAGCCGATGTCCTGATTGCGCCGCGATTCAAGACGCTTGATGCCCTGCCTGACGGGGCGACGGTGGGAACCGGGTCGCTCAGGCGGCGCGCGCAACTTCTCTATCTGAGACCAGGTTTGCAGGTGGTCGGGGTCCGAGGGAACGTCGAGACCCGGTTGAATCAGGCCATTGAGGGGCGGCTTGATGCGGTCGTCCTGGCCGGGTCGGGGTTGAAGCGGCTCGGCCTGTCCGGGCAGATTACCGAGTGGCTCGCCCCGCCCCGGTTCTTGCCCGCCGTGGGGCAGGGAGCGCTGGGGATCGAGTGCCGACTTGACGACACCGCGACCCTCGACCGGCTCGCCCCCCTGGATGACCCGGCGACCAGACGCGCCGTGCTTGCCGAACGCGCGGCGCTCGCCGAACTGGAGGGCGGGTGCATGATCCCGCTCGGAGCCTGGGGACGCGACCTGGGCGGCGATTCGATGGCGCTTGACGTGGCCGTCTTTGACACCGAAGGCCGGGAGCGGGTCATTGCCACCTTCGAAGGCTCGCGCGATGACCCGAAAGGGCTGGGCCGTAAAGTTGCCGAGGCGCTGAGGGGGCAGGGGGCCGAGCGCTTGCTAGCGAGAAAGGGCTGATGCCCGAGAACTGAGGGGAAAGCGTTGAGAGCCTGGCTCCGGTGGCCAAAAATCGTTGACGGATCTTCGGTCAAAAGGGGTATGAGCCGGTTCCAAGGTGTTGCCGGAACGGCTGATGCAACCGGCAAGGGCGGCGGGTCGAGACCAGGAAATCCTGAGAGTCGGCCGAGGGAGGGGGCCGATATCTCAAGCCGGGGACGGCTGGCGGCTTCGAAAGCGGAGCCGAGACGCGGTCAGGCTTCAACCACCTTGCCGGGTCGAGGCGACCGCCGCTGTCCTCTAAGGTGAGTTCGTTTGTTTGTTCCGAGCCATCGGACTCAAGAGCGGCACGGACCGACCGGAGCGGCTCCGCGTGCGACAAGACGATCTTGCGCGATTTCGACGCCGAACGCCAGAGCATGACCGACAACGGTCTGTCCAAGCCCCCGCAGCCGCGCGGGTCTGGCCGGCGGTTCTGGTTCTGCTTGTGGTGGCGACGAGTCTGGCCCTGGCGTTTTATGCCTCGGCCTGGCTGGTCGTGCCGTATCTCGCCGTGATCTCCCTGGTGCTGCGACCTCCTGGAACCGGCCGGAGAGTGGGAAACCCCTCAACGGCGAAGATTTCGGAGTCGCTGGCTCCCGCGGAGAGGATCGACGAGGTTGCGGGAACGGTCGACGTGGATAGCGTCGTCAGAACCGAATCCCTCCTCACGGTGGTCGTTTCGAACGCCCCCGGTGAGGCTGAGGCCGATCGAGTCGACGTCCCGAATCCCGAGCTGTTGACGGGGAAAACCCGACGCGGCAAGGGGCGAGGTCGAAAGCCCAAATCGGTCGCGGCGACAGCCTTCGAGCTTTCGGAGCCTGTCTGGGTGCGGGTGGGTCCGGGAAAGTTTGTTCGAGCCGATCTGGCGACGTCGACAACCGCCGAGGAAGTCGCCTCGCCCGCCGATGCCGAGACCGAAACTCAGACAGTGGTCGATCAAAGACCTTTGCCTGACTCGAATGAGGCATCGGTTGATGAGTCCGTGACTCCGATGGAGGCCGTCCAGGCGCTCCGAGGTGTTGAACCCGGGGCGGAAGGAACTCTCGCGAAGGGTTCAGGTTTCGGGTTGATCGATTCCGACCAGGCGGCCAGGCCGTCGGGCGAAGGAGACGAGGAAGGAAGTGGGTGGGATCGTGGAGTGGAGTCGGATCTCGGACAAAAGGTCTCGGCCGGCGGCGAGCCGGACTTTGCAGACGTGGGATCGTCGGGGGATAACGGTATCGCACCGGATGCCTTCGAGGAGAACGCGGCGGAAGTCCCGAGCGTCGATTCTGGCCTGAGTCCGATTGAATTCGAGGTTGAACCGCTCCAGAATCAGGCCCAGACCCCTGAAATCGTTTCTGACGTTCCGACCCTCGGGCCGACCGAGGTTGTCGTTGAGAATCCCGAACCAAATCCCGAGCAAACAAGTTTTCCGGCGGTCGTCTTCAAGATCGCCCGAGCGTGGCGAGAGCCGCTCTCGACGCGATCGAAGACGATGGCCCGACCGCAAAGACAGCGGTCCCTGGTGGTCCAACCGCGTGGCAGCGGAGCCCGATCAAGCTTGAAGAAGGCCGGGGCGACCCGGCGCGCATCGGGGCCGTCGGGTCAACAATGGGGTGTCGGCCGATCGAACCGGGTTGCCGGGGCGATCCGTCAACCTTATCTGCCGCGACACGCGTCACGTCCGTTTCATCCCGATCGCACGCATCCACCCCGGTCGCCCCCCTGCCGCGGCGGAACGGAAGCAGAGAGACTTCGAGGGGCGGTCCCCGGCCGAGCCGATCGGTCGAGGGCCGCCCCTCGGTGCATTCTCGGTCGGTCAAGATCCGACAACACCGTACGTTCAACCTCGCCGAAAAATTTGGAGAATTTTGAGACGAATTCGTCAGATCAACCCCTGATATTCAAATTGCCTTCATATTGCGATGGAGAATACGGACGCGAACCGTGATATCTCTCTCGATCCATACCCCGACATCGAAAAGATGGCCTGGATGCGCACCAAGATTTTCTGGAAACGCGAGATTCGCCGCTCTGGCTTCACCCTGATCGAGCTTCTGGTCGTGATTGCCATCATCGCCGTCCTGATTGCCCTGCTCTTGCCCGCCGTTCAGGCGGCGCGTGAGGCGGCCAGACGGGCGCAATGCACGAATAACCTGAAGCAGATTGGCCTGGCGGATCACAATTACGAGAGCACGAACTCGACCTTCCCTCCTTCCAATATTCAGCAAGAGGGGACGTACCCGACCGTCGCCTGGACGAACAACTGGAGCGCTCTGGCGAAGATCTTGCCGTTCGCCGAGGGGGGATCGCAGTACAACGCGATGAACTTCACGGTGAAGGATAGCCAGCCGCAAAACACGACCGTCTGCGGTCTTCTGATTGCCATGTTCGTCTGTCCGAGCGACCCGAACACCCAGACATTCAACGACGGCGGAACCGTCTTCGGCGCCACGAATTACGGCCCGAACGACGGCGACTGGTATGTCTTCAGCTGGCCCGACACGCCGTCATCGAAGATCGGCACCGGCGCGGGGGCACCGACCCGAGCCCCCTTCTCGGTGAACCGGACGCGGGGAATCGCGCAGTTCCTCGACGGCACCTCGAACACAATCCTTTATTCCGAGATCAAGTCCTTCCAACCTCGGATCAAGTGCGCATCACTCTTCAGCAGCGTGCCCGACACGACTCCGACGAGCTTTCCAGGGCCGGCCGACCCGATCCCCGCGTCGTACATGTCCTGCGGAGTCCCGGACAACAAGTTCCACTCGCGCTGGTCGAACGGCGGGGTTTATCACGCTGGGTTCACGACTGCCTGGCCGCCCAACAAGTTCACGCCGACGAACGTTCCGGCGGGAACCGTCTTCACCTTCCCCGGGCCTCGCGCCGGCTTGCTTGACACCGATATCATCAGCGCCAACGAGAACGACGGCGGCCCGACCTATGCCGCCTTCACCAGCCGGAGCTATCACTCGGGCGGTGTGAATAGTCTCTTTGCCGATGGGAGCGTCCGGTACATCAAGACGAGCGTGAATCCTGTGACCTGGCGCGCACTCGGCACGATCGCGGGCAATGAGGTCGTTTCCAGCGACTCGTACTGACGGCGCCTGCTTGCTTTGACAGAAAACGGCGATCGACCGCTTCCCGGCCGACGGGCAACCGCAAGGTGGTTCCCGCCCGGCCGGGTTTTTTCGTATCATCGAAGGGGCGATCGGGTCGACTCCCGGAGTGGGGGCGACCTTTCGATTGGTCCAGGGCGAGGGGGCGGCGAGACGGTCATGATCCGGGCGGTTATTTTTGATTTCAACGGCGTCTTGCTCGACGATGAGCCCTTACACTTCGCCATGTTCCGCGAGGTCCTCATGGAAGAAGGAGTCACGATCACAACCGAGGATTACCACACGCGTTACCTCGGCCTCGACGACCGCGGTTGTTTTGAGGCGGCGCTTCTCGACGGCGGTCAGACGGCCGATTCCGAACGGCTCGACGCCCTGATCGCCCGCAAGGCCGTGCGCTATGCCGAGGAAGCCGGCAAGGGGCTGACCTTCTTTCCCGGAGCGGCCGACTGCCTGGCGACCCTCGCGGCGCGCTGGCCGCTGGCAATCAACTCTGGAGCGCTCCGGCCAGAAATCGAATTCGCCCTGAATCTGCTCGACCGACGCGATCAGGTCGCGGTGATCGTCTCCGCCGAGGAGACAGCGCGTTGCAAGCCCGACCCGCAAGGCTACACGCTCGCCCTTGAGGGCCTCCGCCGACTTGGCGGACCACTCGCCGACCTGGAACCGGCCCATTGTCTGGTAATCGAGGACAGCCTCGCCGGAATCGAAAGTGCCAAGGGAGCCGGAATGCACGCCGTCGGCGTCCCGAACACGTACACGGCCGCGCCGCTTCTCGCCGCCGGGGCCGACGCGGTTGTTTCCGGCCTTCCCGAGTTCACTCCCGGCTGGATCGCCGATCATTTTCCTCCGGCGCACGGAACGACTTGAGACGTCTCCGGGGACGCTAGAGCTGCAAAAGGGCAAAGGGCAAAGGGCAAAGGGCAAAGAGAGGCTGTCTTTTGCCCGGAGAAGCTTGGATTTTACGAAGAAACGACATTTGATATGATACAACAACGATCATGAAAGAACTCACCCCCGAGGCGGCGGGTCCGTCGGGCTTGCTCCTGAGCAAGGACCTGATTTTTACGTTGAAAGTGACAGGAACAGCGCGCGAGCTGGGCCAGAGGGTTCTGGTCGCGGGCAATCAGGCGCTGGCGATGTCGATGATCGGCCAGTGGCGGCCGAAGGTCGTTTTTGTCGACCTCGCGGCTGGGGATCTCGTCGCTGGCCCGGCCCTGCTCGCCTATCAGAAGGCCGCGGAGCCGGGAACTCCCTTCGTCGCTTTCGGGTCGCATGTTGACGTCGCCGCGCTCGATGCCGCGCGAGCCGCGGGCTGCGATCCAGTAATGCCACGCAGCAAATTCTCGGCCGAATTGCCGGCCTTGATCCGGGATTATTTCGGGGTCGAATAGAAGAAACGAAGGGAAACGAACCGAAGCAAACCACGAGATGGATCTCTCAGGATCATTTGAGAGATCATCTCGCGGTTTGAAGGTCCGAGGGGGTTCAGTGGCTGGCGGCCTCGGCGAGGGTCTCGTTCTTTTCGCCGGAGAGTTCGGCCTCGACGTCGCGGAGTTCCTTGCTCTCGGTCTTGGACCGCCAGACGGCCCAGGCGACACCAAGGAGGCAGGCGAAGCCGACGAGATAAAGCACGGGGCGGCCCGAGTAGTCAATAATTGGCACGATCGCCAGCAGGGCGACCATGTTCATGACCTTGATGAGCGGGTTGAGCGCGGGGCCGGCCGTGTCTTTCAAGGGGTCGCCGACAGTGTCGCCGGTAACGGCGGCCTTGTGCTTCTCGGACCCCTTGCCCGAGAATTCGGTGCGAGGCTCGTCCTCGACGAGCTTCTTGGCGTTGTCCCAGGCGCCTCCGGCATTGGCCATGAAGACGGCCAGAAGCTGGCCGACGATGATCATGCCCGCGAGGTAGCCGCCGAGCGACTGCGGGCCGAGGACAATGCCGACCAGGATCGGCATCAGGATCGCCAGAAGCGCCGGGCCGACGAGTTCCGACTGCGCCGCGGAGGTGCAGATGTTGACGACCCGGCCGTAGTCGGGCTTCTTGGTCCCCGCCCAGATTTCCTTGTCGCGGAACTGAAGCCGGCATTCCTTGACGATCAGGAAGGCCGCTCGGCCGACGGCCCGGATCAGCATCGAGCTGAAGAGCAAGGGGACGACCCCGCCGATCAGGGCGCCGACGAAGACCTCGGGATAGGCGATCGAGAGTTTGGCGGCCTGTTCAAAGTATTGCGCCTCGGTCATCTTATCAATGTTCGCCTCGCTCTTGACGGCGATCACGGCGATGAAGCTGGCGAAGAGACTCACGGCGGCGATGACCGCCGAGCCGATGGCGATTCCTTTTGTTTCCGCCTTGGTCGTGTTGCCGACGGCGTCGAGGTCGGCGAGGATCTGGCGGGCTCGCTTGTAGTTTTCCTCGCCCATCTCGTCGCGGTCGTAGCCCATCTCGCCGATCCCGTTCGAGTTGTCGGCGACCGGGCCGAAGACGTCCATGCTGATCGTGTTGCCGGTCAAGGTGAGCATGCCAATCCCGCACATCGCCACGCCATACGCGACAAAGATCGGCGCCGCGCCTGAGTAGACGAAGACCGAAAGCAGAATCGCGCCGGCGATTATCAGGGTGGCCACCACGGCGGATTCATAACCGACCGCGAAGCCCTGGATGATGTTCGTCGCATGCCCGGTCGTACATGCCTTGACGAGTGACTTCACGGGCGCGAAGTGGGTATGCGTGTAATAACTCGTGGCCTTGTTGAGCGCAACGGCCAGGACAATCCCGATCAGGCAGGTCCAGGCGGGGCGGAGGTCCAGCCCTTGCCAGCCAAGGTTGGACCAGAAGGGCTGGCTGGGCGACAGAATCGGGTGATTTTCCGGATAATTCTGGATGAACGAACGGACGGCCGCGGCTTTCGACTCGGTCGAGCCGGCGAGATTCCTCTCGAACCCGGCCCGAGCCTTCACAAAGTCGTCGGTGAGACGATATCCCCCCGCCGCCTGCGGGAATTTGCGGATGTACTCGTCGTCAAAGTGGAGGTAACCGAGGCCCAGCGCGAAGAATCCGGCGACGCTGATGATCGACCCGATGATGAACCCGCGGTGGACCGAGTGAAGCGCCTCGTCACTCGTGCTGTTCGCCCCGGCCTTGACGCTATACGTGCTGATGATCGACCCGACGACACCGATCGCCCGGACGAGCAAGGGGAAGATGACCCCCTTGTGGCCGAAGCTGGCGAACCCGAGAATCATCGCGGCGACGATCGTCACCTCGTAACTCTCAAAGATATCCGCCGCCATTCCCGCGCAGTCGCCGACATTGTCACCGACGTTGTCGGCAATTGTCGCGGCGTTGCGGGGGTCGTCCTCGGGAATATCTTTCTCAACCTTGCCAACAAGGTCGGCGCCGACGTCGGCGGCCTTCGTGTAGATTCCGCCGCCGACCCTCATGAAGAGGGCTAGCAGGGTGCCGCCGAAGCCGAAGCCGAGCAAGACCTCATAGGCGTGCTCGCCATATGCCATGAAGATCAAGGTGCCGCCGAGAAGGCCGAGACCATCCGTGAGCATCCCGGTGATCGTTCCGGTCCGGTAGCCAAGCTGAAGGGCCGCGCCATAACTGGTCCGCGCCGCGGCGGCGACGCGGAGGTTGCCGCGAACAGCCAGGCTCATGCCGACGAAGCCGACGGTCCAGGAAAAGGTCGCTCCCATGAAGAAGGCCGCGGCCCGGCCGACCGCGACCGCGGCCTTTGACTCGGCCGTGAAATAGACGATGGCGGTGATCAGAAAGACGAGCCAGACGATCGCCTTGAACTGGCGGCCGAGATAGGCGTTGGCCCCCTCGCGGATCGCCTTGGCGACTTCGCGCATGCGCTCGGTCCCCTGATCGGCGCCAAGGACCTGACCGACGAGCATCAACGCGTAGATCAGACCGGCGACGGCGACGCCCAGAACGACCCAGAGCGAGATTCGCTCGGCGGTCGTGTAGTGCGGGTCGTGGAGGAACCCGAAGTATTCAAAGGGAGGCTCGGCCGAGACCGCCGCCCGGGTTGCCTCGGCCTCGGAACCGGCGGCCCTGGGGGCCTCGACAAGAGCGGGAGCCGGCGCGTTCTCGCGGGCCGTCTCGGAGGATGGATGCGCGGCGGGGGCCGGAACATCATTAAATGCCTGGGCGAGGGCCGGGCTTGCCGACAAGGCTAGCGCGGTTGCCAGCGCCGCGAGCGCGACGCGGGAGAAGGCTTGACAACGTTGCAGTCGCATCGGATCTGCCTCCGCTCTGTACTGTGATTCGCCTGGGTCGTTCCTTGCCAGAAGGCGCTGTCGGAGCGCGGTCGAGAAATCGCCCGGCTCTTCGCGGGCCTGGTCGACGCAAGACCCTGATCCGGCCGGTCGATACCGTCCATCCTTCGCGTCGATCTGAATTCGGAAGAAACGACGGGAGCCGGCCCGGCCGGCCGACACTCCACGGATTAGACACCACCGCCCGCCCGACCGAAAGACGGTAGGCCGGGAAACGAAGCAATGGCGGGACGAGTGACACGGGAGAAATGCAAAGTTCCAATGACCAATGACCAATGACCAATGACCAAGGACCGATGACCAAAAATTCCGCCGTTTGGACATCGGTCATCGGCCATTGGTCGTCAAAAAAACAGACTTCGCCATTCTCCCGACAGGTGGCCATTGAGGCGTTGACCCGACGGAAGATGACGATCAGCGCGAGCCGGGGAAGGTGGTCACGTCGATGTATCGATAGACGCCGCCGGTGGAATGGGCAAGCGTGCGGAGCGGATTTGAGGTGCCGCCAAGCTCGATTCCGCGGCCAAACTCAACGCACTGGATGCGCGTCTTGCCCGCGTCGGCGATCACCGCCTGGGCGTCGCTGCTGGTCATCAGGTCGGCATCGGTGAGGAAGAAGATGACCTCGGGCCGAAGCGCCAGGGCCGCGCGGAGGGCGGTCATGTGATCGGTGCCGCCGTCAGGCACGATCCGGGCAAGCTGCTGGCTCACCCGCCCCTTGTTGCCTGCGGTCGCCGCCATCAGGGAGCGGCGGCCCTGGGGGTCGGTGAGCACGGTGGCGTGGAGATTGTAGAAGATCACCCCGAACCGGGCGTCGGGCGGAAGGCGGTCGACGCTGTTGATCAACTCGCGCTTGGCGACGTCGAGCGAGCCGCGAGTGGCCATGCTCCCGGAGCAGTCAATGACGTAGGCGAATGACCCGGCGTTCTCTCGGGCGCCGAAGAATTCCGTTCCCGGCCCGACCCCTCGGCCAACGCCACCTCCCACGCCTCCGCCGTTGCCGCCGCCCCCGCCGCCGCCCGGCCCTGGACCTGGGATCAGGCCAAAGCTTGACGTCTGCGGACCGGGGAGCACCTGTTTCGTCGCGTCATCGGCCGCCGTCGCGTTCGACTGCGGCAAGATCTCCGAGATCAGGGCCTCGGCCGGGGCCGCGGAGGGCGTGCTCGAACCGGCGAGCGCAACCGGATCAAGGGCCGTGGCGAGCCGCTCGCCGCCAAGCTCCCCGGCGCTTCCGCCCCCTTCACCGGGCTTGGCGCGATTGTCGACAGGGTCCACCTCGCCCCGGAGAACCTGCGACGCCTCGGGTGCCTCCGGCATCGTCGCGCTCAGGGCCACGGCGGAGGCCAGGGCCAGGAGAAGGCCATGAAAGAGGATCGAGCTGCCCAGCGATCTCGGGTCGGTCATCGGCGTCTGCCCGATCCGAGACCAGACGCTCGGCGGTTTCGGCGTTTCCATTGAGATTCCTCGACAACGAAAAAGCCAACTGGAACCGGACATCCCGCGCGATCAGCGCCGGCTTCGATCATGACATTCTATCGACAAATTCCGGCGCCGGATCATCCTCAGGTTGAGACCGCGTCGGACGTCGAAGATGGCGGCGGGCCAGCATCAGGCCAATGAGGGCGGCGAGGAAAAGGGCGATGCCCCATTCATATCGGGTCCATGAGCCATCGGATAAGCCCACGCTGAAATCGATGGATGGCAGAGCCTTCTTCAAAGGCGCGGGGATCGTGATGGTCGGCGGGGCATGGCCCACGATCAAGGGGGCGAGTCGGGCCGTATCTCCCCCTTGATAACGAAGGCGACGCAAATAGGTTCCCGCGAACCGGACCGACGACCCGGGCGCGGCATCGGCGGTCTCGGACGTGGGAAAGACCAGGCAAAAGGGGTCACCGGCTGGGTTGACCGCCCAGATTTCGGTGAGCGGCGGGAAGGTTCCCAAAGCCCCCTGCCGGAACCGCCGGACAACCCGGCCGACGACCTGAACGCGTTCCCCTTGATAAGTCGCCGCGTGATCCCAGAGGTCGCGGAAGGTCACCGCCCTGGCGGGAGCCGGGGTCGTCGAAGGCGTCTCAAGTGCCAACCGATACGGACCGAGATCGGCGAGCGAGAGCGACGTATCCTCGGCTCCCGCCGCGAAGAGAGGGTTCAAACCGAGGACAACGACCGCGACGACTGCGAAAAGGGCGGCCTTTGAGGGATCAGGCGGCCGGGTCATGGCTTGCCTCCCGGCGCGGAGGGGGTCGTCAACCGGACGGACGAGACGCCGGCCGAGGAACAGGCGGCAATGACCTGCGCGGCGACCTCGTAACGGAGGGTGTCGTCCGCCACGATCCGGACGCGGAGCGACCGGCCGTCGAGGGTCTCCGCATAGCGCCGGAGCCGATTGCCCAGGGTGGCGACGTCGGGAAGCGTTGATTCACCGAGGCGGAGCGCTTTCAGGTCGCCGAGGTCGTCGCCTTCGACGCGGACCCAGAGGTCATTCTCCAGGTCCGAGTCAACCTTCGGCACCGGCGTGGGTTGCGCCTCGCCTTGCGGGCCAGTCGGGAGCGCGGCGGGAGTCACGGGAAGGTCAAGATCGAGGTGCGTCTCGGCCGAGGGGGCCTGGAAGGTCAGGACGAAGAAGGCCAGGAGCTGAAAGGCCATGTCGAGCATCGGCGTGACCGGGAACATGACCTCTTCAGGCGGTCCGTTGCGATGATGGCGCCTGCCGCGCCGCCTCGAATCGGCGGCGGAGGCGGCCGACGCGTCGGCTCGCGCGGCGATGGCGCCGAGGGGGGTCATCGGCAGAGGGCCAGGCCCTGGATCGTGACTTCGGCTCATCGCGTCGGCTCCGGACCGCGGAGGACGACCAGGCTGAAGTGGCTGAATCCACGCGCCTGGGCCGAGGTCAGGGTCCGGCGGACGGCTCCATACGAGGCCCGGCGGTCGGCTCGAACGACGACGACCGTGGTGAGTTCGCCGGCCGGACCGCCGAGCGTTTCCTGGCCGCCTCGACGGGTCTCGGCCTGCTCGGCCCACCAGGCTTCCGCCGCTGCCCCTTCGCGGGCCTCTTGCCCCTTGCCGGGGAGGAGTCGGCCGCGATCATCAAGGGCGACGGTCAAGCGATCGAAGGCCAGGTCGGAACCCGGAAGCGCCGCGGGAGCAACCGGCAGATGCACCGCGAGCGTCTCACCTTCCAGGCGCGACCCGAAATGGATCAGCATCATGAAGAAGGTGATGAGCTGAAGCACGACGTCAAGCAAGGGGGTCAGGTTCAGGTCAACTGGCCGTCGCCACTGCCCCGGCGATCGCGCGATCGGTACGCCATTGCGAATCCTCTCTTTTCAACGGCCAGAATCGACCTCAGAGGGGTCTGTCAGTCGTTGGCAGGGCCGACCGCGATGGGCCGCCGCCAGTGCCGGATGCCCCTGGATGCTGGCCGACGGCCGTCGCCGCGGCGGCGAGAGGATGCGGGGTCCGAACCCCCGGGGCGAACTGCTCAAGGAGCGACTCGGCCGCCATCGCGACCTCCAGCGAGAGCCGGGCGATCCGGTTCCGAAAGAGCGCGTAAAAATAAATGGCGGGAATCGAAAGCGCGATCCCTTCAAGCGTTGCGAAGAGAGCCAGCGAGATCCCCCGGGCGATCTCGCCGGCCTGCGGGTTGGACCCGGCCATGGCAATTACCCGGAAACTGAGGATCATTCCGTAAACGGTTCCCACGAGACCGATCATCGGGCCGAGCGTGCCGACGGTCGCCAGGTAGGTCGTTCGATGCTCCATCTCCATCGTCGCGTCGTCGTTGGCCATTTCCATCGCCCGCAAGGCCGTTGCCTGACCGTTCGGGAGCTTGCGGACCCCCGCCGCCAGCACCCTCGCCAGAAACGACGTGTCGACGATCAACCGCTGATAGGCCTCGCCGAACCGTTTCTGGCCGACGAGGTCCGTCACGTCTCGAACCAGCACCGGGGGCATCGCGACCCCTCGCCGGTACTGAAAGGTCATCCAGACGACCAGGGCGATCAGATAGACCGACATCCCCGAGATCACGACCTCGATCACCCCCGCTCTCTGCCAGAGCAGGGCGAAGAACGACTCCGCCGCCGGCTTTGTTGCGGTCGAGGCGCTCGGGCTTGCCTCGCCCCCGGTCACCACCTCTTGCCCACGCGCGGGCGTTCGCCGAGCCGTCAATAGTAACAGGGCGACCAGCCAGGCTGCTCCCCACGCGGCCAAACCCCGCCGCCCCGAATTCCTGGTCAACAACGCCCCGCCTCCCCGATCCTTGGACCCTGGTTCCCCGACCGTCAGAATATCGCATTCCCACCCCGTCGAACAACCTCGCCAAATGCCGGGCGCCTCGCTTCCCGCCGATTTCCCGAACACCCTCGCACCATCGGTCGGCGTCAAACTCGCCGCGAACCCCCTCGCTGTTTGCTTGTTGACACGAATATCGTTGAAACGTATAATTGGCCAGCGTCGAGACAAAATGGGTTTCGGCGGTTTTTTGGGAAAGGGACTTGTGATGATCCGCGTTCAACGATCGTCGGAGCGTGGCCACTTTGAGCACGGCTGGCTGGACACCTATCACACGTTTTCGTTTGGCGATTATTACGACCCGAAGATGATGGGTTTCCGCGCCTTGCGGGTCCTGAACGAGGACTGGGTGGCCCCCTCAATGGGGTTTGGCCGCCACGGGCACCGGGACATGGAGATTATCACCTACGTAATCTCGGGAGCCTTGCGGCATCGCGATAGCCTGGGAACCTCGGCCGACGTGCGACCGGCAAATCGGTTCCGGGCGAGGTGCAGCGGATGACGGCCGGGACGGGGGTCTTGCACAGCGAGATGAACCCGTCGACGACCGAGCCGGTGCACCTGCTTCAAATCTGGATCGTTCCCGACAAGGACGGGTACGAGCCTGGCTACGAGCAGCGCGTTTTTGCGGAGTCGCCCGGCTGGCGGCTTCTGGCCTCGCCCGATGGCCGCGACGGCTCGTTGACGGTCCGACAGGACGTTTCCATGTTCGACGCTCGGCTTGAGCCCGGCGTGAGCCTCCGGCACGACCTCGCGCCCGGTCGACACGCCTGGCTTCAGGTCACCCGAGGCACGTTGAACCTGGGCAACCAGACGCTCGACGCAGGCGACGGCGCGGCGGTGAGTGAAGACGTTGCGCTCACGGTCACGTCGGAAAAGGGCGCCGACCTTCTTTTGTTTGACCTGGCCTGAGCATGGGTCAAGAGGTAGACCGACGACAGGGAAACCGCATTCGAGGATCGGGCCTTCGTCGGTCTGCCCTGGGCCTTTCGGAGGAATTCGAAAATCCAACGACCCGTTCGTCTCGTTTCAAAGGACGAGCATGGCGTCGCCGTAACTATAAAATCGATACTGGCGCTGAATGGCCTCGGCATAAGCCTGGCGGATCAGGTCGATGCCACCGAAGGCGCTGACGAGGACGAGCAGGCTGCTGCGGGGGAGGTGGAAGTTGGTAATCAAGGCGTCGAGGCCGAGAAAAGCATGGCCGGGACGCAGATAAAGGGCCGTCTCGCCAGTAAAGGGACGGAGCGTCGAGTCCTTCGCGGCGGTTTCGAGAACGCGGGCCGAGGTGGTCCCGACGGCGATGATGCGCCCGCCTGATTCGCGGCAAAGGTTGAGCCGGTCGGCGGTTCCGGCGGAAAGCTCGGCCCATTCGGCGTGCAGGGCGTGGTCCTCGATCCGGTCGGCCTCGATGGGCCGGAAGGTGCCGAGGCCGACGTGAAGGGTCAGGTCGGCGAACCCGATCGACCGGCCGGCGAGGCGAGCGTTGAGGTCGGCCGTGAAGTGAAGGCCGGCCGTCGGCGCGGCGACGGCGCCGGGATTTCGAGCGTAGACTGTTTGATACCTGAGCCGGTCGCCCGGTCCTTCACGCCCCTTGCGGATGTACGGCGGCAAGGGGACCGTCCCGAACCGGTCCAACAGCGCCGACGCCTCGCCCGCCGTTTCGGGTCGGACGAGCCAGCGCCCGCCTTCGCGCTTCTCGACGAGACGGAGCACAAGGCGTTGGTCGCCCTCGCGCTCGTCGACGATTACGGTCTCGCCGACGTCGGGCTTGCCGCGGGTTGTCGCCAGGATTTCCCAGCTTTCCGCGTCGATCTCTCGAAGGAAGAGCCCTTCCCAGCGGCCCCCCGTCGCCTCGCGACGCCCGAGGAGTCGAGCGGCGACGACCCGGGTATCGTTCCGGACCAGCATGTCCCCCGGCGCGAGCAGGTCGGGCAGGTCGGCGAACGTCGCGTGCTCGATCGTTCCAGATTGACGACGCACGACCATCAGCCGCGATCGGTCGCGCGGTTCGACCGGTTCCTGCGCGATCAAACCTTCAGGAAGCGAGAAATCAAAGGCTGAGGTCTCCAATCGCGGACTCCGAACGGGCAGAATGAAAAGGAGGGTTCCAAAGAAGACGTTCATCGAAGAACGCGGAGGGAGAAAATGGGAAATTGTTAGAAATTAAGAAAACGAGAGTATGTTGAAGTTTTATTCTGTCTGGCGCCGATCTGCCTTTCTTGTTTTTCCGGCCCCTCTCTCTTACTCTCCGCGATCTCCGCGTGGAATCCTCTTCTTGAGGAAGATCCGCGTTTCTTTTTCCGGATTGTACCCGACCCTTGCAAGCTCTTGCACGACGACTGGCGACCGCCGCGAGGCGACCTTGGCCGGACCGGCCGGTCCCGGTGGCCCTGGTGATTACCGAGCTGGACGTTGGCGGGGCCGAGAAAGCGCTCGCGGCGCTGGCGATGGGACTGGATCGAAGGCGCTGGAATCCCAGGGTCTTTGCCCTCGGTCCCGAGGCGCCGATGGCCGCGCCCATTCGATCGGGAGGCGTTGAGGTTGAGTGTCTGGGCGTCAACGCGAGGCGGCCGGCGCGAGCCCTGGCGCGGCTGGCCTCGGCCCTGAAGGCGTTTGAACCGGAACTGGTGCAGAGCTTTCTTTTTCATGCGAACGTGGCCGCTCGACTCGCGGCGATCGGGGCGGGACGCCCCTGGGTGATCGGCGGCCTGAGAGTCGCCGAGCGCCAAAAGCGCTGGCATCTCCTGCTTGATCGGCTAACGGCGCCACTCTCGACCGGTGCCGTCTGCGTCTCGGAGGGGGTCCGCCGGTTCAGCCGCGACTTCGCCGGCTGGCCCGACGACCGCCTGACAGTCATCGCCAACGCCGTCGACGTAACCCCCTATGACCATACCGAGGCGACCCCACGCGCACCGCTCGGCGTTCCCGATTCCGCATTTTTCGTTCTTTACGTCGGCAGGTTGCACGTCCAGAAGGGAATTAACGTTCTTCTGGACGCCTTTGAGAGCGTAAGCGAAACGGATAACCGATTTCATCTGGCGATGGCCGGGATTGGTCCGTTGCGATCGTGGGTTGATGGCCGGGTCGCGGGGTCGCCTGGCCTGGCGGGCCGGGTGCATCTTCTTGGCCCGAGGGGCGACGTTCCGGGCCTCTTGAAGGCGGCCGATGTCCTGGTCTTGCCGTCGCTCTGGGAGGGGATGCCGAACGCCGTCCTTGAAGCGATGGCGGCGCGTCGGGCATCTATTGCGACAGCCGTCGAGGGGAGTGTTGACCTGATCGTCCCCGGTTCAACCGGCTGGCTTGTCCCCCCGGCCGATCCGATCTCCCTGGCCCTTGCCCTGGCCGACGCGGCGTCCGATCCCGCCCGCCTCCTCCGTTTCGGCCAAGCCGCTCGCGCCCGCGCCGAGGCCGAATTCTCACCGGCCCGCGCCGTCCTTGCCTATGAAACGCTCTGGGCGGGGGTTCTTGGGTACGGAGAAGAGGGGACGATTTTGTCCCAGCGGTGATGAGGTCGACGGACGAAAAGGGAGCAAAAGAATGGCGACAGATGGAAGAGAAGCCGGAATTTCTGAGATAGAAGGTCGGTAATCTCGCTCTGGAATTAATGTCCAGTTTGGTTGAGGTCTGAAATGTGAATATAGTGGACCCCGGAAATTGGACCACCCGGCAAGTTATACTTGACGAGGTTCAATCCGAGGGCAACGCATGGCTCGAATCCGCAAGAAGCACTCACCGGCGTTCAAGGCCCAGGTCGCCTTGGAGGCCGCCAAGCAGACCAAGACCATCGCCGAACTGGCCAAGCAGTTCCAGGTCCACCCGGTCCAGATCAGCCAGTGGAAGAAGCAACTCCTCGACGGCATGGAGACCCTCTTCCAGAACGGATCAATGGCTCGACAGCCCGATCCCGAGAAGATCCAGACCGAACTTTACGAGCAACTCGTGCGGCTCCAGATGGAGTTGGCCTGGGCGAAAAAAAAATCTGCCTCGTGAGGTCGAGGCCAAGCGAGCCTTGATCGAATCGAATAATGCTCAGTTAAGCATTCGTCGTCAATGCGAGTTGCTGGGTCTGAACCGGGCGAGCGACTATCACGAGCCGGCGACGGTGACGATCGAGAACCTGCGGCTGATCAGGAGGATCGACGAGCAATATCTCAAGACGCCCTTCCTCGGCAGCCGCCGGATGGCGGCCTGTCTGACCCGTGGTGGGGAGGAGGTCAACCGCAAGAGAGTCAAACGATTGATGGACTTGATGGGCTTGGAAGCGATCCATCCGGGGCCTCGGACGACGGTGCGAAACCCGGATCACAAGGTCTATCCTTACCTGTTGAGAGGAGTCAAGATCGAGCGTCGGGATCAGGTCTGGTCCTCGGATATCACCTACATTCCGATGCATCAGGGGTTCATGTACTTGACGGCGGTGATCGACTGGTACAGCCGGTACGTCCTGTCCTGGAGCCTCTCGAACAGCCTCGATGGTCGATTCTGCCAGGAGACGTTGGAAGAGGCCTTGAGGGGAGGGACGCCGGAAATCTTCAACACCGCTCAGGAGGTGCAATATACGGCGAGGTCATTCACCGGCCGGTTGGAATTGGCCGGGGTGTCGGTGAGCATGGACGGTCGAGGGCGGGCGTTGGACAACGTGTTCGTGGAGCGGCTGTGGCGTTCATTGAAGTATGAGGAGGTTTACCTGAAAGACTACCGGAGCGTGGCGGAGTTGGTGTCGGGTCTGACGAGTTGGTTCCGGTTCTACAACCACGAGAGGCCGCATCAGAGCCTCAAGTACCGGATGCCAGCCGAAATCTATCAGGGGGCCGGGAGAGGCTCAAACTGAGCCGAGGAGGGTCGCGACCATAACTTAAAATTCGGGTTCGGTAGTCTAGACTTTGGGGTCCACTTCAATCCTCGCGATGCAAATGGATCGGTCGATCATACTCACGGGGCTCTATCTGACGCCCAAACAACTGCGGGTCGTCGGACCCGACCTGGAGCCCGACGACCCGCAGGTCGGCGCGATCGGCCGTTATCAGAGCGTCCCGGTGTCCCGATCGAAGGCAAGCCGTTCCCCTGGGGTCGACAGGACATCGCCACGACCGGCTCCCATCGGGGGATCTGCTTTAGCTATGTGCAGATGGATGTTGTGAATTGAGTGTGTCCGTTCCGCGAAGTGCATCTTTAATCTCGCCGCGTGACCCGTCAAGCTTGCGCCATCGCAAGACCTGGAAGTCGCGATGGCCAATACGCAGCGAGATCCGGGGAAGGAAAAGTTCTGGCGGGACGCGGTCCGGCTTCGGGCCGACAGCGGGCGTCCCGCGCGGGAGTTCTGCCGGCGGCACCGGCTCAACGAGCCGTCGTTCCACGGATGGCGGCGGACACTCCAGGATCGCGACGCCCGGCGGCTTCGCCCGCCGGCCTTCGTCCCGGTGGTCGTCCGCGACGAGCCGCGGGTCGCCAACGACGCGGGCATCGTGATCGAGTTGCGCGGCGGGCGGCTCCCGCGGCGGGCCGGCTCGACCCCGGCGGGGCGGGTGGCCGAGCTGGTCCGGGCCCTCGAAGCGACGGAGGCGACGGCGTGATCGCTTCCAACATGAGCGAGGGCGTGCGGGTGTGGGTCGCCACCCAGCCGGTCGCCATGAGGAAGGGTTTCGACGGCCTGGCCGAGGTGGCGTGGTCGATCCTGGGGCACGACCCGCTCTCGGGCAGCATGTTCGTCTTTCGCAACCGCTCGGCGCAGCGGGTGAAGGTCCTCTGGTGGGACCGCGACGGGCTGGCGATCGATTACAAGCGGCTCGAACGCGGGACGTTCCGGTTCCCCGGCGGCGACGACAAGGTGATGGCGATCGACAGCGGCCAGCTCCCGCGGCTGCTCTCGGGGATGACGGTGGTGGCGACGCGGACCGCCTGAGGCGGGAAATCGCCCACTTCTCGGGGGATTCGTCTGACGCGATTTTGGGCGGTCCTGTACAAAAGGGGGCATGACCGGCGTCGCCGAACTGCCTGACGATCCGGCCTTGCTCAAGCGTCTGCTCACCGAGCGGGACGCGCTGATCGAACGCATCAAGGCGGAGGCCGCCGAGCAGCTCGAAGCCCAGCGGCAGCGGCTCGGGGCCGAGAAGAAGGCGGAGATCGACGCGATCCTCCGCCGCTTCGACGGCCCGAAGTCGGAGCGTTTCGACCCGCGGCAGTTGCTCCCGTTCGGCATCCAGGTCGATACGATGCCACTCGACGAATCGAGTGGCGCCGAGGAGGCCGGCGAGCCGTTGGTGACCCGTCGCATCCGCAACCGCCACAAGCACGGCCGGCAGCAACTGCCCGAGCATCTGCCGCGGATCGATATCGAGCACGACCTGGCCGACGACGAGAAGCCCCGCCCGTGCCGCGGCGAGCTGCGCCACCGGATCGGCCAGGAGGTCAGCGAGCAGCTCGAATACCTGCCGGCGTCATTCAAGGTCCTCCGCGACGTCCGCCACACCTACGCCCGCAGGCGCTGCGAAGCCACGGCGGTCGATCCCCAGATCGCCACGGCGGCCAAGCCGCCGCGGCCGATCGACAAGGGACTGGCCGGGCCGGGGCCGCTGGCCTACGTCGTCACCAGCAAGCTCGGCGACCCCCCGCCACTCTACCGGCTCGAACACATCTTCGAGCGTCAGGACGTGAGCATCGCCCGGAGCACGATGTGCGCCTGGCTCCAGGCGTCCGGCGATCTGATCCAGCCGCTCGTCTCGTTGATGACCGACCGGGCGAGGCGGTCACGCGTGATCCACACCGACGAGCCCCGCGCGCCGGTTCAAGCTCCGGGCACGGGGCGGTGCCGTAAGGGGCGGATCTGGACCTACATCGGCGACCATCAGAACCCGTTCATTGTTTACCACTACAGGCCCGACCGCACCCGAGCCGGGCCGACGAACTGGCTGGCGGGGTCCAAGGGTTACATGCGGGCCGACGCCCACGGCGGCTACGACGGGATCTATCACAAGGGCGACGTGACGGAGGTCGCCTGCTGGACGCACGCGCGCCGAAAGTTCTTCGACGCGAAGGCGACCGACGGCAGGCGATCGGCACCCATGCTGGCGCTGGTCGGCGAGCTTTACGACGTGGAGCGGCGAACGAAGGACCTGGACGAGCCGGCGTGGCTCGGGCTTCGGCGACAGCACGGCGCGCCGGCGCTCGATCGCATCAAAGCATGGCTCGACGACGAGAGCCGGGTTGTCTTGCCCCGTAGCCCGATGGCCGGGGCGATCGGGTATGCGCTCAACCAGTGGGACGCGCTCCGCGTCTATGCGACGCAGGGCTTCCTGGCGATCGACAACAACGCGGCCGAGCGGGCGCTGAAGCGGGTGGCGATCGGGCGGAAGAACTGGCTCTTCGCCGGCAACGACCGCGCCGGCCAGACCGCCGCGACGCTGTACTCCTTGATCGCCTCGGCCGAGCGGCACGGCGTCGACCCCGGGTAAGCGTCTCGAAAGTAGGTGGGAAATTCCGTACAACAGGGGGCACTGATGGGAACGGCGGATTTCCCGACCCGACTTCCGGAGGCGGCCCCCGATGCGCGACCCTCAACCCGGTCTGACTCCCGAGCAACTCGTCGAAGCCGAGCGGATCTTCGAGGCCATTCACCAGTCCACCGAGGACGAGTCGTGGCGGATCGCCCAACTCCTCGCCTCCAAGCCCGACGGTCAGATTTTCGGGGCGACCGAGCATCAGATCCGCGACCTGACTCACAAGATCGGGGCCAAGGCCATCGAGGCCGCCCTCGCGGGGCGGAAAAAAGGGGGTACCTCGGGTCGAGCGTGAGCTGTCCGAACTGCCGCGCGTCGGCCAGGTTCGTCTCCTATCGCCCCAAATCGGTCCTCAGCCTGCTCTGGACGGTTCGCGTCGATCGCGCCTATTAACACTGCTCCCGCCGCCATGCCGGGGCGGTCCCCCGGGACGGGACGCTGGGCCTCGGCGGCGACGCCCTCAGCGCCGCGGCGACCGAGGCGGTTTGCCTGGCCGGGCTGCTTTCGAGTTTCGCCGAGGCCGCCGAGTTCACCCTCCCCAAGCTCGCCGGCCTCCACGTCGGCGAGTCGACTGTCGAACGCGCCACCGAGGCGGCCGGTCGCGACGACGGCGACCGCATGGCCAAGGGCGAGGTGTTCGGCCCGGCCAAGGACTGGGCCTGGCACGGGGACGCCGAGGGAAAGACTTGCGCCTACGTCTCGCTCGACGCCACCGGCGTCGGCCAACAGGCAGAGCGGGGCGCGAAGGCCGAAGGGAAGATGGTCACGGTGGCGATGGTCTCTAACCCGGTCTCCGAGGCCCCCGACCGCCGGGCCCGTCCCGACGGCCCGCCGCCGCGGTTCGACGTCCGCTACCTGGCGGGCGCCGACGGCATGGCGGCCCTGGGCGAACCGCTCCGGGGGCGGGCCGCGCAGGTCGGGATGGACCGGACCACGCGGTGGATCGCGATCAGCGACGGCGGGTCGGGCCTGGAAGCGTGGCTGGGGACGAACTTCGGCCGCCTCGACGCGGTCATCCTCGACTTCTACCACGCCGCGGAATACCTCGGCGGGCCCGCCCGCGCCTTGCACCCGGGGGACGAAACGGCCCGCGAAGCGTGGCTGGGCGAGTGGTGCCGCCGGCTCAAGTAAAGGAGGCCCCGCGGTGCTGAAGGGCCCGCGGTCCCTGCCGACGACCGGGCGAGAGGCGAGCCAGACGCGGTCGGAGGTGGTGCGATACTTCGAGAATCAGTCACACGGGATGGACTACCCGAGCTACGTGACGAAGGGTTGGGCGATCGGTTCGGGCCCGGTGGAATCGGCGTGCAAGATGGTGGTCGGCCAACGGATGAAGGGCTCGGCAATGAGATGGGGCCGAGACGGCGCCGAAGCCGTCGCCCACCTGCGGGCGTTGTTCAAAAGCGGGGACCGGCAGTGGGACGCCTGCTGGCGACCCACGCCGAACTGATCTACCTACGATTCTGACGCTTACCCTTCGGTGACCGAGATCAAGACGCATCACGTCGCCGCTTCGCCCGAGAATCCCGAATACCTCGTCGAGAGTGACAAGACTGGCACCACCGCCGCGCACAAGCCCGATGCTTTGAAAAAGGTGCGCAAGCCGAAGAAAGGGGGCGGCCGTGGCTGAATCCCAACGCGACGTGATCGCTGAGTTTTAACAAGCCGTCAACATGACCCCCCGACAGATCGCCAGTTGGCTCGACACGAACGAGTCGCGGGCCGTCGGCTACAAGAACGACGGGGTCGGCGAGTCGGTCGGCCATCACTCAGGACGCCGGATCATCGCGATTCTCGGCAAGAAGAAGGCCGAGTACACCGACGACGACCTGCACCACATGGCCAAGGTCGTCGGTTACGTCCATCGCCACCTCGCCCAGAGGCCAGATGGCGATGTGACCGAAACGCACTGGCGTTACTCCCTGATGAACTGGGGCCACGATCCTAATAAGAAGCCGAAGGCGACCAAAGCCGCAAAATCGAAGGCTTGAGCGCGCTTTATTCACGTTCGAAAGAAATCATCTCCCCGCGCGGGTCCGAAGGCGTTCGAGATCGGCATTCGAGGTAAACGCCGCGCCGACCCTCCGGCCGGGCCGATCCTGAGCGTGGAAGTCGGACCCGGAGACGGGTATCAAATCCAGGGTCTCGGCCCAACCGCGCCAGCGTCGGCCGAGGTTGGCGTTGATCCCCGGCCCGGCAACTTCGATCGCGCCAAGGCCCCCATCGGTCAGGCTTTTCAGCGTCGCCTCGCGGAGATTATACGGCGGGTGCGCCAGCGCGGCGACGCCACCGGCGGCGATCGTCAAGGCGATGGCCTCGGTCCAGTCCAATCGAGGCTTGGGCACCTCGGCCGGGCCGCGATCGCCGAGGAATCGGGCAAAGGCGTCCCGGGCGCTGGAGACCTGACCGGTCCGCACGAGCCAGTCGGCCAGGTGGCGGCGGCCGAGCGTCGCGCGGGGGAAGACACGTTGCAACGCCGCGAGATCCACCGAAAGCCCGAGCGTGCCCAGCCGATCGGCCATCGCCGCGAGTCGTTCGATGCGGCCGGCTCGAATTCGGGTCGACGCGGCGAGCACGCCCGGATCATCGTCGCGGACAAAGTGGCCGAGGATATGGATTTCTCGACCGTCCAGCTCGGCCGTCCACTCGACGCCACCGACCAGCTCAAGGCCCAGTCGAAGTGCCTCGGGCCGGGCGACGGCCAGGGCCGAGACCGTATCATGATCGGTGATCGCCAGCGCCGCGAGGCCAACGGCTGACGCGGCATGGACGACCTCGGCCGGCGAACAGACACCGTCGGAGTGTGTCGTGTGGACATGCAAATCGGCCCCGGCGGGCGGCCGACGGGGCGGGTCGGATCGATACAACTGTCGAACCTGGTCACTCACCGTCAGGAAGGGCGTCCCCTTCGACCGACTCGGAAGCCGACGGATTCGGCACGGCCGGTTGAAGGCGATCGAGGATGCCGTTGACAAACCGGCTCGATTGCGCGGTGCTGTATCGCTTGGCGAGTTCCAGGGCCTCGTTGATGGCGACCTTGGTGGGAACCTCGGGACAAAAAAGCATCTCGTAGGCGCCAAGCCTGAGGATATTGCGATCGATCGCGGCCATTCGATCAAGCCGCCAGTTCTCGGCGACCTCGGAGATCAGGGCGTCGATCCTCGGCTGATGCGCGTGGACACCCGCAATCAGGGCCTCGGCGAAATCAACGAGCCGCTTGTCGCCGAGGAGCCTGCGGTCGATAAACCGGCGGACCTCATCGGCCGCGTGGCCGGGGTTTTGCTCGGTCTGGTAAAGGACCTGGAGTGCGATCTCCCGGCCTCGAGTGCGTCGGGTCATGGTGGCCTGGTTGCTCTGCTTCACTTCGCTTCGGGCGGAACTGGGCGAAAGGCGGCGCCGCCCCGAACCCCGCCCGATCCGATCCGATCGCCGTCACGCGTCCTTCACCCCGAAAATCATACGCCAGCGCGCCCCTCCGCGAAAAGGCCAGCCGCCTGAAGCAAGGCTCTTTCCTTTTTAAGAAAGGACCGATGACCAGGGACCGATGCCCGATCCGCGTAAGTTGTCGGTCATCCTGATTTCGCCATTCTCCCAGAATCAAGCCCGGATCATGGTTTACCCGCGTGCCGAGGCCACCAGGGGGGAACTACTGGTTAACGATCCAAAGGCGGCGACGGCACGGCCGAGAAAAAGATCAAAGGCGGGCGTATCCAGATCATCCGCGCTGGTTGTGATCACGAGTTCATGGACTCCGCCTGGAAAACTCGTCATCGAGACACGATCCGAATCGCTGAGCACCGGCGGCGACGACTCGTGAAACCGAGGCAGCTTCAGATCCATTTCCAGCGTTTCCTTGCGGATGGCATTCTTCGGGACCCGGAATTTCAGGGTCAAAACCCACTCGTGGCCGGTGATCGCCGTGAAAAAGACGGGGGCTCCCTTCTCCACGCCGCGTATTTTCACCAGGGATCGCTGCGACCAGTCGGTCGGTTCGAACTCACCGAGAGCCTGAATTCGGTCCACGATCCGATCGAGAATCCGACCGTCCCAGCGAGCGGGTCGGCCATTGCGGGCCGATCGGTCGCGGGTGTGCCAGTGTCGGCCGTCGACCTCCCAGGGGGGCTTGACGCCGTCTCCGTTGCTGGTTTCCGACGACGCCTTGCGCAAGGCGTCGACCGCCTTTTTGGCGGCGGCCTTGGGGTCGAATCGAGGCCGGTCGGCATGAGGGCCGGCGGCGAGGACTCCTTTGAGGATCGCGCCGGTGAGGCTTCGTTTCGCGGTTGCGATGCGTTCGGGAGGCCCTTCGGCGACGACCTCGCCACCGCCGAGGCCCGCCTCGGGTCCCATGTCGATGATCCAGTCAGCGGTCTTGATGACCTCAAGGTTGTGCTCGATGATCACGACCGTGTTGCCCAGGTCGGCCAGGCGATGGACGACGTCGAGAAGCTTACGGGTGTCGTCGAGGTGCAGGCCGGTCGTCGGCTCGTCGAGAACGTAGAGGGTCTTGCCCGTGTCGGGTCGGGCCAGTTCGGCGGCGAGCTTCACGCGCTGGGCCTCGCCGCCGGAAAGCGTCGGCGCGGACTGGCCGAGCGGGATATAGCCGAGGCCGACGTCGTGGAGCGTCTGGAGCACCTTGCGAACCTTCGGCACGCTCTCAAAAAGATCAAGCGCGGCGTCCACGCTCATGTCGAGCACGTCGGCGATGGTCTTGCCGCGAAAGGTCACGGCGAGCGTCTCGGGGGTGAATCGTCGGCCGTGGCAGGCCTCGCAGGCGACCCAGACGTCGGGCAGGAAGTGCATCTCGATCCGCCTCTGCCCAGCCCCTTCGCAGGCCTCGCAACGGCCGCCGGGCTGATTGAAGCTGAATCGCCTCGGCGAGTAACCGCGAACCTTCGATTCGGGCATCTTGGCGAAAAGCTCGCGGATCAGGTCAAAGGCGCCGGAGTATGTTCCCGGAGTTGACGTCGGCGTACTGCCAAGCGGGGCCTGGTCGACGCCGATCACCTTGTCGAGCCGTTCGAGACCTTCAATCGCATCGTGCGCGCCGGGGGTTACCTGCGCCCGATGCAAGGCGCGCGAGGCGGCTCGCATCACGATATCCTCGACGAGCGAACTCTTGCCCGAGCCGCTCACGCCAGTCACGACCGTGACCGCGCCGATCGGGAACCGGACGTCGATATTCTTGAGGTTATGCTGCCTCGCCCCCCGAACCACCAGCGCCGGGCCGTCGGGCAATACCTCGCGGCGGTTCGAGGGGACGGGAATGGCCTCCCGGCCGCTCAGGTACCTGCCGGTCAGTGACGTCTTCGACGCCTTGACCTTCGCCGGGGTGCCCGAGGCGGTCACCTCGCCCCCGCCCGAACCTGATCCGGGGCCGAAGTCAATCACGTGGTCGGCGTTCTCGATCACCTCGCGGTCGTGCTCGACGAGGACGAGGGTATTGCCCAGGTCGCGCAGGTGTTTCAAGGCCGTGAGCAAGCGGCCATTGTCGCGCGGGTGGAGACCAATCGTCGGCTCGTCAAGCACGTAGAGAACGCCCGTCAGGCCGCTGCCGACCTGGCTCGCCAGGCGGATGCGTTGACTCTCGCCGCCGGAAAGAGTCGGCGTCCCCCGGCCGAGGCTGAGATAATCCAGGCCGACATCGTTGAGGAACTTCAGGCGGTCGCGGATCTCGCGGACGAGGTCGCCGGCGATGTGCGTCTCGTCACGGCCGAGCTTCAGCCCCTTGAAAAAGGCCAGGGCCCGGCCGAGCGGCCACTGGCCGACCTGATCGATCGTCGAATCGCGGAACCGGACGGCCGCCGAATCGTCGCGAAGCCTTGCCCCCATGCAGGCGGCGCAGGGGACGTCGTCGACCATCCCCTGAAGCTTGAACCGATAAACATACGAGACCCGCGCCGCCTCTTCGATCGCCGGAAAGAGCCCCTTGTACTGGAACGAAAAACCAGGTTGATCCTTCGAGGCCGGAGCGGCGAACCAGGTGTCTCCGGTGCCGTGAAGAATGGCCCGGCGGTGCCGGCCTTCCAGTTCATCAAAAGCGCGGTCGGGGTCGATCCCGATCGCGGAGCAGATCGTTTCGATCATCCGGGCGAACGCCGGATTGGTCTCGAAGGCGGGCCAGACGACGACCGCCCCGCCTCGAATCGACCGTTTGCCATCGGGAACGAGCACGGCGGGGTTGGCCCCGTGCTGCGTGCCCAGCCCTTCGCAGACAGGGCACCAGCCGAGCGGGCTGTTGAACGAGAAGTGATGCGGCGAGAGTTCCTCAAAACTCCGACCGCAGCCGTCGCACGAGCGATGCTGACTATAACGATCCACGGGCCATTGCGGCTCGTCGGCCTCGGCTCCGTTGAGGGCGACCAGGACCACGCCTTTGCCCAGGTCGAGCGCGGCCTCGACCGAGTCGGCCAGCCTCGACCGGGTCGACCGGCGGACGACAGCGCGGTCAACGACGACCTCAACCCGGTGCTTGCGACGGTGGCTGAGCTTCGGCGGATCGTCGAGACTGACCGACCGGCCGTCGACCCGGACCCGACTGAACCCCGACCCGCGAAGGTCGTCCCAGAGGGTGTCATAGGTTTCCCCGTCCTTGCGCTCGACCGGGGCCATGATGTAAACCTTCGACCCCTCGGGAAGATGGAGAATCTTCTCGACGATCTCATCGGCCGACTGCGTGCCGATCTTCAGTCCACAGGCCGGGCAATACGGCTGGCCGAGCCTGGCGAAAAGAATGCGCAGATAATCATGAATTTCGGTGACCGTGCCGACGGTCGACCTCGGGCTCTTGGAGGTCGTCTTCTGTTCGATGCTGACAGCCGGCGAGAGGCCGCTGATCCGTTCCACTTTCGGCTTTTGCAAGGGGGCGAGGAACTGGCGGGCGTAGCTGGACAGGCTCTCGACGTACCGCCTTTGCCCCTCGGCATAAAGCGTGTCGATGGCAAGGCTGCTCTTGCCCGACCCGCTCGGCCCGCTACAGACGGTCATCTTGTGCCGAGGGATATCGACGTCGACCCCCTTGAGATTATGCTGCCTCGCCCCTCGAACCGAGATCGCGTTCAGCCCTTCTTCGGACGACTTCCGCCGTTTCGGTTTTGCCTTGGCCTTGCCATTCGAGGCGACCGGCCGGATTCCTTCGAGAACGCGTTTCAGAGCGGCGCCGGTGTGGCTTGCCGGGCAGGCGGCCACGGTTTCGGGCCTTCCCTCGGCGACGATCCGGCCGCCGCCGGAACCCCCTTCGGGACCGAGGTCGATCACCCAGTCGGCTGTCTTCACGACGTCAAGGTTGTGCTCGATGACAACGACCGTGTTCCCGAGCGCCGTGAACCCGTGAAGCACTTCCAGCAGCTTGCGGACGTCGTCAAAGTGCAGGCCGGTCGTCGGCTCGTCGAGGATATAAAGGGTCTTGCCTGTCCCTCGCCGGACCAGCTCGCGAGCCAGCTTGATCCGCTGAGCCTCGCCGCCCGAAAGCGTTGGCGAGGGTTGGCCGAGCTTCAAATAATCAAGGCCGACATCGTGCAAGGTTTGAAGCATCAGGGAGATCTTGGGCACATTCGCGAAGTGTTCGAGCGCCTCCTGAACGTCCATCTCCAGAACGTCGCTGATACTCTTGCCCTTGAACCGGACGTGCAGGGTCTCGCGGTTGAACCGCTTGCCCTCGCAGACGGGACAGGTCACCCAGACGTCGGCGAGGAAGTCCATTTCCAGGCGGTTCGAACCGTTCCCTTGACAGGCTTCGCAACGGCCGCCGCTGACGTTGAAGCTGAACCGACCCGCCTTGTAGCCACGCGCCTTTGAGTCGGGCAGCTTGGTATATAGGTCGCGGATCTCGTCGAAAAGCTTGATATAAGTCGCCGGATTCGAGCGCGGGGTCCGGCCGATCGGCGACTGATCGATGTCAATCACCTTGTCGAGATAGTCAAGCCCCTCGATTCGATCGTGCAAGCCCGGCTCGGTGATCGCCCCGTTCAGGTCGCGTGTGAGGGCTTCGCGGAGAATATCCCCCACGAGCGAGCTTTTTCCCGAGCCGCTCACCCCCGTCACGCAGACGAAGAGGCCGAGCGGGATCGAAACATCCACGTTCTTCAGGTTGTTCTGCCTGGCCCCGACCACCTTGAGCACCCGGCCATCGGGTGCCTTCCGCTCTGACTCCTTCGGTACGGCGATCGCCTTCCGGCCCGAGAGATACTGACCGGTCAGGCTTCCCGGCGCCTCGGCGAGGGTTGCCAGAGGCCCCTCGGCGACAACCTCGCCCCCTTTGACACCAGGCCCTGGGCCGAAGTCCACCAGGTGGTCGGCCGCCCGCATCGTGTCCTCGTCGTGCTCGACGACGATGACCGTGTTGCCCACGTCGCGAAGGCGCTGCAAGGTCGCAATGAGACGGTCGTTGTCGCGGGGATGCAACCCGATCGAAGGTTCGTCCAGAATATAGAGAACGCCAACAAGCCCCGCGCCGACCTGACTTGCCAGGCGAATCCGCTGGGCCTCGCCGCCCGAAAGTGTCGGCGCCGAGCGATCGAGGGCCAGGTAATGGAGACCGACGTTCGTCAAAAATCCGAGCCGGCCGCGAATCTCCTTGAGCAACTCCTCGGCGATCGTTCGCGAGAGCGGGTCAAGCGGCTCGGCCCGGTCGATGGGTTCGAGGTCGGCCGCTCCTTGACCGGCGAGGTCGTCAAAGAACCGGCCGACCCGGCCGATCGGCATCGACCCGAGTTCAACGAGCGTCTTGCCGCCGACGCGAACCGCGCGTGCCCGAGGATTGAGCCGGGCACCCTGACAGTCGGGACAGGGCATGCTCCGCATATACGGTTCAAGCCTGGCCCGGGTTGGTCCGGCCTGAGCGGCCCGGAACCTGGCCATGAGGTCGGTCGCGACGCCGTCCCAGGTCTCGGCGTGCGTCCACCCCTTGCCCCGATTCTTCCAGTGATGGACGATCACGCGGTCTCGCGTTCCGTTCAGCCAGGCGTCTTGCCATTCGGGGGCGAGGTCTTTCCAGGCCCCTTTGAGCATCGATCCCTTCGGCGGACCCCCCGTTGACGCTTCAAGATTCGAGGCGACCCCGGCGAAGATATGCCGACGCCACTTGCCCATCTCCTTGACCGGGCCGATCGGCGCGATCGCGCCGAGCCAGACCGAGAGCGTCGGGTCGGGAACGAGCAAGGCCGGGTCAAAATCATGGCGCACGCCCAGGCCGTCGCAGCCCGGACACATCCCTTGCGGGCTGTTAAAGCTGAAGAGTTGCGGGCTGGGCGGGTCAAAGCTCAGGCCGCAGGCGGCGCAGGCGTAGTGCGACGAGAGCAACAGGTCAGCGCCTCCCTCGGGCGCGACGATCACGGTCCCCTCGCCGAGCTTCAAGGCCCCCTCGATCGCCTCGGAGAGTCTCGGCCTGACGTTCGAGCCGGCCTTGAGGCGGTCAATGACGACCTCGATATTATGCTTGATCTGGCGGTCGAGCGCCAGGTTGTCCGAGAGGGCGACGACCTTGCCGTCGACGCGAGCCCGGACGTATCCCGACCGCGAAAGGTCCGCGAAGAGGTCTTTATACTCCCCCTTCTGGCCTCGAATGACCGGCGCCAGGATGGAATAGGCCGTTCCGTCGGGCAGCGCCATCACCCGGGCGACAATCTGCTCTCTCGTTTGCGCGGCGACTGGCCTGTCGCAGTTGGGACAATGTCCCTGACCGACCCGAGCAAAGAGCACGCGCAGGTAATCATTGATCTCGGTAATCGTGCCGACGGTCGACCTGGGATTGCGCCCGCCGGTCTTCTGCTGGATCGAGATCGACGGGCTGAGGCCATCGATCCTGTCCACCTGCGGCTTGGGCATCTGGCCGAGGAACTGCCTGGCGTAGCTGGACAGGCTTTCGACGTACCGCCTTTGCCCCTCGGCATAGAGGGTGTCAAACGCCAGCGAGCTTTTTCCCGATCCGCTGACGCCCGTGAAGCAGATGAGTGCGCCGCGTGGCAGGTTGAGCGAGACGTCGCGCAGGTTATGTTCGCGAGCGCCTCGGATCACGATGTCCGTCGTGGCCATCCGTGGTAAACCCTTGGTAATCGTTTGCCTAGCGTGCTCTTACGTCCTCGCGCCAATGGTCACCAAGCGGACCGGGTGAGTCTCGGCCTCTTAGTATACACGTGTCCGGTGCGGGTTGTCTACCCCTGGAAAACCTTGAAGATTTTCTCCCTGTTATCAGGGTCTTAAGCTTATAATCGGCGGTTATGTCTTTTTATGCCAATCGATAAAGGGAAATTTTAAATTCCTTGATATTTCATTATCATGAATCATGTTTGGCATCTGGTGTTGCTTCTCAATCGCGACACGATGAGTGCCTTTCATGGTTTCGTCAAGTGGATTCGCAAACGAGATTCTGAACTTGTCGAGTAAGGGGTTCGCACGATGAACGGGCAAAAAATCGGCGGACAGGAAGAGGCTGGCGGAATTGTGCCCAGTTCACCGGAAAAGCCGTTGGAGACGTTGATTGTCACGAAAGGTTCGGCCGCGAGTCAACCTCCCTTAGCCTGCCCGACCTTCTTTCCCTCAATCCAGTTTGGAGACTATGAGATTCTCGGAGAGATCGCCCGGGGTGCGATGGGTGTGGTATTTCGGGCAAGGCATGTGCGACTTGGCCGGACGGTTGCCCTGAAACGAATCATGGCGGGTGAGTTCGCTTCCGAGGAAGCCGTGAAACGATTTCTGAGTGAAGCTCATGCGGCGGCGGGCTTGAAGCACCCGGGAATCGTGACGATTTACGAGGTCGGCGAGCGCGAGGGACAGCATTATTTCTCCATGGAACTGGTCGAAGGAGGGAGTCTTCAGGCGCACATCAAGCACGGCCCATTAGAGTCCGCGGAGGCCGCGCGGATTGTTAAGTGCGTGGCCGAGGCCCTGGCCGTTGCGCACGCGGGGGGTGTCGTCCATCGGGATCTGAAGCCCGACAACATTTTGATTGGTACGGACGGTCAACCCAAGATCACCGACTTCGGACTGGCCAAGGAACTCAACGGGACGGCGGGACTGACAGCGCCGGGTTATCTGCTTGGCACTCCCAGCTACATGGCGCCCGAGCAGGCCAACGGCGACACCAGCATGGTTGGGCCGGCGTCAGACATTTACGCTCTCGGAGGCGTGCTTTACACCTTGCTTACCGGGCACCCGCCGTTCCAGTCGGGGGCGTTGATGGAGATGTTGCGGCAGGTCGTTGAGGATGAGCCCCGGCGTCTCAGGGAGGTCGATCCCACCATCTCGGCCGAACTTGAAGCCATCGTTTACCGTTGTCTGCGCAAGGACGTGAGCCGACGTTATCAGTCCGCATCCGACCTTGCCGCCGATCTGGGACGATGGCTTGCCGGCGAATCCGTCGAGGCCCGCGCTCCTTCCCTTTTTGGAAGGACGACGTCCAGGCTTCGACGTCGGTTCAGGGCGCCTGACCTCGTCCTCTTGGCGTGCGCGACGGCCGCGTGTCTTGGCTCGATCTACTGGGCCGTTTATCTGCGGGTCGATCCTTATGCCCACCTCCGCCGCGAGGAGACCGACCACCTGGTCGCGCAATATCGAGCTCGTCCGCTGGCGGTTGTGGACAAACCTCATCCATCACGTCAAATGGTCCCCGCGCTCACACCCCCCGATCCATCCGCATTTGAAACGGTCGAAAGGATGGAAGTCTATGACTTTCAGTCATGGAAACCCCTGCCACGAGACCGATCGGCAAAACTCGTCAGCCCCGTCACCTGTCTTTCGAGACGACGGATCAGGAAGTTAAAGCCCGTCGAGGAATTCCGGGACGAATCGCGTACCACCGGGTATGACATCTTTTTTGCTTACGAGTCGCACATCTCCCGCCTTCGCGAATTCGCGGAACAAACGCCCGGTCTTGTCGGCGGCCTGCGCATGAAGGTCCGTCAATTCGTTCTTGATGTCTCCGAGATCGCCGTCGACCAGGAATTCGAAGTCGTTACGCGTAGAACCCTCTGGGACGCCGATTATGAAGGCCCAGACAAGCGATGGGTCGGCGCGATGGTCCGCGACCGACCGCATAAAATTTCCCTTCTCGTTATCTTCCCTTCCAACCGTCCATTAAAACAACACCGACTCCGCATCGCCGACCTCGATGGTCAGGGCATTCGTCCTTACGATGGGGAACAGCTTGTCATCGAAGGCGCCGGCGGAAATTATCTATTCTGGGAAATCCTCCGGCCCCTCCCGCAGCAGGTTTATCGGATCGACTGGGAATGGTGAGCGGGCGACGCCGAAAAGGCACCCGCAACGCGGTTTCATGAAAAGTTTACCCCATCCGAACCTCACGGCCCAGGGAGTGGCGGGATAGCCGGGCATGGCGAGGGCCTGGTGAATCTGATCGCGGAAGGGCACCGGTCGACTGGGGCACTCCGGCATGTCCACGGCGTAGGGTTCTTGCTTGACGTTCTGGGGCAGGTCTGTCAAATTAGAATCTCCCGCCATATCATCACTAATGAGCATCACATGCCTTTCACGATATCACAGGGGAAAATTGGCACGCGGGCGCACCGATCGAGGCGAAGGCGGCCCCTGGCGATGGCGATTCTCGTCTTGCTCGGCCTGATGAGCCTGAGGAGCGTTCGTGCGCAGGACCTGCTCGGGAAGGCCGAACAGCCCGTTGGCGAGATCCGACGAATCAGGGGACACACGGACTGGGTATGGAGCGTCGACCTTTCGCCAAACGGTACGAAGCTGCTTACCGGAAGCGGTGATAAGGATCAGACGGTCCGGGTCTGGGATTTCGCAACCGGCCGGGAGTTGCACAAACTGAATGTCTTCGGCGGGTCCTACGCCGTCACCTTTCTGCCCGATGGCCGCCGGGCACTGGCAGCCAGCGAAGACAAGCTGATCTACCTGTGGGACACCGAGAACGGCAAGGTCATCGGTCAGTTCCGCGGGCACACGGGAGCGATTTACGTCCTCGCGCTGACGCGGAATGGCAAGGTCGTGGCAAGCGGTAGCGAGGACGGGACCGCGCGGCTCTGGGATACGAAAACCGGCCTGGAAATCCTCCGGATCAAAGTCGCGGGAAGTGCCGTGAAAGCCATGGCGATTTCCGCCGATGGTGGATTGCTCTTGACCGGAGACTACGAGAGCCTGGGCCGGCTCTGGGACACGACGACAGGGTTAGAAATCGTCCGCTATCAGGGGCATGAGAAAGCCTGGAGGTCGATCGCCCTCACACCCGACGGACGCCGGTTCCTCAGCGGCAGCGACGACCATTCGGTTCGGCTCTGGGAGACGGCGACCGGGCGTGAAGTGGCCAATTTCGACGGGGTCTCCAGCACGGTCCACGCCGTCGCCGTCTCGCCGGACGGTCGACGGGTCGCGGCTGGCCTGATTAGCCAGCGAATTCTGGTCTGGGAACTCTCCTCCGGGAAACTGCTGGAGTCATTCGACACCAAGGACGCGGGAGGCGTGCTCTCTCTCACCTTCACCGCAAACGGCCGCCAGATCGTTGCCGGATGCGGGGATGGGGTCTGGATCGGCGGCCTTCCCGCCCGTTTCCCAAAAGAAACCCCCGCCCCATCCGGACCGGCCAGCAAGGCATCTCGAAAAGCTCGAACGCGTTGAATTTGAGGGCTTCAACGCCTTCAAGGTCTTGGCGGTGGCGGTGGCGGAGGCGGTGCCTGCTCAAAAGCAGGTCCGTTGAGCGCGGCGGGATAGCCGGGCATGGCGAGGGCCTGGTGAATCTGGTCGCAAAGGGCGCCGAGCTTCTGGACCTGGGCGATGTTCGGACCCATCCGGCCGCGGGCGACGCGGTTCACCCGGCGGGCAAGTCGCTGCCAGACCGCGTCCACGTCGCGGAACTCGTAGGCAAGCTGGTTCGGGGCAAGATTGCCCGCGGCATCCTGGCGGAAGTTCGCCGCGGCCGAGGTCAGTTGCTGGGCGTCGGCCAGCATGGCCGGCCCTTCGGGGACAACCCGGGCGGTCGGCCCGAAGACCTGGACGAACGCCGCGGTCTGGTCGGCAAGCTGATCGGCCAGCGCCGCGATCGGCGACGGACCGCCCCCCGTCGACGGCAAGGCGCTGACGGCCACGGCCGGTTGTGGCGACGCCAGGCCGAGGTTCTGATGAATCAAAACTTCTACCGAGGCAAACGCCTGCCAGGCGTTTTGAACCGGCGGCGGGGCGTCGTTGTTGTTGACGATGAACCGCTCCAGGCGATCGGCGCTGCTGTCCACGGGCAGAAAGGCCGGGGCGAACGCCTTGGGCGGTTGGCTCGGGTCAATCGCATCGTGAAATTGATCGGCCGCGACGGTCAGGCGGCGAGCCTCATCGGCCACGGTCGCGCCAACCTGGCCGGGCATTGATCCCTGAATCGCCGCGAGCAGGGCGTTCGCCCGGTCCACCAGCGCATGAGCCAATCGCTCGGTCTCGGCACCCCCCAACGGCGCGGCTGGGGCGTTGCCGTAAAACCCTTGCGGTGGATTATTCAGGTTGAGAGCCTGCCTGAGCCGGGCGTCGGCCTCGTCAACCTCATGGGCATCGCGTTCCACAACAGGCGTCACGATTCCAGGCTGCGAGAACTGACCCCGAAGATACTGCCAGCTATTGTCGATCCCGGCAAACCCCTGCCTCGCCCGGTTCGGGTCGGGGCTGACGCGCAGGGTCTCACGAAACTGGTCGACCGACTGATCCAGCTCGCGCGCGTTCTGCGTGAGCTGACGCCCCTGGGGCGACGTCCCGAGGTCGGTTGCCGTGTCCTCGATCAGCCTGTGCATCCGCCCGGCCAACTGGTTCGCCAGCTCGTTCACGTCGCCCGGCGCGACCCCTTGCCCAAACCCCCCGCGCGTAAGTCCCACCGCCAGCGTCATGGCCAGTCCCGCGGCCAATCGATCGCCACGTCGTCTCTTCACGTCAAAGCTCCGGTTCAAGAATGCGAGTCCGTCGGACCTCTGAACTTCGATCATCAGTCCGACCAAACGCCGCACACCCGATGCCCAACGCCTGACGATTTTTCAAGAAACCGTTTGTCCCAGGCGGATTGCATCATCGGAATGACCGATGACCGATGACCGATGACAGAGAGACAGGGAGACAGGGAACAATCCCCAAAGGGCTAATTTTTTGGTCATCGGCCATTGGTTATCGGCCATCCCAATCCTCTCGCCTTTGGTCCCTGCCCGGTCGCATTCGCGGACGGTCGGCTTTAACCTGGAAAGACGCGGTCGTCTCGGCGTCCGGTTACGGAATGCGTCTCGAAACAAGAGGGGTCGGCGGAGATGTGGCGACGAAGGCTCGGGGTGATCGTGGGACTTGCGGGGTTCGTGGCCGTCGCCAGGGCGGACGACACGCTCTTTCCCGCGCCGAAGGTCCCGCTCGCGTTCAACCGGCTTTACGATTACGCCGACCTCGTCGAGGCGATGCGATCGCTCGTCAAGGGGCACCCGGATCTGCTCACCTTGACAAGCCTTGGCAAGAGTGTCGAGGGGCGCGACCTCTGGTGCCTGACCGTGAATCATCTGGAGACAGGGTCCGATCGATCAAAGCCGGCGATGTACGTAGACGGCAACATCCACGGCAACGAGATTCAGGGGGGCGAGGCCGCGCTTTATCTTGTCTGGTATCTCGCCGAGAACCGGGGCCGGATCAAGGCCGTCAAGGACCTGACCGACGCGACGGCCTTCTACGTCGTTCCGACGGTGAACCCCGACGGCCGCGACTTCTGGTTTCACGGCCCGAACACCACCCACAGCTCGCGAGGCGGCAAGAGCCCGCGCGACGACGACCGCGACGGCCTTGCCGACGAGGACGGCTACGACGATCTCAACGGCGATGGCCAGATTACCGAGATGCGTCGCAAGAACCCTCACGGGCACTACAAGGTTTCTCCCGAAGACTCCAGGCTGCTCGTTGCCGTCAAGCCGGGCGAGACCGGCGAGTACGACCTTCTCGGCCACGAGGGGATCGATAACGACGGCGACGGCCTCGTCAATGAAGATCCCCCCGGCGGCTACGACATGAATCGGAACTGGCCGGCCGACTGGCAGCCCGACCACGTTCAGTCCGGCGCCGGAGATTTCCCGCTCTGCTGGCCCGAGACGCGCGCCGTGGCCGGCTTTCTCCGCGATCATCCCAACGTCGCCGGTGTACAGGCGTTTCACAACGCCGCGGGCATGATCCTTCGAGGCCCCGGCCATCCCTCAAGGCAGGGCGAGTATCCCCCCTCCGACGAGCACGTCGCCGCCGAGATCGGCCGGGTCGGCGAACGGATGATCCCTTTTTACAAGAGCCTGGTCATTCACAAGGATCTGTATAACGTCCACGGCGGCTTCGTCGGCTGGGCGTACGAGCACCTCGGCATCTTCGCCTTCACGAACGAGCTCTGGAACAACGAGCAACTCCTCGGGCGTCCCGCGAGCCAGGGAACCACCCTGGAAAAGGCCGTGGGCGCAACTGACGAGGTTAATCAACTCTTCGCCGACGATCGCCTGACCTTCGGCTCGCGGTTCGTGCCCTGGACGACGGTCAAGCATCCACTTTACGGCGAGATCGAGGTCGGCGGCTTCGTCAAGCAATCCCAGCGCATTCCGCCCCCTTTCCTGATCGAGGAGCTTTGCCACCGCAACGCGGCCTTCGTCGCCTACCACGCCGACCAGATGCCCCGAATCGTCTGGGATGACCTGACCATCGACCCACTCGGTCCCGAAACCTGGTCGGTCACCGCCTCGGTGCGCAACACCCGAAGCCTGCCGAGCGTCTCGGCTCAGGCCGCCCGTCGCAAAATCGGCCTTCCCGATACCCTGACGCTCACCGGCGCCGACCTGACCGTCATCGCCGGTGGTCTCCTTCTCAACCGCGACACTGGCGAGGTCTCTCCCGCGGAGCACACCCCGGCCACGCTCCGCCTCGACCGTGGTGTCTCTGGCGGCGAAACCGTCCGCGTCCGCTGGTTCGTCCGCGGCAAAGGTGTGGCCAACCTGAAATATTCCTCGCAAAAAGGAGGAACGCTAGAGAAAGCTGTCAGACTGCCGTAACGCTCGGCACGGTGCCAAGCTCGCGAAGTGAAATCGTTCGAACTTTTTTATAATTCGGGCATTAACAACTAATTCATAAATAACATGTGATGATTTGATCCGAATCGGCAAGGCAGGATTGTCTATAAAACATCTGCGCCAGCGAAATATGAATTGACACCAAGTATTTTCCACGTCCAGAAGGGGATTAACGTTCTCCTGGACGCCTTCGAGAGCGTAAGCAGAACGGACAGTTGCTTTCATCTGGCGATGGCCGGGATTGGTCCTTTGCGATCATGGGTTGATGGCCGGGTCGCGGGGTCGCCGGGCCTGGCGGGTCGGGTGCATCCTCTCGGCCCGAGGGGCGACGTTCCGGGCCTCTTGAAGGCGGCCGACGTCCTGGTCTTGCCGTCGCTCTGGGAGGGGATGCCGAACGCCGTCCTTGAAGCGATGGCGGCGCGTCGGGCATCTATTGCGACAGCCGTCGAGGGGAGTGTTGACCTGATCATCCCCGGTTCCACCGGCTGGCTTGTCCCCCCGGCCGACCCGATCTCCCTGGCCCTTGCCCTTGCCGATGCGGCGTCCGACCCCGCCCGCCTCCTCCATTTCGGCCAAGCCGCCCGCTCCCGCGCCGAGGCCGAATTCTCACCGGCCCGCGCCGTCCTCGCCTATGAAAGGCTCTGGGCGGGGGTTCTTGGGTACGGAGAAGAGGGGACGATTTTGTCCCAGGGGTGATGAGAATGAAGCGCGAAATGGAGGCAAAAGAATTGCGAAAGCGAAAATTGGTAGAGACGCCGGGAATACCTGAGATTGAAGGATGGTACTCTCGCTCTGGAAGCAATTTACAGTTTGATGGAGGTTTGAATAGTGAAACTGGCACCGATTCGCTTCCAATTCCCCCTCATTGAATGAGATGGCTCAAGGCGACCTATTCTGGAGCAGAGGCCGACTGCAACCTAATTCTCATTTCGTCTGCCACGACCTTGTTAAACATTACAATCTTGCACTGTATTGCCATTCGCCTTGCTTTCGCTTTTCTCCCCTCAATACTTTTCGGGAAATAAACGTGAGCATGTGCTTCGTTGTTGGGTGCTATTTGGTCTCTCTCGTCCCGTGTATCATAGCCGAGGTTTCGTGCAAAACCGCAATTAAATTCAATTATGTTTGTAACCATGTTTTTGCGTGAAGCGGTATCCTCAGGGCTCGTTCTAGACTTAATTTCAACAGAGAAAATTTCCTCCTCAAAGTAGGTCGAAGTCGGCCGATTCTGGTCTGTAGCCCATTGCCAAGGATAAAGAATCGCTCGATATACATCCTCGGAATCATCCAAAACCTGCCCGAACGGTTCCTGTCCTAACATCCACTCACTCCGCTGAGAACCAGTGAAGAAGCCTTAGGATTTCGTATGCCTGCCACACAAAGAGAGAACTTTCCTCTTCAATCCCCACATCGTCGTCGGCTTTGAGATATTGGATGCGTCTGGGGTCTTTGAACTCAAATTGCAGGGACCGATTGCCACGGTGCCATTCGAATTGAAGTCGTCCCCCTGTCATCGGCACGACTAGTGGTGTCGCGATAGCGTCTTTCGGAATGTCGTTTACGAACTGCATTGCCGCTTCGATTGTAATCTCATCGATCTTCTGGGCACCGTAACCGTTCCAACCTTTCGGCAAGTCCTTCAATCGATCCAGTTGAGCTAAAATCGAATGTCTGTCGAACCCGCAAGAAGTGGTTCCTAACATCGTGTTTACTGGAATGTTTGTCTGCGACACCGAGCACTCGCCTTCACCATTAGTTGATTGAACTCCACCGACGGCTCCGAACAAACATGGAGGCATGGTGAGTGCGACCGCAGCAAGCCCATTTCGCGCAGTCTGGCTTGAGATCCACGAACGGGACGCAAACCGAGTGAGAGGATTCGCTGTATTCCATGTTTCCGTTGCAACCGCCATATTCTTATCCCTTCCCCTTCTCATTGATCGCACGGACAATGAGATCCGTCTGCTCTTCTGCCCCCTTCAACGATTGGCCGATTCTCTCTGTCATCTTGTCTTTCAGGCTGAAAAAACCGCCTCCCGCCGCTCCGACCGGGTATTCATAGTTGCATGAAACCGAGACACTTTCCCTACCAGCAAGGGATGGTTGGACTACGACCACGGACCTGTGATCACCGAATGTCCGCCGCAGGGTAATGGCCGCCTCTGAAGCCGAATCACTACTCAAACCAATACCCATAGTGACCGTTTGGTGTGCGAGCAACTTGGGTACGTCAGGGCAAAGTGTTGAGCGGGAATGATTAAAATTGAGACCGAGGACGTTCACAGGAGTATGTGACAGAAGGTCATCGAATACCTTCCAGGTTATGTTCTGCATGCGTTCCAAGTTCACCTTTTTGTCCGTGTAGATCTCCCATCTCTGCTCTTGGCAAGAGATGGTCAACGGCAATGAGGGAATTTGGATCTGGGCGAGGCCGGGGATTCCAAACGTCAATGGAGACGATAAAGCCGCCTCGGCCTCCTCTTTTGTAATAAGGTTTACAAGCTGATACCAGGATGGATGATGAATTCTCGGATTCATCGCACCCAAGACAACGATATTATAAATATCCTGACCAGGCATAAGTTCCCCTGAGCAGGAATTTTGGTTCCCTGCTTTTCCGGCAAACGCCCTTCCAATGAGTTTATCGTCGGAACCCTCTCTCAGCGTACCGTCTTTCCTTAGAACAAAAAAGTCACTACCAAGAGGCAAGCCGCCTTGTGGCCTGCCTAACCGGACCCATCGAGTCAGTGGGCGGCAAGCAAAATGGGTCTCGGCAGTCGATCCTGAACCCCCATTTGCCTTGGTTTCGGCGATCAGCCGTACAACTGGTTCGCCTTTCCGTAAGTGATCTTTGGTGCCTTGATCAATCCTCCCGAGACCTTCTCTCCCATCGGGTCGACGTAGACGCGGCCGGGTTTCTTGGGGTTTTCGGGGTTGGTGTTGGTGACGTGGATGTTGAAGACGAAGGCGTGGTCGGTCTCGCTCTGGAACCAGTGGACGTTGTCCTTGTGGTCGGAGATCGTGGAGAACTCGCCGGGGGAGAAGCCGCGGTCGAGAGTCGGGCGGATCAAATAGTGGTCGGCGTGGTCCTCGACGCGGTCGTAGTGGCGGCCGCGGAGGGTCCCGCTGAGGACGAGGAAGCCGGTCGCCATGTTGTCGTGGCCGTGGGGAACGATCGATCGTCCCTTGCCCATCGCGAAAATCTGCCGGCCGAAGACCTGAGACGTCGGCAGGCCGGAGACGTTCGGAAGGTCAACCGAGAGGCTCCGGGCGCCAAGGGCCGGGTAAGTCACCGTCGAGGCAAGGCGGTCGAAGTCAAGCGTCTTCAGCAGGGCGGGGAGGTCCACCCGGCGATAGAGCGATTCGAGCGACTCCTGAAAGGCGACATCCTTGACCTTGTGGTCGGCCACGTCGCGACTGATCGCGTTCAGGTCGCGGAACCAGGCGTCAATGATCGGCTGAACGTCCTTGCCAAAGAGCCGATGCGCGGCCAAGCCTTCAAACAAGGCGAGCGCCGTCAACGATTGAAGCGCCTGGCGCGTGAACTCGCGGCGAGTCTCAAGAGTCGACATGGCGACGGCCTCCGGGTCAGAGAAAGCGATCGTTCGGAGTCGTGACGGGACAGTGAGCCTGAAGTGTAGAGCGATTGTTGGACATCCGCCACAGATTTCGGGAGGCGGAACGAGGTTAAACGACGATTTCTTGGGTCCGGCTGAGCGTTGTGTTAGGTTGGAAAAGCACTTATGATGGTCATCGATCGATGGGAGGCGGCTCGAAAAGCATTGGGGGAACCACTCGGTGATCGGCATCGGCGCGACGCTCAACCAGAGATTCGTCCTCGATAAAGAACTCGGCCGGGGGGGGATGGGCGCTGTTTATCGGGCGACCGACCAGATCCTTCAGCGCAGCGTGGCGATCAAGGTTTTGAAGGAGCACGGCACCGAGGAAGTCGGCAAGAAGATCCGGCTCGAAGCGCAGATCCTCGCCAGGTTGCTCCATGAAAACGTCGTTCGCCTGTACGACTTCGGCGAGGCCGAGGGGGGCTACTTCCTCGTCATGGAAGAGGTCGACGGCACGAGCTTTTCGAAGCGTTGGAGGCAGTTGCCGCTCGGCGAGCGTCTGCGGATCAACGCTCAGGTGGCCTCGGCGCTCGACTATGCGCACCATCAAGGGGTGATTCACCGCGACGTCAAGCCGGCGAACGTCCTCTTGACGGCGGCCGATCAGGCGAAGCTTTCCGACTTCGGCCTCTCGATGATGGCCGAGGCGGTCGAGGAGACAGGGACGGTCCGCGGGACGCCGCAATACATGAGCCCCGAACAGGCCAGGGGCAAGCGGCTCGATCACCGGACCGATCTCTATTCGCTGGGGATCATGATCTACGAGTGTGCCACTGGGGCGGTTCCCTTTAACGGCCAGCCGATGGCCATTCTCGGCCAGCACGTGAACGGCACGATCCCCTCGCCGCGTTCCAAGAATCCCGAGGTCTCGCCAGCGCTTGAGGCCCTGATTCTCTCGCTCCTGGCCAAGAATCCCGAGGAACGGCCAGTTTCGGGGGCGGTTGTCGCCTCGGCGTTGCTGGAGGAGGCCGAGCAGGAAAGAATTCGTCGGGCGGGCGTTGGAGCATCGCCAACGGTCACGTTGTCGCAGGTGGCTGAGTTGCCGCCGACGGAAGGCTTGACGGGAGCCCTTGCGGGACTGGCCGGGACGCCGACGAGAGTGGCCCCGGCTTCGCCTGCGCCGACGGTGGAATCGTCCGCGACCCAGGCCCCGAAACCCGCGCCGACGCCAGTCTCGACGACGGCTCGGGTGGCCTCGCCGCTGGCGAAGGAGATGCTGGAGACGGTTCTCAGCGAGCCGATGATTCTCTCGGCCGACGAGCGCTATCTCTGCGGTCATTACCTCGCGTATTTTCTGGGCGGATCGAGGCGGCAGGGGATCTTCTTGCGAAGGCCGCTCGATCCTCGAAACGCCGACCGCGCGCGGCTTTTACTGGCGATGACCTGGCTGATGCAGGTCGGGCCGGGCGAAGCCGGGGCGAACGTCCGACAGGCCGCGAAGCTGCTCGACTCGCTCGCCGAGGTTCGCGCGGCGCTCAATCCGGTCGTCGTCATGAAGTATCTGGCGAGCCGGAACACGCCGGCCAAACGGAAGAACCTGCGGCAGGCTCGCAAGCTCCTCCAGGACGCCAGCAGCCACGCCCGCAAGGCGATGCTCGACAAGCGAGGGGTGCTGAACCCCGGCCTGATCCCGCAAACCCTCGACGATCTCCGCAAGATCGCCCCGGCGCGGAACGACGTTGACGATGCGCTCGTCGGCCGATGGAACCGCGTGGCCGAGGTCTGGCGCGAGAACCCCGAGTTTCGCGAGGCGGTCCTTCGCTACGCCACGAAGAACGCCCACCGCGATCCGGCCAGCATCGACCTCTGGCCCGAGGTGGTGTACCCGCTGATCGAGCGTTCCCGCTGGCAGCGCGAGTTTCGCCCCAAGCAAGAGGCCATCTGGGACTACCTCTGCGACCGAGTTCTCCGCGTTCCCGATGCCGGCGTCAAGCTCGATCGGATGATGGTCCGCGCGGTCCCCGTGAAGGTCGCCGAGGAGCTGGAAGACGACTTGCTCGGGTTCATCGACGACCCCCGGATCGGCGACGACGAGCCCGCGACGGCTCAGGCCGAAGGGGACGATCGCCTCTCTTCCAGCATTGGCCCGAGCCTTAGCCTGAAGGAACTTGCCGACGACGCCCCGCGCGACCCCACGTTAACATCGTTGGCCGCTCTCGATCCTTATCGGTTCACTCAGGCCGAGCTCCACGACCTCTGGCGCGACGCGTTCGCCGCCATGACCAAGGGGGGCAAGCCCGGCTCGGCCGGACATCGGCATGTTCCCGTCGGGCCATATCGGCTGACGGTGATCGCCTCGGTTCGAAGCAACTCGGCCGGGCAGGTCGCCTTGCAGGGGATGCAGAACAAGCAGATTGAGATGCTCACGCCGTCGATGCGCGCGGGCAAGTCGGGAAGCAAGCCGGTCATTGCCGTCTGGATCTTCACCGACGCCAGCGCCGTGATCGCTTACCTGGATTTCCGGTCCTCGGTGAAATACATCTTCTGGCACGCCCCGAACGCCCAGCAGTTCAACTTCGATGACCCGGCCGATCTCAATCACATGCTTTACACGGTCGGCCTGGAAATTCCCGATCAGCTTGACCGGGTCCTGACCAAACGCTTCCGCCCAAGAAGCACGGCTTGACGGAAGGCCGAGGACCGATGTCCGACAAATCCAGGATCGGCCATTGTCGATGAGTTTTATCTCAGGCGGACGTGCGCCGCATTGAGGTTTTGCGGGCGCGGAGCCAGGACCGGGCGACGGAGGCGTCGTCAAAAGGGAGAGCGCGGTCGGAAAAGATCTGGAATGTTTGACGCCCTTTACCGGCGATCAGGACAGAGTCGCCCGGTTGAGCGTCGACAAGCGCGGCCTCGATCGCGAGGCGTCGGTCAGGCTCGATCCGGGCTCGGCCGGGGCTGGTCAGGCCGTCGAGGAGGTCATCAACGATCCGGTCGGGATCTTCAGAACGGGGGTTGTCGGTCGTGATCGTGAGGCGGTCGGCGCCTGCCTCGGCCGCGGCGGCAAGGGCGAGGCGACCGGCGCGGGGATCGACCCCCTGGTGGCCCTCGGCGCCAAAGACGCAGTGAATCCGGCCGGGGGTGGTGGCTCGGAGGCAGGAAAGGGCCTCGAACAACTCGGCGGCGTCGCGGGCCTGGTCGATTCGGACGTCAAACCCCTGACCTTCATCAATGGCGTCAAGTCGGCCGGGGACCGCCAGAACCGATTCAAGACCGGCCTTGACGGCTTCCACGCTGATTCCGCGCGACCAGGCCACGGCCGATGCCGCAAGCGCCTGCGAGACGCTCGAAGGGCCGAGCAAGCGGAGGTCAACGGTCGCCTCGCGATCGAACCCGAGGAGTCGGAACCGCGTTCCGGTCCGGTCGAGCCGGTCGACCCGACCGGTGACGTCGGCCCCGGCGTTGAGACCGAAGGAGACCCGGCGCGCGTCGAGGTTCACGGCGCCCAGGAGTTCAGCCTGGGAGTCATCGGCGTTGACCACCGCGGCGCCGCCGGGAACGACACCGCGAAAGAGCCGGGCCATCGCCGCGCGTCGGGCAAAAACCGCCTCGGGTGATGATCGGGGTCCGGCGTCGATGTCGCTGACAACGGCCGCGTCAAAGGAGATCCCCTCGACCCGACGTCTCCGGAGCGCCTCGGGGTCGAATTCGAGGATGGCCCCGGCGCAGCCGCGATCGACCATTCCGGCGAGCATTCCGGCAAGGCCCTCGGCGCCGGGGACGCCCGCGCCGACGGGTCGGGTCGAGACACCGTCCGACCAGCCAAGGCGTCCGACGAGGCCGTAACGACCGCCGGCCGCCTCGAAGATCGCGCGGAGGAAAAGGGCGGTCACGGTTCGACCGCGCGAGCCGGTGACGCCCAGGGTGAGCATCTGCTCGGACGGATCGCCGGCCAGCGCCTGGCAGAGCCGGGCGAGCGCCGCTCTTGAGTCGGGAACGACAATCTGGAGCCGCCCGGCCTCGGGCACGGGACGCTCGACAACGACACCGGCGGCGCCTCGGTCCATCGCCTGGGGGATGAACGCGTGGCCGTCGTGGCGGTCGCCTCGGACGGCGACGAAGACCTGGCCGGGATCGAGCCTTCGGCTATCGGCCGTGCAGCCGGAGACCTCGAAGTCTTCACAGCCGACGAACCGGGCTTCTGGAATCAAACGCCGCAGGCTGACCGAGGGAATTCCCTGCTGCGGCTGTCGGTCCACGAACCAGCGTGCCATCGGCCGTCGCCTCCATGCCAGCCATTCTTCCCCGTCCATCCGTGGTTACCGGGGTGCCTCGTTTCTTCCCGACCGGTCACCCCTCCAGGGTCGGCCAGGCCAAGGCGGCGGCATTCTTGGCCAAGGTTCGAAAAAAGGCAATGCCAGACTGGCCGAGCAACCGATGATAACGGGTTCACGCACTGCCGGTCATCTTTGCCGCCTATCCCTTTTGTGAGAGGCGGATGGTCGGTTGATCATCGTAAACTGATTGTATTAAGAAACCATCTCAAAACTAGGCGGCGTTTCCCAACCGATGAAGCCTTCGATACCACGGCAAACCACATGCAAGTTGAATCAAACCCAGGTAATTGAACGAATTCTTGTCGTACCGCACCAGGATCGCCCGGCACTTGGAGAGCCAGGAATGCGTCCGCTCCACGACCCATCGCCTCGGCTTGTGCTTTTTTTCCCGCGCTTCACCGCCTTCTTTTCCCCGATCCGGCGGATGTGGGGCGTGTAGCCCTTCGCGGCGGCCGCCTCGCGCCCGGTCGGATTGTCGTAGCCTTTTCTTGCGTCACTACCGGACGCTCCACCACGATCGACGCGATGGTCTCCGCCAGGAGCTTGGTGTCATGGACATTCGCACCGGCGATCACCGCACTCAACGGGCCACCTTCTTCGTCGACGATGACGCTGCGTTTCGTGCCATTTTTGCCGCGATCCGTTGGGTTCGGGCCGACCTTGTCCCCGCCGAACCGGGCCTTTCCCATGGCGCCGTCGGCACGCTGCCACTCCCAGTGGACGCCGTCGAGTTCCTCACAACCGGCGACCATCACGGCCCAGCCCTTTTCCATCACGCCATTCTTGTTCCACCGCTGGAACCAACGGTGGACCGAGCTGTCGTCGCCGAACTGCTTGGGCAACTGGTTCCACTGGCAACCGGTCCGCAACCGAAAGATGATCCCGTTGAATGCCTGCCGCCAGTCGGTCCGCTTCCTCCCCCCTTTGGCCGGGGGCGGCGGCGGTGCGTCTTCCAGCAAGACCGGCTCGATTTTCGCCCAAAGTTCATCGGAGACTTCCCAGATCGTTTCGAGGGGCTTGACTGTCTTCTTCTTCCGTCCCATCGCTTAGCCTCCTTGGTCTCGACATGAGAAACCAAGGGGCCAGCCGCGTACAAGATGGCTTTTAAAATAGTTTCTTAGTTCTACTGTCTGAGGCTACTGAAGGATTGAACTTGTTTTGCAGGAACAACTTGCATAGCGAGGCGAATGGGGCGAGTAATGAGTTGACGGGCTCCGAGGGGGCCATCGGTTTCCGAAGATATCAGGGAATTCTCAGGATTTCCCGAATCTCAGCCGTTTCACCGCTCACACTGAAGTTCGTTGGAGGCTAGGATTCGACGAATCCATAAGCCGTTAACTCAAAGACAGTAACGTCCATATTCCCCCGGAGACAGTAGAATTAGTCATAATCAGTTCAGGTATCCGGTCGCCGCCGCCGCCAGGGCCAGGACGGTTGTGACCAGCAGGGCGGCCAGGACCCGGCGCATCCGGTTGATCTCGGTCTGAAAACGGGTCTCGGCCTCGGGACGACCGACCAGATGTTCGAGAAAGTCGATCCGACGGACGATGCTTCCGTGTCGCCAGGACCAGGCTGTCGGCCGCATTCCATTGAGCATCGCCACGCTCGATAGCGCGTTCGTGAAGATCCGGATACCGACAGGGCAGAGCGGCACCGAGGCCGGGCCGGTCGTGACGCCCTCCTGGCCGTCGAGATCGGCGTGGGGCGGGCAGTCGACGAGTCCGCACGAGACCACCCGACAGCCGAAGACGTCGGCCTGGCGCTCGAATCGTCGGGAAACGAAGCCAAAGGCGAAGAGGAAGTACAAGCCCATCGCCAGCAGGGCGACTCCCGTCTTTACCAGGGTCGCCGGAATCGAGTCTCCCCCCAGCCACGACAACCAGGCGGGCGACTCCGAGATCGTTGTCAGGGACGCGGGGAGCAACCGGACCAGCGGTCCGACCGCGTGCTCGCCAAGTGTCAGGACGCCGACGCTTCCCAGGATGAAGAACCCGAAATAGACAAGGTGCCGGTGCGCGATGTGGCCGATCTCGTGACCAAAAACCGCTGCAACCTCATGCGGGCTCAGGTTTTCCACGAGAGCGTCGGTCAAGAGCACGTACCGAAACCAGGGCAAGGAGCCGGTCACCCCGGCGTTGACAATGACCTGATTCGTATCCCAGACGAGAATATCCGTGCAACGGAAGCCGACCCGAACGGCCAGGCGCTCCAGGCGATCGCGCAGGGGGCCAGTCGGAAGCGAACGGGTCGGCCAGGCGAGCCGGACAAACGCCGGGGCCAGAATCAGGACCATCGCCCCCATCACGACCAGGCTGACCGGCTGATCCCAGGCGCTTCCTTGCGTCTCGGGCCAGCGGCGATGAACCAGGTCGGATCCCAGCGCGAAGAGACCGGCGACGGGGAGGATCATCCCCATCGACTGCCTCGCCTTGAGCCAGAGATAACGTCCCGGACCGGTCGGCCCGCGTGACGGCCTCAGGGCGCGCTCGGCGACATAAACCCCGTACCAGCCGGTTACCTGCGCGATCAGGAAGGGGGCCAGAATCAATGCGTCGTCGATCAGGATCGGGTCACCCTGACCAAACCAGGAGCGGACGACCCGGGGCCACTCCAGCCGGTAAATCATCAGGCCGTAAACACCGACGCTCATCAGGTCGACCGCCCGAACGCCCAGCAAATAGGCGCGGCGAACCATTGGCGACGACCGCCCGAGCCTTGCCACCCTCCAGGCCAGGGTCCGGCCGAAGGCGAACGCCGAGGCCGCGACGATCAGCACGCCGACGACGACCTCAAGGGCGCGCCGAGACGCTTCGCCATCCGGCAAGGGGCCGGCGCTGGGCCGGTTGCCGGGAAGATCGAGCCCGAACGCCAGAAAAAGGGCGATCAAGAGCGGCAATGGCATGCGGCGGCGGAAAGCTTTCTCTATCTATGGGAAGAGCGGAGCGTCGATCGAAGGGCCGAGAGCCGATCGATCTCGTCAGGGCATCGCCGCGCCCACGACGATCAACCGGATCTTCAGCGCGGCGGGTGAACTACTGGAGCCCTTCACGTCCAGCCTCAAGGGCATGACCGCGCCCCAGGTATTCTTTTCTTCGTCATGAACAATCGACGGCGGAGCCGGCGCCGAATCGGGGGCTTTCAAGAGCATCAAAATCGCCGGATGGCTCGTTCCGGCAGATTCGGCGCTTCGCTCCTCCAGCGGCTTCTTCGGCAGGTCTTCCAGCGAGACATCCTTGGTCGCCGGCAGCAGCAAGCAATAGTCACGGAAGGGGCTGACGCCGAGGTGATCTCCGTTCACGGGCTGAATGCCATAACGGACCGTGTAGACCCCCTTGGCGATCGTCTGGTCGCGGTAATCATGCCCCTCGGCCGGAAACCGCAAGGCCCCGATCAACGTTCCCTCGTTGAGAAAGGGAAACTGGATCGCCCCTTTTGGACCCGCGGGCGTTTCGGTCGCCGGAATCCCCTTGCGAAGCCAGATCTCGGCGTAAGGCTTTCCCGACCCGTCCACGACCCGATACCCAGCGCTTTCCAGAACGCCTCGAACCCCCGCCGAAACCGCCGCGGGCGGCGCTTCCTTAAGGGCTTCAATCTTGTACGACTCCTGCCCCAAAGCCGAGACCGGCAGGAGCAGAAGGACCAGCCAGCTCAGGCTCACTCGGTGCAATCGCATGCCAGTTCCGTTGGGGTTGGGTCTGAAGGGCGGGTGGGGTGGCTTGACCGCTCTAGGTCGTTCAATTAAAGGGCGAAGTGGCCGACAAAGCTTGACCGGCAATTGGGATCATCCCAGGTTCCGCCCAGCCCGGCGCCTTTGAACTGGTGCCCAAGGGTGTAGGCCGGCAAGACCTCAACGCCTCTCGAAAGCGGGGCATAGGCGACGGTCTCATTCCCGCAGGCGTGATCGCCCTGGTTAAGCGGCCGGGTCACGATCTGCGCCAGACCGGCCGCCCAGAAGGACGCCCGGGGGGCATGCGGCATCGCGTGTTGGGAGGTCGTTGCTTCCACGTGTCGAGCTTCAACCTTCAGGCTGATCCGCGAGGTCTTCACACCCACGACATGGGCCAGACGCTGGCCACCGAGCGACTTCGCCAGCGCAACCAGGGCCTCGCGCTGGCGGCTGTCGGCCTTCTCGTCAACAATCAGAACGGCCCTGGCCTCTTCGGGCTTATCTTCCGAGAAGGTTGTGGTTCCCGAGACGGCCGCGGCGACGCTCAGGCCGGTCAGGTCAACGCCCTGAAACGAACCCTCGGTCACTTTCCAGGCCATCACGGCCTGGTTGCCGTAAATGAACACCTCGGCGTTCGAGAAGCACGGGCCAGTGTAAACGTCGGCCGTGCGGGCCTCGACATAATCGCCATGAATCTCGGCCGCCGAGACGGTTGCGAGGGTGAACAGGGTGACGACCCCGCAAGCTGCGAATAGCGTTCCGCGCATCAGTCAGGCTCCCCTTTGCCAGAACGGTTCGAGACCGATCGGGCCGACCGGATCGATCCGCCGCGATCCTCGATTATCGGCCCGGCACCGGGGCCGAGTCAAGGCCCGCGGCCGACGGCTCCGAGGGTCGCGCAAACTCAGGACGCTCCGGCTTCAGAGCGCTAACGTTGATCCGGATCTCAATCCGGCGATCGCTGCCATCGGGGAGCGATGCCGTGGATGGTTGTTCCGGAGGAGCGAGGCGAACGTGAGAGGGATCGAGTCCCGAGACGGCGGCGAGCCGATCGCGAACCTTCGCCGCGCGCGCTATGCTGAGGAATCGGGACGAGGCTGAGTTAACCTGGCCATCGCCCGACGGACTGAAGACCGCCAAGGCCACCGGCGCCTCGGCCGAAGGGCCGATGACCTCCAGGGAAAGGGCCTCGGCGTCGTTGCCCTGGAATTCGGCCGCGAGCGATTGCAAGGCGGTGTCGGCATCGGGCGTCAGGGCGGCGGTTCCCCGGTCGAACAGCCGGGAGGTTGGGGCAGACAGCGTCATCCTCGCGGCGTCGAACGACCAGTCGGGATGAGCGTCAACGAACGCCTTGAGCGCCCGTGGCCGGGCCGCGGGATGCGGACTAACGGCCATTCGCACCTTTTGTTCAAGCGAGAGAAAGGCTTCGGCGAGCTTGTCGCGCTCCGCCTGATACGCCTGGACGCTCTTGACCAGACGCTCGTTCGCTTCGTTCTTGGCGGCGATCTGGCGGGCGTCGTCAACGGCGCGCTGGCTAAGATCCTGATTCTGGGTCCTTAACTCCAGGGTCAGGTCTTTGAGCCGATCGTTCTCGACGCGAAGGGTCTGAGAGACCCGGTGGCAATCCTCCACGCGCGACTTGGGAACCAGGCCGCACCCCGAGAATCCCGCGATCAGCCAGGCCAGCACCATCAGCGCATTGCGGGCGGGCCTTGAGAGGCCAGACCGGTTGGTGTCGGTCGTCGGCTCGACCATCCGTTCCGACTCCTTTCGGGACGAGGGCCACCGGCCTTCCGGCAGGTCGGTAGGTAGGCGAGCGGCCAGGAGATCCTCTCCCGGCGACTGAGTCCTCCGACGCGAGACGCTTGACTGACTGACTTAACTAACTTTCATTCAGGACGGGGAACGCCGAGGCCCCTTCAAAAATGGTCTCGGCGTTCCGTGTGGTCGCAACTCATAGAGGCAAGGACGACTAGAAGAAGGCCGTCCCTGGTTCTGTTTCGACCATTAGTTAGGAGCAATCATGCCCGCGAGGCTCTGGACGATCCCCGAGACCGGGCCGCCCTCGTGCAGGTCATAGAGGTTGCGGGCCATATCCATCGAGACGAAGGCCAGGAAGAGCATCGAGACGGCCGCGAGGCCGAGCATGCCGACCCAGAGGCCGCCCCATTCCGCCGAAGGGGCCGAAGAGGCCAGCACGGTGGCCGGTGCCGCGCGACCCGACGAGGCCGGGGCCGACGATTCGCCCTCGACATCCCAGGCGCCGGCAGACATCTCGCCAGAGGTGGCCTCGTCGAATCCGTCGTCTTCGCTCTCCTCGTCGTCCTCGTCGAGCGCGGGGACAGAGCCAACGGCGGTCGCGGCGTTCTGGTCGACGTCGTCCTCGTCGATGGCGAAGACCTCAGACCCGGTATCGCTCTCTTCAAGCTCGAAGTCGCTGGCGGCTTCAAGCTGAACGGTCCGGTCGTCGTGATCGAGCGCATCGACCTCGAAGTCGGTGTCGTCGAAGATGTCCTTGTCTCCCTTGCGGGCCGACGGCAGCGGCGTCGCGGAGAGATTCGACTTTGACTTGGACTTTGATCCCGCCCCCTGTTTCGCGGCCGGTTTGGCAACCGGGGGCCGAGCGGCCTTGATGTCCGAACCGGAGAGGGGCGAAAGCTCGATCGAATCCGCCCCGCCGAGACCAAGACCCGAGGCCATCTGAAGATTGATGCCCGAATCGCTCGGCCTGGAGAGGTTGATTCCCGAGAGCCCTGGATCTCCGCCGGTCACGTCGGAATCACCCGGCTTGCGGAGCGGAGTGGCCTCAAACTCGTCGCTTCCTTCAAGCGCGCTCAGCTCGAAGTCGCTTCCCGAGTCCGGTTGAAGGGCGTCAATGACGCTCGACGGAGTCAGCTCGAAGTCGCTGTCGGACTCGGGCTGGGCGGTCACCTCGGCCGAGGACCCGAAGGACGGGCTCTGGCGGACGGCCGTGTCTCCCGAGTTCGCCGAGATCATGTCGTGCTGCGAGGTGTCGTCGGCGATCAGGGTCACGTCCGAGTCGCTCGGCGACTTGAAGTCGCGCGGCGAGGCAACGCGAACGTCGGAATCGCTCACGCCCTTGGGGTTGTCGGGCACGAGCCGGACATCCGAATCGCTCGGCAGCTTGCCGCCGTGCCCCATCCCGATGATGACCGAGCTTGAGCCAGTCACCGGGTTCGGGGGCAACGAGAGGTCGTCCAGGAGGATGTCGTGGTCAGAGCCCGAGGCGTTGTATTCGCCGGTCGGCTGGCCGACCTCAGCGCGCGCGGAACCCATCTGGAACTCGGAAAGATCGAGATCCTTGTCGTCATCCGCGGGAATATCGAGGTCGGAGAGGTGCAGCTCGGCATCGCTGCCCAGGCCGCGGCGGCGGGCCAGTTCATCGACGTCGGCCACGCGGAACCGCCACGACCCGCCGTCGAGAAAGGCGCGGACTTCACGATGCTGGGCCTTCGCCTTGAGATCCTCGGGACTCATCCCCAGGACGCGGGCGGCCTCTTCGAGGGTATAAAACTGGGCCATCGGACGTGCTCCTCGGCGGTGCGATCGGTTCGCTTCGCTCTCACAAACGGGTGTTCCGGAACGGTTTCGGGAAACCAGACCACCGTGGCGAGCGAACGCGTTCACGTCCGGGTCGCCCTCACCGTCCGGGCTGTCCAAGGCTCTTGACCGTCGACTCGATCGCGGAGACCTCGGGCGGCAAGTTATTATATTCAGCCAGCTTCAAGTCCCACTGGTACTGTCGGGCGGCTTCGAGCTTGACGGTCCCTTTCGGGTTCGACGGGTCCACCCGGTAGACGGCAAAGGCATGTGCCCGGGTGTCGATCAGGTAAAGGAACTGGGCGTTACCCCCCGCCGGACTGCTGAAGGCGACTGTTCCGGTTGATTCGACGGGCGGGGTCGCCGAGGTTCGCCCTCGATCGGCCGATCCGGGAAGGGGTGGATACGATCCAGGCCCCTGCGCCTTCGCGACCGGGGAGCGTCCTTCCAGACCCCAGGCCAGGGTCAAACCCAGAACCAGGCCCGGCAGACCATAACGAACCCAACCACCCCAGACGTTACTCAGGGCCATTATCCGTCCTCCTTGAACTGGACCACGCCCCCCGACTCCTCGGGGACGCCCAACGCCGCCGTGACCACTCGTTGTCAGTCTATCACAACCAGGTGCCGAGGTCGGCAAAACCGCACGAATGCGTGAACAGACGATTGTCGGGCTTGACCGAAATGAGCCATCGAAGACGACTGGTCCCTAAAATTCTACCTGAACGAGATTACCCTGCAAGGTCAATGTCCCAATGGACGGTACTTTCCTGAAAACCCGAAAACCATCCACGATCAAGCTTCTTAAAATCCCGAGAGCCCCCTTCGATCCTTATCCTAACTGGCTCGTACTCGCACACCTCTGAGATCTGCCGGGATCATCCGAAACCCGCCTCACGACTACTCATGACTCAAAGGTCCTGGAAAATGTTTGACTTTCCTTGAAGACCCGTACACTCTAGGAGAATGGATCAGAGGTCGGATGACCGCCCACCCCAAAAGACGCGGCCCTCGCGAAGTGCGTGGCGAAGGGCCGTCACCCACCGCTTGTCGTGAGAGGATCAACCCGATGATTGCCCGTCGAACCGCGGGCCGAGGGGCATGGACCCTGGCCTTTCTGATTGCGGCGACCGGCGCAAGAGCCGGTGAGACCTTGAACAGGGACGCGATCCTCGGATCGCCGGTCAAGGTCTCGGTGGAGCCGTCCGAATCGAAACTTCTCGGCCGACGCGCCACCGGTCAGTTGATCGCCTCGGGAAACTACGCCGACGGCTCCGTCCGCGACCTCACCCGGGCGCTTGACTGGGTCAGTCTGAACCCCGACGTGGCGACGGTCACGGCCAACGGCCGGGTCGTCCCGAAGGCGAACGGCAAGGCCACGATCGTCGCCCGCGGCGGAAGCGTCGAGGCGTTGTCGATCATCCACGTCGAGGCGATGGAGCGGCCCGCCCCGGTCAGCTTCCGCAACGATGTCATCCCCGCCCTCAGCCAGGCAGGTTGCAACACCGGCGCCTGCCACGGAACGCCAACCGGCAAGGGGGGGTTCAAGCTCAGCCTCCGCGGCTACCTGCCCGACCAGGACTATTTCACCCTGACCCGTGAAGCCGGCGGCCGTCGGATCAACCCTCTCTCGGCCGAGACCAGCCTGATCCTTCGCAAACCGCTCGGTGAGACCCCGCACGAGGGGGGCCTCCGGCTCTACCGGAATACCAAGACGTACGAGACGCTCCGCGACTGGGTTGCCGAAGGCGCCCACGACGACCCCCAGGCCCCCGCCGCCGTCCGCCTTGAGATCCTTCCCAGCGCGCGTGTTCTGAACGCCCCGGCGAAGAATCAACAGGTCGTCGCCATCGTCCACTATGCCGACGGCAGTTCACGCGACGTGACGCCGATCTGCTACTACAACGCGTCGAACCCCGAGATCGCCGAGGTCGACGCCGACGGTCACGTCGCCTTCAAGACTCGCGGCGAGGTCGCCGTGATCGCCCATTATCTCAGCCTCGTCGCCAACGTCCGGCTCACGCACCTGGTTGACGTCCCCGGCTTCAAGGTGGTTGACGTCCCTCGGGAAAACCCGATCGACCAGGCGGTCTTCGCCAAGTTGAACCGGATGCGGGTCAGTCCTTCGGAACCCTGCACCGATTCCGAGTTCATTCGCCGCGCGTACCTTGACGTGATCGGCGTCTTGCCGACTCCGGCCGAGACCGAAAGCTTTCTCAACAATCCCTCGGCCGATCGCCGCGCCAGGCTTGTTGACGCCCTCTTGACCCGGCCCGAGTTTTACGACTACTGGACCCTCAAGTTCGCGGATATCCTTCGGGCCAACGGCCGATTGATCCAGAACAAGGGGACGTACGTTTTCACGCGCTGGATCAAGGCTCAGCTTGAACAGAACACGCCGATGGACCGATTCGTCCGCGAGTTATTGACGGCCGACGGCTCGTCGTACAAGAATCCGGCGGCGAACTATTACCGGATCAGTCGAGACCCCGAGAATTCGGTCGAGACCACGGCGCAACTCTTCTTGGGTGTCCGGATTCAGTGCGCCAAGTGCCACAATCACCCCTTCGAGCGCTGGACGCAGGACGACTATTACGGATTCGCCGCCTTCTTCTCTCGGGTTCGCCAGAAAAAAGGCCCCTTGCCCGACGATGAGGTGATCTTCACCGCCGGCAGCGGCGACGTCCGCCAGCCGCGGACCGGCCAGGTCATGAAGCCCAAGGCGCTCGGCGGCCCGTCTTACGACGACGCGCCCAACGGCGACCGTCGCGTCGCGCTCGCCGCCTGGTTGACGGGTCCCGAAAACCCCTTCTTCGCCCGCAGTCTGGTCAACCGCGTCTGGTATCACCTGATCGGGCGTGGGATCGTCGAACCCGTCGACGACTTCCGCGACTCCAACCCCGCCTCGAACGACGAGCTTCTTGACGCCCTTGCCACGGGATTCGTCAAGAGCGGATACGACCTCAAAACCCTGATCCGGGCCATCCTCAACAGCCGGACCTACCAGTTGAGTGCCCGGACGAACGAGCTGAATGCCGACGACACGCTCTATTTCTCGCACGCCTACACGAAGCTCTTGCCCGCCGAGGTCCTTCTCGACGCGATCTCATCGGTGACCGCGACGGTGACTCCCTTCGACGGCCTCTTCAAGGGGGCTCGGGCCACTCAGCTTCCTGATGGCAAGATGGAAAACCCCTTCCTCAAGACCTTCGGCCGCCCCGCCCGCGAACTCGCCTGCGAGTGCGAGCGAGAAAGTGACTCGAACCTCTCCCAGGCTCTCCAGTTAATCGGTGGCGCTACCGTGAACGGCAAGCTCCGCGACGATTCCGGCCGGATGGCTCGCCTCGCCAAAAGTGACAAGACCCCCGAACAGATCACTCGCGAGCTATACCTCGTCGCGCTCTCGCGCGAGCCGAACGCCACTGAGGTTTCCGCCGCCGTCAAGCACCTCGCCGCCGCCACCGACCGCCGGCAGGCTGTCGAGGATCTCGGCTGGGTCCTGATCAACTCCAAGGAGTTTCTCTTCAGGCATTGAGCGGGAGCGGTGAACTCGCGATTCGTTTCAGGGTAACAGTTCTCCGTGATCAGCTCTGGTATTTTGATGATGTGTCGTGTCGGTCGAATCCGATGACCTTGAGGCGTCTGAGCTTTGACGGAACCCTGGCTGTCCCTGATTACGATCTTACCGGGCAAGCGTGGAGGTCGGCCTTGCGTCCGCGGCATGCGCATGACCGTCGCCGACGTCCTGTCGTACCTGGCGGCTGGTATGTCCGAGTCGGAGGTTCTGGACGACTTCCCCTACCTGATCCAGGAAGACGTACGCGCCTGCCTTGCCTTCGCGGCGGAGCGTGAGCGGCGGATGCTGGTCGCTTCCGCTTGAAATTGCTGTTTGACCAGAACCTCTCACCGAAGCTGGTGGGTTCTTTGTCGGATCTCTATCCCGACTCCGGTCGTGCCCAGCAGTTTGGTCTCGATTGCGCGGACGATGATGCGGTCTGGAGCAATGCGAGAGATCACGGGTTTGTCATTGTCTCCTGTCATTGCCACCAAGGATGCCGACTTCAGCAACCTGGCTGTCATCCATGGCATTCCGCCGAAAGTGATCTGGCTCTTGATCGGAAACCGCGGCACCGCAAACGTCGAGGCTCTGTTGCGGGGGAACTTCTCGACCATCCAAGCGTTCGTTGATTCAACTTGCATGTGGTTTGCCGTGGTATCGAAGACTTCATCGATTGGGAAACGCCGCCTAGTTTTGAGATGGTTTCTAAGGACCGAGTCGGTTCGCGATCACCGATTGGCTGAAAGGGCAAAGGGCAAAGGGCAGAAACAAAATCGAACGGCCCGGCGTCCCTGTTGCCAGGGGGCCGGGCCGTCGATCGCGGCCACGTCGGCAGATGTTTCGGTCGGTTCGTTCCAGGATGCGCGATCAAAAAGGGTGGCTTCGTTCGAGGGATCAGATGCCGACGTGGCCGCCGGTTTCGGCAAGCGAGGCGATCAGTTTCACCAGCGCCTGGTTTTCTAGCTGTCGGACCCGCTCGCGCGTTAGGCCGAGGTTCTCGCCGACCTCGCGGAGGGTCATCGGGGTGTACGGTTCCAAACCGAACCGCATCCGGATCACCAGTCCTTCACGCTCGTCCAGCTCGTCGAGGCGGAGGAAGATCCGTTCGAGGTCGTCGGCCTCGATCAAAAGGGCGTCGGGGGCCTTGCTCCGTTCGTCGGTCAGAACGTCGTCGAGGGCGAACCCATCGTCCTCGGTATTCTCCGAATGCGGGGTCAGGTTGTTGACCTGGATCGCCTTGGCGACGATCCCTACCTTCTTCTTCGAAAGTCGGAGCGCTTTGCCGACTTCATCGGGGGTTGGCGCCCTGCCGAGGCGCTCGGTCAGGCCGGCGGTGACTCGCTTCCACTTGGCCAGCAGGCTCACCATGTAAGCGGGCAACCGGATCGGCTTGCCGTTGTTCATGACGGCCCGGCGGATCGATTGCTTGATCCAGTAGCTTGCGTAGGTGCTGAAACGGGTCTCCATCCCGCCGTCGTAGCCCTCAACGGCCCGCATCAGGCCAAGATTCCCTTCCTCGATCAGGTCTTCCAGACAGAGCCCCTTGCCGAGATAACCTCGGGCGATGTTCACGACCAGCCGGAGATTCGCCTTGACCATGTGCTCGCGGGCGTAGGGGTCGCCCAACGCGACACGTTCGGCCAGGTCGCGCTCCTCCTGAGCGCTCAGGAGCGCGGTGTTGTTGATATCATGGAGGTAAATCTGAAGGGGCGAATGAGAATTCGGTTCCCGGCGTGAGGGGCGTGGGGGCATCGCGGGTCGACTCCTGGTGTCAACGTCGAGGCCCGTCGGTTGCGGACGCCACCGCCGTCCGAGTGACGCCCCCCCACCCATCCCTTGGGCCCGTCTACCGGGGCGCGGGGGGAGTCCGGCCGTTGCCTCGACTTCTTGAACCTAGGCCACCAAAAGTCAGGAGTCAACTTGCTTTATTAAGAATTCGGCTTTCTTCGTCCGAACGTCTGATCGGATTGGGGAGCTCACGGCACGGAGCGTCGGTAAATGATCAAGTTATAGGGTTTTGAACCGGATCCGGATTTGGCCAGGAATTGCACGCGGGCGGAGGGATCGGCCGCGTACTGGCCAACGAGTTTCCAGAATCCGCCGAAGAAGGCGAAGCGTGCCGCCGAGGTTTCTGGCTTGACGATCAGGACGTTGACCCGGTCGCGCTCCGACGTTGTGATCGGCGGAGCAATGTTTCCAAGGCCGGAGGTATCGCCGATATACGGGGGAAGAATGACCGTTTTCGCCGATCGTTTCGCCGGGTAATACGCCTCGTATTCGGTAAAGACCCAGTCATCTGGCCTGATCTGGCCAAGGATGAGGCGATCGACCGGGTTGGGATCTCGAAGCGACCACTCAAGCGCGGTGACCATGAGCCGCGCCGGAAGTCCCACGAGGCAGGCAAGAAGAAGCACCGGCGCGACAATCAGGCGGCCTTTTCTGGAGACGGACTCCCCCCCAAGACTCACCGCGAGACAGGCGGACATCGGAATTGTGCTCATCCATGCATAGTATCGCATGTACTTGCCAAGAAAAGCGAGACCGCAGGGTATGACCAGACCGGCAATCAGGCCGAGCGTGAGAGGCGAACGGAGCCGAGGTCGGCCGCGTCGGATCTCGAAGGCGAAGAGAAGGGCGAGGGCGATAAGCAAGAGGAGGCCGCTCGGTTCGGTGATCGGAGCGCGAAGCGCATCGGCGGCTCGGCTGGCGAGCGATCGCCGGGCGCCGCCGAGAAGGGTGACCGATCGCAGAAACTCCGGCCAGACGCCTTGAACCTTGAAAAAGCCGACGAGCGCGGCCGATCCGAACGCTCCTCCCGCGGCGATCGAGACCACCTCGCGAAGGGCCGAGCGGCCTCGAACCAGAAGCAGCAAGGCCGACGCGATCGCCGTGAAGGGGATCAGTTGCAGCCCTGCCCAGGGGAGCAAGGCGGAGACGGCGATGAGTGTGATGAGGCGAGCCCGGGGCCTCGGTAGCGTCAGGCCCCAGAACAGGACCGACGTCAGGTCCATGCCCAGACAGTCGTACCGCCCGCTTCGGTAGGAATAGGTCACGCCGTCCGCGCAAAGGATCAGGGCAGAGAGCAAGAGCCGCTGTCGGCCCGTTTTCACGAGGTTGAGCCGGGTCAGGGCCAGGTTGATCAGGCCGACCGCGGCGAGGATCAGGACGTAGTTCAACGACCGCAGGGCCACCGCGCCGACCCCAAAGACCACGACCCAGGGGGCCAGGACGAGCGAATAAAGGGGCGAATTGCCGGCAAAAAGCGTGCTTCGCGGCTGGAACCAGGCCGAGGTCGTGAACCCGAGGCCAGTCGCCAAATTCACCGCCGGATCGGCGAACATCACCTCGTCCTGCCAGACGACCGGACTTCGCGACGATGTGACGAGATTGATCCCGACAAAGGTCGCGGCAAGAACGATCGCGGCGACGATCTCGCCCCGGGGCAGCAGACGACGCGACGCGAGGTTAAAATTCAAGGGGCCTTCCGAGCGGTCGCGTCCGTTCATCGTGTGGTTGGAACCATCCCTGGCGGAGACAATCGTTCCCGAGGTCGAATCCATCGTGGTCGTTGCATGGTTGCAAGTCCGTCGCGTGCCGGAGACAATGCGTCTGTGACGTCTTGCATCAGACGTCGAGATGAGCCCAGATTGATCTGGCTCCCCCCAACGCATTGAGAAAGGCGACGATCCGATGAAAACGACGATCACGCTCAGCACGGTCGCGGCGGCGCTTTTGATGATCTCCTCGACCGGTCGGGCCGACGAGGCCAGCCACCGCCAGGCCGCGGAAGACCTGCTGAACTATACCAACGCCCCGAAACAATTTCAAAACGCGATCGACCAGTCGGTCAACATGCAGGTGAAGGCCAACCCGCAACTCGCCCCGAAAGCGGGCGTGCTCAAGAAGTTCTTCAGTCGATACATGTCATGGGATAGCATGAAAGATGACATGATCAAAATCTATACCGACGCATTCTCCGAGCAGGAACTGAAGGAACTTACCGACTTTTACAAGTCGCCGATCGGCAAGAAAGTCCTGGAAAAGATGCCCGAGATCATGGGCAAGGGGATGCAGCTTGGCGTCAGCCGGGTTCAGCGGAATCAGGCGGAGCTGATCCGGATGCTCAAGGAAGATAGCGAGAGCGACCAGAATCCGGCGGAGGTGAAGTGAAAGGAAGAGCGTCGGCCGAGGGTGTCAGGCCTTGCGGGCACTCGGGCGGGTGACGGGGGGATAAACCTTCGGGACATAGAGCTGATCGGTCAGGCCGTCGGTGCCATCCGAGTCGGTGGCGCCGACGAAAATATCATAGTGGCGGCCGTCGAAGGTTCGGGTCGACCGCTTCGCTTGAAGTTGGATCGTGAAAGAGTAGGTATAAAGATACCAGGTTTTCACGTATCCGTTCGGAACCGATTTCGTACCGGCGGGGGTGAGCACGACGCCCCGACCGCGAGGCTCATCGAGCCGGTACTCATCGGTGACGAAGAAGAAGGCGTCGGGCGGGACCGGATGGTTGCTGCCGATCTGGCCGCTGACGGTCACCGTCGTGTATTGCCCGGTCGGCGCCAGGACGGCCGGGTCCGTATGGATGAACCCGAGGCTCGCATTGACGACCGTCAGCGCCCGACCTTCCAGGGGCATGAGTTCCGGCTTCAGCCTTCGACGGTCTTGACGGTTCACGGCTGCCTTCAGACGACGTCGCAATCTGGCGATGATGTCCATCCCTGGCAAACCCTCCACCGATCCCTGTCCGCGTCGGCGTCCGCGCTCAATCCACCATTTTCCTATCGGTCGGAACTCCGGTTGATTCCGCACAATTCCTCCAGCCAACGGGCGGAACACGCGAATTTTGCCCCGTTGCCATAACGAACCGGCGGGAGGATTGCCAGGTCCCGAGGACCGAAGAGCGAGATCCCTCGATCCTTGGTCCTCAGTCATTGGGACTTTTTCATCCTCCCTGTGCAAGGCGCTCGCCTTCTCGCAAGCGATCGGCCGGCGGGTTACGATGGGTTTTGTGGACGCGGTTCGGTTTCAGAAAGTCCGGACCAGGCCGTTTCTTCGCCCGCCCGAGCTTACCCGGCGACATGTACCGATGAGACTGACCCGACCTCAGGCCGCTTCGATTGTCTCGATACCGATTCTGCTGTTGGCTCTCGTACCATTATCCGCGCCGGTCGAGGCCCGTGCCCAGGATCGGGAGCCGGCCAAGAAAGACGAGAAAGAGAAGGAAACCGAGGTCAAGAAGGCGGAGGGATCGGGGGCCGTGGACGTGTTCCCGAAAGGATATCTCAGGCATGACGCCCTGGAAATCGCGCTTGGGAAGGCGGCCGAGGCGCAGCCGGAGAGGGTTCGACTGGAATCGCTGACGAAGACCGGTCAGGGGCGAGACGTCTGGCTCGTGACGCTCGGAAAGGGCGAGGCCGGGACGAAGCCCGCCATCCTGATCGTCGCCAACCTGGAGGCGGATCACGTCGTCGGCAGTCAAGTGGCACTTGCCCTGATCGAGCGCCTTGCCGGAACCAAAGGGCAGACGACTCCCGCCGCCTCCTGGCTCGATCGCGTGACGCTTTACGTTGTCCCCCGCCTCAATCCCGATGGGGCGGAGCGGGCTTTGAATGGAATTCCCTGCCGGACGAACCTTCGGCCGGTCGACCGCGACCGCGACGGCAGGCAGGGCGAAGACGGTCCCGACGACCTCAACGGCGATGGCGTTCTCACCCGGATGCGGCTCAAGGACCCAAGGACTGCAACCCTTGTGGCCGAGGAGGCCGACCCGAGGATTCTCCGCAAGGTCGACCCGGCCAAGGGGGAGCGTGCTGTCTTCTCCGAGGAAGATGAGGGATTCGACAACGATGGCGACGGCCTCCGCAACGAAGACCCCCCCGGCGGCGTGAATCTTAACCGGAACTGGCCCCAGCGCTGGACCGAGTTCGACCCCGAGGCGGGATTCAGTCCGGCGAGCGAGCCCGAGGTCTTCGCCCTGATCTCGTTCGCCTTCGCGCATCCTGAGATTGCCGCGGTCTGGTCGTTCGGCCTCAATGACAACCTCCGCGAGCCTCCCGCGAAGCCTGACTCAACCCTTGCCGACGCCGATCTGCCGCTCTTCGTCGAGCTTTCGCGCGCCTTTAACAGCGCGACAACGGCTAAAGAACCGCCTCGATCCGGCAGCCCCGCCAGCAAAGGGGCGTCCGCCCCCGGAGCAACCACCGACGGATCGATCAGTGAGTGGGCCTATCACCAGTTCGGCGCCCTTGGACTCGCGTCTCGGCTCTGGACAACTCCCGAGATCCCCGCCCCGGCCGACAGAAAGGAGAAGGACAAGGACAAGGAAAAAGAAAAGAAGATGTCGATTCCCGAGGGAGGTGAAGCGCGCTGGCTCTACTGGAATGATCACGTGATCGGGGGAAAGGCGTTCGTGCCGTTCGAAACCGTCGATCACCCGACGCTGGGCAAGGTTGAGGTCGGCGGCTGGCGGCCAGGAGTCAGGCTCAACCCCCCCGCCGACCAGGTTGGAGCGATTGCCGAGACACACCTGGCGTTTCTCAACGAGTTAGCGTCTCGACTCCCCAGGCTGGCGGTTCCCGAGGTCAAGGTTGAGGCCAAAGGAGGGCGACTCTTCGCCATCTCGGCCGCGGTGGCGAACGAAGGCAACTTGCCGACCGCCCTGGCGCAAGGGGTCCGCACCCGAAAGGCCCCGCCTGTGCTCGTCCGGCTCGTTCCGGGGAAGGCCCGGCTCCTTGCCGGTCGGCCTCTGGAGCGGATCGAGACGCTGGCCGGTTCGGGTGCCCGGCGCGACTTTTCGTGGCTCATTCAGGCCCCCGAGGGGGTTGATTCCGTTCTCTTGCAGGTCTCTTGCCCAAAGGGAGGCCGGGTGGAACGGCAGATCGACCTGAAGTGATCGGCTGAGTTTGTCAGGACCATCATGTGGTCAGCGAAGTCTCAGGGCTGAGGGATCGTCGGGCTGGACCACGGGTTGAGGTTTTCGGGAGCGGGTGGCTTTGGCCTCGGTGCTCAACGGGGCTCCGATCGTCGCCGGTGGCGGGTCGACGCCAGGCAAGTCACGCCCCCCGCCGCAGCCGAGGATCGAGACCAGGATGAGGGCAAAACCCGCTCGGAGTCGATCAATACGCATCGGCGCTGATCACCTCGCCTTTGGCTCGTGTTCCGAGACTCCGGTATGTGGCCGGGTCGATTCCCGACTTGAGGAACCGGACCGAACCGTCGCCGAAGAGGAAGTTCGCCCCCCCGGGGTGCATTCCTCGAAAACCGAACTGGCCGTAGGTCAAGCTGCGCGGATCGGTGTACCAGGTGGCGAGATTTGATGCGTTGATGATCGCCAGGATCGAATAAAATTGCGCCGACGCGTTGATCCGGGGGACGACGTAGGCGTATCCCTGCGGCCGGTAGTCGTTCATCGTTCCCGGATGGACAAGGCCGGCGAATGACCAGGCGTTGAAGAAGGAGGGTTCTCCGGTCCCCGGGAAGGTCGCCGGCTCCCTGACGAAGCGCGATGTCTCGCCGACGAAGAGGGTGTTGCTCAGGCCGTCGGTGACACTTGCGAGCTTATATGTGTAGTTCCGCCCGAAAACCCCGTCGGGTTCGATCGCATCGCAATAGGGAAGCGACGTCGACGGCACCTTGTAGCCGTAAAGAAGGCATTCGCCAACCCCCGCGACCATTCCGTATGAGGTCTGCGGAGTCGGAACCGCCCCCAGGTTCACCGGGAGCGGATAAGAGGCGAGGTCGGACGGGCAGAGATAGGTGTCCACCATCGTCGAGAGCGCCGTGGTGTTCGCGGGGTCCTGGTAGCCGGTTCGCGAGTTGAAGTTGATCGCGTTGTAGATCGGTCCCTGTTCGATCTGGGGAAGAATGAACTCAAACATGTTGAAATAACGCGCGTAACCGTTGCATCCCTCGGCGGCCGAGTAGGTGATCGTGCCCGTCGGTAGCGAGCCGACGGCGCTTTCGTAATTGCTGATCCCCAGGCCGATTTGCTTGAGGTTGTTGACGCACTTGGCTCGTCTCGCCGCCTCGCGCGCCGATTGAACGGCCGGCAAGAGGAGAGCGATGAGCACGGCAATGATCGCGATCACGACCAGCAGCTCAATCAGGGTGAAAGCTTGACGTTTGCTCGCCGACATGGGACGAACCTCGGTGGCCCGGAGGTCAATCAAAGCGGCCGGCGGAGAGGATCTCCGTGGCCTGGAGAAGTGAAAACCTTGCGGAGGACACACCCGACGGCGGCAAATCGTTCGCGGCCCCTCCGATCGACGACCGATCACGGCATTTCAGACCGAGGTGATCTTCACACCGGTCATTCGCTTAAGAGACTTTATCAGCAGAGGCATTGTTCCACTCCTCCAGCGAGTTGTCAACGCTTATTCGGACTGCGATCGGCTTTTCCTGGCGTTGATTCTGAACTGTCCTTCGATTGCGCGTGGCAGATCGTTTGAGGTTGATAATGTCCAGGAAAACAGTCATTCGTGGCCCTTGAGAATAGACTATTATGAGTTTGCTCAAGGATGAAATCGTTCTCACAAGCATGACAATGGCCAATTGCCTGCTTAAACTGGCGATCGACTCGGGCGGTGTGTTGGTAAGGCCGAGACTGACTCGATTCGTCCTGAATGAAACGCAGGAGCTTTCCTGGTAACAGATTGCGATGGACGTGATCAACGTCGGTCAATGTCGGCGTCTTCGGGGAGTTCGAGGAGCTGGCCGGGAATCAGATGATATGGATCGTTGATCACGCCGGGGTTAAGCTCCAGGATCTCATTGGCGCGGCGGCTATCGCCGAGGACGTCACGCGCGATCGTCCGGACGGTTTCATCGGCGCGGACCCGGTACGACGGTCGTCGAGCTTTGGCGGGCGGGGCGGTCGCGGGTTCACTTCCGTCGCGGTCTTCGTCAGAGAAAGGATCACTCGTCGGCAGTTCGATTTCACCGCCGGCGCTGGCCTGGGTGCCGGCGTCGTCGCCTTCGAAAGCGGCGGGGCGCGAGACTCTGTGGACCGACGTTGACGCCGACGAGGCCGATTCACGAGTCGGTCGCGAGGATCGGTCAGGCTCGATCAGCGACCGGTCGAGTGATTCCGGGGGCGGGATGCGGATCGTCTGGTTGACATAGAGCTTCTCTGGAGCAGGGACAATGCTGCGATTGGCCGCCCAGAGGGCCTTCCAGAACCGGCCCGAGCCGTAATAGAGCCGAGAAATCGTCCAGAAGTTCTCACCGCGCTGAACGACATGCGGGACGGGTTCGACCTGACCGTCGTCGTCCGGTTCCTCGTTGGAACGTGCCGAGGGGGCTGGGTTGGTGGCGGCCGACGAGGTTGACGCCCGGTCAATCGAGGCCGAGGCCGAAGCCTTCGGCGTGCTCGGCTCGCTCTGGTCGTCGAGCGACTGCCCCTTGGCGACCGTCGGCAGGGCGACCCATTCGTCGGGTCCGGCTGGCGTTGGGGTTTCAGTCTTGCTCGCGGTCGGCGTCAAGGGATGAGCGGGCTCCGGGGCGGGCGCGGGGGCGGGCGCAAGCGTCGGCAGGCCAGTCGGGGACGGAGTCGGGCCGGGTTCGTGCGTGGGCGCGGGTGTCGGCGGATTGGCGGGCTCCGCGGCTGGTGCCGGGGCCTTGGAAATCTCAGCCGATGGTTTCGCCTCGACCGGGGTCGGCGCGGGTTCTGGGGTTGGGGCTGGAGCAGGTGTCGGCGCGAGTTCAGGGGTCGGTGCCGGTTCCTCGACAGGAACGGGGCCGGGTTCAGGAGTCACGACCGGCGGGTCGGGCAAAACGGGGGCCTTGGTCTCGGGCGCTGCTGCCGGGGTCGGCATGGGTGCCGGGGTCGTGGCCCGGGGGTCGGTCGGTCCCTGGAGTTCCGCCGGGATCTGCGCCAAGGGAGCCTCGGCGGGTTTAAGTTCTGGGGCGGGCTCGGGCGTCACGGGAGCCGGTGTTGGGGCCGGAGATTCGGCGGGAGGCTCGGGCTTCGGCTGAGGCTCGACCGGTGCTGGAGCAACAGGTTCGGGTTGCGGTTTGGGCGTTTCGTCGGGGACAACCGCGGGGGCGGGGGCGGGTGTCTTGGGTTCGGGCGCGGGATTGGCCTTGTCGACGACCGGCGCGGGCTGCGGAAGCGCCAGTTCGGAAGGTTCGGCGGGCATGGCGGTCGGATCGACCGGCGCGGGGGTCGGCAAGGGGGGATTGGCCTCGCTCGACGCCCCGCCTGGGTCGACCGTCGGCGCGGGGGCGGGCACCGGAGTGGGAACGTCCTGCGTTTTGTCCTTCTCCGCGTCGTTGGCCTTGTTCTCGGGCGTTGGTTCGACGGGCTCAGTTCTGGCCGAGGCATCGTCGGGGGCCTTGGCGCCGTTGTCGGCCATGGCGACGAGTTGCAGCGGGTCGCCCGTGCCGACCTTGACGTTGTTGTTCTTGGCGGCGACGGCGTCGGCGGGAAGCGTGTCGGGCCTTGGAGGCGTTGTCGGTACGGGCGCGGTCGGATGCGTGACGGCGCTCGTGGCGATCTGGGCGACGACCGGATTCTTGACCGCCCTGTCCCTGGTGCCGCGACCCTTGTTGAAGATCATGATCGAGACCAGGACCACCACCGAGAGCACCGCGGCGAGGCCGTACCTTGCCTCGCGCCGAAGCCAGATCGGCGGGTCGCCGTCGTCATGCTCGGGCCCGGGCTTGGATTCGTGCTCGACCGGAGCCGGAGCCGGAACCTCGGCGCGCGACATGGGGATGTCGGGATCGCCGGGGTCGTCGGCCTGAGCCTGTGGGGTCAGGGCGTCTTCCGGGACGACCTCCAGGGGGCGGTCGGCACCGGGGAGCCAGGTTGGATCGGACATCGCTCGGCGACCCTCAATTTCGCGCTGCGGGCCCGGGGATTCTCGGCGAGTTCGCCGGGCGACGCTGTGACGGGTTTCCGGGTCAGGACGTTGAACCTCGGGTCATCGCGGAAGCTGTGCTTGACGCGGCGGTCTTCCAGCGAGTGAAAACTGATGACGGCGGCCCGGCCCCCAATCTTGAGGACCCTGGGCAAGAGGGCAAGGGTGCGTTCCAGGTGCCCAAGCTCGTCGTTGACCGCGATTCGAAGGGCCTGAAACACGCGCGTTGATGGGTCAATCGGCCCCCATTTGCCGGGAATACTCCGGCGCACCAGCTCGGCGAGCTTGCCCGTGGTTTCAACAGGCGCTGTGCGTCGAGCCTCGACGAGGCGGCGAGCGACCCGGCGGCTATAGCGTTCCTCGCCGTACTCATAAAAGATTCGCGCCAGTTCCTGTTCGGCCAGAGTGTTGACCAGGTCGGCCGCCGTCGGGCCGTCCTCGTCGGGGTTGTACCGCATGTCGAGCGGCCCGTCTGTCCCGAAGCTGAATCCCCGGTCCGTCCAGGCAAGTTGATCCGATGACAGGCCGACGTCTAGCAAGACCCCGTCCACCGCGTCGAGGCCAAGGTCGGCAAGAACCTCGCCGACCCGGCTATAGGCCGAGACGACCAGGGTTACCGGCAGACCCTGCGTCGCATGTCCGGCGAGAGCAAGCATCTTCGGGTCGCGGTCGATCGCGATCACCCGCCCCGACGTACCGACCCGACCCGCCAGAGCCTTCGTATGCCCTCCCGCTCCGGCCGTGCCGTCGACGAGGATCGAGCCTTCCCCAGGCGCCAGCCAGGCGATGACCTCGTCCATCAGGACGGGCCGATGCACCGCGACCGGCTCGGACGGCTCCAGGCCTCGATTCTCTTCGGGCTCCGCTTCGAGAGACACGGCCGGCTCGATTCGGGTCAGGACGACATGGCTTGGACCGGGTCGGATCTGTTCAGATCAAGGCATTGCGGATCAAACGATGTGATGTTCGGTGAGCAAAATCCGGCCGGTCCGATCCAGTCTGTTCGGGTCGCGATCCGGGTGCGACTCTATCCGGCCCGGAAATCCTGTCAAGAGCGGGACTCGACCCGGGCTGTTTCTTTCTCGAAAATGACCAAGGACCGATGACCAATGACCAAGGAAAAAAACGAAAAGCAGCAAGAACAGGCAAGAGACTTAACGACCTTGATTTGGTCATCGGTTCTTGGTCATCGGTCATGACTTGAGAGAAGGAAACACCCCTGAGAACTCGACGGTTTCCTCGGAACCTGAAGCAACCGCCCTTCCGATCGGGAATCCCTTTTCGAGGATCGGTTCCTCCGGGCCGGCGGCTTGAAACAAAGGTGAGCCGAGCTCGGGACAGTCTTAACGGCTGGTCGTCTGTTCGGAGGGGGTTGGTTGCCGCGATCGGGCAAGGGGCTGGCGGGCATCGAGCCAGTCGATCAGGGGAGGAAAGACCTCGCGAGAGGCGAACCGGCTCCAGACGAGGTCGCAATGGCCGTAGTCGGCGAAATGGCCCTCGGCCTTGCCGAACCGCATCAGGGTCTTGTCGGCGCTGCCGAGACCCTGGAAGGTCAGGCGGGTTGATGGAACGTCCGACATGATGTCGCCGTCGCCCGCGATCAGAAGCGTCGGAGTCGTCACGTCGCAGAGCCGGGCGGCGTAGTCAAAGGTGCGATCAGACGAGACGAAGTGGCCGAATTCCAGGTACGGATCAAGCTGCCTCAGCGCGGCGCGACCGGTGTCTTCCAGCGTGTATCCGTAAAACCGCGAGACCGTCGTCCGGTCGACGTTCGACGAGGTGTAATAGAACTGGTCGATCCGGTCGAGGCCCGGGAAGCGGGCGAACATCAGCGGTCGACCGAGCCGCCCCGGGCTGACCACCGAGACAAGCGTTCGGAGGCTTCGGTTGGCCTTGAGCATGTCCGTCTGGGGATACCTGTCAAACATGATCGTGGCCCCCATACCCACGAAATTGGCAATGCGATCATGTTGCGGCGAGCGTTCCAGAAAGGCAAACATCAACATGCCGCCAAGACTGTGGCCGACCCAGTTGACCCGGTCGTGGCCGGTGGTCGTCTTGACGTAGTCAAGCACCGCGGGAACATCGTAGCGCGCGATTTCGTCGACGTCCCAGTGTCCCTCGCCGACTTCGAGCAAGAAGGTCTGGCGGAGCTTTGCGTTGATCTTGCCGATCGTGCCGACTCGGGCGCTATCGCCCGACCCGCGGAAGTCAAAAATAAAGACCTCATAGCCGCGCGCCAGAAGCTGCGCGGGAAGATAGGTCTTCGGATCGGTGATCGTCCAGAAGGTGCCATTGAGGCCAAGGCCGTGGCAGAGGACGACCGGCAGCTTGTTCGGATCGGGGTGGCTCGGCCTGAAGTGGCGAACGCCGAGGCGCCAGCCGTCGGCCGTGTAGGCGTAGCCGTCGGTGCAGGGGCGGAGGTTCGGGCTTGAGGCGTGCTCACGCATGGTCGCGCAGCCGGGGGCCGCGAGCGTCAGGCAAAGCAGACCGAGGCCAAGCCACCGCCACCGACCGGCCGGGCGCGCGGTGCCTCGCCGCCAGGAGACCGACCGCCGCCGAAGACCGTCAAGCATACGCCGGGAATCCTTCCCCATCGCGTTGCGGGCTCTCACGACACGTCGACCCGGCCATCCCTGGCCGTCGGTCGACCCGTCCGACATCAACCCCTTCCAGGGCACGGGCGGGGGATTCTAACCAGGTCTTACCCTCCTGGGAATGGGAAAGATCGGGTCTTCCGGACCGATTCTCGCGTGTTCAGAGACTTTTTTGGGAATGACCGGGGGTTGACGCTTGTTATTTAAGGACAATGGGCAGAGGACAGAGTTTGCCCTGTGTCCTCTGCCTTTTGCCCTTTGCCCTTTGCCCTTTGCCCTTTGCCCTTTGCCCTGTGAATTCTCGGACTCTCACGCAAGAACTCGCTCGACGCCCCTTCCCTCCATCAGCCCGCGTGCGTGAGGAGGGCCTGGAGAAGGGGTTCGAAATGCTCGCGGCCGAGAAGGGCGTTGAGCCAGCGGGCGGGAATGGCCTGACGGCCGTCGCGAAGGCCGGCGATTCCACCGGCGACGGCCGCCGTGGTGTCGGTGTCGTGGCCAAGGGCGACGGCGGCCTTGACGACCTGCTCAAACGTGCCGGCGGTCGAGGCCCAGCGCGCCGAGAGAAGGCTGTCAACCACGTAGCCGCGGCCGGTCGGCTCGGCGGGGTGGTCGGGACGGATCGAAACGTTCAACTCTTCAAGGCCCTCGGTATCGTCGGCGAGGATCTCGCGCAGCGAGGCGACGGCGGCCGTCCAGGCATCATCGGCCGAACCTTCAAGGGTCCGCCGCGCCCAGAGACAGTACAGGGCGCAACAGAGCTGCGAGCGAACGTGACCGTGCGTGATGACCGACTGCGTGCAGGCGTCGTCGACCAGTTCGGCGTCGGTCCCCTTGTGCCAGAGAGCCAGAGGAAGAACACGCATCAACGACCCGTTGCCATTGGCTCGTTCGTCGGCGGGACCAGCCTCGATGGCTGGCGTTCCCGCCTTGAGCGACCGGAAAGCCTGACTGGTCTGAATCCCCACGTCAAAAACGTGGCCGCCCACGGCGAGATAGCCTTTGTCGTACCAGGCCAGCAACCTCCGCGCCAGGTCGTCGGGATCGAGCCGACCGCAATCCAGAAGCGAGGCGAGCAGGCAGAGCGCCTGCGCTCCGTCATCGGAATAGGTTCCGGGCGCGACGCTCGCGTGAGCCCTCGGGTAACCGTCGGGGGGCTGGAATTCGATCTCCGCCGCGGCCGGAATCCGGGCCGGCGGCTGGAACTCATAAGGGACTCCCAGGGCGTCTCCGACCAGCAGGCCGAGCAAACCCCCTTCGATCCGTTCCTGTCTCGTGGGCATCGCCGCGGGTCTCCAGCGTCGTCGGGTTCACCCGGCCGTCAGCCGTCGGGGCTCTCCAGTCGAGACGCGATTGTACAGCACCAGCGCGACCTCTGGCAGACTCTCCAGGAGAATTGCAACGTGCCGATGACCGAAAAATCCGCCATCTGGTCATCCGCTCGACGTTCAGGACAGGGCCCGCGCGACGGCGCGAAACCAGATGGCGACGGCCTCGGCGCCGGGGTCGACGAGACCAAGGGCGCGGCGGCCAAGGTAACTGGACCGGCCTCGGCGAGGAAGAAGGTCGGCCGTGGCTCGGGCGCCGGCCTCGGCGGCGGACGCAGTCGCGGAAAGAGCCTCGGCGGTCGTCCAGCCCGCGGCGAGCGATTCGTTCAGGGCGTCGCGCGCCGGCAAGAGAGCGTCGAGCATCGTCCGGTCGCCCCGACCGGCGCCGCCGAGTTCCATGATGCCGTCGACGCCCGCCGCGAAGGCGTCGGCCCAGACCTGGGGATCGGCGGGAAGGTCGCTCGAAGCCGATCGAAGGCGGGCCGCGGCGCGGATCAGCATCACCGCGTAGAGTGGGCCCGAGGTGCCGCCGAGCGCCGCCTGAAGGGTCAGTCCCAGGGCGTGAAGGGCCGCGGGCGGATCATCGACCGGCAGAGCCGGAAGCGCTGTCCGGGCGGCCTGAGACCCGCGTTCGAGGCTGATTCCCAGGTCGCCGTCGCCGACGTCGCGGTCCATGGCCGTGAGCCGATGCGCCGCGCCAGTCAGGGCCAGCGTGGCCGCCGTGATCGCGCGGACGATCGCCTCGCCGGTCGATGTTCGCGGCGGACCGACCGTCACGTATTCGCCCGTCGGGGTCTGGTCCTCCGCGCTCAACAAGGAAGGAGGTCCGAGGCGTGGTCGCGAGACCGCGGCCGGATTCGGCCAGGCCGGGGCATCGGTCGCCGCGTCGAGCCGACTGAGCCGGGCCTCGCCGACGCGCATGACCGAGATCGAGACCCCCGACATCTCCAACGCCGAAAGAAAGGTACCAAGATAAGCGCGTTCCACGGCGAGGCCGAGGTTTTCCAGGTGTTCAATCGCCCTCCTGGCGACGATTGCCAGTTCCATGACAGGCGTCGCGCCGAGGTTGTTGACCAGCAGGGCGACCCGATCGCCTGGTCTGAGTCGGGCATCGCCGAGGATGGCCTTGAGGAGTCGGTCCGCGAGGGCGTCGGCCGGCTCAAGTGAGGAGCGAAGGACGCCTGGCTCGCCGTGAATGCCCAGACCCAGTTCGATCTCGTCGGGTCCGAGTTCAAAGCTGGGTTTGCCCGCGGCGGGAACCGTGCAGGGGGTCAGCGCGACGCCCATCGTGGCGACCGAATCGGCCGCGGCGCGGGCCTCGGCGGCGACCTCGTAGAGATCTCGACCCGCCTCGGCGGCGGCACCAGCAATCTTGTGGACGAGGATCGTTCCGGCAAGGCCGCGACGACCGGCGTGGTCGGCTTCGACCGTCGCCGCGAGCGCCACATCATCGGCGACGACGACGATCTCGACCTTCAACCCCTCGGACCGTGCCAGTTCGGCGGCGAGACCGAAATTGAGCCGGTCGCCCGTGTAATTCTTGACGATCAGAAGGACCCCGGGCGCGCCCGTGACGGCCCGGATCGCGGCAAGGACGGCATCGGGGGCCGGCGACGTGAAGACATCGCCCGCGACCGCCGCGCTGAGCATCCCCTGACCGACGTAACCGGCGTGTGCCGGCTCATGGCCCGACCCGCCGCCGGAGATCAGGGCGACCTGACGATCGCGGACTTCCGCGGCATCAGCGCGGACGATGACGGGTCGCCCCGGCAGTCGGGCCAGGCCCGGGTACACCGCGACCAGGCCCGCAACCATCTCCTCGACCACCGCCTCGGGCCGGTTGATCAGCTTCTTCATCGCCTCGCTCCGCTCCGCAACCTGAGCCCGCGCCTCTGTCGTTCCTTCATCGTAACAGAACCCACGACCGTATCCTCACGAAAGAATCGCCGAGGGCCGAAGGCCGTTGACCGGGGATGGAAACGCCAAGTTTTTCCGATCCGGTAAACTTTGCGGGAAAATCGTGATGTGCGGAAAGTAAATCGGTCGATAGCAGAGATTGGCTATTCCCGCGCTGGCTTGATGGTTGTTGGGTGTGGGATGGGGAAGGCGGCGGGAATTGGAATTCGCTCCCAAGGAAGGGTTGCCGACCATGGATGCGGTCGAACGTCGCCCGAGATTGCGTTCAATGACTCCGACGATCGAGGGCATGGAGGCACGCTGCCTGCTCTCGGGCACGCTGCCGGACATCGCCTTGGTCTCGGCGACAACCCGAGATTCGAAGTCGGTGACCTTTGATTACAGCGTGACTGGGTCCAACATCACCCAGCCGGTCCAGTTCGAGGTCTACCGGTCGGCGACCCCCGCGCTTAGCAGTTCGTCCGTGCCGATCGCCGGAGTGGACGTCGCCCCGACAGGCGCGGCGGGAGGGGCAACGCTCGACGCGGCGGGGCAGGGGGCGACCTTGCAGGGAAATCACGAGTTGACCGTCAGCGTTCCCGGCGGCCTTCCCCCCGACCCGCAAAAGCCTTATGTGGTGGTCGTCGCCGACCCGCAAAACTCGGTTGCCGAGACCGATAAGACCAATAACACGGCCGACTTCCGCACCTATGTCATCGGCGTCATCACGCACGGCGGCTTGCAGCCGAAGAGCTGGGCGAAGGCCGGTCCCCCCTGGGAATACCGGATGGCCAACAAGCTCGCCTCGGAAGGGTATGACGCGGTGATTCCCTTCAACTGGGTGAGCCTGAGCAGCTCTCCCGGCGCCGCGGCGGGGGTCGCGCCCGAGCTGGAATCCATGATCCTCAAGACGGCCGCGGAGTTTCCGGCCGGCTCGGTGGTTGACCTTCACTTCATCGGCCATAGCGAGGGGGCGGTCGTCAACAGCCAGGCCCTCTTGAAGATGGACGCGGCCGGCCTTCCCGCGAACCTTCAGGCCGGTTACATCAAGATGACGATGCTTGACCCTCACGCGGCGAATAACGCGGTGAAGGGGCCTCAATATAGTGTCGGCGAGGGGCCGCTGGGCTGGTATGCCAAGCAGGAGATCAACGCCTATCAGTCCCGGGCGCAAGATCCGCTGGTCGTCGTTCCACCCAACGTCCAGGATGCCGAGGTCTTCTTCCAGCACACCCCCGTGCGGATCGCCGGGACGAATCACGGCCTTTATAACCTCTGGGGCCAGGTTCCTCTCGTGAGTGGGCAGGCCAGTTACTTTGACCTGACGGCCAAGGGGGTCAGCCACGCCGGGAAATATTCGGTTTACACCTGGTACGCGATCAATGTCGTTCCCACGCTCGGCAACGGCGGCTCGTTCGTCGGCACCGACAGCCTGACCGGGTCGCGCGTCACGACGGCGGATGCGCCGTTGACGCCGTCGGGGCGGCAGTCGGTGACCTACGCAGGCACCGCGGCGCCCGACAGTCTTGTTCGCTTGCTGGCGGGGCGAACCGGGACGAAAGCTCTGAAGCGGATCGGCTCGACCCGCGCCGACGCGCAGGGGAACTGGGAAATCACCTCGCGGCCAATCGTTCCCGGGACCTATCGAGTTGACGCTGTCTCGAACGCGACCGAAGGCCCGCGCCTCCAGCCGCCGACGATGCGTCCCACGGCCTTCTTCGGCCGGGTTGCCGTCGGTCGAGCCTCGGGCGTGACGGATGTCACCGCCTGAGATCATTCCGAACGGTCACGATCCCGGCCCGGCCCGGCCCGGCCCGGTTGGACGAAGGGGGGTCACCCGCGCCCCTCGTCGCCGAGAAGGTGCTGGCTGGACTTGAGGATGCGGTTGTGCCGATTCTTGACGGCGGCGGCCGGCTGAGACGCCTTGGCGTTCAGGTCGGCGAGGTTCGCCTGACAGAAGGGGCACTCGACCACGTCGAGGTGAAACTTCAGGTAGTCGGCCAGGTCGGGGTCAAGCGCATCGAGCAGGTAACTGCCAAGCTGCTGCCGGGTCGGGCAGGTCAGTCGACCGCGCCGCCAGATCGCGCCCAGGGTGTGAAGGTCGGGATCGCCGCGATCCTGGCGAACGTCTTCGAGCCGGGCGCGCAGCTCGGCCGAGTCGCGCAGGGCTTTCTCGACGCGAGCGAGGTCGCCGGCCGGCAGGGCGTCCGCCAGGTAAGAGCGAAGGGTCTCGTCGTCGATCGCGGAATTCGCCGGGTCGCTGTTGGGTGGTGTGGTCATGGGTCGTTCGCTCACTCGCTCGTTCAACCTTCGCCGAGGTTTTCCAGGCTCAGGCCGGCCTTGCGGGCCATCTCCTTGAGCCGGCCGACGGTCTGAAACTTGTAGCTGGCGACCGCCTGCTCGGTCAGGCCGAGATATCGGGCCACGTCCTTGTTGGCCCACGACTTGACGACCAGGAGTTCCAGGCAGCGAAGGCGGTCATAATCGCCGCGGGCGAGCCAGTCGCGGACAAGCTGGCCGAGGGAGTCGGTCAAGAGCTTTTCCTCGGCCCGTCTTCGTTCGCCACTGCGAGCGATGCTTGACGCCGGTCGGCCCTCGCCGGGAACCTCGTCGAGCGGTCGGCCGTGGTCGTCCGAGCCGAACTGGTCGATCGGCCGGCGACCTTGCTTGCGAAGGTGGTCGGTCAGCTTGTGCGCGGCGATCGAGAAGAGATACGCCTCCATGTCGCGCTTCTCGTCATAGTGCGGCAGGCTGGTGAGGAAGCCGATGAAGGTTTCCTGCACGACGTCCTCGCTCGCCGCTCGGTCGCGGAGGCGGCTGTCCACGAAGGCGAGCAAACGGCCCTCGTATCGCTCGATCATCTGTTTCCAGGCGAGGGCGTCGCCGGCACGGACCTGACGGACGAGCAGGGCCTCGGCGTCGCTGGTGGCCATCGGTTCGAGCCGCCCGGAAATGGTTCAAAAGGGCGACGGGACCAGCCTTGCCGACTCCGGGTCGGCGGCCTTCTTTCCTCCGGCCCAGAGAGCCGGACGTCTCCCTTTTCGGTGGATCTCCGGACTATTGTAAACGCGCCCGGGGCCGCTTGACTACGGGCTCCCGGGATGTCCGCTCGGGCTGCATTCCTTATCCAAGCATCCGATAAACCGCCACACTCGCGGCGCCGAGGGCGGCGAGAGCCGCGAGGCGGAGGCGGGTGGTGTAATAGCCGCGCGTGGCCTCGTCAGCCTTGATGTAGCCCGAGAGGGCCGCGAGGCAGGCGAGGACAAAGGTCAGCACGGTGCCGAGAATGGCGAGACGCTTCACGACCTGCTCGCGGTGGTAGACCGCGACGATCTCGGCCTGTCGGATCGGGGAGAAATCCGCCTTGATGGTCGCCTCATACACGGTGCCGTAGTCGCGCGTTCGGGGCACGACCTGAGTCTGGCGAATCAGGCCGTTGATCAAGGCGGGGGGAACCTTCCAGTCGCGCGGAACGCCAGGAGTCAGCCGCTCGGAAAGCACGCGTTCCAGCGCCCGGCGCGCGTCAATAAGAGCACGCTCCTCAGTGGCCGAGAGCCGGCCAGAGACCGTCAAGAGATCCGTCGGATGGACCGGTTCCGCGGTGGACGTGTCGATTGTGAACGGTTGCCGACGCGGGCGGCGGTGAGTTGAAGACAATTCACGTCGAGGAGGCTCGGCACGCGCCTCGGTCGTCCGCGAGCCGGGGACGATCGGCACCGGTAGACCCTCGGCGGGTTCGAGACGGACGTCAGGCGTGTCGTCGTCGTCGCGATCGTCGTACGCCTTCGGCCCGCGCCAGGGAGACTCATCGGATTCATGGAACAAGACCCAGCCCGCCGCGGGGCGAGGATGGTGGTGATGATGACTCACCCGGAGCCAGAAAAAGAGGCCGACGAGGGTCAGGGCGAACCAGAAGAGGAAGCGTTTCATCGGAATCCGATCCTTATCGGGCCGGGTCGAATCGCGTCAAGAAGTCGGAGAGAATCGGACGCGATCGCCTCAACCGGTTATTCGTCCCGGACCGCTCGATATTCAAGACGCTCAGGAAGTGGCGGAGCATCGCTTCCTGGTTTCAGGATTGATGACCGATGACCGGGAATCATGAGTCTTGGAATGTCTTTGGTTGGTCATGGGTCCTCGGTCATGGGTCCTCGGTCCTTGGTCATCCGGCCCATTCCTCAGGCGATCCGCTGGCCTCGCTTCGCCATGCGCGCGGCGTATCGGGCATAGGTGGCGGCGGGCTCGCTCCAGGGGCTGACCACCTGGATGGCGGCGGCCGAGAGCGCGGCGATGGTCAGGCCCCAGGGTTGCGGAAAGGGCAAGAACAGGCCGAGCGCCGCGGCCAGGGCGGCGGCCCTGGCCACCGGGAAGATTCCAAACCGCGTCGGCCGATCGCGCGCGGCGAGCGAAGGCCAGCCGACGACGAACCCGATCGCCCCGAAATAGGCGGCGAAGAGTGAGGCGAGCGGGATCGGGCCCAGGTTCGCGCGGGCCAGCCAGGGGGCGGCCTCGAACAAGGAGTATCCGTTGCGGGGAAGCTGCCCGAGTTCCACCCACGAGGCGAGCGCCAGTCCGGCCAGGCCGACGAGTACCCCGACGACCAGGTTGGTCAGTCGGCGCGTCGACGGCGAGGGGTTGCGGCCCTCAAAGAGCTTGGCCGGAATCAGGGCGCTCCAGGTCGCCAGCAGGGTCAGGCCGAAGAGGAAGGCGGCGCGTTCGGGTTGCTCGGGAAGTTCGATTCCCATCGCCAGGGCGGCCGGGAAGGCCAGGAGCGCGGCCAGAGGCGCGGCGAGGAGCATCGACGAGGCCAGTTCGGCGACCTGGAGCCGGGCCGAGGGCAAGGGGGGCGGTGTCGGCGGCGGGCTGGGCGGCGGTCGGCGGACGGCCACGGGGCGAGCCCTTGGCGGTTCGGGCCGGGGGCGGCTTCGCAAGATGGTCCGAATCCGCTGCGGGATCGGCGGACGGGTGTCGGGTCCGATGTAGAAGACCGGTTCCTCGGCCTCGATCCGAAAGACCTCGTCGTCCTTCTTTCGAGCCGCCGGGGCATTGGGGGGCGGGTCGAGGAAGGCGGTTTCGGGAAGGTGGCGCGTTCCCTGGCCGTCGCCGATGAATCGAACGTTGACGGCTTTTGGACGATCTTCGGGGGGAAGCAGGTCGTGGACCCGAGCGGGGCGGTGGTTGGGATCTTTCGACATCGCCCGGCCGACAATCGCGCGGAAGGGCTCGGCAAGTCGGCCCAGGTCGGGACGCGCGGTCAGGTGCTTCATCAGCACCTCGCCGACGGTCTCGCCGACGAAGGGAACCTGGCCGGTGAGCATCTCGTAGAGGATCACGCCAATCGCGTAGATGTCGATCGGCTTGTGGTACTTGCCCGAGGCGATCTCGGGGGCCATGTAGTGGCAGGTGCCGATACTCTCGGAGTGTTCGGTTCCCTGGCTCGGGGTGATGAGCTTGGCCAGGCCGTAGTCGCCGATCTTGACCAGACCTTCTTCCATGAACATGTTGGCCGGCTTCAGGTCGCGGTGGACGATTCCGTGGTCGTGGAGATAGGCGACCCCCTCAACCAGGCCCCTGAGCCAGGCGCGTGCCTCGACCGCCGGAAGGCCGTTCGGGTGCCTTGCCAGAACGTTTTCCAGGCTCGGACCGGCGACGTACTCCATCACGACGAAGGTCTCGCCCGCGTCGTTTGAGCGGAGGTCGAAAATCGAGAGAAGGTTCGGGCACTTCAAGTTCATGCACTGGACGACCCCCCTGCGCTCGACGTCGAGGTTGTGGAGGATGAGCTTGAGGGCGACCTCCTTGCCCGAGTCGGACGTGGCGTAGTAAACCTCGCCGAACCCTCCCCGGCCGATCGCCCGTTTGATCGTGTAACCGTCCAGCGGGCGAGCGCCCGAGCTGTACGTGTAGCGGTATTGACCCTGCGGAGGGTTGGGCATAACGGGAAGTCCCTGGCCGAGTTCGGGCCGTTCCGGGCCTGATCTGGGATCACGTGCGAAGGCAAGGGTCTCGTCCAGCTCGCCGCCGGGCGTTTCCATCTCTCGCTCTCGGGCCGTCGCGTTCATGATGAAGAAGCCCTTCGCTCAGGTCCGATCCGCCTTTACCTTGCAGACAAATCAAGTCGAGAGCATCGGGTAAGTCGGTCGGTCGTCCCTTTGCCTTTTATGTTCTCGTAGCTTTTCGTCGGCCGCCGACATTTCTTGCGAGGTTGGCCCAATCGTCCTTTCAAGACAATGGACGGTCGAGGTTCCCCGGGACGCTTCAGTACATCTCGTAAACGTGCTCGCCACCGTGAGCCGGGTTGCCGATCAACTGACGATTTTGAAGGTCAACGACGAGGTCCAGGTGTTCCAGGGGGATCTGGCCGATGAGCACGGGGACGCCGTCGGGAACTTCCAGAACGTCAAGCGTGCAATCGCGGCCCTGGATCGTCAGGCGGACGGCCTCAAACCTGGCGGCGGTGGCCGGACCCGTGCGACTGCGTACCTGTTTGAAGCCCAACGGGGTAAGCCCGAGCTTTTGAATGACGGCACACGGCAGAGAAAGTGTCGTCGCGCCGGTATCGACCAGGGCGTCGGCAATCACGACCCGACGAACCTGATCGGGCGTCTTCAAGCCTTGCTCGGCCGCCCAGAGATCTTTCAGGTTCTCGATCGTGGCTTCCGTCACGACACGGCCCATCGTTGCCGTCTCCATGAGTCTGACTCCCGCCTGGGTGCGTGTCGAGAGGTTCAGGATCACGACCTGTCTGACACCTGGACGACCTTGGCGTGCATTCGGTTCAGACCGTCTTGCCGCCGAGCGGTTCCAGGCTGAAGGAAAAGCCATTGCCGAGGACGCTCGATTGCAAGGTGATCGGGGCTCGTGCCGAGCACGGGGAGCCGTCGACCTCAAAACTCCCCGGGGCGCGGCACCAGAGGGCCTTGCCCTGGCGATAAAGGACAACGGGGGCGGCAAGGCCGGGCGCGACGATGTGCGCCTGGGGCGTGTCGCCGAGAATGCAGGTGTCGGCCATGAGCAAGACACCGTCGACTGAGAGTGGAAGGCGGTGCCGGCTGACGACCGAGAGACGGGCCGTGGAACTGACCGGGCTGGGTTGGCGGAACTCCAGTTCGACCGTGGCGCCGAGGCGGATCACGTCGCCGTCGCGCAGCGTGGCGGTCTCGACGGGTCGGCCGTTGATGAACGCGGCCTCGTGGGCGCGAAGGACGTAACTCTCGCCGTCGCGGCGAATTGTGGCGTGGGTCCGCGAGAGGTCGCCCATCAGCGGAATGTCGGCCGTGCTGTCGTGACCGGCCCGGCCCAGGACGACCTGGTCGTCGAGCGAGACGAGATAGCCGCCGACGGCATCGACCCAGAGCAGGAACCGACCGCTCGGGCTCGGGCCTGACTCGTTCGCGCCGGCTCCAGCCAGGGGACGGGGCACCGAACGCGCCGCGAGCCTGGGATCGGGCGGGAGCCAGACAATCGGCGACGCCTCGGTCGAGAAGGGGAGTGGACGCGGGTCGGTCGCGTTCGAGTCGGGCTCGTCATCGGTTCCGGCCGCGACCGGGAGGGACGACTGGGGGATTCGGCCGCCCCGGCTGGGCAGAGTGGTCGCCGAGGGGGCGATGGCGGCAATTTGCTGCCAGGCACGGGCGCGGGCCTGGCGCGCGGCGGGATGCTCGGGAACGGTTTCCAGGACAGAATCGGCGGCGGCGAGAACCTCAGCCCATTCGCCTCGCCCAAGCGCTGTGTAGAGGGCGTCAACCTTGACGGCGGCGGCCTTCTGGCGGGTTTCGAGGTCGCGTCTGGCCGCGGCGAGGGCCAGGGCGGCGGCTCCCGCGGCGAGTCGCTCGGCGCGGTCGAGGCGGTCGTGGGCGCGGCCGAATTCGCCGCGACGGGCCTCGTCCAAGGCTCCTTGCCAGGCTTCGGCCGCCTCGCGGGTTCGACGCAGAGAAGGGCCGCCGATCTTCTGTCGACCGAGGGCGTCGATCCGGTCAACGACCCGGCCAGGCTCACCGGCGTCGAGGTCATCACGCACCTCGGCGGCGACATGATCCGCCAGTTTCAGGCGGGCGGCGGCCAGCGCATCGGGCGCGGCACCAAGGCGTTCGGCGAGGTTCAGGTCGTCGATCGCCCCGGCGAGGTCGTCGGACTCGCCCCGGCGTCCGGCCCGGCCGATCAGCTCCTGAGCCAGCCGACCGCGCAACTGAATGGCCTGGTGATGATCGGCGACGTCGGGCCGGCTCGCGAGGCGGACCGCCTCGTCGTAATGCCCGGCCCGTGCCGACTCTTCAGCCTGACGCAAGACGATTCTCCATTGTCCCAGCATGGTTAACTTGCCGCCCGGTTGGACCATGGGGAAGCTCACTCCCTCCGCCATGTTACGTTGGGATGCCTGGCCTTCTCAATCCCCTCCAGGGGTTGATCGGAACCAGGTGGCGACGGTCGAGGCGATCCGACAAAAAGCGAAAAACAAAGCCGGCGAACCCAATCCGCCGGGGAAACCACGTCTAGAAGCGGAAAGTCGTTGGAGGACAAGAGGTTCCGTCTGTTTTCCCGCCGCGATCCCCGCCGTTTTCCTGGCTTCGTTTCGTCAGGACGACTCCGTGCGAACGGCGGCGTCGTTGGCTTTGTTCTGTCAGAAAGGGGCCAGGCTCGGTCAAGTCGGAACCGCCCCGGCGTCGTCATTTTTACGAACGCCGAGGCGGTTGGGGTCGGTTTGGGTTTAAGCCGGTCTGTCAAGGAGGCTCAAACGTTACAGGCTCTTGTCGCCGGGGGCCGACGACTTGGGTCCGAACTGTTCGTCGAACTCCTTGACGACGTCGCGGCCGGGTTCGACGCTGGTCGGCAGGCCGCCGCCGGAGAAGTGGCCTTCCATCTCGGCAACCCGGGCCTTGACGGCCAGACGGCGCTCCAGGTCGGAGACGGTCTGCTTGGCGCGGGCGAGGGCGCTGTCGTCAAAGTTGAACTCGTTGCGATCCTGGGTCGCCTCGATCGCCTGGAGGCGGGCCTGGATCGATTCCAGCTTCGTCGCCAGCGATCGCTTCAGGCGGGCCATCTCGGTCAGCTTCTGGCGGGCCGAGTTCACCGCGCTCTGACGCGCTTTCAGAGTCGTTTCCTTCTCCTTGAGCGTCTCGTTCACGTTCTTGTAGTGGTCGAGCCGGTCGGCCAGGGCGCTCTTGAGTTCCTCGGGCGTGTAGTTGACGTTCCCCGCCAGTCGGGCCTCGCCGGTGGCAAGGCTCTCTCGCAACGTGACCATCGTCTTCTTCTCGGATTCGAGATTGGCGCGGGTCACGGCGATCTGGTGCTGAAGGTCTTCAACGTCAACCTCGGCGCGGGCGAGTTCTTCCTTGTTGTTATCGATCGCGGGCGCCAGGGCCGCGATCTCATCCCGAGCCCGCTCGATGTCGAACTGGATCGGGACCGAATCCTTGGCCGTGTGGCGAACCTTGAGGAGGGCCGTCCGGACGTAGCCGGGAGCGTGCGTGCCGAACGCCAGGTACAACGCCCCGGCCGTCAGCGCCGCACCGATGACCCCCTTCTTGACCATCTTGCAAACCATGGTATCTTCTCCTATTTCCCTAACTTGCCGCGAGTGGGAGTTTGAGCGATCGGCGGTTTGACCGGGTTGACCGTTTCACCCGCCCCGTTCATTAAGTTCTTCGGGGGTCGCCCGTCATTATTATCGGGGAATGGCGAGTTGGAGGGAATCGGTGGGAAATCTCTTGAAGGGCAAAGGGCAAAGGGCAAAGGGCAAAGGGCAGGTTATGTCCTTTGCCCTTTGCCCTTCTCTGTGGAACGGCAGCGTCGAGGGGTGAAGGGAGGGTTCTGATTCCGTGTTCAGAATCCTCCCGTACCGGAAAACTTGATCTTAGGCGAGGGATTCAGCGGGTGCCCAGCGGTCGCGGACGAGGAGCCAGCCGAGAAGGCCAAGAAGGACGAGGTCAACGGCAAGCAAGCTGCCGTAAGCCTGGGCGCCACGAAGAGAAAAGGCGGTCGTCGCGTAAACGACGAGCGCCCCGGTGAGTCCGGCGGCGAGGACGCGCTTCTCGCGAGAGCCGGCGGGGGCATCGAGCTGTCGGCTGAGAAGAACGGTCAGCGGATAGATCAGCCAGACGTAAAAATAGTTGAAGGCGAAGGGCGAAAACACCAGGACCATCAGCAGGAGCATGGCCGTTTCCGACGCATAGACGCGACGGCCGCCGCCGGTCTTCTGATCGGGGCGGCGGAAGGGCATCGTCCCGATATAAAAGAGGCAGAGGCTCAGACCGATCGCGGCGGCGACCTTGTTCACGGACTGAAAGTCAAGGTTCACGACGTTCACGCGCCAGGGGTCCTTGGCCTCGCCGTCGGCGGGGACGTCGCGGAGCAGACGGTTGGCGACGGCGATCAGCGACTGGTTCTTGAAGCTATAACAGCGCTCGGGGCGCTGGGCGATCTGACCTTCGTCGTACTTGAGGACCATCCCCCGGGTCCAGATGACCAGATCGTCCCAGGCTTTCGCCGGACCACGGAAGGGGAGGGGGAGGACCAAAAGCAAGGCCAGGAGGGTCACGACCGTCGCGGCGGTCGCCTTGTACTGGCGTCGGTAGAGGAAATAGCCGAGAGCGAGGATGGGAAACGCCTTGATCGCCGCGGCGAGGCCGACGAGCGCCCCGGCCCAGAAGGGTCGGGCGTTGCGGAGGCAAGCGAAGGCGCCGAGCATCAGGAAGAGAAGCAAGAGGTTTGGCTGGCCGAGCAGGTACATGTCATGGATGAATGGGATCACCCAGAGGGTCGGCACGAGGTAAAGCAGTGGGTGCTGGCCGGTCGCCTTGCCGGTCGCCAGGCGGACCGAGAGGAGAATGCTGCCGATCCAGGCGGTCGATTGCAAGGCGATCAAAAGGGCGACGAAGCCGTGAGGCCCGAGCAGGCTGGCGATCGCCATCAGGGCCGCCGCGGCGGGCGGGTACATGAACGGGAAGGGGCGATGGTCGGTGGGATAAACCTGGATGCCGTGCAGGAACTTCTGGCCGGTCAGGTACCAGAGGTCGTAATCCTTGTTCTGCCAGCCGAGAAGGTTGTTCGCAATCGGGAAAATCGAGAAGACGGCCATCAGGGCGACGAGCATGACAACGAGGCGCCGATAGATGTGAGGCTCGGGACGGAACTGATCGGCGAAGACCTGCCAGAAATACCTGGGTGGGGCGTCCGGCGTGGAACCGCTCGCGACCGCGGTCCGAAGCCGCTCCGACCGTGTCCGAGACGGGCGGGAACGGGTCAGGCTCATGGGGATGGAGTCCTCTCTTGATCTGAACGGAACGCCGACCGAAGGGACGGGGGCGGCGACGTCGATCCTTGACGATGGCGCGGAATCCTAACAACTATCCGCGGGGGCGCTAACCGCGAAAAGTCGCGGCGCCTCCAGGGAATCTTCGGCCCTTTTGCGCGGCCGGGTTGATCGACCGCGGGATGTTGACCTATTGCCCGCGCTGGTCCTTGACGGTCGATCGGACTCTGCGGCGCGTTTGGGGCGCGTGATGACGTGGAGAGGACCAATGACCGAGTCGAATTTGGGATAGGTAACGGCTGTCTTAACCTCTTTTCTTTTCGGTCATTGGTTCTCGGTCATCGGTCATGAACTGAGAACCAGGCCAACCCGAATTATCGCCTTCGAGCGACCGGCGCCAGGGGCTTGCCCGACGGTCCGACGAACGAGGGATCGGCCCCGGGGGCCTGGGCGTTCGAAGAGACGACGGCGAAGTCCTGGGGTGAAGGGTGCTCGGAAAGTGAGCCGGGGTCGGTGGTGAACCGGAGGGGAGGAGGCATCGCGCCGGTTTCCGAGACGAAGGCTTTCGACCAGGCGTCGAGGTTCGCGGGACCGTCGGGCATCGGCTTGCCGGGGCCGAGCAAGACCCACGACGGGCTCCGAATGTCGTACTGGTTATCAACGCCCGTCCAGATCAGGACCTCGCGGGAGGGGGGAGCCGGTGAAACCCAGGAAATCAGACTCTCGGCGAGCACGGCGCAGCCCCTGGGATCGACCTTCACGGGGATCTCGGTCGAGAACCCGGAGAAGTCAACAAATCCCTGGCCGCGAGTCGTGCAGTGATCGAAGACGATGCGCCGACCCGACTTGGAGAAACCACCGGGCATCCCACGGGCACGCAGGGCCCAGCCGAGCGGCGAGGTGTTCGGGTCGCCGGCTCGGGTCCGCACAAACATGCACTGACGCAGCGTCATGACCGTGCCGTCGAAGCAGGCGAGGTCCAGCGCGCGGTCAAAATTCTCAAACCAGCAGCCGGAAGCGGTGAGCGTGCCCCCTTCCATCGTCACGGCGCGGGCGTTGGGGGGAACGGTTCCTTCAACCCGGATCGAACAGCGGTCGAGATAGACGCTGCCACCGGCGTCAATCACCGGCGCGGGGTCGTTGCCGGGATCAACGTACCGGGCGATGATGGTTACCCCTTCGAACCGGATCGGCGATTCGGTCCGGGTCGAGAGGAAGGGCGTTCGCCCCTTGATCTCGACGATCAGGACAGGCGTTACCCCGTCGCCCGCCTTGATGACAAGCTGACCGCTCGAGATGGTGATTGGCTTGGCCGACGAGATTCTTAAAGGCTCGGTGTTGCTCAGGATCAGATAGCCGCGCCCGCCCACGGCCGCGCGCATGGCGGTGGCCAGGTCGGGCAGGTTGTTTTCGATCGTGCCGTCCGCCGCGATCACGGTCAGGTCGCTCGACACCCGCGGGCCGCCGCCCTTCGCCTTCGGCCGGGCCTTCCGGACGGTCGAGGTTGCCGAGGCGGTCCCAGTCTTGCCCGCCTTGCCCGATCCCTTGGCTGTCGATGCCGGAACGTCCGCGCCTCCGGTCATGCTCCGGTAGAGGACCGCGCCGACGATCAGGAGCAAAAGCACGCCAACACCCGCCGCGGCGGGCACGAGCCAGGGGGGGCGACCCCCCGCGAACCCTTTGAGTTTCGAAATCTTCGCGGGTTCGGCGGCCTTGGGCTTGGCTTTGGGAGCCGCCTTCGGCTTCGGCTTCGGTTTCTCGGCCGAGGCGCCTCGCGACAGGGAAGGCTCGGGGCCAAGGTTCACCCCGATTCCAAAGCCCGCCATCGCGTCGTCCGGCGCTGAGGTCGGGTCGGGTCCGAGGACGACCGGCGGCGAAGGCGCTGGCTCAGGAGCGGGAGGTGCCGGCGCGGCCTTGGGTTTGGCCTTCGGTTTTTCGGCGGGGACGCGCGAAAGAGGAGGTTCGGGACCGAGGTTCAGGTTGATCCCGAACGGCGCATCGTCGGCCGGTGCCGCTTCGACCGGGGCCGGTGCCGGGGGTGGCGGCGCGGGAGCGGCGGCGGCAGGTGGAGGGGTTGGCGCGGCCTTGGGTTTGGCCTTGGCTTTTTCCGAGGCGGGGCGAGTCAGCGGGGGTTCGGGACCGAGGTTGAGGTTGATCCCGAGTCCAAACGGCGCATCGTCGGCCTCGGGGACTTCCGGAGGCGGTTCGAACCGAACCGAGGGTTCTGGCGGCGGGGCAGGCGCGGGCGTGGGGGCAGGCGCGGGCGTCGGCGCCGCGGCTTTGGGCCGGGGAGGGGTCTTGGCCTTCGCTTTCTCGGGGGTCGCGGCGGGGCGAGTCAGCGGGGGTTCGGGACCGAGGTTGAGGTTGATCCCAAGGCTGAACGGGGACTCTTCTCGCGGAGGAGCCGATGGCTCGGGCGGCGGCTCAAAGGCCGGCGACGGCGGCGGAGGGTCGGCGGGAGGCGACGGCGATGGGGGGGCCTGGGGTTTGACGGGGGCCTTCGGCCTGGCCTTTTCCGAGGCGGGGGCGCGCGAGAGTGGGGGTTCGGGGCCGAGGTTGAGATTGATCCCGAACGGCGCATCGTCGGCCGGAGCTGGTTCGATGGGAGGCGTTGGCGTCGCGGCCTTCGGTTTGGCCTTCGGCTTCGAGGGCGAGGGCGAGGCCGGATCGGCCGAGGCGTTGTTCAGGCTAATGCCAAGGCCCGAAAAGGCGTCGTCGTGCGACCCTGGCTCATCCGCGGCGGCGGCGGGGGGCGGTGGTGGCGTCGGCGTCGTCATCGGGGGTTTGGGTCGGGGCTTGACCGTCGGAGGGGCTTCGGGGGAAGCGTTCAGGTTGATACCAAGCCCGGCAAAGGGGTCATCCTTGACGGCGGCGCTGGCTCGGCCTTTTGGCGGCTCGGTGCCGGCCGAGGCGTTGTTGTTCAGGTTGATGCCAAGGCCGACGAGGGCATCGTCGTGCGAGGCGGGCGTGCCGAGGGTTGCCTCGACGACCTCGGGCGGGGGGACCTCGGCGACGAACGGCGAGGGCTCGGGGATGGTCACGCTGGGTCCGGGAACCGGGGCGGCGGCTCCGGCGTCGGCGGGAAGCGTGGAGATCTGGGTCACCGTCGCGTCGGATCGGAGGCCGCTCCGCGACGAGGAGCCGGGGTCGGGGCCGTGCGCGACGTCGGCAAAAGGTTCCAGCGCCTGGGCCAGTTCCAGCGGGGTCGCGTACCGTTCGTCGGGCGACTTCCGCATCATCCGCGAAACGACCGCCACGAGGCCGTCGGGGACGTCGGGAACAAGCTTCGTGATCGACTCGGGCTCGTTGGCCTGGTGGCTGAAGAGTTTCTCGGGCAGGCTCGCGCTGGGGAAAGGAACCTGGCCCGTGAGCATGTGATAGAGCGTGCAGCCGAGCGAGTAGATATCGGTACGGGTATCAACCGAGTGCGAGTGGCGGGCCTGTTCGGGCGAGACGTAGTCAAAGGTTCCGACGGTGGCGCCGTCGCGGGTGACGCGGTCCTGGTCGGCGAGGTCAATGGCGAGGCCGAGGTCGGTGAGCTTGGCGGTTCCGTCGCGCGTGACGAGGATGTTGTACGGGTTCACGTCGCGGTGGATCAGGCCCTTGCGCTGGGCGTGTTCCAGGCCGAGGGCGACCTGGAGGCCGAGCCGGGCGCTGACGGCCGGCGGGATCGGTCCCCCTTCGGCGATCATCTGGCCGATGTTCTTTCCCTCGATGTATTCCATCACGAGGTAGCAGCGGCCGGACGACTCGCCTTCGTCGTAAACGCGGACGAGGTTTTCGTGTTGAAGCTGGGCGCCGACGAGTGCCTCGCGGTGGAACCGGGCGATCGCCCGGGGGTTGTTCACCCGCTCGGGCGAGAGAATTTTTAGCGCCACCTGGCGATTCAGCCGCGAGTCTCGGGCGAGGTAGACGCGGCCCATGCCCCCCTGACCGATCAGGCCGACGAGAACGTAGCGGTCAATCTTGAACCCGGTGGACCGGCCGGCAATAAGTTGTTGCGCCTGCCAGAGGGTGAGCGCTCCGGACTGCACGGCCTGGCGGGCGAGGCGGCGATCGACGTGCTCGGCCGAGCGTTTGTCTTCGGGGATCGCGTCCCAGCACGCTTGCAGCGTCGCGGCGTCCGCCAGGCCAGACTGGATTGCCGCCTGCCAGAACCGGGACGCGTTGGGCTCGATCATGGGCTCAACCTGGGGAACTGTTTCGACGGGCCGACCAACCGAACTGACTGACGAACTGACCGCCCCGTAACTCGGCAAGGGAATCAGAAAGTGTCGCGGCCGGACGACGTCATCAAAAGACGGCGTGGGAAGACTGGGACGCAAGACGTTGACACGATGGACAGGCGTTGGACGCGGGTTCTCAGTTTACCACCCTGGCGAACCACCAGACAAGGCCCGACCTCTCAGTCGTCGCGGGCGCCGTCCTCGCTCACTTGAAGACTAGCACGCGGAGCAGGGCGCGGCGAGAGGGGGCCGGCGCTTCCTTTTTCTGGCCTGGGTTCGGTCGTCGCTTCGTGGAGTACGACTCAACGTCAATGCGAACGACCCGGACGAGCGGAGATCCCAAGAGGACGGCGACCCTTCTGAAAAGGTCGCCATCCTCCTGGAATCCAAACGCGTTCGGGTCAGCCGAGGCCGGGGGTTTAAGCTTCCGGCGTTCTTGGCTTGCTTGCTTATCGTCGCTTTCGCGTTTTGAGGTCAAAGTCGTTGGTGGCCACGGGGCCGGTCGCGACGGCCGCCTTGAGCGTGGTTTTCAATCGATTGGAATACTCAGGGGGCAAGGACGTGTCGCCGGGATCGGGAGGAGGCGGGGGGGGGGCCGAGGGGTCGTCAGAGACTTGACGCTTGGTGATGACGACCTCGTAACTGCCCGCCGCGAGACCTGGCTGGCCGGTCGTCGTGGTGACGGAGTAAGCGCCTTCGGCGTCTGTTCGACCGCTTCCGCCGAGTCCGCGGGTTTCGCCGGCGGGGATGAACTCCACGACGACGCCCGGCAGCGGTTTCGAGTCGAGGGTAACTTTTCCTTTCGCCGGAACGAGAGCGATGTCGGAGTTCTGCCCTTGACTGCAACCGGCGGCCAGGCTGAGCGAGAGGGCTGCCGCGCGGGCGGCCCTGGAAAGACTCATTGAGGTTTTCATACCTGGATCAAGCTCCTCGGAAAGAAAAGGCCGTGAATCACTTTAAGAAAAGGCCGTGAATCACTTTCCGGTTTCGCAATCTTGATAATTTGGGACCGACCGAAAACGTTCAGAAATCCTTGATTTCGGTCCTCGGTCCTTGTTCATGACACCGGGAAATTCTTCCGAGCCGGGTTCTCAATAGCTGTCGCCCGAGATAATGTTACCGTCGGCCATCATGGTGAGGTTCCTGAGGACGGTCAGGCCGGTGTTCTGTTTCAGGAAGATCACGCTTCCGTCGGCCCGGAGACCGTTGGCGCCTCCCGCGTGAACGCTGCCGGCCCAGTTCCATTCGCCGAGCTTGCCGACGACCGTTGGGTTGGTCGTCCAGGTGACGTTCCATCGGTTGAGCCCCTGCGAGGGGTCAACGCCGGTCATCACCCAGCCGCGGTACGCCCAGGGGTTGGCGTCGCCATCGTAGACCTCAAGGGTTCGCTCCATCATCATCAGCGTGTTGGAGGTTCCGTCCTGCACCGAGGCGACCTTGGAGTTGCTGTTCTCGCCGAACATGGGTTTGGACTGGCGGGCATATGACGCCCAGGCGTTGCAGGTGGTGTCGCCCAGGGCCACGAAGTCGTAGTTGGACTTGTATCCCTGGTACGAGTTGCCCGACGCCGGTCCGTAGTAGTTGGGTGAGGCGGAACCGGGGACCGAGAGCGGAACTCCCGAGTCGGACGGGCAGATCAGCGAGGCAATCTTGGTGATGGCCGCCGTGGTGTTGATCAGGGCCGACCCGCTGACGTTTCCGGCAAACCCGGATTGCGTGAAATCGCCCGTCGGGAAAGAGAAGTTGATCGACGCATAGATCGTCGATTGCTCCATGTAGGGCAGGAGCATGGCCATGCCGTTGAGGTTCATCAGGGTCTCGCCCTTGTGGCCCGCTGGAGTGCCATTGCTGCACCAGCCGTAATTGGCGCCCGCGAAGGGGAAGACCAGGTTGGCACTCTCATAATTGTGCAGGGCCAGGCCCAGTTGTTTCAGGTTGTTAACGCACTGGGCGCGGCGGGCGGCCTCGCGAGCGGCCTGAACCGCGGGCAAGAGCAGAGCGATCAGGACGGCGATGATCGCGATGACCACCAGTAGCTCAATCAACGTGAAAGCGCGACGATCTCGATGACTCATGGATGTCCTCCTGTGTGGAAATGGGTCTACCGAAAGGCAGACGGTCAACGGGTAGGCGCGACGGAGCCCAGGTTGGGCACGGCCGCGTGGATGTGAGACTCTGGAGACGCGGAGGAGGCGTGCCCGGAGTATTGGGGTGGGTCAGGTCACGGCGCGGCGTTGCCGTGTGCGTGTTCGTCAACAAAACGCCCTGGACCGCAACGGCTCGGCCGGTCGGGTCTTGAAAACCCGCCGCGTTCGCTCGTTAAGATTTCTTAAACAATATCCGTGCCGATCGTCGTTTTCGCGCTTCGATGCACGGGGATTTCTTACCTAAGGTGAGACGAGTTTTGAGGTTGGAACCAGTGAATATTGCAAGGATTTCGTGCCTTGCCGTGGACCCAACCTCAGCCTTCTGCTGTCTACCGACGCACCCACGCCCGGCAAGCTGGCAGAATCGCGGCAAACGGACCCAGGGGAATCCTCTTCGGCATCTAGGAAGGTGCTAGCGAGGGGCATTTCTTCAACGTCGTAAACCAACGCGGACAGGTCCGTTTCCCATGCGGACAAACCGGCGGTCAAATTGATCCGTCACAGTTCCTTACATTCCGGCTCTTGAGGACAAACTGAGGGCGTTACCTTCACGGACGCGATCGCGGAGACTCGCGAGGCATTTCTCGATTTGGCACGGGATACTTCCGCGACTTTCCACGAAGTCTACTCCGGAACGCCACACCGGGAGCTGGAGGGGCTTTTCGATACGGCTTATCAGGGTGACGGTTTCTTGCGCTTCGACGTAGCGAAGCACTCAAACGAGGCACGAGTTAGATTCTGCCAACTGAGCGACCTGGAGCGACGCGCGTACGCTCTGCCGGCCACGATCTCCGAAAAGCCAATGCCGTGCTTCGGAGCGTTTGTTCCAGGTATCTCTCGGTCGGCTTGACGAGTTTTTTCTTGACCCTGCCGGTGACCTCGCCCTGAGACGAGGTCCAGGCGACGCGGTCACCGGGTTTCAACGACTTGGCCACGCGAACACCCTTTCCGGTTCCTGAAAAAGGCCCGGCGGGCGGATCGCCGGGCCTTCGACGGATACCGGGCTGCTCGTGCGAGTCTCGTGCCGCGTGGCCCGGGGGGGGTCAGACCGAGACCCAGTCCTGAGCCTCGCCGTCGACGAGGGAGAGCAGGAGTGACCGGCTCTTGTCGCGGGTCTCGCCGATCGCGGTGACGTAAACGGCGGGATCGTCCTTGACCGGGCATTCGTGTTCGCAGATCCCGCAGCCGATGCACTTGACCGGATCAATGTAAGGCCGCTTGAGCTGAAGCGTGGCGCCCCAGCGGTCGGTGACATCGACGTTTCGGGTGAAAATCGCTTTCGGGCTGACCGGGCAAACCTCTTCGCAGACAACGCAACTGGTATCCATCGCCCAGGGAAGGCAGCGTCCCTGATTATAAAAGGCGGTGCCTGTCTTGATCGGACCTTTCGACTCGAACGGGCCGACACCGAGCTTCTCGGCAATCGAGATCTCGCGAATGGCGCCCGTTGGGCAAACCTGGCTACAGAGTGTGCAGTTCAGTTCGCACCAACCCATTTTCGAGATCATGATCGGGGTCCAGAGCCCCTCGACGCCTCCTTCGAACAGGCTCGGCTGCAAGACGTTGGTCGGGCAGACCCGGATGCACTGGTCGCATTTGATGCAGCGGCGGAGGAATTCGTCCTCGGCCACCGATCCCGGCGGCCGGATCACGGCCCGGTTGAAGTTCTTGCGAACGCCGCCGGAGAGTCGAGCCATCGGGAAGAAGAAGACCCCGAAAACCCCCGCCAGAACCAGTTGCCGGCGGCCGACTTGCGGATAGGTGATCTCGCTCGCCCTGCGAGGCAGGAAGCGGTACGAAAGGGCGTCGTGTGGGCATTCCTCGATGCAGTTCAGGCAGACGAAGCATTCGCTCTTGCGAAGATCCTTGTGCGGGTCAGACGCCCCTTCGCAACTCTTGAGGCAGAGGTCGCAGTCGGTACACCGCACAGGGTCGCGGTCGATCCGCCAGAGCGAGAACCGGCTGAAGAGGCCCAGCAAGGCCCCGAGCGGACAGACAGCCCGGCAGAAGAACCGGGGTATCCACCAGTTCGCGACGAGGAAGCCGATGAAGATCAGGCCGACGAGCCAGGCTTGCCAGTATTCGCGAGGCTCGTTGTAAACGCCCTCGGTCGCCTTGTCGACGGTCGGCAAGACGCTGGTCGTCATCGATCGGACCGTCAGCGCGATCGGGTCGAGAAGGCCGATCTGGAGGGTGCTGTTGCCTCGCTTGTGCTCCTCGGCCGAGGCGGCGATTCCGGTCCCGACCGCGGCGAGAAGGCGCGACGCCCCGGCGCCGGCGAGTGTCTTGCTTCGGTAAGATTCGACGATCCGACCTGGCGCGCCCAGGATTGTCGGCACGATCCAGAGGCTGGCCATCGCGAGCATGGCGGCGAGAATGTAATACTTGATCGCGTAGATTTTCTTGTAGCGATTGATCTCGATCAGTTGCTTGGTGTTCCGCGTGTTGCCGACGTATCCGAAAATATGATGCAGGATGCCAAAGGGGCACATCCAGTTGCACCAGACCCGGCCAAGCATCATCGTGATGGCGATGATGAAGAGGCCCCAGACGAGATTTCTGTAAATGGTGTGGGTCGTCAAGGCCGTGCTGACGGCGACCAGCGGCGTGGCTTCGAGAAAGAGCGAGACCGGCCACCCCTTAAGGTAACGGAGGTCGGTAATGAGCAGGAAAAAGAGGAAGAGCCCGAGGAAAAGGCCTTCGTAGGCGCGGCGGATCTTAACCATCAGTCCCTCCGGCGGGGGGCGTGCGAGGTCGCCTGGGGCGGCCTTTGATTCTTTTTCCAGGAGTCGGTTCGTCTTAAAAGGCGGGCAAGCGGCAGGGCGAAACCAGGGAGCAGGTCGGTCTGGTACGTCTCATCTTCGCGAACGACCTGTTCGACACGCTCCTCGGGCGTCCGCCGGTGGACTCTCATGATACGACGAAATCGGTCGATGATCCAGTATTCCCGGACCCCCGAAGCGCGATATTCGTCGCGCTTCTCCTCGTAGTCTCTTTTCGACCTTAACTCAACGACAAAATCGGGAGTGAGGTGGGCGAATCGTTCGCGTCCGATCCGCGGCAGCGCCTCCCAGCGGTCGCGGGTCATCCAGCTTGCGTCGGGGCCTCGGACGGCTGAGTTGGGCAGACTGAAGGCCGCCGACGAGTCAAAGACAACGCCGAGGCCCGTCTGTTGGTTCCAGTTCCAGAGTTGGGCGCCCAGGCTCACATTGCGTCGGCTGCTGTCGGGACCGGCGGGCGGGTTGACGACCGGTTCCCCGTTCGGGGTCCGTTCCAGACGTAGGTCGGGATTGGCCCGGCGGAGTTTCCAGAAGGCGGCATCGCTGAGACGCGGGGCCGGCCGGAACTTCAGAGTGAGCGGTCCCGTTGCGTTCATCGGGCCATCTCCAGGATTCGCCTTTGTCTGTCCGGGTCAGACGGTGATCTCTTGCGTCCATTGCGGACGCCAGTCCTTGCCCAGGCCGCGCTGAATGACCTTGTCGAGGTAGAGGATCTCGTGCCGTTGCTTGTCGAGAAGGCGGGTGACGCACCAGGAATCGACGGCCGTGTGATCGGTGCCGACGACAATCGTGTCGCCTTTCTTGACGTCGTTCAGGCTGCCGCCGGTTGGACCGTTGCGCATGAGCATCCGGCGGCCGTCGGCGATCACCAGGGTCGGCTTCATCATCAGGGCGAAATCCGAGATGATCCCGTGGATGTTTTGATGGAACTGGTTTCGGGGGTTGCCCAGAAGGCCATACCAGTTCTTCATCGTCACCGTCGCCTTGCAGAGGTTGTGGTCCTTGACCGGCGAGATGCCGATGACCTTGGTCGCCTCGCGGAAGGGGCGGTAAAACATCTTCCAGGTGTTGGTGATCGTCTCGCCGCCGACATAGAGCTGTTCGAAGTAACTTTCCTTGGGAAGCATCAGCTCGGCCCCGGCGCGAATGGCGGCCTCACCGACCTTGGTCTTGAAGAAACAGCTTTCGGGGTTGTTGATCGGGTTGTCGCAGACGATCACCTTGCGCGCCCCGGCGCCGAGGCAGAGCTTGACGACCGCCGAGAGCGTGTCGGGCTGGGTGGTCGCGGCGAGGTCGGGGTTTTTGTCAAAGGCGACGTTGGGTTTGATGACGACGACGTCGCCCTTGGTGATGAACTGGCCGACGCCGCGGTCGCCTCCCATGACGTCCATCGCGGCCTTGACCATCGAGAAGGCCTGAGCTTCCCGGGCGGCGAGTTCTTCCTCATGGCTGGCGAAGTCCTCGGCCCTGGGCGGACTCGACCGAACGACGACGAGGTTTGGGCGACTCGGCGGCAGGGCGATCGAGTAGTCCTTGAGACGAACCGGAGGCGGCGGCTTCACGCCTTCCATGCCCCAGTGGTCGCGCGTGAGGGCTCCCGCGGCCAGGGCGCCGCCGATGACAAGGCCCGTGCCGCCGACCTGTCGGACGAACTGACGACGCGAGAACGACTCGTCGGCGGGGTTCACACCCCCGAGTCGCTCCAGGTTCTTGATCTGCGTTCGGGTCAGTTTCTGGCTCATCGGCGGGACCTCGCGGAGCGTTTGAGAGGCGGGAGTTCCAGATAGGCCGCAGAGGACGCTTTGGGTTCGTTTCGGTTTATTTTTCGACCGCGACTTCAGTCACCTTGCCGGGGAGCGATTTCGCGAAGGCTCGGGCAAAGGCTTCGGCCGGTTTGGGTTCGGTTGATCCGGCGGCGCCGGCGAGGGCGTTGCCCTTGATGAAGATCGCGTCATAAAGGCCGATGTTTGAAGAGACGACCATGCGGTCGGCTCCTTCGGTCGTCACCTCCTTGACTTCGGCGCCGTCCTGTTTGGCGCTGGCCAGGTATTTTTCAAAGACGGCCTTGGCCTCGTCGGGCGTCGCGTAGGCGCGAACAAATCCTTTCCAGTTCGCGGCCCCCTCGGTGTAATCGGCGAGGAAGACGTCGGAGAGGAAGGAATAGCCGAAGACGTCGTTGGGAACATACGTTGGCGCGGCCTTACCCGGTCCACCCGGAAGCACGGCGAAGATCGCCTCGGGCGTCCCGGCGACGGGCGCGGCGATCGCGGGTTTGGGCTCGTCCTTCGGGGTTCCGGCCTTTGGCGCTTCCGTCGAGGCGACGGTTGTTGCCGGCGGGGTCGCCCCGCCCGGTTTCTGGGCGTCGGCGATCCGATGCGCCAGGGCGATGGCAAACTCCGAGAATTTCGGGTCGTCCTTCGTGGAAACAATCTGGGTGTAATACGGTCCCGAGTAAAAGAGCGTGCTTCCGGCAGTCGTATACCCCTCGGCACCGACGGCGAGCGGCTTGACGTCATCGGGCTTCTCGGTTCCGTACTTCCCCAGCGCTTTGAGGGTATCGCCGAGCTCAAAAATGTAGACCTGAACCTCGTTCGAGGGGTCGCCGAGCGGGTGGAAGTAGGCGTAGGCCATCCCCTTGACCTTGTAATCCACGAAGCTCTCGGCGCGGCCGTCGATCTTTTCAAAGAGGTTCTCGGCGTTGAACGTTTCCAGGTGCTTCTCGCCCGACTTGCCGACCTCCCAGCCCGCGGGAACATCCGAGAGCGGCAGCATCGCGGCGATCTTTTGCTGCGGTTCGGGAACGCCCGCAACCTCGGCCTGGGCAACTGCTTTCGGCAATCCCGAGGCGGCCGGCGCGGGTGCCGCGGCGGGCATGACGGCGGCGGGAACCGGCACCCCGGCAACGACGTTGGTTGCCGATGGAGTCGCCGCCGAGGCGATCTCGGCCGGCGGCGCGGTGAAGTCTTGCAACTGCTGAGGGCCGTCGACGCCGACGCTCTTGCGAACACCGGCGAGGCGTTCGAGCACCTTCGGCAGGGTCTGTGCCACGGCCGGCGAGGTTCCCGCGACGGCCCGAAGCGAGAGCATGGCCTCGTCGAGCTTCTTGACGTTGTCGACGAGGTTCTTGCGTTCGAACGCAAGGCGCCCCATCTCGGCCTTGACCGCGTCGTCGGCCTCTTGCAAGGTCTTGTAGGCGCGTCCCTGGTCGAGAACGGACCAGGTCTTGTTGGGATCGAACTCGTACCGATCCTTGTCGAACGAGTGGCTCTTGACGACGAGGGCCGTGAAGATCGCGGGGATGCCCATGATCAGGGCCATCGCCGCGACGATCGAGGCGAACTCGGGGCGCTGCAAGACCCGGCCACGCCTCGCCTTGAACCAGTCGAGCCGGCCGAGGATCGCGAAGGCGATCGGCGTGGTCGCGAAGGCGATCATCGCCGCCGTGACGGCCGAGGCCGTCAGCGGGTCATTCCAGTAGAAGTCACGCAAGGCGACGATCCAGCCCGTCTCTTTCATCAGTGCGTGACCCCGACCCTTGGGACCTGATTGAGGCGCGCGGCCTCCAACATTGGTTTGACCGAACGCCTGATTATAGTCGCGGTACGCGGCTTAGGACAATCCTTAAGAAACGCTTGATGAAGCGTGTTCTTATGGTGGATCTCTTACCGCAATGGACTGCGCACCCCAGAATTCCAGTTTAGAAACGCGGCGAGGCCGTCGAGGTCTGGGAATAGTGAGGCCGAGTTGATCCCGTAAAAGGACAGTTCCGCTCGCAATTTTTCTCGATACGTCTGTTTAATGACGATCGATTCCAAGGTGACGACTTCGGGGCGGAGTTCTATGAGAGAGCGGTTCGATGGGCCGTGGATCGAGAAGAGGCCACCCTGTCGTACGATCCGAGGGACAACACCGCGTGGTCGATAGATCGCCACATCTTTGAATTCCAGGGGGGTGGGACTGAAATGATCTGCGGATTCAGCAAACTGAGGATCGAATCTCGCAGCATAAATGATCGCTGGGTTTTTGGCCTGTTCACGGACTCCAAAATACGCCGCGATCAGAGGATTGATCGTCCAATCAAGTAAGCGCGTAGCCAGCCCATGATGCTGTGCGATAGCAAGCCATTCCCAGTCCGAATACGATGCCGGGTTAAGATGCTCGATGGCCTTGAGTTTCCATTCCTCGAAGAGCTGCGTTTCAGAATCCGCGTTCAGGTGAGAACGTCCTGCTTTAGGGATCAGCAGCCATGTACTGTCAGCGTGTCCCCGAAAGATCCAACCTCTCTGATCCTGATACTTGGAAAGTCGATCGTGGAGTTCGCTGAAACGCGAAACCGTTGTCGCGGCCGCCTTTCCTTTAGGCATCACTTTTTCCCTGACGTTCCGCTTTACATTCGGTAAGAGAAGATTGTGATTTCTGGCGGTTTACGACGTCGGGGTCCCATGCGACATAATAGAGCTTCTTTCCGCCCCAGTCGTATTCTTCGTCCCGAACTCTAGTTAGGGTGAATCCCAGGGCTTCGCCTCCAGGGACATAATAGGGAGTTCCAAACGCATCGGAGGCCGCTTCAAAGAATGTAATCGGCGATCCGGCATCGAGTTCCATCGCGGCAGCGGGTGAGACTGGCACAACCGCATCGTGCCGATGTCCCGTTTTCATACTGGAGAGTTCGTTTCGGTCGGTCGGAAACGCGAACCAGGGGAGGGTTTCAAAATCGACTCCCGACTTGATAGAGTCGAACTTGACCCCCGGCATCACCCGACGTTGTTCCGGTCCAGACGATGAACCCTCGGCCGTCCCGAAGTTCACCGGAGGTTCGGGGTGGAACAGAAAGCTGAGCCGCGCAAGCCCATCCTTCCCACGCGAGAGGGGACGGATCTCAAGCGTTCCCGCCGGTGAATCACCATGGGGTCGAGCGTTAAGCCATCCCGTGAATGCCGAGAACATCTCAAATTCCGAGTCGTTCATATCCACAGGAACGACAATCAATTCCCCAGGTTTCTGAGGACCTCCGCGCTCCCGAATTGCTTTGACTTTCTCTTTGAGTAAATGTCGCCAGTCGCCATTCATCGCTCTCCCTCAGTTTCCGGCTCAGAGACCAATAAAGTCTACGCCATCCGAGTTCAGTCAATTCTACCAGTTCGCGCCCACCTCCATCACTCAAAAAGCGACTCCACGAACGTATCCGCGTCGAACGGTTGAAGGTCGTCGATCGCCTCGCCGACGCCGATGAACTTGACGGGCAGGTTGATCGTCTGGCGGACGGCGACGACGACCCCGCCTTTGGCCGTGCCATCAAGCTTGGTGAGAATCACCCCGGTGCAGCCGATCGACTTGGTGAAGACCTCGGCCTGACGAATCGCGTTCTGGCCGTTCGTGGCGTCGAGGACGAGCAAGACCTCGTGCGGTGAACCAGGAACCTTGCGCTGCAAGACGTTACGGATTTTCTCCAGCTCACGCATGAGGTGCGACTGGGTGTGCAGGCGACCCGCCGTATCGACGATCAGGACGTCGATCTCGCGGGCGAGGGCGCGGTCGCAGGCATCGTGCGCGACGCTCGCCGGGTCGGCACCGGGAGCGCCCCGGACAAGATCAGCGCCGGATCGAGACGCCCAGACGCCAAGCTGATCGGCCGCCGCGGCGCGGAAGGTGTCGCAGGCGGCAAGAAGAATGGTTTTGCCCTCATCCTTGAGATGTTGAGCCAGCTTGGCAATCGAGGTCGTCTTGCCCGATCCGTTGACCCCGGCGATCAGATACACCGTGGGCTTTTTCGGGGCGAACGTCAGGGTGCCGGGGCGGGGATCGGCGAGAAGGGCCTTCAACTCGTCCTTGACGAACTGGAGAAGATTCTCATCGGCGGTCTTCTCGCCGTAGGCTTCGCGGACACGCTCGATGATCCGACCCGTCGCGGCGACGCCGACGTCGGCCTGGATCAGACGCGCTTCGAGGTCGTCGAGGAAAGACTGGTCGACTTTCCGGCCGAACCAGGACCGAATGTTGAAGACCTGGGCCGTGCGGGCCAGGCCCTTCTTGAACCGTTCGAGCAGAGATTTGATCGCCATCGCCTTGCGTTGCTCACTGGTGGTCCGTCCGCCTTCGATCCGTCCGAGGCGCCGAGGGGTTAGGCCGGGCAATTCTCGCGGATCGTCTTCCCGAACAACCGCGTATTGTAACCGGTTGACCGCCAACGCAGAACCGCGACTGCTCGCAGTCTTGGAGTTGGTGCGGAAAACTTGAAAGGGCAAAGGGCAAAGGGCAAAGGGCAAAGGACAAAGGACAAAGGACAAAGGGCAAAGGGCAAAGGGCGAAGGACAAAGGACAAATCGGCCATCGCAAATCTTCGGACTCGAAGGCGGACTTTGAGGAGGAGGAAAGGGCTGTCCGATATCTAGCAAGGTGTGGAAACGACGGATTCTCCAGTCCAGAGACCGAGGCACGACCGTGACCGTGACTGATCCGCAAGCTGAACGCGTTCTGGTCGTCCCGGCTGACGAACTCGACCGCCTGGGGCGGTTTCAGGGCTTTTCCAGCGAGGCCGACCGCTATCTCTCAGCCCTGCTCGTGCCTGAACTGGCCAGCTTCAGGCCAAGGTCGGAGGTCGAGGACGACCCGACACTGAAGCAGATCATTCCCTACGTCGTCTTCCGGTCGGCAGGAGTCGTCTTCTGTTACACTCGGGGGAAGTCGGGAGGCGAAACCAGGTTACGGCGGCGTCGATCGCTCGGCGTCGGCGGTCACGTCGCCGAGCGAGACGCCGACGGCCGCGGCACGCTTGACGCCTATGAACTGGCCCTTCGCCGCGAACTCGATGAGGAGGTCGAAGTGAAAAGCCCCGGCATGCTCCGCCGGATCGGCCTGATCAACGACGACGCCACGCCGGTTGGTCAGGTTCATCTCGGCGTCGTTCACCTGTTCGAACTTGATCGCCCGGCCGTCATCCCTCGGGAAGACGCGATCGCCGAGCCGGAGTTTGTCGCCGTTGATCGGCTTCGGGCGGACTGGGACCAGTTCGAGACCTGGTCGCAAATCTGTATCGAGGCGTTTCTCGATCCGGTCGCGATTTCCTGAACCTCATGTGATGTTTCGTTTTACGGAATCCTTCGCGGATTTTTCCGAAAAAAATTGTCTACGCGATGTCCGAAATGGCGTCGGACCGGGCACTAGGGGATGGAGCGACGTGAACGGGACTTGCCCGGTTAAATAAAAGTCCCCCCTCAATGCCGGGCCAAAACTCGTTCTCGACGCTCCCGAATCAGATTCGGACGCTGGTCGTCCGGCATGCCCCCATCCAACCAAACCCCCCCCGGTCGGATGGGGGCGTTTTTGCGTTCCAGGGCTGAGGCTCTATTATTAAATGATGTTAAGAAATCAGGTTGCTCGGGCTGTCGACCAGACGTGGCCGCGACTTGAGGAAAACCGAGCAAGTCGCGTTTGAGCGTGGTAAGGGGTATGGTATAGTCCCCGCGTCAAGCCGTCACGGACCAGGATCGGGTCCGATCGAGCCACGACAAGGAGGTCGTCGCCATGCCACAGTGGCCCATCCGCGTCAAACTGATTGCCGGCCTGAGCATGGTCGTCGGGATGATGCTCACCCTGATGGGCGGGTCGATGTTCGGGCTTCATGCCTTCCATTCGAGCAACCTGACGCTGGTCGACCAGCTTCGGGAGCTAGGGGCATCCGCGAAGATGCTTCGGGTGGTCGTCAAGCTCGAACCTCCCCGGGAAGGTTCGCCCGATGAACATCAAGCGCTTGAGCGTCGGGTGAAAGAAGCGCAGCAGGCGCTGATCAATTATCACAGCGAGTTGAAGAAGAACACGACTCGGGGCAATCGCGCCGACGACGGCCGCGATGAGCTCGGCCTGGCCTTCAAGATCGACCACGACCTGACCCAGATCCTTACCGAGTTGAACCCCGACAAGACCTACGAGCCTGTCTTGCCGGGAACGGCGCTTTTTTTGAGCCGACATCCCGAGGTCCTGGCCGAGTCGGGCGTGATGCCCGGTCGGGGCGTCGGGCTTGACTCGCGGCTGGACCGGCTCGACCATCGGGCCATGGAGTTGCCGGACATTCTTCATCGCGACCTGTACGAGGTGCTCGTCAAGTCGCAGCGGCAGTATCAAATGAGCCGGGTGATTGTCTGGGTCTCGGCCCTTGCCGTGCTCGGCATGCTGATCGGTCTCGCGGCGCTCTTTCATCGCTGGGTGCTCTATCCGGTCCGGCTCCTTCAGCGCGGGGTCCGTCGCGTCGCCCGGGGGGCCTTTGACTACAAGATCGACCTCAAGACGGGCGACGAGATGCAGGGCCTTGCCGAGGCCTTCAACGACATGACCTCGCGGCTGAGCATCACGTATGCCGACCTCGAACGCCAGGTTCAGGAGCGGAGCAAGCAGCTTGTCCGGTCCGAGCGCCTCGCGGGGGTCGGCTTCCTCGCCGCCGGAGTCGCGCACGAGATCAACAACCCGCTCGCCTCGATCGCCTTTTGTTCCGAGGCGCTCGAAAACCGTCTCACGCCGGTTCTCGACGGCAATGACGCGGCCGACATCAAGGTTGTTCAAAACTACCTGCGGATGATCCAGGAAGAAGCCTTCCGCTGTAAGAGCATCACCGAGAAGCTTCTCGACTTCTCGCGCTGTGCCGACATTCAGCGCGAGCCGACCGACCTCGCCAGTCTGATCCAGGGGGTCGTCGAGATGATCCGCCACCTGGGCAAGTACCGGGGCAAGCAGATCGCCTTTCTGCCCCGCGAGGCAGTCATCGCGCACGTCGACAGCCAGGAGTTGAAGCAGGTCGTCCTGAATTTGGTCGTCAATGCGCTGGACTCGATGGAGTCGGGCGGAACGCTCCAGATCGACACGCGATACAGCGGCGGAATGGCCGAGATGGTTTTCGCCGACGACGGCCACGGCATGACCCCCGACGTCCTCGAAAACATCTTCGAGCCCTTTTTCACGAAGCGGCGGGTCGGCAAGGGAACGGGCCTCGGCCTCTCGATCACGCACAGAATTATCTCGCAGCACCACGGCGAGATCACCGCCGATAGCCCCGGCGAGGATCAGGGCGCGACCTTTACCGTTCGCCTCCCCGTTCGCCAGACCGAGGACGACTCGGCCGATTCGCCGGGTGCCGACTCCGGGCGATCCAGCCCGGCTCCTCGCGGTCGCGGCTCTGACGGTCAGCGCGCCGCCTAGCGAATTCACGCAGTCAATGCCTTTCCTTTATCGGTCTTCGACAATTGGTCCTCGGTCATCCGCTTCCAATTCCAAGCCAGTCCCGGACACCGCGCGGCGGCCTGGGCGTCATCGGAAGGTCAGTCTCACGGAGGAGACGAGATTCCCATGGATAAATCTCAGCAGGGCGGTCTTCGGCTCCTTTTCGCCGACGACGAGGCGCACCTCCGCGATCTGATGCAGATGGAACTGCCGCGGATGGGCCATGAGGTCACCGTCTGTCCCGACGGCGCCGCGGCCTTGAAGGCCCTGGAAAAAGGGTCGTATGACGCCGCGCTTCTGGACCTTCGCATGCCTGGCCTGACCGGGATCGAGGTCCTGGGCAAGGTTCGTCAGATCAGCCCGGACACGCAGGTGATCATTCTCACCGGCCACGCCACGGTTGACACCGCCGTTCAGGCCCTCCGGCTCGGGGCCTTTGACTATCTGACAAAGCCCTGCAAGTGGGCCGAGCTGGAAATCATTCTCAGCCGGGTGGTTGAGCGCCGCGACCTCGCCAACAAGGCGACGGCGCTGGAAACCCGGCTCAAGGCCGCCGAGGGAACGCCGATTTTGATCGGCGAGACCCCCGCGATGCAGGCTGTTCGCCGCCTGATCGACACCATCGCGCCGACCGATGCCGGGGTGATGATCCTCGGCGAGACGGGCACGGGCAAGGAGTTGATCGCCAGGAACCTGCACGACAAGAGCCATCGCGCCGGTCACACGTTTATCCCGGTGAATTGCGGGGCCTTGCCCGAGAACCTGGTCGAGAGCGAGCTTTTCGGCCACCGCAAGGGTTCCTTCACCGGCGCCGACGTTCACCGCAAGGGCCTCTTCGAGGTCGCCAACGGCGGCACGCTTTTTCTCGACGAGGTTGGCGAGCTTGACAAGAGCGTTCAGGTCAAGCTTCTCCGGTTCCTCGAATCGGGCGAGATCCGCCGGGTCGGCGAGAACGATCCCTTCCGGGTCGACGTCCGCGTTCTTTGCGCCACGAATCGCGACCTTCGCGAGATGATCGAGGCCGATCAGTTCCGCGAAGACCTTTTCTTCCGGCTCAACACGTTCGAGATCCACTTGCCCCCGCTTCGCGAGCGCAAGGCCGACATCCCGGCGCTGGCTCGTCACATGCTGCTTCGCTTCGGGTCGCGCCGGGGTGCCTCGGGAGCGACCCTCACGCCCGAGGCGATCGCCACGCTGACCGAGCACGACTGGCAGGGGAACATTCGCGAGCTTGCCAACGCGATCGAGCGCGCCACGATCCTTGCCGGCGGCGGTCCGATCCGTCCCGAACACCTCCCGACGCAGGTTCCCGTCCGTCGAGGCGCTGGGGCAGCCAGCGGCAGCCTGAGCGGTGTCTCGCCCGCGTTGCCCTCGGCCGTTTCTGGCCCTCACTTCGCGATCCCCGAGGGAACGCCCACCCTCCGCGATATCGAGATGAAGTACATTCAAGTCATCCTTGAAAAGCACAACGGCAACAAGCCCGCCGCGTCCAAGGAACTGGGGATCAGCCTCAAGACGCTTTACAACAAGATCAACCAGTTGCAGCAATCCTGAACAATGAACCTATCGGGAGTGTATGCCGCGCCGATCGCGGACGCGGCCACACACCCGATCGGGGGTCGACGATCCGCCCTTTAGATCTCGGCCCGGCTCACCAACGCGGCGCAGTCGGGGCAAAAGGCGCCTTCGTGAACGATTTCCCAGCCGACGCCGCCGGGATCATCGTGGAAAATCCAGGTCCATTTCCCCCGGATCAGCCGACGGTACAGGTTGGCCCTGGAACGTGACTGGTAACTTCGTGGACGGGTTTTTGTGACGACCTTGACGGGAGTCGGGGTGCTCCGCCGGCAACGCTCGCATGGAACCAAGGCAATCAGCCAAGTGGGTACATCCCGAGGGGGCTGAGGTCTCGGGAGGTTAAGGTGTGGCGTTGACTCTACGAGGATCTTGCCGGGAGTTCAAGGGCGATTTCTCGCCGAAATTCCGTGGCCGATTCGCGCTGATTTCCGAAGAACTCTCCCACTTCGCTGGTGTTCCATTCTAGAATGGACCGAAGGGACCGAGCCGAAGGGGCGCCGGGAGCGAATCCAATCATGGACAAGAATCAAAACAACCGGGCTCCGCTCGCGGCGCTGGGAATCGCGGTGGTCGCGGCCCTGGTTTCAGTCTCGGTGCCTGTCGCCAGGACGACCCGGGGCGATGGAACTCCCGCGCAGGGGCGTCGGGCCGACCAGGAAGCGTTGAAGCCTTTTGCAACGCTCGTCGGCGGCTGGAAGAACGGCGTCGGCCAGGTTGAGCGCGGCCGGTCCAAGGGAGCCTGGACCGAGGCGGCCTCCTGGGCCTGGAAGCTCTCGAACGACTCCGCGGCGCTTGAATTGGACGTGAAAAAGGGCAAGTATCTCAAGTCGGGCCTGCTCCGTCCCGGCAAGGAGCCCGGCACCTTCGCCTTCGAGGCCACCCTCGCCGACGGCTCAACCCGGCTCTTTCACGGCAAGGCCAGCGGCTCGGGAACGAGCAAGCCCCTGGTGCTGACGGCGGACACTTCAGGATCGGCCGGTGGTCTGCGGCGGATCACGATCACCCCGCTTCACGACACCCGCTTGCTCGTCCTTCTTGAAGCCGAAGATCCCGACCGCCACGCCTTTTATCGCCTTGGCGAGGTTGGCTACACTCGCGAAGGGGTCGTCTTCGCCGCCGGAGATTCGTACCCGCTTTGCATCGTCACCGAGGGGCGAGGGACGACCCAGGTCAACTACAAGGGCAAGACCTACTGGGTCTGCTGTTCCGGCTGCCGCGACCTCTTCAATGAGAACCCCGAGGCTGTCCTCGCCGAGGCCGCCGACCGCGAGAAGGCCAAAAAGAAGTAGGGCCAATCACGCTGGGCGGGACGCGGATCGAGGCTTGACCGATTTTCGCGGAATCCATCGGCCATCGGGACCTGGCAATTCTCCCGCGACGCTGCCTGGGCCGCTTGACAACCCCGCAAGCCACATAGACAATCCGGGCGCGTTTCAACCTCGAACTTCGCTCGCCCCCTCCTCAAAATTTTCGACGTTCAACCCAACGCATGTCCAACTCGATCTCTCGTGACCGACTCGACGCGGCGGCCTTCGCCGTGGCGGTGGTCTGCTGCGCTCTCTGGGGTGGCAACGCCGTGGCGGTGAAGTACGCCGTGCCCGACCTTCCGCCACTCGGTTGCGCGGCGATCCGGTTTGCGATCGGCCTGCCGATTATCGCCCTTGTCTGCCGGTCGTCGGGCGACCCGTTGACCGTCCCGAGGCCGCTCTGGGGACTACTCTTGCTCCACGGTCTGCTCACGGCCGCGCAGATTGGCACGTTCAACTGGGGAGCGAGCCAGAGCATGGCGGGTCGGTCGTCGGTCTTCATCAACATACATCCACTCATCGTCGCGCCGCTGGCCTGGATTTTCCTGGGTGAACGTTTGGGCTTGCGCGGGATTGGCGGGCTCGCCGCGGCGGCGGCCGGCGTGGGTGTCTTGCTGGCGGAACCCTTGAAACGCGGCGGCGGGCCGATCGGCGACCTTGTCGTCCTTGGTTCGGGGATCATCTTCGCGGTCCAGACGATCGCCCAGAAAAAGACGTTTCCGCTGATCCCGCCGACAACCCTTCTCTTCGCCCAGACGGCTCTGGCCTGCCTTCTCTCGGCGGTTTACAGCCTCGTCTTCGAGGGCCCGGGTGCCTTTCACGTCACTCCGGGAGCGGTCGCGGGCGTGATCTATCAGGGCCTGGCGGTCTCGGGCCTTGCGTTCGCGGCCTGGATGATCCTGCTGCGCCGATATCCCGTCAGCCGACTCGCCACGGTCGCCTTTTTGACGCCGCTGTTCGGGGTCGGCCTCGGCAGCCTGATGCGCGGTGAACCACTCACGGCGTCGCTGGCTCTTGGCGGTGGACTCGTCGGCCTGGGCATTTTCCTTGTTGCCTCCGATCGATCATTGCATCGGGCCTCGGCCGACCTGGGCCTTCCCGGCGAAGATGCCCCTTGAGAATCCGCCCTTCTTGCTTTGACGCAAGGGCTTCCTGTGATCGGATTCCGCCGGATTCTTCGATGATGTCGACGACGGGTTCGCGCCTGGCCGCGATCCGAGACTGGCGTGATCGACTTTCCGAAGGGTTCCGACTGATGAAGATCGAAGCTGTGATCGTTTGCGTCGACTACGCGGATTTCCTTGCGGAGACCTTGCCGCATAACCTTCCGCATTTCGACCGCACCCTGGTCATCACCTCGCCCGGCGATCTTGAGACCCAGAGCCTCTGCCGCCGGCTGAGCGTTCCCTATTATGCGACGACCCTCTTCAACAAGGAGGGCGACGCCTTCAACAAGGCCCGCGGCATCGATTTCGGCCTCGGCTATCTTCGATACAACGACTGGGTCGTCCACCTCGACGCCGATACTTATCTGCCGCCGATGACCCGCAAATGGCTGGAATGGCGCTCGCTCGACCGCGAGAGCATTTACGGGATCGACCGGGTCAACTGCATCGGCTATGAACCCTGGAAAGCGTTCGTGAACGAATTCCACACCGGGCACGATTACATGTGCCGGACCAAGGTTCCTCCGTTCCCGCTTCTGGATCGGATCTCGATTCGCGACTACGGCGGTTATATTCCGATCGGCTTCTTTCAGATGTGGCACGGATCGCTCGGCCGCCGCTATCCGATCGCCAAGGGGAACGCCGAACACACCGACGTCCTTCACGCGATCCAGTGGGACGAGCGCAAACGACACCTGATCCCCGAGGTTGTCGCCGTCCATCTCCAGAGCGCTCACGCCCCCCTCGGCGCCAACTGGGGAGGCCGGACGACGCCCCGGTTTGCTCCCGGCCGCGACCCGATTCCCTATCCAACCTCGTCGCCCGTCGCCCCCCCTCGGCAAGACAGCGCCCGGCTTTACATGGGTTAACGTCCCGAGATCGGCGGGGCGGCGTAGACATCCCAGGTCGCCCCCGATCGGACCTTTCTCCAGCCCTTGCCCAGCGCCTCGGGCATCTCCCGTCCCGCCGGCTGCGCCACATAACGGACCTTGAATCGGTCCAGGAATTTTTGCCCGTCGCGTTCGACCTCTCGATACGCCGCGAGACGCTTTGCGAGCATGGTTGCTTTTCGTGCCGGATCGCGCGACTCGGCCCCGCGCAGGAACGGTGAGCCGACAGCGCTGAGCTGATCGACCTCGTACTCGGTGAGGCTCTGGCCAAGCAAGATCGCGTTCAGCGCGGATCTGTCGTTCCACGACGCGTCGTCGACATACGGACTGAACCAGACCGAATAGCCCGAGAGCGGCCTCTGGTCCTCGACGATCGCCGCGAAAGGCACGAAACTTGGGTCGCCCGCGATCACCGAATTCGCCTCAAGTGGTTCCGACCCCTGAACCAGCCGGTCGGCTCGGTACCTCAGGTAATCGTCCTCCAGCGCGACCGGTTCGGCCGATCTCGTCACCTCGACCCCATGCAGCCAGAGACCAAGAACCACCTGCCCGACGCAGCCGACCGCCAGAACCACGCCAGCCCATCGCCGACCGTTGACGCCCCGTGAGAGAACCTCAACGGCCATCAGCATGACCAGGATGGACGCCATGATTCCCCAGACGTAAACCCAGTGGAAATTCTCAATCTGTCGCTGCGTCAGCACCTGATTATTCGCCAGAAGAAGACCGACCGGACCGAGCAAGGCCACGTAGATCAGATCCCTCCGACGGAGCATCACCCAGGCCAGGCCGGCAATCATGATCACAATCGCAATCGTGGGAATGAGCAGTTCACTGAACCTTGGGATGACGACGAACTTGTCGGCCCTGTTCAGCCAGTCGGGCGGCGTTGACTTCGAGAAGGCCGAGTTCGCCAGAATCCCGGGCAGCCCGATCAGACCACCCACAAATAATGTAGAGAAATAAACTCGCCTTCGCCCGGAATCCACCGCGAAGGCGATCACCAGAGCCAGAAACGCCGCCGTGTAAAAATAAAAGTACACATAAAAGAGAAGTCCAAAACCCCATCCCGCCAGGGCTAGACTCGAAGTTGTGGGCCGTTCTCTGGCCCGAAGGACGAGCCAGACGTGGCCCAGCAGAAACGGCAAGGAAAGGCCCGGATTGACCATCCGCCACAAGGGGGAGATAACCGGCCCCCGGGCCAGTAAATCGCCCGCGTGACCCGTCACGACCTTCGCCGCGGTCAGCCAGGGCCTGACGATCATCTGGCCGGAGAGTGCTCCGCAGTCGGTCAAAATCAGGCAGGCCAACGCCAGCGCCACGAAGGGCCTGCCAACAGCCTGGCGAAAGAGCAGATACGTGGTCAGCCCGAGTCCGATCCCGGCGCAGATTCGCCAGAAGAAACCGACGGTCTGCGGTCCCGCGTTCAACGCACGCGCGGCGACGACGGCGGGAGCCATTGTCAAGGCGGGGTAGGCGCTTCCGCCTCCTGGCGTCGTGAGAACGGGGTCGCCAAGCTGGGTCGGGTGTTGAAAATACGCCTGCCCGGCAATCTGAAGGTAATACAACTCGTCGCCATCGGCCACCCAGACCGGCTCACCGACCTTCGGCCACCAGAGCAAGACCGGGAGCACGGCCATGACCACTCCGAGAAGGATCGCGACCGTCGCCGCGATCAAGTCAGTCCGCCAGTCGATCGCCTTTGTCTCGTCAACGGCTCGGCGCGCGGGCGACTCGGCCTTGGCCACACTCGACTCCCAGACATCTGTCATGAACAACTCGTCCCCTTGTCACGACCGCTCGCGCAAGGCCCACGATCCACGCACGATCGCCCGATTATAGACAAGGCCCTCCCCCGTATCACACCCCGGTCGCCGGGGTTAGACTGATCGTGTCCCCTCCGCGAAACGTCTCGACGAACCTGACCGAGCCAAAGGAGAAGGTGCGTGATGATGGACTCGACCCTCCGGCGACGTCGTTTCTTGCAATCGGCCTCGGCCCTTGGCCTGGGCGCGGGCCTTGGCAACTGGACCGCCTTGCAGTCGATCACCCCCGCCGCGGGGGCCGCGATGGCGGTCGAGCCCGAGGCCGTTCGGTTCCGCCCCGAGATCGAGCCGGTGGTTCGCTGGATCGAGGAGACGCCGCAAGACGCCATTCTCGGCGTCGCGATCGATTACCTCAAGCGCGGCCTTTCGTATCGCGACCTTCTCGCCGGACTTTTTCTCGCGGGGATTCGCAACGTCAAGCCGCAGCCTGTCGGATTCAAGTTCCACGCCGTCCTGGTCATTAACTCGGCGCACCTGCTCGGCCAGACCGCTTCGGTGGACGAACGCTTGCTTCCCTTGCTCTGGGCACTCGACACCTTCAAACGATCGCAGGCGCAGGACATCAAGGAAGGCGACTGGACGCTCGGCCGGGTTGACGAGGCGCGCCTGCCCCGGCCCGACAAAGCGAAGGCCGAATTCCTTCGCGCCATGGACGCCTGGGATGCCGAGGCCGCCGATACCTCGATCGCCGCCTTGTGTCGAACCTCGGGCGCGGCCGAGACCATGGAACCCGTCTGGCGGATGGCCGTCCGCGATCAGCGCAATATCGGCCACAAACCCATCTTCGCCGCGCAGAGCTGGCGTACCTTGCAGGCGATCGGCTGGCAGCATGCGGAACCCGTCCTCCGTTCGGTCGCCCTTGGCCTTCTTGACCTCCACGGCGATTCTCGACACGTCGCCATCGGTCCCTATGACGCGAATCTCGAAAACGCCAGAAAAATCCGCGACGGCTGGCAGACCGGCAAGGCCGACCCCGCCGCCACGCGCACCCTTCTCGAATCGCTACGCCAGGCCAGTCCCGAAGACGCCTCGGCCGAGGCCCTCAAGCTGATCAATCAAGGAATTTCTCCCGATTCGCTCTGGGATGCCGTGATCCTTTCCGCCAGCGAACTCCTAATGCGCAGTCCCGGAATCGTCTCCCTTCACGCCACGACCGCGAGCAACTCTCTGCACTACATCTACAACGCCAGCGGCGACGACACGACCCGGAAACTCGCCCTCTTGCAGGCGGTCGGCTGGCAGCCTCTTTACCGAGGCCGCGTCAAGGGCCCCGCCGCTCCCTTCATTGACGCTCTGGAACCGATCAAGCCGACTGCTCCGGGTGACGAGGCCATTGGCGAGATCTTCGAGGCCGTCAGCACCGACCGAGGCGTCGCCGCCCGCAAAACCCTCGGCTATCTCAGCAATGGTGGCTCGTCCGATCTCCTCTTCACCGCCGCCCGTCGTTTGATTTTTCACAAGGGTCGCGACAGCCACGACTATAAATATGGCGCAGCCGCCTGGGAAGAAAGCGTCCTCGCCTCCGACCCGAAGTGGCGTTCCCCCCTCCTCGCCGCCACGATGTTCAATCTCCCCGGAGCGAAGACCAAGGACAGCGACCTGATGATCCGGGCTCGGGAGGCTGTGAAGACGTTGTAAAAACGAATAGGAGAAGATTGGAGGCTGTAAAGACGTAAAGCGGTCTTCAGCCCTGGTTTGCGAAGCAGATCCGAGGGCTAACACCCTGAAATCGAAAAAAATGGCCTTCCTGTACAAATTCTTTGTGTTGGTAGCCGAATAGAAAGACGGCCGTCTCAACACATCCTCACCCACGGGAGAAGATCATGCGTCAGAGCCACACCGTCGCCAACAAACTGCCCTCCATCTTCACCGCCGTCTTCTTCTTCTTCTTGACACTCTCCCTCATGCTGGGAGAGAACAAGGCGAAGGCGGACGACCGTGAAGATGCCAAAGCCCTCGTCGGCACCTGGCAATGTACCGCTTCCCCTTTTGGATTGGATAATGGTAAATACACATATTTTGGCGGGGATGGAAGCTTTAGTAATGGCAACGCGGGGAAGAAAACCTGGACAGTAAAGAATGGAAAAATTGTGATTTCGGAGTTGTTTTCCAAGGACGCCTCATCAGATTTTACCCTCAGTCCCGATGGCGACACCTTGAAATGGTCCACGGAAACATTTAAGCGAAAGAAATGAACCGGAGAGCGCCAAAGAGGGAAACCATGGGGCCGGGAGTGAAACCCCGGCCCTCTTCGTGACAGTCAGCAATCCCGACGACTCTTTTCGCCACTTGGACGGTCTGTCTCGCAATAACGTGCTGTTATTCGAGGAATGCCCCGAGTTCCGCCGCAAAGGGACAGGATATGGGTCAACAAAGTCCGCGCGGTCGGCTTACCCGCGCATATCCGCCATCAGCGCCTTGTAGGCGGCCACGGCCATCCGGTCGCAGGCTTCGTTTTCGGGGTGGCCGCGGTGGCCGAGAACGTGGTTGACGTGGACCGAGTGGCGAAGGATCAATTCGTCGACGCGTTGCCAGAGGTCGGCATTCATCACGGGCTTGAACTGACTCCCTTCCTTGCGTCGCCAGCCGTTGGACTTCCATTTGGGCATCCACTCCGAGATGCCCTTGGCCACGTACTGACTATCGGTCACAATCTCGACCGTGCAGGGGCGTTTCAAGGACGTGAGACCCTCGATCACGCTGAGCAACTCCATCCGATTGTTCGTCGTATGAGCCTCGGCGCCGGAGGCGTCGCGAACCTGACCACTGGCCGGGTGCTTGAGGATGTATGCCCAGCCGCCGGGGCCAGGGTTGCCACTACAGGCACCATCAGTGTAAAGCCAGACAAGATCGGCCGGGGCCGTGGAATCCGTGGCCATGCGTCACCCTGAGACCGGAGAGACAGAGTTTCATGAAGGTCGCAAAGGATCGCAGATCAAACCGGGAGATTCAATCCAATCCGTGATCCTCTGCGTCTCGTCTCGGATCTGTCTCTTCGATTAATACTTGCGGACAACCCCGACAAGCACGCCAAGGATGTCGACCCGGTCGCGGATGATCGGCTTCATGGTCTTGTTCGCGGGTTCGAGCCGGACGCGGTTCTTCTCGCGGAAGATGCGTTTGAGCGTGGCCTCGCCGTCGTCGTCGCGGACGGCGACAATCTGGCCGTCGCGGGCCGAATCCTGTTTGCGGATCACGACGAAGTCGCCGTCGGCGATGTGCTCCTCGATCATCGAATCGCCGGAGACCTTGAGGGCGAACTTGTCCTCGGCTCCTTCCCAGTCACTGAAGCCGAGTTCTTCATCCTGCTCGATCGCCTCGATCGGCTGACCGGCGGCAATCCGGCCGAGCATCTTGATTCCGGTCGGGTGCGCCGCGGAGGTCGGATCGTCGAGGAGCTGGATGGCTCGCGACATGTTGGGTTCGCGGTGGATCAGGCCCTTCTTCTGGAGCGCCTTGAGGTGGCACATCACGCCGTTGGGGCTTTTAATCTGGAACTGAAGGCCGATCTCGCGGACGGTCGGTCCGTAACCGCGCCCCTGGATCTTGCTCCGGATGAAATAGTAAATCTCGCGTTGTCGCGACGTCAGTGCGTCGGTATCGGCCATTGGGAAGGGCTCCGGGTTAGGACGGCGTCCGGTCCGTCGGTCTGGGTTTTGCTAATCAGCGACTGGTTCGCGCATCCATCCACCCGACCGAATTCAGTCGGGACATTACGAACGGACGATCACCACCTGTGCCTTTGGCTGCTAATGTACACAGGTCGGCTAGCGCACGCGAGAACATTTTCTCGATTTTTTTGAAAATCGTCCGTACGTTGTTATCTTCCAACGGTTTCAGGCCCAGGAGTCTTCGCGCGATGTCCGCTTCGGAGTCAATCTCTGCGTCCGCTTCCCTTCGAGTTCTTGCCTTGCACGCTCACCCCGATGACCTCGAATTTCAATGCGCGGGAACCCTTGCGCTCTTGAAGGAGAGAGGTTGTCAGATCATCATGGCGACGATGACTCCCGGAGACTGTGGAAGTGCCGAGCACGACGCCGAGGCGATTTCGGCCATTCGGCGATCCGAGGCCCAGGAATCGGCCCGGAAGATTGACGCGCAATGTTTTTGTCTGGAATTTCGCGACCTGACCATCTTTGACAATGACGATTCAAGGCGTCGGGTGACCGAGTTTCTGCGCAAGGTCCGCCCTGACCTGGTGTTAACAGCCCCACCGATCGACTATCTTTGTGATCACGAGGCGACGAGCCGGCTCGTCAGGGATGCCTGCTTTACCGCGCCGATTCCCAATTATTTGACCCAACGCTGGGACCCCTCGCCGCCTCTCCATAAGATCCCGTATCTCTACTTCGTCGACCCGATCGAGGGGGTTGACCGCGACGGAAGTCCTCAGGCGGCCGACTTTTACGTCGACGTCTCGTCAAGCTTCGAGGTCAAACGGGAGATGCTCGCCTGTCACGCCAGCCAGCGAAACTGGCTGCTCCGCCAGCATGGAATTGATGAATATCTGGAGAGTCAGGCGGCCTGGTCGCGGAAGCGAGGCGCGGAGGTTGGCGTTGAGCATGCCGAGGCCTTCCGGCAATACCTCGGCCATGCCTATCCTCGGGAGAACCTCTTGCTCTCGATTCTTGGTCAGAACGGCCAAGGGGGAAAGGATTAAGAACGTTTTCGTTTCAGTGGGCCGAGCCGTTGCTGGCCCTGTTTTTTTGGAAAGCGATGAGGGTAAATGTGTACTGCTGGCCCTTCCAGGAAACAGGGCGTTCGGCGTGACCGCGGTCGAGGTGAGACGGATCGAGTAACCCAAATCCGCGCTGAGAGAACCGTTGAATCACGTCGTCGAGGCTCTCGGGAGTGAAGATTCGCCAGGACTGGCCAAAGACCTTGAACTCGGGGTCGATCTCGTGCGAGGCTCCCGAAGCATCGAAGTCGGTCGTCAGCAGAAACAGGCCGCCAGGTCTGAGGAGCCGATCCGCCTCGTGGATGAGTGCGTCGAGGGGAACGCCGTGCTCGATCACCGAAAGGCACGTCAAGGCGCCGAAAGAGTGGTCAGGGTAGGGAGTTCGGGTGAGGTCAGCGCATTCGTAGCGGATTGAGTTCCAGTAGGGGAGCCAGCGGCAGAGTGGGTTGAGGTCGCAGCCGTGGACGTGGCGATAGCCGAGGGCGTGAAGCGCGTAGACGACCTCGGAGTTGTAGCAGCCCATGTCGAGAATCGGCGTGTCGCGATCGGGCGCGGCCTTTTCGATGATCTTGACCGCGTGGGCGACGTCCCAGCTTTTTTGAACATCGGCGGGGGGTAGGGGGGTGCGAAACCTCGCCTGATAAAGGAGACGCCAGAACCGGGTCCGACCGGGTTGGCTGAAGTCGAGGTTGCGGGCGTTTAGCTCGGCCCGACAGGCGAGAAGCTCGTCGTTCGACTTGAGCGTCAAGATCATGGTGCGCCGGCTCGATCCGGGTGCCTTGGAGGGTCGGGAAGTCCCGGATCTCCATTCGTCTTAATTAGGACGTTGAAGAGCGCCGGACGCCGACGAGAATAGCATGATTGCGATCCCTTTGCCAAACCCGACCGTCAGGGGCGTGGCGGCCGGGAAACATTGAGCGTTTTAAGGGGTCGTCGTGTAGTCGATTAACTGGGCAATCACGCTTCGAAGATCACGGCGATGGACGATCCGGTCGATAAAGCCGTGATCGAGGAGAAACTCGCTGGTCTGAAAGCCGGCGGGAAGCTGGACGCGGACCGTTTGCGCGATGACCTTCGGGCCTGCAAATCCAATCAGGGCTTTAGGTTCGGCCACGATGAAGTCGCCAAGCGAGGCGAAACTGGCGGCGACACCCCCCATCGTCGGGTTGGTGAGGATGCTGAGGTAAAGGCCGCCCGAGGCGTGATGACGCGCCAGGGCCGCCGAGACCTTGGCCATCTGCATCAGTGAGAGAATGCCTTCGTGCATGCGAGCACCGCCGCCCGAGCCGGAAACAATAACAAGCGGCAACTTCTGCTTCGTCGCTTCTTCAATAGCGCGGGTCAGCTTCTCGCCGACGACTGATCCCATGCTTCCCATGATGAAAGCGCTATCGGTCAGGCCAAAGATGATGCGGATGCCCTTGATGAAACCGCGACCAACGACCGCGGCTTCGTTCAGGCCGGTTCGCTCCTGTTCGGCTTTGACACGATCGGGGTAGGGGCGTCGGTCATTGAATTCGAGGGGATCGCCGGGGCGGAGGTCGGCGTACCATTCCTCGAACGTGTCGGCGTCGAGAAGCTGGGCAATCCGGTCGACCGCGGAGACCTGGAAGTGGTGGTTGCACTGAGGACAGACGTTGAGGTTCTGCTCGACCTGTTTGCGGAAGAGCGTGGCCTGGCAGCCGTCGCAGCGCATCCAGACACCTTCGGGCACCCTCTTGGGCTCGAAGTGGCCGTGCCAGGCGTGGGCCATCGCGGGAGACCTCCTTGACTCACCTCGATCGGGACGGCTCTTGGTGTTCTGATCGGACACGATCCTTGCCTCGGTTCGCCTGGAAAATTAGCCGCCGTTCCCGTTTCCATTGCCATTTCCGGTTCCATGAGCGCTGGGGCCTCCCTGGCCGTTTCGGCCGGGGTCGGGGGCGATCACGATCCGTTCGAAGCCGGCGGTCGGCACGTCGTCGTCGATCTGGACGCGGGGGTCGCGGCGGAGGTGGCCGGCGATGAGCTGGGCAATCGGTTCGCCGACAACCAGGCCGATGGTTTCACCCTGATGGCGCTTGATCAGGGGCTTGATGGCACCTCGGATGCGTTCCAGGGCATTTTCGACGGTTTCGCCCATCGGGGCGCAGACGGTCAGGGGGTCGTCGAGCCACTGGCGAAAGACCCGAACATTGCGCCGCTTGATCTCGTCGACCTGAAGTCCTTGCCAGAGCCCCTGATCGAGGTTACGGAGGTCGTCGATCCGTTTGGGCCGAATGCCGAAGGCCTTGCCGACGGCTTCGGCGGTGCGGACGACACTTTCTCCGGGGCCGCAATAGAGGGCGGTGAGGGCGAGACCGTTCAGCGTGGTGGGGAGATCGGCGGCGAGCCGGGCGACCTCGGCGCGGCCACGGTCGCTGAGCGGAATGTCGAGGACCCCCTGGACGCGGTTTTGTTCGTCGTAGACGGTCGCGCCGGGGCGGATCAGGACGACCTGGGTCATTCTTGGGACGCCGCGCCGGCCCTCGGGGCCCGCGGTTCGCCTCGCTCGACGCCGCGGCGGGCGCCCTGGGCCAACTCGGCCAGGGCCGCCGCGTAGTTGCCATCGGGTCGAAACACGGCCGAGCCCGCCACAAGCCGCGAGACTCCGGCGGCCACGGCCAGGGCCGCCGTGTCCGGCTTGATGCCGCCGTCGATCGAGATGCGCAGGTTGGGTCTCGCCGCGCGGAGCGCCCGGACTTTGGGGAGCGCCACGGGGTCAAACTTCTGGCCGCCAAAGCCGGGCATCACGCTCATCACCAGAACGGCGTCGAACTCGTCGAGATACGGCTCAATCGCCGAGAGGGGCGTCGGCGGGTTGAGGGCGATCGACGCATGACAACCGGCCGCTCGAATCCGGCGGGCGAGGGAAACGGGGTCGGGCACGGCCTCGATCTGGAAGATGATCACGTCGCAGCCTGCGGCGACGAAGTCGTCGAGATACCGGCCGGGGTCGGACATCATCAAATGGGTGTCGAAGGGGAAGTCGGTCCGCTTCCGCCAGTCGGCGATCACCGGAGCGCCATAGCTGAGGTTGGGAACAAAATGACCGTCCATGACGTCGAGATGGACGGCCTCGACACCGGCGGCCTTGAGGGCGTCGAGTTCTTCACCGACCCGCGCGAAGTCGCAGTTCAGCAGCGACGGCGTGAAGAGTGGCGTCGCGGCCGAGCCAAGTCTGGCGAGGCGTTCCGCGCGGTCGGACCGAGGCGGTGGTTCCTGAACCTCCCCCATGGGTTGTCTTCGCTTTCGCCCGGGGCGGAGGCCCGGGAAAGGACTCCCGCCCGTTGGTCGGGGCGGGAACGAACGAATGTCAAGACCTCGAGACGGTGGCAGCCTACCCGTCACTTATCGGGAATGACCTTCAGCGAGTTGAACGATTTGCCTTCGAGATACTCAAGGAAGGCGCCGCCACCGGTCGAGACGTGGGTCACCTTCTCGGCGAGTCCGAATGTCTCGACGGCCTCGGCGGTCTCGCCGCCACCGACGACGGTCACGCCCTTTGACGCTCCGAGAGCCTCGGCGACGCCCTGGGTTCCCTTGCGAAAGGGTTCGTCCTCGAACTTGCCCATCGGCCCATTCCAGACGACCGTGCCGGCCGACTTGATGAGATCGCCATACGCGGTGACGGTCTTTGGTCCGATGTCCATGCCGAACCAGCCTTCGGGGAGGTCGGAACCGTCAACGACCTGGGTCTCCGCCGTGGCATCGGGCGCGGTCGCGACAAGGTGATCGACGGGCAGGACGAGCTTCGGTCCGGCGGCGTCGAGCAGCTTCCGGGCCTCGTCGAGCTTGTCGGCCTCGCAACGGCTCTTGCCGATCTCGTGTCCCTGAGCTTTCAGGAACGTGTAGGTCATGGCGCCGCCGATCAGGAGATGATCGACCTTGGGGAGGAGCCGCTCGATGATGAGGATCTTGTCGGAGACCTTGGCCCCTCCCATGACGGAGACCATCGGTTTCTCGGGACGGCCGAGCAGCGTTTCGAGGATCTTCAGTTCCTTCTCGACGAGGAAGCCGATGGCCCGGCGGTCGGGAGGGAAGCACTCGGGGACGGCGACCATCGACGCCTCGTCGCGGTGGCAGGTGCCGAAGGCGTCGTTGACGTAAACGTCGGCCAGACTCGCGAGTTTTTCCGCAAACGCCTTGTCGCCCTTCTTTTCGCCCTTGTTGAACCGGACGTTTTCAACGACCACGATCTCGCCGGGCTTGATCGCGGCGGCGGCGGCCTGGGCTTCGGGGCCCACCGTGTCGTCGACCTTCAGGACCGGCCGGCCGATCACCTCCTGGAGGCGTTCGGCAACCCGGTCGAGGCGGAAGGGTTCGTCGGTCGCGGGGTCACCCGAGGGGCGGCCGAGGTGGCTGACGAGGATCAGGCTGGCCCCCTGGCCGAGGGCGTAATTCAAGGTCGGCAAGGCCGCTTTGATCCGGCGGTCGTCCGAGACCGCGCCGTCCTTCGTCTGGGGGACGTTGAAGTCAACCCGGACAAGCACTTTCTTGCCCGAGAGGTCCAGGTCGCGAATCGTCTGTTTCGGCAAGGGAAGAACCCTCGGGGCATCATCATTCTGTGAAGAAATCAACGGAAGCAGCCCGGCGCCCGCATGTTACGACGGACGGACGGACGGACGGACGGGCGGCAAACCTGCTTCCTGACCGTTAGCTCATCCGGGCGAGCTTGCTCACCAGTTCGGCGGTCCGGCACGAGTAGCCCCACTCGTTGTCGTACCAGGAGATCGTTTTCACGAGGTTACCGCCGATGACGGTCGTCCAGTCGGAGGCGAAGATGCTGGAGTGCGGGTCGCCGACGATGTCGCTGGAAACGAGCGGATCGGTCGCGTAGAAGAGGATGCCCTTGAGCGGCCCTTCGGCGGCGGCCTTGAGGGCGCCGTTGACCTCGTCCTTGGTCACGTCGCGCTTCAGCAGCGAGGTCAGGTCGGTGATCGAGCCGGCCGGAACGGGGACGCGGAGCGAGAAGCCGGTCAATTTGCCGTTGAGTTCGGGGATCACCTCGCCGACGGCCTTGGCGGCGCCGGTGGTTGACGGAATGATGTTCACGGCCGCGGCGCGGGCGCGGTAGGGGTCTTCATGAACCTGGTCGGCGACGCGCTGGTCGTTCGTGTAGGCGTGACAGGTCGTCATCAGCCCCTTTTCGATCCCGAAGGTCTCGTGCAGCACCTTGGCCATCGGGGCGAGGCAGTTGGTGGTGCAGCTTGCGTTCGAGACGATCCGGTGTTCGGGCTTGAGCGTGGAGTCGTTCACGCCCATGACGATCGTGGCGTCGAGCTTGTCCTTGGCGGGTGCCGAGAGGATCACGCGTTCGGCGCCGGCGTCGATGTGCTTCTGAAGCGCCGACTTGTTGGTGAACCGGCCGGTGGACTCAATCGCGACCTGGCACTTCAGCTCTTTCCAGGGAAGGGTCGCGGGGTCCTTCTCGGTGGTGATCCGAATCTCCTTGCCGTTGACGATCAGCGACTTCTCACCGGCCTCGACGGTCCCCTTGAACCGGCCGTGAACGCTGTCGTACTTCAAGAGGAGGGCCAGGTGCTTGGCGTCCGAGAGGTCGTTGATCGCGACGATCTCGTATTCTTCAGGCTTCGCGGCCATGGCGCGAAAGACCAGTCGACCGATCCGCCCGAAGCCATTGATCCCAACACGAACCGCCATGAAAACCACTCCTGACGCACCGATGGAGAACATCCCGGCTGGCTGTTTGTCTCGGTCGGGGCTTTTCGCCCTAACTGTGTGTTGATACGGGCGGCGCAGACGTTAACCCGTACCGTCGACCGAGCACGGATTATAGGCGTCGCCCGAGACGGCTGTCAACGCGAGCGATTCCTTCAAGGGGTCGAGAGATTTGCCGAGTCCCGACGATCGAGGACCAATGACCGAAAAATTCCGCCCCGTGGTCATTAAGACGATCGACTCCGCAATCCTCCTTTCGATTCCGTGATCAATCGCGCAAGACGGTGTGAACTTGCCCCGGCGATGTCTGGCCGATGCGGCTCGGTTCTGATCCAATCTCCGCGTCCTTCGAAAGAGTTTCGCGCCGACTCCCTGGTTCTGGAGTCGGTTCCCGGCGCTGTCTTTTCTTGAATTGAGCGGAGGGGTGGGACGATGAGAAAGAGTCTGGCCCGCGGCCTCGTCTTTGGCATTCTGGCGGTCGGCCAGGCGTACGCGGCGGAGGACGATGCCAGGCTCGAAACGTTCTTCCAGTCATATCTCGACGCCTCGTTCCGGGCCGAGCCCCTCTCGGCGACGAGGCTCGGCGATCACAGGTTCGACGATCGCCTTGACGACCTCTCACCCGCCGCTCGGGCCGCGCGGGCTGATCTCGATAGAAAAAACCTCGACGAGCTTTCCAGGACCATCGACCCGAAAACCCTCTCGCGCGGCGGCCGGATCGATTATGAGATCTTCAAGCACCACCTCGAACGGGCAATCTGGACCTACGAGCATTTCCACCCGTTCGAGGACGATCCGCGCGTCTATGGCGACTATCTGACCGAGAGCGTTTACCTGCTCTTTGCCCAGTCAACCTTGCCGAAGGCCGAGAACCTCAAGCACGCCCTGGCGCGGATGGCGAAGGTGCCCGAGGTCGTCAAGGTGGCCCGAGCCACCTTGAAGAACCCGCCGAAGGTCAAGACCGAGACGGCGATTCGACAGACGCAGGGGGCCATCGGTTTCTATACAGACGACATCTTCATTCTCTCTGGCGAGCCGAAAGGCCAGGGTGAACTGGCCGAGAAGGCGAGGGTGATCGTCGGAGCGCTCCAAACACACCTCGATTTCCTCAAAAACGAGGTCTTGCCCCGGTCGGACGGCCCGTGGAGAGTTGGCCGCGACCTCTTCGTCAAGAAGCTGGAACTGGAGCTGGATTCCGGGATCTCCGCCGATGAGGTTCTGGCCGAGGCCGAGTCGGAGGCCCTTCGGGTCGAGCGCGAGATGGCTCTGATTGCTCGCCAACTCTGGGGCACGACCTTTCCCGGCAAGGCGATTCCGCCCGATGATCCCGAGGGGCGTCGCGCGATGACCCGACGTGTCCTTGATGCCGTCTCGAAGGATCACGGCAGCCCCGATTCGATCGTCGCCGACGCCCGGGAGACGGTCCGGTCGGTCAAGGCGTTCATCACCGCGAACCGGATTTTGACCCTTCCCGAGCCCGACCAGTGTCAGGTGATCGAGATGCCCGCGTTCATGCGAGGCAACTCGGTTGCGTATCTGAATCCGTCGCCCCCGCTCGACCGTCAGGCCGCCAGCGAGTACGCCATCAGCCCGCCGCCGGCCGACTGGTCGCCCGCCCGGGTTGAGAGTTTCCTGGCCGAGTACAATCGAGCGATGCTCAAGGTGCTGACGATTCACGAGGCGTACCCGGGCCATTACGTGCAACTCGCGTACAGCAATCGTTATCCGTCGCTGATTCGCCGGGTTCTCAGTTCGGGAACCTTCGCCGAAGGGTGGGCGGTCTATACCGAACAGATGATGCTTGACCAGGGGTTCGGTCAGGGAGACCTTGCCTTGCGGCTGAATCAGTTGAAGTTTTATCTTCGGGCTGTGGTCAACGCGATTCTCGACCGCAAGATGCACGTCGAGAACATGACCGACGACGAGGCGATGGTCCTGCTCGCTGGTCGAGCCTTTCAGACCGAGGGAGAGGCTGTCGGCAAGATCATTCGATCGAAGCATTCCGCGTGTCAGCTCTCGACCTACTTCGTGGGCCGGACCGCGTTTTACCGGCTCCGGCAATCAGTCCAGCGCGCGCGGGGCGATCGTTTCGACCTGGCCCGCTATCACGAGGCGGTTCTCGGCCAGGGAACCCTTCCCGTGAAGTATCTGCCCGAGTTGATCGTGAACCCCTGACGGCGTTGCCAAAAGGGAGTCGGCGTCCTAGGGTTCTCCGAGACTTCCAGTTCCCAGGGAGCCCCCGGAATGAGCCCGACGACCCGCGAACGCCTTGACACGCTGACCGAACCGTTGACCGAGACCACCCTTGGCAACGTCGCGGGCGACCCGGAGCCGATCGACGAAGGGCTACACCTCGGCCGGGCCTGGCACCGTTACCGGTACTGCTACCGATCTGCCGGGCCGATCCGCATCCTCGACGTCGATTGCGGCGAGGGTCGGTCTTCGGTTCACGCGGCGCGGTTGAACCCGGGGGCAAGAGTTCTCGGCATCGATGCCTCGGCCCAATCCATCGCCTTGGCCCGGCACGCGACGGCGCTGCGGAACATTGCCCCGGCGCTCGACTTCCGCACTCATGACCTGATCGAACCCTTGCCCGCGGACCTTGGCCGTTTTGAATTCGTCGTCTGTCGGGGCTCGCTTGCCCGGTCGGCCGATCCGGCCGCCTTGCTCGCGAACCTCGCCGGGGCTCTCGCCGACGACGGCTTGCTGCTCGTCACCACACCCTCCCGCGCCTCCCTTCAAATCTCAGGTGCCTTTCGAAGGGCCGTCGCGGCGATCTTGCCGCCGGGCGCGGGAGACGACGAACGCCTTGAGGTCGGCCTCGAACTCTTTCAAGGCCTGCGACACGATCACCCGATCCGCGTTCACGCCGCGCGGACCTGTCCCGAGGCGAATGATCCCGAATCGGCGGCCCGGATCGTGGCCGCCTTCTTCGCCGACCGCCACGACTGGACGCTCGACGAGGCCGCCGCGATGATCGACCGGGCGGGCCTTCGGTTCCTCTATGCCGCGACCCCCTGGCGCTGGCGGCCCGACCGGGTCTTCGCCCCCGAGACTCCAGTCGGCCGGGTGGAACGCCTCGCTCCCGACCGTCTCAGCCTGCTCATCGATGCGCTCGATCCCACGCTTCTCGACGATTCCTATTCGCTTTACGCCTGTCAGGCCGATTATTTCCCGATCGTCCCCGACTGGCCGACGACCCGATTGGACGACCCGGAAGCGTTTGAACGCCTTATTCCGCACCGCACCGGCCTCGCGGAATCGCAACGATTCCTCCCCTGCGGCGCTCAGGGGCGGATCTCCTATCAGACGGTCTCGGGAACGCCGGGCGAGCTGGACCGCTGGTCGCATCTTTTGCTGACTGCCGTGGATGGCTCGTCATCCTGCGGCGCGATCGAGCGAAAACTTGCCCCCCGCGCCCGCGCCGGAGACGATCCGAGGGCTCGTCAGGAACGCTGGATCGACCTGGCCGACAACGGCCTGGTCCTTCTCGGCCCTCCCGACGCTCGATCGAACCTCGATAAAATGGCTCTCGCCTGAAAACCAACGCTCCGGCGAATCGATCCACGAGTCCTCGGTCGACAACGACTCGTGCTTGGCATGCAAATCGCTTGAAATCCTTCCGTGGGCGGCCGTGCCGGCGGAACCAAGGAAGCGGCTTCGAAAAAGTGGGAATCGGGGTTGTTCATGAGACTGGGCTGGGTTAGAACAGATCCTCAAGTATCTCCAGAAATCCAGAAATTTGGGTCGAGCGAGGCCGCTGTTTTCCTGAAAATCGCTAACATTAGGAAGTGTCCGACGGAAGTCTTCTCAATTTTGGTTCTATCAATCCGGATTTTGGCCCTTATGATTATGACGAGGGTAGGTTTGCTCTGGTGACCAGGGTTTTTCCAACAATCCCTCGCGGCGTTGTGAGCCCTGGGAGAGGACGTCTCTTCATGCCCGCTCGTCTGGTGGCCCTCGACGAAGGACTTGACATCCCACTGGACCGCGCCATGGTCGTGGTGGGACGTCATCCCCAGTGCGATGCTCGGCTCGATTCTCTGAGGGTATCACGCCATCATTGCTGCATGACCCAGGATCATGGCGAGGTGATCGTCCGCGATCTTGGAAGCACCAACGGAATTCGGATCAACGGCCAGCGCGTCGAGCTTGGTCGCCTCCGGCCGGGTGACGAACTCTCGATCGCACACATCCGTTACCGCCTTGATAACGGTCAAGGGCATGAACCGACCCTGGCCGATCCCCCGCGCGAGTCCTTGCCGCCGCCTCGTGATGATCGCGATGGAGCCCCCATTGTCGCGGCATCGGCTCCCTCTTTTGGACCACCGACGGCCTTGCCCGGTGAAAATCGACTCGCCGCCGCCGTCCGTGAGCAACTCCCTTCGGCCCTTGCCGACCGTTGTCGGATTCAGGTCATTATCCAGATGCCGAACGAGGACGCTGCCGACGTCCGCGCCATGGACGGCGGGGTCCGCTCATCGGCGCCGGAGGGCCTTGGAGTATGCCAGCCCGACTCGTCCCATTGACCAACAGCCCCGGGCCGATGATTCCCATCCAGCGCCCGGTTCTTCTGGTCGGCAGGCATCCAGAATGCGATGTGCGCATTGACTTGCCCAAGATTTCGCGACGGCACTGCTGTCTGGCCCTGGCGTATGATCGGGTGGTGATTCGCGACCTCGGCAGTTCCCACGGCGTTCGCGTCAACGGCCGGGTCATCGACGAGAGCCGGCTCGTTCACGGCGACGAGGTCGCCATCGGCACGCTTCTGTACCGTCTCGATGATCCGGAGGCGGTTGCGACTCCAACTTCCGCGAAGGCTGTCTCCGTCCGTCCGCCGGTCGCGGCTCCTCCTCCAAGCCTGCCTGACCTTCCCGAAGTCGTCAACACGTCGGGCGACCTTCTGCCGATTGACCTTTGAGCATCCTCAGTCTCCAGTCGGCCAGTGAACCGAGGCCCTTGTCCGGCCTCGGGTTTGCTGCATAATTAATTCCGTGGACGAGAAGACCGGCGAGGCGGCCCTGTCAGCCATTGCCCGGCTCCGCGATCTTTCCAGGCAACAAATGAAGTGAGCAGCGCATGCCCGATCGGTATGTCGCGCTCGATTCCTCGATGGAGGTTCATGATGCTTCGGCGAACGGGATTGGTGTTAGGGTTGCTTGCCCTGCTTGCCATTGGGGGCGGGAACAAAGCCCACGCCCAGTTCGGCTACGGTTATTATCCCCGCGGTTATGGCGGCTACGGTTGGGGCGGCTGGGGCGGCGGCGGAACGGTCCAGGGAAGCATCGCCCGCGGTCTCGGGTACTACGCGACCGGCCTTGGGAACCTGGAACGATCCAACGCCGTTGCCGGTTCAATCAATACCGACACCTGGATGCGCTATGAAAACTTCATGTACAACTCGCAGCTTCAGGCCAATCACAACGAACGGCTGAGAATGGATGCGAAGATGCGCCGCGATGCCGGGGCCGGCGACGGCGTGAACAATCGCCCCGCCAATCAGCCGACCGATGCCGACATCACCAGCGGCAACGCCTTGAATGCCGCCCTGGACCAGATCACGAATCCGCGCGTTCATAGCTCGGCCCTGCGGCTGGCGACAACGAAGATCCCGGGCAAGGTGATCCGCGAAATCCCTTTCGTCAACGCCTCGGAAGCCGTCACGATCAGCCTTGACCAGCTAACGGCCGACAGCGGCTGGCCCGCCGCGCTTCGCGAGCCGCAATTTGACGACGGCCGCAAGGCCTATTCCGCGGCGGTCGACCAGGCCCTCAAGGAGGACCGCGACGGCGAGATCGCGACACAGACGGTCAAGCAGATGCGCGCGGCTTTGAGCCGACTCAAGGCCACCCTCGAATCCGTTCCGGCGACCGATCGCGCTCGCTTTGGCGAGGCCGAGACCTACTTGAAGACGCTTTACGGCATGACCCGGATGCTCGAAAAGCCCGAGTACGAAAAGATCGTCGCCGAGCTTGATTCAATCAAGGAAACAACCCTTGGCAGTCTTCTCGGATTTATGCATACCTTTAATCTCCGTTTCGGTCGGCCGACGACCCCGGAACAGCGCCTTGCGTATGAGCAGCTTTATCCGATCATCGCCGAGCACCGCGACCGGGTGATGAAAGATGCTGGCCTCGTCGCCAAGGACGATAACACCCCGCCGCCTCCGCCCTCGGGCGACTTCTTCAGCGGGATGAAATTCGAGCACCTTGACGGCCCGCATCGTTACGGGCCGGCGTCGACGAAATGAACGACTTTCCCAGGTCGCCAATGGCCGGGCCAGCCAACCGGTCATGGGCGACCGTCGTCAAATTTGCCCTGTCTCTCTCAACCATTGCACAGCATCGTTGAGTGATTGCCGGGCCGGTCGAGGCGTCAGACCAAGTTGGTCGAGGCTTCGCGAGGCGTCAAAGTGCATCGTCCGCCGGGTCAAGCGGACCCCGGTTAGCGTGGCCTTGGGTGTCTGCCCGGAGACACGATCGGCCCAGACTTCGCTCAGCCAGGCGACGCCCAGGCCGACGGCATACGGTACCCGCCAGCTTGGAACAGCCACGCCGGTCAGGTCCGAGAGAATCCCGAGCAAGCCGACGAGCGTCAGGTTCTCGCCACCGAGCAGATACCGACGCCCCGGTTCGCCTCGCTCCATTGTCCGAACGAGTCCTTCGGCGACGTCGCGGACGTCGATGACGTTCAGCGTGCAATCCATCCGCGCGGGGAGCTTGCCCAGGCAGAAGTCGCGGATCAGCCGGGAAGGGGGCGAAAGCCCTCGATCTCCCGGGCCGATGGGCATCGTCGGATTGGCGATCACGACCGCCTTGCCCGCCCTGGCCCGATTCATTGCCTCGTTTTCCGCCCTCAGCTTTGACCGGCAATACGGGCCGACGGCGTCGTCGATCGAGATCTGGACATCCGCGCCGATCGGCCCCTCTTGCCGGGCTCGGGTCAGGATACTCTCGGTGCTCGTGTGCAGGACCCGTTCAGCCCCGCCGTCGAGCGCCGCGTCGAGAACGTGGACGGTCCCCCTGTGATTGACGGCGTCGAATTCCGCTCGGTCTCTGACCCACAAATTCGGGTTCGCCGCCAGATGATAGACGCGCCAGGCCCCTTTGATCGCCTCGATTACGGCCTCTCGATCGCGGATGTCCGCCCGGACAATCTCGACACCGCTCGGCAGATGCGCCACCTCGGCCCCCGGCCGCTCGACAACGCGGACGCGATCGCCTTTCTTGACCAGATTGTCGACCAGGTGACTTCCAATAAACCCGGCGCCTCCGGTGACGACAGTCAGCCTATCCATGCCGGTCATGCCCTTCGCATGTGATTTAAAACAAAAAGCATTCGTTCAGTTTTCTATCAATGGAAATGATCCTACTTCACCTTGTATAACTCCAAGGTCTCCCCGGCCGACGACGTCTGTTCGAGAACTCCGGCCTTGACCAACCGGTCAAACTCGGCGGTCGTGACGAAGGGGGTGAATCCATAGTTGCCCGGCGATCGGTAACGGTCGATCTCGTGCCAGTCCACGTAAACGTGGGTGATTCCCAGGCGTTTCAGGGCCGCGCGGGCGTCGGCCGGAGAATGGCCGCGGACCAGGGTCTCGAACGTCTCCTCGTCAAAAACGGTGTTGTAGATAATAGGATGGTTGACGTGAAAGACGGCCGCCTGACCGACGAGCAAAAGTTTCGCGTCGGCCGGAAGCATTCTGTCCACTGTCGCGAGCGGGGGGTTGAGTCGCCCGGGAACCGAAACGCGGAGCGTCGTCAGGTCGCCCGTCCATTCGGTCAGAGCCGTCAGCGGAGTCGTTGAGAACGAGAGGTTTGAGACGAACGCCAGAATGAACAGGGAACCGAGAATCGCCGACCAGGCCCCGCCGCGCGTCCAGTCGGCGCCGAGACCGGCGAGGATCGCCAGGGGGACGAGTATCGGCAACCAGAAGCGGTCGAGCCGGTGCGTGAAGAGCCACCAGGTCAGAAAGAGATAGAGGACATAAATGCCCAGAACCTTGACGAATCGTTTGGAAGCGCGCCGCAAGAAGGCAAGGGGGGCGAGGGCGGCGTAAAGCGGAGACTGCCAGTCGGACCGGGCGGTGACATCCACCAAAGCAGCCCAGAAGAGGCCAACGTTCCAGGCCCTTGGGCCGTGCGCATTCGACCACTTGCGATCCATCGCGAGATTCCAGTACCTGCCGCCGAAGACGTTATAGGCCAACGGATAAACCGGGTTCCCCGTGTCGATCACGTTGCGGACGAGCCAGGGGAGCATCACGGCTCCCCAGCCCGCCGCGAAGGCCGCGACCGACGCAATTCGCCCGCGTCGAATCGTATCGGTAAGTGCCAGAAGGCCGACGGGAATCACCGCCGAGACCAATGCGGGATACTTGCAGGCCATCGCCGCTCCGGCGAAGAGACCGGCGAGACCCCAGAATCGCGTTCGAACCTTGGAGACATCGTTTGACCAGGCCCGAGCCACGGCCCAGACGATCGCGGCGTGGTAATAGCAGAGGGGACCTTCGACATACGGCAAGACGGCGACCCGGTAGATCCAGGGCGTCGTCAGATAGACCACCGCCGCGAACCAGGCCGCGCGGGGCGAGCCGAACCGTCGGGCGACCAGAGCAATCATCAACCCGGCAAAAGGATTAAACAAAGCCACCAGAAGTTGACCGACAAGCGCTCCCCACCACCAGTCGTCAAGTACCTCCATGCCGAGCAGGTGCAGCATCTCCACGCCAAGCGGCATGCTCGTGTACACGTTGTGCGGCAGAAAGGTGATTCGCCCCGCCTGATAAAACTCCTTCGGCCCTTGCAGGTGATACTCGATCGCGTCAAAGTCAATCGCGGGAAGCATTGACCCGAGAATCATCAGCACCAGAAACGGCCCGGCAAGCGTCCCGAAACCAATTGCGGGAAGCCAGCCGCCAAAACTCAGCCCCGCGACCCGTTCCTTTTCAAAGGTTTGACCTCGCCTCTTCCATTCGAACACCAGGCAAAGAGCTTCAGCGGCGGCGATCAGCCCGAGGCCGATCCGAACCGGCCAGGGCGCGAGCCATTCCAACCGCCCGAAAACCAGGGTCAAGACGCCCAGACCCGCCGTTCCCAACCCGAAGGCGGACCCCCATCGCTCGGCGATTGAGACTTCCGCGACGATCCCGAGTCCTCGCAGGATCAAGCCCCCCAGTCCCAGCGCCGAGGCGGCGATCAGGACCGCGGCCAGAATGATCGGCAACCGTTGCGGCAGGTTCTCGACGTGGCTCAGCTCCTCGATCGCCAGGCCGAGGTACGACTGCCCGAACGTGATTCCCGGGATGATCTCGGGAAAAGCCCTCGCAAGAAACTGCCAGCGGTGGATTGTCGGAAAGTTCGGCAGCGCGATTGACTCGAACCCGATGAACCAGGCCAGTTCAAGCCCCGCGAGCAGACACAGGAGAGGCCAGGGCGGCCACCCTTGTCTGCTCTTCGGCGCCGGAGATTGTCGCGGATCGCTGGATTTCAAAGGGGTTCGCGGCAAAAAATTAGAGGACCGGCCCGATCTGCCAGGGGTCGAACTCCTCTTCGCCCACGCCTTGTTGCTCGCTCTTGGTCCTCGATCCGGCGGCGACGTCCAGAACCATCTCGAAGATCCGCCGCCCCGCGCTCTCGACGGACTCACCTTCGAGGACGGAGCCGGTGTCGAGGTCCATGTCGTCGCGCATCCGGTCGTACATCGGCGTGTTGGTCGCCACCTTGACGCAAGGCGTCGGCTTCAGGCCGAGCACACTGCCTCGGCCGGTCGTGAAGACCAAAACATTCGCCCCGCCGGCAATCAGGCCGGTCGTGCAGGGCGGGTCATACCCTGGTGTGTCCATGAAGACGAGGCCCGGCGTATCGACCCGCTCGGCATAGCGAACAACATCGACGAGCGGGGTCGTTCCCGCCTTCGCGAGCGCTCCGAGCGACTTCTCGTAGATGGTCGTCAGGCCGCCGTTCTTGTTCCCGGGCGACGGATTATTGTTGATCTCGCCGCCGAGGACGCCCGAGTACCATTCCCACCACTTGATTCGCTCGATGAGCTTCTCGCCAACCTCGCGAGAGACCGCCCGGCGAGTCAACAGATGCTCCGCGCCGTAGATTTCGGTCGTCTCGCCGAGAACGGCCGTTCCGCCCTGCGAGACGATCAGGTCGGCCGCGAACCCGAGCGCGGGATTGGCGGTCACGCCCGAGTTGCCGTCGGACCCGCCGCACTCCATCGCCAGGTGAATCTTCGACGCCGGTTGTTGGGTCCGCGTCCACGAGTTCGCCTCGGGCAAGAGCTGGTTCACCGCCGCGACGGCCGCCTCGACCGTCTTGGCGATTCCGCCCTGTTCCTGGATGTTGATCATCCGGGGCCGGACCTTCTCGGCGCTACACGAAGACTCGCGGCGGGCGCCGCCGAGCACGACGAGGTCGTGCGCGTCAACGACGTGCTGCGCGAAGCTGACCTCGCAGCCGAGGCCCACGAGCACATACGCGGCGACGTTCGGATGCGTGGCGAACCCTGCCAGGACGCGTTCCAGGGTCTGGTGGTCCTGGCCGCCGAAGGGAACCGCGCAGCCCCCTTTGTGCGTGACCGCGAAGACGCCGTCGACGTTCGGAAAGTCCGCCCGCCAGGTGTCGCCCCGAAACCGGTCGGCGATGTACCGCGAGGTGCTCGCCGAGCAATTCACGGTGCTGATCACGGCGACGTAGTTCCTGGTTCCGACCCGGCCATCGGGCCGAAGATAGCCGGGAAAGGTGCGCGGCTCGGTCTTTGGCACGGGGGGGCGTTCGGAGGCAAACGCGTAGTCGCGCGTGAACAGGTCGGCCTTGAGGTTGTGGACGTGGACCCAGGCTCCCGCGGCGATCGGCTTCGACGCGAAGCCGATGATCTGACCATACTTGCGGACCGGTTCGCCCGCGTCGATGTCGGCCACGGCCACCTTGTGCCCGAGCGCCACCGGCTCGCGGACCTCGACGTCGTGTCCGCCCATTTTGAGGACGAACCCTTTGGGGATCGGTCTGGCGGCGACCGCCACGTTGTCTTCGCCCCTGAGCAAGACTGCCCGCTGCTCGTCGGCCGCCGTCGCCATATCGCTGCGCCTCGTCGGGAGATTGGCCCTGTTTCCTCGCACCCCGTCCAGTTTAGTGCCAGACCCCGTCTCTTGGGAAGCGGAGGCGCCCTGACCGAACGCCTCCGAGTACACTATTTCAATAGTCCCGAGGCTCAACGGCCCGTTTCGGAGACCTTCTGTCATGCCGTCCCCGTTTCCGGGTATGGACCCCTTTCTGGAAGGTCCAGGACTCTGGCCCGATCTCCATCATCGATTCATCAGCATCGCCAGCGACCTCATCGCCGAAAAGGTCCGGCCGAAATATCTCGTTCGCATCGAAGAACGCGTCTACGTCGCCGATGAGCCCGACCAGCGCCGTCCCGATCGAATTCCCGACGTCCAGGTTTCGGCCCGGCCCGACTGGGAAGGAAAACCGTACTGGCCTCGCGTCGAGGTCGGTGTTGAGATCCTGGAACCGATCGTCGCGATCACCTGGCCCGGAGACGAGTCCCGGGAAGCTCATCTGGAGATCCTCGATCGAGAGAGCCGGTCCGTGGTCACGGTGATCGAGGTCCTCAGTCCATCGAACAAAAGGCCGAGTTCGCGCGGCTATCAGAGTTTTGATCAGAAGCGTCAGGAAGTGATGCTCTCGTTCCGCCATTGGGTCGAGATTGACCTCTTGCGCGCAGGGGTCGGTGTCTGGACGCAAGACCCGATCCCCGCTCACGAATATCTCGTCCACATTTCCCGGTTCGAGCAGCGTCCGGAGGGCCTGATCTGGCCGATCCGCCTTTCGCAACGACTTCCAATCATTCCCATCCCGTTACGCCCTGAAGATCCCGACGTCTCTCTCGACCTTCAGGCCGTTCTTAATACGGCCTACGACCGCGCCGGTTACGATCTCTCGGTTGATTACAGCCGCGCTCCCGTCCCGCCTCTGCCCGGCGACTGGGCTGACAGGCTTCTCAAGGATCAGGGACTTCGCCCCGCCTGACGCCTCTGGGCGGCTGGTCTTTCAAGCCTGGGCTGATACAATGCTTTGGCAAGAGGCCCGTTGCCGCCCCGGGCGCGTTCAGAGAGAATCGAAACGGAGTGTCCTGAGATGTCGAGTCGTCACCGAGCGCCGGTCGTGGAATCACTGGAGTCTCGGGAACTCTTGATGGGTTTCTCGATGAACCCGATCCTGACGCCGGTCATGTTCAACCTTTCGGGCGTGGCGCGAGGCTCGGTCCATGTCTCCGGGGCGACCGAGACCATCAAGGCATCGGGCCAGATTTCGCCGATCGGCCCGGCGCAGGTTTCGGGAACGCTCAGGATTGTCGGGAACCAGGAGACAGGCACCCTGAAGCTCAACTCGTCCACGTCGAACTTGAACCTTTACGTTTATGGAACTGTTGGCGGTCCGCTCCACTTCACGATCAGCGGCGCGACAAACGTCCCTCACACCGCCTTTTATTACCGGACCGTCGACGGCGTGGGAGTGGTCAACATTCACCTCGGCCCCGGTCCCAAGGGGCCTGATATCGCGATGGCGTTCTCGGGCTAATCCAGGCACCGAGGAGATCGATAAAATATGGTCCGCGACGGCGACTCGTCCCTGATCGTAACCGGCGTTCGAACGCCGATCGGCGCTCTTGGCGGGACCCTGGCGACGATCCCCGCGCCTCGGTTGGGGGCGTCTTGCATCAAGGCGCTGATCGAACGCGCGGGCGTCTCGATCTCGGGCGGGTCGATTGATGAGGTCATCATGGGCAACGTGGTCTCGGCCGGTCTGGGCCAGAACCCGGCCCGACAGGCGGCGATCTTCGCCGGTCTGCCCGCGTCCGTCGGCGCGACGACCGTCAACAAAGTCTGCGGATCGGGTCTCAAGGCCGTCATGCTCGCCGATCAGGCGATCCGCCTTGGCGAAGCCTCGTTGATCGTGGCCGGCGGCCTGGAAAGCATGAGCCGCGCTCCCTATTTGCTCACCAAGGCCCGCGAGGGCTATCGGATGGGCCACGGCGAACTCGTCGACGCCATGCTCCACGATGGTCTCTCCGACGCCTATGGCGGTCAATCGATGGGCACCTTCGGCGAACGCTGCGCCGAGCGGTTTGGATTCTCGCGGTCCGAGCAAGATGATTTCGCCGTCCGCAGCCATACCCGGGCACGCCAGGCGATCGACTCCGGCGCCTTTGCCGACGAGATTGTGCCCGTCGAGGTCGTCGTTCGCGGTCAATCGACTCTCGTCACGACCGACGAGGGGCCGGGCCGGTTTGCCGAGGCCAAGCTCCGCGCTCTCAAACCTGCCTTTCATCCTGAGGGAACGATCACCGCGGGCAACGCGTCGAGCGTCAACGACGGCGCCGCGGCGCTCTTGATCGCCTCGGCCGCGTCGTGTGAACGGCTCGCCTTGAAACCCAGGGGGCGGGTCGTCGGTTCCGCCACGTTCAGCCAGGAACCGGACTGGTTCACGACCGCCCCGATCGGCGCGATCCGGGCGCTTCTTGAACGCGTCGGCTGGTCGGTTGACGACGTCGACCTGTTCGAGATCAACGAGGCGTTCGCGGTCGTCGCCCTCGCGGCCGAACGCGAGCTTGGCCTGTCCGCCGAGAAGGTCAACATCTTCGGCGGCGCCGTCGCGCTGGGCCACCCGATCGGTTGCAGCGGGGCGCGGATACTCGTCACCCTCTTGACCGCTCTGAGTCGCACGGGCGGCCGACGCGGCGTGGCCAGCCTCTGCATCGGCGGCGGCGAGGCCGTGGCCCTGGCCGTGGAACGGCTCGGCTGATCGGTCCTCGGTTCTTGAACCGATCGACCGGGCAATCCTCTTGACCGGCCCGAACCGATGATCGCAACCCTCTCGCGTCGTTGGTATGATCGGGGTTCGCGCGAGCAAAAAATCCGAGCCTCCAAAGAGATACCCACGCGATGGCACGCGACCACCTGTTGGCGATCGACCAGGGGACGACCAGCACCCGCGCCGTGGTTTATGACGCCAGGCTCCGGCCGGTCGCCCAGGCCCAGGCCGAGGTCTTGCCAACATACCCTCGCGAAGGCTGGGTCGAGCACGACCCCGCCGCTCTCATTGGATCGGTCGGGCCGCTGGTGACCCGGGCGCTTGCCGATGCCAGGCTCGGCGCCGAGCGTCTGGCGGCGATCGGCCTGACCAATCAGCGCGAAACGACGATCGTCTGGAATCGCGAGACCGGCCAGTCGATCGGCCCGGCGATCGTCTGGCAAGACCGCCGGACCGCCCCTTTCTGCGAGCGTCACCGCGACCGCCGAGCCTGGATCGCCGACCGCACCGGCCTGATCCTCGACCCCTATTTCTCGGCGACGAAGATCGCCTGGCTCCTCGACCAGACCCCCGGCGCCCGACGTCGGGCCGAGGCGGGCGACCTCGCCGCGGGGACGGTCGACAGCCTGCTCATCTGGCACCTGACCGGCGGCAAGCGGCACGTCACCGACGCCACGAACGCCTCGCGAACCCTTTTGATGGACCTCCGCACCTTGCGCTGGGCCGATAACCTCTGCGCGTTCTTCGATGTTCCCGCCGCCGTTCTTCCCGAGATTCTTCCCAGCGCCTGCGAATTTGGCCGGACCCTCGGCCTCGATTACCTTCCCGACAGCCTGCCGATCACCGGCGCCGCGGGCGATCAGCAAGCCTCGCTCGTCGGCCAGGGGTGTCTCCAGGCGGGTCAGGCCAAATGCACGTATGGCACCGGCGCCTTCTTGCTGGCGCACACGGGGTCGACCCCCGTGCCGTCGACCCGAGGGCTCGTCACAACCCTCGCCGCGACGCTCGACGGCGGCCCGCCGCAATATGCCCTTGAAGGGAGCGTCTTTGTCGCCGGCGCGGCGGTGCAGTGGTTCCGCGACGGCTTGAAAGCGGTCGGTGCCGCGCCCGAGATTGATCGGATGAGCCTCGACGCCGATCCTGGCTCGGGCGTCCTCTTCGTTCCCGCGCTGACGGGCCTGGGCGCCCCGCACTGGGAGCCCTCGGCCCGCGGCACGATCTTCGGCCTGACCCGCGCCACGAGCCTTGCCGACCTGGCCCGCGCCACCCTCGAAGGCGTCGCCTTTCAGGTCGCCGACCTGATCGACGCGATGAACGCCGATTTGCCGCAACCTCTTGCCGACCTTCGCGTTGACGGCGGAATGGCCCGTTCCGATCCCTTCTTGCAGTTTCAGGCCGATCTGCTCGGCCTTCCCCTGTTTCGAAGCCCCGAGCCCGAATCGACCGCTCTGGGCGCGGCGCTTCTCGCGGGCCTTGGCGTTGGGCTCTGGCCCGACCCTTCGGCTGCCTCGGCGCTCCTTCAATCCGGCTTCCAGCCCTTTTCTCCCGGACGCGACGACGCCTGGCGTTCTTCCGCCCTGAACCGCTGGCAAGACGCCGTCGCGACCGTCCGCCGCCATTATCGATCCGAGACCGAGGGGTCTTGAGTTCAGGAGATTAGCAAGGGACTGATGACCGAGAAATTCAAACGTTCGGTCATCGCTTATCGGACATTGGTCATCAAGGAAGCCGACCTGGCAATCCTTCTGGCCGTGAAGCGCCGCCCCTGGACGAGGAATCTGAGACCGGTACAATGCCGCTCGATCCCGACGCATCGCCAGGATTCAACACTTGCGGCGTAGGGGCTCTCTCGTGACGCCTGAACCTGCATTCCGCCCGATTCACCAGCCCGGCTTTCCTTTCGAGAGGTCGATTTCGTGCGAAGAGCATTCATGGCCCTGTCCCTCGCCCTGACCGCGCCGGCCCTGGCCGCGGCGGAAGACGCCTCGGCCCTGCCGAAGCTGGCGACCGAGGTTGCCTTTCCGAAACTCAAGTTCGACCGCCCGGTCGTCCTGGCCTATCCCAACGACGGTCGCAACCTCCTGTTCGTCAACGAACAGCAGCAGGCCAGGATCTGGTCGTTCCCGAACGAGAAGAACACCGACGACAAGCAACTCTTCTTGCAACTCCCCGACACCATCAGCCGCGACAACGAAGAAGGCTTGCTCGGCCTCGCCTTCCACCCGAAGTACAAGCAGAACGGCGAGTTCTTCGTATATTATTCGGCCGACGATAGCAAAACAGGCGGCCCGAACCGGCGGTCCGTCGTCTCGCGGTTCAAGGTCTCGAAGGACGATCCGCGCAAGGCTGATCCCAAGTCGGAGGAACGCATCTGGGTCGGCGCCAATGATCCTTACGGCAACCATAATGGCGGCTGCATTGACTTCGGTCCCGACGGCTTTCTTTATATCTCGCTCGGCGACAGTGGCGCCGGCGGCGACCCGATGAGTACCGGCCAGAACCCGACCGACTGGTGGGGGTCGATTCTCCGGATTGACGTCGACCATCCCGCCAACGGTAAGCCCTACGGCATCCCCGCCGACAATCCCGTGAGTAAAGGGGGTGCCTACGCGCGCTGGGCGCCCGAGGTCTACGCGATCGGCCTGCGGAACGTCTGGAAGTTCCGTTCGGTTTAGCATTATGCCGATGATCGGCTCCGGGAAACTCCCGGGAAGCCCTCGTCGCAGGCGATCGGCACGAAATGCTCCCGAACCGGACACGCCTACACCTGCCCCTTTGGCCACCAGCTTCCTTGCCGATACAATGTCGCAGAAGGGGGAACCTACGATGACGGAACTGCTCGAACGCGCGTTCGCCGAGGCGTCCAAGCTGTCGCCCGCCGAGCAAGAAGTCCTGGCCTCCCGGTTGCTTGCGGAACTCACCGCCGAGGACGAGTTCGACCGCAAGATCGTCGGGTCGGCCGATAAGCTCACCAAACTGGCGTTGGAGGCTCTGGAGGAGCACCGCGCCGGTCTCACCGAAGAACTCGACCCGGATCGCCTATGAACTCGGGGACCACGCGGCGGTTCCGCCAGATGTTCGCGGCCCTCCCGGCCCACGTGCAGCGACAGGCACGGGAGGCGTATCACCTCTTCCGGCAGAACCCGTCCCACCCCGGCCTGCACTTCAAGCAGGTGCACCCCGACCCGCCGATGTACTCGGCACGGGTCGGGATTAGTTATCGGGCGGTGGGAGCGCGGGACGGCAATACGGTCGTCTGGTTCTGGATCGGGACGCACGCAGAGTATGACAAGCTTTTGGCTCACCTATAAAGGTTGGAGCCATCCTCTTCTATGAAGGGATCATGCGGTGAAGTAGTTCCTCATCGTTGCTGGACTCGTGGCCCTGATCGCCGTCGCCTGGGCCCTCTGGAATAGAAAGCCGTATGAGCCCGCAATCCAATCGACTTACCAGGGCGAGCCTTCAGATTACCGGGGGGAGAAAACGCTGCTGGTAGCCGTATACGCCCCCTGGGCTTCGGTATGAAGGGCCACGGAGGCGGAGTTGGCCAAGGTTGACAGGTCCAAGTACGACATCCTCTTGATCAGTACGGATAAAGATAGGGACAAGGTGCGTGCACTCGGGATCGACATCGTGCCGACCGTACTCGTCATTCAGGACGGGAAGACGATCAAGAAGCTCCCGAACATGATGTCGGTCGATCAACTGCAATGATGCCCGACTCGCTGTCGTCGCAAGTCTCCCAGGTGAACCAAACGAAGTTCGCCATGCAACGGAGGATTTGATCATCGAACCCGTCCCGAGTTTGTGTGTATTTCTTTTGAAATGAGGTTATCTCAGTGCGGAATGCCTTCGTGATCTTGACCGTCATCCTGATTGCCTCGGTCTCAGACATTGCTCAAGCTCAGAGCGCCGAATCGCTGCCGAAACTTTCCACGGCAGTCGCTTTCCCCAACTTGAGGTTTGACCGGCCCGTCGCGATGGCCTATCCCGACGACGGCTCGAACCTCCTGTTCGTCATTGAGCAGCACGTCGCCCGCGTTCAGTCATTCCCGAACGAAAAGGACACGTCCGACAAGCGCCTGTTCCTCCAACTTCCCGACCCGATCAACCGGGGCAACGAGGAGGGCCTGCTCGGCCTCGCCTTCCACCCGAAGTACAAGGAGAACGGCCAGTTCTTCGTTTATTACTCAGCGAATGACGAGAAGCAAGGGCACCGCAGGCGTTCTGTCGTCTCGCGGTTCAAGGTCAGCAAGGATGACCCCCGCAAGGCTGACCCGTCGAGCGAGGAGCGGGTCTGGGTCTCGGCCGACGACCCGTTCGAGAACCACAACGGCGGGTGTATCGCCTTCGGTCCCGACGGCTTTCTTTATATCTCGCTCGGCGACAGTGGCGCCGGCGGCGACCCGATGAGTACCGGCCAGAACCCGACCGACTGGTGGGGGTCGATTCTCCGGATTGACGTCGACCACCCCGCCAACGGTAAGCCCTACGGCATCCCCGCCGACAATCCCGTGAGTAAAGGGGGTGCCTACGCGCGCTGGGCGCCCGAGGTCTACGCGATCGGCCTGCGGAACGTCTGGAAGTTCACCTTCGACCGCAAGACCGGCACGCTCTGGGCTGGCGACGTCGGCCAGAACCTTTACGAGATGGTCCACATCATCAAGAACGGCGGCAATTACGGCTGGAGCATCAAGGAAGGCTTCCACCCGTTCGAGCCCCACCGCCGTCAGAAGGTGGAACGCGCCGCGGCGATCACCCCGCCGATCGTCGAATACCCGCACGGCCAGACGCCTGACCGCAAGGACGATGGCAAGAGCATCACCGGCGGGTACGTTTACCGCGGCAAGGCCCTTCCCGACCTGGTCGGCGTCTACGTCTACGGCGACTTTGACACCGGCCGGATCTGGGGCCTCCGCGAGCAGGACGGCAAGGCCACCGCCAGCGGAGAGCTTGTCAGCCTGAAGACCAGTCCCAAGCTGAACATCGCCGCCTTTGGCGAAGACGTCGAGGGCGAACTCTACATTCTCGCCTTCAACGGCCAGATCTACCGGTTCACCCATTTGAAATGAATGGGCGTTTCCGGTTGAACACGCGAGGTCCGAGGCTCGGAGCCTCGGACCCTCACCTTTCAAGTCATTGCCTTTGAGCAAACTTGCTATTGGCTCTGTCGCTTGGGGGCTCTGGTAGATCTTTGTGAGAGCGTGAAGTTTTTTTAATGCTTGATCCAGAATTGGGCCATACCCAAAAATCGAGCATTCGGCTAAAGGACGGACTAAACCCGGAATCGATTCAGGGCAGTTGGGTCGGGTAGGTAGCGAGTCGCGGTAGCCTCGAACTTAACTAGGTAACCATTAAGCAGATGAGTCTGGACGACGTTCCCGGGCATATACTCCGAAAACCGGACGACGTCCCGAGTGATCCCTTTGTCCTCGTATTCGAGGTATCGGGCCGCCTTCGATGCTTTGAGTAATGGCCATTCGTTGCGCCAGAGGTCGGCGTATCGAGTCTTCAACACAATTCCTCGGTCTTTGTGGGCCGTGGAGTACCTGTGATGCGGATTTTCCTTCTCGTAGAACACCGCTTCGGCAATGTGGACCGCCTTATAATAAGCGACGATCGCCACCCAATCTCAGAAAGGCGATGGGCACCCCAGCAGGTCTTCGATCACGACTTGATTATGGTTGGCTTGGGCGATGTGGTCGTCGGTTTTCGCCATGCGCTTAAACCAAACCTCAGCGGGGCATGCGCCTCATCCAGGTGGGATGCGGTCGGACGAAGGACCGCACGCTTTCGTCAGGCGAGTAGGGAAGTGACATAACGTCAAGTTTAATCAAGTCGAATTCTGGCGATTGAGCAATGTTGATATCCAGTTCGACCAACGGTTCATCCACTTCGGATCAAATCCGCCGGATCGCTGGACAACAGTGAAATCCACACCATCGTCGCTTAGTGAGAGGTAAGCTCGATCGATCTTATCGACCCGTTCATTTAACCAGCCGTTTAGTCGCTCAAAAACCCCCTCTAATTGATGCAGGAACGTATTCGCATTGGCCGCCGACTTGCACGCATTGATGGCATCTTGTAGCGTCAAAACGATGCGATCCCCTTCCCTGGTCTCAACGACGACGCCTTTAACGTCCTCGTCGTGACAGAGATTCTTCCATCGGGTGCCACCCTGTGTATCCGTTGTCATAATTCCTGATCCCCTAAGCCGCCCTCGTTGTTCGCGACTAGTAGGAGCAAATACAACCTAACCTTGGCTCTTGCTGTTCGCGATAAGCCTTCCCGGTTTGCGACTCCTTTTGTAAAAACCGCCTCCTGTTCGAACGAAATTGCCTAACCGATCCACTTTCAGTAATCGCCGTAACATCGCCTGCGCACTCGTGCAGTTCATGCACGGGCCGGTTGCAATTCGGGCTTTTGCATTTCGGTGACGGTCACGACCAGGGTTCGCCGACGGCTTTCCTTCGCTGCGAGCGAGATGAATTTTAATGTCAATCTCGTTTCCAACTGCCTTTGTTCAAACGAGTTAAATTTCGAGCCCAAACGTCGTTTTTATCCGATCTCGGCTTTCCTTCTGGATCTTACGATTTGAACCCGATGCCTCGCGCCGCGCGACAGTTTTTGTTCGGCAAAGCGAACGGGTGTCGCGCCGCGCGACAGTTTTTGTTCGGCAAAGCGAACGGGTGTCGCGCCGCGCGACAGTTTTTGTTCGGCAAAGCGAACGGGTGTCGCGCCGCGCGACACTGTGTCGCGTCGAGAAAAAGGGTCGAAACTGAAAAACGAAGCCAAGGGCCGACCTGGAAATATTGGCGACGAGCTTCCGAACTTCTTTCCAGCCTTTGCACTTTCTGAAGGCCGGAAGACTCGTCGGGAGAGGGACCCATGAACCAGAGCTTCGATCGATCGCAGGTGCCTGATCTCTTGACCTCGGTGAGTCAATCGCTCTCGTGGTCGGCGGTTCTGGCCTTGCTCTTCCTGACCACGGTCGGCCTGGTCCTGGTCTGGCGAGGCTTTCAGCGGCATCGCGAATGGCAACACGCCGAGCGCATGAAGTCGCTGGAGATGGGCCTGCCCCTTCCGCTCCAGGAGGCGTATTTGACGAAGGCGGGCGTCTGTCTAGGAATCGGCGTCGGGGTGCCGTCGATCGCTTTCGGGTATATCGCGTCAGTCTTTCAACAAAGACCGGAGACGCCCGTCGTGCTCTGGGTACTCCCTGGGGTTGTCAGCGGCCTGAGCGTGATTGGCGCCTCGATTCTCGCGGGCCTTCTGTTTCGAGGCGGTTCTTCGAGGTCAGCCGGGCGATCGCGAATGGACGCTCTGAGCGGCCAACGTTCGATGACGTCGGTGAAGCCTGAGTTCGACCCCGATGCCTTCGACGTTGTCGGCCGCCGGGGTTGATCCGGGCAACTTCCCTCGGGTCAGGCCGCAGCCGGCCCAGATTGCCATCAGCGGCTCGATCGGGATATGAAACCGCGCCGAGACGATTGTCAACGCGTGAAAGGCTGTGATCAGAAGGGCCGTGACGATCGTCGGCGCGAGGCGACGCCGGGTCTCGGGCCTCGCCAGCAAGAGCCCGACCACGGCCAGGGCGGTCAAGCCCAGGTGCCCCGCCCGATAGACAAGGCTCCGCGTCTTCGGATTGGTCAGGTCGAAGACGAGGAAATAGCCGAGCCTGCGCAGGCAGAGTTTTGGATAGCGGCCCGGATCGGCGCGGAGGTCGGCCAGTGCCCGCCGAAAGAGTCTCCGCGATCGTTCCGGCTCGGAGACGCGGCCGAGTTCCCGGTAGTCGTCGGCCGTCAAGACGATATCATCAAGGTAGCCTGCCTCGTGCCTGGCCTTCCAGAGCGCGAGGTTGGTCTGGCGAAGATCAAAACTCCCTTTCGCCCGGCTCAACGCGGTCTCGACAGAGGGTCGGACGACCTTGTCGGTTCCCATGCTGGCCGCGCAGTTGCCCTGCCAGAAGGCATAACCGAAGGTGCTCTTGACCGCGACGAATTCGCCGTGGACCCGGTAATTCCTGACCGTCCAGGGCGTCAACCAGACTGCCGCCGTGAGACCGACGATCGCCAGCGACCGGAAGGCCGTTCGCACTTCCTGAGTGCATCGATTCCCTGGAAAAACCGCGAGGATGATTCCGGCGCCCGAGAGCCCGAGGATCGGGTCGGTGAGGACCAGAAGGGCGAAGAGTATCCCCGTCCAAATGGCGTCGGGCACCGATCCCGTCCGGCCGAGGCGATAGGCTCGCGCCAGCGACCAGATCAGGAGTGTGGCGGCGACCGGGGCGACCTGGACGTGCGTGGCGGCGTAGACGAGCGTCGGATGCACGCCGACGATCAGGCCCGCAACCCGGCCGACCCATTTTCGCCCGGGGGCGACCTCCGCGGCGAGCGTTAGAACGCCGGCGACGAGCAGGCCGCCAAGCGCCGCCTGGCCAAGTTCCAGAATGAACAAGGCCCGAGGCGTGGCGACTCCGCCGGCCTTGTAGGCTGCCGCCACGAGAAGCGGGTATACGGGTGCCTGCTGAGAGGTCGGCCCGTCGGCACCAAGGAATTTGATCGAGAATCCTCGGCCCGCGATCAATCTTTCGGCGATCGTGCCATGCTCATACGTGCTGTTGGGAACCTTGTGGCTCTGCAAGACGAGCACGGCGGCGATTCTCGCCCCGATCGCGAGCCCGATCAAGGCCCAGGCGGCTCGACGGTCTGGCATCCTTGCCAATTCTCCTGTCCGTTTTCCTGGCGAGCGATCGATTCCGAGGCCACGACGATCGAGCCCGACGGTGATTTATTTGCCAGGAGGTCAGGCTGGATTGTGTCGCGAGGCGAAGGTTTGGTCAATGCGGGGTCGCTCTCCATCAGGAGGATTGCAAAGTCCATCTTTTCGAGGACCAAGAACCAAAAGACGAACTTTTTCAACCCTTGGTCATCGGACTTTGCAATTCTCCTGGATTCTTTCTCCGATGGATCGGTTGCCTGATCCATCATGACTGTGGACCGCGTGAACGCTTCAAAATGGTGTGGACGAGGCGAGAGCTTTTGCCGCGGAAATTTCGGTCATCCGTCGCCGGCAGTCCAAGGCCGCCCGTCGGGGGCGATCGAGCGCCCCGACGACGGGCGTGATCCTTACTTCGAGCGACGTCGGCCGGCCAGCGTCATGACGCCGCCGATCAGGAGCGTGAAAGCGCCGACCGCCGAGCCCGGATCGATCTCGGGAACGCTAGGCGGCCCCGCCGTGCCCGCCGAGGCCGATGCGCAGAGGACCCATGAAGCCAGGACCGCCGCCGATCCGAGAAGACTCGCCTTGAAGAATGATTTCATCATCCATCTCCTGTTTCGCCTGTGTGCATCCAACCCGGGACGCCCCGGGACAGGCCCCACCCTAAGGCGCATCGACGGCAATTGGGCGCCACGTTTCCATATTTCGACCCGAAGTTGATTTTATGAAACACGGCGCGTGCTTTTAGAAATTGCATTTTCGGAACATGGGAAACCCCTCGGCGGACAATCGGAATTGTCCGCCGAGGGGTTGAAGGGGATTCGGAGTCGACGGAAATCAGGATCACGACGGCGGTTCAGGCTGACCGGGAGACACAGCGGCGGCCTGGGCTCATGGGGGTTGACCTGGTCTTGCGTCCGGGCGAGGCAACGGGAGGGGCCTCGGCGGCCGCGCTATCGTCGAGCTTGCGGACGGCGCGGATCTCGATCTTGCGGACCCATTCCCGGGTCACGCCAAGGCGTCGGCCCACTTCCTTGAGGGTCAGGGGCAATTCGCCTTCGAGGCCGAACCGGAGCGCGAGGATGGCACGCTCGCGAGCGTCGAGGCGGTCAAGGCGTCGCAAGAGGTTTTGCCGCTCGTCATCGGCTTCCAGGACAGCGTCGGGGGCGTCGGGTTCGGCCGGCGAGTCGTCGGGCGACCAGGCTCCCGCCTCGTCGCCGCCTCCGCTTTCGAGGCGAAGCTGGCGAGCGCGTCGGGCTTTCTCGACGAGGGCTTTTTGCGAGTCGGTCAGGCCGAGTGAGACGGCGATCTGATCGGGGGTCGGCGGATAGCCGAATTGGCGGGTCAAGGCACGCTCGGCGCGTCGCCATTTTGTCAGGAGGCCGACCATGTGCGCCGGCAGGCGGATGGTTGCGGTGGTGTTGATCAGAGCGTGGCGGATCGCCTGCTTGATCCAGTAGCTGGCATAGGTGCTGAATCGGGTGCCGAAGCGGACGTCGAATTCCTCGGTGGCGCGGATCAGGCCGAGGTTTCCCTCGCCGATCAGGTCATCAAGAGTCATTCCGCGGCCGACGTATTCCCTGGCGATCTTGACGACCAATCTGAGGTTCGCCTGGATCATCCGCGCCCTGGCGTCCCGGTCTCCGCGGGCGATCGCCTCGGCGAGCGAACGCTCCTCAGCGGCCGAAAGCAGGGCATCCCCGCGAATCTCCCTGAGGTAGGTGTCCAACGAGGCGGAATTGCCGCATTCCTTCGCCTGGAGACAGGTCATGGAAAATTGCTCCCGTAGCCGCAACCACCGTCCTTGGGAGCGTCAGGTGATTATTCGCGACGTCGCGTGCTAACTCACCCGGCGTTTCTTATGCTGCTTACCGTGGGATGGTCCGTTCTCCTCGGGCTGGCCCTCCAGGCCCGGCCCGAACCCCCCGTTCCTGGGTAGGTCTCGACCCTTTAGTTGAAATTCGCGGCGACCGGCGACGGCTTATTTTCCAAAATTCTAAAAAAGCCTAGCCACATCGAGAAAGTTGGCGATTTTCGCGATTTTTCTTCTTAACCAGATAGAATTGACGGAAGCTATCGGTTTAAGAAAAAGCGTTCTCGGGCCAAATGTCCTTCTTGTGTCCGTCGGTACTGGCTATAATCGCCAGACGTTCTCCGAACGGTTCCCGAGACCGGTAGGGAGGGGGGTCGATGGACGACAGGGACCTCGACGATCTCTTGCAACGGGCCAAGGCGGGTGACGGAGCCGCTCTTCGCGAGCTTCTACGGCTATTCGAGGACGAGGTCAGGATGGTGGTCCGCAACCGCCTCCCTCGGGCCTTGCGCTCGCAGTACGACTCAATGGACTTTGTCCAGGCGGTCTGGCAGAGCGTTTACACGGGTGAGGGAATCGACCTGGATCAGTTCGAAAACCCGCGCCATCTCTTCGCGTATCTGGCGGGCATGGCCAAGAACAAGGTGTACGAGGAGCATCGGAGACGGACCTCCCAGAAGTACAACATTGCCCGACAGGAGCCGCTCTTCGTCCGTCGCGGCAATCGCGAGATTCCCAGGGACGTGCCCGCGAACGATCCCTCGCCCAGCCAGGACGCGCAGGCCGGCGATCGCCTTGCCCAGCTCCTTCAGGGTCGAAGCCCGCAGGAGTGTCAGGTTGTTGATCTCCGTCGCCTTGGCCTGACCTACGACGAGATCGCCGATCAACTTGGCATTCATGAGAGCGCCGTGCGCCGGATCGTCTCCTCGATCCGCCAGCGTCTGGAGGATCGGCCATGAGATCGAGCCACGGGTCTCACGCGTCGGGGGGACGATCGCAGTCGCACGATGGGACGATCGGAAGGCGTCCGGCGATTGACACCTTGTCCGCCATTGAAGGCGAACGGAGCGGAAACGTCTCGACCGGCCATCTCTCGATGCTCGACGTCTTGCTGGCCGAGTTCACAAATCGTTGGGATCGCGGGGAATCACCTCGTCTTGAGGATTATTTAGAACGCCTGCCGCGCGAGAGTCGGCGAGATCGGGTGGAGCTGATCTTCCGCGAGTTTTGTCTGGCGGGATGGGCTGGCCTGAACCCTTGCCCGGAAGAGTATCAGGCGCGTTTTCCCGAGCACGCCGAGGCGCTGGAGCGGCTCTTCCAGGTGGATGACGTTCTTGGATCGGCCGGTTTGCAACTCTGGGAGGAAGCGTCGGAGCCGATCGCCCTGCCCGAGGTCGGCCACGAAGTCGGCCCGTACCGCTTGATCCGCGAGCTGGGCCGAGGGGCCTTTGCTCGCGTTTTTCTTGCCGAGCAGGCGAATCTGGATGACCGGCTCGTAGTCGTCAAGGTTTCCAACCGGATCACCTCCGAGCCCGCCTTGCTGGCAAGGGCCGGACACCCGCACATCGCCGAGGTACTCTGGCACGGTGACGCGGACGACGGGGCCTTGCAGCTTATTTGCATGCCCTTTCTGGGTGGAGCCTCGCTCTCGGCGGTGCTCGGCCTGCGCGATGGAGGAGGCCCGCGCCCCGGTTCGGGCCGCGACTTGCTTTCCGACCTGGACCGCGTTTCCGCCGATGGATACCTGCCCCCCCGATCGGGTCGACCGGCTCGTGAATTACTGGCCCGCCTCTCGTATCCGAGGGCGACGGCCTGGGTCGTGGCTCGACTCGCCGAGGCGCTTGATTATGCCTACGCTCGCGGAGTCTTGCACGGCGACGTCAAGCCTTCAAACGTCCTCCTGACGGCGGACGGCATGCCGATGCTCCTGGACTTCAACCTCTCCGTCGGGTATCGCCCTTCGGTTGGCCCACGGGCCTCGGCGGGAGATTCGGGGGGCACTCTGGCCTACATGGCCCCCGAACGGCTTCGAACCGTGGCCGAGCCCGGCAAGTCGCCTCGCTCGACGACCTCCGACCGTCACCGGGCCGACATCTACTCGCTGGGCGTCCTGCTTCTGGAGATGCTGACCGGAGCACCTCCAGAACCTCCCAAAAACGGGGCTCTGTCGCCCAGGGAAGTCGCCGAATTTTATGTTTCGACACGTGAGCACGACAGCGAGGTTATCCTTCGATCGGTTGGCACGCCTCTTCCGGCCGGACTCAAATCGGTGCTCGCGCGTTGCCTTGCCCCCGACCCGGCGGACCGATACAGCCGGGCCTCGGAACTGGCCGAAGACCTGGACCTCTGGCGCTCGGACCGCGCTCTCGCCTTTGCCCACGAGCCGGGTTTTGTGTCCGGCCTTTTAAGGCGGGGTCGCCGTCGCAAAGGGGCTCTCATCGCGCTGGCGGCCGGGATCTTGATCACGGCGGTGACGACGGCCGTTGCCTGGCGGCAGGCGGACCGTCTCCATCAACTCCGCGCCATCCAGAACTACACGCAGATTATCGACGGCGAGGAGGGCGTTGCATTTCAGGTCCGACGTCCGGGCCTTGGGCTGGTCAAACCGCAAGGGACCCCGGCCGAGACGGCCAGGCGGCGTCTTGATCGATATGGTGTTCTTGAAGCGGGCGGACAGTGGCGCGAGCGCGAGGATTTCCGGTCGTTATCACCTGCCGATCGGAACGACCTGGAAGCCTGGCTTCTTGAACAGACGCTTCGATTCGCGCATGCCCTTGGTGATCGTCCCGAGTCGCCGGCCGACTGGAATCGAGCCCTGCTCAGTCTCGAACAGGAAACCATCGCCGCACCCTATGAAGCTCTTCTGGCGGAATGCCGGAAGCTCCGCGAGCAACTCGGTCAGCCCGCGGACCCTTCGGCAAAACGAAGCTCAACGCCGACCGTCGCTCTTCAACCCTGGATGACCAACTACTTGAACGGCGTCGGCGCTGAGCTTCGAGAGGACGGCGTCGACGCCCTGAGTCAATATCGAGCGGCTTTGTTCAAGCGTCCCCGTTCGTTCTGGGCCAACTATCGCGCCGCGGCTGTGTCTTTCGCCGCGAAGGACTATCACGAAGCCGCGCGCCGTCTTGAGGTCTGCGTCGTTCAGCGCCCCGAGAATCCGGTCCTGCGACGCCAACTGGCCGGCTGCCTCTACTGGGATCACCGCTATCAAGAGGCCGTCACGCAATGCGATCGTGCGCAGGCCCTCGATCCCGACCATGCCGAAACCTACGTGACCCGGTCCTTCCTTCGGATTGAACTCGGGCAGTTCCAGGAATTCGTGAAGGACCTCAACCTTTACGACGCCCTCATGGGACGCCGACGACGCGCGTCGTCGGAACGTCCCCGGCTGGATATCGCACAGTCGTTTGGCGGGCTCAGTCGCGAAGTTGATCGACCCGATTCCTTGCCCAATCAAGGCCCCCTGCTCGATCCCGGCGAGGCCGTTGTTCGGAATGAACTCGCCCACCGGCTTTTGAAGGCCGGTCAGCACGAGATCGCCCTCGATCAGTACGATCGTCTTCTGAAGTTGAACCCTGACGACCTCCTGGCGCGATTCAATAGCGCCGCCGAGCATGTCAATCTTCGACAGGGCGACGGTGAGCGAGAATTCGCCTTGATCGTGCAGGACCCTCGCATTGAATCGCTGGTTCGCGATCGTCCCGAGGCCATCTCCGCCTTCCGGTGGGCCGTTCCCTTTTTGATGAGGCAGGGGAAACTTCTCGATGCCTTGTACGCGGCCAGAACCAACGTGAGACTTGCCGATCGCTATGAGATCCAGCAGGCCCAGTCGTATTACCAACTTGCCATGGCGACCGCCGTCTCCTCGAAAAACGATCCGTCGATGATGCGAAGCGCGGTGGATAGCCTGAGTCGGGCCTATCAAGTTGCTCTTGAAGACACGGATCAACGGCTCTCGCGATCGATCCGGGCCTGGTATCTCGGGGAGCCTGCCTTTGAGGGGATTCGGGCCGAATACGGTTTGGTTCCGTTTGTCGCTCGATAAGCTCGTCGGGAAGTTTGAATCTTCCCTGCGAAAAACCGCCGGTCAGAGGCATTCATCGCCTTTCCTTGCCTCGCCTCGCCTCGGAAAAAGAATCGCCCTCGGCCGGTTGGTGCCTTTCCGCACACACCCGGCCGAGGGTCGAAGGGTTCTCAATCGCCGGCTCAATCGCTATCGCAATTGGCGGCGAGGCGCACGCCTGGCAACATCAAAAGGTTGCGCCTGGTTCACCACGCTCGGGAACACCAGGCTCAGGCCGGGCCAACAGGACCGGTCGGAATGAGCGGGGGCAGAATCGGCGCCGTGCCTTCACCCGGAGGCGGGAGGATGTCGCCATCGTCCGTGACAAGCAAATCGCCTGATGGCACGGTGTAGGGCAGCAGATCCCCGCCCGTCATCGACGGAGCAACGGCCGGCGTGTAGTCCACCGTGATCGTCGTCCCGGTTGAAACGTTCATCGCCGGGTTGGCGATGATCATCGTCGGATCGGTCGGCGCGACCATCGGAGCGGTCGGCAGGTTCGTGAGGTCGGTCGGAGCCGTCGGCGCGACCATCGGAGCGGTCGGCAGGTTCGTGAGGTCGGTCGGAGCCGTCGGCGCGACCATCGGAGCGGTCGGCAGGTTCGTGAGGTCGGTCGGAGCCGTCGGCGCGACCATCGGAGCGGTCGGCAGGTTCGTGAGGTCGGTCGGACTGGTCGACGGGTCCATCGAGACGGTCGGAGTCGAGACAATGGCGGTCGGATCGTTCGACGTCGCCGTTGCATCAACCGTGATGACGGCGTCGCCGGTTGCGTCGGTCGTCACGGAGGAGCTGATATCGGCAGGCGGAAGGGTGACGCCAACTCCCGACGGGTTCAACTTTCGTTCCAGCGATTCCGGGGCATAACGGGCGTTGCGATACCTTCTCATGGGTGAATTTTTCTTTAAAAAGGGCCCAAGTCGGTGTCTTTTGCCACGCTGACGGAAGCGGCCGGTCGTTCCGTAAGACACCATCGCCCCGGGCGGGCGCTGTGTTCTGCGATTTCAAAGAAAAATGAGTCACCCCGCGTGGGGGCGCGGGCGGGTGAGAGGCATTGCCAGAGGCTGTCTGGAGAGAGCCTCAGTCGGAGCCAGGGGCTCCGAACATTCCAGCTTATGCCACGTTTTTGGGGTTGTCATCCGGAATGGATGAGGAGGGGGAAGGGGCGGGAAATTTTCAGGAATCGAGGGAGATTCAAGGCATCAACGGCGGGCGTCGAGCAGTTTCTTGACGCCGCAGTCACCGCAGCCGCTTCCAGATCCGCAGCCTCCGCCTTCCGCGCTGCAATGGCCGCAGGAGTGTTCCGAGGCATCGTCAACCGCGTCTTCGTCGGGGAGGTCGCGCCCGACAGGTTGGAGCATCACGTCAAGCTCGCAGGCCGATCGAAAGGCGTCGAGCAGGCCCGAGACATCGAGACGATGAGGGCCGAGGTAATGCAGGACCGTTCGGCGGTCGTCGAGCAAGGGCTCGACATCGATCAGTTCAATCGGCCAGAGGCCGTCATGGAAGATCTTCTCGCACGCGGCAAATCGCGCTTCACGCTCAAGATCGGCGGATCGGGCTCGTTGCAGATCGTCGTCACTTGCGACGCGAAGAATTCGGGCGGTGCCCGCGGCAGGAACGTCCATGACGGTCCTTCCGGGCGTCTCGATCAGAACCTCACCCAGTTCGGTCCCTCGGTGTGAGCGGACGACGACTGTCTTTCCACGCTCAAAACCCGTTCCAGAATCCGTCGTGAACCGCCCGACCTGGCCTGTCAGCCCGTATCGGATCAGGTAGGAGCGTTCCATGCAGGGTCCTTCGGGTCAGTCCTGGACGAAAGGGTGTTCTGTGAAGGGGAGTCAACATGGGGTTCAACTTCCATTTTAGCAAGCTTTCGTGAGAAGAGGCAAGGCGATCGGCTGCCCCTTTCAAAACAGCCGGCATCCGCGTTCTCGCTTTTTAGGTGAACCCTTATAATTCCAACGGTGCGGGGACGTCCGGGGCCTTGTGTGGATGTTGGTGGGTTCTGGCCCCTTGATATTGATCCAGACGGGAGCGACGCGATGAGCCGGGCCCGATGCACACTCAAGATTCAGGGCCTGGATTGCCCTGTCGAGGCCGACGCACTGAGCGCCGCCTTGAAAGGCGCTTCAGGAATCTCCGCGCTCACGTTTGACCTGATCCACGGCACGATGACCGTTGACTACGATTCCAGCGCAACGAGCCCCGACACGCTCGTCGGCCTCGTCACCGATCGCGCCCGGATGCACGCCTCGATAATGGGTCGTCCTGACGTCGACGCTCCGGTTAACCCCTGGAAAGCGGCCTTGGGCCGATGGGGATGGACCGTCGCGTCGGGCTTGGCCTTACTCGCCGGGGTCGTCTCGCCCTGGTTCGGCGTCTCAAACTGGGTCACGCGAGTTTTTTATGGCCTTTCCGTCTTCGCGGGCGGGGTCGAGCTGTTCCCGAAAGCGATCCGAGGGTTGCGGTCGCTTCGCCTGGATATTCATGTTCTGATGGGTCTGGCCGTTCTTGGCGCCCTCAGCCTCGGTCAGTGGGATGAGGCGGCCACCGTGGCCTTTCTCTTTGGCCTTTCCGAAGGGCTGGAAGGGATGAGCCTGGACCGCGCCAGGCGTGCCGTCCGCGCCTTGCTTGAGGTCGCGCCTCAGGATGCCGAGGTTGTCGGGGCCGATGGCTCGGTCCGTCGAGTCCCGGCCGACCGGGTCGAGACGGGGGACCGGGTCCGAATCCGGCCGGGCGAGCGCGTCCCGGTTGACGGCGCGGTCGTCGCTGGCCGGTCGAGCGTGGATCAAAAAGCGATCACGGGCGAATCGGTTCCTGTCTTCCGCGAGCCGGGGGACGAGGTCTTCGCGGGGACGATCAACGGAGATGGCCTGATCGAGGTGGAGGCGGCTGGACCACTCGGCGATGCCTTGATCTCGCGGGTGATCGCCCGAGTCCGCGAGGCCCAGGCGGGCAAGGCTCCTGTCGAGAGGCGGCTCACGCGGTTCGCGGCCTGGTATACCCCGCTCGTCGTCGCGGTGGCTCTCTCGGTCATGACCGTGGCGCCTCTGATTCATCTTGCGACGGGGCAACCGGCCGGATGGCTCGCCTGGTTCTCACGGGGTCTGGTGGTTCTGGTGATCGCCTGCCCGTGCGCGCTCGTCATTGCAACTCCCGTGGCGGTCGTCAGCGCTCTGGCGTCGGCGGCTCGGCGTGGCGTTCTGGTCAAGGGGGGTCAATACCTGGAGGAAGTCGGACGCCTTCAGGTTCTCGCCTTCGACAAGACCGGGACCCTGACCCGCGGCGAGCCGGACGTCGTGGAGGTGGTGCCAACTGGCGGCCGAGCCGACGACGACGTCCTTCGGATCGCCGCGGCGCTGGGCGATCGCGGCGGCCACGTTCTCGGTCGGGCCATCGCCCGCCACGCCCGCGAGCGACGTCTCGACGTCCCTCAAGCCCACGATTATACGTCGTATCCCGGCCTCGGCGGCCAGGGGCAGGTCGATGCCGAACCGTATCACATCGGCAGTCATCGCTATCTGGATGAGGCTGGGCTCTGTATGCCTGATTTTCACACCCGGCTCGGCCACGCCGAACAGGAGGTGGGCACGTCTGTTGCGCTCTCGGCCCACTCTGGCCCGATCGGCTGGATTCGGCTGGCCGATCAGGCCCGGCCCGAAGCCGCGCGCGTGCTTGCCGAGCTGACCCGGCTTGGCATTCAGACGGTGATGTTGACGGGCGATAACCGCAAGACGGCCGAGGCGATGGCCAGGGAACTTGGGATGTCCGAGCACCGCTCCGGCCTCCTCCCCGCCGACAAGGTTTCGGCAGTCGCTGAGCTCGACGCCCAGCATGGTCCGACCGGCATGGTCGGCGATGGCGTGAACGACGCCCCCGCCCTGGCCGCTGCTCGGGTCAGCATTGCACTCGGTGGCGTCTCCAGCGGCGCGGCGATCGAGTCGGCCGATATCGTCCTGATGGCCGACGACCTTGGCGGCCTCCCCTGGGTCATCCGCCACAGCCGGCGAACTCTGGCTTTGATTCGCCAGAACATCATTTTGGCTCTGGCCACCAAGGCGATCGTTCTCGTTCTCGCCGTTTTCGGCCTGGCCAACCTCTGGATGGCGATCGGGGCCGACGTGGGGACGAGCCTGCTCGTGACCCTCAACGCCCTCCGGCTTTTGCGATCCTGAATCGCCGCCGTCAAGGGCCGGTGAATGGTTCTCTAGGCGCCTCGTGGATGACCGGCCTTGCCAGGCCCTGCAAACTCCGTATCTCCTCTTCAACGGCCTTGACCTGCCTGCTGCTGGCGAGGATTTCCAGCCTCGTCTCCGCGACGTGGGAACCCCCCGGAGGCAATTTGACAACGCGCTGGCGATCTTTTTCAAACGGCTTTGGGTTCGGGTAATTTGTCCCCGGTTCCAGGCCGGTCACATAGCCGCTTTTCAATCCCCCCGTATTTTTCCAGAGCGTGAAGGCTGGAAGCTGGTTGCGATCGAACCGGAGGACAACCCCCTTGCCGCCATCGCGGGCGCGAAGCATCGCCAGGGTTGACGGGTCGCCGAGCAACTCATATAGATACACCTGTTCGGCGAATCCCGGCTCGGGACCTGCGTAGACGTCAAGAGATCCGAGCCCCTCGACCGCACGCGCGTTGCGCGGGACGACCTGCGCGGCGGGGGCCGAAAATCGTGATCCCTCTTCCAGGAACGGCGGCCCGAAATTCCAGTGATAAAGGATCTGCATCTCCTGGGGCAGGTCGCTGAGGTTCTGGAACTCATCGCGGACGGTCAGCCAGTTCGCGCCGGGGCGAGTCGTGATGGTCGTCGCCATCCGGACCTGGCTCGAAAACAGCTTGGACTCATCGACATGGCCCTCGATTCGGATCGTGCTTTCAGGACCGTCGTCATCGATGTGGACGGCCACGAAATGGGCCGGAGTATTGGCGATCTTCCCGTGCAGGCCGAACGTGGCCGAGCCTTCGGTGTACGGGGCGCCGCTGTTTTCCAGGCCGCAGCGGGCGAGGAGTTCGTCAAACCCTTCGAGCCAGCCAAGACCTCCCCAGTTCATCAGGTTGACGAAAGACGGGTTGACCGGTCCGTCTCTGACGGGCGACTCCCAGCCGAGGTCGAGTCCTTGAAATCGTCCCTTCCAGAGGCCCATGCCCCGAGTCGGCACGATCGAAAACGCGAGCGCGCCGTTATCGACCTCGATCAGGTCAACGCCCTCGCGTCTGCCGCCGTGGAGGGTTCGCTTGGTTACCGACCAGTTGGCCTCCGGAGTCGTCTTGAGGTCTTCGCCCCGGATCGCGAAACTTTCGACCCAGAGATCCTGGGTGGTGTCGGTCAGCGTGTGCGTGGGCATGTCGTCCTCATCGTTTCGAGCGTCGGCCAGTCCTCGCTGGCACAGCATAAACGCGTCGGTTGGACCGGTCCAGCGCCGCGAACTCTTCCATCCGGTTGACGCGGTCCGGTGCGGCCCTTTAGCCTGGCTACGGCCTTTTGATCCCGACCCAGCTCCGAGGGGAACCCGATGACAGAGGCCCTTCGCCCCGATTGCCCCGACCGCTCGCGCCGCGAATTTCTCAAAACTCTGGGAACCGCCACTCTCTCGTCAACCTTCCGCCTTGATGACACCACTGCCGCCGCCGCTGTCACCACGATCTTGAAAACGCCGAGAGAAACCGCGGTTAGCCGGTTTTACAGGTCCTTGACCGACCTCCAAAGATCCCGGATCTGCTTTCCCGCTCACCACCCTCTGCGGACCCGTGTTCAACCCAACTGGGCGATCGTCAAGCCGACGATCGGCGACTTGCCTCCGAAACAGAGGGCCCTCTGTGCCGACGTCTTCCACGACCTTTGCAGTGAGGATGGCCGCAAACGATTTCTTCGTCAAATGGACGAGGATTACGGCGGGTTCGAGAACTACCACGTCGCCATTTTCGGCGAGCCGGATACCGATCAGCCGTTCGAGTGGGTTCTCTCCGGCCGTCACGCGACCCTTCGCGCCGATGGCAACCGCATCGACGGCCTTCCCTTCACCGGTCCGATCTTTTACGGCCATGCCGGGCAGAGTGGCAACGTCTGGAGCTTCCAGGGTGAGCTTGCCAGGACGATTTTCAAGACATTTGACGGAACGCAGACTGCTAAAGTTCTCGCAGCTAGATTCGCTTCCGACGACATCCGATCGACCAAGCAACGCGACGTCCAGAACTGCGGCTCTAACCTCAGTCTTGGCGAGTTTGATAACCAACAAAAGGCTATGCTTTGGAATTATCTGAAAGGGCTTTTCTTGCCATTCCGTTCAATAACAGCCGCCAGCCAATCGTCCTTCCTCGGAGCTAACGTTGTCGATAAGTTTTGCCTAACGAACATCCACAACAATGAATCAATTAATAGTTATATGTACACTAATTTTAAGTTTGAATCTCCGGTATGTTCTTGGTGTTTTCACGAGATCCCACACGTCCATGCTTGGCTGAACATTAACGAAGAATCACAGACGGGGAAAAAAGTCAGGCCATTGTAGCTTGACAGTTGTGGCGAGCATCCGTACACTGAAACTCGAACTTGACGAGTTGCTAGCCTAATAGGTAGTGACTTGACTTGTCGAGATCCGGGGTTATGTTTGGCACTGAATAAGGAAGTTTGAAGAGAGAAGACCCACCAAATGCAAGTGGGTCTTCTCGAAAAGTTTCTACTTCTTAGGCTTAAGTTTGAGCCTGAATTTTCCATGCTTTCGTTCAATAGTGCAGCAGATATTGATTCGATCAATAGCCCCTGCAATAGCATAGGCAATAAGAACGAAAGCCAAAGCGAAGTTACCGTTGTGGACTCTCTCGAAGTAGACAGATGCACTCATGCAAATGTAGAAGACTGTCATTTTGATCTCGAGTTGCTATTAGGAATAACTCGATAGTTTCCCTTGTGACTTAACAGTGTTGCACGGCTCATGCCTGGTGGGTTATCTCTTGGGTTGGACGCAACTCGGCGTCCAGACCGAGGAACGCACCGCCGGGCCGACACCATGGACGACCTGTCTCGCTTCTGTTGCCTGAATTCTGACTGCCCCGAGTACGGCAAGCGGGGGGCCGGAAACCTGACCGTGACCAGCCGCTACGGGCCCGGCAAGGCCCGACGCATGCTCCGCTGCCGCACCTGCACGGCTCGGTTCTCCGAGCGGAAGGGGACGCCCCTGTTCGACGCCCGGCTCCCGCCCGAGAAGGTCGAATCGGTCCTGGAGCACGTCGCCGAGGGGTGCGGCGTCCGACAGACCGGCCGGCTCTGCCGGGTGAACCCCAACACCGTCGCCCGCTACAGCCGGATCGCCGGCGGCCACGCCAAGGACGTCCATGACGAACTCGTGGCGATTTCCCCCCCTGACGACCGAAGTCCAGTACGATGAGAAGTGGGCCTTCGTCGCCAAAAAGGAGGCGAACTGCGACCGCACCGATCCCGCCGACGACCACAAAGGCGATTACTGGGACCACGTCGCCCTCGACCCCGAGCATCGGCTCGTCGTCACCGTCGTGCCGGGCGCCCGGACGATCGAGAACACCGAGGCGCTGGTGGAGGACTTCCGCCGCCGGACGGGAGGCCGGCTGATGAACTTGATGACCAGCGACGACTACCCGGCCTACGAGACGGCGATCCTGCACGCCTACGGCGCGACGGTCACGCCGCCGCGGACCGGCAAGCAAGGCCGGCCCAAGGCCCCGTACAAGGCGGCCCCGGCGGGCCTGAACTACGCCGTGGTCACGAAGCGGCGGGAGAAGGGCCGTGTGGTCGAGGTCGGCACCCGTGTGGTCTTCGGGACGCTGGCGGCGGTGCTCCTGGCGTTGGGGATGTCGAAAGTCAGCCGAGCGATCAACACGGCGTTCGTCGAACGAGAGCACGGTACGGACCGCCACCGCAACGCCCGGAAGGCCCGCAAGACGTATCGGTTCAGTAAGGACTGGCGATATCACGACGCGGTCACCTACTTGAGTCTGTACAGTTACAACTTCTGCTGGCCGGTGCGGACGCTGGCCGTCAAGGACGATGAGGGCCACCGGGTCGAACGGTGCCCGGCGATGGCGGCAAGGTTGACTGACCATGTGTGGTCGATGTCCGAATGGTTGTCCTTCCCCGCCGTGCGACACTGTTAAGTCACGAGGTAGTTTCCGTCTATCCGAGAAATTTGCGTGTATCCGAGTTGGTTCTGAAGTTCAGATTTTGCTCGATTTGACTAAATTTCCCGCTGAACATCGCTCGATTGAGCGATTTTTTGTAGACAAAGGTTCTCTATCGATTAATTCCTAATCTTGAAAATTCGTTGTCATCGCTGCTCGGCGCCAACCTGTGACAGCATTGACAACGGATGCCCAATCGGGCTGGACTATCGTCTAATGACGAGCTGTCCAGCCCGATTCCATTACTTCCTTCAATACTCTCCTTTCTCGTATAAAATCAGATGTTCTTCAAAACGACTTAGTGGTTCATCCGGCAGGTGATTTGCAGGTGCATGGAGGCAACCGCTTGGGAGTTGCACCATGGCCGCCCGCGTCTATCTGCGTCCCATGACCCCCGAAGAAGACAAGGCGATCGCCGCCCTCATCCAGTCGCGTACCGCCCCGGTTCGATCGGTCGAACGCGCTCGGATCATCCAGGCCGCCGCCAAGGGGCAGTCCGCTCCCGTCATCGCAGCGGAGCAGGGATGCTCGCGGCCCACCGTCTATGCCTGGATCCGCCGTTTCAACGATCACGGCCTCGCGGGCCTCGAAGAACTCCGCCGCTCCGGCCGGCCACCGACCTACTCCGCCGAGCAGCGGGCCGAGGTCATCGCCACCGCCTTGACCGACCCGCAGTCGCTGGGCCTTCCCTTCGCCTGCTGGACGATGGACCGCCTCCAGGTGTACCTCGGCGAGCAGAAGGCCCTGGCCATGAAGCGGAGTCGCATCAGCGAGATCCTCGTCGAGGAGGGCCTTCGCTGGCGCCAACAGGAGACGTGGTTCGGCGAGCGGGTTGATCCCGACTTCGCCGAAAAAAGGGGGTCATCACCGAACTCTACACGGCCCCGCCCGACGGCTCGGTAGTCGTCTGCCTGGACGAGATGGGGCCGGAGTCGGCCAAGAGCTTCCGTGGGTCGCGACTGGTTCATGCCGATCCCGGCACGGACGAGCGGGGGCAACCCAAGCCCGCCGGGCGGGCCAGGCAGGAGGCGGACTACGGTCGGCGGGGCAAGGGCTACATCTTTGGGGCATTCCGTCCCGCGACGGGTGAGGTGTTCACGGCCCCCTACGGTGGCCGGACCACGGCCAGCTGGGTGGACTTCCTGGAGAAAGCCGACGCCTGGCTGCCCGCGGAGTGCGAGCGGGTCTACGCGGTGGTCGACAACCTGAACGCGCACCGTGCCCCCGATGTGCTGCTGTTCAGCCTGGCTCATCCGCGTTGGGAGTTCGTGTTCCAGCCGAAGTACGCGGCGTATCTCAACCTGATCGAGCCGTGGTGGAAGGTGCCGCGGTCGCTGGCGTTGAAGGGTCGGCGGTTCGAGACATGGGAGGAGATCGTCCAGGCGGTCGCGGCGGCGACGGCCTACTGGAACAAGCATCGTCATCCGTTCGTGTGGGGGCGGCGACGACGTCATCGGGCTCGCCGTCAGCCGGGAATCGCCGCCGTGCCAGGAATCAGGGCAATTGCCGGATGAACCACTTAGTCCCGCATTAAAGTCGTTGTACTTGGTTACCGGATTTTTGACCGCTTGCCTGTAGCGTTCGGTCCCACCGCTCGGGTAAAACTCCCGTCATGGATGGCAAGCCACCCACCTATGAGGAACTCGTCGATCTGACCCTGCGTCAGGCCCGGCAGATCGACGAGCTACGCACCGAGGTGGAACGGCTCAAGGTCGAGTTAGAGCAGTCCCGGAGGGCGGGCAAGCGTCAAGCCGCCCCGTTCTCCAAGGGGACGCCCAAGCCCGATCCCAAGCGGCCGGGACGTAAGGCCGGGCATCCGCCCAGCCATCGGCCCGCACCCCCACCCGAGCAGGTCGATCGCACCATCGAAGTGCCGATGCCGCCGGAGTGCCCGGGGTGTCATGCCACGCTGGGCGAGGCCGCGATCGTCTTCCACGACCAATATCAGATCGACCTGCCACAGCCCAAGCCGGTCATCACCCGCTTCCGCGTCCCGGTGGCCCGATGCCCGTCCTGTCGTCGTCGGGTCCAGGGCCGACACCCCGAGCAGACCTCCAACGCCCTGGGCTCGGCGTCGGTCCAGTACGGCCCGCGCCTGCTCGGCCTCGCCGCCGACCTGAAGCATCGCCTCGGCGTCTCCTATCGCAAGTGCTCCTCGGTCCTGCTGACCCTCACCGGCGTGGTCGTCGCCTCGGCGGCCCTGGTCCGCAGCGGCCATCGCCTTCGGAAGCTGGCCCAGCCCAGCTATGACCGCCTGGTCGAGGCGGCGAGCAAGAGCGCCGTCCAGCATGTCGACGAGACCGGCTGGAAGATCGGCGGCCGGTCGGCCTGGCTGTGGGTCTTCGCCGACGAGCACGCCACGCTCTACCGCATCCGCCCCAGCCGGGCTCATGAGGTGGTCGTCGATGTGCTGGGCGAAGAGTTCGCCGGGGTGCTGGTCAGCGACTGCTTCCTGGCCTACGACCCGCTCCCCTTCGCCAAGCAGAAGTGCCTGGCCCACCTGCTGAAGACCTGCGGCGAGATCGAGCGGTCCAAGACCCGGGGGGCGGTGCGATTCAGCCGCCGGGTGGCGGCATTGCTCCGCAAGGCGATGGCCCTGAAGCGTCGCCGGGGGACGATCGGCGATCGCGGCTATGCCGTGCTCCGGGGCAAGGTCCACGCCGAGTTGGACCGGCTGCTGTCGGGGACCTACACCGATCCGGACAACGCGCGGTTGGCCAAGCGGCTGCGCAAGCAGCGGGATCACCTGCTGCGGTTCCTCGACCATGACGGGGTGGACGCGACGAACAACCTGGCCGAACGCGAGATCCGACCGGCGGTGATCGCACGTAAGCTATCGGCGGGGAACCGGACCGAGGCCGGGGCGGAGACGCACGCGGTGCTGGCCAGCGTCCTGCGAACCTGCCGTCGTCAGGGCCGGGACATCCTCGGATCGCTCGGCGACCTGCTCCGTCACGGGCCGGGTCATGTCATCCCCCTGGTCACACCCACGTCCGCCAGCCCATGTTCTCGGTGACGGTCGGCCAGTACACCCTGTCCAGCCACCCGGATCGGCTCCCCGACATGTATGGGAACTACGCCGAGCACGCCGGGCTCGTCGAGGAGTTTGACCTCCAGAGCCCCGAGGGCAAGAGCTGCTTGCTGGCCGTCTCGCGAGGGGTGGGTTGGCCCTTCCTGGTCGTGGCCCAGCGGTACGATCCATCGGGCGGATTCCATCCAGGCGTCCTGCTCGTCCCGGAGACAAATCTGCTCTTCGTCGGCGCGGGCGAGCGGCTGCTGGCCTACCGGCTGGACGGACCGTCGCGGCTTTGGATGGACAGCACAAGTTGCGGGTTCTGGGGCTGGGCCAGGCATGGGGACCGGGTGATCCTCTCCGCCGAGCTTGAGCTGGCGGCCTGGGATGTCCACGGGCGGAAGTCCTGGTCGGTGTTCGTCGAACCGCCGTGGAGCTACGAGGTGTCAGCGGGGATGATCGAACTGGACGTCATGGGGATGAAGTCCAGATTCCCACTCGACGCTGGACCGGCTCAACTCCCCCGGTAACCAAGTACAAGTCGTTATTAAGACCTCCAATGCAGTGCTGTATCTGTTTTTGATTTTAGTGGCTCTTAACAAGGCAATTTGAGACGCGGTGGAATTTTCACCGCGTCTCAAATGCCAATCTGTTAAGAACAACCCATGCTATTGCCGCAATTAAAGCAGCGGTAGCAGGTTCCGCAACGGACGGTGAGGGCCCCGCAGTTGTCGCAGGCGGGGGCATCACTCTGGAAGTGGGCAAACTGCTTGTCGCGAACTTCGAGAGACCCCTCTTCGGGAAGGTGAAGCGGGGCGATCGGCTGGGCCTTGGTGCCGAGAACGGCCTCGGCGTGTTCGAGGTCGGCGATCGTGGCCGAACGGTGGCCATTCACCTTCACCACGGGCGTGCTCTGGCTGACCGATTCGGGTTCGTCGGTCGGCCGTTGCGGGGCGTTGGCCTCGCGGTAGCCGTGGATGAACTCCATTCCAAGCCAGCGGAAGATGTAGTCGGCAATGCTCTTGGCGATCGGAATGTCGGGATTCTTGGTGAACCCAGCCGGTTCAAACCGGCTGTGGGCAAACTTGTTGACGAAGACTTCCAGAGGCACGCCGTACTGAAGGCCAATCGAGATCGACGTGCCAAGCACGTCCATCAGGCCGCCGATCGTCGACCCCTCCTTGGCCATCGTGATGAACAACTCGCCGGGTCGGCCGTCGGGGTAGAAGCCGACGTTCACGTAGCCCTCGTGACCCTGGATGTCGAACTTGTGGGTCAGGCTTCGGCGTGTATGCGGCAGACGCTCGCGGCGCGGCTGGCTGCCCGTCGACGCGATCGGAACGACGGCGGGAACCTCGACGCCGGGAACCGTTGCCTGCCTGGGCGTTGGCGCCGCCGCGGCGGCGGCGGCGTTAGCCTTATCGGCGGCGGTGTCGGCCTCAGATTTGGTGTTCACCGGCTGGCTTCCCTTGGAGCCGTCTCGGTAGATGGCCAGGGCCTTCAGACCGAGTTTCCAGCCTTCGAGGTAGGCGTTGCGGATGTCGTCGACAGTCGCCTCGCCGGGCATGTTCACCGTCTTGGAGATCGCGCCCGAGAGGAACGGCTGCACCGCCGCCATCATCCGCAAATGGCCTTGATAATGAATACTACGCCCCCCTTGCGGCGGGGCAAAGGCACAGTCGAAGACGGGGAGGTGCTCATCCTCCAGGTCGGGAGCCCCCTCGATCGTGTCGTGGGCGTCGATGTAGTCAAGCACGCCGGTGATCTTCGGCTCGTCGTAGCCGAGGTTTCGCAAGGCCATCGGCACCGTTCGGTTCACGATCTTGAGCATGCCGCCACCGGCCAGGCTCTTGTACTTGACCAGCGCAATATCAGGCTCGACGCCCGTCGTGTCGCAGTCCATCATGAAAGCGATCGTGCCAGTTGGCGCGAGCACGGTGACCTGACTGTTGCGGAAACCATGAGCCCGACCGGCGTCAAGACAGGCATCCCAGACGGCCCGAGCTTCAGTAATCAACTCGGTCGGCGCGAGTCCGTCAATGCCCTCGACGGCGTCGCGGTGCATCTCCATGACCCGGAGCATCGGCTCACGGTTCAGCGCGAAGCCTTCAAACGGTCCGACGTGCGCCGCGTGTCCCGCGCTTGTCAGGTAGGCCTGACCGTGCATGATCGCCGTGATCGCCCCGGCAAGGCCGCGCCCCTCGTCCGAATCATAAGGAAGGCCCGAGGCCATGATCAGGCTGCCGAGGTTGGCAAAGCCGAGCCCAAGCGGCCGGAACTTGTGACTGTTCAAGGCGATCCGATCGGTCGGATAGCTCGCGTTGTCAACGAGGATCTCCTGCGCCGTGATGAAGATCCGGCAGGCGGCACGGAACGACTTGGCGTCGAAACTGCCATCCTCGCGGCGGAACTTCATCAGGTTGATCGAGGAGAGATTGCAGGCGCTGTCGTCAATGAACATGTACTCGCTGCAAGGATTGGACGAGTTGATCGGCGCTGTGTTGGGGCAGGTGTGCCAGCGCTGAATCGTATCCTCGTACTGCATTCCCGGGTCGCCGCAGAGCCAGGTTCCTTCCGCAATCTTGCTCAGGAGCATCTTCGCCGAGTGCGATTGCATCGGCCGACCGGTCGTGACGGAACGCGTGGCCCAGTCGCTGTCTTCCTCGGCGGCGCGGAGGAAGGCGTCGGTGGCACGGACCGAGAGATTGGCGTTCTGGAACATCACCGAGCTATAGGCTTCGCCGTTGAAATTCGCCTCATAGCCTGACTGGATCAGAGTTTGCGCCTTCTTCTCTTCCTTGGTCTTGCACTCGATGAATTCGAGAATGTCCGGGTGCCAGACCTTCAGCGTCTGCATCTTGGCGGCGCGTCGGGTCTTGCCGCCCGACTTGATGACCGACGCGATCGAGTCGTAAACCCGCATGAAGCTCACCGGGCCGGACGGTCTGCCGCCTCCCGCGAGCTTCTCGCGGCTTGACCTCAAGGTCGAGAGGTCGGAACCGGTCCCCGAACCATATTTGAAGAGCATGGCTTCCGAGGTGGCCAGGCGCATGATGTCCTGCATGTCATCGGCGACGCTCTGAATGAAGCAGGCCGACGATTGCGGATACTGGTAGGCGCTTGTCGCCTTGATGACCGTCCGGGTTTCTTCATCCCATCGCCAGTTGTTCGCGGCGCCCGGGATTCCGTACTGATGATAGAGGCCAACGTTGAACCAGACCGGCGAGTTAAACGAGCCGTACTGATTCAGACAGAGCGCGGTCAACTCGTCATAGAATCGCCCGGCGTCCTCGGGAGTGGCGAAGTAGCCCCCCTCTTGACCCCAGTCGGCAATCGTCCGGGTCACCCGGTTGACCAGGTCGCGGACGCTCGACTCGCGTTCCGGGGTGTTGATCTCGCCGTAGAAATATTTGCTAACGACCACGTTCGTCGCGAGCTGACTCCAGGAGCGCGGGATCTCGCAATCATTCTGCTGGAAGATGACCCGACCGCGCTCGTCCTTGATCTCCGCGGTTCTCAGGTCCCAATCCACCTGATCGTAGGGGCTGACCCCCTCGGTGCTGAAAACCCTGGGGACGACCATTCCGGCACGGTCGGGTGCCTGTGTTGACTCGCTGAACTGAGTTGCGATCGACGACCGCTCGCCTACCGTTGCCATGGACTTGCTCTCCGCGAAATCAGCGGGGCCTAGGGTCGAATCAAAGAACGACGCCGGCACCGATACTTATGACCAGGAGATGAACGTTTGTCAAGAACCAATTGAGGACCGAGAGAGCGGTCGTCAACTGTTGACTTCCAGAGGGCGGATGAATGGCGGAACCGGTTTCACGGACTCCCAACATCGAGCCGGCGTTTCGTCGTCGCTCAACCATTCTAAGGGCAGTCATAAAGGTGATCTTAACCGACTCCTCGCTCGCTGTCGTGGTAAGACAGCAAAAATGGGTCGTCGTCTTTGACTAAAAAATCGAATGTTCCAGTCGAGAACCGCACGCTTGATTTATGGCGCGGGGTGCGGTTAAGTTCCGCCTAAAAAGTCGTTTTTGAGACATGCAACGAAAAAACCGTTCCGCTGCCCCGGAGTCTGGGCGGCGAAACGGTCGAATTCGAGCGGAAAACGTGTCGGGCCAAAACCGGTCGTAAAGAGTTTTGAAGTGCCCGTCAGGCCGTGGCAATCCCGGTGATCAGGACTGTCGTGTACGGTTGACGGTGGCCGTTGCGACGTCGCATGTTCTTGCGGCGGCGGAACTTCTGAATGATGATCTTCTTGTCGCGGAACTGCTCAACCACCTTGGCGGTAACGCGAGCCCCTTCAACGACCGGTGTGCCGATCGTGGGTTCGCCCGCGCCGGTGATCAGCAAGACCTTGGGAAAGACCAGTTCCGTACCGGGTTCACCCTCGCGTCGGTCGACGACGATGCGGTCACCCTCGCGGACCCGAAACTGATGGCTGCCGTCTTCGAAGATCGCGTACATCTCGATCGAAACTCCTCACGGCCCACGGCCGGGCAACAACGGCCAGGGTTCGCGGGTCCATCTCTGACTCTGAGCGTCAACGCAAGCAACCGCGAGCACCATCCGGTGAGCCTCGCGGAAAAACGCCCATCGTAACGGTCAAAACCGTCAACGGGAAGGCCGGACTTGACATTCTGGCAATTTTTTTCAGGAGCGTCGACGACCAGGGGCCTCCGAGATCGGCGGGCCCCGGTCGTTGACGTTGAATTAACGGCCGTGAGGCCGACGATTGCCAGGGAGAGGCGGCGGCGGCAAGATGCGGACCTCGCCGTTGTTGCCGTCGAAGCATTCCACCTGAAGATGCTCGGCGGCGACATCCTCCTCGGGGCGAATGTGGATGGTCATGTGGTATTCGGTTTCGAGCCGGGTGAGCTCGACCCGTTTGCGATTGTTCAGGTACGTGGCCACCGGGGTGCTCACGGAGATGTTGACCCGGCGGATGTCCTCGCGGTGCGAGGCGAGCGCGAGGAGTCGCATGACGTCAATCGACATGCTTTCCACCGTCTTGACGACACCGCCGCCGGTGCAATTGCGGCAGTCTTCATAAACGGATCGCTTCAGACTCGGCCTGATCCGCTGTCGGGTCATCTCGATGAGCCCAAAGGCGCTCATGCGAAGGACCTTCGTGCGGGCGCGATCGCGTTTGATGGCGTCGCGGAGGGCCTTCTCGACTCCGCGGCGGTGCCGCTCGTCACGCATGTCGATGAAGTCATTGACGATCACACCACCGAGGTCGCGAAGGCGGAGTTGCCGGGCGATCTCCTTGGCGGCGCGAAGGTTCATCTCGTACGCGGTTCGCTCGGCGTCGTTCTCGACCCGGAAGTTGCCCGAGTTGACGTCAATGGCGACGAGGGCCTCGGTCTGGTCGATGACGATCGAGCCGCCTTCGGGGAGGTCGATCCGACGCCGCTGGATCTTGGCGATCTCGTCTTCGATACCGTACTTGTGGAAGAGCGGGACCCGTTCGTCGTAGAGCTTCAGGCGGGTGACAAACCGCGGCATGACCACCCTGAGAAACTCCTGGGCACGCTCGAAGGCCTGGGGCTCGTCGATCCAGATCGTATCGATCTCGGACGTGAAGATGTCGCGGATCGTCCGCGTGATCATGTCCGATTCTTGATAGATCGCCGCGGGCGCCTTCGCCTTCTTGATCCGACGAAGAATGACCTTCCAGAGCCGGAGCAGGTAGGCGAGGTCGCGGGCCAGTTCGCGCTTGGATCGTTCCAGACCAGCGGTCCGCACGATGAACCCGAGCCCCTTGGGCGGGTTCAGGTCGTTCATGATGTCGCGGAGTTTGCGCCTCTGACCCTCATCGGCGATTTTTCGAGAGACACCGACGCGGTTCAGACCTGGCATGAGAACCAGGTAGCGACCGGGGATGCTGATGTAAGTGGATAGCGTCGGCCCTTTTGTGCCGATGCTTTCCTTGATCACCTGGACGAGCACCTCGTCACCACGTCGGAAAATCTCCTGGATCGGGGGTTTGGACATGCCCCGGCCTCGCGCCGATCGCCCCCCCGAGCCGCGAGGGCCAGGCTCGGTCTCGCGATCGTCGCCCCGGCGCGGGCGGGCTTCGGTCGTTCCGCGCAGGCCCATCTCGCGTTCGAGTTCGGCGATTTCCTCGATCTCGCGGCGGATCTCTTCTTCCAGACCGGGGTCGATGCCGTCATCCTCGGCCGAGGCCGTGGCGGTCTCGTCGCCCTCGGCGGACCCTTGGCGGAGGTCGTCGTGACCGTCTTCCTCATCGTAGCGGTCATGAACGTCTTGCTCGTCGCCGAAGTCGAATTCGCGGTCGAGGTCGTCGTCGTCCGCGACAACGGCCTTGGCGCCTCGGGGAAGCAAGGGGGCGGGCCCGGCGGAGGCTGGCGTTTCTTCCAGGTCGTCGTCTTCGAGGTCGGCGTCCAGGTCGCCCGCGGTTGCCGGGTTCGTCGCGTCACCGGGCAAGCCGGGACGATCGCGCTCACGCCTTCGGCCGCGTCGGCGACGTCGGCGGCGAGGGCCATCGAGCTTGCCGCCGGCTCCGGCGGTCTCCTCGGTTCCCGACTCACCAGTTCCCTCATCGTCGAGATCGTTTTCGGATTCCGGACCAAACTCGGCCCAGTCGGGCGAGGCTGGGCTGGCTTCGCCGCCGAACGCGGGTTCTGGCGATCGGGAGCGTTCGCGGCGGGGAACGTAACCAGGCTCGCCCGCCCGATCGTGGGCTTTTCGATCCCGATCCCGATCCCGATCTCGATCGGGTTCGACGGCCCGGCCTCGGTCGCGATCGGCGGCGGGGCGGGGACGACTCTCGGGCTCGGGCTCGACCGGTCGCGGATCGCGCGGGCGGAAGGTCTCCGGGTCGACGGGCCTTGGCTCGCGTGCACGGACGGGTTCGGGATCGACGGGGCGTGCCCGAGGGGCCTCGGGCTCGCGTTCCACCGGGCGAGCGCGAGGGGCCTCAAACTCGCGTTCGCCGCCGCGAGAGCGGATCGCGGCCCGGCCGCCCCGGCGTCGGGTCGGTTCGGTGCGCGGGTCATACTCGGGTTCGATCGGCTCGGCGGGTGCAGCCTCGGTTTCCGGCTCGAAGGGTTCGGCGGGACCAAAGGCCCTCTCGGGTTCGGCCGGTGGGCGGCTGCTCGACTGTCCTCGGCCGCGTCCCCGGCGCGGTTCGCGGTCGCGGTCGCGATCACGTTCGCGTGAGGCTGGCGGTTCGGCGACGGGTTCGGGTCCGAAGGCGGCGGGAAGGCGAGACCGACTGACGTCGACATCCTCGTCATCAAATTCCGCCGCGCGGGGCGGAGCGGGCTGAGTCCGGGCCCTTTCTGTCCGGCTCGGCGGGAGGTCGGGGTCAAACGGCTCGGCCTCTCGGGCGTTTCGGCCGCGCGGTTCCTCGGACCCAAATGCGGGTCGAGCTTCGCGTTCACGTTCGACGGGTCGGACTTCGCGTTCACGTTCGGCGGGTCGAGCTTCGCGTTCGCGTTCACGTTCGGCGGGGCGGCCGAAGAGTTTTTCCTCGGCCCAGGTGGCGGCTTCGCTTCGCGTCCGGGCGGGCTCGTCGCGATCGAGCCGAGGGGGCTGTTCGCGGGGCGGTTCGGCGGCCCGGGCGGTGACCGAGGGCTTCGGTTCTTCGTCGCCGATCAGACCCTCGCCGAAGCGTCGAGGCTGGGAGCGATCGCGTCGGCCGCGTTCGGAACGGTCGGGGCGGTCGCGGGGTCGGTCTTCGCCACGAGCGGACGGCGGAGGGCCGCCGAGGTCGCGGTCGTCGGGGCGAGGCCGGCGCGGGTCGGGTCGATCACGGCGAGCGTCGCGGTCGCGATCGCGGTCGCGAGGGTCGTCGGCCTGCTGATGGCGGTCGTAATACTGGGGCTCGACGTCGGAGACGTGGAGGAAGCCGTTGCGGCCGACCGAGAAGTCCACGAAGGCAGCCTGGATCGCCGGTTCGAGGTTGACGACCTTACCCTTGTAAATGTTCCCTGTATAGCTCTCAAGGCTGGTACGTTCGACGTAAAGCTCTTCGAGGACACCGTCTTCGACGATGGCGATACGGCATTCCTCGGGCTGGAGCACATTGATCAGCATTTCTTTCTTCATGCGGGCGTCTTTCTGACACTGTACTGTGCGGTTGGCGTTGGTCGGGTTAAGGGGCCCCTTGTGGCGACTCGACGGGTGCGGGGGGCCTTGGAAGGCCGCCGGTCCGTCACCGGGTGCGTTCAGGGCCCGACTCGGTCAAGGCGATCAGCTCCATTTCGGTTCGAACCAGGACGGACCCTTGCCCGAACAGGTCGCGAAGGCCCAGGGCTTCAATCAGCTCCTCGGGACGCGCGGAACCGTTCGGCGAGATCTTCAGTCGGAAGCGGAGGGTCCCGGCGGGATCGAATCCGGCGTCGAGCACAAACGGGCGGAGGTCGACCGCGACATCACGATCGCGGTCAGGCCGATGCCGGGTGTATGGCCAGTCGGAACTGGCCAGGAAGCGAGCCAGGGCCGCCTCGGCGGCATCCCGGCGGTCGGCGGGGACATCAAATTGATATTCCACCGCCTGGGCGTGAGCGGGGCGGCCGGGCGCGACGGCCTCGGCCTCCAGGAAATCAAGGCCGGGCGGAGCCGCTTCACGAAGCCGGCGCCGGACTTCGTCCGGCTCCATCGGTTCCGCGAGCTCAAGCTCCAGAACCTCGCGACGGCCCTCGATCCCCAGGGCCAGGGCCAGGGTAAAGACGACCTTGGGCCGCGGGTTAAATCCCTGGCTCTGCGCGATCGGGATCTCCGCGCGACGCAACAAACGTTCCAGGCAGCGCAACAGGTCGTGATGGCTGACCAGTCGGAGGTCGCCACTCTTGGAGAACCGGAGCCGCACCTTCGAGGAAGTCTTCGTCATGAGGCGCGTCCGGGCCCGACCCGGGCCGGCGTACTCCGCCGCCTCGGAGCCGCTCGGCCCGCTTTAGAAGCGGTCGCGGCGAGGCTGCCTTGGCGGCGATGCGTTGAGGAATTCAGTATAGTCACGAAAAGCGTGTTCAATCCGTTCTGACACCTCAAAAGGGACCGGCCCCCGGTCCCACGTCCTTCAAGAAAATCCCTCGACGTGTCGCCGGTGGATGGATCAATGGATGTGTCGAATCGGGCCGCGACGGCCTTCAATCCGGTTATCGGACATCAGGTTTCTTGTCTCTCGCCTCCGGGAGACTCGGAAATCGGTCCGCCGGGCCTGTGGAGCGGGCCAGCAGTTCGGGTCTCGGGTAAAGTGCGGCGGAGTGCGGCCTGGAGCAGGGTGACGACGGCCTCCGAGGTTTCCTGACGGAGAACTTCGGCGGCGAGAAGCCGGGCCTTGTCGAGGTGGAACCCGCGAATCACCCGTTTGACCTCGGGAAGCTGGTGGGGCGGCATCCCGAGCTGACGGAGGCCAAGACCGAGAAGCAATTTTGTGTATAGGGGTTCCCCTCCCATCGTACCGCAGACACTGACCTCGATTCCACGAGCCTCGGCCGCGGCGATGACCATTGCGATCAGACGGAGCACGGCCGGGTCGGCCGCGCTGTAGAGGTCGGCCACCAACTCATTGGTCCGGTCGACGGCGAGGGTGTACTGGATCAGGTCATTTGTACCGATGGAGAAAAAGTCGACCTCCTTTGCGAATTGATCGGCCATGACGGCCGCGGCGGGGACCTCGACCATGACGCCGACGGGCAGGTCGGGTCGGACAGCGACTCCCTCGGCGGTCAACTCGGCCGCGACGTCGTTCAGGATCGCCCGAGCCTGTCGGAACTCGGCGAGAGTCGAGACCAGCGGGAACATCACTCTCAGGTCGCCCAGGACGCTCGCCCGGAGGATCGCCCGAAGCTGGGTACGGAAGAGGGACGGGTCGCGCAGGGAGAGGCGGAGACTTCTCAGCCCGAGCGCGGGGTTGGCTTCGGGATGTTCGGGTGCTCGATAGCCGGCGAGCTTGTCGGCCCCGAGGTCGAGTGTCCTGATGGTGACCGGCCGGCCTTCCATGGCGCGGATCACCTCGGCATAGGCCTCGTACTGGTGCGACTCGTCGGGGGGTTGGTCGCCTCGGAGGAAGAGGAACTCGGTTCGATAGAGGCCGACGCCCCCGGCGCCGCGGGCGAGGCAGGCCGCGGCCTCGGCGGGGAACTCGATGTTGCCCCAGAGCGCCACGGGAACGCCGTCGAGGGTCTCGGCCGGCAGATCCACCAGGCCGGCCAATCCTTTGAACCGGGCGACACGCTCGGCGGCATCGGTGCGGTAGCGCGCCAGGGTCGGCTCGTCGGGATCGAGGACGATAAGGCCGTCGTCGCCGTCAACGATGACGGTGCGGGCCTGCCGGGCCTGGTCAAGGAAGGGACCGAGACCGACGACGGCGGGGATCTCCAGCGCCTCGGCGACAATCGCGGTGTGGCTGGCGCGGCCACCGGCCTCGGTGGCGAATCCCAGGACAAGCGAGGGGTCAAGGCGGGCGGTCTCGCTAGGCGAGAGGTCGTGCGCGAGCAGGACGCTTGGCTCGGGAAGGCCCTGCATGACGGGTGCCCGGCGCTGGCCGAGCAGATGGCCGAGAATGCGCTGCTGGATGTCGCGAACGTCGGCGGATCGGGCGGCCAGGTAGGAGTCGGAGAGTGACGCGAGCCGGGCGGCGTGGGCGTCGAGGACCTCGGAGACCGCGTGTTCGGCGGTAATCCGGCCACGTTCGATGCGTATCCGCGAGTCGCGGCGCAGGGTGGGGTCGGCGATCATCTGGGCGTGCGCCGCGAGGATATCGGCGTACTGGGGGCCGAGATCCTTGCGGGCCTCGGCCTCGGCCGCCTCGGCCTCGGCGCGAGCCTGATCGAGGCTCTGGTCGAGCCGGGCGAGCTCGGCGGCGACGGCTTCGGGGGCGATGTTTCGGTGGGGGAGCCTCGGCCCGTGCGGGTCGATGACCATCGCCGGACCGATTGCGACACCAGGACTGACGGCGATCCCACGCAGGATTTGCATCGTTTCCGGTTTGATCAGGGGCCGCGTCCGGAGCCGGGTGTCCGGCCTCGTCGACTGGCCCTTCTCGGGGGGGCTCACGTGGGGCGCTCCCGCTCCCCGCTCTCCTCACCCTCCCGGAACTGCGAGTCGACCAGTCGGGCCAGCGCCTCGATCGCCGCGGCGGCGTCGGGTCCGTGCGCCTCAAGGTCGAGCCGCGTCCCACTTTCGGCGGCCAGAAGGGTCAAGTCGAGGATACTCTTGCCATTAATCTCTTTACCATTATGAAGTACCCGGATCTCGGACTGGAACTGGCCGGCCAGTTTCACGAACTTGGCGGCCGGACCCAGGTGCAGGCCGTACTCGTTCGTGATCTCGACTTGTCGGCGGGCGACGGACGGGTCGTGGCTCATCGGCGGCTCGGTCGGCCTGAGGGCAAGAGACCACGGGGCTGGGGGCCGACGGTCGGTCTCGGGCCGTTCGTCTCGGTTGGTTTCCTTCCACTCCCGCTTCCGACGCGGGGCAAGATTGCGAGGCGAGGTGTCAGGCAATACCCATCGGGACGGACCTGACTCCGACCGCAACTGGCCCTGGGGCGGGGCCAGCGCGACGCCCCGAGGGGCCGCCTTGACCCGGCAGGTTCAAGGCGAACCCTGGTCGGCCTCCTCAAGCAGTTCGATCACATGCTCACGCGACTTGGCTTGCCGCAGAAAACTGACGAACCGCTCGTCCTTCAGGTGTCTGGAGATGTTCTCCAGGGCCCGGAGGTGGTCGCCAGGTTGGTTGGGGGGTGAGATCAGCAGGAAGAAGATATCCACGGGCTCGCCGTCGAGGGCGGCAAAATCAACACCCCGACGTGAAAGCGCCACGGTACCGATCAGCCGGTCAACGGTGGGGTGCCGGGTGTGAGGAACGGCCACGCCCTGACCGATCCCGGTCGAGCCGAGTTCCTCGCGACCGAGGATTGCCCGCGCAACGCTTTCCTGGTCGCCATCGGCCAACTTGCCCGCGCGGTTCAGGCTGGCGACGATCTCACGGATCGCGTCTTCCTTACCCGTCGCTTGCAGGTCGACGAGGATCGCCTCGCGTACCACAAAATCCGAAAGCTTCATCCGGCCCTCCATCGGGTGCCGCCCGGTTGAAGGCCCAGCGTGCGACGCCGCGACCCGGAACCCAGGGCGGTGCGCCCGGCCTTGACCGACCCATGCATTGGGGACGGTTGGCTCAGCGCTCGCTCGTCTCTGTTCAGTCGGGATTGAACCTTACCCGGCCCTGGGGAAAGCGGGGCCGGTTGATCGAGCCGGTCATTTCGGCTCCGGGGGTTCGGGGAGGTCAGGTGACAACAGGCCCGCCCCCCCGTGAGTCAACTCACCTTTGTGATTCTGGACCCGTTCCTTGTATTTGCGGAGTTGCTGCTCCACCTTGTGTACGCACAGGTCGGTCGCGGCTTCCACGCTCTGCGCAGACTCACTGGCGAAAAAATCGTGCTTGTGTTCGGCCGAGACGCGGATTTCCACGGACCAGGCGTTCTTCGAGTGATCGACGGCCACCTCGATCGCCATCAACCGGCCGAAATACTTCTGGAGCTTCTCGGCCTTTTCAAGAAGATGAGAGTGTTGCTCCGGCTCCAGGGAGCCGTGGCGGGTCGAAATCTCGATTTGCACCCGACCGCTCCTTGACTGACAACACCGGTCCGGGGTCTTTCCCCGTTCGCAACCAGAGAGTAACCCTGGCCGGGGCTTCCGGTCAAGGCCCCACCGCCACAACACTTCGGTCAAAGTCGGCCCCGGCCGGGGCTACCGCGATCGGGGCGCTTGGCGTATCGTTTTGAGAAGGCCCCGGGGCGCCCGGGTTGGGGTCTCGCGGCGGCAACGCAATTTTGACAAGGAACGGGCGGAGGGTGTCGCCGTGTGGACGCAGAATTACGACCCGATGGGCTCCTGGCGGCTTTCAACCCTGGCGGCGGCTTTGCCTGTCCTGGTGCTCTTGGGCTTGCTCGCCTCGGGGCGGGTGTCGGCCTGGCTCTCGGCGCTGGCGGGCTTGCTCACGGCGGCCGGAGTCGCCGGAGGGATCTTCGGGATGCCGGTCCACCTGATCGTCGCCAGTGCGGCCGTCGGCGTCGTCTTCGCGGTGTTTCGGATCATCTGGCTGATCGTCGCGGCGGTCTTCCTTTATGACCTGGCGGTTCAGACCGGCCAGTTTGACGTGATGAAGGCATCGATTGCGCGGCTCTCGGGCGACCGGAGGATTCAGGCGGTGCTGGTCGCCTTTTCCTTTGGCGCCTTTATTGAAGGGGCGGCCGGATTTGGAGCACCGGTGGCGATCTCCGCGGCCTTTCTGGTCGGCTTGGGGTTCCGGCCATTTCAGGCGGCCTTGCTCTGCCTGATCGCCAATACGGCGCCGGTGGCCTGGGGGGCGATCGGCACGCCGATCCTCACTCTAAGCTCGGTGACCGGACTTGATGTGAACGCGCTGAGTGCCACCTCGGGACGGATCTTGCCGATACTCTCGATGCTCATTCCCTTCTGGCTGGTCTGCACGATGGCGGGCTGGCGCGCGACGATTGCCATCTGGCCGGCGCTGCTGGCCGTCGGCGGGACATTCGCCGGGGTTCAGTTCGTCTGGTCGAATTTCGTCGGGTTCGAGCTGGTCGACATCGTTTCGGCGGTCGCGAGTCTGGCGGCGGGCGTGGCGCTTCTGGGATTCTGGAAGCCCAAGGACGAGTGGCGGTTTGAGCACGACGATGCGAGCCACGAGGATTACGCGGCCCATCAGAAACCGGTCGGATTTACCGGGTCGCTCACGGCCGGACGGGTCGCGCGGGCCTGGATGCCCTTTGCGCTCCTGACGTTCACGGTTCTGTTCTGGGGCCTTCCCGCGATCAAGCCGCTGGGAACGCCCGCGGTCAAGGAACGGCTCGATGCGTACACGTCCTGGAAGCCCGAGATGCGCGGTTTGCATCTGAAGATCGCCAAGGGCGAGGCCGTGACCGGGCACCCGACGCCCGACCTCAAAAAGGACCTGGAAAAGGCCCAGCTTGACATCGTGCCTGTCTCCTCGACGGGGACGGCGGTCTTCGTGGCGGCCCTGCTCAGCGGGGTCTTTCTCGGGGTTCGTCCAGAGACGATGGCGCTGACGTTCGCGCGGACCTGGATTCGAATGATCCCGGCGATCGCGGCGATCATGGCGATGCTGGCGCTCGGGTTCGTGACGAAATATTCGGGAATGGACGCCGTGCTTGGCCTGGCCTTCACGCGGACCGGGCCGACGCTCTATCCGATCTTCGGCACGCTTCTGGGCTGGCTCGGGGTGGCCTTGACGGGCTCGGACACGTCAAGCAACGTCCTTTTCGGCAATCTCCAGCGGATCACGGCTAGAAAACTCGGGCTGAGCGAGGTCTTGATGGCCTCGGCCAACACAACAGGGGGTGTGATGGGTAAGATGATTGACGCCCAGTCGATCGTTGTCGCCGCGGCGGCGACGGGCGAGGGGGGGAACGAAGGAGAGATCCTTCGGGCCGTTCTCGGGCACAGCCTGGCGCTGGCGTTGCTCGTCGGCGGAATCGTCTGGGTGTATGCTCATCTTTTGCCCGGCTGGGTGGTGTCGGCCGGGTTCACTCCGTAAGGCGTTTCGGAATCGGTCGAGCGAAGACGTTCGGTCGTGGTGTCTTTCTGGGAGACGTGCTGATGTTGAGATCGAGACGGGTTTTCGGGTTCGCCGGGCTCTGTGTGGTTCTGGCAAGCAGTGTCGTGCCGCTGAGCGGTTGCAACACGGGCGGAGGGATGCCGCAGCAACTGGAAGCGACGAAGCCGAGGATGGATCGGGAGCGGGAAACCGATCGCCCCGTCGAGGCGCCCGCGCCTTCGAAGTGAATGATTCAAAATGAGACCGTCGGGTTCTTGGGGTCGAGTTTTCTCAGACCACGGATTAAACTGATCGACGGCCCGACTGCTGGCACGGAGGCGCAAGGCGATGCGGATCGGCATCCTGTCCGACACCCACGACCAGGTTGACCGGACGTCGAGAGCGGTTCAGCGCCTGATCGACGAAGGGGCCGAGGCTCTGATTCATTGTGGCGACCTGACCGGTGCCGACGTTGTTTACGAGTGCGCGGGGCTTCCCGCGTATTTTGTTTTCGGGAACAACGATTACGACCAGTCGGGCCTGCGAAAGGCGATGACCACGATCAAGGGGGTCTGCCTGGGACGCTCTGGCCAGATCGAGCTCATGGGAAAACGGATCGCGGTGGCGCACGGCGATTCGGAAAAGGAGATCGAGCGCCTGGCCGCGAACCGGCCGGATTATCTCTTCTTTGGCCATTCGCACATGGCCGCCGACGAGCGGCTTGGCCCGACCCGTTGGATCAACCCCGGGGCCTTGCACCGCGCGGCCATCTGGACAGTCGCGGTGCTTGATCTGGAAACCGATGGCCTTCGATTGTTAACAATCGACCCGCCACGATGATTTTTCCAACCCTTTCTTGTCGAAGGTGATGGCGCTGAACTACGGTCATACGGACAGCACGTGGTGACGACATGTTTTTCCGGACCGGTCGTCCGACCGAGGTCAGGGAATCGAAGGAGGAGAGATGCGCCTCTGCCTGGTCGAAGACAACGCGGTCGCCGGTCTTGAACCGCTGACACTGACTCGCCCCGTGTTCGACCTGAGGCTCGGCGGGGGAACGCTTGGCTCCAAGATCGTCCGGGCGTTCGGGGTCGGTCCTGGTCCGCAGCGCCGGGGAGTGGTGATCCGGTCGTACCTCGCGCCGGTGCAGCGTCAGCGCGACCCGCATACGGCGGTCAACGACCGCGACTGGCAGGCGCGCGGGCCAGTGATCGTGGTCAACGGCCGCTGGGTCCCGCCGGCTGGGTTTGTGCCCCCCGGTGACGACGAGCCCTGGCTGGGCTTCTGCGACGGTCAGCCCGCCTGCGCGCTGGTCGGGCCGGAAGAGGCGGTTGGCCTGGTTCCTGGCGGCGTGGATTCCTGGTTTGAATCGCTCGCGGCGCGGCGGCGGGGTGTCGAGCTTGGGGGCGAGTGGATCGCCCGCCCCTGGGACATCGTGGCGATCAACGCCGATCACGTCGCCCGCGACTTCATCGCCGAGGGGAAGGTCGGCGTCAGCAATCGCCATCTTTCCGCGGCGGCTCTCGTCGGCCCGGTCGATCGATTGTTCATCCATGAGTCGGCCCGGATCGATCCGTACACGGTCTTCGACACGACAAGCGGCCCGATCACCATCGCCGCGGGGGCCTGGGTGCAGCCATTTACCCGGGTTGAAGGGCCGAGCTATATCGGCCGCGACACCCAGCTTTTCCGGGCCAACCTGCGCGGTGGAGTGACGATCGGTCCGGTCTGCCGGATCGGCGGCGAGGTTGAGGCCACGATCGTCCACGGGTACTCGAACAAGTACCACGAAGGCTTTCTCGGCCATGCTTACGTTGGCGAGTGGGTCAACCTCGGCGCGATCACCTCGAACAGCGACCTTCGCAACGATTACGGCGAGGTGCATGTTCCGCTCGGCGGCGATCCTGTGCCGACGGGCATGGCGAAGGTTGGCTGCTTCATCGGCGACCACACCCGGACCGGCCTGGGAAGCATGCTCAACACCGGCACGGCGATCGGCGTGATGTGCAACGTCCTGCCCGCGGGCCCGCTCTTGCCGAAGCACGTCCCCTCGTTCGCCGCCGTCCTTTATGGCCGGGTCGCTCAGGGCTTCTCCTTGGAGCAACTCTTCGCCACGGCGCGAACGGTGACGGCTCGCCGCAACCTGACCTTCACCGAGGTGGAGGAACAGCTTTATCTCGACCTCTACGAACAAACCCGGCTCGAACGCGAACGCGCCTATCAGCGCGCTCACGACCGCCGGTTCGACCACTGGCCCGTCTCCGCGTACCGGAACTGACCTTTCGGACCAATGATTGAAGACCGACGCTCGCCGACCGAGAGGTCAGTGGTCGTCGGTCTTCGACGTTTCGGAGTCGTCGTTCCCGTTCTCGGCGGGCGGATCGAGCGAGGAATCGTCGGTCAGCGAGTCGAGCGCGTTCTGGCGTCGAAGCCAGCGCCAGAATCCGAAACAGGACGAGAAGAAGGTGCTCGTCAGGTGGTTGACGAGTTCCTGGTGGATGCCCACTTCCAGGTCGAGCCACTGTTCGCAGACGACGCGGCCGGTGGCGTCGGCGTTGGGGTCGTCGACCTCGAAATAGGCCTTGGGCATCTTGTAATTGGCGTTCCACTCATTGCAGAGTCGGAGCGCCCGATCCCAGTCGGCGCGAGGGATGCGGCGGAGGGTGTCGCCTCGGAGGCAAAATTGGTCCTGGTCGCCTCCCGAGGCGGCGAGCAGGAAGCGGGGGTGCCCCTCGATCTCGTCGTCGTAAGCGAACTGGACGATGAAGTCGCCGTCGCGATCACGGAGGTATTCCAGCCCATCCTCTTCCAGGAAGGCTTCGATCATGGCGTGCCCGAAACTCTCGACGTATCCCATAACCCAGCATCTCCGCGGCGGACGGCTCACGAACCTCTCCCCATTATAAGGTGTCCGGGCTGGAAGCGCACGGGTCTTCGATGGCCTTGGCCGCGAATCGTGGGTCTTGCCCTCGGCGCATAGGATGCTGAGATACGAGGGGGCGATCGTGTTCCCGGTCGACGCGGAAGGTGGTCGGCAGTGAAGAGCGACGGTTTATCGGCGGAGCCTGGGCCTGATCGCCGGGCCTATCTGTATCTGGCCCTGATGGTCCTGATCGGGTCGAGCACGGCCCCTTCCGCGAAATTCGCGGTCCGCGAGCTCCCGGCGGGCCTGCTGCCGCTGATCCGGTTCGGTGTCGCGGGCGTCTGCCTCTTGCCCCTGGTCTGGCGGCGGAGCGGTGGGTTCGTTCGGATGTTTCGTGAGGATGGCGGGAGACTCGCTCTGGCCGCGGCGCTCTGTGTGCCGGTGAACCAGACCTTCTTCCTGAACGGGGCGAAGCTGGCGCCGACGTCGCATGTCGCCCTGATCTACGCGGCTTGCCCGTTGGTGGTCTTGCTGCTGGCCACGGGGCTCGGACAAGAACGGCTGGTCGCCGGCCGACTCGTCGGTGTCCTCATCAGCATGCTCGGGGTGGTAGTGATCGGGCTGGATAGCCTCTGGCGAGGAGGATCGGCGGGACGCGAGACTCTTCGGGGCGACCTTCTTCTTGTCGGCGCCGTGATGTCGTGGGGGGCTTATCTGACGGTCAACAAGCCGCTTGTTGCCCGTCACGGACCCTGGAACGCACTCGCGGGAACGTTTCTGGTCGGGTCCTTTCTGCACCTGCCGGTCGCCTTGCTGACAATTCCAGGCGGCTTCGACCCTTCGGCCGCGTCGGCGACCGCCTGGTTGGGCCTGGCGTACCTGACGCTCTTCGCCACGATTGTCGGTCTCGCCTTTCAGAACCTGGCCATGAGGCGGGTTGACGCCAGCCAGGTGGCCACCTTCAACAACTTCGGCCCGGTCTTGACGGTGACCTGGGGCGTCTGGCTCTTTGGCGAATCGGTAAGCCCGGCCCTGGCTCTCGGCGGAATCTTGACGATCGGCGGTATCCTCTGGACAAGCCGACCGCCGACGCGCAATCCCCTGGTCGAGAAACTCGGGCCGGTGACGATTCCTCAGGTCTGATCGCTCGACCTCCGAACTCGTCTCGACTCACTTCGCGTCGACTGGTTTCGTGCTGGGCTTCCGGCGCCAGACCTCGAAGGCACCGAAGCGGGCTTCGAACTGATAGTATTGACGGACCGTGTCAAAGAGAGGCAAAAGGGCCGGACCCATGAGGGCACCCCCGATCGGGTCGGTCGGTTCCCAGACGACGACGCAAGGGTCGGTCGTCTCCAGAGCTTTCTGGTCGCGAGGAACAAGCGCGGGTATGTCGGCCATCAAAAGAAGGCCGCTGTCAACGGGGAGTGCCGTCGGTCGGGGAATCTCTCCGGCGATGGCCGAGGTGTGGCCAATCAAGAGGTTGGCAATCGGCGTTCGCGGGGTCGTGTGGGCGCGGAGATAGTCAACAAGGGCGCGGCGATCGGCCCAGGGATGGTGTGAGTAATAGCCAAGAGGAGTCTTGACGGGTTCCTCGCCGCTTCGCAAGAGTCGGAGCGCTGTTTTCCAGGTGTAGGTCGGGCTCCGGCTTGAGAGGGCCTGAAACAACCTCGGCCGTTCACGAGCCCCCGCGAAGAGGAAGAGAAGGCCGAGCGCCACGACCGTCAACCGGGTCATCGCGCCGTATTGCAAGATCTGCGCGGCCAGAAAGACAAATCCCACGGCCGCCGCGACGACTTGCGGAAGCACATGATAGGGAAGCACGGTCGGGCTGATCGCGTGGTAAAAGGCCGCCCCGATCAACATCACCAGCGCGACCCAGCCATGACGACGGAGCGGGGCCTTGGTGCCGTCCCAGAGAAGCAGAGCCAGAATCAGGGCGATCGGTAGGTTCATCGGCAGGTGCAGGGGCGAGAGCCGACGCCAGAGACCGGCCGTTCCCACGCTGTTATACGGCGACTGGCTCATCAGCTTCAGGTTGGCGAGAAAATCATCGAGAATGCCCCCCTGGACGAGCGGGATGAACCCGGCCGCGGTCACCAGCGCCGCGAGAAGGCCCCAGCCGACGACCGCCAGAAACGTCGACGTCCAGGAACTTCCCGCGGGTCGCGCCGAGGCGTCGAGAGCCGGCAGGATCGCGGGAAGAAGCACGATCACCTGCGGGCGAATGGTGAGCGCCATGCCAAAGGCGATCGCCGAGGCGAGACGTCCAAACCGCCCCGGGATGGTTCCCGGCAAGAGCAGGCTGCAAACGGCGAAGAAGGCGGCGTGCCAGTCGCGCTGACCGGCGATCAGGGCGGTCGTCGAGACGTAAAAGAGCAAGAAGGCGCTGAAGCCGATCAGGCCGGGAAGCACCGATCCGCTCAGGCGTCGGCCCCAGGCGATCAGCAAGGCGCCAAAGGCGACGACGAGCAGCGCGTCAAAGGCGTAAAAGGCGACCGTGTTGCCCCAGCCGAAGGTTTTTCCAAGACCATAGAAGAGGTAAAGCTCACCGGGAAATTGAAAGCTGAAGACGTCGCGATAGGGCTTGCCTCCGTCGGCCCAGAGCTGGGCCATCATGGCGAAGTGGTCGTAATCGTTGGACCAGGGCCAGGTGAGATACGTTGGTATCCAGATCGCCAGAAGGATCAGGCACCAAAGGCTGACCATCGGCACGAGGACCCAGCGAAGGCACGGAGACGCGCGCCGATCAGGCAGGTTGCTGGGGTCGTTGGGTGCGGGTCCATCCATGCGGGCGCTCCGTCGCGGCCTTTTGGGCCAGGTTTGGTTCGTTCGTTGGGGGTTCAAATTGGCGGCTGATTGTACCTGGGGTCCCTTCGGGCACGGAAGGTGACTCCCGCCACCTGGAAATTCTCGCCTTCCGGCCGAGCGGCCTTCTGGGCGATACTCGGTCGATCGTGGCCAAGGTCGATCGTGGTGATCATCGTGGAAGGGGACGGCATTGGAGCAAAGGCCCGCCCCGGCGGACGTCTTCGAGGAACTTTCGGCGGCGGACCCGGCGGGCCGGGCCGAGGTCGTCCTCCGCATGCTCAGCGAGCAAGCGGGAGGACCGCTGGACCTTGCCGAGCGCGATGGCCAGCGCGCCGCGCTGGAAAGGGTGAACCTCGGCCGGTCGCGCCTCGAAGCCTGGCTCGCCGCGTCGGGTTCCTCGCCTGGCGAACCGGCGCCGGTCTGGTGGGATGCGCAGAGTCGGGGAATCAACCTGCGCGGGGCCGACCTTCGCGGCGCCCGCCTTGGCGGGGCCGTCCTGACTTTCGCCGACCTCCGCAAGGCCGACCTCCGCGACGCGATCCTCGGCGGAGCCGATCTCCGAGGCGCCCGCCTGGAAGAGGCGGACCTCCGTGACGCCGACCTCGCCGGCGCGAATCTACGCGGGGCCGCGCTGGGCAATGCCGATCTCCGAGGGTCACTGCTCGAAGAGGCCGATCTCCGCGGCGCCGGGATGCGGTTCGCCAAGCTTGGCGAGGCCGCCCTTGATGACGCGGACCTCCGCAAGGCCGACCTCTGGGGCGCCGGGCTTGTCGGCGCGACGCTTCAGCGCGCCGATCTTCGCGGGGCGACCTTGAAGGAATCCACGTTTCACCGGGCGGATCTCGCCGGAGCCTTGCTCCGCAGGGTCGAGGCCGGCAAGGCCGACTTCTCGGACGCCAGGCTCATCGGGGCCGACCTCCGGCTCGCGGGAATCTCCGGTGTCCGATTCGCGCGCGCCGTGTTGACCGACGCCGACCTCCGCGGCCTGGACCTGACCTCCTGCGATCTGTCTCAGGTTCACATTCGAGGCGCCGGGCTCGACGGCACGCGGCTCCGGTTTGAACAGTTTGCCGGTTTGATCGGTGAGGAAGAGGCCGGGGCCTGGGGCGAGGCCCGCAAGGGCTATCTCGCCCTGGAACGCTATTTTCAGGACTCGGGAGATCCCGACGCCGCGAGCTGGGCGTATCGACGCCGCCGTCGGATGCAGAAGTTCGAGGCCCTTCACGCCGCTCGCACCTCGCGCGCCCGGGGCCGATACCGAGAAGCCGCGAAGGGTTATTTCGATCACGCCAGCGACCAGGTCGTCGAGTGGGTTTGCGACTACGGAGAGAGCATCCCTCGCATCCTGCTCTCGATGCTGATGCTTTACCTGGCGTTTACCCTTCTTTACGGCCTGACCGGCGGAGTCTTGCGATCGGGCCGTTCCGGGGGCCCCTCGGCGTCGACGCGTGACCCGGTTGACCTGGCCGTCTACAGTCTGATCACGATGACTTCAGGAAATACGCCGAGCGGGATGGAGCCGCGCGATAACCTGATCATCCTTCTCGGCGGTGTCGAGTCGCTGCTGGGTGTCGCCCTGACCGGCCTGCTCGGTTTCGTGATGGGCAATCTCGTCCGGCGCTAGAATTCGGTCGCCAGATCCAGGGGGCGGGTACGGTGACGGTCCGACGGCCGAAGATCCGAGACGACGGCCTGAGGACCGACAATCGCCCCGCCCCCACTTCCTCTTCGCGGCCTCGGCCGGGACGCGGGTCGCGCGACGCACCATCATCGACACCATGACCCGATTCTGGGTTCGCGTTGGTCAACGCCAGGGTCGCCAGAGACGTCACCCTTGCGAAGTCCCGGGCCAACGGCCATCATGGCAGCCCGACCCGACGACCATCAAAAACCGATGAGTGAGGTTCCGACGATGTCCATCTTCTCCGCAAGGCTGGCGATTCCCGCGATTCTGGCCGCCGCGTTTGTTTCCGTCGCGTTCATGGTGACATCCAGCCGCGCCGCCGAGAAGGCCGCCGGGCCGAAGCTCGCCCACATGGTCTTCTTCACGCTCAAGGACCGTTCGGCCGATTCGCGTGAGAAGTTCGTCGCCTCTTGCCACAAGTACCTGACGGGCCATCAGGGTGTCAGCTTCTTCGCCGTCGGCACGATCGCCGAGGACGTCAACGAAGGGGCGGTCAGCGTCCGCGACTTCGACGTCTCGCTGCATGCCGTCTTCGCGTCGAAGGAAGACGAGGCGGTCTATCTGAAGCACCCCCGTCACATCCAGTTCGTCGAGGAAAACCGGGATAACTTCGAGAAAGTCCGGGTCTTTGACTCGTACGTCACGACCCCTTGACGTTATCTCGTTCGTCCCGTCCCGAGTTGGACAGCGTCAGCGCCCGGTTCGCCATGCGACGGGGCCGCGGTGCGCGTTATGGGGCGCATCACGCCACCAGGCGATTGTCTGGCTGAGGCCGGCGTCGAGCCCGTAACGGGGCGACCAGCCCACTCGCCCGCGGATCAGGCGGTTGTTCGCGTGCAGACCGGGCGAGTCGCCCGTCGGAAACGTTCGATCGCCGGTCCGAACCAGGTCGGGACGTCCGACGAGACCGGCGACCGTTTTGACCACCGAGGCGACCGTGACCGGCCGCCCCGAGGCGACGTTCACGGCCCCCTCAATGTCGCTCGCCGCCAGCGCGACAAGAGCCGAGGCAACGTCCTCGACGTGGAGGAAGTCCCGAAGGTTGTCGTTCATCGACAGGTCGCACGACTCCCCGCGGAGCAAGGCACCGACGACCCTGGGGACGAAGCGCTGATCGTCCTCGCCAGGCCCGTAGACGTCAAAAATCCGCGCCTGCGTGAAGGACCAGCCATCGCGTCTGGCGAGTTGCTCGCCAGCCAGGCCGAGCGAGGCCTTGCAGGCTCCGTACAGCGTGCGAGGCCGGACCGCGCTCGACTCCGTGACGTAGCCGAGATCGGCGTCGTACTCGGCCGACGTCCCGGCGACAACCACGCGTCGACAATCGGTCGCGGCCAGACTCTCCAGCAGCGCCAGTCCGCCCGTGAGAAAGCTGAGATGATTCGTCAGGTCGCCCGAATCCGCACTCCAGGCAAGGTGAATGAGCGCCGACGGTTCGAACCGGCTCACCAGGTCGCGGCAGGTGTCGATATCCTGAAGATTCGCCTCGACCAGCGTGACCTTGTCGACAACATCGGCCAGCCTTGTCGGCTTCGACCCGGGCCGAATGACCGCCGTCACCCGGCATTCCCGAGTCAGGAGCATGCGGACCACCTGCGAGCCGATGAACCCCGCCGCACCGGTCACCAGCACCTCGGAACCGCTCGGCAGGCCATTTCGACCCGAACTCTCGGTACGTCGAATCTTCCAGGCCCGGTTCACGTTCAACCCTCCTGATCCGGCACGAAACCGCGAGGCGGCTCGATCGCTTTTATTCCTCTCATCGGCGCGACTCCTCAATCCGCTTGAATGGATTTCAAGGCGAGACACTTGTGTCGGCCTTTCCTCGCGATACGATGTAGCTCAGCATGGTTGCATGCAGTTTGTTCGCGTCAACTGGTTGCCTGTTGTCGCGTCGCCCTCTCCATCATCCGACCAAACAGCAGGACCCCCCGATGAGCCACTCTGAGAAACGAAAAAATGGCGGTTACGGATCGAAGGCCCCCCGACAGTTGGCCAGCGGTCGTCGCCGGTCGCCGAGGTTTCGGCCGACGCCGGAGCCCCTCGAAGGCCGGAACCTGCTTGCGTCGGCTGTGACGGCCTTCCCCGTGCCGACCCCAGGGGCCTTTCCAGTCGGCATTGTCGACGTTCCGTCTTCGTATACCTTTAACCCCTACACGTCGGATCGGCTCTATTTCACCGACGGGCGGGCGGGCAAGATCGGCTGGGTTGATTCGGCGGGCAAGATCCACGAGGTTGCGCTTCCGAAGGGGATTACTGGAGCCTCAGGCATCGCCTTCCTCGGAGGCAGCGGCGTCGCCTTCACCCAACCCACGGCGCACGCGATCGGAATGGTCGACGACTCGGGCAATGTCACCGAGTATTCACTGCCGACCCCGAACGCCTTCCCCGGCGCGATGGTTAGCGACGGCGTGGGCAACGACTGGTTTACCGAGACAGTTTATAACCCGCTTCAACTCGGGCTCACCGTGACCCATAAGATCGGTGAGTTGAAGCCTGGAGGCGCGATCCTTGAATTCCCACTCCCGAACGGCGTTGAGGCCGACGCGCTGACGATCGGCCCCGACGGCAACATCTGGTTTGCCGACAGGCCCGGCAACGCGGTCGGCGCGATCACCCCGGCGGGAGTCGTGACCGAATACAAGATTCCCAGCGCGGCTGGCGGCAACGCGGGTCCGTCCTCGATCACGACCGGGGCTGACGGTAACCTCTGGTTCACCGACCCCGGAGCACACGCGATCGGCCGGGTCACGCCGTCGGGTCAGGTTCGGCTCTATCCGATCGCCGCCCGGTATGCGACCCCGAACGCGATCGCCTCGGGACCGAACGGCGACCTCTGGTTTACCGAGACCGACCCGTCCGGCCCGGCGATTGGCCGGTTCAGCCCAGCGGGAGGGCCGGTGACGCAGATTCCGCTACCGGCCGGATTCGTTGACCCGACCACGATCGTGCCCGATGGTCCCAGCAGTCTGGCCTTCACCGACCCGGCCGGAAACCGGATCGGCCAGATCACGACCGACCCGCGCGCCGGGTTCGAGATCCTCAAGCCGTTTCCGGTGCCCGTCACTGAATTTCAGGGGATCGCCGACGGCAACATCCAGGTCGCGACCTTCCATACCAACCGAGCGAACGCCATCCCCGCCGATTACACCGCGACGATCGACTGGGGCGACGGCACGCCGCCGACCCTGGGCATGGTTGGGAACGGAGGCTATTTTCCGAACCCGATCGTCGCGGAGGCGAGCGTCACGGGAAGTCAGGTCACGCCCGCGATCGTCATTCCGGTCCTACCGGGTACGTTCAGCGTGAATGGTGCCCACCTTTACGCGAAAGCTGGGACGTATACGATTCACGTCCGGATCGCGGACGCGTTTGGTCTCTCGACGACCTCGACGACCACGGCGGCGGTCACGGCCGAGCCGTTCGCGCTGGTCCCCTCGACTTATATTCCCACGGCGACCGTCGGACAAAACGTCGGATTGAACCTGGGCGAGATCGAGGTGCCGCCCGATTCGACCTCAGAGCTTTCTGACTATTCGGCGACGATCCAATGGGGCGATGGAACGTCGTCTCCCGGTCAAATCGGCTTTTTCGTGGTGGTCGACTCGCAGAGTGCCCCGGCCGTTGGCGGCCAGCCGTCGCCATTTACCTTGGCGGGCGTCTCTGGAAACCATACCTACACGAACGCTGGGGTTTTCCCGGTGACCCTAACCGTCACCGACAAGAACGGCGATTCGCAGTCGATCACGATCAAAGTCACGGTCACGGTCAGCAATGTTGGCCTGACTCCGAGCCTCTACGGCAACTCCCCGTACCTGGTCGCCAGAGTCCCCGCGACGAACGCGCTGGTCGGCACGATTCATCCGCAGATTCCCGGTGATAAGGCTGCCAACTACACGGCGACGGTGAACTGGGGCGATGGCACGACCTCGGCCGGGATCGTTGTTGCCGACAGAACAACACCCGGAGATCTCGACGTCTTGGGGAGCCACACGTACGCGCACGGCGGCAACTATGCGACGACGATCACCGTGCATCGAGCCGGTTTCGCGCCCTTGACGTCGAGTACGGGCATTGTCACCGTCAGTGACCCCTTGCAATTCACCGTCGATACGGCGCCCGCCGTGATTTACCTTCAGACCGGGCACGCCTTCGCCGGCGCCTTGCCGACGTTTGGAACGCCAAGGCCCTTCGCGAAGGCATCAGACTACACCGCCATCATGAACTGGGGCGACGGCACGCCGACCGTCGCCGCCGCGATCACGTTCGACCCGGCCGCGAGCCGGACCTCCTACCCGGCGGGCCAGAGGGTCTTTGACGTCACGAAGGCGCACACCTTCACCCAGGCCGGAGACTACGACGCCAGGATCACCATCACCCAGAAGGGGGGCAAGACGAGCCAGGTCAGCGTCGTCTTCCATGTCAGCGATGATCCGCCCGTCCCTTTCCAGCCCGGGACGATCTATCTATAAGCCCGCGAGGGCGGGTCAGCGCGGTCGACCACGATCCCGTGGAACCTTGCCGCGCTGACCTGCCTTAGCTTTAGTAACGCTCTCGATGCTGGTTGCGGAAGCAGAATCCGATCAGCATGAGTGGAGAGAGCGCAATCAGAAGTATGACAAAGCAAATGGGGAACAAGACGACAACCCCGGCGATTCCGAGCGGCACCATTGGAAACGCCAGGCAGACCGACAGAAAGGCGATCGCAATCATCAAGCCGCGAATCGTGAATCGTGGACGCCGGACGGACATCATCATTGGCGTTGTTTCCTCGTTGTCATGCTATTCCACGACAAGAACCCCATTCATCACCATCCAGTGCCCGGGGAAGGTGCAGAGGTAAGGGTAATGGCCTTTCTGATCGGGAACGCGGAAGTAAATTGAGATCTGTTCCTGGGGATAAACCATGTCGGTCCAGGCGAGGATGTCGTCGGTTTCGGGAATGTAGTGGCGAGCGACGGCGTCGGGGCGGGCAATGATCTTGTTCACAAGGTCGCCGACGCGGGGCAAGGTGCCAGGGCGGATCAGGACCCAGTTGTGAGGCACAACGTCGGGATTCATGAAGGTCAGCTTGATCGTCTCGCCGGGGTGAGCGGTGAGCGTCTGGGCCGAATAGGTCAGGTTCTTACCGGCTTCGATGTTGATCGCTCGGGCGTTGGGACGTTTAACGCGGAGGGGATTCTTGATGGTCGAGGTCGAGGCCGCGAGGTCGGAGAGAATCGGGTGGGCGGCGATCACCTTGGGAGAAGGCCGGTAGCTGTTGAATCCCGTGAAGGGTGCCGCGAGCTTGTGAACGGTTGCGAAAATGTCGACTGCCGGGCCTTCGCCGACGTTGAGGTGAAGGTGAAGCTGGTTGACCGGCTGAAGCTCGGGGATTTCCAGGAAGAGGGTTCGGCCGTCGGCGAGGACAGTCGACGATCGGACCGTCAGATGGTCGTGACCGGGCATTCCGGGATGGCTCGGAGAGAGTTCGGGCGAGCCGTACGAAGGTCCATAGCGGTAGTTCCAGGCCTGGACGAACTGCCCTTTGGCGTTCTCGGCGAGGGAATGGTCAACGGGAGCGGAGAAGGTGACGGAGACGCCGTTCTGGTGAGTACGGAAGGCAACCGGAAGCTGGACCGGGTCGCCCGTGTACCGAACGCGCTGAAAGCCGCCATCGGCCGAGGCATAGCCTCCCCAGCCTCGCAGGCCGGAGACGTAAAGCTGGCCGTCCCTGGGGTTGAACCGGCCCCGGTGCATCCCTGTGACGAACTCGCCGGGGAGCGGGACAATTGCCCCTTGAGCCTGCCCGTCAACGTGATCGCGGAGGAGCAGACCATACGTGCAGGCGCCATGCGAAAGGTGCACGATCTGGCCGCCAAGTGGTCCCCAGCGCTCGCTCGACACGTACACCTGGCCCCCCGATGAGTTGTCGAGGCCGCGCGGAAGGTAGACGAGCGGCAGGTCGGGAGCTTGGCCGGGCGACTTCGGACCGCCGAATCCGTAATAACCCCCCTCGCGAATCTCGCAGATCATCGAGGCGGGAGTCCACTCACCCTCGGAACAAGGGACCGTGAGGACACCATCGGGCGTCAGGCCGAGACCATCGGCGTTGCGAAAGCCGGTGGCCAGGACGTGGACGGTCTTGCCATCGGGCGCGAGGCGAAGAAGACCTTGCTTGCCGGAGACCGTGTAAAAGTTGCCCGCGCGATCGCGTTCCAGGCCACAGGTGAAATCGTGGCCGGAGGTTGACGTGATGATCGCATTGTTCACGCATTCATAAAAGTCGGTCTCGCCGTCGCCGTTGAGGTCGTGAAGGCGGGTGATCTGGTCGCGGCCGATCGCGTAAACGCGGTCGCCGTCGGTGACGAGTCCAAGCGCCTGGTGAAGGCCCGAGGCGACCCGCCGCCAGCGAACGGCCGCGAGCGAATCGTCAAGTCCCGCCGCCTTCCAGACATCGCCTTGCATCGTCGCGAGCAGTGCGGAGCCATCTGGCAAGAAGTCATGCCCGCCGAAGAAGAGGGGGGCGTGCCAGGGGTTTTCCAGGGGCAAGGCGATCGTGTCCACGGCGTAAGGGCGGTTCGACCCGCGCTTTCCCTGAGTGGTAATCTCTTGCGGCCATTGAGGCGCGCCCCCTCTGGTCAGGCGGGCGAGAGGGTGCGTCTCGGCAGGGCCGACGGTCCTCGTGAATTTCCCGGCTTCCGACCAGGGCGCGTCGAGCATCTCGACATCTCCGACCTTGTAGGCGAAGACAACTCGTCGGCCGTGGCGATAGAAGCCGTGATAGACAAACGGAAGGTCGGGTTTCTTGCCTTCGGGACGAGGCAGGAGGGTTCCGTCCATGTTGACGCCGTCCATGAACCCGTGGCGGACGGCCGAGAACTTGAGGAAACCACCACTCCAGAGCGCCTCGTAACAGAGCGTCTCGGGGTTGAAGCAAACGGCCAGATCGGCCGGATCGCCGAGCCGGACGCAAACCCCCTTGGGAACAATCACCCCGGCGCCTCGGAAGATGCCCGAGAGGACCGAGCCAAGGTCGGCCCTGTTCCAGCGGTCATCGGCCCAGACCTGCTCATTCTGGTTGCCCCAGTGGCCGTACGTCCCGCCGTCGAGACCCGGGTAAGAAGGAAGGAGCCGAGGGACGATGGCCTGCTTGACGAAGAAATCCGCCTCCTTGGCGTAGAAATCGTAAACGCGGTCGCGGTTGACGTACTCCTTGACGTGCGGCCAGAACTCGGGGCGGAGCGGTTTCGGGTCGAACGTGAAGGACGCCGGACCGTGGGAATGGCCGGGCAGGAGGTTCGCCGCTGAATCTGGAGCGCCGGGGCGGCCGAGATCGAGGAGAAACCGGACGAGATCCCTGCGCTGACCCTCGGTCATCAGTTCGGCGAGCCCTTCTGGCATGAGGGAGCCAAGGACGCGGGTCTCTTCAATTTCCGGCTTGGCGACCTTGACGCGATCGCCGGACGCGGCCTCGCGGAGTTCGACGTCCTTCTCCGTCTCGGTGATCTTGTAACCCTGGATCACCCGACCGGACGCGGTCGCGATGGCGATGGCCTCATACCCTGGCTCAACCCGCTTGCGAGGCCAGAGGATCGACTCGACAAGCTGGTCGGGGGTCAGGCAGCGGGCGATCATGGAGAGGTCGGGACCAACCGTTCCCCCCTTGCCGCCGATCTGGTGGCAAGAGAGGCAGGCGAATTTGGCGTCGGCGAAGACCTCGGCCCCGCGACCGGGATCACCCTCGGTTCGGGCTTCGGTCAGGAGAGAAGCGACGCGAGCGGGGTCGTCGTCCTTGCTCGTGGTGGACTTCGGCGCGGGGGGAACGGGAGTTCGCGGGGTCGGCCTGGGGCCTGCTGGTTTCCCCTCAAGCTGAGGGACGAGCCAGTCGAGTCCATCAAGGTTGTCGAGGAGTCGGGCCTCGGCGTCGTCCTGGGTATGGCCGAGGATGCCGATCGGGCCTCGGTAGCCGCTGGCGACGATCATTCGAAGCAGGTCGAGGTCATGCGCTCCCTGGCCCAGCGGAAGGATTTTTCGGTTCAGCTTGTCGCCGTTCCGATCGGTCCCGTTGAGGTTGATCGTCATCAGGTGCGGCTTCATCGCCGCGAGCAAAGCGGGAAGGCGGTCGAGATGGTCGTGGCCGTGGTGAAGGTTGTATACGAGGCCGACGTTCGTCACGCCTTCCCCCTTGAGCCGCTCGATGATCGCCAGTTGATTCTCGGGCTCGCCGAACCAACCTCCGTGATTGTACAGGGCGACCGTGCAGCCGATCTTGCCGGCTTCCTCGGCAAGCGGCCCGAGCTTTTCCGCGGCGACCTTCACGCGACGGTCTTGCTCGGGACCCGAGACGCGATTGCCGCCGAGATCAAGCAAGGCCCAGAGCTGACATTTGACCCCGTGCCGCTTCAAGACGTCGAGAATGATCCTTGATTCGCGGTTCAACTCGCCGGGCGCGACCCAGAAGGCGTCGAGCGAGACGCCATGCCGCTTGAGGGCTTCGACCTCGGCGTCGAATGTGGGGATATGTTCGCCCCGCCAGTCGTAGGCGAAATGCTTGAACCCGAGTCGTTCGAGCATCGCGGCGCGTTCTTCGGGACCGCGTTTCTTGCTGTCAAAGGGAACGATGCACCAGGCGATCAGGTTATTTCTGGCGAAGAGTTTCGCGGTCGCGGATTCGGTTGGTTTCGTTGGGGTTTCCTCAGCCTGAACACGAATCGCCGGGAGCCAGAGGCCAGGCAGTAGCAGCATCAACGCGCCAGGGACGCGGGAGACACGGCGGCCCGAGATCAGAAGCCTCAACATGGAGAACCCCGAGGTCTTCAAAAGGTGGGAGGCCCGGAAGGTCGTCCGGGGTCGTCATGCCGTCGCAAAGTCATCCCTTGCAAAATACGGCCGGACGAGAGCAGGGTCAACCGGACGGGGGACGCAGTACATCAACCTCAAGACTTCCGGAAATGACCGAGGACTCAACGAATGCGCCCGTTTCCGGCCAGCGCGCGTTATATTCGGGACGCATCCGGGGGCGTGCATGACCCATTCGATTCCATCAGAAAAGAGACAACCGCCCATGAAGACCGCGCGGGGCGTGACCTTGATCGTGAACGGCCAGCTCGTCGACGGCACCGGAGTGAACCCCGTTCCCGATGCAGCCGTCATCATCACCGACGGGACGATTACCTACGCGGGTCTGGCCGCGGCCGCGCCCGAGGTTCCGCCTGAAGCCCGTCGGATCGACGCTCGGGGCGGGACGATCTTGCCGGGCCTCGTCGAGGCGCACTTTCACCCGACCTATTTCGACGTGGCCGAACTGGCCGACCTGGACATCAAGTATCCGGTCGAGTACGTGACGATTCTGGCCGTCTGCAACGCGCGGCTCGCGCTCGAATGCGGCTACACGGCCGCGCGGAGTGGCGGAAGCCTGCACAACATTGACGTCTGGCTCAAGAAGGCGATCGAGAACGACCTGGTTCCCGGCCCGAGACTCGCCGCGAGCGGCCGGGAAATTTGCGGGGCAGGGGGCCTGATGGACTGGAATTCCAGCCATCTGAAGCTTGGGATGGAAGGGCTGATCCTCCTCGTCAATGGTCCCGACGACGCCCGGAAGGCTGTCCGGGCGCTGGTGAAAGACGGAGTCGAGTGGATCAAGACCTACCCGACCGGCGACGCCGCCGCTCCCGACGCCGCCGATCATCACACGCTCTGCATGACTTTTGAGGAAATGGCGGCCGTCGTGACCGAGGCGCACAATTACCGCCGCAAGGTTACCGGCCACTGTCGGGCCAATCAGGGGATCAAGAACGCGCTTCGCGCTGGCTTTGATTGCCTGGAACACGGCACGTTCATGGACGCCGAGGCCCTGGAGATGCTCCTGGAACGCGACGTCCCGATTGTTCCCGCCTTGCAGTTCGAGCACGCGAGTATCGAGGCCGGTCCGCGGTTCGGGATGCCCCAATCCGTCATCGACGGCCACAAAGAGACGCTTGAGGCCGGGGCCGAGAGTGCCCGGATGGTCCTTCACGCCGGGGGCCGCGTCGGCATGGGAGGTGACTACGGCTTCGCCTGGAACCCGCACGGCGATTACGCCCGCGAATTAACCTTCTTCGTCAAGCACGTCGGTTTTTCCGCGCTCGAAACGATCACCTGCGCCACCCGCACCGGCGCCCAGATCATGGGCCGCGATCACGAGATCGGCACAGTTGAGCCTGGCAAGCTTGCCGACCTTCTGATCGTTGACGGCGACGTTCTGTCGGACATTGCCCTGCTCGAAGACCGGTCACGGTTCCTCGCGGTCCTTCAAGGAGGAGTCATCAAGGCAGGTCGGCTTGCCTCGCCTCGCGCCGCGAATGATCCGGCGATCATGGCGCGGTAGAATGAGCCAACGATTTCAAACTTCCCAGCGGCCGTGACGAGGTTGATTCAAGAGCGGTTGGCCGGGGAGAATTGATGAATGGCGGCACGCGAGCGAATCCCCGACGACGCATTTGTTGTTCGGTGCGGCAAGCCGCCATTTTCGGCCAAACCTTTTCGCACTGCCGGTCGACGTCATCCGTGTGGCGTTTTCGGGATCTCTGTTCAGTCGGCCGCCGGTCTGACTGCCGAACAACTCGCGGCGGTGTGTCAAAACAACTTTGTTGGCGTCACGACGGTCGCGGCGATTCGAAGTTTGGGATACGATGTCATCCAGACCTCCGGGGAGTTTTATCACGCGACCCTGGCCGTTCCTGTAGACTGGCCGGATGAGGCAGCGGACGCCTTGTCGGCGGTTTTTGAAAAGCTCGTCAACCCCGCACCCCGAGGGCGAGCATCATGAAGACGATGTACGCCGATTACAACGCCACGACGGAATCCGGAAATATCTGCCTCACGACCCGCGGATCTCAGGACGATATCCAACGCCTCGGCGTTCGCCCTGGTGACTGGGTCTGGCTCTCTGACAGCGAGGTGGTCGTCGGAGCTCGGGTGGATGTCGACCCCTATTACGGCATTGTGGGTGTGCCGGACTGGGAGACGCTGGTTCACCTTGACGATGAAGAGGCTGAAGACTTCCAGCGCGTCTGGGGCGATCTTCAATCGCTGTTCTCGCGAACCTCGCGGACGGCCCAGGACGAAGCGAAGGTTTTTGAACTTTTAACGCAGTTCGATCACTTCGCGCCTCAGGAAGTTCGAGACCAGGGGACGTGGCAACTCGCGGCAAGCCGGGCCTCGGCCCTCTTTTCGATGGGTAAATTCGAACTCGCCCTCATCGAGATCCAGGCGGCACGGTCGAGCCGGCCCGGTGATCCGTCGCACGAGTTTCTCTATCTCGAAATCCTCCGCCAACTTGTTTCGGATCGGGCTGTGGACGAGGCTGGACGGTTTGCAGCCGTCGCCGACGCACCAGCAATGGTCTTGGCGGCTGCCATCAACATCCTCGGCACGCGGGCTGAGGAATCGACAGGAGACGTCTTCGCCTCGCGAGCGGCCGAGATTTTACGACTTTGTGAGCGATTCGAAATCGCGCCGGGCCGACCGGACATCGACCCGTCCTTGCTGGCAATCGTTCACTTCAATCGAGGGATGATTTTGAGGGGGCTTGATCGAGCGGACGAAGCTCGGGCCGCGCTCAACCTCGCCCATGAGATCGCCCCCTTTGAGGATGGATACGACGAGGCGGCGCGGACGATCCAGGACGGTCCGAAGGTCAGAGAAATTGCCTCGCGGATTCGGTCCAGGCCGCTTCGCCCCGCTGCTTGAGTCCTCAATTTGCCGATCAGGCCGATGTCCGGTCGTCGCCGACGGTCCGGGAGGTTCGGGGACGGGGCGTCGTGTGGGGGCTTGCTCCGGGACGAGAGGGGGCGTCGAGCCGGGAAGGAACCAGGCGGCCGGTCCGGTCCTCGGCGGTGGAGCGTTCTTCGTGGTACTCGGCGTCGGTGTTCACGCACCAGGGGTCGTATGATCCCTGGCCAAGGATGTTGCGGGCACAGAGAAGAGCGGTCATCATGGAATGATCTTGATTATTGTACTTGTGCATTCCATTGCGGCCGGCGAGGTGGAGGTTGTCCAGCGACTTGAGCCAGCCTCGGATCAGGGCGAGGTGGTCCTGATAGTTCTCGTCGTAAACAGGATACGCCTTGGGCATCCGGACGACGCAGCCGTCGACGACCCTGTCGGCCGCGACGAGGCCAATCTCGGAGATCTCGCGGCGGCCGAGGGCGACGAGGTCGGCGTCGGACATCGTCCAGAGGTCGTCACCCTCGAAGCAAAAGTATTCGAGTCCGAGACTGCTCATCGACTGGTCGGGAACGAGGTCGGGCGACCAGTTCTTGAAGTTCTGGACCCGGCCGACCCGGACGTTCGGCTCGTGGACGTAAATCCAGTTGTCGGGGAACGTTTCGGCCTTGTCGATGATCAGGACGACGGTCAGGAAATCGCGGTATTTCAAGGATTCAGCCGCCGCCAGAACCTCGGGCGGGGGGGGCGGGTTGAACGACCGGACCAGGGAGCGAACCGGGAGGGTCGAGAGATAGTGTCGGCCCCGGTATGTATGCTCGGCGCCGGTGGAGTCGGCCGAGACCATCGCGGTCACCCGTGATCCGTCGTGTTCGATCCGAACAACCCGGCGGTCGTTGACGACCGTTCCCCCCTGGCGGATGACCAGGTCGCGGGTCATCTCCCACATCTGGCCGGGGCCGAGCCGGGGGTATTGAAAGCTATCGATCAGGGTCTTGATGACCTCGCCTTTCGATCGGCCGCCGAAGAGGCCGGAGGTCACGGCGCGGATCAGGCCCAGCCCCTTGATCCGCTGCGCCGCCCAGTCGGCGGAGATCGTGTGCGTGGGCATTCCCCAGAGCTTTTCGGTGTACGTCTTGAAGAAGATCTCGAAGAGAACGCGGCCGAACCGGTTGACGACCCAGTCTTCAAAGCTCCGCTCGGGGCGGATCGGCCGGGCTCGGGCCTTGACGTAGCTGGCCAGAATCTTCGCGGCGCGGATCGGGCCGAGCTTTCCGAGAGCGTCAAACGGGCGCAGAGGATAATGGAAGAACTTGCGGTCGTAATAGATCCGACTCATGCGCGACCGGGTAATCAACTGATCGCCCAGAACCTCGCGCCAGAGTGCGTTGACCTCCTCGCTCTTGGAGAAGAACCGGTGGCCGCCGATGTCGAATCGATACCCTTTGTAGGTGTCGGTCCGGCTGATTCCGCCGACCATCTGGCGATCGGATTCGAGGACGACGCAGGTCCGGCCGTGCCTGGTCAGTTCGTAGGCGGCGGTCAGTCCCGCCGGACCGCCTCCGGCGATGACGGCTTCCGCCCCGACGCCCGTTCCATCGTGGCTCTGGTTCATCCCAAGTCCTCGGAAATGACGCCGGTCGCGTCGAAACCGGTGGGGCGCACGTCCCGCCCTTGGACATCCATATCCGTGAAGGGCGCGGGATCGGTCCTCCGGCCGGAATCTGCCGACCGCGCCGGATAGGATAACAACCTCGGCCCGGCCGGGAAGCCGAAAACGAGACAAGGATTTGCTTCCGCGCTCTAAACCTTTGCACCTGAAGTGTTATCGATCGTGGCTTCGATTCGATGCGAGGGCGGAAGGTTGAGCCCACCGGCCCGTGCTTCGAACAAAAACCCTTCGAACCCCCTGAGGAATTCGTCATAGAACCTGAGTCCAAGCTCATGGCCGTATCGCCGAATCAGCTCCGTTTCGACGGGATGCAAGATGTTTTCAACCGTCTCGGCGACATCCATCCCAAGATCGAGAACCCAGGCCGCATGGGCCTGGAGTTCGGCGACCATCAGGAGGTTTGTATGTCGCGTTCTGCCTGCGTCGTGATAGCGGATCATCGTGTTAACGCATCGGTCCACAGTCTGCCGCATCTGTTTTGCGGTTGCCATGGCTTGGTCTCCGTTATTCGCGAATTTCGCACCGGACTTTCCAGCCGTTGTGTGGGCAAGGTTGGGTTCAATCGTGTAGAAGAGGTCGTCGGGCCGTTCACCTCAAAAGACCCCCGCTGGCGTCGATGGCCTTGTCCATACCATCCCGAGGCCAGGATGAACTGGCTTCGGTGAGCGGGAAGAATTGGGGGAACGTCACCGATGCCGATCTTGCCCGGGGCTCGAAACTTACCGATAGCCTGTACCGCCGTCCAGCGATCTCTGTTCCGAGGGAATGCTGCGACGGCAGTACGGCCCCGGCTAACCTGGCGGAGTCGTGGCGTGACCCACGTCAGGTCGTCGTCAGCCAAAATAACAGGTACACAAGACGGGTTTCCGTCCGCTAGGTGACATTCCTGGACGATTTTTTCCCCACGACCCCGTTTTGAGAGCGTGAGCCGCCGTGGATATGTCCCAGCGTCCTCGTCAAACGAGGATTCGCGTGTAGGAAGCCTTGGTCGTGGTGTAACATTCGCACGCGGCGTCTTCCAGCCTGGGCCGGTCGAGAATGCGGATCTTGGCCCGGCGGTACTCGATCAGGCCGGCGTTCTGGAGCATCCCGGCGACGACCGTGACACTTTTGTCGGCGTACGCCGAGCATGAACGCCAGAAACTCGTGGGTCATCGGGAACTCGTCAAGGCCCGTCTGGTCGTGGATCACAAGGAACCAACGGCTTGCCCGCGCCTCGATGCTGTGAAGCGCATTGCAGGCGATCCCCTGGCCGTTGCTTCGGAGAGTAAAAGCGACGTAACGGTGGAGCAGGCGGGTCAGCCCCACTCCCCGCCCCATCGCATCCAGGAAAGGCATGAGCGGGACACGGAGGCTATCGCCGGCCATCTGACAGATCACCCGGTGCGGGCTCGACTCCACGCCCATCGCCGCCGAGAGGCCGACGAGCCCCTCATGGCCGACTGTGGACGACTCGACCGGGTCATCGTCCTCCAGGACCGTCAAAAGCGACATGAGAGATGTCGTCGGGAAGTAGATGTGGGAGACATCGGCTTCAAACTGATGGACAATCTGCCTGAGCGTCAGACTGACGATCTGGAGTAGCGGTTCCAGACGGTCGAACTCGTCGGGCGGCAGGCGGTCGAGGAGTTGGTTCCCGCTCTGGCGTCGCCTCGGTGTCTCTGTCATGGAGACTTTCGGTAGATCAATCCGTCCCGACGGGGGCGAGCCAGAAAGGCCCGCACTCCGGGTTGGATCGCTCATTGTAACCGAACAGGGCCATCGAGTGTGTCAGGTAGCGGACAGAGCCAGGGCTGTTTCCTTCTCGGGAATAACCAAGGACCAAGGACCAAGGACCGAGGAAAAATCGAAAACAGGAAAAATGGGCAAGAGCCTTGCCGACCTTTTTCGGTCCTCGGTCATCAATTGACAATGAAACAGCCCTGCGGACAGAGCGCGCCAATCCTCAGCCCACCGGAGGATCAGCGCGGCCGAGGCGTTCGCGGCGGTGCGCGGCGCCTGCGATCCAGCGGGGGTTATCGATGTACCAGCGCACCGTTCGCAAGAGCCCCGATTCAAAGTTTTCTTCGGGACGCCAGCCCAGTTCCGACGTAATTTTGTCGGTCGCCACGGCGTATCGGCGATCGTGTCCAGGGCGGTCGGCGACAAAGGTCAAGAGCGATCGACAGGGGGCGTGAGGCAAGCCCGGACGCAAGGCGTCAACCGACCGGCAGATCGCCTCGACGACGTCCAGGTTCGTCCGCTCGCAACCGCCGCCCACGTTGTACGTCTCGCCCGGCCGACCCGATTCGAGAACCGTCACCAGCGCCCGGGCGTGGTCGTCCACGAAAAGCCAGTCGCGGATGTTTTTGCCGTCACCGTAAACGGGCAAAGGCTTTCCCTCAATCGCGTTCAAGGTCATCAGCGGAATCAGTTTCTCAGGGAACTGGTAGGGGCCGTAGTTGTTCGAGCAGTTGGTGACAAGAGTCGGAAGGCCGTAAGTGTCGTGATAGGCTCGCACGAAGTGATCGGAAGCCGCTTTCGAGGCGGAATAGGGCGAATGCGGATCGTACGCGGTTGATTCCGTGAAATGACCTTCGGGTCCGAGCGATCCGTAAACCTCGTCGGTCGAGACATGGAGGAACCGGAACGAGGCGCGTCGCGAGGCGTCGAGGGTCCGCCAGTGGTCGAGCGTCGCGGTAAGCAACTCAAACGTGCCGACGACGTTGGTATCAAGGAAGGCGCGCGGGCCGTCGATTGAGCGGTCAACGTGGGTCTCGGCGGCGAAGTTGATCACGGCGCCTGGCGAGTGTTCGGCCAGCAGGCGATCGACGAGCGGGCGGTCGCCGATGTCGCCCCGGACGAAGACGTGACGGGGATCGTTTGCGACGGGTTCGAGCGAGTCGGGGTTGCCTGCGTAGGTGAGCTTATCAAGATTGATGATCCGGCCACGCCGCGGGTCGCCCAGCCATCGGCGGACGAAGCAGCCGCCAATGAACCCCGCGCCACCGGTTACCAGGATCGTCTCCATCATCGTCGGACCTTCCTCGTTTGCAAGATCTGCTACGTTCGCGAGCCGACCCGGGCCGCGCCGTCATCGTGTCAAAACCTCTCTTCGGCTGGCAAGATCCGAAAGCCAGAGGGCACGCTTTAATCGGGAACTCAGCCTGCCAGAATGTTAGCCCCCGTGCGTCGATCCACACACGCTTCTTTGGAAAGACGCGTCCGCGTTGAGTCGTTGACGTGATATTGGCGTGCGCCTCGATGAAGTGTAGAGTGTTGATCGAAGACGGGATCGATGCGACACGCCGGAGGGCGGGTCGATGGCTTGAGCGGGGGCGGCGGGATGTTGAAGAAGGGCCTCGTGATCATCGCGGTCCCCTTCTTTTTTCAGATCCTCTTCATCGCGGCTCTCTGGAAAAATCAGAAGGAGAGCGCGGAGGCGCAGCTATGGGCGATTCACACCAAGGACGTCATCGCTCAGACGGAGACCGTGGCCCGATTCGTGACCGAGGCTCAAAATGCCGTCCGAGGTCTGATCGTGACGGGCGATCCGGATCTCTCCGAAACCTATAAGAAGTCGGTCCGGCTTGTTCGACCGGCGACCAGGAAATTGCATGACCTGGTCAGCGACAACCCTCGTCAACAGATCCTCGCCGACTCGCTCAAGGCCAGGATCGAGTCGTTCATGGTGACCCTCGCCGAGACGCACCGACTGGCCCTCGCGGGCAAGACCAACGAGGCCGCGGCCCGAGTTCAGCAGTTCGTCAAGGCTCGATTCGCGGAAGGCTTTCGAGCCGATATCGACCGCTTTCTGGGCGAAGAGATCCGCCTCGATAATCTTCGCCGCGAGCGGCTCCGAGATGCCTGGCGAACCCAGTCTCGGGCGATCGTCGGCGGCGCTCTGGCTTCGGCGGTGGCGGCCCTGCTTACCGTTCTGGCCTTCAGCCGAGGTTTCGCCCGTCGGGTCGAGGTGCTTGGCGAGAACGCCCGACGACTCGCTGAAGGCAAGGCCCTCGTCGCTCCGATCGGCGGATCGGATGAATTAAGCCGACTCGACGCGGTCTTTCACGCGATGGCCGCGTCGTTGGCCGAAAAAGATCGTGAAAACGAGATGTTCATCTTCAGCGTCTCGCACGACCTCCGATCGCCGCTGGTGAACCTTCAAGGGTTCAGTCGCGAGTTGACTCTCTCGTGCGAGGACCTCCGCGCGGCCCTTGCCGGCGGCGACGTCTCCGCCGCGACCCGAACCCGCGTCGATACCCTTCTCGATCAGGATATCGGGACGTCCGTTCAGTTTATTCGGACCGCGGTGACCCGGCTCTCGGCGATTATTGACGCGCTGCTGAGGCTATCGCGGGCGGGACGGGTCGAATATCGCCTTCAATCGGTGGATGTCGAGAACGCCGTCGGGCGGGTGGTTGAAACGCTCGGGACGACGATCGCTCAGCGAGGGGCGCAGGTTAACCTTGGCTCAATGCCACCGGCATGGGCCGACCCGACGGCCCTGGAACAGGTCTTCGCCAACCTGATCGGCAACGCGCTGAACTACCTTGACCCGGCGAAAGCCGGGCTGGTCGAAGTTGGTGCGTCGGTTCCGAATGGAAAAGATGGGGATACTCTGGCGAACCTGATCACGTATTATGTAAAGGATAATGGTCTCGGCGTTCCAGAGGCGTATCAGGCCAAGCTCTTTCACGCCTTTCAGCGGCTCCACCCCGATGCGGCGCCTGGCGAGGGGATCGGGCTGGCACTCGTCAGGCGGGTGGTCGAGCGTCACGGCGGTAAAATCTGGTTCGAGTCAACCGAGGGAACCGGCAGCACCTTTTCCTTCACGCTCCCCGCCCCGCCAGGCCCCGAGGCATCAGGGACGCCGGTGGAAAAGGTGTTCTCCGTCGACGGCAAGCAAGGAACACGGGTATGGCCCACGACGCGCTGACGATCATTCTGGCCGAAGATGATGATGGACATGCCAGCCTGATCCACCGCAACCTTCAGCGGGCAGGACTGGTCAATGGCTTCCAGCGGGTCAAGGACGGCCAGGAACTGCTCGACCTTGTCCATTCCGAGGGAAACTTTCAGGGTCAGCCTCCGCTCGGCCCGAACTTCTTGCTGCTGCTCGATATCAATATGCCCCGAGTTGATGGAGTGGAAGTGCTCCGCCGACTCAAGAGCGACCCCGCCACCGCGGCGATTCCGATCATCATGCTGACAACCACCGACGATCCTCGTGAGGTCGAGCGGTGTTACCAGCTTGGATGCAACGTCTATATCACCAAGCCTGTTGACTACGATGGGTTCATCAACGCCATCAAGCAACTTGGCCTTTTCCTCCAGGTGGTCCGGGTCCCTCGCAACGGCAAACCGAAACCCGCGGGGGGCGGGGACGCGCATGCTTGAGATGACCGAGGTCGGAGGCACTATCCTCGTCCTGGAGGACGACCCCGGGATCGCTCACCTGGAGCGCGCCAGGCTCCGACGCGCCGGCTACGACGTCGAGGTCGCCGCGACGGCCGAGGAGGCTCGTCAATTCATCGAGCGCGGCGGCGTCGACCTGATGGTGCTCGACTATCGCCTCAAGGGCACCTCGAACGGACTTGATCTGCATAACCAGCTGCGCGAAGCCGGACTTGGTGTTCCCTCCGTGCTGGTGACCGGCTTCAACGACGAGGCGCTCCTGGCCCAGGCCCTGCGCGCGGGGGTCCGCGACTTCATCCCCAAGACGCCCGATTATCTCGATTACCTTGTGCCGACCGTCTCCCGGGTCATGAACCAGGTGCGGACCGAGCGGCAACTGGAATCGGAACGCGCCCGGCGGGTTTACGAGCAAGAGGCCCGAGCCGAGGCCGAGGAACGTCGCGCCGCACTGGCCGAGAGCGAGTCTCGGCTCCTTGAACTGACCGAGGCCCTCAAGGACGCCGACCGCCGCAAGGACGAGTTCATCGCGATGCTCGCCCACGAGCTGCGCAACCCTCTGGCGGCGATCAATAACGCCGTCGCGTTGTCGCGGCGGTCAACGGCCGACGACGAGCGCGTCTGGTCGGACGATGTGATCGAGCGGCAGGTCGGTAACCTGACGCGTCTGATCGACGACCTGCTCGACGTCTCCAGGATCAGGACGGGAAAACTCCGGCTCCGCATTCGAAGGCTCGACGCGGCCGAGGTCGTCGGCCACGCTGTCGAGGGAGTTCGCCCCTTTGTCGAGGCCAAGCGGCACACCTTGAAGCTAAACCTCGGGCCAGGCCCGTACTGGGTCGACGCGGACCCGACCCGACTCGAACAGGTGATCGTCAACCTGCTCACGAACGCCGCCAAGTACACCGACGAGGGGGGCCGGATCGAACTGACCGCCGGGCGTGATGGAGACGAATTCGTCGTCCGCGTCCGCGACTCGGGGGTCGGAATCTCGGCGGAGATGTTGCCCAGGGTCTTTGACCTCTTCACTCAGGTCGAGGGGTCGCTCGACCGGGCGCACGGAGGTCTCGGGATCGGCCTGACGCTCGTCCGAAACCTCGTGACGATGCACGGCGGCAGCGTCTCGGCATCAAGCTCGGGCGCCGGTCAAGGGAGCGAGTTCATCGTCCGGATCGCCATCAACGCGGCGGAGAGCGGCGATCAGGATACATTGCCGCGGTCCGAGGCGACAGGCGACGTTGAGACGTCAGAGCCTTCGGGATGTCGTCGGGTGCTCGTGGTTGACGACGACCCGGACACCTCTCGGGGCATGGTCCGCCTGCTCGCCTCGTCCGGGCACGAGGCCCGTTCCGCCTGCGACGGCCGGACGGCCCTGGAAGCCGTGCGTGACTTCCGCCCCGATGTCGTCTTGCTCGACATTCGCCTGCCGGACCTGGACGGCTACCAGGTCGCCGAGAAACTTCGAGCCGACCCGGAAACCGGCCGCCCCGTGCTCGTCGCCGTTTCCGGGTTCGGCCAGGATCAGGACCGCGAGCGTTCCATCCGCGCGGGGTTCGAGCATCACCTCATCAAGCCCGTGAACATCGACGAGGTCCTGGCGATCGTCTCCGCTTCGGGTAAGACAGACGCCCGATGACCGATGGAGGATCGTCTCCGCAACCCATCGGTCATCGTGGGTTCGATCCGACTCAGGCCGCCTTCGGCCGGCTTCCGTCGCGGGCGCGGACCTGTTGGGCAAGGCCAAGGCTTCGCATTCCGGCGATGAGTGCATAGGTCGGATCAATCTCCCACCAACGGTCGCCGATTTTCGCCGACGTCTGCACGGCGTGGTGGTTGTTGTGCCAACCTTCGCCATAGGTGAGGATCGCCACCCACCAGCTATTGCGCGAGAGGTCGTTGGTCTCGAAGTTTCGATAGCCCCAGGTGTGCGCCACCGAGTTGACGGCCCAGGTCGTGTGAATGCAGACGACGGTCCGGACAAATCCGCCCCAGACCAGCCAGGGCATCCCGCCAATCGCGTAAAGAGCGACGCAAAGACCCACAGGGAAGATCCAGTGGTACGTCGAGAGCCAGCGGTGGACGGGGTCCTTGTACAGGTCCGGCGCCCAACGCTTGTAATACTTCGCGTCGTGATATTCACGATCTTCCTTGACCCACCACCAGAAGAAATGCGCCCAGAAGAATCCCTTGATCGGGCTATGGGTGTCAAAATCCTCGTCGGTATGAGCGTGATGTCGGCGATGGTCCGAGACCATCCCGAGCGCGTCGCCCTGCGCGGCGCACGAGGCCAGCGCCGTCAACGCGTATTCCAGAGCTTTCGGCCTGACCACGAAACTGCGGTGAGAGAGCAGCCTGTGGTACGTCAGACTGATGCCGACGCTCGTCGTCAACCAGTGCAGGAAGACGCAGACCGCCAGGGCCTGCCAGGTGAAATAGCTCGGCACGAAGGCCAAAAGAGCGCCCACGTGGAAGCCCATGATCCAGAGGATCGGGACCCAGCCGACCGACTTCTTCGTTGCCACGTCAACCACGGCCTCGGTCATGATTCATCTCATCCCAAAAAATAAGTGGCGAATGGGGATTGCCAGAAAGTTCGCCAAAACTCCATTCCAGCAAAGAACCTACAAGGTCCGAGCCAGAAGGGCAATCCAGGACGAATTTATAAATACGTTCATATTATGTTTTTTCAGGACGCGATGGCCGTCGTCGCCGTTGGGCACCTGGTGTCGAATCCATCTGGGCAATCAAATGCCTGGTGATGGGTCGGCACCGAGGCGCGATCCGGGTCTTCATGCAAATTCGGAACGTGGCACAGTAGGTGCTGTAATCTCGATTGCCCAGATCGGCAGCCGGTCTGGGGTCCTTTCGCACAGGGGAGAACGCTTGATGAGTGACTTCAAGGACAAGGCCAAAGAGACGATTGATGAAACGGCCGAGGGCGCCAAGAATGCCACGTCGAAGGCCGTCGATGCCTCCAAAGACGCGGCGAGCAAGGCCGGGGATGCGTTGAAAAACGCGGGTGAGAAGGTCAAGGAAGAGAGCATATAGCCTCTTTTCGGCCTGCTTTCGGTGGGTCATTCGTCCGCCCCCTGGCGAGCCGAGTTTTGAATCTGGGGTATTTCTAGCCTGGCATTGAGAACCTGATTTCCGAGCCGCACGCAGTTTCGCAAAAAGTGGATCGGCTTCAGGACTCACGCTCGGCGATTCCGCTTCCAACCAAGAGAGGACCAAGTCCAATGCTCCGCTGGGCAATCATATTCGCAGTTCTGGCCCTGGTCGCCGGAATTTTTGGTTTTGGCGGATTGTCGGGCGACTTTGCCTGGCTCGCCCACGTCCTTCTTGTCGTTTTCGTGATCCTCTTCGTGGTCTCGCTCGTCATGGGCCGGGGAAGCCCCCCCGTTGCCTGAGAGTTGCGACCTGAATCGTGACGTTCAGAATCACAGCGGCCCCGGCGACCGGTTGATACTCATTCAACCGGTCGCCGGGGCCGCTTCTTTTGTGGTTCAATTCGAGAGAATTGTTCGATCAAGGCTGCTCGACGACATCCGCGACGACCCTGCCAACCTCGCGATCGGCGAGGTGCGGGGCGATATCCGCCAGAGTGATAATCCCGAGAAGCTGACCGGTTGCATCCGCCACGAGAAGACGACGGACGCCATGCGCGCCGAACTGAGCGGCAACCTCGGCGAGTGGAGCTTCGGGGAGGACCGAGAATGCTCCCTTGGTCATGACGTCGGCCACGGGAACGCCGGAAAGGTCGGGAAAATCCGCCAGGGCCAGGGTCACGTCGCGATCGGTGAGAATGCCGACCGGTTGATTGAGATCAACGACGGGCACGGCCCCGCAATCGGCGTCTCGAAAAATCAGGACTGCTTCCAGCACGGTGCTGAAGGGAGAGCAGGTTCGGGGGCTAGGAGTCATCACGTCAGCCGCCGTCAGGGGCGGTCGATCCTGGGCGTTGGTCGCCATTGCGGCGTTGCTCCTCGGCGAGGGTGAACAGAGCTTCGGGGCGTCACGCCCACGCAATTCGGAAATGAGCAAACAGCGGGCCGTGGGGCGGCATGAGGGTTGCACTCAGCGCTCAAGGGGGGGCCGTGCCGTCGGGCGACGTCGGGCCGTTCAAGGGGGTTTCGGGTGCGGAGGCGAGTACGTGGCAGGACCCAGGCGCAAGACGTCGGTGATGAGTCATCCGGTCGTGATCACTTTTTTGATCATGACAATCATTGGAGCGATGTCGATCGCCGCGGAGGTGCTCAAGCCGCTGGCGCTTTCGGTCCTCCTCTCGTTTGCGTTAACGCCTCTGGCCTCTCTACTGGAGCGTCGAGCTCGACTCCCAAGAGTCGCGGCTGTTGTGTTGACGGGAGTGATCTCCCTTGGCCTCCTTGGGGGGATCGGTTACGTCGTTTATGAGCAGCTTGACATGCTCGCGGCGAAACTGCCGGGCTATCAGTCGAACATCGAGAACAAGCTTCAGGTTTTGCACCCGAAGGAAGAATCGGCGATCGAAAAGACCGCCGACATGGCCCGAGAACTCGCGAAAAAATTTGATGCTCCCGGAGCCAAGGCCGCGGCGGAACAGGTTTCCAAGGCGGCATCCGGCAAGCCGATCATGCCTCAGGATGACGGCGAGACGATTCGTGCCGCCGACCCTGAAGTTCCACGCGCCCGGGGTGGCCCGATGGAGGTCCGGGTTGTCGAGGAACCGTCGTTTCGCAAGCGGCTTCAAGACGCGGTCGGCCCTTATATTGAATTTCTCGGGGTCGGTAGCTTCGTGCTGATCCTGGTTCTGTTCATGATGATCAACCGCGAAGACTTGCGGGACCGGATCGTTAGCCTTTTTGGTCATAGCCGGGTGAGCTTGACGACGAGGACGATGGACGAGATCGGCCAGCGGATCAGCCGATACCTGGCAACCTTCGCGATGGTGAACTCAGGTTTCGGGCTGGTGATTGGCCTGGGGCTCTGGGCCGTCGGTGTGGAATACGCGGTCCTCTGGGGTTGCCTGGCGGCCCTGATGCGGTTCATTCCCTACGTTGGACCGGCGATCGCATTCGCGTTGCCGCTGGTTTTCTCGATCGCCTCCTCGGAGAACGGCTGGACGCAGCCGATCCTGGTTTTTGGCCTCTTCGCTGTGGTCGAGACGGCCCTGAACAGCTTTCTTGAGCCGGTGATTTACGGCAAAACAACCGGAGTCTCGGCGCTCGGGCTCCTCGTCGCCGCCATGTTCTGGACGTGGCTCTGGGGTCTCCTGGGTATCTTGCTCTCGACCCCGCTGACGGTCTGCCTCGCCGTCCTTGGGAAGTACGTTCCCAGCCTGAGCTTTTTCGCGACGATGCTCGGCGAAGAGTCGGAGCTGGCCCCCGACGTGAGGTTTTATCAACGCCTCGTGGCGCTCGACGGCGACGGCGCGGAAGAGGTTGTCGAGGAAGCTCTCAAAACGAAGCCAAAGATCGAGGTCTTCGACTCGATCCTCATCCCCGCGCTCTCTCGGGCCGAACGCGATGCCTCGGCGGGGAACCTGGAAGAGCAAGACCTGGCCTTTGCCTGGCGGGTCGTCAACGACATCCTGGAAGAACTGGAAGGATCGAACGAAATCACCCTGGCCTCGGTCTCCGCGGCGAACGCGGCGGCCTCGGCCGATCCGTCAGCACCGGCGACCCCGTCATTGCTGGGCGTTGCCGCCGAGGACGCAGCCGATGCACTTGTCTTGAAGATGCTCGCGCAGGTTCTGGCCGGCTCGGGTCTGACGATGGAAGTGATCAACGACCCAGGGACGCCAATGCAACTGGCCGAGCGCGTTGCCGAGCTTGAACCGTCGATGGTCATCCTCTCGCACCTCCCGCCCGAGGGCCTGACGGCGGCTCGGTATCAGGTGCGCCGGCTTCGTGCCCGGTTTGAAAAACTGCCGATCCTGGTCGGCCGTTGGGGGGCGTTGGGCGATACCGAGGCGGCGGCCGACCGTCTGACCACGATGGGCGCTTCGCAAGTCGTCCTAAGCCTTGCCGAGGCTCGGGACCTGCTCATCGCCAAGCTCGTCCCGCCGTCAGCCTCGACCGCGGCCGCGGCTCCGGCGGACGGAACCTTTGCGAAGGTGGGTCCGTGAGATGACCACCAGTCTCATCGACGACGAGTTCCCGGGAGCCTCGGAAGGCAGCTTACTTGTCGTTGATGACGATGAGTCAAACCGTGACCTGCTCGCTCGCAGGCTCACGAAACGGGGTCATACGGTCGTCGTCGCCGATGGCGGCCGGTCGGCCCTGATTTTGATTGCCTCGCAGCCGTTCGACGCCATTCTTCTCGATGTCATGATGCCCGAGATGAGCGGCCTTGAAGTCTTGAAAGTATTGCGCAAGACTTACAGTCAGGCGACCTTGCCCGTGATCATGGCGACCGCCCGAAACCAGAGCGAGGACATTGTCGAGGCGCTTCGACTGGGTGCCAACGATTATGTCACGAAGCCGCTGGATTTTCCGGTCGTCATGGCCCGCGTGCAAACCCAGATCCTGCTCAAGCGAGCCGTGGAACAGGCGGCGATTCTGGAACGTCGATTGGCGGAACGGAACCGAGAGCTTGAAGGGCTCAATACCCGGCTTGATGAGGCGAACCGTCGGATGGCTCGCGACCTTCGCGCGGCGGCCCGGGTTCAAAAGTCGTTTCTGCCACACCCTTCCCCGACGTTGCCAGGTGCTCGATGCGCCTGGGCGTATCGCCCCTGCGACGAGCTTGCGGGGGACGGGCTGAACGCCTTTCCGCTCGACGATCATCGGATCGGCCTTTACGTCTTTGACGTCAGTGGTCATGGAGTGGCGTCGTCCTTGCTCTCGGTCTCGGTCAGTCGAGTGCTCACGCCGCCGGGCGACCCGTCAAGCGTCTTGACGCGAGGCACGGGGCAGGGTGACGCGGTCGAGGTCGTGCCGCCTGTCGAGGTTCTCGGCCAGTTGAATCGAATGTTTCCCTTTGACCAGGCGGATCAATTTTTCACGATGGTTTATGGCGTCTTCGATGGCGAGTCGGGCGAACTTCGATACGTCTCGGCGGGTCACCCGGGCCTGGCGCTGCTGCCGGCATCGGGGCCATCGACGGTCCTTGACGGTCGCGGCTTTCCGATCGGACTGGCCGAGGCCGCCTATGATGAGCGCGTCTTGAGACTGACGCCCGGTGACCGAATTTATCTTTATTCGGACGGAATTCCCGAAGCGGCCTCGCCGGCGAACAAGCCCTTCGGCGATCAAAATCTACTGGCGGCGCTGGACCGGACACGCGAGATGCCGATCGAGGCGTCGGTTGAGGGTCTTGTCGGCGATGTCACGCAATGGTGTGGCGAGGCTGGACAGAAAGACGATGTGTCGGTCCTGGCCCTGGAATTCCTGGGAAACTCGGGTTCGCCTCGAACGGCCAACCGATCTGACCACCTCGGGGTGAACTCATGAGCCGATCCAATGAACGGAAGCTCTCGCTGGTCTTTGCCCTGGCGTTGATGATCCTGGGAATCAACGCCATTGTCTCCATCATCAACGTCAAGGAGATGGTCGCCAGCGCCAACTGGGTGACGCACACGCGTGAGGTGCTCAACGAGGTGGAATCGATCGTCTCGTCCGTCCGCCACGCGGAGGTTGTTCAACGCTCTTATGTCATTACCGGCGAGGAAGAACCGTTCACGGCGATCCGGGAGACTGGGGATCAGGTCGGCAAGGCGATTGACGAACTGGAAAGATTGACTTCCGACAACCCTCCCCAACAGCAACGTGTCAAAGCGTTGAGGCCCTTGATCGGGCGCCGGCTGTCAACCTTGCGGACGAATGCTCAGTTGCGCCGCGATCAAGGATTCGAGGCCGCCCAGGGGATGATCGCCAGTGGCCAGGGACTTCGGCTCATGGATGAGGTGATCCGTTCGACCGAAGTGATCAAATCGGAAGAGAATGCGCTGCTCGCGAAGCGGACTCTCGCGACCCGACAGCGCGTCTGGCAAACGCTGACGACGTTTGGAATCGCGTCGGCCGTCGCCCTGGGGATGATTGCCGCGGCGTATGCCCTGGTTCGCCGCGACGTGGCCGAGCGTAATCGCGCGGAGCTGGCGATCCGCCGGAGCGAGGCGCGCAAGGGTTCGGTCCTTGAAGCGGCGCTCGACGCAATCATCACCATGGATCATCACGGCAAGATCGTTGAGTTCAATCCCGCCGCCGAACGCATCTTCGGTTTCTCCAGGACTGATGCCGTCGGTCATGAAATGGCCAGCCTGATCATTCCCGAACCCTTGCGTGAGGCCCATCGAAAGGGCCTGGCTCACTTCCTCGCCACGGGAGAAGGGCCGATCCTCGGCAAGCGAATCGAGGTCATGGCGCTTCGCGCCGACGGGTCGGAAGTTCCCATCGAACTGGCGATCTCGGCGATCGCGGTCGGAGACGAGCCGCTCTTTACCGCCTACCTTCGCGATCTCACCGAGCAGCGGCGAACCCAGGAGATCATGAGACTTCGCGACCGCTCGCTCGGAGCGATCTCGCAAGGGCTTTTCATCACCGACCCTTCGCGGTCGGACGAGCCGATTGTTTATACGAATGAAGCCTTCTCGCAAATCACCGGCTACCTGCCCGATGAGACCATCGGTAAGGATATCCGCTTTCTCCGAGGCGCTGAGACCGACCCGCACGCTCTTGATGAGCTCCGCCATGCCTATCGTGCCGGACACGAATGCACAATCGAGATCCGGGCCTATCGCAAGGGGGGCGAACCCTTCTGGTGTGGCCTCTCGGTCTCTCCGGTGCAAGACTCGGCCGGACGTGTCACGCACTTCGTTGGCGTTCTGACCGACGTCACGGGTCGAAAGGAAAACGAGGGAGACCTCCGTCGCAGCGAGGAACGCTTCCGTTCGCTGATCGATGCCACGACCTCGATCGTCTGGACAACGGCGGCCACCGGCGAATTTGCCGACGATCAGCCCCGATGGTCCGAGTTCACCGGTCAGGATGCCGCCCATTATCGCAACTACGGCTGGCTCGATTCCGTCCACCCCGACGACCGTCGGCACACCGCCGCAGGCTGGGCCGCGGCCGTCCAGTCGCGAACCAAGTATGAGTCCGAGCATCGCCTTCGCCGCCGCGACGGCGAATACCGACGGATGATCGCCCGGGGTGTCCCCGTGCTGAATCCCGACGGCTCGGTGCGCGAGTGGGTTGGCGTTCACGACGACGTGACCGAGCAGCGCGAGGCCGAAGAAGCTCTCTTTGACGCCAAGGAAGCGGCCGAGGCCGCCAGTCGCTCCAAGAGTACCTTCCTCGCCAACATGAGCCACGAACTGCGCACTCCTCTGAACGCGATCATCGGCTACAGCGAGATGCTTCAAGAAGAGGCTGAGGATACCGGCAATGCCTCGGCCGTTGCCGACCTCCAGAAGATCCACGCCGCGGGCCGTCACCTTCTCGGCCTGATCAACGACATCCTCGACCTCTCGAAGATCGAGGCCGGCAAGATGGACCTTTACCTGGAAACCTTCGACGCCGCCGAGATGGTGCAAGGGGTCGCCGATACCGTCAAACCGCTCGTCGAGAAGAACGGAACGTCGCTTGAAGTCTCCTGTCTGCCCGATCTCGGCGCGCTTCACGCCGACATGACCAAGACCCGCCAGGCCTTGCTTAACCTGCTGAGCAACGCCAGCAAGTTCACCCAGGGGGGTAAGGTCACGCTGGAGGCCTCGCGCGAGACCTCCGGCGGCCGGGAATGGTTGCTCTTCCGCGTCCGGGACACCGGGATCGGAATGACGGGCGAGCAACTCGCGAGACTCTTCCGTCCCTTCACGCAGGCCGACGCGTCAACGACGCGGAAGTACGGCGGGACCGGCCTTGGCCTCACGATCACCCGGCGGTTTTGCCAGATGATGGGCGGCGACGTCGAGGTCAGCAGTGAATCGGGCACGGGGTCGGTCTTCACGGTCCGTCTCCCGGCCGTCGTGGACGATCATCCTCCGCAACTGATCGATGAGCCCGACCGGATTGACTATGCGGACAACGAAGGAAGCCTCATTCTCGTCGTCGACGACGACATGACCGTCCGCGAACTGGTCCGTCGGACCCTGGAAAAAGAAGGGTTCCGGGTCCGTCAGGCGGCTTCCGGTGAGGAAGGTTTGCGGATGGCCCGGGAGATGAGGCCCGATGCCATCACGCTCGACGTGATGATGCCCGGCATGGACGGCTGGGCCGTGCTCTCGGCATTGAAGTCAGACCCGGACCTGGCCGACACGCCCGTGATCATGGTCACGATGGTTGACGACCGCAACCTTGGCTATGCCCTGGGCGCCGACGACTACCTGACCAAGCCGATCGATCGCAAGCGTCTGACAACCGTACTTCAGAAATATCGACACGAGTCGGTCGGCGGGGTCGCCCTGGTGGTTGATGACGATCCGGTTGGCCGCCAGATGCTGGCTCAGATGCTCGAAAACGACGGCTGGACCGTCACCGAGGCGGAGAATGGCCTCGTCGCCTTTGACCGGCTCGCCGAGGTCCGTCCCGACCTGATTCTTCTTGATCTGATGATGCCTGAGATGGATGGCTTTGAATTCGCTCACGAATTGCGGCAGAACCCCCGATGGCGCGACATCCCGATTCTGGTCGTGACGGCCAAGGACCTCTCTGAAGACGATCGCCGTCGACTCAATGGCCAGGTGCTTGGGGTCCTTCAGAAGGGGGCCTATTCCCGCGAGGAGCTTCTCGGCGAGGTCCGCCACGAGCTGGCCAACCGCGTCCGCCGCAGTGTTCGTTCACGGGCCGCCACGGGACAGCCCGAGGGGGAACGTTGACAAATCCAGGTTCCAGGACCCTGACCGACGACCTCTCGCCAATCACGCCGCGACCAACAGCCAGCCGTTTGAAAGTGCCGGGAAGGAGTCGGTTGGAAATGCCCAGAATCCTGCTCGTTGAAGATAATGAGATGAACCGCGACATGCTGGCCCGCCGGCTTGAGCGGAAAGGATATGAGGTCGTCATGGCCCGAGACGGCCGCGAAGGGGTCGACATGGCCCTCGTCGGTGGGTTTGACCTGATCCTCATGGACCTGAGCCTTCCCGTGATGGATGGCTGGGAGGCAACCCGGACCATCAAGGCCAACCCCGCAGCGCGCTCCGTTCCGATCATCGCCCTGACGGCTCACGCGATGCCCGGCGATCGTGAAAAGGCTCTTGAGGCGGGCTGCGATGACTACGATAGCAAACCCGTGGAATTTCCAAGGCTCCTCGGCAAGATCGAGACCTGGCTCGCTCGCAAGGCGGACCTTGCCCCTTGAAGTCATCCCGCAAGGCCAGACTCAGTTTCAAGGTTTTCTCGGACCCTGGCCCGAAGACCAGTGAACTATCATGGAAATAGCCCCTGGCGACGACATCAAAGAGAAATCGACTTCGATTGGAATTTTCATGATCGATCCCTTTGAGAGTGTCGTACGTAAATGAGAGAGCACTGACGTCGAGCCGGTGTCTCTCGTCCACAGGTATCTGACCGTGGTATGCTGCGGAGCGAAGGTAGGTGTTCGGTGCGAAACGCGAGCGGTGGGGCGGACATGGCCAAGATCCTTCTCGTCGAGGATAACGAAGAGAACTGGGACGTTCTCTCGCGACGGCTGCGCCGCCGAGGGTTCGACGTCGTCCTCGCGCACGACGGCGAGCAGGCCATCGTCTCGGCCCTTGCCGAGTCGCCCGACCTGATCCTGATGGACATGAACATGCCCAAGCTCGACGGCTGGCAGGCGACCCGCCGCATCCGGTCCGAGCCCGCAGTCCGCTCCATTCCCGTCATCGCCTTGACAGCTCACGGAATGGACGGCGATCGTGAAAAGGCGATCGAGGCCGGCTGCGACGACCATCACGCCAAGCCCTTCGAATTGCCCAAACTCCTCGCCCAGATCGAGGCCCTTCTCAATCGCGCGCCCCGTCCTTGATGCCGTCTTCGGGCGACGCCAGACGTTGCCTTTTCGGAACCCGGGTTACCTCCCCTTCCTCAGTCACCGGGTCTGCCGTTACAATCGCGGTCGATCCAAGGCGAAAGGACGGACCCAACCGAAGTTGGCAACGGAGGCATCCACCATGCTCGGCGCGACACTTGGCGTCAGTGACTATCTCAACTGCGTCATCGACGCGATCCGGTCGGTCGACCCTCGCGAGGTCGAGAACCTCAGCGCGTTGATCGAAAGCCGATGGACGTCGGGCCGGTTCGTCTTCATCGCGGGCAATGGCGGCTCGGGAGCAAACGCCTCGCACCTCTGCGAGGACCTGGCCAAGTGCACGCTTCGCGACCTCGCCGGCCAGCGACGGCTCAGGGTGCTCAGCCTGACGGACAACACACCCTGGATCACCGCCGTCGCCAACGACATCGGCTATCACGACGTCTTCGCCGAACAGTTGCGTAACCTTGCCTCGCCCGGCGACCTGCTCATTGCGATCTCGGGGTCGGGCAACAGCCCGAATATTCTTAACGCGGTCGAGTGGGCCACTGCCCATGACGTCGAGGTCGTTGGCCTGACCGGCTTTGGCGGCGGCAAGTTGAAACAACAGGCTGGACACAACGTGCATGTTCCTATTGATGATATGGGAATCGTCGAATCGGTGCACATGACCGTCTTTCACTGGGTCATTGACGACCTTTACCGACGTTTTGGAGCGGCCACCGAAGCGGCCTTGTTGCCCTCCGGCCGTTAACCGCGGCCTCTCGGTTCGGATGCCGATCGCAGATCCGGTCTTGACCGAAACGGTGGCTCTCGCCAAAGATGCGGAGTCAGCCGGGACGGCGACAGGTCTTGACCCGGGGAAGACGGACTCGGGCGGCGCGACGACGGACCGGAACGCGACTCGACCGCGAAGGATTCCAACTCGGCCTTATCCCTGGGAATGCCCCTTCCATGTCCATCACAGAAGACACCCACCCCTACGACCCCGCCACTCCAAGGCTTCTGGTCTCACTGGCCACCTATAATGAGGCCGACAACCTCCGGCCCCTCGTCGAATCGATCCTTGAGCACGCGCCGACAGCGTCGATTCTCGTCATCGACGACAACTCCCCCGACGGCACCGGCCGCCTCGCCGATGAATTGAAGGCGACTCACCCGGGCATCGACGTGATTCACCGGCCCGGCAAGCTCGGCCTCGGCACGGCGGTTCTGGAGGCGATGAGCTACGCCATACGGAACTCGTACGACTACGTCCTGAACATGGACGCCGACTTCAGCCATCCCCCCCGGTTCATTCCCGCGCTCGTCGCCGGAATGCGCGATCACGACGTGATGATCGGTTCGCGTTACATTCCTGGCGGCGGCGTTGAGGGGCAGTTTAACCTCAAGCGGAAGTTCATGAGCACGGGAATCAACCTCTACGCCCGGTTCTTCCTCGGCCTGAAGACGAAGGACAACAGCGGCTCGTTTCGCTGTTACCGGGTCTCGAAGCTCGCCGAGATCGACTTCCGAAATGTCCGCTCGCGCGGCTATTCGTTCATGGAAGAGATTCTCTTCTGGTGCCGCGAGGTTGGCTGCCGATTCGGCGAGACGCCCATCCTGTTCGAGAACCGTCGCGCCGGGGTCACCAAGATCAACAAGGCCGAAGCCGTCATGGCCCTCAAGATCATCGCCCAGCTTGGTGTTGACCGCGCCTTGGGCCGAACCCGAACCAAACCCCCCGCGATCCGCACCGCTCGGCCGGAAGCGGGGAGCGTGGCGAAGTAAGGCGACAACCCACTGAAAGGCAAGGCGCCCGTCCGGTTCCGTTCAGGGCGCCTCGCGGCTTGCGGAGTCGTCGAACTCCACGAGCCGGACGTTGTCGACGGCATATTCGCCGGGGGGCCAGAACGGATAGATCATGACGCGGACATAACGGACCTTCGGCGTGGCCGAGGTTGGCCGGAAGGGCTTGTTCCGCCGCGAGTAGGTCTTCCAGGTGGGCGAGCCTCCGGCGGCGAGCTGCCCTTTCCAGACGTACTTGTGAACGAAGACTTCGCGCTTTCGCGAGGTGTCAGGCGCCTTGCCGGTGCGCTGGCTGATGAGAACTTCTTGAAAGGCGGCCTCGTCGGCTCCGAAGGAGGCGTCTCCTTTGTCGGGATAGCCGACGAGCCAGACGAGAATCGGCGGTCCCTTGACGTCGAGCGTCAGCCAGTAAGCCTTCCCCTTCTCGACGGGAATGAAATCGCTCCAGTACCAGACTCCGTCCAGGCCCGCGAGCGTGTCGTACTTCGGCTCGACCGTCGGCTTCTTCGCCGGGGCGTCACCGGGTCGCGACCCGTTGGCGATCTTGACCCACCAGTCGTAGCCTTGTGACTGCAAGACGTCGGTGTCGAACTTGATGATCTTGCCGTGCGCGGGGTCGCTGTCCTGAACCCAGAAGGACGAGAGGCCGTCAACCGATTGCCAGCCTGTCGGCGTATCGGTTCCGGCTTCAAAGTCGCCGTTGGGTATCAGGTTCTTCGCTTTCGGGTCGATGAATTCTCTGGAAACCTCTTCGCCCGCCTTTGGCGCGGCCGGGCGGAGCGACTTCTTCTCATCGGCGGCCAGGACGACAACGGCGCCACCGAAGAGGATGGCGGCGATTCTCACCGCGATGGATCTTGATCCCCGGGTCGATCGTCGGAAAATCATGGTGTTTTCCCCGCGTCCCCACGCCCGAGCTTTTCGCGGGCAAGCCGGGTGAATGAGTCGTGGAAACCCAGGGCGATCAATTTGGCAAGCTCGCGGCGCGCCTCGACCGGCTTGCCGGACCCGTCGAGAGCCTGAGCGAGGAGCCAACGGGCCTCTGACTCGGTCGATGCGCCCGGGGCCAGGCCAATCGCTCGGGCCAGATAACGAGCGGCCTCCCTGGGCTGGCCGCGAAGCCAAAGAATCTTGCCGCGCCAGAAGAAGGTCTGACCATTGGGCTTCTCGGTGGGAAAGGTCTCATCCCACTGGTCGACGAGATCGAGGGCCGCGCCGAAGTTCTCGCCGTCAAGATACTCGCGGATCGCGTTCGGATAGGCACCAATCCTCGCGGCGCGGACTTGTTTGGGAATGAACCGCCCGCCAATCTTCTCGGCGCGATCGTAAAGGCCGTGAGCCCCCTCGGGCTTTCCGTTCCAGAGCAAGACGTCCGCCGCGGCGATGACCGCGCGTCGGTACGCGGTGAGCGTTTCCTCGTCGAGCTTCGCCCCCTTGACCGCCTCGTCGACCCGCGGGATCAGTTCGGCCGCCTTCTCGGGCAAACCGCGATCAATGCCGACGATGCGGATCAGGCGACCGAGGACCGCGAGCTTCTCGGCGGGGGGTGTCTCCGGAGTGAGCGAGGCTCGGAAGTGGCCGATGGCCTCGTCGACCCCGTCTTGACCGAGCTTCAAGGCTGACTCGGCCATCAGGCGGCGCACCCGAGACGTCGCTTTCGCGTCCGAATCACCGAAGCGAGCCACATACTCCTTGCCCGCGACAATCGCGCCGGTCGGGTCTTCACTCTCGGCGAGCAACTGAGCCAGTTCGCGGAGGCCCGTCGCGTCAAGCTTGCTCCGGTCGTACCCTTTGACGACCGCCGCGTAGTCCTGGGGCCGACCTTCCTTGAACCGCTCGGTCACGTTCTCGATCTCGAAGACGTCCAACGGCCAGAGAGCCTCGCCTCGGGCCGCCGGCCCCTCCGCCGAGAGTTTGACCGGGTAGCGCCCGATCGCCAGATACACATGATCGACCTTCGGACCGCTGGCCGACTGGCCGTCGCCAAAGTCCCAGCGGTACGTGGTTCCGTCCGACTCGGTTCCCGCCTCGAAATGGACGCGGGTATATTGACCAATCCGACGGTCTGCGGGCCAGACGGAATCAAGGACGACCGGTTCAAAGTGGGGCAGAGGGGTGCCGTCCGGGCCTTCGTAGCGGGCGACCCTGGCGTCGAGCGTCGCGGGAAAGATGGACTCGGGGATCGCCGAGAATTCGCCGTCGTCGGCCGAGGGCCGCCAGCCGAGATAGGCCATCTGATCGAGCGTGACCTCTTCCTGGTAATACTCAAGATAGTGCGGGCCGGCGGTCAATTCGACGACCGCGTTTTTCTCGCCTCGAAGGCCCCGATCCACCGTGTGCCGGCCGGGCCAGTGAACGAGCACCTTGCCGTCGAGGAACGAGAACGACGCCTCGTTTGACGCGGTGCAGAACCGGTACGGGCCTGCCCTGGGAATCTTGATCCAGCCGCGATAAAGGCTGATGTAGTGATCGGACGATCCAAATGGGTTGAAACCGTCCGCGACCTGACGCTGATAGCGGGCGCCATCAACGGCGGGGCTGGCGGCGATCAGTTTCGCCATCTCGGCGATCGTCTTCGGGTTCTCGCCGGGGGGGCGGCGGATCGTTTGCAAGACGAGCCCCTGATGCGGAATCCAGTCGGCCTTTGGCGGACCTTCGCCGGGCGGAGGCGCTTCGGGGACCTGCTCGGCCGCGCGCGAGGCGCCGGGGTTGCCGAAATAGATGAAGTAACGCCCGTTGGGATCGGTCGCGCGGAAGGAGATCAGCGAGCTGCGCGGGGCGTTCAGCGCGGTGACCTGAAACGGGAGGGCCTTGCCCGACAGGTCGACGACCCGAAAGTCGGTTCCGTCGGCCTTGCCTCGCCCCTGCGTGAGGATGCGGACCCCGGCCGTCTCGGCGTCGGCATCGGCCTGACCGCGCGAGACCTCGACGACGGCACGGACCGACCAGCCGGCGAGGTGCCACGAATCGGCGTTAACCCGCGATGCCCAGAGGCAAGACAACCCGAGGGCGAGAACGGTCCGTCGGTTTCGGATCATGGTTCGCGCCCCGGGTTTTGCTCGGCGCCCGAGAGCGCCTTGAAGTAACTCTTGAGCAGGGATTCGTAACCTGGCGGATACCCTTCGTCGGCCGCCTGAAGCAACTCGGTGCGAAGCGGGGCGGGAAGGTCGCGGGCTCGGCTAAGCTGCGCGGCGGTCGACGCGTCCTTGTCGGTCAAGGCCGATTTCAAGAGGCCGACCGACACCCGACGCTTGCGGGCGGCGTCTTCGTAACGAAGGTCGCGAAGATCCTGCTCGGCGGATTTCATCAGGCTGATGCTCTCTTCGAGCCTCCGGTTGGTCACGCCCGAGGCTTCCAGCTTCTTGGCGACCTGATCGGCCTTCTCGCGGAGACCGGCCTGTTTCTCGGTGAGTCGACCGATATCGCGGACGAAGTCGGGCGGGGTGCCGCCTTGCAGCCCTTTCCGCCCCGAGCCGGCCTTCTTGCCGCCGCCGGTCGACCCGTTGGGATCGGATCGCCCTTCCTGCTTGAGCTGGCCGGGCTCGTAACGTTCATTATTCACCCGAGCCGGGGTTTTCCGGCCTTCGAGTGCCCTGGCCGTGTCGCCGACCATCTGGCCGGACGACTTGCCTCGGCGGCCGTCGCCGGACCGGCCGGAGACTTCCATGTTGTTCGGCATGTCGTTGCCCGTCTTCCCCTTCGCGGAAAAGGAGCTGATCGGGCCATCGGAAACGCCCCAGCCGGCCTGGTTCAAGTTGTCGCCCCAGGCCGAGGTGACGTCATCGGCCTCCTCGTCAAACTCGTCCGCTTTTTGAAGGAGGTCGCCAACCATGTCTTCCAGGGCGGTCGGCAGCGACATCTCGGGGATCTTCATCGGCTTCTTGTCGAGCGGTTCTTCGAGAACCCACTTGGCGGCGTCGGGAGCGTCGGGCATCCACATCTCAAGGTCTTCGAGCATCTTGGTCGCCAGGCCCGCGCCCAGGTCTTCAAGGGCGACCTCGACCTTTTCCGCCTTGGGACGGTTGGCCGCCTTCTCGATTTCCTCGAAGATCTTGTTCACGTCGGGACGCATCTGGAAGTCGTCCACGAACCCGGTCGGCAGCTTGGAAAGTTCGGCGACGCTTCCCTTGGCCCATTTTTCCCAGGCTTTCAGCAAATCTTCCTGTTCTTTCTGGGCCTTGGCCTCGGCTTCCTTGTACTCGTCGACCGGCTTCTTGGGCAGCGCCTCGAACTTGGCCTCAAGCTCTTTTTGTTCGGTGGTCAGTCGGTCAAGATCCTTGATCATCTCGCCGAGAACCTTCGCGGTGACCTGATGCGCGGGCTTGTCGGTCTTGGCCATCTTGCGAAGGGCTTCCTTCGCCTGTTCGTTGCGCTGAAGGCGAGCGAGAAGGGTTTCTAGCTGGGTGACGATCTGATCCTGAACGGGAAGCGATCGGTCGCGAGCCTCGGCGGCGCGGGCGGGGGCCGTGGCGTCGCGACCCGCTTCGAGAAGCTTGACGGCGTCGGCCATGAGACCGGCCGAGAGGTCGTCGAGCGCCTCGACGATCGTCTGCACGGGCAGGGCGGCCTTCTCCATCGCTCGGGCGAGCTTGCCTGTGTTGGTGCGGACGAGAGTTTCTCGCTTCAGCAGAGTCTCAAAAGGGCCGCCCGAGGCGGACTGGGCACGATTTTCCTTCTGGAGTCGGACCAGCGATTCGAGCATCCTGGCGTAGTCGGCCACTTCCATGTCGAGCCGGGCGACGGCTTGCTCGGGACTGCTGAGGAAAACCGAGAACCGCCGAGACTCGGACGTCCCGGGACCACTCACCGTGTCGCGGTCACTAACGATGGCCCAGTATTGCACCAGCGCTCCGGGCTTCAGCTTGGGACCGGAGAGGGTCCACGAGAACCGGTCGCTTGTGGCCAGGTCGGGCTTACCGGCGTCGTGCGAAAAGGCGGCTAGCTCCTCGATGGCTGTCTCGTCGTTGACCCGGTAAACGAGTCGGACCGAGCCGATCCCGTGGTCGTCTCTCGCGTCGACGGTGATCGGCACGACCGCGCCGGGCTTGACCTGAAGGTCGCGGCCGGGGTCGGCAATCGTCACGACCGGCGGCTGGTCTCGAATCGCCGCGATCGACCGCCAGAGCGGATCGGCGCTCTCGTAACCATCGGTGTCGAGCATCTTGATCTGATAGCGTGTCGGGCCATCGATCCGACGGCCTCCCCCTTCGATCGTCTTCGCGTCGCGACTGCCGATCGTGAACGAGGCGGTCCAGGTGTCGCTCTCGGACGGATGCGAGAAGGCCAGTGTCTCGCCGCGCTCGGTGACGATCGTCGCCTGTTTGAGCGGCTTCGTGGCCTTCAAGGCAACCGTGACCGAGGTGCCCGTCAGGCCGACGATCTCGCCGTCAGAACCGGCCGCGTGGTTCGGCTTCTTGGCGGTATAGGCGGGCGGCGTGGTCGTGACGGCGAGACTGGCGAGCCTCGGCCGTTTCACGACCTCGACGTGGTACGTCCGCGAGCGGCCGTCCCCCGCGACGATCCGGTAATCGAACGATTCCGACACCTGGGCCACGGTTCCGGCGAAGACTCCCTCTTTTTTCGGGTCGGGCTTCATTGCCAAGGACGACCAGGGACCAGACCCGTTGCGCCGGAAGAGGTCGGCCGAAGGAGGAATGACACCGTCGACCCTGCCCTGAATCGCGACTGTCGACCCTTCGGGAACGCGGTTGTTGCCGGGCTGGATCGAGTCGTCGAGCACGCGCGTTGCCGTGAACGGAGCGACCGCCGCCGTGGGCAGAAGGACGCGCGTCAGTCCGTTAAAAAACCGAGGCGCGGAGGCCAGGGCGTAAATCCCGATCAGCAGGAGGGCGACTCCGGCGAACACCCCGGCGCGCTTCGCGGGCCGGGTGTCGAGGCTGTCCGAGAGGTCGAGACCGGCCGTCGCGGTCGCGGCGTCCTCGACGATTCGTCGAACCAGTTGCGGCGAGTAGCCTGGGCGTTCGATCCGGCCAAGCTGCAAGGCATGAATCAGGTTGTCATTCAGCTCGGGATGTTCGCGACCGGCGAGCGCGGCGAAGAAGTCGTCGCGGCGGTCGTCGAGCCAGCGGTTGACAACCCACTTCAAGACCGCAATTCCGAGGGTCAACCAGAGCAAGGCGGCCAGGAGAAACCGCCCGGTCGTTTCCGGCTGGATCAGGTTATCGGCGGCGACAACGGCGATCAGGACGACCGACGAGCCGGCGACGACGAGCAAGCCTCCTTCGATCAGCTTCTGGATTCGCCAGCGCCTGCGGAGCGCATCGACCGTGTCGATCAGACTCTGATACGGCTGCGTCGCGGTGCTCATAAGCAAGGCTCCTCTGTCACTCTCTCTTCGGGAGACGCGGAGATCCCGTCAAACAAGCTGATTTCGACGCCTCAGCAGCCATTCGGCCGTGACGAACCCGAGAAATCCGTAAAAGAGGAACGGCGAGTTCCAGAGTTCCGAACGCTCGACCCGGCGCGTCCGGCGTTCGCGCCGCGGAATGAGCGCGGAGAGCGACGAGGCATCCTTGACGTCAACATATTGACCGCCGGTCGAGGTCGCCAGCGATCGAAGGGCCGCGCGGTTGGTCCCTGGGTCGCTCAGTTCCAGGTCCGACCCGTGGACGAGGAATTCCGTGGCTTGATTCGCGATCGCCTTGCCGCCGCCATTGAGCGTGGCCGCGATCTCATAACGGCCCCCCGCCGCCGGATAGAAGGTGCCCGTGAAGGCGTCGGGTTCGGCCGAGCTTGCCCGCAAGGGAAGGGGCGTCGATCGGCCTGAAGGACCGGTGACCTCGACAGCCACCTCGGCCGCGCCGAGGTCTTGACCGGCCCGAGGCTGGCGGACGGCCCGGACGGTGACAGCCTTGCCGACGTCGTAGTCGGGGCGATCGGTGCTGACGACCAGCGGCGGCCTTTGGTCGTCGACGCTCCGGCCTGAAAGCCAGCGGACAGTCTGGCTCCAGAACCTGGCATAAAGCGTGTCGGACCGGCCCAGGACGCGCGTGAACCGGGTCCAGCGCCAGGTCGTGTCGGCCGCGAGAGCCATCGTGTGCCCCTCGCCGAATCGCTGGACGGCCACGACCACGGCCGGTTTACCGCCGACCTTGACACCCGGATCAACCGCCAGGATCTCGGCCCCGGGCTTCGCGCTGGCGACGAGGCTTGTTCCCGAGAGTTGCGGCGCGGCGGCCCAGGTGGCGGCGTCGCGCGTCCGGTCGCCCGAGACCTCGAAAATCGGGTGCCGACGCCCCTCGTCCGTCACTTCCATGGAGAAAGGCTCTTCCGACTGATACGGCGGTCCGCTCGCGAAGACAACCGGCAGGGCCTCGGCCAGCGGTGTCGTCCGAAAGCCAGCGGGGCCAAACGACCGATAGCCGCCGAGAACCAGGATCGCGTGGTTCTTCTCGTTGAGCCACTTGAGAAGGGCCTGGTACTCCGCGGAGTTGAGATAACTCCCTTCCATGTCGCCGAGCACGACCACGTCAAAGTTCTTGAGCCGGTCGGGAGAGATCAGGTCGTCGCCCGATCGGGCCTCGGTGCGGTCGGGGTTAACCCGGCGAACGATCGAGACGAGGCTGACGTCGGGGTCGTCCTCGAACCGATTCTTGAGGAACTTGTACTCGTACCGGAGAAAGCCCTCGACGTAAAGGATTCGGATCGGCTCGCTGTCGACCCGGACCGGAAAATGCGCCGCGTTGTTTGAGAGCAGGCGCTCGCCCGCCGGGCCGGACAGCCCCGCGGTGAAGACAAAGGTGCCGGTCTGGCTCGGCGTGAAGGTCAGGCTGACGGTCTGCTCGGTATCTCCCTCGGGGAGCGTGACCTTCTGTGAGGCGAACGACTCGCGACCGCGCCGGATCGTCAGGTCGGCTTTTGTCGAAGGACCGCCAGTCTTGGTCACGGTCACGTCAACCTTGATCTGGTTATGAACCATCGCCCTTGTCGGGGCGCGTACAGCGCGGACGGCGAGGTCAAGGCCGCCCGCTTTTGGATCGTTGGCGAAGCCGACGGTGTGGACCGGCACGGGGGTGTCGGCCAGTTCGCGGAGGTCGGGGCGGCCGGTGTTGTCGTTGCCGTCGCTGACCAGAACGAGCGCCGCGAGCGGGCGGGAGCGGAGCCGGGCGACGGTTTCGTTGACGCCTCGAACAAGGTCGGTCCGCTCGGCGTCGGGTTTCGCGTTGGGGCCGAGCGGGCTCCCCGCGATGTCAAAGACGTCAACCGCGACGCGGGGGCCAGTTCGTTCTCCTTCGATGGACTGCCTGAGGCGTTCAACGGCCTCTCGCGCCAGGGCGAAGCGAGTCGGACCCGTCGGATCGGCAATCGACATCGAGACCGAATTATCGACGACGACCGCGACGCGACCGGGATCGACGAGGTCGTTCTCTCGGGTCCAGGTCGGCTTCGCCAGGGCGAGGACCAGGGTCAGCAGCCCCGCGGCTCGCAACAGAAAGAGGCCGCCAATCAGTCTGCGTTCCGAACGGAGGTAAATACTTCGATACGTCCAGATGAGGAACCCTGTTCCCAGGATTATCAGGACGAGCCAGATCCAGGGATTCGAGACGCTCTCAAACCGAAGGCTGGCGAGGACGAAGGGTGTCATGGCGTTCATCGGTTAGTGGCTCCCGCCGGTCGACGGCCGGTCGGCGGTGGGGAATAATGCCGCTGGCTGATCCGGTTGGCGAACCAGGGTTCAAAGAGAGCGATACCCAGAACGACCGCCAGGACGACGTCCCAGGCGCGAACCCCGCGCCGGGCGGACTTCGACAGGTCGGCGGTCCGCGAGGGGTCGTTGACATACGTAACCGACGCCCGGCCGGGCAAGAGGTTTTTCAAACCCGCCTCGACCTTCGCTTTGCGATCGGCGGCGGCTTCTGGGCCTGGAGTTTCGGGACCGGCAAGGACGTCGTCAAGGTAGTTCAGGTCTGACTCGTACCCTTCCAGGTTGACGGCGAAGGCGCGTCGGGCGTCGGGCTTGGCGGGGTCAAGGAGTGTGTAGACGCCCACCTCGGACGTGGCCTTGAAGGAGAGCGGAAGGTCCGGGTCGCCCGTCGCGACGGGGGGCACGATCGCTCCGGTCGGTGTCTTCACGGTCACCGGCGCAAGTCCTTCGGAGGCCGCGATGGGAACCGGGACTGTCTCGCCCGTGGCGAAGAATCCCGTCCGTCCCATCGGCTCTTGCGCCAGAAAACCGACGAGCCGGTGGACCCAGGGAAGGAAGGAGGGTCGAACCGGGAAGTTCGTCCAGTCGCGGTCGCAACTGCTGGCGAAGGCCATCACCCGCCCCTTACCGAAAGCCTTCAAAAGCAGCAGCGGCGAGCCGGTCGACGCCCGCATCAGGACCGTCGAGGTCGGCTCGGGGGCGATCCCCCAGAGCGCCTTGAAGCCGACGTTGGAGAAGCCGGCCGCTTGAGGGTCCTGAAAGGCCGAAAGGGCGGGGTGGGCGTCGTCAACCTCGCCCATCGTGGCAAGATCCGAGGCGCCGGTCGGATCGCCCTCGCGACCGAGCAGGCGACCGGGCATCAGGCCGCCGTGGAGCCGCGTCGGGGCGGCAAGGTTCGCGTTGTAGAAGTCGGCGTTCACCTGATCGCCAAGAAAAACGAGCAAGCTCCCGCCGCGATCGACATAGCCTTCCAGCGCCTCGACGGCGGGCAAGGGCAACGACTCGACGTTGGCGAGGATCACGAGCGGATACTTGCCAAAGTCGGCCCCGGTCAGACCTGTTGGGCTCACCGTATCGACCCGCACGGCGCTTCCGGTCCCGGGATCGGCCGTGAGGGCGAGCTTGAGGAAGAAGAGTTCATCAAGCCGGGCGACCGCCGACGGAGCGCCATCGACCGCCAGGACGCGGACGGTGTCGAGCACCTCGAACGTGAAATAGCGGCGATTGTCTTGCGGAAGGGCGGGATCATCGACCTCGACGTGTCCCGAGTGCCAGCCGCCGGTCGCGAAGGTGTGGTCGAACCGGGGGACCGCCCATCGGCCGTTCTGGAGTTTTTCCAGTTTCCGCTCGCCGACTTGCTTGCCATCAATGACGAGCCGGACCAGGCCCGCCCCGGCGCGGTCGCCCTGGACGGTCAGGTGCGGCCGGATCGCGAAGGGGACGCCTGCCGTCGGCCTGGCCGAGGCATATTGCACGGCCGTGATCGCGAGGTTCTCCGGTTTCGCCGGTCGAACCCGGACCACGATGATATTGACACCGCCGTTGCTCGGCGGTTTCGAGGCTCTGTCGGGAATCTGCCAGCCGCCGTCCTGGAGGTCGCTGAAGACATGGGCTTCCTTCGCCTGCGCCTGGCTCGACGCGGCGATCGTTTCCGCCCGAGCGACGGCGCCGGACAGGTCGGTTCCAAGCGTGGCGACTTGCACCGAATCAATCGCCTGAAGGACATCGCCAGTTGACGGCGTGAGTTCGGGAAAGAGGACATCGGGTCCGCCCGTCTTGCGACCGGCGAGGACGACGGAGGCGGTGTCGCCGGGCTTGAGGCTTTCAACGACCTCGCGGGCGGCATTCCGGGCGCGATCGAGCAGGCTGACGCCGTTTTCGGTGTGCCCCATGCTCGCCGAGTTGTCGAGAACGAGAACGACCGACCGCGACCCGCCGGGAAGGATTGGCGTTCCCTTCGGTGTGAGGAGCGGCCGGGCCATCGCCACGGCGAGCAGGGCGAAGAGGGCCATCCGGCAGGCGAGGAGCCAAAGTTCCTTGAGCCGGCTCATCCGGTACGACTTCAAGAACTGGTCGGTGAAAAACCGGGTGGTCGAAAACCGCATCGTTTTCGTTCGCCGCGACCGGCTCAGGTGGATCACCAGCGGGATCGCGGCCGAGAGCATCCCCAGGAGGAACAGGGGGCTCAAAAAGGTCAGCATCGGGTGGCTCCCCGTTCGGTTGGCAGAGGCGCGTTCATGCGTGGACCGCCTGCCGGTGGGCGAGGTAGGTGCTCAGGAAGGCGTCGAACCGCTGATCCGTGGGCGCGACCGCGTAATCGATTCGCGCCGAACGGCAGCCGGATCGAATCGTTTCGAGAAACTTCGCAAGTTCTTCGAGATAGGACCGTCGGAAGGCTCGGGGGTCGCTGATCACCTCCCGGCGCGTCTCCAGGTCCTCGATCTTGGTCACGTCGTCAAAAGGAAAGGTCAATTCGTGCGGGTCGAGTGTGTGAAAGACGATGACGTCGTGCTTCTTGTGCCGAAAGTGCTTGAGAGCGCCGAGGAGCGTGTCGGGATCTTCGAAGAGGTCGGAAATGACGACGATCAGGGACCGTCTCTTGATCGACTCGGCGAGTTGATGAAAGGTCGTCGCCAGGCCGGTTTCGCCGCCGGTCTTCACGCGTTCGAGCGCGTCCATCACGGTTCGCAGATGCCCCGGCCCCTGCCGGGCGGGAATTCGCTCACGGACGGCCGTGTCGCAGGTCAAGAGGCCAACGGCGTCGTGCTGGTGCGCCATCAAATAGGCGAGGCTCGCCGCCAGGAAGCAGCCGTATTCCAGCTTCGTCACCCCGGCGCCCGACTTGTAGCCCATCGACGCCGACGTGTCGAGGATCAGGTGGCAATTGAGGCTCGTTTCTTCCTCATACTGCTTGATATAAAGCTTGTCGCTCCGGCCGAAGACCCGCCAGTCGATATGCCTGGGGTCAACCCCTGGCGTGTACTCGCGGTGCTCGGCGAACTCGACCGAGAACCCTCGATGCGGGCTCCTGTGCATCCCCGAGAACGATCCCTCGACCACCAGCCTCGCGGCCAGGCTCAGGTTCTTGAGCCGGCCGAGACCCTCGGGGTCCAGGTATTGATAGCGTGACGTGGCGGGCATGGTTCAGGGGTTTCCCGGCCGGTTTTCAGGAAGTTTGACCTTGGATTCCGATTTTCCTGGTCACGCGGGATCTTGGCGATTGTCTTTGCGAATTTCCATCAAGGAAGGATACGATCGTTAGGTCTCGTTCATGGTTCATCGTTCTGGTGGCCGCGACTCCGACGGGGCTGATACCAGAATCGCCAGCCCGCGAGCGATAGTCTTGCCACGATGGCCCCGATGACGGCTCCAACGATCGCGAAAAGCGGAACCCCAACAGGCAGAAAATCACAAAATCCGTGCTCCAGCATCGCCTTGTCGCAGGCGGCCTTGAAGTCCCGTATCCCGTAGTCCGCTCCGAGGATCAGCCCAAGAAAGCTACCAGCCCCCGTAACCAGGCAGCAGCCTGAGCGAGTGGGATTCGTATCCGGCAGAATTGGCGAGAGATCGGTTCTTGGGGCCTCGTAAGGATTGAATTCGCTCAAGTGTATGGCTTCAGATCGGCTATTTTTTTTTACTTATTTTCACAGTTCATGTGCTAAAGATGAGAGATTTATCGAGCAACGTTCCCTCCAATCCTGGGCACGGAAGTTCAACGCAAGCCGCCGTGATGCGTGTGGTGTTATCGACGTCGAATCAGTCTATGATATTCCTGAACATTGGCGGGAGAGACTTCCACGACACCCCGAAGTGATTTTTTTCTTCGCGAGTCGACAAGGTCGACCTGCCAGGTCATGTCCGAACTACTGGGTGCCGCCATGACCCTCATTGAAGTCGACAGAGACCCGGGCGATCGATGTTCGGCCATTTCCGCGACCCTAAAGATCGCACATGCTTTTTCCTCAGAAACAATTCCCAGTGACTTGGTGAAGTTCAGCGCCATTTCTCTGGGTGCGGGCGTCGCGGCCTGGCGGCCGTTCCGTACCCCGAGAGAATAGACACCGAGATTAACAGCCACAATGCCCAAGCCTAACATCATGGCTCGTACTGAGAGCCTCAATCGAGGCAGTCGCATGGACGAAACTTCCTTGTGATTATATCATTGCTATTATGGGTGTTCCCGACCCTCTTCGGAATAAGCTTTCGACCGTAGGCAAGGCGTCTCGAAGTCCATTTCCATGCAGAGGGACAGGACAAGTAAAACCCGTGGTTGCGCCTACCCCTTATGCGTAATCCTCTGGCCTCGGCTCGGCGACGTCCTTGAGCAACTGGGCGACGATCTTGACGGAGGTCATCCCTTCGGCCTCGGCGTGGAAGTTGGTGAGAACCCGGTGTCGAAGGACGAGCGGGGCAATCTCGCGGACGTGAGCGCAGCGGACGTTGTATTCGCCAGCGATCGCGGCGCGGGCCTTGGCGCCGAGAACCAGATATTGAACCGCGCGCGTTCCCGCGCCCCAGCTTACGAACTCCTTCGTCACGGCCGGCGCCGACTCGTCATCCGGGCGGGTCGATCGCGCGAGGTTCACCGCGTAAAGGGCGACGTGATCGCTCACCGGCAGTTTGCGAACAACCTGCTGCAAATGCGTGATCTCGGGGCCGGTCAAGACCTTCGCCACCTCGACCTCGACGTCGGCCGTGGTGGACTTGGCAATCTCAAGCTCATCGGCGGGCTTGGGGTAGCCGATCCGAATATCGAACATGAACCGGTCAAGCTGCGCCTCGGGCAGAGGATAGGTTCCTTCCTGCTCGATCGGGTTCTGCGTGGCGAGGACGAAGAAGGGTCGGGGCAGGTCGTACGTCCGGCCGGCGACGGTGACCTGAAGCTCCTGCATCGCTTGGAGAAGCGCGGCCTGCGTCTTGGGCGGGGTCCGGTTGATCTCGTCGGCAAGCAAGATGTTGGCGAAGACGGGACCCTGGACGAACCGGAACTTACGGCCGCCGGACTCGCGATCTTCCTCGACAAGCTCGGTTCCGGTGATGTCCGACGGCATCAGGTCGGGCGTGAACTGAACCCGGTTGAAACCCAGGTCAATCGCCTGCGCGATCGTCCGGACCATCAAGGTTTTCGCCAGGCCGGGCACGCCGATCATCAGGCAGTGCCCGCGCGCGAAGAGAGCCGTGAGCAGGTCATCAACGATCGACTCCTGGCCGATGATGACCTTGGCGATCTCTTGTTTGAGCCGCGTCCGCGCCTCACCGAGTTTGGCGATGGCATCAAGATCGCCCGTGCTCGCCTGGGGCGTCGTCTTCAAAAGTGGGTTCGTTTTCAGTGGGTTCGTTTTGCCGAGGGTCGACATCGTGTGGTGGTCTCCCTGGATGAGGATATCGAAATTTCATAACCGATGACCGATCACCAATGACCAAGGAAAACAGCAGTCAACGTGTTTCAACCTCGATCAGTTTTGCAAGGCATAAGCGACGATGTTGACGCCGAGACGTTTGCAGGTCTCGGCGTCGTAGCCGTTGCCGAAGGGGTCGCTGACCTGCTTGAGCTGGGTGACGGCGTCATTTTTGGAATAGACAAGGACGAGCCGATCCTTGATCGAGATCCCTTCGAGTTCCACCGGCCGAGGGGCGCCGCTGGCTCGGTCGTGGCCCTCGGGAACGCGGAAGAAGGATTGCAAGAGCGGATGATTGCTCGGCACGGCGGCGAGCGCCTGGTCGGGGAAGAGGCGATCGCAGAGAGTTCGGACGTGCTGATCAAAGGCACTCCGTCCGCAGCAGTTGTTGATGAACAAAAAGCCGCCCGATTGCAGGTGTTTCCGAAGGGCGCTGACCTGCTCGTCGGTCAACTTCGGGTCGCGGTGACCGGTCAGGTAAACGAAGGGGTAGGGGGCAAGCTGCGACTCGTTCGGGTCAATGAACTTGAGATCAAAGCCGACGGCCAGGCTGGAGTCGGCGGCGACGTGGCGGAGCCACTGATAAACGCTGTTCGGGTCCGGGTCCCAGTCTCCTTGATGACGCAACTGCGCGAGCGTGAACCGCTGTCGCGGGCGGTCATCGGCCGACGGCTGGACCTCTCGGGTGACCGCTTGCGCCTCGCCAAGCTGCTTCTCACCGGCGACATAGCTGACGATGTTGATGCCGAGCCGCGTGGCGTCGCCGGGAATCACCCGAGAGCCGTGCTCGTGGCTATGTTCATCCCAGCCGCAGCTCATGTCCCAGGGGGTCAAAATCACCGCGGTCCGGCAGCCGATGTTCATCCCCAGAAGTTGCGGCGGCCCCTGAGTCTCCTTCTTCACGCCGCCATCGTAAGACAGGTAATGGACGTTGGTGTACGGATAAAAGGCCCGATAGATCGGGTGATCAACTTCGAGCAGGTCGAACGATCGATCGGGGAAAAGCGCACGGACCTCATTGCGAAACGAAGCCAGAAATTCCGGGCGTCCGCAACAGGCATCGCCCAGAAGGGTGCCGCCGTCGAGGACGTATTGTCGTATCGCCGCGCGTTGATCGGTGGTGAACGTGAAGGATTCGTGACCGCTGATATAAAGGATGGGGATCTTCGACGTCTTGCCCGCTTTGTGAAGGGCGACCAGTTCGTTGACATTCCAGGTCTTCCAGCCGTACCAGAGACCAAGGTCGTACCGGCAGTGGCGCATCAGGTTGTCGACGTCGCCGGGGTCGGTGTTCCAGTCCTGACTGGTTCCATATTCCAGCTTGGCGATCATGATCGGCGGCGCGGGCTCGGCCTTGGGCTCACTCCGACGGAGCGGTGTCGCGGGCAAGGGCAGAGGCGGCATCCCTTCGGCCGACGTCTGTCGCTCGGGATTCTTCCGGGGCGGCGGACCGCAGGTTCCGAGCTTCCTCGGGGTGACTTCCGCCGCGAACGAGGCAACGCCCGCCGCGATCAGGGCCGCGGTCAAGGCCCAACGTCTCCGCAAGGTTCGAGTCATGACGGCTTCTCCCAGTTCGGACAGAACAGTCATCTCAACCGGACACCCGGCGCCTCGTCGGGGGGCTTGATCGGTCCGAGGCGGATCTCGGGCGCTTCCCTGGTCACGCTCAGGCCGCCGAGCGCGGGGTCAAACGTGATCGATTTCTTGGCGTAGAGCGAACCCGCGATCCGTTCGCGATAGAGGACAAGGAAGAGTTCGTCCTGGACCTTGACCCAGGTCTCTTCGGGGCGTTCGAACCGCCAGAGTTCGCATCGCCAGACGACCTCGCCGGGCTTTGAGTTGACGAACGGCCGCGTGCGCAGCTTGTTCACCAGAACGGCCGCGTGCTGGATGTTGCCCACAACCTTCAAGACCTTGACCTCGTCCTCGAACTTGTTGAGATCGCGGACCTTCTGGGTAATCGTTCCGACGTCCTCGGCGGCGAGCGGCTGTTCTTCCTCGTAGTCGGACCGGGGAACCTTCAGGTTCACCCCTTCGAGTCTCGCGCCCGAAGGGAAGTCGATCAGGAGGTCGACCGTGACGCCGATCGGCACGTTCTTGACGTCGAGAATTCCCGAGGCCGGGTCGAAGGTTCCCGGATACTTCCTGTCCGTCGCGCGATCGATGGCGACGACCGAGGCGACCGCCTGGGCTGGATCAACCCTGGCGGTGATTGACCCGGTCGGGTCCGCGGCTCGGACCGCGCTTCCGGTGATGGCCAGCAACACACAGAGGAAAAGGCGCATGCAAAAGGGGCTCCGTCCTGGTTCAGCGCTGATAAGCGGGAAGGAAGTGCATGTAGATTTCCAGGATCAGCGAGCCCATCGCCGTCCAGTAAACCTTGTTCGGGCCGACGGTCCCCTCGTTCGACTCGGACGTGCCGGGGGGGACGTCCCAGCTTCCGTCACCGTTTTGCTTGGAAAGCAGGAGTTCGCGGATTTGCGGGTGCCAGTCGTTCCAGTGCTGGCCGCCTGTCTGATAGCTCGCCTGGATGCCGTAGTAATGGAAGTAGAAGAAATAGGGGACGCTCGCGTCCCACTTGATCGGATACTTGCGCAAGGCTTCAAGTGCCTTCACGATCGATGGATCATCAGACTTTTCCAGAAGCTGAAGCGAGAGAATTCCGGCGGCGGTCGTCTGCGGTCCTGGACCCCCGCCCGCCTGGTACGCGAATCCGCCCGCCGCGTTGGCGCACGAGCGGACGTAGCCGATCGCTTTCTCAATCACCTGGGCGGGAACCGGAATCTCCGCGTTATTCGCGGCGCGAAGGGCGACGATCTGCATCACGGTGACGCTCAGGTCCTGGTCGCCAGGGCTAGGATTGTATCGCCAGCCGCCGCTGGCGGACTGGCTCTTGATGATGAGGTCGACCGCCTTGCGGAGCGCCGCTTCGAGGTCGGGGTCGGGGTCCATCCCGTACATCTCGGCGAGGCAAAGAGTGGCGATTCCGTGCTCGTACATCGAGCTGAACGAGAGGTATCCCGTGTCAGGCTTGGCGCTGGCGATCAGGAAGGTCTTGCCGCGCTTGAGGACATCGCGATACGGCCCCCGGCCCGGAGCGTGCCCGCGTCCCATGAACGCGAGCATGGCCAGGGCGTTCACGGCGTTGTTTCTGTGCCAGCTTCCATCGGGATTTTGCTTCGAGACGAGATAATCCAGGCTCTTGTCCACGGCCTCGGTGACCCGTCGGACCACCTTGATCTCGGTCAACGGGTCCGCCGTCGCCGCCGCCTTGGGCTGGGCCTTCGCTTGAGAGACGCAGGCGGCGACGAGCATCAGGGCCAGTCCCGCGGCGGCTGGAAAGGGGGTTTTCAGAGTCATCATCGCGGGTCTCGAAATCATGACAGGCCCGCCAGCCGCCTGAGGGCGACATCGAGGGAGTAAAGGAACATGACGACGACGAGGATCAGCCAGTTGTCCCAGAGGCTCGCTTCCCGGTGGACCTGCGTCATGGTTGATTCCCCCTTGAGGGTCGGGGGGATCGAGGCGAGATCGTACAACTCGACGAGTCGGCCGGAGGTTCCGCCGGCCAGTTGTTCGAGCGCCACGCGGTTGACGTTCGGGTGCCTGAGTTCCTCGGGAGCGAGCCGAACCTGAATCCGGGCCTCGACGACCGGCTCGGACCCCCCCGGCTCGTAGGCGACCCGGTATTCACCGGCCTCCTTGAGCGCGAACTTCCCCGTGTACCGACCCTTCGTGGCGGGATCGGCCGAGAGTTCAACCGTGCTGGGCGGTCCGCCGCCACCGCTGAGGGCGACGGTCACAACCCGATCGGTGCGCGGGACGCCTTCGGGGCTGATCGCCATGAGTTCGACCTGGGCGTCCTCGCCGGGCTGAGCACGGACGGGGCGGACCTCGATCCAGCTTTTCTTGCGGTCGTCCTTGTCGCGTCGGGCGACGAACCGGACGGCCTGGCCCCAGAACTTGTAAAAGAAGCGGTCGCCGACGTTCTGCCGCCAGAGCCAGGTGGAATCGGTCGCGAGAAAGAGCACGGTGCCCCGGCCCGCGTAATGATGCGCGACGGCCGGGAGCCGACCGTAACGCCCCTCGACGCTCGGGTTCCAGGCAAGGACCGTTGCCGCGGGGGCGGGCCGCTCAACGGCCGAGCACCAGAAGAAGGGGGGCATCTGCGCCCAGGCGGTCTGGTTCCGCCCCGGGTCGTCATAAAGCCGCATCACCTCGTGCACGGCGCCATCGGGGCTCAGCTCAAGCTGGAAGGGTTTGTAAACGGGAGCGTCGATCCCCGTCGAGCCCGCGCGGACCCGAACGGGAAGCAACTCGCGGAACTTGGCGTCAAGCCCTTGCGGCATGAATCGCGGTCCCGAGGCCACGATCAGGCCGAGGCCATGCTCGCGGACAGCCTCGTCGAGGAGGCCGACGAATTTCGGGTCGAGAAGTTGCGGCGAGGCGTCGCCAAGGATCACGGTATGGTACTCGGCGAGTTCCTTGACTGTTGTCGGCAGAGCCCTGGCCCGATCGGCGGCCGACTGTCGGCGCAGCTCGGCTTCGAGAACGATGTCGGGCTGGTCCTTGTTGACCCGGCCCCCCAGGCCGTGGTCGCGCCGCATCGCATTCTTGAGGAACCGAAAATCCCAGCGCGGGAGGCCATCGATCAGAAGGACGCGTAGCTTCTCGTCGCTGACGCGCAGGAAGGCCACGTCGGTGTTATTCGGGCGCAGGTGCTCAGGCTCCTCGGCCAGCGGGGGGACGCGGACCGTCAGATACTTCGCGCCCGGCTCCGTGGGCTTGAAGGTCAGTTCCACCTTCTGTTGCTCGGCGTCGCGCAGGGTCAGGTCTTTCGAGTCGAGGAGTTTTTCGCCGTCGCGAAGTTCGACCTTGACCGGGCGGGTGTCGAACCCTTCCGATTCGACGGTGACAGAAACCCTGGCCGTATCGCCGAGGGCGACCATTCCCGACGTGAACACGTCGACGATCGCCACGTCCTTGAGCCGGGCCGTCGATCCCGAGGGGACAGCGAAGATGGGCGCGCCGAGCCGACCGGCGAGACCGGCGGCCTCGGCGGGCGAACGGCCCCCGGTGTTCTGGCCGTCGGTAAAGAGAAAGACACCGGCGATCGGTCGGCCCGCGGCGTCGTCAATGACCCGGCTGATCGCGTCGCCGATGTGGGTCGCCGGACCACCGGGGTCGGGCGGGTCGGCGAGCGCGGGGTTCGCGGGATCGACACCCAGAGGCGTGGGTTCACGCGAGAAGGTGTAATAGCGGACGTCAAACTTGCTGGCCAATGCCGCGGTAAAGTCTCTGGCATTCGCCCGGACGACCGACTCCGCGAGCTTGGCCCGACCGATCTGGTCGAGCGCTTTCCGTGCCGCCGTGGGATCATCGCCCGGCGATCGCTTCTCGCCCAGCGCCCTGGAGAGCTTTTCCGCCTCGTCGGCCGACTCGAACGGCCCGGCCGGCAGTTGCATGCTCTGCGAGCGGTCGAAGGCGAGAGCCACGACGGGCCGTTTGTCGACCTCGTAGTCGACCCTTAAATAGGGCCCGGCAAGCACCGAGACAAGCAAAAACAGCACGGCCACCCGCGTGAAGGCGAGCGCCGCGCGAAGGCCCGGGGGCGTGCCCCCGAGACTCCGGCGCTGCCGCCTGACGATGAAGACGGCGGCCGGGACTAAAAGCGCCAGCCCGACATAGAGCAGGCCCGGCCTCTGAAAGGCAAGCGCGACCTGATCGAGCCTGACGAGGAACTCGTCTCCCACGCCGACCGTTTGGAGAAGCCATTTCAACATAGATCAAGATCCGAAGAGAACAGCGGTCGGTCGGATTTCGAGGTCAAGGGGCGCCCTTCACCCGGCTGAGGCGCTTGAAGTAGTCTCGGATGAACGTTCGATAACCTTCGGGGCCTTCCTCGCGGAGCCCTTGAAGCAGTTCTTCCCTGACCTGCGGCTGCATCTTCAGGAGCAAGGTCCTCGTCGCCGGATCGAGTTCGGCCAGTCCTTCCGAGGTCGTCGTGCCGACCTGGTCGGTGGTGGGAATCTGGTCGGGCCGGGGCGTCGAGGCTCCTGAAGGCTTTGACGCCCGCGACTTGGCCGAGGCGACCTGACGGCCTCGGCGGACCATCGCCATCGCCTGGGCCATCGCCGGGGTGTGCATGAGCTGGTCAAGCGCCGGCTGAACGGCGGCCGGGTCGTCGCCTTGAAGTGCCTCGTTGAGTTGATTGAGCAGAGCGTCGATCGAATGCTCATCGCTGGAGAGTGCCTGTCGGGCGGCGTCGAGGTCGCCCATCCGTTCTTCCTGGTGAGCGACGAGCGCCTCGCGTCGGGCGTCGATCTCCTTCGCGGCCTCACCTTTGGCCGCGGCCTTCTTCGGGACGGGCCGTACCTTGTCGGCGAACCGGGGGTCGGCCTTCAATTTGGGACCACCAAGGGCGGGCTGAAAGAGCGGGTCGTCCTCGGCCTTGCCAGCGTCGTCCTTCTTTTCCGCGGCGTCGCCCTCATGCTTGGGAGCGTCGCCCCCCTTCTCGGCATCGGCGGCGGCGTCGGGAGCGTCTTCTTCCTTGGGGGGAGCCATTTCCTCGGCGCCTTCGGGGTGGAAGGGGGCGTCGGGAAAGTCGGGGTCGTCCTTGCGAAGGCGTCGAAGTTTCTCGGCGTCGAGGAGGGCCTGGGCGTCGGTCAGGGCTTTTTCTTCCCTGGGATCAAGCTCCGCCTGTCGTTTCTCGACGTCGGGAAGGAGCACCTCGGGGGCTTGCGGGGCGGCGGCGGCGAGGTCGGCCTGCTGCCCTTCGAGCCGCTTCAGTTCCTCTTCACGCGCCTTGAGGAAGTTCTTGAGGTCTTCGAGGTCGCGGGCGGTCAGCGCGGCGTTTTCGCGGAGCATCTCTTTCCGAAGCTCGTCAACGGCCGCGTTGGCATCTTGCGGAAGGTCCTTGCGCGCCTTCGAAGCGGCGTCGAGTTGATCCTTGACCGCCTCAAGTTCTTTCTGGAGACGCTCGGCGTCGCGTTCGAGGGCCGCGAGATCGGGCGCGGCCTGCTTGGGATCGGCCCCTTGCGCCATCGCGGCGGCGAGGTCTTGAAGGGGTTGCAGAGCGCGTTCCTGGAAGGCGTTTTCCACCCCTTTCATCTGCTGGAGCATCGCGGCGGGCATCATCTTGAGGTTCGCGGCCTGTTCGGCGGCCTGCTTGAGGCCCGCCTCGACCTGTTCGCCGAGCTTGGCGTTCTGTGCTTCCTCGGCGGCGACCTGGGCGAGTTCCTTGCGAAGCTCATCAAGCTGCTTGGCGACCTCGGGATCAAGTTTGGGAAGTTCCTTCGGTTTCGAAGGATCGTTGGGCTTGGCCGAAGGGTCGGGCGCGGGCCTGGTCTGGGCCTCGGCCTCGGCGGCCTTGATCTTCTCTTCAAGCGGCTCGTACTTCGCCTCAAGGGCCTTGACCTTGGCCTCGACCTTGGCCTGCTCGGCGATCAACTTGACGAGGTTCTCGCGGAAGGTGTCCTGGTTCTTGTCGAAGCTTTCCAGTTGCTTGTCGGCGGCGTTGTTGTCGTTGGCGATCCGGACGACAAACTCCTGCGTCTGGGCGCTCTGCCCCTTGCGGTCGCGGGCCTCGACCCGGTAGCGGACGTGGTCGCCGGGCTTCAGGTCCATCGCGGGAAGGTCAAGGCTGGCGAGCATCGTCTCACTTCGCCGCGGGCGCTCGTAACGCTTGACTGGCCGGCCGACGAACCCGCCGCTATCGCCGCGCTGAACCGAGACGACGATGTCGGCGAGTCCAAAATCGTCATACGCCGAGATTGACAAGGGAACCTTCGCCGGGGTACTCAGGACGAGGTCGCTCCCCGGCCGTTCCAGAACGACCTGCGGCGGGTTGTCGGGGATCGCCACGACCTTGCCGGGCTTCATCGGCTTGCTCGGGTGCCCCAGTTCGTTGCGCAACTCGACCCGGTAAAGGGCATCTCGGTTGAGCGGGAAACGGCCCGACCACAACCCCTCTCCGGCCGAGCCGACGGGGAAGGTCTCGGCCACATAAAGCTCTTGCTTTTCGACATGGCTCGGCGGCAAGGCTCCGGCGGTGTGCCAGGTGGCCTGACCCCCCGCGAGCGTGAACCCCATTCCCTTGACCTCCTTGCCCTCAAGCCCGACCGCCGCGGCGGGGACTTCGAGCCGGACCCACTCACCGGGCGCCGGAACCGGTCCGACCCGGAACCGCGAGGCGGTGCCGGCCGACCCCTCGGTGAATCGGTCGTCGCCCCAGTACGCGCGGTGCTCCCAGTCCTTGCCGTCGTGCCACGAGAGCATCAGGGCGTCCGGCTTCTGGTTCGGATGGATGTAGACCATCACAAAGAGGTGCTCGCCCGATCGGACCGGGAAGGGCGTCTTGGCGTTCGCGAAGCGGTGCCCGTGGACTCCGGCCGAGGCCGGTTCAGTGTGCGCGGGACGGCCCAAGAGGCGGAAGTCCCATTTCCAAGGGCCCTCACCCCCCGCGCCTTCGGGCAGACGTTCCTGAAACCAGACGCGCTCGGTCCGGTCGGCCACGGCGACCTTCTTCGGCCGGAAGCCGAGAAGCTGGATGTCGCCTTCGGCAACGTCTCCCTCGGCTCTCACGACGACCTCGACCGTGCTTGACTCCGGCCCGGTCACGTCGGCCACCTGCGGAGGCCCGACGCGGGGATCAGGCAGGCCCATGTATTCGGGATAGTGCAGGACCGTCTTGAGCGCGACGATCGAGGGGCGTTCGATCATCGTGATCTGCTTGCGGGTCGTCCAGGTTCCACCCCCTCGGACCCGGTAGTCAAAGGAGGTCTCGAAGCCGGTCAGGACGAACCGCCAGAGATTCGGCCCGACCTTGGTCAGGTCATACTTGAGCGGTGAGCCTCCTTTACCCTTCGGGCTGATTTCAAGCTGAAGCCGATCGGGCTCTCCCTTTTCGACACGGGCGAGAAAAGTCAGGTCTTCACCACGGAGCACCTTGGCGTCGCCCGGTTCCACCGTGTAAACGACCCCCGAGGCGGGGGGGATGTCGGCGAAGGGAGAGAAGATCCGGGCCAGGGCCGTCGGCATCCGATCGGCAAAGAGGCCAAAGGCGAGCCCGAAGGCCAGGACGCTCGTCAGCGCGAAGAGCGCCGCGCGGCCGAGGCCGCGGAGGTCAACCACGCGGAGCGGTCGGAACCCCTTGATGCGTTCGAGCGCCTCGTGAACGAGCTTCCGGTAAAAGTCGGGCGAGTACGTGGCTTTTTTGCCCGCCGAGTCGAGGTCAATGCAGCTCACGAGTCGGTTGTGAATGCCAGGGATGAACCCTTCGATCCGACGGGCCACCTGCGCGGGACGCATCCGACGCGCCAGGGGGCGAAGGACTCCCGTGACGAAGGCCCAGAAGGCCGGGACGACGACGAGGATCAGGGCGATCAGGCGCAAGGTTGTCCCCTGCGGCATCGCCAGGTCAAGAAGGGTCACGGCGGCGAGTGTCCCGAGGCCGAGGCCGAGGGTCAGACTCATCCCGGTGGCCACCCAGCTTGATCGGAGGAGCAGAACGGTTTCCCGGATCAGGCGGCGGATCGGCGTGATGTCCGGCGGCGGCGTCTTCAAGGGTTCGGCCACGACTTCTCCCCCCTCGTCTTGAGTGCGTCCCTGGCTCTCTTGATCGAAATCGAATACGTCAGTTCGAGGCCCCGGCGCCGGTCATCCGGCCGACCCAGGCCCCTGTCGCGGCGTCGCGAACCCGGGCGCCGACGGATCGGGCGTCGGCTCCGTCGACCGTTCCCTGGCCGCTCATCGTCGCCAAGAAGAACTCGGCCCCGATGATGGCGAAGAGGACGAAGATCAAAGGGCGCCAGACCTCACGCTCCTCGCCGATCGGGCCGTGAGCCTGTTGCGCCTCGGACGAGGCGCTGACGAAGGTCAGGCCGGAAGTCGGCAGCCAGTCGCGGACCTGGTCTTCCTTCACCGTCTCGAAGTTCGATTCCTCGGGCGCCGCGTTCACGGCGAAGGCGGCCGAGGCGGTTTGCGGCGGGTCGATCCGGCCGCCCCGGACGTCGACTCCGTAATAGCCCTTCTCGGCCGTCTGGTCGAACTGGCCGAGGAGCCGCGACGCCGATCGTTCCAGCCTGATCGGACTGACGCGCCCCTTGACGTCAGTCACCTTGCCCGAGGCTGGCGCCCAGGTTCCCGCCACCGAGATCTCCGCGGCACCGTCGGCGGGAACGGTCGACGGCACGCCGAGGTCGGGCGCATGCGTCACGTAGCTGATCAAACGCAGCACGAGCGGCACGAACTCGGGCTTGAGAGGCAGGTTCGTCCACTTGATGTTGGCCGGGAAGGCCGAGAGCATCACCACGCCGTCGCCGAATCGGCTTTCCAGCAGCGCCGGGGCACCCGATCCGAACTTCGCGAGCGGCCAGGTTGAACCGTGCGGGCCGGTCAGCTTGATCGGGAACCGGCGCGCGAATGTGGCCGTCGTCAGATAATGGGCGTCGGGCTCGTCGAAGACCGAGAGCGCGGGATGGGCGTAGTCGACCGAGGAGAGCCGGACTGCTGCCTCGCGCTTCGCCGGGTCCCCCTCGGGCGGTCCGAGCGTCGCGGCGGTCAAGACCTCGTTTTGAGGCCCGGGGGAGGGAAAGAACTGCTTGTCGTAAACGTCGGGATTGACCTTGTCGCCCGGAAAGACGAGCAGGCCCCCCCCGGCGCTGACGAAATCGCGAAGGGCCTTGAACTGGCCTTCATTCAACGATCCGCAGTTCGCCAGAATCACCACCTCGATCTCGCGCAGCGAGTCAACGTTGATCTTGTCTTCGGTCACTTCACGAAGGTCGAGCGACTTGACGAACTCGCGGCTCGGCCCGAGCTTCGGCGCCGAGGCCGATACGGGAGAGTCGTCCTCCGACGCGGCCGTCAAGGCTGTTCGAAGGTAAAGCGTCTCGTTCTCGAACGGGTCGGCGGCGGGATGACCGTTGACGAGCAGGACGTGGACCTGCGTCGAGACAGGCAGGGTGAACAGAAACGTATCGTCGTCGGGAAAGCGATCCGAGGCGATCTCGAACCGGCCGCGCAGGTCGCCAGGTTCGGTCGGTGTGTAAATGACCTCTTTCGAGGCGGTCTCGCCCGGCTTGAGGGTCATCGGCAGTCGGGCGACTTCCTTGTCGTCGAGAAAGACGCCGACGGTGACCTCGGCCGTCTCGGTCTTCGAGTGGTTCACGACTCTGGGCCGGAGCCGGACCGGCAGGCCGAGCACGGCGAGCTTCTGGCGGGGGGCCTCGCCGATGACCCCTCGGTTGCCTGTCGGGTCGTCCGAGCCGACGTTGACGACCGTGATCTTCGCCCCTTCGGGAATGATCCGCGCCAGCCCCTGGTCGCGGACCTCGCGCCAGGAGCCGGCCTGGTTATCGGTGAAGAGGTAGACGTTGGGCCGGCTGTCGCGCGACCGGCCGGGGCCGAAGACGTGCGTCAAGGCGGCGAAGAGGTTTGCCCGAGACGGCCCGGCCTCAAGGCTCTCAATCTTCTCGCGAATCGTCTCGGCGTCGGAACTGAACCGACTGAAGACCTCGACCGGCCGGGCGCCGACCTTGATCAGTGTCAGGCGATCATCCTTGCCCATCTGACCGGCGACGGCGACGGCGGCCTTTCGCGCCCGGTCCATCGACGACTGACCGGCCGTCCGCGCGTTCATGCTCGCCGAGGCGTCGATGAGCATCACCACCTCGCGCGACGATCCACCGCCGAAGAGCTTGTCCCAGTGCTTCACCACGGGGCGGCAGAAGACCAGGACAAGGGCCAGCAGGAAGAACGCTCGGAGCATCGCCAGCAGGGCTTCCAGAAACTTCATCTGGCGGCGCTGTTGCACGTAGCTATCAAAAAGGAATCGGTAGGTGCTTAACTCCACCGTCTTGAGGCGATGGAGGGTCAGCAGGTGTAAGAGGATCGGCACCACGGCCAGGGCGGCCAGCGGCAAGAGCGTCCAGTGAAGAAAGGTCATCGGCCCGGTTGCCTCTTCGCGGCGGGGATCTGTTGAAATCGTCCGCTTGCGTGCTTGGTGATTGTCCGGTCAACCCACTCGCGACCGCTTCTCCAGATAGGCCGCGAGGAAGGCGTCATACGGCTGTTTGGTCTCGACGAGGTTGTAGCCGATCCCGCGTTCGAAGCAGGAGGTCTTGACCGAGTCGAGGAAGGCGTTGATCCGGGTCAGGTAGCGCGCCCGGAGGCTGTTTGGGTTGGTCTGGACCCGCCCGGCGCCTTCGAGGTCCTTGAACCGGGTGATCTTGTCCCAGGGAAGGGTCAACTCGGCCTCGTCCATGACCTGGAAGACGACGACCTCATGGTTGTTGTGGCGGAAGTGCTGAAGGCCGTTGGCGACCTTCGCCTCGTCGTCGATCAGGTCGCTGATGAGGATGATCAGGCCGCGCCGCTTGATCGATTCGGCGACCGTGTGAAGGATCGCGCCGACGTCGGTATCGGCGCCCGTGGGGGGATTTTCAAGCAGGCCAAGGATCTGCCGGAACTGCGAGGGTCTGGCTCTTGGCGGCAGGGATGCCCGGATCTCTCGATCGAAGAGGATCAGGCCGACGGCGTCGTTCTGCCTGAGCATCAGGTGCGCGAGCGCCGCGGCGAGGTAACTGCCGTATTCGAGCTTGCTCAACGCGCCGCTCTTGAAGGTCATCGAGGCGGAGCAGTCGAGCAAGATCGTGGCGCGGAGGTTGGTCTCGTCCTGAAAGAGCTTGACGTGGTATTTATCGGTCCGCGCCAGCAGTTTCCAGTCGAGCGTTCGAATATCGTCGCCGGGTGTATAAGCGCGGTGGTCGAGGTATTCGACGGAAAAGCCGTGATAGGGGCTGCGGTGCCGGCCGGTGAGAAATCCCTCAACGACCTGCCGGGCCACCAGCTCCATGTTGCCGATCCGGGAGAGCCCGTCGGGATCAAAATACGTGTTACTCTCGACGTTCAAGGGCGCGTTCTCCCGGGTGTGCGTCGGCAATCCGAAGGGAGGCAAGGTCTCCTCAGCGTTCGACCGGCTCGCGGATCTCTTCGAACAGCTTCTCGACGATGTGGTCCGCCGTGATGCCGTCGCTCGCGGCGCGGAAGCTCGTGGCCAGGCGGTGCCGGAGGACCGGCAAGGCGACGTATCGGATGTCATCGGTCGAGACGTGAACCCGGCCTTCGAGCAGGGCGTTTGCCTTGGCCCCGAGCAGCATCGCCTGGCAGGCTCGCGGACCGGCGCCCCAGCTTAGATACTTATTCACGAAGTCAGGCGCTTCGTCCGAACCGGGCCGGGTCGCCCGCGCCAGCTTGACCGCGTAGCCGGAGACCGACCGGCCGACGAGCACCCGGCGGACGATCTTCTGGATGTTCAAAATGCCCGCGCGGTCGAGGATCGGCTCAAGCTCGGCGGTGTCGGTTGACGTGGTCGTCTCGGCGATCGTCAACTCTTCCTCGTAGCTCGGGTAGTCGATCAGGACCTTGAACATGAACCGGTCAAGCTGCGCCTCGGGCAAGGGGTACGTCCCTTCCTGTTCGATCGGGTTTTGCGTGCCGAGAACGAGGAAGGGCCGTTCCAGCGGATAATCTTCACCGGCGACGGTGACCTTGTACTCCTGCATCGCCTGAAGAAGCGCGGCCTGGGTCTTGGGCGGGGTTCGGTTGATCTCGTCGCCGAGGACGATGTTGGCGAAGATCGGCCCCTTGACGAACTTCATCCGTCGGCGACCGGTTCCTTCCTCTTCTTCGAGGACCTCATTGCCGGTGATGTCCGAGGGCATGAGGTCGGGCGTGAACTGAATCCGGCCGAAATCGAGCGTGAGGAGCTTGGCGACGCTGGAAATCATCAGCGTCTTGGCCAGACCGGGAACCCCTTCAAGAATGCAATGCCCCTGTGAGAAGAGAGCGATCAAGACCTGCTTCAAGACCTCGTTCTGGCCGATGATGACCCGGCTTAGCTCGGACGTCATCCGTGCGTAGACGTCGGTCAGCATCTCCGCTGAGCGGAGGTCCGAGGCCGAGTCGGTCGTCGGGCGATGGTCGCCCCGAAGCGCCGCGGTCGTTGACGGCGACGGCGACTGTTGCTCTCCGCCCAGAAGGGGGTTGGTTCGCTTCTGCGTCACGGGGGCCTCACAAGCTGGGTTTCAAGAGCGGACCGGAAGGAACGGCCGTCCGCGCGGAACGACGGCCACCGACGGGCAGACGCGCGGCACGACGTGCCCGGCCATCCTGAAGGAGCGGTCAGGGACCGGGCGCGACAGCCGGGATCTGGTCAAGTACGCTCACTTTCCATCAAATGTTGGACCCTGTCAATAATCCACCCATTCGAGCGTCCACGGATTTAATCACCGTCGTTAATTAACCGACAACATCCTTGACGACCCGACCGTGGACGTCGGTCAGTCGATAATCGCGGCCGGCGTGGCGGTAGGTTAGCCGGGTGTGGTCGAGGCCCATCAGGTGAAGGATCGTGGCGTGAAGGTCGTGGACGTGGACGCCGTTCTCGGCGACGCGGATGCCGTGGTCGTCGGTCGAGCCGAAGACCGTTCCCGCGCGGACGCCCGCGCCGGCGAGCCAGGACGAGAAGGCCCAGGGGTGGTGTTCGCGTCCTTTCGCCTCGGCCGAGTTATTGAAGGGGGTCCGGCCGAACTCGGTCGTCCAGACGACGAGCGTCTCGTCGAGCAGTCCGCGCCGCTTGAGGTCGCGGATCAGCCCGGCGATCGCCTGGTCGACATTCTTGGCGAGCGGAGCGTGCTGGCTGATCATATCGCCGTGCGCGTCCCAGTTGTTGGACGCTCCCGAGTCGATCAGCTCGACGAACCGAACGCCCCGCTCGACCATTCGTCGGGCCACCAGGCATTGCCAGGCAAAGCCTTTCGTGCTGCCCCGTTCGAGACCGTAAAGGGCCAGGGATTCGTCGGTCTCGGCCGAGAGGTCAAAGGCGTCGGGCGCGGCGGTTTGCATGCCGAAGGCGGTTTCAAACGATCGGATGCGGGCTTCGAGTTCGGGGGCGTGGCCGCTGCGGCCGAGGTGGTCGGCGTTCACTTCGGCGAGGGCGTCAAGCTCGCGGCGCTGGAGGTCGGCGGCGATGAGCGGGCGGACATTCCGCATCGGCTCGGGACCCGGCGTGACGAGCGTTCCCTGGTGGCTGCCTGGAAGGAAGTCGGACGCCCAGACCTGACCCCCCGCGTAGGGCGTCTGCGGGGCGATCACGACGAACGACGGCAGGTTCCGGTTCTCGGTTCCGAGGCCGTAACTCAACCACGAGCCGATGCTCGGCCGGGCCTGGTTGAACGACCCGGTGTGCATGCCGAGGGTCGCGTTGTAGTGGTTCGAGTGATCGGCGTACATCGACCGGATCACCGCGAGGTCGTCAACGACTCCGGCAACGTGCGGAAACAAGGTGCTGACCTCGATCCCGCTCGCCCCTCGCTTCTTGAACGACCACTGCGGGCGCTTCAGGTAGAGATTCTCGAAGCCGGGCCGGTTCCGGGTCTCGGGGTGGTCGAGCGTGATTTTCTTGCCGTGATCGGCGAAGAGGTCTGGCTTGAAATCAAACGAGTCAACGTGCGAGACCCCGCCGCTCATGAACAGGAAGATGACGTTCTTCGCCCGAGCTGGAAAATGCGTCGGCTTCGGCGCGAGCGGGTCGGACGGGGTGGACCTTGGCTCGTCGGCCGCGATGAGTTCCGAGACGATCGCCGGGAAGAGCACCGTACCGGCAACGGCCGACCGGACGAATCCTCGGCGGTTCCACGGATTGGGATGGATCGGCATCGGCGTCACTCCGGAATGCGGTCAGTCGACATACACGAATTCATTGCTCGCGAACAGAACACGCAAAAACCCCGCCCAGTCGTTCGGCCGAGCCGCGAGAAACCGGCGGGCGACGGCACGTTCCGCGTCTCGGGGCGGGCGACCGAAGAGAAGGCGGCAGGCGCGGTCGAGCCGACCGGCATCGTCTGGCAAGGGGGCAAGGCGTCGAGCGAGACCCGACGCTCGGGCGTGGACGAACGGGTCGTTCAGGTAAAAGAGGGCCTGGGTGGGTACGGTCGTGCTGTCGCGGCGGCCGGTGCAGGAGTTCGGGTCGGGGCCGTCGAAGAGGGCGAGGAACGGATGACGCTTGATCCGCTGCGTCATCAGGTAGACGCTCCGGCGGTCGTGGTCGTAAACGGCGGTAAATGGGTTGTGCTGGGTGAAGCTCCAGGTTTTTGGTTCGGGAAAGGGATGCGGGCCGGCGGGGGTCGGGTCGAGGTCGCCACTGACAAAGAGAAGGGCGTCGCGGATTTCCTCGGCGGTCAGGCGGCGACGATCGAACCGCCAGAGCGTGAGGTTGTCGGGATCGGCCAGGGCGTCGCGGTCGTCGGTCGCGTCGGCCCGTTGATAGGCGTCGGTCAGCATGACCCGGCGATGGAGCGCCTTGAGCGACCAGCCGTCGGCGAGGAATCGGGCGGTCAGCCAGTCGAGGAGTTCAGGATTCGTGGGGGCCTCGCCGCGAACGCCGAAATTGTCGGGCGTGCGGACGAGCCCGTTGCCGAAGTGCCCCTGCCAGACTCGGTTAACGATCACCCGAGGGGTGAGCGGGTTCTTCGGGTCGCAGATCCACCCCGCAAGCTCGCGCCGACCGCTTCCGGCTCCTGAAGGCACGGGCTGGCCGCCGAGGGCCTCAAGAAATCGCCTGGGAACGACCGCCCCGCGCGTGTCGGGGTCCCCCTTGACGCGGAGATTCGCGTCGTGCGGGCTCCCCTCGGCGACGGCGTATCCTTGGGGCGTGGAACCGGGAAGGGAATCAAGCGCCGCTTTCGCCTGATTCAAGGCGCGAAGGGCATCGACCGACCCGGCGAGGGCCTCGCCGAGGTCCGGCCCGATCGCGAGCGACCAGCCGACCCCATCGCCTCCCGAGGCGTCGATGTCCTCAACCCGGCCCGAGATCGAGACGACGCCATCGATCGGGCTTTGCCAGGCGAGAACGACCGCCCCTTTCGGCCCGGGATGGAGCGCGATCGAACGCGCGGGTTGCTTGACCGTCTGAAAGGCGACCGGCTGTTCGTTCGTGTTCACGAAGAGACAGGGGCAAGGCTCGGCTCCGCGCCAAGAGGCCAGTCCCCTGGTCCCGACGGCGTCGCGGTCGAACTCGGTCAGGAGCCGGGGGACGGCCGCACCATCCCAGACCTGCCAGACCGCCTTGTTGCCGAGGCCATCATCGTGCCGGAATCCGGTCGCGTTCTGATAGGCGTCGGGCAGGAGGTCGCGGGTGACGTCCCAGACCCGCTTCGCGGCGTTTTCTTCGCGGATTTGCAGTTCGATCCGGGTCGAATCGGCCCCGTGACCCGACTTCGGCGAGACGGTGAGCTTGAGCATCTCGCCTTTGCGAATGCTCAGGTCGTGGAGGCTGCCGGTTCCGGCCGAGGCCGCGAAATCCTGGGCGCCGCCGTTGCCGATCTCACCGGCCGCGAGCGCTTTCTCGGACCCCGCCGCCGCCTGAGCAACCCGACTTTCGGCGACGTTCAAGGCGGCTTCGGCCGAGGCGACCCGGCTTTTCTGGGCATCGACTTGTCGGCGATATTCCTCGGGTGGAACGAGGGGGACGTTGTCGCGAGGGACGCGGTCTTTCTCGCAACCGGGCGCGGGATATCGCGTGCTCTCGAAGATTCCGAAGAGGGCGTAATAGTCGTTCGCGGTCACCGGATCGTACTTGTGATCGTGGCATCGGGCGCAGGCGACCGTCAGGCCGAGAAGGCTCTTGCTGAAGGTGTCAATCGTGTCGTCGATCGTCAGGAAATGATCCTTGAGACTATCAAAGCCGAACCGTCGGGCAACGGCCAGGTAACCTGTCGCCGTGACGAGTTCGGCGTAGCGATCGGGCGGGGCATCGCCGGGAAGGTCGCGGGCGAGAAGGTCACCGGCGATCTGCTCGCGGAGGAACTGATCGAACGGCTTGTCGGCGTTGATGGCGTTGATGACATAGTTTCGATAGCGCCAGGCGTCGGGGACGGGCATGTCGGCGGTTTCCCCGGCGGTGTCGGCGTACCGGGCGACGTCGAGCCAGGCGCGGCCCCACTTCTCGCCGTGTCGGGGCGAGGCGAGGAGCCGGTCAACCACCCGGACGAAAGCCTCGGGCGAGGTGTCGGCCAGGAAGGACGCGACCTGATCGGGCGTCGGCGGCAGGCCGGTCAGGTCAAACGTTGCCCGGCGAATCAGAATGCGTTTCTCGGCGGGTCCGGCGGGGGAGACCCCCCTGGAGTGTTGCGAAGTTGTGAGAAAGGCGTCGATCGGTGAGCTGACGTTAGCGCCGGGGACGTTCGGCGGGGCGACGTCCTTGACCGGTTCGAACGACCAGTGCCGCGCGGCCTGGACCGGCGCGGCGCGATCGGGCCAGGAGGCACCGGCGGCGATCCAGCGGGTCAGGTCGTCGACGGCCTCGCGCGAGAGGGGTTTGTCGGGAGGCATCGGCGTCACGTCGTCGCCGATTCGTCGGATTGCCTGGATGAGCAGGCTCTCCGCGGCGCTTCCCGGCACGACGGCCGGGCCGTTCTCGCCGCCGCGAAGCAGGGCCTCGCGCGAGTCCAGCCGGAGGCCCGCCGACGCCTTTTGTGGTCCGTGGCAGCGGACGCAGACGCCCGCCAGAACGGGGCGGACCCGGGATTCGAAGAACGTTTCCTCGGCCGGCGCGGCCAGCGCCGCGGCAACCGCCAGCAATCCGACGGCCTGAATCATCGCGACGACCTCGATCCTGAGATCAGCAGGGGCTTGACGCCCCCTTCTCCAACTGGATCATCGCAGGCGGACAACGCAATTGCCAGTCGACATCGCCGGAAGGTGTCGAGGTCTTGATTCCGATCGCCCATCCTGACCTTTCCGAAATCAACACGGGTGACCCCTTTGACCAGCGAGGACCGGCCAGTCCACTGGCTCAGCAAACGCTCGGTTCTCTTCCCGGCGCCCGAACTGGCCCGAGCCGACGGCCTGGTCGCCGCGGGGGGTGACCTGTCGGTCGCTCGCCTTCTGGAAGCATATCGGAACGGCATTTTCCCCTGGTTTGAAGCGGGCGGTCCGATTTACTGGTGGTCGCCCGACCCGCGCCTCGTTCTTGACCCGGCCGAGTTACGCATCTCGCGAAGCCTTCGCGCCCTGATCCGCAAGAAGACGTTCACGACGACCCTTGACGCTGACTTTCGATCGGTCATTCACGCCTGTGCCGAGACCCCGCGCAAGGACGGAACGGGAACCTGGATCACTCCCGAGGTCGAGGCGGGTTATGCCGCGCTTCATGACCTGGGTTACGCCCATTCCGTCGAGACCTGGGCCGATGGCGAACTGGTCGGCGGCCTTTACGGCGTCTCGATCGGTCGCGCCTTTTTTGGAGAGTCGATGTTCGCGCGACGACCAGACGCCTCCAAGGTGGCACTCGTCACCCTGACCGAGGCCCTTCGGAAGCGGCAGGTCCACTGGATCGACTGCCAGGTGTCAACCCCGCATTTGATTCGCCTCGGAGCCACATTGATACCGCGATTCGAATTTCTGCGACAATTGCGCGAGGCGCGGAAGTTCCCCGACGTTCTGGAGTCGTGGTCGTCGAGTTCGTGACCCGAAACGATCAAGGAGACCCGCCCGGCGGCTGGTTCAGGGCCTCGCGGGCCTCGGCGGCGGATCGCGCCGAGGCGAGCCTCGGGGCGAGTTCCGCGAGGGCCTCGGGCGTCCAGGCCGAGAGTGCCCGACGGGTCGGTCCCAGATGGTCCACGGCCACGCTCAGGGCATCGACCCCGAAGGAGGCCAGGGCCACGGCCGCGGCAGGGTCGGCCGCCATCTCGCCGCAGACGGTGATGGACTTGCCCGCGCCTCGGGCGGCATCGATCGCGTCGTGAAGCAAGCGGAGAAGGCCGGGATGGAAGAGGTCGTCGGGCCGGGCGCCAACGGGGTCGTCGCGGTCGACACCCATGGCCGAGGCGGTCAGGTCGTTTGTCCCGAGCGCGAAGAAATCGACGCGATCGGCCCAGGAGGCCACCATCGGCACCGCCGCGGCGGCCTCGATCATGATACCGAGCGGCACGGACTCGCCCGGTTCCAGCCCTTCAGCGCGGAGTTCCTCGCGAGCCTGGCGGACTGTCTCGACGGCCAGGTCAAGCAGTCCCGTCCGGGTCACCAGGGGCACGAGCAGCCTTGCCGGACCGGCCGAAGACGCTCGCAAGATAGCTCGAACCTGGTCCTTGAACATCGCCTGAAGCGGAGGCGAGTCGAGGACGAGCCGCCAGTCAAGCGGGTACGCCGACGCCGCGGCGAGGTGCGCGAACTGAGCGAGCTTGTCGGGGCGGAGGTCAAAGGTCCGGATCGTCGCGGGCCGACCGCCGAGCGCCGTGAGCAGCTTGCGATAGATGCCGACCTGTTCCTCCTCGCTCGGCATCGTCCGGCGAGCGAGGAGCAAGAATTCCGTCCGAAAGAGACCGACCCCACTGGCCCGACGTGATAAGGCGCGGTCGACCTCGCTGAGCAGGTTGACGTTGGCGAAGACCCGGGGCAGGCCCGGCGCGGGGTCCACGTCGGCCGACGCTTCGGCGTCCGCGGTTTCCTCGGCGATCGCCTCGGCGCCGGCGGGGGGGGCAAGGTCAACCTGACCATTGGAACCATCGACCCGGAGGAACTGACCGGCCTGGACCCGGCCGAGCAGGCCGTTGAGCCGACCGACCATCGGCACGCCAAGGCTTCGCGCGAGGATCGCCGCGTGACTCTGCGGGCCGCCGTTCTCGACCGCGACGCCCGCCAGGCGGTCGAGGTCGACGGTGAAGAGGTCAAGGACCGACGCCTCGCGCGAGACCAGGACGACCCGATCGCCCTGGGCGTCGGCATCGACATTGCCGGGTCGAAGGTGCCAGAGAATCCTCCGAAAGACGTCCTTGATGTCAAAGGCGCGCTCGCGGAAGTAGGGGTTGGACATCTTCTCGAAGACGGCGACGTATTTCTCCAGGGTGCTCGTCAGGGCGGCCTCGGCTGTTGAGCCAGCCTTGATCCGTTCGGCAAGGTCGCGCTCAATCGAGCGATCTTGCAGGATCATCAGTTGCGCTTGCAGGATGGCGCCATGATCCTCGCCGACGAGCGCGGCGATGCGACGCCCGAGGCGGCTGATCTCGTCGCGAGCGGCCTCCATTGCTCGGTTAAGCCGCGGAGTCTCGGCGGCCGGATCGGCGGCCGGGGCGTCGGCCATTGGAGTGGCCGGGTCGGCGCTGTTCACGAAATAGGCGCGGCCGGTTCCGGCGCCGGGGCTGAGCATCACGCCGGTCAGCGTGGACGGCGGCCCGGGTCCCTCGGGCTCGGCAACGGTGTCCGACGGTTCCGGCGCGCGGGCCGCGGCGGCGACCTGTTCCAGAAGCCGGGCCTCGCCGACAAGCGGCGCGAGCTGCGCGGCGACCGTGACGAGCATGCGCACTTCGCTCGGCGAGAAGGTTCGCGGCTCGGCCGTCTGGACGACGAGAACCCCTTGAACGGTGCCCGCCTCGATCAGCGGAACGCCGAGGAAGGACCGGTAGGGATCTTCACCGGTTTCGGGAAAATGTTTGAACCGGGGGTGCCGCGAGGCCTCGTCGACCATCACCGGGGCCATGCGCTCGACGACCATGCCCGTCAGGCCCTCGTCGGTTCGCATCCGGACCCGACCGACGCTCGCCGGGTCAAGACCCACCGTGGCGCCGAGAACCAGGTCGCCGCGGTCGTGTTCGAGCAGATAGGCCGAGCAGACGTCGGTTCCGATCCGCCCCTGAATCAGCCGGACAATGCTATTGAGAGTCTCGGCGGGGTCGCGTGCGTGCGAGACGAGCCGGCTAATCTCTTCCAGGGTCAGGAGCAGAGAGCTTTCGTGGCTCGGTCCGGTCTGGCTCATGACCTTGGGCTCGTCCCTTTCGAGGAGCTGTCGGAGTTAAGTCGCGTCGGTCTTGAGAAGACCGCGGCCACGACTTCGGAAGGTGATCAGACCCTGGACGTCGAGTCGATCGCCTGAGATCCTAGCATCTGACGCCCTTCGGGGCGAGATCCGATCGATTGATTCTCAAGAACCGTTTCCTTCTCAAATCAAGACCGAGGGCCAAGGCTCGATCGTGGAGATCATCCCCGGGAGCCGCTGCTGTCCATTCATGATCGGTCATTGGCCACGCGAGAATTGCGTGGTTTCTCCGTGGAATGACCAATCTTCGATGACAAGACCCGAATTTTTCGGTTGAGGATCGGCCATTTTTTGAAAAGGAAATGGTCCCGAGTTCGCGGTTCAAGCTCTGGCATCTCGGCGACCGCTCGGGGATGATCGAGAAATAGGTCGTTGGGCTCTGGAGCCGACTTGAAAGGGTGGGTGAACGATGCTGAGAAATCGCCTTCTGTCTGTAACCTTGACCGCCGGCGCCGTGGCTTGCCTGGCCGCGGTGGCTAGTGTCGCCGATGGCGCCGGCAAGGCACCAAGCGCCGCCGATGCCGCCAAGACCCCGCTGCAAAAGGCCATGGTCAAGATGGAAGACCAGACCAAGGCCATCCGGGCGCTGACTACCTCGCCGGGCCGGTTCAGGAAGTCGGCCGGGGGGAAAACGATCGTCACCGGGGCGGAAGACCTGGTCAAGCTCGCCAAGGAAACGCGCGGTTACACCGAGCCGGCCGAGAAACTCAAGAAGCCGCAATCGAAGTGGGAAGAATACGCCGACCAGTGCCTTGCCGCCTCGCGGGAAATGGCCGATGTCGCTCGCAAGAACGATTACAACGGCGTCCGCAAGGCCTTGAAAGACCTCGACAACTCATGCACGAGCTGTCACGGCCTCTTCCGCCCGAAGACCGGCGGCGACGACTTTGGTTCGCCCTGACGAGCCGGTCCGTTTCCTGCAATTTGGGCGGGAGGATTGCAAAGTCGTTTTCTTCGATGACCGACGACCGAGGGCCAAAAAGCGGAATTCATTGGTCATCGGTCATCGAGACTTTGCCATTCTCCGGGCAATTCGGGCAGGAAGATTGCAAAGACTGTCTCTTCGATGACCAAGGACCGAGGACCGATGACCAAGGGACGGAATTTTTCGGGCATTAGGAGCCGGGCAAGAATAACCTGTCGGACAAACTTCGCTGAATCGCTTTGAACAAGAGCAGCGACTTCCGAAATCTGTCAAGTTATTCTTGCCCAACTCCTTAGTCCTTAATCATCGGGACTTTGCCATTCTCCTGGCAATTCGGGCCGGATGGGAGACGCGGGCGTTTGCCGGTGGTACTCTTGAGAGACGCCCGAACGACCAAGACGAGCCCGGTATGACGCTCGCGGCGATGGGATCTTTGCCCAGGCGCGGCGTGGGCGTTGACCGGGATTTCCCCTTTAATTAAGGGAGCTATGCCATGACCGAGCCGATCCGGATTGCGGTGACCGGGGCAGCGGGGCGTATCAGCTACTCGCTGCTCTTCCGGATCGCAAACGGGGGGATGTTCGGGCCAGACCGACCGGTCGCCCTCAGTCTCCTTGAAGCCCCCGCCTCCTTGCCGATTCTTGAAGCCACCATGATGGAGCTGGAGGACGCCTGCTTCCCCTTGCTCCAATCGGTGCGAGCCTCGTCGGACCCGGCCGAGGCCTTCGCGGGTTCCGATTGGGTGATCCTGATCGGAAGCGCCCCGTTTCACCCCGGAATGAATCGATCCGAGGCTTTGCGGGCCAATGCGCCGATTTATCTGGCTCAGGGCCGCGCGATCAACGAATCCGCCAAGAATGCGCGGATTCTGGTCGTCGCCAACCCGTGCAACACGAATTGCCTGATCGCCCAGACGACCGCGCGCGACGTTCCGGTGGATCACTGGTTCGCGATGACACGCCTTGACCAGAACCGGGGCCGTGCCCTGATCGCCCGAAAGGCGGACGTGACGGTCGATCAGGTGTCGCGCGTGACCGCCTGGGGAGACCACGGCCCCTCGATCTTCGCCGATTTTCACAACAGCTTTATCGGTGATCGCCCCGCGCACGAGGTGATCCACGACGAGAACTGGGTTCGCAACGTCTTTGAACCGGGCGTCGCCGGACGTGGCCAGGCCATTCATGACATCCGGGCGGGAGTTTCCCCCGCGGCGTCGGCCGCGCAGGCGATCATCGGCACGGTGCGAGCCTTGACGATTCCCACGCCCTTTGAACACTGGTTTAGCGTCTCGGTCGTCTCTGATGGCAGCTACGGCATTGCTCGGGGCCTGGTCTTCAGCGTTCCGGTTCGAACCGAAGACGGAGAGACCTGGTCGATCGTTCAAAACCTCTACCTTGACGATCACGCTCAGGACCGGCTCACCGCCATTGCCGCCGAACTGGAACACGAGGCCGCCGTGGTGACCGATTTCCTGCCGACTCGGAGCCGATCGTGAGCGACGCGGATCAGGTAATCTTGGGGTGTGCGGCTTCGTACGCCCCGTAGCCCAGCCAGAGCATCGGGAAGGCCCTGAGCGTTTGCTGGCCATAGGCATCCACGGCCAGAAAGTCGAGGTTGTTGAATCCGTCAACCTGCCTCATCTTCAACGAAAAGTTGCCCTGCGCGTCGGCGACGATCACGGGGCCGCGTATCTTCAGGTCGAGCGTCCCGGTTCCTGTGAAGAGCAGAGCACCGGGGGTCGTGTGGCCGATGATCGTCGGGGTTTGCTTGTATGTGGCCCCCCCCAGGTTGGTGCCGTGCTTGCCGGGGGCCTGATCCTGGGGGGCGACCGAGACCGTCACCGTCAGCGGGATTTTCGGGCTCAACGCGGGCAACTCGCGGAGCAAGAGCCGGCCGTCTGTCTGGGCGATCTGGTTGTTGTGGTTGACGTCAAGCGCGGGGTTGTAATTCGCCTCGCCAGGGTGGCTCTGATACGCCTTCTGGAACGCGTTCAGGACGGCGATCGTCTGGTTCACCGGCGCGGCGATGATCGGCTGGATCGGCGGAGTCGCTGTTCCGTTGGCCGGATTCGAGGCCGCACTCGCCGTGATCCCCGACAGAGCGACTCGGTCTTCAAGCCGCTCCATCGAGAGGTTGACGTTCGTACGGGTTTTACGGTTTGACGACATCACGAACGTCCTCCGGTCTCGATACCAGCCTGCCCGATCCATCATCGGGAGGAATCGACCGGAGGACGTTCCAATCTCCAATGAATACGCCGGAGGCCGACCCCCGCGAGCCGAAACCCGCGGAGGCCGTTGGCTTGCAACCCGTTTTACTTGCGGAACATCGGGTCGCCCGGGTTTCCGCGCGAGAGCAGGTACGCGAGCAGGTCGAGCACCTCATCTTTGTTGAGCGGGCCGAGGAGATTCTCGGGCATCAGGGAAACAGTGGACGGCTTGACCGCGTCAACCTGATTCTTGGGAATCTCGGCGACCTTTGACGAGTCTTCGGGGTCGACCACGATGATGAGCGACTTTCCCGAGTCGTTGACGATCCGGCCGGTGACGACCTGGCCCGAGTCGGTCGCGACGACCGAGGCGCGATACTGATCGGAAACGATCTTGCTCGGCTCGACGATTGCCTCGGCGAGGTCCTTGATGCCGAACCGGCCCGCGGCCTGGGTCAGGTCGGGACCGGTCGCGCCTCCTTCGCCGCCGAACCGATGGCAGACGACGCATCGGGCCGCGGCAAACGTCCGCTCGCCATTCTTGAAGTCACGCCCCTTTTGCTGGGTGGGTGAGAGCGCCAGCAATTCGGCGATGGTCCAGGTATGCCCCGGCCCCTTCGGTTTGGGCAGGTCGTGGGCGCGGTAGGGCTGTCGGGCGCCGGTGGCCTCGATGGCCAGACGCTCTGACTCGCTCGCGTTGTCAAAGGCATCATTATCGATATTCGTGAGGAAGCCCTTGAAGCTTGCCCCGCCGCTCCACTTCTGGCAGGCGTCGGCAAGCCACTGGAAGTAGAACCGGCGGTCATCGAGCGTCCAGCCGGTCTTGGCGTTCCGAAGGACGAACGCGTAGTCTATTTTTTGCTTGTCGGGCTTGCTGGCGAGCATCTGGGCGATCGATCCGCCATAGCCCGGATTTCTCGCCAGAAGCTCTTTTTCCGGACCCGATTCGGATTGTCCCTCTTGCCGCATCAGGGCGATCGTCTTGGCGACGACCCTGGGCGACTTGAGGTAAACGAGCATCAGGCAAAGCTCGCGATTGAGCGCGTCGGTCTTCGCCGGGTAAAAGGCATCGAGCGTCTTCGCCAGCCGGGCCGCCGTTTCGGAATCGGGCTCGCCCATCCTGATGAAGACGAGCGACCAGGCCCGCAGGAGTTCGAGCTTCTGGATTTCGGTCAGGCTGGCGAAGTCAAGCCGATTGAGCGCGTCGAGGAGTTTTCCTTCGAGCGACTTATCCCCTTGCCTGGCCAGGCCCACGGCGCCGGTGATGAGGGTTTCCGGGTCGCGCTCGGCGAGCACCTTGTCTTGCCAGAGCGTGACGTCCTGGTGTTCGAGCGCGACCCGCGCCGCGTATCGGATGAACCGATCGGCGTGGCCGAGGTAGGGATAGGCCATCTTGACGGCCTCGGCCTGGTTCTTCGACCGCGAATGCAGGGCTTCAATCGACCGCCGAAGCTGGCGCATGTCGGCGAAGTTCGAGGTCTCTCGGTTCACCGGATCGGTCGAGTCGGTGCCGACGTAGGTTACCCGGTAAAGTTCCGAGTCGGTCCCCCGGCCGCCGACGGTGAAGTACAACGCGCCGTCGGGTCCGACGGCGTTATCGGTCAAGGGCAAGGGGGTTCGCGCGAGGAACTCTTCCTTCTCGGCCTTGTAGGTGGAACCGTCGGGCGTGAGGTGAAGAGCGTACATCGTGCCGAAGGTCCAGTCGCAGACGAAGAGGGCTTTTTGATACTTCACCGGGAACTTCGCGCCGTGGCCGAAGGTCACGCCGACGGGCGAGCCGGGGCCGACGTTGACCATCGGCGGGAGGCTGTCGACGTAATACGTCGGCCACTTGCCGGTGCCGCTTCGCCAGCCGAACTCACTGCCGCTCGTCGCGTGGACGGCTCGGGTCGGGCGATACCAGGGCATGCCCATGTCCCATTCCATGTCCGAGTCATACGCGAAGAGTTCCCCCTCGGCGTCATAAGCGATGTCGTACGCGTTGCGGAAGCCCGCGCTGAGGATCTCCCAGGTCTTCCCTTCTGGATCGGTCTTGGCGATCCAGCCGCCGGGGGCGAGAATGCCCCGGGCGTGGCCGTTGGCATCCCACTGGCGCGGCAAGAGCTGGTCTTCGCCCCAGTTCGACGGCAACCGGCTGGCCTGGAAATTTTCGGGCGGGAGCGTGTGATTGCCGGCGACCATGACGATTGACTTGCCGTCGGGCGAGAGCCGGAGGCCGTGCGGACCGTGCTCGCCGCCGCCCCGGATCGCCTTGAGCTTGACGACCTCGTCAAACTGGTCGTCGCCGTCGGTGTCGCGGGCTCGATAGAGGCCGGGGCTGGAACTTTCGTTGATCGTCAGATACAGGCTGTTAAACGCGTAAAGCATTCCGTGGGCGCCCGTGAGAGAGCCCTTGAGCCGTTCGACCTTCGTCTCGGCCTTGCTACCGATCGGCGGGGGCGTGACCCGGCAGAGGCCGTTCTTACCCTGGTCGCTGACGATCAGCCGCCCTTTCGGGTCAAACGTGATCGAGACCCACGACCCAAGCTCGTCTTTCGGAACCACGAAAAGCCGCTCGACCTTGAATCCGGGCCTTAGCTCGAAGATTCCGCGCCTTCCGCCCGCCAGGCTCTCTTGCGAGAAGACATCGCCCCAGGGGGCATCGCCCAGCGTACCGACGACCTTCGGGGTTTCGCCGTCCTCGGCGTCGCGGCGGTCGAGGGCCTTCCAGTTTTTGGCGTCGGTGACGACGTGGCGGGTCGTTCCGTTCGAATCCGTCAGGGCGAGCTTGAGAATGAATCCCGCCTGACCGCCATCGTTGCGGACGTCGGCGAGAAGCTCGTTGCGGCCCGGCTGGATCAGGCGCTGAACGTCGGCCTCAACCGGAGCCTGCCAGTCGTCGGCCGTCGCGACGCGCTTGCCGTTGAGATAAATCACGGCGTGGTTATCGCAGCTTGCCTTGAGTCGGGCTTCCTTCGACCCGCCTTCAAACGTCGTCTTGAGGAAGGCCCGATCCTGTCCGTTTGGCGCCCAGATCCACGACGGGACCGGACCCCCTTTGAGTGCCTCATTGGCTGCCGGTTTTGCCGGCTCGGGAGTCGGTTCGCCGCGGACTTCGGACTCGGCGACCTCGGGGGCCTGCGTATAAATCCGCGGGTTGTCGGCCGCCGAGGATGAGGAGGCGAAGCCCAGGCCCAGCAGGGCGAGCAGGGCCGTCGGCCACCAGGACCGGCGGGGATGAAGACGGGTTGGCACGGGATGCTCCAGGATCGATCGGGGTCGGGACCGACGCCCGAGCGCCGATCCCCTCAATGTCGTTGTCGTTGTCGTTCTGTCCGCGACCGCCCCGATGAACCCCATTTCGGCGTTTCTTGGACCCGCGAGGGGAACCCAGGGCGGCGCCACCCGCGATTGTAGGCAAGGCCGAGGATCGTGGCCAGCACCCGGCTTTCGGCTTCGGCGATGTTTTCTCTCTAAGAAATGACCAAGGGCCGATGACCGATGACCGAGTAAAAAAATCAGGAATACGAGAGAATCGGCGAGGATCTTGCCTCGGAATTTTTAATCATCGGCCATTGGTCCTCGGTCATTCTTGAAAAGAATTCTGTTCGATCACGGTCGAGGCCCAGGCGCCTCGGCGTCAAGGGCGAGGTTGAGCCGCAGGACGTTGACGCGAGGCGGCGCGCCGATCCACGCGCCGGAGCGCTCAATGTGTCGGTCAATGATCGATCGGACCTGACGGACGGGCACCATGCGGGCTTCGGCCACTCGGGCCGCCTGATAGCGGGCCGCCTCGGGGCTGATATGCGGGTCAAGGCCGCCGCCCGAGGCCGTGACGAGATCAACCGGAACCGGCTCGGCCTCGGTGGCCTTGAGCGCATTGGCTCGCTCAATGACTCGGGCGCGGAGGTCGGGGTTGGTCGTCGCCAGGTTGGAACCGCTCGCGGCATCGGCCTTGTAGTCGGCCGCCGAGGGGCGGGGAACGATGTATTTCGCCGACGCGAACGGCTGGGCGATCAGCTCCGAACCGATCACGGTTCGGTCGCGCCCGTAAATGAGACTTCCTTCCGCCTGTCGCGGAAAGGCAAGCTGGCCGATTCCCCAGACCGCCGCCGGATAACCGACGGCGCAGAGGGCGAAGCTCAAAACGCAGGCCAACAGGGCATTCACGGTCTCGCGGATCATGGTCCGTTGTCCTTCAGAATGGATTGGCAAAACCTGTATGCGGATTCAGACGATCCCGACGAGCGCCAGCAAGGGGTCGATCGCCAGATCAATGAGCTTGATTCCGAGGAACGGCGCGATCACGCCGCCGAGGCCGTAATGAAAGAGGTTCCTTCTGAGCAACAAGGCCGCGCCGACGGGCCGGTACTTGACCCCTTTGAGGGCGATCGGGATCAGGAGCGGGATGATGATCGCATTGAAGATCACCGCCGCGAGGATCGCCGAGTACGCGCCGCCCCGGGATGCCAGGCCCATGAGGTCAAGAACCTTCAGCTCGGGCAGGGTGACGATGAACATGGCCGGAATCACGGCGAAATACTTGGCCAGGTCGTTGGCGACCGAAAAGGTCGTCAGCGCGCCTCGGGTCATCAGCAGTTGCTTGCCGATCTCGACGACCTCAATGAGCTTCGTGGGGTCGCTGTCGAGGTCGACCATGTTGCCGGCCTCCTTGGCGGCCTGGGTACCCGAGTTCATCGCCACGCCGATATCGGCCTGGGCGAGCGCGGGGGCGTCGTTGGTGCCGTCGCCCATCATGGCGACGAGCTTGCCCTCGGCCTGTTCCTTGCGGATATAGGCGAGCTTGGCCTCGGGAGTCGCCTGGGCGATGTAGTCGTCAACTCCGGCCTGTCGGGCGATGGCGCCGGCGGTCAAGGGGTTGTCGCCGGTGACCATCACCACGCGCAGGCCCATTTGTCTGAGCCTGGCGAACCGCTCCTGAATGCCCGGCTTGAGGATGTCTTCCAGCTTGATGACACCGATCAGGCGGTCATCGTCGGCCACGGCCAGAGGCGTCGCGCCACTGGAGGCGATGGCGTCGACCGCCTTCTGATAGCCGTCGGGAGTGATCCCCCCTTGTTCGACGACGTAACGGGCCACGGTGTCGGGTGCGCCCTTGCGAAGTCGAGAGCCGTCGGGAAGGTTCACGCCGCTCATTCGCGTCTGCGCGGTGAATTCGACAAAGGCGCAGCCCTCGGGCGCCTCGCCGTCAAGCGCCGACTGCTGGCGGGCGAGTTCGAGGATACTCTTGCCCTCGGGCGTCTGGTCGGCCATTGAGGCCAGACCGGCGACGCGGGCCACCTCGCGCGGGCTTGCCCCGCCGAGCGGCGCGAAGTGGGTGGCCTTGCGGTTGCCGATGGTGATCGTGCCGGTCTTGTCGAGCAAGAGGGTGTCGATGTCGCCGGCAAGCTCGACGGCCTTGCCGCTCTTGGCGACGATGTTGGCCACGAGGGCGCGGTCCATCCCGGCGATCCCGATCGCCGCCAGAAGAGCGCCGATGGTCGTTGGAATCAGGCAGACGAGAAGCGCGATCAGGGTCGGGATTTCGAGCGTCAGGTTGAAGTAGCGGGCCATCGGATAAAGCGACGCGGTGACGATCAGGAAGATGATCGAGAAGGCGGCCAGGACGATCGTCAAGGCGATCTCGTTGGGCGTTTTCTGGCGGGTCGCCCCTTCGACGAGAGCGATCATCCGATCGAGAAAGCTGGCGCCCGGCTCGGCGGTGACCTGAATGACGATCCGGTCCGAAAGGACGCGGGTTCCGCCGGTCACGCCCGAGTGGTCGCCGCCGGCCTCGCGGATCACCGGGGCACTCTCGCCGGTGATCGCCGATTCATCAACCGAGGCCACGCCCGCGACGACCTCGCCATCGGCCGGGATCACCTGTCCGGCCTCGACGACGATGTAATCGCCCGCGCGAAGTTTCGTGGACGAGACGATGCGACCGGCGTCGGACCCGAGCCGATCGAGCCGGAAAGCCGGAGTGTCCGCGCGGGTCGCTCGCAGGCTGTTCGCCTGCGCCTTGCCGCGTGCCTCGGCCAGGGCCTCGGCGAAGTTGGCGAAGAAGACGGTGATGAAGAGCAGGAACGTCAGCGTCGCCTGATAGACGATCGGGCCGGTCGGCTCGTGTTGCGCGATCGAGATCGCCGTGACGATCGCCGTCAGCACGGTGCCAACCTCGACGAGGAACATGACCGGGTTCTTCATCATCTGCCGGGGGTCGAGCATGACGAGCGCTTGACGCGTCGCGCTTTTCACCAGCGCCGGTTCAAACAGCTTGAGCGTTTTTGCCTTGCGGCGCTGGACCTTGTACGCCTGGGCATCAGAGGCGGCCCGCTCGGGCAGGCCCACCTCGGTTTCAACGGGCATCGAAAGATTTCCTTGTCGGGTTTCTGGATCAGGGAACGGGAAAATCCAGGTTGGCTCAGGGGGTCGCCGCGTGCGCGGTCGTCGCCAGGTGATCGGCGATCGGGCCGAGCACCAGGGCGGGCATGAACGAGAGAGCGCCGATGAGGACGACGGTCCCCAGGAGCATTCCGGCGAAGGTCAGGTTGTCGGTCCGAAGCGTTCCGGTCGTCTCGGGGACGCGCTTCTTCACCGCGAGCGACCCGGCCAGGGCCAGCGGCAAGACGAGCGCGGGGAATCGGCCGAGCAGCAAGACGACCCCGGTGGCGATGTTCCAGGCCGGGTTGTTGTCGCCAAGCCCTTCAAACCCGGAACCGTTGTTGGCCGCGGCCGAGGTGAACTCGTAAAGGATCTCGCTGAACCCGTGCGCTCCGGGGTTCGCCACGGTTTTTTGTCCCCAGGGCGTTGCCGCGAAAAGCCCCGCGCCGGCGAGGATCAAGATGGGGTGAATCAGCATCACGCACATCGCCAGCTTCACCTCGCGCGACTCGACTTTCTTGCCGAGATACTCCGGCGTCCGGCCGACCATCAGCCCGGCGAGAAAGACGGCCACGACGACGTAAACGAGCATGTTTTCAAAACCCGCGCCGATGCCGCTGAAGACGACGTTGAGCATCATCATCGCCATCGGCACAAGGCCGGCGATCGGGTTGAGGCTGTCGTGCATCGAGTTCACCGACCCGTTGGACGTCGCCGTGGTCAATGCCGCCCAGGTCGCCGAGGCCACCGGGCCGAACCGGACCTCGGTCCCTTCCATGTTGGGGCCTTCGGCAATCGATTTGACGCCCGAGGTTGCCGCGGCCGGCTCGACCTCGGCCCAGATGGCGACGATCGCGCCGACGACGAGAAAGGCGAGCATCACGCCGAAGAGGACGGCCGCGTGTTTCCTGTTTCGGAGCATGTGTCCGGCCATGACGATCGAGGCCATTGGCAGGACGATGATCGAGGCGATCGCCAGCAGGTTGCTCCAGGGGTTCGGGTTCTCGAACGGGTGCGCGGTGTTCGGGCCGAAGAAGCCGCCGCCGTTGGTGCCGACCTGCTTGATCGCCACGAGCGCCGCGACCGGACCGCGAGCGATCGTCTGGGTCTCGAACTTCGTCGCCGGGCCGTCGAGCGTCCTGGCGGTCGCGGCCGGTTCGAAGGTCATCGGCACGCCGAGACCCATCAGGACGATCGCAATGACCAGCGAGACGGGGATGAGCACGAGGACGATGCCCCGGATCAGGTCCATGTAAAAATCGCCCATGTGGCGATCTCCGCGAAGGCCGCGGAGGGTCGCCAGCATCACGGCGAGGCCCGCCGCGGGGGTCACGAACATCAGCCAGACGATGCCGCCAAGCTGGCTGAAGTACGAGAGGTGTTGCTCGCCCGAGTAGTGTTGCAAGTTCGTGTTCGTGACGAACGAGCAGACCGTGTTGAAGATGACGGCGGTGTCGGCCCCGGGGTGATCGACGCCCGAGGCGTCCTTGTAGCCGAGAGCGCTGAGAGATCCCTTGTGATCGGGATTCAGCAGCAAGGTCTGTTGGAGTGAGAGCAACAGGAAGGTGACGACGAAGAGCGCGGCGTTGAAGGTCAGGAAGGTGTACGCGTAGCGCTTCCAGTCCATCTGAGCGGGCTGGCGTCGGCCGAGGAGTCGGCAAAGGAACATCGGCAGGGCATCAAGCCCCTTGCCGACCCGGTCGTCGGGCGGGTCGAGCATCCGAAACATCGACCAACCGAGTGGGATCGATGCCGCGATCGGCACCGAGAAGGCCCAGAAGGGATGGAGCCAGGCGTTGGAAAGGTCCACGGCGAGAAGTCTCCGAAAGCTTCGGTTCAGAACGCCTCGGGCCGGATCATGGCGTAACCGAGGTAAATCAAGGCCAGGAAGGTCAAGGCGGACGTCAGGTAAAGCACGGCGACACGTCCTCGATCGATTGGGGAAGAACGTCCGAGTCAGAGCCGGTCGCACACCGCGACCAGGCCGAAAAAGAGCGTGAAGACCAGGGCGCCTAGCGCCAGGGTTGCAGCCGCCATCGAACTCCGTCCTCTTTTTTTGCCATTGGGATCAGGTCAAAAACCGCTCGGCCCCGTGCTCAATTGCAGGGTCCGTGCCGGTCATTTTGGGTTGATCGCAACGCGAGGAATCGGAAGGAGTTAACGAAAAGCGGGGCGCGCAAGCCCCTGTCGGCGGGTCTTGCCGACTCTTGCAAGCTGCACGGTGGTTGATGGGGATTGCACGAAGGAGGGAGGCGGTGGATCAGCCGATGCGGGCGCGTCGGCGGGCGTCGCGGCAGTCAACGCCGCCGAGTTCAAACTGGCGGCAGGCTCGCGGGCGTTCGTCGTAGTGAAGACAGCGGCCGGAGTCGGGATCAAGCCAGAGACAGGGGGTGCCGAAGCTCGGATGGCCCGCCGAGCGTCGGGCGGCCTCGGCCTTGAGGATCTCGGCGATGAGGTCGGGGCGATCCCAGCGGAGGCGTTCCCAGGTCTCCTCGCCGGGCAATCCGAAGACGCGGACGAACGGCGGGCTGGTGACGACCCGGCAACAGGCGCCACAGCCCTCGCACGATTCGATCAGCGGAAGCGATGGATGATGGGGCATCGCGCGATCATTCAAGCCATTGCGGCTCACTTCATTTCCTGGTCTTTGGCGCCTTTTTTTTCGGAGCCTTCCTGGACGTGGACGGCATCATTGACTTCGCCGCGCCGGTGACGGCCCCGATCGCCGCGCCCGAGGCCATCTCGCCGAGCACCTCGCCGGTCGTCGGTTTCTTCGTTGATTTCCTGGATTTGGCCGTCGCGATCGCCTTCGGATCGGTCGAGACCGGCGGAACGGCCGAGGGTTCGTCGGCGAGGCCGCGGGCGGCGCCCGTCACCGCGCCGATGACAGCGCCGGCGAGGACGGTGTCGAGAACCTCTTCGGTCTTTTCGACCAGCCCTGTCGCCTTGCTTGCGCGGACCTTGGCTTTTTTGGGCGTCGACGCCTTGGCCTTGGTCTTGGATTTGGCGGTGGCTGGGGCTGTCTTGCGGGCGGGAGTCGCGGAGGTCTTGGTCTTGGCGGTCGCCGCGGATTTCGGGGTCGCGGTCTTGGCGTCGGTTAACGCCTTCCGCTTGGGGCTTGTCGTGGCCTTGGCGGTTGTGGGACGCGGGCTTGCTTTCTTGGGGGGCATGATCGCCTCGGGTTTGGATTCGAGTTCGGGTTGGTCGATTGAGTCGGGGTAAAAAAGTCGGTTGCGGAGTGCGTCGAGGTGTCCCGAGAGCCGTTCCCGGGTGCGATGGATGGCATCGCGAAGTTCTTGCAACGCGTCGTCTAGTTCGGGGGACGACTCGCCTGATCCTTGATCCACTGGACGTCCTCCCGAAGGACCGCGATCGTCTCGCGCGGGATCAGGTCGATCCGCGCCGCCCGACGCGCTCCGTTGTTCAAGAGACCGGCGCCGAGGCTCGTCAAGAAGCCACCAACCACACCATAGCACCCCCAGAGCGGCAGGCGCGTCGCTCGGTGGAGCCCATGAACCAGCATCAACGAGCCGAGGACGCCGCCGGTCGCCACCAGAGCGGCCCCCGCGGCGACCGAGGCCACGGCCACGGGAACCTCATGAAACCCCTCGCGGATCTCACTCCGAACCAGGTCGATGTGTTGATCAAAGAGTTGCTCGGCGTCGTGGACGACCTTGCCGAGCAACTCAAAAACGTCGTCGTTCCGCCGCTTGGGCTGATCCTGGGCCACAATCCGCACTCCCGGCCGCTGCTTCGGCGAGTCTCATTTCATTTCTTCGTCGTCGACCGCTTCGCCGTGGCCTTGGGCGAGGCGCTGGCCTTGGCCGTCTCGGCCTTGGCCTTGGCCTTCGGCGCTGTCTTGGGGCTGGCGCTGGTCTTGGCCTTCGCCTTGGCTTTTGGCTTTGACGTGGTCGCGGTCGTGGTCACGGCCGTGTCGGCCCTGGCGACGGCCTTCTTCTTGGGACTGGCCTTCTTCTTGGGGGCGGGCTTGATGGCGTCGGGGAGGACCTCGGTCACGGCCTTGACAGCCTTTGCGCCGGTCTTCTTGAGGGATTTCGTTCCCTCGCTGACAGCCTCGCCGATCGATCCGGCGACATCGACGGCCTCTTGCTTGACACTTTTGGCCGCTTTCTTGACCGACTTCGCCGCGGCGCTCGCGGCATCGACAACGGGCGTGGTCACCTTCTCCAGTGTGCTCTTGCTCTTCTTGCCTTGGCTCATAAAAACCTCTTTGAAGTCCAGGGATCGGTGCGAGGTGCTCGGATCGTCCCTATCCACCCGGACTGCGGTCAAGAGCCTTGTGTCCGGAATCCATCCTTCGGCCCAGATTGAAGCAACTGTCATGCCGATCTCTGGATCGGATTTGCGGGTGAAGCGGTTGCACGTGTGAGTCTCGCGATCGCGCGGATTGTCGCGGAGACAGGGCGATTGTCGGGTGTTTGCGTACTCGAACGGTCTCCTGGAACTTTACAACATCGATCAACGTCCAACCAACGAATCGCCCGCGCCTTGTGTCGTCGCGTGAGTGGGGACTAAGATCCGGGGATTCCGTGCGTTATCCTGAGGGGACTGACTTCGAGACCTGGGAGGGTACGTCGATGATGCTGCCTCGTTCCGCCGCGTTCATCGTGCCCTCAATGGTCCTGGCTCTCATGGTCCTGGGCGCTGTCGTGCCGAAGGGGTCGGGCGGAAGACTTGATCGCGCCGGGAGCAGGAACGCATACGATGCGGGCAACTTCAAGGACGCCTTTGAGGGCTATCGAGCCCTCGCGATTGATCCCAGAGACGACCCCAAGCTCGTTGGCCAGGATCTGACCTTCGCGGTGGACTCCCTTCAACGGCTCGGCCGGGTGGATGAGATTGACGCCTTTCGCGAGGCGGTCATCAAGGCTCATGCCGAGAATCCCAGGCTGGCGAGGGCCGCGGCCGAGAGCCTGCTGACGGTCGAAAACTTCGGCTTCCTCGTCGCGGGCAAGTTTGAGCGCGGAAACAAGCGAGGCGGCGGCGACTTTGTCCGTTCGGTCGAGCGCGATCGTGTTCGGGCCTTGCAGGTGCTCACGCATGTTTTGAAGACAGCGCGTGAGATGCCCGATCGATCCGAGGCGGGCCGATTCATGATCATGCTGGCCAATACCCTCATGGCCGGTCGACACGATCACGAGGCATGGCGGCTTCAGGCGCTGACCGACATCGCCAGCCTTCCCGATTACGAACCGGGCTGGGGTTCCTCGGGCGAGACCCGAGGCGCGGCCGTCGGGGCGGATGGAACGCCGGTTTATTATCATCTTCCCAGGTCGTTTGAAGCCGCGACGTCGGACGGCGAACGCTGGCGCTGGGCTTTGGCCCAGGCGGCGGAGGTTCATCCGCTTCTCGTCAATGAGACACGAATGGCGCGGGCGTCGTTCCTGCTTGGGGAGTTCGGCGTTCGAACGCTGGCTGACTCGGGCTTCACGATCGGTGACGACGGGGCGGACAGGCCGATCGAGACCGGCCCCTTCGCGGTTCAGACGCTCGGCGACGACGAGACGATTGCCCGGCTGGCGACGGGGGTCAAGCGATTCAAGATCCCTGATGAGTTCAATCCGATTTTTCTCTTTCGCCAGGTGGCCGAGAGCCGGGGCGCCGAGGCCGATAACGCATTCATGTCGCTCGCGCAGATCTTTGAGGATCGCCAGCAATTCAACAAGGCGGCCAAGACCTGGCGCGAGGCCCTCAAGCTGGGCGGGAACCAGAAATCCAAGCAGGAGCGGCTTGACCAGATCATCGGCCGCTGGGGACGCTTCGAGCCGACCCTGACGCAGCCCGGAGGCCGGGGCGCTGTGCTCGATTACCGCTTCCGCAACGGCGACCACGTCGACTTTCAGGCGTTCGAGGTTCTCGTTCCCAATTTGATCCACGACATCAAGGCTTATCTGAAAACCCAGAAAGGGCCGCTCGACTGGCAGAAGACCGACCTCGCGAACATCGGCTATCGCCTTGTCGAGCAGAATGAGGCGAAGTACATCGGCCGAAAGGTCGCGACCTGGGGTCTTGACCTCAAGCCGAGGCCGAACCATGTCGATGACCGCGTCGCCGTGGCCACCCCCTTGCAAAAGGCGGGCGCTTATCTGGTGACCGCGACGATGGCCGGAGGCAACACCACGCGCGTCATCGCCTGGGTGGCCGATACGGCGATCGTCAAGAAGCCGATGGCCGAGTCAACCCTCTATTTCGTCGCCGACGCCGTATCCGGCCGACCGATCGCGCGGGCGAACGTCGAGTTCTTTGGCTATCGCGTTCAGTACCTCAAGGACAACCAGTTCCGGACCGAGACCCGCGACCTCGCCGAGTTCACCAGCCCCGACGGCCTCGCGGTTCTGGACAAGGAAACCGGCGGTTATCAGTGGGTCGCCATCGCCCGGACGAACGACGGCCGGTTCGCCTTTCAGGGATTTTCCAACGTCTGGCATTCCGGCTGGCGCGACTCGCCTTATGACCAGGTGAAGGCGTTCACGATCACCGACCGCCCGGTTTACCGGCCCAGGGCGACCATCAAGTTCAAGGTCTGGGTGCGTCGGACGCGATACGATCAGGGCGAGGCGTCCGACTTTGCCAGCACGCCCTTTCCCGTCGAGATCCAGAACCCGAAAGGAGAGAAACTCCTCGAAAAGACCTTCCAGGCCGACGCCTTTGGCGGGTTTGACGGCGAGGTCGCCTTGCCAGGCGACGCCACGCTTGGCGTTTACGCGGTTCGGGTCAAGCTCCCCTCGGGCGCCGAACAGATCGGTACATTTCGCGTCGAGGAGTACAAGAAGCCCGAGTTTGAGGTGAGCGTCGATGCGCCCAAGGAACCGGTCACGCTGGGCGAGACCTTCAAGGCGACGATCCGCGCGAAGTATTACTTCGGCGCACCGGTGGCGCGGGCGAAGGTCAAGTACAAGGTTCTGCGAACCTCGTCAACCGAGCGCTGGTATCCGCCGGGGGCGTGGGACTGGCTGTATGGGCCTGGCTACTGGTGGTTCGGCCACGATTACACGTGGTATCCCGGCTGGTCGCGGTGGGGATGCCTCAGCCCGATCGGCTTCGCGGGCTGGAGGCAACAGCAAATGCCCGAGGTCGTCGCCGAGGCCGAGATGGCTTTGGGGGCTGATGGCACGCTGGCGGTCGAGATCGATACGGCCGCGGCGAAGGCGGTTCACGGCGAGACCGATCACCAGTATCAGGTCGTCGCCGAGGTGGTGGATGCCTCGCGGCGGACGGTCGTCGGTCAGGGCGACGTGCTCGCGGCTCGTGAGCCGTTCAAGGTCTTTGCCTGGGTCGATCGCGGCTATTATCGCGCAGGGGATACGATCCGGGCTCACCTCGCGGTGCGAACCGCCGACCGCAAGCCGGTTCGGGGCAAGGGGACGCTCAGGCTCTTGAAGGTCAGTTATGCCCCGACAGGCAAGGCGACCGAGGCCGTGGCGCAGACCTGGGACGACGTCGAGACCGACGCCGACGGGCAGGCTCTCGCGCAGATCAAGGCGGCCGAGGCGGGGCAGTTCCGACTCTCGTACACCTTTCACGACGACAAGGGGACGTCGGCCGAGGGGGGTTACGTTCTCAACGTGATCGGACCGGGTTTTGATGGTTCGGGCTTTCGGTTCAATGACGTTGAGCTGGTCGCCGACAAGCGGGAATATCAGCCCGGCGAGAAGGTTCAACTGATGGTCAACGCCGACCGGCCCGAGAGCACGGTCTTGCTCTTTCTTCGCCCGTCGAACGGCGTGTATGAGGCGCCCAGGGTGATCCGGCTGAAGGGCAAGAGCCTGCTGGACGAGGTTGAGATTTTCCGCGAGGACATGCCGAATCTTTTTGTCGAGGCCGTGACCGTGGCCAATGGCAAGGTCCATTCGGATCTGAAGGAGATCGTCGTCCCGCCCGAGAAGCGAGTCTTGAACGTCGAGGTCACCCCTTCGGCCGAGCGATTCAAGCCGGGTCAGAAGGCGAAGGTGAAGGTCAAGGTGACGGATTCGGCCGGCAAGCCCGTCGCGGGATCGACCGTCGTGGCCGTGTATGACAAGGCTGTTGACTACATCGCGGGGGGCTCGAACGTCGCGGAGATCCGCGCCTTCTTCTGGAAGTGGCGGCGGAGTCATCAGCCGAACGGCGAGTCGAACCTCGATCGCGGCTCGCCCACGCTCGCGAGATCGGGCGAGATCGAGATGGCCGACCTGGGGGTTTTTGGCCAGATGATCTTTGATGGATCATCCGCCTTGCCGTTGGGAATGGGTGGCGGCATGGGCGGATTTGGGGGCGGAGGTCGTAAGATGAAGGCGGGTGCGGCCGCCTCGCGGCTCGCGGCGGGAGCGAAGGACGCCATGCCCGCGCCCGCGGCGGCTCCGGCGGGTGAAATGGAGCGCGCGGAACAATCGGCGATGGTGAGCCATGATGTCGCGCCCGGGGTTGAGCCGACCGTGCGCACCAACTTCGCCGATACCGCCTTCTGGGCCGCCGCGCTGACGACCGGGGCCGATGGCCTGGCCGAGGTGTCCGTGGATCTTCCCGAGAGCCTGACAACCTGGAAGGTCAAGGGCTGGACGATGGGGCAAGGGACGCGCGTCGGTCAGGGCGAGGCCGAGATCGTCACGGCGAAAGACCTGCTCGTCCGCTTGCAGGCGCCAAGGTTCTTTGTCCAGAAGGATGAGGTCGTGCTTTCGGCCAATATCCACAACGCACTCGGTCGCAAGAAAGCGGTCAACGCCGTGCTTGAAGTCGACGGCGCCTGTCTCAAAATCCTGGGCGATCCGACGCAGTCGGTCGAGGTCGATTCGAAGGGGGAGGCCCGCGTCGACTGGCGCGTCAAGGTCGTCCGCGAGGGGGAGGCGGTCGTGCGGATGAAGGCGATCACCGATGAAGAGTCGGACGCGATGGAGATGCGGTTCCCGGCCTATGTCCACGGCATGCTCAAGACTGAAAGCTGGGCCGGCGCGATCCGACCCGACGCCGATTCCGCGTCGATCACCGTGCGCGTTCCCGACGACCGACGCCCCGAAGAGACCCGCCTGGAAATCCGGTACTCGCCAAGCCTCGCCGGGGCCTTGGTTGATGCCTTGCCCTACCTCGTCGATTATCCTTATGGATGCACCGAGCAAACCCTGAACCGGTTCTTGCCGACGGTCGTCACCCAGAAGGTCCTCCGCGACCTGGGGGTTAACCTCAAGGACGTCCAGAAGACGCGGACAAACCTCAATGCCCAGGAGATCGGTGATCCGGCCGATCGGGCAAAAGGCTGGAAACAATTTCCGCGCAACCCGGTCTTTGACGAGGCCGAGGTCCGTACGATGGTCAAGGCCGGGCTCGAACGCCTGGGCGAGATGCAGGTCGGCGATGGCGGCTGGGGATGGTTCTCGGGCTGGGGCGAGCATTCCTATCCACACACCACCGCGCTCGTTGTTCACGGTCTCCAGACAGCCAAAGAGAACGACGTCGCGCTCGTCCCCGGCCTTCTCGAAAAGGGCGTCGCGTGGCTCAAGACCTATCAGGACGACCAGCTTCAACGCCTCAAAAACGCGGCGACGCGAACGAATCCGTTCAAGGAAAAGGCCGATAACCTCGACGCCTACGTCGACATGGTTCTCGTCGATGCCGGAGTCAAGAACGCCGAGATCCGCGACTTCCTCTTCCGCGATCGCAACGACCTCTCGGTGTACGCCAAGGCAATGCTCGGCCTCGCCTTGCGGGCGCGTGGGGGTGAGGTTGAGAAGCTGGCGGTCGTGCTCAAGAACCTGGATCAGTACGTTGTTCGCGACCCTGAGAACCAGACGGCGTATCTCAAGATGCCCGAGACGAACGCCTGGTGGCACTGGTACGGCAACGAGACCGAGGCGCAGGGGTATTATCTCAAGCTCCTGGCGCGGACCGATCCGAAGGGTGAGACGGCCTCGCAACTGGTGAAGTATCTCATCAACAATCGCAAGCACGCGACCTACTGGGAATCAACCCGCGATACGGCGATCTGCATCGAGGCGCTTGCTGAATACCTCAAGGAAAGCGGCGAGGCCGCGCCCGACCTCGCGGTCGATGTCATTGTTGACGGCGAGCCGCGCAAGCATGTCAAGATCACCCCGGCGGATCTCTTCACGTTTGACGGCACGCTCGTCCTGGCGGGCGAGGCGATCGGCGGCGGCGATCACAAGGTGGCCTTCCGCAAAACGGGCCGGGGGCCGCTTTACTTCAATGCGTACCTGACCAACTTCACGCTCGAAGACCCGATCGGTCGGGCGGGCCTGGAGGTCAAGGTGAGCCGGACCGCGTTCAAGCTTGTCAAGGAGGAGAAAACGGCCGAGGCCGCTGGTTCGCGCGGCGAGGTTCTTGACCAGAAGGTCGAGAAATACCGACGCGAACCCCTGGCCGAAGGAGCGACGCTCAGGAGTGGCGACCTTGTCGAGGTCGAACTGGAGATCGACAGCAAGAATGATTATGAGTATTTGATCTTTGAAGACCTGAAGGCCGCCGGGTTTGAGCCGGTCGACCTTCGCAGCGGTTACAACGGTAATGCGCTCGGCGCCTACATGGAGTTGCGCGACGAGCGCGTCTCGTTCTTCGTCCGATCGCTGGCGAGGGGCCGACACAGTGTCGCGTACAGGCTCAGGGCGGAGATTCCGGGATCATTCTCGGCACTCCCGGCGCGGGCCTCGGCGATGTATGCGCCGGAGCTGAAGGGGAACTCGGACGAGTGGAAGGTCAAGATCGTGGACTGACGTCGGCCACGGGGTCGAGCATGCCGAGCAGGTCGTGCTCGATCGTCGCGCAGATGTCGTCGAGCGGCAGGTGGTTCAGGCTCGACGTGGCGAAGGGGTATTGAAGCTCGGTGCCGATCTTGTCGATCGAGAGAAGCGGCAGGGCCGCCAGAAAGGTGACGAAGGGGGTCAGCCAGCCGAGCGTATCCACCAGGCCGAACGGAAGCGAGGCGAGGAAGACGACGAGGAACCGGCGGATCTCGATCCGATAGGCGCGGGGCAGGGGGGTCTTCAAGATCCGCTCGCAACCGCCGATGTGGTCGATCAGGCTCGACCGTTCCTGATCGATCCGCATCAGGCTGAAGCCGTCCATGCCAAGGCGTTCGCGCGCCTCGCGCAACGAATCGGCGATCAGTCGGGCGACCTCGGAAGGCTTGTGAACGGCGGCGGCGACCCGCGCGGCGTCGTCGGGACCGAGCAAGGTTTCCAGCTCTGGCAAGGGTTTCTCGCCGCGAAGGCTCAGGCGAGAAGCATGGCCGAAGGCCGCCGTTCGCCGGACGATCCGATCGCGCCAGTCAGGGTCATCGGGACCATAGCCAAGGGCGGCGATCGCCAGGTTCCGGCTCTGGTTGACGATCCCGCCCCAGAGCCTTCGGCCTTCCCACCAGCGTTCATAACCGGCGTTCGTCCGCAAGACCAGTAAAACGCCCAGGGCACCGCCGGCCAGCTCGAACGGAGTAACCTCAACGCCCAGGTCGGGCAATCCCTGGTTCTTGTGGATGGCTGTCACCGCCAGCGAAAGCAGCGTTACCATCAACGACCGCTTGATGACCAGCGGCAGGGCCGACCCTTCAATGGCGAACGTCTCGGGCCAGAAACTCGGCGCGGTGCGTTGAATATTCATTTTTGCGTATCCTTGGGAGGGATCGAATTTCCGAGAAGAGACCCGCGGGCAACGTTCCTGAGAATTTTCGATGACCGAGGACCGATGACCGAAAATCAAGAATCCTCGATCTTTTTCCGCCGGTCATCGGTCATCGGTTCTTGGTCATTAATTCGAGAAACCTGGACGTGAATCGCGGCCTCGTTCCGGAGGGGCTGCCGGACGGGAAGCGGAAGCGTGGCGGAGATGGGTACGGCGTCGTTCAGGACGCCCGCCTCGGAACCAAGGGCGGGTGGAAATCCGCCTTGATAGCTGTCAAAAACAGCCTGGCCGTCGCGTCCTTGCCAGACGCCGACGCCGAATTCCTCAACCCGGCCGATCTGGTCGCGGAGGCGGTCTAACTGGCCTTCCAGCTCGTTGAGCGCTTCGGCATGCGTGCGGACGGCCCGGCAGACCTCGGCGGCATCAGAGAAAAGGGGGCCGAGCACGGCCTCGGTCTCGACCGAATCGACCAGGGCGGCAATGTCCTGGTCGAGACCGCGATTCAGCATCGCGATCAGACCGGCGCGGAGCGTCACGCCCCAGAGAATGACCCAGAAGATCGCCTGAAGATAGAACTCAACGCCGAGCAGCGACGTCCCCGGCACGAACGGGCGATCGTAAAAGAAGTTCTTGCCCATGACCAGCAAGAGATACGTCGGCAGCGCGGCGAAGAGAACCTCGGCGACGATATGCAGCTCGCGCCCCGCCGTGCGCGCCACGCGCTGTTCGGCGGCCTGGTTAAGGGCGACCTCGACCTGTTGATAGAGTCGGCGGGCAACGTCAACGAGTTCCTCGGCCGATCGATCGTCGCGCAATTTTCCTTCCCTGGCGGCGAAGAGAGCGGTGAAACCGGCGTCGTGAATCCGCCCCTCGATGGCGCTTCGCTGCGCGATCAACTGCGCCTCGGAGATTCCCAGTTCGGCCCCCGCGACCCACGACCGTACCGCCTTGCGCTCGCGGCGTTTTGACGAAACGGCCTGGGTCACGACCAGGCCGCCGGCCATCAGGGCCTGAATCGGCGTCCGGGCGCGGGTCAGGACGAGGGCGCGGAAGTACATCGCCGCGCCTTCAAGCAGGCGCAAGAGCCCGGCGAAAGGGCCTCCCGACCAGGCGGCGCAGAGGTGCCGCAAAAGCCGGGTCCGCCAGAGCCGACGGTTGGCGCTCAGTTGAGAGACCAGGCGCTCGCGGACCATGCCGATCAGGGTCGCGTGCGCCGAGGCGATCGTTTCTTCGAGCGCGGAGACCCCTTCAAGACCGCGCTCGCATTCGTGCCGGGCCGACCGGATCAGCCAGCCGAAGAGGCCGAGCAAATTGGCCCGCTTGATCCGGTGCCGGGCTCGACCGGCGAGCTTCTCGCTCAGGTGGTCGCGGAACCGGGTAAACTCCGCGCCGGGGTCTTCCAGGCGTTCCTGGGCCGAGACCGCCGCCTCACCGTTGACGCGGAACGACTCGGGAACGTGGAAGCCGAGCGTCTTGAGAAAGACCTTCCAGTCGTCGGTGATGTCCTGATCGAGGTCGGCCCGCGTCTGGACGAGAACCACGGCACGCCCCGGCGCGTGGCGGACCAGCTCCTTGGCGACGGCGTTCGTCTTGTACTTTTCCGAGGTTCCGGTGTGGATCATCACATCGCAGCGCGGCAGGATCAGGCGGAGGACTTCGAGGTTGCGGTGGTCGACCGGGCCGTCGGGGTCCTGGGTGTCGGGGTCGGGGCAGTCGATCAGGATCATCCGTTCGAGCATCGGCAAGGGAAGGCGGACGACCCGAGGCTCGACCTCCGGGCTCAGCGCCTCGATTCGCAGAAAGGACGTGTCGACGTCGGGATGACAGACGACGACCGGTCGGCAGGTTGTCGGCCGGGCCTTACCGGCTTCAGAGACCCGACGGCCGACGAGGGCGTTTAACAAGGTGCTCTTGCCCGTTCCGGTCCCGCCGAGAAAGCCGACGACAAGGACGCGGTCAAGCGTCAGGTGAAGGTCTTTCAGGCGGGGTCGGAACCGTTCCACGAGCGCCGCGGCCTGTTCAAACGGAGGCCAGCGCGGGGCGTCGTCGGCCCAGAGCGTTGTCCGCTTCATCAGGCGATCGAACTCGGCCAGAAGCCATTCCTGCTCCCAGGTTTTGTCGGTCGCCGGGTTCGTGCTCATGGCTTGACCTCAAGAACGCGGGAAAATGGCAAAATCCTGATGACCGAGGACCGATGACCGATGACCAAGAAATTCCGCGTTTCGGTCATCGGTCATCGGTCATCGAGTGGCACCCGATCCTCGGGAGCGGGTCAGGCGAGGTCGCGGCCGAGGCTCTCGACGAGCATTCGGGCTTCGAGAAACGGGGCGCAGGTCGCCGCGCGAGAGAGAGCGGCGATGCGGTCGATCCCTCGGCCGAGGACGCTTTCATGGAGGATCGCGACGAGCAAGGCGGCACGTTCTTCATAGAACCGGGTAAAGAGCCGGGTCAAGAGGTTCACGACCGGCTTTCGCAAGGTGGCCGCGGCGCCTTCGGTTCCCACCGTGACCGCCGTGCCGACGGCGAGTTCGCCCGCAACCTGGATGCCGGTCTGCATCGCGTGGAAGGCCAGTTCCGAGGCAACGAAGGGACTGCCGAACATCATCAGCGTCAGCACGGGGCGGGCGGCGGCCGTGGCGATCAGGCCGAACTGGATTGTCTTCATCAGACGCGGAGAGTCGTCGCGGAAGCGGTCGAGCGTCTGCTGGATGAATTCCTCGTAGCCGAGACTCAAAACCTTGGCGGCGGCGTGGCGGTCGGTCAGGGTGCGGAAGGTGGCCTCGCGCCCCTCGCCGCTGAGAATCCGGTCAAGCTCGGTCTTTAACAGGGGATCGCCCAGGCGGCGGATCTCTTCGAGGCGGTCGAGCACGGCTTCGAGGGCCTTGAAGAGGACGGTGAGTTCCTGCTTCTTGTAGTCGTCCTCGGCCTCCGACTCGCGTCGGGTGAAGGGAGTCAGCACGAGCCGGCCGAGCTTGCCATAAGCGCCGTGGACGGCGCGGTCGAACCGGGTACGCTGGGGCCGAAGCCAGTCGTGAACGGCGTTGACGATGATCTGGCCGGGCAGGGTCGGCGGGCGGATCTCGACGCGAAGGCCGTCGGCGAGCGCGGAGCTGACACCGGCGAAGTCTCCCGCGCGGGCCTCGATCGACCGGAGAAAGGCGGGGAGTCCCTCGGCCGGGTCGAGCACCTGGCGGAGCGATCCGCGAAAGGTTCGAACCTTGATCTCGCTGAAATGGAGGTCGGCCAGGTCGCGAACTGGATCTTTGGGCGTGCCTTCCAGACCGAGAAAGGGGAGTTCGAGCGCCTCGGCGGCCTTGCGGTCGTGAGGGGCGACGTAAACATGCTCGGGATTGACGCCCGTGCCGGCGCGGAAGACGTCGAGCCAGTGCTCGCAGTCGTCCTGATCGTCGGGCCACTGGACCATGTTGAAGGCGACGAAGACGACCTTCTCGGCCCGAGCGGCCTCGCTGAAGAAGCGTCGGATCGCCGCGTCGTTATGCTTTTGCTGGGTCAGAACGCCGAGGAGGACGTCGGACGCCCCCCGGACGAGCCGGGCGCGTTCCCAGTGGCCCGAGAGCGAGCCGTCGACATCGGGCGTATCGAGCAGAACGAGCCGATCGGGGAGCAGGCCGCCGGGATCTTCGCGGTAAAAGAGCAGGTTTTCCGGGGTGTCGAGCAGCGGGTCTTCGTCCGACGACCACGGCCGGACTGAGAAGCCGGGGAAGACCCGATCCAGCTCGGCGAGGTCACGAAAGCCTCGGGGCAGGATGCAGACAGGGTGCTTGCTCCCCATCGCCGTCGCGGTGACCCGGCTGACCCGCGTGCCGAGGAGGTTATTGAAGATCGAGCTTTTGCCCGTGTTGGTCCCGCCGGTCACCGCGACGACGAGAAAGGGCGAACGCGCAAGCTGCGGCCTGAGCTTGGCGAAGAGGGCCTCATGCCAGGCCCCTTGCGGCGCGTGCAGGCCCATCGCGCGCGCGACGCCCTCCAGCGCCTGCTCCGCGAGGCAGAGCCGCTCGACCCGATCGGCCCATCCTTGAAACGTCTCCGCCGACATCAAATCCCCGCGTCTGATCCCTCGAAATCGATCGCCCCGACGATTATGCCGCCCCTTCGTCCGAAACCGTAGCCCGGTCGCCCCGGATTCGGGGTTCCTGCTTTTTAAAGCAGATGACCAAGGACCAAGGATCGATGACCAAGGATCGAGGACCGATGACCAAGGTTCCAAAATTTGGCCATTGGTCATCGGCCATTGGTCCTTTCTTGACGTGAAAACCATCCGGAGAGCCGGGTTCTCGGCGGGCGCGGGGCGTGGTAGACTGACGTTTTGGTCTTGAGCGAGAACGCGTTGAGACCGCGGACGAAAGAGGAAGAAGACCCGGTTGCGAGGTTCGTCACCCGACATGGAAAGCCCGGCCCACTGCGAGCGACCGGTTTTGGTCCTCGACTTCGGCTCGCAATATGTCCAGTTGATCGCCAGGAGGGTCCGCGAACGGCACGCCTTCGCGCGGATCGTCCGGCATGACGTGACCCTCGATCGGGTCCGCGAGCTGAACCCGATGGCCCTGATCCTCTCGGGAGGGCCGTCGAGCGTGTATGAGCCGAACGCGCCAAGGTGCGACCCGAGGCTCTTTGACCTGGGCCTTCCCGTGCTGGGAATCTGCTACGGGATGCAACTGGCCTGCGAGGCGATGGGGGGTCTGGTCAAACCGGCGCCGGCGCGCGAGTACGGCCGGGCCGAATGCAAGGTCGTGGCCCTTGATGATCCGATCTTTCACGACGTTCCGCATTCGACGACCGTCTGGATGAGCCACGGCGACCAGGTTCACGAGCCGGGTCCCGACTTTCTGCCGCTGGCGGTGACGGCAACCTGCCCCGTGGCGGCGGTCAAGCATCGCACCCGCCCCTTTTACGGACTTCAGTTCCATCCCGAGGTGGCGCATACACCGTATGGAACCCTGATCCTGGGGAACTTCCTCGACCGGGTCTGCGGGAACCCGAGGTCGTGGACGATGGAGACGTTCATTGACCGGTCGGTCGACGAGGTCCGGCGCCGGGTCGGGACGACCGATCGGGTCGTTTGCGGACTCTCGGGCGGGGTTGACTCGGCCGTCGCCGCGGCCTTGCTGGCGAGGGCGCTGGGGCCGAGGGTCGTCTGTGTCTTTGTCGATAATGGCCTGCTCCGCTCGGGCGAGCGCGACGCCGTGGCTGAAGCCTTTGGTGCTCATTCCGACGCCGAACTGCGCGTGATTGACGCCTCGGATCGATTCCTTGAGGCCCTTCGCGGCGTGACCGATCCGCAGGAAAAGCGGATCAGGATCGGCCATACCTTTATTGATGTCTTCCGCGACGAGGCGAAGTCGATCGACTCGGCCCGGTTCCTGGCGCAGGGGACGCTCTATCCCGACGTCATCGAGAGCGGCGGCGATCCCGACGGCCCGGCGGCGACGATCAAGCATCACCACAACGTCGGCGGCCTTCCCGCCGACCTCGGCTTTGAGCTGGTCGAGCCGCTCCGCGACCTCTTCAAGGACGAGGTCCGCCGCCTTGGCCTGGAACTGGGCCTGCCCGATAGCCTGATCTGGCGACATCCCTTTCCCGGTCCCGGCCTGGCGGTGCGCTGCCTGGGCGAGGTGACCGCCAGTCGGCTCGACGTTCTCCGCCAGGCCGACGCGATCTTTCTCGACGAGTTGAAAAGTGCCGGTCTGGAACGTCAGGTCGCGCAGGCGTTCGCGGTGCTCTTGCCCGTGCAATCGGTCGGAGTGATGGGCGACGGCCGGACTTATGAAAACGCCGTGGCCCTCCGCGCGGTCGAGACGGACGACTTCATGACTGCCGACTGGTCGCGTCTCCCTCACGACGTTCTCGCCCGCGCTTCGACCCGGATTATCAACGCCGTGAAAGGCGTGAACCGGGTTGTTTATGACGTCACCAGCAAGCCGCCGGGCACCATTGAGTGGGAATAGGCAAGATACGCAAGGAATCGGCTAAGATTTTGGGCGATCTATCCTGCCCAGATTCCGCAAGATTGGCTTCGTTTGGTTCAGGCGGGGTGTCGCGCGGCTCAAACTGGGTGTCGCGCCCGATTGGCTTTGTTTCTGGCTTGAATTGGTGGCTTCGTTTGCTCGGATGGCCCATGCGGCGCGATTACACTGTCGCGCGGCGCGACGGGGCGAAGGCCATTTTTAGGCGAGTTCCCGGGCTTTTGACGTCCCTGGGGGCGTCCTTTGTTGGCTTCGTTTGGTACGGACGGGGTGTCGCGCTGCGCGACACTCGACGTTTTTGCGCTGGCAAGGCGATTGGCTTCGATTCGCGGAGGAGAACCTTCAGGGTGGCTGTTTTCAGGGATAAATGACCGATGACCGAGGGAATGGTTGAGGGATTGTGAGAAGGGCAAAGGGCAAAGGGCAAAGGGCAAAGGGCAAAGGGCAAAGGGCAAAGGGCAAAGGGCAAAGGGCAAAGATTGCAACGGTCAGGGTTGAACACCGGGGGTAAGCGGAACGCGGGGCGTTCAGGGATTGGGTTCGTTTCGAAAAGAAGGCCAATCGTCGCCGGGTGTCGCGCGGCGCGACGCGCGGGTGAAGCGAGGACGTGTCCCGGTCGGAAAATTCGGAGAGGGAGAGCGCCGGGGAGTCGGGCGGGGTCCGGATTGTCACAGAGCGGAGGGCGCAAGGGCCCAGTGTCAGTATCATCGAGGGAGACGGAAGGGGTTGGACAGGGAATCGGTCCCGTTCAAAATCCTGTCACCGGGAGGCAAACGGGGAACCCTGGGGCGGGAAATTCCGAGGCGGGCGATTCCCGAGGAGGAGGTCAAGCGATAGAATCGAAAGAGATCGACGATATGAGTGTTTCAGCCGGTTGTGAGGAGGGAATCATGATCCGTTCCATCAGCGGCCTGGCGGCGCTTCTGCTTCTGGCATCACCTCTGAGCGCGGGCGAACTCGACGGCGAATATGGTAATCATAAGGCCGCCGTCCGCTCGGAGAAAACCGCGGTCAAGGCCACGAGCCTGACCAGTCTCGATCAAAAATCCGCGGACTCGAAGTCCAGCGAGCTGGACGCCGAAGGCCCGGTTCAGGCGTTCCATCACGGCGGATTCGGTGGCGGATTCGGCGGATTCCATCACGGCGGATTCGGCGGCGGATACGGCGGATTCGGTCACGGCTACGGCGGTTATGGCGGCTTTGGCCGAGGCTTTGGTTACGGCGGTTACGGCGGCTACGGCCGAGGATTCGGTTACGGCGGCTATGGTGGCTACGGCGGTTATGGCCTTGGATACGGCGGCCTCGGGTTCGGGCTCGGCCTGGGGTATGGCCTTGGTTACGGTCTGGGTCTGGGATACGGCGGCTACGGTGGATACGGCGGATATGGCGGCTACGGCGGATATGGCGGCGGCTACGGCGGATATGGCGGCGGCTACGGCGGCTACGGTGGATACGGCGGCTACGGTGGATATGGCGGCGGCTACGGCGGATATGGCGGCTATGGTGGATATGGGGGCGGCTACGGCGGTGGTTATCTGTCGGTGGCTTCGTACTCGCCGTACATGAATTTTGGGTATCTTGGGGGGTGCTGGTAAGAATCGGTCGAGATTAACGAGGGGCTGTTGACCCGTTCGGCCGGAGAACATCACCTTGCGGGCGCGGAAAGGGCTGGCGGGCGGGCTCTTGTTGTTCCTGGTAACTGCGCCTGGCCTGGGGCGGGTCGGCTGGGCGCAGTCGGCGGTTCGGGTGAATGCGACCGGAGAACGGCCGACGGCGTCGCACATGGTCGACGTTCAGGCCGTTCGGACGCGTCTGGGCCTGGTGAAGGATTATCAGGGGATCGCCGGGGTCGAGGCGATCAAGGTGGCCGTGCTCGATTACGGGTTCGAGGGGATCGGGACGAGTCGAGCGTACTTGCCCGCTTCGGCGGAGATCGTCGAGCATTACGACCCGGATTTCGTTAGAAAGTTTCATCTCGGCGACCCCGATTTTCGGAAGGGATTTGACCCGTTCAACAGGCACGGTCGAGTGATGGCCCAGATTATCTGGGCCGTGGCCGGGTCGAGGCCGACCGGACCGAAGTTCTTTCTGCTCAACGCCAACGGACCGACGATGCTCCGCCGCGCGGTGCGGTACGCGATCGAAAAGAAGGTCGACGTCATCCTCTTCAGCGGGACCTTTGAAGGGGGCGGTAGCGGCAACGGTCGGGGGCCAATCGACCGGATCGTTGACGACGCCCTGGCGGCGGATATCCTCTGGATCAACGCGGCGGGCAACTACGGTCATCGCGTCTATGAAGGCGGGGTCCATGTTCTCAATGACGGCTATCTCCGGCTTCGAAACGGGTCGGACGTGGCCTCGCTGCGGTTTCGGAACAGGGTCGATGAGAACATCGTCACGATCACGCTGACCTGGAACGACTACCACGACGAGGAAGACGCCGGAACCGACAAGGATCTCGACCTTTACGTCGAGGACTGGACCGGCCGACGCGTCGGCGCGGCGACGAAGTTGCAGGTCTCGGGTTCGAGGGAGCCAGGGCCGAACGAGACGAGGAATCCGCGCGAGCGCGTGGTCTTGTTGAACCTGCCGGCGAGTCCCGAGGTGGCCTCGGACCCGAATTATTGTTACCGGATTCGGGTCCGCGCCAAGTCGGGTCGGTTCACCTCGGCGGATCGAATTCGGATTCTCGTCACGGCGAGCCGCGATGCGTATGTCTCGCCGAAGGGAGACCAGCCGAGGCAGGCGATCGAGTTTCTGGATGCCAGCGGCGAGGGGGAGATTTATCCGCCGGCCGATCATCCCCTGGTGTTGACCGTCGGCGACTCCGACCCGTCGTCGTCGATTGGCCCGACGGTGGATCGACGGGTCAAGCCCGACGTGATCCTGGAAGACTCGCGGGCGTATTTCAGTGACGGCGAGGTTTCGTCGGGTTCGTCGAACGCGGCGGCGTATGTGGCGGGGGTGGTGACGGTCTTGAAGGCCGCGGCGCCCGCGCTTCGGCCGGGGCATTTGCTGCGGATCGGCCAGCTTGGACCGCCGATTCCCGCCTCGGCCACGCGACCGACGACGAAGTCGGGCATTCGGGTCTGGCAGACGCCCGACCGCGCCCGGCTGGCCGAGACGCTCAGGGACGGGAGATAGCGGCGGGCGCCTGGGTTGTTGATCCTGGGCCGCGGCGATGCGCGATGATGACGTCGTCGCCGAAGAAGCGGGTTTTGTGGACGTCGACCGGATCGTGATCGTAAAGCGGAGCCGATGCCTGGCCGAGGCCGCCGCCGATCGTGATCCGGTGGAACCAATCGGCCTGGCCGATGTAGGTCGTGGTTTGCGCGGCGATCTGAGAACGGTAGAGGTCGCGGTCGAAATCGAGGAGATAGAAGGGTTGCGGAAGGACGTAAAGAACGTGGCGGCCGTCGGGCAAGGATCGAGGCGCCGAGGCGAGAAGGAAAGGGGGGCCGACGACGATGGATTCGCCGGGCTGAGTCTCGGCGACGAGAAAGGCGATCGCCTCGCCTTGATCGGCGAGACTGGCACGGACGGAACGGTCAAGCCGGAGCGCCACGGCCGTTTGCGCGGCGGCGAAGGTGAGAACGACCGCGAGGGCCAGGCGGCGCGGGCGGGGCGAATCGCCAAAGGCGAAGAGAAAACAGGGGGCGAGGCCGAGCAGGTAAAAGCCCCAGTAGGAGAAGCCCCGGAGGAGGTCAAGAGCGACGACGCCCACGATCAGGACGGCCGGGAGCACAATTCGGATCGAGACGCGTCGAAAGGCCAGGACAAGACCGAGCGCCAGGGCGGCGATCAAAAGGGTGGTCGCCAGCGTCGGAAAGGCGAAGGGGAAGGCCGAGACGGTGTCAAAAATCCGGCCGGCGTTCGAGCCCTCGGCCGTGCGGGCGGAGTGAAACCGAAGGTGGGGAAGGAACTGGCTGTTTAAGCCTTCGGATCGGCCATACCAGCAGGCGGTCAAGATCCAGAAGAGAGCGAAGAGGATCGGGCCGACGGGGGAAATGCGACCGGGTGTTTCCACGTCGTCCATCGACGAACGGCGGCGCGTGTTTCTGAGCATCAAGGCGATCTCGACGGCCAGCCAGAGAAGGCTCGCCGGCACGAGCGCGGGGTGAAGCAGCGGCAAGAGCCCGGCAAGCGCCCAGCGCCACCAGGCGGGCGCGGCATTCGGCCTCGACGTTGACGTTGATTCGGGTGCGAAGGCCAGGAGCATCGCGGCGTAGGCGAGCAGGTCATACCGCTGGTTGGCGTACGAGGAGAGATAGATCCGGTTCCCGAGGATCGCCATCGCGCCGAAAAGGCTGAGCGCCAGGCCGGGAAGCTTCAAGGCTTTGCGGATCACCCAGGTATACGCGGCGAGATTGAGCAGGGCGAAGAGACTGAGGCCGATCAGGTAGCTGATCCGGCCCGTTCCCAGAAGCGCGTAAAAGGGGGCGGGACCCGCGCCCATCAGTGGCGCGTTGAACAGCCAGGTCCGATCAAAATGGAACTGCGGGCCAAGCTGCGGCGTACCGAGAACCCCGCGCTCGACCCAGTCGGCCGCGGGCAGGGCGTAGGCGACCCAGTCATACCATTCTAGGCGGTGAAAGATCATCCGAAAGGCGTGCCAGGCCCAGCCGATGAACACGATCATCGCCAGAATTGCATCGATCGCCAGAGAGGTGCGTCGGGATGTCTGTGGTGGTGTCGTTGATATTGTCGTCATCATTACCGGATCGCGGGGCAGAGGCGGTCTTGCCAGGAGGATCGGTAGTTTAACATGACGTGGGGGGCTGAGGCGGGTTCGTTCTTAAAAAGGACAAAGGGCAAAGGACAAAGGGCAAAGGACAAAGGACAAAGGGCAAAGGACAAAGGGCAAAGGGCAAAGGACAAAGGGCAAAGGCCATGATGGCCTGCCCCCCGAAACCTGGTCCAGTCTTAATGGGAATCGTACAACTGGCAGAGAGCCAGGAGCGACCCATGCGAAAACGACCAGGATCGGACCAGATTGCCAAGACCCTCCGAGAGGTTCAGGCCGACCTTGACGCCGGTCTAAATGTTCACCAGGCCTGCCGCAAGGCCGGCTACGCGACGACCACCTACTACCGTTGGAAGGCCCTCCAGGAGAACCCCGTCACCGCCGAACAACTTCGCGTGTCCGAACTCGAAGCCGATGTCAGCCGGCTCAAGCTCCTCGTCGCCGAACTGGCCCTGGACCGTCGCATGTTACAGGAGGCCTTGAAAAAAAAGCCATGACTGCCGCCCGCCGCCGATTGATCGCTACCGAGGTAAGTGATCACTTCAACGTATCTGAACGTCGCGCGTCCCGGACGCTGGGCCTGTCCCGGTCCTGCCTCCGGTACACGCCCGTCGCGCGGGACGAACAGGTGGCGTTGGCGCGACGGATCGAGGAGCTCGCCGGCACGCACCCGCGGTACGGATATCGGCGGATCTGGGCGCTGTTGGTCCGCGAAGGCTGGTCGGTCAACAAGAAGACGGTGCGTCGCCATTGGCGTCAGTTGGGGCTGAAACTGGCCGGGCCGAGGGCGAATTCCAAGCCCCGCCGGTCGCACGGCCAGGACGCGAACGCCTGTCACGTCCGCCCGTCGCGTGGTAAAGACGATGTTTGGACATGGGACTTTATCTTTGATCGTACAAGTGATGGGCGGAGCCTGAAATGGCTGAGTCTGGTTGATGAGTACACTCGTGAATGCCTCGCGTTGGAGGCGCGTCGAGGCATGACCGCCGAGGAAATCCAGGTGATCCTGGCCGAGGTTGCCGCGCGTCGCGGCGGCCCGCCCCATCGGGTCCGCAGCGACAACGGGCCGGAGTTCGCGGCCCTGGCGGTGCGAAGTTGGCTGGAGTTGACCGGCTCCGGGACATTGTACGTCGCGCCGGGGAGCCCGTGGCAGAACGGTTATGCAGAGTCGTTTCACAGCAAGCTCCGCGACGAGTTCCTGGACCGCGAGGAGTTCGAGAACGAAGTTCAAGCCAGGGCGTTGGGCGCGTTCTGGAAAGAGGAGTACAATACGGAACGCCCGCACAGTTCCCTGGGCTACCAGACCCCGACCGAGTTCGCGGCCACCCAAGGGAGGTACGTGCCGATCGAAGCGACCCCGATTGAGCCACCACCTGATGAACAACCGCACCCGTGATTCCCATTATCCCTGGACCAAGAAATGGGGAGCAGGCCAAAGGACATGATCCGTTCTGACCTCTGTCCTTTGCCCCTCTGGCCTTTCCGAGAAAGGAACGACTAGCGGACGCCTTCGACCTGGACACCCTGGGGGGCGTTGTCGGGGCGGGAATAGCGCTGCTTGAGACGCTCAAGCTGGCGGTCCTGGTTGGTGCAGTTGAGCATGCGAAGGTTTTCTTCGAGCGATTGACCGCCGCCAGGTTGGGTTAAGAGACCGGGCAAGGCAACAGCGGGAACGGGTGGGACCGTTGAGGTGTTCGAGGAGCCGCGATAAAAGGCGTATTGCCCCGCGCCGCGGCGGGCGACGGCGGTGACCTGACCGACAACCCCTTCGGCCACGAAGACGCCGCGAAGGTCGGTCTCGCCGCCGAAGAAGGCGCGGTTGCCCGTGCCGATGACCTTGACGAGAACCTTGGGAATAAACTCATGCGTCTTCGCGTCGCGGACGGTGACCCGGACCCGGCCGGCGGCGGGCTCCTCGCGGACGTCCATCTCCAGGGGACTGACCAGCGCGACGCCCGAGGCATACAGATCGTCGCCGCGAACCATCACGAGATAGGCCCCTTCCTCGTCAATCGGCAAGGTCAGGGGTTTGATCCGGTCGCGGAAGTCCGCGCCGTCGCCGAGCTTGATGCGGGTCTCGAACCGGGGGGTGACCCCGGCGAGGTCGATGCCGGCGATGCCATCGAGGCTGCGGCGGGTCAGGTAAAGACGCATGAGGTCGACAGGATAGACCTTGAGGTCAACCTCGGCGATGTTGCGGAAGGAAAGCTCGACGCGGTCGGGATAGGCGGGTTTGGGGGCGTCGCTCTCGGCGGGTTCGACTGGAGCGCGGCGGGGTCCGGGCGGATCAACGTGGGTCGGCCGGAGGATGGAGACCTCGGGGAGTTTCAGGTCCTTGCGGGTCAGGTCGCGCTCGGCGTCGGCGGCGTCGCTGAAGCGGTCGGCGACCCGGTGGTAATACTCGGCGGCGCGGGCGGGGCGGCGGCGGGCGTCGTAAATCTGGCCGAGAATGTACAGCGCCTGCCATTTGTTCGGGCTGGCCTGCATGACGCCGTTGGCGTCCTTGTAGGTGGCGCTGGCGATCGCGTCGGCGACTTCGATGGCGCGGTCGTATTCGCCGAGATGGAACCGGCCGAGAGCCTCGGCATACTGGAAGCTGTCAAAGAAAGGACTCTTGGGGTAGAGCGAGCCGAACCGACGGGCGAGCCGGACGACTGCTGGATAGTCTTCGAGTTCGAGGAACGAGCCGACCAGGCCGAGGCTTGCCTCGTCGGCCATCGGGCCGCGAGGCGAGAGCGAAAGGAAGACCTGAAAGAGGCGGATCGACTGCAAGAGAAGGTCGGACCGGGCGACCTTCGCGGCGGTCAGCTCGCGGCGGACGGCGGGGTCACTGGTCGAGAGCCGGGCGAGACCGGCGACGACCTGCGCCAGGCCGAAGAAGTCGGCCTCGATCGAGGCGGTGTTGGGATATTCGCGCCAGAGGTCGAGCAAGAAGCCGACGCTTTCGAGCGATCGACCATGCTGGCGGAGCACCTCGCCGACGCGGGCGTCTTCGAGATAGCTGGCCTCGGCCGTCGCTCGCCAGACGAGATAGGCGCGCTCGTGCTCGCCGATCGCGCCATAGGCCCGGCCAATGGCGCGGATCTGATCGAACGGGAGCACCAGGTCGGGAGCCTTTTCCTTGAGAACCTCGAAGTACTGGACGATCTTCTTGGGCTGGTCGAGACCGATGTGAATCGCCAGGAGCATCCGCGCGGCGTCGCGGGCGACGTCGTTGCGAAGCGTGTAGGCCGACCAGAGCGATTCCAGAGGGGCGACGGCCTCGGCCGATCGGCCGGAATCAAAGAGGGCCTTGCCTCGGGCGTAAAGCTCGTCGGGAGTCGGCCGGTAGGGGTCGCCTGGCTTCTCGGAAGGCGTCAAAACCTTCAAGGCACCGGCGGGGCCAAGGTGGCGACGCCCCGGCTCGTAGGCGCTCGAAAGGGTCGGCGGCAGGGCGCGATACGCGCCCGGGAGATAGCCGAAGACGTCGTAAACGCAGCCGGGCCACTGGTCGGGAGCGAAATAGAGGGTCAAGACGCCGTCGGCATAGGTGTGATGACCCGCCTGAGACCGGATCGAGCCCTCGACAAGCGTTGTTCCGGCGGGAAGGTGTTCTTCCAGGATGAGGAAGTCGCGCTCCCAGGGCTGTCGGCTGTTGCCGACGTGGCGCGATGCCTCGATCGAGATCGACGTCCGGGCGCCGACGGGAAGCTGGGTGATGGTGTTCTCGAACGTCGATGCGTTGACGGCGACGCCGAAGCCGGTCGCCAGGGTTCGGCCATCGAGCACGGGGGCGGGTGCCCAGTAGTTCCGGCGATCGATCGTGAAGGGGCGGTCGTGGCGGTCCTGGTCGGGGGCGAAGTCGCGGGTGAACCCGGTCAGGGTCACGGCGTAGCCGAAGGTCCCCCGCCCTTCGATGTCAAAGGCGACCCGGTTCTTACCCCCCGCAATCTTGAGAAGGCGGCGCGGGACGGCGATCGTCTGGCCCTCGGCCTTGCCGTCAACGTCGGCTTCGAAGACCTTCTCGTCGTTGACGCGGATGAGCAGGCGGTAGCGGTCGAGACCGGTTGAGGTTGACCGGGCGTAATGAGCCGTGAGCGCCGCGAGCGCGGGGCCTTTGGCCTTGCCGGGCTGCCAGCCGTTGCCGAGGCGATGGGCGAGGAGCCAGTCGGCCGATTTCTTGGCGAGAGGCGCGTCGGGCCGGGATCGCGCGAAGGCGAATGACGCCAGCGCCGTGGCCTCGATCGGCCCGCGATGCCAGGGGTTGGCGCCCGAGCCTTCCCAGTAGGAACGCTCGGGGAGGCCGGGGCCGCTGGATTCGGTCTTCGCCCGGGGAGCGAGGACGTCGAGAACCTCGCTGGCGAGGCTCGGGCGGTTCAGCTCGGCGAAGGTCAATGAGAGATACGCGAGGGCGACGTCGGATAGGCCGATCCGGGCGCGATTCAGGGCGTTCGCGGCCTCGAAACTGGCGGCGTGCCGGGTGCTCAGGGCGTGAAGCATCGCGGCCCGGGTGTCGTGATCGGCGGGATCGGCGGCGGCGAACTGCTGGTTCAAATAGGTCACCGCGCGATTGAGGGCGTTGACGTCGGGGACAAGGCCGAGCGGTTCGGCCGAGGCGAGCGCCCAGGCCGCTCGGGCCGATGCCGATCGATCGCTGGCGCCGCCGGTCCAGGGCCAGCCGCCGTCATTGTTCTGACGGGTGACCAGTTCCGCGACGAGGCCGCGAATGCGATCGGCCAGGCGGACCGCTTCTGGAGCCTCGGCGCCGCCGGTCGACCGCAGGAAGACCAGGGCCGACGCGCAGGCCAGAAGATCCGAGGCGCGATCGGCGAGGGTGTCGGGGGGGACCGGGATGCAGATCGAGGCCCGGCGGTCGATCGGGCCGAGCTGTCGGCCGAGAGCCAATTCGACCAGCAATCGGCGGACGGTCGGCGAGAGAACGATGGCCATCTCCTCGTCTTCATAGGCGCGACCGGCCGGCAACGAGACGAAGGCCGTCGCGTCGTCGGCCGAGGTGCCCGAGGCCGAGGCAAACGCCTGCGCGCCCCAGGGGCGAACGGGAACGTCGGCCTTCACGGAGTCGTGGGCCTCGCCGACATCGACCGACAGTTCCAGGCCGAGGTGATCGGTATCGGGGACGATGAACGGATCAAAGGTTACCTCGACAACGCCATCGCCACGAAGATCGAGATCGCGGACGTCGGCGAGGTCGCCGGGGTAGCCCTTGAGGGTCAGTCGGGCCTTGCCGGTGACGCCCGCGTGGTGCAACCGGGCGGTCAGGCGCGGCTGGTCGCCCTGGGTCAATGAGGCGGGGGTCTTGAGGTCGACAAACAGATCCTTGCGAACGGCGAGGTCGGCGGTGGTCTCGCCCGCGAGGGTGTCGGAGCCGGTGACGCCCCGCGCGGTGATCCGATATTGAGAGAGCGCCGATGGGGCGCGGAAGGTGATTCGCGCGGTGCCGTCCTTGTCGGTCACGACGCTCGGGTTCCAGTAGGCGGTCTCGGCGAACGACTGGCGAGGAGCCGCGGGTTCCCTTGCCTTTTTCTCATCGAAGCCTTCTAAATGATCATCGCGGAGGCGATCGTTAAGAGCGTCTTTACCGAGGGCCGCGTTGCCGCGGGCAAAGCTCTGGGGCATGGATTTAGGGATGGCATGGCGTACAACGAGGCCGGCCCGCTTGTCCGTCCCGAAACCGAGACCGGCGGCGTCGGCTTCCGGGGCGGGCGCGGCGGCCATCGGCGCGGCGGGGGCGATGTTCTGGGCGATCTCCTTCGTGGCTTCTTCGCGGACCTCGCCAAGGCGCTCGACCTCGGCCGCGGCGGCGGCGAGACGCTCGGCTTCCTCAACCACGGCCTCGGCCACGGGGACACTGACGGGCTGATAGCGGAACGTGTTCGACGCCCCCGTGGCGAAGGCCCCGGTGCGGGTCTGGCCGTAAAAGAAGGGGCCGATCGGCGGCAGGCGATCTTGATAGAGCCGGAACAAGGCCCGATCAACCATCGCCAGCGAGACCTCGGCCGCGACGGGGCGACCAAGCTGGTCGCGCGTCGTCACATCAACGGCAATCTCGTCGCCGGGGCCGACGATCGGCCTGGCCGGCGCGATCGTGACCCGAAGGTCGCGCTCAACCTTCAGGTCAAGGCTGGCGCGATCAAACCGGCTATCGATCATCCGGGCGGCGTCGAGCGTGAAGTTGGGAAACTGGGCGTCCTCGACGGGCCAGGTGACCGGGTTCTCGCCTTCCTTGAGTTGCAAAACCTGATAGCGAATGATCCGGTCGGCTTCCCAGGTCAAAAGCGCCGTGCCGCCCGCCCCTCGGCTGTGAAGGCGAACCGAGGCGTTTTCACCGACCTTGAAGACCTGTTGCTCGGTGAGGATGCGGAGCCGGGTCTCGTCTTTTGTTCCCGAGATCGTCAAGGTTCGGTCGGCGACGACGGGATTGCCCAGGCGATCGGTTCCGGCGACGCGGACGATGTACGACCCGCCGTCGGGGTCATCGGTCTTGAGCGAGACCGCGCCCGAGCCGGTTTTGGGATCGGTCTTGAGGTCGACGCGCGTGACTTCCTTTTCCGTGAACCGCCCGAGCCGCTGGACGCGCTTGAGCAGGGCGACGGTGACCGCCTGGCCGATGGGAAGGCCCTGGACGTCAACGGTCGTGACCGAGACGCGGAAGGTTTCGCCGTCGAGATAGACGTCGCGCGGCGTGCTCAGATCCACCCGAAAAGCGCGAACGGCGAGGTTGACCAGGGCCGTCGCGGCGACGTTTTCCTCGGGCAAGAAGGCGGAGAAGCGAAGGGTTTGTTCCTCGGCGAAGCCGACGGTTTCGAGTTCGAAGGCGAAGGTTCCGGCGGCGTCGGTGGTGCCTTGAAGGGTCCGGCCGTCGGGAAGGGCAAGGCGAATCGGGCGCTGGGCGATCGGCGTGCCGTACTGGTATCGGGCGACGACCTTGCCCTGGATCGGCTCGCCGCGGAAGTAGACCGCGCGGGGGAGTTCGATGTCGAGATCGGCCTTTTCGAGTTTGTAGGACTGGACCTCAAAGGCGCCGGCGAAATCGCTCTTGCCGGGCTGATAGAGCCGGACGCGGTAGGTGCCGATCGGCGCTGAATCGTCGAGCGAGAGCGACTCGTGGAAGGTGCCGAAGGCCGAGAGCGTGACCGGCCGGGAGACGAACGGACGACCCCGGCTATCGGTCACTTCGAGCCGGTAGACGGTTCGAGCCGGGTTGGCGTACTGGCTGTCCGCGACCTCGCGAACGACCCCGCGAAGGCCGACGCTCTGGCCGGGTCGATACGCGGGGCGATCGGTGTAGATATAGGCACGCGGCGTGAGTCCCTGCGCGACCTTGTTGACCTGGTTCAGGCCCGTTCCGGCGGCGTCGGGACCATCGAGAACAAGATAACTGAGCGCCTGGCCGGACCGGGGCTTGTCCCAGGTCTTGAGCAAAACGCCGTCCGTGCCTGTCTTGGCATCAAGCACGACAGCGCCATCCTCGGCGACGAGCACGCGGGCACCGGCGCGGCCCTCGCCTGTCTTCATGTCCTGCGCGAAGACGAGGATTTGCTCGCGTGAAGTTTTGACAATGGCGTCAAGATCACTGCCGAGAACAAGTGTGGTGGCTTGCAAGGTCTTTTCATCCGTCACCTTGACGACGTAGACGCCGGGGAGCTTGACGTTTTTGAGGTCATAGGTCGTTTCGATCGGCTTGTAACGGGCGTAGCCGGGGACCTCAATCGACCATTCGGCGTCGGGGGCGACGAGGCCGATGTCGAGCGATTCGACGCCGTCGAGGTTATGTTTCTTGCGGAAATACGCCTCGGCGCTGAGCTTGTAGGCGGTGAAGGTGAGCTTTTCGAGGTTCCGCGAGGCGATCTTGAGATGGGCGTTTTCGCCCGATCGGAAGACCCGAGGGGTAACGACCGTGAGCGCCTTGGCTTCCATGACGGCGATTCGCTGGCGGGCCTGAGACTGCCAGGGGTCAACGGTCACCTTCTTGAAGCGTTCGATGGCCTCGGCGGGGTCGCCCTTTTCGGTCTCGAAGATCGAGGCGATCGAGAAAAGGCCGTGCGCGGCGGGCTCGGTGCCGGGAAAGCGCGCGGCGAGAGCCTCCCAGGCGGAAAAGGCGTCGTCATATTTCTCTTCGACGACGTAACTCTCGGCGATCTGGAAGAGGATCTGGGGAATGCGGGGGTCGAGCGGGTTCTCGGTGGCGAAGGCGTGCCAGGCGGCGCGGGCGTCGGCATACTGCTCGCGGCGGAGAAGATCGGCGGCGATCTGGAGGCGGGTATCAAGCACGGAGCGCTGGGCGTCGGCCGACTGGGGGCCGTTGGGGAAGCGGTTCAGATACGATCGAAACGCGGCGATGGTCTCGTTGAATTTTTCCTGCCCTTGAAGGATCTGGCCTGTTTGAAAGAGCGCGGCCATGACAAGCTCGGCGCGGACCTTGCGGGCGTCGTCGCCTTCATTTTTGTCAGCGGAGGCGATAAAGGGGGTGAGGGCGTTGAGGGCTTCCTGGCTCTTGCCGCGCGATAAATACGCCGAGCCGATTTCATACGCGGCGCGGACCGCGATGGCCTGGCCGGGGTAGGCGTCGACGACCCGACGGAGCGCGGCGACGCCGAGGTTGAGGTTCGAGTCGTTGCCGGGCGTGGGCATTCCGTAAGTTCGCGCGACGCCGTAAAGGGCGCGGGCGCGGAGGTTCTGGGCGTCCTTCGTGTCGACTTTTTCGAGGTCGCGGGCTAGGTCGAGCCAGCTGGTGCGCGCGGGGTTGGCCTGACCGGCGGTTAACTGGACCTCGCCCAGGTCGAAACGGACGGCGAAGCGGTCGGCACCCTGGGGATACTCGGAAAGATAGAGTTGAAACTCGGCGATGGCGCGGCCGGGATTCTTCGCGGAAGTGCTGGCGCGGGCCATCGCCGCGAGAAGCTCGGCGCGGAGCGCGGACCCCTTGGCGAGGTTGCGGCCCTGTTCCAGAAGCGCGTGCGCGGCTTCGGGATTGGGGGCGATCGTGGGGCTTTCGGGTTTGAGCAGTCGATCGGCGAAGGACCGATACACCGCGGCGAGCCGGTCCTTGCGGCCGTCGTCGAGCAGGCTCTGGGCCTCGCTCGCGGCGAGGTTCTCCGCGCGTTCAAACTGCCCGGCGGCGATCTCGACCGCGGCGAGTTCCGACCTCAGCTTCGCGGCCCAACGCCCTTTTGGGTCGGCCTTGATGGCGTCGGAAAGGATGGTTCTGGCGTCGTCGAGCTGGCCGGCGAGTCGTCGGGCGACACCGCCGACGAGCGCGGCGTAGGCGCGGCTGTCGTCCTTCGTCTTTGGATCGTGGGAAAAGGCGTCGAGTCCCTTGATGGCCTCGGCGAAACGTGCCTCTTGGAGGGCGCCGACGACCTCGCTGGGCAAGGGGGGCGCGACCGGTTCGACCGCCTTCTTGCCGTTGAGGACCTCGGCCGCCGGTCCCGAAATGGCCACGAGGGCGAGACCGACACACGCGACGACCCAGAGTCGATGTTGTGGTGACACGACGGCGTCTCCCGCCTTTGACGTGAGCATTGGGGCGATTGAAATGCGTCTGGCTCTGAAGCTAACACGGCCGAGGGGGAATTTCCTTAGGAGAGTTGCGAGGGGATTGGTTCGTTCTCGGAAAGGACCGATGACCAAGGACCGATGACCAAGGGAAGCGAATGATCGGTCATCGGTCATTCGGGTCGTGGTGGAGTAGCCGGAAGGACAAAGGACAAAGGACAAAGGACAAAGGACAAAGGACAAAGGACAAAATCTGACATTCGTCCTTTGGTCATTGGTCATTGGTCATCGGTCATCGGTCATCGAGAGCGATGGGCGAGGGAGGCGTGGATGGGTTCGAGAAGGTCGAGGATGGTGGAGGGGTCGCAATGGGAGGAGACAAGCTGGCGGGCGGACTGGCGGAGATGTTGGCGTGAGGAGGGATTGTTGAGGAGCGAGACCGTCCGGGAGATCAGGCCGAGGTCGTCGTCGGCGAGGCCGGCGTGCTGGCCGTCGAGGGCGGGGATGCCCTCGACGCCGTCGGTGTTGGTGACGACGGGAACGCCCAGGGCGAAAGCTTCAAGAACCTTGACCTTCATGCCGGTCGCCGGGCCGGGGGCGTAAAGCAGGACGTCGGTCGACCGGAAATAGGGGATCGTGTCGGGGACGTCTTCGTGAACAGTCACGCCGGGGCCAGGGGCCTCGCCCGCGAGCGCGGCGCGGGCGGATCGGCCGATGATCTGGAGGCGAGCGTCGGGGACCTGGCGAACGATCTCGGGCCAGAGCCGCGTAAGGAGGCGACGCCCCGCGGAGTAGGTCGGCTCCCAGTTAAAAGAGCCGATCAGGCTGACGACGGGGTGAGGGTTTGAAGGGCCGTCGGCATCAAACGGATAGAGCGCCAGGTCAAGGGCCAGGGGCACCGTGTGGACGGTTGATCGAGGGCTGATTCGCGCGACGTCGGCGGTGAGGCGGGGGGTCAGGGTCGTGATTGTGGGGAAGTGGCGAATGAGAGAACGCTCGGCCTGGAAGACGCGGGCGCGACGGAGGCGGTCGGCGGGCGAGGCGGCGGGGGCCTGGGATAAATCAACGCCATAAAGGCTGTGAATGTTCAGCACGCTTCGATCGGCGACGTCGAGGCAGGGCCAGCCGGTCCAGGTTAACTCAGCCTGGATCAGGTCGAAGCCGAGAGCGAGCTCCGCGCGGAGGTCGCGGCGAAAGGCGGGATCAAACTGGTACGAGTAGGGACGCAGAAGCGACCCGACCTTGGCCATGACCCCGCCGCGAGGCCGAGGGGTGTAGATCCGCAGGTCGTAATCGGGGCGGGGGAAGAGGTCGGCGACCTCGGCATTGCGGCGGGGATCGGCGTTGACGACGAAGGCCGTGACCCGGTGTCCCCTGGCGACGAGGCCGCGCAGCAAGACGTAATACCAGCGCGCCGCGGCGTTGCCGAAGGGTAGGGGCGGGTCGGGCAAGAGGAGGATGATGCGTCGCGACATCCAGGGGCGTCTCGTCGGTGTCGCGAAGGAGGATATAACGGAGGAGCTTGGTGGATTGCGGGGAGGCAAGCTTCACGAGGACCGATGACCAATGACCAATGACCGAAGAGAAACGTGAATCGGTCATCGGTCCTTGGCCATCGGTCATCGAACTGGCGAGCGATCCCCAGCCTGTTCTCTAGCGCTGAACGCGGGCGGAGCCCCCTTTGGCGAGGGCCTCGACCTCGTCGAGTTTGGCCATCGTGACGTCGCCGGGGAAGGTGGTGAGAAGGGCGCCATGAGCCCAGCCGAGGCGGAGGGCGTCTTCGGGGGTCCGGCCGTTGAGGAGGCCGTAAATCAGGCCCGCGGCGAAGCCGTCGCCGCCGCCGATCCGGTCAATCACGTCAAGCTGACAGGTCGGGCTGACGTATTTCTTGCCGTCGAGCCAGAGGACCGCCGCCCAGTCGTGGCGGTTCGTCGAGTGGACCTCGCGCAAGGTCGTGGCGACCATCTTGATGTTGGGGAACTGGTCAACCACGCGCTCGATCAGGCCGAAGAAGGTGTCCGGGTCAAGCTTCGATTTCGTCGAATGGACCTCGGGACCGGAGATTCCCAGTCCTTTTTGAAGGTCTTCCTCGTTGCCGATCAGGGCATCGAGGCCGCCGGCGATCTGGCGGATGACCTGCTGGCCCTTCTCGGCGCCTCCGACGGAGGCCCAGAGCTTGGCCCGGTAGTTGAGGTCAAACGACGTGATCGCGCCCGAGCCGCTCGCGGCCCGCATGCCTTCGATAATGAGCGGGGCGGTTGTCTCGGAAAGCGAGGCGAAGATGCCGCCGGAGTGGAACCAGCGGACCCCCTTGCCAAAGAGCGAGGGCCAGTCGAAATCGCCCGGCTTGAGCAAGGCCCCGGCCTCGTTCGACCGGTTGTAAAAGACGACGGGGGGGCGGACGCCGTGGCCGCGATCGCTGTAGACGGTCGCGATGTTCGGCCCGCGGACGCCGTCGTGGTCAAACCACTTGTAAAAAGGGGTGACGCCCGCCTCGCGAACGCGTCCCTGGACGAGTTCGCCGATCGGGTAGTTGACCATCGCCGTGGCGATGCCGGTCTTGAGACCGAAGCAGTCCGAGAGGTTCGCGGCGACGTTGTACTCGCCCCCCGAGACGTGAACCTGGAACGACCGAGCCTTGCGAAAAGGGATCTCGCCCGGGTCAAGCCGATGCACGAGCGCGCCGAGCGACAGAAAATCGAGGTCGCACGCATCGTTACGAATGTTCAAACCGCTCATGAACGTCTTCCCCTGAACCTCTTCAAATGAATTTCCAGGTGAGTCGAGACCGAAGCCGCCCGTCAATCGGCGACGTTGACGTAGACCTTGAGCGCTTCCTTGTCTTCGAGGAGGTGCATCATTTCCTTGTAGCCGTCGAGGCCCGCGACGGGGTTCGTGAGAATACGCCCGGTGACGCCCGGGTAGGTCAGCTCGCCGTGCGAGAGGGCCTGCAAGCCCAGCTCAAAGTGGCGGCGATTGCCGTTGACGCTGGAGACGAGCAGCTTGTTGCCGAGCACCCATTCCAGGTTAATCTTGGCGGCGTCGAGGCTGATTTCTTGCTTGCCGCCGGTGATGCTCGTCCAGACGAGAGCGCCGTTGTGGGCGAGAACCTCCATGGCGCGGAAGCAGGTCTCGGCGTGACCGGTCGCCTCGAAGATGAGGTCGGGCTTACCGACCTTCCGGGCGAGTTCGGTAAGCGGAGTCTCGCGGGTGCTCACATAGGTCGCCCCGTATGCCTCGACGATCTCGGACTTCTTGTGAGGGCCGGGCTTGGTGGCGATCGTGTAGACTTCAAAATTGAAGAGTTTGAGCATCATCGTGGCGAGCAGGCCAATCTGCCCCGCGCCGAGGACAAAGGCCCGCTTCGGCTGCCAGACCTGAAGGCGGTCCTGAGCCCGAAACGCTTGCTCGATCGCCTTGGCGCAGACGCTCGCCGGTTCGGCCAGAACGCCGAGGTGTTTTAGCCCCTGGGGAACCTTGACCATGAACTCGGCGTCGTCAACGAAGCGCTCGGTAAGATAACCGTGGCAGAGGTTAATGCCGCGCTCGTAGTAAACCTCTTCACTGGTGATGTCATTGCGGCCGATCGTGTCAAAGAGCGATCCGCCGGGGCGCCGGACGGTGCAGGAAACGTAGTCGCCCGGGACAAGCTCGGTGACCTTCTCGCCGACTTCGAGGACGCGGCCAAAGCTTTCGTGGCCGATGATCAGGAAATCGCCGCCGGGGGGGGCGTTGCCGTAAAGGGCCTCATTAATCTCGCGGTCGGTGGCGTCCACGCCGATCTGAAGGACTTCGACCAAAACGGCCCGGCCTTCGGGAATCCGGCAGACGTGCGGCTGCGGCTGATCGTTCAGTTTCGGGACCGGGACGTCGCGAAGATGGACGCTGTTCGGCTTGCCCGGATGGACGGCAACGGCTTTCATCGAGGGCTCGACTCGTCAAAATGTGGGATTCAAGGAAATCAAGTCAGACGGGCGGTCTCACCCCTTCTGAGCCCGCGGGACCTGAAATTCTAATCCCTTCCGCCTCGAATCGCCACGGTCGACTTTCTGGGAGGGTTGTTTCTGGAAGACGATTCACAAATTGATCAACCCAGGCTGGCCAGATGGGGGTTTTCAGGGCGGTTTCCATTTTCATTCATGACCGAGGGATTCGGCGTTTCGGCCTTTGGTCATCGTAGTGATCGAATTTGCAATTCTCCTGTAGCGGTTGAGTCTCCGATTGCAAACCAGATGCGGTTCAAGTATCGTGTGCGATGGCACCCTTTCCCTTGTCATCGAATCGGTCAATCACAAACATGACGCTCCGGCAGAGCCGGCGATTCACGATGCTGCGATGCGGGGCGTTCGTCACGCTCCTTGCCGCGTGTGCCCTTGCGCCGTCGACCGTCCTGGGAAGTTGCGGTGATTATGTGACTTCGCGTTCTCAGCGCGAAGGACACGGAGTCGGGTCTGGCCATGGCATGGCTCACGGCCCGATGATGCCCGGTCGTCCGCTGGGTGAGCGTCAACCCTGCTCGGGCCCTTCCTGCTCGGGCAAGTCGACCCTTCCCGACGTTCCGGTGATCCGAACCCCGGTTCCCACCAAGATCTGGTGCGACACGGCCTGGCTGCCCCGTTGCGAAGGGACGGAACCGGTCGCCGGCCTATTCGACCCACCCATTCTCTGGCCGCCCCGTCGCGCCTCGGATCTCGACCGCCCGCCCTGCTCGCCCTCCGTCTGACCCATCCCACGGTCGTCATCGTCCCGAGCCGTTTGCTCTCGGAAGCCTTTCGCGCTGATTTGACGGTCCCCTTGCGGGGATCGATCGAACACATTTCGGCGCGGACGGTTCGCGCCGACGCTCGGTAACCGTGATCGTTCACGTGTTTCATGCGGGTTTACCCGGCATCCCGTGCCTGACCCCTCGCGCGGATTCAGAAACCGCGTGATCGGCCCAGGGCCGGGGTCGCGCTCCGATCGCATTTGCTATTATCAAGATTTGCGCACAATTCGTTTTCATCGATTCCAATCATCGCGGAGTTCATTCGAAAATGCGTCACAACCGTCGCGCCTTCACGCTCATTGAGTTACTGGTCGTGATCGCGATCATCGCCGTCTTGATCGCGCTGCTTTTACCGGCGGTTCAGGCCGCTCGCGAGGCGGCGAGGCGGAGTCAGTGCGTGAACAACCTGAAGCAGATCGGGCTGGCCGCGCAGAATTATCACGACGTCAACCTCGCGCTGCCGCTGGGCAGGTCGCTCCAGGCGGGAACTTACAAGCCGTTCTCGCAGCAGGCGCGTATTCTTGCCTTCATGGAGCAGAACAATGTCTTCCAGGCGCTCAATTTTAACCTCAGCAGTTACGACCCGGCGAACGCCACGGCCGCCGCGACGTCGGTCAGCGCCTTCCTTTGCCCGTCCGATGGGAACTCCGCCATTCCCACGGGGCAGGTGCTCAGCGGGTTCGGTTGGGCCGGAGTGAACTATCGGGCCAACGAGGGGACAAGCGTGGCCATGTGGTACGGCGCCGACGACACGGCCGGGGTCAACAACGGCATCGTTTCGCCGCCGAACGGCCTTTATTGCAGTGCTCAGTCGATCCGGCTCGCCGATATCCTCGACGGCACGAGCAACACGGCCGCGTTTAGCGAGCACGTCGTCGGCGATTTCAGCAACTCCCTCTCCACGCCGTTCAGCGACACCTACCAGCCTGGAACCTACCCGGCGACCTCGGACGACGCCTACCAGATGTGCAAGGCGACGAGCGTGAACAACCTGGCGCAACAGGGGTATTCGAACGTCGGGGCACCCTGGGTTTATGGCTACCACTCGACGACGAGTTACTGGCACTCGGGGCCGCCGAACACGCTTTCGTGCATGTTTCCGCCGTCGCGGATCTCGACGACCGCCAATAGTCGGCACTCAGGCGGCGTCAACGTCGGCCTGGCCGATGGCTCGGTGCGGTTCGTCAAGTCGTCGGTCAACCTGAACGCCTGGCGGGCGCTGGGAACCCGAAACCTGGGCGAGGTCATCGGCGCCGACAACTTCTGACGCGAAGGGACATTCCCCATGTTCAGGTTCTTGTTGATCCGTCCGAAATTCTGGATCGCCACGGCGCTTTTGCTTTTATCTGGATGTGGGCAAAGCGCCCAGACGGCCGACCCCGCGCAAGCTCGTGACGCCCTTCACGCCGTTCTCGACGCCTGGAAGGGGGGCGAGACCCCCGAGAATCTCGCGACGCGGGCGCTGCCGATCCACGTTTCCGACGTGGAATGGGCCGGTGGATATCGACTCATCGGGTACTCGGGCGGCGTTGAAGGCCGACTTGTCGGCTTTGACATGACTTACCCGGTCGTCCTTGAGTTGAAGACCCCCAAGGGGCGAGCGGTCAAGAAAACCGCCGTTTATTGCATCACCACGAGTCCACAGGTTCTGGTCCTTCGTCAAGAGGGCTGACGGGCCAGTCCGACGCGCCTGGGATCAATCCTTATTCTATTCGCTCTTATTTTCGGAGATTCATTCATGCGTTACAAGTATCAGGATTTGACGACCAGCGTTCTCTTCTTCTCTCTCGCGGGTGCCTGCCTGGCGGCCGAACCGGTGTCGGAGACGCCGAGGCCGGTCGCCGCGACGCGGCCGGAGTTGAAGGAGCAGCTCGAACGCTCGAAGCAATCGCGCCCGAGGCTTCCCTTGCCACCACCGACCGTCGAGGAAATCGCCGCGGCGGAGGCCCGGCCCGGTCGCGGCCCGATGGGCGGAATTATCAACAATGCCCGGATGCGCAGGCTGTACCTCCCCGCGGAATTGCTCGGCGGCGGTTTCTCCCGCGAGGCCGATCCGACGATGACCCTCGACAACACCTTCAAGACCATGTTCTTCTGGATCGTCTCGCGAGCCAACAACTGCGCATACTGCTCGGGACATCAGGAGGTCAAGCTCTCGGGCGACGGAGTGACCGAGGAGACGATTGCCGCGCTCGATGGCGATTGGTCGGAGTTTACCGAGGCTCAGCGTTCGGCCTTTGTTTTCACCAAGAAGCTGACGTTTGAGCCGAACCAGATCAGTGAGGCCGACCTCGTCCCCTTGCGTCGCCATTACAATGACCTCCAGATTCTGGAGATCATCACGTCGGTTGCCGGATTCAACGCCATGAACCGCTGGACCGGGGCGCTGGCGATCCCGCAGGAAGGGCACCGCGTCTATCTCTCGCCGACGCCCGCGAAGTACGCGACGGTTCGAAGTACCGTCGCCCCTCCGACGACGGCCGGGCTCTGCGCAAAGCCGGCCAACCGTGGACCTCTTGAGACCCCCGACCAGGTAAACGCCGCGCTCGCCGCCTGCCGGAAGCGGACTCCCAGACTTCCCCTTGCCGGCGAAACCCAGGCGCGCGGCGTCGTTCCCGCCGACTGGTCCGGCGCCGAGGCGCTTCCCGAATGGGTCCGCCTTCTGGCGAACTTCCCCAAGGGGGGCAAGGCCTGGGTCGCCCAGACCTACCACGCCCAGACCAAGGGACGGCTCTCGCCCAGGCTCCGCGCGGAGATCGCCTGGGTCGCGGCGCGAAACGACCGCGCCTGGTACGCGCTTGGCCACGCCCGCGAGCGCCTCAAAGACCTTGGCCTTGGCGATGCCGAGATCTATGCCCTTGATCCGGGCAACGCATCCTTGCCCGCGGCCGAGCGCCTGGCGCTTGGCCTGGCGCGCAAGTTAACGGTCGACCCGGCTCTTATCACCGACGCCGACATCGAGGGCCTCCGCGCGCATTATCCCGACCCCGAGGTCGCCGAGATTGTCTACCAGGTGACTCAGGCCGCCTTCTTCGACCGGCTGACCGAGGCCGCCGGCCTCCGCCTGGAACGCTGAGGCCGCAGGTTCGCCGAGTCGGCCCGACCGCGAGGGAAACGCCGAGACGAGTGTTTCCTTCGCGGTCGAAAACGTGGAGTTGTCGCGGGATTGCGGGGGTTTTCGGTTGGAAGGGCAAAGGGCAGAGGGCTTTTTTTGCCCTTTGCCCTTTGCCCTTTGCCCCTTGCCGTTTGCCCTTTGCCCCTTGCCCCTTGCCGTTTGCCCTTTGCCTTCTGGCCTTCGCCCTTTTGGTAGCTGGTCTCTAAACCGAGGCCTGATCGGCCATCGGACCGTCTGAAGTGAAGATCCCGGTCACTCAAGGCCAAACGAGGGCATGAGAAATGCCTGTAAAGCCTGGTCTTCAACGATTTTTTTCACGTTCAAAAGCTGGAGACAGATGATGGCCGATCCCCGCAACGTCGCGCACGACAAGAAGGTTCAGGACGAGAAAAAACACCACGGAGAGGAGCCCGTGCCCGACGCCGTCGAAACCCCTCAGCCGGGCAAGAAGCCGAAACTGGTGCAGAACGATAGCCCGGGTGATACCTATCAGCAACACGCCAAGCTCGACCCCGAGGATGTGCCCGTCGAGGAATGAATGATCGGGGCCGTGAGCAAACGGGGCGAAACGCCGAGTCACGACGGCGTTTCGTCTCCTTTGCGCGGGGCGGGCTGGGGCCTGGTCTTCGGTGGAGGAGAGACGGGAAGCCCTGGGGGAGCATCGGGCGCGGGATGGCGTCGGATTCCGATCGAAGGCTGGAGTCTGGGACGTTTCAGGCGGCCCAGAAGGATATCGACCTGGTCCTGAATGGTCGCGGCCGCGGCGACGTATCGAAGAGTGCCGGCGCGATCGAGAATAAAGATCGCGGGAAGTCGCGTGATCGCCGCGCCTTCGGTCCAGATCCGTCGAGCCTCGCGGTTGTTGGGAACGAGGACAAGCGGGGCCTCGGCGCCCGAGGTCTTGAAGGAGTCGCGGGCGTCGTCGGCCGAACCCTCGAACGAGACGCCGACAATCGCCAGGTCGTCGCCTTTCGTGCTCTGCCGGGCCATTCGGGCTCTCAGGAGGGCGATCCTTCCGGCCGTGTTGGGTCCAAAGACGACGACCACGACCACCTTGCCGTGAAGGTCGGCGGAGCGCACCGTTTTGCCGTCGACGGTGGGAAGGTCAAACTCGTAAGGAAGGCCGAGCCGAGGGCCAGGAAGGATCGCCATGCCCTTCTCCCTGGCCTCGGTCTGCGCGGCCTGGATCAGCAAGTTTTCGGCGTTGGGGACGACATACTCGATCCCGAAGTACGCCATTTTCGAGGCCGAGAATTCCTCGTCGTGGAAGAGGGTAAACTGTGTCATCACGAAAACGCCGTCCGCCCCATGCGACGCCCCTTTTTGCGGGTAACGGGGAACGTATCGGTGCGCCTCCTCGTCGAAAAAGACCGGCCGCAGGTTCAGCGCCGAGGTCCCGGCGCGCGTTGACTGGACCAGGAGATAGCGCAGGTTGTCGCTGAGGTCCACCGCCGCGAAGCCTCCCAGAGCACGCTCGGGATTGGTGAAATGCCAGGCGGTGTTAGGTTCCAACCGCCGCGGTTCGATCTCCCAGGTGCAACCAGGCGCGGGCAAGAGGTCCGCGCGGTCGGGTAAGGGCCTGAGTCCCCCCGATCCATAACTGAACTTGGCTGTCTCCGGAACGGCCTCGGCCTTGGCGCGGGGACGAAACGGGACTTTCGGAATCGGTTTGGGCGCCGGCGCCGGGGCGGAAGCCAATGGGGGCGTCGGCAGGAGCTGGAACCCGAAGCCGCTGGCAATGAACCAGATCCCGCCGACAAAGCCCGCCGCGAGGGCCAGGCATGCGACCACCGCGGCCTTGAACCGAGTCATGACGTCGCCTCCGTCCGTGTCGTGAATGGGATGATTCACGCATTCTTGCAAGCGCGGTTGAGGGATGCCAGAGGGGGGAGGAATTTCGGACGAATTTCTCGGATCAGGGGATTTGCAAAGTTCCAAGGACCAAGGACCAATGACCGAAAAATCTCGTCCCTTGGTCATCGGTCATTGGTCCTTGGTTATCGAACCGACAGACTTTGCAATCTTCCTGTTTCTGGGAAGGGCCGGATTCCCGAGGGGTCTGGGCGTGGATTAGGATGGGGGTGTGGGCGGGAGACGCGGGCAAGATCGCGGGCGAATCGTCGAGGGGTTCACCCGTTGCTGTTCAACTCGGTTGAGTTCCTGGTCTTCTTCCCGATCGTGTATGGGCTTTACCGGGTTGCGCCGGGGCTCCGTGCGCAAAATCGCGTGTTGTTGCTGGCGAGTTATGTTTTTTATGGCTGGTGGGATGTTCGTTATCTCTTTTTGGTCGTGCTCTCGACGGGTCTCGACTTTTGTTGCGGCCTGGTGCTGGCGGGGGAAGAGGTTCCAGGAAGGGATCGAGCGGCGGTCTCGGCGGGATTGATCGTCGCCGCGGCGGTCTTTGTCATGCCGCGCTGGGATGCGTTGCGGTGGGTCTCGCCCTTCACGAAGGCTCTGAAAACGGGGGCCTGGGTTTTTTGGACGCCGATCGGGCCGTTGAGCCTGGATCTGAATCAGCTACTGAATGTCAATGCACTGGGCTGGTGGGTTTTTGGCGGGACGATCGGCGGGGTGATCGGGGCGAATCTGGCGTATCGGCGGTTCGCGGCCCTGAAGGAAGAGAGGCGGCGGAAGATTGGCCTGGTGGTGACCGTCGGGGCGAACCTGGCCTTGCTCGGGGTCTTCAAATATTTCGATTTCTTTGTGGACAGCGCGACGGCGGCGCTGGCGGCGGTTGGGATTACGGGGTCGACGTGGCACCTCCGCGTGCTCTTGCCGGTGGGGATCTCCTTTTACACGTTTCAATCGTTGAGTTATACGATTGACGTGTACAGGCGACGAATGGAGCCGGTGCGTCGCCTGGAAGATTATGCTCTTTTCGTGATGTTCTTTCCCGTGCTCGTCGCCGGGCCGATCGAGCGCGCCGGGCACATGATGCCGAAGCTCTTGAGCCCGAGAACGCTGAGCATTGACCAGTCTACCCGGGGTCTCTTCCTGATCCTCTTCGGCCTGATGAAGAAGGTCGCCGTGGCGGACGGCCTGGCCCCGGCGGTGAACTCGATCTTCAACGAGAGGGGCGAGCCGAGCGGGGTTGACGTGGCGCTGGCCTCGGTGCTCTTTGCCTTTCAGATTTACGGCGATTTCTCGGGTTATACCGACGTGGCGCGGGGAGTTGGAAAGATTCTCGGTTTTGACCTTCTGCATAACTTCAACCTGCCCTATTTCTCCAGAGGCCCGCGCGAGTTCTGGCAGCGCTGGCATATCAGCCTGTCGACCTGGCTGCGTGATTATCTTTATGTGCCGATGGGTGGCAATCGCGGCCGAGGCTGGCAGACGTTGCGGAACCTTTTGACAACGATGGTGCTGGGGGGCATCTGGCATGGCGCCGCCTGGACGTTCGTCGTCTGGGGCGTGTATCAAGGAGTCTTGCTCTGCGTCGATCGCATGTGGAACGGCGACCGAACCCCGGCAGGCTGGCGCGATCGGCCGTTGAGGAACCTGGGGGCCTCGCTGCTTTTTTTCGGTCTGACCTGTTACGGCTGGCTGATCTTCCGGGCGACGTCGATCGGGCAGGTCGGCCGGTTCACGAAGAGCCTTCTCCGCCGATGGGACCTGACCTTTTTCACGACGATCCAGACTCCTTCACCCGCGGCGCAGGTGGGCCTGGCGGTGCTGATCGGGTTCGAGATCCTGGAATATCTCGCCGGTTCGCGGACCTTTTACCGAAGCTGGCCGAGGCCGGTCCGGGGTGCCTTTTACGCGCTCTTGACGTTCCTTCTTGTCATGGGGTTCTCGAATGAGCCCGCCCAGTTCATCTACTTTCAGTTCTGAACCGTCGGGCGACCCGGAACATGCTCAACCTTCGCCGAGGCGTCGCGACCTGCGCGAGGCGGTTGTCGTGTCGGCCTGGACGCTTGTCTTTCTGGTCGCGGCCGACCTGGCGATTGGCCGGTTGGTTCCCATGCCGGGCGATCCGGGACTGGTCGGCTCGGGCAAGTTTCAGGAAGCGATTCATTATGGGTGGTCGGTCGAGGCCAAGATTCGCCGGGCATTGGGAAAGCCGGGGGGACGCGAGTCGCATCTGGTCAAACTGGGCTGGCTTGGCCGCGAGTTCACGCCGCCGCAACCCCCCTCGGCCGGGCCGCTCTTGATTTCGTGTTACGGCATGTCGTTCTCGAACGACATCGCCAACGCGATGGGGCGGCTTGATCCCGAGATCCGCCTGTTCTTGCGAGGAACTCCGGGGGCCTCGCCGAACCACTCCTTCGCGGCCTATCAGCGCGATCGCGGGGGCGGCTCGCGCGTCGTCATCCTGGGAATCCTGGCCTCGACCGTTCCGTATCTGGCCTCGACGACGAGCATGACCCGGTCGTTCGAGGTGCCGATGGCGTACACGTATCCGCGGATCGAGGCGAGGTCGTCCGGCCTCGCCATCGCGACGCCGCCGATCCTCACGGCCGATGATCTCCGCACCTGGTTCAACGATCCGCAACGCTGGGGCGAATATGTTCATTGGCTTCAAACGCACGACGCCTATTATCACGCATTTCTCTTTCGAGAGAGTTTCGCCGATGCTTCGGTTCTCATGCGAATGACCCGACGCGCGGTCGGCCAGCGCTGGCAGACCTCGCGCGAGGCGCTGACCCACGGCCCGGACGGTTTTGTCGCGGGAAGCCCAGTTCTCCAGGCCCTGGAAACGATGACCGCCTCCTTCGCGGCAAGCGTTCGCCGCGACGGCAAGATCCCGATCGTGCTCTTGATCGAGGATCGCGGTTTTGGCGATCACCTCTCAGAGGCTCTCGGGCCGATCTTGCAACGCGATCAGATCGCCTCATTAAGCACGCACACCCGCTGCCCCGATTCCGACCCCCGCAACTTCGCCCCCGACGGCCACTTCACGGCGCAGGCTTACGAGACGATCGCGCGGGCGCTACGCAGGTTGATCGGCCGGCTGACGGCGCGGGATCGTTCTTGACCGAGCAGAGATCAAAAGGAAGAAGATGGGCAGATTGGGAAAACGATTGAACGTTTTTGAGTCGAAATTGATGAGTCACGGGCACTGAGGATCGGGAACCGGCTCTCGAAATTGGGGGAATCGCTCTGTCAGGAATTGGGGAAAGACCGTAAAAGACGCTGAGCTAAGGAACCGTCGGAGGTGGGTAGGAGGCCCGTCGATGATCGATCGAGACCGCTGTCCGGTCTGCGGCAGGGATCGCCCCGCCGGCGCGGCGGAGGGACTTTGTCCGATCTGCCAGGTCCGCCTGGTGCTGACCGGGATCGCTCCCGAGGCTTCCGAGGTCATCGCGCCTCTCGCGGACCCGATCGCGTCGGTGCTGGAGGAACTCAAGGAGCCTGAGCCGCCAGAACTGGCCTTCGTTCTGCCCGAAATCGAGCCGGAGGCAATGCCGGAAGTCGAACTCCCCACGCCCGCGAGGGAGGTCCAGGACTTCACCGAAGTGCGGATGGCGGAAGGGGAACCGTCGGAATTGCCGGTTCCAGAGATTCGGGCCCCCGACATTTTCGCGGTGGAACCGAGTTCGGTCGGCTGGTCCTGGGATCGGAACCTCTGGGATCTCTGGGCGACGCGAATTCCAACCTGGACGCACGGGGTCGGGCAAGAGGCGGGAAGGTCGGGGCTTTACGCAAAGGCGCGAAACTACGCGGCGGGGTTCGCTCCGGGACGGATCACGCCCGAGCGGAAGCGTTGGCTGCTGGCCGCGGCGCTTGGTGTTTTCGCGGTCGCGGCCGGGCCGGGAATCTCGCTCTGGCACGGGCGGCACGAAGGGCGGAAAGCCCGGAAGTCGATCGCGGTCGTCAAGGCTCCCCGCCACGCCGCGCCGATCTTGAGCACGCCGCCACCGCCACCGACTCCGCCGGTCGTCGCGACGGTTGCGCCGATTTTGGCAAAACCTGACGACGAGACGTCGCCGCCGACACTGAAGGCGGTGGATCTGGGTGCGCGCGACGAGGTTTTGCCGCTGATCGAGATGTCGGAAGCCTCGCGGGCCGAGGGGGTTGGGACGCTGGAGCCGATCAAGGCGAACGACGCCGAGTGCGCCGCGGAAGAGGCCGACCGAAGGCTTCTGGACCGGGCGGTGGAGGCACGCGGGTATGGTCCCGATGATCCCGACGGGACGGCTCGCGAGTGGATTTACGCCGGGGCGTTTCGAGACGCCGGGATTGATCCCGACACGCTCGCGGCCGACGCGGCGCAGGCGAAGATCAAGGGGCGTCCGGCGGCGACAGCGGCGGAGATGATTGAGGCCCTGGACGTCTGGGCGTCGGTCCGACGTGGGCGAGGCGACCGCGAAGGCGCCAATCGCTTGACCGAGATTGCCCGGCTGGCCGATCCTGATCCCTGGCGGGACCGGGTCCGATCGGCCCTGAAGAATCCCGAAGGCGCCGCGAGCCTCGCGGAACTGGTCAAGCTGGCGAGGGCCACGCCCGTTGCCGACGTCTCGGCGACGAGCATGGACCTGCTCGGCCGGTCGCTTGCCGACCTCGGCGATTTTCCGGCGGCGGAGACGGTGCTCCGGCTGGCGCATCAGCGACATCCGGCTGATCCCTGGGTGAGTCACGACCTGGCCGAGGTCCTGGTCCGGCTCGGTCGCGACGACGACGCGATCCGGTTCGACACCGCGGCGCGTTCGATTCGGCCCGAGGCCGCCCATGCGCTCGCGCACACGCTGGCGAGGGTCGGCGAGACCGACGACGCGATCGCCGTCTTTCGCGACCTGGTCAAGCGTCGGCCGGGAGACGCCCGGCAACTTGCCTGCCTCGGCCGGACCCTGAAGGAGGCCGGGCGGAGCGCGGAAGGCGACGCGACGCTCGATGCGGCGATTGCCGCCTATCGCGCCGGGTTGAAGGCGAAGGCTGATGATTCGATCGCTCACGACGGCCTTGGCCTGGCCCTTCTGGCCCGAGGCGAGCTTGCCGATGCCGTGGGCGAGATTCGCGAGGCGGTCCGGCTCAAGCCCGATTTCGCCCGCGCTCATCTGGATCTCGGTAACGTTCTGACCGAACAGGGCCGGGCCGACCCGGCGCTCGCCGAGTACAAGCTGGCGGTCCTCCTTCAACCGGGTTTTGGCGAGGCGAGGCGTCGGCTTGGCCTGGCGTTTTGCGCCTCGGGTCAATATGACGAGGCGGCGACCGAGCTGCGCGAGGCGGTGAAGGCCCGGCCCGATGATCTGGCGAGTCTCGATGCCTTGGGGACGGCTCTGAGCGCCTCGGATCGGTTTGATGAGGCGATCGCGGTCTATCGGGAGGCGGTGCGGAGTCGGCCCAAGGACGCGATGATGCACAATCGCCTGGGCGTTCTGCTCTTCGATCGCAAGCACGACGCCGCGGGAGCGATCGCGGCGTTTCGCGAATCCGCTCGGCTTCAACCTGGCCTGGCCGAGGCCCATTTCAACCTTGGCAACGCTTTGAAGGCGGACGGTCGGCTGAACGAGGCGCTTGTGGAATCTCGCGAGGCGGCCCGATTAAAGCCCGACTATGCCGAGGCGTATGTCAATATCGGCCTCTTGCTCCGTGGTGGCGGTCGACTTGACGACGCGATCGCCGCTTATCGCGAAGCCGCCCGCCTCAAGCCCGACCTGGCCGAGGCTCACCTCTGTCTCGGCTACGCGTTGACCGCCCGGGGCGACCTCACCGGCGCGGCCGATGCGTACCAACAGTTGCTCCGGCTCCGGCCCGATGACGCCGAGGCCCGCCGCCTTCTCGATTCGGTTCGCCAGCCCTCGGCATCATCGGCCGATCCCCTTCTGCAACAGAGCGGAGCCGACTCGCCCACGAAATGACGGTAGACCCGGCTTGCTCGGGGGTTCCGGCTTGTGAGATGCTGGCTTTTCCCGCGAGGAAGGCGCGAGGCAAAGGGCTTCGACGCGAGAATTGCAGGGTCTATCGTTCCATGACCGATGACCAAAAGACAGAAATTATCGGTCATGGGTCATCGGTCATGGGTCATCGGTCATGGGTCATGGGTCATGGGTCATCGGTCATCGGTCATGGGTCATCGGTCATCGGTCATGGGTCATCGGTCATGGGTCATCGGTCATGGGTCATGGGTCATGGGTCATCGGTCATCGGTCATGGGTCATGGGTCATGGGTCATCGGTCATCGGTCATCGGTCATGGGTCATCGGGACTTTGCAGTCCTCCTGAGAGCTTTGACTCAAGGGTCGGACTAAATCGGGGAAAGGGAAACCGATGGGATTCTTCGAGACGCTGCGCCGGGTGCTGACGGGGGGGGAGATTGGCGGGGAGGATTGGCCGATCGATCGGAGGCTGGGAGCGGCCTGGGATGTGAATGAGGTCGGTTCGGGGGCCGATGATGCGACGAATCGGCCGGTCGAGGGGACAAGTGGATTCGATCGGCAGCAGTGGGAGAAGAAGCTTCAGCGCGTGCTCGGCGGTCTGCCCGGCACGCGGGGCGAGTGGAACGACCTCTTGACCGAGGCCGCCGCCCTTGGCTTCAACGCGGAATGGGTCGAGGCCAGGAAGCGCGACGAGTTCGTGCTTCTGGTTCGACGCGCGGTGGCCGATCGCTGCGTGACCGAGGCCGAGCACTGGACGCTTGAGATGGCTCGCGACCTGATCGGCCTGACCGAGTCGGACGCCGAGGCGGTCTTGAGAGCGATTGTTGCCGAGGCGAACGCCTTTTACGGCAAGGCCGTCGTCGAGGAATGACGGAAATGGTCTGGCGGGCGATCCGGGTTCAGGGCTTCGAGGTCGACCCGTCTTTCCAGACGTCGGAGATATTCACCGGCTTTTCGAACCAGGCTTCGGGCATCAGGCCGCGCGCGATTTTCAACTGATCGGCGTCGTCGATGCCGGTGGTGATGGCGACGCGGGTTGCGAGCCTGGCGTCCTTGACCTTGCGAAGGATCTCCTCGCCGCCGCCGTCGGGGAGCCGAAGGTCAAGGATCAGGTAGTCGGGGGGCGGGTCGAGACTGGCCAGACCCTCGGCGAGTGTCGACGCGACGACGACGTCCCAGCCGCGCTGGGCGAAGACCATCTGCCAGACCGTCCGCATCGAGACGTCATCTTCAACGATGAGTAACCTCGGTCGCAAGGCGGGCTCCTTGGTTTTTTCTTAGACGCAAGGGGAAGTCGAAGACAGGGATCTTGCCATTTTAGCGGGTTCCCGGCTCCGTGAATATGGAAAGGTCATTGGGCGTGACAAAGAGTGGGGGGAAAGGGCAAAGAGCGTAAAACTCGGGGGGATTGAGCGTAAAAGGCGAAGGGGGAGCGTAAAGGACGAAAGGGGAATCACCAGGGGGGAACGGAGATTTCGGAGCCGGATTCGACGTCGTGGAAGGTGGGGGTGAGGTTCGAGAGATCGAGAAGGGCGAAGGTGCGCGAGGTGGTGACGCGGGGGGCGGAGATGACCGAGCCGGGGTTGATGACGAGACCTTCGGGACAGTGGAAGGCCATCGGCAGATGGGTGTGGCCGATGACGAGGAAATCAGCCTGAAGCATCGTCAGCCAGTCGCGGAGGACGCGGGGAGGGTGGTCCTTGCGGGTGACGAACTCCATGTCGTCAAAGGGCGAGCCGTGGACGACGACGCCAATGCGCTTTTCCCAGGAAATCGCCAGGTCAAAGGGCGTCGCGGCGACGAACTGAAGGGTCTCGGCCGAAGGAATGCCGCCGCCAAAGGGGTCGGGAACGCCAGGGCCGCGTTCGAGAGCCCAGCGGTCGTGATTGCCGCGAACCGAGGCCACCTGATGCTCGGCGAGAAAGGCCGAGGCGCGGTCGGGCGAGGGGCCGTACCCGCAGACGTCCCCGGCGCAGACGATCCGATCCGCGCCAAGAAGGATCAGGTGAGACCAGGCGAGTTCCAGGGCAACAGGGTCGCCGTGGACGTCGGAAATGAGGCCAAGCTTCACGAGTGGTTCAGGCTCCTCGGGGCGGAAGGGGCGGGGGCGTCGACGCCCGCGCGGCGTTCGTGGCGAGTTCGGCCGAACGCTCGGTCGCGGCCTGAACCGCATTCATCAACGCGGCGCGGACGCCGCCGCGTTCCAGGGCATGAAGGCCGGCAATGGTCGTGCCGCCGGGACTGGTGACCTGATCCTTGAGGACGCCGGGATGCTCGCCGGTTTCCAGGACCATCCGGGCGGCGCCCAGAACGGTCTGCGCGGCAAGAGCCGTGGCAATGTCGCGCGGCAGGCCGACGCGGACCCCGCCATCGGACAAAGCCTCGATCATCACGTAAACGAAGGCCGGGCCGCTTCCCGAAAGTCCCGTGACCGCGTCAAGCAAGGTCTCGGGGACGCGATAGGCGCGACCGACCGACTCAAGGCAGGACCGGACGATGGCCTCGTCGTCGCGCGCTTCGGGTCCGAGGCTATAGGCCGAGGCCCCCGCGCCGAGCAACGAAGGAGTGTTGGGCATGACCCGGACGAGCCGCCGGTCCTTGCCGAGACCTGCTTCCAGGGTCGCCGTCGAGACTCCCGCGGCGATCGAGATAATGAGGTGATCGGCGGTGACCTTCTCGCGGATCTGCGGCAAGACCTTGGGGAGGCTCTGCGGCTTGACGGCGAGGACGAGGACGTTGCTACGCGCGACGACCTCGGTATTGGATTCAACGACGAGGACGCCGGTCTCGCGCGCGAGGGCGTCACGCGTCGCCTCGTCGGGGTCGCTGGCCGAGATGGCGGAAGGTTCGGCCGCCCCGGCGCGGATCATCCCGCGAATCAGGGCCGAGGCCATTCGGCCCGCTCCGATGAATCCCCAGCGCAACGATGATGATGATGTTGTCGTACCGGCCTCCGCCATGCGCACCCTCCGAGCCTGTCCGGGCCTTTCGCGGGAACGAGTTGTCTGTATTCTTATCTACCGCGCGGGGGCCGTTGCCGTCCACGACCGGGGCCGGACAGACAGGGGGATTGCAAAGTCTGTAATTCCAAATGACCGATGACCAAGGACCGATGACCAAGAGAAGAGATATTTCGGTCATTGGTCATTGGTCATTAGGACTTTGCAATTCTTCTGGCCGGACTTGCCGGGTCGGTCGGGCAGAGTGTTGACCGGCCGAGGGGCATCGGTCACATTGGTCGCCAACCGCGCGGATCGCGAGAAGTCGGGCGCGGCCGGCGGTCTGACTCGAACGGACAGGGAGCCCTCGACATGCGAACCTTGGCACGTAATGCGACATTTCCCGCTTGCCTGGCCCTGGCGGCTCTGATCGTCATCCTTGTCCTTCCGGTCAGGGCCGACGAGTCTGGGCCGTATGGCGATCTCGGCGATCTCAAGATTGCCAGGACGCAAGATAAAACCGACACCCCGCCGGTCCCGCCGCCGAGCGAGGCGATCGTGCTTTTTGATGGCAAGGATCTGGACTCGTGGGTCAAGACCGACGGCCGGACCCCCGCGCCCTGGAAGCTCGTCGACGGCGGCGCGATGCAGGTTAATAACGGGAGCATCATGACCCGCCAGAACTTCGGCGGTCATTTCAAGCTGCACGTTGAGTTCCGCGTGCCCTATATGCCCAGGGCGAGCGGCCAGGGGCGCGGCAATAGCGGCGTGTATCTTCAGGGGCGGTACGAGGTTCAGGTGCTCGACAGCTACGGCCTCGACAGCAAGGATAATGACTGCGGCGGGATTTATCAGGTGGCCAAGCCCCGGGTGAACGCGTGCAAGGCCCCGACCGTCTGGCAGAGCTATGATATTGATTTCACCGCGCCGGTGTTTGAAAACGGCAAGAAGGTCAAGGCCGCCCGGATCAGCGTCGTTCAGAACGGCGAGCTGATCCATCAGGACGTTGCGATTCCCGTTGACAACACCGTGGCCGGCATGGGGGGCGACCCGAGCAAGCCAGGGCCGATCATGCTTCAGGACCACGGGAATCCGGTGCAGTATCGGAATATCTGGCTGGTTCCGGGAGAATGACCGATGCACGTTGATCGATGACCGAAGGGCCGGAGGGGAATCGGGCGGCCTGGGGACGCGTGGCGGTCTTTGGCGCCTTGACGTTTTTGCAGGGGGTCATCGAGCCGACCGAGGGCTTGCTGGCGCAGCCGGTTCGGGCAAGGTTGATCGGGTGGGGATGCGGGGCAGGGGAGATTGGCCGGTTCGCGGCGGTTCTGGGACTGCCCTGGGCGATCAAGCCGCTGCTCGGAGCGATCTCCGATTCTTTGCCGCTGGGACGCGACCGGCGGCGAAACGATGTGATCGCCGCCGGAACCATTGGCGCGTTGGCGTTTCTGGTCCTGGCCATTGTGCCCGAGGCAAGTGGCTCGGCGAGGGGACTGCTCCTCGGCCTCTTTCTGGCGAGCCTGGCGGTGGCCCTGGCCGATGCCGCGACCGACGCGTTGGTGGTCGATTGCGGCCACGCCGACGGTCAGACCGGGCGCTATCAGGCTTCGCAATGGTTTTGCCTGTATGCCTCGGGAGTCATCACCGGAACGACCGCCGGGGCACTGAGCGCGGGGGGACGGACGCGCGCGGCGCTACTTCTTTGCGCCCTGGCGGCGGTGGCGATGATCGTGATCGCGGCGACGACGGTGAACGAGCCGCCGAGGCGGTTGGACGTTCGACCACGAAAGCGAGGCGGTTGGACCTGGGAGATCGTCGCCGTCGCCGCGTTTCTGGCGATCGAGAACTTTAACCCAGTCGCGTCAACGGCCTTGCTTCAAGTCTACATGACCGGGGCGCTTGGCATCAGCGAGCAGGTCTTCGGCAACACGGTCTCGGTTCTCTCGATGGCTTCCATGACATCGGCGGCGATTTATGGAGCCTTTGGCCCAAGAATCCGGCTGAAGACGCTGACGATCGGCTCGGTTGGCCTGGGGGTCATCAGCAACCTGGTTTACGCGGGGCTGAGCGGTCCGAAATCGGCGATGGTGGTGACGGTCATCGCCGGGCTGGCGGGGATGTCGGCAACCCTGGTCCAGTTTGAACTCTCGGCGCGGGTCTGTCCGCCGGGAGCGGCCGGGACGGTCTTCGCGGCCTTGATGGCGGTCTCAAACCTGAGCACGTCGCTGGCGACCTGGCTGGGCGGTCTCTGGTTTGAGAACGCCGCGGTCGACCGAGGGGCATCGGCCGCCTTTACGACGTTGGTTCTGGCCGGAGCGGGCGTGACGGCGGTCGGCTGGCTCGTCGTACCGTTCTTACCGGGCGATCGAGAGGGATGATTGACGATCCAAAGCGATCACTTCGGCCGTTTGGGTTCGAAGAGGGACTGGGTGCGGACGATCGCGCGTTCGTCGGGAAAGCTGTGGAAGGCGTGAAGCGTCAGGCCGCTGACCCGGGCCTCGAATCGGAGGTGAGTGATCGGCGCGGGGGCCAGTCGGCTGACGGGCTGGAACCGATGAAAGAGCCGGCCGCGGTTAGCGTCCAGGGTCATCTCGTCGCTCAGGTGCGCGAAGACCTCGGGGTCGACGCGCTCGACCTCGAAGCAGGTCTGGTATTCGATGGATGAGTTCGGCCGGAGCGTGGTCGTTCGCTCGTGGCGGATCGGCGAGTGAAAAAGCAGGCCCGACTCGGGCAAGAGCGTCTCGGGACCGGAAAGAATCTCGGTGAGCCGGACTGCCCCCGCGCGGAAGTTGACCGCGTGTCCCCCTTCGATGATTCGGATGTCGGCCATCCAGTCTTCAAAACTGATCCGGGCGTGTTCCCGGACCGCGAACCAGTCGGGATGCACCGACCGGCTGAAGACCTGAAAGGCGAGGTCGGCGACCCGAGAACGGCTATGACTGACTCCCATGCCCGGTGCCCCTTCTCCGTACGGTAGGCAGGCTGGGTGACGGAGGGACCGTCACGCGATTGGACCGACTCATATCCAGTATAAAACGCGGTTCCGGTCGACGCAAACCGGGGTGAGAAAGAGGAAGGGATGAGGACCGAGGACCGGGAATCGTGGTGGCCTGCCCCCCGAAACCTGGTCCAGTCTTAATGGGAATCGTACAACTGGCAGAGAGCCAGGAGCGACCCATGCGAAAACGACCAGGATCGGACCAGATTGCCAAGACCCTCCGAGAGGTTCAGGCCGACCTTGACGCCGGTCTAAATGTTCACCAGGCCTGCCGCAAGGCCGGCTACGCGACGACCACCTACTACCGTTGGAAGGCCCTCCAGGAGAACCCCGTCACCGCCGAACAACTTCGCGTGTCCGAACTCGAAGCCGATGTCAGCCGGCTCAAGCTCCTCGTCGCCGAACTGGCCCTGGACCGTCGCATGTTACAGGAGGCCTTGAAAAAAAAGCCATGACTGCCGCCCGCCGCCGATTGATCGCTACCGAGGTAAGTGATCACTTCAACGTATCTGAACGTCGCGCGTCCCGGACGCTGGGCCTGTCCCGGTCCTGCCTCCGGTACACGCCCGTCGCGCGGGACGAACAGGTGGCGTTGGCGCGACGGATCGAGGAGCTCGCCGGCACGCACCCGCGGTACGGATATCGGCGGATCTGGGCGCTGTTGGTCCGCGAAGGCTGGTCGGTCAACAAGAAGACGGTGCGTCGCCATTGGCGTCAGTTGGGGCTGAAACTGGCCGGGCCGAGGGCGAATTCCAAGCCCCGCCGGTCGCACGGCCAGGACGCGAACGCCTGTCACGTCCGCCCGTCGCGTGGTAAAGACGATGTTTGGACATGGGACTTTATCTTTGATCGTACAAGTGATGGGCGGAGCCTGAAATGGCTGAGTCTGGTTGATGAGTACACTCGTGAATGCCTCGCGTTGGAGGCGCGTCGAGGCATGACCGCCGAGGAAATCCAGGTGATCCTGGCCGAGGTTGCCGCGCGTCGCGGCGGCCCGCCCCATCGGGTCCGCAGCGACAACGGGCCGGAGTTCGCGGCCCTGGCGGTGCGAAGTTGGCTGGAGTTGACCGGCTCCGGGACATTGTACGTCGCGCCGGGGAGCCCGTGGCAGAACGGTTATGCAGAGTCGTTTCACAGCAAGCTCCGCGACGAGTTCCTGGACCGCGAGGAGTTCGAGAACGAAGTTCAAGCCAGGGCGTTGGGCGCGTTCTGGAAGGAGGAGTACAATACGGAACGCCCGCACAGTTCCCTGGGCTACCAGACCCCGACCGAGTTCGCGGCCACCCAAGGGAGGTACGTGCCGATCGAAGCGACCCCGATTGAGCCACCACCTGATGAACAACCGCACCCGTGATTCCCATTATCCCTGGACCAAGAAATGGGGAGCAGGCCAGTGGGGCTGCATTCTTCGGTCATTGGTCCTCGGTTCTCATCCCTTTTTGCCCACGAACGGACGTCGAGCGGGGCCGGGAGGCCGCCTTGACCGATTGGGGCCGGACGCGTAGACTCCGCGGCCGGTCGGACCCTCCTCCTTCTGGACTTTTCGGAGCCGAGCGTTGGATGAGACGCCTAGTCGGTCTCCGGCCTTGCCCGCGCGAGCCTGGAGGGCCTGGCGGAGCCGGGGACCGCGCTATGTCTGGCACAAGACGCTACGGCGCTCGCTGGGCCGTTGGCCAGGCTGGAAGCGAAGGCTCGTCTACGCCGATCCGCGCGACTACTGGACGCTGCGCGGCGGCCTGGAATACTTCCGCGAACAGGAAGATCAGCCCGGTCGGACCGCTCGGGCCGACTGGATCGCCGATCGGGTCGCCGTTTATCGACCGACGTCAATCCTTGAGGTCGGCTGCGGTTACGGCAAGCAACTCCGCGCGATCCGATCCCGCATCGACGTGCCCGCCGTGGGTGTTGACTTCAGCCCGAGCCAGCTTGGTCTCGCCGCCGAATATCTCCAGGGGGTCGACAGGATTGGCCTGGCTCTCGGGTCGGGCCTGGCCTTGCCCTTCGCGGATCAGACGTTTGACCTGGTGCTAACATCGGCGGTGATCCTGCACAATCCGCCGCCGGCCGCCGAGCAGATCCGCCGCGAGGTGATCCGCGTCGCTCGCCGGTTCGCGGCGCACAATGAAGACACCGACGAGTCTTACAATCGCTACGGTTACGACACCGCGGCCTGGTATCGGTCGCGCGGCCTGGCGCTGGCGGAGTCGGGACCGATTCCGACCGATCCCGAGCCCGCGCGGTCGTCCTCGCAGTTCTGCGTGGCCGAGCTAACGCCGTGGCCACGCTGACCTCGACGGCGCCGGCGCCCGCGGCCACGGCCGAGGGGCGGCAGGTGGTCCGCGATAGCCTGGTCGTGACGCTCGGCGGTCAGCTTGACCGGGCGCTCGGAACCTTGACGGCGGTCGCGCTGCGATGGGGACTTGACCCGGCCCGACTGGGGGTCTACACGGGCCTGCGGCTTTATCTCGACAACACGAATCGGTCGAGCCTGGGAGTGAGTCTCGGGGCGGTCCAGCAGATTCCCGTGCTTCGCGCTTCGGGACGGCTCGACGAGGCCCGGCACGTCGCCAATGTGGCCTGTACGACCAACACGATCACCTGCCTGCTTTACGCCGGGGCACTCGTGCTTCTGGCCTGGATTCGGGTGCCGATCGTCGCGGGCGATCCGCTCGCGGCCGAGTGGACGTGGGGCCTGGTCGGAATCGCGGCCCTGGCCCTGATCAAGCGGTATGAAACGTTTCTGGTGGCGATCTTGCGAGCGCACGGCGAGTTCGCGCTCACGGCCGAGCTGGACGTGGTGGAATCCTTTGCCTCGGCCGTTCTGGTGGTGCTGGGGCTCTGGCTCGCGGGCTTCTGGGGCTTGCTCGGAGCGGTTGGCCTTCTGCTACTGGTGAAGATCGCCTATGCGCGGAGGCGAAACCCGATCCGGTTTGAATGGGCCTGGGATGGCCCGCTCGTCGGCCGCCTGATGCGCGACGGCCTGCCGATTCTGGCGAATACGGCGGTCTTTGGTACCTTTTTGAGTCTCGATCGCGTGCTGATCCTCTGGCGCCTGCCCGACGCCGACCGCGCGGCGGGGCTGTACACGATCGCGATCATGGGGACAAGCTGGAGCCTCGACCTGGCCGGGCGGATCGTCCTGGTGATGGATACCGCCTTCAAGACGACGCTTGGGCGGACAGGCGACCCGATCGCCGTGGCCGGGCAATCGATGAAGGCGACCCTGGCGCAGGCCCCCGCGCTTCTGGCCGGAGGGGCGATCGCCTACGCCTTCGGGCCGACCTTTCTGGGCCTTTTGATGCCTCGATATGTCGACGGCTTGCCTGCCTTGCGTCCGCTCCTGCCGGGGATGATCCTTCTGGGCCTGGCCTGGCCCGCCCGACAGATGCTGATCGCCATCGGCCGCCCCTACCTGCTGGTCTCGGTGACCCTTGTCGGGCTGGCGGTCACGGCTCTGGCTGGAATTGTCGGGGCGGACCGCCTGGGAATCGTCGGCGTGGCCTGGGGAATGACGATCGGTTCCGCCGCGCTCTTCTTGCTGACGACCGCCGCGGCGGTTGTTCCGACGCTTGGCGTTTCGGTCTGGCTCGGTCATCAGGCGCGTCTCGGCCAGACGCTTCTCGGGTTCACGGCGGCGACGCTCTTGACGGTTCATGTGCCGATAGGTTCATGGAACCGAACGCCAGAACTTATGCTCCGCGGCTTGATTCTGATGGCCTGGTTGTGTCCGACGCTTTTCCAATGGGCGGCCCGGCATGGCTGGGGCGGATATCGAGGTCGCGTCCAACAAGGAGGTTCGCCATGACGTCCGTTCTGGAAAGAGCGCCCGTCGGTCGGGTTCGACGAGACGAGGGACGACCGCCGCGAGCGAAGCGACGATGTCGCCCGATCACGGTGCTTGACCTGATGATCGTCGTGGCCGCGACGGCGGTCGGCTTCGCGCTGGACCGTTCCTTGCCGGTTCTGGAACATCTCGGGATTCCCAGGACCTGGGCGGTGGAACTCCCCTGCCTGATGGCCTGGACCATCGCCGCGTTCGTGATCCGGCTCCGGCGGCCCCGGCCTGTCTTTCGGTGGCTCATGCGACAGCCGGGGGCTGTTGCGACCCATGTCGTGATGCTACTCGTCCCGATCGCCGGGGCGATTGGCGTGGTGGCCTGGGTGGCGAAAGGGATCTTGAATCATTACCGCGTTCCGACCGGAAATTTCTTGCCGCTTCCCTTGATCTTGATTGGTGCCGCCGCGATGGCCGGCGCCTTTGTGGCGGGGGGATGGCTCAGCCTGGCCCTTTCAGGGCGGAGACGGACGGAAGCGGGCTGGATTGACCTGCTGGGACGGGTTGTCGGCACGCTCTGGATCGTTCATTTCGGGGCCTTTGCCGTGATCCTCTGGATGTTGTCGCTGCCGCGCTGATTCATTCATCCCATTCCCGGAACTCGGGCGAGGGCAAGGATGCTCGACCTTGGATTTTTGCTCGTTCTCACGGCATGGTCGGCGGGTGTCGGGCTATTTGTCCTGAGGCGGTTCGGGCCGCCGCCGGAGGAACCGGCCGATGCGCTTGGACTGGCGATCCCGATCGGCCTGGGCGTGCTGGCGCTCGCGGCCCTGGCGCTGGGGATGGTTGATGAACTCGATGCCGGGCGACTTGAATCGGTCTTCGGGGCCGGGGCGATTGTCGCGGTGCCTTGCCTGATCCGGTTTGGTTTCGGAGCGTTTCGGCGCAAAGACAAAGACGACGAAGGGGCGGGACCGGAGCGGGTCGACCGGGTCTTTCTCGCGGTTCTGGCGGCGGCGGCGGTTGGGACGATCGTCACGGCACTGGCGCCGGTGACGGACGGCGATGCGCTTTGTTATCACCTTCAGGTGCCGAAGCGGTTTCTGGAGCGCGGCGCGGTTTTTTACGACGCCGACCTGCACGAGACGATTTATCCGTTGCTGACCGAGATGCTTTACGCCGTGGCCCTGGCGTTTCGGGGGCCGGTGGCATGTCGGTTGGTGCAATGGCTGCTGGGGGTCGTCTTCGCCCTGAACGTCTCGGCGCTGGCGAGGCCGAGCCTGGGGCGTCGGGCCTGGTGGGCGGGGACGATCGCCGTGCTCGTGCCGGCGGTGAGCAACGGCATGACCGCCCCGCTGAACGACGTGGCGCTGGCGGCGTATGGAACGGCCGCGCTGTATGCCTGGTCGCGGTTCCGCGACCTGCCCACGCTTCCCGCCGCGGCGCTGACGGGCGTCTTGACCGGCCTGGCGATGGGGGTGAAATACCCCGCGCTGGTGCTGGCCGGATTGATCGGTCTGGGGATCGCGCCGAAGTTCACGTCTCGGATCATGTTCCGAGTCACCGCCCGGAGCGCCGGTCTGCCGGTCGCCGGATCGAGGCGATCGCGCAGGCTGGTGGGTGAGGTCGTGGAACGGCTCACGACGGAGATCGCCGAGACCGAAGACGAGAAAAAAACGCGCTGGCAAAAGTGGCGGACGAGGCGGCGCCTGGTTCATGTTATTGCTTTTCTCGGGTTCGCCTGGGGCGTGGGGGGAATCTGGTATGCACGCGCCTTTGTGAACACGGGGAATCCTGTTCATCCGTTTTTTCGGTCCACGTTTGGCGGGGCGGGGCTGGATGAGGTGCTCGGTCCCGAGAAGAGGCCGATGGCGGTCAATCCCTGGAACCTTTTGACGGCGCTTCTGCCGATGACGCTGGAGCCGGATCGATTTGACAGCTTCTCGCATCAGTTCGGGCCGGTTTTTTTGCTTTTTTTGCCTGCCCTGATCTGGGAAAAGCCGCCGAGGCGTGTGCTGGCGCTGGCGGGGATCGGGTACGGGTTCTTGATCCTCTGCCTGACGCAGCGGCAGAGCATGCGGTTTTTGCTGATCGCGCTGGGGCCGATGTCGGTCGCGGTGGCCTGGTTGGCCTCGGCCTGGTGGGATCGACGAACGAGGCCGGGGCGGGCGCTCGTGGCGGTCTTGCTGCTTGCGCTCGGCTTTGAATCTGCGCTGGCGGTGGCTCGGGCGAGGCACGGCCTGGGCGTGGTTGTCGGTGCCGAATCGGCCGAGCATTACCTGGCGAGGCGTGAGCCGACCTTCGTCGTCGGCCGCTGGATTGGCGATCATTTGCCCGGGTCGGCCTGGCTGGTGGGGCAGGATCATCGTGGATTCTACATTCCGCGCGATTACACGATGGAGCTGGCGCATCGACGCCGGACCGGCCTCGGCCTGCATGGAGAATCGGCCGCTGAGGTTGTGGCGGAGCTGCGCGCGGCGGGGTTCACGCATGTCTTGCTCTGTCCGCCCGTGCCCGAGTCGGCCGTGGAGTTTGACCCGACCCTGGGGCGGATTCTCAGCCCCTGGCTGGCCTCGAAGACGCCGATTTACCGCGAAGACCTGACCGACGGCGACGGAGTCTTGCGTCGGTACGCGATCTATCCACTGACCGAGGACCGGGTTGCCTGGCGCGCCGCGGAGGCCCGGCGATGACGACGATCAAGGTCGACCGGCCGACGCTGGGTCAACTGCGGGGTTGCGTGCAAAAGGGGCGGCATCGTGAGATCGGCAATGTTTTGGCGCGTCGGGTGGCGAGGCCATCGGCCGTTTATGGGACCTGGCTGGCCCTTAGACTGGGGGCCTCGGCGCATCAGGTGACCTGCGCGGCGTTATTTGTGGGGCTGGCGGGAGCCTTGGCGATTGCCTCGGGATCGAGAATGGGGTTCATCGCGGGGGTCGTGCTTCAGTTCGCGGCCTTCTGGCTCGATCATGTCGATGGACAGGTGGCGCGGTGGCGGGAGACGTCGAGCCTTGACGGCGTTTATTTTGATTATTTGATGCATCATGCCTCAAGCATGGCGCTGGGGTTCGCGCTGGGGTATGGCCTGGCCGCGCGTTCGGGCGATTGCCGGTGGGCGGCGGCGGGGTTTGCCCTGGCGGCTGGCTGGGCGGGTCTGAGCCTGCATAATGATTGCCGATACAAAGCATTCTTTCAACGCTTGAAACGAGAGACGTCGACCTCGTATCGAGTTGACGGCGGCTCGGGCGGTCGGCCGAGCCCCGCGCCGCCGAGGCCGCGGCGGGGCGTGCGCGCGTTGGCCTGGCCCTTGTACAAAGTGTGTGAGCCGCACGTTGTTTTGATGGGGCTGGGCGGCTTGTCGCTTCTGGCCGTCGGCTGGCCCGAGCTTTGGCTGATTGCCTGGCGCGTGAGTTTGCTGGCGATGGCCCTTCTTGCGCCGGGGCTGGCGACGGCACGCGTGGCGAAGGCGGTCAAGAATGGGTCGGCCGAGGGTGAGTTTGCGCGGTGGTTCAAGGTGACGGGGGAGTTGAGCGGCGGGGATGTTGAAAAGTGAATGGCCGATGACCAAAAAAGACGGCGGAATCGGTCATCGGTCAAACAGGACAATTCTGGAATCCAGCAAAAGATAAAAGCAAAAGCTTCTGTTTTTCGTGTCGCGTTTCGCGGTTGAGTTGAATTCCCGAGCCGCCCCGTTATGCTAGACGGCATGACGGACACCAGGGCGATTGTCAGCGGTCGGTTGCCTGTCTTGCCCGAGAGGCGAGACACGGGGATCGGCATCGTGGGCGCGGGGTTTATCGTCCGCGATTGCCATCTGGTGGCGTATGCGCGGGCGGGTTTTCGCGTGGTCGGGATCACCTCAAGGACCGAGGCGACGGCCCGCGAGGTCGCCTCGCTGCGCGGGGTGCCGAAGGTCTTCGCAACGGTTGAGGCGATGCTCGATGACCCGGAAATCGCGGTTGTCGATGTCGCCGTGCCACCGACGGAACAGCCGGAGGTGATCCGTCGAATTCTCGATCATCGGGCGCATCGGGTTCGGGGCATTCTGGCGCAAAAGCCGATGGCGATGACCCTGGCGGAGGCCCGAGAACTCGTCGACGCCTGCGAGGCGGCGGGGGTCGTCTTGCAAGTGAATCAGAATATGAGGTACGACCATTCGGTACGCGCCTGCAAGGCGCTGATTGATGGGGGCGACCTGGGAGCGCCCGTGCTGGCGACGATCGCCATGCGGGCGATTCCGCACTGGATGCCCTGGGCCGAAGGGGGTCGGTCGCTCGCGACGTTCATCATGAGTATTCATCATCTGGATACCTTTCGATACTGGCTGGGCGACCCCGCGCGCGTTCTTGCCAGCACACGGCCCGACCCGCGAACGCTCGCGCGGTTTCCGCACGATGATGGTATTAATCTGTATATTCTCGAATGGGAAAACGGAGCGCGGGGGTCGTCGTGGGATGACGTCTGGGCGGGTCCCGCGCGCGAGGGGGCGGCGGCCGAGATCGGCATCGGCTGGCGATTTGAAGGGACGGAAGGACTGGCGGTCGGGTCGATCGGCTGGCCGGGCTGGCCGGATCGGGTTCCAAGCACGCTGGATTATTCAAGAATCCGTGACGAAGGCGTCTGGCGGAAGCCGCGTTGGCCCGAAGCCTGGTTTCCCGACGCCTTCGCCGGGCCGATGGCGGGCCTTCTCGTCGCCCTGGAAACAGGAAACGAGCCGGACATCTCGGGGCGAGACAACCTCAAAACGATCGCGCTCTGCGAGGCGGTTCTTATGAGTGCGCGAGAGCATAAGGTCGTGGATATGTCGGTGGAATTCCCACGGGGACAACGATCATGAAGCTGGGTTTGATCAATTCCGCGTGGGCGCAGGCGGGCCGCGAGACGGCCTTTGGCATCCGGCGGACGAAGGAGATCGGGTTTGACTCGATTGACATCTTCGCCGATCCGCTCGACGCGGGTATCCGCGAGCGAAAGCTCATCAAGGACGAGTGCGACCGGGTCGGCCTGCCGATCGTGAGTGTTGCCTGCGTGGCGCTCGGTTTGGTGGATTTTAACCCGAGCGTCCGGCGGTTCCATGTCGAGAGGGTCCGGGCCTATCTGGACATGACGTATGCTTTCGAGGCGAAAAACGTTCTCCTGGTTCTTGGCGAATACATCTGGCAGCGCGAGGTGATTCCGCCGGTCGAACAGTGGGACGCGGGCGTCGCATGCGTTCGCGAACTGGGCGAATATGCCGCGGGCCTGGGCCTGGAAATCGCTCTGGAACTGGAGCCGTTTCACCTCTCCATACTTAATGACGTGGATTCAATGGCCCGGTTTCTGAACGACGTCGGGCATCCGGCGATCAAGGCGAACCTGGATATCTCGCACCTGGTGCTTGCCCATCAATCGGCCTCCTTGGTGGAACAACTTCGCGGGCGCGTGGCGCATGTGCATATTTCGGACTGCGACGGCAAGGTTCATGGCGACCTGCCGCCGGGGCGAGGGGTCGTTGATTTTCCGCCGTACCTGGAGGCGATCAAAAAACTCGGAGTGGATGACCTGACGATCTCGATCGAGCTGGAATATTCGCCGGAACCGGATCGGATCGTCGACTGGGTCCGCGAGGCATATACGTCAACCGCCGCGTTGATGCGTCAGGCCGGATTGAGGGAATGAAGGGTCGGCCGAGGTGGTCGGGCGCGCTGATCGGCCTGGTTCTCGCGGCGGCTCTGTTCGGGGTGCTGGGCTGGCCCTTGCTGGCGACCCTTCTGGCGGCGCTGGGGGATGGTCCCGAGGGAGCGACCGGGGGGGCCTTGCTCGTTTCCGAGGCGTCGGGGGGCGTCCGGCGTCCGCTCGGCCTGGCGATCGAAAGTCTTCGACTGGTTGGGGCGACGGAGATCATGGCCCTGCCGGTCGGGCTGGCGCTGGCGCTGGTGTTGTTTCGGACGGATGCGTGGGGACGGCGAGGGCTGCTGGCCTTGCTGGGGGTCGCGGCGTTCGTGCCCTTGCCGCTGCACGCGACGGCCTGGCTGGGGGCCTTTGGCAACGCGGGGCGGGCGCAGGTGATCGGGGGATCGCCCTGGCTGGTCGGCTGGTCGGGAGCGGCCTTTGTGCATGCGGCGGCGGCCTTGCCCTGGGTCGTTTTTCTGGCGGGAGTGGGCTTCCTGACGGTCGAGCCGGAACTGGAAGAGGCGGCCTTGCTGGATCTCTCGGCCGGCTGGGTCTTGTGGCGCGTGACCTTGCGACGGGGGATCGGGGCGATCGCCGCGGCGGCGGTGGGCGTGGCCGTGCTCACCGCGGGCGACATGACCGTGACCGACCTGCTTCAGGTGCGGACGTATGCCGAGGAGGCGTATCTTCAGTACAACCTGGGCAACGGCCCCGGCGCCGCGGCGGCGGTGGCCTTGCCGCCGGTGGTCGTGCTGGGAGGTTTGATCGCCTGGGGCGTGCATGCCCTGCTTTCGGCCGATCCCGCGCGGCTGGCCTCGGCGGCGAGCCGGGCGCGGGTCTGGCGACTGGGACGCGGTCGCCTGCCGATGGGACTGCTGGCCTGGATCGTCGTGGGTAATGCGATTGCTCTGCCGGTTTACAGTTTGCTGTGGCGAGCGGGGCGGGTCGGCGGTCGAGCGGCGATCGGCCGGGCGCCGGGTTGGTCAATGGCGGGACTGGCCGGGACGCTCGGGTATGCCTGGGGCGAGGCGGCCGGGCCGCTGGGGCAGAGCCTGGCGGTGGCCCTGGCGGGGGCCTCGGTGGCGGTGGTTCTGGCCTGGCTTCTGGCCTGGTCCGCGCGGACGTCGCGGGTCTGGCGGGGGGTCGCGGCGGGAACCCTGGCGCTGGCCCTGGCCTTGCCGGGACCGGTCGCGGGGATGGCCCTGGTCTTCGCGTATCGAGATTGGCCGCTTGTTTATGATTCGGCGGTCATGCTGGTGCTGGCGGCGATCTTGCGGATTCTTCCGTATGCGTTGCTGATCGTCTGGCCGGCGACGCGGTCGATCGCGCCGGCCTTTCTTGACGCGGCGGCGGTGGATGGCCTTGGGCCGATCGGTCGGGCGGTTCGGGTTGGACTTCCCTTGACGCGAGGGGCGTTGGTCGCGGCCTGGGGCGTCTCGTTCGCGCTGGCATTGGGGGAACTTCCGGCGACGAACCTGGTGGCGCCCCCGGGTCTGACCCCACTCTCGGTCGTGATCTGGGGCCTGCTGCACACGGGGGTTGAGAGTCACCTGGCGGGGGTTGTTCTGGTGATGCTCGGAGCGGTCTCGATGGCCGGAGTCTTCGCGGCTTTGACGCTGAAGGGGCTGTCTGTCCGGTCCGACCGTGGCCGACGCGATTTGTCCTGAAATCGGCTGAAGGCGAGCTAGATTATAGCGACGGATGGGATCAAGCGAGGACACTGGCGATTTTTAACCATGTCGATTTGCAACCGCTGTTCGGCCACGCCGCCCGCCCCGTCTGAGACCGGGACGCTCTGCCTGGCTCCCCCTTTGGCGCATACTCAGGCGACGATCCGTAACCGGCTCCGCGCGGCGTCAATTCCGTTCGATGACCCGGCCGAGAATGTCGTGACGATCCCACTTGAGCCGGGGCGCTTGAGGACGATTGTTGAGGTCTTCGCCGGGATGCTCAGTCAGGCGGAACTGGTGGACACCCGGTCGATCGTTCTTGAGGCCGGGGCCGTGCTCGGCCTGGCCGACCTGGGCCGGATGCAACCCTTGACGACCCTGATGGCTCGGGTCAGTGACGCCTGGCTCCCCGAGGTCCTGGCCGAGGGGCGGCTCACGACCCACTTGCAGCCGATTGTCGTCACCGAGCGCCCGCGCGAAATTTTCGCCCACGAGTGTCTGGTGCGCGGGATCGAACGTGATGGGTCGCTGATCTCGCCCGGTCGGCTCTATCAGACGGCCCGAAGCGCCGAGCTGATGTTTCAACTCGATCGCGCGGCGAGGTTAACGGCGATCCGCACGGCGGTGAGCTTGAACCTTGAGACCATGCTCTTCATCAACTTCAACCCGACCTCGATTTACGACCCGGCCTTCTGCCTGCAAAGCACGATCGCGGCGATCCGCGAGTCCTCCATCCGGCCCGCTCAGATCGTCTTCGAGGTGGTCGAAAGCGAGGAGATCGCCGACCCGGGGCATCTCCGCCGGATCATTGATTTTTACCGCGAGGCCGGGTTCCGTGTCGCTCTCGACGACCTCGGCGCGGGGTTCGGATCACTGAACCTGCTGGCCGATTTAAAGCCCGATTTCGTCAAGCTCGACATGCAGCTCATTCGAGGAGTCGACGCCGACCCGTATAAAGCGGCGATTGTCTCGAAGCTTCTGGAAATGGCTCAGTCGCTCAAAATCGCCTCGATTGCCGAGGGAATTGAGACCGAGGGCGAATGGGACTGGGTCCGCCGCCACGGCGCGGATTACGTCCAGGGCTACCTCTTCGCCCGACCGGCGAACCCGCCGCATCCGCCTAAATTTTTTCCGTCGATTGCGAACTTGGCTGTTGCGGAGTAGGCGGAAGGGCAGAGGGCAAAAGGGCAGAAGACAAAATGGACAAGAACTGTCCTCTGTCCTTATGCCCTTTGTCCTTGAAAAAAACCATAACGACGAACAGGACGGACCGGCATGAAGCCGGTTCGCCCGTCGTGTGAGTGCTTAATGAATCAACCTACCGACCAAGCAATCAGATCGGGTAAAGGCGGCCGAGTTCAGCCCGCTTCTTGGCGCTGCCCTTCGATGCCTTGATGAGCGGGAAGGTCTTGAGGACGCCATCAACCTCAAGCGTCAACTTCCCGGATCGGATGACGGAGGTGGCGACCCGGACGTATCGGGTCGTGCCGTTCGGCAACCAGACGTGGATGCGCTGAAGGTTCGGCTTGAACATCCGTCGGCTGACACCGGTGCACTTGGTGCCGACGCCGCCAAGATATTTGGCCTTGCCGCGCGTTGTTACGTGGTTACCGAATGTCGTCTTCTTGCCGCTAACTTCACACTGGCGACCCATCGGACAGACTCCTTCGCAAGGCATGCATGCATTGATTCAAGCGGAGTGATCGGACCTGGCGTCGTCGGGCGGAACGGCCGACGCTTTGAAGCGTGTCAGGAGGTAGTTCGGGTCCGCTCGGTCAGACTTTTTCCTTGGCCAGGGGGTTGTGCGGCTTGCTGCGCTGGATGTTCCCGCATTCCTCGACGAGGTGGCAGACCTTGTGCGGGGGGACGGCCAGCTTGCATTGCGGGCAGATGTTCAGGGCGGGCGCGACCAGGAAGTCGTGGCTCCGTCGCTTGTTTTTCGCGGAAATGGATTTGCGTCTCTTGGGTACGGCCACGACGGACTCTCCGGAAGGTCGCCACTCGCGATGGACAGTGGTGGAAAAGAAGACCATTATCGGTTTCGCGCCGGGTTTTTCAAGCCCGACTTGAGGGATCGTCGGGAGAAACGGAAAAATGCGAATACCGCTAACCGAAAATTCTGTTCCTTGGTCTTTGGTCCTCGGTGATCGAGTCGCGACCGACCCTGCCAATTCACCCTGACGGGAATCGAAGACGATGGAAGGGCCGTTGTGACCGTCGCGGCCGTTGCGGACAGGTCGGAACGGGGTTTCGAGCGTCGCGCGGTTCCTCGCGATTGCGCGGCGGAAGGGCGATTCGGGGTCGCAATTCCCCCTGCCGGTGGCTACGATCGGCCGCCCGGGCCTGCCGATAGTGAATCCAACGAGAGCCAGAGCCATCGTCTCCAAAGGCTGATCGACCTGCGCGACCCATGCGGCCAGAGATTCGTTTTTGCTGTTCATCTGTTCGGTTGATATTACCGGGAGCGTGAGAGTCGAGTGGGGAAAGGTCGAGGTCGCGGGGGAGAAAACGTGTGGATTCGGAAAAAAAACTGAGTGGGTTCCTGGCCGCCCTAAGTGATGAGCGGGTCAAGCGCCGGTGTTGCCATGAGGCCGTCGCGGAGCCTTGAGAGTGGATTCCGGGCGGAGATTTCCATTGGCGTGGTCCGTCCGGGTGGTTAAATATCGTTCCGTCCGTTCGAGAGAGGGTGTCGGCAGGCCGAGTGCCGCACAGCCCGGCGACCGAAGGAGCCTTTCCACGATGCCCCAGTTGAACCGCATCGACCGTGCCCGGGGTTGCCTGCTCGGCCTGGCCATCGGCGACGCCCTTGGCGCACCCCTTGAGGGCCTGAGTGCCCAGCAGGTCCGCGCCCATTACGGTCAGGTGGACGACTTCGTTGATGGGTCTCTGGCCTGGAAAAAGAAGCCGTATCGCTGGCGGATGCCCGGCCTGTACTCGGACGATACCCAGCAGGCTCTCGCGCTCTGCGACGTCCTGCTGGACCTGGAGCGGATCTGCCCCGCTCGCCTCGCCAAGATTTACCTCGGTCTGGCGAACCCCAAGGGGGCATACATTGGCGCTCATCGGGGGGTCGGCCGCAGCTTCCGGCAGGTCCTGATCGAGCTGGAGCGCGGCGTTTCCACCGATCAGACGGGGCAACTCTCGGCCGGCATCGGCGCCGCGATGCGGATTGCCCCGGTGGCGGTTTATCACGGGCCGGACGAGCTTGACGCGCTCTTTGAATCGGTCGCCGCGGCGAGCCTGATGACGCATCGCGACATCCGCAGCCTCGCCGGTGCCCTGGCCGTCGCGCACACGGTCCGTCGCCTGATGGATGGCGAGGGACGCGATCCCAGCCTGCTCTTTCGGGTCGCTGGAGACATTGCCCGCGACGAGGATCGGATCATCGACCAGTATGAGAACGTGACGTCGGTGGCGCGGCATCGCCGGAGTCTTTCCAGGGCGATCGCGCACGCGGAGTCGGTGCTCGACCTGCCGCGCGAGCGTGCTCTCTCGGCTTTGGTTGAAGAGGCGAACCGCCACGGCGCCGAGCCGTCGTGCAAGCGGCCGACGATGGGTTTTCCGCCGGCCTGCATTCCCACCTGCCTCTATCTCTTGCTGACGACGGATAGCCTTGAAGAGGCCGTGGTGGATATCGTCAACCTCGGCGGCGATGCCGATAGCGCCGGGGCGATTCTAGGAGCGATGGCGGGTGCGCATTATGGCGTCAACGCGGTCCCCCAACGCTGGCTTGCCCGGCTTCATAACGTCGATGGAATTGACCGCCGCGCCCAGGCGATTCACGCCCGGTCGGCCGAGGGTCTCGATATTCCCGACCTCGTCGAGACCGAGCACGCGCTGAGTGCCCTGGAAGGAACCTGCCGCGATCGCCTGGTCGCGCATTCTCAGAACGGCGGCGATCTCGGCGCGAATCGTCGGCTCTGATGGTTTGGGTTCGTTTCGTGGTTTTCTCGAATCATTCGCCACGCCGATCGACGCAAACCGGATCAAAACGAGAATCGTCGTGCTCGGTATAATCCGCGCGATCGGCGCTCGCCCTTCCCCGCGGTCGATTCGTGAGATACACTGGGTGTTGGAGCCGAACCTGGGGTGATTCGGCCGAGAGGCGAGGTTTCTCGACCGATTGCGTGGACGATCTCGGGCCAGGGGCGAGCCTCGGCAAAAAGGCTGGGGGATTGGCCCGGTGCCCAAAAGGGGGAGACGGCGTGACGATGAGCCGGATCATCCGCGACCGGATCAAGCGGCAGCTCGACGAGGCCGAGGGCTACTTGATGCTCAACCTGCCGCTCCGCGCTCTTGAAATCCTTGAGCGGCGGTCGGACTGGGCGACAATGCAGTTTGAGGCAAGCTTTCTGGCCGGTGAAGCCTTGCGGTCACTTGATCGCTATCGCGAGGCGCTCAAGCCGCTGGAAGTCGCGGCGAAGCTCAGACCCTCGGATGTCGCCGTGGCGATCGCTCTTGGCTGGTGCTACAAGCGAACGCACCGGCTCGCCCAGGCGATTGACGCCCTGGAACGCGCGGTTCGGCACAACTCGGACGAGGCCCTGCTTCACTACAACCTGGCCTGCTACTGGAGCCTCGCCTCGAATGTCTCGAAGGCGCTTGATGCGCTCGCCGTGGCGCTTGATCTGGACCCGGACCTTCGCGTCCTGATCGGTGATGAGTCGGATTTTGACCAGCTTCGGGGCAATCCCGACTTCGAGCGCCTGACCGTCGGTCCCTCGCCGCTCGCCTGAACGATCCACGCGGGCTCGTTATTTGGGGGCGGGCGCCGCGGGAAGGGCCGTGGCGATCTGAGGAACGAAGCGCTTGCCGAGCATGGCGCGCCAGTGCCCCTTTTGATCGGCCGTGAGAATCTTGAGCGTCTGCAAGGCGAGGGCGTGCTCGGCCGCATCGCGCGACGAGCCGCGGACCCGGGCGGCGTCGCGCGCGGCGATCGCCTGCTTCAGGGCGACTCGCTGTTCGGCCGAGAGGCTGAGGGCATCCGAGACCATCGGCCGGCTCAACAGCGCGGATGGCCCTTCCCATTGCAGGTCGACCTGGACGAGGCGATTGAGTTGCTCGGGCGAGAGATGGCCTTCAAACCAGAGGCGCTGGGCGTCGTCAACCTGCTTGCGCGCGGCGACGGCGGAGGGGCCTGTCTGGCCTTTCAACGCGGCGGCGCGGACGTACAGGTTCGCGATCTCGACCTGAGCGTCTTCGGTCTGCTTCGGGGTCAGGCCGAGGTCGGCGCGGACGTCGGGGCGGCTCAAAAGAAGGATCGGAGGCGTTCGAATGCCGAATCGCTCGTCGGTCAAGGCCGAGATTCGCTGAGCAACCGGTTCCGCCGCGAGAGCCGGGCCGGCGCTGGCCGCGATCGAAGGGCCGAGAACGATCAAAAACCAGGCAAGGCCCCTGCAAAGACTCTCTCGCATGAGTCCGGTCCTTTCATCCTTGAGGAACCGGGCGGTCGGGCCGTCGATCGATGGATCGATCGAACGATCGGGGCGCCGATGCCGTATCGCGGTGGAACGTCGAGAGGTCGAGCCGCGATAGCCCGACCTCTCTATTGACGCGCCGCGACTCTACGCGAAACCGGCCCGTCCGAGAAGGTCATCCTGACTGACCGTTGATCGGACGGGTTCGAGTCGGTTCGATTCGACTCAGGGGTTGCTGGTGGTGGTGGCGGCCCGCTTGCTCGTCGCCTTCTTCTTGGCGGAGGTCTTGGGCTGGTCCTTGGTGGTCGAGGTCGTCGCCTTGGTGGTGGTGGCGGCGGCCTTGGCGGTGTCGGACGCGGGGGGGGTCGGGGCGTTCGGGTCGGTTGTCAGCTTGGTGAGGTCGAACTCCTTGCCCTGCATCGCATTGAACTTGGCCTTCTGGTTCTTTGTCAGGAGCTTGCCAATCTGGGCGATCGTGTCGTTCTGCATTTGTTTAGTGGTCTGCTGCATCTTGGCCTGGGCGGCCTTGCCTTCGTCGGTGTTGTTGTACGCCTGCATCGCGGCGCGGTCGAACCGGCCGTCGGCGGTCATGAAGTTCGGGCCGTTCTGCCGCTGAGCCTGAAACATCTCACGGCGGGACTGGCGGCTCTGGTCCTGAATGCCCTTCATCTCGGCGAGGACGTCTTCGCTGATGTTGAGCTTCAGAGCGATGTCGTCGTTGAGGACGGCGAGCGGCCCCTGGCGCTGAAGGTCAATCTGCTGGAGCCGGGTGACCTGCTTCTTGGTGAGGATCTTGGTGGTGATGTTGGCGTTCGCCGCGTTGGAGTATTCCTGCATCTCCTGAAAGGCCGCCTGCATCTCGGGCGTCATCTGGAACCGACCGCCGCCCGGTCCGCCGCCACCCGGTCCGCCGCCACCGAAACCGGCTCCGCCGTTGCCGTTGCCGTTACCATTTCCATTGGCAACGCCGGAGGGAATCGGGTTGCCGTTGGCGTCCACCGCGTTGGTGTTGGCGTTGTTGTTCCCGGTGCGGTTGCCGCGATTCGCGCGACCGCCGCCGTTCGCATTGCCGGTTGCGGCTTTGGCGTTGGCGTTCGCTCCGCCATTGGCGGCGCCGGTGGCGGCGTTGGCATTGGCTCCGCCGTTGGCGCCATTGGCATTGTTCCGGCGGGGCATGAGGGCCTGTCGTTTCTTCGAGACGGCTTCCTTCACCGTATCGATTTTCTTCTTCTGATCGGCGGTGAGGGCGATGTCTTCCTGTACAGCCGGATAGTTCAGGAGGCCAAGGATTCCGCCACCCCGGCCGAAGCCGCCGCCACCGGGACCGCCTCCGCCGAAGCCTCGGCCGCCACGACCACCACCGCCGCCAGGCCCGCCGCCGCCAGGCCCGCCGCCGCCAGGACCACCGTTGCCGGGTCCTTGAGCCTGGGTAACGGAAACGAGGGCAACCAGGAGCAACGACGCTCCGGTCGCGGCGAGCATCTGTCGAATCCGTGGCATCAGGTGTTCCTCATCAGGTCAAGGACCTGTCGGGGGGATCAACCGGGCGGGTGCACTGTGCAAGGGCACGCTTCGTTTGAGAATAGCGTTAAGCACGAGCCCAATGTCCCGAAATTTCCGACGATTTTCTTGACCTTTGATATTTGACCCGATAGCGCGGCGCGACTGGAGATTAAAAAAGACGTAAATCCCGGGCATATATCGATTTATGGATTTTCAGACAGGGGCGCGACGTGATGCCTTCCGGCTTCGTCGCGATGGCCTCGGGACGTTCACGGGAATAATTTTGGGTAGATTCCGGGAGCGGATCGGCGATACCGAGCCTCAGGCGTGGTGTTGCCAGAGCCAGGCGCCGAGGATCAGGGCGGCCGTGAGACTGCCGAGGCGAATGGTCGTCCGATAGGTGGCGAACCGTCGGACCGCGGCGCGGCGATCGTCGTCCGGCGCGTTCTCGGCGTCGAGCGCGTCGAGCGACCAGCGCCGGAGGCTGGAAACGGTGTTCATGCCGACCAGGTGGACGAGCAGCAAGATCAGGAATCCGAAGCCCTGTTCCAGCCAGGCCCGCCAGGGAATCGGCGGAATTCCGGGCTTCCACCAGACGGGCGTCGTCAAGGGTTTGTCGGATTGATAGACAACCAGGCTCGTCGGTTGCGTCGCGGACGAGGCCCCATCACTGACGCGAAGGACCAGTTCCACGGCCTTGGGCGTCCCCTTGGCGGGCGTTCCGCGAAGGAGGCCCGTTTCAGGTTCGAGCTTCAGGCCAGGGGGGAGTTCGCCCGAGACCGACCAGTGAACCGGGCCGCGTCGACCCCCCGTCGCCGCCAGGGCGAGCGTGTACGGGCGCCCGGCGATCGCCTCGGGAAGAGTGTCGGGGGTTGAGATCGCCAGCGGCGGGGCGTCGTCGGGGTCCGACTTGCCGGGCGAGGGGAGGTCAACGGCCTTGGGTATCAGCGCCATGATGACCATCGTCAGCAGGAGGATAAACAGCAAGGCCCCGGTCAGCTTCGTGACCACGACGGCGACGAACGAATCTTCGCCCGAGCCTCCGAACTCATGACCCGAGTGGCCGTTACGTCGGTTGCGGCGCATCCCTGACCCCCCAACCCGTGAGACCCCTTGCCTGGCCGGCTGGCCCGAGGCGCGGTCCAGACCCTTTGCCGGAGCAAACTTCTCTGTATTGAGATCGGCTCCGATCGCCCGTTTCGTGAGGGTTCGCCCGGTCGCGCGGGATCGATCGTTTGATTGCCCAGGTTCATCCCTCAGGGCGTAGTCATGCCCGGAAGGGCGATCGAGGGCAAGACCAAGGCAGGAGGATTGCAAAGTCTGTCTTTTCAATGACCGATGACCAATGACCGATGACCAAGAAGTAGAATTTGTCGGTCGTCGGTCGTCGGTCGTCGGTCGTCGGTCGTCGGTCGTCGGTGGTCGGTGGTCGGTGGTCGGTCGTCGGTGGTCGGTGGTCGGTCGTCGGTCATCGGGACTTTGCAATCCTCCTGAAGCCCACGACTTGTCAGGTCGAGAATTCACGATTTCACGTCATGGGAAAAATTCCGCGGATTCCTCGCGCCCGATGGTCTTGTGGGAAACCCAGCGCGACCAGAGCCCGGTCTTTCCCAGGCTGATGACCGCCGCGACAGCGAACAAGAGGAGGCCGCAGACAATCCAGTCCAGGCCGACGAGCCATTGGCGCAGTCCGCTGTACCCCTGCCAGCCGACGATCCCGATCCAGACCATCAGGCCGATCGAGGCGGCGACAAAGTAGGTGCGGCAGCCGGTCGCAAGCCCATACACGACGGCAATCGCAATCAGGATAAAGGGATACGCGCGGACAATTTCGGGCGGAACGACGTCGATCGCGGCTGGATCGACCCAGAAGCCGGCCAGGCAAAAGAGGGTCAGGAGGACGGCCCCCGCCTCTTTCAAGAGCCGAGCAAGCGAGTCGTCAAAGAGAAGGCCGATCAGCAAGAGCGCCACGAGAGATCCGTGGTACGCGAGCAACGCTTGATGACCTTGCCAGCCCCGCGCATTGGCAACAATCGTCGCCGCGTCAAGGAAACAGATCGCCCCGGCGGCGAATCGCCAGGACTCACGCCGACGCACGGCCAGCGCGGTTTGCAAGGCGGCGACCGCGAGAATCGGGAAGGCCCGGGGCGCGACCAGGCCGTCAAGGTCCTGAGTTCCCGGGCCGACGAACGTGAGGGCGAGCAGCGAAAGCGTCAATGCGCTGAGGGCATGAGGAACGCGTCGAACGGTCGAGATGCCGTAAACGGCGATGATCGCAAGCAAGGTCAGAAAGAGCGGCGAGCCGCCCAGGCGTTCCGTGAAGAGCGTCAAGAAGGTCTGGTAAATCGGTTCGGACCGATGTCCGATCGCCGCGAGGATCAGAAGACCGGGCAAGGCCGAGATCGCCAGCCGCTGGGTCATCCGGTTTCGGGACACGAGGCCCGCTTCGAGCCAGAGAAGGGCCACCGCGAAGAGGAAAGGGATCAGAAAGTAGAGGCCGAAAATGGACGCATTCTTCCCGACATAATGAAACGAGATGCAGAGGTAAAACGCTCGTCCGCAGACCGCCAGACCCAGAAGGCCGAAGAGAACCCAGGGATAAAGCGGGTAATGCCAGGGACTTCCGTTTTGCGAGACATAATCTGGACCGCGTCGGATGGCCGGGATCAGGCTGAGGAAGGCAAGGCCGGCGATTGTTGAGAAACTGAAAAGCGTCCATTGCAGCGCGGGGCTGTCGGGATCGCCGAGCAGGGGGGTAAGCGCGACCGGGTAAAGAAAGAAGAGGGAGAGGATCAGGTAATAGGGGACGCGAAAGAGCGCGGGAAGGCGGAGACGGATGCCGCGAAGCAAGCCTTCACTGACGCCGACCGCGAAGAGAAAGCCGCCGACATACAGCAAGGTTCCAAGGCGGGGAGTCGCCACGAGGCTCTCGTCAAAGGTGACCGAGATTGCCAGGAACATGGCGACGACGAGTAAAAGCAAGGTCCGAACGTCGTCCCAGACCTGGCCGAGGCGAATCAGGAACGTGGCGGTCGTGGCCAGAAGCAGCGTGTAGCCGAGCAGCGAGAGCATCAAGGCCCAGGTCTCGGACGTCTTGCCCGACGTGTCGAGAGACATCCTCAGGCCGATGAACACGAGATCGGCGCTCAGGACGTAGAAAGGATTACTCGTGTAAGCCTTCCGAAGGAGCCAGCCGACCGGACTGGACGTTCCTTCGACGGGGGCGCGGAGGGGCCTTGCGTTGTCCATGGAACCTTGCCTCGACGTGCGACCGGGCCAGAATTGGCGACCTGCGAACCTGTGACGTGTCTTGAGAACTGTACCCTGATTATCCGCGCCTGTGACAGTTGTCGCAAGGGAATTTTCGGGGGTGGAAAATTGGGGAAATGACCGAGGGCCGATGACCGCGGAAAAAAGCAGAAACAGGAGAGAACTGTACATCGGTCATCGGTCATCGGTCATCGGCCCTCGGTTCTTCCGGGACGGGTGCGCGGTCGAGGAGCGCGGAGGTGCGTCGCGAATGGAGGTCGTCGAGCCAGGAATCCATGTTGGCGCCGGTCTTGGAGGAGACCTCGAAGGTGGCCATGCCGGGTCGGACGGTTTGAATGCTCCGGCGCGCGGCCTCGGCGTCAAAGTCGGTGGCCGAGGCGAGGTCAATCTTGGTGAGGATCGCCACGTCGGCGGTCTGGAAGATCGTCGGATACTTGAGGGGTTTGTCTTCGCCCTCGGTCACCGAGAAGAGGACGAGACGGAGGTCTTCGCCGAGGTCATACGTCGACGGACAGACGAGGTTGCCGACGTTCTCGATGAAGAGAAAGTCAAGCTCGGCCGGGTCCCAGCCTTCCAATGCGGTCGAAATCATCGCGGCTTCGAGGTGGCAGACGGTTCCGGTGATGATCTGCCGGACCGGCACGCCGCCGCGGGCGAGGCGGCGGGCGTCGTTGTCGGTGGCCAGGTCGCCGACAAGGGCGGCGACTCGATATTGAGCGGCGAGACGGGTCAAGACGCTCTCCAGAAAGGCCGTCTTGCCCGATCCTGGGCTGGAAACAAGGCTGACGACATACGTTCCGGCCGTTCGGAAGCGGTTGCGGAGCGCACGCGCGGTCACGTCGTTTTGCTTGAGCAGACGTTGGCGAACCTGGACCAATCGCGTCGGCTCCGTCATGAAAAAATCTCCAGGGCGACCACGTCGAGTTCCTGGCCGCGAAGAATCCGGGGCGTCGGCGTTCCGCAATCGGGGCAGAGAAGTTCATAAGGTGATCTTGGCGTACGCTCGGCCTCGCAGCGCGGACATAAAACGACGACCGGAACCTCTTCAATCCGCAAGTCGGTCTCGGCCATCGATGTCCCCTCGCGGGCCAGCCCGAAGGCCGATTCCAGGGCCTCGCGCACAACCCCGCTGAGAGGGCCGAGCTGCACGTGAATGGCGGCGACCCGACACCCCCGGCGCTCGGCCTCATCCCCGACGAGATCGAGAAGACTCAGGGCCATCGATAACTCGTGCATGATTGATTACGTGCTTTGATTTTTCAGAAAACGCATCCGGTCGGCCGCCGGGGCGTCTTCGCCCTGAAGAAGCCTCTGGACCAGCGACAGTATGAGCGGAATGGCCTCAACCACGGCCTTCTGTACTGGCGCACTCAGGCCGGGCACGATGTCTTCGAGATCGGCCGACGTTTCCGGTTCGCAGGCGACGAGGAGAAGGCGGCCGACCTCGCCTCCCAGGGTCTTTGCCAGCTTCAAAACCTTGACGGGGTCCATCCCGTGCGCATCGAGCAGCGTTCCGGCATCTTCCGGCGCGGCCGAGTCGTCAACATCCGGCTCGATGACGTAGAGCGTTCCGGGCAATCCTCCGCGCGGGCTGGCATCGACGAGAATTACCGATTCATAGCCGGACATAAGTGAATAGGTCAGGTCGATTCCGCGAATCCCGAAATCGATGACAACAACGCCTTCGGGCAGGTCAACGGCGGCGAGCTTCTGGGCGACCTCGACACCAAAGGCGTCGTCGCCGAGGAAGATGTTGCCGATGCAGGCGATCAGGAGCCGGGGTTTCATGCCGGCCCCCCGGGAAAGGCAAAGAGTTCAAAGGCGACTTGAAGTTCATCCTTTAATTGAATCGATCCGCCGAGCGCGGTGACGGGCTGGATCTGGTAGTCGGAAAGGCGGAGCGGGAACTGGCCGCGAAGGACGAGGGCGTCTTCAAAGATGCGGAGCATGGCCTGGATGTTATGCGGTTGAGTGATACCGTGAAGCGTGAGCGGGCCGTTGAGGTCGAGCCGGAATTCACTGCGCGCGGTCTGCGAGGCGGCGACGTCGGCGGCCTGATACTGGATCTCGGGAAAGCGGGCAGTTTCCAGGACGTCGCGCGTCATTCGATCGAGAATCTCGCGGCGATCGGAGGGTCCGACCTGGTCAAGCAGGTCAAGCGAATCGGCGCGGACGTTGACCGCGAGGTTCATGCCGGCGACCTCTTCGTTTTCAAAACGAAGGACGCCTTCAAAGGCCCGGACGGCGAAGGTCGGGCTGTGGGCGAAGACCGAGAGCAGGCCAGTCGAGTCGGCATGGACGGTGAACTTGCCCTGGGTCGGGTCGATCCGATAAAAGGTGGTCATGAGACGATCTCTGGATCGGGAAGAGGCTCGATCTCGTCGGCGAAGAAGAAGAAGCGATGGCCGGGCTTTCGGAGGGAGCCGAGATCCTTGCCGGGATCGTCGTCAACGATCACGGCGACATAGACGCGGCCTTCGTAGTCTTCTTCAATAGCGTCGATGAGCGCGGTTTTGCCGTCAAGGGCCATGTCCATGATGTCGGCCCCGCGGCGGGGGCGGAGGCGGACGCGGTCTCCGGCGCGGACTTCGGCGGGGCCGACGTGGAGACAGTCAAGCCGTCGGGTGGTATCGGCCTCGGGGTCCCAGTTCAACACGATTGGCCCCCTTTGGCGTTCGGGAGGGTTCGCGGCGATCGGATCGTGCCGTGAAGGCTGAGCAGGTCATCGCGGCCCATCGCCTCGATCCGCGCCAGGAGGGCGCGCGTTCGCGGATCAAGAGAGGTCATCGCGTCTTTTTCCAGGTCGGTCAGGGTCATGATTCGCAGAGCGAGCATCTCGTCCATCTCGGTTCCGTCAAAGCAATCGCCCTGACTTTCGGGGGCGACCTGGGGATAATCCTCAAGAATGATCGGCGCCGAGAGCATCAACGCGGCTGAGTCTTGCTCGCCGACGAGGACCGGCCAGGTGCCGACGTTCTCGCAGGCCGAGGCCGCCTCGCGGCACGATTCGCGCGGGTCCGTGAGCGAGACGAACCGGCCCGCATTGACGCCGAGAATCGCATGCGTTGATGCGAGGCAACGCAGCGGGGCGTCGTCGCGGGGCGTCCCGCGTTCCATGCTCAGGGGCGTTCGGTTCGAGACGCTGAGCCTGACACGATAAAGGCCCGGTTCGACCTCGACGGCGGACGCATCGACGTCGACGAAGATCTCGGATTGCTCGCGGATCAGGGCGCCGACGACCGGTCCGTCGTCCTGGTGCAACGGTTCAAGGCGGCGCCCGCCCGCGAACGAGACCGAGACGTGTTGCGGGGTGTGGATCAGGTCGCCAAGCTGGATCGAGCCAAGGTTCACCTCGCGTTCCTCGGCCTCTTGCCAGGTGTGATAGGATGTTGCGCCGATCCGAAGAATCTCGACCTCGCGGAAGGCGAGGGGATTGGTCTCGGTTTCGGAAAGCCGGGCGATCGGCGGATCGATCGCGGCGACGTCGCGGGCGGTGAGGTGCAAAAAGCGAACGACAGCCTCGAAAACCGTCGAGGCCGAGCCGAGGACGAGGCATTCGGTCTGCTGGCGGAAGGCGTCGCCGGTCTGGTTCCGACAGTAGGGTTCGGGATAGAGGCCGCCAAAGGTCCAGCGCTGGCGGTTCTTGGTCGAGGGACGATACGGATAGAGGATAAATCCCTCATAAAGGACGGCGTTGGCGATCGGGTCAACGAGACTACGGTTCAACATGGCGTTCGTGGCTCCCTGGCCGAGGCGAGCGGGCGTTCGAGGGCCTCGACTCGCTCGGCGATCTCGCGCTGGAGATTCGGTGCCGAGGCGTTTCTGGGCGCAAGCATATCGTCATCCGATGCAAGGGCGGACTTGTCAGTGTCTCGGTCGATCTCGGGAGCGGTGGTCATCAGCAAATTCTCGGCAACTGTTCACCTGAGAGGAGGGTCACGACCCGGCTTCCACCGACGCGCGAACGCATCAGGACCATCTTCGGATGGTTGGCGACGATTGATCCGATGATCGCCGCGTTCCGCCCCAGGGGATGAGCCTGAACCGCTTCGAGAACCCGGGCCGCGGCGTTGGGGGGCAGGATCGCCAGCAGCTTCCCCTCATTGGCGACGTAGAGGGGATCGAGGCCAAGCATCTCGCAGGCCCCCTTGACTTCCGGCCGGACGGGAATCGCCGACTCGTCGAGTTCGACACCGACGCCCGAGGCCGTCGCCAGTTCGTTCAGTGAGCTGGAAACGCCCCCTCGGGTCGGGTCGCGCATGCAGCGCGTTCGCGGACAAACCTCCAGAATCAACTCGGCCAGACCATTCAACGCGGCGGTATCGCTTTCCAGGACGGTCTCGAAATCGATCCCCTCGCGGACCGACATAATGGTGATTCCGTGGTCGCCGATCGTTCCCGAAAGCAGGATCTGATCGCCGGGCCGCGCGGCCTGAATCGAGAGCGAACGCCCCGGGGGGATCAGGCCGACACCCGTTGTACAGATAAAAATCTGATCCCCCTTGCCACGATCGACGACCTTGGTATCGCCGGTGACGAGCATGACCCCGGCCTCGTCGCAAGCCTGACGCATCGACGCGGCGATACGCCCCAGGTCGTCCAGCGCCAGCCCTTCTTCAAGGATGAAGGCCGCCGAAAGATAGAGGGGCCGGGCACCTCCGACGGCCAGGTCGTTCACGGTGCCGTGAACGGCGAGCCGACCGATATCGCCGCCCGGAAAGAAGATCGGCCGGACGACGAACGAGTCGGTCGTGATCGCGATTTGGGGTGAGGTCTCGCCCGCGAAACCGGGCAAGGGCACGCTCGCCTGGTCTTCCAGGCGGTTGAGGATCTCGTTCCCAAGCGCGGGGAGAAAGACCTTCTGAATCAGGTCGGCGGAGAGGAGGCCGCCGCTACCGTGGCCGAGCAAAATCCGGTCGTAACTGGACCGGGGGAGTGGACACGTTGCCAAATTCGGACTGCCTGGCGAATCCTCGAAAGTCATGACGATGTCCAGCAAGGCAAAGAAACGCGCGTGTCGTGAACGTTCTGTTGTTTGATGAATTGTATCACGGTTGGGATGAAAGATTGGCGACCTGAGTCAAATCCAGATGTCGGCCATATGCGTAATACGCGGCGCAGGCACCTTCGGAGGAAACCATCGTCGCCCCGAGCGGCGTCTGGGGCGTGCACGAGCGGCCAAACGCGGGGCAGTCAAGCGGTTTGCGTTGCCCCTTGAGAATCTGACCACTGATGCAGACCGGTGATTCGCGGGTCTTGATGTCCGCGACTTCGAACCGCGTCTCGGCGTCATGACCTTGAAAGTCGGGCCGGAGCCGATATCCGCTTCGCGGAATCCGACCGATTCCGCGCCAGTTGCGATCGCAGACCTCGAAGACGTCATCGATCAATTTCTGAGAGGCGGGGTTCCCTTCGGATCGAACGGCCCGAGCATAGGGATTTTCGACCTCGGCGCGGCCGCTTTCGAGTTGCGAGAGCGTGCGCAACAAGCCTTCGAGAAGGTCGAGCGGCTCGAATCCGGTGATCACGATCGGGACCTGATAATCGCGGGCGATTGGCCCGTATTCGCCGCAACCCATCACGGCGCAGACGTGGCCTGGGCCGAGAAACCCCCGCACCAGGTTATCGGGCGCATCGAGCAAGGCGCGCATCATCGGCGGCACGAGGACGTGCGAGACGAGCATGCTGAAATTTTCGAGGCCGCGGCGATGAGCCTGCCAGACGGCCATCGCGTTCGGAGGCGCGGTGGTCTCGAACCCGATCGCGAAGAAGACAACCTGTCGGTCGGGATGCGCCGCGGCGAGGTTCACGGCGTCGAGCGGCGAATAAACGACCCGGACGTCGCTGCCTTGAGACTTCAGGCTGAGGAGGTCGCCTTGAGAGCCGGGAACGCGGAGCATGTCGCCAAAGGAGCAGAAAACCACGTCGCGCCGGGAGGCGATCGCATGCGCCCGGTCGATCATTTCCAGAGAGGTCACGCAGACGGGGCAGCCCGGCCCGTGGACGAGTTCCACGCCTTGGGGCAGAAGCGTGTCAATTCCGTACTTGACGATCGTATGGGTCTGTCCGCCGCAGACTTCCATGATCGTCCAGGGCCGGGTGACCACCTTCGCGATCGCGCCCGCGAGCTTCCGGGCGGCGGCTCCGTCACGATATTCATCGAGATATTTCAAGGTCGTCCACCGCGATTGCCTGGCCTTCGTTCAGCGCGATGCCACCGGTTGAGGCCGATTGTCCTGGATCGGGAGGACGTTCGCTCCGCTGAGCGTCGGGGGTATTCCTGGTCAAAGAAGCGTCGTCGGTCGGAGCGAGTTCGTCGAGCTGGTCCATCGCGTTGAGGAAGTCGAAGACGCGAAGCGCCTCGGCCTCATCGATCCGGGAGAGGGCGAAGCCGACATGGACGACGACGTACTCATTGATCTGGACGTCGGGCACATGCTCAAGGCAGACGCGCTTGAAAATCCCGCCGAACGCGACCTTACCCATGAGCATGTCGTGCTCTCGGTATGTCTCGACGACTTTACCGGGAATTCCCAGGCACATGAGTTTGATCCTCGATCCAGGCTGAGGGGTTCCATTTGGATTGCGTCAGAACGTTCCGGCCCTCGCGGAGGCGATGGCGAGCTGGCCGAGGCTCAGGCCACCATCATTCGGGGGAACCTGCTGATGTCGGTAAACCTGGAATCCATCCGCGTTCAGGCGATCGACGACCTCGACCGTGAGCAGAGCATTAAGAAAGACGCCGCCGCTGAGAACCACCTCGGAAATTCCGGTCCGCCGACGCAATTGACCGCAGACCTGAGAGACGACCTCGACCACGCAGAAATGAAATCGACGTCCGATGATCGCCGGAGCCAGACCGCGACGCAAGTCTCTGGCGATTTCGCCGATCAAGGGGCGGGTGTCAATGATCAGGGGGGCCTTAGCCGTGGGATCGTCTTCGATCGCGAACGGATAGGCATCCGCGCTCTGTTCTCGCGTGGCCAGCCATTCGAGTTCGACGGCCGCCTGGCCTTCGTAGGTCACGCGGTCGCGGAGTCCGGCAAGCGCCGCGACGGCGTCAAAGAGTCGCCCCATGCTCGATGTCTCAGGCGAGTTGAGGCGACGCTCGATCATCCGGGCGATGGTTTTGAAGGCGGAGCTTGGAACACGATCGCAGAGAAATTCACCGCTTAGTCCGGCATCGATCAGGTACGACGCCGCCATTCTCCAGGGTTCGCGGACGGCCTGGTCGCCGCCGGGAAGCGGGACGTAACGCAGGTGCGCGGCGCGTTGAAAATCGCGGAAATCTCCGGTGAAAAACTCAGACCCCCAGAGAGCGCCATCGGTTCCGAGGCCGTTGCCGTCGAAGGCGAGGCCGATGACGGGGCGATCGAGGTGGTTGTCGGCCATGCAGCTTGCGACGTGCGCCTCGTGGTGCTGGACCGCCAGCCGAGGGAGGGACTGGTCAAGCGTCGAGGCGAACCGGGTCGAGGCGTAATCGGGGTGCAGGTCGTGGACGATCAATTTTGGCTCGATACCAAAGAGGCGTTGATAATGGCCGATCGACGCGACGTAGGCGAGATAACCCTCATAATGATCGAGGTCGCCGAGATGATGGCTCAGAAAGGCATGGCGATCGCGGCCGAGCGCGAAGGTCGCTTTCAACTGGCCTCCCAGGGCGAGCGTGGGCTGAGGGCAGGGGATCGGGAGTTCGATCGGTCGCGGCGCGGACCCGCGCGACCTGCGGATCGGCAGTTCCGCGCCGGCGACGACGCGGGTCACGGAATCATCGCAACGCGTCTGGATCGGTCGATCGTTGGTCAGGAAAAGGTCGGCGATCGCGGCGAGGCGGGCCAGGGCGTCGGCGTCTTTAAAGGCGATCGGCTCGTCGGACAAGTTACCGCTGGTCATGACCAGGGGCAGGCCGTTCAAGGCGTCGAGAAGGAGATGGTGCAAGGGCGTGTAAGGCAGCATGACGCCGACGTAGGGATTGCCCGAGGCGATCGCTTCGGCCAGGTTGGTTCCTGGTCGGCGACGCAGAAGGGTGATCGGTCGGCCTCGGGAGAGGAGCAAGGCACGCTCGGCCGCGTTGATCTCACAAAAGACGAGGGCCGCGGCGAGGTCGCGGACCATGACGGCCAGGGGTTTTTCGTCGCGCTGCTTGCGGCTTCGGAGTTCGGCGACGGCCCGGGAATCGATCGCATTGCAGGCGAGGTGATATCCGCCCAGGCTTTTTAGGGCGACGATCTGGCCCGCCTTGAGGGCATCGACGGCCAGCGCCAGAGGTTGAACCGCATCGATGACCTGGCCGAGGCGATCCAGGGCATGGAGCTTCGGGCCACAGGCGGGGCAGGCGATCGGCTGAGCGTGATAACGGCGGTCGCGCGGGTCGTTGTATTCGGACCGGCAGGCGGGGCACATGGCGAAGCTCGACATGGCCGTGCGGGCGCGATCATAAGGAACGCCGTGGATAATCGACAGCCGGGGGCCGCAATTCGCGCAGTTGAGAAAGGGGTAGAGAAAGCGGCGATCGGTTGGATCGAACAATTCGCGCAAACAGTCGTCGCAGGTGGCGAGATCCGGGGCGATGAAGACGGGTCCCTGGGAATCGAAAGCGCTGGCTTCGATTTGAAAAAGGGTGTCGCCGCGGGGTTGCGCCGAAACCCAGTGGACGCGGTCGATCTGGGCCAGGGGGGGCGGTCGGGTCGTCAGGGAGTCGAGAAAGGCGTCAAGGCGGGAAGTCTCGCCTTCGACGTTGATGAGCACGACGCCGTTCTGGTTTTTGACCTGACCGCAGAGGCCGATTCGAACCGCCAGTTCATGAACAAATGGGCGAAAACCGACCCCCTGAACGATGCCGGTCACCGTGATCGATCGGCGTTCCCGCAAAGTGACGACCTCGGCGAGGGAATGTCTGCAGGTTTTGCCCGACTTGATTATCCTGGCCGATCGAAATCGAGAATGGAAGGATCGAGGGATGGCCAGGTCAGAATCTTCGATGACCGATGGGTTGAAATTTCGGTCATCGGTCATCGGTCATTGAATTTCCCGCGAGATCGACCTGAGAACCGGGGCAGGAGACGACCGACCGGGCGAGCTTGCGCGACTTGCCGGATCGGGCGATGACAAGAACCTGTCCGGGAAGCTGAACCCGAGGAATAAAACGGCGGACAAGGGCGGATTCGAGATCAGGTCGGGCAAATCCCCAGGTGGAAGGCGTTCCAGCCAGGCAGAGGATGAAGAGGGGACGGTTCAGAAAGTATTGAAGATCCTTGCGGACGAGCCAGACGGCGACGCAATCGGGCTCCGAGGAGGCGACCTCGCGCAACGAGGAAAGCGCGTCGACGGTCAGGCCGTGCGGAAGGAAGCGGTCGCCGGGGTGGATCGTGGACCGCTCGCGCTGGGCCAGAAGGATTTCCGAGTCGTAGCGGTCAAGTCGGGCACGGATCGCCTGGAGTCGATCGGTCTGGCCGGTGGTCCGGTAATGATCTTCGAGGACGTTGCAGGCGCGGGTCATCCATTGTTCGTCGGCGCGGTCGATCACCCCGAGGAGCCAGCGTTCTCCCTCGGAGTCGCCGACGCCGAGGAGGTGCTGGCCGAGAACGACACTGGCTCCGGCATGCTCGGCGTTCTGAGCGAGGATCGCGCGAAGCCGAGTGACCGCCGGGGCAATTCCCCGGCGATCGATGGTCTCGCGAGCCGTTTCCCAGAGACTGGAAACGTCTTGCGGAGCGGTCGATTCTTTCGGGCTTGTCGAGGCGATCTCGGTTCCAGCCTCGCGGAGATCGTGGGGCTTGCGACGGCGGCGGCCGGCGGCCTCGCGGCGGTGTCTTTCGCGCCAGGCGGCCTGGTTCATCCGCCGCCAGTCGGAGGCAAGCTCCTGTTCGATCCGTTCGAGGTCAGGCCCGAGAAAGGCTTCGGCGGCCGAGGGGTGGGGGGCCTTGGGAAAGCCCGAGGCGCGGAAGTCGGCCAGCGGCAGGCCGAGGGCCTGGGCTCGGGCGGGAAAAGAGGGATGCGAGTCGTTGACGTCGGTCGCCCGGCTCAGGCCGCGATCGGTCCAGAGCGCCGATTCAACGGCGCTGGGGGGAATCTCCAGCGCGGTTCGAAGCCGGGCGAGGACGTCGTCGGGAGGCTCGGCGGAATGCTCGGCTTCTCGGTAAAGGTCGACCCAGAACCGCTCGGAGAGCCAGGGCCAGAGGCATTCCATGCGCCAGAGTGCCGAGGCCAGCGTGGCGGCGCCGCAGAGGCCGGCGGCGATCCGGTCTGCCTGGAATTCCTGCAAGCGCGAGAGCACCTGCGATCGGGCGTGAAGTCGGGGCCAGTACCATTCCACGAATTTCGAGACAATCGAGTTGGACTTGCCCGCGCCGGGCCTCTGAATCTTCTTGAGCAGGGTTTCCCAGGTCCGGTGTAGGCGATAGAGCCGGTTGCCGCTCCGGCCGTGTCGAGCCGAGAGATGGACGAATTCATGAGCGAGGACCGCCCGAAGCTCGTCGGGTGTCAGGGTGGTCGAGAGCGGCAGACCAATTTCCAGGACGGTTCGGGGCCAGCCAAGGACTCCCAGACGCGGAAACTCGCGGACGCTTGCGTTGAAGTCAAGCGAGACCCGAACCTCGTCGAAGGGGCGGCAACCAAGCTTGCGTTGAAGCCCTTCGAGGAGGTTGTTCAATGCGGGCGCCTCGCCGGGTTTGAGAAGGCGGCCCGCGGGCGGGGCGATCTCCGTCAGGAGAAAGAGACCCGCCTGAGAGGCTCCATAGACAAGCAAAAGAACGCCGACGACAAGGAGGATGATGCTCAGGGGGGCTTCGAGGAACATCCCCGAGGCGAAGGCGGCGGCACCCATCAGGAAGAGCAGGGCGAGCCAGGAGACGACACCCGTCAGGCCGAACGCGACCCAGGCGGAGATGGAACGTTCCAGGGCGGCCTGCCGACTTGCGTACCGACCTTCGATCTCTTTGACGAGAGCGTCGAAGTCGTGTCGGGTCATGGCGACGTGTCTTTCCCGGCTTCGATCGCCCGACGGATGAGAAGGTAAGGAGGCTTGCGCCCGATATTGAACTGCGCCGCGCGGTCGAGATATTCAGCCCGCTTCGCGGGGAACTTCATTCCCAAAATGGCGAGCAAGAGGCCCTTTTCGTGGGAGTCGATCGAGAGGTGATCGAGATCACGGAGCGAGGGGGGTTCGTTTGCCTTGAGGATCTCGGCCGTCTGACGGAGTTCGCGCGTGAGATGGGCGAGGGCCTTGTCGGCCCGTTCGCGAAAGCGGGCGGCCTCGTCGGGTTTGCCATCGAGGGTCAATCCCAGGCTGAGGGCCAGGCAGTTCCAGGGGTCGTTCCAGGACTTTTCAAACGCGGGGTCGGCGGCCTCGGCGGCGCGGCCGATCGCCGCGAGCGCCTCGGCTCGGATCGCGGAGAATTTGAGCGCGGGGGAGTTCTGACAGAGTTGCTCGCATTCCTCGGCCTTGCCTGCCTGATAGAGGGCGAGCGCGCGGATCGGCGCGGCCAACTGGTTGCGAACCTCGGAGTCGAGGCGACTCAACCCGTTGACAACGGCGGCTTCAATCTCGTCGGCCTGACCCGAGGCGGCCAGGGCGTCGTTGAGGAAGATGACGCCCTCGAAATCCTGGGGGTTTGCGTTCAACCGGTTCCGGTATTCGGTCACGAGAGAGCTGGCGTCGCCCGAGGCCAGGCGGCTGACGTGGAGACGATCTTCGATCAAGGTCACATCGAACTTCTTGTCGCGGGCCTTGCCGAAGAGGTCGCGGGCGTCGTCCCACTGGCCGGCGGACTCGGCCTGGGCCGCGAGGGCGAACCAGGGCCAGGGAGATTGGGGATCGGCCTCGGCGGCACGTTGATACAAGGAGTTCCGTTGATCCCAGTCGCGATCGATCCGGCCTCGAAGGTAGAGCAGGGAGGAGTTTTTGGGATCGGCGGCGAGGAACCGGTCATAAAGGGACAACAAACTGTCATCATGCTGATTGATCTCAGCCGCGGTCTGGTACGCGCGGTGCCACATGACGTCGACCGGCCGGTGGTCGAGGCCCGCTTTCAAAAATGCCTCGGCGCGCGCCGGCTCGGCCTGACCTGTCGTCTGCACGTAAGAGGTCAGCAGTTGAATCTGGTCGGGATGGTGGTGGCGGAGCCTGTTCTCGGCAAAAGTGAGGGCCGCCGGTCGATCGGTCGTCAAGAGGGTCAGGAAGGCGGCATTGTCCAGGTTTTGGAGCTGGCTCACCACGATCTTGACGACCGGCGCGCTCCCCTTTTTCATGCGGATCTCGTTGGGAGGATTCGTGAACGGGTAGTCCACATTGGGGAGGGCAACAAACGGCTGGCCGACGATCAGCCGATGCTGTGTCGGTATGGGATTCTCCGCGTAATAGACGGTGGATTCTTGCAGGACCCCTTCGCCTCCGGGGTTCAGGACCCAGAGAGGACTGGAAAACCAGCGGTCGAAATAGCCTGAGTTGAGGGCGACCTCCTGCGTTCCATTCACCGCGCCGGTGAGCTCAACCCGGTGTTTGCCCTCGGCGAGAGTGACCTGGCCAAGGCCCGAGATGGACTCCGCCGGGCCGCCGTCGACCCGGACCGTCACCGACTGGCCGGTTGCGTTCAGGACGTGAAGCACGCGGTGTCGGCGAATGAACTCGTTGTTGACGCCAAGGCCCAGGGCCAGCAGCGTCGCCACGGCCAGGCCCGCCACAAGCCAGCGCTGCCAGGCCGGGTAGGGTGAGCCCTCGGCCTTGAAAAGGCCGCGAAGCGAGTGTTCGACCGGCGGCAGGATCGATTCGGTCCGACCGAGCGCTTTCTCGGACTTTCGGACGAACGAGCGGAAGGTGTGCTGATGGCCCGCCGCGGGGATCTCGCGCAGCAGATGCTCGGCGATTTCGAGTGCTTCCTCGTGCCGCCCTTGCTTCTGGTAGTAGGTCGAGAGAACGTCGATCGGGCCGAGGTTTTCGTGCTCGCCTGCGCCGGGCAATTCCAGAAAATCAAGGAGTTCGCGGGCCTCGTCGAGTTTGCCTTGAACCATCCGACGTCGGGCGACACCGACGCGCGCGACGTTCAGGTCGGGATCAAGGGCGAGCGATTCTTCATAAAGCTGGGCCGACTCATCGAACTCCGAGACGTGGGTCAGTTGCTCCGCCAGGCCGGCGCGCAGCAGGGCGTGCTCGTCGTAGCGGCCAAGGGCGGTCGACCGAAACTCGCGGGCCTGGTCGTGGTCGTGAAAGCTAAGAAGGGTCGCGTGCGTCGCCAGCGCCGCCTCGGGCGAAGACTCGCGACGATATTGCTCAAGGGCGCCGGATATTTGAAGCTGTCTGGCCTGTTCATACGCGGCGGCGTCGGCGACAAAATGCCTTGAGCAGGCGGGGCATTGATCGATAATTCGCTTCCGACCGAGCGGAATGACGGGGATGAAGACGATCACGAACCAGAGGCGGGTGTCGTACGACTCCAGATTTCCGACCCGATGGCAGGACTGGCAGGGTGCCGACCGGGCGCTGGAATTTGACTTGCCGTAATAGTGCGTACCGATTCCGTTAATCGTTGAGGGCATCGTTCAGCAGTCTCCGAGTCGCTTTCCCGTCGTCATTTTACGGGCGTTGAGGAGGTTAACCGTCCCTGGCGCGTCGCCTTGCGAAGGTCGAGCCGGCCAGCGATCGAGGGCCTCACGCACTCTCTTGAGGATTCAAAATCATCGATAGATTATCCTCTTTCCGCCTGAGTTCAACAGGTTACGTTGAATTGGCGAGCGATTCTCGCGGATCGAGATCGACGCGCGCGGAAAGGCCCCGGGTAGGAGAGGTGCGCGGTCGGGGTGGGTGAGGTGCGATTGACGTCGTGTTTGGGAGGGTGGGAAGGAAAGAGTCGGTCAGGCGGGGCGATTCGAGCTTGGGCAACGCTTGATCATGGTAATTTCATTGCCTTTCTTGTTGAAATGGACCTCATCCATGAAGGCCCGGATCAGCAGGAGGCCCCGGCCACCGATGCGCATCATGTCTTCGGGGTCGATCGGGCGATCGAGCCGGGAGGTGTCGAACCCAGGCCCCTCGTCGATAACGTTGAAAAGGGCCTCGTTGGGTCCGACCTTGACGCGGACGAGAATCCGGCGGTCGCGATAGGTTGGAATCGCGCGGCGATGCCTCGCCAGTTCGTGGAAATGACGCTCGTCTTCCTGGCGAAGGTCGGAGCTGACTTCGAGGTTGCCATGATAGAGGGCGTTCGAAAGCGCCTCTTGCATGGCGACGGTCATTCGAACGCGCGTGGATGCGTCGCCAAATCCGACGGTGTCGAATTCTTCACCGAGAAGGCCGATCATCTCGTTGATCATCTCGGGTTCGTTTTCGAGGCGATAGCGCGACTCACGCTCTTCGAGGTAGCCAAGAAGGCGGCGACGCCGATTGCCGGCGGCGGTGGCCGTGAGGATCTGATTGAGCGTCGGCACGAGGTCACGCGCCAGGTCGCGCTTCGGAACGTAACTCGTCGCGCCGCTTTGCAAGGCCCGGACGGAGAGTCCCTCACTACCGTGGGCCGTGATCAGGACGACCGGCAGGCGAGGATGTTGCTTGCGGATCGCTTCAACGAGTTGAAGGCCGTCCATGTTCGGCATCTGGAGGTCGGTCAGCACGACAGCGGGCGACTCGCGCTCGATCATTTCCATCGCCTCGACGCCATCCGACGCGTAGAGGACCCGCACCCTCGCGCCTCGTTCGGCCAGACCGCCGACAAACCGGCGCTCGACCGCGACGTCATCGACGACCAGAATCTTGGGACGATCCTGGGCCGAGGCCACATCTTGGGCACTTTCCGAGACTTGGATGGCGGAGGACATGGCTTCTAATCTCCAGAAGGGTCTTCGACGCGTGGATGACTCGGGAGATCACGAGACGCGGAAGAAGGAAAATTTCTTGATGACCGATGACCGATGACCGATGACCAAAAAATGCCCGACATTTGGTCCTTGGTCCTTGGTCCTTGGTCCTTGGTCCTTGGTCCTTGGTCCTTGGTCCTTGGTCCTTGGTCCTTGGTCCTTGGTCCTTGGTCCTTGGTCCTTGGTCCTTGGTCCTTGGTCCTTGGTCCTTGGTCCTTGGTCCTTGGTCCTTGGTCCTTGGTCCTTGGTCCTTGGTCCTTGGTCCTTGGTCCTTGGTCCTTGGTCCTTGGTCCTTGGTCCTTGGTCCTTGGTCCTTGGTCCTTGGTCCTTGGTCCTTGGTCCTTGGTCCTTGGTCCTTGGTCCTTGGTCCTTGGTCCTTGGTCATTGGTTATTAAACATCCATCGCCTGCAATTCTGGTGTCTCGAAGCGGGTCAAGCCGGGGCGTTTTCGTTGCGCCTTGGGCGCATTGCTCGCCAGGGCGGAGAGTTCGTCGAGCTTTCGACCGATCGAGGCGATCGCGTCGTGATAGGGTTGAAGGTACGACTCTCGTCTTCCCGTGAGCAAGTACCCGCGCTGGCCGGTCTCGGCGTCTTTCATCAATGAGAGAAGGTCTTTGAGAGACTGAATCACCCGGTACGAATGCTCGATCCGGGCCGAGATTTAAACGTATATTGGTATGTTCAAATACGAATAACCGACCGCGGCGATCAGCACCAGGGCGACCCGTCCGAACCGAACGGCGACGCGGTTTTCAAGTTGTGGAGGCATGCCGGGTCCGCTCCGCGCCTTCCAACGCCACTGATGATGCCCGGAATCCTCAAGAGGCTAGCGCCGGGGATTCTGGCAAGATTCAGGCGAGGAAACCACAGGAGAAGATATAGGTCACGTTTCGAACACAACCACGCGCACGGGTTGATATGGACAGATGTCACGGCCTCGCGGCGGTTGTCAACCAAGCGAGGTTGAACCGCGCCAGGCAGAGCGAACCGGGATTGAAGGCACCGCCCCCCGCCGATCCTCGCTCAAAGAGGCAGAAGATCGTTCCGTCAGGGCCGACGGCCAGGTCGGCGTATCCGCTGAGACCGGGTTCGATCACTCGGGAAATGGGCCAGGTCCGGCCGTCGTCCCTGCTGAGCTTGACCGTCAGGTTGCGACGTTCCCGGCCCGTCGGGTTATGCGGATTGACGAAGAGAAGGCAATCCTTGAGGTTCCCGGCCTGAGTGGACGGAAGTCGAACGAGGCTGCCGAAACAGACGGGATCGGGCAAGGCGGGGTCGTACTGCATTTTGCTCCAGCCGGTCGCCCCGTCCTTGCTGATGGAGACCCCGCGCAAGTGCGGTTCAGACTCGTGCCGGATGTTGAGCATGACGCGACCGTCGGTCAGTTCCACGGCCGAGGTCTCGCTCGGGTTGACCGGGTTCGGATGAGCGACCACGATCTCGCCGCGCTCCCAGGTTTTCCCGTGGTCGTCACTGAAGATCACCGAGACCGCCGAGGGGCGATGGGCGTGGCCACCCGTGCCGGTCGAGAGCCAGACGGGAACGACGAGTCGGCCATTGGCAAGCTGAATGCCATGTCCAGGGCCGGTGGCCAGTACCTTCCAGTCATACTCGGGGCGGAACGCGTCAAACGTGGAGGTGATCTCAACCGGGGCCTCGAAGGTCGCGCCGTCGTCAAGACTGCGCTGAGAGAAGCATCGGGCGTATTCGACGCAGTAGAGGAAGTGAACCGCGCCCGATTGAAGGTCGGCGATGGCGACGGGGTTGTTGATCGTCACGTCTTCGGGCCCGCCGAGCTTGTGGGCCAGGGCGACCGGGTTTTTTCTGGTCACTTCGGGGGGCGTGACGATCTTGCGCGCGGGGGTCCAGGTCTTGCCGCCGTCGAGACTCCGCCGCATCAAAACGTCAATCGTCCCCCAGTCGGATTTGATGTCCTTGCGTGCCTCGCAATAGGCCAGAATCACGCCGCGCTTCGTCACGACAAGGCCAGGGATGCGGTCGTGAGCGTATCCCCCCGTTCTGGCCTCGAATAGGTCGGTCTTTTCCAGAAACGGCTCATTGGCGCGGAGGTTTGCCGATGTGAGGACAAGAAGGATGCCAGATGTCAGAAGAAAACGGAGCATGTTTTAAAATATCCCTTGTCAATAACGGAGACTTGCCGATCTTTCGGGTCAAGGGGCAAGTTTTGCTAAAGACGATTGATGACCGCCTCGATCGTACCCGGTGCGTTGCCTTCGAGACGGTTGTTGACGAACAAAAAAGCGGGTTTTTTTCGAGTGCGCGAGTGCGTCACGATCTCGATCATCCCGGCCCGAGCGTTTTCGTTCGCCTCCTGGATCTGCTGGTACGGCTCGAACGACTTGACGGCATCCTCGTAGGCTCGCCCCTTCTTCAGGAGTGCCCGGACGACGCTGAAATCGGCGGTGAAGGCCTCGGAGAGCCGGGCCTGGTCGTCGAGTTCCGGCATGCGGGTCCAGGCGTTGAAGACGTGGGCGACCTTGTGCGAGCGGAGGAGTTCCAAGTAGCCTGGCGTCAGATAATCGGGATTGCGGATCTCGACCGCGTAGCGAAAGCCGTCGGGCAAGGCACTCAGAAACGGGTCGAGCCTTGCCTGAAACTCCAGGGGACTGGCGAAGGTCGCCTTGTTGAACGTGCCGAATTCGAAGATCAGCGGGCCGACCTGAGTTTTGTGCGTTTCCAGACGTTCCAGGAAGAACCGCTGAAACGACCCGGAGTCGAGAAAATGGCTGTTTTCGTGGCCGGCCTGGGCGCCGTATCGGGCGTGTTTGGGCCAGGTGGCCACGGTGATATCCTCGGGAACCTTTAGGCCGAGGAGGAAGCCGGGCGGAGTCTGGGCGAAGAGCCGATTCCAGAAGTCCTGGGTCGGGAACTGGTAAAAAGCGAAGTCGCCGCAGACGGTCGGAAAGACACTCGCGTATTCGGCCAGGCACGTCTCGTCGAACCGCTTTTGCGAGAACTTGCCGCGCGTCAGGTAGCGATCGTGGCTGTAAATGCGATCGAGCCAGCCTGGATATTTCCACGATGACGTGCCGAAGTAAATTCCCTCGCCGGCCAGCGTTTTCAGCTTTGGAGCTAGTCTCGCCGCTTGCTCAGGATGGTCGAGTTCGGGAAAGAGAGACATGAGAAGAGTCTCAACGGAAGGCCTGTGAGGATGCGAGACGGTTCGACGTCGGAAGAGACACAGCCGTCGAAATCCAAGTTCCAGGATCAAGGGATTTGAGACCCATTGTCAATCCATACGCTCTCGAACCAAAAGGGGTGCAAACGGTCGATTCCTTCCCGGACAATCGACAGAAAAGCAAAACGCCGACAATCTCGCCAGGTCAGGAATCGCGATCGAAGCGCGTGAGGATGCCTTCGATGGCGTCGGCATGAAGGCGCCAGGATTCTTTGGAGTATCCGCCCGAGAGCACCATGGCCACGGGGATGGAACGCTCGCGGACAAGGGTCATGACAAGAAGATCGCGGGCGGCGAGGTCAGCGCTGGAAAGCTGGAAGCCGGCCAGAGGGTCGTCCTTGAACGGGTCCGACCCGGCGTTGTAAACGACGAGATCAGGCTGGGCGGATTTGAGGGCCTGCGGAAGAAGCTCCTGGATGATTTCGAGATAATCGGTCCCGTTGAGACCGGGCGGGACCGGGATCGGCAGGTCTTCCGGTTCTTTTCGAGCCGGGAAGATGTTCTCTTGAAAGAGGTCGAAGATGAAAGCCCAGGGCCAGTCCTTGAAAATGGAGGCCGTGCCGTTACCCTGATGGGCGTCGAGATCGACGACAAGGACGCGGTTTGCCTTTCCCTCGTCGTGAACGGTTTTGACCGCCAGGGGGACGTCGGCGAAGACGCAAAAGCCGCCGCCCCGGTTGGACGCGGCATGGTGATAACCGCCGCCGAGGTTGATCGCCAGACCCTGTTCCAGCGCGAGGCGACAGGCCAAAATGGTGCCGCCGGTGGCGTATCGCATCGGCTGAAGGATTCGCCAGTTGAGAAGCCGGCCCGGCAGTCGGCCGACCATCGGGACTTCAAGAATGCCAGCCAGGGTTTCGGGGCAGCGTAACGACTTTAAATATGCTCTTGTATGCACAGTTTCGAGTTCATCAAAGCCGACGAGACCCGGGCGGACGAAGTCGGCGGCCTTCCGGAGGCCACGAGCGATCAGGGCGTCGTGGATACGGCGGTATTTGAGGCTGTCAAACGGATGCAACCGCTCCAGGCCAAAGGCCGTGATATTGTAGATTGGGTGATAAATGAGGGGGATCATGCGTGCCAGGGAGTGAACCGTGTTGGCCGCGGTCCATCGGCCGCGACCGGGTACGCGGAATGATCACCGTTTGAATACGGCACAATGAATGAGAAGTCAAGCCAGTTCCGCCTCCAGGACTGCGTCGGTAGTCGAAGGGTGAGGCCTCGCATGGCCCCCGAAGATGACCTCAGTGAAGATCGCCATGATTGCCAGGCCGAAACCCTCAGCATGAAATTTCCTTGCGACAAACCTTGCGGAGAAGTTCATTGATGTTTGGAAAAATTGCAAGATTCATTGTGTTCATAACATTGTGTGCTGGTCCGGTTCTTGGCGCGGAACCGGTCAGGCCGAACGTCGTGGTGATTCTCGCGGATGACCTGGGATGGGCGGATCTGGGTTCTTACGGGAGTATCTATCACAAGACGCCCAACCTCGACCGCCTGGCGCGTCGGGGGTTGAGGTTCACGAGCGCTTACGCGGCCTGCCCGGTCTGTTCGCCTTCAAGAGCGGCGATTCTCACCGGGAAAACTCCGGCACGTTTGAATCTGACCGACTGGCTTCCTGGCCGGACCGATCGGCCGTCGCAAAAGCTGTGTCGACCCGAGATCATCCAGCAACTTCCGCTGGAAGAGTTGACTCTCGCCGAGGCGCTCGGGCCTCTCGGTTACGCGACGGCCAGCATCGGCAAATGGCACCTGGGGGGGCCAGGGTTCTGGCCTGAACAGCAGGGATTTGACCAAAACATCGGCGGCAGCGCGACCGGATCGCCCCCCGGCGGCTACTTCCACTTCAAGGCCCCCGGCTTGCGGACCCGAACCAACGACGATTATCTTACCGATCGCCTGACTGACGAGGCGGTCCACTTCCTCGAAGAGAACCGCGATCGACCTTTTTTCCTGTACCTGGCCCATTATGCGGTTCATATCCCTCTTCAGGCCCGACCCGACGCGATCGCGCAAGCCAAGCAGCAATCCCCCGGCGATTCGCAACAGCGAAACCCGATCTATGCGGCGATGATGGCCAGCCTTGACGACGGGGTCGGCCGGGTGTTGGACACTCTCGACCGACTCAAGATCGCCGACAGGACGGTCGTGATGTTCACGTCCGACAACGGCGGCCTTTCGGTCAGGGAAGGTCCGAACACACCCGCCACGTCGAACGCTCCCCTCCGCGCGGGGAAGGGATATCTTTATGAAGGGGGTTTACGGGTCCCGCTGATCGTCTCCTGGCCGGGCGTGACCGCTCCGGGGAGCGTTTCCGACATTCCCGTGATCGGCCCGGATCTCTATCCGACCGTGCTGGCGGTCGCGGGCGCGAAGGTTAAGCCTCATCGCGCGCTTGACGGCGAGAGCCTTGTCCCGATCCTTCGAGGCAACGGCCGGCTCGATCGCGAGGCCCTTTTCTGGCATTATCCGCACTACAGCAATCAAGGAGGCAAACCCGGAGGTGCCCTTCGCCTCGGCAACTGGAAACTGATCGAATGGTTTGAAACCGGCCGCAAGGAACTGTACGACCTTGGCAATGACTCCGGCGAAACGAACGACCTCGCCGGTTCGAAACATGAAGACGTCGCTCGTCTTGGCAAACGACTGGCCGACTGGCGCAAATCGGTCAACGCCCAGATGCCGACGCCGAATCCCGACTTCGATCCCTCGGCCCGTTGAAGATTGATCAATTTTGAGGAAACGGAAGGACGACAATCGACGTGTCGGACACATCCTCTAGGCGTCTCTTGACAAACGCATCGGGTCAAAAGGCGTCTGTGATCATTGACGCACACGTTCATTGCTTTGACGGGGCGAGGTCGTCGCGGTTTCCATATCATCCCGACGGGCCGTATCAACCGGTTGAGTCCGCCACGCCCGAGAGCCTCTTGCAGGTCATGGACGAGGCCGGGGTTGATCGGGCGATCGTGGCTCATCCCGAACCGTATCAGGACGATCACCGCTATCTCGAACACTGCCTTGAGGTCGGTCAAGGACGACTCTTGGGGACCTGCCTTTTTTTCGCCGACAGGCCAGGTTCGGTGGATGCGTTAAAGGCGCTGGTGGATCGAACTGACGGGCGGATCGTGGCCGCTCGAATTCACGCCTACGCGCCGGAACGCTTGCCCGCGTTCGGCTCGGCCGCCTTGCGGACCTTCTGGAAAGCCGTCGGCGCCCTGGGCCTGGCGATGCAGATCCATCTTGAGCCGCGTTATGCGCGTGGTTTTGAGCCCTTGATCCGTGACTTTCCCGAGACGACGGTCGTGATCGATCACCTCGGCCGTCCCTTTCAGGGAAGCCCAGAAGAATATGCGGTTGTGCGGAACTGGTCAAAACTGCCCAACACGGTGATGAAGCTGTCTTTACTTCCCGCCCCTTGGGAATATCCGCACCGCGACATCGCTCCCGTGATCAGGGACCTGATCGCCCGGTTCGGTCCCGACCGTCTCCTTTACGGCGGCGGCTTCGGTCCAGGGGTCACCGGCGCGGCTTATCGAGCCCATCGCGAACGGGTCCGCTCTTATCTCGTGGATCTTCCGGCCGCCGATCAGGCGAATATTCTCGGCGGATCGGCCGCGCGGATCTTTGCGAGAAACGGGCAGTCTTTTGAGGGAAGAGGATTAATGACCGATGACCAATGACCGATTGAATAAAGACAATCTCATTGGTCATTGGTCATTGGTCCTGAATCTTGGACCGATGCGAGCCGACATCGGTCAGTGCCGGATCAACCGGGCGATGAGGGAAAGGATGAGAGGGCCGAAGAGGATCACGAGGATCACGGTCTTCATGACCTCTCGGCGAACGGCGCCGGGTTCGGGAGCCAGTTCTTCCCAGGCGTCGTCGAGGTCATCCGAGGGGATGACGGGGGACCACGTCTGCGAGAGGATCACGCGGGCCTCGGCGGCGAGGGGTTGTGGCACCTGAAGGCGAACGCCGCCGGTTGCCACGGGGTACATTGAGTGGCTACCCATGCGAGCGCCTTCGACGAAGGTGGGAATTCCCTCGGCCTCAAGACGAATGCGCGGGGCCTCGGCCCTGAGCGTGTCGCGAAAGGTTTCGACGGTGACCCAGTGGGTGGAACTGGCGTACTCCGCGGGCAGGGGTTCGGGTTCGAGGTCGACCCCATGTTTCGGACAGCCTGAGCCGACGTTCAGCCGCCAGAACTGTTCACAAATAGGGCAATAGCCCTGGCTGAGGGTCTTCTCGCCGCAGGACTCGCAGAGTGTCGCCCCGAGGGACGACTCCCGATCGCAACGCGGACAGAAGACCGGCCCCGCCGCGTCCTTCTCCGATTCCCAGATGGCGTCAGTCACGATGCACCCCCGCGACGGCTCCCGCCCCTTCGAACCACGTATCTTTACGGTCCTGGCTTGAGGGTTCTCGGCACCTCATGATAATCGATCGCGGGACGAGGGACGAGGGACGATGACCAACGATCAAGAACCGAAATGAAGGACGATTCAATGTTTTGATTCGGTCATCGGTTCTTGGTCATCGGTCATCAGTTCTCGATCCGAAATACGCGAGGGCTTCTTCATAGGCGTCGCGGAGCCGGACGAACTCGGCGTTCGAGCCGCCGGTGTCGGGATGGGCGGCGCGGGAGCGGGCTCGATATGCGGCGCGGGCGGTTTCGGGATCAAAGGGGGGCGAAAGGCCGAGGATCTCGGCCCAGGCAGCGTCGGCTCGGGAGGAAGCGTCGAAGTGATCGAGATAAAGGTAACGCACTTCCTCGCGGAAGCCGCGGAGGCGACGGCCCGAGAGCGCCTCGGGGTGAGCCAGCCAGCGGGCGACTCGCCAGGGATCGTCGCCATCGTCGTCGAGAAGCTCGCGGGTGAGGTCGGGGCGGCGGAAGGCGTCATCAAGGCGGCGGGCGAGCAGACGTGTCATGGCGTCGAGCGGGTCGGGATGACCGGCCGATCGGCTCCAGAAGAGAAGGCGAGCGGCCTCGGCAATTCGGCCCGCCGCGGCGTCGATTCCGGCCGCGGGATGATCGGAGGCGTCGGACCCGGCCTGAGCGCGCCAGAAACCGACGACGGTCACCTCAAAGAGGGCGAGCAGGTCGTCGGTTCTCGGTGGATCTTCCAGGTTCGAACGTTTTGAACGATCGAGGCCGAGCCGGCGCCGGACGCCTTGCGTGATGGCGCGGACGGTCTCGGCGTCGGGTTCCTCGGCTCTAGGGATCTCAACCGGCGGCGCGTCTCGCCCGAGCGCCCGCGCGGCGACTCCATACGCAAAGGCGGCGATCCAGGGGGTCTCATACAGACCGAGGTGGATCTCGACGCCCTTCCCCTTGCGGATCGAGGCACGGAACCCCCGGCCCCCGCGAGCCCTCGCTAGCGCGGAGACCCCTTTGGGGAGGCGAGGGCGTTGCGAATGTTGGCTCTGGCTCACGGGGTCGCGCTCAAAGGGGTTCCGTCAGTCGAAAACCGGTCGGGTTTCCAAGGGTTTTATCGCGGTCAGGCGACGCGCTCGTCGTCTTCATTATAGGGGCGGATGGCTGGCGGCGTGTACATCGGCGCCATCTTCTTGACGATGTTCCGATAGAGCGCATTGCCCTGTTCCATGCTGACGTTGAGAAGGTCAAGCGCGTCTTTAAGACTGTTCATCGTGCGGGCAAGCTGTTCCTGAGAGGCCCGGTTCGTTCGTTCAAAGGCGTGCGCCAGCGAGTTGGCGAGGGTCTCGACCGCCGTGCCGTTGCGATCAAGAGCACGCTTGATCTCAACGAGTTGATCCGTCGGCGCTGTCTGCGCGGTGAGGACCGCCTCGATCCGGGCGAGGCTGGCAATGCCCCTGCGCAGCGAGTCGGCGGCTGTTCCCATCGCTTCCATGTCCGTGCCGATCCGCCCAATCGCCTCGGCCCCGCGCTGAAAGCCGCCGAGCGAACCGGGAAGCCGATCGACCGTCGCCGAGAACTTCTCCAGCACCAAGGCCAGCTCGCGGCGGAGGTTGTCAAGCTGTTCGCCGTCGCCCGAACCCCCCACGCCCGACGCCTCATCGGCACCGAATCGCGGCAAGACCTGTTCCACGACCCAGCGGTCAACCCGCGCCAGCAGGTCTTCCGAGCGTCGAAACACCAGGGTTTGCACCAGCATCAGCGCCGCGCTCAGAAAGAGGGCGAGCAAGGTGCTGTCAAAGGCAACCTGAAGCGCCGAGGTCACGTTCGTCAGCTTGCCCATGAAGCCGTCAAGATCCTTGACCAGCGGCAAGACGATACTGATGTTCATCAGAGCCTTCGAGATCCCCTCGACGGTGCCGATAAAACCGATGACCGGCAGGAGATAGAGGATATAGCGGGTGAGCGTGAACCGGCCGGCGACGTGCTCCTGGTCGAGTCCCGAGCCTTCGCGGTTGATCTCCATCAATTGCCCGACCGACGGCGTGCGTGAACCGTCGAGATAATAGGCAAGCTGGCGAATTCTCGCGGGCAAGATTCGGGCTTCATCGGCCGCGATGGCGGTGGAGACGCTGGCCGGTCCCTTGGTTCTGAGGCGTTCGAGCAAGGCCGGGGCATCGTTAAAGGCGCGTTCGTTGGACCAGAACCGCATCAACTCTCGGCCGAGAGTCAGGACGGCCCAGAAGTAAATGCCGGTGCCGACGTACTGTTCCCAGCCGCGCTCGAACATGAGCGTCGGGTTAAAAATCATCAGGCCGATCGGGAACGCCAGGGCAAGCCCGAGCATCGCCAGGGTTCCGGGATAGGCCAGGCTCGACGTGCCTTGCTCGCTGGTACTCATTTGCGGTAACCCCTCCCTGGGTTTGACCCTGACCGGCCGCGCAGCCGCGTGCCCCTCACAGCCCATACCATCGTCAAGATCGTCAAAAAGTCCAGACGACTTGAGATTGCGGGACCCGACCGCAGTCGACCCTCAGCCTGTTTCGCCGGAGTCACCCGATCGGAACCGGAAGTCGCAGAAAGGCGCACCCTGCATCAGGGTCTGCGTCCGGCGGAGTTCAATGGAGGGGTTGAAGCCTTCGATGAGCGAAAAATCGCGCTGGCAGGAAAGGCTCGCGCCCAGATCAGCGAGGCCAAGAGCGCGATACATCTCGGCGTATCGGCATCGCGTGACGTTGAACGAGAGTTGGTCGGGCGAGGCGTCGAGAACGTCCATTTCGAGGGCTCCGCCTTCTTTCCAGCGGTCAAGACCTTGCGCAAAGGCGGTCAGCGTGGCCTCGCCGAGCGCCTGAGCCAGGCTCGATCCGCTCTCGCGGGCGAGGTCGGAGATCACGCCGCGGACGAGGTCCAGGGTCTTCGCGTCGCCGATCTCGGCGGCGAAGGCACGAATCAAGGGGCCGACGATCCGGGCCTCGATCTCGCGCTGCTGAAGCAAGGTCAGATGAGGTCGATCGGTCGTAAAAGGTTCGCCAGCCATGACTTGAAAGGCCCGTCGTGGAAGGTCGAATCAGACCTGAAGCGCCCGAAGGCGATCGAGCAAGGCCGGGAGGTCAATCGGTTTGGTGATAAAATCGACGGCGCCGGCGGCTCGGGCCTGGGCCTCGGCCTTGAGGGTTGCGTCCGCGGTAATGGCGACGACAGGGATGTCGGCCGTCAAGGGGTTGGCGCGGAGCTGGCGGATCAGTTCGACGCCGTCCATCTCGGGCATTAAAAGGTCGGTCATGACGAGCTGGGGACGAAATTCGGTGATACATTCCAGGGCTTCGCGGCCGTCGTTCGCTTCCATGACTTCATAACCATGAATTCGAAGCAGACGCCCGAATGCATATCGTAAGAATGGGGCATCCTCGACGAGCAGGACGCGCGGGAGCTTATCATCATGAACCCAGGGCATGGCGCGGAACTCCGTCACAACACGCGGCAGGGCTGTCAACCGCCAGCTGCGATGTCCTGAACGCTCGTCAAGACCTAGCATACGTGACGTTGGTTCGAGAATCGAGACGTCACGCCACGGATAGGAACATAAACCGAAAAATCACTCTGTGCAAACGTGAAGCCAAAATCGCAACACCGATTCAGAGGACGCTTCCCGTCAACAACACCGGCTGTTCCGGCAAGGGTGAAACGCCGATCTTGAAACGGAAGCCTTTCGATCGTTTTGGGAGCGGATCGCGTTGTCGGATGCTGGCGATCGGCGTAAGATGCGCAGGAGAGGTCACATCGTGCGTACCGATCGAGCTTTGGGCGAGGATCTTGGGAATGGTGCTTGAGAAGGCGCGTCGCCGCCTCGTTGCGTTCGGGGCGTCGACCCCGGCTCGGACCCTTGCCTGGATCGCGCTTCTCGGGGCGTCGGCCTGGCTGGTCCGGCTGGAGGTCGCGCGCGCTGATCGGCCCGAAGGGGTCAGGGCGGTCACGGACCTTGTTTATCGCGAGGTTGACGGGCGTCGGTTGCGCCTGGACGTCTACCTGCCCGATGACGGTTCGCCGATTGCCTCGGGGTCGAAGCGTCCCGCGCTGCTGGCGATTCACGGCGGCGGCTGGCGAGGCGGCGGCAAGGGGGATTACGGCCGGTCGCTCGCCCCTCTGGCGAGGCGGGGCCTGGTGGTCGTCGCCGTTGAGTATCGGCTCTCGGTTCCCGGCAAGCCAAGCTGGCCGGGGAACCTCGACGACGTCCGTGAGGCGGCCCGTTGGGTTCGCTCGCACGCGGCCGATTTTGGCGTCGATGCCGATCGGATCGCCGTGATTGGCGCCTCGGCCGGTGGGCATCTCGCGCTCTTGCTGGGGAACGCCCCGGCGGGCGATCCGGCCCACGTTCGCGCCGTGATTGATTTTTATGGGCCGACCGATCTGCGCGAACTGTACGATCGGCGGACACCGGCCGACAAGGCGATCCGGATGCTTCTGGGAGGCTCACCCGAGGCATTTCCCCGGCGTTACGAAGCCGCCTCGCCGATCCGACAGGTCGCGCCGGGGACGTCGCCGGTCCTGATTCTTCACGGTCTGGAAGACAGGCTCGTGCCCCTGGATCAGTCGCGATCGCTCGCCGAGGCACTGGGGCGGGCCGAGGTTCCGTATCGCCTGCTCACCGTCGCCGAGGCCCGGCACGGGTTCGGCCTGAAGGCGGGTCAACGCGATTTTGTCCCGGAAATCCTTGAATTTCTCGAAGGCGTCTGGGGTTCGCCGTCGCGCGTCGTCTTGCCGGCGGTTCCGCTTCACCGATCCTGATCGCTGACGTTCGCACGTTTTGTTTACAGGAAATTTTCCAGGTGGATCAAGAATTGCAAGATCAGATTCTTGCGTTTTTCGGTGAGACCTGAGAGATTCAAAAGGGTAGACACTCGAAGGCGTTGACAGGTTCTCACCGTTTCGCCTTGCGAGATCTCCCGAGGGGCGGGAGTGAGTCCGTGCCCGTTCGATCCTGACATGGATGGTAAAGGAGGAGCCGTGGCATCCCAGACACAAGGCGCCGGTCTGGCTCAACACCTACCCATCAACCCGGAATTTGCAACGCCGATCGATCGGATCTTGCAAACGGCCGGCGACCGCCCCGACGTTGATACTCTACCCGTCACCGCCGACCCCGCCGCCGATCATTCCGACGAGAAGCTGGCCCTTCGCCGCGCTGACGTTGAAGAAAAGCAGCGGCGGATTCAGGACCTGCTTGACGCGACCGACCACGATGCCGTCGTTCTCGGCCGGGCCGATTCGATCGCCTGGTTCACCTCGGGGGGTGATCTGGGCGTGGATCTCGGTCCCGAGACCGGCTCTGTTTTGCTCTACATCAACAGGACCGGCCGGGCGGTTGTCACCGACAACGTTCAGAGCGCCCGGGTTTTTGAAGAAGAACTCGCGGGGCTCGGCTTTCAGCTCAAGGAACGCCCCTGGTATGGCGATCCGGGCCGGATCATTGATGAGCTGGGGCATAACAAGCGGGTGATCTGCGATCTTGGTCCGCATCGACATGCCTGGTCGCGCGAGGGGGACCCGCTTCGAACCTTGCGGATTCCTTTGACCCCATTTGAACGCCAGCGCCTTCGCGAGCTTGGCCGAACCTTGACCCTGGCGGTTGAGGCGACCTGCCGGAATTTTGACCAGGGCGAGAAAGAAGCCGACGTCGCGGGACACCTGGCGCATCGTCTTGTCCGTGAAGGGGTTGTGCCGGTTGATCTGCGTGTTTCGGGGGATGATCGCCTCGATCGCCACCGTCAGCCGGTCTTCAAGGCGGCGCCGATTCACAAACGGGCGACGATCACGGTGACCGGGCGGCGGTTCGGCCTTTGCGCCACGGTCTCGCGGACAGTGACCTTCGGCACGCCTGACGACGCCTTTCGGAGCAAACACGCGCTCGCGGCGATGGTGGACGCCACCTGTATTTATTTTTCCAGGTCTGGCGAGCCGGTCTCTGAGGTCTTTCGACGCGCCCGACGGATTTACGAGAAATTTGACCACCCGCACGAGTGGACGCTCGACTATCAGGGGTTCATCACCGGCTATGCGCCGCGCGAGGTGATGCTCTTGCCGGAGAGCCCCTTGAAGCTGGCGCCGGGGACGGCGATTTGCTGGGGACCGAGCGTCGGCCCGGCCCGATCGTCGGACACGATGGTCGTGGACGCTCGCGGCGGCTTTGAACTGGTCACCGCCGCGCAGGAGTGGCCCAAGGTTGACATCGCCGTGAAGGGCTTTGCGATCCCCCGTCCGGGCATTCTTGAGCGCTGATCGATCTGACATCGGTCATCACGACCACTCTTTCCGCCCGTTCTCAGGTTCCGATGGGTGTCCTTCCCACCGCCATTTCTGAACATTCAAGGCCCGCGAGCGAAGTAGGATTAGCGAGGAAGCGGGCGCAAGAGCCCGTTCGCGGAAAGGTTGGGTAGGCTCATGCGTAGGTTCTCCTGGAAGTTGGGCAGGGTGGCCGGGATCGATGTCTTCGTGCACCCGACGTTTTTACTGATCCTCCTCTTTCCCCAGATTCGGGACGGGGGATTGTTCGTTCTCTCGATCGTTCTGGCGATGTTCGGATGCGTCTTGCTCCACGAGTTTGGGCATGCGCTGATGGCTCGTCGGTACGGGATCGAGACGAAGGATATCACGCTCTATCCGATTGGCGGCGTGGCCCGGCTGGTTCGGATGCCGCGATCGCCGGGCGCTGAGCTGGCGATTGCCCTGGCGGGTCCGGCGGTGAACTTCGCGATTGTCGCGGGGCTGCTCGTCCTTCAACTCCTCGGCCTCTTCCGGGGCTGGGACGAGGTTTCGGAAGCCTTGATCGGGTTGAACCTGATGCTCGGCCTTTTCAACCTGATCCCTGCCTTCCCGATGGACGGGGGCCGGGTGCTTCGGGCCTTGCTCAGCGGTTGGCTCGGCAGGCTCAGGGCGACGCAGGTCGCGGCGGGCCTCGGGCGGGTGTTGGCGGTGGCTTTTGGGCTTTATGGCCTGCTGGTCGGGCCGTGGAACTGGGCCATTCTCGCCGCGTTCATCTATGTAGTCGGAAGCATGGAGCTTGCGAGCGTCGCCTCGGAAGAGAATCGCCGCCTGTACGATGGCGACTCCGACGGAATCTGGACCGCGCCGCCGGGTTATCGGTGGGTTCAGCAAGGGCAGGGTGCCTGGCAACTGGCGCCGATCGTCGTGCATCCTCATCAGGGCAACGTCAGGAACCGACCCCGATGGAACAGCTAACGTCCGTTGTCGAACTTGGCGTGGCCGAAGCGTATGACCTCTTGACCGAACGCTTCGGCCTCACCGACCTTCCTCCGCTCGACGCGATCGAGTACGAGGACTGGGGCCGCGATTTCCTTCTCAGCCGGTTCACTGAGATCCCCGCCGAAGCGTTGGCCAAGGCGGGGGTCACGCTTGCCGATGGCAACGCGGGGCGGCCTCTGGAGTAAGGGTTCCGGGACGGATCGCCAATACAATTCAAAGGACAGAGGGCAAAGGACAGAGGGCAAAGGACAGAGGGCAAAGGACAGAGGGCAAAGGACAAAGGGCGAAGCCAGGAAGGCTTGAGTCGACGTCCAGCCCGGTGAGTCAGTTTGACCAGGGGCGAACGACGGCCGTGACGGTGAGATCGGGATCGTCCTGGTCGATGACCTGGATGCGAAGGCCCGGCTCAACGGGGACGGTTCGCGCCAGCCAGAGGCTCAGGCAGGTGCAAACTCGCTCGTCAAAGGTGCCCAGGGGAGCCCGACTGATCAGGGTGGCCGAGACCTCGGCGGTGCGGACGCGGACGGTCCACTCGGACCCTGGCACGCAGCGGTCGAGAAAGGCGTCGATCCGGGCCGGATCGTTGACCGTCGCCAGGGCCTCGATCCGGTCGACCTCTCGGGCTTCGGGCAAGGGGCGAGGGTTGGGCATGAACGGGCTCGGTCCGTGGGTCAACCTGGGTCCGCCCGACCCCCCCGGCGGGGCCGGTCCGTCACTGACGCAATCACTCACTCACTCACTCGATTGACAAGTGGTCGAAAATTCGGTTCGAGGACCAATGTCCAAGGACCGATGACCAAAGATCATGAAAGACAAGAGCTTGGGAAGGTTTTCGGGCGGTCATTGATCCTTGTCGACCTGAAGAATCGCCGCGGTGTAGTTGACGAGGTCGCCTTGCTCGCGGGAGATCCGGGCCAGACGCGCGGGGCGCCCGGCACGCTGGCAAAGCTGGGGCACTCCCGGGCAAAAGAGCGAGGCTTCGGGAAGACCGGCGAGGTATTCCGAGGCCACGTCAATCGCCTCGTCGAGCCGGCCGAGCCGCACGAGAAGGCCGACAAGCACCTGCGCGGCGACGGGATCGTTGCGGTTGGGTTCGCCGAAGCCGAAGTCGGGCTCGGGGTCTTCGTTGGTCGTTTCGGTCGAGGGGGGGGCGAGCTTGCTTCGGAAGTGGACGACGGCCGCGTCGACGTCCTGGCCGAGCAAGGCCCGGAGGAAAATCGCGTGGTCCTCGTAAACGTCGTCAAAGGGGGGATCGCCCTCGTACCGATGGCGGACGGAGAGTCGTCGGCCGTACTCGGTGAGGTCGAGGGCGAGGGCGATCGTCGCTGGATCGGCGATCAAGGGGGAGACCCGGACCGTGGACGAGAGGTGCGAGACGTCGATGTGATACGCCTCGTCGGTAAAGAGCCAGTCGCGGCCCGCGACCAGCGAGGCGATGGGCGTCCCTTCGGGGGGGATCGGCTGCCCGCGCTGGGCGATCTCGGAACGGAGGTTGGTGACAAGGTGGTCGTGAAGCTGATGGACAAGCTTTTCGGCGCAGGACTGCCTGGTCGCCTCATCGCGGGGCAGGTGCTCGAAGGCCGAGATTGCCGAGCAGGTTCCGTAATGCTTGAGGATCAGCTCAAACCCCTTGCGCGGGTGTGCCCCCTGGTTGAAGGCAACTTCCACAACCTGGCCGAGCCGCTCGTCACCCTCGGCCGGCTCATACGCTTCAAGCGCCTGAACAACCGGCTCGGTCTCGCCAATCGCCCGGTAATAGGGAAAAGCGGCGGCGATCTCTCCGGCCGCGAGCAGCTTGCCGCCAACGGTGCGGATCGCCTCGACGTAACGCCCTTCATAGCGCTCGCGGAGATCGGCGGGTGTGTCGGAGAGACCGCCGGTCGCGACGAGCGGAAGGCCGAGGTCGTGCCGGGCCTTGAGCAAGAGCGCATCGAGCAGGGGGCGATAATCGCCCGCCTCATCGAGCCGTTGAACGAGCAGGTCAATCGCCGCCGAGGCGCCCGACTGCCGGAAGGTCTGGTCGAGGGCGTCGAACGTCGCGGCGGCGGGGGCGGGCGCGGTCGTCTGGGCCGTGGCTTCGCTCATCCTGCGGGTCTCCTTGACGACGGTCGGACTTACTGGGCGTCGGCCTTGGCCGGGTTCGGGGCGGTCGCGGGAGCGCCGGGGGGATCGGCATCGAGCTTGGCCCCCTCGGACCGTTTCCAGGTGGTCCAGCAGTGGGTCTTGTAACAGTCGACCATGATCTCACGCGCTTCGTCCAGCGAATCCGTCATGATCAGCAGGTTGAGATCCTCGGCCGAGATCGTTCCGGCGGCAAGCTGGGTATTTTTGATCCAGTCAATCAGCCCTGTCCAGTAGCTGGAACCGTAAAGGACGATCGGAAACCGGTTGATCTTTTGGGTCTGGACGAGCGTCAGGGACTCAAAAAGTTCGTCGAGCGTGCCGAAACCGCCGGGAAAGATCACGAATCCGTTCGAGTATTTCACGAACATCGTCTTCCGTACGAAAAAATAGCGGAAGTTGATGGAGAGATTCAGGTAAGGGTTGGAAGACTGCTCAAAGGGAAGCTCGATGTTGCAGCCGATCGAGAGTCCTCCCGCCTCGCGGGCGCCTCGGTTGGCGGCCTCCATGATTCCCGGCCCGCCGCCGGTGATGACCGCGAAACCGGCCTCGGCGAGCAAGGCGCCGAGCTTGCGGGCGTCGTCGTAATAGGGCGTGCCTTCAAGGATTCGGGCCGATCCAAAGACCGAGATCGCCGCGCCGACTTCCGCGAGGGCGTTGATGCCGTGGACGAATTCTCCCTGGATTCGTAGCACCCGCCAGGGGTCGCTGTGCGTGAACTCGGCGAGCTCCGGAGCGCGAGCCCGAGGGGATGTCGGCACGTCGCGGTTGAGGAGCTGCTCATCCTCGGTGACGCGGACGCGGTTCGCCGCCGCGCGTTTACCGACCGGGGCGTTGGTTTTCGGCTCATCGGCGTGGCCGTTTGTTCTGGGTTCGGACGGGTGATCGTCCCCGGTGTTTTGATTCTTGGCGAGATCCATCTTCAACTCGATCCTCAACGTCCTGGTACGTCTTGGCAAGCAAAGCAGGGGGGATGATCACACTTCGGAATACCTCGGGCGTTGACAACCCCCCTTCGCTCCGCCCTGGCTCATCGGCGGACGGTGAGCCGCGTTGTAAGGCATTGTACGCATGGGTTTGCGTCGGGCCTACCCCCCGTCGCGATCGCGTTGCCCGATCGCGACTTGGGGACGGCGTGAGAAGGGCGAAGGATCGAGGATCGATGGCCAAATGGCGGATATTTTTCGGTCATTGGTCCTCGTTCATCGGGACTTTGCAATTCTCCTGGTAGGCTGACACATCCTCGCGTGCGACCACGCGGTCGGCTAGAATGGCGAGATAACGCCCTCTGGCCAAGGTCCCTCGAAGCGCCGAGTCTCCTCATCCATGCCTGATTCTGAATTGCAAGCGGCCGACCCCCTTTGCGACAGCCCCTTTTTGAAAGCCTGTCGGGGTGAGCCGACCGACGTCACGCCGGTCTGGTTCATGCGGCAGGCGGGCCGGTACATGCCCGAATATCGCGAGGTCCGGGCCAAGGTCTCGTTTCTCGAACTCTGTCACGATCCCGCGCTTGCGACCGAGGTCACCGTGACCGCCGCCGAGCGCCTGGGCGTCGACGCGGCGATCCTTTTTGCCGACATCCTCTTGATCCTTCAGCCGATGGGGTTCGACCTGGAGTTTGCCAAGGGCGAAGGACCGGTCATTCATAACCCCGTTCGCACCGCCGCCGACGTCGATCGCGTTCAGCCGCTTCCCGACCCCGCGCCGCTCGATTATGTCTTTCAGGCGGTCCGTTCGATCCGATCGGCGCTGAATCCGGCGACCCCCTTGATCGGCTTCGCGGGCGCGCCGTTCACGCTTGCCTGTTACGCGATCGAAGGGGGGGGCTCGCGCCATTATGAAAAGGCGAAAGCCTTCATGTATCGCGACCCGGGGGCCTGGGATGCGCTGATGGCCCGGCTCGTCGAGGCGACCGCCGCCTATCTCAACGCCCAGGCCGAGGCCGGTGCGCAGGTCCTGCAAATCTTTGATAGCTGGGTCGGCAACCTCAGCCCGCACGACTACCGCCGGTTCGTCTCGCCGCACATGCGCCGCCTCTTCGAGGCTCTTACCCCCGGCGTGCCGACGATCCACTTCGGCACCGACACGAACTCGCTTCTGGAACTTCAGCGCGATGCCGGGGGCGACGTGATCGGTCTCGACTGGCGGGTCGACCTGGCGCCCGCCTGGGATCGGCTCGGCCCCGACGTCGGCGTTCAGGGGAATCTTGATCCGACCGTCCTTTTCGCCCCGCGCGACGAGGTCGAACGCCAGACCCGCCGCGTTCTGGATCAGGCGGCGGGACGACCCGGCCATATCTTCAACCTCGGCCACGGGATCTTGCCGCATACGCCGGTCGACAACGTTCTGGCCGTCGTCGATATCATCCGGTCGTATCGGCGGCGTTGAGGCGTCCGACTCCGAGAACGTTCGCGCCGGTCGGACGTTCAGGTCGCTCTTGATCGCCGTGAGGTCGGGGACCCTCTGGAGAATTGCAAAGCCCCGATGACCGAGGACCAATAATCAAAAAAATCCGCCTTTTGGTCATCGGTCATTGGACATTGGTCATCCAAGAGACCGACTTTGCATCCCCCCCGCGGGGACCCTCTGCCTGCTTTTCGACCGAACGTTGGCGCGGTATGATGAACTTCGGAGATCGAAAGACGTCAGCCCGTTCTATAAGATAACAAGGAAGGCGAGTTGACGTTGATGCCGTTGCCAAACTCACGAGGAGTTGCCCGGTTGGCCGACCGAATGTCGAACACGGACCGCGTGGTGGTCATCGGCGCGGGACTTTCCGGACTGGCGACGGCCTATCGGATCGTCGAACGCGCCCGGTCGGCGCGTCGGCCGGTCGAGGTTATCGTGCTGGAGAGCAAGGACCGCGTCGGCGGAGCGATCTGGACGCACAGGGTCGGCGGGTTCACGCTCGAAGGGGGTCCCGACTCGTTCATCACGAACAAGCCCTGGGGTGTCGACCTCTGCCGGTCGCTCGGTCTTTCCGATCGGCTCGTCGATACCGACCCGCAACATCGCCGGTCGTTCGTCGTCCGCGAGGGGCGGTTGATGCCCGTGCCCGAGGGGTTCGTGCTGATGGCCCCGAACCGGATCGGGCCGATCCTCACGACGCCGATCCTCTCGATTCGCGGCAAACTCCGAATGCTTCTCGACCTCGTCCGCCCGCGTCGCAAGGATGACGGAGCCGATGAGAGTCTCGCCTCGTTCGTCAAGCGTCGGCTCGGCCGCGAGGCGCTCGATCGCCTGGTCCAGCCGCTCGTCGGCGGCATTTACACGGCCGATCCCAACGAGCTGAGCGTCCGGGCCACGCTCCCGCAGTTTCTGGCGATGGAAAGCGAGCACGGCAGTTTGATTCTGGCCGCCTGGCGGCAGGCCCGCAAGGCCCGCTGGGTCGAAAAGACAGCCTCGGGCGCGCGTTACGGAATGTTTGTCACGCTCGCCGACGGCATGGATACCCTGCCGAAGGCTCTCGCCGCGGCGCTTCCGGCCGGATCGGTGCGAACGTCGACGGCCGTTCGCAGGCTGAGCCGGAAGGGACCGGCATCGCCCTGGGTTGTCGAACTGCTCGACGGCCCGCCAATCGAGGCCAGCGCGGTCGTTCTGGCGACCGAAGCACATGCCTCGGCTCGTCTGATCGACGGGGTTGACCCTGACCTCGCACTGCAACTCCGGGCGATTCCGTATGCGTCCTCGGTGATCGTCAACATCGCCTATCCGCGCGACCAGATCGCGCACCCGCTCGACGGCTTCGGCGCGGTCGTGCCGGCGATCGAGAACCGTTCGATTCTCGCGGTCTCGTTCCTGAGCGTCAAATTCCCGCACAGGGCGCCGCCTGGCACCGTCTTGATGCGCGTCTTCGTCGGCGGCGCGACTCGCCCCGATCTCTTTGAACGCGACGATGAGGCGATCAAGACCCTTGTCCGCGCCGAGCTTTATGAACTCCTCGGCGCCCGGGGCGAACCGCTGCTCATCGAGGTCGGCCGTCACCCCCGGGCGATGCCTCAGTACACGCTCGGCCATCTGGATCGGGTCGAGGCGATCCGTCAGCGCGCGGCGCGGCACTCTCGGCTGATCCTGTCCGGGGTCGCGTATGATGGCGTTGGCATTCCCGACTGCGTTCACGCGGCCGAGCTTGCCGCCGATGCCGCACTCTCGGCGCTGGCCGAGCCTGCCGCTCCGGCCGCCGCCTGATGACCGAGAACGCGTCGAAATTCGGGGCCTTCACCGCGCCGGAACGCGAGGCCGTTTACCGGGCCATCTTCGAACGTCGCGATTGCCGACGGTTTCTCGACGACCCGATTCCCGACGACCTGGTCGTCCGCCTGCTCAACGCCGCGCATCACGCGCCTTCGGTTGGGTTCATGCAGCCCTGGAACTTCCTCCTGATTCGATCGATCGAGATCCGCCGCCTTGTTCACGCCGCCTTTGATCGCGCTAATGCCGACGCCGCGACCCGGTTCGAAGGCGAACGCTCCGCGCAGTATCGATCGCTCAAGCTCGAAGGGATTCTTGAATCGCCGCTCAATCTGTGCGTCACCTGCGATCGATCGCGGCACGGGCCTATTGTGCTCGGGCGGACGGCTCAGCCTGAAATGGATTTGTATAGCACGGTTTGCGCCGTGCAAAACCTCTGGCTCGCGGCACGGGCCGAAGGGGTCGGCGTCGGCTGGGTGAGCATCATCGATCCGATGGAACTGAGCGCGATTCTGGGCTTGCCCGAAAGCGTGGTGCCGGTTGCCTATCTTTGCCTGGGGCGGGTGCCCGGTTTTGGCCCCTTGCCGGAACTGGAACGGCTGGGCTGGCTCAACCGGATCGATCTGGGACCGCTTGTTTTCGAGGATCAATGGGGCCGATCGGCCTGGCCATCGGCGGTGACCTGAGCGAGACGCTGCTGGAGCAGGGCGAGGACCGCGGCTTCCTCGGGAGGAAGTTCGCTGAGCGTCTCGGCCATCTCCCGCTCGGCGATCTGCTTGAGGGTTTCGAGCATCGAGCCATCGAGATAGGCGTTGATGATCTCGGGATGCACGTAGCACTTCCGGCAGACCGTCGGCGTGTTTCCCAGGCGGCCCGAGACGGTCTCAATGGCGCGAACGACGTTCTTCTTGGCCTGGGTTTGCGAGTCAAAGGCCTCGAACTCTCGCAGTGCCAGGGCCGCGAGCACGGTTCCGGCCCAGGTGCGGAAGTCCTTCGCCGTGAAGTCGTCTCCGGCAACCTCGCGGAGGTAATCGTTCACGTCGGCCGAATCCACGGCGCGATGGTTGCCATCGTCATCGAGGTACTGGAAAAGCTCATGACCGGGCAAGTCGCGACAGCGCTTGACGACCTTCGCGAGTCGGCGGTCGTTGAGGTCGATCGCGTGCCTGATCCCGCTCTTGCCCTTGAAGCCGAACCGAACCGATTTCTCGGTGATGTTGACGTGGCGATCGAGCATCGTCGTCAGGCCGAACGACTGGTTCGTCCTGGCGTATTCGTCGTTGCCGACGCGGATCAGCGTGGTTTCGAGCAAGCGGACGACCGTGGCCAGCACCTTCTGGCGCGGCAGGCCGGGGCGGTTCAGATCGGCGTCAACTCGGCTTCGAATGCGGGGCAGGGCACGACCAAAGGCCATCATCCGGCCGTACTTAGTCTCGTCGCGGACGGTCCGCCATTGGGGATGATATCGATACTGCTTCCGCCCCTTCGCGTCGCGGCCGGTGGCCTGGATATGTCCCGAGGGATGAGGCGAGATCCAGACGTTTGTCCAGGCCGGAGGGATCACGAGAGCCTTGATCCGCGTCAACGTCGCCGCGTCGCGGATGGTCTTGCCGTGCGCATCGACATACGCAAACCCTTTACCGGCTTTCTTCCGCGTGAGGCCCGGTTGGGTATCGTTGACGTAGCGGAGCCCAGCCGCCCGCGCCGAGTCGACGGGGTCAACCTGAATCGCGGGAGCAGGTTCGCGCCGAGGTCGGGTGCGGGAAGTCGTGGTCATGTCACGACGAGTTAGCGATTCGCGTGCCAGGAGAAGCGCGGGGATCGTGACTCACTGGAAAATGACCGAGGATCAAAAATTTCCAGGCAAAGGGGGCTCGCTAGGTTTTCTGGTCGCTGACCTTTTGCGTGCGTTAGAGACGCCTCTTCGCGCGTGGTTGACTCGCATGCGGGGGGGTCTTAAGATCCATGCTTCGCAACTTGAAGAAGGCGCACGCGCGAGAACACTTACGGAGCGGAGCCCGCGTTATGTCGGCTGAAACTGGTCAAGGCTCGATCACCAGCGTGCTCACCGAGACGCGGGTCTTTCCCCCGCCCCCCGACTTCGCCCGGCAGGCGCACGTCACGAGCCTGGAACAGTATGAGTCGCTCTGGAACTGGGCCAAGGACGATCCCGAAGGCTTCTGGGCCGAACAGGCGAAGGCCGTTCACTGGTTCCAACCCTGGGACAAGGTGCTTGACTGGTCCGACGCTCCTTTTGCAAAGTGGTTCGTCGGCGCCACGACGAACGCCTCGTATAACTGCGTTGACCGCCACTGTCTCGGACCGAACAAGAACAAGGCGGCAATCATCTGGGAAGGGGAGCCAGGCGACCGCCGCGTGCTTCGCTATCAGGACCTTCAACGCGAGGTTGCGAAGTTCGCCAACGTGCTCAAGACGCTCGGCGTCAAGAAGGGCGATGTTGTCGCCGTGTACATGCCGATGGTGCCCGAACTGGCCATCGCGCTGCTCGCCTGTGCGCGGATCGGAGCGCCTCACACGGTCATCTTCGGCGGCTTCAGCGCCGAGGCGCTCGCCGGCCGGATTCAGGACTGCAAGGCCCGCGTCCTCGTCACGGCCGACGGTGGGTATCGCCGCGGTAAGGTCGTTCCGCTCAAGGGGCACGCCGATGGCGCCGCGGCCGAGTGCCCGACGATTGAACACGTTGTCGTTTTGAAGCGGACCGGCCAGGAGATCGCGTTTACCGAAGGGCGCGACCGCTGGTGGCACGACCTCATGGCCGATGCCTCGGCCGATTGCCCGGCCGAGCCGCTCGACAGCGAGCACCCGCTCTACATCCTTTATACATCCGGCTCGACGGGCAAGCCGAAGGGGATTCTTCACACGACCGGCGGGTATCTCGTCGGCACGACCCTGACCTCGAAATGGGTCTTCGACCTCAAGGACGACGACACTTATTTCTGCACCGCCGATATCGGCTGGGTGACTGGCCATTCCTATCTGGTTTACGGTCCGCTTTCCAACGGCGCGACCTGCGTGATGTATGAAGGCGCTCCGAACTGGCCCGACGAGGGGCGGTTCTGGCAGATCATCGAGGACTATCGGGTCACGATCCTTTACACCGCGCCGACGGCGATCCGGGCGTTCATGAAGTGGGGCGAGCACTTTCCGAAGGCGCACGACCTCTCCAGCCTCCGCCTTCTGGGGACGGTCGGCGAGCCGATCAATCCCGAGGCGTGGATCTGGTATCACCGGGTGATTGGCGGCGAGCGCTGTCCGATCGTCGATACCTGGTGGCAGACCGAGACCGGCGCGATCATGATTGCCCCCTTGCCGGGCGCCACGCCGACCGTTCCCGGTTCGGCCACTCGCCCCTTGCCGGGGATCGTTCCCGAGATCGTCACCCGCGACGGCAAGGCCCTCGGCGATAACGAGGGGGGCTTTCTCGTCATGAAGCAGCCCTGGCCGTCGATGCTGAGAACCCTTTACGGCGACGACGAGCGGTACAAGCAAACCTACTGGAGCGAGGTGGCCGGTTGCTACTTCACCGGCGACGGCGCCCGACGCGACGACCAGGGCAATTACTGGATTCTCGGCCGGGTCGATGACGTTTTGAACGTCGCCGGTCACCGGCTTTCCACGATGGAGATCGAAAGCGCCCTGGTCAGTCATCCCAAGGTGGCCGAGGCGGCGGTTGTCGGCAAGCCCGACGACCTTCGCGGTCAGGCGATTTCCGCGTTCGTGACGCTGGAAACAGGCCAGGAGGCGACCGACGCCCTGCGGCATGAGCTTCGCGCCCACGTCGTCAAGGAGATTGGCGCGCTGGCGCGACCCGATGACATCCGGTTCACCGATTCCTTGCCCAAGACCCGATCGGGCAAGATCATGCGTCGCCTTTTGCGCGACGTCGCCGCTGGTCGGGCCAGCACGGGCGATACCTCAACGCTTGAAGACCTGAGCGTCCTGGCGAAGCTGATGACCGACGATGAGTCGTGAGATGATGGCCGATCTCGTTGATCGACTCAAGTGGACTTCGAGCATCCGGGCGAGTTTGTCATGCGATACGGAATCGCTCTTGTCACCTCTCTGCTGATCATCGGGGTTGGCACGCTCTACGTCAGGCAAGCGAACCGCTCATTCGAGGTGAAGTTCCACCAAATTCTCAGGGATGCCAGAACGGCGGGCCAGTTACCGCCTGAGTTTGACGCCGAGCAAGCCAATTTTGAAGACTTCGGCGTCAATCTCCCTGATTCCGAAATGCGCCGGATGGACGTCGTGCATTTCCTCATCCGATGGCGCTTCGTTCTCATCCCGATGGTCTTGCTCGCAAGCCTCGGGATAGCACGCATCTCGAAGCAGAAACGACCTTGACCAACGGGTCCGCCTGGCCTGGTGATTAGTCCTCAACCAAGCGTAATCCGAGGCTGATCGAGGCCGGGAAGCTCGAAAACCCCCTGGTTTTAGCGAACAATCGAGGTACTTCACACCCCTCAATCGTTCGCCGCCAGGAGGTTTTCGAGTGAACGCCAATGTCCACCGCCAGTTGAACCGACGCAAGAGGCGAATCCTCCGCCGTATCAAGAACAGGCCCGGCGTCGAACGCCACCAGCCGATGATGGCCGCCTCCAACATCCACTACCAGATCACCGACCGGGTCCGGGCCATCGCCCCCGGCGGCATCGGGGCCATCCACCTCCTTGCGCAGAAGCTCGGGCTGGTCCACGACATCGACGAGGAACTCCACCTCCTGAAACGGCACCTGCCGTATCACGAGAGTGATCACGTCCTGAATATCGCCTACAACCTCTTGTCCGGGGGGCAGCGGCTCGAACACCTCGAAGTCCGCCGCAACGACGAGGTCTACCTCGACGCCCTGGGGGCCGAGCGCATCCCCGACCCCACCACGGCAGGCGACTTCTGCCGCCGGTTCACCGAAGGTGATGTCGAGCAGTTGATGGACATCTTCAATGAGGTCCGGCTCCGGGCCTGGAAGGAACAGCCTGAGGACTTCTTCGACGAGGCGTTCATCGACGCCGACGGGACGCTCGCCCCCAGCGACGGCTGGTGCAAGCAAGGGGTGGACATTTCCTACAACGGGGTGTGGGGATATCACCCGTTGGTGGTCTCACTGGCCAACACCGCCGAGCCCCTGTTCCTGGTCAACCGTAGCGGCAACCGGCCCTCGCACGAGCGTGCCGACGTCTACTTCGACAAGGCCGCCGCCCTTTGCCGACGGGCGGGGTTCCGCAAGATCACGTACCGGGGCGACACCGACTTCACCCAGACCAAGCACCTCGACCGGTGGGATCAAGGCGGCGCCCGGTTCATCTTCGGGATCGACGCCATGGCCAACCTCAAGGGGTTGGCCGAGCGGCTCCCCGACCTGAAATACAGCGAGTTGGAGCGCCCGGCCCGACACACGATCAAGACCGTACCCCGCCAGACCAGGGAGCGGCACAAGGAGCGGATCGTCTCCGAGCGGCAGTTCGACACCCTGAAGCTGATCGGCGAGGAGGTGGCCGAGTTCGAGTACCGGCCGGTCGCCTGCAAGAGGGCGTACCGGGTGATCGTGCTCAAGAAGAAGCTGATCGTCGAGAAGGGTCAGTTGTGGCTGTTCGAGCCCGACCGGTACTTCTTCTACATCACCAACGACCTCATGACTCCGTCGTCAGAGATCGTCTTCCTGGCCAACGACCGTTGCGACCAGGAAAACCTGATCGCCCAACTCAAAGGCGGGGTGAAGGCGCTGGCGATGCCGGTGGACAACCTGGTGAGCAACTGGGCATACATGGTGATGGCGTCGCTGGCGTGGAGCCTGAAGGCGTGGAGTGCGCTGGTCCTGCCCGAGCAAGGCCGGTGGTCGGAGAAGTACCGGGCGGAGAAGCGGTCGCTGCTTCGGATGGAGTTCAGCACGTTCTGCGTGGCGATGATCCAGGTGCCCTGCCAGATCGTCAGGACCAGTCGGCGGACTGTCTACCGGCTCTTGTCATGGAACCCATGGCAGGGCGTATTCCTCCGGTTGGTGGAGCGATTGCACGGTCGCCGGTTGTGTTGACCGGACGGCACCCTGAAGCCGGAGTCGGGATGCTCCGGTGCGTGTTGGCTCCATACCAATGAGAGGCGGTGGCGTGATGAGCGATCGAGATCGGGACGTGTGCAACCGGGTGACGAGAACCCGGCCCGGAGAAGGTACGTGACCATCCGAGGTAGGAAAGGACAAGGAATGGGGGCTCACATTACGCTTGTTTGAGGATTAGTCGTCCTGAATCGGCTACCTGCACCCCGTCAGAGGCTCGGGTTCGAGAACTCCTTGAGCGGCAGGTCGACAGCCTGTTGATGGCGGGAGCTGCGCGCGACGGCCTCGGTAAACTGCATGTAGCGGACGCCGGTTGAGAAGGGGCTATGCGTCACAGCGCGCTTGCCGCGGATCGCCGCGATGAACTCGGCCTCGACCCGCCAGCCGCCGCGAAGGTTGGCGGGGATTGGCAGGGGTTCAAGCGCGGCGTCGGTCCGCTTGGCCCCGCGGATCTCGTCGCGGGTCAGGTCGTAAACGATCGTCCCATCCGAACCATAGAGCGCGACCGACATGCCTGGACCGTGATGCAAGACGCCGCTGAGCCGATAAACGCCGACCGATCCGTCTTCCTGGGTCGTGAGCACCTGGACGCTATCCGGGTTGCCGACGATGCCCATCTGGTTCTTTTCGGGGTCGAGCCGCTTCTCGATCAGCTTGGAGGCGTAGGCGAGGACCCGGTTCGCCTGGGGCACCCAGCGCAGGACGGTTTCATAAAGGATGCCCAGCGTGAGCATGTTGAAACCCGAGTATTTCGTCATCTGCCGCCAGCCGAGCGGGATCGACGGGTCGGCCAGATCCGAGTTGAGGCCGTCAACGTGGACCTCGCGCAGCGTGCCGATGTAGCCCGAGGCGATCAAGGACCGAACAAAGGCCTCGCCGGTCAGACCGTAAGGGCTGGGCACGATCATCGAGGTGAGGTGGGGAAGTTCCCGCGATCGGTCGTGCATCCGCTGGGCTTCGCGCGAGTTCATCGCCATCCGGGCCTCGGTCAGGACGTGCTTACCGGCATCCAGAGCGGCGAGCGTGACCGGGCAGTGCATGTACGGCCAGGCGCCAATCAAAACGGCGTCAACCTCGTCGTCGTCGATGAGGTTTTCCCAAGATCCGTAAACCTTGGGGATGCCGAACTCGCGCGCGACCCGCGACGCCGTCTCGCGGCGCTGGTTGCAAACGCCGACGATCCGGACGCCGGGAATGGCCTTGAACCCGGGCAAGTGGCGCGATCGGGTGATGTTCCCGGCGCCGACGATGCCGATCCGGATCTCGGTCCGGTTGATGATCGAACTACCTGAGCTGGAAGGCATCGCCCGGCCGCCTTACCTTACCTTGACCCCGCTGCGGCCCTGAAGGAAACGTCACGAATCGATCGGCCGCCCGCGGTTGTCAGAAATTGTAGACGGATCGGACCGGCGTCCCAAGCCGCAACCCCGGGAAAAACGCGCCGATTTCCCTGATTGAACCTCAATTTCCGTGCCGACACGGTCCAACATGCCCGCAAGGCTTGCGACCGGCCCCGGCATAATAGCCGGTCGGTTGCAGCGGGGCACGCCGGACGCCCGGTCCATACACCGCGCCCGCGTAGCCGGAGGCATAAAAGGGACGGCCGCGAAGCAGGAACGACGGGGGATTCGCGGGCTTGAGCGCGACCCGTCCCGATGCGTCCGCCACGGCCTTCGGCGTGATTCGACCCGAGGCGTCGACGATCCGGTAATCGCCGAGGCCCGTCAGCCAGGGGGGCGCGGCCTGGACGGTTGGAATCGGAAGCAGGCAGACCAGGGCCGGAATCGCGGCGAGAACTTGGCGGCGAGTCAACACGGTCGGGCCTCCGCTCGGGTGGGGGAGTCGTTTCGGTCCGTCTCGCAACGTCCCTCAATCTCCCTTGATCGAACCGATGGATCGCGCAACTTGACCCGGATAGGATGATTGCGGCAAGCTGTTGCCCGGTTGTGACGTTTGCGGCGACCTTGCGGACTCCTGGCGAAAGGCCCAAACCGTGACGATCCGTCTCGCTTTCTTGTTGGTTCTCGTTCTCAACCTGCATTCCGTTGCGCGGGCCGAGCATGCCAAGATCACGCTCGACGTGGTGACGCCTGGGGGTCAGGAAACGGCCTTCGTCGACCAGACGCCGCCGCCGTCGGGCAAGACTCCGCGGCCGGTGCTCAGGGCGAAGGTTGGCGAGCCGATCCGGGTGAACTGGATCTTTACCAACGCCTATCCGCACAAGACGCTCGAAAACGTCGTCATCCACTTCTTCATCGCCCGCGAGGCGAAGGTCGGACAGAAGGAACTACCCGACCCGAACGGCGATTTTGTCGTCGAATCGGCGTTTGAGATGGATTTCAAACCCGGAGCCAAGGCCGGTCAGAAGCACACGGTGCGAATCATTGAGCCTGGCGTTTACCTCGTCCGGGTCGAATCTCGACAGACAAACAGCGACCACGAACACTTTTCGGCCATTGATCTGGTGATCGAGGCCGAGCGGCGTTGATTGGGAAGGACCAATGACCAAGGACCGATGACCGAGGGAAATCGTCTAAAACCCCTGGTCATCGATCCTTGAACCGGGTGCTTATTCCAGGCTTGATTCTTACTTCGTCTTCGCGGGCTCGTCCTTCTTGCCCGAGTCCTGGCGGTAGACGAGGACGCGGTCGTGGACGATCAGGATAAGATCCTGTCGGCCGTCGCCGTCGACGTCGCCGATGGCGAGGTCGCGGGGCTCCATCGGGTCGCCGCCGCCGCGGAAAGACTTGCGCTCAAAGACCTTGAAGGCCAGGGCGCGCGAGAGATCGGCCTGCCCGGCATAGGTGACGATCTCGACGAAGTGCTCGGCGGTGTCAATCAGGACGATGTCGGGGTGGCCGTCGGCGTTGAGGTCACCGGCGATCAGGTCGTTGAGCTTGGCCTCGTGGCGGTTCGACTCATAACTGGCGAGCGGCTTGAATCGCTGCCCCTTGCGGCCGGTGACGACGACGCCAAAGCGGTCGGTTCCGGCGATGAGCAGGTCGTCGCGGCCGTCGCCGTCGAGGTCGGCGACGTGCATTCCCTGGAAGTCAATCGAGCCGACCGAGAGTGAGCCGCCGGGGCGATAGACGCCGTCCTTGAGGTCGAGGAAGAGGAGCGACTTCGACGCCTTGTCGAGCAGAACGATTTCCTTCTTGCCGTCGCCGTCGGTGTCAATCGCCGAGGCGCCGACGACCTGGGCCGAGCCGCGGTCGGTGTCGTACTGGTCCTTGACCTCCCAGCGCCCGGCCTTGTCAAGAACAAGGTTCCGGGCGAACGTGTTCTGGGCGACGAAAAGGGCCGGGCCGTTCAGGTCGGCGACGGTCAGGCCCGTCGGCGAGACCCCGGCGAGCGGGCCGAGAGCGCCCCCGGCCGCGGCGGGAGGCTCGCCGCCGGATCGACCGAGAAGAAGCGTCGGCGGGCCGAACGAATTGAAGATCAGGATATCGGGCTGGCCGTCGCGGTTCACGTCAACGACCCGGAGCGCGGGGGGTGCGCCCGTGACGGTCTTGAGCGGGACGCCGTCGTCCTGGCCCCAGCGGAAGGGGATGTACGTCCCTGATTTCTCGCGGCGGACGGCCCGGAGCGTGAACTCCTCGTTGCCGTTGTTGCGGGTCCGGGCGACGTAGAGAATCTCGGGCGTCTTGTCGCCGTCGAGGTCGGCGACGTCGAGCGCGACGGGCTCACCGGTGAGGGGCAGGGGGTTGGGAAAGGTCAACCGGCCCCCGGCGAGGATGCTTCGGCCGATCTGCTTTTCCTGTTCCGAGAGAACATAAACCTCGGCCTTGCCGTCGCCGTCGAGGTCGGCCAGGCGAACCGTTCGGCCGCCGACGAGGCCGGGGAAGGTCTGGCCCGAGCCAAGGCCCGACGTCCCCGACTGGCGATAGACGAGGAACCGGGCGTTCGCCGGGTCGGTCACGACGACGTCGGTCTTGCCGTCGCCGTCGAGGTCGCCAAGGGCGAGCGAACGATTCCGGGCGTCCCCTTGCGGGAGCGGGTAAAAGATCAGGCGACCGCGCTGACCGGCGTCGTCCACGGGGGCGTCGTCGAGTGTCAGAACCTTGGCGCGGTTCGACTGATTCTCGATCGTCAGGAACTCGGAGCCGGGGCGATTGTCGATCTTCGCAAAGGCAATCGCGCGGGGGTTCTCGACGTGGAATCGTTGCTCGGGACCGAGCTTGCCCCCTTCGGCCGAGAACCGGATGCGCAAGGGGTCATCGGTGCCGCCGTCGAGGATCACCAGATCGTCGCCGCCATCGCCGTCAAAATCCACGGCGCGAAGCATTCGGGGGTTCGACGCGGTATGCGGCAGGCGTTCGGGCTCGCCGAGCTTTCCCTTCGCGTCCTGAAAGACGACCGTCAACTCGCCCGAGCCGAGCAAGGCGAGGTCATCGCGGCCGTCGCGGTTGAGGTCGCAGGTCGTCAGTGACGTGCCGCTCTCAATGGCCTCGCCGGTGATGGTGATGCGCTTCGCCTCGGCGTTATCAAAGCGGCCCTCGCCCTTATTATAAAGGACGATAAGCTCGGCGGGATTGCCGTAAAAGGCGAGGTCGGGCTTGCCGTCGCCGTTGAAGTCGCCGACGGTCAGGCTGACGACTTCCTTGTTGACCGGGACACTCACGAGCCGCATCCGGCGGTCGCCGACGATCTGGTTCACTTCGGGCTTGAGAAAGCTCGGTCGAGTGTCGTCGTCGCCGTCTTTCTTGCGGCTCAGAAGCAGTTCGATCCGCGACCGGCCATTGTTGCTGACAACAATATCATCGGTCTTATCGCCGTCGAGGTCCTTGACAACCAGGTTGCTGATCCGGGTATCGAGTTTATAAACCTCAAGCGGGAGGAACCCGAAATACTCGGCGAGCCTCGGCTCATCGGCCCCGGCCTGACTGACGAGAACTCCAAAAATCAACGAGGCCGCGACCCACCGACCGATCCGTTGGCGCATCAGAGGTTTCCTATCCTTGCTCGATACCCTGCTCAATCTCATCCTGATTCAACCGGAACAGACTACGCTGTCGCCGGGCTCTCGGCAAGATCGGCGGACCTTGCCCGAAGAGTTCGGCGGGCTTTTGGCAGCGTAAGGGGCGCTGGTCACGTAAGAAGAAGGGGCGGAGACCAGGGACTGATTCAATGACGTCGAGAAATCAGGGTCAGTCGTGGCTGGTCACCTTCTCGGCGGGTTTAAGGTCTTTCAAGACCTCCTTGACGGCCGTTTCGAGCTGGCGGTCGAGGCCGGAGAGGTTGTCTTCGGGGCGGTTCTCGACGGTGACGTCGGGATTGACGCCGGTGTTTTCCATGTTCGTCCGGGGATTGTCCGCGAGGTAAACGCCGACGCCGGGGGTGCGGATCGTCGAGCCATCGATGAGCGCATAGCTGCCCGTGCCAATCACGGCGCCCATCGTTCGGGTGCCGACGAGCCGACCGAGACCAAGAGCCCGGAATCCAGCGGGGAACATCTCGGCGTTCGAGGCACTCCGCCAGTTCTGAAGGACGACCTTCGGGCCGTAATAACCGGCAAAGGGGCGCGGGGTCGGCTCGGTGCCCCGAGGATGCCAGACCTGATAGGGGCGCTGAACGAGAATGGCCAGGAGTTCCTGTTCAATGTTGCCGCCGCCGTTGAATCGCTCGTCGATGACCAGTCCGTCTTTATGGCGGAACTCGGCCAGGTCCTTGCGGAAGCGGGCGAGCGAGGGTTGGTCCATCGCCTTGATGTGGAGGTAGCCGACCCGCCCGTCGGATTGCTTGTCGACCATCTCGCGCCTTTGCTTCACCCAGCGCTCGTAGCGAAGGTCGCCGAAGGCGGCGAGCGAGATCGGCTCATACTTGACCTTCCACGCCCCTTCGTCTTTCGGCGTTGAGTTCAGGGTCAATTCGACCCGGCGGTTGAGCCGGCGGCCGAGTCGTTCCCAGTAGTTCTCACCGGCCTTGATCGGTTTACCGTCGATGGCGAGCAGGTAATAGCCGACGGCAACCTTGATCCAGTCCTTGTCGGCCGGTCCGTCCTCGTAAACGTGCGAAACCTTGTAGCGGCCGGCGTCGTCGTCGGGCGTCAGGTCCAGGCCAAGGTGGCGGGTCGATCCGGCCGACGACGATTCGCCATGATTGCCGGTCGAGGCCCCCGTGTGCGAGGCGTTTAATTCGCCGATCATCTCGTTGATCAGGTTGAGAAGCTCCTGGCGATCGCCGACGAAGGCGACGAGCGGCTTGTAACGGGCTCGGGCGGCGTCCCAGTCTTTGTCGTGCATCTTGGGATCATAAAAGCGATACTTCATCGTGCGCCAGGCGTCGTCAAACATCTCGTCCCATTCCTTGGGCTTCTCGACCTTGACGGTGACGTGGAACGAGACCTTCTTGCGCGGCGATCCGCCCGAGGTGGCTGAGGCTTCGCCGGTCGTCGTCGTGTCGGCCGATCGCCCCGCGAAACCGCCGCCGCCCGAGGCGGGAATGCTGTAGACGGAATCACCCTCCTGGAAGAAAAGCGAGCGGCCGTCACGCGAGAGGTTGAGATTGGAGATTCCGCCGCGAGGACCAGATTGCGAGCGATCGCCGTCGGTGTCGATCGCTGCTGGGGCGCTTGAGGTGAGCCGACTCAGGCGCTTGCCGTCGTCGCGGATCGAGTAAATCGCCGAGCCGCGACCGCCCCGGCGTCCGTTCCCTTCCGAGCCGACGAAGAGGAGCGTCTTGCCGTCGTTGCCCGGAAGATACGACGAGACCGAGGCGACCAAACGCGTGACCTGCCGGGTTCGTCGCTTGAGTCCGGGCCAGTCAATCTTCGGCTCCTTCGGCGGTGAGGCGCTTCGCGCGGTCGGGCCTCGGCGACCGGCCTCGGCCGAGGGCTCGGCCTTGTCGTCGTCGGTGTCGTCGGGGTCTTTCTCGATCTTCTCAAGGGGCATGGCAAAGAGTTGAGTCGTCGGGTGGTCGGAGCCGTCGACGCCGCCGTCGGTTCGAAGGAAATAGAGCGTCCGGGCGTCGGCCGAGAACTGAGGACTGCGCTCGTCGAAGGGGTCAAAGGTGACTTTTTTCTCGTCGCCGCCGTCGGCGGGAACGAGGTAGATGTCGGTCGACCGCGAGACGTCGGCCCGAGAAAAGGCGATCCAGTGGCCATCGGGCGACCAGGCCGACCGGCCGATATGGCCGAATTTCGAGGAGGCGAGCGTCTTCAAGGCGGTGCCGTCGGCCTTGATCGTGTAAAGCTTGTCGTCCGACCCGGCGAAGGCGAGCGCCTTCGAATCGGGCGACCAGATCAACGACGACTTGAGGGTATCAAGGTCGGTCAACTTCTTCGACGCCCCGGCGCCATCGGCCTGAGCCACGTAAACTTCCTCGCGCCCGCTCTCGTCGGAAACGTAGGCGATCCTTGAACCATCGGGCGCGAAGACGACGTCGCGGTCGCGCGCCGGGCCGTTGGTAATCTGGCCAAGCTCGCCGGTCTCGCCGGTCGGCGCGGTGAAGATTTCACCGTGGACGCTGAAGGCGATGCGCTTGCCGTCGGCCTTGAGGTCGTAGTCGTCGAGCGTGCCGTGAAACTCGCGGAAGTCGGTCAGACTTTCCTGGGTCTCGGCGGCGATCTCGAAGGTCAACGGGGTGATCTTGCCCGAGTCGACGTCGAGGAGGCTGATGCCGAAGTCGCGTTCGAAGGCGATCGTCCGGCCGTCGGCCGAGATGGCCGGAAAGCGGACGTCGCCGGTCGTGAAGTGGGTCACCTGCTCGGCGGGACCCCCCGTCTCGGCGACGCGCCAGAGGTTGGCCTGGCCGTCGGGGTCGCGGTCGGAGACAAAATAGATATGACCGTCGTGTCCCCAGAGGGGCCACGAGTCCATGCCGTTAAAATCGGTCAGATCGGTGAACGTCCGCGCCTTGAGGTCCATCACGGTGACGTCGGTCTGATAGGCGCCTCGATAGTGCTTCCGCCAGTAGACCTGGGCCTTGCGGTTGAGGGCGAGCCTGGAGCCGTCGGGTGAGTACGAGCCCGAGACGCCCATGTCGGGACCGGCGTCGCGCGGCTGGCCGCCGGTGACGGGAACGGTGTAGAGTTTTCCCATGAAATCCTCGCCGCGCTGGCTGGCGAAGAGGATCGATTTGCCGTCGGGGGTCCAGTTCAAGACGATGTCGTCGGCCGGGTGCGTTGTCAGCCGGGTGATCGCGCCGCCGAGGGTGGGGATCAGGTAGACGTCGAGGCCGCCGCCGTCGCGGTCGCTGGAGAAGGCGATGAGTTTGCCGTCGGGCGAGAACCGCGGATAAACATCGCGCGCCTTGTTGGCGGTCAGCCGGAGGATGTCTTGACCCGACTCGCTCGCGGTCCAGATGTCGCCGAGGTAGCAAAAAGCGACCTTGCCCTGATGGTAATGCGGGTAGCGCACCAGCCTGGCCTCGCGCCCGTGGGCGTTCAGGGCGAGGCAGGCGACGAGGGCGAGCGTTCCGAGTCGGATCATGATCTTGAAGACCCATCGAGGAGGATCAGCGCGACGACCGGCGCGACGACCCCGGCCCTGGTTTATCGTAGACCGGTCCTTTCAGGGCCGCAATCCCCGAGCCTGGAGGATTGCATAGTCCGTTTTTCAATGACCAATGACCAAGGACCGATGCCCAAAAGTCGGAATTTTTCGGTCATCGGTCATCGGTCATCGGGACTTTGCAATTCTCCTGATCCCCGAGCCTTTTCCGACCGAAATCCAACAAAAAAGCCCGGCGTGACCCATCAGGCCACGCCGGGCGAAAGGCTCAAAAGTCGGATGCGTCGATGCTCAGACGACCACGCCCTTGACGATCCCGGAGAGTTGCTCGCCGGTGTTCGTCAGGCTGTAGAAGTTGTTCTTGCCCTGACGTCGGGGCGCGATGATTCCGCCGTGGCGGAGCAGGGCGAGGTGGTGGCTGACGGCCGGCTGGCTCTGGCTGAGCGCCTCGCAAAGCGCTCCGACGTGCTTCTCGCCTTCGGAAAGCATGAGAATCACCTGGAGACGCGTCGGGTCGCTGACCTGCTTGAGCAGGACGGCCGCCCTCTGCATCTGCTTCAAACGGGCGGCGGAGTCTGTCTTCGCCTTGGCGGCTTTCGTCTTCGGAAGCGTCGCTGTGGTCGCCATGTGATGTCTCTCCAACGAAACGTAACGAAAAGGAACAAAACGAATCGGAAAGTTTCAATGCGATGCCGCGATTTTGTTCGCGGGCAAGGCATCCGAGGGTGTTCACCCGAGAATCGGTTGACCAATGGAGAATGAAGAAGAGGGGGGCCGCGGGCACGCACGCCCGAGCGATCACGACGCCCGTGAAGACGTCGATGATGTCTCCGATCTCGATTGCTGTCTCTATCCTATCGTAATTTCTATGAGCGTCAAGATTAACCAGTCTTTCAATGTGACAGAATTCCTCGGAATCACTCTTGCTCTTATTATAGAACCCAACGAGACGATGTGTTGACCCGATGTTGACGCCTTCTGGTTTTCTCAATCAGGTGCATGTTGTCAAGCGTGGTATTTCGATGCTTGATTGTATTCGAACGTCGCGGGATGTTCGCCATGAACGCTGGTTTGGAATGTCGGGAATGCGGGGAGGGTTGCTTATCAGTGAACGGATGACCAATGATCGAAGGAAGAGGCGATAAGGTTTTCGACTGGTTATTCTGCATCGGTCCTCGGTCATTCTTGATATTCAGAGCCGCCTTGAGAGGGCCGCGGCTTGACCGACGGGGCGGCGAGGGTGAGAATTCGGACGATCCGGGCCTTTCCGTCTCGCGGAGTTTTTCAAGACGTCAAAAGAGGCGACGACGATGAGACCGAACCGCGTCAAGGCGAGGTTGAGCACGGGGGGCGTGGCGGTCGGAACGTTTCTCCTGGAGTTCGCCACGACGGGAGTCGCGCGGATCGCCGCGGGGGCCGGGGCGGACTTTGCCGTCTATGACATGGAGCATACCGGCTGGAGCATGGAGACGATTCGAATGCTCGTCGCGACGACCCGAGCGACCGACCTCGTGCCGCTGGTTCGCGTCCCGGCGACCGAGTATCACTTCATCGCCAGGGTGCTCGACCTGGGAGCGCTGGGCGTGATGGTGCCGATGGTCGAGTCTGGCGAGCAGGCGGGGCGGATCGTGGATTTCGCCAGATATCCTCCCGAAGGGCGGCGCGGGTCGGCCTTTGGGGTCGCGCACGATGATTACCTTGGGGGCGACGTGCGCGATAAGATGGAGAGTGCGAACCGCGAGCAAATTCTCATCGCTCAGGTCGAGACCGCGCGCGGGGTTGAGAACGTCGAGGCGATCGCGGCGACACCGGGAATCGACGTCCTCTGGATTGGCCAGGCCGACCTTTCCAGCTCGCTGGGCCTGGCGGGAAAGTATGACCATCCGCGCTACCTCGCGGCCGTTGACCGCGTCGCGGCGGCCTGTCGCGACCAAAATAAGGTGCTGGGTTACCTCGCCCTCGACGTCGACGACGGCAAGGCAATGCTCGGCCGAGGGGCGCGGATGCTCGCTTATGGAGGGGACATCTGGCTCTATCAGCGGGCCTTGCGCGAAGGTGTATCCGCGCTCCTGAAGGAAGCAAACGGAACGAATCCCGAGCCGAATGGTCCGGTCTCCGCATGAAAATTGCATATCGGGCAATGAGCAGACGGATCATCGACGTTGGTTGTCGCGCGGGGCCTCGCCGTTGAACACGCATCTCTGGATCGTCAATCTCGATCGAGCGCATTCGTCGTATTTGCTCATCGCGACCTTGCTGGGGATTGGCCTGATGGCGGCCCTTCTCTTCAAGATCGGCCTGATCGGCTGGGTCTTGCGCGTCTTCGCGGTCCTTGTCCGGACCGCGATCCGGGAGGGGTTCCGGGTCTGGGAAAAGGCCCTCTCATGGGCGACCTGGCCGTTCTTCCTGAGTATTGTCGTGGGCTTTCTCGTGCTCGGCGACCTGGCCGGAGGGTCAGCTCCGGGGTTTCGGATCTTCGGCGGCCTCCTGACGCTCTTGATGGGCGCGGTGGCCTGCCTGGCGTACATGTTCATCGACCTGGAACGCTATGAGGTCGAGCGCGGACACAAGGCCGTTCACAACCCGATGAAAGGGCAGGAACTCGCCATTCACCTGGCGAAATATGGGCCGCAACTGCGCGTGCCGATGCTCGTCGCCGCGACGATCGCGATGGTGGGCGGCTTCGCGCTCTTGAATGAAGGCTTGTACGAGACGATCGGTCGGCGCTGGTACGAGATCGAGGAAGGGGGCACGGGCGCGGGCTTCGTGGATTTTCTGGCCTACGCGCTCACGAACCTCTTGCATCTGGTCGACGTCCTCAACGTGGCAAGCTCGCGTCATCTCTTGCGTGCTTCTTATGTCAAGGCGGGGGCCTGGCCGGCGTCAACGCTGCTGATCGGCTTCCGGGCCTTCTTCTCGGTGGTCCTGCTGCAACAGCTTTTCGCGTCGCTGAGGCAAGGGAAGCTGCTCGCGGAAACCATCGCCGACTTCTGGAGCCCGCACGAACCGATTCACGAACGCGCCAGGAACACGCTCACGCAGTATGGAGCCGTGGCGATCGGTCCCTTGCTCGTCTCGCTAAGGTCGGTTTCGACGCTAACGAAGGAGCAGCGCGACCAACTTCCCTTGATTCTGGCGACGATCGGGCCGTCGACGATTCCGGTCTTGCTCCGCCACCTGAACGATCCGCACGAGCACGTTCGGGCGACGGCGGCGTCGGCCCTGGGTCGCCTGCACGACATGGACACCGTGCGATTTCTGGCGGTCCTGGGCCGAGACCCCAGCGACCTCGTTCGACAGAGCGTGGTCGAGGCCCTTGGATCGCTCGGCGGAGCGGGAACGAAGACGAACCGCGCCATGGCCGCTCCCAAACGCCGACGACTCTGGCGACCTCCCGCGCTTCGCGTTCTCGTTCGACGCAAGACAGGTCAGGAACCGCCGAAGCCGGCTGATCCGGTGGCCCTGGCCGTCGAGGTTCTGGCCGGCGCCCTTGGCGATGACTCAGCACTGGTGCGAATGCACGCGGCGGCCGGTCTTGGCGAGATCGGACCTCCCGCCGCCGGAGAGGCCGCGAGCCTGATCGGCCTTTTGAAGGACGATGATGAGACGGTGCGTTGCTGCGCGGCCAAGGCCCTGGGACGGATCAAGGGGGAGGTCTCGGCAACCGTCGCCGCGCTCGTGGAGATGCTTCAGGACCCGAGCGCTCCGGTCAAGGAGTCGGCGGCGCAGGCACTCGGGGCGCTGGGAAAGGATGCCGAGCCGGCGGTCGAGGCGCTTGTTCCGCTCTTGCAGGATCGCGAGGAGTCGGTCCGAACAGCCGCGGCCGAGGCCGTCTCGAAGGTCGGCCCGCTCGATGAGGAGGCCGCCGAGTCGCTGGCCGAAGGTCTGGAGAGCCCCGATACGGTCGTTCGCGCCCAGACGGCCGAGGCGTTGGGAACCATCGGCGCCTCGGCCGAGGAAGTGGCCCCGGCGCTCGTCGAGGCGATGACCGACAGCAACGACCGAGTCCGCGCCAAGGCCGTCGAGGCGCTCGGCAAGATGGGCGAGGCCGCGGCCTCGGTCGCCGTCCCCGGCCTGGTCCGGGCGCTCCGCGATCAGGATAACTGGGTCAGCGCGCTCGCGGCCGAGGCGCTCGGGCAGATGGGCGAAGGGGCCGACGGCGCGATTCCCGCGCTCGTCCGGTCGCTCAAGCACCTCAACCCCCAGGTTCGCGGCAACGCCGCCGAGGCGCTCGGCCGGCTCGGTCCGGCTGCCGCCTCCGCGCGCCCGGCACTCGAAAAGGCGGCGATCGACGAGGACGGCGAGGTCCGCGGCCAGGCCACCCGCGCTCTCGGCGAGATCGGCGGCCCGACTCCCGGGTCGACCCGGATCGTCCTCGCGGGCTTTCACGATGACGATCCCCTGGTTCGAGCCGCCGCGGTCGAGTCGATCGGCCGATGGGGCGAGGCGACCGAACCGGCGATTCAGGGGTTGCTCGCCCTCCTCGAAGATTCCAACGATCAGGTCAAGGTCGAGACGATGAAGGTCTTGCCGAAGCTTGCCGGCGGCACGCCCGAGGTGATTGATGGCCTGTGCCGACGACTCAAGGACGACGATAGCGCCTGGGTTCAGCTTCAGGCGGCGCTGGCGCTCGGACAACTCGGCGCCGCGGCGGTCTCGGCGGGGGGGCCTTTGCTCCTCGCGGCGCAGACGGGCGAGGTCGGCGTCCGCGAACAGGCGATGCGGGCGATCGCGATGATTCAGCCGCCTGAAACGGCCCAGGCGCTCGTCTCGGGAATCAAGGACGCGAGCGGCGATATTCGGATCGTCGCCTCGGCCGGCTGGATCAAGGCGGCGGCGATTCCCGAGGAAGCGGTTCCCGGCCTGATTGACAGCCTGCGCGATCCCGAGCTTCAGGTCCGCTCGAATGTCGCTCATGCGCTGGCGAGGCTCGATGAGCTTCCCGCCGAGGCGGTTCCGCTGCTGATTGCCTGCGCGGGCGAACCGGATGAGGGGCTGAGGCTGCGGGCGGTCATGGCCTTGAAACTCGCTCCGGCCGCGGCCGTGGACGAGGCGATGCGGCGGCTCGTGGCGGACCCGAACCCCCGGATCAGGCTGATTGCCTCGGCCTCGCGTCTCTCTCTGAACGCCGATGATCCCGAGGCGGTCGCCGTGGTGAAAGAGGCGCTCGGCGATCCCTCGGCACGCGTCCGCAAGGCGGCGCTGGACCTTCTCGACTCGCTCGGCGCGTCGGGAGTTGGCTTCCTCGACTCTTTGAAATCGCGCGAGGGGCCGGAAGACGACGACGCCTTGAAAGAGGTTATTCGCCAACTGATCGAACGCCTCGCCGCGACGGTCGAACCGACCCCGGAGCCGGTCGCCGGTTGATGGACGCGCGGGTCTTTCTCGTTACCGGTTTTTTTTGCTTTACGACACGCATGGGTGCGGGCATAGTCAATGCTGCGGCTGGCCTTCTGGCCGTTTTTTGGAATGGTCACCCCCGTTTTGTTCACGAGATGAGACCCGCCCCGATGTCGTTCGCACCGCCCCCCGAGTTCCCCGACGACAATGCCAACCCCTACGCCGCCCCTCGGGCCGAGCTTCGGCCGAGGCCGATCGTCGACGAGGATTTCCTCGGCGCGATTCCCGTCACGATCGACGACATCCTGTCTCGGTCCTGGGAGATCTACAAGGCGCGGATGGGGATCTGTCTGGCGATCGTCATGGGCGCGGTCGGATTGAATTTCGCGTTTTCGATTGTCACGAATCTCTTTCAGGTCGGCCTGACGCAGGCTCAGATCGCGCCGGCAGCCGTCGCGTTGGTTGGACTTTTCCTGTCGTTGGTGGGTGTGGTCATTCAACTCTGGCTGACTGCCGGGCAAACCGTCGGGATGCTGCGCGTGGCGAAGGGACGCGACGTTGACTTTTCCGCGCTCTTCTCGGGCGGTCCCTACCTCCTTCCCATCATCGGCGCGAGCCTTCTGACGGGCCTGGCGATTTTCGGTCTGATCATCGCCTGTCTGATCCCCGTGGGAATTGTCGCGGCAGTGGTCGGGAGTCAGAGTCCCGCGATGATCGGTGTGGGCATTGTCGCCTTCCTCGTTGTGATCGGAGCCCTCATCTTCATTTCGCTTCGCCTTTCGCAGATCTTTTACCTGATCGTCGATCGAGGTGTGGGGGCCGTCGAGGCGATCGGTCTCTCGAACCGGATCACCAAAGGGAGGGAAGGCCAGATCTTCCTCGTCTTCCTGATGAGCATGGCGGCCAACATCGTCGGTGCCCTTGCCTGCCTGGTCGGGTTAATTTTCAGCGTTCCCTTTACTTATGTTCTGACGTCCGTCCTCTATGTGGCCCTGACCGGACAGCAGACGCCGCCCATGCTCGATGGGAGTGATTTCATCATCCCCGAGTCCAAGATTGGACCCGAGGGAGATTTTGGCCGGATGATGTGACGTGAGGCCGGGATCGGTTCGCCTTCGTCCCGCTTCTCACTCCGCCAGGGGAAGAATCGTGTTGAATAATCTTTGAACTCGTCATACAGTCGATCCGGGAGACGGCGGTTCGCGTAGGGAGGACGGGGCCGATGATCCGAGTCCTGGGTGGGCCGAAACGGCTGTGTGACGGCCTGACGCGCCGCGATTTGCTTCAGGTCGGGGCGCTCGGCCTCTTCGGCGGCGCCTTGCCAACCGTCGGCGCGGGGGCCGAGGCGGGGCAATCGGTCGTGGCCGGGGGTTTCGGCAAGGCGAAGGCGTGCATCCTTCTCTTTCTGTACGGATCGCCAAGCCAGCTCGAAACGTTCGACCCGAAACCCGAGGCGCCGGAGCAGATCCGGGGCCTCTGGAAATCCATTCCTTCGCGCGTGCCGGGGCTGGATGTCTGCGAGCGTTTGCCCGAACTTGCCCGGGTGATGGACAAGGTCACGGTCATCCGGTCGGTCTCGCATCCGTACCCGATCCACGGGGTCGCCTATGCGACGACCGGGATTCCCCGGATCGACGTGGCTCTTGAACTGAACCCGCACGATCCGTCTCAGTGGCCGTTCATCGGCTCGGTCGTCGATTACGTGGAGTCACAACATCGGGGCCGCAACGAGATTCCGCGCAACCTCGCGCTGCCGTGGGCCTTCAGCAGCCAGAGAGTCGGCGAGGTCCCCCGCGCCGGCCCTTACGGCGGATTTCTCGGCAGTGCCTGGAACCCCGTTTACACCGAGTTTCTCGGCTCGGGAACGAAGAAGGCGAAGAAGACGCTCAATGAGTCCATCTGGGACGAACTTGAGCCGTATCGCGGTGTGACGCCCGAGAGCCGCTTCCGGCTCGGCGCGGTCGGCGATTCCGGCCCAACCCTGACGCTGGACCGTCTCGACAGGCGGCGAACGCTCCTGGAACAGATCGAGGCCGCTCGCCCCGCTCTTGATGGCGCCGCGGCCGGGGCCGATCGTCGCCGGTCGATGGCCTACGCGCTGCTTGGATCGCAAAAACTTCGCGAGGCCTTTGATCTCGGCGCCGAAACGTCCGCCACGCGCGACCTTTACGGCATGACCCTTTTTGGCCAGGCGACACTCACGGCGCGTCGGTTGGTCGAGGCGGGGGGCCGCTTTCTCACCGTCTTCTGGGACGAGTTCGGCCTAGCCGGGACGGGGTGGGATACCCATTGGGACCACTTCGCGCGGATGAAGGACGAGCTTCTTCCAGGTCTCGACCGCACGCTTTCGGGCCTCCTGATCGACCTCGACGCCCGAGGGATGCTCGACGAGACCCTGGTCGTCTGCCTGAGCGAGCACGGCCGGACCCCCAAGCTCTCGAACGACCGCGGGGGCGGACGCGATCACTGGTCGCGCTGCTATTCGGTGGTCATGGCCGGCGGCGGAATTGCCCGGGGCCGGGTCGTCGGTCGGTCCGACAAGATCGCCTCGGACCCGGTGGAGCGCCGGGTCTCACCCAAGGATATCCTGGCGACGATTTATCACTTGCTTGGCATCGACCCGGCGACAACGCTTACCGATCGACTCGGCCGACCGCTCGGTCTGGTTCCCGAGGGCGAGGTCATTCCCGAAGTCCTGGCCTGATTGGTGATCGGTGGGACCAGACGCGTCAAAACCCCCCGGGTTGCGGGGGGTTCGTGGGGGGATTGTTGTTTCGTCGAAGCACGCCGGGTCGTTGATCTGTCAGACCACGGCCTTGCGGCTCTTCTTGAGTGTCAATCCCGCGAGGCCGAGGAGACCGACACCCATCAGGGCGACGCTCGACGGTTCGGGAACGGCGGCGAAGGTGGTCAGATAGAAGGGCTGCGGCGAGTTATACGGCGGCGTTCCCGGAGCAATGGCCACGCTTCCCGTGCCACCAAAGGACGTGTCGAGCGCCCCGGTCGTCGCGTTCAAGGCATAGACCATTTCGTTGATGTTGCCGCCGACGTAAAGTCGGTTCGAGGCGGGATCATACGAAAGACCGCCGATGCCCGCCCCCGACAGAGCGGCATTGCTGAGCGAGCCGAGGTAGGCGCCGGTCGTCGAATTGAATTCGGCGATCGTGTTGGTGATCCCGCTGGCGACATACAGAATGTTCGCGCCTGGGTTATAGGCAAGGCCGGTCGGGCCGCCGGTGTTTCCCGCCGAGCTCAACGTCTGCACGTAGGCGCCGGTCTGAGTGAACTCGTACACGGCGTTATTCTTGGACGCGGCCAGGAAGATATCGCCCGCGGAGTTAAACGCCAGCCCCGTCGAGCCGAAGTCGGTCGAGACCGCTCCGGGTAAGCCGGTGAGGGTGATTGGGGTCAGCGTGTGCGTGATCGTGTCGAGGGAATAGAGGATCGTCGACGCGGTCGCCCCGGTGCCGCTGTCCACGAAAAGCGTGGTCGGGCTTGTCGGGCCGAAGACTAGGGCCTCGGGCTGGAAGCCGTTGGGCGAGGTCGAGAACGGAGTGAGCGAGACCGAACTGATGAGGGTCGCGCTCGGGCTGAACTCCTTGATCGCCTGCGGGCTGCTGCCAAAGTCGGCGACGTAGACATTCCCTGACGAATCGACGGCGACGCCGTGGGGATTATTCACGGTCGGCGTTCCACCATTGGCGGCGGCCGTCACGCCCGCGTTGGCGATGAAAGGCGCCTGCTCAACCCCGCTGCCGCTGATGGTCGAGACCTCTCCGTTACCCTGTTCGCCAACGAGCAGGCCCTGAAAGTCGGCTCGCGCGGGCAAGACGCCCAGCGACATTATCCCGGCTGTCGTGAACAGCCGCATCCATGACCGCAAGCGAGGAAGCCTTTTCATTGTTACCACACTCCCGAGGTGTTATGGGGCGAGGACTGTCCAGGTTGCAGTCAACCCCCATTCTCCGTCCTTGTAACCTCGCGAGATCATAAGTGTCGCGTCGCTTGTTGGCAAGTAATCTTCACGATAAGAAATTGATCGCGTCCTAACGTTAACAAAATGCAACGTTCGCTTTGAATCGCTTCCTGATCCGCAGGGTCCCTTATTGGCCTGGAAAAGGTCCACCACGGGCATTCAGGAGAATTGCAAAGTTCCGATGACCGAGGACCAATGACCGAAAAATTCCGCCTTGTTGGTCATTGGTCCTTGGTCATTGAAAAGAGAGACTTTGCAATCCTCCTGCACGGACGTTTCCTCCGCTTGACCGCCGGGCGCTCTAAATTGTAAGATTCCGAGGGGTTGAGTTCTTGAAGGATGCGTATTTCCCGCGCGCGGCGGGAGACAGATCGAGGCGAAGGATGAAAGCTGACGAACGACGCTCGCCGGTGCCGGTGAAGCATCAGCTCGAACACGAACTGCCGACGGTGATTCACCAGCCCGACGACGACATGCCCCTGCTGGCGCGCTGGCTTGACCGCGCCATGCAGAACCAGACGCGGTTCTGGGGCCTGATCGCCGCCGCGGTCGTGCTCGCGATTGGCCTGAGCGTGCTTGGAAGCGGCCTGACCCTTGGCGGGGCCGCCTCGGATGAGGCCTGGACCGAGCTTGAGAACGCCACCAAGCCCGGCGAACGGGTCGAGATCGCCAAGAAGTTTCCCAAGACCCAGGCGGAGCGCTGGGCCCTCTTGCAGGCGGCGACCGAATATTACAACCAGGGTTTCAACGACCTTCCCGCGCACCGCGACGCCGCCCTTCCGAACCTCAAAAAAGCCCTGGAACTCTTCCAGAAGGTCGCCGAGGAAGCCGAGCCTGACTCGACCCAGGCCCGCGCCGCCGCTCTGGGTGAGGCCCGCACGCTGGAGGCTCGCAACGAACTGGTCAAGGCCCGCGATAAGTATGACGCGATCGCCTCGAACAAGGCCTGGTCGGGAACCGACGAGGCCCGCGCCGCCGCTCGCTACGCCCTTCTCTTGAAATCGCCCGAGGCCGAGGCTTTTTACAAGCAGCTTTACGCCTACACGGCCCCCACCGCCACGCTTCCGCCGAGCGGTGGCGTCGACATTCCCTTGCCTTCCGGCCACCCGCCACTCGGCATGCCCGGCGTCGGCTCGAATTCAATTCCCGGACTCCGGCCGATGGACCTCCCGTCCCCCTCGGGTCTCCGTCCCGAGCCGAACCTCTCGGACCTTCCGCCGCCGCCGCCCAGCCCGGAATCGAAGACGGCTCCCAGCCTTCCCGACGACGTTTTCGCCCCCGCCGGCAAGACTGACGCCTCGAAGTAATCGGCGAAGCGGAACAACCGACGCCCCTCGGCTCGCGGCAACCCACCCCCTTGGCAGTCGCCGCGAGCGTTTTTTTCTTCCCTGGCTTATTCTGCTTTCTCCGATGTCGCCTCCCGAACTGTCGGAAGTTCCCTCGGAATTCACGGTCAAGGCCCGGATGGTCGGCAAGCGGATTGACGCGTACCTGTCGAGCCGCTATCCCGACTATTCGCGGAGCGTGATGCAAAAGGTGATCGACGCCGAGGCCGTTCTGGTCAACGGCCGGACCGTCAAGGCGTCGTACAAGGTCCGTCTCGACGACGCAATCCGCGTCTGGCTTCCCGAACTCGCCGACGAGACCCCCGCGCCCGAAGACATTCCCATTCAGGTCATTTACGAGGACGCCGCGTTCACCCTCGTGAACAAGGCGGCCGGCATGGTCGTCCACCCGGCCAAGGGCCATTGGACCGGCACCCTCGTCAACGCCCTTCAGTTCCATTATGACACTCTCTCCACCGTCGGCGGCGAACTCCGTCCCGGGATCGTCCACCGACTCGACCGCGACACGACCGGCCTGCTTCTCGTCGCCCGAGACGACCACGCCCACCGCAAGCTCGCCGCGCAATTTGAACAGCGGACGATTCACAAGGAATACCTCGCGCTCGTCTCTGGAACTCCCGAGCGTGACAGCGATTACATCGAACGGCCGATCGGCTTCCACCCGACGAACCGCGAGAAGATGGCGATCCGTAACCTCGAAGACGGCGGCAAGGAAGCCGTGACCTATTACGAGGTCGTCGAGCGGTTTCGCGGCTATGCCCTGGTGCGCTGCAAGCCCCAGACCGGCCGGACCCACCAGATCCGCGTCCATCTTGCCCACGTCGGCCTTCCCGTCCTCGCGGATAAGGCGTATTCCGGCCGCGCCCAGCTTCTTTGGTCCGATCTGGTTCCGACTCTAACCGACGACCCCGCGCCGCTGATCGCCCGCCAGGCCCTTCACGCGCATACGCTCCGACTCACGCACCCGTTGTCCGGCGACGCCCTGGAGTTCACGGCCGCCCTGCCTGAAGATATGACGAAAACTCTGGAAGCCCTGAGGTTACACCGAAAATTGACGTGATTTTTTGTTACAAAATTCATGGAGAACGATGTTTTGCTCTGAATGGTGAACAGCCATGATTTTTTTTCAACATTGCAAGAATCTTTCCCATCTCAATCTGAATGACTGTTCCTATGTCCTACGAAGAATCCCTTCGCGACTGTCCCGTCTGCCACGGCCCGACCTGGCATGGCCGCGACGTGGTCGACGTGCTCCGGCCAAGGTCCTTGACGGCGATCTCTCACCTCATCACGGTCTTCAACGACCTTTGCATCCCCTGGCGATGCCTTGACTGCGGCCGACGCGTCCGTGGTTGGAACCGCTCGAAACTGGTCGCCCAGAACTCAAAAAAATCGGGCTGACGAGAAACCTGTACGGACGTGCTTGACGTGTCCGTTCGTGCAGTTTATAGTTTCGTCCATGCGGGAACGGGCGACGGCGGTGGGGCACCTGGACGCCGATTGCTTTTACGTGTCCGCCGAGCGGGTGCGGGACGGCTTCTTGCGCGGTAAGCCGGTGGGCGTCCTGGGCAACCAGGGGGCCTGCGTGATCGCCAAGAGTTATGAGATGAAGGCCGACGGCGTCGCCACGGGGATGCCGATCTGGGAGGCGCTTGTCAAATGCCCGGCCGGGGTCTACATCAAGCGCGATTTTCGGTGGTACGAGGTCCTCAGCCGGTTGATGCTCGACGCCGTCCGCGACCTGTCGCCGAAGGTCGAGTATTACTCGATCGACGAGTTCTTCTTCGAAGCGGTCGCGCCTCGGGGCAAGACCTTTCAGGACGCCGCCTTGATGATCCGCGATCGGATCATGGATCGGATCGGGGTGCCGGTGACGGTCGGAATCGCTCGGACCCGAACTCTCGCGAAGCTGATCTCCGACGCGGCCAAACCCTTCGGCGCCCTGGCCGTGCTCGACCGCGAGGCCGAGGAACAACTGCTCGCCGGTCGCCCGGTCACCGAGATCACCGGGATTGCCGGCCGCAGAGAACGCAGGCTCTTGCCCTGGGGAATTCGGTCGTGTCTCGACCTCGCGCAGGCCGACCGCCGTCTCGTCCGCGAACTCTTGACCGCCTCGGGCGAGGCCCTCTGGTGGGAGCTGAACGGCGACCCGGTGCAGCCGATCCACCCGAAGCGTCCGCTCCACAAGGCCCTCTCGCGCGGGGGAAGCTTTGGCGAGGCGTCGGACAACCCGATCATCCTTTATGCCTGGCTCGTCCGCAACCTGGAGCGGCTGATCGAGGAGCTGGAATTTCACGGCGTCCTCGCCGGTCGGCTGACGGTCTGGGTCTCGTACCGCGACGGCCGGTTCGGGTCGGGTCAGACGACGCTCTCGGTGCCGACCGACCGGTTCGACTGCCTGCTCGACGCCGCCCGGCCTTGCCTGCGACGCTCCTGGCTGCCTCGGGCGCACGCCAACCGGATGCACCTGATCGCCGAACGCCTCACGCCTCGCGGTCAGGCTCCGCTCGGCCTCTTCGAGCCTCCCGGCGAGCGAGCCGAGGCGGTCGCCCGCCTCAAGCGCGAGGTCAACGCCCGCCACGGCCGTTTCGTTCTCCGCAGCGCCGCCACGCTCCCGCTCACACCGATTTACCGCGACACGGCCAACGGTTACGACATCTGCGACGTGAGAGGGAAGATCTGTTTTTGAGGCAAGTTGACGACCGAAAACGAATGCATTGTCTCTTGTTCATCGGTTATTGATCCCAATCCGTCCGCCCGCCCTCCCCTGAATCGGAATCCGTGACCAAAGCACACGCATGTGCGTCGGAATTGCGCTGGCATGGAGCGAACTGCCCACGGACCTGATTGGGCGGCACGGACTGAACCGCCGGGCTCATGAGCGCGGTGGTGAGTGGGAGGTGCGCTTCCTGGCTCGCGACCGGGTGCCGCGGGTTCCGGTCTGGCGTGATGGCCGACTTCAGATCGTGCGTTGGGGAAACAGTCGGGGGCAGAGCCGATTTTTGCCGCGGACCTGCTGGACCTGGCTGGAGACGATCGACGAAGGAGGCTGGCGCGGCATGGACGCGATCCCCGTGGATATTCCCGCCACGCTCGCCCTGGAGCGTGGTGTCTGGTACCGCGTCCGCCAGGGCATCCGCGGCCTTCTCGTTCCCGACGAGCGCGGGTCCGCCGTCGCCTACATGATCTGCGAACCATCCAGCCACTATTATCAGGTCATGACCCGCTCTTCACGCATGCCCGTTTTGATTGAGGAACGGATCTGAGGAGGATCGTGCGTCAGAGTGGTTTTCGGTGAGTAACCCGGAAGGGAAACTGCGCGGACCGAACTTGCTCTTGAGGAAAAACGTCGGTCCGCACAGCGGCATGATTTACTGGTTCGCGTCTCAGATCCCTTCAAGCCGTTCGCGCGAGTCGCCGAACTCGGTGAGCTTGACGCCGAACTTGTCCATCAAGGAAAGATAAAGACTGCACATCTTGCGGTTCGGCTTGTCGAGGTAATCGAGGACGCGGCCCGATTCGAGCTGGCCGCCGCCTCGGCCGAGGATCACGACCGGGAGTTGCGTGGCGTTGTGGCCGCCGTTGAGCATGCTGGAACAGTACATGAGCATCGAATTATCAAGGGCCGTCCGCTCGCCTTCCTGGACGGCGTCGAGCTTGCCGGCGACGTAGGCGACCTGTTCGGCGAAGAACCGGTTCACCTTGAGCCAGTCGGCCGAATCGGAGTGAGACAGGAGGTGGTGGATCATGTAGTCGACGCCGAGGTTCGGGAACCGGAGCGACGAATGATCATTGTTGAGCTTGAGCGTGCAGAACCGCGTCGTGTCGGTCTGGAAGGCGAGGACGAGGATATCGCACATCAGGCGCATGTGTTCGGCGATGTCCTGCGGGACGCCGTCGGCGGGGCGGGGGATGTTCGGCTGTGTCAGGGTCGGACGCCAGCCTTGAAGCTGCCCTTCCTGACCGGCGCGGCCGATCCGCTGTTCGACCTCGCGGACGGAGTTCAGATACTCGTCGAGCTTGTAGCGATCGGACCGGCTGAGATGGCCGCGAAGAGAGCCGGCCTCGTCGAGAACAGCGTCGAGAACGCTCTGCTCGTTGCGGCGGTCGTCGTCCTTGAAGAGGTGGTCAAAGGCGAGCGCGGGGTAAAGCTCAAGGGGCGTCGGGGTGGTCGGTGAACTCCACGAGATATGAGAACTATAGAGCATCGAGTAATTTTTGTGGACGGCCGCCATCGACGGCTCGCAGGCGAGAACGAGGCTGGGGACCTTCGTCTCTCGGCCGATCCGCTGCGCGAGAACCTGGTCAATGCTCGTGCCTGACTTGATCGCTCCACCGGCGGCGAGCGGAGCGCCCGAGAGGAGGTTGCCGGTCTGCGAACTGTGGATGTTTCCCTTCAGGGCCTGTTCATTATAGAGGCCACGAATGAAGAGGAGTTTTTCCTTGTGGGGGTCGAAGGGCTGCAAGACCTTGCCAAGCTCCATCGTCTTGCCCGCGCCCTTGGCCCACCACTCATTGCTGTGGAAGCCGTTGCCGGAGAAGAAGCAGGCGAACCGCAAGGGGGCGGTCTGGCCTTGACCGGCCGCGTCGGCTTTCACAGGCTCACCGCCGAGGGCGAGGCCGCGGACCGATTCGAGCCAGGGGAGGGTCATCGTCACGCCCAGGCCGCGGAGGACCGCCCGGCGCGAGACGGTTCGAAGCGAGTGCCGATCGGTCAGATAGCGCATCGGAGGCTCTCCTGCGTGCGTGTAAGCATGTTGGAACGTTCAAGCTTATTGATTGAATGCTTCCTGATCGAGCGGCGATTCAAGCCCGCGTCTCTGCAAGAACTGCGGGCTTCGCACCACGGTCATGATCGCCGACTGAATATGATACCCATTTCGTTCAAGCTGTTGACGCATCTCGGCAAGCAGCGGCTCGTCGGAAAGCTGAACCGAGCGGCCGAGTGCGTAGCCGAGCAGTTTCCGGCAAAAGGTGTTCACGAACTCGTCTCGGCGCTTGGAGATCAGATAAGTGCGGAGACCGGAAATATCGGTGAATGTGGAACCGTCCTTGAGGCGGGCCGAGGTGTCGACCGGGCGGCCGGCGAGGTCATTGACGCGGCGCCGGCCGATGGCGTCAAAGGATTCGAGGGCGAACCCGAACGGGTCGATCCGCTCGTGGCACTTGGCGCACGACTCGACCGAGACGTGCTTCTCGGTGATCTGCCGCATCGTCAGGCCGCCGGTGTTCAACTCGCTTTCGGGAAGCTGAGGAACATTCTTGGGGGGCTTGGGAAGTTTCTCGCCGAGAAGGGTTTCGGTGAGCCAGTTGCCGCGAAGAATCGGGCTTGTCCGCGAGGCGCCCGATTGCTTCGAGAGAAGCGTGGCCATGCCCAGAATGCCGCCCCGGCCAACGGCCTTGATGCCGTCGACTCGACGCCAGTCGGTGCCCTTGACGTTGGGGATGCCGTAATGCCGGGCGAGGGCCTCGTTGACGAACGTGTGGTCGGCGTCGAGGACGTCGAGGATCGAGCCATCGCGGCGGAAGAGGTCGACGAAGAATCGAATCGATTCCTCGTACATCGCCGATCGCAGCGCGAGGAATTCGGGGAAGACCTGCTCGCTCTTCTCGTCGAGTGTGTCAAAACCGCGAATATCAAGCCATTGGCAGGCGAACTCGGTGGCAAGAGCGCGGACGCGGTCGTCCTGGAGCATCCGCCGAGCCTGGGATTCGAGCGCGGCGGGGTCGTGAAGGGTGCCGGTATCGGCCTGGCGGCGGAGGGAATCGTCGGGCAAGGACGACCAGAGGAAATAGCTGAGCCGGCTCGCGAGTTCCCAGTCGGTCACGGGGCGAGGCTTCGCGCCGTCGGCGGCCTGCTCGGCGTGATAGAGGAACGAGGGGGACATCAACACGCGGGCCAGAGTGAGTCGGAAGGCGGCGTCGTGGTCGAGGTCTTGCTTGCGAAGGCCCGCGTAAAGGGTGCGCAGACCGGTCGTTTCGCGGTCGGTGAGGGGACGGCGGTAGGCCCGACCGGCGAACGCGACGAGGGCGTCGAGGTGCGCGGGGGCGGTGGTTTCCAACCGCTTGCGAAGGGCCTCGGCGCGTTCCATGATCGGCTTGCGGAAAGGCTCGAAGACGCGGACATCGCCGTCTTGCGAGACGTAACCCATGAACTGGCCGAAATCTTCCTTGATCTGGAGAGCGTCGCGGCTGACGTAGCGAAGCTCGTCCCAGAGGCGGTCGAGGCTTCGGGCCTCGGCGTCGTCGAGCATCAGGCGTTCAAGGGCTTCGTCGTCGCGATGGAAGAGGACGAGCGTGATGACCTCGTCAACCGGAACGACCTGCGCGTAGCAGAGCGCCGCGGGGAAGACGCGGCGGAAGTCGGCGAGCGATTTTTCAAAGCGGACCGAGGCGGCGTTGCCGTTGCGGACGAGGATCGGAACGCCCGGAACGAGGTTTGTTCGATCGGGAGCCGAACCGAGAACCGCCTGAACCTGAACGGCCCCTGAACCCGCGGCGCCAATCGCGGTGACGACAAACTCCCGACCCTCGGCAAGGTCGGCCGGCAAGCGGAACTCGACAAGGTCAGGCGAGGGCCTCAAGAGGCTCGACCCCTCGGCGCCGGGGCCGAACTGATCGCGGGGAAGGCCGAGCTTGAGGTCAGGCTCGTTGCCTTTCGCGGCGATCGCCTCGGCCGCGAGCTTGCGGAAATCGAGCTTGCCGAGCAAGGGGCCGCCGGCCGCGGTCAACTGGCGGTAAAGGAGAGCGTCGGGCCGATTGGCATCGGCGGGAACGGGGCCGCTGAGCAACTGTTGCAACTCACCGGCGAGTCGATCGCGCTCGGCACGCAAGGGCTCGTCGCGCCAGTGGTCGAGGATGGACCCGGCGGGAATGCTGGCGAAGGTCGACCCGCCGTCGGCCGAAACCTTTTCCTGATAAAACTGCCAGACGTCGGGGTTGCCGAGCGTATCGGCGTGCGGGTTGCCCGCGAGAATGTCGCTGGAGACGTCGCGCGCGAGGGTCCACGTTCGCTTGTCCTTCGCGAGGTCAATCAGGGTCAGGTCGATCTCGGTCAGGTCGCAAAAGTGGTTGCCCGCGCGGGCGTTGATGACCAGAGAAACCAGGTCGCCTTGCTGAATGCCGAGTGCCAGAATCGGGTCAATCTTGGCGGTCTGGCCGACGCCGAGGTCGCCACCGGCCAGGCGCCTGCGCTCGCCGCCGCGACGGAGTTCCAGGGTCCAGGCGACGCCGTTGCCGCAGCCGGGGTGGGCGTGCTTGACGTGCGCCTCGATCCGAATCTGACTGTCGATCGGGCTCAGCCAGCCGACGGCGACGTTCTGCGCGGGCGACGGGTGAACGACGACACCGTGCGGTTTCACCGTGCCGGGAATATTGACAAGGCGTTCCGATGCATTGGCGTAAATGTTCGGCAGGTCTTCGGCCGAGCCGCGCCAGCCCTGGATGAACGCGAAGCCGCCGCCCGACTCAAGTTTCTGGGTGAAAAGGCCGTCAACTTTCTGCGAGGCGCGGCCCATGATGCCGAGATAGCTGAGCCAGGCCGCGAGCATCGGCGCATCAAGCTGGCGGTCGCGGGCGATCCTCTCGACATCGACCGGCGCGGGCATCGCGCGGGCGTCTTCGACGGCCGAGAAATAGCGCGAGGCGTCGGCGATCGTCCGCCGCTTGGCCGCGAGTCCGCGGAGGCCGTCGCGAAGGTCGCGCAAGAGGATCGGCTCGCGGCCGGGCATCTCAAGGCGAGGACGATTCCAGTCAACAAGGTCGCCCGCGCTGCCGTCGCCCGCGTCGCGCGTGACCAGTCGCATGACGATCTCATCGGCGTTTTTCTCGGCGGCGAGCTTGACGCGGATCTCCTGCGCCTCGACAAGCGGGCTGGCCGGCTCGGTCCAGGGCTTGTAATGGCCGACGCTGTTGAACTTCGTCAAGGCGGTCTGCCACTGGCGGATCTCGGCGGCGAGCGCGGGGACGTCGGCCGGGCTCGCGGCTTTCCAGTGGTCGCGAATCAGGCTGAGCAGAGGCGAGGGCTCGACGTTCTGGTAGAAATCCCAGAGCGTTTGCAGATATTTCGGGCTGAGATTGTTCTCGGTCGCGAATACGGCGAGGGCCTGGCGTCCCTCGGGCTTGAGGGCGCGATAGTGAAGGGTCGCCGTGAGGTAGGGTTCAAGGGGAATGCGGCCCCCGGCGTTGGTGTCGTAAAGGAGGCCCTGAAGGTTGACCCGGATGCTCCCTTCGGGGGCGGTGTGGGCGCGATAAAGCTGCTTGATCTGGTTGACGATCTCGTCGGTCCAGTCGCGCCGGGTGGACTTGGTCGAGAACCGAATACCGTCGGGCAAGAGGACGGCATGCGCGGCGACCCCTTTGGCCGCGTCGACATATTTGTCGAGAAGGGCGGGCGACATGGCGAGCGCCTCGCCGACGTTGGTGAATCCTTCGCCCGCGGCGCCATCGACGGGAAACTCGCGAGCGGGGCGGAGGGCAACGCCGGTCAGGTCGCGAATTGTGTTGTCATATTCGACGTTGTTCAGGCGTCGGAGAACGACCGGACCGGGATCGCCCGCCCCGGCGCGGGCCTCGGCGTCGAGGTAGGTGCGCGCCCAGTCGCGGATCTGCCGGCGCTGATCGGCGGAGGGTTGCCGCTTTTTCTTGGGCGGCATCTCGCCGTTATCGAGCATCTCGACGACTTTTTGAAAAACCCGAGGCGCGCGGCGGACCTGTTCGAGACTGGCGAAGCGTTCGAGGTCGAGGTCGCCTTCCTGTTCCTCGGTCGAGTGGCAATCGAGGCAGAATTGTTTCAGGAGAGGACGGACGCTGCGTTCATAATCCTGGCCGATCCGCGCATCAAATGGAACCGGTTCCGCGGCGTTGGCAACGGCCGGGAGGGCGAACCAGGCCAGGACCGCGAAGACCCAACGGGCGCGCATCGCCTTCCGCGTCATCGACCACCTCTCGATTCGCCGACTTGACCTTGAAAATCTACGATCGGGCAGGGTTGAGTTTATCAAACAATCGCTCGATATTCCAGCACGAGGTTGCTCAGGATTCGGGAACGAAAAGGACCGATAACCAAGGACCAGGGACCGAATCGGAGAGAATTCCCCCTTTCGACGCATCCTTAACATCCATCGATCATCGATTTTCTCGAATCCGTGCTCATCGTCAGGCCGTGGGAATCGACTCGGCGGATTCGAGGCCGAAGAGGCCGATGCCCTGGTCGCGAAGGATTTGCTTGCGGACCTTGCCCGTGACGGTTCGCGGAAGCTGATCGACAACCTGAACATAATGCGGAATCTTGAAGTGAGCAATCTGGCCGCGGCAAAAGGCGAGGATGTCGTCGGCCGTGAGGCTGGCTCCGTGTCGCGAGACGACCCAGGCCGAGACAACCTCGCCGAAGCGAGCGTCGGGCAGGCCGACGACGGCCACCTCGGCGACGGCCGGGTGATGATTGAGAAACTCCTCGATCTCGGGCGGATAGATGTTTTCACCTCCGCGAATGATTAACTCCTTGCAGCGGCCGACGATCCGAAAATTGCCGTCGGGGCGTCTTCGGGCAAGGTCGCCCGTATAAAGCCAGCCATCGGCGTCAACCGATTTCGCGGTGGCGGCGGGGTTCTTGTAATAGCCGGCCATTACCGCATGACCGCGCAGGCAAAGCTCGCCGGCCTCGCCCGGGGGCATCTCGGCGTGACTGATCGGGTCCACCAGGCGGACGTCGATGCCCGGGATCGGTCGGCCGACGGTGCCGACGCGGACCTCGATCGGGTCGTCCACCGACGTTAAGGTGATGATCGGCGACGCCTCGGTCTGACCGTAGCCGATCGTCATCTCGCGGGCGCCCATGACGTCAATCACCTGCTTCATCAGGGGCAAGGGGCAGGGGCTTCCCGACATGATCCCCGTCCGCAAACTCGACGTCTGGAACTTGTCGCGGTCGGGGTGATTGAGCACGCCGACAAACATCGTCGGCACTCCATAAAGCGACGTACAGCGCTCGCCATCGATCGCCGCGAGGGTCGCCCCCGGATCAAAGCTCGGCGCCGGGGCCACCAGGGTTGATCCATAAACAGCGCAGACCATTGTCCCGAGTACGCATCCAAAACAGTGATAAAAGGGAACCGGCACGCAGACGCGATCGACGGCGGTGTACCGGAGGCGTTCACCTGTGTAAAAGGCGTTCATCAACACATTGCGGTGCGTGAGCATGGCTCCCTTCGGAGAGCCGGTCGTTCCCGACGTGAATTGAATGTTGTAGATGTCGGTTGGTGCAATATCGGGGAAGGTTGCCTCGGTGTCGGTCTCGGTATCGAGATCGAGATCGGCCCAGGTTCGCCAGGCGGGGCCGGGGCGATCGCCCAGCGCGATCAGGCGGCGGAGCGTTGGGAGACGCGCTGACGACCAGTCGGTCGTCGGCGAATCGGTCAGTTCGGGACAGACGGTCTCGACCATCCGGACGAAGTCCGACCCCTTGAACGGCTCGCCGACGATCAGGGTGTCCACGTCGGCCGCGCGCAGGGTTTCTTCCAGTTCGTGGAGGCGGTACGCCGGGTTGACGTTCACGAGCACGGCGCCAATCCGGCCGACCGCGAACTGGGCGACGACCCATCCGGGAGCGTTCATCGACCAGATTCCGACGTGGGCGCCCCGGCCGATTCCCAGGCCGATCAGGCCCGACGCCGCGCGATCGACCCGGCGGTCAAGCTCGCGCCACGACCAGCGAAGGCCGAGCTTGGGAAAGACCAGGGCGTCGCCTTCGGGGTACGTCCGCGCGGTCTTCCTGAGCACGGAGCCGACGGTCTGGTCAACGACCCAGGGGGTCAACGCCTCGCGGTGCGACGCCATCATCAAACCCTCCGACTTTCGGGGTCGGTCTCCACGCCCGCGTCGACCGCCCAGCGCGTCGGACGTTTTTCGAGGAAGGCGCGCATCCCCTCGAAGGCTTCCTCGGAGACGCGGACGGCCGCGGTCACCGCCGCGGCGCCTCGAAGGTCGCGGGGACGCTGGCCGACCTCGTCAAGCATTCGTTTCGTCGCGGCGATCGCTTTTGGACCCCCCGCGCAGAGCTTCCGGGCCAACGCCATTGCCTCTTCCCGGCAACGTTCCGAGGTGACGACAAGGTTAATCAGGCCCCAACGTTCGGCCTCGGTCGCGTCGATCGGTTCGCCGCCAAGAAGCAGGGCGCGCGCCCTTCGGTCGCCGACCTGGCGGACGAGGTCGTGCATCACGATCGCCGCCACGAGGCCGCGCTTGACCTCGGGATAGCCGACCCGAACGCCCGCGGCGGCGACGACGAAGTCGCAGGCGAAGGCCAGGCCGGCGCCCCCAGCATAGGCGTCGCCATTCAGGGCGGCGATCGTCGGTTTTTCCAGGGTGTGAAGCTGCTGGATCACATCAGCGATCGCCTGCACGTCGGCCACGGCCAGGCGCTCGCCCGGGGCGTCGCGACCGCTGGAGGCGACCTCCTTGAGGTCCATCCCCGAGCAAAAGGCAGCGCCGGTGCCGGTCAGGACGACGGCACGGATCAAAACGTCGGCGGCCAGGTCGGTTAAACGATCGCCCAGTTCGGCGACCATTCCGCGCGAGAGGGCGTTGCGGCGGTCGGGCCGGTTCAGCGTGAGAAGGGCGACCTGATCGTGGTCTTCGCGGAGGACGAGGGGAACACTCATCAGGCCATCCTTTTGCGAGAGACGGGGGCGGCTCGGGAACAGGCTGCGAATAACTTCGCGTTTTGATGACCGATGACCGATGACCAAGTCCATGTAACCCAGGACTTTTCAATGGGTATGGTCGGTCCTCGGTCATTGGTCATCAAAACGGGAATTCGAGAAGCTATTCACGGCCTATTCCTCAAGGCGCGGGAACCGGCATTTCCAGAAGGGCGACGCCCAGGGCCTTGCCCTGCGAGTCAAGCCGCAACGCACGGCTGGCGCCACCGCCGAGAGCCCCTTCAATCACGAAATTGAAGGCCAGAATGTTCGGCAATTCGTAGCGTCGCACAGCGCCGATGCCAAGACCCATCGGCCGGAAATAGTCGGCGACGGCCTCGGCCGTGAGATGGCGGCTGAGCCAAACATGGCCATCAGCATCGAAGGCGACGACGCCGATATTGGCCCGGTTTCCCTTGTCGCCGCTTCGGGCGTGGGCCAGGTCGCCAAGACGGATCTGCGCCGGCGAGCCTTGATCGGTTCTCACGGCTGTGCGCTCCATGCGGCGGCTGTCTGGATGGTCACGCGTTCCGAGATTTTCTCACGAGGGACGAGCGTCGGCCAGTACCCGAAGGCCGGTCGGGGCGAGGGTCGGCCCGACGCGTAACCGGCGATTCCAGGCGGACCCGACGTGATCAGCGGAGCAAACTCGCGGCAGAACCGCTCAACGGCCGAGCGGTTCGGGTCGCGCACCGTGACCCGCAAGACGACCTCAAGCGCCTTTCCTCGCGAGCCGAGCAGACCCGGCACGACACTCCCCGCGCCCAGGCATTCCACCAGTGAATCGGCAACCGTGAAACCGGCCCGTCGAAGGCGTTCCAGCACAATACGCCCGGCCGCCTTCGCCTTGGCCTCGGCCCCTCGGCCCACAACGGCGAGCAAGCCGCTCGCTGTCCAGCCATCGCGGTAAACGGCGGCGATTTTGAGCGTGTCGGACGGAGCGCAGCCCGAGGCGCCGGTCATTCGAACGCGATCGGGGCCGTCGTCATGGAGTTGGACGGTCGTCAGGTCAACGTCGACGTCGGGAGTCCGATAGCGCCTCGGGTCGTCGATCTCGTAGACGAGCTGTTCGGAGACGGTGCCGATACTGACAAGGCCGCCGGTCCCCTGGGGTTTGGTGATGACCGTGGAACCATCGTCGCCAATCTCGGCGATCGGGTAGCCAATTCCGGCAAGGTCGGGCAGATTTTCCCAGTCGTGCCAGAGGCCGCCGGTTGCCTGGGCGCCGCATTCGATGACGTGACCGGCGACAGTCGCACCGGCGAGTTTGGGCCAGTCGTCATCGGCCCAGCCGAACCGGGCCAGGGCCGGGCCGAGGGTTAATGAGGCGTCGGCGACGCGGCCGGTCAGGACGATTCGAGCACCGTCGCGAAGGGCCTGGGCGATCGGCCGGGCACCGAGGTAAACGTTGGCGCTGACGAGTTTCGAGGCAATCGCGTCGATCGGCTCGCCGGTTTCCAGGTGGTCGAACGAAAGTCCCTCGGCCCGCCAGGTCGGAATCGCGCTGAGGATGTCATCGCCAAGGACGACGGCCATCGGTGTCTCGGCCAGGCCCGCCGCGACGAGCCGCCGGGCGCAGTCCGAGGCACAGGATAGGGGGTTCAAGCCCCCGGCGTTGGTGACGATCTTCAGGCCCGTTTGATCCCGGAGGATTGGCGCGAGACGCGGGAGCAACTCGGGAAAATCCGCGACGTAACCCTGTGAGGGGTCACGGGCTCGGAGGTGGCTGAGGATCGCCAGGGTCAGTTCGGCGAGGTATTCGAGTGTAAGGACGTCGAGCTTGCCGTCTCTGGCAAGCAGAAACGGTGCGTCGAGGTTATCTCCCCAGAATCCAGCGCCGTTGCCGACGCGGAGGACGGGGGTAAGACCTGCCATGACGCGAACTCCCTCAGCGCTTCGCCGTGGAACTGGCCCCTTTCTGGATCGAAACGAGGATGCCTTCCATCATTTCCCAGGTCGGCTGCAAAAGGAATGAGGCACCGCGCCGCGGCCTTTTGATTTTTGAGCGAGCCTCCTGTCTCGATTCAGGCGAACAGCGGTTCGATCGCCTTTCCCTCGCTGAGCTTGAGGGGACGAGACGTCGCCGGGGCGATGTTTTCCTTGCCTGGGTCAAGACCGACGGCGGTCAAAATCGTGGCGTGAATGTCGGCGATCGACTGGGGCTGAACGGGGTTCTTGATCCCGCCGGGGTCGGTTTCCCCGATGACCTGACCACCGACAATTCCGCCGCCGGCCAGAGCCATGCTGAAGCCGATCGGCCAGTGGTCGCGACCCCCGGCGAGGTTCACCTTGGGTGATCGGCCGAACTCACCGCCACAGACGACAACGGTCTGGTTGAGAAGGTCGCGGCGGCGGAGGTCGCGAATCAAGGCGCTGAGGGCGGGGTCGAGAACCTTGAGCCGATTTCGGTGGATCTCAAAATTGTTGACGTGGCTGTCCCAGCCGTCGAGCGTGACCTCAACGCAACGGACGCCGACCTCGGTCAGCCTGCGAGCCGCCAGGCAGGCGCGGCCGAAAGGGGTATCGCCATACTCGGCGCGAACCGAGGCCGGTTCACGAGAGACGTCGAACGCCTGAAGCTGTTCGGAGGTCATCATGACCCGGGCGCGCTTGATGGTTTCGCCGTGCAGGGTGGCGTCGACGCGTCGAGAACGTCCGCGGGCGAAGGCGCGCTCAATGACGTCGAGGTCGGCGAGCCGGGCGTCGTTACGGCCGATCTCGACATGCGGGCTGACGTCGGGAAGCTTGCCGGCGGGGTCGTTGACCTGAAAGGCGTCATAGGCGCCGCCGAGAAAGCCGCCGCGCGCCGGCCACTGGGTCGGCAAGATCGAGACGTGCCGCGGGATGCCCGTGGAACCGACGGGGAGTTCGTGGCAACAGATGGCGCCGATCGAGGGGTGTTCGACGGTCGGGTCGGGGCGATACCCGGTCTTCATCAGGTAAGTACCGCGCTCGTGGTCCCCCTCCTTGCTGACGACCGACCGGATCAGGGCCACTTCGCGCATCTGGTCGGCAAGCTGTTCGAACCCCTCGGCAAGCTGGACCCCTTTGAGCGCCGTGGACCGGGCCTTGGTCCCGTTGGCGATGGCCGAGCCGGGTTTAGGATCAAAGGTGTCAAGCTGGCTGGGGCCGCCCGCGAGCCAGAGGAAAATGATCGACTTCGCCGGGCCTTTCGACTGCTCGGCTTGGGCCGCGAGCAAATGGCCGACGGGCGTCAACCAGCTCAGGCCCGCCATGCCGAACGCCTTGAGAATCTCGCGCCGGATGGGTTCCATGAGAGTGCCGCGCCTTTTTGTGTTGAGGTTCACCGTGTCCGACAGGCATTACCCCGGAACGGGCCGCCGGGTTTCGAGACGCTCGTCGTTGGGGTCTCGGGTCGTGTATAAACGCTTCTGTTGAAAAAGAGTCGGCGATTTGGAATGGAACGGCATTGAGGAAAAAACCATGAACAGGTCACGACGCAATAGGTTGATGCTCGGGATTGCTTGCCTGCTGGCTCCGCTCGCGGGAGAGAGTCGGGCCGAGGAGCCGTTGACATTGCCGAAGGCGTTCATTGACGGCTCGGGACCGGGCTGGAAGGAGCTGGGCGAGGCGGATTTTGTCAACGTCAACGGCGATCCCGATACCTGGACCTTCAAGGATGGGGTGATTCGCTGCAAGGGAACACCCGTCGGCGTCGCGCGGACGAGAGAACGCTACAAGAATTTTGAGTTCGTGGCCCGTTGGCGACACCTGAAGTCGGGCGGCAACTCGGGCTTTTTCGTCTGGGCGCCCGATGCGGCTCTGAAGGATCTGAAACCCGGCGCCCTGCCGTCGGGGGGAATCGAGGTTCAGGTGCTCGACCACGGTTTCGCCGAACAGTACGAGAAATCGACGGGCAAGAAAGGCGACTGGTTCACGACCAACGGCGACGTCTTCGCCGTCGGCGCGAGCAAGATGACTCCGTTCGAACCGAAGTCACCGAACGGGTCGCGCAGCTTCCCGTCGAAGTCGTTGAGCAAGGGCGTGGGATTCTGGAATCACTACTACGTCCGCTGCATCAACGGCGAGGTGCGACTCTGGGTCAACGGCGAAGAGGTTTCCGGCGGCACCGGCTGCGAGCCGAGACAGGGCCACCTCTGCCTCGAATCCGAAGGGTCGCCCGTCGAGTTCACCCACCTGAGGGTGAGAATCCTCCCTTGAAAGGAAGTCAGTCGGTCAGAAGCTGTCGAGCGCCTGGGCTTCCTCGTCGTGGATCTCAAGGATGCGGTCAAACTTGGTGATCTTGAAGACTTCCTTGAGGTGCGGGGCGATACAGCAGAGCTTGAGATGGCCGTTGCCGCCCTTGACCTTCCTGGAAAACTTCAGGAGCACCCCGAGCATGCTGCTCGACATGAACTTCACCTCGCGGAAGTTCAGGACAATTCGGTCAAGGCCGAGACCATCGGCCAGGCTCTCCAGTTGTCCGCTGACTTCCTCGATGATCTGCTCGGCGACGAGTTCCTTCTCGGCGAAGCTGGCCACGGTGACCCCGCTGACCGTCTCCACGAAGAAGCGAGGGGTTGTGGTGCTTTGCATGTCAGGGCTCCCGATAAGGTGTCGATCTGGGGGGATCTTGCAACCCTCTGGGGACGTCGGGAATAAATGAAGAATCGACAAAGCCCGCGTCACGACTTACCAGGCGTTCAGAACGTGCGAAGGGTCGCAAGGACATGAGCCGAAGGCGACGCCGGAACGTCGCCCGCGTCGATAGTTTATCCAGGTCCCGAGGCACCGGGCAACCAAGCAGACGGGTCGACCTTCGGATTCAAGGTCCAGGTGCCCTCGTCAAACCTCGGTCGATATTGTACGCCGAAGTCCCTGGCCTTCCTTGCGCGATCTTCACAATTTTCGCGAGATCTCTCGATTCAGATCACGTAGCGCGAAGGGATCGGGACTTCGCGATGCGCACTCAGTGATTCCAGGAAAACTCGGTCGAGTTGATGAGGGTCCAGATCAGGTCGGTCAGGATCTTGCCGCGCGGTTTGCCGCGACTGCCGGCGAGCCTGGCCTCGAAGTGGCGTGACTCGTCGGGGGTCGGCGCACGCGTCAGGGTAGTTAAATAGGCGACCTCGACGGCCTTGCGGTCGGTCGGCGCGAAGGAGGCGATGCGGTAGGTGGCGTTGCCGACCTCGGGCTTGGTCCGATCGCGGACGAGGTCGCCGTTCATCAAGAGAAGGCGCTGGGGGATCGTTCCGGCCCGCCCGTCGAACTCATCCTCGCCGACGTCGCCGTAGCGCTTGACGAAGTCGTTCTCGCCGCCGAATCGCATGATCCGCACGATGATCGGCGAGTCGGCGTCGATCGTCGTCGGCGAGGCCGATTGAATCACGGCCCCGACAACCTGCTCGGGCCGAAGCCGGGTCAAAGGGAAGACCGCCCAGGCGTTTTCGGCAGCCTCGGCGCTCGAATTCGAGGGTTGATCGGGCAGGGCGCTATCGAGCCGGAAGACCTCGGTCGCGGCGATCGTTCGGATCAGGCGATTGAGGTCGTATCCGTGCGCGACAAAGTCGTCGGCAAGAATCGTGAGCGGACGGGGCAGGGGATCGACCGAGGCAAGGTCGTCAACAGGTTCGACGAGCGGTCGGCCGAACATCAAGGCCCAGACACGGTTGACCGTCGCCCGGGCGAGGCCGGGATTCTTCGGGTTGGTCACCCAGTCGGCCAGGCGTTGCCGACGCGTGGCCTTCCCTTCGGCCGGAAGGAGTTCGGGCAAGAGTGGAACTCGGGGCTGAACGACGACCGGCTTGCCGGTCTTGCGGTCGGTCGGCTCATACTTGAGAGCCTTTTCGTCGTGAATGCCGGTGAATCCCGAACGGGTCTGACCAAAGAAGGCGGCCAGACCCTGAAAGTCGCGCTGGGTCCAGGGGGCGAAGGGGTGGTCATGGCACCGGGCGCAGTCGAGCCGGGCGCCGAGGAAGGCCCGAGCGACCCGGCCGGCGACGCGGTCGGGGTCGACGATCTTCTTTTCGGGGTCGTAGGTGACGGTGAGGAAGTTGGTCGCCGGGTGGTCGGTCCAGAGGCCGTCGGTCGCGATCAGGTCACGGACGAGCAAGTTGTACGGCCGGTTTTCCAGAAGGCGATCGCTCAACCAGGAGACGAACCGCCGCCTCCTGAAGATCAGAAACGGCCCTCCTTCGGTTCCGACATAGGCGCGGCCGAGTCGCTCGGCGAAATAATCGGAGAAGCGGCGATCGCCGAGGAGGTCATCAAGGTGCCGAGCGGCCTTGCCTTCGGGAATCGACTCCAGGCCCCGCAGTTCTTCGAGCGAGGGGATCGTTCCCGTCAAAGCGAGATTGAGCCGGCGGACGACCGCGAGTTCCGGCGCAAGCGGCGCGGGCGCAATCCCTTCCTCGTCCCATTGTTGCCGGAAGGCCTCGTCCACCCGACGGACCGACTCGCCGAGGCTCGCGTCGACATGAACGCGCGGGGGTCGGCTCTCGTTTCTCGCGTCGAGCCGAGGCGGGTACAGACCCGCGACCACGGCCGCCACGCCCCCCACGACCACACCAACAAAGAGCAGGTCTCGAATTCCCATCCGTCGTCCCTCCCGTTCGATCGTCCGCCTTGATACCCCTGGCCCTCGCCGACAGTTTCAAGGTCCCGTTCACGCCGGACTCGATTCACGAGGATGGCAAGGTCGGACTCTTCGCTTTGTCATTCTCCCTGGCACCGATCGGGGCGAACCACGCGATCATGAGCGGGCCTTTCTTTCCTGAAACTCAGGGGCGGGCGAGCCGGTAACCTCGGTCATGAGCGACGCCACACTCACGCTGGAACCGGTCGTCCTGGAGCCCTTGCCCGAGCCTGTCCGAAGGCCTCTACGGCGGGCCATCGGCCGGGGTTCGCGGTGGCTTGGCCGGAAACTCGCCTCGGCAAGCGACTGGGTCTTCGGAGCGGTCGCGCTGACGGTCGGCCTTTCGGTTCTCGCCTCGGCGCCCGTCGCGGGGTTTCTCGCCTTTGGTTACCTGCTCGAAGCGGGGGGACGCGTGGCCCGGTCGGGCCGCTTGCGAGATGGCTTCGTCGGCGTCCGCAAGGCGTCGCGGATCGGCAGCATGGTCATCGGCGTCGGGCTCTTCTGGCTCCCCTTGCAACTGGTCTCGTCGCTGGCGACCTCCGCGCAGTTGATCGACCCGGGCGGGGCGATCGCCCGGCGATGGAAGGTGGGCCTGGTTGTTCTCTCCATCCTCGTCGCCCTCCACGTCATGGCCGCCTGCGCCCGAGGGGGCCGGATCAGACACTTCCTCTTGCCCTTCGGCAACCCCTTCTGGATCAGCAGGCGATGGAAGCAAGGCGGCGCCTATGCCTCGGCGCGCGACGCGGTCTGGTCGTTCGTGGCGTCCCTGCGCCTCCCCTATTATTTCCGGCTTGGCCTGCTCGGGTTTGTCGGCTCGATGGTCTGGCTGGCCTTGCCGGTCAGCCTGATCGCCGCCGGTCGGATCGTGCCGATTATCGCCCTGCCCGGTGTGCTCTTGCTGGGCCTCGCGGTCCTGCCGCTCCCCTTCTTGCAAGCGCGCTACGCCGCCGAAGGACGCTTCTGGGCCCTCTTTGAGATTCGGAGCGTTCGCGACCGGTTTCAACGTGCTCCCTGGGCCTTTGCCTTCGCGCTGGCGCTAACGTTCATCGCGGCCCTTCCGCTATATCTGCTCAAGATCGAGATGATTCCGCGCGAGACGGCCTGGCTTCCCGGCCTGGTCTTCCTGGCGTTCATTCTTCCCTCGCGGCTGATCGCCGGCTGGGCTTATGCCCGGTCTTCGCGCCGCGAGATACCCCGCCACGGCTTCTTTCGATGGACGGGGCGGCTCGGTCTGGTTCCCGTCGTGGCCCTCTACGTGCTCGTTGTCTTCCTCTCGCAGTATACGGCCTGGCGCGGGGTCTGGAGTCTCTACGAACAGCATGCCTTCCTTCTGCCGGTCCCCTTCCTGGGGATGTGACGCGGACGCTTCGGATTTCTGAACACGAGACGCGGGCCGCTCGATAGTGACGGGTGGTCCCTTATCTCGGTTGTCCTGTTCGGGAGACGGTGATGGCGTTTGCGTCTGGCGACCTGGTTCAGTTGAAAAGCGGCGGCCCGACGATGACTGTCCAGTATGTGACGGATCTCGGCGTGGAAGATACCCGTTGCAAGTGGTTTGTCGGCAACGACCTTCGATGGTGCGACTTTGCTTCGGACTCGCTCGTGAAGATCGAGCCGACACGGCAACAAACCGTGAACCTGCTTCGATGACCTGACCTGAATTGATCCGCCCTTGTCATCAATCCGGGAGAACGGAACGGAGCCGCTCCTGGGCCTTGGCCTTGTTCATGTCGGCCTTGCCAAAGCCAGGCAGAGCGCCGAGGGCTTCGGCCTGCTGCTGGGCGTCGGCATAGTTGCTGACGAGCATGACCGGAACCTGAGCCAGGGCCGGATCGGCCTTCATTGCGCGGATCAGTTCGAGCCCCGATGATCCGTCGGCGTCGCTGATTCGATTGACCAGAACGAGATCAAACGGCTTTTCCCGAAGGACCTCGATCGCGTCTTTCGAAGTCTCCGCGCCGACTACATCCGCCCTGAAATCTTTCAGAAGAAACCGCGCGATTGTGCTGTGATCGTATCCGCATTGACCGACATTCAAGATTTTGGGCATCGAAACCTCCCAAGCTGACCTGCAACAAGGTGATCGAGTGGACCGGAAACCTCAAAGATACCCGCAAGAACCGGACCGGAAGGACATTTCAGAGGAAAGGGTAAGAGGATTGCAAAGTCCCGAGGATCGAGGACCGAAAAAATTCTTCCTCTTTAATCATTGGGTCCTGGTCATAGGTCGCCAGGCTTGTCGCGGAATAGTCGTAAGGTCAAAGGAAACAAGGCAACAGGAAAAATCTGCACTTTGTCCTTGTTCCTTTGGCGTTACGTTAAAAAAGCCTGCATTACGCAGGACCCCTAAAGAGGCCGGACCGGTCGGCAATCGCTCGGAAGTCAGGCTAAAGTCAGCCGCGCGAGGAATCCTGGCGACTGCGGAGACGCTCGGGAGGGTTCCTCAGAGAAGATCGTTGAGCCAGTCTGTTCTCGCCTCACTCCAGGCGTGCGCGGAATCTCACGTCAATGCGCGCGGTCTGACTCTCCGCGTCCACTTCTTCCGCGCGGCTTTTCAAAGGAAATTCCAGGCGTCGCGTCCCATTCAAGAGCAAGTCATCAGGACGTTTCGGAGCGTAAGATGAACTCTGAGGCCAGCCATTCGCTTGCGCGGATCTTTTCTAGTTTTGGAGAGAAAAATTACAATTGCGAAATCGATAGACGAGCGACATAATACCTCGCGTACTGATCTCTGGCGTATGCAATGGCGAAGATCTGCCCTGAAAATTAAGCTCCTTTAGTCAAGGCCCCCCCCATGACTAGCGAATCGCTTGAACCGATTGGCTCTGCGCTCTCCGGCGGGCGTTACGAGATCACGTCAAAACTCGGCGAAGGAGGCATGGGGGCGGTCTATCGCGCCAAGGATCATAATCTGGGCGCGGATGTCGTCATCAAGTTGCCGCACCGGTCAATGGTGACGGATGCCGAGTTTTCGCGGCGATTCCGGGATGAAGTGAGGTCCTTGGTCCGGCTTTCGCACCCGCATATCGTCAAGGTTACCGATGTCGGCGAATGGATGAGCATTCCCTTCGCGGTCCTTCAATTTCTGCCAGGCGGAAGCCTGGAAGAGCGCCAGGCCGCCTGGCGAGGGTCCGCGGCGCTCGCGTCACTGGGGGGTTGGCTCGGTCCCGTCGGCGGTGCCCTGGATTACGTTCATTCGCAGGGCATGGTCCACCGCGACGTGAAACCGGCCAATATCCTCTTCGATGGCCAGGGACACGCCTTTCTTGGCGACTTCGGCGTCGTGAAGGTGCTGGCCGCGGCGAGCGAGCGCTCGCAAACCAAGGCCATGACCGGAACCGGCATGGTGCTTGGCACTCCGCACTACATGGCCCCCGAACTGATCATGGGCGATCCGTTCGACGGTCGGGTTGATCAGTACGCGCTGGCGGTCACGGCGTACGAGCTTCTCTGTGGACGTCGCCCGTTTGAGCACGACGTGCCGACCCGCGTCTTGATGATGCAGACGGTCGACGCCCCTCCCAGCCCTTCGGCGCACTGCAACGGAATGCCCGCCCGGATGGAGTCGGCTCTGCTCCGCGGTCTGGCCAAGAATCCGAATGATCGCTATCCGTCATGCGCGGCCTTCGCCGCCGCGATGGTCGAGGCCTCCGGCGTCGGCCGAGGAGCGCAGGCCGGTCGGGCACGTCTTCGATGCGACTCTTGCGGGCAAACCATGACCGTCTCGGTCGAGGCCCTGGCCAAACTCAGCCGATCGGGCCGGACCGAGCCTTGCCCGCGTTGCAAGGCCCCGCTCGACCTGACCGCCGGAACAGCGTCGGTCCTGCCGCCGGCTCCCTCGGGCGAGATGGCCAGGGGGAATACCGCCGTTTTGGAAGTGGGAAGCGGGACCGGCGAGCTGAAAACGCCGGCCGTTGCCACGCCCGAGACATCGAAACGGAGCGGAACGGTCCTCATCGGCGGTAGTACCGCGGAAACTCTGGCGGAGACCGTCCCGACGCTCGGTGCCGACCTCGGAATCGTGACGGTGAAGATCGAGACCCAACCCCGGCAACCGACTGTTGCCGCGACGGAGCCTGTTGTCTCAACGACCGGCAATCCCCCCTGGGTGCCGATCGGCCTGGCCGCGGCCGCGGTGATCTTGATCGCCGGGACGGGCTTCTACTGGGCCTCCGCCTCGACACCGCCCGCGGTCGCGATGGTCAAGACGCAAGAAGTCGATTCTTTCCCCGTCCGCTCGGTTTGGTCTCGTCAAAAGTCGGCCCGCAAGAGACCAATAGCCGCCGCGACCTCCAATCCCGCCCCTTCGCTTGACGGTCTAGATTTTGAGAGCAAGACCGGCAGGTCTCTCTCCTCCTCGCCCGATCGCGAGCCCGACTCACCGGACGGATCGCCGCAACAGGTCGCTTTCCAGACAGGTGGCAAAAAGAGCACCCGCGGGTTGCTTGGGACATCAACAGGCGATCGCCCGTCGAACGTGAGCAACACCACGATGTCGGGTGACTCGATCACCTCCGGCGCGGAGAAATCCGCCAACCCCCGCACCTCCAGGGACGCTGAGCCCCGACCGTCTCCCAAGGCGGTCACCGCCGTCCAGGAACCAGACCCGATTCCCGACGATCAAAACCCTTCCGCGAAAAATATTCCCCTCGCCAAGATTCTGGCGAGCCCCAATGCTTACGCGGGCCAGCTCATCACCCTGGAGCAGGTCTATTGCGTCGGCCGGACCCCCTGGCAGATGCCCGACGGATCGCTTCGGGTCGAACTGATCGAGAGCCGGCTCAAGCTCACCCCGACCGAGGCCGTGGTCGAATTCGGGTCCAAACGGTACGTACTCGGTCTTGATAGTCGCCTGGCCGACCGCTTGAGCAAGATGGAAAAGATGTCCATCGCCTCGAATCAGCCTCCAGAAAAACCAGACTGGATTCTCCAACCCGCCGATCTGACCGTGAAGATCAATGACAAGACGCCCTCAGGCGATGAACCCGCGGGCCGGATTGTTCGCATCGAGATGTTTGAAGGATTCGACAATCAGATCCGGGGCACCGCCAAGTTGATTTACGTGGTTCGCTTCCGAACACTGACCCTCACCGCGAATAGTGAGACGTCTCAGTATGGCAATGCGGACGAATGGAAAAAACCACCCAAACTTGGTCGTGCGTATAATGCCCTTCAAGATGTCTTCAAATCGAATCTGCAACGTAAGAGTCAGATGAAATGGGCTCAGGTTAACGCTCAGATGAATAGCATTATTTCGGCGGGGATGAGACAAAGCGCGGCGGAACAGGCCGCGACCGATGCTCGCGCCCGGCGGCTCGCAACGACGCCTGCTAATATGCTGGCTCCTTGAAGGGTGATCGCTCATGTCCCGATCCACGCCGATGGCGTTCGTGCTCATCATGGGAGCGTTCGCGGGACGAGCCGCCGCACAGGGAAATATGTTCGTCGGTCCAGGATCGACCGGACAGGGAGATGTTCTCCGCGGCGAAGGGATCGCACTTCAGGGCGCGGGGTTATACAATCTTTACTCCGCCGAGGGCGAGGCGATCAACGCCAACACGATGATCAACGTTAATGAGTACGTTTATCAATCGATCAGGCACGAGGACGCGGAGAAGGCGAAGCGGCGGGCCGCCTCGCGAGCGCGTCGTCTCGCCAATTACAACCAGATTCGAGACCGCGTCGAGCACGACCCCAATCAGAACGACCTGATGAAGGGAAGTGCCCTGAACGCCCTCTTTGAACAACTCACCGGTTCCAAGATTCACCCATCGTCCTATCGATCGAATTCGTTCCAGCTTGATGCGAACATCATCAAGAGGATTCCCTTCTTCTACGGACCGCAACAGGCGACGATCGCGATGTCGCGAATCTTGCCCGAGGGGAAGTGGCCGATCGCCCTCCGTGGCCCGGAATTCGATCGAGAGCGTCGCGGGTACAAGACCGCTATTGATGCGGTTCTGGAATTGCAGATTGACGGTAAGACCTCGCGTGAATCGCTCGCCGCGCTTGACGCGTCGATCCGAAGCCTCTTTGAGAGACTGGATCAGGTGATTCCTCCAGAAAAAGACGCGCTCTATCTGGAAGCCAAGAATTACTTGCGTCGTCTCGACACGTCCAAGGAGTTGATGAAGAAAAGAGAGATTGAGCTGATCATGGGTCAAATCGACCGATATAACGGAACGTCGGTCCATGACCTCGTGGTTTTCATGCAAAATCACAACCTGCGGTTCGCCGTGCCCGAGATCGGCGACGAACGCGCGGCGTATCCCAAGCTTTACGCCGCGATGCGAGAACAACTTGACGAGTTGAATGAGGCTTTGAGGCCGGGTGATCGGCCCGCTCGTGACCAGAACGAGGAATCGAAAGGCGGGAACCGATGACAACCTCGGCCCGATACTCGACGTTCGCCGTCCTGGCTTGCCTCTATCCGGCTCTCGCGATTACTCTGATCCATGCCGAGGGCCGGACTTACCGCGAGTCACTACGAAAGGCCCTCGCCTCCCAGCCGGCCGCACCGATCCAGAACCTTCCCGAAGACCCGATCGCCTCCGAGACCTCGACGCCTCCAGAAACGTCAGGCCGACCCTTGCTCACCTCGGAGGAACGATCTTCCGAGGGATCTTCCGAGAAGCCCTCGAGCACCGTCGATCAAACGCCTCCCGCCGCCTCGGCCCTGGCGCCATCAGCCTCAAAAGCGAAGACCACGGAGAAAACCGGGGCTCTCGCGGCGGTTTCGGGTCGGCCGTCCCCCTTGCCAAGCTTCGTCGGACCGTCCAAGACCCGCGCGTCTACTCCCACGAGAGCGCGGAACTTGTCAACCTTTTCCCTCGATATCGCCAGTCTGACCCATCTGACTCCCGATCAGGAAGCGCAACTCGGAAGTGAATTGAACAACCTGATTCTCTCGATCTATCCAGTTGATCCCGAGGGGGATCTTCAGCGGGTCCGACGCGCCGCCTCCCCCGTGCTCGCCACCGTCACGAGGAAGGAGGTAAAATATCAGTTTGTTGTTCTCGACTCCGACGAGGTCAACGCTTTCTCCTTGCCCGGCGGATATATTTACATCTCCAGCGCTCTCTTTCGTCTTGTCGGCGAGGGGACCAGTCTTGAAGAAGACTATGCGCTTCAGTTCGCGCTCGCTCACGAAATTGCGCACGTCGACCTCAAGCACGACCTGGAATTTGTCGCCCGCAATAATGCGGGCAGCAAGGTCAAGGGCGACGAATTCCTGAACTTCTTTCTGGTGCCCATTGGACTTGGCTACCCCGACACGCAGGAATTCGCGGCCGACATCTGGGCCTATCAGCGGTTAATCGGGCGTCTCGATCGGTCTCGACGGGAAACGCTGATGTTCCTCGTCAAGTTCCAGGGGCACGCGGAGAGAAACGGGTTCAAAAACGGCCGAGCGTTGTCCGATACGAAGTCGGATCTGATGCTGGTCGAGCGCCACTACCGAAACCACCCAGCGGCCTGGGACAGGTTCGAACGGCTCAAAGCGCTCTCGAACGCGGCCTCGGGGTCGAAGCCGCCGCCGCGTTAAAGACGGCCGCGGTACCCCAGCCCAGAATCATGGCGAGCAAGGCGTGTGTCACGGTTCGCGGTCCCGTCCGATCCGTTTTTGCCGGGAAGTAGGGCTCGATCAGGTCGTCTTCCGCGTCGCTCGCTGTCGACCGCCGATCGGAGTCGATCAGAAGTAGACCTTCAAACGTCCAGCGCGACGGATTGAGCTCACCCAGGGTTTTCGCCCAACCGGGTAAAGCCTTCCAGACTTTCGCCTCGCCTCCCAACCCCAAAAGCGGCACAAAAAGAACCGTCGCCGCCACCCAGGTCAGGGGCGTCCGAGGAATGATTGGGCTCAGAGTCAGGCCCATCGCCAGTGCGGCGGCAGAGCCCAGACCCAGAAGGCCCAGAATGGCCATCGCATGCCCCAGATTTCCGTTGAATGTCAGAGACAAGGCCCAGACAATCAGGCATTCCACCAGACAGACCAGGGCAGCGACGCCCGCTCGAACCGCCCAGCGCTGAAGGCCAGCCGAGAGAGGCCGACCCGCCGCAAGACCGCAGAGCAGTCCAAGACCAACGGCCATGACGCTGATCCGGGACAGTCGAACGGCAATGGCCTGCAACTTCGCGGCCGAGACCTGAGCGGGTCCCAGCACTCGCGCGGGAATTCCAGCCTGGCCAATCGCCAGCAGCGCTGCGAGCGATCCAAGGATGAGGATAAGTCCCCAGATCCAAGCCCGCCGCCCCTCGGCCTGCAACTCCTCGCTCAGAACCGTCCCGAGCGTCTCCGCCGTCGGCGCATCGAGAGCTGATGCGTCCGAAACCCGAATCAATGTCACCGGCCTCGACGCGGGAGGCGCCAAAACCTGCGTCTGAGCCGCGGGGAGGGGTTCGACGGCGAGGACCATCGAGACACTTCCCAGGCCAAGCAGGTCGCCGGCGCGAGCCGTCGCGACCCGATCGACGCGAACGCCATTGATGAACGTCCCGTTGGCCGACCCCAGGTCCTCGACCACGACGCTGCCGTCATTCCGGCGAATCAGTCGCGCATGTCGCCCCGAGACGACCGGCAGGTTCACCACCTTGTCACACGACTCGTCTCGGCCGATGACAACGGGCGACGGCCCGACCTTGACCTCGTCCTGGCTCAACCCGAGCGCCTCAAAGACGCGAGCGGCGGGCAGAAGATAATTGCCCAGATAAATGGCATCAGTCGGCGTCACGGGCAGGCGTCCCGAGGCCCGTCCGGGCGTGCCGATCGCCGTTCCATTGGCGGACCCGAGGTCTTCAATGGTCGCCTCTCCCGGGCGTCCTTCCCAGATCGCCCGGGCGTGATAGCCCGAAACCGTGGGAAGGTTCACGACAAGGTCATTGTCGGGCTCGCGACCGATTCTCAGCACCTTGGGAACCGTCGAGAGCGCCTCGGAGGGAGGGTTCATGGACATGAAGAAAGACGCCTCGGGCCGTCAGATGACCTTGAAGAGGAACCGCTGCTCTCCGCACAGAAAATAGCCGCCCCGGGTGATCGCGACCTCGGAGATGCGCCCCCACAAACCGTTGCGGGATCGATCGTTGGCGACGACCCAGTGTCCGCGTTCATCACGATAAACGCGTGCGTGGCGTGGGTCAACGTAGGGGTCGTCAACGACGATCGAGGAGGCTCCCAAGTCGCGTCCAAGCCAGTGTTCCTTCTCGGTCAGCGGGTGTCGGCGGTCGGCGGTTCCCTTGGCGATTTCCACGAGCGCGGCCGTCGACGACTTCGCGTTCAGGTCCGCCGTCGACTGACGGCCAGGCACTTCCCATTTCTGGGTCGAGACAGCAACCGGTACGGGATGCTCGGCCGAGGCTGACGGGGGAGGCGCATCGAATCGAAAGAGGCGACCGCCGATCATGAACTCCTGACCGCGCGAGAGTGCCACGGACGAGGCCCGGACGAACGTTCCGTTGCTGCTGTTGAGATCGCGAAGGAGCCAGGTCCACATGCCCCCGCCGTCGTCGCGTCGAACGATTTCGACATGACGCCCGGACATCCCCGAATCGTGCGGGATAATCAGGCTTCCGTCGACCCGGCCGATCACGAACGAAGTCGCGCGGACGCGAACAATCTCACCGGTGGTGTCGCCGTCATCAAGGATGTGAAGAATCCCCATTGGCGGCCGCGAGCCTGGCCGGTAGACGGGTGTCTCCGTGCTTCGATCAGGCTCACCGGTCAGGCCAACCTCAGGGACGGTCCGATCGCCGGGGCTTCGAGCGTTCTGGTTCTCAACGACCGTGCGAGGGGACGCCGCTCTGACCTGGGATCGGATCTCTTCAACGGATTCCAACACGGTCGACTGCCGTCTTGGCGCGGCACCCTCTTTCCCTGCCCCGAATGAATCCATGATCCGAACCCTCTCGTCGCGGAAAACTCTTCGGGGCTCTGGAACGGGCCGTCAGGGCCGCTCGCCTGAAAACCTCGGCCAGAATATCATGAGTGTCAGCCCCCCTTCAATCGGTACATCATTCGATTAGGTACGATTTCTTATTGAATGACATGGTTCATGATGATTCAATCTTCAAAGCAAATTCGAGCCCTTGATCCTCCGGCCGTTTCAAGTCAGGAAGGCACAATGATGACAGTTCATCGTGGTCGCTGGAATGATCGGCCAGAAGTCGTTATGCTCCGTTTCAAGAAATTGGCATGATTCCCGACGGAAACCTGCTCCTTAACAGGTTTCCCGGATGATTTTGACCTCGACCCACCCAGCGCATCCTGGTCTCGGCGGATTTGCGGTAGGCGTTTCCATCCTCTCAGGGTTCTCTGACCATGGCGAATCTCCGGACGTGGGTCGTTGGTAGCTCCCCGGAATGCGACCTCGTGATTAACCAACCGGCCGTCTCGGGGAAGCACTGTCGCTTGACCCGGACCGCCGAAGGGTATGTTCTGGAAGATACCAATTCCACCAACGGAACCTTCGTTAACGGGTCGAGGATTACCGGCACTGTTCGGGTCCGCGAGTCGGACGCGGTCACGCTTGGCCTGTCGGTGCCTCTGACCTGGCCCTCGGATCGTCCCAACGCGAAGGCTCCGGCCGCGGCCGGCTCGCGGCCTCCGATCCGGATCGGAGGCGCGGCGGATAATGATGTCGTGCTTGAGCATCAGGCCGTCTCGCAACACCATGCCCGGGTCGTCTTTGAGTCGACAGGCGCGTTTCTTGAAGACCTGAAATCCACCAACGGAACCTCTATCGGTTCGCGCGAGCGTCGGATCACGCGCGCGGCCCTGAGCGAACGCGACACGATTTTTTTTGGGTCGCTGGAAGTTCCCGCGTCTCGAATTCTTGGAAATGCCAAGGACCGACCAGCAGCCCTGACCGGATCAACGAAGCTGCTCGAATTCGGCGAAGGCCCGATGACCGTCGGCCGCGACCCGGATTGCGACCGGGTCTATGACATGCCCACGGTCTCGGGACGTCACGCCCGGTTGACCCGATCCAAAAGTACGATCCTGATCGAAGACCTCAATTCGGCCAACGGAACGTATGTCAATGGTCATCGGATCGACCGATCGACGCCCGTCGCCATCGGCGACCGGATCGGCCTCGGTGGTCTGACCCTGATGCTCAGCGAAGCCAGGCAAGCCAGCGCCGAGGGAGCGAATGGACATCGCCCGAGCCCGAATTCGAATGCCAAGCTGGTCGAGATTTTCATCTCGTCACCCAAAGATGTCGCGATGGAGCGGGTGATTGCCGAACGAGTGATCCGCAGGTTGGCGGACCGCCATGCGTCAACCCTCAATCTCGTGCCGGTCATCTGGGAGGACAAACCGCTTCTGGCCTCGGACACGTTTCAGAACCAGATTCCTCCCCCTTCCAAGTTTGACATTTTCGTCTGCGTTCTCTGGTCGCGATTGGGGACACCGCTTCCCTCGACGATCCGTCGACCCGACGGCACGACCTATCAGTCGGGAACCGAGTTCGAGTTCGAGGATGCCATTCACGGATTTCGGAAACAGGGAAAGCCCGAGATGCTGGTCTACCGAAAGACCGCCGAGCCGTCGCTGCCGAGCCTCAACGACCATGCCGCGGTTGAAGACGCTCTCCTTCAGCACAAGAGGCTCGCGGAGTTCACCAAACGCTGGTTTCACGGGGCCGACGGAACCTTGACCGCCGCCTCGCACCAGTTCAGCGAGGTCGCGGATTTCGAGAAACGCCTTGAAGTCCATTTGGATCAGTTGGTGGAAAAACGTGCCAGGGATGTCGGCGTGCCCGTCAACGTGGGAACAACTGTCGCCCGAGTGACCTGGACCGAGGGATCGCCGTACCGGGGCCTTGAGGCGTTTGACTTTGAACACGAGGCCCTCTTTTTCGGCCGGACCCAGGCGGTAGACGGCGCCTTGAAGACCCTCCGCGACAAGGCCACGGCGGGCCTTCCGTTCCTCCTCGTTCTCGCCCCGAGCGGTAGCGGCAAGTCGTCGATGGTCCGCGCCGGCCTCTTGCCGATGCTCACGCAACCCGGGATCGTGCCAAACGTCTCGGCCTGGCGGCGCGCGGTGATGCGCCCGAGCGATGCGAAGGCCGACCTCTTCCTTGGTCTGGCCAGCGCCCTTCTCGGCGCCGGGGCGCTTTCGGAGTTCGCCCGGACCACGCGTCCCGAGGCGCTCGCCGAGCAACTTCGCGGTCGGCCTGACAGGGCCGTCGACATCATCGATCAGGCCCTGTTGAAGCTCGGAGAGAAAACCCGACTGGTCCTGCTGATTGACCAGATGGAAGAATTTTTCTCGTCGGAACGCATCACCGACTCAGTTCGGGTCGCCTTCTTCCGGCTCATTGAGACGCTCTGCCGACGCGGGGTCTGGGTGATCGCGACACTCCGCAGCGACTTCTATCATCGGTTCGCCGGCGCCCCGGAGTTGGCCCGCCTGAAATCGAACGGCGGCCAGTTCGACCTGCTCCCGCCAACGCCGACCGAGATTGCCTCAATCATCCGCGAGCCGGCCGTCATGGCGGGTCTCTCGTTCGAACGCGACCCGAAAACCGGTAGTCTCCTTGATGACGTTCTCTGCGACGCCGCCTCGAAATCGCCCGAGAATCTGCCTCTCCTCGAATTCCTGCTCGACGAGCTTTACAATCGGCGATCACCTCGCGACAACACGCTGACCTTCCAGGCGTATCAGGAACTCGGCGGTCTTGAGGGCGCACTCGCCAATCGAGCGCAGGAGACTTTCAGCCGTCTTCCGGCGGACGTCCAGGCGAAGTTTCCCCGGGTCTTCCGGCTCCTCGTGGCCATCGGCGAGACGACCGCGTCGGCCGCCACGCGCAAACCCGCGCCGCTGGAAACACTTTACGCGGACCCAGCGTCCGGCAAACTGGTGACCGCCTTTGTTCAGGCTCGACTCTTTGTCAGCCAGCAAGGGGCCGACGGCATCCCCGTCACCGAGATTGCCCACGAGGCTCTCCTCCGAAGCTGGGAACCACTCCGCCAGTGGATCGTCACCGACCGCGAACTTCTTCGAGCCCGTTCCCGCGTCGCCGCGGTCGCCCGAACCTGGGACGAGAACAATCGGTCGTCCGACCGCCTGCTCGCCCCCGGCCAACCTCTCGACGAGGCGAAACGCCTGGTCAAGGCGGGTTTTGAACTTTCGCGCGTCGAACTCGCCCTGATTTCCGCGTCCACGATACGCGCGGCGATTCGAAAGCAGTCAAAGAACGTTTTTCTCACCACCCTGAGCGTGGCCACAGTCGTCTCCCTGGCCGCGCTCGTCTTTGGATTTTATAACTCCTCGCGGGCAGGGAAGAGTTTCATCGCGGCTCGACTGATGGTTGACACGTATTTGAAGGAAATTGTCCAGGAAGGACTTCGCGATGTTCCCGGAGTGCAGGACAGCCGCAAGAATCTCGCCATTGATGCCACGAAAAAGTACAAGGAATTCGTGGAAGATCACCCGGGCGATCCCGAGGTGAGAACGGGCTTCGTGAAAGCCCAGACCGCGTACGGATTGATCGAGGCCGAAATCGGCAGCCTCGTCGACGCCAAGAAGATCCTTCTTGCCGCCATCGAAACACAGAAACAGGTTATTGAAGACAACCCGGGCGTCCCCGCTTACCTCTTCCAACTCGCCATCACTCAGCGCGGGCTGGGAACGCTCTGCTGGGAGTCTGGTGAGAACGAGGAGGCCCGGCCCTACCTCAAGGCCGCAATCGATGCCCTCGAAACTCTTCATGACCATACCCCCAGCAATCTCGAATATCAGGAGGAGCTTGCGACCTCATGCAATGTCCTCGGCAACGTCCTGAGAGAACTCGGTGATGTGAACGGAGGTAGCGCTAGCTACGAACGCGCTCGCGTGATCTTTCGAGACCTTATCCGAATGCGAGAGCTGATTGTGAAGAACAAGAACGACGACAAGGAGGAAGAAAGGACGAACAAAAAGAAATTGGTGAGTGGTTATATTGGTTACTCGGCGACAATCCACAATCAATCACTGATCGAGAAGGACAATGGTAACTATGCGAATGCCTCGACATTGATGGAAAAAAGCAAATATTATGACGATCAGGCCACGCGGATTTCGCCGGATGCGCCGCGAATTCTCATTAATAAAAGCATTGGGTTAAGGAATCAAGGCGATCTGTTGATGTCGATGAAAGAAAAAGATAAAGCGAAAAGCTCCTTTCTCGAAGCCCTGTCGCTCAGTCAAAAAGCTCTCAACCAGAATCCGATGGTCAGCCGATTTCAGTGGGTGCACGCCGAGAATCAAAAGGCAGTTGCGCGATACTGGAAGCTCGCCGGGGATCGCGCGAAGGCGGAAGCGTCTTACAAGGCTTGTTGCGCAACGCTCAGAGACCTGATCAAGCAGAGAGAAGAGCGTCCGGATTTTGGAGTTACCCTGATCAAAGGCCTGAGTGAACTCGCCGAGTTCCAGAAATTCGCGCCTTCACAGGCGAAATTCTCCGAGGCTGGAAAGGCCGATGAGGATCAGCCCGAATACATCCGCGCTCTCGACCGGGCTGTCGACGCCGCGCATCAGTCGACCCGTGACGGGCGATTTCCTCTCCACCCCGGCTTGAACTATCAGCTCGCCAAAGCACTGTATAATCGGGCGATTCCCGACTACGAAGCGGAACGTTACAAGGCCGCGATGCCGTTCCTTGAAGAATGTCTGAACGTCTACCGCGATCGCGTGATGACAACCAACCTCCGCAAAGACGAAGAGATCGTCAAGGACTATCTGGTCGCGACTCGATCCGCCGTTGAAAGTGCGGAGCATCTCGAACAGTCGGACAGAGCAACGAAATGGATCGAGGCCGCCCGCGCGACCGGCAAGGATTGCAAGAACCGCGAAGGCCGAGCCACTCTCGCCGCTCTCTTGTGTAGCCTGGGAAAGGTCCACACAAACGCCGGTCGGATCCGCGAGGCGACGAACGCCCTCGACCAGGCCCTCAAAATCTGCAACGCGGACCTGGTGGATTCGCCCTGGAACTGGTACCTCAACGTCACCCGGACAACCTGTTACAAGCAGCTCGCGATCCTCCATCGCCGCACCGGAGATTTCGCCGGAGAGATCCAGGCCCACCGCGACTGGCTGCGAGTTTGGGGTGAACCTTATCAAAATATGAAATATTCACATCAATCGAATGCCAAACATGCCTCCACTGAGTCGGAAGCCGTCCGCATCCGCGAGTTTGTCAAGAATGAGCCTTCCATGAAGCGATTTACAATTCCGGTGGAGATTGATGGATTAAACTGCCCAATATACATTTATATTACCAATGTCAAGTACCCTGACGATCCATTCGGCGGTCAGGGCATCTGGCTTGAGAAGGAGCGCGGCGGACAGATCCCCAAGGACGTCGTCGACGCGTTTGGAAAGCTCCATAAGATCGCTCACGAGAATAATGTCTCGTTTACCGATCTCTGTGTTTATGCGCTGGGAACCGCGTCAAAGTCTTCTATCGAAGGAGCCTGGTCAATAATTAGCCTCGTCCAGAATGGTGAGGATATGACTGCCTGGGCGCCCTTTGATACCATGGTGATCGATGGCGACACCTTCATGCTGCTCAAGGGAAATTCTGAATATTACAAGAACGCAATTAAATTTGATTTTGCCAAGTCGCCAACCGAGATTGACTGGACCTGGAAATCTCCCCAACAAACCGTCGCCTCGGCCGGCGTGATTGCCGTGGAGAATGATATCCTCTTGATCTGTTGCGACTTTGGCGGCAAGGATCGACCGGCGGTCCTCGATTCCAAGCCTGGATCGGGTCACCTTTTATTGAAATTTCAGCGCAAGTCGTCACCCAAGCCCTGAGCCGTTCAACGGCATGCTCCCCTTGAACGAATCGTCGTCGCGCGGAAATCGCGACAACGTCTCAAGGTTCGACGCTCTTGACTGGGGCACTTCCCGTGCGGAGCACGCCCTCGCGTGGACTTTCCGCGTGTCCGCCCTCTCACCTCTTTGGCTGGGCTACCGAAGTCACTCGCCCGGTGGTCCGGTCTTTGAAATCGGCCCTCGCCGCCCGATTCAACCAACTTGTCGCCGATGAGATCGCTGCCCTCGGCCGGCACCGGACTTCCGCGGTGTCGGAGGACCGATCCTTTCTGACCAGCCCCGCTCGATGTCTGCCCCTTGAGCCGATCCGAGCCGTCTTCCTTAAAAAGTGCTTCTACGGCTGAAAGGTGGCGTCGATGCCGGTCAAGGTCCGCCCGCCCGACTGTCCTGGCCCCGGGCCGGATGAAAAGCTTCCCTTTCTCGACTTCCACGACGCGGGCAAGTCTCAAACGACCGGGAACCACGTCCGAGCCGCCCTCCCTGCATTCGTCCCCTGGACAGTCGACAACATTCAGTTGCCCCCGAGCGGCTCGAATGGACTGTCCCGCCGCTCGGCGCCGACATGATTCTCGTTCATCTTGAAGGCATCAATGAGAAAGAGGCGCCGCCCGGATTCGAACCGGGGATGGAGGTTTTGCAGACCTCTGCCTTACCACTTGGCTACGGCGCCTTTTGGGAATGTCGAGTCGAGTCGAGTCGACCATCTTATCGGCGGTCTCGGGGGGCCGCAAGCTGGGTTTTGAAGAGGATCGGCGCCCTAGGATCTGGGAATCAAGAACTTTTCTCGTGGCGGCTGATTTCGGGGGCTGCTAAACTCCCTTGAAAGGCGACGTTCTCCCCGTTCCAGATAAGTGATCGGCTTGTGTCTGCCCCGTTTCCTGCTCCGAAAGACAGTGAACTCGCCTCGCGCGCGGGAAGGAGCGCCCGAAGATGGCTCGAAAGCCGGATCGGTCTCGTTGCAACTCCCCAGGTTTGGAATTGAACGCCAATCTTCGCGGAACCGCTTCAGGGCGTCGGTTGGTCTACGTCGTGCTCTTGATCTGCGTGAACACCGGGTTCTCCACCGCGACCCCGGCCATAGGCGCGGGGGCCTCGTCCGACTCCTCACGCCGTAATGGAACCCCTGGAATGCTCGAACCGCGCACAGGGTCGCTGCTTGTCGACTATTACGAGACCTATCTCCGCGACCACGATCTCGACGCCTTTCGTGAGCACGTTTCGGCCCGATATCTTGAAGGAACGCTTGCCCGCCTGATCGAATCCCACGAGCTGCAATCGCGCAGGGCGGCGGTCTTCGCTCTCGGTCTCCTCGGTTCGATCGAGGTGAATGGAGCCGTCGCGAAAGCCCTCCGAGATAACGACCCTGTCGTGAGGAACCTCGCGGAGAGTGCTCTCTGGGGAATCTGGACCCGCGCCGATAGCCCGGAGAACAATGCGACGCTCGCCAGTGTCTCGCTGTTGATCCGCCAGCAGCAGTACGAAGACGCGATCGCCCTGGCGACCCGACTGATCGCCCGCGCTCCGACCTTTTCCGAAGCGTACAATCAGCGAGCCTTCGCCGAGTTCCTCCTGGGACGCTTTCAGGAGAGCGCCGAGGACTGCCGAGTGGTTCTCGAACGCAATCCGCATCACTTCGGTGCGCTCGGGGGCCTGGCGAAATGTCAGATCCGGCTCGGCCAGCGTGGACCCGCGATCGAGACCCTGCGACGCGTCGCGAAGATCCAACCATTTAACCTGGGCATCCGCGACTGGATCGCCTCGCTTGAACTCGACAACGACGCGCCCTGAGATCACGGTCTCCTCAAAAAAGGGCCGACCGGCCTCCTCATCAAAAGTGACTGACCAGGGTTCAATTCCCCATTTCTTGAACGTTGACCAACATTGGCGTTTTCGTCGATCGATTCTCGGCCGTCTCACGGCGAAATCGCGATGCGTTGACGGTCACGGCCAGTCTCCAGAAATGAGGGCGGCCCGGTGTTCCCGACCCGCGACCCACGTCGAGTCTTCCCCCCCCGGGGACACGACGTCAAGCCACGGGCCGGGAACGCCGGACCGCCCTTTTGGAACCTACCTACCCGTTGTCTCGATCGCCGTCAACGCCGGGCGGCCTTCGTCCGGACGTTTTGTCGTCTACCTCCCACCCGACGGCCCGGTGATCCCCGCCTGCCGCGGAGCCCGTGCCTTCCCCCCGGAAGCACGAGTCTCCTTGCCAGGCGGGGATCACCAGACCGGGATGGGGATCATTCTCTGGGAACCGGTACGGTTCATCTGTTGCGTCGTGACGGCCCGGTGGACCCAACCCTCAACCCGCCACAAGCTTTCCCCCCGGAATCCCGGGTGGGAAGAGGGTCGGGTCCACCCGGCCGTCACTCCGAACCTGACAACAGCCTTATCGTTTCGTCAAAATCGTCGCCCTGCCGTGATGTCGTTCAAATCGCGTGATCTCGACTGTGGAAATCTCTTCAAACTAGGTCATCAGCGAAACGTTTGGTGAAGACTGTCACTTTCCCACCACTCACCCAATCAGCCTTACGTTTGCTCACGCGGCATGGCGTCATCAAAGACTCAAAATTCTCAATCATGCCTCGGAACAACACCCATGCCGGACAATCCTTGGCGCAAACCCTCGTTCTGAAGGGGTTCTCGATGAACCTTCAGAGACGGGTTGAGGTCAAAAACAACAGTGAGAGTCGAAAGAGGAATTCGGAGTTGTCGGGCGAGAGAGAAACCCAGCAATCCGGGCCGGAATGGCATACCTGAAGAAAGAACGGATCAGCACCGCCAGACGATGAGGACCGGAAACATCAGGGTCGAGACGCCTTCGCCGGGAGAGAGGGGTCGGTGGGCGTGGCGCCGACTTCGGATCGTTTCAAGGTCAAGAATAGTGAACCCAGGAGACTTTGCTTCCCGATCAGTCTCGTCGCCTTCGAGCATGGCCTTTTCACTAACAACAAGATTGTAGTCAGTCTGGAAAGAATTCAAGGCGAGAGGACAGGGTTCCGCCACCTTCAGAATGCGAGGCTCCGCCCCGATTCGATGCATGGTCATCGATTCACGAGACGAGGTTGGGGCAAGGTCGGAATGACTGAACAGCGTGGCCAGTAGGGTGATAATGTAAGGAAGGGCTTGCATCGGCCGATGATAAATACCTAATCCGGTTCGCTGGTTCCGACTTTCGAACATTATCGATCGTTACGTCGGTTTGGCAAGAACGTTTTTCAGAAATTTGCTTCGCGTCACGTTGCGTCAACGACTTACGAGGAGAGGCTCGACGCCGACTCGGTGACGATTGAGAGAACCTGCCCCATGGGAACGTGCACTCTTGAATCAAAATCGTCGCGAAGCCGGAGCCCGTCTTCAAGGTCGATATCGACCAGTCGGCCGCGCGCCTCGCCCGAGGGGGTCGAGACGCAGACGCGACGGCCAAGATGCTCGCTGAGGTCACGCCATCGAGCGACAAGCGATTCGTATCGGTCGGGCGAGGTCGGATCATACCGCGCATCGAGCCGACCAATTAGGTCGCGAACCAGGTCGGATCGATCCACGGGACGATCGTTGAGGATCTGGACCGACGTGGCCGACTCGCGGAGATCCTCGGGAAAGTCTTCTATTGATAGATTAACATTCAAACCAATTCCAATGACCGCCCCGGCGCCTCGTTCGACGAGAATGCCCGCGATTTTTCGGCCGTTGACCCGAACGTCGTTGGGCCACTTGATCGCCGCGCGCCGGCCCGTCCAGGCGGTGACGACCTCGGCCACGGCGACCGCGCCAAGCGCCGTGAGCCAGGCGGGTTCGGCCGTCGGCCCGGTCGGGAAGAGAAGGACGGACATCAGCACCGACGACCCAGGCCGGGCCGACCAGGTCCGGCCGCGTCGACCGCGACCGGCGGATTGTCCCTCGGCCAGAACCACCAGGCCGTCGTTCGCGGCCGACGCCGAGGCGCGCGCCGCGAGGTCGTTCGTGCTCGACACCCGGTTCCAGACGGCGATCCGACGGCCGATGCGTCGGGTCTCAAGCCGATGCTCGATCTGGTCCGGGCAGAGCCTCTGGGCCGGTCCTCGATAGGCGAGGCCGAGGTAAGGATGATGCTCGATCGAAAATCCAAAGGCCCGCAACGCTTCCAGGTCAAGAAGGACGCGGTCTCGGCAAGAACCGAGGGAATCGAGCGAAACGAAGCCACCTTCGGCCTTGCGAAGCTGCCAGAGCAGGTCAATGTTCACGGCGCGGGGGACCTGTCAAAATCCAGGCCGATATCGAGCGCGGGGGCTGAGTGCGTCAAGGCGCCGACGCTGATCCGATCCACGCCCGTTCTCGCCAGGGCGCCGACGGTCGAGAGCGTGATGCCCCCCGAGGCTTCGAGCTTGACCTGTGGGGCGCGCTCGTCGCGTCTGCGGACGGCCTCGGCCAGGCCGTCGCGGTCGATGTTGTCGACAAGAATGATGTTCGGCCCGCATTCGAGCGCCCGGTCAAGCTGATCGAGTGAATCGACCTCGACCTCGACCACGGTTCCCGCCGGAGTTTTCTCACGCGCCGAGGCCACCGCCACGCCGATCGGATCGCCCGAGTCGGCCAGCCAGGCGAGATGATTATCCTTGATCAGGACCGCGTCAAAGAGCCCGAATCGGTGGTTCATGCCCCCGCCGCAACGGACCGCGTATTTTTCCAACGCTCGCCACCCAGGGGTCGTCTTGCGCGTGTCGAGAATCACGGCACTGGTCCCGGTGACCTCGGCGACGAACCGGGCCGTCAGCGTGGCGATTCCGCTCAGGCGCTGCAAGAAGTTCAGGGCGGTTCGTTCCATCGCGAGTAGCGATCGCATCGAGCCGGAAACGCTGGCCATCGCTGTCCCCGGCGCGACCGGATCGCCATCGTTGAGAAAGACCGCCAGATCCAGGCCGAACCTGCGGGCAACCTCTTCGAGAACCGGGCGGCCGGCGATGACGCCCGACGATCGCGCGACGAATCGGGCTGATCCGCGGGCCTCTTCGGGAATCGTCGCCACGGAGGTCAGGTCCTCCGCGTCTCTCAGATCCTCGCGACAGGCCATCGAGATGAGGGCATCGGCGTTGAGCCAGGCGGCGAAGTCAAACTCGACGGAGTTCATGGGAATAAATGTCCGGATTCCACGGTTCAGGTCGGCTTGGGCCGGGACCGCCCGCGCTTGCCGCCGGCCCTGGCCTTGGCGCGGGCACTCGTGCCCTGGGGAGACGCTGACGAGCGGATCGGACCCCCGTCGTTGGCGGATCGAAGCTGCATGATCCGGTCGCGAAGGGCCGCCGCGCGTTCGAATTCGAGCGACTCGGCGGCCTTGAGCATCTCGGCTTCCAGTTCGTTGAGGAATTCCTCGGTCGCCTCGGTCGCCTCGTCGCGGCCGACGGCGCGCGCGACCTCGGCCTTGGCCTGGATCTCTTCCTCGATCCCGCGTCGGATCGCCTTGACGATCCCTTCGGGGGTGATGCCGTGCTCGGCATTATAAGCAAGCTGAAGCGCCCGCCGCCGGTTGGTCTCGTCAAGCGCCCGTTGCATCGAGTTCGTGACCTTGTCGGCGTAGAGCACGACCTCGGCGTTGATGTGGCGGGCCGATCGACCGATGGTCTGGATCAAAGAGGTTTCGCTTCGGAGAAAGCCTTCTTTATCCGCGTCGAGAATGCAGACGAGCGAGACCTCGGGAAGGTCGAGACCCTCGCGCAAGAGGTTGACGCCGACGAGCGTATCAAAGGCCCCTTCGCGCAGCTCGCGAAGAATCGTCATCCGCTCGATCGCGTCGAGTTCCGAGTGAAGCCACTTGCTCCGTAGCCCTTGCTCCTTGAGGTAGCGTGTCAGGTCTTCGGCGAGGCGTTTGGTCAGCGTCGTGATCAAAACGCGTTCGCCCTTGTCGGCGCGTTTCTTGACCTCGACGAGAAGCGAGGGAACCTGGCCGCGCGCCGGCTCGACACGGACGACCGGATCAATCAGGCCGGTTGGCCGGATGACCTGTTCAACGACCTCGCCGCCGGACATCGTGATCTCGTAATCGCCAGGGGTCGCGGAGACGTAAACCCGCTGGCCGAGCTTCTTTTCCCACTCGTCGAACCGGAGCGGCCGGTTATCCAGGGCACTCGGGAGCCGGAAACCATGCTCGACGAGCGTGCTCTTGCGGCTAAAATCGCCCGCGAACATGCCCCGAATCTGCGGAATCGAGACATGAGACTCGTCGATGAACAGCAGCGAGTTATCGGGAAAGAAATCCAGGAGCGTGTTCGGCGTTTCGCCCGGTTTGCGCCCCGAAAGGTGTCGGCTGTAGTTCTCGATCCCCGAGCAATAGCCGACCTCCAGAAGCATCTCCATGTCGTACCGCGTTCGCGCCGCGAGACGCTGGGCTTCGAGCAGTTTCCCCTGATCCTTCATGATTTTGAGACGTTCATCAAGCTCGGCCTGAATCGATTCGACGGCCCCCTTGATCCGCTCCTCGGGAAGGACGAAGTGCTTGGCCGGATAGACGTACATCTCCTGTTTCTTTTCAATCACGGCGCCTGTCAGGGGGTCGATCACCGCGAGCGTCTCGACCTCGTCGCCGAAGAGTTCGATTCGAAAGGCGATCTCTTCATACGCCGGCCAGAGTTCGACCACGTCGCCCCGAACCCGGAACTTGCCGCGCTCGAAGCTCACATCATTGCGCTCATATTGAATATCAACAAACTTCAAGAGCACGGCATCGCGGTCGACGAACTCGCCGACCTTGAGGCGGACCATCATCTTGCGGTAGTCGTCGGGCGAGCCGAGACCGTAGATGCACGAAACGCTCGCGACGACGATCACGTCGTTCCGGCTCACGAGGGCACTCGTCGAGGCAAGCCGGAGGCGCTCGATCTCCTCGTTGATCGAGGCGTCTTTCTCGATGTAAATGTCGCGCTGGGGAATGTAGGCTTCGGGCTGATAGTAGTCGTAATAGCTGACGAAGTAGCGGACGGCGTTGTGCGGGAAAAACTCCTTGAATTCGCCGTAAAGCTGCGCCGCGAGCGTCTTGTTGTGCGAGAGCACCAGGGCAGGGCGGTTGGACCGGGCGATGACGTTGGCCATCGTGAAGGTCTTGCCCGATCCGGTGACGCCGAGCAAGGTCTGATGCGGCCGGTTCTGGCGCGTGCCCTCGACAAGCTGATCGATCGCCCTCGGCTGGTCTCCGGCGGCCTGATACGGCGCCACCAACTGAAATTCAGGCATGATAATTACCGGCTCGGGACCCTGGTTGCCAGTGAATCCGCGGCGATCGAGAACTTTGGCCCGAAGTCGAGAAAGGGGCGGAGTCCGCTGGCCGTCACCGGACCGATTCCGCGCACCCTCGCGTCGAAATCGTCAAGCGACCGGAAGGGCTTCCGTTCCCGTTCCTCGATGATCCGCGCGACCAGAACCGGGCCGAGCCTGGGCAAGGTTCGTAAAACCTCCGGCGGAGCCGAGTTCGCGTCGATGACAAGGCCGGAGTCGATCGCCGATCCGCGCTCGTCCGATCGCGCCTGGATCGCCAGAAGGAACGCAAAGGCTAGACCCAGGAGCGTCAGGAAACGACGCGACGGGTGGCTCCATCCCCAGAGAGAACTCGGATGTTCCTGCGTCAGCGCCGCGGACTCCCTTCGGGTTGCCTGGATCTTAGCCTTTTCAGTCTAGGCAACGCTCGGCGCCGTCTCAAGAGGGGATTATTTGGGGACGATCGACTTCTTCTTGAACGGAGAGACTTTCGGCTTGCCGATTTTGCGGATCGCGTCGTCGGCGGCCATGGCGTCGAGTCCCTGGCCGTTCACCTTGCGCCAGAGGTTCATGATGGCGAGCCGGGTCTCGTCGGTCGTGCCGATGACGGCGAGGATCTTGCAGGCATCCATGCGCACAAAGACGTCGGAGTGATCGAGATAGGGCACGACCGCCGCCTGTGCCTCGGGACCCATCGCCTTGAGTGTCTCGGCGGCCTTGTGGCGGTTGCGTTGCTCGGGAAGCATCGCGGCGACGGCCTCCGCGGCGGCGGGGTCGTGGAGCTTTTTCAACGCGTCGAGGACCGCCCATCCCACGTTGAACTCAGTATCTTTCAACGCCTCGGTAAGCGCCTGGGTATTTTCTGGACCTCCCCAGACGCCGAGCGCCTGCGCGGCATCGCCGCGAGCGAAGCCGTCGGGGTCGTGGAGCAGGGGTTCAATCGCCTTGGCGACTTCTTCACGGCGAGCCGGATCGGGCGGGGCCTCGCGGAGTCGCCGAAGCGCGTCCTTGCGACGATTCAGCGCGGGGGATTTGAGATCAAAGAGTACCTGGGCGACGAAATCCGAGGCGGCCGGACGCCTCGCGCCCCCTTGCAGCGGGGGAACCTTGAGAGTGATGGTCCGGCCGTTGACCTTCGTCACCTTGGCGAAGCTGATTCCATCCGCGAACGCCTGCGCGTCCTTGATCGGCCAGACGACGCAGATATCCACGTTTCCGCTGCCGTTGGATCGCCGACCGCCGTTGCCATTGCGGAAGGTCTGCGCATGCGCATCGAGTTTTTCATAAAAGACGTCGCGAGTCTCCTGATCGACCAGGCCGTTGACGATGAGCTTGACCTGTTCTTCCGAATTCCCAGGCGCGGCGGGGGGAGGCGGCATGCTCGAAGGACCGGCGCCGGGGCCGCGGTTGAACCTTCGGAGCCTGCCGGGGAGCGGTGCGTTGTTTGCGAACCCGACCGATTGACTTTGCAAGGCGGCGAAGACACCCGGAAGGGATCGAACCCGGTTCATCTCCGAGGCGTGCCTGGCGTTGACTCGTTTGATCTCGGCGCCGAAGCTGGCGTTGAGAGAGAGTTGTTCCATGAACCCGGCCTTGTTCATGGCGTCGCCGAGCTCGCCCCCCTGGAATTGATGAACCTCGTCGAGATGGTTCGTGAGCTCGAAGAAGCGGTGCGAGGCCGCCTGCGCGGAAGGGACGTCGGTCACGCCTTGAAGGAGATCACAGATCTCGTCGGTCGTTCGAATCACGTCCGCGGCTCTTGACTCCATGCGATCGCCCTGAGCACCCGGCGCGACGATGCCCCGAGCCATCTGGTCGCGCTGCTGGGCTTTCAAGGCGGCCTGGCGGGCCGCGTTGATCGCGGGCAGGAAGAGGGCGACGCCGAAGAAGACAAGAAAGATCGCCAGGCCGGACACATAGAGCAAGAACCACCTCTTCATGGCGTCCCATCGGGTGGCGACATAATAGAGAGTGTAAAAGGGTACGAAGATGTTCAACAAGCCACAGGCCGCGCTCTCCAGAAACGGCACGACGAGAATTCCGATTGATCCCGCCATTATCATGACCAGGGACACAAGAAAGGCGATGACCGTCAGGGCCACGAACATGACCTTGCTGAACATCGCCCCGATGACCAGGATCAGGAAGGCGCCGCCGAGGGCGAGGTAAGCCCAGCTCGGAATGTTCTCGAAAAAGGAGCCTGACGACTTCTTTTTCTTCCTGGACGTGGTGCCCGAGCCTGGCTTCACGGTTTGTCTTGGGATGAATTCCTCATCCTCGTCGACGTCGGGCAACGTGCGAGACGGTTCGGGTTTGTCGTCGAATCCGTAGGGGTCGTCGTCGGTGTAATAGGGATCAAAGGCGGATGCCGCGGGTTTGGCGGGCGCGGCCTTGGGCTTGGCCTTGGGCTTTGGCTTTGGTGCCGACGCATTATCGCCGAACGATTGGATCGCCTTCGCGGCGGGCGGGGTGCTGCTCACCCGCGGAGTCGGGATCACGAAGACGTGGTTGCACTTCTTGCACTTGCACTTCTTGCCGGCCAGGCTCCCGTCGACTTCGAATCGGTGGCCGCAGTTCTCGCAAGGAAAAGCGATCGTCATGGATCACTCCAGCCGACGATGAGGAAGGGGGGACGAACGCGTGAGTCGGACAAGGGATCATGAGTATGCCGGAACATGGTAATCGGCAGGCCCTGCGTTGAAAAGACCTGGCGCATCAGGGTGTTCGTTCCGGCAACACTCATGGACGCGCGACTGGTTCTTTCAGAACACGCCCGCGGTGATCTCGGTAAGTGCGCCGAGGAAAATGTCAATCTCTTCAGCCGTGTTGAAGGGACCTGGGCTGAGGCGGAGCGTACCGTCGGGAAACGAGCCGAGGCGCTGGTGGCAGTACGGTGCGCAGTGCAGGCCGGGGCGGACGGCGATCTGAAAGGTCGTGTCCAGGATCGCGGCAAGCTGCTGGGGATGCAGGTCGTCGATGTACGCCTCGGGCACGACCAGCGAAAGCGCGCCGACATGAGTGCCAGGCTCCCAGCGCCCGGCGACTTTCCAGCCGTCGGCCGAGCCCTCGACCCAGTCGACGACCTTTTGCAGCAAATCGACCTCGTGGCGACGGTTCGCCTCCGGTCCGCGCTCGCTGACCCAGGCGATTCCCGCGGCCAGGCCGGCGACGCCGAGGACGTTGGGCGTTCCGCCTTCGAGAAAATAGGGCATGATCTCGGGCTGCGTCTCGGTCTTCGAATCGCCCCCCGTGCCCCCTTCGCGCCAGGCCCGGATCGTCACGCCCGGCCTGACATAAAGGGCACCCGTGCCCGTCGGCCCATATAATGACTTGTGGCCGGGAAAGGCCAGAAGGTCGATCGGCGTTTCCTTCAGGTTGATCGGCACGACCCCGGCCGACTGCGCCGCGTCCACCAGGAAGAGCGCCCCGGCCTCGCGCGCAATGGGCGCGATCGCCTCGATCGGCTGCACGGTGCCGAGGACGTTCGCGGCATGTGTCAGGGCGACGAGCCGGGTCTTTGGCGTGATCGCCTGGCGGACGTCTTCGGGATCGAGATAGCCGTCGCGCGAGGTGAGCCGGGTCAGGGAGATCACACCGTCTTTTTCGAGTTTTCGGAGCGGTCGGCTGACCGAGTTATGTTCCAGATCCGACGTGATCACATGATCGCCGGGTTGGATCACACCCTTGATCGCCATGTTGAGCGCATCGGTGCCATTGAGCGTGAAGACCCAGCGCTCGGGCGATTCACCCTGGAAAAACCGGTTCAGCGCCAGCCTTCCGTCGTCGAGCGTCCTCTCCGCTTCCATCGCCATCTTGTGCCCGGACCGGCCCGGGTTGGCCAGTGACGTCCGCGCAAATCGATCGAGCGTCTGATAGACAATTTCCGGCTTCGGAAAGCTGGTGGCGGCGTTGTCGAGGTAGATCATGGCAAGCGTTTCCGGCACGTAAACAGGATGCGGGATCGGGAAAAATCAATATAAGGGCAAAGGGCAAAGGGCAAAGGGCAAAAGGGCAAAGACAGAAGAGGGGGCTCAGGAAGGCTCCGAAGGGGTTTCGGGAGGGCGACGGGCGCGTTCCTGGAGAGATCGAAGGATGTCCTGAAAGCCCGCCTGGCGTTGGGCGAGGTTCTCCGCCTTGCGAGCGGAAGCGTTGCGGTAACGTGGTCCTTTGCTTGGAGAGTCCTTGATCGACTCGATCCATGCCCCGAGCTGACGTGATGTCATCAAGGAAAGCTCCAGCAATTCCAGATGCTTGTCGACCTGATCCGGCGAAACGAGAGCCTCAAGCACGCGAATCATCGACCGCACCTCACCGGCCGACCCTCGGGCGTAATACAGAAACGTCAAAAGCTCCTCGTGCGGGCCTCGCTCCCAGCCTTCCGCTATATTGTTCGAGATTGAGAGAGCGGCTCGTTCCATCTGATTGCAGAGGTCGCCCTTCTTCCTCCACTCGCCCGACTCCGTGAATCGAAAGACCGCCACCGCAAGCCTTATCGCCGCCTGCCAGACCGGCAAATCCTCGAACCTCTTATGCACTTCTTGCCGCCCTTCTTCCCTGTTCTCTGCCCTTCCGCCCTCTGTCCTTCCGCCCTCTGTCCTTCCGCCCTCTGTCCTTCCGCCCTCTGTCCTTCCGCCCTCTGTCCTTCCGCCCTCTGTCCTTCTGTCCTCTGTCCTTCTGTCCTCTGTCCTTCCGCCCTCTGTCCTTCCGCCCTCTGTCCTTCTGTCCTCTGTCCTTCCGCCCTCTGTCCTTCCGCCCTCTGTCCTTCCGCCCTCTGTCCTTCTGTCCTCTGTCCTTCCGCCCTCTGTCCTTCTGTCCTCTGTCCTTCCGCCCTTTGCCCTCGTTCGCCTCAACTCCCGACATACTGCGCGTACAAGGTCCGCGCCTTGGCGATGTCGTTCGTTCCCTTGATGATCGCCCGACCATCGGGAAAGACGGTGAATTCATGCCCGTCGGCGGCAAAGCGGAGCATATAAGCATTGTGGCGGACCTCGCCAAGGGGCGCGAGGCGCTGAGCCAGTAGGGGAAAGCTCAGGGGTTCGGGGCGGCGGGTGGCGATCTGAACGGCGTTCCGGCCGCAAAGCGTGGTCGTGTGCGAGCCGAGGGAGCCATCAAGCCAGTCGAACTTGCGGTGCTTGCAACAGGGGCAGTCGGCAATCTCAAGAAGTCGAGCGATCTTGAGACGGCGGAAGGTCCAGTCCCAGAGGTCGACCATGATAAGTTCACGGTTCAAGGCGTCAAACGAGCCGCTCAAAATCTTGATCGCCTCGACCGCTTCAAACGAGGCAATCACGGCGACGGCCGGACCGAGCACGCCCGCGGTCTCGCAGGTCGGGGTCATTCCGGGGGGCGGACTGGTCTCGATCACGCAGCGAATGCACGGAGTCTTGCCCGGCAAGATCGTCATCGTCTGGCCTTCGCTGCCGATCACGCCACCGAAGATCCAGGGCTTGTTCAACTTCACCGCGGCGTCGTTGATCAGGTAGCGCGTCTCGAAGTTGTCGGTGCCGTCGAGGATCAGGTCGGCATCGCCGACGAGGTCGAGGATGTTCGTGTGGTCAATGTCGGTGACCACGGGCTCGATCGTGATCGCGCTGTTGATCTGACGCAGCTTTCGCGCCGCGGCCTCGGCCTTGGGGAGGTTGTCGGCGACGTCCTGCTCGTCAAAGAGAATCTGGCGCTGAAGGTTATGCGTCTCGATAAAGTCGCGGTCAACGACCCGGATGAAACCGACCCCCGCCCGCGCCAGGTGGTTGGCCAGAACCGTGCCAAGCGCCCCGCAGCCGCAGATCGTGACCCGGCTGGCCATGAGCTTGCGCTGGCCGCCCTCGCCAAGCGCGGGGAAGCGGGTCTGTCGGCTGTAACGATCGAGCGTGGGGTCGGAGTCCGTTGGAGAAGAAGCAGCCATGAGCCTTCTCTGCGTTCAAAAAGGGACGGATCGTTCGGCGATTGAGATCGAGATTGAGATTGTTCGATGCCGAGTCAACCGCCGGCGACGGCCGGAATGATGCTGACCTCGTCGCCGGCGGTGACGGGCGTATTGAGGTCGTCGAGGTAGCGGATGTCCTCGTCGTTGACATAGACGTTGACGAACCGGCGAAGGTCGCCGCCGTCAAAGATCCGCTCGCGGAGCGCGGGATAGGTGACGCCGACCTGGCCGAGGACTTCGCCAACGGTCGCGCCCGAGGCTTCGACCGTGTCGAGGCCGCCGGAATGGGGTCGAAGCGGGGTCGGAATACGGACTTTCGGCATGGCGGGCTCCCTGGCGAATCAAGTCAATGTCAAAGGATGAGTAAGTTCATAGAGGATGATGGGACGACGCGACGGCCGCCGCCGTTCTCGAAGAGGACCGGGGCCGATCGGAGCCGTCCTGGAACCTCAATCAATCCATCAGACGGCGCTGGCGATCAACTCCTCGGCGGGCACATGAGCGCCGACGAGGGCCTCGAACTCGGCCATCGTCGGCTTGATGACGATCGGCCGGTCGACCTTGCCATGAAGCGCTTCCTGAGTCTTCAGGCCGTTGCCCGTGATGCAAAGCACGGTGCTGCCGTCGCGGTCGATCTTGCCTTGCGCGATCAGCTTCTGAGCGACAGCCAGGGTGACGCCGCCGGCCGTCTCGGCCCAGATCCCCTCGGTCTCGGCCAGGAGCTTCATGCCGGCGACGATCTCGTCGTCGTTGACGTCCTCGCTCCAGCCGCCGGACTCGCGGATCAACTGCGAGGCGAAGTAGCCGTCGGCCGGGTCGCCAATCGCCAGGCTCTTGGCGATCGTGTTCGGGTTCCGCACGGGCTTGACCTTCATCGCGTCCGTTTTCACGGTGTTCGAGATCGGGTTGCAGCCGGTCGCCTGGGCGCCAAACATCCGGGTTTGCACCGGGCCGTCGACGATCCCGAGGCGCTCGAACTCCTTGAACGACTTCTGAATCTTGCCGATCAGGCTGCCGCCGGCCATCGGCGCGACGACGTGGTCGGGGAATCGCCAGCCGAGGTCCTCGGCGATCTCGAAGCCCATCGACTTCGACCCTTCGGCATAAAAAGGCCGAAGGTTGACGTTGACGAATCCCCAGCCAAACTTGAAGGCAATCTGCGAGCAGAGCCGGTTGACGTGGTCGTAGTTTCCCTCGATCGCGATCACCCGGGCTCCGTAGATCGTGGCGCCGAGGACCTTGCCTTGCTCAAGGCCGTCGGGGATCAGGACATACGCTTCCAGGCCCGCCGCCGCGGCATTGGCCGCGACACTCCCGGCGAGGTTCCCCGTCGAGGCGCAACCGACCGTCCGAAAGCCCAGTTCCACGGCCTTCGAGAGCGCCACGGCGACAACCCGATCCTTGAACGAGAGCGACGGGTGATTGACGGCGTCGTTCTTCAGGTACAACTCGGCGACGCCGAGCACCTTGGCGAGGCGATCGGCCTTGATGAGCGGCGTGCAGCCGACGTGGAGGCCAACCGTCGGTTCGCCGTCGACCGGCAGTAACTCACGATATCGCCACATGTTGCGTGGTCGAGAGACGATCGATTGCCGGTTCAGGGTCCGGCCGACGGCCTCGTAGTTATAGGTCACCTCAAGCGGCCCGAAGTCATCCGTGCAGAAGTTCAAGGCGGCCTTGGGATAAAGCTTGCCGCAGAGTCGACACTTCAGGCCCTCGACGAGTTCTTCAGACACCGGCTGGACTCCCTTTTTGGTTGCGCCGACCCGGATCGTCATGGAGCGGGTCGGAGATTCGCGGAAGGAGACGGCCCGGCCCAGTCTGGTGGGCGGGCGGACGTCCAGTGCGATTCAAAACCAGAGGGGAGATTGAGAGAAGGGGATGCGGCAACCTGGGGATAAGGGAGGGCCGTTGAGGGTCGGGCCATGGAGAGCCGGACCTCGAAGACCATCTTATCTGTCCCATCGGCAATTCGATTTCTCCGCCTGAGCGGATCGAACCGGAAATCACCTGGGAAGGAGTTAGCACCAGCATCCGCGAGAGTGCGGACCGGTTGCTGTGGCGTCGTCGGGCCTGTCCCTCAGCCACTCTGGATAAGATTCGCACCAAATTGTCAATGGTCGAACTTTATCCCCGCCGACCGCGCCAAGTCAAGGAGAAACCTTTTCAGGGCTCACGATTCGCGCTGGTTTTTGTCGATTTTCTCCGCACTGATGTCGTATTTTTCCAGCAACGTGCTTAGGGTACAACGTCTCGGTTCGATTCTCTGAGGTGGCGGACTCTGGGGAGTGAGTTGGCCGAGGACGACCGCGCCTCTGGATACAATTCGATCCGAGGTCGACCTCGGAACGTATCAAGAACGGGGCCTTTGCGAGTTTGAGCGAACAGGGCCGGGCGACCCGGAGGCATTCGGGAATGTCAGCGAACGGGATCGAGTCGATCAGACCGGGCGGTGACCTCGAACGCCGGACGAAAGCGATCGGCCGCGAGATGTTCGAGCGTGTCGGCCGGGGTCCTCTCCCCTGGGAGCGGGCCTGGTGGGACGATCGGATGATGGACCTGACCGTCGGCGATCCCGAGGTCAAGGTCCAGCTCTTTCGGTTCATCGACGCGATGCCCGCCTTGCGAACGACCGAAGGGGTTCGCCGCCATTTTGACGAGTATCTCGGCGAGGCCGGCGACCGCGTCCCCTGGTGGATGCGCCTGGCCGTGACCCTCGCGCCGGAAGATTCGCCGGGCGCTCGCTTTCTCGCCGGCTTTTCGAGGTTCGCGGCCACGCACATGGCCCGTCGGTTCATCGCGGGCGAGAACCCCGTCGAGGCCCTGGCGACGGTCCGGGCCTTGCGGCGCGACTCGCTCGCCTTCACGGCCGACCTGCTCGGCGAGGCGGTCATCAGCGAGCACGAGGCCGACATTTATCAGGAAACCTGCCTCGACCTGCTCCGAGGTCTGGCCGGTCCTCTGGCCTCCGAGCCGGAAATCCCGCAGATCGATCGCGATGATCTTGGCCCGATCCCACGCGCCAACCTCTCGCTCAAGCTCACGAGCCTGACCGCCCGGTTTGACGCCCTGCATGCCGAGGCGAGCGCCGATCGGGTCGCGGCGCGGCTCCGGCCGATCCTTCGAACGGCCCGCGACCTGGGCGCCTACGTCCACGTCGACATGGAGCAATACGCCCATAAAGGTTTGACCCTGGGGATCTTCCGATCTGTTCTGGGTGAGCCGGAGTTCCGCGATTGGCCCGACGTCGGCATCGTCATCCAGGCGTATCAGCCCGAGGCCGAGGCCGATCTCGTCGCGCTCCGCGACTGGGCCGAAAAGCGCGGGGCTCCCGTGACGATCCGCCTGGTCAAGGGGGCCTACTGGGATTACGAGGTCTTGCTCGCCCGCCAGTTCGGCTGGCCGGTTCCCGTTTATCAGCGAAAGTGGGAGTCGGACGCGAGTTACGAGCGGTGCAGCCGGTTCCTCCTCGCCCATCAAAACTGGCTTCGACCGGCCTTTGGCAGTCATAACATCCGCAGCCTCTCGCACGCGATGGCCTCGGCCGAACTGCTGGGCGTTCCTCTCAATGGCTATGAAATCCAGGTCCTTCACGGCATGGGGGGGCCGATCCAGCGCGCCGCCCAGGGGCGAGGCAACCGCGTCCGCGTTTACACGCCTTACGGGGCGATGCTGCCGGGCATGGCGTATCTCGTCCGCAGGCTCCTGGAAAACACGTCGAACGAGTCGTTCCTCAAGGCCAGTGTCGGCGCCAACGTGCGGGTCGACGACCTCTTGCGCGACCCCGAGGAGATCGGTGCCATGTGGTTCAAGAACGCCAAGAGCCGCCCCCACTCAACGTTAACGCCGACCGCCGCCCTTCCCCCTTTCCGCAACGAGCCGATCACCGACTTCACCACCGAAAAAGCCCGCGAAAGCATGCGCGAAGCCCTGCGCGCCGTCCGCGCGGGGCTGGGTAAGACCCTCGAACTCTCAATCGGCGGCGAGCCGGTTGACGCCCGCGAGACATTCGAATCGACCGACCCGTCCGACTTCTCCCGGGTCATCGGCCGATTCCCGAAAGCCGAGCCTCGCCACGCCGCCAGGGCCGTCGAGGTCGCCCGTCAGGCGTTTTCAACATGGTCAACCACCCCGGCCGAGTTCCGGGCGACGGTCCTGATCCGCGCCGCGGAACGGATGCGGCAACTCCGGTTCTCACTTGCCGCCCGCGAGGTCTACGAGTGCGGCAAGCCCTGGCGCGAGGCCGATGCCGACGTCGCCGAGGCGATCGACTTTTGCGAGTTCTACGCCCGCGAGATGATCCGCCTGGCCGCCCCTCGACACCGCGACGTCCCCGGTGAGACCAACGCTAGCGAACACCTCGCCCGAGGGGTCGCCGTGGTCATTCCGCCCTGGAACTTCCCGTTCGCGATTCCTTGCGGCATGACCGTCGCGGCGATCGTCGCGGGCAACACGGTCGTCTTGAAGCCGAGCGAGCGATCCCCCTTGATGGCCTGGCAACTCGCGCAAATCCTTCAATGGGCGGGACTTCCGGAAGGCGTTTTGACCCTTCTGACCGGTTTCGGCGACGTTGGTCAGGCGCTCGTTGATCACCCCGATGTTGACCTGATCGCCTTCACCGGCTCGCGCGAGGTCGGCCTTGAGATCAATCGACGCGCCGCGGTGACCCGGCCCGGCCAGGACCACGTCAAGCGCGTGATTGCCGAGATGGGTGGCAAGAACGCGATCATCGTTGACGACGACGCCGACCTTGACGAGGCGGTTGTCGGCGTGATTCAAAGCGCCTTCGGCTATTCCGGTCAGAAGTGTTCGGCCTGTTCGCGCGCGATCGTCCTCGACGGCGTGTACGAAGCCTTTTTGAGCCGACTTGGCGAGGCGGTCCAGGCCCTTCCGGTCGGCCCGGCCGACGACCCGGACACGGCCGTCGGTCCCGTGATTGACGCCCGCGCCCGCGATCGGATCTGGGAATATGGCCGGATCGCCCGCGCGGAAGGTCGAGAGATCGCCCGAGTTGACGTCGGCCCTCTGATCGACCGAGGCGCCTTTGTCGGCCCCTTGATCGTGGCCGATCTCGCACCCCATTCGCGGATCGCCCAGGAGGAGGTTTTCGGGCCAATCCTGGCCGTGCTCCGGGCGCGTGATCTGACTGAGGCCCTTGCGATCGCCAATGGAACCGAATACGCCCTGACCGGCGGCATTTACTCGCGAAGTCCGGCCAATATCCGCCGCGTCAAGCGCGAATTTCGGGTGGGCAATCTCTACGTCAACCGGACGACAACCGGCGCTCTCGTCGATCGCCAGCCCTTCGGCGGGTTCAAGATGTCGGGCATCGGCACCAAGGCCGGTGGTCCCGACTATCTTCTCGAATTCCTTCTGACCCGCAACGTCACCGAAAACACGATGCGCCGCGGTTTTGCACCCGACGACCTCAACGCCGAGTTGACCGCCGTCGGCGGCCAGGGCTGACGCTCGCGCTTTATTTTGTTTCCCCGCGATTTTTTGTCCTTTTCCTTTTGCCCTCTTCCCTTCGCATCCCTGCTGATCTTGGAAAATTCCGGTTGAGAACCTGGCGACCCGCCGTAAGATGGAGGCAGGTCGTGACAGGCGTGATGACCGCCGTGGTTCGTGTCATGTGGGCCGCGAGGTTCGCGGGACATGGGTCGCGGAGGAAAGTCCGGACTTCGCAGGGCGCGGTGGTGGGTAACGCCCACCGTCCGGCTTCGGTCGGGAAGGGAAAGTGCCACAGAAAAAAAACCGCCGGGCTGAGCAATCCGCTCGGTAAGGGTGAAACGGTGAGGTAAGAGCTCACCAGCAGGCCGGGTGACCGGTCTGGCTCGGTAAACCCCACTGGAAGCAAGGCCAAATAAGGGAGCAAGAGGATCAGTTGGGCCTCACCGCCCTTCAAGTTCTCGCGGACCGGCCCGGTCCGGACGACTCCCGGGTAGGCCGCTTGAGGCGCCGGGAGACCGGCGTCCCAGAGAAATGGTCATCCGGAAACGTTTCGCGTTTCCGACAGAATCCGGCTTATACGCCTGTCACGACCCACCTTATATCCATTTTTAACCCATTTCCGCCGATGTCGGCCCCGCTCCTTCAAAGACTCTTCACACCGCCGAAAAAAGCCGCTTGCCTTCCGTTTGCTCCCCTGCTATGATGGATGCATCTGGGCGGGAGAAGAAAACCCCTTTTGCATCACGCTCAATGGGAGAGGAGCCGGGGATGGATTCGGAAATGGTAGTCACCGGCGCGATCGTCGATTCGTGGGTGGAACCCGCGGGAGACTCCCGGACACGCTCTCGGTTGGTGATCCAGGTCGCTCCCAAGGGGCGTCCCAAGGACCTGATGATCGTCGAGGCCGAAGCGTCGCTCGTTCCCGATCGCTACTGGCTGGAAGACCTTGGCGAAAATCTCTGCCACGGCAGCCCCGTCGCCGCAGTCGGCCGCCTGAACCTCAGCGGCTTCTTCTCCGCAACGCAGATCCTCCTGGCTCGCTAATCTTTCCCAGTTTTCCCCGCCCGCCTCGTTGGCAGTTTTTGGACTGCCCCCTTTCCCCCTTCGCCTCCTCCCTATAAGATCCCCTGACCGTCGATCGGGACCGGGGGCGGCTCTCGTCGAGTCTCTTCGTCTCGACCCTGGACGATCTGCGCCCCGGCGCAGAGAATAGTGTCAGGGCGTCGAGTTTCGATCAGGCCGACGAGTCCGAGGGGTGGAATCTTCAAGGGGTTCCCACTCGTGTCCTCCTTGGATTGCTCGACGGCGAGGTTTTGAGGTTCGGGGCCGGACGCGGTCCGTTGCCGACCGAGAGGGGAGAACGCGAACGATCATGGCTACCGCCGCCCCAGTGTCGACGTCCAGAATGCGAGGTTCGTCGACAAACCGCCTTGTCCGGCTCCTGTGTTCGTCGATCGGCCTGAAACTGATCATGGCCCTGACCGGCGTGATCCTCTCGGGGTTCGTGCTCGGCCACATGGTCGGCAACCTGAAGACGTTTGAAGGGCCAGAGGCGCTCAACGCCTATGCGAAATTGCTCCGCGTCGAACCTCCGTTGCTCTGGGGTGTTCGACTGGTGCTGCTTGCCTCAGTGGCGCTGCATATCTGGGCGTACCTGGTGCTCACGCGCGACATCCGGCGGGCGCGCGGGCAGGGGTATCGGGTCGTCAAGCACAGAGAGTCCAGCTTCGCCTCGCGAAGCATGAGGCTGACCGGCCCCTTGCTTCTGGTTTTCATCATTTACCATATTCTGCACCTGACGACGGGAACGGTGCATCCCGACCCGAAAGAGGGGGATGTATACCACAACCTCGTTTCGGGCCTGCGGGTGGTTCCGGTGGCGGTCTTTTACCTGCTGGCGATGGCGGCGCTTGGGGTTCACCTCTGGCATGGAATCTGGAGCCTCTTCCAGACGCTCGGGGCGAGGCAACCGAGATATCAATCGCTGGGCCGTCGGGTGGCGACGGTCTTCACCCTGGTTGTCGTCTTTGGCTTCGCCGTGATTCCGATTTCGATCCTGGCCGGGTACGTCAAGTAAGTCAGTCAGTCAGTCAGCCAATGAGCGGAGGAAGGTCGAGTCATGGAGTTGAAGTCGAACGTCCCGCCCGGCCCCCTCGATGGGAAATGGACCCGTTACAAGTTTGACATGAAGCTCGTCAGCCCGGCGAACAAGCGGAAGTATTCCGTGATCGTCGTCGGGTCGGGCCTCGCGGGGGCCTCGGCCGCGGCCACCCTCGCCGAGCTTGGCTACAAGGTCAAGTGCTTCTGCTACCAGGACAGCCCCCGCCGCGCCCACTCGATCGCCGCGCAAGGGGGCATTAACGCCGCCAAGAACTATCAGAACGACGGCGACAGCGTCCACCGCCTTTTTTATGACACGATCAAGGGGGGCGACTTCCGCTCTCGCGAGGCGAACGTTCACCGGCTCGCCGAGGTCTCGGTCAACATCATTGACCAGTGCGTCTCTCAGGGCGTTCCCTTCGCCCGAGAATACGGCGGCAGCCTCACGAACCGTTCCTTCGGCGGCGCCCAGGTTTCGCGGACCTTCTACGCGCGCGGCCAGACCGGTCAGCAATTGCTTCTCGGTGCCTATCAGGCGCTTGAGCGGCAGATCGGTCAGAACGCGGTGACCATGTTCACCCGCCACGAAATGCAAGAGATGGTCGTCGTGGACGGCCGCGCCCGCGGAATCGTCGCGCGCGACCTTGAGACCGGCGCCGTCGAGTCGCACGCCGCCGATGCCGTGATCCTGGCGACCGGCGGTTACGGAACGGTCTTCTACCTGGCGACGTATGCCAAGGGGTGCAACGCCACGGCGATCTGGCGTGCCTACAAGAAAGGGGCGGCCTTCGCCAACCCCTGTTACACGCAGATTCACCCAACCTGCATTCCGGTCACGGGTGAACATCAGAGCAAGCTCACGCTCATGTCCGAGTCGCTCCGCAATGACGGCCGGATCTGGGTTCCTAAAAAGGAAGGGGACAATCGGCCCTCCGCCCAGATTCCCGAAGACGAGCGCGACTATTATCTGGAGCGGAAATATCCGAGTTACGGCAACCTCGCGCCGCGAGACATTGCCTCACGCGCCGCGAAGGAGGTTTGCGACGAGGGCCGAGGCGTCGGCAAGACCGGTCTCGGTGTCTACCTCGATTTTTCCGAGGCCATCAAACGCCTTGGCGAGCAAACGGTGCGCGAGCGGTACGGCAATCTCTTTGATATGTACGAGCGAATCACCGACGAGAACCCCTACCGTCAGCCGATGCGGATCTACCCGGCCACCCACTACACGATGGGGGGCCTCTGGGTCGACTATAATTTGATGAGCACGATTCCCGGCCTCTTCGTGCTCGGCGAGGCGAATTTTTCCGACCACGGCGCCAACCGCCTCGGCGCCAGCGCCTTGATGCAAGGGCTGGCCGACGGCTACTTCATCGCTCCTTACACGCTGGGCAACTTCCTCGCCTCGAACAAGGCCGAGAAGGTTTCAACCGATCATCCCGCGTTCAAAGAGGCCGAGGCCGCCGTTGCCAGTCGCGTCAAGGAGCTTCTCTCGATCCAGGGTTCGCGGACGGTGGACTCGTTCCATCGCGAGCTTGGCAAGATCATGTGGGATTACTGCGGAATGGCCCGGACCGAGCAAGGGCTTAAAACCGCCCTGGAGAAGATCCCTGCCCTTCGCGGCGAGTTCTGGAAGAACGTCAAGGTGCTCGGCGACGGTGGCGAGATCAATCAATCTCTGGAAAAAGCGGGCCGCGTGGCGGATTTTCTGGAACTTGGCGAATTGATGTGCCTCGATGCCCTGGAGCGTCGCGAATCCTGCGGCGGTCACTTCCGCGAGGAATATCAGACCGAGGATCACGAAGCCCGCCGCGACGATGAGAACTTCTGCCACGCCGCCGCCTGGGAATACCAGGGGGACGGCCAGCGTCCCAACCGCCTGGTCGAACCGCTCAACTTTGAAAACGTCTCCCTCCAGACGCGAAGCTACAAGTAAGGAATGGGCTGAGAATGGTTTCACGGTTGAGCCTTGATGGCCGATGACCAATGACCAACCGAAGAATTCAATATCACTTGGTCATTGGTCATTGGTCATCGGTCATGGAACCGGGACGTTATTCCCCACCTGTTCTCAGGACTTCAACCCGGTTCCCTAATTGAATCCGCCCGGCGACCGGACCGATCCGAACACAGGAGCGAAGGAAGACCGATGGCTGAGCACGGCTCCGAAGCGTCAATGAACCTGACTCTCCACGTCTGGCGGCAGAAGAACCGGAACGCTCTCGGCCGGTTCGTCACGTATGAGGCGCACGGCATCAGCCCCGACATGTCGTTCCTCGAAATGCTTGACGTCGTGAACGAAGATCTGATCCACAAGGGCGAAGAACCGATCGCTTTTGACTACGACTGCCGCGAAGGGATCTGCGGTCAGTGCGGTGTCGTCATCAACGGCGCCGCGCATGGGCCTCGACAGGCGACGACCTGCTGTCAGCTTCACATGCGAAGCTTTGAGGATGGCGACGACCTGACTTTGGAACCCTGGCGGGCCGATGCCTTTCCCGTCATCAAGGATTTGATCGTTGATCGTTCCGCCTTTGACCGGATCATTGCCTCGGGCGGATTCATCACCGCGCCGACGGGCAATGCGCCCGAGGCGAATGACATCCCCGTGCCCAAGGACGAGGCCGATCTCTCGATGGACGCCGCCGCCTGTATCGGCTGCGGGGCCTGTGTCGCCGCCTGTCCGAACGCCTCGGCGATGCTCTTTGTCGCCGCCAAGGCGACTCACCTGAACGTCCTTCCCCAGGGCCAGGCCGAGCGCGACCGCCGCGTCCGTTCCATGATCGAGACGATGGACGCCGAAGGTTTCGGCGGCTGTTCCAATCACGCCGAGTGCGAAGCCGTCTGCCCCAAGGAAATCCCGATTACCTTCATCTCGCGGCTCAACCGCGATTACCTCAAGGCCACCCTCTTTTCCCGGCGCTGATCTCGGGACAGGAATGGAAAAAAGGATCGATGACCGAGAGATCCGAAGAGAATATGCTCTTCAATTTCGGTCATCGGTCCTTGGTCATCGGTCGTTTCTACAGAGTGCGAACGCTTTCATTCATCAACACCCCTGTGCCCGTCCTCGACCAGTTCGCGGTCGGGCCGAAACGCGTTCGATCGCGGCGCGGGGGGTATTTGCGAGGGGTTGTCCACGCGATACTGAACGGCTCGGGCCGGGTAGGGGAGGGGACCCGGAGATTCGACCGGCTTGACGAAAAGCTCCTGGATCGGCAGGGCGATCGAGAAGTTGGAATCCTTGAATTTCTGCTGGATCTGGCCGTAAAGCCGGTGCCGAACCCGCCCCGCGAGGCCAGGCTCGGGAACGTGCGCCGAGAGAGCAAAGACCAGCGCCGAGTCGCTTATCTCTTCAAGTAAGGCCGAGGGGACCGGATTGCGAAGGACGTCGGGATCGTTCTGCGCGATCGACAGGAGCAACTCGGCCACTCGATCGGGATCAGTCCCATAAGCGACCTTGACGCGGGCCGTGACACGGATGATCTTGTCTTTAAGCGTCCAGTTAATCAGCTCGCCCGTGATAAATGCGCGATTCGGCATGATCATGCTTTGATTGTCGCCGTTGATGATCGTCGTCGCGCGGATGTTGATCCGGTCGACCTTGCCGGTCTGACCCCCCACGGTCACGATGTCGCCGACGCGGATCGGCCGTTCGAGAAGCAGGATGATCCCGCAGACAAAGTTCGAGACAATCTCCTGAAGGCCGAATCCCAGGCCGACCCCCAGCGCCGCGAGCACCACCCCGATCTTTTCCAATCCCAGATGGATCGACGAAAGCGCCCCAAAGAGGCCAATTCCGATCACGGCATAACGGCAGAGAGTCACCGCCGCGAACCGAACGCCCGGATCGTCCGACATCCTCGGAAAGATGACCACCGCGAAAAAAGTGCTCATGTGACGCCAGGCCGCCGCGCAAAGCGCGACGATCACGATCCCTTGCGTCAGTTCGCCCAGCGTGACGAAAACGGGCTTGCCCCCGGCCGTTCCGGTTGCCCAGAGTTCCTGCTTGCCCAGGAACCGGAAGAGCGCCATGTCGATATCCCAGACCCAGGCCGCGAGCAAGAGCCCGAGCCCACAGGCGAAGAAGGCGCTCAGGTGCTTGAGCCGAGCGGCCAGGTCGTCCGGCATCGCCGATTCTTCCAGGTCGCCACGTCGCGACAACGCCTTGCCAACCCTGATCCAGCGCCATGCGTGATCGTCCACGAATCGATTCATGAGTCGATCAACGAGCCAGCAAACGATCGCGACCCCGATCGATCCCACCGCGCCGGTGGAAAGCCTGTGCGCCGAGAAGCTGTAACCGCGCGCATCGAGCACCATCACCGAGGCCACTCCCGCGATCGCCAACGCCGAGATTTTACGCTGATGCCGGCCCAGTCGACTCATTCGCGTCTCGGCGCGCGTCAGCCAGGCGACCAGCGGCGAATGCCAGTGCAGCGACCAGATGACGATCACAAGGACGATCGCCTCAAACCCGAGGATCAGGCCGCGAACCACCGCCGGGGCCGAGACGGGGCGTCCGCCCGGGGCAATCATTCCTTGCGTCAAGAGCCAGACCGGCCCCAGAAAGAGCAGGTGAGCGACGACAAGAGCCACAAGCGCCCGACCGGCCATCCGGCTTGCCTCGGCGGGCATTGCCAGCACCTCTTCGGCCCAGCCGCCCGGTCCGAAAATCCGACGCAAGAGATTCGACGCCAGATACGCCAGCGCGACCATCGCCAGGATCGCCGCGGCGGGCTGAGCCAGGGTCTTGGGCACGGGCGCCTGTCGGACCGCATACGCGACCAGGCCCAGATACGCGGGCCAGATTCCCGACCGCGCGGCCCCGATCATGATCTTTCGAAAGCTTCGCATGGTCGTCCTTTGCCTCACGATCCGGGGTGAACGTCGGTGCCAGGCTGGGGAAGATTGGTTGCAACACTCGTTGCCGGTGGCGCGAGTTTTTGAAGGGCCCGGTGCGCTCGCCTCAAGGGCCAGGGAAACACGACGAGACCGATCGAGGCGGCCAGGAACTCGGCCGAGAGATGGCCCCAGGCCGATCGGTCGCCCGCCTCGGCGCCGATCTTGAAGAACGCCCGGCCGAGCCTTCGCAACTCGCGCTGGGCTTGCTCGATTGTCGCCAGGCCGACGGGTTCCTCGTCGCGGACCCAGAACATATGGGTGCGGATAAATCCGAAATGATCGTCGAGAATGTGGATGCGAACGAGGACCTCGTGATGCGTGTCCTCCGCGCGTCGGGCGATCTTGTCGAGCGCCGCGCGTCGGCGGTTGAGCAGGGCCAGGTGTCGGGCCTCAAACTCCTTGAACGCCTTCTCGGCCTTCGGGTGTTCGGCCTTCGGCACGCGCTCCAGAAGGTTGTCGAGTTCAAACCGATCGTCGCGCGAGTCGTAGACCAGCTCGGTCTCGACGGTGCTCAGGGAATTCTCGGCCTGGGTCAGGCGGTCGGCGGTGATGGCCAGGTCGCGGCGGACGATCCGCGTCCGATCGGCGCCGAGCCTGCGGAAGTCGGCGTTGAGCCGGAGGGCATCGAGATGGCTGATCTTGCCGTCGTCGAGCAATTTCCGGCTCGCGGCGAGTGCCTCTCTGGCCCGTTCGGCCAGGGCGTGTTCCTCGGCGAAGGTGGGCGACGGGTCGGTCGTCAGGGCATTTTCATTGAGCACGACCCGCGATTCCAGAACGAGCAACTCCGCGTTTCGGCTCGCCTTGTAGCGTTCCACCGGGTCGTTGGAATGCTCGGCGCGTTTTTCTTCCTTGGCGGCGGCCTGGCGAAGCCCGCGTTCTTCCACCGTCGCAATTGCCTGATACCGCTGTTTCATGAGGTCGAGCGTGCGACGAGCCACCTGGATGTGGCCGTCGATGACCTGAAGGTTCAGCGCCGTGAATTCCGCCCGACGCGTCTCGATCGCGAGTCGGGCTTCCCGCGTCTTGAGCCGTTCGTTCTCGACCCGGGCCTCCCAGCGTCCATTGATCAGGGATTCGCGGGCGGCCTCGCGGGCCTCCTCGGTCTTGGCCGAAGCGACCGCGGCTTCGCGTTCCAGGTTCCTCGCCTTGAGGCTGTCAAACTGCACACGCGCCTTGTCGCGCGTTGCCCGGATCGCGGCGATGGCCAGGTCGGCCCTGGGCGCGGGCCTGGCGCGCAGCTTGTCGAGCTTGGCCGTCCATTCGTCCAGATCTTCCTTGGCCGCGTCGATCGCCTCTTTCATCTCGGCGCGGTCGGTCTCAGAAACCGGGGCCGGCGCTTTGTGAAAGGAGGGCGGCAGAAGGGCATCCGGGTCCTTGACCGTCTGCCCGAGCGTGGCCGTGACCCGGCCGAGATCGGCTTTTGAGTCGGCGACGACCTTGTCCGGGCTCGACTCCGCCTTCTCGGCCTCGCCACGTTCGGCAACCGCGTTGAGCCAGTTCTTGACAAGCTCGACGCGTTCCTCAAGCAAGGCTCGCAGCGCAGTCGTCGCGGGCGTGGCTTCCTTGGACTTGTTTGCCGGCATCTTCTCAAGCCTTGCCTTTGCCTCGTCTTGCGTCCGGACCGGATCGAAATCCGTCTCCGTTGCGGCGCCGATCACGGGTGCCGGTCCCACTTCGAGAGGCGCCGCAACAGGCGGCGTCATCGGTTCTGAAGCTGGACTTGAGGCGACCGGCGACGGTTCCGCTTCGGCGGGTGGGGCAAGCTGCGTGGTTTCCGCGGGCTTCGGTGCGAGATCGGGGCTGGTCAATGTTGCGGTCACCGGCGCGGCGGGCGGCGGCTCGGGCAAGCCCGACGTGAGCCGGATTGGTTCGCCTTGCGTGCTGGGCGGAACCGGTGTCGGAGTTTCGATCCGTAATTTGATGCCCTGATTAAGCCGGACGGGAAAGGACTGACCGAGCGCTCCGGGACGGATGATCCGGGGCGGTTCGGGCTGGCTCACGCCGAGTTGATCCAGATCCTTGCGGACGGCTTCGGCCCAGCCCTTGACCGACCCCGTGGGGACCGCGGGATGCGGGGTCGAGACCGCCGAGACGATCGCGTTGGGACCCGCCGCGCCCTGTTCGCTTGGCAATTCGGGAAAATCGTCCGCGAGGGTGGGTGTCGCAAGGGACAGCCAGAGCCAGCCCAGGACCGCCCAGAGGTGTATTGACCGGTTGGCTCCCATCCTTAGGGTGGCTCCTTGGTCGGGTGTTTTTGGGGTTGAGGTTCGAGGCGCCGGGTAGGGTAGTCGGGATCGAAAATCTCGGCAAGCGGAGATCGATCACCGATATCCGCTCGGTCAACGCCCCGGTCGGCGGTCGAAAATTGGTTTAAGTAGGCGCAAGTGACAGAATGGATGAGAGAACCCTTGACGGAAGGGGCATTGTCTCTATGATTCAAGACAACTCCGTTGCTGACCCGAATTCGATGCCAGAACGGGCCAGATCTGGTTCGTTTGCCCGCCAGACCCGATACGAGCGTCGCCTCGTGGAGGGATTTGCCCTCCTTTTGGCGGCCGGCTGCGTTGAAATGTCGCCGGATGCCCTCAAATCCGACCGCGATCTCCACGGTTTGCAAGGTCGCTTATGACTTACCTTCCCAGGTTGGCCCTCGCCACGCCCGCGATGGGCTCGGAACCTTCGTCAGCCGCCCTGGCCTGGCTGGCCGGCCTGACCGATCGTCGCTGGCGGGTCCAGCACTTTCGGTCGCGGGCCTGCCCGACCGGGATGCAAGCGGTCTGTCAGGTGACCGGCCTGCCGGGGCGTCATCTTGACTCGTGGCTGATGCCGGACGAGGTCGTCCGCAAGCTCTTTGCCCGAGGTTCCCGACCGGCGGAACTCGCCCTGGTTGAAGGGACGCTCGACGATCACCCTGCCCCCTTCGCCCGCCCTCCGTATGACCAGCCTGGACGCCTTCGCCCGCTGGCCGAGGCACTCGACCTGCCCGTGGTCGCGGTCCTTTCCTGTCCGCGCGGCGTCGATTTTCACATGCCCCGAATTCCCGACGGCGTGGATGCCTTTTTCCTGGAGGACGTCGAGAACGCCGACGATTTCGAGTCCTTCCGCCGACTCGTGACCTTGACGACCAAGCGCCCGGTCGTCGGCGCGGTCGAAGCCTTTCCCGAGGTGCGCGCGGTCCTCCGCGAATCGCCCCGCAATCTCCCCTTGCCCGAGGATCTGCTGGCTCGACTGGGCGCCAGTTTCCTCCGGTTCGCGGACCTGAACGCCATCCGTGCTCTGGCGCGAAGCCGCCCCTTCGCCTGGTCGCCTCCCGAGCCGGAAACCGAGGTCGAGCCGCGCGGGGCGCGGCGGTTCCGCGTCGCGTATGCCCAGGACGAAGCCTTTGGCGGTTATTTTCCCGACACGCTGGAAGCTCTCGAAGCCCTTGGCGCCGAACTCGTCGAGTTCTCGCCGATCCGCGACGATTCCCTGCCCGATCGCGCCGACCTGGTGATGATCGGCTGCGGCTGTCCCGACCTGCACGCCGACGCCCTGGCGCGCAACCATAGCCTGATCGGTTCCCTGCGCGGGCACGTCTGCCGGGGCCATCGAATCTACTCCGAAGGGGGCGGAACCGCCTACCTCGGGCGTTCGATGATTCTTGGAGACGGTCGCCGCGTCCCTGGCGCGGCGATCTTGCCCTTTGACGCCGAACTCTTGCAAAATCCCGAGCCGCCGAAGCCTGTCACCCGAACGCTCAACCGCGATTGCTGGCTCGGGCCAACCGGAACCGTCGTTCGAGGCTATAAATCCGGGCGCTGGCGACTCATTCCCGGGGCTGATCCGCTCGATTGCCCGAGCTGCTTCGGATCGTTGACCTCGCAAGACGACGTCTATTTTCACCACCACGCCGTCGGCGGCCTGATTCACCTTCACCTCGGGGCCCTGGCCGAAGTCGTCGCCGCCTTCGCCGGCCCGCATCCAGCCTCACTCACGCGCCCATCGGGCCGCCGCTGAAACGTCTTTTTTCGCAATCGCACCAGGAACCAAAACCGTGGCCAATCCTCGCCTGCGAACACTCGTCCTTGTCGCCGGTCTGGGAACGTCCCTGGCCTGGGGTTCGAACCGCCTTGCCCTGGGCGACGAGCCGGTCAAACTCGAAGGCGAGGCCAGGGCAACCTCGCTTCTCCATGAGGTCATCGCCGCCTATCGAGCCTTGCCCGCCTATGGCGATCAGGGCGAGTTCGTGCTCTCGATGGTCGTCGGCGGCCAGTCGAAAACGCAACGCAAGCCGCTTCATCTGACGCTCGTCCGGCCCAACAAGCTGAGCCTCGACACCGGCCTCGCCCGGATCGTCTGCGACGGCAAGACCCTGACCACGATCGTCACTCCGCTCAAGAAGTATTCCAGTTCCCCCGCGCCAAAGTCGGTCACCTACGATACGGTCTTCACCGACGGCCCGGTCGGCTCGGCCGTCTTCGGCGGTCCCAGCAGCCCGATGATGCTCATCCTCCTGAACCTGCTCCTCGGCGCTGATCCCACGCGGTCGTTTCTCGACCTCGGCGACCGCATCAGTCTGACGGACGATCGTCCGATCGACGGCCAGCCCTGCCGGGTTTTGAAGCTGTCTTCCTCCTCGGAAGGCGGGGGCAACCCGGCCTTCTTCCTGATGATCGATCCCGCCACAAAACTTTTGAAGGCGATCGACCTCTCGTTCGACGCCAAGGCGCTCGCCGAGGTCTTTCCCGAAGGGCAGGGGGTCAAGGTTGACATCTTTCGCTGGCTGGCCGGTCCCGTCACGACCGCACCGGCCGCCGATCCTACCTTCGCCTTCGATCCTCCCAAGGATTACGCACGCTTCGATGCCGGAACCGGTGCCGCGGCCAAAGGCGCTGCCGCCGAGGACGATGACCAGAAGTTCAAGGTTCAAACATTCCTCGGCAAGGTCGCCCCGGACTTCACGCTCACGGTGTTTGACGGCGAGGGCAAGACAAAAACCCTTTCCCGGGCCGACCTCGCGGGCAAAATTGTCCTGCTCGACTTCTGGGCGACCTGGTGCGGCCCCTGCCTCAAGGAACTCCCCCAGATCCAGGCGCTGATCGAAGGGTATGCGAAGGACAAGAAAGACGTCCTGATCGTGGCCGTCAGCCAGGATAACGACCCGAAAGAGCCGGTCGCGGTGCGAAAGTTGATCGAATCGACCCTGGAAAAACAGAAGCTCAACCTGACCCTCGACCCCGTCGGAAAGGTCGCGCTCGATCCAAGCAATTCGGTTGGCGAAGCGTTCCAGGTGGAAGGTTACCCGACGGTCGTCGTGCTCGATGCCAAGGGAATCGTCCGGGCCGCTCACGTCGGCTACAGCGCGGAGGTGGGCAAGACCCTTGGCCGCGAAGTTGACGCCCTGCTCGACGGCAAGGCCATCGGCAACGACAAGCCGGATGACAAGAAATGACGCAACCCCGGATTATTCCAGGGTTTCCATATCTCTGACGGCGATCAGCCGCGAGCCGAGCTTTTCATTGTAATGGACACTCCCGCGCACCCCGACGCGCTTGGCCAGAGCCGGGCGCGCGTCGAGCCCGGCGGGGACGTCGAGATACGCGACCGGATCGCCCGTCGCGCCAATGAGTACGTAAACCCGGTGGCCGTCCACCAATCGCGACGACCGCTGAATCATCCCCTCGGCCACGAACGGCTGCCGACGAGGTTGGTCCATTTCGCCGAGTCGATGCAACGTCACGGCGACGTCCTGATCAAGCCGTCGGCTCCGCTCAAGGACTCTTCGGAAATTCCGGGCCGATCGGGCGACCTGCTCTTGCCTGCCAATCAGGTCAAGCCGCGCCCGGATCGCCTCCAGGGCGGTCGGGTCGCTCACTTGCTTGAGCAGCCCTTCATAACGACCTCGGACTTGGTCGAACTGCCAGCGCTCCGCAGGTTCTTCCAGCAGAGCGCGGTGCTGAGCCTCGATCGACGCCATCTCAGACGCAATCTCGCGCGGAAAGGCCGGTCCTCGCGTGTCGGACGTCTCAAAGCCGACGCGAATCTCGGGGACTGGCTCCGATTTGCGCCAATTGATTCCCTCGCCCCGCGCATAACGGACCTCGCCGCGTGTCGGAGCCACGGCCAGCCAGGTCGTCGCCCTTGAACCCTTGCCGACAACCAGCGGCGGACGGTCGAGAAGTCGTAACATCGCTCCACGTCGGACGATCCGTTGTGGCGGCCCCGGAAGTCGCGCCCGGTCGACCCCGACGCGCACAACGGTTTCCGCCGCGCTGACCCGGCCCAATCCTGTGGACTCCGCGCGGATGGCCGACCGCTCGACCCAGTCAAAGGCCGAGGCGGGCCGCTCGATCGTCACCCAGCCCGAGCCTCGATCCAGGTCGATGACCTGGACCTTATCTCCCTTGTGGAGCCTTTCGGGAGCAACCGAGGCCGCGTCCGGCTCGACGTGAACGGCAAGCGTCTCGGCCGTAACCACCCCGTCGGCCGGCACTTCCGTGGCCGGGCCCGAGGGACCAGTCAATCCCATGAGCATGGCCACGACTTGCAGGACGGGCGTCGACAAGGACAGACCCTCGAAACCGTTCGAAACGCAAAACCTTGAGTCGAGACGACAAGCCCTGGGGTCATATCGCAGCGTCCCCAATCCGTCAAGACGCGTATCGAACGACGAGGAAAGCAAGGAAGAGGAAAAAGAGAGAGAAATCTGGGAAGTTTTCACGCACGCCAGGATTGAGGCAATCGACACGCGATATCCGCTCAAATGAATTGGGCCATTCGGGAGTACTGAGCCTTGGTCCTTCTCGATAAGGAATCGGACCCGCGGCGTTATTTCAGGACGATTGCAAAGTCCCGATGACCGAAGACCGAAAATTTCTGCGTCATGGTCATCGGACATTGGTCATCGGTCTTGGAAAAGACAGCCTTTGCAATTCTCCTGGGTGTCATTTCCAACGTCTCGACGCCACGGCGGCCAAGGCGTTAAGCTGGGGAACCCGGAATGATCCTTGAAGAACTCGATCTGGACGCGCCGCGATGACGTTTCGACCCGCGACTGGCTACCCCTTGCATCGCCCGAGGCGCCTTCGCGGCCATCCCAAGCTCCGCGACCTCGTCAGGGAATCAAGTCTCTCGGTTGTTGACCTGATTTACCCGATGTTCATTTACCATGGAACGAACCTCAAGCGCGAGATCGGGTCGATGCCCGGTCAATTCCAGCGTTCCCTCGACCATTTCGGCGAGGCCGTGGCGGAGGTTGCCGACCTGGGCATCCCCGCCGTGATCCTCTTCGGCATTCCGGCCGAGAAGGACGAGCGCGGGTCGGCCGCCTGCCTCGATCGCGGGATCGTTCAGGAGGCCATTCGGATCGCCAAGAAGATCGCGCCGGAATTGCTTGTCATCACCGACGTTTGCTTTTGTGAATACACCGACCACGGCCATTGCGGACCCTTGAAGGAATGGGCCGGGCGGGTCGACGTTGATAACGATGCCGCCTTGCCTCTCCTCGCCGAACAGGCGGTGAGCCATGCCCGCGCCGGGGCCGACATGGTCGCGCCTTCGGGCATGATGGACGGCATGATCGCCGCGATCCGGTCGGGCCTTGACGGCACGGGCTATACGCATCTGCCGATCCTTTCCTACGCCGCCAAGTTCGCCAGCGGCTATTACGGCCCCTTTCGCGAGGCCGCCGAGAGTACGCCCGCCTTTGGCGATCGTCGAACCTATCAGATGGACCCGGCCAACGGCGACGAGGCGATCCGCGAGGTCGCGCTCGACCTGGCCGAAGGGGCCGATCTCGTCATGGTCAAACCCGCTCTGGCCTATCTCGACATTGTCCGACGCGTGAAGGACGAGTTCAGCGTTCCGGTCGCCGCCTATAACGTCTCGGGCGAGTACGCGATGGTCAAGGCCGCCGCCGCGAACGGCTGGATTGACGAGCGTCGCGTCGTTCTGGAAACACTGACCGGCTTCAAACGCGCCGGCGCCGATATGATCTTGACGTACCACGCCCTCGACGTCGCCCGATGGCTTCGTCAGGGTTGATGGAGTATTCAGGGAGCGATTGATAACGGATGACCGATGACCGATGATCGATCCGTGGAATTCGTTGGGCATCGGTCATCAACATGCGAAACCGTGAATAACCTCCACGCCTCGGAAACCTTTTCTCTCACGCTTATTCCCTTTTCCCGATCGACGAAAGACCGATGAACGCCACGACCCCCGCTCGATCGCGCCCCGACTTCCAGTTGCCGCGCAGCCACGACGCCTTCGTCCGCGCCTGTCGGGTCATTCCCGGGGGAGTGAACAGCCCCGCGAGGGCCTTTGGCGCCGTTGGCGGTGAGCCGCCATTCATGGAACGGGCCGAGGGCGCTTATCTTTACGATATTGATGGTCATAAATACATTGACTTTATCGGATCGTGGGGGCCGATGATTCTCGGCCACGCGCATCCCGAGGTTCGCGCGGCGGTCGTCTCGACCCTCGAACGCGGATCAAGCTTCGGAGCGCCGACGAACCGGGAAACCGAGATCGCCGAGGCGGTCATCGCGGCCGTGCCGTCAATCGAGAAGGTCCGGTTTGTTTCTTCGGGAACCGAGGCGGCGATGTCGGCCGTCCGGGTCGCCCGGGGCGTGACCGGGCGGATGAAGGTCGTGAAGATGTCGGGTCACTATCACGGTCATGTTGATGCTTTGCTCGTTCAAGCGGGCTCGGCCGCGACCACGCTGGGAACGCCCAACAGTCCCGGCGTGACTCCGGGGGCCACTCAGGACACGATCCTCTGCCCCTTCAATGATGCGTCCGCCGTTGCCGAGATCTTTCAAAAAAATCCCGGCCAGGTCGCCGCCGTTCTGGTTGAGCCGGTCGCCGGCAACATGGGTCTCGTTCCGCCAAGGCCCGGTTATCTGGAACTCCTTCGCGAACTGACCGAGCGCGACGGTGCCCTGCTCGTCTTTGACGAGGTGATGACTGGCTTTCGGCTCGCTTACGGCGGCGCCCAGCAACGCTTTGGAATCAGGCCCGACCTGACGGTTCTGGGCAAGATCATCGGTGGCGGTCTTCCCGCGGCGGCCTATGGCGGCCGAGCGGGGATCATGGATTACATCTCACCGGCCGGTCCGATCTATCAGGCGGGAACCCTTTCGGGCAACCCGCTGGCGATGGCCGCGGGCCTGACGACCCTGAACCTCCTTCGCCACGACCCGCCGTACAACCGGCTCGAAGCCCTTTCCGCCCGCCTGGCCGAGGGTCTCACACGCGCGGCGACCGATGCGGGCCTGCCTCACGTCGTCCAGCGCGTCGGAAGCATGCTCACTCTTTTCTTCAATCCCGACCCGGTCCACAACTACGAGGACGCCAAACGGTCGGATACGCCCCTCTTCGGCCGGTTCTTCTGGGAGATGCTCGCGCGGGGCGTCTATCTGCCGTGCAGCCAGTTCGAGGCCGCCTTTGTCTCCGCGGCGCACTCAGGGGCCGACATCGATCACACCATCGCCGCCGCGCGCGAGTCGTTCAAGGTCATCCAGACCTGAAACAAGATCAAGACGTTATCAACCGGCGAGGCTTTCGCGGAGGGTCCGATCAAACTGGTCGACGTCGACCGGTTTGATGAAGTGATAAGCGAACCCCGACTCCCGGGCCTTCTGACGGTCACTCTCCTGACCGTAGCCGCTCACCGCGATGAGAAGGGGGGGATCAGGCTCGCCCTCTTGCCGAAGTCGCTGGGCGACCTCGTACCCGTCCATTCCGGGAAGGCCGATATCCAGGATCACCGAGTCGGGCCGCCACGAGAGCGCCGCATCGACCGCCGTGATCCTGTCGTGAACGACCTTGGTTTCCTACCCGTTCATCCGTAGATAAGGCGCGATGAGGCGGGCCGAATCCATGTTGTCGTCGACGACGAGGATGCGATAGGGCTGCCTCAGTTCGGTCTTGGCGACGCTCGGACGGAGGTCGGCGGCGGGAGGTTCTGGCGGAGCGCGGGGAGCCGGAGACTGAACGTGCTTACGCATCCTGGGTCCGTCGCTTTCGGCCCAGACCTCTCCCTGGTGAAGCTCGGCGATCCGCTTGACCAGGCTCCACGCCGAGGGATCGGTACGAAGGCTTCAGACACATTCGCAATGTCGGCGGTCGGGCGACCTGGGTTGGTCTTTCTCTTCGGACATTTTTCCCGACGAGGGAATCGCATTGCTTCGAGTTTCGCGTCGGAATCGGAAGAACCCCTCGACGGAGTCAGAAGCCCATTGATCGGCCGTTGGGCAGGCGGTATACCCGGAGGTCTTCCATCGCGGACCAAAGGTTTTCCAAGAGATTATCCCGGCGCGGGTCAATCCCGAGGGGTCATGGATGAAGGTCGCCGTTACTGACTTCACGTTCGAATCTCTTGAGACCGAGCGCTCCGTTCTTGAGCCGATGGGATGCCAGGTTGTTGGACCCGCGGCGAAGGACCGACACGACCTCGCCGGGCTCGTCGCCGACGCCGATGCCGTGATCACCCAGTTCGCCCGGCTCGACGCCCCGATCATCGCCGCGATGACCCGCGCCCGGGTCATTGTCCGGTACGGGATCGGCGTGGACAACGTCGACCTCGACGCGGCCCGAGCCCTTAAAATTCCTGTCTGCAACGTTCCCGACTACTGCATTGACGAGGTTGCCGACCACACGCTCGCCCTGATCCTCAACCTGACCCGACGGATCATCGCCCACCATAACCGCATTCGATCGGGGCGCTGGGAGTCGGGGTCACCCCTGGCGACATTGAAGGCGCTCAAGGAATTGACCGTCGGCGTCGTCGGTTTCGGGCGGATCGGCCGCGAGGTGGCCGGTCGTCTCCGCGCCTTCAAATGCCCGGTTCTCGTCGCCGATCCGGTCGTTCCCCCTTCGGAAATCGAACGGACCGGTTGTACCTCGGTAAGCCTTGATACACTGCTCCGGTCGGCCGACCTGGTGACCTTGCACTGTCCGTCAACGCCAGAGACCCGACGGATGCTCAATCGCTCGACGCTGGCGACGTTGAAGCGGGGAGCGCTTCTCGTCAACGTTGCCCGCGGCGACCTGATCGACACGCCCGCCCTGATTGACGCCCTTCGCGATTGCCAGGTCGGCGCCGCGGCACTGGACGTTTGCGACCCCGAACCGATCGAGCCCTCAAGCCCCTTGATGAGCATGGATCAGGTGATCCTGACGCCTCACAACGCCTCGGCGAGCGTCCCGGCGGTTTCGGCGTTGCGCAACAGCGTGGCTCAGACCGTGGCGAAAGCCCTTCGCGGCGAGGATTTGCCGAACGTCGTCAACGGGGTCGGTCCCCGGCCCCGGCTGGCATCGACTCAGGCTCAAGAACCTTGATGGATTCCCGAGACGTCGGTTCTTTCAGGATGCGATGACCAATCACCAAGTATTTTTGAGTTCTTTTATGATTGATTTTGATTGTATGCAAATCCTTCCTTCACAGGAGTCGAGAGTGCAAACATAAAAGACAATCAGTTCTTCTAATGTGCATTATCGGTCATCGGTCATTTTTCTTTCCAAGAGAATTTTCAGGCATGACGTCCGCCAGCGCGGAACCAGATCGGGCGATCCGGGTCGACGACCTCCGGGCCTTTTGCCTTCAGGCACTCGGTCAGGCCGGGGTGACCGGCTCCGCCGCCGAGACCACTGCCGATGTCCTCGTCACGACCGACACCTGGGGCGTCCACACCCACGGCGTCAAGGCCCTTGGCGGATACATTCGACGCCTCAAAGCCGGCGGCCTTCGCGCCGGGGCACGCCCCGCCATCGTGGCCGAAGGTCCAGGCTGGGCCACGGTTGACGGCGATTCGGGCCTGGGCATGGTCGTCTCGGTCTTTGCCATGAACGTGGCGATCGAGAAGGCGAAGGCCACGGGCATTGGCTACGCAGGGGTTCGCAACAGTTGCCACTTCGGCGCCGCGGGTTATTACGCGGCGATTGCCGCCGAAAGCGACATGATCGGCCTTGCGATGGCCAACGACGCGCCGAGCGTTACCGCCCCCGGCGCCCGGGGTCGCGTGACCGGCAGCAACCCCTTCGCCTTCGCCGTTCCAACCTCCGAGCGCGACCCGATCCTTCTCGACATGGCGACCAGCACCGTCGCCGGTGGCAAGGTCGCCGCCGCGCACACGCTGGGCATGCCGATCCCGCTGGGCTGGCTCGTCGATGAGAATGGACACCCCACCACCGACCCCGGCGCCTTCCTTCGCGGCAGTGCTCTGACGCCGATGGCCGGACACAAAGGGTACGGCCTCGCCCTCCTGATCGAGTCCCTCGCGGGCATCCTGACCGGCGCCGCGCTGACCCGTCAGGTCCTCTCCTGGATCGCCGACGACCCCTCTCAGCCCACCGGCCACGGCGCCGCGTTTCTCGCTGTTAACATCGCCGCGATGATGCCCATTGCCGCGTTCAAGAGCCGGGCCGACCACATCGTCCGCGAGATTCGATCGGCCCCCCGGGCCGTCGGTTCCGACCGGATTTACCTTCCCGGCGAGATCGAATGGGAACGCCGCCGCAAGGCCCTGACTGACGGCCTTTTCCTCCCCGCCGACGTGCTCCAGAGCCTCAAAACCCTCGCCAATGAGCTTCAGATCGAGGAGATCGGCCATGCCCGAACTGCCTGAACTCTCCGGCATCGTCGTCCCCTTGCTCACCCCCACCGATGCCGACGACCGCGTCGACGAACCGGCCCTGCGCCAATCGATCGATCGCCTGATCGCGGCCGGTGTTCACGGCCTCTTCATCGGTGGATCGGCCGGCGAAGGCCCCTTGCTCGCCGACCGCGAATGGGACCGACTCAACGAGATCGCCTTTGACGCCAATCGCGGCCGGGTCGCGATTCTGGCGGGTGCGCAGGACACGTCGTCGCGTCGCGTTGTCGACAAAACCCGGCGCCTTTCTCAGGTCGGCTATCGCCAGATCGTCGTGACCCCGACCTATTACGTCAAAACCACGTCCGACGGCGAGCATCTCCGCCTCTTTGAAGCCTGCCGCGAGGCGGCCGATGGAGTCGACGTGATTCCGTACAACATCCCGCAGGTCACCGGTTCGGTCATCGCCGTCGAGACCTTCGTGAGACTCGCCCGCTCGGGCGCGATCCGATCTTGCAAGGAAAGCTCGGGCGATCTCGATTACCTCAACCGCCTCGTGAACGAAGGAGGCGCAGTCGGTCTCAAGGTTCTCGCGGGCGAGGAACGAAACGCGGCAATCGCCCTGAAGATGGGCGCGGTGGGCCTCGTTCCGGTCTGCGCGAATCTTGATCCGAAAACTTACCTGGACCTTGTCGCCGCCGCCAGGCGCCGCGATGAGATTGAAGTCGACCGGCTTCAGGCCCGGATTCGCCAGATCGTCGAATTGCTCGTTCTGGGCGGTCCTTGCTGGTTGTCGGGCCCGAAATACGCGCTCGGTCGGCTCGGTTTCGGCTCGGGCCGGGCGGTCGGGCCGCTCGCCCCGACCAGTCCCGACCACGCGGCGGGCATTGAGGATTGGCTGAAGACACTGACGTCCTGACCGAAGCGGTCCGTTTGGATTTTCCGAGGAGACGCTCGATGACCACCCTCGCCGGACAGGAACCGCATCATCCGCCCCTGGCCGCCGAGGCTCTGGAACGGGTCGTCCTTCGGAAGGTTGCGCTTCGGTTGATCCCGTTCATTTTCTTGCTTTATGTCGTGAACATTCTCGATCGCGTGAACGTGGGGTTTGCGCGACTGACCATGTTTCGCGACCTCGGCCTGAGCGATCGCGTCTTTGACTTCGGCGCGGGCGTTTTTTACCTCGGTTACATGGTTTTCGAGGTTCCCAGCAACCTGATCTTGCACCGAACAGGCGCCCGCCGATGGATCAGCCGGATCATGATTAGCTGGGGTCTAATTTCCGCTTGCATGTTATTTGTGCGCACGGAATGGAGTTTTTACCTGCTCCGAATTTTGCTGGGAGTGGCCGAAGCCGGTTTTTTTCCGGGCATTATCCTTTATATCAGCTACTGGTTCCCCGCTCGCGAACGGGCCAGGGCGGTGGCGATCTTCATGATGGGATCGCCGGTTTCGGGGATCGTCGGCTATCCCGTTTCCGGCGCCTTATTAAGGTACTCGAACGGATTCCGCGGCCTGGCGGGCTGGCAATGGCTCTTTCTGGCCGAGGGAATTCCGGCGGTCGTGCTGGGCGTGATCACCTGGTTTTACCTGACCGATCAGCCCGAAAACGCCCAGTGGCTCTCAACCGCCGAGCGCGAATGGCTCGCCGCGCGGATGGCTCGCGAGGAACAAAACCGGGCCGCGCGGCACGGCCTTTCGCGGCTCCGGGCGATGACTGACCCGAGGGTCTGGCTCCTCGTCTCGATTTACTTCACGCTGGCCCTGGGAACGAACACGGTCGGCTTTTATCTGCCAAAAATTCTCGAAGGTCATTTTCCCAGCGCCGGGAAGTTTGAGCTGGGGTTTTTGACCGCCCTGCCGCACCTCGCGGCGGTGATCGCCATGTTTTTCGTTGGCATTCACTCCGACCGCGACGGCGAGCGCCGCTGGCATGTGGCCCTGCCCGCCTTCGCGGCGGCAATCGGTTGGTTCCTCAGCGCCTATTTTCGCACCCCCTGGCCGTCGTTGCTCGCGCTCGCCGTGGCGCAGGCGGGAATGATGAGCATGATGGGGCCGTTCTGGTCCATGTCCACCTCGTTTCTCAGCGGCGCGGCCGCGGCCGGGGGAATTGCCCTGATCAACACGCTTGCAAATCTTGGCGGCTTTTTGTCGTCGAACGTGATGGGTGCGTTGAAGGAGCGGACCGGCGGATTTGCCGCGGGCGAGCTCACGATGGCCCTGACGATCGCCGTCGGCGGCCTTCTCGCCCTTAGCGTCCGCCATGATCCCGCCGCCGATCGGACCTGACGTCGACGCGACCTTCAAAATTCGCGGGCATACCCCGCTGTCCAGCCGCCGTCAACCGTGAGAATGTGACCATTCATGTAGCTGTTTTCGGGATCGGCGAGAAAGAGCGCGGCGACGGCGATCTCGCGAACCTCGGCCGGTCGACCGAGCGGGACGTGAGCGAGCATCTGCTGGACCGACGACCGGAACGAACCCCCGTCCTCGTAAAAAAGCTTGCGCGTCCCTTCAGTCAGAGTCGATCCGGGGGCGATTCCGTTCACCAGGATTCCGTGCGGGCCAAGCTCCAGGGCCATGGCCTTGGTCAGATTCACGACCCCCGCCTTGGCCGCGACGAACGCACATTGAAGGCGGAGCGGAACCAGCCCCACAATTGAGGCAATGTTGATGATGCGGCCCGACTTCTGCGACCGCATCGCCCGCGCCGCGAACCGAGAGACATCGAAAAGGCCGGTCAGATCAACCGAGAGCAGGCGGTCCCACTCCTCGCGAGGGAACTGGTCAATATCAACCCGGTGGGCCATCGTGTTGACCCCGGCATTATTGACAAGTATATCGAGACGCCCGAACGTCTTGATAGTCCAATCAATCACCCCCTCGGCCTGATCGGTCCGGGTGACGTCGAGTTCTCGACCGATTGCGCCTGGCGATCGCCCGGCGGCGGCGCTCGCCTCGGCCTCAATCAGGTCGGTGTAAACGACAAGACTGCCGTTCTCGGCCAGGGCATCGGCGATCGCCTGGCCGATTCCCCTCGCGGCGCCGGTGACGAGGCTGACTTTTCCCGAGAGGTCACAACGCACGGTCTGCACTCCTCAGCCGATCAGCCAGGGGGCCGGGTTCTCGATGCTCTGGCCAAGCCTTTGCAGAAAACGGGCCGCCGGGGCACCGTCAACGACCCGGTGATCGAAGGTCAGGCTCAAGGTCATCCGATCGCGCGGAACGACCCGATCGCCGTCCATCACCGGCAGGCGGGCGATCCGTCCCATGCCGAGAATCGCCGATTCGGGCGGGTTGATGATCGGCGTGAACGCCTCGACGCCAAACGCTCCCAGGTTGGTAATCGTGAAGGTTCCGCCCTGCATCTCGCCGGGTGTGAGCCGGTTCTCGCGGGCCCGCTCGATCAAGGCGCGGGCACGCTCGGCCAGCGTAACCAGACCCAGCGTGGCCGCGTCGTGAATGACGGGGACAAAGAGGCCAAGATCCGTTTCCACGGCGATCCCGATCCTCGGTTCGTCGAAAAGTTCGATGCGATCAACAGCCCATCGGCCGTTCAAAACCGGGTGATCCCGCAGCGCAAGGGCCGTCAGCTTGACAACAATATCGGTGAATCCAGGGACAATACGTCCTTGCGCGCCGGCCTCCTTGAACTGGCGGCGAAGATTCACGAGGTTCGTGGCATCGACGGTCGTCGTCAACGTGACGGGTGCATTGGTCTGCGAACTCTGAACCATCCGCGCCGCGATCGTCCGCCGCGCCTGGGTGATGGGAATGGACCGCGTTTTTGGCTCAAAAGTCGGCGGTTTTTCCCGGCTCTGCGCCGCGGCCTCCACGTCGACCTTGCGGACTCGGCCTCCCTGCCCGCTGCCGCGAAGCTGGGTCCAGTCCACGCCGAGTTCACGAGCGAGGCGGCGAGCCAGCGGCGTGCTCGGCGGCCCGTTGCGACGCGAAGGAACCGACGCGGCGACCACCCGCGGCGGTTCGGCCTCGACGTCGGTCTCGCCCGGCCCGAGCAGGTAGCCGATCACCGCGCCAACGGCCACGCGATCGCCCGCGACGGGGGCACTCGCCGGGATCTTGAGCACGCCCGGATCGATCGCGTCAACGTCCTGCGTGGCCTTGTCCCCTTCGAGGCTGAAGAGGGCCTCGCCCGCGCGGACGGCCTCGCCGTCGCGCTTGAGCCAGCCGGCAAAAACGCCCTCGTCCATGTTCCAGCCGAGGCGGGGGATGGTAATCTCAATGGCCATGATCGTGTGTTCATTCACTCCCGGATCAGGGTACGGATCGCCTCGGCGATCGTCTCGGGGTTCGGCACGACGGCCGATTCCAGCGCTGGGCTGTAGGGCGTCGGCGTGTGGGCACCGTTGAGCCGCCGGATCGGCGCGTCGAGATCGTTGAAACCCTCGTCGGCCAGCCGAGCCGCGATCTCGGCACCGACGCCGAACGGCGCGAAGGCTTCGTCGACGATCAGAAGCCGACCTGTCTTTCGCACCGAGGTCCGCACCGTCTCGACGTCCAGCGGCGCGATCGTGCGCGGGTCGATCAACTCCACCGAAATTCCCTCACGTTCCAGAACCTGGCATGCTTTCAAGGTCTGATGGACCATCAATGCCAGAGCCACGACCGTGACGTCGCGTCCCTCGCGGACGATTGCCGCCTTGCCGAACTCGATCTCATACGGTTCCTCGGGCACGACCCCCTTGATCGAAAGAATCTCGCGATGTTCGAGAAAAAGCACGGGATCTCCGCCATTGAGGGCACGAGTCAACAACCCCTTGGCATCAAAGGGCGTTGAAGGTAAAACGACGCGAAGGCCCGGGAAATGGGCGTACATCGGGTAATAATTCCCCGAGTGATGCGTTGCCGCCGAATGGCCGATGCCGACGCAGCCGCGAAGCAGGACGGGCATCGTGAGCCGCCCGCTGCTCATATATTGAACCTTGGCAATCTGGTTGAGAATCTCGCCGACGCCGTCGAGCACGAAATCGGCGAACATGAAGTCAATCACCGGCCTCGTTCCGGTCATCGCCGCGCCGGCCGCGAGGCCAACAAATCCGCGCTCGCAGATCGGCGTATCGCGGAGCCGAAGCGGACCGAAGCGATCAAATAATCCCGTCGTCGTCGCGAAATTGCCGCCTCGCTTGCCGATCCCCTCGCCCATGACAAAGATCGTTGGATCGCGTTCCATCGCGCTCGATAGGGCTTCCAGGGTGGCTTTGGAGAACGAGATCTCGCGGCCTGATGCTGGCGGATTCGCGCGGACGGGCCGGGCGGGATCGTCGGGTTTCACCGCCGCGTAAACATGATGGGTCGCGGTCGAGGGGTCGGGCGGAGAACCCGCCTCGGCAAACCGGATCGCCTCGGCGGCCTCGTCCTCGGCCTCGGTGTCGATGGCGGTCAGGTCGGCCTCGGCGCAAATCTCGTCGTCAATCAGCGTCTTTCTCAGGCGGGCGATCGGGCAACGTTGCTTCCAGCCGTCCACCTCGTCGCGGGTCCGGTAGGTGTAATCGCCCATTCCCTCGGCGTGGGGGCGGGTCCGATACGTCTTGCACTCGATCAGGGTCGCGCCCCCTCCTTTTCGGGCGCGATCGACCGCCTCGCGCGCGGCCTCGAAAACGGCGAGGGCGTCGTTGCCATCGACCTCAAGGCCGGGCAGGCCATACGCCCCCGCTCGGCCCGCGACGGAAGGGTTGCCGCTGGAGTAGGCGAAAGCAATCTCGGTCGCGTACTGGTTATTCTCGCAGACAAAAAGGACGGGAAGCTTCCAGATCGAGGCCATGTTCAGCCCCTCATGAAAGGCCCCGTTATTGACCGCCCCGTCTCCGAAAAAGGCGACGGCCACGCGGTTCGCGTCCAGTATTTTCGCGCTATAGCCCGCGCCCGATGCCTGAAGAATGCAAGGGCCGACGATTCCGCTCGTCCCCATCATGCCGACCTCGGGGGCGAAGAGGTGCATGCTGCCGCCTCGCCCCCTTGAGCACCCTTCGCGGCGTCCGAAGAGTTCCGCGGCGAGTTCGCGGGGGGTCACCCCCTTGGCCAGCGCGTGGCCGTGGCCGCGATGCGTGCTGAAAACCGTGTCGTCAGTGTTTAAATGAGCGCAAACGCCCGCGGCGATCGCTTCCTGACCGACATACGTGTGACAAGCTCCATGCACAAGGCCGCGTTGATGCGCGCGCGCCAGGTGCTCCTCGGTGCGTCGGATCGTTTGCATTGTCCGATACAACGAGAGCAGCCGCTCGCTCTGAATTCCCGAGCGCGGGGTCACGGTCGCCATCAGACGAATCCCCTCGACTTCGATACGATTGGCACGGCTCGGAGTGGGCGGGACGCTCTGCCTGGAACGTCGCCGCCCGCAAGTATAAAGCCGAGGAGAAGGTGAGGCGAGGGGGTGCCGCTCCGACGCTCAGAGCCGGCAGATCAGGAGTTCGCGTTCGTAGATCGTTTCGGGGGGGAGGCGGTCATGAAGTTCGATGAAAAGCTCCTCGTGGCCGAGGACTTCCGAACGCCAGGCATTGCGGTCCAGCGCTTGCAACTGATCAAACTTCTCCTTGGGGAAGTCAAGCCCCTTCCATTCGATCGACTCGTACGAGGGCATCCAGCCGATCGGCGTTTCTTGCCCCGCGGCGCGGCCGTGGGCGCGGTCGACGACCCATTTCAAAACCCGCATATTTTCCCGATAGCCCGGCCAGATGAATTCGCCGTCGGCATCCTTGCGGAACCAGTTGACGTGAAAGATCCGCGGCGTTTCCGAAAGCGAGCGCTGCATTCGAATCCAGTGCCGGAAGTAATCGCCCATGTGATACCCGCAAAACGGCAGCATCGCCATCGGGTCGCGTCTCACCTTGCCGACGACCCCCGCCGCCGCCGCCGTCATCTCCGACCCAACCGTCGCGCCGAGATAAACCCCTGCGCTCCAGTTAAACGCCTGATACACCAGCGGGATCGTCGACGCCCTGCGACCCCCGAAGATGATCGCGCTGACGGGCACTCCTTCGGGATCTTCCCAGGCCGGATCCATCGTCGGACATTGCGACGCGGGGGTCGTGAACCGCGAGTTCGGATGCGCGGCCTTGGCTCCTGTTTTTTTGGCGATTTCGGGCGTCCAGCGGTTCCCCTGCCAGTCGAGACATTCGGCCGGCGGCTCGTCGGTCATCCCCTCCCACCAGACGCCCCCCTCGGGCGTGAGCGCCACGTTCGTGAAAATCGAGTTCCGCGAGAGCGCGGCCATCGCGTTTGGATTTGTCTTCCACGACGTCCCCGGCGCGACACCAAAGAACCCAGCCTCGGGATTGATTGCCCTCAGGCGGTCCTGCGCATCGGGCTTGAGCCAGGCAATGTCATCGCCGACGGTCCAGACCTTCCACCCCTCGAAGCCCGCCGGGGGAATCAGCATCGCGAAATTCGTCTTGCCGCAGGCCGACGGAAACGCCGCCGTCACATACGTCTTTTCCCCGTTCGGATCTTCCACGCCGAGAATGAGCATATGCTCGGCCATCCACCCCTCGTCGCGCGCGATGTTCGAGGCGATCCGCAGCGCGAAGCATTTCTTGCCGAGCAGGGCATTCCCTCCATAGCCCGACCCATACGACCAGATCTCCCGCGTCTCGGGAAAATGGACGATGTATTTCTCCTGGTTGCACGGCCAGGGCACATCTTTTTTGCCCGGACCAAGCGGAGCCCCCACGGTGTGCATGCAGGGGACGACGCGTTTTTCCCCCTTGTCGATCTCGGCAATGACCGGCAATCCAATCCGGGCCATGATGCGCATGCTCACGACAACATAGGGCGAATCAGTCAACTGAACGCCGATCTTTGACATCGGCGAGCCGACCGGCCCCATGCTGAAGGGGAGGACGTACATCGTCCGCCCTCGCATCGCGCCGCCAAAAAGCTCCTTGAGCTTCCGGCGCATCGTGTACGGGTCTTCCCAGTGATTCGTCGGCCCCGCCGCATCCTTCGAGAGTGAACAGATGAACGTCCGATCTTCCACCCGGGCGACGTCCGACGGGTCGGACCGCGCATAATAGCAGCCTGGCCAGAGGTCCTCGTTCAGCTTGACGAAGGTGCCGCTGTCGACGAGTCTGGCACAGAGCGTGTCGTACTCAGCCTGCGAGCCGTCGACCCAGTGAATGGCGGCGGCCTGGGTGAGCCTCGCCATCTTCTCGACCCACTTGAGGAGGTGGCCGTTCTTGCTCAGCGGGGCCGACGGATCGCGGCCGTTCCAGGCGGGTCGACCTTCCGTCATGCGGATGTCCTTCGTCGCCGATCGGTCGTCAGTCAGGTCGGTCATCTCGGGCTTTCGCATCGGGGACGTACTCCGTCGTCGTCGCTCGTTTCAGGCTCCTGATCGGGTCTCAGTTTACGGAAATCGCCAACGAGCGGATAGCCTTTCGGACGACTCCTGAACTCCCCCTTCGGCAATAAATAAGGTTGACGATTCCAGTCGCAGGCGAAGTTCCGACCGAATTTCCTTGTCGAGGTGTTCGTCTTCCTCCTTGGTACCCCTCTCAATCTCGTTTCCGGGTTTGGGCCGTTCGGCTCTCAACTCGGTGTTCTTCTGTCGAGGATAACAACGTGATCACCACTCAGACGGCGGTCGTGCGCTGGGCGTCGCTGCTCGTGTTTTCGGCGTTGGTCGCGCCGATCGCGGCGCGCGCCGAATCGAAGACGGAACCGGGACTTCTCGCCCGAGGGGCCGAGATTTTCGCGCGAGAGTGGGTCCCCGGCGATCCGAGGAGTCATGAAGGAGACGGCCTTGGCCCGGTCTTCAACGATTCGTCGTGCATCGCCTGTCACGGCCTGGGCGCTCCAGGAGGCGCGGGGCCGTCGAACAAGAACGCCGTGATCCTGTCGGTAATCAGCGCGCGCGGTTTTCAGAATGACGAGGTCGGCAAGGCCAGGGAGCGGCGGCGGATCGGCTCGATTCATCCCGGCTTCCTCAAGGCGCGAAGCGTCGTGCTCCATCGGTCGGGGGTCGAGCCGGAATACGCCGGCTGGCTTCGCGATTTGTTGCTCGAAAGCGATGAGTCGTCGACGACGAACACACCCAATTTTGGTGTCGCGCGGTCGAACGGAGCGAAGGCCCCCGTTGGTGTCGTCGAGGAGATGGCCGCAATCGTTCGCAGGTCGGCCTCCGCGGCGAGGACATACAACGTGGAACGGGACGAACAGTCCGTCCGACTCTCCATCTCGGAACGGAACACGCCGCCGCTCTTTGGCGCCGGCTGGATTGATTCGGTCCCGGTGAGCGTTCTCGAAGGGGTTGCCAGTGATCAGGATATTTCGGTCCGAGGCCGAATTCGCGACCTCGGCCGGGGTCGGGTCGGCCGGTTCGGCTGGAAGGCACAGACAGGGAGCCTCCGCGAGTTCGTGCTTGTCGCCTGCGCGGGGGAGCTGGGCCTGGAAGTCCCCGGCGAGCATCAGGCGAGCTCCCCCTTGAAGCCTTACGAAAAGCCAAAAGGAATGGATCTCTCTCAGGCTGATTGCGACTCCCTGATTGCCTATGTAAGGACGCTCCCCGCCCCGGTTTCGATCCAGCCGAGCAGCACGCAAGGAGCGCAGTTGCTTGAGGAAGGCCGCGAGCGGTTCAAGGCCGTCGGCTGCGCGGATTGCCACGCGCCCGACCTCGGCGACCTCAAGAACGTTTACAGCGACCTCTTGCTTCATCGGATGGGTCAGAGCCTCAACGACGGTGGCGAATACTACGGCGACGGCTTTTCGCCCGGCAGCGCCCAGCCTGATGAATGGCGGACGCCGCCGCTCTGGGGCTTCCGCGACTCCGGGCCTTACCTCCACGACGGCCGCGCCCGGACCCTTGACGAGGCGGTCGCGCATCACGACGGCCAGGCGAGAAGTTCCGCCCAGAAGTTCTTTGAACTCTCCGCCACGAGCCGACTCCGCATCGAAACCTTCCTCAAGTCCCTGGTCGCCCCACCCACCGATCGGTTTGCCTCGCTCTCTTACGCGAACGAGACCGACGGCCGGGTCGCGCGCCTCCGCCGCGCCGAGACCGAGCGACTGCTCCTGTCCGAGGCCCTCCTTGAAGAGAGCCGCAGCGCCGCCGAGGCCCGCGCCGACGCCCGCCGGATTCTCGACGAGGCCCGCGAGCTTGTCAGCAAGCAGAACGAGGAAAACGCGACCCGACAGCTTCGCCTCAACGAGCAAACCGCGCGTGCCCTGGCGACCTCGCTCTGGCGCGCCGAGAGCAAGCTCAACGCCGCGATGGACCTCGAACGCGCCGGCAAGACCGCAGGGGCCTTGGCCTTCTACCGCGAGATCGTCCAGGACTTCCGCGACACCACCCAGGGGCGTCTCGCCGCCGACCGGATTGCCAAACTCTCGCGCTAATTTCGATTCCGCGCGAACATCTTCGGCGGTCGCCGCGTCCAGAAGGCGTACTTGACGCGGCGAAGGCCAGAAGCAACGGGAAACGAGGTCACGATGTCCGCCGGGTTGGAACCACGATCGACGCAAAATCCGAACGCGGGTCGCCTTGCCGCCCCGCGCCCCGGATTTCCCAAAAGATTGTGACACCCGACCGGCACGAACTCGACCGTTCCTCGGCCCGGCTCGGTGTCATCCACTCGACAGCCGGGCTTTTTTGTTGCTCTTGCTCCATTCCATGGGCCGGTAGCTGAGACGGTTTAGCGGCGGCCTGAAAAGCCGCGGACGTGGATTCGAGCGCCACCCGGCCCACTTTTGCCTTTTGCTCGGACAAATCCGACTCGTCGGCCCGTTCGTCTATCGGTTTGAGGATACCGCCCTTTCAAGGCGGTGAGGAGGGTTCGACTCCCTCACGGGCTGCTTGATTGCCTTTATAAGCACGTTTCGGGGCGTGGGAAAGCCTGGGAATCCGCCTGGCTTGGGACCAGGAGATCGTCGGTTCAAATCCGACCGCCCCGACTCTTGAAAGCTTCAAAAATTGATAGCGAGGTGAATTATGAACGTCTTGAAACGCACGCCCCTGAATCATCTCACGGGGTCGTGGTGTAACGGCGGCACGGCGGACTTTTAATCCGTTCGGTGGGGGTTCGAATCCCTCCGGCCCCAGTCGTCCGTTCGTCCCGTCGCTCAAGGGCAGAGCACCCGGCCGATAACCGGGAGACGAAGGTTCAACTCCTTCCGGGCCGACTCGATTCAAAAGGGACTCAGGTGTTAGCGGCAGCACACCCGGCTCTTAACCGGGCAGGTGAGGGTTCAAGTCCCTCGGGTCCCATCGTTTTGGATCAATCGAGCGAGACCGGGGCGGCGTCCGCTGGCCGACGCACCTCACTGTTAATGAGGACCACGCAGGTTCGATTCCTGCCCCCGGTGCTGGAGCAATTTTGACGGAAAACAACGGAAGGGCAAGCCGATTGGCGACGGCACCCGACTCGAACTCGGGCGAGCATTCAGCCTTGGGGGTTCAACTCCCTCCCCTTCCGCTCGATTGGAAAAACGATTGCCAATGCGTCTCTGGCCGAGCGGCCGAGGCACCGGTCTTCCAAACCGGACAGGCGGGTTCGACTCCCGCGGGACGCATTCGATTCGGGGGTAGTTTCTGCTGGTAGAAATCCCCGGCTTTGAACCGGGAGTCCGCGGGTTCGATTCCCGCCCCCCGAACTCAAACGAATCGAGAGGTGTCTTGATCGATAACGTGCCGGGATTCCGGGGCAGTTGCGGTTGGTCGTGACGCCGCGCTCTGAACGCGGAGGCCGCTGGTTCGATTCCAGCCCCCGGAACTTGAGAACGACGGCCTGGTAGGCAAACTGGCAAAGCCGCCTGTTTCAGAAACAGGTGTTTGAGGGTTCGAATCCCTCCTGGGCTACTTTTCCACTCACTGTGCCTCGGCCAAAACTTCCAGCGCCGCGATCGCCGTTTCGGAAGACACGGAGTCTCGCGCGAGAGCCGCCATCGCCGCAGAACGCTCCTTGATGTTCACGTCGGCAAGCACGGCGTCGACGAGCCGACCGATCGAGTCGGCTGTTGTCCGACCGAAGTCGCCCCGAAGGCCGAGGCCGTGGTAAAGCACCCGCGCCGCGTTCCCAAATTGATCAAAGGCGAGCGGAACGGCGATCATCGGCACGCCCAGCGAGGCACATTCCATCAGGGAATTTAAGCCGCAGTGCGTGATCATTAACTGAGTGCGCTTCAAAATTTCAAGTTGCGGAAGTCGATTGACCACGATAGCATTCTCGTCTCGAATCCGAAGGTCCCCTGGGCCGACTCCGCCGCTCGTGGCCAGCACCAGTTGTAGATGCGGTCGGGCCGAGATCGCATCAAGAACCGCCTGAAAAAAGGCAATCCGATTGGGCCGGGAGACGGTCGTCAGTGACATCGTTCCCAGAGAGCAATAAACAATCGTTTTGGTCCGGTCGAGCCGTTCCCAGGGAAAGGCAAGGTCGGCCGGTGCGTCATTGAGGGTCCAGCCGAGCCAGTGACGATCGGCGCGCTGTTCGTCGGGAAAGTCGAGTGCGCGGGGGGCGAGAAAGAATTCGGGAAGCGTGAGCTTGGGCGCGACGAAGCAGCTCCAGTTCACCGGCCAGCCGGGCGACCCGGGCGCGGGCATCATGAGTTTCAAATAGCGGCCCAGATCCACATCAAAGCCGATCCAGATGCTGATGCGCCAGGAAATGTTGCGAATCCAGAGATACCGCTTCCAGGCGGTTCGAACCGCGAAGCGTCCCCAGAATCCCGGCCTCGGCACAACTCCCGTCATCAACGGCGGCGAACTCGCGCTTTCATACGACGAGAAAAGCGGTGTCACATACGCGCAACGCAGTCCCCGCCGGAGCGCGACCAACGGCCCGACGATCAGGTTCGGAATGTCCGAATAGAAGAGCGCGAGGTCGGGCCTGATCTGATCGAAGGCGCGATCCAGGTCGTTCTCACCAGCCTTCAGCATCGCATCCATGCTCGCCCGGTACGCTTGCGTGGCCCGGCGCACTTCCCTGAGTTTTTCGAGCCAGGTCAAGGTCGCGATGCGTTCCAGATCCTTGACCAGACTCCCCGACCGAAAGAGTCCAGACAGGACCGGCAAAAACCCGGCACCCTCGGCGCGTGCCGTCATTTCCAGGTCGGGCGTGCTGATGATCCAGACCGAATGCCCCCGCTTCTGAAGGCGTCTGGCCAGCGCCAGCGCACTCAGGGCGACACTCGGCACCGGGAGAAGGCAGATTGCAAAGGTCGCCAAATCGCCGTTCCCCCGAGCGAAGTGTGTCGAAACGTCGAGAATGTTAATCCACTTGTCTCGTCACGGCTTCATTCCTGGAATCTTCTCGATCGTCTTGACCATCACACCCATCTTCTGGTTCATCTCCGCGAGCATTGCGTTGCTTCGCTCGATGTGTTGATTCGTTGTGCTCATGCCGGAAAGCGTGGTTTTCATCAGTTCATTCGTTTTGAGCATGTTGGCGTTGGATTCGTCGATCTTTCCGCTGGATTTGGTGATGGTCTCCATGCTCGCCGCGACCCGGCTGTTGGACTCGACGACGAGGCGGTTTGATTCGGTCAGCAGCGCTTTGGATTCGGCCATCTGCTGATTCATCGCCGCCAGTTGTTCGCTGGTCTTGGCGAGCTGGCTGTTGGTGCTGTCGAGGCGCTGAATCGTCATGTCGATCCGATCCAGTACGCTACAGCCTGATAGCAAGACAGTGGCGAGTCCGAAAATGAAGAGTCGGCTCATCCTGAGCTCCAAAAATCGGGAAAAGAGCGGTCGCGGAAGATATCTCGATTTTTCGGCAGTCTTTAGCGCGAATGGCGCGACCTTTCTGATCCCATTTGTGGAACGCGATCGCAATTTGCCGATCATGCCGATTGCCCGGCTTGACGATTCGGCGTGCCTTTTGCGTGAAGAATTTTCGTCTTGAGCGTCCAACGACCGTGGCAAAAGTGAGGTGACCCGTGGCGAAGTCGATCAAGCGACGTGAGGACGTGAATCCCGAACGCGGCGAGCACGAGTATGGCGACGTGACCTTCGCCGACCCCGTCAACAAGAAATACCCGATCGACTCGGCCGAGCACATCCGAGCGGCCTGGAATTACATCCATCACAAGGACAACGCGGCCAAATACAGCAAGGACGAGGTTGAGACGATCAAGGGGCGGATCAAACGCGCCGCGAAGTCGCACGATGTTGAGATCCACGAAGACTGATCGCGGTTCGCTACGATCGATCATGCCTGCCTTGACCTTTGTGGCGTTTCCCCGCTCTCGATGGAGCCCACCTGATGAGCCAACCTCTCGAATCCAAAACTCCCGCCTCGGGCCTGGAAGATCCCCGGACGATTTCTCCCGCGCCCGAGGGGGTCTTTCCCGAGCCTGTCGAACCGGACAACACCTCAACCCCAGAAACCGAATCCGAGACAGACCGAGTCGACCCGCTCGAATCTCCGCAGCCCGCCGAGAACGCTCGCGGCATCGTCGACCCAAGGGCCAGAACCTTGGGTCCTGACATTTGAGTATGCATTGAACTTGGAATTCAAGATCAGGCTGGCTTGCCTCGGAAGATCCAGCGAGAGGCCGCGCCGAAAGCAAGCGAATCCGCGCGGCCGATTTTGAAGACCTGGCGCGAACCTTTCGCCTCGATCCAAGGTCTGACTCATATCGATCTTGACAGCGCCTTCAAGATCGCTGTTTCGCCGCCCTCGCGGAGCAGCCTGGAGTGCTCGCCTCGTTGTCAGCGAGGAGATCAGGGGTTCGAATCCCCTCGGGGGCGCTGCTCGTGAGGAAGATAAACATGCGTCTCGTGAAGAAAGGCTCACCCGTTGGTCTATCGGCGAGGATATCGGCTTCTCAAGCCGGAGAGGTGGGTTCGATTCCCGCGCGGATGATGAAAATCAAGAGGCGACGAATGCGTCACGTGTTGTTTGCGGGGGGGCCGGCGCCCGGCTGAGTCTCATAAACTCGGCAGGCTGGGTTCAACTCCCAGACCCGCAATGGATCGCGTTTTCTCTCTCACTCCGGCCAACGTCCCGTCGTCCAGCGGCCAGGACGCCTGTCTTACACACAGGATAGCGCAGGTTCGAGTCCTGCCGGGACGACTCGTTCCCGAAGGAAATTGTCGCGCGAATCCACATAGTTAAAAAAAGAGGGGATGCCCCAGGGTAAGGGACATCCCCTCCTTCAAGAAAGGCTCTGGTTTCCAGAGAGGTCAATAGCTGGAGGCGTCGACGACCTCACCGTTGGCCTTGGTGCCGATCGCCCACCAGGTGCCCCAGTTGATCGAGTCCTTGATGAACCGGACGCTGCCGTCGGCCATCAGGCAGTTCACGCCGCCGGAGTGGTTGCTCTGGGCGATCACGTATTCCGACTCGTCAACACCACCGCCGCCGTTCTTGCAGGCGCCCCAGAGGTACTGCTTCGAGTTTGGCGGAATGATGGTGTTAAAGAGAGTAAAATTCGTGTCGCCACCGGCCCAGCGAAGACCTCGGGCCGTGGCCGTGTTGGTCGACGTGTTGCACGCCGCGAGACCGGCCGGCAGAGTCGTTCCTGGCGCGGCGGTTCCGACCGGAACGGTCGTGGAAACGTCCGCGTAGGTCGGCTCGCCGACGCTGATTTTCGATAGGGATCGCGAGGCCCCCGGGATGCCTCCTGGACCGACCAGACACTCGGAGAAGGCGACCGTGTTCGACGTGCCGTCGAGCACGTTGGCCATCGTGTAGCAGGTCCGGAAGGCAAAGAGGCCGGTGGACTGTTGGAACCCCGCCTGCGCGGTCGTGCCGACGCTTCCATAGTAATTGTTCAGATTGCCGCTGAGTGGACCCACGTTGCCGTCGGAGGGGCACATGAACGTGTTCACGGTCTTCAGGTTGACCGTGGTGTTGGCGGCGTACCAGTAGCCGCCGTCGTCAATCGGGCCGTTGAAGTTGGCCGCGTTGTAGAGCGGTTGCATTTCCATGTACGGCATCATCATCGCCTGGGCGCTCCACTGTCCCCAGGGATTCTGCTGGCCGGTCCCGTTGTTCCAGGTCGCGCCCATCGGAAAGGCGTTGACCCCCTGATGATAGTTGTGCAGGCCGAGGCCGATCTGCTTCAGGTTGTTCACGCACTGCGAACGCCTCGCGGCTTCGCGCGCGGCCTGAACGGCGGGGAGGAGCAGGGCGATCAAGACGGCGATGATCGCGATCACCACGAGCAATTCAATGAGCGTAAAACCACGGCGAACCGGCGATCTCATGTCAGACCTCTCGTTCTTGCTTGCTTGCTTGCTTGCTTGCTTGGAAAAATGGATGACTACGTCCCCGATCCAACCCACGACGGCGTGGTCGGACCACGTTGACACGCTCTGAAAAACCCTTCGTCGATAAGAAAAAGGATGCCGGAAGGGCTTCATGGCATGGTCTTGCGCAAAAGGTGATACGGCGAGGTTGCCCCTTGGTGACGCGCTTACTTTTTCGGACTCGCGGTTTTCCGCTCGTCCTTCACCTTCGCCCAGGCCGCGGCGTTTGACTCATTCGCCTTCACCGTGGTGTCCGCGGCCGGACTTGTCGCGGTCTGCTGCTCGCCACAACCAACAGCGAAACCACTCAGAACGGCGATCATCGTGAACGCCAGCACGGATTGGCCAGAAAGACCACGGTGTGCCTGTCGCATCGCATCGAACTCCAAAAGGTTTGAAAAGATTTGCCAGACTTCGATCCGTTCCGTGGGCGCGAAGCTTCGACGTGGAACTTCCTGATCGGATCGGTCCGATCGATTCCTCGAAAGCCCTCGGCAATCCTTGAACGCATCAGAAAATTGCGGGGCCGATTCGGAAATGGCGATCGTGACCCAGGATTCGGGTCCTACGTCCGAATAGATTCTTGAGACGGGTATCTTCAGGAATGTCTGGATTATGAACCGGCGCGCCGTCTCTCGGCAATGACACTTCGCCAAAATTTTTCATTTCCCTTACGAAAGTCAACTGCCCCCGTTGACTCATCCTTACATCAATCCAACCCCGCATTTACGTCAACTTCGCGCCTGCCGTTGCGTGAACGACGCGACATTCACACCGGTCTCGGTGAGGTCTTGCCCGCATGTCGGCATGATCTCGTGGGATGGATCGGTCGCTCGAACGGGGCGCGTCGGGAAGGCCCGACTTTGTCCTCGCTTTCGTCTCAAAGGGGACACGAACGAGGACAGACTTGTGAAGCGGCCCTGTTCACCTGCTAAACTTGAGCGGTTCGGGTCGCTTTGTGGTCTGACCTGGGGTCTTGGGCCTTGAGACGCGTCCTCGCGACGTCACTCGGCCTGGAGGATTCGATCGTGGCAAAGAAGCAGACGCCAGGCTCTGGGGCGGCGGCAAGTGGTGAAACCGTCCCGGCCGTTGAGCCTGGATCTGTCGGCGGATCTTCCGCGGCCAATGGCCAGGCTGACGGCCGTTCGCTTCTGGAAGCCCTCAAGGCGCTTAAAAAAGGGGACTTCGGCGTCCGCATGTCGATCGACAGCTCGGTCGTCGGCGCCGCGATTGCCGATGCCTTTAACGACCTTGCTGATCTTCTCGAATACAGCACGGCCGAGACCGCCCGGATTGCCCGGGTCGTCGGCAAGGACGGCCGGATCTCGCAACGCGCCAACGTCGGCACCGCCACGGGCGCCTGGGCGCAACGCATCGAGTCGGTCAACAACTTGATTGAAGACCTCGTTCGCCCCACCGAGGAAGTCGCCCGGGTCATCGGCGCCGTGGCCAAGGGGGACCTCTCGCAGCAGATTCCCCTTGAACAGGATGGAACCCCCCTCAAGGGCGAATTCCTCCGGGTCAGCCAGACTGTCAACACGATGGTTGACCAGCTTGGCTCGTTCGCCTCGGAAGTGACCCGCGTGGCGCGCGAGGTCGGCACCGAGGGGAAACTCGGCGGTCAGGCCGAGGTCCGCGGCGTCGCCGGCACCTGGAAAGACCTCACCGACAGCGTCAACAGCATGGCCGGAAACCTCACCGCCCAGGTGCGCAACATCGCCCAGGTGACGACCGCCGTCGCCAATGGCGACCTCTCGAAAAAGATCACCGTCGACGTTCGCGGCGAGATCCTGGAGCTGAAAGACACGATCAACACGATGGTCGACCAGCTTGGCTCGTTCGCCTCGGAAGTGACCCGCGTCGCCCGCGAGGTCGGTTCCGAAGGACGCCTCGGCGGCCAGGCTCAGGTTCGCGGCGTCGCCGGGGTCTGGAAAGACCTCACCGATAGCGTCAACGAGATGGCCGGAAACCTCACCGGCCAGGTCCGTAATATCGCCGAGGTCACCACGGCCGTCGCCAATGGCGACCTCTCAAAAACGATCACCGTCGACGTGAAAGGCGAGATCCTCCAGCTCAAAAACACGATCAACACGATGGTCGACCAATTGAACAGCTTTGGCTCGGAAGTGACCCGCGTGGCGCGCGAGGTCGGCACCGAGGGGAAGCTGGGCGGTCAGGCGCAGGTGCAGGGGGTCGGCGGCGTCTGGAAGGATCTCACCGATAGCGTCAACAGCATGGCCGGGAACCTCACCGGCCAGGTCCGCAACATCGCCGAGGTCACGACCTCCGTCGCCAACGGCGACCTCTCGAAGAAGATCACCGTCCCGGTCAAGGGCGAGATCCTTGAGCTGAAAGACACGATCAACACGATGGTTGATCAGTTGAATAGCTTCGCCTCGGAAGTGACCCGCGTCGCCCGCGAGGTCGGTTCCGAAGGGCGACTCGGCGGTCAGGCGAAGGTTCAGGGGGTCGCCGGGGTCTGGAAGGATCTCACCGATAGCGTCAACGGCATGGCCGGGAACCTCACCGGCCAGGTCCGTAATATCGCCGAGGTCACGACGGCCGTCGCCAACGGAGACCTCTCGAAGAAGATCACCGTGGATGTCCGTGGCGAGATCCTTGAGTTGAAAGACACGATCAACACGATGGTCGATCAGCTCAACAATTTCGCGTCGGAAGTGACCCGCGTGGCGCGCGAGGTCGGTTCCGAAGGGCGTCTTGGCGGCCAGGCTCAGGTTCGAGGCGTCGCGGGCGTCTGGAAAGACCTCACTGACAACGTCAACAGCATGGCCGGAAACCTCACCGGCCAGGTTCGCAACATTGCCGAGGTCGCGACCGCGATTGCCAGCGGCGACCTCTCGAAAAAGATCACCGTCCCCGTCCGTGGCGAGATCCTTGAGCTGAAAGACACGATCAACACGATGGTCGATCAGTTGAACAGCTTCGCCTCGGAAGTGACCCGCGTGGCGCGCGAGGTCGGCACCGAGGGAAAACTCGGCGGTCAGGCGAAGGTCGAAGGGGTCGCGGGAACCTGGAAAGACCTCACCGATAACGTCAACCTGATGGCCAGCAACCTCACCGCGCAGGTCCGCAACATCGCCGAGGTCTCGACGGCGATCGCCAACGGCGACCTTTCGAAAAAGATCACCGTCGACGTCAAGGGGGAGATCTCGCAACTCAAGGACACCATCAACACGATGGTTGAGCAGTTGAACAGTTTTGCCTCGGAAGTGACCCGCGTCGCGCTTGAGGTCGGCTCCGAAGGCCAGCTTGGCGGCCAGGCGATCGTTCGAGGCGTCGCGGGAGTCTGGAAGGGCCTGACCGACTCCGTCAACGGCATGGCCGGAAACCTCACCGGCCAGGTCCGCAACATCGCGGAGGTCACGACGGCCGTCGCCAACGGCGACCTTCGCAAGAAAGTGACCGTTGACGTGAAGGGGGAGATCCTTCAACTCAAGAACACGATCAACGCGATGGTCGATCAGTTGAACAGCTTCGCCTCGGAAGTGACCCGCGTGGCGCGCGAGGTCGGCACCGAGGGGCAGCTTGGCGGTCAGGCCAAGGTTCAGGGGGTCGGCGGCGTCTGGAAAGACCTCACCGATAGCGTCAACAGCATGGCGGGCAACCTCACCGGCCAGGTCCGCAACATCGCGGAGGTCACCACGGCGGTGGCCAATGGCGACCTCACCAAGAAGGTCACCGTCGACGTTCGCGGCGAGATCCTCGAACTCAAGAACACCATCAACGCGATGGTCGATCAGCTCAATAGCTTCGCCTCGGAAGTGACCCGCGTGGCCCGCGAGGTCGGTTCCGAAGGGCGTCTTGGCGGCCAGGCTCAGGTTCGCGGCGTCGCCGGGGTCTGGAAAGACCTCACCGATAACGTCAACAGCATGGCGGGCAACCTCACCGACCAGGTCCGCAACATCGCCGAGGTCACCACGGCCGTCGCCAACGGAGACCTCTCGAAGACGATCACCGTCGACGTCAAAGGCGAGATCCTCCAGCTCAAAAACACGATCAACGCGATGGTCGATCAATTGAATAGCTTCGCCTCGGAAGTGACCCGCGTGGCGCGCGAGGTCGGCACCGAGGGGCAGCTTGGCGGTCAGGCGCAGGTCCGGGGCGTCGCCGGAGTCTGGAAGGATCTCACCGATAGCGTGAACCGGATGGCGGGCAACCTCACCGATCAGGTCCGCGGGATCGCCAAGGTCGTCACGGCTGTCGCCAATGGCGATCTCAAGCGCAAACTCTTCGTCGAGGCCAAGGGCGAAATCGCCGCGCTCGCCGAGACGATCAACGAGATGACCGACACCCTCGCCACCTTCGCCGAACAGGTCACGACCGTCGCCCGCGAGGTGGGTGTCGAGGGGCAGCTTGGCGGTCAGGCCAAGGTCCCCGGCGCCGCGGGAACCTGGAAAGGACTGACCGAGAACGTCAACCAGCTTGCCGCGAACCTGACGACCCAGGTTCGCGCCATTGCCGACGTCGCCACGGCCGTGACCAAGGGGGATTTGACCCGTTCGATCGCCCTCGAAGCTCAGGGTGAGATGGCCGCCCTCAAGGACACGATCAACGAGATGATCCGCAACCTCAAGGACACGACCCAGAAAAATACCGAACAGGACTGGCTCAAGACCAACCTCGCCAAGTTCACCCGGATGCTTCAAGGCCAGCGCGACCTGATGCCGGTCACCAAGCTGATCCTCTCCGAGCTTGCCCCGGTCGTCTCGGCCCAGCACGGCGTCTTCTACATGATGGAACAGGTCGAGCACGAACCCGTCCTTCGCCTGACAAGCACCTACGCCTATCGCGAACGAAAGGGCCTTCGCACTGAGTTCCGCGTCGGCGAAGGGCTGGTCGGTCAGTGTGCCTTCGAGAAGGAACGCATCCTCATCGGCGACGTTCCCGGCGATTACGTCCGAATCAACTCCGGCCTCGGCGACGCCCCGCCGCTGAACATCGTCGTGCTTCCCGTGATCTTCGAAGGTCAGGTCAAGGCCGTCATCGAGCTTGCCTCGTTTCATTTCTTCAAGGCGATTCACCTCAGCCTTCTCGACCAGATCACCGAGACGATCGCGATTGTTCTCAACACGATCGCCGCCAACATGCGAACCGAGGCCCTTCTCTCGCAGTCGCAATCGCTCGCCGAGGAGTTGACGACCCAGCAGGAAGAACTTCGCCAGACCAACACCCGCCTCGAAAAACAGGCCGCGACCCTTCAGCAGTCCGAAGACCTTCTCCGCCGCCAGCAAGACGAACTCCGCCGCGCCAACGAGGAGCTGGAAACCAAGGCCGGCCAGCTTTCCACGCAAAAATCGCACGTCGAAGGGAAGAACCGCGAGATCGAGCTTGCCAAGCAGGAACTTGAGGAAAAGGCCGAGCAACTGGCGCTCACGTCCAAGTACAAAAGTGAGTTCCTCGCCAACATGTCTCACGAGTTGCGAACGCCGCTCAACAGCCTCTTGATCCTCTCCGAGATGCTTTCCGAGAACACCGAGCGGAACCTCACCGAGAAGCAACGCGAGTTCGCGCAGACGATTTATGCGTCGGGCTCCGACCTCCTCTCGCTCATCAACGATATTCTCGACATGGCCAAGATCGAGTCGGGAACGATGGCCATCGACGTCGGCGACGTCTCCTTTGGCGACCTTCGCGAGTACGTCGAGCGGACCTTCCGCCCCGTGGCCGAGACGAAAGGTCTCGTCCTCGCGGTCGAGCTTTCGGCGAGCCTGCCGAGAGCCGTGGCGACCGATTCCAAGCGCCTTCAGCAGATCCTCAGAAACCTCCTCTCGAACGCCTTCAAGTTCACCGAGCGCGGCCAGGTCTGCCTCAGGATCGAGTCGGCGTCAACCGGCTGGAGCGCCGATCATCCGGTCCTGACGCGGGCCTCTCGGGTCCTCGCCTTCTCGGTCACCGATTCGGGGATCGGCATTCCGCCCGACAAGCTCCGCGTGATTTTTGAGCCCTTCCAGCAGGCCGACACCGGAACGAGCCGGAAATACGGCGGGACGGGCCTCGGCCTCTCGATCAGCCGAGAAATCGCCCGTCTTCTCGGCGGCGAGATCCGCGTTCAGAGCACCCTGGGCATCGGCAGCACGTTCACGCTCTTCATCGCGACCGAATACCTGCCATCCTCCTATCGCCCCGCGACGATCGGCGGCGCCTCGATGCCCGCCCTGACCTCACGCGCCTCCGAGATCGCCTTGCCTTCTCGATCCGAACCCCAGCCCCGCCCCGAATCCACAGCCGATCACCGCGACCCGATCGGGCCAGACGATCGAGTGATCCTCATCGTCGAACATGAACAGCCGTTCTCGGGCATCCTCGTTGACAAGGCCCATGAAATGGGCTTCAAGGCCGTTGTCACGTCCTTCGGCGAGATGGCGCTGGAACTCGCGCACGAACTCCGGCCGGCGGCCATTACCCTCGACCTTCGCCTGCCCGACATGGACGGCTGGGTCGTCCTTGACCGCCTCAAGCACGACCCGAGCACCCGGCACATTCCCATTCATATTATTTCGGTGGATGATAGCTGGCTTCAGGGAATGAAGCTCGGCGCCTACGCCTTCTTGAAGAAGCCCGTGACCCGCAAGGCGCTCGACGACGCCTTCGCCGGTCTCAAGGTCTTTCTCGATCGCGGCGAGAAGAACCTTCTCGTCGTTGAGGATAACGACCTCGAACGCTCCAGCATCGTCGCCGCGATCGGCGGAGGGGACGTCAAGACGACCGCCGTCGGCACCGCCGCCGAGGCGCTTGAGGCGCTCCGATCGCAACCCTTTGACTGCCTCGTTCTCGATCTCGGCCTGCCCGACATGGGGGGCCTTGAGCTTCTGGAAACAATCCGCCGCGACGTTGACGCCCAGAACCTCCGCGTCGTCGTCTACACGGCCAGAGACCTCACCGCTTCGGAAAAGGCCCGGCTCGACGAAATGTCCGAGATCACGATCGTCAAGGACGTCCGCTCCATCGAGCACCTCGTTGACAAGACCGCGCTCTTTCTCCACCGGGTTGAGGCCGCCCTTCGCCCCGATACCCGCCAGATGCTCCACCAGGTTCAGGCCGTCGATCAGGAACTGACCGGCAAGAAGGTCTTGATCGTCGACGACGATCTGCGCAACATCTTCGCCCTGACGAGCAAGCTCGAACGCTGGGAGGTCGTCGTCTTCCGCGCTGAGAATGGTACGCAGGCGCTCGAAATGCTCCAGAAAGTCCCCGACATGGACGCCGTCTTGATGGACATCATGATGCCCGGCATGGACGGCTACGAAACCACCCGCGCCATTCGCCAGCTCGACCCGTTTCAAAATTTGCCGATCATCGCCCTGACCGCCAAGGCATTGAAGGAGGACCGTCAGAAATGCCTCGACGCCGGTGCCTCGGACTATCTGGCCAAACCCGTGAGCAGCGACCAGCTTCTCTCCACCCTCCGCGTCTGGCTTCAGCGCACCGCCTCCGTTGCCCCCGACCTTGCCCCGCGACCGACTTCTGACTAGGGTCTAATGTTCTCACCTTGACCGAGAGACGAAAATCGGCAACGCCTCTTGATCTCCCGCCGTCCGCTCGTGTCTCGTCAAGGCCCGCTGGTTCGCTCACGGAATTTCTTTGGTCCTCGGTCCTCGGTCATTCCCCTGAAAGGTCATCGTCCCTCTTCCAGATCGATCGAATCAGGATTCACGCTTCCGCCGAGAAGGGCCACGACGATATGGAGATCGAAGAAAAGGTTGATATTCTCCTGGTGGATGACCAGTCGAATAACCTGGTCGCCCTGCGCGCGGTGCTTGACGGCATGGCCCTGAACCTCGTCGAGGCTCGATCGGGCGAGGAGGCGCTCCGGCGGATTCTCGACGGCGATTTCGCGGTGATCCTCATGGATGTCCAGATGCCCGGCATGGACGGTTTCGAGGCCGCCGCCCTGATCCGCGAGCGCGATCGGTCCAGCCATACGCCGATCATCTTCCTGACCGCCTTCGAAAGTTCACAGAATCAGGTCTTCAAGGGTTACGCCCTTGGCGCCGTGGATTATCTGTCGAAGCCGATCATCGCGGCCGTGCTCCGCTCCAAGGTCGCCGTCTTCGTCGATCTCTTCCGCAAGACGATGCAGGTGAAAACCCAGGCCCGGCAGTTGCTTGACAATCAACGCCGCGAGCACGAGCGCGGCCTTGCCGAAGAGAAACGCCTCTGGGAACTCGCCCGCCTCCGCGAGGAAACCGCCCGCGAGCGTGAAGCCGCCGAGGCCGCCGCCCTTCGCGCTGATGAACTCGCCCGGATCGTCGCCGAGCGGGTCAAGGCCGAGCAACAGTTGCGTCAGCGTGCCGCGCAACAGGCGACGGTCGCCGATCTCGGCCAGCGCGCCCTCGGCGGGACCGATCTTGACGCCCTTCTCGACGACGCCGCAAGGCAGGCCGCCCGCGAACTCGAAGTGGATTTCGTCGCCATCAACGAACTGACGCCCGAGGCCGATCGCCTCGTCCTTCGCGCCGGAGTCGGCTGGAACCTGAGCGCGATCCCCGGCCTTGATTTCTCGGCCGACGACAGCTCGCTCGAAGCCTTCACGGTGATGGCCAATCAGCCGATCGTCGTCAACGACCTCGACGCCGAGACCCGGTTCACGGCGCCGCCGATGCTCCTCGCCCACGGCGTCGTCAGCGGCATCAGTGTCGTCATCCAGGGACGCAATCGTCCTTATGGAACGCTCGGCGTCTTCTGCCCTCGCCCCAGAATGTTCACACGAGATGACGTCCATTTTTTGCTCTCACTCTCCAACGTCCTCGCCTCCGCCATTCAGCGCCGGCGCGATGACGCCGACCTCTCCGCCGTCCGCGACGAGCTGGCCGTTCAGCTTGACGAGATGACCCGCCTTCACGGCCTGGTCTCGCGACTCACGAACACGCTGGAACTCTCCGCCGTTCTTGAGGAAGTCATCGCCGCGGTGACCGGCATGCAAGGGACTGATCGCGGCGTCCTCATGCTTCACGACCGCGACCGCGACGTCATGACGACCGCCGCCAGCGTCGGCTTCTCGCTCGATGAACTCAATAACGACAACGACAACGACAACGACGACAACGACGATTCCGCGCCGCCCGAGAACGCCATCACCGCGATCATCAGCGGCGGCCTTGTCGTGGAGAACGCCGCGTCCGACCCGGTCTTGACGCCTCATTTGAACGCCGCGCGCCGGGCCGGTTATCTCGCCGTTTGCAGCACCCCCTTGCTCACCGGGACCGGTCAGCTTGTCGGCTCGATCGCCACGTATTTCCCCCGTCCTCATCAGCCCAGTGTCCGCGAAACCCGCTTGATCGAACTCTACGCGCGTCAGGCCGCCGCGTCGATCGACAACGCCCGGCTCTATCGGGCGATCCGCGACGCCGACCACCACAAGACCGAGTTCCTGGCGATGCTCGCCCACGAGCTACGCAACCCCCTGGCGCCGATCCTCAACGCCCTTTATCTCCTCGGCCTGACCGAGACCGACGCCGCCACCGCCCAGCAATCGCGCGACGTCGCCGAGCAACAGGTCCGCCACCTCACCCGGCTCGTCGACGACCTGCTTGATGTCTCACGGATCAGCAACGGCAAAATTCAGTTGCGCATGGAAACTATTGACTTGATTGAAGTTGTCCGCCGCTCCGTTCAGACGGCCCGGCCGACGATTGAAGGCTCGCGACACACGCTTTCCGTCTCTCTTCCCGAAGGCTCGATTCGCCTTCTCGCCGACTCGGCCCGGATCGACCAGATTTTCGCCAACCTCCTGAACAACGCCGCCAAGTACACCGATCCCGGCGGATCGATTGACCTGACCGTCCGTCGCGAAGGCGATGAGGTTGTCGCCCAGGTCACCGATTCGGGGGTCGGCATCGCTCCCGAGCTTCTCCCTCGGGTCTTCGACCTCTTCACCCAGGCCGACCGCTCGCTCGACCGCTCTCAAGGGGGCCTCGGCATCGGCCTGACGCTTGTCCGTCGCCTCGTCGAGCTTCACGGCGGCAGTGTCTCCGCCCAGAGCGCGGGCCTTGGATGCGGCAGCGCCTTCACCGTCCGCCTGCCGATCGCCCCGGCCGAGTCTCTCGAACTCGCGCGCGATCCAATCCCCTCCCGATCGATCGATCCCGCGGCCGAAAACCGACCAAAACACGTTCTCGTCGTTGACGACAACGTCGCCGGTGCCCGGATTCTCGCCCGGGTCCTCCGCGCCAACGGCCACCGCGCCGAGGTCGCCCACGACGGCCCGACAGCACTCGACCTCGCCTCGACCGACCCGCCCGACGTCGTTCTTCTCGACATCGGCCTCCCTGGCATGGACGGCTACGAGGTCGCCCGTCGCATCCGACAGATCAATGGCATGCAAGACGCCTTTCTCGTCGCCCTGACCGGCTACGGCCGCGAAGACGACCGCCTCCAGTCTCGCGAGGCCGGTCTTGACCTCCACCTTGTCAAACCCGTTGATCCCCACGCCCTCACCACCCTCCTCTCCGACCACCAACCCCTTCCCCGCCTCATTCCCGACGCCCCCGATCGGCTCAAGAATGACTGATGCCCTTTCTTTTCCCTTTTCCCTTTTCCCTTTTCCCTTTCTTTTCCCTTTTCCCTTTTCCCTTTTCCCTTTTCCCTTTTCCCTTTTCCCTTTTCCCTTTGCCCTGTCGCTTGCGACCCCCCGTCCCGCCCTGTAGCCTGATCGTAACCTCGTTTTGATCGTTTCCAGTCCCCCAAGGCCCCGGACGGACCCTCCCGTGTCACGACTCAACACGATTGCCGCGGTCGCCCTTGGCCTTGCCTGCGTGTCTCCGGCCCTTGCCGATGAGCCTGCTGAGGCGAAGCCGATCCGGGTCGGCATCATCGGCCTCGACACGTCGCACGTCGTCGCCTTTACCAGCCTGTTAAACGACCCGAAGGCCAAAGGGGACCTTGCCGGCGTTCGCGTCGTCGCGGCCTTTCCGGCGGGAAGCCCGGACATCGCCTCCAGTCGCGATCGCATCGAAGGATTCACCAAACAACTTCGCGACAAGTTCCAGGTTGAGATTGTTGACTCGATTGACGCCCTGCTCAGCCGGGTTGACGTCGTCATGCTGGAAAGCGTGGATGGTCGACCGCATCTCGCGCAGGTCGCGCCGGTGTTCAAGGCGAAGAAACCCGTCTTCATTGACAAGCCGCTCGCCGGCTCGCTCGCCGATGCCCTGCAAATCTTCGCGCTCGCCGAAGCCTCGGGCACTCCCTGTTTTTCCAGCTCCTCGCTTCGCTTCAGCCCCTCGATTCGCGACCTGAAGTCAAACGCCGACGTCGGCGAGATCGTCGGCTGCGACGCCTACGGCCCTTGCTCGCTGGAGGAGCATCATCCCGACCTCTTCTGGTACGGCGTTCACGGCGTTGAGTCGCTCTTCACGGTGATGGGCACCGGCTGCGTCTCGGTTTCTCGGGTACAGACCGAGGGGACCGAGCTTGCCGTCGGCACCTGGTCGGGCGGCCGGATCGGCACCTTCCGAGGCATCCGTCTTGGCAAGGCCGATTATGGCGCCCTGGCCTTTGGCACCAAGGGAATCGCCTACGGCAAGGGGTACGGCGGCTATGAACCCCTTGTTGTGGAAATCTGCAAGTTCTTCCGCACCGGCCGACCTCCTGTCGAGGCTCGCGAAACCCTGGAAATCTTCGCCTTCATGGAAGCCGCCGACGAAAGCAAGCGTCGCGGCGGTCTTCCCGTCACTCTCGAAAGCGTCCTCACCCGCGCCCGAGCGCAGGCCTCGGCCATCAGCAAATGAGTTTCCGTTCCGAATCCGCGCATGAACAATCTTCTGAGTCCAATGATTCACGACGTTTTTGATCGGTCATCAGTCATCGGTCATCAATATTCTGAATCACCAGAATATTTCCTGTCGATCATTCAACGGGAGAACGCCCCGTGCCCGTCAACGCCCGGTTTGAAGGCGACGTCGTCATTCTCAGCAATTTCGGGCGGCTTTTGAACGACCCTCGTCATTTCGACACCTCGCGCGAGGTCCGCGCCTTGCTCGATGCCGGTCATCGCACGTTCATTTTCGACCTCGTCGGCCTCCGCGACCTCGGCTCCGCCGGTCTCGGCCTCTTGATGACCCTCACCCGCCTGATCCGCCAGTACGACGGCGACGCCGTCCTCGCCGACCTCGGCCCGCTCGCCGAAAAAACCCTCGAAGATATGCGAATGGATAGCGTCTGGGACGTCTTCCCCGACATCGACTCCGCCCGCACCTTCCTCGCCTCGCGCACCAACGACCGCTGATCCAATCTTACAAGAACGACCGCCATGACTCTCTCCGCTTGAAATTTCCCAGGAGGATTGCAAAGTCCCGATGACCGAGAATTCCGCCTTTTGGTCATTGGTCATTGGTCATTGAAATGAGGGTCTTTGCAATCCTCCCGTGAAATTTCCAGAGCGACTTGACATCCCCACCCCTCCCTTGAATACTGTGTTAGTCACGTAGCACACTAGGGGGCCAGCCGGGATGATCCTTTTGGAACTGGAGGCGTCGGACGAGCGGCCTATTTATGGGCAGATCGCCGACCAGGTGCGGTTCGCGGTGGCGTCGGGGGTCTTGCGGCCGGGGGAACTGGTGCCGTCGGTCCGCGAGATCGCGAAGCAGCTAGTCGTGAACCCGAACACGGTGGCCAGGGCGTATCGCGACCTTCAGGCCGAGGGTCTGCTTGAGCCGGTCCGCGGCACCGGCTTGCAGGTGGCCGAAGGCGCGCCCGAGCGTTGCCGCGAGGCCCGCCGGGACCACGTCCGCAAGCGGGTCCGCAGCGCGATCGCGGACGCCGTTCGCAGCGAGCTGGACCGCGTTGAGATCGAGGCGATCCTCCGCGACGAATGGGAGCGATCCGCGCAGTCAAATGGCCTGGAAACAGGGAAAGGGGGCGGGGCATGATGGACCTTGACTCGGCCGGCGGGCCGGCCATACGGATCGAAAACCTGACCAAACGCTACCGCGACCAGAAGGCCATCGACGGCCTCTCGCTTGAGGTTCCCCTCGGCGCTGTCTTTGGCCTGCTCGGCGAGAACGGAGCGGGCAAGACGACGACGCTCCGCACCCTTCTCGGCCTCGTCGCTCCCGATTCCGGCACCGTCCGCGTCCTTGGCCTCGACCCGGTGAAACAGGGGCTTCAGGTCCGCCGGCGCGTCGGCTACGTCCCCGAAGTCCCCGCGCTTTACGACTGGATGACCGTCAACGAGATCGGCTGGTTCGCCGCCGGTTTTCACGCCGATGCGCAGGGCGAGACCGTCGCCTACCAGACTCAATATCGACGCCTTGCCGAGGGCTTCGGCCTCCCCGGCAATCGCAAGATCAAGGCCCTTTCCAAGGGGATGCGCGCCAAGGTTTCGCTCGCCCTCGCCGTCGCCGCCGATCCGGCCTTGCTGATCCTCGACGAACCGACGTCGGGCCTTGACGTCCTCGTCCGCCGCGAGTTTCTCGAAAGCATGGTCGACCTCGCCGGAACGGGTCAAACCGTCTTCCTTTCGAGTCATCAAATCGGCGAGGTCGAGCGCGTCGCCAGCCACGTCGCCCTCTTGCACAAAGGGAAACTCCTGCTCGCCGAGCCTCTCGACACCCTCCGCGCCCGCACCTTCCAGCTTTCCTTGACGTTCGAGAGCCGCGACCACCCAGCCTCGCCTCCCCCCGCGCTCGGCCTTGACTTGATCGACGCCGATGATGCCCCTCGCCAGGCTGTCTGGATCGTCCACGCCCGCAATCGAGCCGCCTGCGAGGCCGCTCGGTCGTTGCCGGGCGTCGAATCGCTGGAGGTTCTCACGCCGAACCTTGAGGAATTGTACATTGCTTACATGCGTTCCCGAAAGCCGTCGGCGGTCGCCGCGAACTCGGTTACAGCCTCTCTGACGTGAACCTGTTCGCATCCGAAAGAGCCATCAACATCCTTTTCGGGAGCCTGAATCCGATGCTCGCTCGGTTGTGGTGGAAAGACGCCCGCCAGTTCTGGCCAATCTGGCTGATCGTGGCGGGTTCGGCGGCGGCCTGCCAGTGGTTCCTGCTCGCCTTCGGCGGCCAGGACGTGCGCCAGGGGTGGCTCATCGTCGCGGCGGTCGGCTGGTCGTTGCTTTACGGCTTCGCCGTCTCGGCCGCGGCCTTCGCGGGTGAACGCGAGAACAACACGCTTGCCTTTCTGGACATGATTCCCGTGGGGCGTCGCGTGCTCTGGTCGGGCAAGGCGTCGTTCGCCCTGGTTTCGACGATGGTTCTGGCCCTGGTTCTGGCGGCGATGGGCTGGCGGTGGTCCGACCGCCTCATGAGCACGGACGTCTTGAACGCGCCGACGGGTCTGACGCTCGCGCTCGTCGCGCTTTCGGCCGCGCTGATCCTGATTGAAGTCCTTGGCTGGGGCCTCTTCTGGTCGGCCGTCTCGGGCAACGCGATGGTCGCGGCGGTCCTGGCGATGGTCTGCCTGGGCCTCGGCGTCTCGCTGACCGAAGGGGTCTGGATCTCGACCGGCGCCGGCCCGCGAGCCGGTGCCTTCTTGCGGCTGGCGCTGGCGATCGCGGCGGCCGGGGCGTCGGTGGTCGCAATCACGCTCGGCGAGCGGCCGAGACGGTCGCCGTCGGCCCTTCTGGACGACTCGATCCGCATCGAGACGCGACGCGGACGCATTCGCATCCGTCCCCGCGTCTTCTCGACGACGGTCCGCGCCTTGATCTGGGAGACCTCGCGCGAGGTCTGGCCGATCTGGTGGCGGATCGTCGCCCTTGGCTTTGGTCTCCCCTTGCTCTGCCTGGTCGTGGGACTCGGAGCCATTCCGGCCCTGGTCGTGATCCTCAACGAAATGCTCCTGATCGTGGCCGGCGTGAGCGTCTTCGGCGCCGAGAACCGGGGCCGCACCCAGCGCTTTCTCGCGCACCACGGGGCGCGGCCGGGCGTTGTCTGGGCAGTCAAGCTCGCCATCTGGATGGTCTGGCTCACCCCGGTCTGGATCTTGATGATTTTCCTCGCCGCGTCGTTTCCGAACATGCAGGGGGGACAGGAACTCTCGGCGTACGCACTCATCGCCCTGACCGGCGTCGCGGTCGGACAACTGACGGGGATGCTGATTCGTCGAGGAATCACGGCCGGACTCGTGGCGATCATCGGGGTTGTCGCGGTCGGCCTGCCGCAAGTTGCCTTGCTCTCGTGGCAGATGCTCCCCTGGCAGGTCACGCTCGCCGCGCCTCTGGTCTTACTGGCGGTTTCCTGGGCCTGGTCGGCCGACTGGATGCTCGAACGCCCCGGCCTCGGCCGCTGGGCTCGCCTCGCCGCTCTCCTCGTCCTGGCCGTGGCGACGGTCCTCGGCGTTCACGTCGCGAGCCGGGTTTACGCGATCCCCGACATCGGCCCCGGCTTTGACGTCGCCGCTTTTGAACGCGCCGCGGCGGTCGCCCCCGGGGATAACGCCGCCGATCTCTACAACGACGCTTCGCGGCGACTGGTGCGGCTCGGACCTGTGGTTCTCGATAGACTTTTCAACGAGGGCATCGAAGGGGAAGCTCACGGAGAAGACAGCCGGGTCTGGCGACGGGACGAGGCGGAAATCCGTGAAATCCTTGGCCGCGCCTCGCTTCGTCCGCGTTGTCAGTTCGTCCGGCTCGACAAGGTCAATGATCTGAGTGTGAACCAAACAGTCTATCCCGGTTTACTCTCGCAATTCATGCTCAGTCTCGCCCGACAGCACCGCGAAAAAGGCAACCTCGCCGGGGCCTGGGACGACCTGATGGTCCTCTTTCGGATGGCCCGGCACCAGACCGGCCCGGTCTCCGCGCGTGAGGCGACAATCGTCCTTAGAGCGATCGAGGGGCCGGCGCTGGGCGAGGCGATGCAATGGGCGGCCGATCGTCGCCAGACCCCCGAGCAACTCCGCGCCGCGAGCGATGCCTACCGCGCCTTGCCGCCGATGCCTCCGATCATCGAGACCGTCCGCGCCCAGTCCATCCTCGTCGAGAACACGCTCAATCTCCCCAGCGACGTCCTCATCGGCGCTCTCGTCCAGTCCGATTCTCACTTGACCGCCAACGAATACGAGAAGACCTCGGCCGCGCTGCATGCAGCCGTCACCACGTCTCCCTGGGAGCGTGCCCGCGCCCGACGCGCCTACCGGATCTATTCGGCCTTCCAGGCGCGCGACCTCGAATCCAACCCGAAACGCGTGGCTCCCGCCATGCAATTTGTCTATGAACAAATTCAAGATTCGCGGATTTTTTTGCCCCAGGGTCGGTCGTATTCCGATCAATTCTTGCGTGAATTCACGCCGCTCTCTCGATACCTCTTCCACGCACCGCTCGATGACCTGATCGCCTTGGACCTTCGCAACGAGACGTACCGGCGTGCCCTCGTTCAGATCCTCGCCCTTCGCCAGTGGCAAATCCACCACGGCGGAAAGCTTCCCGACTCACTCAACGCACTGGTCGAATCGCACCTTTTGCCCAGCCTTCCGGCCGATCCGTACTTCGAAGCCGCGCATCGTGCTTTCGGTTACGTCCGCTCGTCGGGCCAGTCTCTCCTGCCGATCGGCGAGCTTGGAGCGCTCTGGGCTCCCATCGAGCAGAAAACCCTGGTTCGCACGGAGAATGCGCGACTCCTTTACAGCTTCGGCCCCGACCGGTGGGATAACCAGGCGTTGAAAAACTACGAGCGTTCGACCGGTTCCGGCGACCTCATCTTCCCGCTGGCGGACGACCTGAAGTGACCGACGCCTTGAAATCGCGACCGAGGGTGTGAACCTCGACGCGATTTCGCGAGTCCATCAGGGGCGGTGTGGGGCTGCTGGTCCAACGGAACGACACCTGCTTTGCACGCGGGAGATCGGGGTTCGACTCCCCGGCGGTCCACCTCGACGCTCGCACGGAAGGTAGCCGGATACGGTTCGCCGGGCCGCGCTGCTAACGCGGCTCCCCTTTTTCCAACGGGGATGAGGGTTCGACTCCCTTGCCTTCCGCTGTGTCTGTGGTGTAAGGGCAGCACTCCTGCTTGTGAGGCAGGCGGAACCGGTTCGAAGCCGGTCAGGCACATCCACGCTCCTCTGGGAAAAAAAGAAGAAGGAGAGAGAGGTCTCCGATGGACGTCCTGAGCCGACCGACGCTCGTCTTGAACCGACACTGGCAGCCGATCCACGTGACAACCGTCGTCCGGGCGCTGGTGATGCTCTGGAACGAGGCGGCGAAGGTGGTTGAGACCGACGAATATCGGCTCTACTCCTGGCGGGAATGGGTGGACCTGAAGCCGATCGTCGGCCGACCGATCCTCCGATCCGCCCGCCTGACGATGCGGGCGCCCGAGGTGGTCTGTCTCTCGCGGTATGACCGCTTGCCGACCGCGCGGGTCGCCTTCAGCCGCCGGAACGTGGCGAAGCGCGATCATCATACGTGTCAATATTGCGGTGTTCAGCCCGGCTGGGAACAGGTGACGATTGACCATGTTCTTCCACGTTCGCAAGGCGGTGCATCGACCTGGACGAACTGCGTCGCCGCCTGCACCCCTTGCAACGCCTGGAAGGCCGACCGCACTCCCGAGCAGGCGGGGATGCACCTCCGCCGCCGCCCGGTTCGACCCGACTGGAAGCCGCTTTACACCGCGCACACCCACCGCGCCGCAAGCTGGGCTGGCTTCCTTGGCGACTTGACCCCGGCGCTCTCGTCCTGAACCTCAGCGCCGACTTTTTCAGGGGCGTCCTCGTGGGAGAGGACTCCGGCTCCAAACCGGATGGACAGGGTTCGAATCCTTGCGCCCCTGCGTTTTTCCTTCTCTCTCAACGCTGGAGCCAGACGGCCAGGCGCCCGGCTGCAAACCGGGATAAGTGGGTTCGACTCCCACCAGCGTTTTCCTTGTTGAAAAAATGACCAATGACCATTGCGGCGAATTTTATCGGTCATTGGTCATCGGTCATTCTCCCTCACGTATTCCTCTTCTTCGGCTCCCAGCCGAAAGGATGCAAGGCCTCCTTGATCGAAAGCCCGACGACCTCGATCCGCCTGGGATCGTTCGTCCCCAGGCCGAGCGCGGCGGCCATCGCCAGATGATTATCGCCGGGAAACGGCCCCGTGGCCGGGGCGGCCATCGGGTCATAACCCATGACGGCCATCGTCACGGCATCGGTGCAAACAGGGTTGCGACCGGCGATCAAGAGGCCCGGCTCCTGCACGGCGAGGCCATCGAGCCAGGGGCCTTCACCCCCCGAGACCGTCGTCACGCCGTCAATAATGACCAGGTCGATCGGCCGGATGCCGACGGCGTCGACCGTGTGGCGAGGAACCCGATAGCTCGGAACGCGCGGCGAATTGGGGTGAAGCTCCTGCGGGAGTCCGTCGGCCGGGCGGAGCCGCCCTTCGTGAAAGATCGCCACGCGGGCCGAGGTGCTCGCTTCGTTCTCGTCATGCTGACCGTAAAGCGCGATCGGGGTCACGCCGAAGTTGTTCTTCATGCCGAGGGTGACGCCGGCCGTCGCGTGGTTCTTCATCTTCGCGAGCGAAACATACACATCGCAGTCTGTGTACGAATGATTGAGATCATACGCCGGGTACAGGCTTCCGCCCCCGGGAACCTTGACCTGGTGGTAACGCTTCCCCTGGCCAAGGTTGCGCGTGTCCTCGAATTCCACCTTGGTCTTGAGCGCGGAGAGGGCGTTCAGGTCCCAACCGGCCGCGGTGAGAAAGGAGGCGAAGGGCTGGGTCTGATGCGTGCTCTCCAGCAACCGAACGCGCTTCGCCCCGGCGCGGTCGAGCATCGCCGCCACCGCGTAAACGACGGCCGGATGCACCTGATACGTCAGGTTCGCGGCCTTGCCGAGCGCCTTTTGCCTGGGATCTCCGACGAGATTCACCTTGATCGCGACCGTCTTGCCCGCGACGAGTTTCGCAATCCCGCCGATCCGGTCGATCAAGCCTTCAAGCTGCTGAAGCAGGACTTCATGATCATACGTCTTGCACCGCGCGATCCCCACTGGCATTGACGGCCCGGTCCTGGGCGTTTCCTCGGCCTTGACCCTCGGCGCGATCCAGGGGAGCAGCACCGACGCCCCGGCGGTCTGCAAGAACTTCCGGCGATTCTGACACGGGTACATGAAGATGCTCCGATCCGTCAAGTCGTCTGCTTCGTCTCGCCGCTCGCCTTGACTCTACCCGGAACCGCCCCCGGAATCATCTCACAAGTCGTCCGAAATCCCGATCGCCGAGAATTCCAGGTCCATTCAGGATTCGAAACCGGACAGGGCAAAGGACAGAGGGCAAAACAAATCCTGTCCTCTGTCCTCTGTCCTCTGTCCTCTGTCCTCTGCCCTCTGAACTGCTGGCCCTCAATCCAACGACTTCCCTCGCGCGGCGCGACGCGGCCTCTCCTCGGGAAGGTTGGAGAGGAACTCATCGCTGTAGTGCGAACTCTCAACGATGTCGCCGACGTCGCCGGGGGCCGAAGAGATCGGCGCGGGGAAGATGCTGTAAAGAACGGGCATCAAATAACGCGTCAGGAAGAGCGTCACGAGCATACCACCGACGACAACGATCGCCAGCGGCTTTTGCGCCTGAGAGCCGATCGAGGTCGCCAGGGCGGCGGGCAAGAGCCCGAGCGCGGCGGTTAGCGAGGTCATGACGACCGGCCGGACGCGCAGTTCGGCCCCGCGCATCACCGATTCCAGAACGCGGTAACCGTGCGATCGCATCTGGTTGAAGTACGAGATCAAGAGCACGCCGTCCTGAACCGCGACGCCGAAGATCGAGATGAATCCGACCGCCGCCGAGATGCTGAAGGGCGTGCCGGTGATCCACAAGGCCCAGACGCCCCCCATCGTCGCCGCGACGACGTTGGCCATCACCAGCATTGCGTCCTTCAACGAGTTAAAAGCCATGTACAGCAAGACCATGATCAAACCGATCGAGAGCGGAATGATCAGCATCAACCGCTCGTTCGCCGCCTGCATCTGCGCGAATTCGCCCGACCACTCGACCCGATACCCTTGTGGCAAATGAGCCCCGGTTTTCGGGTCTTCGACCTTCTCCTGAGCCTCGGCGATGGCCGAGGCGAGGTCGCGGTTCCGCACGCTGAACTTGATCGGAATGAATCGACGGTTGTTTTCGCGATAGACATACGAGGCTCCCGGCTTGTGCGGGACGATCGTCGCCACCTGCGCCAGCGGGATGCGAACGCCCGCCTGGCCGTCGGCGGTGGACGGGGCATCGATCGGAATCCGGCCGATGACCGTCGGGTCGTCGCGGAGGTCGACGGGGAGTCGCAAGACGATGTCGTAGAATTTCTCGCCTTCAACCATCTGCGAGAAGGCCCGACCGCCGATCGCGACCTGAACGACCGCCTCGACATCGGCGACGTTGATGCCGTACCGCGCGCAACGGTCGCGGTCGATCTGGATCTCCATGTTCGGCTGGCCGAGAATGTGGAAGAGGCCGACGTTCTCGATCCCCCGGACCGACGAGAGAATATTCGCCACGCGTTGACCGCTCTCTTCGAGCGTCGCCAGGTCCGACCCAAAGAGCTTGACCGAGTTCGCCCCCTTGACCCCCGAGAGTGCCTCCTCGACGTTGTCGCGGATCAACTGCGAGAAGTTGAAGTTCACGCCCGGAAACTCATCAAACTTATCGGTCAACTCCTCTTGCAACTCCTCGCGGGTGAGCGATCTCCTGAGCCAGGAAATCTCATGGCCGCCGATCCGATCGGGCACCTTGTGACCCCAGATGACATACGGCTTCGTCCGCCACATCTCCATCGGTTTGAGCGGGACGTTGAACTCCAGGTTGAAGAAGCTCGTCACGTCCGTGCCGTCGTCGGGCCTGCCGATGTGCGACATGACCCCCTTCACTTCCGGCACCGACGCGATCACCTCGCGCAGTCTGGGAGCGACCCGCGCGGCACTTTCCAGCGAGATCGTCCGCGGCAAGACCGCCCTGATCCAGAGGTTCCCCTCTTCCAGCGGCGGCATGAACTCGCCGCCAAGGTGCGGAACCATGAACGCCGTTCCCCCCGCCAGCATCAACATCCCCGCGATTGTCAATCGACGGTGCCGCAACACCTTCGAAAGCTGCCGGAGATAACTCCGCTTCATCACCCTGTCGAGCCAGGTGTCATGCTCCTCCTTCTTGTTCGTGAAAAGGAACGAGCAGAGCACAGGCGCCAGCGTCACCGCGAGCATCAAGGCTCCGGCAATCGCAAAGGCATACGTATTCGCCATCGGCCCGAAGAGCGCCCCTTCCGGCCCGGTCATCGAGAAGAGCGGAATGAACGCGCACACGATAATCGCCGTCGAGAAAAAGAGCGCCCGCTCAATCTCGCTCGACGCATCGACGATTCGATCAATCAACGGCCTTGATCGATCCGCTGTTCTTGACGTGATGTGTCGATAGATATTCTCAACAATAATCACCGAGCTATCGACGATGATTCCAAAGTCCACCGCGCCGATCGAGAGCAAATTCGCGCTCTTCCCCTGCACGTAAAGCACCGTCACCGAGAAAAGCAGGGCCAGCGGAATCATCAAGGCCACAATCCCCGCGCTCGCCAGATCGCCAAGAAAGACGAACAAGATCCCGATCACAAGCGCCATGCCAACCACGAGATTGTGAACAACATTATGCGTTGTCACCTCAATCAACTGTGTTCGCTGGTTAAAGATCACCAGCTTCATCTTCTTGGGCAGAAGGCCACTGGTGTTCAATTCATCAAGCTTGGCCTTGACCGCTTCGGAGACCTCCTTGGACTTCTCGTACTTCCGCATCAAGACGATCCCCTCGACGACGTCGTCTTCATTGGCCCGGCCGACGAGACCGAGTCTCGGCCGATTGCCGACGACCACGCGGGCGATGTTGCGGAGATAGACCGGGTTGCCGTTGATCGTCGTGACGATCACCTTTTCCAGGTCCGAGAGCTTGTCGACGGTGATCTCGTGATAGTGGTCGACGCTCGACGGGTCGATCGGGTCTTTCCCCTCGCCCAGCAGGCCAAGCGCGCGGACGTTGTGCGACTGACCGCCGAGCGTGAGGATATCGCCGCCGACGTTCGCGTTTGACTTCGAGATCGCGTCTTCCACCTGTTGCAGCGTGACGTTGAACTGCCGGAGCAACCGGGTATCGATCAGAACCTGATACTGCTTGACCGTTCCGCCGTAGCCGGTCACGTCAATCACGCCGGGAACGGTTTTCAAGGCGCGTTGGAGAACCCAGTCTTGCACGGCCTTGAGCTGGTTCAGGTCGTAACCGGGGCCTTCGAGAACATAGCGGACGATCTCACCGGTCGGGCTCCAGGGAGAGAGGCCGGGGGTCACGCCTTGCGGCAGATTCGCCACGAAGCCGAGCCGGTTAATCACTTCCTGGCGGGCCTTGGCGTAGTCGGTTCCATAGGCGAACTGGCATTTGATGTCGTTCAGGCCGGAAACCGAGGTGCTTCGAAGCATCTCCAGGCCGGGCATGCCGTTGAGCGCGGTTTCCACGGGAATGCCGACGAGCCGCTCCATTTCCTCGGGACTGGCGCCGGGGTTCTGCGTGATGACCTCGACGAGCGGCGGGGTCGGGTCGGGGTACGCCTCGACGTTCAAATTCAGCGCCGAGTACGTGCCGGCGACGATCAGGCCGAGCGTGCCCAGCAGCACGATCAGCCGGTTATGAAGGCTCCAGGTAATGATGAGCCTGACCATGAGCGGTATTCCTTGGTTCGCAATCGATCCGTTGATGCCGGAAAAAAGGGCTTGTTGACGTGGGTCGGTCGAGTCGAGTCGCTCTTTCGGCGTGCGACGAGCGTTGCGACCGGGTTGGCATCCGGAAACGGATCAGGGCCGCGGCCGACTTGCCTCTACGCTCGGCCAAAGCCCTCGGAATCAACATGCGGACCCTCAGCAATTCAGCCGTTCCGAGGCGAGATCAAAACGCCTTCGCGTTGCCAGTTCGCGTTCTCGCGAGGGCAGGGGGCCGGGCGCGAACCGGAAGGCCCCGAAGGTCGGCTCGCGGCGGGCAAAGAGCGTCAACGACAGGTCGTTTTCATCGTCTTCGGGGTCGATCGCGTCCAGGCATTGAAGGCAAGGGTCTGACTCATTCGCCACGCCGAGCGCCAGGCGATCCTCGGCGCAATGCGTCGAGAGAGGAACGTTCCGAGTGTGAAATCGGTCCGCGACGGCTCCCGGGCCGGCCGAGAGCCAGACGAGGAGCAACACCGGAACCGTCGTGACGAGTGTCATGGGTTCGGCCCGACTTTCTGACGCGTTCTCGATTTCCGGTGGTCGTGTTAAGGCTCAAATTCTCAGGGAAGGCGAAGGACCTGTCAATCCGTGCCGGAGGGTTTGCCAGGGCCTTTTTCGATCTCGGAAGTGGGCAACGAAGGTTGACTCGCTGGACTCGACGATCGGGCGTCTTTTTTCAGGGCCACGCGGTCGAATCCCGGAACCGCCGACTCGCGCCGCACGATCCTAATCTAGTACGGCCCGGAACCCTCGGAGGTTCTCCACCTTCTTCGCGTTTGGGTCGTTCCTTCCAGACAAACCCTGGGGCTTCTGTCGCGCGGCGCGACACCCCAAAACCGAGCCTTGAGGTCGCGCCCGTGCCAAATGAAGCCAACTCGATTTCCAAGGGATCTCTCGTCCGACGACAACCCCTGTCTACCGAACGAACCCGGAATCGCCCCCAAAGTGTCGCGCCGCGCGACACTTTTGGCCCCCGGGCCGCTCAAAGCGACCCCAAAGCTTACAAAAAACGGCCTCGAAGTGTCGCGCCGCGCGACACCTCAGGGCCGATTCTTCCAAACGAAGCCAGCGTTACCTGTCGGATCAGGCAAGAAATCGACCACGTGTTCGGCAAACGAAGCCAACCCCGGCGCTGGCTTTCGCGGATCGAAGCCAACCCGCCGGCCAGCACGCGACGCCGTTTACCCGGTCCTTCAGTCCGATCCGTGGAGCTTGACCATCTTGTTGTACATTCCGAACATCAAGATCGTCGGCGCCCAGTGGCCGACAAAGGTGGCGTCGGTCTTCCTTCCCGCGAGATAGAGCAGGGCCGAAACGCCGACCGATCCCAGCGCCAGCGTGAGAAAGATTCCCGAGGGAACCTGGCTGGTAAAGTGCTCGATCTGCTTCGTCAACTCCCCCTCTTCGTGCTGTCCGGGGGCGACGCTGTAGCCACCAAAATCCGCGCGAACCATCGGTTGACCTCGCTCAAGAGCCCTGGTTGCGAAGAACTCGGTTTCCCGCTGACGATTAATGATGCTTCGCCTTCTCTTCGAAAAGATAGCCCGCCTGTTCCGCCGAGAGGGCCTTGCCCGCCTCTTCGTGACGGTCTCGAAGCCGGAAGACGGCGATCGAACGCCCCTGAAGGTGGTGCGGCGGCGACTCATGGTCGTGAAAGGTCGACTCGGCGGCGGGGTCGGCCGTATCAAAGAGCAGTTCCCAGTGCCGCTCTTTCTGGTGTTCGGGCAAGGTGAACGCGATCGGCTCGAAGTGGCCGTTGATCAGGATCAAAAGCGTCTCGCCGACGATCGGGTCGCCTTCCTCGTCGACGTCCTCGATCCGGTCGCCCGCGAGCCGGACACCAAGACACTTGACGAATCCCGCGTTCCAGGCGTCGTCGGTCATTTCCTGACCCGACGGTTCCAGGAACGAGATGTCCTTGACGCCCCGGATCGGCCTTCCCTTGAAGAACCGCCTGCGCTGAAAGACAGGCTCACTGTTGCGAATCCGAATCACCTTGCGGACGAACTCAAGAAAGGCCCGGCGCTCGTCGTCAAGGTTCCAGTCGAGCCAGGTCTGGTCGCTGTCCTGACAATAGGTGTTGTTGTTCCCGTTCTGGGTGTGTCCGATCTCGTCGCCGCCGCAGAGCATCGGCACCCCTTGCGAGAGCAAGAGCGTCGCCGCCAGGTTCCGCTTCTGTCGGGCGCGCAGAGCTTTGATGGCCGGGTCATCGGTCGGCCCCTCGACGCCACAGTTCCAGCTTCGGTTATCCTCGTCGCCGTCGCGGTTCTCCTCGCCGTTGGCCTCATTGTGCTTCGTGTCGTAACTCACCAGGTCATCGAGCGTGAACCCGTCGTGGCAGGTCACGAAGTTAATACTGGCGTAAGGCTTACGTCCGTCGTCCTGATAGAGGTCGCTGCTGCCGCTGAACCGCGTGGCGAACTCGCTGAGGGTGTTGCCGTCTCCTTTCCAGAAGCTCCGGATGCAGTCGCGGTACTTGCCGTTCCACTCGGTCCAGAGGACCGGGAAGTTACCGACCTGATAGCCGCCGGGCCCAACGTCCCAGGGCTCGGCGATCAACTTGACCTGCGAGATGATCGGGTCTTGATGAATGATGTCAAAAAACGTGCCGAGCCGGTTGATCGAGTGCAGCTCCCGGGCAAGGGTGCTCGCCAGGTCGAACCGAAAGCCGTCGACGCGCATCTCGGTAATCCAGTACCGCAGGCTATCCATCATCAACTGCAAGACGCGCGGATGCGACATGTTGGGGACGTTGCCGCAGCCGGTGAAGTCCATGTAAAACCGTGGATCTTCAGGCGAGAGCATGTAATACGAGACGTTATCGATCCCCTTCATCGCCAGGGTCGGGCCAAGATGGTTCCCCTCGGCCGTGTGGTTGTACACGACGTCGAGAATGACCTCGATTCCCGCCGCGTGCAGCGCCTTGACCATCGTCTTGAACTCGACGACGACGTTGTCCTTGCCATAGCTCGGTTGCGGCGCGAAGAAGCCGAGGGTGTTGTAACCCCAGTAGTTCTTGAGGTTCTTATCGAGCAGGTGCCGGTCGTCAATGTGGTAATGCACCGGCAACAGCTCGATCGCCGTCACGCCGAGTTCCTTCAGGTGTCGGATCGCCGCTTCGGAGGCGACCCCGGCATAGCTTCCGCGCAGATTTTCGGGAACCTCGGGATGCTTCTGGGTGAACCCCTTGACGTGCGTCTCATAGATCAGAGTTTTGTGCCAGGGGGTGCCGGGCCTGCGATCGTTGCCCCAGTCAAAGGCGGTATCAACGACCTGAGCCAGCGGCGCGAAGGCCGCGCTGTCGCGGTCGTCCATGGTCAGGTCGGCGTTGGGGTCTCCCAGCTTGTACCCAAAGAGCGAGTCGTCCCACCGCGCATCGCGGCCGATCGTCTTCGCATACGGGTCCAGCAGCACTTTTCGCGGGTTATGCCTGTGCCCCTTTTCCGGCTCATACGGGCCGTGAACGCGATAGCCGTAAAGTTGTCTGGGACGGATATCGGGCAGATACGCGTGCCAGACGAGGTCCGTCTGTTCAAAGAGGTTGATACGCCGCGATTCCTTGGTCGCGTCGGCCGAGTCAAAGAGACAGAGCTCGACCTTGGTCGCGTTCTCGGCGAAGAGAGAAAAGTTAACCCCGGAGCCATCCCATGTGGCGCCGAGGGGAAACGGATGCCCCGGCTTGATCTTCATCGCTTGCCCTTCAAGCCCATTGCGACAGGACCCTGTCAGTCCCAAAAGTGCGGAATGATCGTCCCGATTGCCAGCAGGAATCGTGCCGAATTTCTTCTCAAGAGCGTGCTCTTGCCTCACGATCTCGCGAACGTCTCAGCCCCTTGAATCGATGATAGGCAAGGGTCCAGATGCTTCGCGTTCTCCCTGTTCGAAATCCCCCGCTCACGGATCGTTTTTGAGATGACCGCTTGCCAACCTCCAAAACGCCCAAACGAACCGAAACCTCGCCCCGGACCCTCCGGTTGGTTCTTTGCCCTCTGCCCTTTGCCCTCTGCCCTCTGCCCTCTGCCCTCTGCCCTCTGCCCTGCAGGAGGTTTGCAAAGTCCTTCTTTTCCATGACCAAGGACCAAGGACCAAGGACCAAACAGGCGGAATTTTCGGTCATTGGTCATTGGTCATCGGTCATCGGGACTTTGCAATTCTCCTGCTCTGCCCTGCTGTCCTGTTGCGTCTTGTGAACCGTGTTGCTATGATTCAACCCGCTTTGCGTCCAAGTCGGTCCAAGCCCGCCCAATCGCTGGACCGCCCGATCGATCGGTCTGGATCTGATATACCCCAGGGATGTGTTCTCGACAGATGGATCGGCGCGGCTCTGTCTCTCACTTCACAACGGATGTCTCGGGCTCCGTCAACGCCCGACAGACGCACCGGGTTCGGTCGACTCCTCTCTCTCCCACCCCCGGAAAGGCCAACGAAGGCCCAGTTCGCCCGCCCGCCCACGTCCTCGAAAGGATGGCCACAACGGATGATGATCAACTTGACGACGGCCGCCGTGATTATCTGGTCGGGGATGCTCGTAATCGCCGGCGCGGTGATCGTGCTCTCCTCGCAAGTCCGCCACCTCGTTGAACTTCTGGAAAGTCAGACAAACGGCCCGAACTCCGCGACGTCGCTCCCCTCGCTGGATCGGCGGCCGAGAACCTCGCCCGGTTTATCCACCGGCCGTACCCGAAACTCGGGCGCCCGCGTTACCCTGACGTCGTCGAATCGGTCATCCCGGCGATTCGCCACTTCCACCACCACGCCCCGCGAACTCGCCTGACGTTCCAGAACGGTCCACTGACCCTCTCTCACTCCAGACCGGACCTTGCCCCTTGGAGCCTCTTCGATCGCGGATCGTCGACGCCATCCGGGCGGGTCGCACCCTGGCCGGAGGGCCATCCGGCTCGGGACGCCGCCCCTTGAGGCGTCGCCTGAGTATCCGCTTCGCGTCCTTGATGCGTTGGTTGCATATCTACATTTCGATGTTCAGCCTCGCCCTGATCCTCTTCTTCAGCCTGACCGGGATCACGCTCAATCATCCCGACTGGTTCGGCTCGGGGGCCGAACGCGTCATCGAGCGCGAAGGCAAGCTCAACCCGAAATGGCTCGGCGACGATCCCCAAGGGCAGGGCGTCCACAAGCTTGAGATTGTCGAAGCCCTTCGCAAGACCCACCGTATCCGCGGCGCCCTGGCCGACTTCCGCGTTGACGACCGCGAGCTTGTCGTCACCTTCAAGGGGCCTGGCTATTCGGCGGACGCCTTTATCGACCGCGAAACCGGCGGCTATCGCCTGACCGCCACCGATCACGGCCTGATCGCCCTGATCAACGACCTTCACAAGGGGCGCGACACCGGCCCCGGCTGGTCGATCGTGATTGACGCCTCGGCCGTGCTGATGACCCTGGTCTCGTTGACTGGCCTGGTACTCCTCTTTTATCTCAAGCTCCGCCGCTACCCCGGCCTTGTCGTCACCCTGATCGGCGCCGTCGTGGCGCTCGCGGCCTTCTTGCTGCTTGTCCCTTGACCTTGATGCGTTCAATCAACCTGCGGCGGCCGGATCTCCACCGAGCCGATCCGGTCGATCGGAAATCGATACGTGGATGTCTCGCGAAACCGAAGGTGACCCGACTGCATGCTCTGATATCCCCCCTTGCGCGGGTCAAAGGGCGTCTCGTCGCGGTCGAAAAAGGTGATTTCCCAGCCTTCTTCCTGAATCCCCTCCACCTCAAGAATCGCCGTGCAGGCGGGTCGGCCGAGGTTGTCGGGCTCGGTCGTCATCGGGTTTTTCTCGCGGAGTTTCAGGCGAACCTCGATCGGATCAAAGTCGCCGAACTGGGTGTCGACCTCGCGACCATCCACGCGGAGGGCCGCCACCGGCGGCTCGCGAAAGGGGCGATGCGTCGGAGTCGGCAGCCGGACGTCGTCAAAGTAAAACGTGTGCCGTTCTTCAAACGGGCGGAGCTCGAAATGATCGATCTGAGCCGCCGCGGTCTCGAACTGGATCGCCTGCGAGACCTCGCGCAAGGAAAATTCCAGAATGTGTTGAATCGTCGGAAAGACCGACTGCCCGTCGCGGCAGACCGCCCGAATCCTGTACCGACCGGCCAGCGGTTCACCGTCCCATTCGAGAATCACCGCGCAGCTCGTGTCGTCGTCGCCGGTCGAGGTGGTCCAGAGATACCTGGGATGGTTCGAGCCGGGACGGCCCTGGACCCGGTACGAGTCGCCCCCGGGGTGAACCTCGCGGACCGTCAAACGACCCGTCTCGAAGGGGACAGAGGCTCCATTCACCGCGTCGAGCCGGACCAGGGATTCGTCCTTTGTATAGCTGGCGGCGCGAAACCAGATGTCGATGGAGTCGGGAAGGCGCTGACCAAGCCCCCAGACCCGCACAACGCCATGCTCGGCCTGGTCATATTGGCGGATCAGGTCATACCTTGATCCCGTCCTCGACCCATTGGAAAGCAGTTTTCTGGTCTTGTGATCGAAGACGCGAAGCTCGATGACGTCCAGCAGGTCGGCATCGTGATTCATGAAGACTTCCGCGACGTCGAGCCAGCCCGCCTGGGTCCGCGTCGACTCATGAAGCCTGTACCCAGGACTGCTCAGGGCGTTGCCCTGACCGTCGCTGAACTCGATGCCACCACCCCGGCCGTTCCGGGCGACGGCGACCACGGCGAATCGGTTCGGGCCCAGCCGGACCTTCAACGCGTGCGACGCCTGGGCACTTTCGTAAAGCTCGTCGTCGGAACGTCCCGAGGTCGAGATCTGACCCGGAATCGGAATCCACTCGCGAGCCGCCCAGAGCCCAACCGCGGCCAGGGTCACGCCAATCAGAAGCGCCGACAACGTCGTCGTCGATTTCGAGAGTGAGGAGGACATGGGCATCTTCGACCTTCTATCCCCGATTCGATCGATTCATCAATCAATGTCTACAGACTCAAGCGCCTTCGCCCTTGAGATAGGCCAGCAAATCGGCGAATTCTTGCCGATTGATTGTTTTTTCCAGTCCTTCGGGCATCAACGAATGCCGCGCCGCGCGGATCTCTTCGACCTCGGACCGCAACAGCGTTTCCTCCTTGCCGAGCGGCTGCCGAAGGGTCACGCTCGCGGCCGATTCCGAGGCGATCAGGCCGTTGAGAATCCGGCCGTCGCGGGTCGCCACCGTGTACGCGGCGAAGCCGGCGGTCACCTCCTGATCGGGCGCGATGATGTGAAGCAAGATCGCCTCCTTTGGCTGGTTGCGAACGCCAAAAAGGTCGGGACCAACCGCCGTTCCGTCGCGGTCGAGCCGATGGCACGAGGCACACTCGCGGCGGAAGACCGTTCGCCCGTTTTCGGGGTTGGCCTTCAAGGCGATCACCTCCTTGAGACTCTCAAAGACCTTGCCCCGATCTCCTTGAACCGCGCCGAAGATCGTCCGCGCGCGGCGCTGGATTTCGGGGTCGAGGCTTGCCGCGAGTTGCCTTCGCCGCGCCGCGTCGATCGCGCCCACGGGAATCGTTCCCACTTCAAGCGCCGAGAGGAGGCCGGGCAGATGCTCGGCTTGCGTCATAAGTGCAGCCAGAATTTCCTCGCGGAGCGCCGGACCGGCCGCGTCAAACCGACTTCCCGAAAGAAGCGTTTCCGCGACCTTCGGGCTTCGCAAGGGGCCGAAGGCCCGAACGGCCTCGGCCTGAAGGGCCTCGGCTCCAGGTTCGTCGATCAGGCGTCGCAGCGTCTCGCCGACCTCTTCGTAATCGGCGAAGGCCAGGAACCGAACGGCCGCTTTGCGGCGGTCGATCGGCTCTCGCGCGTCCAGCGCCTCGGCCTTCAACGCGGCGACGAGTTCACTCAAGGCCGGATTCGCGCCCGAGATTGCCGCGAGCACGCTCCCCTTGCCCCGGACCGACCCCCGCGCCGAACTCGCGAGACCGGTGAGCAAGGCCGCCTCTTCCCAGGTTTCAAATCCCGGTTTTTCTTGAAGAATGCGCTGGACAAGTTCCGGCCTCGTCTTTTCGGGACGGCTGGCACCGAGCAAGCGGCCAAACTCGGTCAAGAGATCGGCATTCAGGGGCGTTTTGACCCGATCAGTGCGACTCAAGGCATCCAGGACCGCGATTTCCCGCCCCGCCACCGCGCTGAAGACCGCGGCGCGAGTCCATTTGTCGTCGCCATCACGCGCCGCGATCTTCGCCAGCGCCTCGGCGATTCGAGGGTCGTCCGCAAACGTTCCAAGCGAGATCGCCGCCTGAAACCGGACGCGGGGATCGGTATCATCAGCCCTCGCCAGAACGTCCTTGAGCCATTCGGGTTTCGTCGCGATAACCCTCAGCGCGTTCTCGCGGACCGACGCCTCGGAGCTTTCCAGGCAGGAACGCAGCGTCTCGTCATTCAACGCATCCAGCGCCGCGAGCAGATAAACGGCCTGAACGACCGCCGCCGCCGAGGCCGTCTTCGAGGCGATCAAGGCCCTCAGCGGTTCCACCGCCCCGGCGTCCCGGCGTTCGAGAAGCATGCGATGCGCCTGATCGCGTTGCCAGCCGTCGGGCGATCGGAGCAGGTCACAGAGCGCGGGGGTCGACAGCTCGGAAAGCTTGGTCAGGCGTCGGGTTTTCAAAGTCTCGGCCGGCGCATCATCGTGAACGACCCGCCAGATCCGGCCCATCGTCTTGCCGCCGCGGAAGTCCGTCCGCTTGCGGATCTCAACCGGGAGGTAGTCGGGATGTTCGATCGTCCTTCGGTACATATCACTGATATAGAGCGCACCATCGGGACCGCTCGCCAGAAAGACCGGGCGGAACCAGCTATCGGAACTGGCGAGGAACTCCGTCTTCTCGCGCTCGCGGACGGCCGCGAAGGTCGCTCCTTTGGGGATGAGCCGGTCAACGTGCACAAGGTTCCCGGTCGGCTCGCACGAGAAGACGCGGCCGAGATACCCTTCAGGCAGGCCATCGCCCCGAAAGACGAAGACGCCGCAGGCGGCGGTGAAGGTTCCCGCGTGCGAGTCGGCCGTCGTCACGTTCCGGCTGATGGGAAAGATCCGGGACGCGGCGCCGTGGCCTTTCAAGGGTTCGGCCACGGTCTCCGCGGGGCAGTTTTGCACGGTCTCGGAAAAGGCCAGATGCGGGTTCCGCCGCAGGTCTTTCGCGTCAATCACGACATGCTGAACCTGCACGCGGTTGTAACAGATAAACCGGTGTCCCGCGTCGTCAAAGGTCATGCCGAACTGCGACCCGCCGTCGGCCGCTTCCCAGAGATTCCCATCGGGGCGGAACCGAAAATCCGTCCGGCTCAGAACGACCGCCGGCCGTTCGGGATGTTTCGGCGAGACGATCGAGCCGCCGGTCAGACCGCTCGTCAGATAGATCCAGTTGTCGATCGAAAGGGTCGGATGACTCACTCGCAACTGCGTGCTTCCGGTCGTGGCGAAGCCGTTGAAAAGCACGGTGCGCTCGTCGGCCTTGCCGTCGCCGTCGGTGTCGCGCAAGAAGTGGACATCGGGTGCGCAGGTGACAATCAGGCCCCCCTTCCAGGGCAAGACGCCGTTGGGAAAGGTCAGATTCGTGGCAAAGTCCGACCGCCGATCCATCCGGCCGTCGCCGTCGGTATCTTCCAGCAGGGCGATCCGGCCGACCGGCTCAGCACCCTCGCCTGGACCCGTCGGATAGCCGCGATTCTCAGCCACGAAAAGCCTGCCGCGATCATCAAAGGCCATCGCGACGGGACTGACCACCAGCGGTTCCGCCGCGACAAGCTCCACGCGCGCGCCCGGTTCCGTTCGAAACGCCTGCGCCGCCGTCGCCGGATCGAGCGGCCCATCCGGCCCCTCGTCCGCCCGACCGACGCGCACGATCGCCAGGCTGATCACGACGATCACAACCACGGCCACGCTGAGACGACCTTGCCCGGGTCTCATCGATTGCGTCTCCTTGGATATGCGGCGCTCTCTCTCAATGTCCGTCGGGAAGTCTCAACGCGGCAAAGGCGGCTGAGCCGATCAGGGCACTGGCGACATTCATGATCACGTCGTCGACGTCGGCCGTCCGACGTCCCGAGGCATATTGAGCCAGCTCGATCGATCCGCTCAGAATGGCCGCGGCGAGCATCACCCGAAGCGCGGAAAAGTGAGCGGGCCAGATCATTCGGGTCAAGAACCCGAAGGGGAGAAAGGCCACGAGATTGCCGACGAAATTCAGGAGAAATCCGTCACTTCCGGCGTGCATGTCCCGGGCGATCGTCTGGAAGGGCCAAAAATTCGGTGGGGGGTTGACCTCGGGGAACTGAAAAAGTGTCAGGTCGAGGAGCAATAAGAGGTAGAGGACAAAGATCGCCAGGGTCCAGCGCTTCCTCAACGGGTGACCTCCGGCCGATCCGCCTCAAGAACGCCGATCGAGCCCCGAGGCCGACAGGTCCGGCCCGGCCCTCTTCCACTCGATCGTACCACAAGGCGAACCAGGGCCGCATCCCAGGAAAGATCGCCGTCAGAACGCATCGCCCGAAACCACCTCGCCTCCGGCGACGGTCCCGAGCGCTCGCCAGACGAGACCGTTCACGGTCGACTTGACGAACCGAACGCGGCCGTCGCCGAGCAGCACGTTCACACCGCCGGGATGATAACTCCGGGCGTTGATCGCGGCGAAGGTCGGGCCGCCGTCTTCCTCGTTCCGGCCGTTCAGGTCAAGGTCGTAACCAGGATACGCCAATCGGCCGAGAATCACCTTGTTCGGCGGCCAGGCGGTTGTAAACCCGGCGGCGTGAACGTTGCCGTCGGACCACTCGGTATGAAACTCAAACTGATTCTGGGTCACGCAGGCTCCGTTATCATATTCAGGGGCGACCATGTACGGGTCGGCGGTCGGGCTGGGGATGGCGTTCGGGTCGTTCACCGAGGGGAGCGTTGTGTGTCGGCAGTTGGACGATGCCTGGTTCGTCTTCACCTCGGCGGCCAGCATCGTCTGGCTCAGGCCATCGGTGAACTCGGCGAGCCGCCGACTCCGGTTCGGCCCGAACGCCGAACGGTTCTGAGGGCCGTTGAAACCGCCCCAGACAAACCAGTCTCCCTGGCTGACTCCATAATCCACGACGCCCGCGAAGCCGTAATCGTGCGGGAAGGCCAGGGGGCGGACCTCGCTCGGACAAATATAGGCAGAGATCGAGATCGCCACGACGCTCGTATTGGCGGGATCTTCCTTGAAAACATGGAGATTGGCCGCGTTATAGAGCGGATCGCCTTCGAGATACGGGAGAATCCTCGCCTGGGCACTCCAGCCGCTGAAGTCGGTCGTCGTGGTTCCCGATCCGGTCAGGGTCATTGTCATTGGCCAGGCGCCAAAGGCCGTTTCATAGTTCGCCAGCGCCAGGCCAATCTGTTTGAGGTTGTTGATGCACTGAGCGCGCCTCGCCGCCTCGCGCGCCGCCTGAACCGCCGGCAAGAGCAGGGCCATGAGCACGGCGATGATCGCGATCACCACGAGCAACTCAATCAGCGTGAATGCCCGACGCGATCGACTCATGAAAGAGAACCCCGGGTCAGTCGCCGCTGACGGTCAGGTCATCGAAGTACGAACGTGCGTCCGACTTGGACCAGAGGCCGATCTTGCCGGGGCCGGTGAAGGTGGAATCTTCGGCTTCCAGGTATTGTTTGCCATCCAGGTAACAGACGATTTTCGCGCCGGCCATTGTGATTCGAAGGGTGTGCCATTTCGTATCGCCTTTGACCTTGGCGGTTTGAAACTGGGTCCGCTTGCCGGCCTCGACCTTGTAGACCCTAAAATTGTCTTCGAGCGGATTATAGCGGGCAATATAATAATTCCTGGCATCCTTCGCGCGCCAGACAAGGCCGCCGCCGCGATCGAGTTCCCCCGCCTCGGCCCGCAAGCGGACGCTCAGATCGAGGTCGGTGTAACTCGTGCCGTCAACCAAGGCGACGTTGAACGTATCGTCATCATTACTGGCCTTCTGGGCGATGACCTTGTTACCCTCGACCTCCGCGACCTCCCAGCGGCCGACTTCCTGGGCAAACCCCTTCGCCGCCTGCCCGGTCGACTCCTTCTCGAAGTCCCAGACCTTTTTTCCCGTTCCCGCGCCGATCATCCCGACCAGCACCAGACCGATCACGATCCTCTTCATCGTCCTTTTCTCCGAGTTTTGGATGACCAATGGCCGATGACCAATGACCGAGCGAATTCTTGATTCAGCCCTCGTTCATTGGTCATCGGTCATTGGTCATCAATTCAGCCTCTTTCGCATCACCCCGCGAACTCCGCCGCGAGAAAGGCGGCGGCGCGATCCCAGAGCCGGGCGGCGGCCTCGAAGTCGACATCCATCGCATGAACGGTCTTGGGGGTCTCGACCCGGGCGCGGGTGTTTGTGACCTTCAGCAAGGGAATCTGAGCACTCGGGCCATTGGCAAGCGTGGTTTCGACCGCGGGCGAGAGCAGATGATTGGCCAGGGCCTCGGCCTCCTTCGCGCGCGGAGCCCCTTTCACGATGGCGAGGGTGTTCGGGATAAACAAGGTGCCGAGACTCCCCGGATCGCGATCGGGATAAACGATCGCCACGGGGTTCCCCGCGTCGATCTCGCCCATCGCGTCGTCGGTATCGGTCAGGCCAAAGGCCAAGCGGCCCGCTCCGACCTCTTGCGCCACCCCTTTATTTCCCGAGAGGACATGGACACCATTCGCTTTCAGACCTCGAAAAAAGGCTTTCGCCCTGTCGTCTCCCCAGGCGGCGAAGAGGCAGGCCGCGTGCGTCGCGGTCGTGCCGAAGAGGGGTTTGGCGATCCCGATCTTCCCTTTCCATTTCGGGTCGAGCAGGTCGTGAATCCCTTTCGGTCGGTCCGCTTCGGCAACGAGCCGGGTATTGACGATCAAGACGCGCGCCCGAGCCGCGAACCCGTACCAGGTGCCATCCTTGGCGCGAAAGGTCGCGGGCAGGTCGGCGGCGTGGCTTGGTTGGAAGGGGGCGAGCAGTCCCTTTTCCTTGAGCCGGAGCGTGTTGAGGATCTCGTTGTTCCAGAAGAGGTCACAACGCGGCCGACCCGCCTCGGCGGCGATCAGGTTCGTCAGGCCGACCGTCTTGGTACTCTCGACGTCGAACTTGGGCAAGACCCGCACGCCATTCGCCTTCGCGTAGGCGTTCAGAATCGGTTCCGAGAACTCACGGTCAAGTGCTGTGTAAACAACCACCGATTTATCAGCCGCCTCGCCCCGCGCGCCCCCGAAAACGACCAGCGCGACGACCAAACCCGCGTGGAAGCGCGTCAACATCATCGACTCCTGAATCCACTCGTCGAGACCTTCCGATTCGCACCCTTTGCAGCCTAACCGAGGCGAGGGGACAGGGCCAGCCTCTTCGGTTCCCGAAGATGCCGACCTTCCCTCGGTGTTTCTACTTTCACCGAGCCGTTCTCTATTCCGATCAGGCCAGAAGCTCCTTGACGACGACCCCTTCGACGTCGGTCAGGCGGAAGTCGCGCCCTTGAGATCGATAGGTCAGTCGGGTGTGGTCGAGCCCGAGTTGATGCAGGATCGTGGCCTGAATATCGTGGACGTGAACGCGCCCTTCGGCCGGGGCGAAGCCGAAATCGTCGGTGGAACCGTGGACGATGCCGGGCTTGATACCGCCGCCGGCCATCCACATCGTATAGGCGTCAACGTGGTGGTTCCGGCCGACATGCTCGCGGATCTCGCCCATCGGCGTCCGGCCAAACTCGCCGCCCCAGATCACCAGCGTCTCGTCGAGAAGGCCGCGAGACTTCAGGTCCTGAACGAGCGCGGCGCAGGGTCGGTCGATCTCGCGACAGACACGGTCCAGGTCGCCCGCGAGGTCCTGGCCTGGGCCGCCGTGGTGGTCCCAATCGGTATGATAAAGCTGCACGAACCGCACGCCGCGCTCGACAAGGCGACGCGCCAGCAGGCAATTCACGCCGAACGACGGCCGCCCAGGCTCGACGCCGTAAAGGTCAAGCGTCGCCCGAGACTCGGCCCGAAGGTCGGTCAACTCGGGAGCACTTGACTGCATCCGAAAGGCCATTTCGTACGAGGCAATCCGGGTCGCGATCTCGGGATCGCCCGTGGCGTCGAGCCGCATCTGGTTCAAGTCGCCAATCGCGGCAAGAGCGTCGCGCTGAGCCTCGGCACCGACTCCCGAGGGGCGCGAGAGGTTCAAAATTGGCTCGGCGCCGTTGCGGAAGGGGACGCCTTGATAGGCGGTCGGCAAGAACCCGCTCCCCCAGTTCACCGCCCCTCCGCGCGGTCCGCGAGGGCCCGACTGAAGCACGACGAACCCGGGCAGGTCGTTTGACTCACTGCCGATCCCGTAGGTCAGCCAGGCCCCCAGGCTCGGCCGACCAAACTGGGTCGAACCGGTGTTCATGAACAGCTTCGCCGGGGCATGGTTGATCGGCTCGGTGACGACCGACCGGAGGATGGCGAGGTTGTCGACGATCTTGCCGGTCTCGGGCAGGCATTCCGAGACCCAGGCTCCGCTCGACCCCTTTTGCGCGAACCGTCTTCGCGTGGCCAGGAGCTTAGGCGGCTCCTTGGCGAAGGTGTTCATGAACGCGAACCGCTTCCCCTTGAGAAACGATTCGGGGATCGGCTGACCGTGCCTCTTCTGAAGCTCGGGCTTGTAGTCAAGCAGCTCAAACTGGCTCGGGCCGCCGGCCATGAAGAGGAAGATCACGTTCTTCGCGCGCGCCGGGAAATGTCCCGGCCGGACCGCCAGCGGGTCCACCAGAGCAGGCTCGCGACCCAACGCCCGCCCCTGGTTCAGCAAGGCGCCGAGCGCCATTCCTCCCAGGCCGACACCGCATCTGTTGAAGAAATGCCGCCGCGTTTGCAAGGCGAGTCGAGCGTCGGCGGGGTTCATGATGTTCGGTCACTCCCGCGTGATGAATTCGTCAAGGTTCAAGACAACCCGCGCCAGGGCCGTCCATGCCGCATTGTCGCCCTGCCCGCGCGATCGGTGTAACTCCAGCAAAGCCCGTAACCGATCGCGCTCGATCGGCTCGGGCGAACGCTCCAGAGCGCGTCGAAACGCCTCGTCGATCCGATCCGCGTCGTTGCGATCCTCGCGCAAGAGCGACGTCGCGAGGGCCTCGGCGCATTCGACGAACGCCTCGTCATTCAACAAGGTCAATGCCTGAAGCGGCGTGTTCGATCGAGGACGTCGGGTACACGCCCGGGTGCCGTCGGGGGCGTCGAAAAGGGTGAACATCGGATGCGGTGTCGCCCGCCAGAAGAAGGTATAGATCCCGCGCCGATAGCGCCCTGGCCCGGTCTCGGTCTTCCAGGCTCGACGCATCTGGCCGAGGTTCATCACGCCCTCCGGCTGCGGCGGAAAGACGCTCGGGCCGCCGACCCGCCGATTGAGCAGGCCCGACGCCGTCAAGGCCGCGTCGCGCACCAGTTCCGCATCGAGACGGATGCGCGATTGCCGGGCCAGCAAGCGGTTTTCGGGATCGATCGAGGCCAGGTCGGGCCGAATCCGCGACGACTGCCGGTACGCGGCCGAGGTCACGATCAGCCGATGCATCGCCTTCAGGCTCCAGCCTCGCGCGATGAACTCGGTGGCCAGCCAGTCGAGCAGTTCGGGATGGCTCGGCGGTGTCCCCTGCGTGCCGAAGTCGTTCTCGGTCTCGACCAGTCCTCGGCCGAAATAGACCTGCCAGAGCCGGTTGATGGTCACCCTGGCCGTCAGCGGGTTCGCCGGGTCAACCAGCCAGCGCGCCAGGTCAAGCCGGTTCGGCTCTTTTGCGTTCAGGCGAGGAAGCACCGCCGGCAGGCCCGGCGTGACCGTCTCGGCCGGTCGGCTGAAATCGCCCTGCGTCAACAGATGCGTCTCTCGCGGAGTCTTGCGCTCGCGGACGACCATCGACGTGACCATGGTCGGAACGTCCTTACGAATCGCCGCGATTGCCTCGCGGTGCGTCTTCGCATCGTCGGCCTGGTCAATGTAGGCGGCGAGAACCGTTCGCGCCTGGGCTTTGGATCGCGTCTCGAAGACCACGTCAAAGGCCGCGCGGACGTCTTGCGACTGCTTCTGCCGCCCTTCCATGTCGAGCGCGTCTTCCCACGCCTTGACCTTCTCGGAGATCCGCGGATCAACGGCCGCGACCTGCGTCAGGTACTCTTCAACAGCCTTCGAGGCCGCCTTCGATTTCGCGACCACCTCGGGCGAGGCGACGGGCATCTCGATCTCGTCGACGCTGTTCAAAAAGGCGAAAAGCTGGAAATATTCCGACTGCGCGATCGGATCATACTTGTGGTCGTGACACTGACAGCAGGCCATCGTCAGGCCAAGCCAGACCGTCGCCGTCGTGTTCACGCGATCAATGATCGACTCGACGCGGAACTGCTCGACGTCGATGCCTCCTTCCTGATTGATCGGCGTATTTCGATGGAATCCGGTCGCGACCTTTTGCGCCAGGGTCGCCGCGGGGCGAAGGTCGCCGGCAAGCTGGTCGACGGTAAATTCGTCAAACGGCTGGTCGCGGTTCAGGGCGTCAATGACTCCGTCGCGATACGGCCAGATGGTTCGAGGGGCGTCGATGCTGTATCCGTTCGAGTCGGCATAGCGGGCGCCATCGAGCCAGAGCCGTCCCCAGCGCTCGCCAAAATGGGGCGAGTCGAGAAGGCGTTCGATGACACGTTCATACGCGCCGGGCTCGTCGTCATTCAAGAAAGCGGCGATCTCTTCGGGAGTCGGCGGCAGGCCGATGAGATCGAGGCTGGCGCGGCGGATCAGGGTCGCGCGGTCGGCCTCGGGCGACGGCGCGATTCCCCGTTTTTCGAGCCGGGCGAGCACGAATTGGTCGATCGGATTGAGCGGCCACGTCGGCGTTTTGACAGCGGGCGGCTCGGGACGTTTTGGCGCGACAAAGGACCAGTGAACTGGCGGCGTCGACGGCGTTTCCTCGGTGGGCGCGATGGCCCCGGCGTCGATCCAGCGGCGGATCAGGTCGATCTCCGCCGGTTTCAACGGAGGCCGTTTCAAGGGCATGCGTTCGCCGTCGCCCTCGCCGAGGAGAGCGAGGACCAGCGGACTCTCGGCCGACTCCCCCGCGATCGCGGCCGGTCCGTTCTTGTTCCCGGCAAGAAGGCCCGCGGCCGTGTCGAGTCGCAGGCCGGTTTTCGGTCGGGTCGCGCCGTGGCATCGGACGCAATGGACCGCCAGCAGGGGCTTGATCTCGCGCGTGTAATCGACCGGACCATCGTCGGCCAGGGCCGACGAGGCCAGGACTGCCACGAGCATGAACGCCTTGCCATTCATCAATCCGGCTCGACGGCGGGAATCTGGAGGGAGTTTCGCCCGGAATATCCACCATACCCGCAACCGGGCCAGGGAATCCAGAGACGAGGAGAATTGGAAAAAATCCATGACCGATGACCAATGACCAATGGCCGAAGGAATGCATTTTTGGTCATTGGTCATTGGTCATTGACACAACTGGCTCATCGTCGATGATGCCGGAAGTCTCCGGTTCAACCGGCGCGGTCGCGGCGTGAAGCTTCGTCCATTCGCGTTTGCGGACGGCGAAATAGAGGACGGGGAGGAAGACGTCAATCACCTCGTCGGCGATCAAAAGACCGCCTAGAACCGGGGCGGCCATCGGGCGGATCACCTCGGCGCCGACGCCCGTGGCCCAGAGCATCGGCGCGATCGAGATCACGGCGGCGCCTTCGGTCAGAAGCTTGGGGCGGAGTCGATGAATCGCGCCGTCGAGGATCGCCTGCCGGAGTTCCGCGATCGAGCCGATTCCGGCCAGGCCGCCGCGCTCGTCAATGGCCTCGTGAAGGTAAACGAGCATGACAACACCCGTCTCGACCGCCATTCCAAAGCAGGCGATGTAGCCGACCTGAACCGCCACGCTGAAATGAAAGCCGAAGATCCACTGAAAAATCGCACCACCAGCCAGCGCGCCAAGGACACTCGTCATCAAGAGCATCGCGTCGATCCAGCTTTTATGCGTCAGGTAGAGGATCAGGGCGATCAGGGCAATCACGGCCGGAAAGATCAGGCGCAGGGTCTTGTTGGCGCGAACCTGGTGCTCGAATGTGCCGGTCCATTCCAGGTACATCCCCGGCGGCATCGTCTTCTGCACTTTCTCGGCAACGACCCGACGCGCTTCCTCGACAAAGCCGACCTCATCGCGGTCGCGAACGCGTAACTGGATATAAGAGCGAAGCAATCCGTTCTCGCTCTTGATCATCGACGGACCTTCGACGACCCGAATATCGGCGAGCTCCGCCAGCGGGATTTGCACCGAAGGCGAAGGCGCGGGACCGCTTGCCGGGGTCATTGAATCCGCCATCGCCGGGCCAGCGGAACCGCCGCGCGCGGAGACGAGAATGCCCTTGAGAGCCTCGACGTCATCGCGGTAATCGCGGGCGTAACGGACGCGGACGGGGTAGCGTTCGCGGCCCTCGACGGTCATGGTCAGGGGTCGGCCTCCCATCGCGACCTCGACGACGTCCTGGACATCGCCGACGTTCACGCCGTATCGCGCGGCCTTCTGACGATCAATCTTGATCTCGACATACCCTTTGCCGACAACCTGGTCGGCGAAGACGTCTGCGGCGCCTCGGACCGTGCGGAGCGTCGCGGCGATCTCTTGACTGACGCGCTGAATCTCATCGAGCCGGGGGCCGAAAACCTTGACGGCGACCGGCATCCGAACGCCCGTCGAAAGCATCTCGATCCGGTTGGCGATCGGCTGCGTGAAGCTGTTTCCCCAGCCGGGCATCTGCAAGGCCGTGCTCATCTCCTCAACGATGTCGGCCTTCGTCTTCTTCCAGAGCAAGAGTATGTCCGCGAACGGCTTGTCAAGCGCCGCGCGCACCGAGGCGATGTCTTCAGGTTTCGCGATCCTGATCGTCAACTTGCGGTCATTGCCGAGCCGCGAGAGATCGTGAACCGCCGCCCCGTTCGCGGCGTCGACGGCGCGGTCGAATAGCTCCCAGTTCAGCGACTTCACGCGCTCCTTGAGCCGTCGGCTGTGCTCGGCCTCGACGTGTTCGGTGATCCTGGCGATGAGGTTCGGTCCGGTGTAACCGAGGACGTCGCCGAGCATTTCCGAGGCCCGTTCCAGAGGCGTCGGCGGCGGATTCAAAACGTCGGCGCGATCGCGGAAGACCCCCATCGCCTTGAGTCGCCGGGCCGATTCGTTGATGACAAGGGTCACGTCATCGGTCAAAACGCAGGTTGCCAGGCGATCGCCGTAAGACGTCGCGAGCGCATGAACAAGCGTCTCGCGCTCGGTCGATTTCAGAGGCCGAAGGATAACCGCCGGCTCGACCCGGCCGAGCAGGGCGTCAACCGCGTCACCGACCAGGGCCCGGCCGAGTTCCGGCGCAAATTCGATGAGTCGGCGGTTCGCCAGGTCGCGCAGGGTCTCGTCAACACGGCTCGCGACGGTCATCGCGGCTTCATTGACAAGGCTTTCGGTGTCGGCAGCCGAGGAAGGTCGGCGGATCAACCCTTTCGATTCAAGAGCGGCGAGCGCGACGCGGGTCTGACTGACGGCGTCGTCAAACCGGAGTTTGCGCTTGGTCCAGACGTCATGGTCGCGGAGGTTGATGACGGTCTCGATCATGTCCAGAGGCGCGGCGTCGGTCGGGGTCTCGGCGCGGCCGGCCTTGCCGACGACCTGCCAGACCTCGGGAAATCCGCGCAGGACCTCGTCGCGGACCCGAAGGTCGCGCCCGGCCTCGGCAATCGAGGCGCGGGGGACGGTCGTGGGCATGTCCATCAGGCTCTGTTCATCAAGGTCGGGCATGAACTCGCGGCCAAGCTTCGTCGAGGCGACGTAACCGAGGCCGAGAATCACGACAAAGAGCCAGCAGACCAGGCCCGTTCGATCCATCAGCCACGAGAGCATCGGCTTGAAGATCTCAATCATCGTTCGGACCAGCCAGTTCTCGTCTTCCGACTTGATGCGTCCCTTGAGGAAGATCGGAATCAAGGCGGGGACGAGCGTGATCGAGAGAATGGCGACGCCGATGAGCGCAAACGTTTTGGTATACGCGAGCGGGTGAAACATCTTCCCCTCGCGGCCCGAGAGCGCGAAGACGGGCAGAAACGAGAGGATCGTGATGAGTACTGAAAAGAAGATCGGCCGGCCGACGGTTCGACATGCCTTGACGACGATCTCGGTCGTATCGCCCCGAACCGGCTCGCGGCCAAACTGGCGCGTGAGATGGTGCGCGGCGTTCTCTCCCATGACGACCGCCTGATCGATCAGGATGCCCACGCTGATCGAGATCCCCGCCAGGCTCATGATGTTCGACGACATGCCGAAGAGTCGCATCAACAAAACGCTGAAGAGGATCGCCATCGGCAGCGTGACCGCGACGACGAGGGCGTTGCCGACGTGGCCCATGACCAGAACGATGGCGATCGCGCAGACGATCAACTCCTCCTTCACCGTTCCGCCGACGGTTTCCAGGGCCTTGTGAATGAGCGGCGTCCGGTCGTAAAAGGGAACGATCCGCACCCCCGCGGGCAGCCCTGCCTGAAGCGTGCTGATCTTCTCCTTGACGCGCCGGGTGACCTCAAGCGGGTTCTCGCCGTAACGCATCAGGACGACCCCGCCGACCGCCTCCTTGCCGTCTTTTTCAAGGACACTCCGGCGAAAGGCCGGGCCAATCTGCACCGTGCCGAGCATTCCGACCGTGATCGGCGTCCCTTTCCCGCGCTGGGTGACGACCGTGCCGCGAATGTCGTCGACGTTCTCGATCCAGCCGACGGAACGGATCAGGTATTCGGCATTTCCCTGGTGGATCACCCGACCGCCGACCGACGAGTTTGACCGCGCGACCGCCGCATCAATCTCGCCGAGGCTGACGCCATAGGCGCGGAGCTTGTTCGGGTCGAGATCGATCTGATATTCCCTGGGCGCCCCGCCGACCGAGGCGACCTCGGCCACGCCCGGCACGCTATTGAGCTGGTAGCGGACGTACCAGTCTTGAAGCGACCTCAACTCCGCCAGGTTCTTGCCGTCCCCTTCGATCGTGTACCAGAAAATCTGGCCGACCGCCGTGGCATCGGGCGCGAGATAGGGCGTGACGCCCGTCGGCAGGAAGGTCGAGGCGATCGAGAGCTTTTCGAGAACGCGCTGACGGGCGAAATAATAGTCGGTCTCATCCTTGAAGATGATCGTGATCATCGAGAAGTTGAACTCGCTCGACGACCGGACGACCTTGACCCCGGCGAGTCCTTGCAGGTTGACCGACAGGGGATAGGTGATCTGATCTTCAATCTCCTGAGGGCTTCGGCCCATCCAGTCGGTGAAGACGATGACCTGGTTCTCGGACAGGTCGGGAATCGCGTCGACGGGCATCGTCAAGAGTGCCCGAACGCCCGCGATCGCCATTGCCAGCGAGGCGAGGATGACGAGAAACCGGTTTCGGATCGACCATTCAATGATTGCCTCGATCACCGGCCCACCTCCTCCTTGCGAACTCGCCTGGGAACAGGCCGTGCCTACCTTCCCTGACTGGCGAAATGATGACCGATGACCGAGGACCAATGACCAATAAAAAATCCGAGAATCATCGGTCATCCAACCCGAATTCTCTATCCAGCCTGTTTCCTAGCGTCTGAGAGCCTCTTCAGGGGCGGCGGCGGATCGCGGCGGGCGGGCCTCCGTCTTTGGTGGTGAAGGCGGCGGAGGTGGCGTCGCCGGGACGGCCGTGGGATTGATCCGGCTCTCGGCGTCGATCAAGAAGGCGCCCGAAGCCGCGACCTTTTCGCCGGGCATCAGGCCCGAGATCACCGGGAAGCGGTCGCCTGTTCGCGAGCCAAGGACGACCGCCCGGCCTTCAAAAACGCCCGGCTCGGTCTCGACGTAAACGATCTTGCGATCGCCGGTGTCGATCACGGCCGACTCGGGAACGCTGAGGACTTCATCAACAGGTGCCGGAGCCAGTCGGGCGAGATAGAGGGCCGGCTGGGCCTTGAGCTTGGGCGCGCAGGCGTCGCAGCAGGCCAGAACCTTGCGACCGCTGACCTCGACCGTGACCGGTGCGCCCATCGCGCCGAGCCTCAAGCCCGTGACGGGGCAGGTTTCCTGTCCGTGCGCCGAGGGATCGCCGGGGCGTTGCAGACGGGCCTGGAAATTGGGCGTTTCCGCCAAAGGGGTCTTGAGAGTGACCCGGGCGAACATGCCGGGGCGGAGCCGCTGGCCAGGATTCTCGACCGCGAACCGGACCTCGGCCGAGCGGGTCGTCGGGTCGAAAAGGGGCTGGATGAACTCAACCTTGCCGGGAAAGGTCTCGCCCGGAAACGCCTCGACGCTCGCCTCGACCGTCTGTCCCTCGCGGACGAGGCCGATCTGGTGTTCAAAAACCTGCGCCTGAACCCAGACGGTGCGGAGGTCGGCGACCTCGAACATCGCGAAGCCTTCTTGAACCTCCTGCCCCTCGACCACGTTCTTCTTGATGACGTGGCCGCCGATCGGCGAGAGGATGGGAATCGTGACGTCGGTCTTCCCTTGCTGGACGATCGCGTCAATCTGCGCCTGCGTGAGCCCCCAGCGCCTGAGCTTCTCGGCCGAGGCGCGTACCATCTCCTGACGATCGATCGCCAGCGATCGGCCGATCTCGGACTGCGGCCTTGCTGACGCCTGACCCGCGCGTCCCGCCGCGTTGAGCAGTTCCTGAACAGCCTGCGACAACTCCGGGCTGTACAGTTCGGCGAGCACCTGGCCGACGCGGACTTCCTGGCCGGTGACGTTCACCTGAAGCGTCTCGACGCGAGTCCGCCCAGGAACCTTGGCGATGATGTTGGCGATTCTCCGCTCGTCGAAGGCCACGTAACCGACCGTCGTCACGGTCTGGTTCATCGCCGAGTAGCCGACCTCGGCCGTCGTGATTCCCGCCTGCCGGACCCGAAAGGGGGCCAGTTCCACCCGCGCCGTGACCCCTTCGGGCAGACTCGCTTTGTCGCCCGCCTTGCGCCTGGCCAGGGGCATTCCGCAAATCGGGCAGGTGCCCTGCGCGGCCTGAATCACCTGCGGATGCATCGGGCAGTAATACTCGATCCCGGCGACGCCCGCCTGTCGCGACGACGCGGGACGCATCCACTTCTCGTAACGGTTGCCGATCTCATCCCAGTAGGCGAATCCCAGGGCCGTCGCGGCCATCAGCGCGATGAACCGGAGCCGGAGTTCGACCACCTTGACAACCATCCGGAACTTCCGCCAGCGCGTGCGCGGCCTCTCGCCGCGCGTTGCCTGGGCGTTCCCGGTATCCGAGGAGATGTACGAAGGCATGGTGAGTCTGACCCCCCGCGCCGAGACCTGGTCCGGGCAAACCCGGCCCGATCGGCGAACGATCGCGAGACGAATCCGTGAATGGGTCCGCGTTGACGAGCGGTGACGTCTATCGTCGACGTCGACCCCTGACATGGACACTGACGATCAACGGGGTCGCTCAGATCAAAAGTCGCGCGGTCCGAAAATCCAGGGGGGCCGACAGTCGCCCGGCCGTGAGACCCGCGATCGTGTCGAGGTGGGCAAGGCAAGGGGGCGGGACGATCAACAGGCCGACAACCCATTCCGGTCGCTCAACGACGGTTCGCGATGCTCGGACAGGCGCCGGGCTGACCGGGTCATCTCCCCAGCATTCGCAAGGCGAGGCCAGCGGCGATGCGATCGCGTTCTGGGAAATCCTCGGGATTTCGGAAAGGACCGACACTTCGGCTCTCGACATCGGGCAGCAACAGCAGGCCCTGGCGACCGGCTTGAGGCAGCACGAGCGGCTGCCGGGCTTCATTCCCGAGGTTCGGGCCGAAGCCTCATTCGCCCAGGTCAACGCCCCGACGATCACCGCGAGGGCGATCACGACAGGTCGAAGTTTCGGGCAGAGGTCGGCCATGTCAAATCCGAACAGGAAACCGTGTTGAGAGTCTGGATTCATCATAACGAAAAATCACGAAGTGGCAAGCCTGGCTTGATGGATTCAAACTCGTCCGAACGAGTTATCGTCAGGTCGGCCGTCGACTCCGTCTCGAATCTCGGGAAAATCTCGGAGTTCGGGTCGATCCACCGAAGCCAGACGTGCCCCGCTGCCGATTCAGTCGAGGGATTCCCCAGGTTGACAGGCGTTGCGAGAGGCACGCGATGACTCGACGTTGGTGCCGCATCCTGACCGCGGTTGTCATGCTGGGAACAACCGGCTGCGCGCAATTGCTTGCCTGGCCTTCGCATGAGTCGGCTGATAATCAGATTCTCAAGACGGCGGCCTTGACCGCGCGGCGGCCGATCGCCCTGGCCGTCGATCCGCGCTCGCTGGACCAATACATCCGCCGGGCGCTGGCCGAGAACCGGACGGTGCAGGCGGCCTATCATAACGTCCAGTCGCTGCGTCATCGGGTTCCGCAAGTCATGACGCTTGACGATCCGGTCGCCTCGAACGCCATCTTTCCGATCCCGAGCGTCGCCCCTCAGTATTCCTTGATGGGTTACAACCCCTATAACCTGACCCTTGCCCAGCAATTTCCGTGGTGCGGAACCCTCAGACTTCGCGGCGCGGTGGCCGAGGGGGACGTCCGGGTCGCGCTCGCGGAACTCGCCACGGCCCAGCTTGACGCCGTCGCGGCCGTGAAGCGGGCCTATTTCAACCTGAACGCAGCCCTGAGAACGGCCGAGATCCTGGCCGAGACGCGGACGATTCTCGAAGATTTTCAGGCGATCGCCCGGGCGCGGCTGGCGTCGGGAGGCACGCAGCAAGATTTGCTCCGCGCCGAGATTCTGATTGCCGAACTGGACCGATCGGTTGCCGAGAACATGCAGGCGAGTGCCTCGGCCCGGTCGGCCCTCGCCCGACAGATTCATGTCAGTCCGACGACCGATCTCGGGACCGAGCCCGGTCTTTCGCTTGCGACTGCGCCGGCCGATTACGACCGGCTTTATCAGCTTGCCGTGGCCGTTCGGCCCGAGATCCAGGGGCGGCTGGCGGCGGTCGCCCGCGATCAAAAAGGGGTCGAGCTGGCCTACAAGCGGTTCTATCCGAACGTCACGCTCGGCCTGACCTACATGGACATGGAAAAGACCAACGCGCAGACGCCCAAAACCGCGGGCGGAATGCCCAACGTCGGCCTCTTCGTCGCGTTCAACCTCCCGGTTCACCGCGACAAGTATCGGGCTGGCGTTTGCGAGGCCAAGGAACGCGCGATCTCTGACGCCAAGCTTTACGAGGCCCAGCGGGACGAGGCCGCCGCCGAGATTCAGGAAGCTCTCGTCCAGGTCCAGACCCAGCAGGGAATCTTGAACTTGCTTCGTGACCGCATCCAGACCCGCGCCGAGGACACTCTTGAGCTTGCCCGGAGCGATTACGCACGCGCCAACGTCGATTATGCGACGGTCCAGTCGGCCCTGCGCGAGGTGCTTCAGGTCCGTCTTCAGGTCGTCCAGATCGAGGCGGAACTCGGCAAGGCGATCGCCGGTCTTGAACGATCCGTGGGCGCCGAGATCAATCAGAGCGCGCCGGTTGCCTCGAATCGTCCGTCGGACGCCGCGTCGGCTCCGTGACGGAAAGTTAGGATAGGAACGGATCGCGCGACGCGTCCTTTCCCTGGAATCGTGAGGCGGGGGCCTTCCGTTCGGGCGCGGCGAGACGTATCCTGGAATCAACACGGGTCGACAACGCGAAGGGAGTCGGATCAGGAGTCCTCGGGGATGTCGAGCAGCCGATCGTTTGTCAGCCGGGTCGGTCTGCTGGTGTGTCTGGCCCTATCAGGTCTCGCGACAGGTGCGGCGGCTTCGGAAGAAACCCTGCGCTGGAAGTTCAAGGTCGGGGAAATCCTTCGCTACGAGTTTCGCCAGACCTGCGGGATCAAGGTGAAAGGGGCCGAGGGACCTGCCTCGGACGATACCTCCGAGCTGACGATTGACCTGACCTGGAAGGTCAAGGCGATCACCCCCGATGGCTCGGCCGAAATCGCCCTGAGCGTCGATCGGGTCCGCTCCGAATCACGGACGGGAACCCAGAAGGTCCATTACGACTCGAAGAACGAGGAGAAGCCCGACCCCGCGGCGGAGGCGCTTAAACTCGTTTATCGCAAGGCCGTGGGCGAAGGATACGCGCTCAAGGTTACCGATCGAGGTCAGGTCATCGAGGCGTCGGTTCCCCCTGGAGTGACCGAGGCCCTGCGCGGGTCGCCCTTTCTGTCAACGGCCGACGGCGGGAGCGTGCTCTCGGCGCAGGGGCTCAAGAACCTCTTCGCGCAGTTGATTCCCGTTCTTCCCGAGGCGTCAATTGATAAGAGCGCCGCGTGGTCAACGTCGGTTGATCTGCCCGCGCCTCCCTTGCGGATGGTGCTGACGTACCGTGATGTACTCTCGGCGCTCGATGAGAACTCGGCCCGCGTGGATGCGACGATCGAGACCGCCATCCGTCCCGATCGCGAGGCACCGATCAAGGTCGACATCAAGACCCAGTCGGGCAACCGGGTCGTGACGCTCGACCTGACACGGGGCCGGGTGACGGAGTCGACCGTCAAGCAGGCCGTCGAGTTGACGCTCGGTTTGCGGAAACGCGAGGTCGATCAGGTGATCACGCTCGACGAGCGGCTGATTCTGGTTCCCTGAACAGTCGCGGTGGGGAGAGGCGATGTCCGAGGCGATCGGGACGGTGGTCGTGGGCTATGGCCTGGCCGGGCGCGCCTTTCACGCTCCCTTGATCCGCGGACAGCCCGGCCTGCGGCTTCACGGGGTCGTCGCGCGCGACCCTTCGGTGAGGGCGTCCGCCCTCGTCAGTGATCCAGGTTTGAAAGGATATGCCTCGATTGACGAGGCGCTGGCTGATGAGGCGGTCGGGCTTGTCGTGATCGCGACGCCTCATGACTCGCATGCCGACCTGGCCGTTCGCGCGCTCGACGCGGGCAAGGATTGCGTCGTTGACAAGGTCATGGCGCTCTCCACGGCCGAGGCCGACCGGATGATCGCCGCGCGCGATCGGTCGGGCCGGATGCTCTCGGTCTTTCAGAACAGGCGATGGGACTGGGATTACCTGACGGTCAAGTCGGTCCTTGACAGCGGCGCGATTGGCCGACCGCTCCTGATCGAAAGCTCGGTCTGTCGGCACGCATCGCCAAGGGCCTGGCGGGGTCGCCTGGAATCGGCCGGGTCGATCCTTCACGACTGGGGCGCGCATCTGGTTGATCAGGCCTTGCAGCTTGGGCTTGGCCCCTGCCGACGACTCTCCGCCTGGCTGACTCCGGCTCCCTGGCCCGGGATCGATTCGGGGGGTCATGGCCGGATCGTCCTGGAGTTTGACGGCACCCTGTTTCAGGTCGAGACCAGTCGCGTCTGCCGACTCGACCGCCCGCGATGGTGGGTCGTGGCGACCGACGGCGGCCTCGCCCGGTTCGGTCTCGACCCGCAAGAAGATGCGCTTCGGGCCGGAAATATCGACGCCGCGGCCGAGGCACCCGGAAACCGGACGATCGTTCGAACAGCTTCCGACGCGGGTGGGTCGGCCGAGCGAGACGTTGAAAGCGTTCGAGGCCGCTGGGATTCGTACTACGCGAACATCGCCGATCACCTCAAAGGGCGGGCGCCCCTGGCCGTGACCGCCGAGCAGGCGCGCGAGGTCGTTCGCGTGCTTGACGCCGCGGCGCGGGCCTCAAATGACCACATCCTGATCGAAGGACCCTGGGGTTCTTGACGTCGCGTGGGATTCAAGCAGACGAGGGGGGGCGGAGCGGTTGCCGGCGGTTCAGCGTTTGAGCGAGGAGTTGCTGGCGGTCCGGGTGGCATCAATCTTCCAGAGACCGTTGTCGAGAATCCAGTAGGTCGTGAACTGCCCGAGGACGGTTTCCCCTGCCTCGGCCGACGAGCCCGCGCGATCGACGACCGAGTATTCACCCTTCGCGCCGGTCTCTGGAACGAGCAAGATGAGAACCTCGCCATGCTGTTTCGCGTGGTTCTCATCAAGGACAAGAACCCGGGCGCGGAGGTCGCGTTTGGCCGAGGCGGGATTGAGCGTTTCCAGTTGCTCCGTGAGCGCATCAAACCAGGTTTTAAGAGTGGGAGCCCCCTCGCCCGTGGCCAGGCCCTTGAGACCTGTCGGGTCTTTCGCCAGAAGGGCCGAGGCCATTTTCTCGGCCTTTCTGGTCAGATTGTCGTTGCCGCCGGTGCTCAATTTCGCCAGCAAGCCCGCGCCGAGGATCGCGACGACCGTGACCAGGTAGAAGACCTTCCGGCGGTTGAGCACGAAGAGGTTTTCAATCCACTCCGTCTCCTTCAACTCCTGAACCGCGGCGCGGGTGGGGTCGTCGACGGTCTTTCGAGGTTTCTCGGTAACCGGCGCCGGGGGTTCGCCGATCATCGGGCGGCCGGTGGGGGTCATGTGAAAGACGATGTGGCATTTCTTGCAGACAAGGCGGGTACTGACCTTGTTCTCGGGCACGGACCCTCGCCGCCCGCAGTTGGGACATTCCAGGTCGATCATCGAGGTGACTCCCTCCGCATTGGGGAAGTCCAATCACGGCACCGTGACCGGACATCGCTCGTCGATGTCGTGAAATCTTCCCCTCATCAATGTACTCGGAAGGACAGGACTTTGCATGATCCTTTCGAGAAGGTCTTGCGCGGGCTCGACGATCTGTTGACGTCGTGTCCGCGATGAGCCGCGCACAGGAGGTTTGCAAAGTCCTTCTTTTCCATGACCAAGGACCAAGGACCAAACAGGCGGAATTTTCGGTCATTGGTCATCGGTCATCGGGACTTTGCAATTCTCCTGGAGCCGCGCGACCGGGTTGTGGTATTGAGTTCGACGTCGGGGTAACCTTTCACTCTCGCGAGCCCGACCACGACCAAGGCTTTCCGGACCGTGGAACCGACGACATGTCAACCCTTCCCGCCCGACGACTCCATCTTGCTCGATTCCGCTGGAGCCTGATCCTCCTGGTCGCCTCGGTCCTCGCGGGTTGGCTGAGTGGTTCCGAAGCCTGGGCGGCGGACCCGGTGCCAGCGCCGGAATCGCAACTGGGGTTCCGGCCCGGCGCGGATTTTCATCTCGCACCCTGGGGCGATGTGGTCTCGTACCTTGAGAAGGTGGATCAGGCGTCCGACCGCGTCAAGGTCCGCGTGCTCGGCGAGACGACCGAGGGGCGTCCCTTTCTCGCGGCGATTGTCTCCAGTCCCGAGACGATCAAGGATCTCGACCGCTATTTCCGCCTTCAGGCCAGGCTTGCCGACCCTCGCCTGATCCCTGAAGAGGCTGACCGCCGCAAGGCCCTCGACGAGAGCAAGCCGGTGGTCGTCATCGCCTGTTCGATCCACTCGACCGAGACCGCGTCGACCCTGATGGCGCTCGAACTCCTTCATGGCCTGGCGACCGGCGACGACCCCGAGACGCGCGCGATCCTCGACGGCACGATCCTGATCCTCGTTCCATCAGTCAATCCCGATGGCGTTGAGAAGGTCGCGCGGTGGTACGAGCGGACCAAGGGGCGTCCCTGGGAAGGTTCGGGTTTGCCGGGTCTTTACCACAAATATGCAGGCCATGACACGAACCGCGACTGGTTCATGCTTAACCTCAAGGAAACCCGGCTCCTGACCCATGCTCTTTACAAGGAGTGGTTTCCAACCCTGCTTTACGACGTCCATCAGATGGGGAGCCGAGGCGCCCGGATCTTTGTTCCTCCCTTTTATGACCCGATCAACCCGAACCTCGACCCGAGATTGAACCAGGGGATTTTCCTGATCGGTGCCCACATGGCCGGCGACCTCGCCGCCGCGGGTCGAAAAGGCGTGCTCACGAACGCGATGTACGATAACTGGTGGAACGGCGGCAACCGGACCACGCCCCAGCGCCATAATATCGTGGCCGTGCTCACCGAGTCGGCAAGCGTCCGCCTGGCGACGCCGATCTTCCTCGATCCGGCCGACCTCAAGGCCGAGACCCGGGGTTTCACCAGTCACCAGGCCGCCGTGAACTTCGTTGATCCCTGGCCGGGGGGTTGGTGGCGTCTTCGCGATATCGTCGATGACCAGTTGATCTGCGCCCGGTCGTTATTAACCCTCGCCGCGCGGTATCACGATCACTTCCAGGCCAATCTGCTCGCGCTGGCGTCGGCGTCGGTGGCAAAAGGCGCGGAGACGCCCCCTTATGCCTGGATTGTTCCCCGCGACCAGCGCGATCCCGGGTCGGCGGCCCGACTCGTCGGCATTCTTCACGACTCGGGGATCGAGGTTCACTCCGCGCTCGAATCGTTCCGGGCCGACGGCGTGAACGTTCCGGCCGGTTCCTGGGTCTTGCCCGCCGCGCAGCCGTATCGTCCTCATCTCAAGGACATGATGGAACGCCAGGTCTATCCGACCCGACTCACCTCGGGGGGGAAGGCCGAGACACCTTATGACGTCGCCGGCTGGACCCTTCCGCTCCAGATGGGCGTTCGCGTCGTCGAGCTATCAACGCCGGTCAAGGCGAAGCTGGAAAAACTGGAGACGATCGAGGCTCCTCACGGCGGGATCGACAAGAGCGAAGGCCCCGGCGGTCCCGACCTCTGCTTCGCGATCGAGAACACGACGAATGACGACTTCATCGTCCGCAACGCACTCGTCGCCGCGGGGGTCGAGGTCGATCTCGTCCAGAGGGATACGAACTTCCTGACCGCCGGTTGGCTCATTTTTCCGGCCAACCCGAAGTCACGCGCTGTGCTCGATCAGGTCTTGCCGACGGTTTCAACCCGGGTCAAATGGGGCTATGCGACCTTCGGTTCACCCCCCCAGGTGGTCCCAGGGAAAAAAGTGGCCAATCGGGTCGCCGTCTATCAACCCTGGATGCCCAGCATGGACGAAGGGTGGACCCGACTCGTTCTTGAGACGTTCAAGGTGCCTTATACGACCGTGCATAACAGCGAGATCCGCGCGGGGGGCCTGCGGGATTTTGATGTCTTGCTCGTTCCGTCGATCGAAGAGAAGGTGATCCGCAACGGGTTCGGACCCAATGAGACCGAGCCGGAATACGTCGGCGGTCTTGGCGGTGGCGGGGCGGACGAGTTGCGTCGGTTCGTCCGCGAGGGAGGACGCCTCGTCTGCCTCGACGCCTCGTGCGAGTACGCGATTGCCGCGTTGGACCTTCCCGTCAAGAACGTCGTGAAAGGACTCTCAACGGCCGACTTCTACGCCCCCGGCTCGATTCTCAGAGCGTTTGTCTCGAACCGCAACAGTCTATCGGCGGTCGGCGTTCCTGACGAGGTCTCGGTCTACTTTGATCAGTCGCAGGCGTTTGATCTCAAACCCAACACAGAGGCGATCAAGGTGATGTCTTATGCGAAGGCCAATCCGCTCGAAAGCGGCTGGCTTCTCGGGCCTTCAAAACTCGAAGACAAGGCCGCGATTGTTGAGATGCCTGTCGGCTCGGGCTGGGTCGTGCTCTTTGGTTTTCCGCCGCAGCATCGCGGACAAACCCACGGCACCTTTCGCCTTCTTTTCAACGCCCTGCTCAACTAATCCATAAAAAAAATGCACCGCGGGCCTCGGCGATAATAAAGCCCGCGGTGCGTTTCGTAATTTCCAATAAACGTCGTTGCGACCGTTACGAGTTCATCTGACTTCGATCATCGCTGGCCCATTGCTCGGCGATCGGCGCGGCGGAGTCGACTGATCGGTTGCCCTGGGCGGCGGCTCGGCGTTCCCAACCGGTTCGGGCGAGGGGTTCGTATTCCTCGAACGACCCCTTGCCCGACCAGTTCCGTTCGAGATGGGGCCTGACCTCGTGCCAGGACCGGCCGCGATGCTCGGGATGGCCATGCCCTTCCCAGCCGTGCCGATAGGCGGCCGAGGCGTCGTCCCACGACGAGCTTTCCTTGTAGTAAGGCCCGCGCTCCCAGTCGAGGCGGAAGTCGGGTTCGACGTCGGTGTAATCACGCTCGTCAACCGCCGCGCCCGCGGCGCCTCCCGCCGCCGAGCCGATCACGGCACCGACACCCGCGCCGATCGGGCCACCCACCGCCGCGCCGATCAATGCTCCGGCGGTTCCGCCGACAGCCGTGCCCCCCGCCTTCGCGTCGACGGTCGCGCGGTCGATCGTCTCATGACCGGCCGTTGTCCTGGCGGAAGGAGAGGGATTGACTCGCGTCTCAGACGCATTGACGCGGCTATCGGTTCGAACTCCGGCCTCGGCGCTTCCCAGTTCGGTCTCGGCGCCGGTGTGATACCGATAGTTTGGCTCGGTCTTCCAGCGCTGGCGGTGTTCGTCGAGGTGGCGAAGCCCTTCGCGTTCGAGAATGGCGTGCGCCTCGGCTTCGCGGCCATCGGGGGGCTTGACCGTGACGAGAACTCCGCCGCGATCAATGCCTTCCTGATAGTGCGGGGCATCTTCGGCCGGAACGCCCAGGTCGGTCAAGGCGCCGAGAAGTCCGCCCGCGGCAGCGCCAACCCCCGCGCCGGTGATGGCGGCGACGATCGGCCCGGCCGCCAGCAAGGGTCCCAGGCCCGGAATGGTCAGCAGGCCAAGACCGAGCGCCAGTCCCGCCGCGCCCCCGAAGACGGTTCCGCCAACGGCCCCGGCTCCCGCCGCGGAAACGTCATTAAGTCCGGCTCCCGCCGCCACATCGGCCGCGTCGGTTCGGTGCTTCATCACGACGCTGATGTCGTTGGCGTTGAATCCGGCCTCGCGAAGCGCCGCGGCAGCGCGTTGGGCACGTTCGCGCGTGTCGAAGAGTCCTACCAGGGTTCCCATTGGGTCGTTCTCCCGTTGCTCGGTCGATGTGCTCTGGCCCTCACTTCGCCCGAATGGGCGAGCGGTCGTTCCGTCTCCCTTTCTTGCAAGGGGTATACCGGATTCATGAGGTTTCACGAATGTCGAACACATTTTTCGAGGGGATCGCGCGGCAAGCTCATCGATCCGATCGATCCTTGACCATCCGGGAAACTTCTCCTCGAATTTTCCAGGATTGCTCTTGACTCTCGCGCGCCCACCGTGATTAGTATTAGCAATTCCAATATCATTTGCGTCTAGTATCGGTGAATCGCCTCCAGGCAAGGTTGCATGCAGCTTGAATCCCTGAAAATTTTTTGCGACGTAGTGCGCTGGGCGAGCTTCTCGCGGGGGGCGTCGGAGAATGGGATTTCCCAGTCTTCGGCGAGCCAGGCGGTGCATCAGTTGGAGTTGCGTCTTGGGGTGAAGCTGATCGATCGATCAAAGCGCCCGCTCGTGCCGACGTCTCATGGCAAGGTTTATTATGAGGGGTGCAAGGATCTGGTCGGCCGGTATCTGGAGGTGGAAAGCCGCGTCAAGGCGCTCGAAGACGCCAGCAACGTGGTGGGAACGGTGGGCGTGGCCTCGATTTATTCGGTCGGGCTTCATCAACTGAGCCGGTTTGTCCAGACCTTTGGCAAGCTTTACCCGGGGGCGCATGTCCGCCTTGAATATCTGCACCCGACGCGCGTCGTGGAAAGTGTCGCGGGAGGTTCGGTGGAGCTGGGCCTGATTTCCTGTCCGAAACGTTGGCCGGAGCTTTCGGTCATCCCCTGGCGAGATGAGGAGATGGTGCTGGCGGTTCATCCGTCGCACCGATTCGCGGGGCGGGGGTCGGTGGATGTTCGCGAGCTTGATGGGGAGACCTTCGTCAGTTACGACGCCGACCTCTCGATTCGCAAGACGCTGGACCGGACGCTGAGGCATTACGAGGTCTCGGTCACGGTCGCTCTGGAGTTTGACAACATTGAGAACATCAAGCGGGCCGTGGAAATTCCTGCCGGTGTGGCGATCTTGCCCGAGCCGACCTTGACGCGCGAGGTTGAGTCGGGAGCGATCGTTTCGGTCCGGATCGACGGTCAGGACCCGAATCATCCCTTTAGCCGACCGCTGGCGATCATTCATCGCCGGAACCAGCAACTCAGTCTGACGGCGGCCCGCTTCCTGAAACTTCTGACCGAGGAGGGCGCGGCAAATCCCGCCCTGGCTGTCGCCGTCCCTGGCGGGGGCGGCCGGGCGAAGCCTTGAGTGCAAAGGCGCCCGACCGCCCAGGCACTCATTTCAAGGGCCTTTGAAACGGCGCTCCCCCCGCGTCGCGTTGGCCCAACCGGCGATAACCAGCGGGCCAAGGGCGGGAATCCACGCGGATTGGCCGAAAGACGACAAAAAGAGCGACGCCAACACGTCTAACCATCGAGCACGGGACAACCCGTGACAGGGGGATATCCGATGAGTTCAGGTCTGCCGCGGCCCCAGGGGCTCTATGACCCCCAGAACGAGCACGATAGCTGTGGCGTCGGCTTCGTTGTCGACCTCAAGGGACGCAAGTCGCACCAGATGGTTGTCAACGGCATCACCGCGCTGATCAACCTGAACCACCGCGGCGCCTGTGGTTGCGAGAACAACTCGGGCGACGGCGCGGGTATCCTCATTCAGATTCCCCACGACTTTCTCAAAGCCCGATGCGCCGAGGTCGGAATTGACCTGCCCGAGCCCGGCCGCTACGGCATCGGCGCTCTCTTCGCCGCGCCCGATCCGGTTCAACGCGACTACGGCACCGCCCTGTTTGAGCGGATCGTCGCCGAGGAGGGTCAGACCTTCCTGGGCTGGCGCCCCTTGAAGACCGACAACTCGATGATCGGCGAGACCGCCAAGGCCGTCGAGCCGGTCATGCTGCACGCTGTCGTCGGTCGCGGGACAGGTTATGCCGAGGTGGATGAGGATCGGTTCGAACGCAAGCTTTACGTCATCCGCAAGCGGTTCGAGAAGGAGATTGAAAGCTCCGGGCTCGACGATCACACCTTTTTCTACTTCGCCAGCCTCTCCTGCCAGACGGTCGTTTACAAAGGGATGCTCACCCCCGACCAGGTCCCGCAGTATTTCGCGGATGACCTCGGCGACGAGCGACTCACCAGCGCGCTCTGTCTCTTTCACTCGCGCTTCAGCACGAACACGTTTCCAAGCTGGGAGCTGGCGCATCCCTATCGGATGATCTCGCACAACGGTGAGATCAACACCCTGCGCGGTAACATTAACTGGATGCGCGCCCGCCAGTCTCTCTTCGCGTCCGACCTTTATGACGAAGGGGACGTCGAGAAGCTCTTGCCGATCATCCGCGAGGGGCTGAGCGACACGGCCTGCCTGGATAACGCCGTCGAGCTGCTCGTCAAGAGCGGCTACAGCCTGCCGCACGCGATGATGATGCTCGTGCCCGAAGCCTGGGAAAATCATGAGACGATGTCGCAGGCGAAAAAGGATTTTTACGCCTACCACGCCTGCCTGATGGAGCCCTGGGACGGTCCCGCCTCGATCGGATTCACCGACGGCAAGAGCATCGGCGCCGTGCTTGACCGCAACGGCTTGCGGCCGAGCCGGTTCGTGGTCACGAAGGACGGCCTGGCGGTGATGGCCTCGGAGGTCGGCTGCCTCAACATCGCGCCCGAAGACGTGGTCTCGAAGGGGCGGCTGGAACCGGGCAAGATGTTCCTGGTGGACCTCGTCGAAGGTCGGGTCGTCGACGACGAGGAGTTGAAGCACCGGATCGCCACGGCGAAGCCTTATGGCAAGTACCTGCGCGACTATCTCGTTCCGCTCGCCGAACTTCCCCCGGCCAACGCGGCCGAGCCGATCGAGGGGGATACCCTGCTGCACCGTCAGCAGGCCTTTGGCTACACCCTGGAAGACATCAAGTACATCCTCGGCCCGATGAGCAATAACGGCGAGGAAGCGCTGGGATCAATGGGGACGGACACGCCGCTCGCCGTTCTCTCCGACCGCGCCCAGCCGCTCTTTAATTACTTCCAGCAACTTTTCGCGCAGGTCACCAACCCGCCGCTCGACGCGATCCGCGAGGAACTCGTCACGTCGGTTCTCACCGGTGCCGGGGGCGAAAGCAATCTGCTCGCGCCGATGCCCGAGAGTGCCCGGCAGGTCGGTCTCGACATGCCGATCCTCGACAACGACCAGCTTGCCCGGCTCAAGCATCTCGACGGCTATCGCGGATTCAAGGCGGTTACTCTGCCCATCCTCTTCCCCGTCGCCGACGGCGCCAAGGGGCTTGAAGCGGCGCTGGAAGAACTCTTCGCAGGGGCATCGAAGGCGATCGACGAGGGGGCGAACCTTCTGGTTCTCTCCGACCGCGGCGTGAGTGCCACAATGGCGCCGATTCCTTCGCTGCTGGCGACGGCGGGGGTTCACCACCACCTCGTCCGCAATGGCGTCCGGTCGCGCGCCGGGCTGATCGTCGAGTGTGGCGACGCTCGCGAGAATCATCACTTCGCGCTTCTGCTGGGCTATGGCGCGGGGACGATCAACCCGTACGTCGCCTTCGAGACGCTCGATGAGATGATCCGCCAGGGGTGGATCAAGGCCGAGATCGACCACGCCGAGGCGGTGTATCGTTACCGGAAGGCGATCAAGAAGGGGGTCGTCAAGGTGATGTCCAAGATGGGCATCAGCACGATCCAGAGCTACCGAGGTGCCCAGATCTTCGAAGCGATCGGGTTGAACAAGGCGTTCATCGACAAGTATTTCGAGAAGACCGCCTCGCGGATCGGCGGGGTCGGAATCGAGGAGATCGCCGCCGAGACGCTCACGCACCATGCCCGCGCCTATGCCGACCGAGAGGCCGGGCCGGCTCTGCTCGAAGAGGGGGGCCAGTACCAGTGGCGCCGCGAGGGGGAATATCACCTCTTCAACCCGGAGACGGTCTTCAAGCTGCAACACGCCACCCAGGCTGGTCGTTACGACGTCTTCAAGAAGTACACGAAGCTCGTCGATGAGCAGAACGAGCGGCTCTGCACCCTTCGCGGCCTCTTCGCCTTCAAGACCGATGCGGCGAAGGCGATCCCGATCGAGGAGGTCGAGCCGGTCGAGGCGATCGTCAAGCGGTTCGCCACCGGGGCGATGTCGTACGGGTCGATCAGCGGCGAGGCGCATGAGACCCTGGCGATCGCGATGAACCGGATCGGCGGCAAGAGCAACACGGGCGAAGGGGGCGAAGACCCCGCCCGGTTCAAGCGCATGCCCAACGGCGATAGCAAGCGAAGCGCGATCAAGCAGGTCGCCTCGGGCCGGTTCGGAGTGACAAGCCATTACCTTGTCAACGCCGACGAGATTCAGATCAAGATGGCTCAGGGCGCCAAGCCCGGCGAAGGGGGGCAACTCCCCGGCCACAAGGTTTATCCCTGGATCGCCAAGGTCCGCCATTCGACGACCGGCGTCGGCCTGATTAGCCCGCCGCCGCACCACGACATTTACTCGATCGAAGACCTCGCCCAGTTGATCCACGACCTCAAGAATGCGAATCCGAGAGCGCGGATCAACGTCAAGCTCGTGGCCGAGGTTGGTGTCGGTACCGTCGCCGCGGGCGTGGCCAAGGCGCATAGCGACGTCGTCCTGATCGCGGGCCACGACGGGGGGACCGGCGCCAGCCCCTTGACCTCTCTGAAGCACGCCGGGATTCCCTGGGAACTTGGCCTCGCCGAGACGCAGCAGACGCTCGTTCTGAACCGGCTCCGCGACCGGATCGTCGTTCAGGCCGACGGCCAGATGAAGACCGGCCGCGACGTCGCCATCGCCGCCCTTCTCGGCGCTGAGGAGTTCGGCTTCGCGACCGCTCCGCTGGTGGTCATGGGCTGCGTGATGATGCGGGTCTGCCACCTCGACACCTGCCCCGTCGGAATCGCGACGCAGAACCCGAAACTCCGCGAGAAGTTCGCCGGCAAGGCCGAGCACGTCGTCAACTTCTTCAAGTTCATCGCCGAGGAACTCCGCGAGATCATGGCGATGCTCGGCTTCCGGACCATTGACGAGATGGTCGGTCGCAGCGACCTGCTCGACATGAAGCGCGCTGTCAGCCATTACAAGGCGAAAGGGCTCGACTTCTCGAAGATCTTCTTCCGGCCCGAGGTCCTCGAGGGTTCGGCCGCTCGCAAGATCCAGGACCAGGACCACGGCCTCGACAAGGCTCTTGACCAGGAGTTGCTGCCGCGGGCCGTCCCGGCGCTCGATCGGGGTGAGGCCGTTGAGTTCGAGTCGCCAATCCGCAACGTCAATCGAACCGTCGGGACGATCCTCGGCAGTGAGTTGACCCGGAAGCATGGCGCCTCGGGTCTCCCCGACGACACGATCAAGATCAAGTTCACCGGGTCCGCCGGTCAGAGCTTTGGCGCCTTCGTGCCGAGGGGAATGACGCTCACGCTTGAAGGAGACGCCAACGACTACGTCGGCAAGGGCCTTTCCGGCGGCAAGATCATCATCTACCCCGACAAGGTCTCGACGTTTGTCCCTGAAGACAATGTGATCATCGGCAACGTCGCCCTCTATGGGGCGACCTCCGGCCGGGCCTTCTTCCGAGGTCGCGGCGGCGAACGCTTCTGCGTGCGGAACAGCGGCGCCCTGGCGGTTGTCGAGGGCCTGGGCGACCACGGTTGCGAGTACATGACCGGCGGCGTCGCCGTCGTGATTGGCTCGACCGGCCGGAACTTCGCGGCGGGGATGAGCGGAGGCGCTGCCTTCATCTTCGACGAGACAGGCGATTTCCCGTCGCGTTGCAACCTCGAAATGGTCGACATCGAACCGCTCCGCGAGTCGGAAGACATCGAGCAGGTCCGCGACCTTTTGATCCAGCACGCCGGTTACACGGGCAGTACCGTCGCCGCGCGGATTCTTGGAGATTGGGACTGGTCCGTCTCGAAGTTCGTCAAGGTGATGCCTGTCGATTACCGACGCGTCCTTGAAGAACAGAAGAAACAGGCCGCCGAGGCCGCGCGACGCGATGAGGTCGCGGCCTCCTCGCGGAGTTAATATCGACGATGAGATGAGATGAGATCAGCCTGGGGTTTCCTCACGAAGCCCCAGACGATCCGTCCTGTTCGCACCAAGCAGGTTTCTCCTGGTTATCTCCGGTTCGTAGTTTCCGCTCTGCTTGATTCATCCGACCCGCCCGACTTCGCGGACGCGTTTTTTGGAGTTCTTGACGTCATGGGCAAGCCGACCGGATTCATGGAAATTCCCCGCGAGACGCCGACCCGGCGGCCGATCCCGGAGCGGGTCAACGACTACCTTGAGGTCTACAACCCCTTCCCGGTGGAGAAGCTTCGCGCTCAAGGAGCGCGTTGCATGGACTGCGGGATTCCGTTCTGTCATCAAGGGTGCCCGCTCGGGAACCTGATCCCCGACTGGAACGACCTGGTCTTCCGCGATCAGTGGCGCGCGGCGATCGACCGCCTGCACGCCACGAATAATTTTCCCGAGTTCACCGGCACGCTCTGCCCCGCCCCGTGTGAGGCGTCGTGCGTTTTGGGGATCAACAACGATCCGGTCACGATCAAACAGGTCGAACTCTCGATCGTTGAACGTGCCTGGGACGAGGGCTGGATTGTCCCGCAACCGCCGAAGGTGAAGACGGGCAAGACCGTCGCGGTCATCGGATCAGGCCCCGCCGGACTCGCCGCGGCGCAGCAACTGGCTCGGGCCGGTCATGACGTCACCGTCTTCGAACGCGCCGATCGGATCGGTGGTCTTCTCCGGTATGGCATCCCCGATTTCAAGATGGAGAAGAAGCGGCTGGATCGCCGGATCGAGCAGATGGAAGCCGAAGGGGTCGTCTTCAAGGCAGGTGTGAATGTCGGCGTCGATATCAAGGCCGACGAGATCCTTGAGACGTTTGATGCCGTCTGCCTTTGCGGAGGCGCCACCCTGCCACGCGACATTCCGATCCCCGGGCGTGACCTGAAGGGGATCTTCTTCGCGATGGACTACCTGCCGAGCCAGAACAAGCGCGTGGCCGGCGACACCGTCACCGAAGAGGTTTTTCCCTCGGCCGAAGGCAAGAACGTGATCATCATCGGCGGCGGCGACACCGGGGCCGACTGCCTCGGAACGGTGCATCGCCATCGATGCGCCAGCGTTCACCAGTTTGAGATCGTTCCCCGACCCCCCGAGTCTCGAACGCCGACGAATCCCTGGCCGCAGTGGTCGAACGTCTTCCGCGTCTCCTCCGCGCACGAGGAAGGGGGCGTTCGAGAGTATGCGATCAACACCAAGCAGTTCCACGGCGAGGCCGGTCAGGTCACCGCGCTTGAGACCGTCCGGGTCGAGATGAAGGTCGAGAACGGCCGACCCAAATTCGTTGAAATTCCGGGGTCGGAAAAGGTTTTTCCCGCCGACCTCGTCCTGCTGGCGATGGGATTCGCCGGTCCCGAGAAGAAGGGAATGCTCGAACAGTTCGGCGTCGCGCTCGACGCGATGGGCAACGTGGCGTCAGACACCGATCGCAGGACGAATGTGGACAAGGTCTTCACCGCGGGCGACATGACGCGCGGGCAGAGCCTGATCGTCTGGGCGATTGCCGAGGGTCGGCACGCGGCGCAGGCGATCGACGTCTTCCTGATGGGCGAGTCCGACCTGCCGAGGCCGCTTGACTTTGGCAATCACCTTCGGCCGTTCGGTTGAGTGCGCCAACAAGAACTCAGTCAAACTGCCTGGGCCGGGGCGGAGGGGGCGGGGGGACGTCGGACTCGGGAACGAGGCCGCGTCCCTGGCGGAACTGAAACCGGAAGGTCTGAACGCCACCCTGACCGCGAAAGACCTGCGCCTGGGCGAGGTCCTCGTCACCCTTGCCGCCATTTTCGGGAAACCGGGGGAGTCGGCCGAAACCTTCGGGGAGATTGGCCATCGGTAGGGGCGGGGGCGGAACGAAGTTCGGGCCGCCGTCGTTGAGGAAGCGACGATGCATCGCCTCCATCTCCCTGCGCTGCATCTCGGCCAGGGCGGCCATCTGGCGGCGGATCTGTTCGGCCTGGGCGCGGAACATCTTTTCCACCTGATCGGGCGCGCCCTGACCTCCCCGGAACCTGGGATTGAGCCTCCGGCTTAGACGCGCGGCGCGTTCGCGCTCGACGGCGGATTCGTCGAGCTTGCGGGCCTCGTTCTCCTTGAGTTTCTCAAGGTCGGCGATCCGATCGCGGGTCTGCTCAGCCTCGCGCTGGATGTCTTCGAGCGGGTCGGCGATCACCTTCGGCGGCTCTGGCTTCCTGTCTTCGGCCGCGACCGTTTCTTTTTCCTTGGTCGGTTCCTGGTCCTTCGGCGTTTCCTTGATCGCGGGCACTTCCGCGACGGGCGGGATTTCCTTTACAGGGGGCAACGCCGGGGCGGGAGCCGGTTCGGGTTCTTCAATCTTCGGAAGCGGGGCGGGGGTTCGTGAGGCAACCACGATGGGCCGCGACTCAAAGAAAGAGGAGATTCCTCGCCAGTCGGAACTCCGAGCGCGGTAGGTGAGAAAAGCCGTCCCGGCAAGGACAATCAGGAGCGGAGGCAGAAGACTGGCCGAGCGTCGGCGCGCGCGCGGGCTCACGACGATCTGGCCGGGCCTGGGTTGTCCGGCCGCCCTGGCCTTGACGCGATCGGCGGAATTCTCGGACGATTGGGGCCGGTCGGTCATTGTTGGCATCTCCGCGATGAACCTGTCGCTCCCAACCTCAATGATGGCCGTCGCTCCTCGACGGGGCAAGCACCCAGTAGTCCTCTACGTTGCACGACCCGGCAAGGATCGAAATGGTGCCGCGATTCAACACAAGGTCCGGTCGGCTCAGTCGCCTGAGATCGCGACGGCCGCCGACCAGGCCCGAACAGCCTCGGCCAGTGTGACCACCTCGGCCATCGCCCCCGGGCCGATGTCGCCACAGGCGAGACGCTTGGCCTGGGGTGGGATCAGGACAAGAGGCGGGGCGTAGCGCGCGAAGACCTCGGGCGATTCCTCCAGCGTCCACGAGGTGCTCGGGACTTCGGCCATCGCGTGATCGTCGAGAAGCTGGCGCAGGTGGCGGAGTGTCACCGGGCTCTGCCACATGAGCGAGTTCATCGCCGGAGCGAGGATGACCGGCCGGGCGAAGTCCCAGGCGCGGAAGATACAGGTCAGGAAATTGTCGGAAAGCCCCAATGCGAATTTGGCCAGCGTGTTCGCGTCCAGAGGCGCGACGATCAGGAGGTCGGCCCAGTTCCGCATCTCGATATGAAGAACCGGGTCGCCTCGGCGGTAGGGAACGCCGAGTCCCGACCACTCATCGGCGTCTCGAAAAACCGGCCCTGGCCCGTCGCCCGGCTCGGACCGAGCCAGCGAGGCCGGGTCAAAGAATCGGAGCGCGGGTTCCGTCGCCACGACACGAACGGCATGACCCGAGGCGCGCAATGACTCATAAAGAGCCGGCGTCTTCAACGCGGCCACCGAGCCTGTCACGCCGAGGAGAACCTTCGCCATCACCCAATCCATTTCGTGCCGTGTCTCGATCCAATCTGATGCGCCCGATGGCCCATTATAGGCGCATCGCGATCAGGATCGGCACGTCAGAAGGAGACAGCGATCGGCCCGAAACGGAACAGATTCGTTCAAACAGGCTGGCCAGAACCCGAGAGGTCGTCAGGAAAGGGAAATGGTCCTGGCCTCGATCCGCCGAATGAGCAGCGAAGGGGAATTCAAAAAGGGGGGAGGATCACTCAGCGTCGCTCAGCCGAGAGCGGCTCAACCGACTCATTCACGGCCTGCGTGAGCCGGTTCCAGAGACTCTGGCGGAGTTGACGCGTTTCGCGACGAGTGAGCAAGAGGCGCTCACCGGCGCGATCACTCAGCACCGAGACAATCGCGCGGATGTCGGTCTGAAGCAGACCCGACAGATCCTCGAACTCGCTGGGGAGCTCCAGCCGGCGTAAAACGCTCTCTTTGTTGCAGGTGGACATTCAGAACCCTCCTTGGCCAGGGGCATGACGGGACGCGCGGGTCCATTCCGCACCTTGAAAAAAGCTAATCCTCATCAGACCCCCAGTCAAGCACATTCTCTATCGCTCTGTTCCTCGGGCAGACCAGCCCGATCAATGCGGCGTGCTCAGGTCGCGTGCACTCAAATGTGGCACACGTTGAGACTCATGCAACCGCCGCGCCACGCCATGTTCTTATCCTAGTCTACGATTGTCGAAACCAGTCTTGTGCGGGAATTCTCGCGGGATTTTGAAGGTTTCTCGTATTTTTCCTTTCTGAGTTGAGGAATGCCTCGAAAGGCTCTAACGCCTCAAAACCAGGCCGGCTCTGCGTCACGTCGGGCACCGGGACCGATCGCCTCCTGAACAAGCTCGATGAGGCGAGGGCCGTCGATCAACTCGATCGGATGCTCGGCGACGAACTTCTCGGCGGCGAGCGTGAACGTCCGCGTGGTGACGAAAAAGCCCTTGTGGCTGCGCGTGTGGTGGATGGTTCCGAGGAACTTTTGAAGCTCGGGCGAGCCGACGACGCCCCGGGTGTGGTACTTGCACTGAACGACCGCGAGCAGGCCCTTGCGCCGGGCCAGAAGGTCGGCCCCTTCATCGCCCGTGCCGCCGACGCGGTCGACCTCGTAGCCCATCGCCTCGAACAGCTCGGCGACGAATTCCTCGAAGCCCTCGGGGGTCAGGCTGGCAAGCTGCGCGAGCTTCAGGTCGGCGCGTTTCGCCTGATGGCGTAGTCGCTCGACTCGATCGCGGCCATCGCGGACCCCCTTGCGTAGGGCCTCCAGGTCGTCATCAAGCCGGGCACGTTCCTCGGGCGGAAGCCGTGAGACATAACGCTCGGCCTTGAAGAGGGCGTTGTCGATCGTGTTGTCGAGCCGGGCGCGCTCGGCCTTGGTGAGCTGATTTTGATAGCGTCGAAAAATGGCATATTCCAGGTGTTCGACCGCGCCCGCGAACTCGGCCGGCGTTCGAATGGCGGATGCGTCGTCCTGATACGCGGTCGAGCCCCAGAGGAGCCCTTGCCGGGCCGGTGCCGAAGTCGGAGCCTGGGCCGTTGTCTCGACCGCGCGCGGCCCCGGATTAGGGTCGGCGCCGGGGCTGGGCGAGGTGCCCCGGCTCCGCTCGGTCAACCAGTCCAGCAACATCGAAGCGCATTGAGGTCCGAGACACTCCATCGCCGGGGGGCCTCCTTGGGAGATAATATCAACTAACGTAGATAAAAATTACGTGATGGGGGGATGACTTGTGACAGCTTGTCATGACCAGGGGATGAATTCCAACTCTTCGAGATGCAGCATCGTCTCTCCCGGTGCCCGAGGCAAGGAAAATTTTCCGGTCCACGCATCCCGACCCGTTTCCGAGATTGAGGCGTATCAAAAGCGTGAGTGGCAAGACGCGACGAAAGGGGCCGGAAATCCTCGGGACCGAGAAAACGCTTTGCTTGAATCCGGCGCCGAGAGGCCATTACAATGAGGCGAGGATCGAAAGCGGCCGAATCGGCGTGTCGGGCGAGTTCGCCCGGGATGTCGCTCCCAACGCCGAGGCTCAGGGGCTGGAATGTCAAACGCCGGCGAGCGTATCTCTCAACTCCTCGACGAGTTCCGACATTCGCGCGATGTCATGGTCGGGGAGTTGAACAAGGTTATCATCGGCCAGCGCGAGGTCATCGAACAGACCCTCGCGGCGGTCTTCACGCGCGGGCACGTCCTTCTCGTGGGTGTCCCCGGTCTGGCCAAAACGTTGATGGTCAGTTCTCTGGCGAAGATCCTCGACGTCGGCTTCAAACGCATCCAGTTCACGCCCGACCTGATGCCCTCGGACATCACCGGCACGAACGTCCTGGAAGACGCCGAGAGTGGTCGGCGGTCGTTCCGGTTCGTGCAAGGGCCGATCTTCTCCAACATCATCCTCGCCGACGAGATCAACCGGACCCCACCCAAGACGCAGGCCGCCTTGCTTCAGGCGATGCAGGAACGCGAGGTGACCGTCGGTCAGGATACGTTCATGCTGCCCGACCCCTTCTTCGTGATCGCCACCCAGAACCCGATCGAACAGGAAGGAACCTATCCACTGCCCGAGGCGCAGCTTGACCGGTTCATGTTCGACATCCGGATCGGCTACCCGAGTCTTGAAGAGGAAGAAAAGATCCTCTCCAGCACGACGCGGGGTGAATCGGTCGAGCTGAACAAGGTGCTTTCGGGCAAGGCGATCGTGAACCTTCAAAAGCTGGTCAGTTCGGTCCCCGTGTCAGACTACACGGTGAAATATGTGGCCCGGCTCGTTCGGGCGACGAGGCCGAGCGACCCGCTCTCGCCGCAATTCGTCAAGGACCTCGTGGACTTCGGCGCAGGGCCTCGGGCCGGTCAGAACCTGATTCGAGGCGGCAAGGCGATGGCCGCGATGGATGGGCGATTCAGCGTCTCGATCGACGACATCCGCAAGGTCGCCATTCCGGTTCTCAGACACCGGATCAGCACGAACTTTCAGGCCCAGGCCGAGGGGCAGACCACCGAAACGCTTATCAAGAAGCTCTTGACCGAGGTCAAGGAACCCGAGGTGGCGAAGTACGACCGTCGCGGCTCGCGCGATTCGGGGATCGACATCAAATAGATCTCTTCTCTTTCCGTTTAAGTGAAGACGCTCTCAGGCCAGGATCGACGCTGGGACCCGCCGACCGGAAGGACGACGCCTTTGGCCGGGACACAAGAGAAGTACCTCAAGCCGGAGGTCATCCGCCAGGTTAGCCGGCTCGATCTCCGCGCCAAGTTCATCATTGAAGGGTTCATCTCAGGCTTGCACGCCAGCCCCTTTCAGGGCTTCTCGGTCGAGTTCTCCGAGCACAGAAAGTACACCTCGGGCGACAACATCTCGGACATTGACTGGAACGTTTTCGCCAAGACCGACCGCTATTACATCAAGAAGTTCCAGGCCGAGACGAACCTCACCGGCTACCTGGTGATGGACCTCTCGGGGTCAATGGGCTACACCCACCGCCAGGAACTGACGAAGTTCGAATATGGAATCAGCCTCGCCGCGGCGCTCAGTTACCTGATGATCCATCAGCAAGACCCGGTGGGTCTGATCGCCTTTGATCGCAAGGTGACGCAAAGCCTCTCGCCGAAGAGCAAACGGTCTCAGCTTGGCAACATCTTATCGCTCCTGGCGAAGCTTCAACCGACCGGCGAGACCGAGATTGCGCGAAGCCTGCATCAGGTCGCCAGCATGATCCGCCACAAGAGCCTGATCATGATCTTCAGCGACCTGCTCGGCGATTTTGACCCCGTGATCAAGGCGCTTCACCGGCTCCGATTCGCCGGCCATGACGTGATCTTGTTTCACATCCTCGACGAGGCCGAGGCTCTCTTTCCGTTCGAGGGGATGGTCGAACTGGAAGACAACGAGACGAACGAAACCCTGCTTGTCGATGCCGAGGGGATCAAGGCCGACTACCTTGAGGAGGTCGCCGCCTTTCAGGGGGCCTATCGGAAGGAATGCCGGAGTGCCCGGATTGATTACATCCCCTTGCACACGGGCATGCCTTTCGACAAGGCCTTGATGAGTTACCTGCTGAGCCGACAGGGGCGCGGTTAAGGGGCATCATGGAACTCTCGCTGATCAACGCGGGGCTTGCGGCGGGTGCGGCCCTGGCGGCCTTGCCGGTGATCCTTCACCTCTTCATGAGACAGACCCCGAAGCGCGTGATCTTTCCCGCGCTCCGTCTGATCCGCGAGCGTCAGAAACGCTCGAAGAAACGGCTCCGGGTCAAGAACTGGCTCCTGCTCCTCGCCCGGATGGCCTTGCTCGCGCTGATGGCTCTGGCGCTCGCCCGGCCGAGACTGACGTCCGAGGCCTCCGTCGGCGATCAGGAGATGCCGACGGCCATCGGCCTCGTCTTCGACACGAGTCTCTCGATGGGCTACAAACAGCCCGACAAGACCCGCCTTGACGAGGCCAAGGAACGCGCTCTGGAACTCCTCGGCAAGGCCACGTCGTCGAGCATTGTCTTCGTGATTGACTCGGCCGAGCCAACGGTCAACAGCGGCGTCTCCCCCGCGCAGGCGCGGAAACGGATCGAGGCGTTGACGCTCCGCAATTCCAGCCGATCGCTCAACGCGGCGGTCGGCCTGGCCTATTCGGCCGTTTCCGAGAGCGAGAAGCCAAGACACGAGGTCTTCGTCTTCACCGACCTGGCACGGTCGGCCTGGGACCTGGAACACCCCGTCGACAACCTGGAAAAGGCGGTCAAGGACAAGATCGGTTTGAAAACGTACGTGCTCCGACTGACCCCGAAGGAGATCCGCGACGTCGCCGTGATCGACGCCCGGCCCTCGGCCGAGGTCGTCACCGAAGGGGAACCGGTCGAGATCCGCGCCCGGCTTCGATCGCTTGGCCCGGCGACGACCCCGGTCGCCGAACTCTGGATCGACGGCGTGACCAAAGGGAAGAAACAGGTCGATCTGCCGGCGAGTGGCGAGATTGAGGTCTTCTTTCCCCCCTTCAAGGTCGACCCGACGGTCCGGCTCCATCAAGGGTACGTCCGCCTGAGCGGCTCGGCCGACCCGGCCGACTTCGATGATGTTCGCTATTTCACGTTTCGGGTCAAGCCGGCGGTGAATGTCCTTATCGTTTCCGACCAGCCGACCGACGGTGAGTTCATCGCCGACGCGCTTGATCCCGACCCGAAGACTCTTCCCCCCGGCACCCCCCGGCCCTTCCACGTTGACAGGATCTTGACCCCGAAGTTTCTCGAAAAGGCCGAGAGCCTGGGGCGACGCTATCGGGTGATCTTTCTCAACAACGTCAACGGCCGTGAATTGAACGATGTCGAGTGGGCTCCTTTGAGCGGTTTTGTCCGCGATGGCGGGGGCCTGGTCGTCGGTCTTGGCCGGCTCTCAAGCCCCGAGAATTACCGAGGGACGATCGCCGAACAGATCTTGCCCGCGACGCTCGACACGCCGTCGACCCTTCCGGCGCCGACGACCTTCGGCCAGGTGACCGACCTGACGCACCCGCTGTTCAGCCGATACGCGCGGCCTCTCTCCGAGGTTCTTTCGCAGGTTCCTATCTATAAATACTGGTTGGTGAAGAAGCACGACGAGGGTTCTCGGGTGCTGCTTACCTACGCTGATAAGTCTCCCGCGCTCATCGAGCGGGTTTTCAAGGGGTCGCGGACGGGGCGGGTCATGGTCTGGACGACGCCACTTTCCCGACGCGCGGACCCGAAATCGCCCGACGCCTGGAACGAATTTCCGAACCCGCTGGCGGGCTGGTCGTTCTTCTACCTGATGAATCAGACAGTGTCTTACATGACGGGAAGCGTCGAGGAAGGACTCGTCTTTGACGCCGGGCGCGACGTCGTCTTGCCGATCGACCCGACCCGCCGCCTCAAGGATTACGGTGTTCAGGACCCGAAAGGCAAGACGGTCGAGACGGTAAGTCCTCCCTCGGGAAGTGACTCGATGTTCGTCTCGGCTCCGCAACAGCTTGGCAACTGGTCGGTGAAGGGAACAGGGAACGAGGGAAGCGTTGACGTCCTTGGCTTTAGCGTGAATCCACCGGTCTCGGAAACGCAGTTCGTTCCGCTCGAAACGTCCGACCTCAACCGACTCTTTCCCGGCAAGGACCGTTACACGCTCGCGGACGACCCGGAGACGCTGAATCGAGCGGTCACCGTGGGGCGGGTCGGGCGCGAACTCTTCCCCTGGATCATGCTGGCGGTGATGATGGTGGTCACGGTCGAGAGCTTGCTCGCGAACAAGTTCTATCGCGAGTCGGCCCCTCCCGCGGCCGTGAGGTAATTCCAGTCATGAGCGTCAGCTTCGACCCGGTCGGCAACTGGTTCGTGGTCGCCGCCTTCGCCATCATCGTCACGGGCCTGACGCTCTGGGCCTATCTGGCCCGCATGAGGTCGTCGGTCGGCTGGTGGCGCTGGCTGGCGCTTGGCCTGAGGCTCGCGGCCATTTTGCTCTGCCTGATCGCCGCGCTCCGGCCAGCGGTTGTCCTTCAGGAAAAGAAGAAGCTGGCGGCGACCCTGATCATCCTCTCGGACGCCTCGAAGAGCATGACGGTCAACGACGAGGCGAGCGGTGAGAGTCGCTGGGAGCTCGAACGCAAGACGCTGGCTCAGGCGCGCGAGGTCTGCAAGTCGCTCGGCGAAGGGTTGAAGGTCAAGTATTTCCGCTTCGACAAGCACATTCGCGACGATCCCGCCGACGACAAGGCCCCCCCCGACGGCAAGGAAACGGCTGCGGGACAGGCGATTCTCGACGCCGTTCAGGGCGAGACCGGCTCAAGAGTCGCATCAGTCATTTTTCTTGGCGACGGCTCGAATAACGCCGGCCCGTCGCCGCTGACCGTCGCGCGGCGGATGCGGACACAGGACGTCCCAATCAATACCGTCGGCTTCGGCGCCGAGAACGCCGGGTCAAACTCGCGCGACCTCGCCGTCCGCGACCTTGTCACCAGCCCGACGGTCTTCATCAAGAACAACCTGGAAATCAAGGGGACAATCGTTGCCCGCGGTTTTCCCAACGAGCGGCTCGATCTCCAGATGTTTGTCGAAGGAGATGAAGGCCCGATTGCGCAGCAACGTATCAAGGTGCCGTCTTCGGGAGAGATTGTCCCGTTCGCGGGGCTAAGCTATCGGCCTCAAACCGCCGGCGAAAAGAAGATCACGGTTCGCGTCGAGCCGAAGAAAGGCGAGCTGGTCGAAACGAATAATGCGTATAGTACCTTCATTACCGTGATGAAGGGGGGCCTTAACGTTCTTTTCGTTCAGGGGCCGCATGCCCCTTGGGAGCAAAAGTACTGGATGCGGTCGGTCGCGTCTTCACCCGATATTCAGGCGGATCTGCGCGTGGTGCGAAGTCCAGCGACCGCGAACAAGGGGGAAGTGAATGACTCAGACTTTACGCCGGGGCGTTACGATGTTTACGTTCTGAGCGACCTTCCCGCTGATTTCCTGACGTCGGCCCAGCAAGCCTTGCTCGCCCATGCGGTCGAGCGCAGGGGCGCGGGCTTGATCATGCTTGGCGGTCGTTCGAGCTTTGGCGCGGGGGGATGGGATCGCACCGAGATCGGTCGGGTCTTGCCGGTCACGGTCTCGCCGCGCGATCCTCAGATTGAACCCGAAACCGGGGTGAAGTTCGTTCCGAACCCGAAATCCCTCGATAATTACCTGCTCCAAATTGCCTCGACGCGCGAGGAAAGCCGGGTACTCTGGTCGATGCTTCCGCCGCTCTCGGGAATCAATCACCTGGGCAAGCTCAAGCCCAACGCCGAGGTCTTCGGCATCAGCGGAGATTCGAGCGCCGAGCCGATCATGGTCGGCGCCGAGGTCGGCACGGGCCGCGTCCTGGCCTTCGGCGGCGAGACCTGGGTCTGGACTCGGACCTCGAACGAGGCGAGACAGGCACACCGGAAGTTCTGGCGTCAGGTCATTTTCTGGCTCGCCCATAAGGAAGACAAGGGCGAGAACGAGGTCAAGATCCGCCTCGATGCGCGGCGAATCGCTTCGGGCCAGTCGCTCGATTTTCGGGTCACCGCGACGGATGCCAAAGGGGCGCCCATCAGCGGCCTGAAGTTCGAGACGCGTGTGACTCTTGAAGGCGACCCGAAGGTCAAGTATTCTGAACCCGTTGACGTCTTCAAGAAGGGAGACGAGGCACACGGCACCTTCTTCGCCAAGGAGGCGCCTCCGGGCGATTACCGGGTGAGCACCGTGGCAACCAAGGATGGAAAGGAGATCGGCCGCGACTCCGCCCGGTTCATCGTCTATCAGGACGACCGCGAACTCGAAAATCCAGCGGCCGACCGCGCTCTTTTGCGGCAGATGGCCGAGGCGTCCGGCGGCGAATCGCTGGCTCCCGAGCAACTCCCCAAATACTTGCAGTCGCTGCGTGGCAAGCTCTTTACCGAGACGTCGACCTCCACGGAGAGAAGGATCTGGGACAACTGGCCCTTCCTCTTGCTCTTCGCGACGCTCCTCGTGCTCGAATGGTTTATCCGCAAGCGGAACGGCTGGGTCTGACCCGGATCGCCAGCGACGTCCAGACCGGAACCCGAACCGATCGGGCAAGCTCGACTGCGCCAAAGGCTCCCCAGACAAGGCCCATCACGGCCGTGATCGCCCTGCCGATTTCGAGGCCCGGCGGATCGTAGCGAAGGATGATTTCCTGTGGTCCGGGCGTCGCGAGCGGAATGACTTGCTGGCAGTGATTGCCTCGCAAGACGGGCGCGGTTGAGGCGTCGACGGTTGCCGACCAGCCCGGCATCCACGTATTACCGACGACGAGCAAGCCCGGCGCCCTGGTTTCCACGCGGACGATCACCCGATCGGGGTCGCGCGAGACCCATTCGGCGGTCGTGAAGGGCTGCCGGTCGCCGGGGCCAAGCGGGTCAACGCTCAGGATCACCCCGTCTCGCAGGTCGCGCTCGTTCAATCGCCGCGCGAAGGTTGCTCCCTCGTCGCTCAGACCCGTGAACGCTTTTGGAACGACGTAGGCCCTTGGCAAGGCTCCGCGATTCCTCCAGAGCGTCAGGCCCTCGCTCTCTTCGCCAGAGAAATCAAGGCGATCGATCGTTTTGAGCGGCAAAGGGTGATCGGCGAAGAGGTAGCGGGCACTCATCAGATCCATCACCCCCTGCGCATTCCTTCCCCGATAATCGTCGACCGCCGCGTCCATTGCCCGCTCGACCCCTTGGCGAAGATAGGCGGGTTCAAGCAAGGGATAGAGCCGTTCGTACAGGTCGGCCGCGTGCTGAATCTGAAAGCTGTCGTTGATGTTTGTCTTCTCGACGCCCTCGATCACCGCGGCCAGGTCGGGATAGAGATTTCCCAGCGAGGCCACCCGGATCGGTCCCGAAGCGTCGTTAACAATAAATCGTTGTCCGACCTGAAACGCCTCCCCGCCCAGAAATCGTTCCGCCGGAGCGCAAACGAGGATCGACTGGGCGTAAACCGAAAGCTCAACCAGGGCGAGACTCGCCAGTCCCCAGGCCGCGACGACCTGCCCGCGTCGACCGCCACCGCCGATCGTCACGACCACGAGACTTCCCACCACCGCCACCCAGAAGACACCTTCGCCCGCCAGCCGATAACCGACCTTCGCGTCCTGATATTTTTGATACTGAGCGCTCAGGCCGTTGCCCAGAAACGGGAGCGGCTTTCTTGCCAGCCGTTCCGCGTTCCGATCGGAGATAACACCGATCAGGAACGCGGAGACGCCCGCCGCGATCATGCCGGCCCAGACGCCTCGTCTCAGCGTCCGCCAGCCCCGCGCGGTCAGCCGGCGATCGTTGAGGGTTTGCACCCCCGCGCCGGCGAGGATCGAGGCCCCCAACGCAACGAGAAATAACGATCGCGAGGGAACGCGGAATCGTTCCATCCCCGGCAAGACCGCGTACGCGAGCGCGTAAAGCCCCAGCTTGCGACCCCCCGCGAAGACGAGCGCCACGACCACGAGCCATCCCCAGCGTCGCACGAACGCCCTGTCCCGGTAACTGGTCACGCCCACGACGGCCAGAATCAAGGGAACAAGCCCGACCGAGCAAACCGTCTCCCAGTAATTGTCGTGACCCGCGTAGTCGTCGGGCTTCCCCAGCGCGTAGGGACTGAGGACTTGAAGCAAATTCAAGGCGTGGAGTTGATAGCGGTTGATGTGTCCGAGATCGAACCGGCTCGCCTTCAAGACCCACGGTCTGACCGCGATCTCCGGCACGATCTCGACCGCGCAAAGGCCAAGGCTCACGACGAGCAACCCGAGCCAGAGGCAAAGATCCGCGACAGATTCACGCGGTTTGCCCGCTCGAAATTTGAGGGTGGACTCGGCCACAACCCAGACACCGAGCGCCAGGACGAGTAAATACCATTCCTGAGGATGGCCCGTCAGGAAGGTCAGGGCCAGGACACCCGGCAAGACCCAGTATCCGAGCACCTTGCGTTGCCGCGCGAGCATCAACGCCCAGAAGGCCCAGGGATACCAGCAGGCCGACCAGACGTGCGGGTAATGCCCTTCAAACGTATGCCCGATCAGGATGGGCGACGCCTGAAAACACCCCCCCGCGACGATCGCCGCCACCCGGCCCAGCCCCATCAATCGACCAAGACAGTAGACCCCGATCCCGCCGCCGAGCAGATGCGCGACCGTCAGCCAGCCGAGGGCACTCGATCGGCCATTCCGCCAGGCCAGCCAGACCGGCGGATAATTTAGACCCGCTTGCGGGTTTCCCACAAGCGGCCTGCCGCCGAAGCCGGTCGCGTCCCAGGCAGGTCGAAGGCCGTTTTCACGGATCTGGCCGACGATGTAACGGAATCGAGGCAAGAAGACCGAGGTCAGGTCGTTGCCCAGGCCCCGGCTGTGGCCTCGGTCCGCATGGTCGACACTCGCCCGATCTCCGTCGACGATCAGGGCGTCGGGAGCCGCGATCAGCCGATGAAAGCAGACCCCCGCAACTGCCGGCAAGACGAGACAAAGCGCCAGGGCGAAGAGCGATTGACGCATCGGTGTCGATCTCTGAAAGACTGGATTTCAAGAAATCTTTTTGACGTCGACCCGGTTGCCCGTCCTCGCGTGCGGTGTGGAAACAGCCTTGCCGCGTCGGCACCGCTGGATCAGGTCGAAATACGCGTTCAAGTGCGCATCTTCCGACCAGGGACCGGTTCGCATCGCGTAGCCCGCCGAGGCAAGCTCGTCGCGGAGTTTCCGGTCATGAACCACGCGCCTGAGCGCCACGAGCATCTCGGAATCTGTCGAGTAGCCAAGGCCGCCGCCGCTCAGGACCCCCGTTTCGGCAATCGCTCCGCCGCCAAGGTGAACCACGACCGGCGTTTTGACGGCGAAGGCTTCCAGAACGACGTAGCCGAACGTCTCCGGGAAGAGTGAGGGAACCACCACGGCCCTTGCGCCATGAAAGAGCCTGGCCAGAGGCTCGCCCCCCAGCAAGCCTTGGAAATGAACGTTGGGCAGCCCTTCCGCGAGTTTTTTCAGGTCTGCTTCAAACGGCCCCGTTCCGGCGATCCTGAGGTCCACCTCGGGCAGATACTTCATGATCGGGATCAGACGTTGAAAGCCTTTCATCGACACCAGTCGCCCCGCCGCCGCGAGGTAAGGTCGTGGTGGGCTCGCGACCGGCTCGTCCACGACTTCGGCCGACCATCCGTCGGGGAGAAAATAGGGCAGGTGGACCATCGGCACGAAGATCCCGCGGCGTCGGTGTTCTTCGAGCGTGTGCTGGCTCGGAAAGATCAGGGCGTCGAGTTGTGAAAGCCCTTTGGGAATGGCGCCGGAATACCTCCAGAGCTGCGGCGGTCGTTTCCCAGAGATCATGCAGCGGGCACACTGCGCGGAGTCGCAGGCTTTTCGGTCATACTTCCAGAGCAGGTGCATCGGGCAGATCAGCCAGTGTTCATGCGCGGTCATGAGTCGAACCGCGTTCCGCCCCATTTCCAGGACGCCCGGCCCGCCGACGAGCGAGATGTTGTGGAAGTGGACGACGTCCGTATCCACGGCCTCGATCTCTCTGGCAAGCTCTTTCGCCTTGAAGACAGGTCGGCCGGTGACCTGCGTCGCCAGCGGCGAGAGCAGGCCGAACCGGCTTGCAAGGCGATGGACGCGCAGGCCCTCGGGAGGCTCGTAAGACCGAAGCGGATGATCGCCGCGAACCGCTTCGAAGGCGTCGGCGCAGTGGAAGACGTGGACTTCGTGTCCGCGGCGGAGCAGGGCACGCGAGAGCCGATCCACGTAGGCGGCATCGCCTCCGAAACTCTCGGCGCCGAAGAACGTGGTGACCATGCAGAATTTCAAAAGGGCGACCTCCCTGTCCGCACCCGCCGCAATCTCCGACCTTGAAATCGTGATTCGCGGCGACCTCGCGTCTGGCTCCGTCTCCGACGCTCGCCCACTCATAGCATCTTCAACGCGAACCGTATAGCTCGATCGCCCCCTTTGGCTCAGGCTCGCGCCTCGCCCACGGGTTCGCCGTCGCTTTCTAGATTCAACGAGGGAAAATCAAGGCCGCCAATGACTTTCATCACACTCAAGTAAGTACAGGCCCCGGCGATCACGGCCGCGACGACATTCCAGCGCATCGCAAGAAGGCAGACCGGCACCATCACCGCCGATGCGATCAGGGGGCGTGCCAGATGATGATCGGCCGCTGGCCGACAGGGTCCTTGCGAGAGACAGTAATATCCCGCGGCGACCAACCCCAGGCCAACCACCAGAACGGCCGCCGCCGCCCCCGGTAATCCAAAAGACCACTGAAAGGCCGCGATCAAGGGCGCCGAAGCGATTGCGCCACAGACGAGCAACCGAAGTCCCTGACTTTCTCGGTTCGTGGCAATCAACGCCGCCTGATACAGAAACGCAAGGCTCAGCAGCGGAGCCTTCCAGATCGCCACCGCCAGAAGCAAGCCCGCGTTGGTGAATTCGGGCGGAAAGAGAAGCCTTCCCAGCGGTTCCGCGAGAATCGTCCCGCCGACGGCGATCGGAAGAAATCCCGAGACCAGCACCCGGACCGCGAAATCAAGGAGCCGCCGGACCGACTCGGGCGACGTCCTCCAGTTGCGCGAAAGCGCCGGAAAAACCACCTGCTGAAAGATCATTCCAAAGGCCAAAACCGCCGAGACCATCCTCTGCGGCGCTCCGTACCGCCCGACGTCCGCCCACTGGCTCATGAATCCAACAACCATCACATCGGCCGAAAGAATCACCGCCTGACAGAAATGAATCAGTCCGACCGACCGACCTCGATGCAGCAGCACCACGAGAAACCTGAACCCGAGGACCGGCCGAGGCACCCCATACTTCCCGCTATAGACCACCCAGACCAGAGCGATTCCCGTGAACTCACCACAGGCCAGCCAGGCTGGCACCAGCGCAACCTTCGAGGGATCGGTGACCCAGTACCAGACTCCCACGCAATAAACCAACGTTCGGACCAGAAGCGAGACCGCGACAATACCCATCGCCTCCTTCCCCCGGAAGACGAAGTCGAGGCCCGAGGCAGTCGACAGCAAAAGCAATCCATAGAGAATCAAGACCCAACGATCGACCGACTCGCGAAACAGAAAGAGACTGAGCGCCGAGAGCCCCGCCAGCAAAGCAACCGCCAGCGACAGTTTGACCGCAAGCACATGATTGACCAGGGTTTTCGTCAACCTCGGATGCCTTGCGATCTCTCTCGTGATGATCGTCTCGAAGCAATCGCGCACAATGAGCACGAGCCAGAACACCAGGTTGAACGCGAACTCGATCTTTCCAAATCCAGCCGGCTCCAGACGTCTCATCAGCGCGAGCGTCAGAACGACCGAGAGCGATCGGCACAAGATTTCGGTGAACCCGAGGATCGCGAAGTTCGAGGCAATTTTGCGAAGATGAAACGGGCGGTTAATGGCAGGGCGATTACCCGGGCGGGTAAGACGATGTCGTTGCCGAACCTTTCGCAAGGCAGCGCCAGATAGAATCGTCAGTCCCTCACAGTACAGGCATCCGAAACAAGCGACGTCCGAATGGCCGTTCATTCCAAGTGTCACGCCGAGCAAGACCCAGACAACCAGAGGCGTCGGAATCTAGTCGGACCTCCAAGAAGTGTCAACGCAGCCTTATCCGATCAGAAATCCGAGGAAATCCAGAGTAGGGTGTTGACCTTCGAGGAATCGCCGGTAAGATGACTCTTGCCAATCGCGAGACGACTGCGAGTCGGGACGACGAGACGGCCGGAGACGACGCCCTTGAAAAAGGGAGTGTTGCTCCGGCCGAAACCGTCGGCGAGAGGCAGGCAGCTTTCTTTGACAATTCGGTCGATCGTGGATGAAGTTGCTTGTGAACCCTTGAGGGGAGCCGGCGACAGGTCGTCAGTGTTCCCAACGTCGCGTTTCTTGGTTTTCGACGTTGGGGATGAGGGCGGACTCTCGAAACCGGCAGCGGGGAGGATTTGCTTCAGGACGGTTCGCCGTTCGGAAAAAAGCCGCCCCGGTGCGACCAGTCAGAGATTCCTCAACCCATTCGGTTCGAGGAGGCGAGGCGTTTGGTCATCTTCGGGTGATTGAGGCCGGACCAACTTTCGAAGGGTTTGATCCTGGCTCAGAATGAACGTTGGCGGCGTGGATTAGGCATGCAAGTCGTACGGGCCGCAAGGCCAGTGGCGCAAGGGTGAGTAAGGCGACGGTAACCAACCCCATGATTGGGTATAGCCGCGGGAAACCGCGGGTAATCCCCAGCGACGTCCGCCGGAGGCATCTCCGGCCGACCAAAGCTCCGGCGTCGTGGGACGGGCTGTCGTGGTATTAGCTTGTTGGCGGGGTAACGGCCCACCAAGGCTCTGATGCCTACCGGGCGTGCGAGCGTGGCCCGGCACACTGGGACTGAGACACTGCCCAGACTCCTACGGGAGGCTGCAGTCGAGAATCTTCGGCAATGGGCGCAAGCCTGACCGAGCGACGCCGCGTGGAGGATGAAGGCCTTCGGGTTGTAAACTCCTGTCGAGGGGGAAGAAGGGGTAACACCTTGACTGATCCCTGGAGGAAGCACGGGCTAAGTTCGTGCCAGCAGCCGCGGTAAGACGAACCGTGCGAACGTTATTCGGAATCACTGGGCTTAAAGCGCGTGTAGGCGGGCCGGCACGTCGGTCGTTGAAATCCCCCGGCTCAACCGGGGAAGCGGCGCCGATACGACCGGCCTGGAGGGACGTAGGGGGGGCTGGAACTTCCGGTGGAGCGGTGAAATGCGTTGAGATCGGAAGGAACGCCCGTGGCGAAAGCGAGCCCCTGGACGTCTACTGACGCTGAGACGCGAAAGCCAGGGGAGCGAACGGGATTAGATACCCCGGTAGTCCTGGCCGTAAACGATGGGCACTGGGTAGGGGGCTCGCCGATGGGCTCCCTGCCGTAGGGAAACCGTGAAGTGCCCCGCCTGGGGAGTATGGTCGCAAGGCTGAAACTCAAAGGAATTGACGGGGGCTCACACAAGCGGTGGAGTATGTGGCTTAATTCGAGGCTACGCGCAAAACCTTATCCCAGGCTTGACATGCACGGATTAGCCGGCGGAAACGTCGGTGAGGCCGCAAGGTACAACGTGCACAGGTGCTGCATGGCTGTCGTCAGCTCGTGCCGTGAGGTGTTGGGTTAAGTCCCCTAACGAGCGAAACCCCTGTGTCTAGTTGCCAGCACGTAACGGTGGGAACTCTAGACAGACCGCCGGCGTGAAGCCGGAGGAAGGCGGGGATGACGTCAAGTCCTCATGGCCCTTATGCCTGGGGCTGCACACGTACTACAATGGGACGGACAAAGCGCCGCGAGGCCGCGAGGCCGGGCTAATCGCAAAAACCGTCCCCCAGTTCGGATTGCGGGCTGCAACCCGCCCGCATGAAGCCGGAATCGCTAGTAATCGCGGATCAGCATGCCGCGGTGAATGTGTTCCTGAGCCTTGTACACACCGCCCGTCAAGCCACCAAAGCGGGGGGCATCCGAAGTCGCCGGAGCCGCAAGGCAGGCGCCGAAGATGAAACCCGTGATGGGGACTAAGTCGTAACAAGGTAACCGTAGGGGAACCTGCGGTTGGATCACCTCCTTTCTAAGGATACTTAGAAAATCCCGGCCCAGTTCTGACAACCTTGGTGAACCTCGGTTCGCTCGGTTTTTAGAGTCCTGAGGCCGCGTCGGCACCGCCCTCCCTGGGCTGATGCCTTGACGCCGGCTCCCCCCGGGGGTTCGCTCACTCGCAACGAAATTATCCACGACCGACTGACCGAGAGATCGCGTCGGAACCCCGTCTCCGCAAGGAGATCGGGTTCCGATGGCGTGATTTGGTATGATCGAAGAGGTTTCTGAGAGGATCGTCCACCAGGTCTGGGTGGGGGGCGCGGCCGTCGGCAAGGACGGCCTCGCCCCCTGGCCAGAGGTCGGGACGAGTGGAGAGATCGGGATCTCGGAATCGGCGGCGGTGACGTCGTGGGATTGCGGGAGATGGGTCGCTCGGCTTTTGTTTGTTTTTTGACAATCCGGTTGTTTTGGTCACGCAAGGTAAGAGTTCGTCTTGGCAACAAGACGGGCCCACGAAGCGTGGTATTGTGGCAAATTTTCCAAGGTAAACTCCACGAACGTGGAACCCTTCAAGGACCGCGAACCCGACCCGACGTGATGTCGGTGGGTTCGCCAGGGGATCGTTACCCTAAATGATGGGCGGCCGGGAGCGTCGCGAGACGCCCCTTGGGCCGCGGCACAGTCAGATGAGGGGACGTGAACACTGCCCGGTTCTGGTCACCGCGCGAGCGGGGGCCGGGCCGGCGTGGTCAAGCTCCTAAGGGCACGGGGGGGATGCCTAGGCGTCATCAGCAATTCGGGCGTGGAAGGCTGCGATAAGTCCGGGGGAGCTGCCCAACGAGCGTCGATCCCGGAATACCCGAGAAGACCCGGGGAACTGAAACATCTCAGTACCCGGAGGAAAAGAAATCAACCGAGACTCCCTCAGTAGCGGCGAGCGAACGGGGATCAGCCTAAACCGGGTGGGATACCACCCGGGGTCGTGGGGCCGGTGACATGGGATGGACAACCGCCAGCCGAAGTCCTCTGGAAAGTGGCACCAGAGCGGGTGAGAGTCCCGTAGGCGACGGCGGAAGTCCCCCTAACCGGTACCCGAGTAGGGTCGGGCACGTGAAACCCGGCCTGAATCGGCGGGGACCATCCCGCAAGGCTAAGCACTCGATGACGACCGATAGCGAACCCAGTAGGGCGACCGAACGGTGGGAAGAACCCCGACCAGGGGAGGACACTGAACCTGAAACCCCGTGCCTACAAGCGGTGGGAGGGCTATGCGTTTACGCAGCCTGACCGCGTGCCTTTTGCATAATGATCCGGCGAGTTACTGTACCCGGCCCCAGGTTAACCCGTTCAGCGGGGGAGCCGTAGCGAAAGCGAGTCTTAACCGGGCGACTTAGTCGGGTGCAGTAGACGCGAAACGAGGTGAACTACCCATGGGCAGGTTGAAGCGGCCTTAACCGGCCGTGGAGGACCGAACCCACCAGTGTTGAAAAACTGGGGGAGGACCCGTGGGGAGGAGTGAAAGTCTAATCAAACCTCGAGATAGCTCGTTCTCTCCGAAATGGCTTTAGGGCCAGCGTCGGGACATACCCGCTGGGGGTAGAGCGACGGAATTCGGTCGGGGGGCTTCCCGCCTACCCGCCGAAACCCAACTCCGAATACCAGCGGGCGGACCCCGGCAGTCAGAACGTGGGGGATAAGCTTCACGTTCAAAAGGGAAACAACCCAGACCGCCGACCAAGGCCCCCAAAGCGACGCTCAGTGGCAAAGGAAGTGGGATCGCCGTGACAGCCGGGATGTTGGCTTAGAAGCAGCCACCATTTCAAAAGTGCGTAACAGCTTACCGGTCGAGCCATCCCGCGCCGAAAATGACGGGGACTAAGCGTCGTGCCGCAGTCGCGGATTCCGCGAGGAATGGTAGGAGAGCGTCGCCCGCCGCGGCGAAGCCGGACCGCAAGGACCGGTGGAGCGCGGGCGAGTGCTTATGCCGGAACGAGTAACGACAAGACAGGTGGGAAGCCTGTCCGCCGAAAGCACAAGGTTTCCTGGGGAAGGTCAATCCGCCCAGGGTCAGTCGGGACCTAAGGCGAGGCCCAAGGGCGTAGCCGATGGACACGCGGTTAATATTCCGCGACCCGTTGAGAAGGTTGAACCAGCAAGGACGCCGAGCAAAGACGGATCGGGGCGCTAGATACCCCCGTCCCGCAAGGGCGACGGCATTCGATCCGGAAGTCCGTTGACCGCTCGGCCACGAAAAGCCTGCTGGGGACGACTCAACTGGCCCGTACCGCAATCCGACACAGGTGTGCTAGGCGAGCATCCGAAGGCGTTCGGGAGAACCCTCGTGAAGGAACTCGGCAAAATGACCCCGTACCTTCGGTACAAGGGGTGCTCACGCAAGTGAGCCGCAGAGAATCGGCACTAGCGACTGTTTATCAAAAACACAGGACTCTGCCAACTCGCAAGAGGACGTATAGAGTCTGACGCCTGCTCGGTGTCGGTAGGTTAAGGGAGCCGATTAGCGCAAGCGAAGTTGGCGACCGAAGCCCCGATAAACGGCGGCCGTAACTATGACGGTCCTAAGGTAGCGAAGTTCCTTGTCGGGTAAGTTCCGACCTGCATGAATGGCGTAACGACTGGTGCACTGTCTCCACGAGGGACCCGGTGAAACTGTAGCCGTGGTGAAGATGCCACGTACCCGCGGTCAGACGGAAAGACCCCGTGAACCTTTACTGCAGGTTGGCACTGGCCCGACGTTCTTTCTGTGTAGCATAGGTGGGAGGCCGTGACCCGGCGGCGCTAGCCGTCGGCGAGCCGCAATGTGAAATACCACCCTGAATGGACGTCGTGCCTCACCGCCGGGAATCCCCCGGCGGGACCGTGCTCATCGGGCAGTTTGACTGGGGCGGTCTCCTCCCAAACGGTAACGGAGGAGTGCAATGGTACCCTCGGCCCGGTCGGCAATCGGGCAACACGAGCGCAAACGTAAAAGGGTGCCTGACTGCGAGTCCGATCAGACGAGCAGGGACGAAAGTCGGCGTTAGTGATCCGGCGGTGCTGGATGGAAAGGCCGTCGCTCAACAGATAAAAGGTACTCCGGGGATAACAGGCTGATCTCCCCCGAGCGTCCCTAGCGGCGGGGAGGTTTGGCACCTCGATGTCGGCTCATCGCATCCTGGGGCTGGAGAAGGTCCCAAGGGTTTGGCTGTTCGCCAATGAAAGCGGTACGCGAGCTGGGTTCAGACCGTCGTGAGACAGGTCGGTCCCTATCTGCCGTGGGCGTTGGAAACTTGCGAAGGGTCTCCCCTAGTACGAGAGGATTGGGGAGGACCGACCTCTGGTGTGCCGGCTGTCCCGCTCGGGGCATCGCCGGGTAGCCAGGTCGGGAAAGGATAAGCGCTGAAGGCATCTAAGCGCGAAGCCCTCTTCAAGACGAGGTTTCCGGTAGCAATCAAACGCTACGAAGGCTCCTGGAAGACGACCAGGTCGATGGGCTGGAAGTGGACGGCGGGCGACCGCCGGAGCGGACCAGTTCCAACAGCCGATCGCTTGACCACCCCGACCCGACGCCCGCCTCACTTCAAGTGAGTCGGCGACCGGGAACCGGCTGGTGTGATCCCTGGGTGTCATCCCGATACCCAGGGCCCAGGTTTCCCGAAATCTGAACGCCGTAACCGAGACTCCTGGCCCAAATTCTTTTGCGGTCCCGAAGGACTCTGGCGACGTGGACGTGAACCTTTTCGGGTCTTTTGCCCCACCCACCACGCCTTCTCTTGGCCCGTTCTTTTCAAGGCTGAGAACGTGCTCTTGCCCGCCCCCCTTGAGGTCTCAAAATCTCACGGGGGACGTGACCGAAACCAACCGCGAACGTCGCGTCGGCGTCCCCTGACCAGGACGCCGACGCCTTCCCGGCGACCATACCTGCGGGGCCACACCCGTTCCCATTCCGAACACGGCCGTTAAGCCCGCCGGGCCCATGATAGTGCCTCTGGCGCGAAAGTCGGTGATCGCCGGGATCTTCTTCTGGATCGTAACAAAACCGCCCCGGCTCAGAGAACGCTCTGAGCCGGGGCGGTTTTGTTTTCGAATTAAAGCGATTCCACAATCGCTCCCGCCGCGCTGGCCTGGGTCCAAAAAATGGTGTCGGGTTTGAGATTAAATTTGTTAATCAACCTGGATCGAAGGATTTCTCGGGCGCTCTCCGAGAGATCACTGAAAGCGTAAAGGGTGGGTCCCCAGGAACTTTGACCGACACCATGAAGCCCCATCCGCGTCAATGTTTCACCCAGCTTTTCGGCTTCACGCGAACCGAACCGCCCACCTTGCGCAGGGCCGAAGACGCGTCCCATGATTTCTTGGATTGCCACAAGGCTCGAACCGAAGCCGGAAAGATCGGTCTCGATCACACCCGGGAGAAGGCCGAGGAGGACGAGTCGGCAGAGGCGGTCGGATTCCGGCCCCGAGAGAGGTGGGAGCGACGCGAACGCATTTAATTCTTTTTGACCGTGAAGTCCGTGTTGCTGATCGGGCAGGATGATGAGGATCGACCACGCAGAGGGGAAGGCAAGCCGGGTCAATTTGACCGGCAGGTCTGAAATCGGACTCTGACCAACGTCGACGATCAGGCCCCCTTCGGCGAAGCCGTGAATGCCAATTCCAGAACGGCGACCGCGTCCGGTCCAGTGAGCCAGGGAGGTGGCCGGCGTCTGGGGTATTTCCGCGATGGTTGCCAGCGCTCGGGCGATCGCGAGACTTAACTGGGTTCCCAGGCCCAGACCGATATGGGCCGAGGGGGTCTTGAGGATCGAGATCCGGGCAGGACAAACCTCGAAATGGGCCTGGCGAAGATGGTCGGCAACCTGGATCGCAATGTCCAGGGCGCGATCGCGGAGCGGGCCAATCGCCTCCCATTTCGAAGCGCCTTCGACAAGAATTTCGAGGCCGGGGCGTTCGATCATGAGCCCGACGCCGCCGAACTGGCGGCTTGCATGAGGTCCCCAGCCGAGTAGTCCGAAGTGGAGACGACTCGGTGTCGAAATGCGGACGCCGTTCATCTGGCTTGGGTCCCGACGTCAACGCTCCGCCGTTGCATGACCGCGCGGATGTGATTTTCCAGCAAGGTGAAGGCCTCGGCCTCGCGAGGGCCGCCGGTCTTCTCGACGACGATTCGATGCGTTTCCAGGTCGTCGGTCACCCGGGTCATCGGCAAAAATTCGATCCGACTGGCGATGATGGCCGCTTCCAGGACGGCGTGCCGGGCGCGGTTGAAGCCGAAGAAATCGCGAAGGGTTTCACGGCGGCAAGTTTCCACGGTCAGGCGGGCTCGTTCCTCGCGATCGTCGATCTCGATCACCCGAAACTCGTAATAGCGGCAAGATTCGAGCAAGATTTGGCCCGAAATCGCTTCCGCGGGGCGAGTTGGCGCGTCGCGGACCTTTCCAATGGTGGAACGCGCGAGCAGGAGGACGTCGTCGGTGACATGGAAGACCCCCTCGCCGCGAGCCTTCAGGTTACGAAAGGTGGTCGACGACCGAAAGGGTTTGAGGACAAATCGTTGAAGTTCAAGGTCAGGGCCAACGCGGGGCCCCATCGGGGCGATGTTCAGGCTGCCAGTTAGGTCGAGACTGGTGACGATTCCTTCGAGAATCACGAGGGATCTCCCGCGATTTTTTGGCGACGCAGCCGATCCAGATGACTTTCCTCCGGTTCGCTGAGGTAACCCCAGTCAAGCGCCTGGTCCTGGCGATAGGCCTTGCCCAGAGTCAGGGACGTCTTCGCCTTCATCATCTCATAACCGAGATAAAAGGCGTGAGAGGGGTCGGAAATGGCCATCTTTTCGAACAGGAGAAAGGGGTCTGTGTCGGTCAAGTAATGGGCGCCGTTCAGGGCCACGATCCGACCATCCTCGGCGAAGATTCGCCAGTTCGCGTCCTTGACGCGTCCGGCCATCTCCGCGAGCGTCTCGGGTCCGAACCTGGGGACCTTGGTATCCCGGAGCATCACGAGGCCCGGTTCAACGTGCTTGGGGAGGGTTTTCCAGGTGACGGCGTGATACATCAGCCGGCGGGCCAGGTCAATTTCCTTGACCGAAGTCCGGGCCCAGTTGATTACCTCGGTCGTCAGGACGCTCCGAACGCCAAGTTCCTGGCAGATGCCAATCAAGAGCGTGTTGAGGCCGGCGGAGTCAACGTCGGTCAACTCCGTGAGGTTGCCAATCCCCATCATGACCGGGACGCCCGGATAGCGCTCGCGGGCTTCAAAATAACGGCCGAGCGACGTGGTGAACCCAAAACCGAGAGGTTCAAGGATCGGGTCGATTCGGAAGGGAACCCCCTGGTCGCGGAGGTCGCGGACGGTCGCGTCGAGGCCATCCCAGGTGCCGGGCTGGTCGGGGATCGCGACGACCTCGATGCCCCAGGACGCGGCGTGCTCGCGGTTCGAGGCGTTGACGCTGAGCACAAGCTCGGCGCCCGCCGCGGCGGCGTCACCCGCCTCGACCGGGTCGAGCGTGTCAATCGAGACGCGAAAGCCGCGGCGGCGAAGGGCGGCGACGGTCGGGCCAACACCCGGCCAGGGGCCGCCGGGGTCGCAACCGAGGTCAATCACGTCGGCGCCTTCCGATCGGTAATGCTCGGCGGTGGCAAGAATCGCGACGAGTGAGAGCCGGGGGGCGTGGTTGATCTCGGCGAGAATCTCAATGTCAAAGGCTCCATAACCCGCGCGACGCGGATCGACGCCTCCGAAAAACCGAGGGAGGTCGCGAAGGTCTTCGGGACCAAGCTCGACGGGAACGCCCGCAATCGCCTCGACGGCCGAGAGGTCGCCGCGGCAGTGGCCCGGCAAGATGACGCGGTCAACCGGAGCCGCGATTTTGAGCTGGTGCGCGACCCACTTCGGGGTCATCAAGGCGGCCACCGAGATCGGCAAGACGGCGACCTCCGCCTGGAAGCCCGAGGACGGTGCCAGGTCGTCCAGGAGGCGTCGCAGAGCCGGTTCGGCCAGGCGTCCAGTCACGAAGAGGATTTTCATCGACGAAGAGGGTTCGGAAGGGGGAAACGGCCAGGAATTGCCGACTAGAAACGGGTCAACGGACCGCGCCGCCGTTGACGCGGAGAACCTGCCCCGTCAAAAACGAGGCGCCAGGGCCGATCAAAAACCGGACTGCCTCGGCGACATCATCCGGTGCGCCCCAGCGGGCCAGCGGAGTTTCGCGCAAGACGCGGTCTCGCCAGTGCTTGCTTGTGGATTCACCCCAGGACGTCTTGATCCACCCCGGCGCCACCGCGTTGACGAGAACGGTCGGCGCAAGGCTGAGCGAAAGGCTTCGGGTGAAGGCCAGGATGCCCCCTTTCGTCGCGGCGAAGATCTCGCCGGAATCGCCTTCCATGCCGATCTCGGCCTGGTCCCAGCCCATCGTCACGATCCGACCGCTCCCCTGGGATTTCATCCGATGGCCGACCTCGCGGCAAAGCCGGATCGTGGAGACGAGATCGACGGCGATCAGGGTATCGAGTTTGTCCTCGAAGCTGAGATGTCTTCCCTCGCCCGTCAAGATGTCGGCGCCGGCGAGATGAATCCAGGCATCGAGACCGCCCCAGAGATTCCAGGCGTCCGAGGCCAATCGGTCGCCGGCTTGCCGGTCGCCAAGATCGGCCATCATGACCTGAGAACGGCCGCCAAAAGCCTGGATCGCCTCGGCAACCTCGATCGCGGCCGATTCCGAGGAGCGGCCGTGGACAATCACATCCGCTCCCGCGCGGCCGAGCGCGAGCGCCACGGATCGGCCGATCCCGGAGGTCGAGCCGAGAACCGCCGTCCGAACACCTTGCAATTCCCCCGTCGAGCGTTTCCAATCCATGACGGTCGGTCGGTCTCCGGGGCCGAGTTGTCCGGACAATATAATCCCTCAAGCGAGATCGCGGACTCTATCCTATGAGATTGTCCCGGCTGTGTCCAAAAACTCTCGGCACGTTGGGAAAAGACAAATCATGACTCCGGCCGAGATCCCGACCCAGAGCGAGTCGACGGCCGCCTCCGAGAGGCAGGTCTTCAGCGACGTGACCTGTCTGGGTTGCGGCTGCCTTTGCGATGATCTCACGGTCGAGGTCGAAAAATCTGAGATCAGGAAGGCCCATTCCGCCTGTGAGATCGGCCGGAACTGGTTTCTCGCGCACGAGACGATTGAAACCGTCGATGAGGCACGCGTCGAGGGGCAACCCGTCGCCAGAGGCGAGGCGATCGAGCGCGCGGTGGAGATCCTCGCGGGATCAAAATCGCTGGTCGTCTGCGGTCTGACCCAGACGACGATCGAGACCGTCAGGGCCGCGCTGGCGCTGGCGGATCGGCTGGGTGCTCGGGTGATTCTCGATCGATCGGAGACGGAACTCGGGCGGGTCGCGGCGTTTCAGGATCAGGGGAAAATCACGGCGACACTTGGTGAAGTGAAGAATCGCGCCGATCTCGTCGTCTTCTGGGGGGTCGACCCGCTCGCGACGCATCCCAGGCACTGGGAACGCTATTCGGTCGAGCCGAAGGGGCGGTTCGTGACGGGTGGTCGAGCGGCCAGGACGGTCGTCGTGGTCGATGAAAAAGTCACTCAATCGGCCCAACAGGCTGATCAGTTTTTTCGAGTCGCGCCTCAACACAATATCGAGGCGATCACAAGCTTACGCATGATCCTTCAAGGCAAATCTGTCGCAATCAAATCAAATAGGGATTTTGATATTGACGGTCTGCGTGAACTCGCCAATCGGTGCAAGGCCGCGCGTTACGGGGTGATCTTCTTTCAGGCGAAGCGAGAATCGGGCGGCCCGGCTGGCCTGGGTTGGTGGGAAGCGACGCGCCTCGTCCGCGATCTGAACGAACGGACGCGGTTCGTGCTGCTTGGAATGGGAGGGGCGGGCAACCTCGCCGGGGCGGAGGCGGCGCTCGTCTGGCAATCGGGGTTCTTGCAAGGGGTTGACTATCGGTCGGGTCGGCCGAGCCCGATCCGTGACGAGACGACGATTGAGGAGTGCCTCAAACACGGCGAGGCCGACGCGGTTCTGGCCGTGGCCAGCGCGCTGCCTGTCGGCCTTTCCGTTGAGGCAAGAGCGCATCTTGGGTCGATCCCGACCGTTTTGATTGGACCGGGCGCGACCCACCCCGCGAAGGTTCCGGCGACCGTGGCCCTGGCGACTTCGACGACCGGGATCGACGCGAGCGGAACAGTGATGCGCACCGACGGGTTGACCCTGCCGCCGCGCCCTTTGAGGCGGTCGCCTTTCCCGGACGATCGCGACCTGCTGGCGATCTTCCTGGAAAACGTCGGGGGGCGGGGCCAGTCGTGACGTACGACCTTCAGATCAAGGGTGGTCTTGTCGTCGACCCGGCCAACCACGTCGAGCCGAGCGTTGGCGACGTCTGGATCGCGGGGGGCAAGGTTGTCGAACCGCCGGAAAACCCGGACGAGCGACCCAACAGGACGATCGACGCGAGGGGCCTTGTGGTGATGCCCGGCGGGGTCGACGTTCACTGTCATATCGCCGGCTCGAAGGTCAACGCCGGCCGAGGGATGAGGCCCGAAGACCATCACGGGAAGTCGTTTGGCGAAGAGGTCCGGTCGGGAACGCTCGGGAGCACGCCGAGCACCTTCGCAACGGGGTTTCTTTATGCGGGCCTTGGCTACACGACCGCCCTGGACGCCTCGATACCCCCGCTCGGTGCGCGTCAGGCGCATCAGGAGTTCGCCGACACCCCCTTGATCGACAAGGCGTTTCTTGTCCTCATGGGAAATAATCATTTCCTGATGGATCGGGTCCGGGAAGGGCGAGCCGGAGAAATTCGCGACGCCGTGGCCTGGATTCTTAACGCGGCGAAGGGGTACGGCGTCAAGGTTGTCAATCCGGGGGGCGTCGAGCGCTGGAAGCAAGGGGCGAACAATGTCTTTACGCTCGACGATGAGGTTGAACATTTCCGGGTCAGCCCTCGGGCGATCTTGACAGCGCTAGCCGGGGCGATTGACGACCTCGCCTTGCCCCACCCGATGCACCTTCACGGTCTCAATCTGGGCATTCCCGGCAACGCGGAAACAACCCTGGAAACGCTCGGGGCACTCGACGGCCGGAGGGTCCATCTGGCGCACGTCCAGTTTCATAGCTATGGCCCGGCCGAGCCGAAATCACGCCTTTTCGGGTCGCGCGTCGCCGACCTCGCCGCGTATGTCAACACGCATCCAGAGGTCACCGTCGACGTCGGTCAGGTCGTCTTCGGCGAGACGACAAGCATGACCGCCGATGGTGCGGTCGGGCATTTTCTGGCAAGGCTCACCGGGCGGAAGTGGGTCAATGTTGACGTCGAGAACGAGACCGGTTGCGGCGTCGTGCCGATCACGTATAGCGATAAGAATCATGTCCATGCGCTGCAATGGGCGATCGGCCTGGAGTGGTTCCTCCGCGTCGCGAACCCCTGGCAGGTCGCCCTCAGCACCGATCATCCCAACGGCGGTTCTTTTCTTTCGTATCCGAAGATCATTGCCCTGTTGATGGATCGAGGTCTTCGATCCGACGTGTTCAAGACCCTTCCCGAAGGGGCGAGGCGGCGGACCGGCCTGAGCGAGCTATCGAGAGAATACAGCCTTTCCGAGATCGCCGTGGTGACCCGCGCCGGTCCCGCCCGGATGCTGGGACTGGCGACCAAGGGGCACCTCGGCCCTGGGGCCGACGCCGACCTGACCGTCTATCTTCCCGATGACGACAAGGAACGCATGTTCGCCTTGCCGCGCTACGTCATCAAAGGGGGCGAATTGATCGTCGAGAGCGGCGAGATTCGATCCACGACACTGGCGCGAACCCTTCACGTTGCCCCCGAGTACGACGAGGCGATCGTTCCCGAGATTCGCCGCTGGATCGACCGCGATTTCACGATCCAGTTCGCCCATTATCCGGTCGCCGCGAACGAGGTTGCCAACCCGCTCGAATGTCCGGTCGGACCTTCCGCGGAAGGGGGATCGCCTTGACGACCCCGGAGCCGACGCATCAGATCAACGGCGTCGAGGTGATCGACACCTTTGCCGAAGCCTTTCCAATGACCGCCGCTCGGGCCATCATCACGGCCGATTCCGCACGCTGGGCCGAGATCGCCGGCCGGACGATCTCCGGCTATGCGACCAGCGTGATTGGCTGCGACGCCGAGGCGGCCCTTGAGCGAATCTTGACACCCGAGGAGACGCCCGACGGAAGGCCGGGGGTCAGCGTCCTGCTCTTTGCCTTCAGCCGCGATGCGCTCGAAAAAGCCTTGACGAACCGGGTCGGCCAGTGCGTGATGACCTGCCCGACAACCGCCTGTTACAACGGCCTGCCCGACCTGGAAAAGTCGATCAACGTCGGCGGCCGTTTGCGCTACTTCGGCGACGGTCTTCAGATCTCCAAGCGCCTCGAAGACCGACGTTTCTGGCGAATTCCCGTGATGGATGGTGAATTCACCTGTGAAGAGCGCTTCGGGACGACCAAGGGGGTCGCCGGTGGAAACATCATCATGTCGGGGCGCGACCCCGCGGAAACGCTCGCGGCGGCCGAAGCGGCGGTCAAGGCGATGAGAGCCTGTCCCGAGATCATCATGCCCTTTCCGGGGGGCATCGCTCGGTCGGGCTCGAAGGTCGGGAGCAAGTACAAGAAGCTTCGCGCCAGCACGAATACCGCGTATGCGCCGATGCTCCGTGGCCTTTCGCGGGTCGACCTGGCCGACGACGTGCGTTGTGTTTACGAGATCGTCATTGACGGCCTGACGCTGGCGGCGGTGGAACGGTCGATGGCCGTCGGCCTTCGGGCGGCCTGTGCGTATCCGCTGGCTCAGGTCTCGGCCGGAAACTACGGCGGCAAGCTTGGGCCGTTTCACATTCGACTCAGAGAGATCCTCGAACGGTACTGAACTGACGTCACGCCCCATGATTCTTCAATGGCTCGATAGAACGACCTTGCCCGTTGACTCCGATCGGCTCACGCCCGAGGTCCTCGGCAGCCTCAGCGCCGATCAAGGCGCCGCGTTGACCGTCCGCGTTGGCAATCAGGATGCGGAACTCGGCGACCTTTTTTCGGTTCAGGACGACGGATCGGAGACCTTGACGCTGGAGGGTGACCTCCGGCGGGTCCGCGGGATCGGCCGGGGGATGTCCCGGGGGAGCCTTGTCGTTCGGGGGCGTGGCGGGGCGCACCTGGGGGCGGGGATGTCGGGCGGCTCGATCGAGGTTTTCGGAGACGTCGGCGACTGGGCGGCGGCCGAGATGCGCGGCGGGTTCTTGCGGGTTCACGGCCGGGCGGGGCAATTGCTCGGAGCGGCCTATCCGGGGAGTCGGTTGGGAATGCGCGACGGCCGGATTCTTGTGAGCGGAGACTCGGGGGACGAGGCCGGCCGGAAAATGAGGCGCGGCCTGATCGCCGTCGGCGGAAGCGCGGGGGAGGGGTTCGGACGTGGCCTGATTGCCGGATCTCTCTTCGCTTTTGGTCCGATCGGCCGGTTCGCCGGCCTGGGAATGCGTCGGGGGACGATCGTGGCCCTCGGGTCCGAGCCCCTTGAGGTTTTGCCCTCGTTCGCGGCGACGGGATCGTATCGCTTCCCCTTCCTCATGGTGTATCTTCGGAAACTGGCCGAGTGGGGGATGCCGGTCCCCCTCGACGTGGTTTCTGGTCCCTTTCAACGCTATAATGGCGACCTCGCGGACGGCGGCCTTGGGGAAATTCTCGTCCGATCGACCGATGGCGATTGAAGAGTGAGTGCCCGATGAACCTGAATGAGCGGTCGCTAGGTCTCGCCGAATCCCTCCTGGTTGACGCCGACCGGCTCAAAATCGTCGCGCACACGTTGGAAAACGGCGGTCGGGCCATCGATTGCGGGATCGCCACGCCCGGCGGACTCCATGCGGGACTGGCGCTCGCCCGGGTCTGCCTGTCCGACCTGGCCGACGTCGCGATCGTGCCGGGCGAGGTCGCGGGATACGCCTGCCCCCTGGTTCAGGTCTCGACCGATTTCCCGGTCGCGGCCTGCCTGATGAGCCAGTATGCCGGCTGGGCGATCCAGCTTGGCAAGTTCTTCGCGATGGGTTCGGGGCCGATGCGCGCCTCGGCCGGAAAAGAGCCTCTCTTTGAGACGATCGGCGGTCGCGAGGACGCCTGGGGCGTCGTTGGCGTCCTGGAAACCCGGAAAATGCCCGACGCGGCGGTCGTGGACCTGATCGCCTCGGCCTGCCGGGTTCCCGCCGAATCCGTGCTTCTTTTCGTGGCGCCGACGGCGAGTCTGGCGGGGGGCGCGCAGGTCGTCGCGCGCTCGGTCGAAACCGCCTTGCACAAGCTTCACGAACTGAAATTTGACGTGAATCGCGTTGTCTCGGCCGTGGGGACAGCCCCCATCCCGCCGGTCGCGAAAGACGACCTCGCCGCGATCGGCCGGACAAACGACGCGATCCTTTACGGGGCGAGGGTCGTTCTCTACGTTCGCGGCGACGACGCGTCGATTGCCGAGGTGGGGCCGAAGGTCCCCTCGTCGTCGTCGAAGGATCACGGCGAGCCTTTCGCGGCGATCTTCGCGCGGTACAACCACGACTTTTACGCGGTTGACCCCCACCTCTTCAGCCCCGCCGAAATCGTCTTTCAGAACGTCGAGACAGGCCGGGCGACTTCTTTCGGCCGGGTCGCTCACGACGTCCTGGGCCGCTCCTTTTTTGACATCGAGCCGACGAGTTGAATTCCCTTGCGACCCCCTCGCCCCGCTCGACTCGTCGCGCTGGTTTCTGGCATGGGCTGGCATGTCCAGGATCTCCTTCGGGCGGCCCGGACGCTCGGCCTGGAACTCGAACCGATCCGGTTCCTCGGGCTTCTCGGCCACGTTGGGGTTGCCGGTCGGTCGGTCACCGCCGCCGGTCGATCGCTTGCCGAGGCCGACGGCATTTTGACCCGGATGATGCCGCCAGGAACGCTCGAACAGGTCATCTACCGGATGGACTCGCTTCAGAGGCTTGAACGAATCGGCGTCCCGATGCTCAACACGCCGAAGGCGGTCGAGGTCTCGGTCGATAAATACCTCTCGCTCGCCCTGATCGAGCGCGCCGGACTTGCCGTGCCGCCAACCTTCGCCGGAGAGTCGTCCCGAGATGCGCTTGATGCGTTCGAAGCCTTCGACGGCGACGTGGTCGTCAAACCTCTCTTCGGTTCGGAAGGGCGGGGCCTGGTCCGCGTCTCCGACAGGGAACTCGCCTGGCGCACCTTCACGACCCTGGAACGGCTCGGGTCGGTCCTCTACGTTCAAAAGGCGGTTCGACATCCCGGCCACGACTACCGGGCCTTCGTGCTTGACGGCGCGGTCATCGCCGCGATCCGACGGTTCGCCCCGGTCGGCGACTGGCGGACGAACGTGGCCATCGGTGGCCGTCCCGAAGCGTGCCGGCTCGATCCGGCGTTCGAACAGATCGCCCTCAAGGCCGCCGAAGCCGTCGGCGCCGGGATGGCGGGGGTTGACCTCTTGCCCGACCTCGATCGCGGCGGCGAGCCTGTCGTTCTCGAAGTGAATGCTGTTCCTGGCTGGCGAGCGCTCGCTGGATCGACCGGCCTGGACGTCGCCGCGGCGATCCTCGATCACCTTCGAGAGGGCCGATGTTGTTAACGACGCGGACGCCAGGAAGTCTGGCCCAGATTGCCTGCCTGCTCGAAGTGACCGCCCGCAAGCCGGGCAACGTCCACCGATTCCGCGACTTCGCCGAGAGCCATTATCTCGACTTCGGCCTCAGCGCCCTGGCCATCGGCCCCGCGCTTGACCTCGCGCGGACCGAGGGAATCGGCCCGGCCGTTCTCCACGCGGTTCGGGCCACGCGTTCGGTCGTCTCGACGAACACGAACCTCGGGATGATCCTCCTTTTCGCCCCTCTGGCCGCTGTTTTCGATGAGGAACCGCTCAGAGTCGGCCTTCGCCGCGTGCTCGAATCCACGACGGTCGACGACGCCCTGCGCGTCTATGAGGCCATCCGCCTGGCCCGACCCGCGGGACTCGGAACGGTCTCCGAGCATGATCTCGCCAGCGAACCGACGATCAGGCTTCTCGAAGCCATGCGGCTCGGCTCGGCTCATGACTCGGTGGCCCGGCAATACGTCAACGGCTTTGCCGACGTCCTGTACCTGGCCTTGCCCAGTCTCGCGTCGTCACTCGGGGCGGGTCAATCTCTCGAAACAGCGATCGTCGGAACCCATCTGAACCTCCTCGCCCAGGTTCCCGATACCCTGATCGCCCGCAAGCGAGGGGTCTCGGAGGCGTTCGAGGCGTCGCGGCTCGCCGCCGAGGTCATCGCCCGGGGATGGCCCGAGACCGCCGAGGGGCGTCAACGCGCCGATGACCTGGACCGCTGGCTCCGGGCCGAAGGGAACGGACGCAACCCGGGAACCACCGCCGACCTTGTCGCCGCGGCGCTCTTCGCTGGTCTCCGCGAGGGGATCATCAGTCTACCGATCGACAAGTCCTTCTGGACCGGCTCCACGGAAATAACGCAGCTCGGCCAGGCCGATCCGGCCGTCGTGCAGGGCCGACCCGACCAGAGCGGCCGAGACGCCGAGGTCCGCCAGGGCCTTCAAATCGTCGAGTCCCCCGATTCCGCCGCCGACGATGACCTCGGCCGTCGGAGCCTTACGGACGATCTCACCGGCCAGCGACCAGGTGCCGACGCCTTGCCCCGTGCCGATCCTTGAGGCGTCCAGCAGGAGAAACCGACGCATTCCGGTCGACAGGAGGATCTCGATCAGCCGCGCCGGGTCGTCGGTCGGCCACGTCGAACCCGGCGCCGTGATGAGTCGTCCGGCGTTGAGGTCGAGACCAACGAGGACGGAATCGGGCCGAGCGGCCTGAATCGCTTTCAGTTCCGAGAATCCTCCGAGCGTCTCCGTCGCGGCGATCAGGGCGGTCGCATCCTGAAAGGGCTCAAGAGAGGAAACGTCGCGAAGGCCGCCGTCGAGGACGATTTGAAGGCCCGCGTCGTGGGTCTTTCGGAGAAAATCCAGGTGCGGCAAGTCCCCCTGAATCGCGTCGAGGTCGGCACAATAAAACTCAGAAAGGCCAAGGGCGTCTCGATAGGCGAGGGCGAGGCCGACGGGGTCGTCGCCCTGATAGTGGAGACTCGCGACCGTTTGATAGTCGTCGCGCCGGCCGCCCCGCGCGTGGACGGGGCGCCCCGCGCGAAGGTCGATGACCGGAAGAACCCGGAAACCTGGAGGATTCATTTGAAAGTCTTGATTCATGAATGGGTCACGGGTGGGGGACTCGCGGGCGACCCTTTGCCCGCCTCCTGGGCAGCCGAGGGGCGCGCGATGCGGCGCGCCCTTGCCAGAGATTTCCGGGCGGTCGATGGGGTCGATGTCGTGGTCACTCGCGACAATCGGTTTGACGATCGTGAAGACCTCGAAGGAACGACCGTACTCGTCGGCCCCGGCGAAGAAAAGAGCCTGCTGGCCCACTGGGCGTCTCTCTGCGACTGGACGCTCTTGATCGCTCCCGAGACCGATTCCCTTCTGGAAGATCGTACCAGGTGGGTTATCCAGTCGGGCGGAAGGCTGCTCGGATCAACTCCGAACGCCGTGGCCCTCGCGGCCGATAAGGAGCGGCTCGCGCGGCATTTTACCAACCTGGGAATCCCGACGCCCCGGACCGAGGTCTTTCACCCCCGCGACGGTCTTCCCGCCAATTTCCCGTACCCGGCCGTCGTCAAGCCGGTCGATGGAGCGGGATCAATGCACACTTTCTTTTGTGAACGTCCCGATTGCGAGCCGTTCCATGGCGATCTTCCCTCGAAGATGCTGATTCAACCCTACATCGAAGGCGACCCATTGAGTGCGACGTATCTGATTGGTCCCGATAATTCGGTTGTTCTTGTCGGTTCCGGCTGGCAGACGATCCAGATTCGCGACGGACAGTTTTTCTACCAGGGGGGTCGACTTCCCGCGCCGGCTCGATTCGCCGACGGCGAAGTTTTCAAGGCCGTTCGATCGATCGAGGGTTTGCGAGGAATCGTCGGTGTTGATTTTGTCCGTGACCGAACAACGGGGGCGACGACAGTCCTGGAAATCAATCCGAGGCCGACGACCTCGTACGTTGGTTGGGTCCGACGCCTTCCGCCGGGGACAATCGCTCAGGCGTGGCTCGATCGGTTCGCGGGGCGTCGTTCAGGCGAGGATTTTCGTGGTATGATCGCTCCCGACGACGAGACCGCCGAGGTCATTTTTGATTCCGACGGCACGATTCTCGGGGATGATCTTTGAGGAGGCGCGCGGGCGTGTCAACGGCCGGGGAGGAATCATGGCTGGCGGTCGATGTCGGCGGGGCGAACCTCAAGGCCGCGCACTCCTCGGGAGACGTTCGGTCGGTCCCCTTCGAGGTCTGGAAGCGCCCCGTTGAGCTCGGCTCGGCGATCGCCCGGCTTGCCGAGACCTTTCCGAAAGCCGATCGCGTCGCCCTGACGATGACCGCCGAACTCTGCGACTGCTACCGGACGAAGCGCGAAGGGGTCCTCGCGATTCTCGACGCCGTGCAAGACGCGATTCCTGGTCGGCCGGTCGACGTCTGGTGTCTGGATGGTCGACTCTGGCCGATCGCCGAGGTTCGGGAACGTCCCGAGTCAGCCGCCGCGGCCAACTGGCTCGCGCTGGCGAGTGTCGCCGCCTGGGAGATTGATCCGAGCGAATCGGGCTTGCTCGTCGATATCGGCTCGACGACGACTGACCTGATCCCCATCGAGGGGGGCCAGGTGCGAACCAGGGGCCGAACCGACACCGATCGCCTGCAATCGGGAGCCCTGGTTTATGCCGGGGTCCGGCGGACGCCCCTTTTCAGCCTTGCCGATCGCCTTCCGTTTCGAGGCCGGGCGACCGGCCTTGCGGCTGAACTCTTCGCGACGACCGCCGATGTCTTCGTGACCCTCGGCGACCTGGCCGAGGATGCGAACGACCTTGCAACCGCCGATGGCCGTCCCTTGACGCTGGACGCCTGCCGTGATCGTCTCGCCCGGACCGTTGGCGCCGATCGCGAGGGGTTCTCCGAGGCCGACGCCCAGTGCTTTGCAATCACCCTGCGCGAAGCCTTTCTGGCGCGGCTCGCGCTGGCCGCCGATCGTCTCGACTGTCGTCATCCGTCGGTGATCGTGGTCTCGGGTTCGGGCGAGTTCCTGGGCCAACATTTTGCGGGGCGTCGGCTCGCGAAAGGGGGGCAACTGGTAAGCCTTGCCGAGCGCTGGGGACCGGCGGCGAGTGATGCCGCCTGCGCCTGGGCGCTCTTGCAACTGGCTCGGAAGACCGGCGGAGAAGGCCCTTGAAGCCGATTGTCGTGGTCAAGGTCGGTGGCAGCCTGCTCGGTTGGAAGCCCTTGCCCGAGCGCTTGCGCAGGTATCTCGACGGCCTGAAGAACGACCGGGTTGTCCTGGTCGCGGGGGGGGGCCTGGCCGCGGATTTCGTCAGGGCGCTTGATCTGGAGTACGGGATCGGGGAAAACCAAGCACACAGACTCGCCCTCAAAGCGCTCGACTTCACCGCCGAGGTGCTGGCCGAACTTGTTACCGGCCTGGAGGTCGTGGATCGGCCGGCCAACCTGGACCGTGTCTGGGAGGCGGATTCGATTCCCGTCCTCGCGCCGTCCTGGTTCGTTTTGAAGGCGGACCGAGCCTCGCCGGAACCGCTCGCGGAGTCGTGGAGGGTGACCTCCGACTCGATCGCCGCGCGTCTCGCTGTTTTTTTGGGAAGCTCGGATCTGCGTCTCTTGAAGAGTATGGACGCCTCGAAAGGCTGGACTCGAAATCAGGCGGCGGAGGCGGGACTGGTTGACTCGGCCTTTCCCGACGTCGCCGCGACGATCGGTCGGATTTCGATCGTGAACCTTCGGGGCGATCCGCCTCTGACCCGGGAACTGACCTGAAATCGTGAAGTGTCCTGTCTCGAATCGAATTGAACGAGCGCCGCTTGAATCTCTCGGAGAAAAAACGTCGATGTCCAAGATTCTGATCGTTCCGATCGACCGAGCGGACGTCGCCCCGAGGCCGATTTCTCCCAGGTTCCGCTCGCAGCTCATCTACTTCATTGGCTCTCCCGACTCGCCCGAGGCGCCCCCCTTGGCCGAGGGCGAGCTCTGGTTTGACAGCAAGGAGATTGACCGCTGGATCTCCGACGGCGTCTTTTACCTCGTCTCGCCGCTCGACACGGCGAACATGACCGAGGTGGAACTGACCGAGGAACAGGAAGACTTCCTGAACTGGCTCAAGTCGGCCGACGTTCGGCATGTCCGGGTCGTCGAGTGAAAATTGAGGCGATCATTGAATTGTAAGACCTTAGATCGACGCAACGGCCCGGAGAATGGCAATGCTTTTACGTCATGTTTGTCGAGCAGTGATAAGCGTCGGGCTCGTCCTGGCGGTGGTTCCGGCCCTGGGAAGTGAGTTTGACCGACTGGAAGGGGCTGACCTGGCCCGGCTCTCGAAGGATGAGACCGCGAAGCGACAGGACCGCCTGACCTTCGCGGAGCTGGATAGTTTGCCCGCGGTCTTGCCCGACAACCGATCGGCCTTCCTCGTGGTCAAGACCGGGCAGGGGAATTACGCCCGGGTGCTCGCCTCGGCCGGTCTTCGGAAGGCTCCCGACGGCGAATCCGCGGGGATGATGAAGGCCGAGGCCGGCAAGACCCCGAAAGGGCGGGGGGGGCCGATTCCCGTCATCGTCTTCGAGCGCTTTGATACGTTCGAGCCCGGCAAGTCCGGCTCTCGACTGGCGAAAGGGGCGGGGCTGATCGTCTTTGAAGGGTTCGAGGTCGACCTCGATACTGGCCAGGTTGTCCCGCCCGGGCAGGGGGGCGACCTGACCTTTCGCAAGGAAGGCGAGGCCCCGCCGTCGCTCCGTCCGCTCGGCCAGGCGACGATTTTTACACTCACGAAACCGATCAAGACCGCGGCGGTCGCGGCGGGTCCATCAACCGGAAAGTCGGTCCTTCCAGGTGACTTCGCCGGTCGATTCCACCTTCAGGCCGACGGCCGATGGTCGGGCGTCCTTGAACTGGAAGTCGCCGCCGATCGCGGCCTGACCGGTCGGTTCCGTTCCGAGGCCAATGGAACCTCGTACCCGGTCACCGGGCAGGTCCTCGCCGAGTCGCCCCAGAAGGCCCAGTTCACGATCAAGTTTCCCAGGATCGAGCAGGAGTATGACGCCTTTCTCTGGACGGACGGGAAGAACGTCATGTCCGGCTCGTTCACGATGCAGGAGCGCACCTTCGGCTTCGTCGCCGTTCGCGAAGGGGCCAGGCTGGCATCACCCGAATAACACGACGTTTACTGGTTATTTCGACTCGTAAAGATCCTGATGTTCTTTCTTGAGTTGACGATACCTGGGATTCTCGCGCGCGGCGACGTAGCGCTCGTGGAAGATCGCCGCCGCCTCGGATTTCACGGGTTCGTTGATTCTTGGCAACTCGATTCCGGTGGCCTTGTCAAACTTGCGCCCCCCTTTGTGGTTGGCGTAGCGCCTGGCCCGGGTCCAGCCCATCTGGAGAAATTTTCGGGCCATGTCCGCCCCCGGGAAATCGCCAGCGGCCAGGTACGCCTCAAACATCGCGAAAATCGTTTTTGAAGAGGCGGTCGCCGCCTCGGGCGTCTTGAAGGTCCAGTGCGGGAGGATTTCCCCCTTGTACGGTTCCACGCTCAGAACCCCTTGCTCGCCCCTGCCGATCCGATAACGCTCGGGATGCTCGCGGAAGTTCCACGTTTTGAAGTCGACCGCCTCGTCAGACATGCCGCCTCCTCCCCAAGTTAAGGCATCTCGCGCAAGGCTGGAAATGATTTCGAGACGGAACACCCGCCTGGAATTCCCACCGTTTGACGCGAGGCGTGGGTCGCGGCACAATCAGAACCTTCACCCGATCAAACGGACGCCCCCCAAATGCAAACGGAGAGAAAACGCCGTGCCATTCTCGATTCGCCTGGTGCTCGTCTCGGTCTTCTTCATTGCCTTCGGATCGTCAGGGTTCGCCGACGATCGAGACTGGGTGCCGCTCTTTGACGGGAAAACGCTCGACGGCTGGAAGGTCAACGGTGGAACCGCCTCGTACAAGGTCGAGGACGGAACCATCGTCGGCACGACGGTCGAGGGGAGCCCGAACACCTTCCTCTGCAAGGGCGAGTTCAAGGACTTCGAGCTTGAGCTTCAGGTCAAGTGCGACCCTCGCCTCAACTCCGGTATTCAGGTCCGCAGCCACGTTTACCAGAAAGACGATCCCGACCCCAAGAACAGCCAGCGCGCGGGGGTCGTCTATGGTCCCCAGTGCGAGATTGCCCGCAAGGAAACCGGGACAGCCGCTCGGTTCTATGACGAAGGTCGGCGCGGGAAGTGGCTCGCGGAGATCAGTTCCGACGCCCAAAAGGCCTTCAAGGACGACGGCTGGAACCATTATCGGATCGTCGTCCAGGACCATCGTTATCGATCCTGGATCAACGGCGTCGCCGCCTCTGACTTCACCGATGATCTGGATCAATCGGGCCTGATCGGCCTTCAAGTCCACGGCATCGCCCGTGGTCAAGGTCCGTATCAGGTCCGCTGGCGCGACGTCCGGATTCGAGAATTGAAGCCGGGCGAAACCCTCGCTCAGGCTCGCTAAAAGTCAACAACCGGTGTGCCGGTTTCTTCGGGAGACCGGCAAATCCTTTCGGTTTCCGACGATCCGCCGTGATCCTTCACGGTCTGGCATCGAAATCGCACCGTTTTTTTTGGTGTGCCGGAAATTCCAACACGCCTTCGCCTTCGAGTCGTTCATGATGCCCATCGCCCGTCTTTTCGTCGACAAGCAACGCAGTCTGCGTGAAAGGGCGGTCGGCTGATGAGTCTTGCCATCCTCGGTCTGGGAACCGCCGTGCCCCCCTGCGCCATCACGCAAGGCCGGGCCGCCGAGTTGACCAGCAAGATCTCAGGGCACGACCAGGTCCAGGCCGACCGCCTCGCCTTTCTTTATGGTCTGACCGGGATCAGCCGACGCCACGTCTCGATCCTTGACGAGGGGGAATCGATTCCCGACGCCATCGCCGGCTCAACGAGCGGCCCGGCGACCGGCTGGCGGATGGATCGTTATAATGCTCAGGTCGCCCCCATCGCTCGTCGAGCCACCGCCCAGGCCCTCGATCGGGCGGACCTTGACGCGTCAGCGATCACCCACCTGGTCACGGTCTCGTGCACCGGTTTCGCGGCCCCTGGCTTTGATCTCGGCCTGATCGAGTCGTTGGGTCTTGAACCGTCGGTTCAGCGAACGCACGTCGGATTCATGGGCTGTCATGGTGCCCTGAATGGCCTTCGGGTGGCCCGAGCCTTCGCCGCGAGCGAGCCGGAGAGTCGCATTCTTCTGTGCGCCGCGGAGCTTTGCAGCCTTCATTTCTCGTACGGAAGCGAGGCCGACCGGTCGATCCCGAATGCCCTCTTCGCCGACGGCGCGGCGGCCCTGGTGGCAACTCAGGCGGACAGCGCGACGTCGGACGCCTGGAGGGTTCGCGCCAGCGGGTCGGTTCTGATTCCCGGCACGGCCGATTCGATGACCTGGCGGATCGGCGACCTCGGCTTCGTGATGACGCTCTCGCCCGATGTCCCCAAACTCATCCGGACCCACCTCCGCCCCTGGCTGGAAACCTGGCTGGCCCGTAACGACCTGACCCTGGCGGAGGTTGGCTCCTGGGCGATCCATCCCGGCGGCCCCAAGATTGTCGACGCGGTCCAGCAGGCGCTCGGGCTCGATCGATCGGCCCTGGCGGACTCTCGGAGCGTTCTCGCCGATTATGGCAACATGTCCTCGCCGACGGTCCTCTTCATCCTCGATCGCCTGATCCGCGGCAACGCCCCGAGGCCCTGCGTCATGCTTGGTTTTGGTCCCGGCCTGGTCATCGAGGCGGCCCTTGTCGTCTGAATCGCGGTTGAGTTGTCGGGCTTAATCCCAGAATCCGCAAACCCTGAGATGGCGGACACTTCGGGCGACCCGTTCCGTCCGGCCGCCGAGGCCAGGCTCCGGCTCGCCCTGAATGCCCTCGATCTCGATCGTGTAAGGGCCGGTAAACCCTTCGCCGTCAAGGATTTCACGGATTTTCCGGAAGCCGACCGCTCCGCCATCGCCGACGGCCGGAAAATACCAGTCCTCGAAGCCGCCTCGATTGTCCTTCAGGTGGACGTTGCGCACGAACGACTTGACCCGTTCCAGCTCGGCGACCGGGTCCATGCCCTGGTTATAATAGGCGATGTTCCCCGTGTCGAAGTTGAGCCGGATGGCCTGGTGATCGACCTCGGCCATCAATTTGAGCATCGATTCGGCATTCTGGGTCGGCCCCTTGTGCGTTTCAAGGGCGACCGTCAGGCCAAGGTCGGCGGCCGACTCGCCGATCGCGCGGAGGCTCTGGATCATCGTCGCGTGCTCGGAATCGTTCCCGGGTTGACCCGCCCCGGTGACCACGACGGGAACCTGAAACCAGCGATGGGCGAACCGGATGCGCCTCAGCGTGAGATCGCGTCCTTCCGGCGTCAAGATGTTGCCGCCGCCGACGTTACAGCCGCTAATTCGAACGCCAAGGCGGTCGAGAAGGTCCACAAACTCCTGGGCCTCGCGGTCGGTCGCCTTCTCGGTGATCACGGCGGACTCGGGGATCACCAGGCCACCGAAATCATGGGCGCGGAGGGCGAGTTCCAGGTGATTCAGCCCCGCGCCTTGAATCTGTTCGGCCGCGGCGCGAACGCCGTCCGACCCAAAGGCGTTGGTGTAGCAACTGATGAGACGCTTCATCATGTCGGATCGCCGTCTCGAACCGGTTCGACGCTGACCGGGACATCAGAGAGAGGATCGATCACCCGGAGGGCGCGGCTGCCCGAAAGGACATCGAGCAAGATTTCGCCGCAAACCTGCTCGCGCCAACCACTTGCAAGCACGGGTCGAGCAGCTCCGGGGCGTCCCTGAAGGTGCCAGCGGATCAACTCTTTCAGGTCGTTCGTGGTGCCGACGAGCGACGTGGCCACCTTCTTCTGGGCGCAGCAGTTCGCCAAGGCCGCGGCCAGCAGGTTGACGATCATGGTAAGCCCCGGGCCGTCGTCGTGCCGCTCGGAATGCTCGGGAAGCTGCTCGGGGGGGAGGCTCTGAGCCTGGGCGACCCGCCCGAGAATCTCCGCACTCTTGCTCAGGAGGTGAGGGCGGTTAAAGTCGCGGAGCGCCTCGATTTCGGTCCGGTTTGTCGGCTGACGCTTGGCGATCGCGACGAGAAGGTCATCGCGGAGAACCTGACGGATCGGCCTGTTCTGCCGTTTCGCTTCCTCGGCGCGCCACTCCGCGAGCCGGCGGGCCACTTCCAGGCCGCGCCGATTGAGTTGATGCAGCCCCGAGAGTTTCCGCCAGCGCGACTCCTCGTCGCGATTCTGGATCGAATCGAGAAAGTCGCGTAATTCATCCTCGACCCAGGGGCCTCGGCCCAACTCGGCAAGCCAGCCCGAAAGGCGGTCGGCCAGGGGCAAGAGGTAGCGAACGTCGTCGAGCGCATACCGAAGCTGGGCCGAGCTTAACGGCCGGCGCCGCCAGTCGGTCCGGGTCTCGCCGCCGAAGACCGTTTCCCCGAGCGCCTGCGAGACGAGATTGCCCAGCGAGAGCGGATAGGCGAAGCCCGCGAACCCGGCCGCGATCTGGACGTCGAAGACGCGTTGCGGGATCGTCCCCGTCTGGAACTTGCAGATGCGCAGGTCCTCGCTCGCGGCATGCATGACCACCTCGATTGAGGGGTCAATCACGACCTCCCAGAAGAGGCCGAACTCGCGAAAGGCCATCGGGTCAATCGCGGCGAGCCGGCTGTCGGTCGCCACCTGAACCAGACAGAGGACCGGCTCAAACGTGTCTTCGGAGACAAACTCCGTGTCGAAGGCGAACCGCCCTCGCTCGCGGATGTGGTCCAGAAGACCGATCAGGTCGGCCCGACTTGTGATCAGAGAGATATCCGTCGACTCGGGCATCGGTTTGCGCCGCGCGGCCGTCGGGTTGTGAGAGAGGATCAACGGCGTCGGATTATCACCCCCCCGAACGTCCGACGCAAGGGGCCGATGGCCTTCGGCCTCGTTGCTCACTCCATCGTCTTCAGGAAATCCAGGATCACCCGGTTCGTCGCCGACGGATTCTCCAGCGGGGCGAGGTGCCCGGCCTGGGGAATGACTTCGAGACGGGCGCCCGGTATGGCCTCGGCGATGCTTCGGGCAACCTCGGGGGGCGTGATGATGTCGTCCTCGCCTACAATCACCAGGGTCGGCAGGTTGATCCGCGCCAGGGCACCAGTTCTGTCAGGACGCGCGGCCATTCCCCGGAGCGCCCCGGAGACCGCTCGGGCCGGTGTCTTGACCATCAGGCCGTGAACAAACTCGATCAGATGCGCCTGGTTCTGCCGGGTCAATGGCGAGACAAGTCGAGGTAACATCGACGAGACGACCGCGTCTGTGGTTCCGCTCGAATCGACCTGGTTGGCCATGACGATCCGGTTCCGGGCCGTTTCCGACGAATCGCCTTCCGCGCGGGTATCCATCAGCATCAATGCCCGGAACCTGTCCGGGTAGCGATCGACCGCCGAGAGCGCGACGTAACCCCCCATCGAGAGCCCGCCAAGGATCACCGGTTCGCGCGGGAGAAGGCTGTCAAGCAACTCGATCACGTCGTCGGCCATGTCGTCGATGGCATAAACCCCGTCGGGCGCGGCGGTCTCGCCGTGTCCGCGCAAATCGGGCGCGATCACCCGATAATACTGGCCGACCTCCGTGGCCTGCCCCTTCCACATCGCCCGGTTCAGGGGAAAGCCATGAAGGAGGACCACGACCGGTCCCGGTCCGTTGTCGTCGTAGGCGAGGAGCATGCGTCGACTCCCATCGGGATCGGCCCGGCGGATTGACTTTAACGGCCCGATCCCGGAAGTTAGGGGAAAATCCGGCTCGCTTCGGATCGAGAGATCAGACGTCTTGCCACTTCCGAGAGGTTCTGAATGACTGTCCGCCGGACTCTGTACGCGTTCGCACTTCTTGCGCCATTCGTGACGTCCGCGATCGCTCCCGCTTTCGCGGCCGAGCCCGAGTCGAGGAAAACCGAGGAGATCGCCGGCCTCCGCCATCCTGAAGGCTGGAAGATCGAGCTCGCGGCGACCGAGCCGATGGTCATCAACCCCGTGACGATGACCTTTGGTCCCGACGGCCGACTTTATGTCGCGGAGTGGAAGGCCGGACGCGGGCCGAACGATCATATCAAGGTACTGACCGACACCGACGGCGATGGCCGGTTCGACCGCGCGGATCTTTTCATGGAAAACCTCGAACTCCCCGCCGGCATCCTCTTCTGGGACGGCTGGGTTTACCTGACGCTCGACCACGACGTCGTCCGCCTCAAGGACCGCGACGGCGACGGCGCGTTTGAAGTTCGCGAGGTGATCGCCTCGGGCTTCGGCAATGACGACTCGCATCACCGCGTCTCCGGGTTGATTCTCGGCCCCGATGGCTGGCTCTACCTGACGACCGGCGATAGCGACGCCCACGCCAAGGGATCTGATGGGTCGACGGCGAACGTCCTCCGCTGCGGCGGCGTCTTTCGGTGTCGCCCTGACGGCACGAGGATGGAGAACGTCGCCTTCGGGATGCGGAACCCCTGGGGCAACGTCGCCTTTGATGACGCCTTCCATATCTTCCACACCGATAACGACAACGAAGGAACCCCCGGTTTCACCGGCTGTCGGCTCCTGCATGTCGTCGAGGAAGGCGATTACGGCTGGCGACTCCGCGAAGGCGCCCGTTGCTGCGCTCCCGACTTCGACCGGGCGACCTGGAACGGCGGTCGACCCGGCCGCCTCGGCTGGATGGCCGAGACCGGCCGAGGCGCGCCCGCCGGCCTCTGCGTTCTCAACTCCGCCGCCTTTCCCGATCGCTTTCGGAACCTCCTGGTTTATCCCGACGTCTTTCGCAAGTCCGTCCGAGGCTACTCGTTAAAACCCACCGGCGCGACCTACCAGGCGGTCGACGAGTTTGAGCTTCTCGGCTCGGACGAGGGCCTCTTCCGCCCGACCGACGCCGAGATCGGCCCCGATGGCGCTCTGTACGTCCTCGACTGGCGAACTGACTCGGGAGGCGCCGGGCAGCTTTCCGGAAATGGTCGGACCGGCCGGATCTATCGGCTGAGCTGGTCCGGAACCGCCGCCGACCCGGCGCGTCCGACCCTCGATCGCGACCGGATCACGAAGATCGGCGCGGCTGATGTGAAGTCGCTTGTCAAATTCCTTTCCGACCCGGATTACAGCCTCCGCCGCGCCGCGTCTCTGGAACTGATCCGCCGCGGCAAGGACGTCTCCCGTTACGAGACCTTCCGCGAGGTTTTCGAAAACGAAGCCACGCCCGGCGTCGCCAGGCTTCACGCCCTGGGAGTCCTCTACGCGGTCGATCCCGATCACACCGACTTTGAGTCCGTTTTCCAGCAGGCCCGAAAAAATAAGGACCGCGACCTGCTTCGATTCGCGTTCGAGCTGATCGGACGTAGGACAGTTCAGGTCGATGCCGATTCAATCATCGCGGCCCAGGCGATCTTGATCGAGCTTCTCGAAGGTGCGCTATTACGAAACGAAGCCAACATTGACCCACAACTCTTGCGAGCGAGCCTCATGGGCCAGGCTCGCTTGGGACAGGACGCGAACCGCCTCGCCATTAACGCCAAAATTACGATCACGCAGGCGACAATGGACCTCAGGGTCGGCCGGACCCATTTGACGGCCGATCCCTTCCTCCGCGACGGAATCACGCGCGCTCTGGAACGTCTCGGCCCGGGGGCCTTGCCGACGATCATCGACGCCGTCGCCGATCACGACCCCAAGCTCGCGCAAGCGGCCCTGTTTGCCCTTCAGGGTTGGCGAAGTACCGACGCGCTTTCGGCGATCCTCGCCACGGCGACGTCTCCCGAGGCCAGGGTTTCCGAAGACGCTCGCGTCGGCCTCTTCCGCGCCCTTCGAGAGATGGTTCCCGACGTCCCCGCCGACCCGATCGCGCGCTGGCTCGCCGACAAGCCGTCCGGCGGCGCTCGATCGCGGGTCAAGGCCATCCAGGTTCTCACGGCGCTTCACAACCGGGCGGTTCTCGCCGCCGGACCCATCCTTCCCGGCTTGCTCAACGACCCCGAGGCCGACGTCCGCAAGGCCGCGCTCGCTCTCGCCCGCGACGTTCGCACCGAGTTGGCCAAAGAGGCTCTCATCGCGCTCGTCCGGTCGGACAAGAGCCCGGCTGACGAGCGCGGACTCGCCCTCTCGGCGCTCCGGGGTTACGACAAGGTCGATCTCGCCCCGCTCGCCCGCGAGGTCCTGGCCAAGACGGACGACCCCGCCTTGCGGATGGAGTTGATGCGCGCTCTCGCCTCGCGCGACTTCCCCGCCGCCGCGAAGATGGCCGAGGGGATGCTCGACAGCAAGGACCGCGAACAGCGTCAGGAAGCCATCGGCCTGCTCGGTTCCAATGCCGAGACCGCCAGCGCCGTGGCCCGCCGGTTCCTGCTCGGCAAGTTGCCTCCCGAAGACCTCTCGCGAGTCATGGAGGCGGTTCGTCCCTACCAGTCGCCCGAACTGAAAGCCGAGTTGCAAACCCTTCTCACGAAAACGCTTCTGGCCCCTTCGGAAATCAAGAAGCTGGGCCAGCAGGTCGCTCGATCGGGAAACCCCGACCTCGGCAGGGCCGTCTTTCTTGACGTGAAGAAAGGAGGCTGCGCCACCTGCCACCGGATGGAAGGTGTCGGCGGCAACGTCGGTCCCGACCTGACAAGGGTCTGGGAAACCCTCTCGTTCGACAAACGGGTCGAGTCGATCCTCGAACCGTCGAAGGAGATCAAGGAAGGGTTCGGAACGTACAAGGTCGCCACGACGAACGGTCGAGTTCTCACCGGCCTCTTGCTCGCCGAGACGGGCGACGGGGTCACCCTCCGCGATCCCGACGGCCGCGAGGTCCGTATCCCCGCTCGCGAGATCGACGAGAAAGGGTTCGACAAGACCAGCCTCATGCCCGCCGGAATTCTCGGCCAGTTGACCAACAAGGAACTGACCGACCTCCTCGCCTTTCTCGGCGACCGCAAGGCCCAGGAAGCCCTCCGCGCCGAGAAGCCAGGCAAATAGCCAAACCGTCGAACTCGTCGCGGGGTTCGCAAACCACGCAAATTCACCAGAATACTCAATCGCGATTCCCAAGGATCTTTCGAACATGCCCAGCGCTCACGAACTGTACGACCAGGCCGTTGATCTTCGCGACAAGGGCGACAAGCCCGGCGCGATCGCGATTCTCGAAGAGGCGGTCGCCGCCGATCCCACCTTCTCGATCGGCCACGGCATGCTTGCCAAGCTTTACGTCGACCTCGCCGAATCCGACAAGGCGATCGAGCACGCCCGCAAGGTCGTTGAGCTGGAACCCGATGACACCTTTAGCTATACGGCTCTCTCCGTCATCTATCAGCGGTGTGGGAAGATTCCCGAGGCCGAGCAGGCCAAGGCCCTCGCCTACCAGAAGCAGATGGGTTTCGAGTGAGTTTTCCGGTTCTGCCCCGTCCCTTTCCCGTCCACGGTCACGACGCTCTTTTGAGCCCGTCGCTGATCGTCGACCGCTCGCGGCTGATCGCCAATCTCACGACGATGATCGCGATCGCCCGAGGGGCCGACCGCCTTCGTCCGCATGTCAAGACGCACAAGATGCCGGCCATCGTCCGGCTTCTGGAAAGCCTTGGCATTCATAAGCACAAGTGCGCGACGATCGCCGAGGCCGAGATGGTCGCCTCGGCCGGCGGAACCGATGTCCTGCTCGCCTACCCGGTTGTCGGTCCCAACCTGGCCAGGCTCGCGAACCTGATTCGCCACTTCCCCGAAACCATCTTTCGGGCCATCGTCGACGACCCGAACGTCGCGCAAGCCCTTTCCGAGAGCACGCGGGACCTCCCTCGGCCCCTGCCGGTGCTCGTTGACCTCGACGTCGGCATGGGCCGCACCGGAATCGCGCCCGACGCAAAGGCCGAGGCCCTTTATCAACTCCTCGACCGCCTCCCAAACCTCTGTCCCGACGGCCTGAGTGCCTACGATGGCCATATCCACGATCTCGACCCCCTCGATCGCGCTCGCCAGGCTCGCCCCGGCCTTGAGCAAACCCTCGCCCTGCGCGATCGATTGCTCAGATCGGGACTTCCCGTCCCTCGTCTTGTCCTGGGCGGCACGCCGACGTTTCCGATCCACGCGGCCGTGGACGAGCCAGGTATCGAATGTTCGCCGGGGACCTGCGTGCTTCATGACGTCGGGTATTTGAATCGATACCCCGACCTTCCCTTCAACGCCGCCGCGGCGCTTCTGACGCGGGTGATCAGTCGCCCCCGGCCCGGTCGACTCTGCCTCGACCTTGGCCACAAGGCCGTTGCCGCCGATCCCCAGGGGGCTCGCCTCTGCCTCCCGGAACTTCCCGAGGCGACGATCGGCAGCCAGAGTGAGGAACACCTCGTCGTCGAGACTCCCGAGGCCGAACATTATCCCCCCGGAACGCCCTTCCTGGCCTTCCCCGTCCACATCTGCCCCACCTCGGCGCTTCATCGCCGGGCCTACGTGGTCGAGAACGGAGAAAAAATCGACGAGTGGGACGTGGCCGCTCGCGATCGCCTTCTCCAATTTTAGGCGCGTTGGATTCGCGGGATCGTTCAGGGTGTCAACAAGAGGCTATGATCGAGGGCGTCGCGTCCCGAATCTGGCCAGATGTGTCTCATTTCGGGAATTGTTCGGAAAAAGGTTGAACATTCTCGGGTCGGGGACCGATCCTTGAGATACGGCCTCTTCTTCGCGAGTAAGATTCAAGGCCGGGTAACGAATGACCTCACGGACCATCCCGCGCGACGCAGCATTTTGAGGAACGACCCCCATGGGATTCGACCTGGCACTCGGCGGCCTGGTGCTCATCTCGGCCATTCGCGGCTGGCTTAAAGGCTTTCTCGTTCAGGCGATCCGACTTGGCGGCCTCGTCGCCGCCGTGTTTGCCGCCGCGCCGGTCCGCGACCAGACCCGGGTGTACGTCGTCGAGTATTTGCCGACGATGCGGGCGGACCTGATCGATCGCCTGCTCTGGTGGGTCGCGGCGGGCGTCTCTTATTTTGTGATTGTCGGACTCGCCAGCCTGGCTCTTTCCGTCTCGCGTCGCCAGACGTTTGGAATCAGCGAGCCAAACCGCAACGATCAGTTCGCCGGGATGGGCCTTGGCCTGATCAAGGGGCTGATCGTCGCCTCTTTCCTCGTCGCGTCGATTCAAAAGTACGCAGAGTCGCAGATTGCCCAGAGCGCCTGGGCCTCGGAACAGATCCACGCCTCAATCGCCTGGGACTGGAGCACCCGCTATCAGCCCGCGGCCCGAATCTGGTCAGCCCCGCCGGTTCAACGCTTTGTCGAACACGTTCAGAAGATGGGCCTGATGGCCCCCGCGACTTCTCCAGGCTCGGGAACCGCCAACCAGGTCACCCAGGCTGCCACGCCCTTGACGGATCTTGATGCCTCGGCGATGGGGATTGACCCCGCCTTGCTTCGTTCGGCTGGCGCGATCAAGGATTCGTTGACGCCAGCGAACCCCGAGACCGATCCCTCGAAATGACGTTGACCGATCCAGGGCCTCCGTACAGACTTCCCGGCCAGCGCCTTCGCAAGGCGCCTGGTCGGACGTCGGGGGTCTTCTCGCCATGCTGGATCGTCTCGCCGCACGGAAAGACGTTTACTTTTACCTGATCCTCCTCGGCCTCTTTTTGACAATCCGGGGATACCGGAGCCGCGAGGTCGATCAGGCGTACCGCCTCCCCATTCTTCTTCATCAGCATGACGCTCGCGTCTACGCGAATGATCCGTTCGTGGCGTCCTTCGCCCAGTTCAACCCGCACCGGGGTTACCTGGCGCTCCTTGACGGTTTGAGCCGTCCCTTCGGACTTTCCGCGGCGCTTGCGATCGTGTTTCTGCTGACTTTTCTGATCACCGTCTCGGGCCTGAACCGTCTTGGTTCGGACGTCTGGCCAGACCGAACGGGTTCGGGGCGAGTTGCCGCCTCTCTCGGTCTGATCGCGCTGGCGGGCAACATCGGCACGAACCACCTTTTTGAGCCGATGCTTCTCGATCGCCTGATTGCCTTCGGCTTCGGCTGGCAGGCGATCGCCTATGCCCTCAACGCCGGTCGCGGTCGCGAAGTTTCCTCGGCGGTCTGCGTGGGCCTGGCGACTCTCATCCATCCGTCGGTCGGTCTCCAGATTGCCATGCTCATTGGCGCGGGTTGGTTCTGCTGGAGCCTTCTCGACGCCTCGGGTGAGATCCGATTCAACCGGGTTGGCCGAGCCTGGATCGCTCTTGGACTCGCGATCGTTCCCGGCGCCTTGCTTAACCTCAAGAATTCCGGGCTCCTGCTTTCCGGCCTCTCGCCCGACGAGATGCGGCTTCTGACCGCCGAGCTTCAAAGCCCGCAGCACATGCTTCCGCACCTCTGGCGGTCGTCGCAATGGCTCGCCTGGGGATGTTACCCCGCCCTGGCGTTTTGTGCCCTGGCTCCGGTCTATCGGATCGGAACTCCACGACCTCCCGGTCGACAACGTCTGATCATTTTAATCATCCTGAACCTCGCGGGCCTCGTGCTGGCCTGGTATGCGATTGAAGGTCTTGAAAATCTTCGGGTCACGCTCTTTCAGCCCTTTCGGATGGCAACGGTGGCGCGGGGGCTCTGCCTGGTGCTCATCGCCGGGCACGTCAAGCGTCTCTGGGCCGGGGAAAACGCGCTGGATCGGCTGCGATCGGTCCTGATCCCCCTGGGACTTGTCGGCGACTGGATGCTCGTCGTCGTGACCGCCTTTGAAGTCACGTTGAGCGTGAGCGAGGCCCTGTCGACAACTCCGAAACCTGCCGTTGGGGTCGTGGGCCTTGGCGTTCTGGCGCTGGGACTGGTCTTTCTCGGTCGCCATGATACCGAGTCAGGGCACTGGCCCTTGCTGGCGGCCATCGTCGCGGTGCCGATTCTGGGTCAACGGTTCGACCGCCGACCTGCCGCATCGAATTCCCGACGCCTCGCTTTTCGGTTGGCGGCCTGCTGGGTCGTTCCGGTCCTGGCCCTGGTTGCGAATGCGATTCCCGCGATCGGCAACCGGACCGGCGAGGCGATCCGAGAGACACTTGTCCGTCGATGTCGATTCGCCGAGGTTCCCGTCGACGACCTGGAGCGCCTCGCGGTCTGGGCTCGCGAGCACACGGCGTTGGAGGCCCGGTTTATTGGACCACCCGGACCCAAGACGTTCCGGCTCTGGTCGCGGAGAAACCTCGCCTTCAACCGGTCGGCCAGCCCTTACGCGGCTTCAGGGCTCGCGGACTGGTCCGAACGCTTCCGCGACCATGTCGGCTTTGCCGGGACAAACGCCGAGCTTGTGCGGGCTTACCAGCGCGACCGGCATGGTCTCGAACGCCGCTACGATGCTCTCAGCGCCGACGATCTGGCGGGCCTTGCCGGTCGTCAGGGAGCGACCTTCGTGCTTGCCCTGGCAAACAAAAACAGGGAGACGAACGGCCGGTCGCTCGTCCCCGTTCACGTGGAGGGGCGGTACGCGGTGTATCGTCTGAATCAGCCCGAGCAGGTTGTTGCCAGCCGTCGCGGGCCTTGATGCGTTATTGAGCCGCGGCGAGAGCTTCCGCGGGAACGGGATAGTCCTGCGCGAACGATCGAATCTCGCCGCGAACGCGGGCACCAAGGGCAGGATCGTCGGGAGCGTTGAGAACGGCGACGATCCAGGCGCCGACCTGTCGGATCGCGTCCTCGCGCATGCCTCGGCTCGTCAGCGCGGGGGTGCCGATTCGGATGCCGCTGGGGTCAAGCGGTTTCCGGGTGTCGTAGGGAATCATGTTCTTGTTAACGGTGATTCCGGCCCGACCGAGTGCGTTCTCGGCGATCTTGCCGGTCAGACCCCGGGCGCCGACGTCGACGAGGATCAGGTGGTTATCGGTCCCGCCCGAGGTCAGTCGGTAGCCGGCCCGGGTCAGTTCCTCGGCCAGGGTCTTCGCGTTGCGGACGACCTGACCGGCGTATTCCTTGAAGGTTGGCAAGAGGGCCTCGCCCAGGCAGACCGCCTTGCCGGCGATGACGTGCATCAAGGGGCCGCCTTGCAGGCCGGGGAAGACCGCCATGTCCACCTTTTTCGCCCACGACTGCCTGCTCAGGATGATTCCCCCGCGCGGGCCGCGCAAGGTCTTGTGCGTGGTCGTCGTCACGAAATCCGCGACGGGGACGGGGCTGGGATGATAACCCCCCGCCACCAGGCCGGCGATGTGGGCCATGTCCACGAAGAAGATCGCGCCCACCTCGCGGGCAACCTCGGCCATCCGCTCGAAATCGATGATTCGAGGATACGCACTCGCCCCGGCGAGGACGAGCTTGGGCCGGTGCTCGCGCGCCAGGGAGGCGAACTTCTCGTAATCGATCCGCTCGGTCTTCGGATCGACGCCGTAACCGATCGTCGGATACCATCGGCCGCTGAAATTCAGCTTCATGCCGTGCGTGAGGTGACCCCCTTGCGCCAGGTCCATCGCCAAGATCGTGTCGCCGATCTCCAGGCCCGCGTAAAAGACCGCCTGGTTGGCCGAGGCGCCCGAATGCGGCTGAACGTTGGCATGCTCCGCGCCGAAGAGGGTCTTGGCCCGGTCGATGGCGAGGGTTTCCACCTTGTCGACGAACTCGCAGCCGCCATAATAGCGACGGCCGGGCAAGCCTTCGGCGTACTTGTTCGTGAGGACCGAGCCGACCGCTTCCATGACCGCGGCGCTCGTGTAGTTTTCCGAGGCGATCAGCTCCAGTTCGTCGCGCTGGCGCTGTTCCTCGGAACGGATCGCCTCGAAGACCTGCGGGTCGGCATCGTTCAGGATATTCATCGGGTCTCCTCGGCTACGGTACGGACAGACGTTTCCGCACGCGCGTGTGCGTCCAAAAATAGCGTACCCGGTGCGTCGGCGTCGACAAGATAGCTTGGGGAGCAATCCGGACCTGCCCGCCGCCCGAAGGGTTCCAACCTTTCAAGGCCACCGACGACGCCGAGGCCGGATCGCCCGAGCCTCGGACGGAAACGTCAACGTGATCTTCGGTGTTTTTTGTTTCCCAGGTCAGGCAAGGCCGGTCGTCTTTGCGAAATCCATCCGGCTCTCGACGGTCTTCGGAATCACCCCGAGGGAGAATGGCCGGCGGCGCGTGGACCTTGTAATGACAATCGAACGCCTGGATTGTCGCTCGACAACGGTTCGCGACGTCAAAATCAGCAGTACTTTCGGAGAGTTCCTCTCCGAAATCATGCGATTCCGGCGGCCCTGAGACGCGATGCGACACTTTCACCGCCGCCGAAAAATGGTGCGGTCCGGCCAGGCCAACCAGCAAGGCCAGCACCGAATCGCCATCGTGCTGAAAGTGAACCTCCTGATAAACCGGGCTGACGATCCGGTTTGAATCTTCGGCCGCGGTTGTCCACTCGATGGCCTCGGCGAGGGTTTGCCAGGGGCCAGGACCGATCTCGATGGCGTGGGTCCAGCGGTCGTTCAACCGACGGAACCGCAATCGCATTTCGGGAGTGACGATCGACCTCAGGTCGGCCCCATCGTCTTCAATCGTCACCCCGAGCCGATCGACCACTTACTTTGCCTCTCCGCCGGAGAGCCTCCAACGGAGGTAGGCATTCACGAATCCGTCGAGATCTCCGTCGAGCGTCGCCCGGGGATTGCCGACCTCGTACCCGGTCCTCAGATCCTTGATAATCTGGTAGGGCTGGAGCACGTACGATCGGATCTGGCTGCCAAAGCTGATCTCGCCCTTCTCGTCGTACTTCCTGGCGAAATCGGCCTCGCGTTTTTCTTCCTCGCGGCGGACGAGCTTGGCCTTGAGCAGGGCCAGGGCGTTTGCGTCGTTCTTGTGTTGAGAACGTTCGCTCCGAGACTCGGCGGCGATTCCCGTCGGCATGTGCGTGTAACGCACACCCGACTCGGTCTTGTTCTGGTGCTGACCGCCGGGGCCGCCGCACCGGAAAACGTCGCGCTTTAACTCGTCGTCTCGCAAGACGATATCGATCGTGTCGTCGATCTCGGGAAGCACGTCGACCGACGCGAAGGACGTCTGCCGACGCCCCGCCGAGTCATAGGGGCTGATCCGAACGAGCCGATGAACGCCCGTCTCTCCCTTCAGATACCCGTAGGCATATTCTCCCTTGATGTGCACGGTCGCCACCTGAATGCCCGCGGCGCCGCCGTCTTCACGATCGGTGATCTGGGTGGCGAATTTCTTGGATTCGGCCCACATCAGATACATGCGCAGAAGCATCTCGGCCCAGTCGCAGGCTTCGGTTCCCCCGGCGCCGGCGTGGATCGTCAGGAAGACGCTGCAATGGTCGTTCGGACCGCTGAGCATCGACCGGAGTTCAAACTGATCGAAGTCGGATTCGGCTTTCACCGCGGCGCGGCGGATCTCATCATCAAAGGAGTCGTCGCCCATCTCGTCGGCCAGTTCGAGCGAGGCTTCCAGGTCATCCGCCTGTTTGCCCAGTTCCTCGAACGGCTTGAGAACGGCGGTTAGCCCCTTTAACTCGGCAATCACGGCTTTCGCCCGGTCCTGGTCGTTCCAGAAGGTCGGGCCGTTCATCTGCGCTTCCAGCTCTTCGCGGCGAGATTGTTTGTCGCCCAAGTCAAAGAGAGTCTCGGAGATGGACGATCCTCTCGATCACGCTCTTGGCCGAACGCTTCAGTTCCACGTCCACGGTTTCATGCTCCCCGTCGGTTCGATCGATTTTGTTACGTTACCTTGAGAATGCGGCGGATCTCGCCTCGCGGCGTTCCTTTCCGACAATTAGACCCGATCGTGAGTGCGGCGCACAGATGAGACTTTCCGAGACCCGAGGCCGTCTTGCCCCCTCGCCGACCGGCGGACTGCACCTCGGCCATGCCCGAACCTTCCTCGTCGCCTGGCTTTCGGCTCGATCGTCAGGCGGTCAAATCGTTCTCCGGATTGAAGATCTCGACACGACCCGCGTCCGACCCGACGCCACGCGAGGCGCGATGGATGACCTGCGCTGGCTTGGCCTTGACTGGGACAGTGATCCTTACGTTCAATCCGAGCGTCTGGAAACGTACAGCGAGATTTTAGAAGGTCTCAAGCGTTCAGGTCGAGTTTATCCGTGCTTCTGTACGCGAGCCGAGATCGCTCGGGCCGCGTCCGCTCCGCACGCGGAAGATGAGGGACCATCCTATCCCGGCACCTGCTCAACCCGAACAGTCGCGGATGCGGCGTCCTTCCCGGGCCGGTCGTTTGCCTGGCGATTTCGGGTTCCGGACGAACCTGTCGACTGGGACGACCTGATCCGTGGTCGGCTCGCGATCAATCCCGCGCGTCTTGGCGGCGACTTCATCGTCGCCCGCGAAGGGCAGGGGCCGTCCTATCAACTCGCCGTCGTGGTTGACGACGCCTTGTTGGGTGTCAACCAGGTGATCCGGGGCGATGACCTGATCCCGAGCACGCCCCGACAGATCCTGCTCTTTCGGGCTCTTGGCCATCCCGAGCCGACCTTCGGCCACTTGCCGCTGGTTCTCGGCGCCGATGGCCGCCGACTGGCGAAGCGCGACGGGTCGATCAAGCTGGCGACGCTTCGCGAGTCGGGGGTCGACCCCAAGAGGCTCATTGGCTGGCTCGCCCTCTCGCTCGGGTTGACCGACCGCGTCGAGCCGAGTCTTCCCGGAGATTGGGTCTCACGGTTCTCGATGGACAGGGTTCCACGAACAGCCTGGGTCGTCGGGTCTGACGATTTCCAAGGGTGATCAGGCGGGTTCGGGATTGCCGAGCTTGCTGTGGCGTCGCCCGTAAAACCAGTAGATCGCCACGCCGATCGCCATCCAGATCACGAGCCGGAGCCAGGTCTCCCCGGGAAGCGTGGCCATCAAGAGCAGGCAGGAAAGGACCCCGAGCGGCGCGGTGACCCAGACAAACGGGGTCTTGAAGGCCCGTTCCAGGTCCGGCTCTCGAACCCGCAAAACCAGGACCCCGGCGCTCACGACCGCAAAGGCGAAGAGGGTGCCGATTGACACCAACTCGCCGACGACGTGAATCGGCACGAGACCGGCGGCGATCGTCGCCGCGGTGCCGGTGATGATCGTCGTGATGTGGGGCGTCCGAAACCTCGGATGAATCTTGGCCGCGAAGGGGGGAAGCAGGCCGTCATGGGCCATCGAGTAAAAAATCCGAGGCTGACCCAGAAGCGAGACCAGGATGACCGAACTCAGCCCAAGAATCGCCCCGATCTTGACAGCGACCGAGAGCCAGGTGAACCCGATTCGATCCACCCCGACGGCGATAGGGTCGGGCACGTCGAGCCCTCGGTAAGGGACGATCCCCGTCAGCACGAACGAGACGGCCATGTACAGGATCGTGCAGATCAAGAGCGTGCCGAGAATGCCGATCGGCATATCGCGCTGGGGATTCTGGGCCTCCTGCGCGGTGGTCGAGACCGAGTCGAAACCGATGTAAGCGAAGAAGACAACGCCCGAGGCCCGGAAGACCCCCGTCCATCCGAAATGGCCAAAGTTCTTGACAAAGTCGCCAAAGCTGCGGAATTCGTCCGGGTTCGGTGGCAAGAACGGTTGCAAATTCGCCTTGCGCACGAATCCAATCCCCGCCGCGATAAACGCGAGGACAATCCCGACCTTGACCGCCACGATCACGTTGTTAAACCCGGCTGTCTCGCGGATTCCGACGACGAGAAGCGCCGTCAGGGCGGCGACAATGAGCATCGCCGGCAGGTTGATCGTGGCCGACTGGCGCGGGAAGGTCTTCCAATCGATCTTCTTTTCGTCGAAACCCTTTCGAATGTCGTCGGTCAACTCGCCCCAGCCGGGCGTGAGGTAAAGGGCTTTCGCGGCGTCATTGGGAAGGCGGATCATCGCGGTTCCCGGCGAGGCGGTATACGCGGGCGGAATGTCGATACCGAAGCCGTGGAGCAGGCTGACGGCGTAGCCCGACCAGCCGATCGCCACGACCACGGCGCTCACGGCGTATTCCAGGATCAAATCCCAGCCGATCAGCCAGGCGATCAACTCGCCCATCGTGGCATACGCATACGTATAGGCGGAACCCGAGATCGGCACGGTCGAGGCCATCTCGGCGTAGCAGAGACCGGCGAAGAGGCAGGGGATCGCGGCGAGCGCGAAGGAGATCAGGACGGCGGGGCCGGCGTGCCTCGCGGCTTCCTGTCCGGTCATGATGAAGATTCCCGAGCCGATCACGCCGCCGACACCCAAAAGCGTGATGCTGAGCGCCGAGAGTGAGCGTTTCAGGCCGTGCTCGTCTCCAGCGGCGGCCTCATGCTGGAGGGCCTCGACCGACTTCCGTACGAACAATCGCGACATCTCGGCCTTTCGTCGACAATCCAGCCCGCGCGTTGGTTCAGGCGGGTTCGGGTCCCAGTTCGTTCTCGACGAGTTCGTCTTCAAGCTCCTCGGCCGTCTCGGTCAACGAGCGGACCTGACGGAGGTTCGCCAGGTAAACGCCCGCGGCGACGAGTCCGCCCGCGTACATCAAAACGCGGAAGCCCATCATCGCCAGGGCGCCGCCGGGATGTTTTACCAGTTCAAAAAGCTGCGAGCTGACCTGTTCGGTCAGGCCGAGCGCACCGAAGGGGAGGGGCACGGCCGTCGTGAAGAGGGTCAAGGGGACGATGAGCATGTGCTGGCCGAGGTTCGGCAAGTTCACGGGGAAGATCGCTCGGCTGACGGTGTAAAAAGCGAGCACCATCAAGGTGTGGATGCCCACCGACGCCAGCAGGCAAACGGCGACGACGTCGAGCCGCCTTCGATACGTGCTCGACATGACCTTTAACTCGCGGAGGATGCCCGAGACCCGGTTATGCCGTTCCAGAAGGCCGGGAAAGACTCGGGTGAGCGACTGGTTGAAGATCATGAAAAGGACGAGCAAGCCGCACCCCGAGGCCATCCAGGAAAGGACGATCAGAATGCGGACCTGTCGGTTCGCCATCGGCCAGGCGAATCCGCCGGCGAGACCCGCCAGCAGGAAGAGGCCGAGAAGGCCGACGATCCGGTCGATGACCATCGAGGCGACCGCCTGCGTTCGGTTGATGTCCATCCGGACGAGGTATGCCGCCTTGATGAAGTCGCCGCCGACCGCGCCGGGGATCACCAGGTTAAAGACGTTGCCGATGAACCCGAGCAGGAACGCCGGGCCGATCTTGAATCGAGGCTCAATCACCCTGACGAGCGCGAACCAGCGGAGGAACGAGATCGAGATTCCCGTCATGTAGATGAGAAAGGCCGATGCCAGAAGGCGGAAGTCGAGCGGCCGGTTCAAGACGCCCCGGATCTGCTCCTTGTTCTGCCAGACCGCCAGGCCGAGCAGGCCGAAGGCAACCGCCACCAGCAGGCCGTTCACAATCAAGCTGCGGGCCGGGTGCTTCTTCGCGGACGTCTTCGTCATCAGCGATTGGGTCCAGAAAAAAAGGCCAGGATATTGCGAGGATTCAGAGCACGCCCTTGGTCGAGAGCACGCCGCCGCCGCGCGGATCAGGCTCGCAGGCGGATCGGAGCGCGTGCGCCAGCCCCTTGAAGATCGCCTCGCTGACGTGGTGCGTGTTCCGGCCGTAATGGAGCAAGACGTGAAGGTTGAGCCGACCTTGAACGGTGAACGCCTGCCAGAAGTCGGCAATCAGCTCGCTATCGAAGGTGCCGATCTTTGGCGAGGGCATCGGGGCATTCCAGACCCAGACCGCCCGCCCGCTCAGATCCACGGCGCAGGTGACGAGCGTCTCATCCATCGGCAGGATCGAATGTCCGTACCGACGGATGCCCGCCCGGTCGCCGAGAGCGCGGTCGAGAGCCATCCCCAGGCAGATGCCGACGTCCTCGGTCGTGTGGTGCGCATCGACGTGAAGGTCACCCACGCAATCGACGGTGAGGTCCATCAAGGCATGTCGGGCGAAGAGTTCGAGCATGTGGTCGAGGAAACCGACGCCCGTCTTGACCTGAGAAAGGCCCGAGCCGTTAATTTTGAGGCTGAGCCGGATCTCGGTCTCGCGCGTCTTGCGCTCAACCTCCGCGAACCGGGCCGACCCGTCAGGATTCACGTTCACCTTTGCCGAGCCTCCCGCCTCAAATCGATCGTGCGCCGGTCAACTCACCGGTCCCGGGCGCGTCTCAGACTAACCCGGCCAGCTCACCGAGCAACAGGTCAACTTGCTCGTCCGTTCCGACGGTGATCCGAATTCCAGGCGACTGACCGGGATAACGCATCAGGCGGACGAGGATCTTGCGTTCCTTCAAGGTCTCGTAAATCTCGACCGAACGGGCATTCCCGGTACACCAGACGAAGTTCGCCTGACTCTCCGCCGCCGTGAACCCAAGTTCGCGGACGGCCTCGGTGAGTCTCCGCCGGGTCGCCAGGATCTTATCGCGAGCGGCCTGGAAATGCGCCTGATCTTCCAGGGCCGCGGCGCCTCCGGCAAGGCTCAAGGTGTCGCAGTTGTACGAATCCTTGACCTTGACCAGCCCCTCGACAATCTCCGGCCGGGCGATCAGGTAGCCGAGCCGAAGACCGGCGAGGCTGTATCCCTTGCTGAAGCTTCGGGTCACGATCACGTTCGGGTGGTCGTGAACCAGCGAGACGCAATGCGTCGCGGCGAAGTCGGCATAAGCTTCGTCAACGACGAGGGGGGCGTCGAGCTGCTCGGCGATCGCGGCGACCTCGGCGGGCGACAGGCAGGTGCCCGACGGGCTGTTCGGGTTCGCCAGAAAGGCAAGGCGAGCCTTCGGGACGGCGAAGGTCTCGGGTTCCAGCCGCCAGTCGGCCGAGAAAGGGACTTCGACGAACCGGGCGTCTTGCAACTCGGCCAGGGTTCGGTAAAGGATGTAGCTGGGTTGAGGCGCGACGATCAGGTCGCCAGGCCCGGCGAAGGCCCGGGTGATGATCGTCAGCAGGTCGTCCGATCCGTTGCCCGGCAAGATCATCTCGGGAGTCACGCCGTTATGCCGCGCGGCGACCTCGCGAAAGGTCGTGCCGAGCGGGTCGGGATACCTGCGGAGGCGATCGCCAAGGGCCGCCTTGATGGCCTCGGCCACGCGGGGCGAAGGGGGATACGGGTTCTCGTTCGTGTTCAGCTTGACGGGGCTGCCGTCGCGTGGCTGTTCGCCCGGTTGATAGCCCGACATCCGAGCGATGTGCGGGAGAAAGAAACGGCTCATCCTGAACGATCCCCCTTGCAAACCCCAGCCTTGCCGGCGAGCCTGGTGAGCGCCTCGTCGTCGATCCGAAACCCGGTCCAGTCATCGAGCGGACGGGCGCCCGCCGCCCGGTAAAAGGCGATCGCCGGCGCGTTCCAGTCCAGCACGGCCCATTCCAGCCGCCCGCAACCGCGATCAAGGGCATGACTGGCGACCTCGGCAATCAACGCCTTGCCGATCCCTAGTCCTCGATACTCAGGGCGCACGAAGAGGTCTTCCAGATACAGCCCAGGCTGACCCCGGAACGTCGAAAAGGTCGGAAAAAAGAGCGCGAAGCCCGCCGCGGTTCCCTTGACCTCCGCGACGATTGCCTCGGCGACCGGCCGGGTTCCGAAAAGATGCGAGCGGAGGTCGTCGGCGGTCGCCTGCGCAAGGTGCGCGAGCTTCTCGTACTCGGCAAGCTCGCGGATGAGAATCGCCAGGGTTTCCGCGTCCGAGGCGAGACCGGGGCGGATCTCGAAGAGTGTCGCGGTCACGTCAGGTCATCCCCGACGTCGGGCGCCTCTTCAAGGCGGACGTCGACGCTGTAACGGTGCGCGGTCAGCCCTTCCTTGTCGGCGAGCATTCGGATATCCGGCGCGAGTGCTTCAAGGCCGTCGCGGTTGACGTAGATCAGGCTCGTCCGCTTGAGGAAGTCGTTTGACGAAAGGCCCGAAGCCCAGCGCGCGGTTCCTCCGGTCGGCAAAACGTGAGACGGCCCCGCCGCGTAGTCGCCGACGGCGACCGGCGTATCGTGGCCAAGGAAGATGGCCCCGGCGTTCGAAAGACGGTCGGCCAGGCGGTCGGGATCGGACGTCGAGACGTGCAGATGCTCGGGGGCGATCAGGTTCGTGAGCCGAACGGCCTCGTCCTCGTCGCGAACGAGAATCAGGGCGCCGAAGCGTTCCAGGCTCTCGCGCGCCAGGTCGCCCCGGCTGAGCATGGAGAGTTGATGCGTCAGGGCCTCGGCGACCCGGTCAATCAGGTCTGCTTCCCAGGTAATCAGGACGCTGGCGCCCGGTGAGTGTTCGGCCTGGCTGATGAGGTCGGCCGCGACGAACCGGGGATCGGCCGTCCAGTCGGCGATCAGGACAACCTCGCTCGGCCCGGCGATGCTGTCGATGTCGACCTGACCGTAAACCTGGCGCTTGGCGAGTGCGACAAAGAGGTTGCCCGGCCCGACGATCTTGTCAACCGGTTCGATGCCGTCCACTCCATAGGCGAGGGCCGCGATCGCCTGGGCGCCGCCGATCCGGTGGACTTCCTTGACACCGAGGACATGGCAGGCCGCGAGGAGATCGTCGTTGTAGCCGCCGAAACGCGTCGGCGGGACGACGACGGCGATCTCGGGCACGCCAGCCGCCTGCGCGGGAACAACTGTCATCAGCAGCGACGACGGATAGGCCGCCGCGCCGCCGGGGATGCAGACACCCACCCTGCGGAGCGGTCGGTACCGAAGTTTTAACTCGCAGCCAGGCCCGCGCCTCATGACGGCGTCGCGGTTGAGAATGCCCGACTGAAACGCCATGATGTTGTCGCGAACGCGGCGGATCGTCTTGATATAAGCGGGGTCGGCCTTCCGAAAGGCCGAGGCCAGCTCGGCGGGACGGACCCGGACGGAATCCGCGTCAAGGCTGACACCGTCGAGCTTCCGGGTGTAATCGAGAACGGCGTCGAGGCCCCGCCGAGAGACATCCAGGCAGATTCGTTCGACGACCTGTTGCGGGCTGAGCGGCTCGCCGAAGGCCGCGATCGTCCGCGCCCGACCTTGCGGGCTGACGACGTTGCCGTCGGGGCTAAGCTGACGGCGAAGCCCGAGGATCGCCTCGCGGGCGTCGTCGTTGGCGCAGTCAATCCGGCTGATGTTCAGAATGGTGGTCATCGGCTCCGGGGTCTCCGCCTGGTGTCGAATGGTCCCATTTTATCGGAGCCGGCAACTCCCCGCCGCAAACTTTTCTGAAGGCCGCGCGGGTGTGATCCCTCTCGCTCTCGAAAATGGCGGGCGATCGGTCCGCCAGGTCATCGAGCGGGCACCTGCGCCAGCGGCTTTCCTTCGGCGTCGGATGCGGTCAGCCGGGGCCGACCGGTCGCGTCGAGGGCGACTTCCATGCGGGTCTTTCCCTTCGGATCGCTCAGCGAAAGCGTCGGCGAGGCATCTTCGCGCACGCCCAGAGTAACCCGCTGGCGGCCGAGTTGATCGCTCATGATCACGCCGGGGGCACCCTCCGCGGTCAATCCCGCCGAAAACCCGCCGTTGCGGTTCTTGTTCAGAAAGACGAGTCGAGGAGTGTCGTCGACCTTCATGAAAAAGATCGCGCGCGCTCGTTCTTCCGCGTCGTGAAATTCGAGCAAGGGGAGTTCGTTCTGATCAAGTGCGTAAACCGTTCGAACCTTGCCCCGCTGGTCGCGGAGGTCGAGAAAGGCCCGGCCGTCGGCTTTCATTCCCCAGGCGAGCCGGACCGCGCCCTCTCGCCCTAGGACATTCGTCTCGGGAACACCTGAGGGCTGGACCTTGGTCACATACCGGAGTCGGCCGTCCTGGTCGAAGAAGCTCAGGCTCGGTGGACCGAAGGCGTCGAGGCCCATCGAGAGCCGGAGCCGGCCCGTCTGGTCGCCCATTTCGAGCATTGGCTCACCGACGGACTTCGCCCCGAGCGAGAGCCTTGGTTTCGAGTTCTTATCCATGAGGTGAAAGGTCACCTTGCCGTCGGAATCGAGACCAAGCTCGGCCCGGCTATGGCCGAGCGAGTCAACAACCGCGAGCCGCTCGACCTTCAACAGACGCGTCACATCGCCGCTTCCCGCGCCCACGCAGACAATCGCCACGAGCCCAGTGAGAACCGAGGCCGCGATTCCACGGCGCAGGTGCCGGGTTTCGCGCGTCAGCCGGTCGTTTTCGCGTTCGAGCTGTTCCAGTCGTGAGGCCAGTTCTTCCAGCGAGGGCGTCGCCATCGTCGCTCCAGGGAATCCGGGATTCGAGGTGTTTTCTCAGGCTCTCCGTTCCGGGTCGTGAGAGTGTAACAGGTTCGCCAGGGGGTCGGAACCGTCGGCCGAAAGACCGCGGGAGGATTGCAAGGTCCGTCTTTTCCAATGACCAAGGACCGATGACCGATGTTCAGGAGGCGGAAATTTTTCGGTCATCGATCATCGGTCCTTGGTCCTTGGTCATCGAGTCTTTGCAATTCTCCCGCCGATGGCCAATGCGATTGACCGGAGTGGTCGGGCCGGTCATACCATCAGAAGGATTTCCGGGATTCTCACCGACCGGCGATCGTCACGCTACCGGCGAACGCCCGTCGTTTGGATTTGTTGCGAGTTGACAACCATGGCCAGTCTGCCCGTTGACCTGAGGTCCGACACCGTCACCCGACCGACTCCCGCGATGCGCGCGGCGATGGCCGGGGCCGACGTCGGCGACGACGTCCTCGGCGAAGACCCGACGGTCAATGCCCTGCAACGTCGAACCGCCGAGATCCTCGGCAAGGAGGCCGCGCTCTTCATGCCGACCGGGACGATGGCCAATCAGATCGCCATCGGCGTTCATGCCGGTCCTGGCGACGAGTTGCTTTGCGAAGAGACAGCGCACGTTTACGTCTGGGAAGGGGGCGGAATTGCCCGGCTTTCCGGAGTGACAGCCCGGCCGCTCGTCGGCAAGAATCGGCTCCTCTCCCGCGCCGACCTCGTCGATAAGGTTCGGCCCGACGACGGCCATTATGCGCGGACCCGCCTGGTTTGCCTGGAAAACACCCAGAATCGCGGAGGCGGCAAGGTCCATCCCATCGCCGAGGTCGCCGCGATCGCGGCCTGGGCTCGCGAGCAGGGGCTGGCGATGCATCTCGACGGCGCCCGGTTGTTCAATGCCGTCGTGGCCTCGGGCGTCGCCGCGTCGGACTGGGCCAGCCACTTTGACACGGTTTCGGTTTGTTTTTCCAAAGGTCTTGGCGCTCCGGTTGGCTCGGCCATCGCGGGTCCGGCCGACCTGATCCGCAAGGCGCATCGACTCCGCAAGGTTTTCGGGGGCGGGATGCGTCAGGCTGGGGTCATCGCCGCCGCGGCCCTTCATGCGCTCGAACACGACGTCGACCGCCTTGCCGAGGACCACGCCAACGCCCAGATTCTCGCCGAGGCGGTGAACGACACCGAGGGCCTTCGCCTGGAATCGCCTCCGGTCGAGACGAACCTCGTCTGGATCGAGGTCGATCCCCGGCTTGGCACGGCCCGAGAGGTCGCGGACAGGCTTCGCAACTTCGGAGTCCTCGTTTCCGCGCTCAGCCCCCAGATTCTTCGAGCCTGCACGCATCGCGACGTATCACGCGAACAGGTCGAACATGCCGCGGCCTGCCTGCGGTCACTTGGCGCTGGATTTCAGACCGTTGGCATTCGGTCTTGATGAACTTGGGGTTGAGCCAATCGTTGGATTCCGCTAGGGTCCGCCCCGGGTTCTCAAAGCCGAGTGGCCCCCGAGTCCGCGCGGGCGGGTCGGACCGTTTGAGTCGATCGACTCGACTCGATCGTGTGGAAGCGAACGCCGAAGGGTCGCGTTTCATGAGCGTCAAAGGCTGGGGATGGAAGATTGCCCCGGTGGCGGCGTTTCTGGTGGGGTGCGGCGGTCGGCCGATGACCTTTCGAGGCGTCAACGACCCCGCGCCAATTGTCCGGGCGCGATCAGTCGGCCTCGGCAAGAACCTGCCGCAAGGCGAGGTCGTTCCCGCGCTGATTAACCGGCTGGAAGACCGCGATCCCGTGGTCCGGCTCGCGGCCTTTGAAGAATTGCACAAGGGGACGGGCCGGTCCTTCGGGTTTGTCCCCTGGGGAGCCGACGCCGAACGTGCCGGGGCCGTCACGCGATGGCGGAACTGGTGGAAAGGCCGCCAAGACGGTCTGGTCAAATCGGCCCCGAATCCTTAAAGTTGCCCCCCGACGCCGCCGACGTGATACACCCTTGCGCATTCTTCCGGGTCAGGGAGGACCGAAGTGATGCCAGAGACCGCCGCGCCGTCGCTTGACGCCGTTTCGCCGTTTGCCTGGGTCGGACGCCAGACGCTCACGTCACTGGCGTACCTGGGGGGCCTGGCCTTCCTCTTCGCCTCCGCCTTTCGCGTCGTCACCAAACGGCCGACGGCGACCCGAACCGGCTCTCTCGTCGGTGAACTCGCCTGGATGCTCCGGCTCGGACTGCCGTTGGTGGCGGTCGTCCACGTCGGAATCGGTTCGTTTCTCTCAATGCAGTCGTATTTCGGCGGAACCTTTGTCGAGGGAACGGGCGCGGTCGTCGGTGTCGGCCTGATCCGCAACGTCGCCCCGATGATGGCCTGCCTGACGCTCTGCGGCCTGCTCGCGGCGCGGATCACCCCCGAGCTTCGAGCCTGGCGGCGCACTCACGAAGGTCATCACATCGACCAACCGAGCCTCCTGGAACGCCCCGCTCAGCGGCCCGCGCCTCAGCGACGCACGGCCGGCACGGTGGCCTGGCTGGTCGCCCCGAGGCTCGTCGCCGGAATGACCGCCGGGATCGTGCTGAGCGTCTGGGGCTCGGCCGTTGGCATGCTCGTCGGCTGGCAGGTGAGCCGGACCATGATGGGCGTCACGAACCACAGCTTTTTCATGATGTTCTGGGACATGCTCTGGGTCCGCGATATCGTTGGCCTGGTCATCAAGGGGGCTCTTTTCGGGCTCTTTAGCGCGGTCTTCGCGTGCCACGAGGGCCTGCGCGGGTCGGCCGACGACGGCCTTGACGTCGTGGCATCGGCGGCCTGTCGGGCGGCCTGTCTCGCCGGTCTGGCGATTTTGGTCATCAACAGTGGATGGTTCCTGCTGGTTTATCACGCCGGGCCGGCGTTCGGCCCGACGTTGCTGGCGCCGCCGGCTTCGTGACGCTCCTGGATTGTCGCACCGAGTCGGGCCGTCCGGAGTGACGATCACATTCCCAGTGGGGAAGGAACCCCGATGAATGGTCGAACCGCGAAGCGTGAAGTCCTGGTCGGCATGGTCGTCGTCGCGGCGATCGCCGGCCTGATCGTGCTGTTGACGCTGGCCGGCGGCGGCCCTGGATTTCTCTCGCCGAGGCAAACCATCGACGTGGTCTTCCGCGATGGCCAGGGTATCCGCGAGGGAAGCGCCGTGCGGATCGCCGGAATCGACGCCGGCCGGGTCAACGACATCGATCTGATCGAGTATGAAGGCACGCTCCGCGCCCGGGTTCGCATCTCGGTGCCGGTCCGGCTCGCGAAGAAGCTGAAGCAGGACGTCAAGATCACGATTCAGCCCAGCCTGACCGGGCAGAGCCGGATCAACATTGTTTCCTCGGGCCGTTCGAACGTCGAACTCGTGCCGTCGCAGGTTGTCCACGGCGTCGAGTCCACCTTCTTTGACCCGATTCTCGAACAGGTCGGGCTCGGGCCGGTCGAACGAACCCACCTGAGCCACACCATCGCCGAGGTCCGTCGGACCGTCGACGCCACCGGCCCGCGCGTCCGGGAGATCCTCGCCTCACTCCACGAAACCGCGACCGGTGTTCGCGAGAGCGCGGAGATCATCCGGCCTTCGGTCGAGGAGACCGTCAAGCACGTCAACGACCTCACCCGAAAGATTTCCGCGACCACGCCCAAGATCGATCAGACGCTCACCCGGGTTGAGTCGCTCACGCGCCAGGCGGACCTGCTTCTCGGCGAGAATCGCGAAAATCTCCGCGGAACCCTGACCAATGTTCGCGACCTGACCGCCACGCTTGACGACGTCTCGCAAAAGAACCGGGCCAAGGTCGAACGCCTTATTGATGGCGCGGAGATGACCCGGGCGCGGGCCGACCGCGTCCTTTATCAGGTGGACGTCCTCACCGGCCAGGGGGCGGAGATGATGACGCGGAACCGGGCCAACATCGAGCGGACGCTCGCCAACGTTCGCGACGCCACCGACTGGGCGGACAAGCTCGTCCAGAAGCTTTACGCCAATCCCTTTGTCCTCAGCCCCTTCTACAAGCCGACTCCCGAGGACACCCGCGCCCAGACCGTTTACGACACCGCCCAGATTTTCACCAAGGGAGCCCAGGAGCTGAACGACCTCGTGAAAACTCTTGAAGCCATGAAAGCCCGCGCCCAGACCCCTGCGCAACAGCAGGAAATTACCCAGATTGAAGGCCAGATCGTGCAGGTGAGCGAAAAGCTTGGCCAGACTTCCCAGCTTCTCGCCGAAGGGCTCAAGCGACCGATCGGGCCGGTTCGGGCTCGTCGACAATAAGACCGAATCTCGGGCTTTTTCCTTAAATTCGCGCCAGCTTCCGGCCGATACATAGGGTGTGGTGATCGAGGCCCTCGATCAACACGGCGGAGACCGGAGGCGGCTCGCTCCGAGATTTCCTCGGACGGGCAACCTCGAAGGGATGGCCTCCGTGGGTTATCCTGTATCGCAACGTCCTGGCAAGCCGGCGGTTGGAACCACCGGCCCGAGCACCAATAGGGGAGGCACACATGGAAGTCTACGGCGCAGGGGGAACTCAGGGCCCCCAACCCATCTACCCGCGGCTGGCCGCGTTTAGTGTCGATGCCGGTCAGACCGTCCAGGCGGGCACCCCCCGCGATCACGTTGAGGTCTCGCCGCTAGGCCAGATGCTTGACGGAATCAGCCGGTTGCCCGAGATCCGCCACGAGAAGGTCGACGCCATCCGCCAGCAGATCGCGGCCGGTGTCTATGAGACCCCGGAAAAGCTCGACCTTGCTCTCGACCGCTTCCTCGACGAGCTCAGCGGCTGGTAAGATTCCGCCCGACCAACGCGACGGTTGCGGTCTCGACCCAGGCGACCGGCAGTCCGCCCCACTCCCCGGTTTCCGGGGACGGGCGGCCTGCCGATCGCCTGGGTCTTTTTCCATTGGTCTTGAGAAAATCCCCTCTTAATTTTTGCTGGATATCCGCGGAGGGATCGGGAACAATCGGGATTCATCCTATCGCGCTCTGGTTTTTCGAATGCTTGAATCCGCCTGGACCTCGATCGGGTCTGGTCGGTCCGGGTCGGAGTCTTCAACCTTTCGTTGGGAGGTCCTCGTGGACAACGCTCCGCCCCTTTCCCGAGCCGCGGGCGCCCCGGAGACGAGCGTCGCGACGCTGCCCAGGTCGTCCGGCGATGACCCCACGCTTCCCGACCTCTCGTCGAACGACCAGAACCTCGTCGCCGCTTTGATGAAAAGCGGAATGGTCACGCCCGACCAGATCCACAAGGCTCAGGTCTACAGCCAGGAAAACAACCGCGACTTCCGCCAGGCCGTTCTGGAACTCAATCTGATCTCGCCCGAAATGCTCAACGGCCTCGCTTTCGAGCACCTCGCCGCGATGGCCCAGGGCAACGGAACGGCGATCGTCCCCCAGGACGGTAAGCACTTCCCGCTCGTTCACCCCGATAGCGCCAAGCATCAGCGCGACGTCCGCAACGAACTGCGCGAGCTTTCGACGTCGGCGACCTTGCCCGATCTCGTCAGCCAGATCTTTGAGAAGGCGATCGAGTCACGCGCGACGGACATCCATTTTGATCCCCAGGACAACGGTCTCCGCGTTCGATACCGGGTCGATGGCCAGCTTCAGGACGTCTTGACCCTCTCACCGGCGCTGATGACGCCGATGATCAGCCGGATCAAGGTCATGTCGAACCTGAACATCGTCGAGCGCCGGCACGCTCAGGATGGCCGGGTAACGATCCAGCATTTGAATCGGCCCCGAGACCTTCGGATCGCCACCTTCCCGACCTCGCACGGCGAACGGATCGTCGTCCGGATTCATGAATCGCTCTCGGATACGTTCACGTTCGATCATCTTGGCATGTCGCCGACCCAGGCGGAGAAGCTCACGAGCCTGATCACCCGCCCTTATGGGGCCGTGCTCGTCGCCGGACCCGTCGGCGCTGGCAAGACGTCGACGCTTTATAGCTGTCTCGGCAAGGTGAATGTTCCCTCGCGGAACGTCATGACGATCGAGGACCCGGTCGAGCACAAGATCCCCGGCGTGAACCAGACGCAGGTTGATCCCCGGGGCGAGTTGAGCTTTACCGAGGGGCTCAAGGCGATGCTTCGCCAGGACCCCGACGTCATCATGATCGGCGAGATTCGCGACGATGAGACGGCCAAGATCGGCATCCGCGCTGCCCTGACGGGGGTCCTGGTCTTCAGCACGATCCACGCGTCCGACTCGCCCGGAACAATCGGCAACCTCTACAATTTCGGGATTCCCGGCTATCAGCTTTCCAGCAGCTTGCTCGGAATCATCTCACAGCGCCTGATTCGCAAGATTTGCCCCTATTGCCGGGTCGCCTATCCGGCCGACGCCAAGGTTCTCGCCGCCCTGGACCTCGATCCCGTCGAGCACGACGGCATCTCACTTCATCGGGGCCTGGGCTGCCCGGCCTGTTTCCAGACGGGCTACCTGGGCCGAACGGGTGTCTTCGAGATCATGGAGGTCAACGAAGAACTCCGCGAGCTGATCTTCCAGCAGATTCCCAAGGACATTCTTCGAAGGGTGGCTGTGGAACTGGGAATGCAAACCTTGAAGAGCAGCGCGGTCGATAAAGTGCTGGAAGGCACGACCACGGTGGAAGAAGTTTATCGCGTCGTCTCGATGTGATCGAACTCCACTCCGCCGCCCGAACGTCCAGACCGACAAGGAGGTCGGTGATGTCCTTTTCGAAAACGATCCGTTCCCGCCGCGCTCTTCGTTGGGCCGGACTTTTTACCCTGGCCATACTGGCGACCAGCGGCCGAGGTGACGAACCCGGACGACTCGGCCGTTTTTTTCGAGACGGATCGTCCCCGGCCGCACCATCGAGCGAACCGGTTGCGGAAGGTCGCCCCTCGGCCGGTCTGACAATATCGGCTGCGCCAGCGACCTCGTTAACGCCTCGGCCTCGCATTCTTCCCCAGCCTCGGGTCAGTCGCCCTCTCACGGATGCCGACCCGATCGTGACCCGGATCTCGCTGGCCCGATCCGACGACGGCAATTCGTTCGGCATGTTCTTGCAGGTCTACGCCGATGGCACGGTGATTGATAGCGAAGGCGCTCACCGCCTCGGCCGCGAGGCTGTCCGCGAGGTTCTCAGCGCTCTTGAACAGGGCGACCTCTACCGGATCAAGGGCCATTGCGGCAATCCGTCGACCGACTTTGTCGAGCAGGTTCAGATGATCGTCTTCGAACGCAGCCTCGGCCGGCTCCGCGCCAATGCCTTTTCGTTCTCTGGCAACCCGCAAGGCTGCGACGCCTCGATCAAGCGGCTTCAAACGGCTCTCGACGCCCTTCAGGCTCGACTCAGCAAGCCGATCTCGGGATCAAGCCCGAATCCCGTCACCGCAGCCAGCCTCCACGGTCCGACACCCACGTCGGCGCCAATCCAGCTCAACGGCGGGATCAGGCCACTGAACCCGTGATCTTTGCGCGATTCCTCCGTTGCCTCGCGGTCGCGGTGGAATCGCAACGCCCGTGGGGTTACAATGGCCTGGGTAGAGACCATCCCGCCGCCGGTTCGGATGCGGTTTGTCCGGGCCTCGGCGACGATCGAGGATGAACAAGGTGACCGATCCCGTACCCCTGGGTCCGATCGCGGTTTCGGAAACGCCCGAGGAAAAATTCCGCGAGTTTCTTGCCATTCGGGCCGAAAAACTGACCGAGGCGCGGCGCATCCTCGTCCGCCACATCTTCGATAATCACAAGCACTTCGACGCCGACGAACTGGTTGCCGACCTTCAGAAAGCCGGCCGCCGGGTCAGTCGAGCCACCGTCTATCGGACCCTCCGGCTCCTCGTCGAGGCCGGGCTCTTGCGCGAGTTGCGGCTGACGAACCGGAGCGCCTACGAGCACGACTACGGATACCCGTCACACGACCACCTTCATTGCACGGAGTGCAATACCGTCGTCGAGTTCCGTAATGAAGACATTCAGCGGATTCGCGAGGCCGTGAGCCTCGAACACGGTTTTCGAGCCGACGGGCACCGGTTTGTCATCACCGGCATCTGTCCCGCGTGTAATCGCGCCCGTAGCCCGCGCCGCCGTCTGGATCTGATCTGATCTGATCCAGGCGTGGCCGATGATCATTCGAGATAACCGAGGTCGGCCAACCTCTGTTCAATGATCGCCTGCTCCTCGGGCGTGTAATCAAATTCGGGTTCGGGCTGCCTGTGGGGACCGGCAATCGCCGACGTCGGTTTGTCTTCGCGCACGATGTTCGTGTCTCGAAAGCCGAGAACATCGAGCGGGGTGCCTTCCATGACCTCTGGAATCGGCAATCCAAAGAGTTTCAAAACCGTCGGCGCGATATCGCGAAGATCGGCCTTGAGCCTCCGGCCGGGAACAACACCCTCACCGGCAAAGGCAACGATTCCCTCGGGCCGGTGGGTTCCGGGCAGGTTGGCGTCGGCCTCGACCCAGGCTCGCCCCGGCGTGAGCTTGGTGCGAACCCAGTAGTTTTCCTCGGGAAGGGCGATCAAGTCGGGATAACCCTCGCGTGCCGGGTCGATGCCGTAGGTCTCGGCCGTGTCGATGATCTGCGGAAAGAGCAGGGCTTTTGACTCGGGATGTCTCGCCTCGGCGAGGGCCTCGGCGGTCGATCGTCGGGCGTCGTCGATTTGGCCGAGCGTCTGCAAGGGGGCACCCGATCGGCGCGCCGCCGTGTTCAGGTAGATCATCGCCGCCGTGTCCTGGTGCGGAGCGAAGGCGAGCGTCCGCTTCCAGTCAAACGGGAACTGGGCCATGACCGACGTATCGAACGACGACGACCGCGCTTCGGGATCGTTCCGTTTCGCGTCCCAGAGCCGCAGATGATCGCGCCCTTGCGCGATTCGTCGGCGAAGCTTTCCCGAGAGGCCGGGGAGTCGAGCCACCCCGGCATCGATCAAGATCCTGTTGACGTGGACACGACCCCGGCAAGGGCCGAACCCGTGGTCGCTGACGACCATCACGCGTGCCGACCGCGTCGCCGCCAGTTCCAGAAGCAGGCCGATCGCGTCGTCGAGCCCTTTCAAGACGCTCCGAGCGGCGTGGTTCCAGTCGGGACGATCGACCCCCGTCTCGTCGATATTCAGGTAATTCCAGGCCCGATGCTGGAACGGGTCGAGGTTCTGAAACTGAACCATCAGGGTCGACCAGTCGGGCACGACCCTGGCCGCGAGCAGGCCCCCTTCGGCCCGGGCGCGGAAGAGTTCGCAGGTCAGCCGGGCGTTCTCGGTCAGCTCTTCAAGCGACTGAGGCGCTCGTTTCCAGTAATAGCGGAGGCTATACCCGGGAACTTCCTCGCGAAGCCGACGCGCGAATTCAGGAGCCCCCGAGAGCGCCGCCTCAAGCTGCGGCGCGTCCATTCCCGAGACGACGACACCTCGGACCTTCAGCGGCGGAAATGTGACCGGAACGTTCAGGCTAACCACCGACTTACCCGCATCGGAGAGCAGGTGCCAGAAGGTTGGCACCCGGACGCGGCCCGAGTGGTTGACCTTCATCTGACCGCTCGCCGTGTCGTAATAGCGGTGGTCAAAAATGCCGTGCCGGGCGGGCGAGCAGCCGGTCATCATGCTCGTCCAGGCGGCCGAGGTCACCGGCGGGACGACCGATCGTAGCGTCCCGTGCGCTGAGGTTTTCAGCAGGGCGTCGAGGTTCGGCATCAGGCCGAGCCGCCGCAAGGGGTCAAGGACCGTCCAGGTGGCGCCATCGAGCCCGAGGATCACCAGCCGCTGGGCGGTCGACTCCATCATCCCTTTGATCTCCGGAACCAGAACCTTGCCTGTTCTTGTCGTCAGATTCTTCGACGCTTCCAGCACAGAATCCGCCCGCCCGCCTACCTGGCGAGGCAAGGCGAGCAGGCGGTCAGTCGGTCGGACGGAAGACGTTAGCCCGCCTGGGCCATCGTTCCCAAACCCAAATCAACCTGGAAGTCGGCCTTGTAGTAGTCGGAGACCTGATAGCGTTCGCCCTTCGACCTGTAAAGCCGGGCGATTCCACGCTTCAGCCGCATCGATGCGGGCAGGCCGGCTTCCTCGTGGCGAAGCCAGTGATGGTACTTGTTCACGAGCGATCCGGCCCGGCGATCGAAATCGAGCGGGGCAGGGGCCTTGAAGCCGAGACCCATCACCGAGTGCGGAAATCGGTGATACCCCTGATAGCCGGTCACCCGGGCCGAATACGGCTCCATCATCCTGCGAAGGCAATTCGGCGTCATTCGCCAGTAATCATCCGGGTATCCGTGAATCCGGAAGTTCAGGGGCGAGGTGATGACGAAGAGTCCCCCCGGCTTGAGAACGCGAAAGACCTCGTCGAAGGCGCGCCGGACCTCGAAGACGTGCTCGAAGGTTTCGATGCAAAGCACCGTGCCGGCCGAGCCGTCGGGAAGTTTAATCGCACTGACGTCTTCGACCCGGTCGACTCCCGGCCCGGGACGCATGTCGCAGCCGACAAAGGGTTTACCGGGGAACATCGACCTCAGGTCGGCGTATTCGACCTGTCCCTCGACCTGGAACGAGCCGAACTCGAAGACCGGCCCGGGGCAGTCAAAGGTCTCGGTGATGAGCTGACAGAACGCCTTGTTATGATCACGCATCGGGATGCCCCTCCTTGAGCCCCGTTGGTCGGCCGCGAGCCGCCTTTTCATGACGACGACCCGGACGATTCGCCTTGATTGGCGCGGATCTTAGAAAAACCGAGTCGATCGGTCAATCCGGGTTGCGATCACTCGCGTTTATCGCGCCGCGGAGGCGTTCCCGACCGTCGTGAGAACGTCGATATGCTCGCGTGACGTCCAACGTCCCCCTTCGCGTTCGACCCGATGATAGAGCGTGTCGCGCTCCACGGGAACCCGCCCGGCCTCGGCGATCAGCCGACGGATCTCGGCGACGGTCACTTCCTGAGGCGTCTCGGCGCCCGCCTCGTGATAAATCTTTTCGTGGACAACCGTTCCGTCGATGTCATCGGCACCGAACGAAAGCGCGATCTGGGCCGTCTTGATGCCGAGCATCACCCAGTATGCCTTGATATGCGGAAAGTTGTCGAGCATCAAGCGGCTAATGGCCATCGTCTTCAGGTCCATCACGCCCGAAGGTTTGGGCAGGTCGTCCATCCGCGAGTTATCGGGATGAAAAGCGAGCGGAATGAACGTCTGAAATCCGCCTGTCTCGTCCTGCAACTCGCGGAGCCTGACGAGGTGGTCAATTCGATGTTTCGGCCCGTCAATGTGGCCGTAAAGCATCGTCGCGTTCGAGTGCAGGCCGAGCGTGTGCGCGGTTCGATGGACGTCGAGCCAGGTCTCCGTCGAGGCTTTCGCCCCACAAACCTGCTCGCGGACCTCGGGATGAAAGATCTCCGCGCCGCCGCCGGGCAGACTTCCGAGCCCCGCGTCGATGAGTCGTTGAATGATCTGGCGAATCGGCTGCCGGGCGATCCGGGCGAAGAATTCAATCTCGACAGCCGTATACGCCTTGATGTGAATCTCGGGATAGGTCTCGTGAATCCACTTCACGACGTCGACGTAATATTCGAAAGGAAGCTTGTGGTGCAGTCCGCCGACGATGTGCAGTTCGGTCGCCCCGCGATCGTGCGCCTGCGCGGCCCGGGTCAGGATCTGCTCGCGATCCATCACATAGGCTTTTTCCGAGTTCAGGTCGGCCCGGAAGGCGCAAAAGTCGCATGTGAAGACACAGACATTCGTCGGGTTGATATGGGTGTTGACGTTATAATAGCCGAAATTGCCATTATATCGCTCGCGGACGAGGTTCGCCATCGAGCCGAGCGCGAAGAGGTCGTCGCAGCCTTCAAGCGCCAGGCCGTCGTCAAAGCTCAGGCGCTGACCGGCCTGGACCTTATCCCGAATTTCTCGCAAGCGGTTCGCGTCGATCGACATGGCGATTCACCTCGTCAAGGCTTGACCGCGACCCAGGTTTTCCGGTCGGCAGGTCGTCCTTCTGGTTCGTTACAGAAATTTTAGTCGCGATTGAAGGTTGCGGCAAGGTCGCTAGCTTAGCAGGTCAGCCAGTCCAAAGGCGAGCAGGCCCATGCTCACGACGATATTCACCTGAAAAAAGGCAACGTTCACGCGGCTCAGGTCATCGGGCCGGACAATCGCGTGTTCGTAAGCCAGAAGCGCCGCGATCCCGGCGACCCCCGCGAAATAGAGGCGGCCCATCGGCACGTCCCAGCCGAGAGCCAGGAGGCAGGCGATCATCACGACGTGCGAGGCCGCGGCCACCCGCAAGGCGTACTTGACTCCGAGACGTTGCGGAAGGGAATGCAGGCCGTTGGCCCGGTCAAATTCAACGTCCTGACAGGCGTAGATCACGTCGAATCCGTTGACCCAGAAGAGGACGGCAAGGCCCAGAAGGACCGGCGGCCATTGCAGATCGCCCCGCAAGGCGATCCAGGCGGCGATCGGCGCGAGCATCAGGGCTGATCCGAGCCAGACGTGCGCCAGGCTCGTGAACCGCTTCGCGAACGAGTAGCCGCAGAGCCAGGCCAGCACGGGAATCGCCAGCAAAACCGGCCATCGGTTCGGCAAGAAGAGCAAGGTTGAGAGTACGAATCCCGCCGCGGAGCCAAGCCAGAAGAGGACGACGGCGCCGACCGAGAGTTGTCCACTGGGTAAATGCCTGGTCGCCGTGCGTGGATTCAAAGCATCGATCCGGCGGTCGACCAACCGATTGAAGGCCATCGCCGCCGACCGCGCCGTGGCCATGCAGAGCAAGATTCCCAGCCAGTCTTGCGGCCGACCGCGCCAGCCGTCCGGACCTCGCGCCGCCAGCGCCGCTCCGAAGAGGGCGAACGGGAGCGCAAAGAGGGTGTGGCTGAACTTGATCATGCCGAGAAGGTCAATCAGTCGGCGTCGCATGATGGTGACTCCGGGGTCGAACAGTGGTTCTTGGGTCGACCCCGTCAAAATGTCGGACAACCGAGGAGACGGCCAGGTCACCCAGACCGGGAAAAATCTGGAAGAGGATGCCTAAGAGTCGCCAGGGCCAGACAAACCGCTTCCGAACAGATAACCGACGCCTTGGCTTTTCGATTAACCGGACAATCCGCCGGGCGACGTCGTGAACGTCGGCCGACATCCAATCGCCCGGCGCGTCGAGCATCGGGTGCCAGGTCTCGCTCAGCCCCGCCAACGCCTCGAAGAACTCGGTCTTCACGGGTCCCGGCTCGACCAGGCAGACGGAAACCCCGACGTGTCGCAACTCTCTTCGAAGCGCCGACGACCAGTAGGCCATGCCCGCCTTTGTCGCTCCGTAAGCCCCGAGCGCGGGGTTCGGCAGGCTGGTGATGGCCGACCCAACGTTGATGATCGTTCCCTGGCGTTCGATCAGTGTCGGCAGCGCGAAACGGGTCAGGAGCATCGGCGCGACGAGGTTCACCTCAAGCTGGCGACGGATCAGCTCCGGATCGCTCCCGGTAAAGAGGTTCGGCAAACCCATCCCGGCGTTGTTGATCACGACGTCAAGGCCGCCGAACCGGTCCAGCGTCTCGGCCACGATACGTTCAGGCGAGCCAGGATCGTCGAGCGCCGCGGGGATGACCAGTGTCGCGACCCCCTGGACTTCGAACTCCTCGGCGAGTCGGTCGAGTCGGTCGGCCCGACGCGCCGTGAGGGCGAGCGTGTATCCGAATCGCGCGGCTTCGCGGGCCACCGCGGCGCCGATTCCGGCCGAGGCCCCGGTGATCAGCACGACCTTTTTGTGGGCATCAGGCCGGCTCAAACCGCGGACTCCTTTCCCCAACGGTCGACAAGCGTGTTGTCGACGCCCAATTGATCGCAAATTCGGGCGACCACGAATCGGATCAGATCGTCCAGCGAGGTCGGCCGGTGATACCAGCCTGGCATCGCCGGCAGGACGACCGCTCCGGCCCGGCTGACCGCCGCCATGTTCTCGATGTGGATCAGGCTGAGCGGAGTCTCGCGAGGGACGAGTACCAGCTTTCTCCGCTCCTTTAAATGTACATCGGCCGCTCGGGTGATGAGATTCGTGGTAATTCCGTGCGCGACGGCGGCGAGTGTGCTCATGCTGCACGGCGAAACGACCATGCCGCCTGTCAGAAACGAACCGCTGGCGATCCCCGCCGAGAAATCCGCGTGGTGATGATAGACGACCCGCCCCGGCCCGATCTCGCCGAAGACCGAGAGGTCAAACCGCGAGAGGGCCACGTCGATCCCCAGTTCCTCGCGGAGCACCTGGGCGCCGCTCGGGCTGATCGTCAGATGAACCGTACGTCCCGATCGGCTCAGGCTTTTCAACAATTCCAGGGCATACGGTGCGCCACTGGCTCCGGTCATCGCCAGGACGATCGGCGGATCGGTCGTCGCGGAAGCGTTCATCGGGGACTTCCCGACGCGGGTTTGACCCCGGTGTAAAGCGTGGCGATTCCGAAGGTAAGCGGGTGCATCGCCAGCGAGGTCAGGCCGCGAGAGGCCAGCAGGTCGAGCATGGTTTGGCCGTCGGGAAACTGCAAGACGCTCGCCGGAAGATAATGATAGGCTCCCTCACCGTTCGGCGCCAGAGCCTGGCCGACCCTTGGCAGAATCTTCTTGAAAAAGGCCAGATAGAATTTGCCGAGAATGGCACCTTTTGGCCGGGAAAACTCCAAAATCGCCACGGTTCCTCCCGGTCGGGCGACCCGGATCATCTCGTCAATCCCGCGCACCGTATCGCGGACGTTGCGAAGGCCAAAGGCAACGGTCACCACGCCGAAGGTATCATCCGGCAGGGGCAGACGCTGCGTATCCCCCTCGATGAGCACGACCTGGCCCGAGGCGCCCGCTCTGGCTAGCTTGATGTTGCCGAGGTGGAGCATTTCGTGGCAAAAGTCGGTGCCAATCACCGGGGATAGGCCACGCCCGACGCGGTGGTATTGCAAGGCGAGGTCGGCCGTTCCCGTGCAGCAGTCCAGCACGGGGACGCCGGGTACGGGGGGCACTGTCCGACAGGTGAACCGCCGCCACGATCGGTCGATGTTCAGGCTCAGCAGATGGTTGAGCAGGTCGTAACGCCCGGCGATCGACGCGAACATCGAGCGGACGCGCTGGTCTGACTTGTCGACTGCCCGCGGCGGCTTCAGATCCGTCGCCATCTCCGACCTGGCCTTTCCTTTGAAAACGAAGCGAACTTCTCTCAAAGAAGATATACGCAGGAGACCCCCCTCTGTCCACGTCAGCCCCGCTTTGAATCAAGGCGTCTTCCTTGACTCGGCGTTGACGGACGACCGATGACCGAAAAATTTCCCCTTCTATTGATTGGTCCTTGGTCATCGATCATTGATAAAGACGGACTTTGAAATCCTCCTGGACACCACGCGCTGGGATTTGACCGGCACGAGTCAGGTCGTTACACTGTGGGACTCGGGTTTCTGGTGACCGTTTTCTCTGACAGGGCCGCCCCGGAACCTTCGTCCGGCGGGCGATCGGCCTGGAACTGTCTGGTCAGGTCAAGGGGGATGACAGAGTGGCGATCGTGGTCAAAGACTTGATTGACGCGGGGGTCCATTTCGGACACCGGGCGAGCCGGTGGAATCCGAAGATGAAGCCGTACATCTACGGCAAGCGTAACTCGATCCATATCATCGACTTGAAGGAAACGGTCCGGGGTCTTCTCCGCGCCAGCAAGTTCTTCAACCGGGTCGCCTCGACGAACGGTCTGATCCTCTTCGTCGGCACCAAACGGCAAGCGGCCGAGACGATCGTCGACGAATGCACTCGCTGCGGGATGCCCTACGTGACCGAGCGCTGGCTCGGCGGCACCCTCACCAACTTCCGAACCATCCGCAGCCGGCTCGAACGGCTTGAGGAGCTGGAATCGATCCTCGACGGCGAGCAAGCGCTGAGCTACTCGAAGAAGATGATCGCGACCTTGACCCGCGAGCGGACCAAGATTGACCGCAACCTCTCGGGCATCCGGCACATGACCCGCCTGCCCGAGGCCCTGCTGGTCGTCGACCCGCACCGCGAAGATATCGCCGTCGCCGAAGCCCGAAAACTGGGCATCAAGGTCGTTGCCCTTCTCGACACCGATTGCGATCCCGACCTCGTCGATCTGCCGATCCCCGGCAACGACGACAGCATGCGGTCGATCGAACTGGTGATGAAGCGCCTGGCTGACGCGATCGTCGAGGGCAAGGCCTCCGCGCCCCCCGAACCGCCACCACGCGAGAACGATCAGGCCGGCGGCGGCCGAGGCGATCGCCGCAATGACCGTCGCGGTCCAGGGGGTCCGGGCCGAGGTGGTCCAGGCAACGTCGCCCGCTCCGGTGCTCGGGCAGGCAATCGCGGTCCCGAAGGATCAGCGCCCGAACCTTCGGGCGAGACGCCCGTCGAGGGCTCGGTCCCCTCGGAGTCGACCCCCGCAACCGAACCCGAAGGGCAAGCTCCCGCTCCTGCCCCGGCCGTCGAGGCCGAACCGACACCGCCGGCAGAGTCCTGAGCAAGACTCCATCCAGGCCATCCGGGCTGTCAACAATAACGTGGAATGACCCAGGAAGATGAGAGCGAGGAGGGGGGGACAAGGTTCCCCCTTTCCTCGCCGCTTCGGAACCGATCGAGACCCGCAAAGGGAGATACGCCGATGGCCGAGATCACGGCTGGGGCCGTCAATGAGTTCAGGAAGGCGACCGGTCTGGGCCTCATGGAGTGCAAGACGCTCTTGAAGGAAGCCGGCGGCGACGTCAAGAAGGCCATGAGCCTCGCCAAGGAAAAGCACGGCAAGAACGCCGAGAACCGCGCGGGGCGGTCGACCAAGGCGGGCCGGGTTGAAGTTTACATCCACCACGACGGCAAGCAGGCCGCCATGGTCGAACTGAAATGTGAGACCGACTTCGTCGCCCGCAACGACGAGTTCAAGCAGACCGCCAAGGACATCGCCGTCCACATCCTCGGCGCCAACCCGAAATACACGAACCGCGAGGACGTTCCCGCCGACCTCGTCGAGAAGCAAAAGCAAACGATCCTCGCCGAAGCCGCGAACAAGCCCGAAGCTGTCCGCGAGAAGCTCGTCGAAGGCAAGCTCGGTCGCTGGTACGGAGAGAACGGCGTCCTGCTTGACCAGCCCTTCGTCAAGGACGATGCCAAGACGATTCGTGAAATCCTTCACGAATTGAATGCCCGGACCGGCGAAAACATCACGGTCGGCCGATACGCCCGGTTCATCGTTGGGGACGACCAGGGGGTCGAAACCGCCGAGTCCACCCCGGCCTGATCGATCGACTTTTCTTGACCGACCGACCGACCGACCGACGGAGATCGCCAGATGGACGGACCCTCGGACCTTGGCCCCCCTCTCTTTCAGCGCGTCCTGCTCAAGCTCTCCGGCGAGAGTTTTTGCAGGCCGGGCGAAGGGGGCATCAATGTTGACGAGGTCAGCCGGATCGCCCGCCAGGCGTGCCGGGTCGCCTCGCGGGGCGTCCAGCTTGCGATCGTCGTCGGCGGCGGCAATATTCTTCGGGGCGCGACCCTGTCCCGAAACACCAATGTCATCAAGGAAGCGACCGCCCATTACATGGGGATGACCGCGACCGTCATCAACGGCCTCGCCCTTCAGGACGCCCTGGAAAGCCTCGGCTGCCCGACCAGGCTCCTGACGACCATCCGGATGGATGAAATCGCCGAGCCGTTCATTCGCCGAAGGGCCCTCGCTCACCTGGAGCGCGGCCGGGTTGTCGTGCTGGCAACGGGGACCGGAAGTCCTTTCGTCACCACGGATACCGCCGCGGCACTTCGCGGCAAGGAACTCGGCTGCGAGGTCCTGATGAAGGCCACCCGCGTCGACGGGATCTATTCCGCCGACCCCGAAAAAGATCCGCAGGCCCGCCGATACGAGTCGCTGACCTACGAACAGGTCGTCCGCGACGACCTCAAAGTCATGGACATGACCGCGATTGGGATGTGCCTTGATAGCGCCTTGCCGATCCTTGTCTTCAACTTCAAGAAGGAAGGCAACATCGAGCGCGCGATCGCCGGTGAGCCGATCGGTACGTGGGTCAGCCATCTGCCACGCCCTCGGCCTGCTGGCCACGTCTGAGGCCATCCGACCCAGGTCGTCGTCTCCCCGCAGGCCCGCGGTCTTGCTAGACTCTTGGAAAATGCCTTGACCCGTCGCTTACGCCCGGGAGACGCCGCGATGAGCATCGAAGAGATCGTCCTGGAAGCCGAAGAACGGATGGAGAAAAGTGTCACCCTGCTGACCGAGCAGTTCCGTGGCGTCCGGACCGGCCGCGCCAACGTCGGCCTGGTGGACTCCATCCGGGTCGACTACTACGGCTCGCCAACCCCCTTGAAACAACTCGCCAACCTCTCCACTCCCGAACCGCAACAGATCCTCATCCGCCCTTTTGATCCCTCGGTCATTGGCGACGTCGTCAAGGCGATCCAGGCGAGCGATATCGGTCTGACGCCGAACTCGGACGGCAAGGCCGTGCGTCTTAACGTTCCCTCGCTTTCCGTCGAACAGCGCAAGAAGCTTGTCGGCCGCGTCAAGGACCTGGCCGAGGAAGCCCGCGTCGCGATCCGCAACATCCGCCGCGACGCCAACAAGATGGCCGACCACGAGATGGCTGAGAAGCTTCTGACCGAAGACGACCTGGAAACCTGCAAGGAAGAGATCCAGACCCTCACCAAGCGTTTTGAAGGCAAGGTCAATGAGACCGCCGAGAAGAAATCGGCCGAGATCCTTGAGGTTTAATATGTTTCGTCAAGTCGACGATTTTCGGCCTTGACCTGCACACCAAAGATATTCTATAACGTTCTTTCGCAATGCAGTGACGACCCAGGGCGTTTAGCTCAGTTGGCTAGAGCACCAGCTCGACACGCTGGGGGTCGCAGGTTCAAGTCCTGCAACGCCCATTCTTGGTAGACAACGACTTACGGCGAGCCTAGAATACCCTCCGGCGGCTCGGGAACCAAAACCCCGAACCGAAACCGGAGGGTATTCTCGTGGGACGCCCGAAAAAACAGAGCCGCGAACCGTTCTGGTTCGCCGACCGGCAGGCGTGGTACGTGGCCATCGGCACACGGAAACAGCGCCTCTCCCCCGACAAGGACGAGGCATGGCGGTTGTGGCACGAACTCATGGCCAGGTCACCAGAGCAGCCCAAGGCCGTCATCCACGGCCAGCAATCGCTCGTGGTCGAAATCCTTGACGCTTTCCTCGATTGGGCGCTGACCAACAGTAGCCCCCGCACGTATGCGTGGAGGCAGGAAAACCTCCAGACGTTCGCCCGGAGCATCCCGCCGACCCTTACCGTGGCGGAACTCAGGCCGATCCACGTCACGCGGGAGATGAACGCACACCCGACGTGGGGGCCGGATACGCGGGCGAACTTCGCCAGGTGCGTCCAGCGTGCCTTCCGCTGGGCCAAGAAGCAGGGCATCATCGATGTCAACCCGGTCGAAGACGTGGAGAAACCCGGCAAGGGCCGGAGGGAGGAATTCTACAGCTACGAGGAGTACGAGAGGCTTCTTGCCGCGTTCCCCGACCAGAACATGCTCGACGTGCTGGTGACGGCGTGGGAGACGGGGTGCAGGCCGCAGGAACTGTTCGCGGTCGAGGCACACAATGTCGATCCGGGTGGCAAGCGGTGGGTGTTCAAGGTCAAGGACTCCAAGGGCAAGCGGAAGCCGCGGATCGTCTACCTCAGCGATCCCGCCCTTGAGGTGTCGGCACGGCTGGCGACACAGCACCCCACGGGCAAGCTGTTCCGTAACGCGGACGGCAACCCGTGGGATAAGGAAACCGTCGGCAGGCGGTTCGCACGCAAGAAGAAAACCCTCGGCAAGCGGTATTGTCTCTATTCCTTCCGTCACTCCTTCGCGCAGCGGAAGCTGCTGGCGGGCGTTGACCCGATCGTCGTGGCGACGCTGCTCGGCCACTCCAACCTGTCGATGCTGGCCAACCAATACAGCCACCTGATGAAAAACCCGGAGCACTTGCTCAAGGCCGCTAACGACTTTTAGGTGACATACCACCACCAATGACACACAGCCCCGCTTGCGAGAAATCGCGGCGGGGCTGTGTGTTTGTGGGGTGCGATCTGCGTCCGAGCTGTTTACTACAGGGAGAAGTGCTTGAGATTGACGTGCCGCGCCGGGGTTGCCGCAGGAACCGGCCCCGGCACCGTCCCGCTCAAAAACTCCGCGAGCTGCGCTTCGTCGATGCGGATCGCGCCCCGGCCGATCCCGATCCGGTGGCAGCGCAGCCTGCCGCTGGCGACGAGGGCGTAAATCGTCGCGGGGCTGACCTCCAGCCGCTCAGCCGCATCCTTCACTCGCACGGGTGGCCTCCTCATGTTGGGCATCCGTGCCATTTTCCCGATATTTCTCCGGCTCCTCGAACCGGAACCTCCGCCCGTCGCTCAGCACCACCAGCAGCTCCTTCTCAGGGCCGAATAGCCCAGTCGCCACGACCTGTCCGTCGCACACGACGAACGAGAGACTGGCGTTGCTCGGATCTTCCCACGACAGGTTGCACATGTCCCAGATCGCCGCGCCGAGCGTTTCGTACGCCTCCACATCATCGATGCGCCCGGTGGCGACGGTCAGGACGCGCCAGGTGAACATTTACCACCCCATCCTTCCCGCCCACCGCTCCACCGGGCCGCGCTTGCGTTCGGCGACGGGTAAGGGCGGTTCAGGTGTCGGCGTGTCGAATTCAACACTCAGCACGCCGAGGAACGCGCAGGACAGCATGTCCAGGGAGTGGAGCGTGCGGTCGGGGATGTATCGGACGAAATACTCGAAGACCGCGTCATATCGCCCCCGCTCCGGCGTGCCTTGCGTGCGGTGGAACGCCCTTTCCATGGTCTTGTTGAGCCGCCCCCGCCGCCAGAAATCGGTCTTGATGTCACCCGGCTCGCGCGGCAACGACGCGGCGATCCCGGCAACCGCTTCCGGCGTCACCGGCTCCCCGGCCAGGCGGAGGAGTTCGGCGGCGTTGCGGGCCAGCAGGGCACAGCCTTCCCGGAGGAAGCTGATCCGTGACGATACGGGATGATCGAAGACGATGGCGGCCGTTCCCCCCATCGTCAGTTCCGTGACGTTGATCACGAAATGCGCGTCGCAATAGCAGCACCTGCCGAGACTCCCCGACATGGAGGTGTGAACGGGGTAGTGACTCAGGCACGCCGGGCAGCAGATGACGGTATCTGTTTCCGCGGTGATCGTTTCGTTCATCGCCCCATTCCCCCCTTATCCTGTTGCACCTATGTTTCCGACGCCCTATCGAGCGCCTTGGCGTAGTCCTCCGGGGTATCGAACCGCGCGGCGGAATCTTCCGGCCATTCTTTGAACAGCTCCTTGTCGTCCGGCTCGATGACGCGCCCCGACCAGGGCGTCCCGCTCAATCGGCGTGCCTCGCCTCACGGAAGTCTTGATAGATGGCCAAGGCCGCCGGGCGGCACCAGTGGATGCAGCAATACATGGCGACCGCGGCAACGGCGTACCCCGGTACCCAGGGGATGCAGACGGAGAGGACGGCGACGGACAATCCCGCCGACGCTTTCGCCAGGTCGCACTTCAGGAAATCGGTAATCCGGTTCATTGGTCACTCCGGTGATAATGGCCAGCCCCGCGACGGACGCACCCCACTTCAGTTGTCGCTCGGCAAATACCTGATGCCGTTCAGTTCCCCGTCCGCCTCATACATCGAGTGCAGGATCAGGAACAAAACCTTGGCGAACAGCTCCGCCTTGGGCATGTCGGCGGACAGCAGGTTGACGATCTGCGCCGCCGCCGCCGCGCTGTGGTCGAAACGTGGCCCGTTCAACGCCCCCTCCAGTCCTTGTAAGCGCTGATGAAGCAGTAGACGCCGCCCGCCAGCATCAGGCCCGCGATCAGGTCGATCATCGCCGTCTCCGGGTGTAGGTGGGTTCTGGCTGATTTCGCTCCCGCTCCATGCTATAAGTGAATTGCGCATGAGTCGGGGAGATATTCTCCTTGCATTGAGGGCACAGGACATCATCAACGATGGGGAAAGAGATCACACTGTAGCCGCGGCTGTGATCATATATCTCCTTCCCATTATTAAAGGGAGTCGGCTTCCCGTCCGGCGTATGCGCCTTGATCTCCCCCACCACCAGAAGCGCCGAGCAATACTGGCACTTCGCGTTAGGCACGGGGAACTTGGCGCTCCTCAGCCGCACCATCGTCTTGTTCGGGTCGGGCGGCGGCTCTTCCTCCTTCGGCTCGGATTTCCCCCACGACGGCAGTATCCCCACCAGCCCGCTTTTGGCGGCATCGACGCGGTTCTCCACCACCTTTCCGACCACCTTGCCCGCGAGGCTGTTTTTCGCGGCATCCGCCTTCTCCTTCAGCTCCTTGACCTGCCGGGTCAGCTCCTCCTTCTCCTGTTTGCCTTTCAGCTCGATGTCGGCGATTTGCTTCGCTAGGACATCCTTCTCCTCGCGGGTCTTCACCGCCGCGCGCTCGATTTCCAGCTTCGCCTTGGCCTCGAATTCCTCCCACGCTTCGCGCTTCTCCTTGAGCTTGACGGCGGTGCCGTCGGCCAGCTTCTCGAACCGCTCCATGACGCCGTGCCCGGCTTTTCTGACGCCCTCCGGCGCTTCCACCTTCCAGCCCCACCACCCTGCGACCGCGGCGCAGGCGATGGGCACATAAATCCACATGCTGTGTTTGATCAGGGAGACGACGACCCCGCCGATGATGTTGCCGACGATGCCGCCGGTCACGCGGCTCAACAGGCTCTGATTGCCACCCACGGTGACGACGACGGGTTGCTCGTTGCGGTCGATGATCGGCAGGTCGTTGAGGGGGACGCTCATTGGGAATGTCCTTTCGGGTTCGCTTTGACTGGTGGTAATGGTGCATCCGTGCCCCGGTGATGTCAGCGTGTGAAACCTTTGTCGTCGTTGCCGCCTCGTTTGGCGGCCTGGTCGAGATGGTCGTCGTAGCTGACGCCATACAGGGCGGCGTGTTTGTCGAAGCTGTTGGGTTCGGGCTCCTCCGGCGGCATGGGGGGCGCTTCGACCGGTGCGGGCCCGCTCGATCCGGGCCACGGGAGATAACCCGAATGGCCCGCGGAATGGAGGGCATTCCCCAGCTCATCCGCGCCATGGGGGATCACCTTGTCGGTGAAGTGGGCGTAAATCTCCTTTGCTATAGTTTTGATGCTGAGCCGGTGCTTCATGTGGTGGTCGAGCTTGCGTTCCCACTCAGTGGGCATTTGACATACGGCTCCTCTCCAGTATGGTGATCGGGCTGCGAAGGCGTGGAAAACACGTTCCAACCGGGGAAGGTAAGCGCTTGCTTGTCCCGCGAATATGGCCAGGGTCAGGCGCCTGGCTCGCAGCTACCTTTCCATTCCCATATCAACCTCCGGCGCACGCACCTCGGCGACCTGCGCGGCCTGATTCAGCGCGGCCTCGTACCCGGACGGCGCTTCAACGGCGGGTGCCTGGGGCGCTTCGATTGGAGCTGCATCCATCGCCATTTGACCTGCGTTGGCCTGTTGCAGTTCGACAACGCCGTCACCGAACTTCTCAAGCAGGAACTCACCCGCCGACTGTGGCTCTGCCATTGCGAAACCTCTTGTAAAAATGGACATTCGTGCTACTGTTGCTCCGACAGAACCGGGGACACTACCGCGCCCCGGTCATCCTATTTGCCCCCCTTCTGAATCCACGCCTGGTACTGCATGTCGTATTGCGAATCACGCATGCGTCTGCGGAGCGATTCGGCGGCTTGCAGTTCGGTGACGTGGACGATGAACGTACTCAACGCCCCAGCCGCCACGAAGTTGCCCAGCGCCACGCTGATCGTGGACAGGAACACTCCCAGGGCGAACAGAAACATCGACTCGCAAAGCCGGGCGGTGTTGTGCCCGACCCATCCCGTGCCGATGGAAAGCCCCTGAAAATTGCTGATCCATTGACGGTTGGCGAAGATGCGTCGGTAAACGACGAAGAACAGCCAGACCGGAATATAGGGCAGCAGTTCCGGGCATTCGGCGAACCCCGCATAGCCGTACATGAGCATCAACGCGAGCGGGCCGTAAATCGCATAGGCACGCGTGCCGGGGCGTTTCCTGAGCGGGGGTGTAAAACACGTCGCATGCATCATGGCGACGCCGAAGACGACGTTGATCACGTCCATCGGCTTGGGCATTTGCGGCTCTTTGACGGGCTCTGCCATAGGCGGATTCTCCACGGGGCGACTCAGGGCTGCTTGATTCGAGATGTCAGGAGATACGACTACCGCTGCGGCTGCCGGAAACCGATCTTCATCCAATTCTCGCCGTTGCTAAACCTCTCCCCGGCGCGGATGATAATGGCGTCCACGACGTTGGAAGGAGGCCCACCGCAACGCAAATCCGTCATGAACATGCCCGGTTGCAAAATGGGCTGGTAGGTTTCCGACAGTGAACCGCTGGCTTGCCCCTGGCCGAAAATATCATCCCCGTAACTCTCCCTCGGTCGCGGGCTGAACGAGATGAAAGTCTCACGACGATTGTCGAGCAGCGAGCTGCCGAATTTTGCCGTCGCCGGGTCGGACAGATGGTAGATATGCGTGCCGAAGTTGCTCAAAAGCTGGTCGGCCCTGTGGTGCCCGTTGCCGCCCATCGCGGCGTATTCCGAGTGGACCGTCTGCGTCAGGCAGAAGAGCGAACCGCCGTGGCTCCGGCACTGCGCCAGATAGCGGGCGTCGAGTTCGGTCGCGGACTCCTGGTATTCATCTAGCACCATGACGTTAAAGTAACCGTTCGGGTTCCATTTCCGACGCAAGATGTGCTTCTGGCAAAGATATTTCCAGCCCCCGGCGATGAACCTGCCGGTAGGCCCGTAATTGCTAAACGGGAAGTTGATCAGGATGGAAACGCCCTGATCCAGTACCGCGGGGGTGACATTGGTGTCCGTCGAACACATGCGCCAAACCAATCCGGTATTGAACACATGTGCTGTATTCATCACCCCCGCCAGCCCTGACGACCTGGGCTTGTCGTCCATCAGCACGAACTCCGATTGAAAGAAGTCTTGAGCTAGCGTGAAGTTGGCCTGATCCGTGTCGGACTTTTTTTTCTCCCAAGCCGCCTTCATGACGGTGTTGTGAAACTTGCCGCGCCAGTCCGGGTCTTTAAGCTGGTCCGCCCGGTAGGCCGCCGTGGAGAGGAATTTGAGCAGGCCTGGGGCGTCGGGCTTACCACCCAGTGTCAGCGCGACCATGGCGTTGTACATGATCCGCTGCTCAAGCATCTTCCAGAACCGGTCGTTTTCCCTGCCGCCCGAACCGCCCTCCAGGCTCTCGCCCAGCGTGGAGAGGAATTCCACCAGGTCTCGGGTATCCGCACCCGCCTTGACCTCCGTTTCCAGAAAGTTGCACCGGGCCTTACCCCCCTCTTCGATGATGACCAGCGGCTTGCGGTAGCGGCGGAACATCCGCAGGTATTCCTCCTTCTCCTCCGGCTTCTGCGCGACGATCAAGAGGGTTGACCTGGGATGCCGGATCACGGCATCGATAATGGTGGCTCCGCTTCCGGAAGACTTGCCGCTCCCGGTAATTCCCTTGGATTCCACCGAGCGGAGCATGTGCCTGACGGTGAACGGGTCACGTTTCGTCCACGGAAAGAGGATGTCGTCGAGCGGGTCACTGGGGCGGCTGAAGAAACCCATTGATCGAATTCTCCTGATGAGTTAGTGTTTGGCTGTCAGCTCCGCCTCACGGCGTAGAGCATCAGGCCGGGGGTGGTCAGCACTGCACGACACGCCCTGCACATCGCCGCTCCCGGTCGCCTTCCGTTCCAATCGCTCGACCCGCAGGCGGAGTTCACGGAGGAAGCGGCTACCGCAACACCCACACGGCTCCTGATCCTTTTGCATCGGCCTCGATCCTTATCTGTAGGCGTTCCTTCGAACTCCCCACCGGAACCGCTCCGGCGGGTTACTCATCATTGGGTCGGGATATCCGTCAGCCCGCCGCCGCCACGTCACGCCACACCAACTGGGCTGACTTTGCTGTCAATTGCTTGGAGATTGCGGCGTTGACCAGCTTCAGCGCCTCCTTGAGCGCGTCAGCGTACTCTTCGAGGCTGACCTCCTCCCCCGGTGCGGCCTTCACCGTGACCCTCGCGCCGCCCACCAGCGGGCAGTCGAGCTTCGCCGTCTTCACCGCCGGTTCGGTCGCTTTCGGCTTCTTCGCCGCCTTCTCCAGTTCCGCCCGCGACGCTCCCCCGAGCTTCAGCGCCAGCGTGCACAACTGATCTGGGCTGCGGGCAATTGCGTACCAGTCCGTCAGGCCGATCTTGCCCTCTCTGGCGGCCTCTTGGACTTCCGGCACGCAATCAAACAGAGCCAGCAGCCGGGACAAGCTTGATTGATCCATGTCGAGCGTTTCGGCCAGCTCCTTGCCGGTCTGGGGCGTGGCTGCTTTAATGTCCCTGACGGCGACCGCCTTATCGTAGGGCGACAGATCGGCGCGGTGGACGGCGGAGACGAGCTGGAAGGATTTCAGCTCAGCCGGGGTCGGGTTCCCCTCGACCACGAGGCAGTCCAGCTCGGCGATCCCTTCCAGCACGGCGGCCTTGTGCCTGCGGTATCCGTCCAGAATTACGTCGAGCGGGGTAATGAGCAGCGGCGTCTGCTGGCCTTTCTTGAGCGACTGGCCGAGCCTGCGGAGGTCGGCTTCGTCACCCAGGTCGCTGCGGACGTTGGAGCCGGGCTTGAGGGAGGCGGTGGGCTTGCGAACGATCTGGCGGGTCATCGTCTGTCTCTCCTAATCGTTGTCCTACATTTGTCAGTATTCGCGGTTGATAGTCACACAACGCCTGTTCGGAGAACACTTCGTCGCGGCGAATCTCGCGGAGAATTCGGCGTTTCTTGAACTAGGAGCTAGGATCGGTGGCAGCCGGGGCGGCGGGCATGGTATTATCTCCGCCAGAAAACGAATGCGCAGCAGACCCTTGTGGCGCACGGGTCGAAGAGGCGGAAAAGTGCTAGCAGTTCGCGCGGGCATCGGTAAGGGAGGGATCAGGGAACGACGTCAATTCTTCCCTGAATCGCATAGATCTAGTCGAGCGGGTAGGATGGGATCTGCTTCACTTTGGCCTCCAGAGTCTTGTGTCGCACAACCAGATAATACGCTAAGAATCGATGTAAACAATGGAAGCTATTGAACTTAGCGCATGGCAAGCGCACCAAAGCGCAGGCGATCCGCACCTAAGGCGCAGGTAAGGCGCACCGATGTCCAGAAAGCCAAGGACAGTATGGATATACCTAAGCGACGCCCAGAAGCAGCGTATCGTGGACTTACGCCTCGACCGTGGCTGGAATCAGGAGCAATGCGCCGAGGTGGCAGGGTTCGGTAAGCGGAGCATGCAAGCTATCGAAGGGGACGAGCCGAAGGTGAATCGCCAACATCTTCGGCTGCTGTCCAAGGCATTCAAGATGGAATTGGAGGAGATGCTGAACACGCGTGAGGAAACCGTGAAGATGGACGAGATCCCGGCTCAGGTACTCGCGTGGCTACAGTCCAAGCTGAATAGCAAGGAAAAGGTCGTTTCGGTCACATTAAGAGTTGTGACATATTCGCTATTGTTGGTTTCCTGCACAATATCTCTTAGCAATAAGACCTTTAAAATATTGGTATACAACACCGGAAAAGTGAATTGGTTTTATCCATTCTATCTGCACGCGTTCGGCATGGGATTAGCGGTGTTGGCCTATGGGGTAGACTGGCGGCGCTATCGTAAGTTCAATGTTACGAAGGGTGCAGTTATTGCTATATTAGTCTGCGAATTCATAAAGATTATACCTATACTTCAGACGATGAGTACTATACGAACGAAGTGAGTCAAAGCCCCCCGCTTCATAAGCCTAGCTATTTGTACCGGAACTTGGAAAAGTCGATCACATGCCCGCAGGCTTCGATTGCCCCTTTCTGTGAGAGCACGTCAGCCCGCTCGTTGCCTTCAATCCCGTCATGACCTCGAATCCATTGGAACTTGACCTTGTGGCGTTTCCTCGCGGCATCGAGCCGTTCCCATAGTTCGCGGTTCTTGACAGGCTTCTTTTGCGAGTTGATCCAGCCGCACCGCTTCCACTTGTCGATCCATTCCGTGATGCCATTAACGACATACTGACTGTCGGAATAGAGCGTCACCTTGCTCGGCTGCTCAAGATATTCCAGCGCGACAATCGGCCCCATTAATTCCATGCGATTATTGCTCGATACCATTTCACCGCCGGTTAGGAGCCGGGCAAGAATAACCTGTCGGACAAACTTCGCTGAATCGCTTTGAACAAGAGCAGCGACTTCCGAAATCTGTCAAGTTATTCTTGCCCAACTCCTTAGTTCGATCTCATTGCCGTCATCACGTTGAATTACAACACCAAAGCCGCCTTGGCCTGGATTCGGCCAGCACCCGCCGTCCGTATAGATGACAACCTGCTGGGTAGGTTTAACGCTTTTCTTCTTAGCCATAACGCCTCTCCATGGTTTAAGGTTTACTCTTACTTTAAGTATCAGGTTACTGGTGAATCCTGAGCGAAAGGTCAAAAACTCCCTAGCATCCGCCATAAGGCTTACGCTGGAAGTTTCCGACCGGAACATCAGGCCACTGGAGCCATCCGTCGCTTAGGTCACATGAGAAGAGGGCAAAATCCCCCTCATGCTACGAGCTTCACGCATTGCCGCGTCTCAGTCAGGGTTGCTCTCGATAAACTCCCCCTGTCGGTGCTTTCTGACCATTGATGCACCATACAAAGACACGCCAATCGGTTCTCGCCGCATAACGTGCCTAGGGATAACTGGGATATTTAAGGAGGGGATTGACAAGGACGGGTGAATGGTATAACAATGTCCTTGTAACTCGTTCCCGCAAAAGAATCTCAGTTACCGCGCCTCGGTGGTCATAAGCCACGCGGGGCATCTTCTTTTGTGCCACAGGTTTTTCATAAGCGCAAGCCTTATATTGACAAACATAACCCGTTGCGCTATGCAGAGTTGAACATTAGCGGATGCTTATGACCGTATTGGACACACGCCGGGATCGCGCCCGGAAGCAGGAGCCAATCACCACCCTCGGTGACAGCCCCGAATTCCAGAAAATTCTCGAATCCCGCCGCCTGAAGTCCCACACCGACAGCCCAACCGAGCAGCCTGAAACACACGCCGCCGCCATCGACGCCGAACGCCCGCGATTCCCCCCCATCCCCGACGGCCTGGTGATCGAGCAGGAGTTCAAGAACGGCATCCGCGTGCTGCGGAACGAGGACGCCACAGCGGTTGCGGTGCAGTTCGCCGACAACCGCATCCCCAGCCGCGCCGAGAAGGACACCCTCGAAGCCCTCGGCCAGCCCGAGCACCTGAAGTTCACCTACCAGCCTGGTGACAAGATTTGGGTGCGGGAAGACTACCAGCACATCGTGGAGAACGTCCGCGACGCGGTAGGCCTGGCGGGGAAGATGGATGAGGGGCGGGGAAGAGGGCGATGAGCGTCATCGATTTTAAGACGCGGATCGAGGAACCGAGCTACGTCGCCGAGCTGGAGCATGAAAACGAATACTTGCGAAGCCAGTTGCGGGCGGCGCGAACGCCGCGCAGGAGACACCCGATGAGCGTTATTTTGGGCATCTGGTTCGTTGCGGGATTCTGCCTGCTGGACGCGGCTCTCCGGCTCTATAGCATGTTGCCGTTATGATCCAGCCCGGCATGTGGCCCGTTCGGTCGCAGAATTATCAGGAAATGGAAGACGACCTGAAAACCACGAAAGCCAAACTGGCGCTGACCGCTGCGGAACTCGAAATCCTGATCGAACGATTCGAGCGGCGTACCGGTTCGACTGCCGTTTCCGCCAGAGAAACGCTGGCCAGGATTAGCATGGCGGGCGAGTAGAACTCGTAGGGGATGTATGGCTAGCTGGCAGGATAAGACGAGCAAGATACAGGTCGGTGATCGGGTCGCGTATAAGGCTTCATTCCTGCGCAGCACTGGGCAATATACCGGCGACATCCCCCACGCCAGAGGCATAGTAACGGACATCAAGCCGTTCGGTGATAATGCGCTGGCCACGATCGATTGGAAGAACGACGAAATCCCGCCGAAAGTATTGCTCAGCAATCTGTCTAAAGTTACGGAACGTGGTATAGCCGCCGAGTGATCCCAAATGGACTGCGCTACGCCACCAGCCTGCCGGTATTAGATAATTGGCCATCCCGAACCTTCTTCCAATTCTGATTAGTCACAAGTTTCCATAACCACGCCGTCGATATGCCGAATGTTTCTGCTAATGTTTTGTTCGGCATCGTCTTATATAGACGGCGAATTTCCTCAACTTTTGCATCGGTTAGTTTCGCATGGGGATGTGATTCTTTGCAAGGCATTACACTCACATAGATATTGTGAGACGGCGTGACATACTTGAGATTGACAAGAACATTAGTCGTCCTGCCGCCATCAAAATGATGCACGCATAGTCCATCGGGTCTCTCACCAAGAAACGCCCGAGCAACCAAACTATGCACTGTGACATTCTCTACGCGATCAAGATGATACAGCGTTATCTGATAATAGCCGCAGTTGCTTTTTACTTGAGACCGAACGATTTGCCTTACGGTTCGACCATTGCGGTCTTTCCGTCCAAGAGTGCGAACCTGACCAAGATTTGAAACCTCATACAAGCCTTCCCACCCAACTACGGGTTTCCACTGTTCGTGCATGAGCAGCAGAAATGGGCTTGCGCCCGTCAACAAACCGGTCATAATAAAACTCCAAATTGAACACTTGGGGAGCCTATCAGAAAGCGTCGAAAGGCGCAAGTACGATAGGCTTTTTAATTGCCTAACCTTCCCGTAATTCACGCTCCGTCAAGGGCGCTGCGCGTCAGCTTCCGCACTTCGTTTGTGCAGCCGCCGCTTGACCCTCAAGCTCTTCGGGTGACTTCCGCTTTATTCAATGCCTGCCTGTATCGACAGCGATGGCGGCGAGTGCCGCACGCTGACCGATTCCCGATTCTGGGAGGCAGACCATGCAAAGCGCGTCCCTGTATGAAACCGTGACCGCGTCTATTGTCGCCACGCTGGAACAGGGGAATCTCCCGCCTTGGCGTCGCCCTTGGGCGGCCGGCGAGGCGACCATTCCCCTCCGGCACAACGGGGAACCGTACAAAGGCGCAAACGTAATCCTGCTTTGGATTGCCGCCACCGCACGAGGCTATAGCAGCCCGTATTACATGACCTTCCGGCAGGCCAAGCTCGACGGCGGTAGCGTGCGGAAGGGCGAGAAGGGCATCCCCATCATCTATTGCGAGCCGATCACCAAGCGGGAGACGACAGAGGATGGTAGCGAAGCCGATTCCCGGTTTTGGCTGACGAAAACCTATATCGTCTTTTCCGCCGAACAGTGCGACGGCCTGCCCGACAAATACACCGCCAAGCCCGTTCAGACGCTCGACACCGCCCAGCGCATCGACCAGGCCGACGCCTTTGTTGCCAACACCGCCGCCACGATCCGGCACGGCAGCGGAGGGGCTTTCTACCGCCCCAGCGAGGATTTCATCAACCTGCCGCCCTTTGAAACGTTCGAGTCGCCGGAAACCTATTACGGCACCGCCCTGCACGAATTGGCCCACTGGACGGGAGCGCCGCAACGCCTCACCCGCGACCTGAAGCCGCAGACCAACCGCGAAGCCTACGCCAGGGAGGAAATCCTTGCCGAACTGGCGTCCTGTTTCCTCGCTGCACAGCTCGGCATCGAGCCCGTCACCCGCGAGGATCACGCCTCTTACCTCGCCTTTTGGGTTCAGGCCATGAAGGCGGATCACCGTTACATCTTCACGGCAGCCGCCGCCGCACAGAAGGCCGCCGACTACCTCACCGGCTTGCAGCCGAAGCCGGAAGGCTAACCGCTACCGGGTACGGAAGCCCATTCCCCGCTCCTCCCGTTGGTTGTTGCTTCAGAATCGAGGTTGCCATGGTCAGCAAATTCCGCACAGGCCAGCTATTGCCGCATCCCGATTTCCTTCAGGCCATCCCCCGAAAGCCGATGATCGACGCCCTTATCGCGCATTGCGTCAGCGACCACCTGGACGGCCAGCCCATCCTCACCCGGCACGAGCACAACGGCCAGCGGTTCGTCATCGAGACGGCGGGGGACAGGCGCAGCACGGTCATTAGGTTGGTTTAGGAGGACATTTTCACGGGCGGCGGCTCACTCCGTTCGGCCGTTGCGCGAATCAACCGACCGTGCTACCGATGCCGGATGGAAAAATCGGGATCAGCGGGCGGCAAGGCGACACTGGCGAAGCATGGCCGGGATCATTTCCGCGACCTTGGCAAGCGAGGGATGCAGGCACTCGCCAGCCGCTATTTCAACGGCTCCATCCCAGACGCCATGTCCTGGCTCCGTTCACGCCGCAACGAACACCAGATCGCCGCCCTGGTCGATGAGAAGCTCGACCGGCAGCTTGCCGCAGGGGCGTTTATAGCTTCGGAAGAGCTACCCGTTCTGTGCGAGCCGGATTGCGACCCGTCATATTGGCGGGACAGGGCGAGGGCTTCAAAAACCGAAAACGAGATCGATTTGCCGTGGTAGCCCTCAGGGCAGTTTTTTGTTTACGCTTGGTGCAAAATAATGGTTGACTCGTAATACAACGTGTATTACAGATAGTCCTATGACAAAAACAAATGAAACACCAATCCGCTGCATACGCATTGATAATAAGGTGTGGCGGAAACTGACGAAGATGGCAAAGCCGAAAAAGGTCAGCTCTCTGGCGAGAAAAGTCCTTACGGATTATGTCAATAAAGACGACCAGGCACCGGAGAAAGAATCCGGTAACCGCCCATAGTGGGCTATAGTAATTGTTCAGTAGGGAGAAGTTATGGGCGAGATAGCAGAGATGATGTTAGACGGTTGCCTGTGTGCGGGGTGCAGCGAGTATCTTGGATCTGATCACGGCTATCCAGAATATTGCTACTCCTGCACCAAGGGCGTGAGAGAGGCGGAACGCAATCGGTCTGATAACGCATCGAAGATCGCAGGAGAGGTAGCGATTAAAACCATTTTCGAATTGGAAAAAGCATTTGGAGCCATGTTCGACCCTGCGGTTGCGAATCACCTGCGTCCGAACATTATGGGGCTGTTCCGAAGCCTGTATGTGAACCATGGTGGATACATCACGAGCGACAGCTTTGCCAAGACCATCGCGAACAACACAAAGGTTCAACGAAAGGCGGAAAAACGCAAAGTAGTCTGTACGAGGGATAGGGATAATGAGTAACGCGGACAAGAAATTTCGCATGTGTGGAGCAAAAAACGGTTTTCAAACAAAGGCGGCTGCCAACTACCACGTCAACATGCAGAAGCAACCAGCCATTTGGAAAACCTACGAGTGCCCCCATTGCTTTTGCTGGCATATTGCGCACGGCAAACCGACAAAGGGATGATGAATAGTATGCGAAGCACAAGCGAAAGGAAGCTTTATGACCTATACCGACCAAATCCGCAAGGAACCCACCATATCCGGCTTTAAGGAATGGGTGAACCGGCAAGAGGATGTGCTTATCACCTATCGGCATGCGGCAATGGATATGGCGCAGAGGTATGAAGAGGAATGTAAAAGGGAATGGGTGAGATGATGATAATAAAGGAATGAATATGGCAATAACAAATATACCGCAAGAAGTAGACCTATTACGTAAAGCGGTTGATATTCAAAACAGAATAGATGGCCTAAGCCAAGAACGAGCATTATTTGCTTTGAAGGCGCTGTTGCTTGCCAACCATGTAGATAGATACGTTATGGAAAAGACTATCGAATTGGCCGAAACCGTCAGAACGAGTTAAAAGGCATGCCAGAAACACCCCATGCTGACACCAAACTGGAAAAGGCGCTTATGTTCGCCACGGTGGTGTTTGCAGCATTAGGTGGCTGGTACAAGCTTAATGAGAGTGTGGAGAGGGATAAGGGGAGGATGAGGTGATGATTGATCACAATACTGCATGCCCAGCTTGCGGCTGTCAGTGCATGACCATTGAGGAATGCCATAAACAGCAAAATCGACATCCTACGATGGATCAAAAGCCGGTCGATCAATCCGATATCGGAATGGCGATATCGGAACTGGAGCGGTTGAATTACGAAATCGGCTTTCTGGACGCTCGCCAAACACCAGATGAACGTTTGCTTGATGCCCGCGACAAGACCAAAAACTTACTGACAAACCTGCTCAGCACACCCGAGCGGGAAGCGGTTACTCCGCCCGATGTTGATTTGCGACTTGTTGACGACGCCATCACCAAGCTAACCAAAGCGGCGGCGAACCTGGTAAATGGTCAAGGGTTTACTAGCTGCCACTCGGAAGATCACAATCGCCATGCACCGAGGTGGCTCTTAAAACTGATCGGCTCCGATGATCAGAAGCGGATTGATCTCGGGCAGGATGTCGCCCAGGCTACAAATTGGGTTCGAAACGCAACCAGTAAGCTGCGTGAATGGAGGAACTCTAACGACAAAGAAGAACAACCGAGGCGGGGATGATTAAGTTGCGATATTGGATTCTTTGTAGTGAATGGGGCCATGACTGGCACATTTTATATAACCAATGGGGCATAAAAGAAGCACGGCGTTGTTGTCGATGCAACAAACTTGAGCAACATACCGAATAGAAGGCGAGGAGCCATGAGCGACGAAAGCGATATCACGTTACGCCTCTCGCCAGGAGCTGGCAAGGCAGGATACCTGTTCCGGGCCTGCCTCTCGCATTTGAAGCCGGGGCGGTCGATGGTCATACTCTCCCGGAACGACCATGTGGTCATTACACGCAACGCGGATCAGTTGGAGTGCCAGCATAAGCTTACTGTTTCTAAAAGCGAGGAAACACCATGACTCAGGATGGCAAAAAAGGGTACGTTATCACTCGCACCTTAGATCACAAACGAAACGGATTCATAACGTGCGATTACGTCGAAGAACAAGACGCGGAATTCCGCTACAATATGATCGCTTCTCAGCTTGTGTTTCCACAGGAACTAACATGCCGGGCAGCATGGCTTAAAGTAGCTGGCGGCAATGTTCGTTACTGGATGCCGCGCGACGATTCAAACGATGAGAAATGGCATGCCGATTAGGATTCAACGCAAAAGAACAAAGGGCTGGCGAATGCCAGAGAACACGGTCTACGTCGGTCGCGGTAGCCGCTGGGGGAATCCATTTATCATAGGCAAGGACGGCACCGCAGCGGAGTGCGTTGAGAAATACGTTGCTGACCTTTTACCATACTCCCATCGCCTACCTTTCAACACCATGACTTTTTTTATGCTGTCCGAAGCCAATCTGGTAGATATTCAGCAAACCCTGCGTGGCAAGAATTTGGCGTGCTGGTGTCCATTTAGTCAGGCTTGCCATGGAAATTGGTTATTAGAAATGGCCAATCTACCAGGAGTCGGTATACCATGACACATTTCGAGTTCTTTGCTATTCTTGCCAGCGTTTGGTTCGCTGGCGAGAGTTGTGCGTTCAATACCATAACAGGTTTGGTGTACGCCGCCCTGGCAATACTTTACTGGAACTCATAAAGGAGATTTTCCATGTCCATCGACCTGACGATTGGGTGGCTGAATAGCGCTTATTCGGTGGCAACCGATTCGCGGTTCTGCGATAATACCCGGTAAAGACTTTGGCCAGCCGATCATCGACCTATTGCTGATTTTGATGCAGGTGAATCATGACTTTTAATGAGCTATGCATTTGGATCAAAGACCAGGTCATGCAATGCACGGTCATGTTGACGATTAACCAAGGGCATCCTTCGCGACTGGTGAACCAGGGAACTGGCTTACTACTTGCCACGGATCAGGCCGAAATGCTCGTGACCTGCGGACATGTTTACGATGAGTTCCTCAAGCTTCGTGCAGCAGACGCGACAACTATCCTTGCCATGTCAGGTGCACAAGGAAAGGCTTTCATGGACATCTCGGCGGCTAATGTTCTTGGCATCGGTAGTGACTTAGATTTAGCTACCTTATCCATCCGCAAGGAAGATGTCATTTTGACTGGAAAGGGACATGTCCATTACCCAAGGTGGCCTGGGCGAAGAGCTGAAAAGGGAATGCTGGGCTATCTTATCGGATATCCAGGACAACTGCTAATTCTTGAATCGGGGTTGGCAATCAAACCACTAATGGAGTTTACACGACCGGTAGTATCGGTCAGCGACCGACATTTTATCCTTCATGATGAAGACGGCGATGCGGTGATGACTTATGCAGACAACACGCCGACTGTAACGGCACTTGGCGGAATTAGTGGGTGTGCCGTGTGGATTTACGACCACAACATAAAATCAAATAAGGCCGAGTTGTTTGTGGGTGGGTTTGCATACCAGGCTAGAGGCGTCGATACAGTTCTTGTCGTCCATGCCGATTTTATTAATGCCGATGGAAGTATTCGTTGAGCTGGACTAAACTTTCACCACAGGCTTAATGCTAACGGAATGAGGTTTCGGATATCGTCAGATCAGCCCTGTCTCCACACGCCAAAGCTACTCCGGTTTGCCGGAACGAAGCACGCGAATGCCCGCAGGTTGTAATCGCTAGCAAGATCTTCCTAGCGCTCGGCAGATGGTGCGCGCTTACAAGAGCTTTTGCTCCCAAAATATCGATCCTCTTGGGTGGGCGAATCAGGGCGCTGTTCAGAGCTTTTGCCCAGATTTGGGGGCATAAGGTATATTATGGCCCCAATCGATTTAAGGACCAATCGTTTGAATTCTATGATTTAAATCGATTTATATTTACAAGTCGCCGATGATCGCGAGGATAATATCAAAATTGACAGGCTTGACCAAATGGTGGTTGAATCCCGCCGCTTTCGAGCGGTCTCGTGCCTGCTCTTCCCCGTACCCGGAGACGGCAATCAGTACCGAGTTGTTGCTCCCTTCCTCCCGCCGGAGGGCGGACGCCAGCTCGTAGCCATCCATGCCGGGAAGACCGATGTCAAGGAGCATGACCTCGGGTCGATATGCACGAGAAACGTCGAGGGCGTCCTCGCCGTTATGGGCCACCCGGACCTCATGCCCCGAGAACTTGAGCAGCCTAGCCATCCCGTTCGCCGTGTCCGCGTTGTCGTCGACAACGAGGACGCGATAGCTCCGGGTCGAAGAACCCTCTGTCCCCCCCTTCCCACCGGATTCAGACCCTCCCCGGCCTTCGGCGGCGGGGAGCCGGACGACGAACTCGCTCCCCTTGCCGGGTCCGTCGCTCGTTGCCGTGACGGTGCCGTCGTGGAGTTCGGCGAGCGACCTGACGAGCGTCAGCCCGATGCCGAGACCTCCCTCCGAGCGGTCGAGCGAGCGATCGGCCTGGGTGAAGAGGTCAAACATCCTGGGAAGCAAATCCGGCAAGATGCCAACGCCGTTATCCTTGACGCGGAAGACCACGTCTTTCGCTTGGATTCCGACGTCGAGCTGGATTCGACCCCCGGACGGCGTGTACTTGGCGGCGTTCGCGAGCAGGTTGACGAGAATCTGTTCCAGCCGGGTCGAATCGGCTTCGAGTATCAAATCGTTAGACGTGTACGAGACGAGCAACTCGTGCTTCCGCTCGCCGATGATGGGCTTGACGGCCTCGATGGCGTGACGGATGACCGAGGCGGCGTCGATGAATTGCTTGTGAAGCTGAATCTTGCCTTCGGTGATGCGGGCGACGTCCAGGAGATCGTTGATGAGGTGGGCAAAGTTGCCGACCTGCCGTGCGGTGACGTCTCGGCTCCACTCGAGGTCATCTTTCGAGCCGGAACGTGAGGAGACTTCGACGGCGTTCTGCACGGCGGCGAGCGGGTTCCTAAGCTCGTGGGCGAGCATCGCCAGGAACTGATTCTTGTGGCGGTCAGCATCGGCAAGTTTGGCCGCATCCGCTTTGGCTGCCTGCAACATTCCCTCGCGTTCCACCTCAAGCCGCTTGCGTTCGGTGATGTCCACAATGGCGAGGAGAATTAGATCCCACTTTCCCTCGGGTGGGAAGCGGCGGGCATTCAGCAGCATCGTCTTCGGACCGATGGTATCAAAATCGTGTTCCACCTCGAAGTCGTCGAAAAAGCTGTTTTGAGGGATGATTTCCTCCAGCAACCTCCTGAGAGCCGGGATGTCCCACTGTCCGTCACCTAGGTCATAGACGAACTGACCTTCGGTCTCGGACGGTTCGACCTGGAACATCTTGTAGAACGAATGGTTTGCCGACTTGACGTGAAGGTCTGCGTTCAGGACAAGGAGCGGTTCTCGGACCGTGCTGACGATGCTCTCCGCAAATCCCCTGGCCGCCTCGATGAGGTTCTCACTCCGCCTCCGTTCCGACATGTCTCGGAAAATCATGACGACGCCGATGAGCTTTCCGTCCGCGTCCCAGACCGGGGCGGCACTATCGTCGATAGGAAGCTCGGTCCCGTCCTTGGAAATGAGGAGAGTGTGGTTGGCGAGCCCGCGAACGAGGCCCGTGTCGATGACCTTCCTCACCGGCTGTTCGGCGGGCTTGTGGGTATCCTCAGTGACGATGCGGAAGACCTCTTCCGAGGGTCTTCCGTGGGCCTCAGCGGCGACCCAACCGGTGAGCGACTCGGCCACGGGGTTCATGTAGGTGATGCGGCCCTCGGGGTCGGTCGTCAACACCGCGTCACCGATGGCCGAAAGCGTGACCTGATACCACGTCAGCACTGTCGCGGCGGGCAGGTCCGGTTCGGTCTGTTTCTGGGCCGGATTCGCCATAGGTTGGGACCATTCGATTCTAATGATTTGAATACATAAACATAAATCTTATTGCGGGACTCAAGCTCAGAATCCTGCGGGATTTCCAGCGACGACAGAATCTCGGTCAGCCCTGGGGGGTAATTTCGTCACCTGGATGAAGCTTGTAAAACCTAGGAACAGTGTCCACAAGCAATTGCGATGCCGTTCAAAGTGAATTCGGTTTGTTGCGAGAAGCCGCAACCCGAAGGGGTTTGAAGACATAAGGGACATTCTGTCGCCGAATGTCGTCTTCCAGAAAAATCACACGACGTGAGTATCTACGCCGTTCTCGGCGCTATAAATCCGCTGAGCTTTGCTGCCAGGCAGCACACTTCGGTTTGGTCGACCGGAGCATTTAGCGGACCTTGCCATCGCTTGATATCGCATACGAGTAGACAGTACACTTCTAGGGAATTGCACCGCTACAATCCTCATCTCTTCTAAAAAAGAGTAACGGAGGGTGTCAGTACACGCCATGTTGTGTGGACGCTTCATCGACAGCCGCAGCCGCTGGTAAACCAGCAGCCGTCTTACGCCGCCTCGACGCCTGTAATCGGAGACTGACGCCCCGATCTGAGGGCTTCCCTCAGGATGTTGTTAGCCGCGTTCACGTCGCGGTCTAGCTTCGATTCGCAGGCCGGGCAATCCCAGTGACGCACATCGAGCGGTAGTGAATCCACGATGAACCCGCACCCGCCGCACGATTTACTGCTGGGGTAGAACCTGCCGACCTGCAGCAGCTCCCGGCCATACCAGCGTGCCTTGTAGCTCAGCATGTCAAGAAACTGCCCCCAGCCCGCGTCTGCGATGGACTTCGACAGCGACGGGTTGCGGATCATGTTCTTGACGGCCAGGTTCTCCACAGCAATCGTGTCGAAGTTGTTGACGACGAACGCACTGGCCTTGTGGTGGAAATCCCTGCGAGAATTGGCTATCTTCCGCTGGATCACCGCCACCTTCTTCCTCTGCTCTTCTCTTCTATTGCTTCCTTTCTTCTTTCTGGATAAGTGTTGCTGCGCCCGCTTCAACGCGGCCTGCTGCCGCCGGAAATGCTTTGGGGCCTTGATCCGCTTCCCGTTGCTCAGCACCGCGAACTCGATCAGGCCAAGGTCAATGCCGACCTGCTGACCAGCGGCTGGCTTGGCTTCAACGTTTACCTCCACAGACAAGCTAATGTAATAATGGCCATCCGCCGTCTTGCGAACCGTAGCATTATTGATCTTCGTGAAGGTTGGGATATCGCGTGCGAATCGCAGCCCCTCACTGAATTTGGGCAGGCAGATGCGGTTGCCTCTGATCGAAATGTCCCCGCAGACAGTGAAAGCTTGGTCGTGGCGTTTGCTCTTAAAGCGAGGAACTTTGGCCTTCCCTCTGAAAAATTGCCGACAAGCGTTGTCTAAGGTTTTTAGGGTACGTTGAGTGCTAGCTCGTGAAGCTTCATAAAGCCAGTCAAACTCGGCCTGCTGTTTAATCTTCGTGAATGCCGCAGAATCCTTATAAAAATCGCTCGACGTTTTATCTCGCTTGTAATCCTCTTGACGCTTTGCAAGAAAATGGTTCCATACCCACCGATTATGACCAAAATGTTGTTCAAGTTTGGCTCTTTGCTTAGCATTTGGCTTTACGCGAATGACAATCCCCTTGTGAACCAGCATGCCGCCTAGTCCGCCAGTGCTCGTTTCAGGTGGGCATCGTCCTTATCAATGTGCGAATAGACTTTAGCAACCATACTGCCGTCGGTGTGCCCCATGCAGGCCGCGACCGTAAGGAAGCCGTGCCCCTGGAGAATTTTGCGGGTCGCCCAGCCGTGACGAGCGAGGTAGCAGAACATTCGCTTGCCGGTCTTTTGACTCAGACGGTGGAACCGGTTGCACAGAGCGAACTTCGTCCAGGCTGCACCACGCCTGTTCCTAAAGAGTTTGCCGTCGTTATTGCGATTCGCCATGAGTCGCGTGACGATTTCTAACGCCACTCCTTGCATATAGATGATCCGCTTTTTCCGTTTTCCCTTGGACTCCTCAGCTGGGAAAACTATCCGCTCGTTATCCAATTCAACGTGTCGCGGTTCGATGTGCCTGACCTCCTGCGGACGGCAGCCAGTGTGCCAGACGAACAGGAGTAGATCACGGAACGGATCACGCTCATCCAGCAAGCCTAGGAGCTGCTGGAAGTCATCGGGCGTCATGTATTGGTCCCGAGCCTTGGCGGGTGGCTTCTTCATCTTCCTGAGAGGTGTACTGGTCAGATAACCGACCTCTTCCGCCCAGTTATAGGCCCGCTGGACAGCTACATTCGCCCCACGAGCGTAATTATCGCCCCAGCCCGTCTGAGCGTCGATCCACTCGATGACGTGGTACGGCTTCAGCTCCGCCGCTGGCGTGTCTTTGGCATCGCCCAGGTGGTCGAGGAAGTTGTCGAGATGGCCGGTGTACCATTCGAGCGTGCGAGGTGAGCGATGTTTGCCGCACCACGCAAGATATTTTGTGATTAAAGAGTGAACTGTAAGGGCATTTTCCATGAATTCGAGTGTAGCAGCGCCACATGTCTTGTCCAGCAAAATGGCGCTCACTGCGCGTTTCAGCGGGATTGTGTGGCGCTAATGCCGCTAATAGAACTTATGCGAAATAATTGTTGACTTGGTTGCAAGGATGCAATACTGTGCAGTTATCGAATTAATTGCAGCGGGTTCAGAAATGCAGAATGTGAGCTTCAACATCGATGCCCTGGTCATGGCGCTGGACATCAAACGGAAAGCGTCTGGGCTTGATTGGGCTGGCATAGCTTCTGAGTCTGGCGTCTCGGCGTCTACGGTTTCCCGTATTCGCACAGGCAAAAAGCCCGATGCAGATTCGCTGGCCAAGCTGGTTAACTGGTGTGGCGTAGATTTCAATCATTTGGTCACAAAGGCTCGGCCATGAAATCGGGAGTTTATACCATAACTTGCACGGCAAATGGGATGGTCTATTGCGGCAGCACCAGTAATTTTCTAAAGAGAAAAGCCATGCATTTTGCAGACCTCCGAAATGGAATCCATCACATAGAGCAAATGGGCAACGATTTCGAGGACTATGGAGAAGAAGTTTTCGAGTTCGAAATCATTGAGCAAATTGAAGACAAGAAACTTTATTGCCTAAAAGAAGAAGAATTGATCCAACGGCTCAAGGCCGCAAATTGTTGCTACAACAGGCCAAACGACGGAAGAAAAAATAACAACGGCAAATTCGATAGGAAAAGGCTGTTAGCGTTCCTTAAAGCTAATCCTCATGCAACATTTCGAGACATCAAGAAAGCATTTAATATTAGGAGTCTTTCGGTTGTCGATTATCACGTCAATAAACTAATGGCCCAAGGATTTTTACGCAGAATTCCTGCGCACTGGGAATTTTTAGACAAGAAGTAAACTGGAGGGATTTATGGGTAATATGAGCTATTGCCGCTTTGAGAATACTGCTGGCGATTTAGAAGATTGCTACGACAATATGGATGATGATGGTCTGTCCGACAGCGAATCAAAGGCAAGAAGGCGTATTATCAAACTGGCTTGTGATATAGCCGAATCCTATTGCGAAGAGGTTGGCCTTCATGTCGAGGTTGCCTCGATAGCAGAGTAAACGATCTGAATTTGGGATGCCGAACCCGCAAGGCTAGGCGATTAGTAGCGCAGTCGCCAACACGGCTACCATCCCATAACTGAAACCGAGTTTGAGAGGACAAAATGAAAAAGATATTTGCAGTCGGGATTCTCATGATGCTGTGCGCTTGTACGAAAGCGGACGATGTCAAGAAATATTCCGAAGAGCAAGGTTGGGCTTCGTTCAACGTTACTGGGTATCGCTGGTTTGGCTGCTCCGATGACGATTGGTATCAAACTGGCTTTTCAGCTGTGACCAAGGACGGCAAGAAGGTGACTGGCGTTGTGTGCAGCGGATTATTCTTCAAAGGCGCGACGATGCGGTTGGATTAACCATAAGACGGTACAGGAGAGTAGTATGCAGGAATGGTTCTGTAGAAAGTGCAAGACGCACAAGATGACCCAGGCGATCAACGAAAAGAGCTCGGTTCTCGACAATGGCGTAATTCATAGAATCGACGGCGTGGTCTGCCCTGTCTGCACTGAGAAGTTACAGCAGCCCGTTCTGATGTGGCCGCTTCCGCGGGCAGCAGGTTAACCTAGTATTTATTGAGTGAACAGAGAAAGGCAATGACTGACAACGTGGATCATCCGAAGCACTACAACAGCCACCCATCCGGCGTGGAGTGCATCACCGTGGTCGAGCACATGAATTTCAACCTCGGCAACGCCATGAAATATCTCTGGCGCACCGACCACAAGAACGGCCTGGAAGATCTGAAAAAAGCGAGGTGGTACATCGACCGCGAGATTCAGCGTCTGGAGAGCAACAACGAAGTGAAAGTCCCGGCGAATGCAGCAGCCTGAGAAAATTGAAGTTCTAGACCATGGGTTCGTCCGTCTGGTTGACTCGATGGGTTCCGATTTGTCGGTGGTCCGTGCGGCACGCGTTTCTTATGACGAGGAATGGCGTGCTGGGGAAGATGAAGGCTCGGACGCCCGTCTCATCAAGTACCTGAAGAAGAACAAGCACCACACGCCGTTCGAGGCCGTCACGTTCACGTTCGAGGTCAAGGCCCCGATCTTCGTCCTCCGCCAGTGGCACCGGCACCGGACGTGGGCCTACAATGAGTTGTCAGCCCGCTACCGCGAGCTGCCGGAAGAAATCTACCTGCCCCCGTTCCGCGCCCAGGCAGTGAAAAACAAGCAGGGCAGCGATGGAGTCGTGGCGGACGGCGATGCGGTAGCTTTGGAAGCCGCGTTCAAGTCGTCCTACAAGTCGGCATTCGAAGCCTACCGGTACGCCTTGTCGAAAGGCGTTGCTCGCGAGGTCGCCCGCTCGGTCCTGCCGGTGGCAACCTACAGCCATATGTTCGGGACGGTCAACCTCTTGAACCTGATGCGGTTCCTGAGCCTTCGCGACCATTCGCACGCCCAGTACGAGATCAGGGTCTATGCGGAGGCGATGCGTGATCTGGCCCGCCAAGTCACACCGGTGAGCATCGCGGCGTGGGAAGAATTTGGAGCCTGACCAATGGAGTGGAAAGCGAGGATAGTATGATAAACATTTTGGATAGATTAATGGCGGTCCTTGACCGGAGGGAGGTCATGTCGCTACGGCAAGAGATTGGCCAACAGCGGCAACGGATCGCGGAGCTTGAGAAGACAGTATCGGAGCAGACCATCCAGATAGGCAACGCCAATGGGCGAGTCTCACGCACGACTAATGCAAATCTCGAACTCAAGCGCGTTATGCGAGAAAACGGAATCAATTCCGACGGTCTGGCAGCTTGAGTAACTGATAGGACATCGAGTTATGGGACTGAAACTATTTAGCGATTCGCCTTCTTGCCCTCGCGTTTTGCCGAACCCGAACCCGCATCGCTTCTACATCAAGAAATTGGAAGCGATCGGTTTCTTTACGGTTTGCCTCATAAACTACCCGGATTGCACTACCTTTGGCGGGAACAAAATTATGGTCTATTATTGCCAGCCCCACCATGTCGAACGACAGAAGGTCATTGATCCACATTTCTTGGAAGGTGGCCACCTGTCACCAATCGCCCGGTTCCCTGCGCACGACAAGGGATGGGAGCACGCCGTCAAATTCGCCCAGATGCTTGGGCAATCGTGAGGAAGGCGATTTACTTATGGCTGCGGTAGCACAAGAAGCTATAGCTCAGCTGGATTAGAGCGCAGCCACGAAGGCTGAGGTCGCCGGTTCGACTCTGGTTAGCAACTTGAGAGGGTTCGCTGAAACCCTCCCGCAGCCGCCAAGATTAACCGCGAAAGGATAGAGTAATGAAAGGTAACAATACAATTTATCTTAACCAGGCCACGATCAACGCGGCGGTTCAACTTTACTTCGAGAGCATCTATCGAGAAGGTTCGGTCCCAAAAGTTGAGTTTATCGATTTTGTTACAGAGCCACTCGGAACGTGTCATGTCGTCGTGCGAATATCGAACGGCGAGATCGATGCAAAATTCCCGGATGACAGTTCTCTGTTTCCAACAATAAGCCCTCCGCGCGGCATATGAACAACGATGATAATAGCGGTAATTGATATGCGATCCAACCTAACGATTCTTGAGCTGAACACGCTGCTGGGGTTCGAGCACGACGACACCCAAGAACTATATCTTCGCGGCGCTCAGAAGGATGAGCGGAAAGCCTTCAAAATGGCCTGCGAGTGGCAGGATTATCTGCGCAATGTCCGTTCGATAGTCGAAATTGCCGCCAACCAGTCCAAAGACAATCCGCAAGCCGTCAGTTCGCCTGAGCAAGTAACAGGGGATGCCATGAACTTCCTGAAGGAGCGTCAGTTCAGGCGCTACTTCCCGAATCAATAATCGCAACGGTTTCAGTGTCCGGCCTACTTCACCGATTCTGCAACTCAGTAAACAGGTATTATGGTAATTAGCAGTGAGCATGCGGGTGGCGCATAAATCCTCGACGCAAACCGTTTGGGTTTTACGGGTCAGTCGCGTCCCCGGTCGGCTGTGTGGCGAGATCCTTGAGGCCAAGGTCGACATCCACCGCACTTCCGCCGACCGTGAAGTAACGCCCCAGGGCGGGTAGACGAATTTTGGGTAGTTTGGGCATCGAGCCAGATATTGTCTACACACCCTCGGTCAAAAACCTCCCAGGGCGACCCGGCGGAGGAAAAAGAGGTCAACGGTGGCTTATCGTCCGTCGACCCCCCCCCTTAGACGGCTTCTGCCCCCTGCTTGCTCGTCAGGACATGACCTTGGCAAGGACGTCCTGGGCGGCGAGGCGCCCGGTCGTGGCGGCGCCGTTCATGTACCCGTAGAACGGGTAGGAGCAGTGTTCGCCGGCGAAGTGTAGGTTCCCGACCGGGAAGAACTGGGCCCCGCCGAACGCCGTGAATTCTCCCACCCCGTACGTCGAATAGCTCCCCTTGACGAACTCGTTCTCGGGCCACTGGGCCCTACCGGCGCGCCCGTTCGGTTGGTGGTACGCGCCGGGGAAGGCCGCGTTGACCGAGGGCAAGAAATGTGCCGCCTGGTCGGCGGCCGAGCCTTTGCCGGTGGCCAGGCCGGCCGCACCGCCGTGGTAGAGCGTCAAGCCGCCCTCGACCCCCGGCTCGCCCAGCGTGGAATCCCAGGACGACCCGTAAGCCGCGTCGGTGTACGACGTCCCGGTCGACCCCAATTGCCTCCAGAACCGGGTCTTGAAGCCGACCTGGATTTTACTGTTGGTCCCGTACGACATCCTCTCGATCGCCAGGCGCTTGACGGCGGGGAGCGGCACGTCCACCTCGACGTCGCGGAGGGTCGAGAACGGGATGGCCATGATCACTACGTCGGCGGCGACGTCATGCGATGGCCCGTTGTCGGTCTCGAAGGACAGGACGTATCCCGCCCCCCGGCTCTTGATCCGCGCCAACCTCCTCCCCGTCACGAGCCGATCGGCGACCCGCGCGGCGAGTTCCTGAACGACCTGCTGGTTGCCCCCCTGGACCTTGAAGAGTTGGTCGCTGTTACCCAGGAGGTTGATGGGCGCGACCGGTTCGAAGGGGGCGCTACCGAACTGGAGCAGGAAGCCAAGGGCCGACTGCCGATCCAGGTCGAGGCCCTCTTCCCCGACGTAGGCCGATTTGATGAGCTGGAAGACCGGCCCCGTCGCCCCGACCCGTTCGAGGTATTTCTGGAGGTTCGTCCGGTCGAGGTAAACGGCTTGCGGGTTCCGGTTGAGGTAAGAGACGTTGGCCGGGGCCGCACTCAAGTCCTGATTAAACCGGTAGGCCAGGGGGATCAGCTCTGGGAGCAACTGGGCGTCGGTATAATGGCGGCCCCCGAGGTAGTAGGTGGTGGAAAGCGGGTCACCCGAGGAGTTGAGGAGGTTGAGGCCGAACTCCGCGACGAGGGCCAACATTTCGTAATGGTCCGTGTCGATGAACTCGCCTCCCAGCTCGGTGGTGAGCCCCGCCCCGATCAGGCCGGTGATCGAGAACATGCGCCCGCCGATCCGCCTGTCCGCCGAGTAAAGGGTGGCCGGAATCCCGGCCCTCTTCAGGATGTAGGTGGCGTTCAGGCCCGCGATCCCGCCGCCGATGACCACGATCTTCGGAAGGGTCCCGCCGGCCGTGGCACGCGGCGACGCGGACTTGACCCCGCGAGCAAAGCTCGTCCCGCCGGCCAGTGTCGCCAGGGCCGCCGCCGATCCCGCGAGATAGGCCCGCCGCGTAAGTTTCATCTCCCTGGATCGCTCAAGGAGTTCGTCGGCCGGCGGCGAACCGTGACGGCAGGCGGCGGTCGCCAGGTCAATCAGTTCGCGGACTTTTGAGAACAAGGGCGTACGTGAACTTCGCCCAGAAAAGGGGGTACGGCCGTTGGAGTTGATCATGGTAGCTCGCCTTTGGGAATGGGTCTTCGTCGACACAGGCGGCCCAAATTACCCAGCCTCCGGATCGAAATCCATTCGATTTTAAAAAAATGGCTCAAGCAGCGAAATTGGTGCTCGGGGCGATTCCCCAGCAGCGCGTAGAGCTAAGCTCGGCACCCAGCCTCCAACGGTCAGGGGCACGGCAAGAATCATTGCGACCACGGGACGGCCTTTTTGGTTTGGGATCGACTGTGATTCGAGGGGCGTCATCCTACCGGATCATGCTTTGCATGGCAAAGCGAGTTTAGATTTCGCCGATGGGCTACTCGACACAAGGGGGGCCGCCTTCAGCCCGTTAGTCGGTTCTAAACACCCGTACAGATACCATTTTCCGTCGATCTGCCCTTAAATGGAGTCCAACCCTAACCGAAAGCTCCTATGACCGACCCGCTCGACGACCTGGCCGAGGCACGCTCGAAGATCGAGGCCACGCGAGCGGCTTTGCAGGCCGCCCTGGACGCACTCAACGGCCAGGACGACCATAATGTCGATGTGGCCCCGATCCGCGCTCTGGCGGACCGACTGGACCGCATGGCCGCCGAGGTGGCGAGGATCGAGGGGGTGGTGGCGGATCAGTCGAAAGCAGCCCCCGCCATAACCCGTGCGTGATCCCGGATGTCGGTCGGCCAGGCTTCGGTCAGGCTCTCGAATCGTCCGGCATCTCCCGCGAAGAGAGATCGCGTCGCTTCTTCGAAGTCGGGCAGATTCCCCGCCATGGCCGACATGAACCGGTAGGCCGCCTCCCGCGCCCGGCGAATCCGGTCGCCGCCCGCGTTCGCCTTCGCGGCGTCCTCCACCAGCTTGCGGAGCGCGACGGACGCACCGCCGGGTTGACTGCCCAGCCACTCCCAATGGCGAGGCAGCAGAGTGACCTCGCGGGCGATGACGCCCAGCTTCGGTCGCCCCGGCCCTTTGGCCGCATCGGGCGGTGAGAGCCTAGCCAGGACATCCTCCGGGGTTCCACGGTAGTCCAGCTCGATCTGCTCTCCGGTTTCGTCATCGAAGATCAGGACGCTGCCGTTTCGGTCAGCGACTTCCTTTGCTCCCAAGGCGATCGCGGCCAGTCCGCCGGAAGAAATACGGCGGTTGCCTTCGAATGCCGTGAAGCGGGGGTGATTTCTCGGGTCCATTTTGCTTCCTCCACCGGATTGGCGTCGATCAATTCTACCCGGGTATAATTTCGGCAGCAATATCGTCCGGGTAAAATTATTCCGGTGGGATCGGGGATTTTCTGTGAGAAGCGACGGGAGGGCGATCCCTTCGGTCCGGGCTTTTCGCGGCACGGCCCTTCGGGCTGCTACGCACCGCTTCAATCCCTATCGCAAGGCAGGCTGACCGCCTGGTCGATCAGGGGAGGCCCCAAGCCCGTCAATCCCCAAGCCTACGGTTCCGGCTGCGCTTCCCGACGCTTCGCATCGCGTTCTCGCCGGAAGGGTTGACCGTCTTTCCCCCTTCAAGACGCTGACCATCAGCGTTATGGCAGGGCGTGAAGGCACGCCTTCCATACGCTGAATAATCAATGAAAGGAAGCCATCATGCCCCACCTCTACGAAACCCCCGCCATCACCATCGGCAAGCACGAATGGCGAATGATCGTCACCCCTTCCCGGTTCGTCGGCAACTGCACCGACTACCAGTTCAGACCCATCGGCGGATCAATCTGGAGGGACAGCCACGACTGGCCCAGCTACAACCACAATGACGGCACCTACGGCGGCCTACCGAGGTCGCTCAGGCGGCTCTATGACAGGCACCAGGCCGAAGTCATAGCCGCCCTGGAAGGCCAGCAAGCCCCGCAGCAGAGCATGGAGGTTTAGCCATGCCGTACAGACTCGAAACCGCCGTCCGGGAAATCCTCAGGCCGACGCATCAGATGCAGCCATTCGAAGCGACCTACCTTACACGCGCCCGGTTCAGGCTCGAGAAGGGGGTATGGGTCAGGCGGGTGTATCTGGAGATTCAGACGCTGGAAGCGGTGCTTGACGTGCCGGAGGGGCGATAGCACCAGACTGGTGTTCGAGTAACCGCTCAAGCTTGCTTCACAAAACTCTCAGGCTTCACCTTCCCGCCAGTAACCTTCTTGATCGCTTCGGCCTTGGCCAGCGTCGGAGCCGCCCGGCCATCCTCCCAAGCAGCCACGGCTTGCTGGCTGACAGGTTTGCCAAGAATATCCTTGAGCAACTTACCAAAGCCTGATTGGCTATAGCGGTTGGCGATGCGCCATTCTTTCAGTTTCATGATGCCCTCGCTTTCAGCATGGCATCGGCTATAAGGTAGGACGATTTTGCGTACATATCCGCGCACTCTTCTTTCGTGCGATAGGCTTCCCCTGCAGGCTTCGTGAGCATGCATTCCACAATCGCTGGTAACGCCGCCGCTGCAAAGTAGTCACGCAGAGTCATGCCATAAGTAGACGCAACGAGCCGCCCGCTTTCCATCTCTTCAGCAAGGGGAAACGCCGAACCGCCATCATTAATGCTACTCATCCCCATTCCCTCCCGTGATTTCCATCTCTTTCATGTTGTACTCGATGAACGCGACTGCATGGCGGTAGCTATCGCTTTTAGCTTTATAAAATGAAAAATTTATGCTTGTGCGATAAACGCGATCCATGCGTTCGGCTTCATCTTCCAAGTAAGTTATAGTGTCCCTCAGCTTCCCGTAATCCCATTCCATGTTGGCTTCGCCGGTCATGCTCCTAACTCCCTCAATAATTCATCGACTTCTTTCGCCGTAACCTTGGTGGCCTTCTTTGCCTTAGCAACTTTGTAACCAGCGCGGCGTAACTGGCCGATTACGTTATCAGCGTGAATGGACAGCACGGCGTCGCCGTTGGCTTCGTGCATAACACGCCAAGCATCCTCACCGGCTTTTGTAAGGGGTATGAAACGGGTGAATGGCCCGGTAGCGGTATATTCGAGGTCGGCAACTTTCATAATCGTCTCCGTTGTTTGCCCCTTCTTTCTAGCACCGCCAATTTGCATAGTCAATAAAAAAGATGGTATAAAACACTAAAAATAATTGTTGACCTAACAACCAAACCGCGCTATAGCTAGGTCATCAACAACGAAAGGAAAAACACCATGTATAAAGTAATCCAGCACGGCAAAGAAATCGGTGCCGGCACCCTGACCGAATGCATCGAGCACATCGCCACCAGCATGAGCCAGTTCCACCCGGAGCAGGTGACGGCACGGCAGGCCGTTGAGGCTGGATATCCAATCAGCAGGGATTAACGAAACCGGGGCGGCGAGAGTCGCTCCACTACCAAGGAAGGAAGGAACCTATGGATAACTGGCACTGGCCGCAATGGACGATGGCTATATTGATGTTTTTTCGACTCATTATATTTGCGAGCAACCACGGTAAGCCCGTCAAGGAGCCATATAATTTCCACATGGCCTGCCTGGGTGCAGCATCAACGGCATTTCTGCTCTGGAAGGGTGGATTCTGGAATTAATCAATTTTCGACGAGAGGAGCAATAGACCATGACTCAGGAAACCACGCAAACCACGCTCCAGCAAGAACGCGACGCCCTCCACCGTGAGGCTATGGCTTACGAGGACAACCCGGCGAACATCAAAGACCGCAAGGCGTGGCACGAAACGGTGCAGCGGTACGCCGACCGGATCAAGGTTTTGGACTATCAGATTAAAATTGCCAACGCATAACAGGAGCAACGCCCATGAATAAGTACCGAGTTGAATTTTCCCGCATCCAAAGCGGCTATTACGAGATCGAAGCCGAGACCGCGAGGGAAGCGGAGGAAAAGGCCGACGAGCTTTACGAAACCGAAGAGGAGCCGAGCTTTCATATTCTGGAGGGCGGCATGCAAATCAATCACATCGAGAAAGTAAAGCCATGACCCCCTACCTCGCTGCCCTAAACGATTACATCACCGAGGCGTTCAATCCCAAGCCGATCAGTTGCCGGATCAACGGCAAGCTCTACCTGATCGAGCGTGTCACAGGCGGCTGGGCGTGGAGGAACGAGGACGGTGACATGCAGGAGGAGCCGCCGTTCGCGGAGGCGTGGCAGGCTCAGCAGGACGCTATCAGTGACGGGAGGGCAAAATGACCCAAGCGCTTTTGAAAGACCTCGCCAGAGCCAAGGCCGTGTTCCAGCTCCGCGCCATCGTCACGGTGACGGGGATGGAGGAGAACCTGGAGCAGTGCGGCACGTGTGGCGATTACCACGAGCCGGGGGAAGTGCCGTTTACCTGTGAAACGGGCGACGGCCAGTGAATCATCAAGAACTACAGAAACCGCAAAAGGGAACATAATATATGCCATTAATACAATTTAGCAACGTAACGATGTCAGTTGATTCTGAAGGAAGAGGTAGTTTTGAGGTCGATGGCGTCCCCTTGATTGGCGTGGAGAAGGTTCTAGTCGAAGCCAAGTCTGATACTCTCACCCGATTTACGGTGACATTCGTCGCCAGCTTGAATAAGTCTCAATTTTTAACTTCGAAGTGTACAAGTCCGGATGAGCGAAAATGATGAATCCACTCAAACAAAAAATCAAGCTCCGCAAGGAGGGATTATGGCATTAAGCAAACCCACGATCTACGAAGCATTGGCAATCAAGCTGGGGCGCGAACCAACGGCCAGCGAACTGAAAGCCGATTTCCAACGCATCCTTCAGGAAGGGGTGATCGAGATGGCATGCAAGGGTGAAATGCGGCACCAGAGGGGTTTGAAATGATAAGGCCCTGTTTTCACTGGATCGTGGTGGATAAGGTAACGCGAACGGCGATCTTTGAGACTCGCAACAGAAAGCTGGTTGACGCCATCAACCAGGAGAAGTACGAAGCCATGGATTTCGAGGATTATTTCGACGAACTAGCGGCCAGGATCGATGCCGATCCCAGACTGAGGGGAATTGTATGACAACCGACTTAAATATCGAATGGGATTACGACAAGCTGATTGACGCCATTGACCTGATGCAGACAGCGTTTCACAAATACAATTACGCCGCCGCCCGATATACGAAGGAGGGCCGTGAACACCCGGCGGCGCTCAAGCAGGAAAAGGCCGATGCGTTGGAACACGCCATCCGGTTTATTTATTTCAACATGCGAGAGATCGAAATATGCGATTGGAACGGAGACTAGGGACGGGATGCGTGAATTTTTTCGATGATACCGGCTTGATTCCTGGGTAAACTGAGTCGTTGGCCAGATGAAACCAGGAGGACAAGCCGTGAAGTACCAGGAAGCCAGGATTCTTCTTCTCGAAGGCCGATGCCGATACATCCGCCGGATGGCATGGAAGCAGATCGATCCGAATGCTGCACTGCACAGCATTTATGATGACGGTATTAGAAGCGAGATCGTGGTCGCTGCATGCAACAGCCCCAAACTTGGCCTCTTCTCCGCCACCTTTAACGGCAGCCCGGACGACCATGAGGCCGACGATTGGGAGACTATTGAATGAGCAACAATGGTAAAGCGGCACGACCAACTACAATCATCAGACAGGCGCGATAACGAGACACCGCTGAAGGCGGTTAAGGGAGCGGCGGAACGTCGAAAGACGGTAGCGTTTCTCGCATGGCCACTTCGGAAGACCGCTCACCATGCGACAGATTGCAAGCCTGACTGCTTTGCTCGGACGAACGTCGGTTTAATAGAGGGCGTGACACATCGGAGAGACGGTGGGCCAAATTGCAGAGCAACGATGGAGGGAATATGGCTATAACGAACTGCCGGGAATGTGGCGAGATGACTTTTGACGGAACTACCCTGATGGGCAACCCCCATAGTTGCGCACCTAAATTTGAAGTCCTGCATGACGATGATAAGGGCGAGTGGGATCGTGCTCAAATGGTGTTTGCCTATGACCATGACGACGCAGCCACAAAGGCAGCGCAACAATATGATGAAAGTATGGGCGAAGGTCCAAGCGAGCATGTCTTTTATGTCCGGTGCAAGGGTGATGCACTGATAAAGAAATTCGAGGTGGGTTTCGAATACTCTGTGGATTACCACGCGTACGAAAAAGAGGCAGCAACTACAACGTAGTAACAATTCAGGCATGAGTCAGTCAGCTAACTCGCGCGTCGCTTTCGGCTTCGCTTAACCCCCAGGATAGGCCAGGTGATGCCCCATGAGATAAAACGGCAAGGAACCCTGTTCGACGTATCGCCGGAATCCCACCAGCTCCTGCCGCTCGACCGGTACGATATCGTCGCCGTCGGTTACAGCGGCGGCAAGGACAGCCTGGCCGCGCTCCTCGACCTGCTCGAACGCGGCGTCCCTCCCTCCAAGATCGAACTCCACCATCACGACATCGACGGCCAGGGCGAGAAGCTCATGGACTGGCCCTGCACGCACGCCTACGTCAAGGCCACCGCCGAGGCGTTGGGCATCCCCGTCGTCTTCTCATGGCGGGAGGGCGGCTTTGTCCACGAAATGCTCCGCGACAACAGCCCTACGGCTCCTGTGGTGTACGAACGCGACGGCGGGCGTGTTACCCTCCCAACCAAACGGGAAACGCCCGGCACGCGGCTGAAATTCCCCCAGGTCAGCGCCGATCTCGGCGTCCGTTGGTGCAGCTCCTATCTCAAGATTGACCCCTTCGCACGCGTGCTCGCCAACGATCCGGCCTACCAGGGCAAGAAAATCCTGGTCGTGACCGGCGAACGTCGGCAGGAATCTTCAACCAGGGCCAAATACGCCGAGGCGGAGCCGCATCGCACGAACACCAAGGCGCGGACAGTGCATCAGTGGCGGAATGTGATCGACTGGAGCGAGGAGCAGGTCTGGGACATCATCAAGCGGTGGAACGTCCGCCCGCATCCCAGTTACTCCCTCGGTTGGGGAAGAACCTCTTGCCTCGCTTGCATTTTTGGCGATGGCGACCAGTGGGCGAGCGTCCAAACCATTGCCCCGGAGCGGTTCAAACGGATTGCCGGGTTAGAACGCGACTTTCGCAGCACGATCCGCAAGGGGCAGTCCGTCGAGGAAATGGCCGCCCGCGGTCAGGAGTTCGTCTCCGATAAGCCAGAAGCCCTCAGACGGCTTGCCATGTCACCCGATGCCTTCACCAAGGATATGTTCTTCCTGGCACCAGGGGAGACATGGGCGGCACCAGCAGGAGCTTACAAGAGATGCGGAGGGCCGACATGAATCAGGTAACCGGGCGTCTCCCTCCGGGCCGGGCTATGCGCGGCTTGGCCCTTCGGGCTGGCTGCGCCACCGCTCCTATCCCTGACGCAAGGCAGGCTAACCGCCTGTTAAGAGAGGGGCCAATGGCCCCGCCCTGTAAACGCCAAGCCCTACGGGTGCCCGGCCAACGATTTTCCCCTCGCTGCGCGATTCCTCGCGGAAGACAAAATCGCCGCCCGGCCAGCGTTGACACGGCTCCCCCTTACAAGGGGCTATTCATCAAGGAAATGGCGGCGGCTGCTACGCAGTCTAGCCATTCCTTGAAGTAACAACTTAGGAGAAAAGACCATGCAAACACTTTATAGAATGGAGGACGGAATCACATGGGCAGAAAGGAGGGCGAAAGCTGGCGGGTTTACTCCTGTTGAAATGATGCCCATTAACCTTCCTGTCTGCAACTCGCCGTGGATTAAAATGAAAGCCGCTATTGAACGTTTTGGCTACGGTTTTCTCATGGGGACACCCTCAAAGACTCACTACCAAATCATGGTAAGCAAAACCAACCGGACTTGGTTTTCATTTTTCTGCAAGAAGGAGTAGCCACCATGCCCAAACAGAAGCAATACCACGCAGAATATCGCCGCAACGGCACTGAGGATGAAATCCTGATTTGCCGCCCGAACGGCGACGCCATGGCCTTCATCCAGTATTGGGATGAGCCGGATACCAATGATGCAGAGATAGCGGAGAAAACAGCCCAACATATCGTTGACGCATTGAACGCCTACAAGAAGCCGCTGAAATTGCCACGGCGGAAGATGGTTGAAAGCACTGACTCTGATGATATTATTTGGTAAAACAGACAGCATTGGAGTAACCGACATGACCCACGAAGAACTGAAGAAACGCCACTACGAACGCCTGAACGACTATCGCAATTCGGTGGAGTATCAGGCCAGCTCGAATTGCTACCAGAAGCCATCCGGCGAGCTAAAGACGCTAACCGGCAACCGCTGGGAGATAGACGAGGAAATCTATATGGACTTTCTGGAAATGCTGCCGCCCATGGGCTGGAAGGGCGATTCGTTCTACATGCGTGAATTTTCTTTCGATGACATCACGGCCAAGTTCAGCAAGGAGGGCGGCAAGTTCTATTGCGAGTTTGCCCGCTATCCCCAGAGGAAAGCATCTTAACCACCCGACCGGGGAATGGTTAACCGCCGTTCCCCACGCCACTTTTCATAAATAACCGCTTGAATTTGGCGCAAGAACTGGTAACAAGAAGGGGGCGAAGGTATGAGGCCAACGCCCCCTATAAACCGCTAACACTTGAAGGAGATAGCGATTATGACCCGCCTTATACCACCGCGAGAGATTTTGTCAAACCCGCCGCCGGGCTTGAAGTACATTTCGATTTGTTCAGGGATAGAGGCCGCGACGGTCGCCTTCCATCCGCTAGGCTGGCAACCTCTCGCCTTCGCAGAAATCGAAGCCTTCCCCTCCGCCGTGCTCGCCCACCACTATCCCGCCATACCCAACCTTGGCGACATGACGAATTACCACGATTGGCCCGAAGATATTCTTGCCGAATGCGACCTGCTGGTAGGCGGCCCGCCCTGTCAGGCGTTCAGCATGGCGGGGCAAAGGCGTTCGCTCGATGATGAACGAGGCAACCTTACCCTCACCTACGTAAATCTTATCAATCACATCGATACCATCAGGAGGAAGCATGGACGCGACCCAATTATCGCTCTTTACGAAAACGTCCCCGGAATTTACAGCACCAGAGACAACGCCTTTGGCTGCCTGGTCGGAGCGATCTGCGGGCAGGATGCGCCCGTTGAAACTGAAACCGGGAAGTGGCCTACGGCTGGCATATTCTGGGGAGAAAAGCGCCGAGTGGGTTACAGAACCCTCGATGCCCAGTATTTCGGACTCGCCCAGCGTCGGCGACGGTGTTTTCTCCTTGCCGTGCCTAACGAGCTTGTCGAGCATGCTGGAAACCGGGCATGTCCCTCCGAAATACTTTCTATCCCGGAAAGCCTGCGCGGGGATTCTCCGCCGAGCCGAGAGAAGGGGGAAAGCCCTACCTTCGATGTTGCTCCAAGCCTTACAAGCAGTGGCCGGGGAGTAGAGCGTACCGGGGAAAGCCGAGGCCAAGACCCGGTAATCCCCTGCTGGTGGGACGGTGGACAGATAAGCCAGACGCTTGATGCCGTCTTATCCAAAGGGCAGGCGATGCCGGAGAAGAACCGGTTTCCGGCGGTGTTGCAGCCGATAACCATCCCGATCAACATGCAGGCCGCCACAAAGAACGGCAAGAAATCGCCAAACATGATGGGCGTTGGTAATGATGGTGATCCTGCCCCAACTTTGGGGGCAAATGACGTTCACGCGGTTGCCTTCACCTGCAAAGACTACGGGGCCGACGTTGGCGAGACAGCTCCCACCCTTCGAGCAATGGGGCATTCGGAAAGTCACGCGAATGCGGGCGGTCAACTGGCGGTGGCTTTCGCCCAAAATACCCGCGACGAAGTACGTGAGATGCCTTATGTCGGTGCATTAGCTGCCGAGCCGGGGATGAAGCAAACGAGCTACATCCGGCAAGTCCTGAAGGTACGCCGAATCACGCCCGAAGAATGTGAGAAGCTTCAGGGATTTCCAGTTGGTTATACCAATGTTCCCTACCGTGGCAAACCAGCAGCTGACGGCAATCGCTATAAGGCATTGGGCAATAGCTTCGCGGTTCCCGTCGTTCGATGGATTGGCTGGCGGATTCAGATGATGGATGGAATACTATGTAAATCACGGGAGGCAGCATGACCAAATACAACGTACACATCTACCGCGAAATGAGGCTACGTTTCGACGGCATCGAGGCCGAGACAGCGGAGGAAGCCGCCGAGAAAGCCAAGGATATGCTCTTGGCCGAGGCAGATGATTTCGACGAATGCGACGGGCGGGATTTCGCCGCACTGGTTGACGTACAGGGCGATGAAGAGTTTAACCGGAGCCGGACAATCGATTTTGAAGAGAAGGCCTAGCGCCCGCTACTGTACGCCGGTATAATGGGAGTGTCCCTTAACCGGAGGCACTCCCATGACCGAGCAGAAAGCCAAAGCCCTTGCTGCCGCCATCGGTGGCGATGTTGTGCGAACGAGGCCCCAGAGCCGCATGTGGGGCGTTTCGCTGGTCAGGGCAGACGGACGCTATGCCTTGCTCGAAGAGCACGCAGGAGCCGTCTACTTCGACGAGCACGCGTGTTGGACGGGGTATATGGTCAACGGCAGCGACCCAAAAGGCGAGATCAACGCCGAGGAGTGGGGTATATGGGATCATACCCGGCAATGGGCCACCGGCCTCGCCACGCTCATCGGCGGCCAGCCCCACCAGTCGGGCGGCAATATCTGGGTCATGCTGTTCGAGCGACGTGACGGGCGGTTCGTGGTCATCGGCGATCTGGGTGCTGAGGTTTACCGCGACAGGGGCAGCTACGAGGCCGGGCAGGAGGAGCCGGAACGATTCGACTGGGAATGAGCACCCGACCAGCTATCCGGTGTGGTAAGTCAGCCGACTGACTCACGAGGGAAACCCACGCGGGCGCGTCGCCTGCGGCTCCGCTCACGGCTCACGGCGGGTAATCCCACGCCTCGATCTCAATTTTTGTAATCTCGGGCTTCTTCGGGTCATCGACAGCCCCGCTCTCCCTGAGGATCGTCCGGCAGCCCAGCCCGATATGCCGCAGGACGTTATCCAGCCTCTTGCCGGTGATGATCACCTTCCAAAGCCCCTCCCGCTCCTCGCCGTCGATCTCAAGGCACCCGGCGAAGCGGATGGTGAAACCGGCCTTGTTCGGGGAGTAGCCCAGCAGGCTGTAGCTGATGCCGTGCTCGCCTTGCCGGGAGAACACCCGCAGCATATTGTGATGCCCCCGCTCGGACATCCCGCAACTATCGGACTCGACACCCGAATCCTCCGTAAATCTCTTCTCTGTCACATCGCCCCTGAGGCCAGCCGCCGGGTCGTATCCGCCCTTATCTGGAGTAGCCATGATTTCGGTTCCTATCCACGGAATCCGATGTACGCACCATGCCGATTCTACGCAGCTTAGCAACGCAATTGTGGACGCCCTTGCGCCAGCGTGACGCTTTTACCGAATGGCGTGCCTTGCTTACCACAGAGGCCACGGCGGAACGCTGCGCACCCGTCATGCGTGCCAGCCAGCCCTTCCGGCGATCCTCCAGCGGCATGTTGTCCGGCTTCTCGGGACGGTCATAAAGCCCTGCCCGGTGTTTCGCCTTGGGGGATGCCTTCTTGCCGTTGAATTCCTCGTAGTCGGCGTTCTTGGCGGAGATCGATGTCCGGCGGCGGGAAAACTCGGCCTTCACCTCGGCTGGCACACCGACGATCTCATACTCATTGCCGACTCTCTTCGTCTTGTAGCCCAGCTCGTTCAGCCCCTGCCGCATCGTGTCCCGGTATATCTTGGAGAGGGTCGGCCTATCGACGTACCGCAGCTCGACGGCCTTCCAGATGCCTTCCTTCTTATCCTCGCTGAGGTTGAACACGACCAGATGCCCGTGTCTCGCGGGATCGCCCTCCCGGCTCCCCGCATGGTCGAACCACGCCATGACCAGATTCCCCGACTTCCTTTCCGGCCTCTTCCAGCCCTTCACCTTGGCGTCCGACTGGGCGATCTCCGCCTTCTTCGTGACTTTGACCTGGGCGTTCTCCTCGACATAGCGGGCGACTGCCTCACGGGCTTTCAGGCGCACCGATTCTATGCGGGTGTCCCCCGCGACTTCCCCAGCGATGGAAACGTCTTTCGGGTCGTTGGTGACGATCTGAAAGGCTCCCCGTCTCTCCGGGTGCATGTACTTCGGCAGCTTGGCATCACGCTCGCCGTTTCCGTCGGTGGCATAGCCGTCGAACAGGTTGAGGTAAACCCGATGGCCTTCCTTCGTGTCGATCCGCAGCCCGGCGATGCCCAGCCGCTCCGCACCCTGACCGAAAAACACCGGCGGGGTGAGGGTCGTTTCCTTGAGGAAATACTTCGCGTCGGCCACTGGTCTAGGTGACTCTACGGCAATTTTACACCTCCCATCGGTCTGAGCTTGTCGGAGGCATCATACGTGCAAAACTGGAACTGGCAAGGGGGAGGAGAGCTTTTGCACCTTACGTACTTTTCAGTGAGGGGGCAATTGCACGGTGCAAGTTGTTTTCACCTACCTCGGTTCTGCCCCCGCCTCGCTTCCGGGTCTCGGTATTTACGATCTGATTTGGCGGGGCGTCACTTGGGCAGGTCGAAGCTGGCCGGAACCAGCACCGCCCCCAGCATGACAGTGGCTACGAACATCCCGGCGACGATGAAATTGGTGCAGCAGGGGGCGAAGAGGTGATCCTGTGTCACCCCCTTTCCCCTGTCCGCCAAGGAACCGGATCTGCCTTCCGATAGGCTTTGATCACCGGCTGCATCTCTGCGGTGGGTTCGGGCATGACGCGGAATGGCAGCGGAACGGGGAACATGCCCCAGTGGCTGAAGGATTCGTAATAGATGCCGTTGATGACCATCACTCTCCCCCTACCGCGAACAAGCAAATCAGAAATACAACGGCGATAAGAATGGCGACCCCGATTTCGTCGGACGCCGTCATACCCTCACCTCCACGGTGATCCCCGTCCGCTTCAACGCCGCCAGTCCTGCTTCCGATATGCACGGCCTCTCGAACGCCCGCGCCAGATCGATGGCCAGGTCGTTCAAAGGGTAATAGCATCGGCCGTAGACATTTTCCTCAACACGGAATAAGGCGGTGGGGGCGTAGGTGATTCCTGCATGGACCATAATGAACTCCTATTTCCAAGCGATTTTCATTGATTTTCGCGTATCGAGACTCCAGACATCCGCGATCAGCCTCGCCCGCTCACTTTCCGTTTTCGGGTGGTAGACCTTCGGCTTCCCGGATATCTGCCCCAATTCCCTCTTGTCCTTGCTACGAGGGGGTTCTTTATCCATCAGAGCGAATAACGCCGCCTGATCCTTATGGTTGTAGCTGGCGGGCAACAGCGTGTGGTTATGCTCGACCTTGACGGGGCGCTGCTCGACCACAACATGGTCGAGAAATCGATCGATGTTCAGAAGCCCGTACAGGCAAACGCCGAAGGTGAGGATTAGGAGGATCGGCTTCATGTCATACCCCCTGTCCAGGTCATCACAAGGCCGTTCCAGGACATCACAATTCCATGCAATGCCAACCAGACCATTCCTAGACCTACGCTACCGAGGGCGAGGATAGCGGAGCCGAACATAATTATGTCCAATAGGGTAGGCTTGCTGTCGAGGCGATCGTTCGTGACGCGTTCGATGTAGTCGGCGTTCGGGTGGTTGTCGTTCATTTCACTCTCCACTCATGGCGTTGATGAATACGGCGAGATAGGCGTTCATGCACTGCCTGACGGCATCCTGGTTGTTGGCGCTGTTCGCGTCGCGGACGAATTGGCGCTCATCAAGCAGGGTGTTTTCCTCATCGGGGCTGAACGGGACGTACAGACTCAACGCCCGGTAGGCGCTGTCCATGCTGGAGCTTAAGTATAGCCATCGGCGCTTGGGGTCGCGGGGGTATTCCGTGAAGCAGAGCTTGACCTGCTTGTTGAGGGCGTATGCGAGGTTGTCTATCAGCGCTTCGGCTATTTGGCACTCCTGGCTGATCGAAATGGCTAGGTTGTTCATGGCCGGCTCCATAATAGTTATTGACGTGTGCTTAATATAGTTTTACTCTACTATGAAACCTGGGTTAGCGCAACAGAAAAAATCAAACTAATTTAAGCTAATTATCGAAATGGAACTGAATCAATATGTTACCGCCCAAGAAGCGGCGAAAATAGCGGGCTTACCATATTCTGCTTTCTGTTATCACGTCTATCATGGTAACGTGCCGGAGTCATATACTATTGGAAAGAGCCGGTTTTATCGGCGTGTGGATATTGAGACATGGCAGAAGCCGCCGGCAAAGAAGAAAGGCCCAAGACCTAAATGAGCCTCTACCCCCTCTACCTGATCGAACTCAAAAATACCCCCAAAGACCCGAAAAACCCCGTCAGCCACGAAACGCGGGCGTTACTCAGCCTCTTCGACAAGTACCGCGTCTGCCCCACCCGCTTCGCCGAGGACTCCCGCCCCGTGCGGAGCGGACTCGAACTGCTGGAACTCGACCGGTGATCGTGGAGCATCGCAAGTTGGCCCGCACCTCGTTCCGCGAGCTACGCGACGGGGAGATCAAGCGCCTGCACGCTGCCGACCTGACCGCACAGCAGACGGCGGATGAGCTTGGCATGACGCTGGGCGCTGTCCGGCAACGCCTGAGCGCCCTCAGCCTGTACAAGCCCCCCAAGGCTCAGGTGAAGCCGCCGGAGAAGATACCGGCAGTCGCCACCGCCGTGGCCGCCGTACCCTACGAATGGGGACGCGGCGAAACCGCAGCCGTGCCTTACGCCGAGAAGGTGGTCATGCTGGGCGGTATCGACCGGCGGACGATCCGCACCTACGCGGAGCTGATGATCGCCGCCAACGGCATCCTGAAAGCGAGGGGATACCCGCAGATCGACGACAGGTCGGAATGGCTTCAATAATCCCCTTCCCGCTGCGCGTCAAAGCCTATCGGGTCAAGCTCGACCAGGCGAACGAGGAACGGATCAGGGCGAAGATGGCATGGGTCGCGGGCAGAACAACGAAAGACGCTCCGGAACTGCTCATGCGGCACCAGGAAGCCCACAACCGCTGGTGTCTGGCCAAGGAGCGCTGGAAGTTGGTCAAGGTTTATGGCGGATAAAGTCATCCGGCTCGGCCCCGCGCCGTTCAACCCGCTCGAATCCGCCGAGCACGAGCTGGAACTGGCCGAGGAGGAATACGCCTACAGGGAGCGCAGGGTCTGGCGGGGGATCAAGAGCGAGTGCAGCGACGAAGAGTTCGCGCACCTGTCCGAGATGCAGGACGTGGCGTGGGAGCGGCTGGAGGCGGCGAGGCGGAGGTTGAGGGAGGTGGAGTGAGGTAAGGTCATGGGCAGTAGGGCGGAACACGGCAGCGAAGAGGCTCATGCTCGATTGGTAAAGGCCTGCCTGTGCGAACTTGCCCTTATGGGGTTCGCCGCATGGGAGAACCATCGGCGGGCGGTGAAAGTTGGCGGGAGGTGGGTCTCTTTGGGTAAGGCCGGGCGTGGTGACATCCAGGTCATCTTCCCCGCCCATTTCGACGGGCGCACCTATGGAGTACACGGCGAGGTCGAGTGTAAAACGGGGAGCGCTACCCAGAGAAAGGACCAGCGAATTCACATGCGGGTTGTTCGCAATAGTGGCGGTATTTATCTCGTCGCGCGCTCCGCCGGACAAATGCGCGACGACATCGTGGCACTCGGCTTCGAGCCAAGATTTCATGCGGCGTCAACCAGCTCTGTTCTGCTTCTGTAGCCTGGCCGTGTAGACGTGAGAAGCCCAAGCGGTTGGATTCTTATAACCCTTCGCCTTCCCAAGCTCGATCAATTCATCCAGCGATCTCGCGGCAGCCTGTTCCTGCAAACGTTCGCGTCGAGCTTGCTCTCGGTCGATTTCACGCAACTCGCCTTCGATCTCTTCGACCTTGCGTCCGCTCCCGGCCGCGACCTGTTGCGCCTCGCCGCAATGGGGACAGGTGGTCATTGCAATAGGGTACATGACCCGGCACGACGTGCATTCGCGTACCATACTTGGCGGCTCATCGCCTTTGCCGCGCCGACCTTGCTTCGGACGGCCATCCAAAGTCCATTCGTGTGGGTGGTCGGGCAGGCCGTGCCTGGCTGCCGCGCCGACCATATCAATGATAATGGCCGGATAGGGCTTTCGGCGGAGGGCGCGGCCTACCTGTTGCAAATAGAGGCTCAAGCTTTTCGTCGGCCTCATCAGGATGACGCACTCGATTGGCGCATCCCTTCCCGCGATGGCGGAAAGGTCGAATCCTTCTGACAGCAGCCCCACGTTCACGATAACCTTGATATGGCCGGTTGCGAAATTAAGGATATGCTGCCGACGCACCGCATCCGAGGTTCCTGCATCAATGTGTGCCGCCGGGATGCCCCCCAAAGTGAATTGCTCGGCGATTTGCTGCGAATGCTGAATGCTCACCGCGAAGACGGCAGCCCTTTTTCCGTTCGCGTATTTCTTATAGTGATCGACACAATTGCCGACGACGACCTTGCCGCCCATAATAGCCTCCACCTCTGAGGTCACATAATCCCCGGCGAGCGTATGGACGTCGGCAAGGTCGGGGGTGAACGGCGCGAACAGACGGAAATCACTGAGGAATCCGTTGTCGATGAGCCAGGCCACGGTCGGCCCCTGCACCATGTCGCCGAAGATTTCTGTGAAGCCACCCCCGTCCAACCGCCAGGGCGTGGCGGTTAATCCTAGAACCTTGCCGCCCCCTGCCTTCGCCCAGTTGATGATCCTCAGCCAGTTTTTTGCCGGGGCGTGGTGACACTCGTCCACGATCAAGAGCTTGGGAGGTGTCAGTTTAGCGAGCCGGTTGGCGAGCGTATCAATACTGGCGATATGGACGCGCAATCTGGGGTTGTAATGCCGACCGGCGGCTATGAATGAATGGGGAATGCCGAACGCCGAAAATGTGCCGCTCGTTTGCTGCACCAGCTCGCGGCGCGGGCATGTCCAAAGCACCGAGTTACCCTTCTCGGATGCCGTCATGGCCGCGAAAGCAGCCGTCGGCGTCTTGCCCGCGCCGGTAGGCATTTGCAGCATGACGGCGGCGTGGGAACGCAGCTTTTCGCGGCCACCGCTTATCACGGTTCCTTGATGGTCGTACAGATGAATCACGAAACCTCCGCTCGCCCCCTATGCTCCCCGCAATACCACCTCCCCAGATGCCGTTTCGCCCCGGCCGCGTCGCCCGCCTCCAGCTTTTTCATCGCCAGTCGCATCGACACGCCGAACCCGAAGGAGGCATCGGCCCCGCAGACTTCGCAGACGCGCAGGAGCACCATCCCGCCGGTCTGCCTGATGCGCTTCAGGCTCGCGGGCATTTCGTCCGCCCGAAGCTCGCCGGAATGACCCGCCCGCACGTCACCCGCTGGATGGCGTCGGCCACGTCGGCGCCGGGCATGACGCCGCCGGATTCCCACTGGCACACGCTGGCCGGGTGGACGGTGCGACCTAGGACGGCGGAAAGCCGGGTGGCCACCGCCTTCTGGGAGATGCCCTCGGCCTTCCTCCACCCGGCCAGTGTCAACTGACCGGGCATGCTAGATCACGTCCTCGAAGCCCTCGTCGGCCTGGTCGTCGCCGGGCGACGAATCCGTCCCCGGCTCTAATTCCGGCCCCTCCGGCTCCGCCTGCTCGACGACGGAAGGTTTAGGGTTCAGCTTCGATGCCGCCGCGCCTTTGGTCTTCGTGGGGGATTTCTCCCTGACCTCGCCGGTATCGTGGTCGATGACCGCGCCGTCGTCCGGCGTCTGAACTGCGGGCGGCTTCGGCCTGAAGTCGTAATCCTCGTCGATCTGCTCGACGACGCGCGCGATGTCCGAATCGACCGGCAGGCGTTTCGACAGGCGGCGGATCGCGGTCTTACGCCACCATTCGCCGAAATTCTTCCCCTTGGCGGGGTCGTACTGGTCGGCGTTCTTCCCCTGGCCGGCGATATTCAGGATTTGTTTCGCGGTCATGAACTCGAAATCGCTCTCGCCGTCCTTGAACAGGCAAACCGCGTAAGAGCCGACGGGCTTACCCGGGTTGTCGAAGTTCGGCTCGTGAGTCAAGGTCATGTCCAGCCCGTAGGTGACGCGGAATTTGTCGTTCTCGTGGACGACGAACGCGTTGAGCCGGGCGACTTCACCGGAGTTGCGGACGCGCTTGATGATGCCCGCCACCATCGGGATGTACTGCGCCATTTTCTTATAAGATCCATCCTTCTGCTTGGTGTTGTAGATGGTCAGGGCGGCCTCACGGCCGTCGAGCACCAGGCCGTCGGCGGCGGCTTTCATGCAGGCGCCGAGTACGCTGCTCTTATCCGCTTCGGCGATGTCCGGGTTGAGGGCGATTGCCGTCTGGACGGTGCGAATGAATTTGTCAGAGGGCAGGCTGGGCGGGAGCATCTTTTTGAGGTCCGCCTCCATCGCCTGAATTTCATTCTTTCTGGCCATGACTAGCTGCTGCTTTGGTGAGGGCGATTTAACCGCGAGGTCGGTGGTCATTTGGTGGTTCCTTTCGTTGGGTTGCTCGAATTGACGTTAAAAGTCTTCTAACCGTGTCTCGCGATACGCCCAGGCGGGTATGTCGAGTTCCTGCACGGTATCCGGGTATCCGGGGAATGCCCCGGCACTACGGCACTCCTTGTAAATGGCGAGCGCCTTTGCCATCGCCGCCCGCCCCTCCATCACGGCGCGTGGCGTCAGTTCGTAGACGGCGCTCGGGTGCGGGAATTCGTCCTCGATGACGATGAAGACGAAGCCGTCCACCGCTCCCCCGCCCGATTGCGCCCACCCGTCGGAATACCAGGCCTCCTGAGCGTGATAGCCCAGGTTCGCCGCGTTCCTCGCCCAGAACGAGGCCGAGGCGTCGCCGGTGACTTTCAAATCCGCCATCACTTCCATCGCGGGTGAGTAGACGTCGGGGCGGCAGCGGCATTCAATCCCGGACTCCGGGTCGGTCCAGAAGGCGCTGGCCTCGAAGAGCACTTGCGAATCGGCCAGTTGCGTGACGATCGGGACCTTCCTGGCCGCCTCGCCCATCCGAAGAGACTTGTCGAAGTCGCCGGAGGTCAGGCAGAGCTTGCCGTAGGCCGCCGCCTCTTCGAGGGCGTCCTTCCATTTATTCCCGCGCCGGTCGTCCGGGCCGCGGATGATCTTTTCGTGATACAGGTGCGGCTCCAGTGTCGCCATGTGTACCGCCGTGCCGAGATCCATCGCCGGGGTTGCTTTCCTTACGGACAGCTCGGCGTGGGCGGGCGTCTCCGAATAGAGTTTCCAGAGGTAGGATTTCGAGCGGGCGGGGTGGGCGTGGTATTCGCCGGCTGCAAGGTCGTAGCGGATCATAGGCCGCCTCCCGCTTTGGCGAGCGCGGCATCGATCATGGCGACCTGTTCGGCGATGATGGGGCTTTCAAAATCGTCCCCAAGGATGCTTTTCAAGATCGCACGAGACGCATTGAGGGCTTCGACTAAATCAGGAGCGGCGGCGAGTTGGCGAGCGGTTGCCTCGGTTCTGATCCTTTCCGCGACCATTTCCTTGCCGCGACCGGGGCATCGCTGAGGGTTGACGCAAACAACCATCCAGCGAGCCAGTCTGTCGCCCTTAACTGGCCAGGCCTCGTAAGGGCCGGGCAGTGCGGGCAGTGGTTTTGCAATCTGTGTCATGCTGCCGCCCCTTTTGCCCCGGTTGCATCAAGTTTCTTCATGGCAAAGAAAATATCGCGGCAAGCTCGCACGTCAGCCATGGCATCATGCGCACCGTCGAAGTCGCGGCCGAAAAAGTGTCGATAAGCTTCTTGCAGGTTCGGTTTCTTAAACTCTGTCATTCCGCAGGCGGTCATCTTTTCCGTAGGCGGTAGCCGCAATATGCCGTTCGCCTTATTCATCGTGCAAACACAATTCTTGGGGAAATCGAATGATACTCTCGACAGGTCGGTACGGTTGGCCTCGATCTCCAACAGGAACAAATCGAACCGCAGGTTATGAGCGACAATCGTATCGGCCTTCTGCATCAAACGGCCAAAGATCGACATCACGCCCTTGATCGAGAGTCCATATTTCTCGGCGTCCGCCTGATTGATGCCGTGAACAGCCGATGCGATCTCGGGAATCACCCAGCCTTCCGGCTTGAGCAATAGATTGACTTCGGCTTTTACACGGCCATTGCCGTCCGCAATGATCGCGCCGAGCTGACAGATGCGCGGCTGGCCTTCCCGCCCGGCAGGCATTTTGTAATCGGGCAGGCCGGTGGTCTCTGTATCGAAAAATAAGTACACCAGATTGTTCCTCCATGTTGTGATCGCATCCCCGACAATACAGCTTCCATCCGTACTGTCAACCGCTATGTTAAATATATTTACCGACAATATCAGCATGTATGCGGGCCAATATATAACCGATCCCGGCTACATCCATGGCGACATCGATCTCATAGCCGGAAGCGCAATGAATCGACCGCGCCAGCGCCTCGCGCACCATCCGCCCCAGCTCCTTATCTGCTTCGTCCTGCGTCATGGTTCTAGCTCCACTTCTGCTATCTTGCGTTTTGTATGATTATAGGGCAGCCCGAGCGCCTTTTGTTGTTCTATGTATCGAATTCTCGCGAGGCGCATTTTTTCTTTCGACCCCTCGGAACGCTTTTTCCCCAGCCCAGGATGTCCATGGATTGCGATATAGGTTTTTGTGGTTACCCGCATCTTCTCTATCACTTCAGGCGAACGCGGCCCTTTTTTCTTCCCCTTTTGGGCCGCGCTCATTCTTGCTTTGGCTTCATCCGTGTGTTTACTTCCACGCACCGGACTTGGTTTGCCGTATCGATGACTCTGCATGCCTGATTTGTGGGGGTTATCAGCGAGAAACCTTTTGCGAGCAGACTCTATCTGCTCCGCTGTTTTTGGTCGCTTATATGCCGGGTTTTTTTCTCCTCGTTTTACCAGGGAGAATTTCAGGCGAGTCGCGGCACTCCTCTTCTTCCCTTTGTTCGCGACGGATAAATTCTTTCTATGATCATCCGTCGCGACGTATCCAATAGTGCCCTCTCCGCCGTCCGTCATATTCATGCCCGGTCCATCCGGGTAACGGCAGATATTTAACATCAAATCTGCGATTAAATCTATTTCCATGGCTTTGGCCTCATGAATGCTCAAGCCTTCGGCTATGACTTCAATCCGAAAGGCATCGGCCCCATAGCGTTGTATGCAATTACGCAAATAGCATTTCCTATCGAGGACCAGATGCCGCTGCCATCTCTTCTCAACGGATTGCTTCGTCCATCCGACATAAATTTTGTCGGTCATCAAGCATGTTATTTTGTATACCGTAGCCATCGGCTACAGTAATACTGTATGCAAAATCAAAGTCAATCACGAAGTAATATCGTGAGGTTAGTTTCCGCGCGAGTGCAGGCTGTATACCGCCAATTATTGCGATGATCTTTGAAAGCGGCGCTGTCGTCCACCACCGTCACGTCCGGAAATTGGCTGCCCTGGCTGGCATGACACGTAATAATCGCTGACCAGTCGTACTCATCCAACCTCGGGAATCCTTTCGGCAGCATGATCTTTTTCGCTTCGCCGTTGGTGAAGTGCCTCTTGTACAGATACGGATCGACCGCCAGCCCTTTGTTCGGCTGATCTAAATCTTCCATCTGCACATCCATCTCTAGCGCGCCGTTGATTTTGTTATGCGTTTTTATGCCTATCAGCGTTCCCATACCGCCGTTAAACAAACCCTCTTCGCGGTTATTGCGGCGGCACATCACCTTCTCACCTGGCACCGGCATCTCGCCATCAATGCCCCTTAATTTGCGAATCCTCTGTGTATAGCACCACCTCACACGATTCAGCCCGCAGATCGGCTGCGTTTCTTCCCTGTAGATCAACGGCTGCGTTTCCTTATTCAGCGGCAGAACGCGCACCCCGTTCTTTTCATACCCCTTCGGCCACGGCTTTCCCTCCCGAGCCAAGACGGAGAGTTCAATGATCGGGCTGTCCGCCGCCTGGCGATGGATTTCCCGCAGGAACACGTCCGGATCGCGATTCGTGAACGCGCCTTCCCCATTGATAGGGGGTAACTGCCCAGGGTCGCCCATGACCAAAATAGGCTTTTTGAACGACCGCAGGTCGTCCGCAATTTCCTTGCTCGCCATAGAACATTCATCGATCACGATCAGGTCGGCCTCGGCGGCGGGGCTTTCCTCCGAAATGGCGAACCGTAGCTCGCCCGTTTCTTCATCCTCATAGGGCGTGTAGATGAGGCTGTGGATCGTCTGCGCGTTGGCGTTCCCCTTCTTTCGGAGCACCGACGCCGCCTTGCCGGTATAGGCCGCCGTGCGGACGTGACGCACCCCGCACTTTTCCCTCAATTCCTCGATGGCGACCGCGCATACGGTAGATTTTCCAACGCCCGCGAACCCGGCGAGGTAGAACTCCTGCGGGCCTCTCTTCTGCCGGTACCACTCGACGATGCGTCTGATGGCGGCGGCCTGCTCCGAACTGGGGGAAAATACTGACAAAACGTACCTCTAACTTATGGTGATCGCGGCGACCACATAAGCACGAGGCTTACAATCAGTCAATAAATATATTTAGCAGAATATAAAAATCGCTTCCGCTCACTCGAACAGCGATTTCGCCGCCGCTTCCGCCTCGACCGGCCTCCACAGCCGCCCTTCGCCGGCCCTCCGCGTTTCGTGCCAGCCGAGCTGCCGCAGGGAATTCTTCACCCGCTTCTTGACCATGTTGTTGATGTCCTTCGGTTTCAACTCCAGCTTGGTCAGCACGTCGTCGATCTTGAGCACCCATTCGCCGCGTACGATTTCGGAAATCCGATCCTGCCATGCGTCCTCCATGAACCGGCTTTTCTGCTCCTTGGTCGAATACAGTGTTTCGTCGGGGGCCAGCCAGGTGCGCTCGCCGGCCCGATATCTCGACACCGCCTCGGCCCAGAGCTGCGGCGCGTCGCGCTCCACCGAGGCCGCGTCGATGCTCTTGCACTTGACCGGCCAGTAGCGGCGGTTCCCGGTGTCGTCGGTCAGGTAGCCCTCCTCCATCTCGTTGGTCGATCCGGCCAGCACGAAATAGCGGGGGCGCCGCACCACCGTCCTGCCGTAGGGCGGCCGGTATTCGTCCACCTGGCGGGTGATGAACGCCTTAATCTCCTCGTTTTCCGACTTGCGGAACGAGGCCAGCTCGGCGATCTCGACGATCAGCTTCCCCTGCATCGTCATCAGCGTGTCCTTCGAGCGCAGGTCGCCCACGCTGTCCAGAAAGAAGTCCTGGCCGCCGAACGTCGCCAGCGCCCGCAGCGCCATCGACTTGCCCAGCCCCTGCGAGCCTTCGAGGATGAGCACACTGTCGAACTTGCAGCCCGGCTCGAAGACGCGGCTGACCGCCGCGATCATCCACTTCGAGCCGACCAGAGACAAATACTCCGCCGGCTGCTCGTCCGCGCCGAGGTAATAGGTGAGCCAGGTGTCCAGCCGCCGCCTCCCGTCCCATGCCAGCCGCGAGAGGTATTCGCGGGGCGGGTTGATCGAATTCTCCTTGGCCACGCGCACGGCGGCGTCGGCGGCGGTCTCCTTCGAGACGGAGATGTCGCAGTATTCGAGGTGGGCGGCGAGCATAAAGAAGTCGTCGTCGCGGATGCGCCGGGGGGCCGATTCGCCCGCGTCGTCGTCCCACGGCGGCCGGCGGGAGAGCATCACCGAGTCGGTGAATTCGTTGTAGCAGAGCAGCCCGGCGAAACGCTCGTGGTGTTTCAGGAACATGTAGGCGTTGGTCTTGCTCTTACCCTCGAAAGGGAACGGGTGCCCCTCGGCGACCTCCTTGCCGGGGATGAGGCGGGCGCGCCAGTCGGTGGGGAAAGCGGGGGAAGGCGGGGGGTAGGCGGCCACCAGGCCGCCGGGCGCCGGGGGGTGCGGTTCGTCGCCGGACGGTGGCCCGCGCTCACCGACCGACTCGGGGAGACTTTGTGGCGGGGCGTGGCCGGGGATGGTGACCGCGGCACGGAACGCGGCCAGAGTGGCGGCTTTGCCGTGGCGCTGGAAAAAATCATTGAAATCCGTCGGCTTCTCCGGGTCGTCACTTGGGAATTCCGGGAATGTGACCCGGGCATTAACCGCCTCCGCCGCAGCCCGCGCCTTATCGACGCCCACATTGGCCGGTTTCCCTCTCACCACCGTGAACTGGTCGTTGTCCGCGCCGATGACGATTTCTGCCTCAGGGTATTTTGCCCGGATGGCTTTCGCAACAGGCACCAAATTCGTGGCATTGAACGCCACGACGCAAGGCCATCCCGTCGCCACGTGCAGGCTGACCGCCGTCGCATAACCCTCGGCGATGATGATCCTCTCTCTGGACGCCCCCTTCCCGGCCACGCTGGCGTAACCGCCTTCCACCTGGCCGCCGCTCAGGAACCGCTTGGTGCCGTCCGGCCCGATGAATTGCAAGCTCACGATCCCGCCGTCGCGGTAGACCGGCACTACCAGCGCGCCCTTGTATTCGCGAACACCGAGCGGCTCGATGCCTTTGGCGGCCAGATAGGGGTGGTTCGGGTTCGGTGCTGTCGTCGCTTTCCAGATCCACGAGCCCTTTTCTGCCGCCGACTTCGCGGCTTCGGCGTACAGCCTTTTCTGCTCCTCCCGCGCTTTTTTGATGGCGCCGCGGTCAACCTCGGTGATCTCACCACGCTGACGGCTGCACCATTTCTCCTTAAGGTCCCGCTTCCAGCACCCGATGGTGCCGAAGCCGATTTCGCCCCCCTGGTGAGCCGGGATGACGCGCAGCTCGTAGAAGCCGTTTTCCGCCTTTTCCGGCCCGGAACGGAAGCGGTGGATCTTCCCGTCGGCAATAATTTTGTCCGGCTCAGTGAGGCCGTACTGGCGGAATGCGGACGAAAATTCGCTGAGGATGTGGTTCATGACGCTGCCGGTTTTGGTGATCGCGCTTCGAACCGTAGACCCGCCGCCCGGACAGGTCAACAGGTATTTTTATGCATATTTTACGCCAACTCGACGGACTAGGGGGCCGCTCGACAGATGCTCGACAGAGGCGTCTGTCGAGGTAAAAATGTCGCAAATTCAGTGTGTTGTATACTACTCGACATACTCGACATACAATAATATATAATAGGAGTAACGGGGGTGGGTAGGCGTGCATATCACGCGCACATATGCACGCGTGCGCGCTATACGCGTGGGCGCTCGTTGGTCCTATAGGGGCTGATTTTGCAAAATCGTATGTCGAGCCGAGCGTAACACGATGAATGTTCAAGGGAATACCATCGACACACGCCGTCTGTCGACGTCCGGCTGGTCTGGCGGGACCGGGTGCGGCCACCGCCCGAAAAAATTGCTTGCACTACGTAAAAAATGTATTAATATCCCGCCAAGCACCCCGGCCCGGTTTTGTGATCGCAATCCTCGACCGCGCGGCCGGGGTGCGCGGCATGTCAATATGCCGGCCTTGCACCTCACACGGCTCCGAGTCATACCCTTTCCGTTAATTCCCTGCTTGCCACACACCACCCCTTGCGCTACCATCAGCCGAACCACACATCGGGTAGCGCATGCAGCACGAGACCTACGACGACAACGGCGACCCGCGATACCACCTCCCCCGCGACGTGCCGCTCCTGACGCCCGAACGGGCGTCCAAGGGCGACGTGTTGACCGGCCCCGATTGCGGTGACTGCGGCGCGACCGGCAAGGACAAGGCGACCAAGATGACCTGCCGGGCGTGCAGGGGGAAGGGTTGGGTCGGTTCGATCAACGTGGCGACGATGGACAACGCCGACATCCGGTTCGCGCAAGTGCAGGTTCGGAATATCCTGAATTACCTCTGGGGCGCCGGGATCATCACCGACGACGAGCACACCGACGGGCACACGTTCCAGGCGTGGCGCGACCAGCACCGGGTGGCGCTCGGCCTCCAGCGCCCGGTCAGCTACGAGTCGGACGAGCCGCTCGTCTTGAAGCTGCGGGCTTACGGCTTTGTCCTGCTGCTGAAAAAACTCAATCACTACGACGTGAAGGCCATCAACAAGGCGATCGACGTGTTCGTGAACCAGGCTACCGAGCTAGACGCCAGACGCGAGGAGCGTCCGTACCGCAGGGCTTTCGGCAATCTGGCGAGAGTCATCGCGCCTGTGAGAGAACAGGTCGCCTACCTCGAAAACCTTTCGGAGGAGGAGAGGGACCTGCTCGCCGACGAGAGGTTGAAAATACTGCTTGCGTCCATCGGAAAAAAGGTATAGCGTATTTATATTGCGTTACCCGAATTGCGACTATGTTTTAGCCCACACCGCCCGCCGCCTAGCGGGCTTTTTTGTTTTATGACCGACCAACTCACGCCGAAGCAAGAGAGATTCTGTCAGAAATACATCGAGACCGGCAACGCCAGCGAAGCTTACAGGCAAGCCTACGACGCCGAGAACATGAGCAACGAGGCGATCAAAGTCGAGGCGTGTCGACTGCTGCAAAACCCTAACGTGTCCCTAACTGTCTTAAATTTGCAGGAAGAGCATCGGGACCGTCATCGTGTGACGGTGAGTAGCCTAACCGCCGAACTCGATGAAGACCGCGAGCTGGCAAGGCAGATAAATCAGCCCTCCGCCGCAATTTCGGCCGTCATGGGCAAGGCAAAACTGCACGGGTATCTTGTGGATAAGGCCGAGGTTAAGTCCGAAGTCGACCTGAACGCCAAGGTGATGATCTACATGCCCGACAACGGCAGAGATGAGAAACCGGCCGGATGATTGAGATTCGCCCCCAGCGAGGCCCGCAGGAGAAGTTTGCAGCGACGAACGCAGATTTCGCCATCTACGGCGGTTCCGCTGGGGGCGGTTAAGAAAAACCTGGTCGCTCCTCCTCGAACCGCTCCGCCACTCGGCCAACCCCGCTTTCGGCACGGTCATCTTCCGTCGCAACAGCGTCCAGGTACGCAACGAAGGCGGCCTCTGGGACGAGAGCGCCAAGCTCTACCCGGTGGTGGGAGCCAGGCCCCAGGAATCGATCCTCCAGTGGAAGTTCCCGAGCGGGGCCAAGCTCAAATTCGCCCACCTCGAACACGAGAAGACGAAATACGACTGGCAAGGGAGCCAGATCCCGTTAATTGGTTTCGACGAGCTGACGCATTTCAGCCGGTCCCAGTTCCTCTACATGCTCAGCCGTAACCGCTCGACCTGCGGCGTGCGGCCCTACATGCGGGCGACGACCAACCCGGACGCCGATAGCTGGGTGGCCGACTTCATCGCCTGGTGGATCGATCAGGACACCGGCCTCGCCATCCCCGAACGGAGCGGCGTGGTGCGGTTTTTCACCACGATCAGCGACGAAGTCATTTGGGGGAACAGCCGCGAGGAATTGCTCGCCCGCTATAGCGACCTCTTGCCGCACGACATCAAGTCGTTTACTTTCATCAGCGCCAGCATCTACGACAACAAGATTCTGCTGGCCAAAGACCCGGGATACCTGGGCAATTTGAAAGCCCAATCGCTGGTCGAGCGGGAACGCCTGCTCGGCGGCAACTGGAAGATCAGGCCGAGCGCCGGCCTTTATTTTAAGCGGTCCTACTTCGAAGTGATCGACGCGGCCCCCGCGAACGTCCGAAAAGTGCGTTGCTGGGATCTGGCCGCGACTGACGCGGAGGACGGCAAGACGCCCGACTGGACGGTCGGCATGCGCATGAGCCGGGACCAGCAAGGAATCTTTTACATCGAACACGTCGAGCGGATTCAAGCCAGTCCCGAGAAGGTTGAGAAGGCCGTCATCAACACGGCGAAGTCCGACGGCGTCGCGGTGACGATCCGGATACCCCAGGACCCCGGCCAGGCTGGGAAGTCTCAGGCCGCCTATTTTGTGCGGCAACTGGCGGGCTTCAACATCAGGACAAAACGGGTGACAGGCGATAAAGTGACCAGGGCCTCCCCGGCGTCGGCACAGGCGGAAGCCGGCAACATCAAGGTCGTGAGAGGCCCGTGGAACGAGGCGTTCTTCGCCGAGGCCGAGAACTTCCCGGGCGGCGCCAAGGACGACCAGGTCGACGCCTTATCCGACTGCATCGAGGAACTGGCCAGTGGCGACATTGGGGACCGCCCCATGATCCGTCGCCTTTAAGGGTTATACCCGTCGAGCGCGTCGACCGGCGTCCACACCTCGACCGCGACCTTGCCCTTGTAAGCCCTGACGTGCGCCAGCGCGCCGTCGACATCGATCACGGTCACATGAACCGGCTTCTGGGAAATGCCGCAACCGTTATTGGCGAGCCACGTAATAGCCTCCATGTCTTTATCCACGACCGCGTGCGCCATTTGCATGAAAAGTTCCTCGCTGATGCATGACGGGCTGTCTTTCTTGATCGTCACGGCATAAGCCGGCGCCGAGATAACAGCCGCTATTGCGGATAGGGTTAGTAGTTTACGCATTGTCTTTTCCTTTCCATAGTTTGTTAACGATTCGCAATAACGCGGCCACAATAGCCGGTATCGGATTATCCTTGTTCGCCCAGGCCTGGATCGTACGTAAGGGGCAACCGGTCTGTCGGTGCATTTCCGCCTGCCAGCCGTAGCCGTCGGGTTTGCGACCGAACAGACGCTTGCAGACGGCAATGAATTCTTCCGGCTCCATTACGCGGATACCGAGCGGTCGAACACGGGGCAAGCCGCATAGCGGTGAGCTCCGAACTGAAGGTCGAGCCTGTCCGCACGGTTGCGAGCGCGATTGCGTTGAGCGTAGGTATAAGTCCCGAGAATCTTGCCAGTTTGCAGGTCGGTGAGGTTGTAGATTGTGTTTTCCATGGCTTTAACTCCGTTTTGCGAGCTGCTTGATCGCTGCTCATAAAATAATTAATAGCGCATCGAATGCGCATTGTACAGCGAAATAATGCATAGGATGCGCATTATTTTGCGATTCCATGAATTATCAGCGTGTTAGCAGGCGATATTGGTACGCCGCCGACCGCCACCAACAAAGAAATCACATCACACATGCAGCAGACCACCCGCCACAACGCCCGCAGGCTCTAGATGGTCTGGCCCTTTCGCGCGAAAGCCGCCGAACCGCCGATCGAACGCAAGTTCTCCGGCGTCATGGTCGGCATGGGCCCGGCCAAGTGGACGCAGCACAGCTTCCGAAAGCTCGCCTACGAGGGGTTCGAGACCAATCCGGTCGTCTACGCCTGCGTCACCAAACTGGCCAAGGCGCTCTCCTCGGTCGATTTGCACCTCTACGACTACACGCGGCAAGGCGATTTGCGCCAAATTCCTCGCCACGACGTCCTCGACTTGATCAACCGCCCCAACACGATGTGGTCGGGCAGGCAGTTCCTCGAAAAGCTCGCCACCCAGTACCTGATCGGCGGCAACTGCTACCTGCTCGGCAATAACGGCGACACGAAACCCCCCAGCGAACTCTGGCTCCTGCCCCCGGAGTACGTGACCGTCGACGCCTTTCGCGGCCGGATGCTGCCCGAGGGCTACACCTACCGCCCCGGCTCCGCCGACCCGGTCACCTACCCGGTGAACCAGGTCACCGGCCGCTCGGCCGTCTGCCACCTGCGCACGGTCAATCCGCTCAACGAATGGTACGGCCTGCCGCCCCTGGCCGCCGCCGCGCACGGGGTGGATATTTTTAACGCCGGCCAAACCTGGAACATGGCGCTCTTGCAGAACGAGGGCAGGCCAAGCGGCGCGCTCCAGATGCGTCAGGGCAAGGACGGATCGACACCCGTACTGACAGACGACCAGTACGCCCGCCTCAAGAGCGAGGTGGACGAGAATTACTCCGGCGCCCACAACGCCGGGCGGCCCATGCTGCTCGACAGCGCCCTGGAATGGGCCCAGATGTCGCTCAACTCGAAGGACATGGATCACCGCGAGACCATGCTCACCAACGCCCGGTTCATCGCCGCCTGCTACGGCGTCCCCGAGCAGCTCCTCAACATCCCAGGCAGCGCGACTTTCGCCAACTACGAGCAGGCGACGATGGCCTTCTGGGCCGACACGGTGTTGCCGCTGCTGGGCATCCTGCTCGAAGACGTCAACCGCTGGCTGGCCCCGCTGTTCGGGGAGAAGGTGTTCCTCTGGTACGACGAGGAGCAGGTCCCGGCGCTGGAGCCCAAGCGCGCGGAGAAGTCGAAGCGGATCAACAATTCCGAGTACATGACGATCAACGAAAAACGCGAGGCGATGGGCCTGGAAGCCTACGCCGAGCCGCAAAAGGTCGGCGGCGACAGCATCTTCGTCAACTCGAAGGACGTGCCGCTCGAACTCGCGGGCACGGTCGACCCGAACATCCACCCGACGCTGGCCGGCGAGCAAGCCCAGCAGGCGGAGGACGGCGCGAAGCCGGCGGCCGCGAAACCCGGCGGTAAGCAACCACAGAAATAACAAAACGGAAACGACATGGAAGTCAAGGATTTCACCTTCGAGATGAAGGCCGACGACGCGCGCACGATCGAGGGCATGGGCTCGGTGTTCGGCAACGTCGACAACGGCAACGACGTCGTCATGCCCGGCGCGTTCACCAAGAGCATCAAGGCCCGATCGCCCGCCATGCTCTGGCAGCACAAATCCGACCACGTCATCGGCGTGTGGGACGAGGTGCGCGAAACGTCGGAGGGGCTCTACGTCAAGGGCCGCATCCTGGAAACGACGCTCGGCAACGACGCCTACACGCTGGCCAAGGCCGGGGCGATCAAAGGCATGAGCATCGGCTACGCGACGAAGGATTCGGCGCTCGACAAGAAGACCGGCGTCCGCCAGCTGAAGGATTTGGACCTGTGGGAAGTGTCCCTGGTGACGTTTCCGATGAACGAGAGAGCCGGGATCACCGGCGTGAAGGCGAAGCCCGCCGACGAGCGGGAATTGGAGGAATACCTGCGAGAGGCAGGTTACAGCCGGGGCGAGGCGAAGGCCATTGTCGCCAAGGGCTACAAGGCGATGGCGGGTCGGCGCGAGGCCGAGGGGCTTGAGCTTGACGGACTGTTTAATATTTTATCAAACATGAAATAAGGATATTTATGACCGAATTGACCCAGGAACAGATCACCGCCTTCGAAAGCGGCGCCAAGGCGATGAAGGCCCTCGAAAGTGAATTATTGCCGCTGAAAGGCAAGCTCGACGGCTTCGACGCCGCCAAGTACGACCGTATCCAGAAGGACATCGACGCCGCCCTCAAGGCGTCCGAGGAGCAGAAGTCGCTCCTGAGCGCCAACCAGAAAGCCGCCGAGAACCAGCAGACGCTCCTCGACGAGATCAAGGCGACCCAGATCTCCCTCGAAGAGAAGAACAAACTTCTCGAAGCCGCCGTCAACCGCCCGGTCTCCGCGACCACCCCCGAACAGAAGACGTTGGAAGTGCGCCAGAAGGCGAACAAGCTGTTCAACGACTTCGCCCGCGTGCAATCGAGCACGCAACAGACCGACCTGGCCGAGTTCGCCCAGGAATACGTCAAGCGCGACGACTCCGGCCTGGAGATGAAGGCATTAACGGTCAACTCGGACCCCAACGGCGGCTACCTGACGCTCCCCGAGTTCGGCGGCATCATCGAGCAGTACATCTACGAAACCTCGCCGCTGCGCCAGCTCGCCAGCGTCATCAACATCGGCACCGACACCTACGAATTGATCACCGACAACGACCAGGCCGGCTGGGGCTGGGTGGGTGAGACGCAGGCGCGCCCCGACACCTACACCCCGCAGCTCGGCAGGATGCTGATCCCGGTCAACGAGATGTACGCGATGCCCAATGCCTCCCAGAAGATGCTCGACGACGCCTTCATCGACGTGGAAGCCTGGATCGCCGGTAAAGTTTCCGAAGTGTTCGCGCGCGGCGAAGCCACCGCCTTCATCAGCGGCACCGGCGTCAACCAGCCCAAGGGCATCCTTAGCTACACCCAGTCCACCGGGCTGACCACACAGTCCACCGTTGCCGCCCAGCAGATCCAGACGGTGTATTCCGGCAACGCGACCGGCCTGACCTACGCCGGGCTGGTGACCATGCAGAACTCGCTGAAGGAGCCCTACCAGGCGAACGCGACGTTTCTTCTGCAGCGCGCCAGCAACGCCGCGATGCTGCTGATCGAGGACGGCCAGGGCCGCCCCATCTTCAACATGGCGTACGACAAGAACGCGGGCATGGAGCCGACCATCTTCGGGCGCCCGGTGCGTTACGCGTCCGACATGCCCGCTATCGCCACCAACGCGGTCGCTGTGCTCTACGGCGACTTCCGCAAGGGCTACCAGATCGTCGACCGCACCGGCGTGCGCGTGTTGCGCGACCCGTACACCAACAAGCCGTTCATACGCTTCTACACCACGAAGAGAGTTGGCGGAGCGGTCGTAAATAGCGAGGCGATCAAAAGCCTGACAGTTCACTCGTAACTTACTAAAAATAAAGGATAATTCCATGTCAAATCATTCCAGTATTTACTACAACGTCCTGGCCGTACCCTTGCTGCCGCCGCTGGTGCGCACCGCGACGGCCGCTTCCGCCAGCATCGACCTGCAAAATTACGACGACGTGGCCTTCGTGCTCAACGTCGGCGCCACCGGCGACACGCTCTCGGGAACCAACCGCGTGGAAGCGTCCTTGCAGGAATCCGCTGACAACGCCACCTGGACTCAGGTGGCCGACTCGGACACGACGCACGTGGTGACCGGCGAGACGCTGACCGGCACGTTCGCCGTCGTCAACAGCTCGGGCGCGACCGGCCAGGTTTACGAAACCGGCTACCACGGCAACCAGCGCTACGTGCGCGTGGCGCTGACCAACTACGGCACTACCAGCGTCGGCACCGCGATGGACGTCCTGGCACTGTGCGGTCGCGCGCGTCAAGCCCCACTTAATTCGTAAGGAGGGCGTATGACCAACCCAACCCACACCTCCGACAATTACGAGGACCAGAACGGCAACGAGTGGGTCATCGGGCCGGGCGGCTCGATCCTGATCCAGGTCGGCGGCGCGTTCTACGAATCCACCGTGGATAACCTCACGGCGCACGCGGGCGGCGGGCAGGCCAACGCCCTCCCGCTCACGGCACTGATGAACCGTGTCACCACCGTCGCCTCGGCGGCGGACAGCGTCCTGCTGCCCCCCTCCGTCGCCGGGCTGACGGTCACCGTCACCAACGCCTCGGTGACCGCCATGCAGGTCTTCGGCACCTCGCCGGACACCATCAACGGCGTCGCCACCGGCACGGGGATTTCGCTCGCGGCGGGCAAGACGGCGAACTATTGCTGCTACACGGCGGGTGCCTGGCATCAGCTCCTCAGCGCGTAATCGCTTGCGCCGGGCGGCACGCCGGTTTACCGTCAGACCGCCGCAACGGCAAACACATCACATCGAAAGGATCGATCATGGCCACCTATAAAATGCTCAAGACCCAACGCGGCGTCCGCACCGGCGACGTCCATTCGGTCGTCTTCCACGAAGGCAAGACCTACGAACTCGACGACAACCTGGCCGGCGAGTTCAACACGCTGGAGATTATCGAACCCTCCAAGAGCAAGGACGTTTCCGAGGCGCAGGTCGAGGACGACAGCGTCAACATCCACGAAAACTGGCTCGACACCAACCCGGCCGTATTGCGCCACGGCGAGCTGACCGCCGAGGAAGTCGTCGCCAGGGATGAATCGGATAACCCCGAAACCAGCAGCCCCGCCCAACAGGTCGAAGGCAAGGCCGAGGGTGAAGACGATGGCGAGGAAGACGGCGACAAGCCCGCCGGCAAGTCGAAGAAATCGGCGAAGTAACGACGTCGGGGGCGGTGAAAAGGTCGCCCCCGTTTGTTCACCAGGGGAACCGTATGCTGCAAAAGGTCAGGATGCTGAAAACGCAGATCGCCGTGAACGACGGCGACATCCGCCCTGTGCCGTTCATCGAGGGCGGAGAATACGACGTCGGCACCGAACTGCTCCAGTCGTTTATCGAAATGGGCGCCGTCGAGCTGGTGGAGGAGAAATCCCACGCCGATACGCCTTCAAACAAGATGCATAAGGCCGCGCCGCAGAACAAGGCGCGGAAACCCGTTTAGCCCGACATGCCCTTCACCCCGTACGTCGCCAGCCTGGAATACGCCCTCTACGGGATCACCGACGCCAGCCCGGCCCAGGTCGCCAACGCTTGCAGGGTGGTCAACAGCTATCTCGGCAGGCCGGAAGGCTTGCTCTGGTCGCCGGACGCCAACGGCCAGCCGGCCTACATGACGAACATGAGCCCGACCCTGAGCCTCACCGGCCCGGCCATCGCCCCCGGCACCGGCGTCACGCTCACCGTTCCGTTCGCCCGGTTCGGCTACCAGAATACCGGCGACGTGGTGATCCTGGATCGAGCCACGCCTGGCCTCACCGAAGCCTGCGTCGTCACCATCGCATCGGGGAATACGCTGACGCTCGCCAACGTTCAGTTCGCGCACCCGGCGCCGACGATCGATTTCGGCCTCACGATCCTCGAAGAGATGTCCGGCCGCGTCCGGCTCGCACGCTCCCCCGTCGCCAACGTCTTCTGCGGCTTCGGCCGTCACGGTTACGGCAGGGAGATGAACCGGATTGGATCGGGTTTCGACTATTTCGAGGAGCTTCTGGTCACCAATTACGGCCTGAACGCCGTTTCCGGCTGGAATCAACTGGACACGACGCTCTGGGACATTAACTACGCCACCGGCGCGGTCAGGACGCCTCCTCACGGCCACGAAAACATACGCCTGCGCTACGTCGCGGGCTGGAGCCAGACGAACCTGCCCGGAGACATCAAGCAGGCGGTGGCGAACCTCGTGCGCTCGGCCATCGACACGCCGTTCTCCGCCAACATGAAAGTCCTCAAGGCCGGCGACGGCACGATGGAACGGTTCGGCCCCAGCGTCATGGACGCGGACACGAAGGCGCTGTTGCAGCCGTACAAGGCGGTGCGGATTTGATGGTTAACTTCCTGTTCCCCTCGCTGATTTCGATCAGTCGCCCGAACCCGGACATTACGGTCGGCGCGCAGCCCTACGGCGGCGTGCTGAGCACCAACGAGACCATCCTCGCCACAGGCATCGCCGCGCACATCGAGGCCGACCGGCAGGGGCAGGCTCCGACGGCAAAGCTTCCGTCGGACGCGGCGGGGCAGAGCATCTGGAAAATCATCTTCAAAGGCGCCCCCGGCCTGACGCAGACCGACGACATCCTCACCGACGATCTGAATAACCGCTACCAGGTGATCGCCGCCGACTGGGGGCCGCTGGTCACGACCTGCCGCTGCCAGATTTTACAGACCTGACATGGCCGGCGAGAAGGACCCAAAACCCGAACCCGCCCCACCCCGTAGGCAGGTGAAGGAAACGGCCGCCGACCGCGAATTGTCGCGGGCGAAACGCATTATCGAACGCTGGGTGGTGGAGTGACATGGCCGACTCTTCGGACGTAGCCAATGTTCTGGTCTCAACCCTCGCTCAGATCGTCTACCCCAACGGCACCGCAAGCCCGTCGATCGTCAACGCCCCGTGCAAAATCTACCGGGGCTGGCCGACCTCGGCGGCACTCATGGCGGACCTCGCCGCCGGCACGATCAATATGACGGTCTACCCGAGGGACGACGAGCAGAAAAAGACCCGCTACCCGAGGGATTGGAAGCCGCTGCCGCTAACCGCGCCTACGCTGACACTGACGGTTTCCGCCAACACGATCACCGTGGGGGGCACGCCCTCCAGTCCGCTCAACGCCGCGGCGGTCGTTAATGGCGTCGGTTATGTCTACGCCGTGCAACCGGCCGATACGCTCGCTTCGATAGCCACCGGCCTGGCGGCGCTCTTCTCCGGGGCCACAAGCTCAGGGGCGGTCGTTACCATATCGGGCGCCTACCGGCTCGCGGCCGTCGTCGGCGCGGTCGGCACCGCGGTCCGCGAGACCAAGCGACAGAGCCGCACGTTCCAGATCACGTTCTGGTGCCCGAACCCCGCCGTGCGCGACCAGATTGCCGCCCCGGTGGACGCGGCGCTGGCGGATATCGACTTCCTGAGCCTGCCCGACGGCACGGCCGGGCGGCTCATTTACGTGCGCAGCCCAAGCACGGACCGGGTGGAACTGGAGAATTTATACCGCCGCGACCTGTTCTACTCGGTCGAGTACGGCACCACCGACAGCATGAGCGCGGCGCAGGTCGTCGCGGAGTTGTTCAATATGACCGGCGGCCTCGACCCGGCGGCGCCCGCGATCACCAGTTTCACGATTTAACAACAAGAAAAAATGGTACCAATGAACCGGACGCGATTAATCCTCATCGCCGCGCTTGCCGTCTTCACGGCGTCCGACGCCAACGCGACGAAGTTCAGCCAGATCACTGGCGGCGGTGCCTTCGCCACCGGGACGGACAGCGTCGTTACCGTCCGCAACGGCACGACCGACGTGCTCACCACCCTCCCGGCCCCCGGTGCGTCGCTCGACAGCGCTACGGGAGCGGCGACCACGGGCGGCCAGTACCTGAACCGCACCGGAACCGGGGCATGGACAGCGCAATCGATGCCGGACGTCGTCGGCACCTGCTACCTCAAGGATTTCTCCCCGAACTTCGCCAGCGAAACCGAAACCCAGCAGGGTACGGACTACCAGAACTGGCTGCTCAACTGTCAGCAAAAGGCCATCGCGCGCGGGGCCGCCAACTACGCCTCGCAGCACCGGTCTGGGTGCATCAAGGCGGTTTCCACCACGTCCGAGTACGGTCAGAATTTCAACACCCCGATCGTGATCCCACGCTACGTCTGCTGGGAGCCGACCGGCGCGTTCGTCCGCGACGGCCTGACCGGGACACCCACCAATAACTGGACCGGCGCCACGACCACGTCACAGCTCTCCAATTACGAACAGCCGATGTTCATCTTCACCCCGATGGGCATCATGACCGGCGACCTGATCATCAACGCCAACCGCAATAATACGGATCGGGGATCAGGCGTCGCCTATGGCCGCACCTGGCGCGTCAAGACGCTGACCATCGCCTCGGGCGGGACCGGCTTCGTCGGCGGCGAAACCTGCCAGATGGCGAACGGCGATCAGTACCCGGCGAACGGCGCCTCCTTCACCGTGGCGACCGCCAGCGGGGGCGTGGCGACCAGCTTGACCTTCGCCCCGACACGCTGGTCCTATCCGACGGGGCAATATTACCTGCCGCCCGTATTGCAGGCACAGCAATGGACGGCGGCCAACGGCTGGAATGGTTCCGACAATTTGCACCCTCAAGTTTTTGACGGCAACGGGCACTACCTGGCGATCTGCTCATCTGGCACCGGCCTGACCGTCATCCCAACCTGGTGGAATGACTGGGAATCGGGCAGCACCGTGTACGACGGCATGTTCTCGAATTTTTCCGCGAGCACCGGCTATCTGCACAATATCTATGTGTCGCAATCCGGCAACGTGAACGATTCCAATTACGGCCCCACCTTCGGCTTTCTGGGCGCGTCATTCGATCTCGACATCGATCTCCTCCAAACGAGCTATGCGCGCTACGGCTCGATCTTTACCGGCACCGACCTGCGCATCAAGATGCTCAACGACGTGGATAGCTGGGCCACCGCCAAATTCGCGGCGGGCGGCTCGATGGAGATCAACCAGCTCGTTGCCGACACGCCGATCGACCATTACCTCGAAATCGACAAGGTTTCGGGTCTCGTGATCCGCAACAAAATCCTCAACAACGGCAACAACAACATCACCGGCGCGGCGTCAATCCTGCTGGGCTCGGACAGCACCTATTCCAACTCGTCCAACGAGAATAGCGAACTCTGGCTGGATTTGAGTGGCGATAACGGCGGTAACTCCAGCGGTATTCCCTTAATATCGTGTGCCTATACTCGCAACTCGCATTTCGGAATGAACCCGACCAATATCAACGGATCGGGCAGCGCCTACGCGTATCAGAATAACTCGCTCGTGAGTTTCGGCAGTCACTGCGAGACCTCGAATGACTTCTCGGGGCAAATTGATAACGTCACCGGCAGCCTGTTCTCCGGCACCGTGCCCGTGATCGGCATGCACGTCTGGGATACCGTCGCGAGCGGCTATGCCGGCCCGGCGAACACGTACATGCTCTACGGCTCCGGCGCGCCGACCAGCGGCGGCAGCGGCACCGGCCTGAATAAAGCGGGCAAGGGTTCGCTGTACGACGACTACGCCAACGGCAACCTCTACATCAACACCGGCGCGCCGACCAGCCCGAGCTGGTCGCAGGTCGGTTCGGGCGGCAGTTCCGTGACCTGGCCCACCAGCGGCGATATCGTCATCAGCAACGGCAGCGGCTCGCCTGCCGGAGTTGCCCCGGTCAACGGTGATTGCCTGATCGGCTCGGGCGGTGCGTGGGCGGCGGGCAGTTGTGGCGGCTCCTCGAACATTAACCTCGGCACCGGCCTGTCGACGATGAACCCGCAGGTCTCCGGCGACGCCACGACGGGCTTTTACAGCCCGGCGGCGCACAACATCGGGATCGGCACCAACGGCCACGACGTGCTGCGGGCGCTGGACGCCGCCAGCGCGGTCAACTATTTCACCCTCACCCCGGCGGCCACCGGCGGCGCGGTGACGCTCGCCACGGCGGGTGCCGATTCTTTCGTCAGCCTGAACATCAGTCCCAAGGGCGGCGGTTCGATCAACCTCAACGGCCCCACCATCGCCGGCTCGCTTTATTCAGGCGGCAACGCGGTGATCACCACGGTATCCGACACGTCCGCGCTGAACGCCACCGCCGCCGGCGCGACCACCGCACGCACCCTGGCGAATCATTTTTCCGATACTTATTATGCCGCCGATTACGGCGTGGTTTGCGACGGGATCGCCCTAACCGACCTCAACATCACCAGCGGCGCCGCCACCCTGTCCAGCGGCTCCTACACCTTCGTCCCCGGGGACATCGGGAAGACCATCGTCGTCACCGACACAAACGACACCACGATCCTCAACACCACCATCTCCAGCGTCTCCTCGGGCAACGCGGTCCTGGCGGCCAACTGGACGGGAGGCTCGCTCACGAACCACACCGGCCGCGCGACGTTTTATACGACGGACAATACTTCTGCTATCGCAACGGCGGTCACGAATATCATTGCGCCGAATCTAGATGCCAATGGGCATAATACCAAGGGTTTTAAGCTGGTTTTTCCGAATGGCGTATGCGCCACCGGAGCGTTTACTCAGCCACGGCTTTCTATCTTCGCCTGCAAGAGCGTAGGCTCATGTGAGCTTTTTGAAAAATCCGGAACCAATGCCGATTTCGATACTGGGGAAAACTTCTCTGCTTTAACTGGAACCGGCCTGAACTACGGCCCCACCGGTACGTATAACGGTCGCTCATCCGATGTTCGTGTGCCTTCATGGTTCGGCTTGGAGAATATGCACTTCGATTGCAACAAGCTGGGACAGACCTCTGGGCGGTGCTTGGCGTGGTACGGCAACGCCCAGCTCTTTTTGGGCACCGACATCTTCGAGGAAGCCTATGGGGCCTGTCTGCACACGGAGGCGAGCGACGCCAGCGCGTGGAGCCTGACAGACTGGAAATCGTACGAGGAGGGTTTCGGCGACCACATCCGCACCCGCAACTGCGGCGACATGGCGTGGGACGACCAGGGGCCGCACGACTCGGTGTGGCTCGATTTCATCGACGCGGAGAGCGCCAAGGGATACCACAGCACCCTGTCGGCGGGCTACTATAGTGGCACCAGCCACATCGTCAAAGCGCACGCCTACACCGAATCGGACCACTTGGCGTTCTACATCGGCACGCCGTCCTCCATCGACGAAATCTACCCGGACTACGCGGGCATGGAGATCGCCGCCCCCGGTGTCAGCATCGGCAGGGCGTTCTACACGGCGGGGGGGTTCGGCGGCGTGACCCCGCTGCTACAAGATTCCGCCGCGTACAGGCTGAACATCTCCCAAGTCACCCTAGACGTTTACGCTTCGGCGACCAGCATGACGATGATCGATCTCAAGGGCGGCAGCGCAGTTATAGGCAATTTGAATACCACAGGGATCAGCGCCGGTACGGGTATCACGCTTCTCAAGCTTGAAAGCGGGTTCAATATCATTTCCGGTGTGTTGCAAAACGCCGCAGCCACAGGTGACGTTTGCCTTGCTATGGGTGGATCGAATAATATCCTTAATTTTACGGGGTTCAGCTGCACTACCTTCGTAGACCCAACCACCGACGGCGGAAACAATACATTGAATTACACCATGTATTTGGCTTCCGGCACCAACTTCACCAGCGGTTACCCATTCTCCACGAGCGATTTCATTAACCTGGCGGAAAACAACGGCTCCGCGAACACGTACTTCACGCAAAACCCGGGTTCACGCGGCCAGAAGGGCGCGCTGGAATTCACGGGAACCGTGCCAATCGTTGCCAGTGGCTCAACCGATTGCGGCACATCTCCCGCTATTGTCGGCAACAACCATACCGGCAAGGTGACGGTCGGAACCGGAACCAATGGCGGTAAGTGTACCGTTACATTTTCTGGCAGCTTCGCCTTCGGTAACGCCCCGGTTTGCTTCGTTTCCGACGCCACCACGCCGGCCAATAACGTCAAGGCGGTCGCGACCACCACCACGCTGGCGATCACCGCAGTCAGCGCGATCACCGCCGGGGACGTTCTCAACTACCAGTGCGCCGGGTATTACTAGCGCCCGAACCTTTAATTACCCAAGGAGTCACCCATGAAAGTCCTGATCGTCACCAACCCGTTCGGCGGCCGCGAGACCGGCGCCCGGATCACCGACCCCGGGGAGATCGAAACGGTCCTCTCGGGCGAGCACGCGCACAGCGTCGTGCAGTCCGATCACGAGGTCGAGCCCGGCCGCGGGAACGGGGCCGATCACGAGACCACGCCGGAAGCGCCGGAAACAGAAACCGCCCATGAAGGGGAATAACCCATGACCATCGTCCAGCAAGGATCGATCAACACCACGGCTTTACAGGTTCCGGGACTCTACGTCCAGATCGTCGCGCCGCAGCCCGCGCTCAACGGCGTGCCCACCAACATTTTAGGCGTCGTCGGCACGGCGAACTGGGGTCCGGTCAATAGCCCGACCATCGTCTCCGGCCCGCAGGACTGCTCGCAGCAGTTCGGGCCGGTGCAGGCGCGCAAATACGACCTCGGCACGGCCGTTTATACCGCTTCATTACAAGGCGCGGCGAACTTCCGCGTCGTCCGCGTCACCGACGGCACCGACGCGGCGGCCTCGATCACCCTGGGCACGGGCACGGGCATCACCTTCACCGCGAAATACACCGGATCGCTGGGCAACTCGATCACCGTCACCGTAGGCACGGGATCGAGCAGCACCAGCGGCACGCCGACCTTCAAGCTCACCGTCAACCTGCCCGGCCAGCTCTCGGAAGTGTTCGACAACATCGGCGGTACGGGGAATACCCTTTACGTCAATATGGCGGCGGCCATTAATTCCGGCCTCTCCGGTTTACGAGGGCCGTCCCAGCTCATCGTGGCGACCGCAGGCAGCGGCACGACGGCCCCGACCAACCCCTCAACCGTCACCCTCACCGGCGGTGTGGACGGCGCGGCGACCATCACCTCCACGGTTTTGATCGGCCAGGACACGATCCCCCGCAAGGGCATGTACGCGCTGCGTGGGACCGGCGCTTCGGTGGCCATGCTCGCCGACGCCGACGACTCGACGCAGTGGACGCTCCAGAACGTTTACGGGCTGGCGGAGGGCACCTACATGGTAACCACGAGTCCGGCGGGCGACACGATCTCGAATTTCGCCACCACGCTCTCCACGGCGGGCATCGACAGCTACGCCCTCAAGGCGCTCTTCGGCGACTGGTGCTACATCACGGACGCCGTGAACGGTGGCGTCACCCGGCTGGTCTCCCCGCAAGGGTTCGTCGCCGGCAAACTCGCCAACCTCTCGCCCGAGCAGTCGAGCCTGAACAAGCCGCTCCAGGGCATCATCGCCACCCAGAAGACCTACGCGAAACAGCAGTACAGCGACGCCGAGCTGCAAGCCATCGCGGCGGCGCGCGGCGAGGTCATTGCCAACCCGTCTCCCGGCGGCAGTTATTTCAGCCCCCGCCTGGGCGTGAACTCGTCGAGCAACGCGGCGGTCAACGGCGACAACTACCCGCGCCTGACCAATTACATCGCCAGCACGCTGAACGCGGGGATGGGCATTTACATCGGCCAGGTGCAGTTGCCGAGCGTGCAGCAATCCGCCAAGGCGACGCTCGACAATTTCCTCCAGAACATGTTCCAGCAGAAGATGATCCAGGCGTGGAAGGTGATCCTCGACGGCACCAACAACCCGCAGAACCGAGTTTCGCTGGGTTACATGCAGGCGGACGTGCAGGTCACGTATTTGTCAATAATTCGTTACTTTTTGGTTAATTTAACTGGGGGCCAGACCGTTGTCATCGTCAGTAACACCAGTCCTAATTTCCAGTAAGGAGATAATACATGCCCATAAATAACCATTCCATCGGCAAGGACATCAGCTACTCGGTGGTCACGCCCACCGGCACTCTGACCCTGAACGGCAAGACCGACTACTCGGTCAAGCCGATGTTCACCGACCTCAAGCACAAGGGGCTCGACGGCATCACCAGCCACGGCGTCATCCCCGACGGATGGCAGATCGACATGAAGTTCGACCGCTCCGACCCGAACGTGGATATCTATTTCGCCCAGCGCGAGGTCGATTACTTCAACGGCGTCAACCAGACGGGCGGCACGGTCTACGAATCGATCGTGGAGAAGGACGGCTCGATCACGTCGTTCCGCTACACCAACGTCATCCTCAAATACGACAGCGCGGGCGACTGGAAGGGCGACTCCTTGATCCCGATTTCGGTTTCCGCGATGTGCTCACGCCGTTATCAGGTGTAATTTATGGCCAAAGTCACCATGCATACCGAGACGCCTTCGGAGAAGGTTATTAAGTCGGCTAACCAACTGGTTCACGTCACCGACGCCAAGGGCCGCACGCTCGGCCTACGTCGCCTTGATTTCCTCGAAGAGTTCCGAATCATCGAAGCTTTGGGTTCCGAGCTATCCTCGAACACGACCTACATGGGCATGCTCAACCCGCTGCTCTACCTGGCGGAGATCGACGGCGATCCCGTCGGAATCCCGCGCAACAAGATCCAGGCCGAGGCACTGATCCAGCGCGCCGGCCGCGAGGGCTTCATGGCCGTCATTGAGGGCATCACCAAGCATTTCGCCGCCGACGGGGCGATGGAAGAGAAAATAAAAAACGACTGAGGCACCCCGGCCTGAGAGACAGGCTATGGCTTGTCGATCATAACGTGCCATACAACGTCGCGTTCACTCTCCCGCCGGAAGACGTGGCGGCCTACGGGATCATCTTCGGAGAATTCGCGGGCAATAAATTCAACATCGCAACCATGCAGTGGGAAAAACCGGAATGAAGGAATTTCACAGCCTGGGCGATTTCGGCGAGCACATCCTCAAGACCGCGTTGATCGAGGAAATCGCCATCCGCAAGGCTTTAAGCAAATGCGCCAAGGCGGTCGAGAGGGAAGCGAAAACAGAAGTCGGCACCTACCAGGATCAGGCGGGGCCGTTCGCGGCCTGGGCGGAGCTTGCCGATTCAACCAAGGAAGATCGAGTCAAACAAGGCTATTCGGAAAACGACCCGTTGTTCAGGTCGGGCGAGTTACGCGACAGCATAGGCATGGCCATGTCAACCACCGGACTTGAAGCACAGGTCGGCTCCGACAGCGACATCGCGGTTTACCAGGAACTCGGCACGGATCACATACCGCCCCGCTCCTTCCTCGGCGGGGCATTGGTCAGGAAGATGCCGGAAATCCAGGAGGCACTCGGTCTGACCGTTTTTGCCGCGCTCCTTGGTCAAGGCGTTGTAGGCGGCGGCGCGCTCATCGCCGGAAACGAATTACTAGCGGTGCCATCGGATGTTTGAAGCCTACAAAGTCGGTGTCACCCTTAGCCTGACGAACAAGGTCAGCTCCGGGCTCCTCATCGTCGGAAAAGACCTGGCCAGGACGCAAGGCACGGTCGTCTCGCTTCAGAGGAAGCTCGACGATCTCGCAAAAACCGGGAAGAAGGCCGCCTATCAACTCGGCGCGGCCTTCGCCATCGTCTCCCCGTTCGCCCTCGCCATCACCGACGCGGCCAAGCTCCAGAAGGAGATGATCGGCATCCAGCAGGCGACGGGCGCGACGACGAATCAGATCAATTCGATGCGTGCGGCCATCGAGAAGTCCGCCGGGCAGACGATGTTCAGCAACATCGACGTGGCGAAAATGGCCAAGACCATCGGCACCGGCACGACGCTCACGCCGGATCAGGTGACCGCGCTGTTACCCGAGTACGCAAAGTTCGCCGACGTGCAGCTCCTCCTCAAGGGGTCCTCGCCCCAGGAGTCGGTCAAAGACGCCGTAAAACTCGCGCACACCGCCGGACATTACGACGCCGCTTCCTTGCGGGAATACCTCAACCTGCTCAACAAACTCTCCATGGTGATCCCCGGAGGGTTGGGCGAGGCAGGGCACGCGCTCAAATACTCCCAGAGCATCGCCAAGCGGGCTTTGGGCATCGACGACTCGCAGATGGTGGAGATGATCGCCTTGCTCAACCAGCTCGGTTTTTCGGGCAGCCGGGGCGGCACCAACTTTCTCGCCGCCGCGACCCGCTCGATACCGGGCATCTTCGGCTCCGGGTTGCTCAAGGGCAAAAGTCATGACGCACTCAAGGCCATGGGGATGATCGATTCTCACGAGCAAGCGACCTTTTTCAAAGACGGCAAGTTCGATACGCACCTGTGGATGGGGCAGCTCGCGGCGTACGTCGCCAAGGAATTCGCCACCCACCCCGAGGCGGTCGCCCGCCAGGACATCATGAAGAATTTCTCGCACGCCCTCGGCGTCAACGGCGCCCGCATCGCGTCCCTACTCGCCGACCCCGCCGCTTTGACACAGTTAGTTTCCATCCATGAAAAATTCGGAAAACTGCCCAGCGTCGATGCAACCCAGGCCGCTTTCGCCACGGAAAGCGTTACGCAAGGCTTCGAAAACGCAAAAACCAACTTCACTTCCTTAATGACGGAACTCGGGTATCCGCTGCTGCCCGACGTTGAAACCGGACTGAGAAACTTGAATCAGTCGTTGCAGGGCATGATCGACGCGGTTCACAAACATCCGGCCATCGTCCGAGGCCTAACCTACGCGTTCGGCGGTTTAGCCTCGGCTCTGGCTATTACCGGCACGGTCAATCTGCTGAAATTCGCATTCGGCGGCTTCGGGGTGGCTTTGCGGCTGGTGGGCGGCTGGATGTTGGGTCTTCTCGCCGCAAACCCTGTGGTCATCGTCACCGGCCTCGTGCTGGGGACCGCGTATGCCATCATGCACTGGAAAACGATAGGGCCGAAGGTTCACCACATTCTCGAAACGGTCGGTAAGCTGGCCGACCCGATATGGCAGGCTTTGGCGGATTTGGGCAATTCCATAAGAGGAGCCGTCGTTAATTTCCTCGCCGAGATCGGCAACGGCATACTTTCCGGGGTTCAATCGGTCGGGAGTTATGTCGGCTCGAATGAATTCAAAACGACCAACAGTCACGCCTTCGGCAGCAACCGGGGTTACGCCCCGCCTTCCTCAGGCAAGCCCATCCAGGTGAATACCCAGATCAACCTCGATGGACGCCCGGTTGCCAACGTGGTGTCGCAGCATCTGAGTAACGCGGGGAGATCCCCGTTCGCTTCGGGCGGTGCCGTCGACGGGCGCCTGCACCCCGACTGGGGTTTCTAATGGCCACCCTCCTCACCCTCGGCGGCATCGTCTTCCAGGACTTCGAGGTGCCCGACAGCATCGCCGTCGGCGGCGAGCAGGCGCTGGCCGTCCACAAGCTCCCCGGCGGCGCGCGGGTCATCGACGCGATGGGGGCGGACCACCGCGACATCTCGTGGTCGGGCCGCTTCCGTTCCGGCAACGCCGAGCAACGCGCCCGGCTGCTCGACGGCTACCGCATCGGCGGCCAACAATTTTTGCTCCAGTGGAGCACCTACCGCTACCAGGTCATCGTCAAGTCGTTCGAGGCGCAGTACCAGCAGCCTTTCGAGATCCCCTATTCCGTCACCTGCCTGGTGGTTTCCGACGAATCCGCCCCCGTACTCTCGGGAATTCCGGGCATCGACGCGATCATCGGCTCAGATTTGGGGAACGCCCTGGGGCTGAGCAGCTCGCTCGGGGTGGCACAGATCGCCGGGGCGATAGCGACCACGCAGCAGGTGATTAACACGGTGACGACGCTGAAAAACGCGCCGGCGTCCTCGATCACTCAGATCACGGGGACGCTCAGCGCGGCTCAGCAGGCCGTGGGGGCGACGATCCTGGCGACCGGGGTAACTTTGTCGACGGCGGCACCGATCACCGCGGGCGGAAGCCCCGCCGCGATGGCTTCGAGTTTAACAACGCAGGCGTCGGCGTTCGGGCAGTTGAACCAGCTCTACCAGTTGGGTAGTACCGTAACGCGCATGACCAAGAATTTAGCCGCATGAAGACCATCACCGTCGCCGGGGGCAACCTCTACCAGATCGCCTTACAGGAACTGAACGATCCGACGCAATGGAGCCGCATCGCCAAACTCAACGGCCTGATCGACCCCGAAATCATCGGCATCGTGACGCTCCAGATACCCGACATCGACCCGAACGCAGGTGGCGGGATTTATGGGTCTCCTTGACGTATTCGCTTCGGCGGAACAAGCGGTCGGTGCGACCTTCGGCGGCACGCTCAACGGCCCGAACAACCCGTCCGGCATCGCCCGCAGTCCTCGCCCGTTTGTCTCGGTCAACGGAACGCCGCTGCCCGCCCAAGCCGTCGTCTCAATCGAGGCCACCAACGCCAGCCATTTCACGGCGGACACCTACCGCGTCGAGCTGGCCGTCAAGGGGTTGCCTGCGGCGCTGAACCAAGCCTACTGGTCGTCGTCGGCCAACGACCAGGTTTCCGTCGGCATCTCGGTCAACGGCGAGACGCCCACGCAGATCATCTTCGGCCAGGTGGACGACGTCGACTTTTCGCCCAACGCACGGACGATCACCCTGACCGGGCGCGACCTGTCCGCCGCGTTCATCGACAACAAGACCGCCGAGAAGTTTCAGAACCAGACCTCCAGCCAGATCGCCCAGACGCTGGCCATCCGCCGGGGGCTGGACTCGAACGTGACGGCGACCACCACCCTCGCCGGCACCTATTACGACATCGACCACACCGTACTCACCCAGGAACAGACCGAGTGGGACCTGCTCGTTTATCTCGCGCAACAGGAAGGGTTCGACGTCTGGGTTTCCGGCACGACGCTCAACTTTCAGCCGCCGCCGGTTTCGACCAACCCGCCTTACTTACTGCTCTGGTCGGAGCCGGGCGACGGCACGTTCGCCTCGAACGCGGTCGACCTGAAGCTGCAACGCTCGGAGACGCTCGCCAAGGATATCGACGTCGTCGTGCGCTCCTGGAACCAGAAGCAGCAGCGGGCGTTCACGGTCCACGCCAAGCGCACGGGATCGGACAAAGGCCAGCGGGCCGGCGGCAAGGGGCAGCTCTACACGTTCAACCGGCCCAACCTGAGTAAAGACCAGGCGCAGAAGCTGGCGGACGGCATCCTGTATGACCTGACGCTGCACGAGAAGGTCATCACCGCCAGCCTGCCGGGTGACAATTTGCTCACGACGCGCGCCATGGTACGGCTCGTGGGCACAGGCACGGACTGGGACCAGCTCTATTACCCGGACACGGTGCATCGGTCGCTTTCGATGGGCGAAGGATACCGGATGGAATTGAGGGCGAAAAATCACGCCACGGAAAGTACGGTTTCCGTATGAACGGCATGACCAACATCATGCGCCGCGAGGCCATGCGCACCATGAGCCAGACCGCCAACGTGCGGATCGGCACAGTCACCGGCTACGACCCGAATAACTACGCCGCCAAGGTGCTGATCCAGCCCGAGGGCTATGAGACGGGTTTTTTGCCGATCACCACGCCCTGGTCGGGCAACGGCTGGGGCATGTTCTGCCCACCGTCCTCCGGCGACGTGGTGGACGTGCATTTCCAGGAGGGGGGGAAGCTGGCGGGGTTCATCGCCCTGCGGCATTACGGCGACGTGCTCAGGCCACTCGGAGTCCCCTCGGGCGAATTCTGGCTGGTGGACAAACTCGGCAACTCGTTCAAGTTTTCCGGCGGCAAGGTGCTGGTCAACGGCGCCACCGAGATCGACGTGACCGCGCCGGCGCTAAACATCACTTGTTCGACGGCGGTCAACGTGACCGCGCCCAACATGAATCTGACGGGGAACCTGAACGTGACGGGAAACATCACCGCGACCGGCGACATCGGCGATTTGAGTGACGGCAGCGGCACGATGGCGAATTTGCGCGCGGCTTACGATGCTCATAAACACCCGGGCGTGCAGGCGGGCGGCGGCACGACCGGACTCACCGATCATCCGGTATAGGCCGCTTCAGGAGGACTCGCCTTGGACGCATTCCACTATTTCGGTTCAGACCTCGTACTCTCAGCCACCGGCGACCTGCTCACCGCGTCCAACCTAGATGAGAGCCGGCAGCGCGTCCTCCGCCGACTCCTGACTAACCAGCAGGATTACCTCTGGCAGCCGCTTTACGGCGCGGGCTTACCGGGCGACATCGGGCAGCCGCTCGACCAGCCGACGCTCACCGCGCTCATCAAGAGCCAGATGTACCTGGAAGCCGACGTGTCGCACGACCCCGAGCCGCTGGTCGTCCTGACGGAGATCCCCAACGGCATCTCGGCGCAGATCACCTACACGAGCGTGGAGACCGGGCTGCCGGTCCTTCTGAACTTCGACGTCACACCATAGGACTAACATGGCCTTAACCGTCTACAACTTCAGCCAGATCGTCTCCAACATCGCCACCGCGATGCAGGCGTCCGCCACGGCCGCCCTGAATTTCGCCGCCGGCTCCGTCCTGCGGGCGATTTCCGAGGCGGTCTCCGGCGTCGTGCTCTGGCTCCAGGCAGTCATCCTCCAGCTCCTCACGGTCACCCGCGCCGCGACCAGCGTCGGCACCGACCTCGACAGTTGGGGGGCGGATTACGGCTTCACCCGGCTCGCGGCCTCCGCCTCGACCGGACAGGTCACGTTCTCGCGGTTCACGGCCTCGACGCAGGCCGTCATCCCCGTCGGCGCTACGGTGCAGACGACCGACGGCACGCAGGTCTTCGCGGTGACGACCGATACCACGAACTCCGCGTACAGCGCGTTGCTCGGTGGCTACGTCATCCCGGTGAGCACCGCCGGCGTCACCGTGCCCGTACAGGCGTCCGCCACCGGATCAGGCGGCAACGTGCAGGCGGCTACCGTCACCGGGATGACGACGCCGATCCAGGGCGTGGACACGGTGACGAACGCCTCGGCCTTCACCAACGGCATCGACGCCGAGACCGACCCGGCCTTCCGGGTGCGCTTCATCCTCTACCTGGCGTCGCTGTCGAAGGCGACCAAGACCGCCGTCGGTTACGCGGTGACGAGCGTCCAGCAGGGCCTGAATTACACGCTGACCGAGAACCAGGACTATAACGGCGCGACGGATTACGGCATGTTCTATGTGGTCGCCGACGACGGAACCGGCTTCCCGTCTAGCACTCTCTTGACCAACGTCGGCAACGCCATCGAGGCGGTACGCCCGCTCACCAGCCGCTTCGCGGTCTTCGCCCCGGTCGTGTTGACCGCCAACGTCGCCATGACACTGGCCACGGCTTCGGGTTACACCCACTCCGCCGTCGTCGCCGCCGTCACGACCGCCTTGCAGAATTTCATCAACGGCCTGCCGCTCGGCACGTCGCTCCCCTACACGCAGCTCGCCGGCATCGCCTACGAGGTGCCGGGAGTCGTCAACGCGACGGGCATCACGCTCAACAGCGGTACGTCCGACCTGACCGCCGACGCGCGCCACAAGATAAACGCCGGCTCCGTAACGGTCGCCTAGATGGCTACCGGCGACGTCGCAGACATCCGCAACCGCATCAAGGAATTACTCCCGCGCGGCTGGTTCGGCGATGCCAAGCCGGTCCTCGACGCCGTCCTGACCGGGATCTCATCGGCGCTGGCTTCGGTCTACGGCCTCATCGGCTACGCGCGGCTCCAGACCCGCATCTCGACGGCCACCGACGGTTTCCTCGACCTCATCTCGCTCGACTTCTTCGGCTTAACGCTGCCGCGCAAGTCGCAGGAAACCGACACGGCCTTCCGCACCAGGATACTGGCCGAGCTGTTCCTCGAACGCGGCACGCGGCGCGGGCTGATCCGCGCCTTACAGCTCTTGACGGGGTGGACGCCGCTGGTCTTCGAGTTCGCCAGGGCGGCGGACACCGGCGGCCTGAACACACCGAGCATGGGGCTGAACGTGGCGGGATACCTCGGCTCATACCAATATCCTTGTCAAGCCGTGGTCGTCGCCTACAGGCCATTAGGCCAAGGATTCCCCTTCGTCCCGGGGCTTAACACGCCCCAGGCCGCGCTCAACGAGGGTCATTCGGCGCTAGTGAATCCGGCACTCATCGCGGGTGCCGTCACCGACCAGGATATTTACAACACGATCAGCAATTTCGCGCCGGTAGGCACGGTGATCTGGACGCTGATTACCAACTACGCGGCGAACGCTTCGGCTTACACCGACGAGGCGGGGTTGACCTCGTACACCGACCAATTCGGTGTCGCATACACCACAGAAAGTTAATCTTCAGGAGTACCAGATGGATCGCATCCTAGTTTACCCTTACGAGCAGCCGACCGACGCGATGTTCCTCAACACGAATCAGAACACGATGGTCGGGCTCGGGTTCCTCGCGCAAGCGGTGCTCGGCGCGGGCACTGTGATCGACGGCCTCGCTTGCACCCCGACCAGCCCGGCCACCATGAGCGTCCTCGTCGGCCCCGGCTCCCTTTACAGCGTGCAGAGCCTGGAGGCGACCGCGTACGGCTCGCTCGCGGCGGACACCGCCGACCAGATCGTCAAGCAAGGCATCGTCCTCGGTAATACGACCTTCGGTTGCCCCGCGCCCTCGGCTTCAGGTCAGTCCGTGGTCTACCTCGTCGAGGCGCAATACCAGGACGTCGATTCCGGCTCGACTACCCTCAATTATTACGACGCCGCCAATCCCGCCGTCTCGTGGACCGGGCCGAACAACACCGGAACGCCACAGAATACCGTCCGCAAGGGCGTCTGCGCGCTGGCGCTGAAGACCGGCGTGGCCGCCACCACCGGCTCACAGGTCACGCCGACTCCCGACGCGGGTTATACCGGCCTGTGGGCGATCACGGTGGCCAATAGCGCGACCACGATCACCAGCGGCAACATCGCCCAGCTCGCGACGGCGCCGTTCATCAGCCCCAAACTCGCGGCCATGCCGTCCTACATCCAGGCGGGGGCGACCAACTACGCCGCCGACACCAGCGGCGCGGCGAACACGATCACCGTCGCCCTGACCCCGGCTCCGGCTGCACTGACGACGGGCATGAAGGTGAAGGTCAAAGTGGCCAACGCGAACACCGGCGCGACGGTGATGAACACCAACGGCCTGGGCAACGTCGCCGTCCACACGACGGCGGGTGCGGCGCTGGTCACCGGCACGCTGTCCGCCAACGGCGTCTACGACTTCATTTACGACGGCGCCTCCTGGCAGGTGCAGGGGGCAGGTGCGTTCGCGGCGCGCGGGGTGAACTCCGACATCACCGTGCTCAGCGGGCTCGGCGGCAGCATCATCCAGCAGGGCGGCGATGGCCGGCTCGACTTGCAGAACAACACGGGCGTCTACTGCGTCAACCTCGCGGGCACCGCGGCGGTGCCGATCACCGCGTCCTCCCTGCTCTCCACCGCCTCGCAGCTCCTGCTCCAGAACAACACCCTGATCAACTGCGTCAACCTGGCCGGGACCTCCGCCGTCCCGGTCAACGTCGGCGCCGCGTCCACCCTCGCCAACGCGACGGCCCTCGGCCAGTTCCTGGCGAGCGCCGCCTTGAACGGTTACATGGAAGTGCCGTGCTGGACGGGGTCGGCGCTGGTCACGCTGATCATCCAGTGGGGCGGCGTGACGATCAGCGCCGGCGCGAACACGCTCCAGACGGTGACGTTGCCGGTCGCCTTCCCCAACGCGGTGTTACAGGTGTTCGGCAGCAGCGCGTCCACGGGCAATTACGCGGGCGCGGTCACCAACGGCCTGTCGTCGCTGAAGGTCTTCTCACTGTCGAACGCCGCGCTCGTGGCGTGGTTAGCCATAGGATATTAACATGCAGCATTATTACTCACCCACCACCAAGGGTTTTTATAACGAGGGCGTGCACGGCGCGCGGCGGATTCAAATCGACGACCCGGCCTGGGTGAGGCCGACCGTGACGGTCACGGCCAAGGACGGTAAACCCGAGCGCACCGAGGAGGTCCCCGACCACGCTGCGGTCGGGACCATGATCACCGTCGATAACCCGGACTGCAAACTCCCCGCCGACGCGGTGGAGATCGCTAAGGACGCCTACGACGCGCTCTTCGCGGGCCAGGCTGCGGGGAAGCTCATCACGCAGGACAAGGACGGCAACCCGGTCCTCGTCGACCACCCGGTCGATGACGCGGGCGCGGCCAGGGCGTTGCTCGCGGCGAGCGACACCGTGGTGCTCCGCTGCGTCGAGCGCGGCGTGGCGGTCCCGCCCGAATGGCTGTCCTACCGGAGGGCGTTGCGCGCGGTCGTCGCGGGCGGCAAGGGGTCTTTACCCGCGGCACCGGCTTACCCGGCCGGGACGTAGTCGAGCAGTGTCCGCGATCACCCATAAACGGCATAAAAAAGCGATAAGGAAAGGCGTTTCGATGCGGTATTTATCGCAACCAAATCGGGGACGCGATGAATGATTTCGTCAGATGGTTCACGGGCGGGGCGGAATACGCCTATCACACGCTGGCCATGTGCATGGACGGGGACATGCTCTGGGTTCACGCCTACGTCGCCAGCGGGGCTTACGTTTTCCTCTCCTACCTGCTCATCGTCGCCTATTTCACCCGGCGTTACGTCAAGATGCGCAAGACCAAATTCGCCAACGCCATGATGCTGGGCGCGCTGGTTTTCCTGTGGTGCGGCATGAGCGGTTACCTGATGAGCGGGATGGTCAGCTATTACTGGCCGGCCCGCAGGCTGGAGACGATCATGCGGGTTATCACCGGCAGCGTCAACATCGCGTGGGCCTACCATTTGTATAAAATCAGCTTTATCGAAAAGGTATTGAAAATTGATGCCACCTTGCTCGATGATAGGAGCATAACCAATGCTGAACCTGGATAGCGAACAATGCAATGCTCTCTATCATATCTTATGGAAGCAATCGATCACTGGCTTGGCCTTGGTCGCCGAGGACGGCCGGTTCTTGTCGGTCAACCCTACCTTCTGCCGCATGCTCGAATACACCGAGTCGGAACTACGCAACAAGAAATTTCAGGACATCACCGACCCGGACGACCTGGAGGCGGACGTCGAGATGGCGAGGCTGGTGGCGGCGGGCGAGTACGAAACCTACGACATGACCAAGGCGTATTACACCAAGACCAAAAAACACCAGCCGGTGTTATTGCGGGTTACGGGCATGCGGATGAACGGCAAATTTATCTTTTTCGTTGGCGAGGTCGCGCCGCTCGATAGGCCGCAGGAGCGTGCCATCGGCGCGGTCACCACCGCCGCGAAACGAAACATTTTCATCAAAACAGTCAAGGATTACTGGGTGCAAATCGTTTTCGGCGCGGGGCTGATCGCGAGCGTTTTGGAGCGCGTCATCGATTACAAGAAGTGAGGGTGGAATGACGGAAACTTTATCTGGTCGAATCATCCGCCACGAAGGCATCCGCCTAAAACCGTACCGGGACACGCTCGGCAACTGGACGATCGGGGTTGGGCACGAAATCACCCCCGAGCAGGCGACCGGCGAGTACGGCAACGGCCTCACCGAGGATCAAGCGATGGAAATGCTGGAGGATGACATCAATAAGGCGCAAGTCGAGGTGAACGCCCTGCAATGGACGTCCAGTCTCTGCCAGATTCGGCAGGAGGTCCTCATTGAGATGGTGTTTCAGCTCGGAATGGCCGGGGTGATGAAGTTCACCGACTTCCTGTTCCGCGTCCGCTCCGGCGACTGGGACGGCGCGGCGCACGCCATGCTTGACAGCTTGTGGCACCGGGAAACACCCGAACGCTGCGAGGAACTGGCACACCTCATGCTGACCGGCGGTGACGCCGACGATTAACTATTAACAACGGAGAATATTCATGGGTACAGGTTCCACGTTCGCCAACGACCTCTTAAAGCTCGTCTTCAACGCCACGGCCATCGCCAACATCGCCGACAACGCCAGCACCTCGCCGCTGACCAACCTTTACGCCTCCTTGCACACCGCCGACCCGAGTTCGGGCAACCAGAGTACCGGCGAGGCGGCCTACACCAGCTACGCGCGGGTCGCGGTCGCCCGCACCTCCGGCGGCTGGACGGTCTCGACGAACACCGTCGTCCCGGCGGCGACCATCAGCTTCCCGGCGGCGACCGGTGGCAGCGAGACCGAAGCCTACGCCGCCATCGGCACGCTCTCGTCCGGCACGGGCAAGGTGCTGTTCGCGGGCGCGATTTCCCCAACAATTTCTGTGTCTAACGGCGTGACTCCGCAGCTTACGACGTCGAGCACGCTGACCCTTTCATAAATAGCCGCATGAAAACGCTCTTCGCATCGCTGCACACGGCAGAACCCGCCACGCAGACCGACCACGAGGCCGCCTATACAGGCTATCGCCGCGTCCCTATCGACTATGCCGACGGCTTCGGCGACATCCCCGTCACGATCGTCTTCCCGAGGATCGAGCAGACCGCCGCCGGTCAGATCACCCATGTCGGCCTCGGCACCGCCGAAAAAGGCAACGGCGACGTCGAGCTGACGATCCACGCCATGCCCTACATCCGCATGGCCGAGGACGCTTGTCCCAGGATCGTCGTCACCAACGTCGCGGCCGACGGCCTGCCCGCCCAATTGAACCCCGTCGCCCGCGTCGCCTTCAACCTGTACCGCACCGGCCAGCTCGACCCCGCGGATTTGCACCCGGCCCTCTACGAGGTGATCAACGAGGCGCTGCACGGCGTCGGCGTTTCCGTGATCCCGGTCGCCCGCGGCGGCGCCGCGAGCATGACGGGGCGATTGGAAAACATGCCGAGCCTGGGCGACTGGGGTCACGCCTAACTCACCGGGAGCGGAGCCCATGGACGGATCGAACGCCTGGCCGGACTCCTCGCCGCGGGACGCCCCCGGGGAGTGGGAGGATAAGCAGCCGTACAGCCACGCCGTGCACGTCCACGGTCAGCAATTCCTCGTCTGGAGGTTCCCTAGGGCGGGCGGCATGATCCCGCCCCACTCGCACCCCTACGAGCACGATTCCATCCTGCTTCAAGGCACCGTCACGCTGACCGGCGACCACGAAGGCCGTAACGGGATCCGGGTCACCGCCCCCGACACGGTCTTTTTCAAGCCCGGCGTTTCCCACTCGATCAAGGCCCTGACCGATAACGTCATCATGATCCACGTGTACCCCTTCGGGACCGACGTGACGGACGCGAGCTGATGGCCGTCGCCTTCCGCGCTGAATCGGACAACGTGGTCTCGGGCGCGTGCTCGATCACCACGGTATCCGTTACCAAGCCGACTGGCACGGCGCAGAATGATTTGCTGGTCTGCAAGGTCGTCGCGCACCAGAGTTGTTGCGGCGCGCCTTCCGCCGTAACGGCCCCCACCGGCTGGACGCAGATCGACAGCAACGCGTGGAGTTCTTCCACCCGCTCGGCGGTTTTTTACAAGCTGGCGGGCGCGAGCGAACCGGCGAGTTACACATTCACCATAACGGAAACTCTCAACCCGACCACGGTCACCTACACCTACGGCATCGCGGCTTACACCGGCTGCGACACCACGACGCCGATCGACGCCACCAGCACGGCACAGACGAATACCAGCAGCACGAATCTCACCGCGCCGGGCATAACGACCGTCACCGCCAATGCGCTGGTCCTGTCGTTCCTCGATTTCCTCGGCACAGGAACGATCACCGACGCGGCGGGCACCACCAAGAGGATCAGCCGCGAGGCGACCAACGGCAGCGTCTACCTGGCCGAAGAGGTGTTCGCCACCGCGGGAGCGACCGGCACCCGCGTCGCCACCATCGTCGGCGCCAAGGTAAGCCGTGCCCTGACGATCGCATTACGCCCGGCCGCCTCCGGCAGCGCCGCCACCTGGACGTCATCCGCCTCGACGGCCGCCGTCAGCAGGGCGGTCAAAAAGGCTTCCTCCACATTCACGGCCTCGGCGTCGCTGGCGGCGCACGGAGCCTCAAAGGCCCTCAGCGCGGCGTCGTTCGCACCGGCCTCGGCGCTGGCGGCATCAGGAAGAGCCGTCGCCCGAACAGCAGGGACGTTCATTGCGCAGGGCAGCCTCTCCGCCCAGGGGTCGTCGAAAGCCGCCGCGCACTCGATCTGCTCGCCGTCCGCCGTGCTGTTAGTGCAGGGCGTCGCCCAGGTCAAACGGGTCGCGAGTTTTTCCCCGCAATCATCCTTCGCGTTCACCGGGGCACCCAAGACCGCCGGAAAGGCCACGGTCAGCCCCGCCGCTACGGCCTCCTTCTCCGGCCTCACCGTCAGGAAGACGGTCGCCGCCCTTCCACCGGGCGCGTCTTTATCGGCCTCCGGGGCGGCCAGGACGGCGGCACGTGGCACGATTTCCTCTGCAAGCTCGTTTACGGGTCAGGGGGCATCGAAAGCCGTTGGCCGGGTAACGTACTCCCCGGCGGCGGCGCTGACTGCATCGGGCACTTCCCGAGCCACTGCGAGGGCCACTTTTTCACCGGCAGGCTCCCCCGCCTTCTTCGGCACGTCGAAGGCGGCCTCCCGCGCTACCTTCTCGCCCGGTACGATACTGGCGGCGAAGACGGTATCCCATGCCGGTTTCTCCGCGATCGCATCGCTTCTGGGTGCGGGGGCATCACGGGCGGCGGCAAATTTCACCCCGTCGCCGGGCGCCGTGCTCGCGCCGAAGGGCGCGGCAAAGGCCGCCGGCGTGGCGATCGTTTCCCCTTCGGCGGCACTGGCGTTCACCGGCTCCGAGTCGAAAAAGGGGGCGGCGACCTTCTCGCCTGGTATGGCGTCGAGTCTCCGGGCGGCGGCGTTAACCCGATCCCACACGAACCTGACGGCGGCCGCGTCCCTGGCGGTATCGGGTAAGTCGCTTTCCAGAAGCAAATTCACCCAATCGCCCTCCGCCTCGTTCTCGCCCCAGTCGAACGTCGGCGGCGCGGGCAGAGCGGTATTCTCGCCTTCGGCGGCGCCTGCGTTCCACGGCGCGTCGCGGGTCAAGGTAGCCGCCACGTTCACCGCCGTCGCGTCTCTTGTCGCCCATGGCGGGGCATTGGTCAACCCTTCGGCGGTGTTCACTGCCGCCGCGTCGTTATCCACCTTCGGCGGTGCGCTGGCGAGCCGAACCGTCACATACACCGCAGCCGCGGCGCTCGGCGTCGGCGGGCGAACTCTGAAGAGAGGGGCGGCGAATTTCACGTCGTCCGGCCAGTGGTCGCCGCGTTCGCGGGTTGCCGACGGGTCGGGCGCGTCGCTCTCGGCCGTGGCCATACTCGCCTTCGGAGGAACGGCCGCCGCGAAGGCTTTGATCACGTTCCAGCCGGCCGCATCGTACTCATTCGCAGGAATCCGGTTCGCTCCTTCGCCCACGCCGTCATCCCGCATCGGCAAAGTCCCCGCATTCGCAAGGGCCGGTCAAGCCGCCGCCGGGGGAAGGTCGGGGTTTGTGTCGGCCTCGACGAGAACGATCACCGTCGTGACGGGAAGCCGGGTGGCGAAAGTCGAGGCGGGCGTCCGAACGTCCACCGCACCTTAAAGGAGGCCTATGACCCACTATTACACGCAGTCGCCCCAGGAACTCCTGGACTACTCGCTCGATTGGTCCGCCGCCCTCGGGACGGAGACGATCGTCGCCAGCGGGTGGTCGGCGAGCGGCGTCACGCTGTCCAACGAAACCTTCACCAGCACCACCACGACCTTCTGGGTCACCGGGGGCGTCGCCGGGAGTGGGTATGAGATCCTGAACACCGTCACCACCAGCGGCGGCCGAACGTACCAGGACTCGGTGACGATCACCATGATTTCGAAATGAACCAGCGATTTTACAACCTCAGGAGTATCGCCATGCTAGACAACACCAACACCATATCGCCCCTGCAAAGCCAGACCGTCCTGTCCGCCATTAAAGCGATGGTGCCTCAGATCGTTCTGATCCTCACCCAGATCACCGGCAAGGTGTTCGACGTGGATACCATTAACAATGCCATCAACGACGGCTATTCTCTTATTGCGTCGGGAATAAGTTTGTTCTACATTGTGCGGGCAATTAAAGGTCGCATCAACGCCACTCAGGCTATCAAGAAAACATAAACGTAACAGGGAGTACAGAATATGAGCAGTTTTGGAGATTGGTTTAAAACCATTACGAACGACGTGAAAGCCGAATTCAGCGGCGCGAAGAGCGAGCTTGTCACCGACGCCGAGGCGCTGGCCGCCAAGCTGAAGAGCGACGTCACCCCCATCGCCTACGCCATCATCCAGTCCGCCGTCGCCACAGCGGAAGTGACCGGCGGGACGTGGGAGGCCAAGCTATTCGCCGCCGTCGTCAACGTGACCCAGGCGTTCACAACCAAAGGGATTCCCGTCGTCATCAACGACATTGTGGCCGCCATCACCGCCATCGTGGCGCAGGTGAACTCCTCGAAGGCAGTCACCGGCGTATAATGTTTTTCTGTTTCAACCAACGCGTAATCCGTAACCTGAAGGAATCCATCATGTCCGATCTTACCGATAAAATGAACGCCGCCATCGCGAACCTGAAATCTCAGCAGACCGGCCTTACCGCCGATCAGGTCCAAGCGCTCATCAACCCGCTCAAATCCAGCATCGACTCGATCACCGCGAGCGAAAAGGACGATGCGTCTAAAGTCGCCGACCTGACCGCCGCCATGACCGAGTTCACGACGGCGTTCGCGACGGCGGCACCCGCTTCGCCCGCACCGACCTCGGCTCCCGCCAACCCAACCCCGGCTCCGACGCCTGCCCCCGCCACGCCCGCACCAACGGCTGCATAAATGGACAACCGCAGGCTGCTGCTCCTCATCGTCATCCTGTTCCTCGTTTTCGGGGGCGGGTACGGGTATCACGCCGGTCTCGGCGTGGGACTGCTGGGTGGGGGGATCGGCGGCCTGCTTTTGCTGCTCATCATCCTGATACTGTTTGGGGTGATTTAAATGTGGGAATCTGCCCTGCTCAGCGCAATTTGGGAGTTCCTCAAGACAATTTTCGGGATCAAGCCCAATGACCCGCTGTTGGAGGCGTCCGATGAAGCACTTAAAGCCAAGGAACGTGAGGCGGCTGTCATGGCTGAGCCTGACCGCGATAAGTCTGCAATCGTGCGCTCCTTACGAAAGCACGAACCTTAAAGCCTGCCCGGAACGGCTCCCACCGCCAGCGTGCGTGGTGGAATGGTACGCCGCGACGCCGACCACACCCTGCATCGACGAGTGGTTCGACAAGATCGACCGCCGGAGCGGGCTATGAGATACCTGTTTTTGATCCTCGCCCTCACCTCATGCGCGCCCGGATGCGTTATCCCCAGCGCCTCGCACGAATGCCCGTCCATTTTTGATTTCTTGGCGTGAATGTCTGGTCGTCCTGGGCTTCGTCCATTTTTACCCATGGAAAACTTATACCCGTCTCGCTACTTTGTCTTCACCGCACAATGCGGAACCCGAATCGAAAGGCATATGTCATGACGAACCAGAAACCCAGCGAAAATACCGGCAACGCGACCAGCGTGAATAACCCGAAGGCACCAGGCGAAGTCGAGAAAGTGAACCCGACCACCGGCGGCACGCATTCCACCGTGCAGACCGGCCATAAACCGGCGAAGAGCTAATACGTTAGAAATGAGGGCGGCAGGGCTTCGGCTCTGCCGCCCTTTTTTTGTGTCCGAAAATTGGAACTTGGCCTTTCAAAGGTCTACGACCGTGAGGAAGTGCGATCCGGCCTTTCCCGATCCGTTGCCGTCGAGCGATTGGCCTAGCGAATTGACGATGCCCGCAGGCTGAACCAGCAACGCCGTCGCGCCGTGGATCACCGCCCTCGGCCCGATGACCAGCGTGATCGTGTGTAGCTTGGCGTTGTATAGAATCTCGCCGACTCGTAATCGGACGTCGTCCTTCGTGCCGAACTTCCCGTCCGCTCCGGGCGCAACCAACTGGAAGTCGGGGGAGGCGAACACGGCAGGTGCCTTGACCGCCTGGTCGAGCCGAATGACCACTTCCTCCACCCCGGTCTTGCGGTTGCGAGTCTCGCTCACGCCGGTAATTTTCGGCGGCGTTCGCTTATAGCCGGCAGGCAGAGGTGATGCCGCCGGTGGTGGTGTGAAGGGGCCCGTCGGGGTCGGGGTGGGTGATGGGGTTGGCGTCGGGGTCGGTGTGGGTGTTGGAGTCGGGGTAGGAGTTGGAGTGGGTGTCGGCGTGGGAGTGGGTGTCGGTGTCGGTGTCGGTGTCGGTGTCGGGGTTGGCGTCGGTGTGATCGAACCGATCGTCAAGACGCCGATGCTATCATTCCCACCGTCGGTGAACCAGATGTTACCATCTGATCCGCTTGTGAGACTCACGGGCATCGAGTTAGCAACGGGGTGTGACGAAATGACACCGGCGGTCGTGACCTCGCCGATCCCGGAGAGCGATGCCGGTGCGCCTTGTCGACTCACCTCGGTGAAATAAAGATTCTTGTCAGACCCGACCGCGATGTCGTACACCAGCACGGCCGTGGGAATCTTATAAGGAGTGATACTCCCGCTGACGGTCGAGACGAAGATGTCCCCACTCGTGAATGAGCCGACAATCCACATGTTGCCGTCCGGACCGGCCACAAGCGGCCCGACGAAATCAGCCCCACTTTTCGGAAACATGGTGAAAGCGCCCGCCGTGGTGACCTTGCCGAGTAGACCGGCTCCGCCGTCAAACCACAGCGCCTTGTCGGGCCCGACCGCGATATTGATCGGGGACGTCTCGGCGGTAGGCACCGTGAACTGGGTAACCACGCCCGCGGTCGTCATCCGGCCTATCTGATTGGTCGTCGACTCGGCGAACCAGAGGGCGCCGTCCGGCCCGGCCACGATCCCTTCGGGGAGCTGGTTCGTGACCTTCCCGGTCGCGTCGATCGGGAAGAGGGTGATCTGCCCGCCCGGCGTAATGCGGCCGATGTCGCCGTTCGCCATCTCGGTGAACCACAGGTTTCCGTCGGGGCCCTTCGTGATGCGTGTGGCGAAGTGACCGTTAGGGAGCTTAAAGTCGGTGATCGTGCCGGCGGTCGTGACCTCGCCGATCTCGCCCAACCCGAGAAAGCTGGATGACAGAGTGAACCAGAGAGTATTGTTCGGGCCCGACGTGATGGAGCCTGGCTCAAGAGGGGCCGTGGGAATAGGGGACGTGATCGGGAACTCGATGATCTTCCCCGCCGCCAGCAACGCGCGTCCCTCAAGGCCTTCCAGCGTCCTGATCGTGCGTCGGCAGTGACGCTTGCCCCGCCCGCCCATCAAGCGCCGCCACCGAGCCTGAAGACGCGAAACGAACGGCGTGCTCATGCGAATGCCTCCGGAGTCGTGAGTTGGGGAGTCGGTTTTTGGCAGACCTCGTCGAAGCCGCTCATTGCCGCTTGCCATGATTTCCAAGCGTGCTAGATAAAGGACATTATCATGCCTCAAATGGGAGCCTGTGCGGGTGTCAGACGAAGCGACGATACGAACGACGAAACTTGCCGAACGGCGTGAATGTGGCCCGCTCTTGCCCTTCCTCGTGGCGCAAGCCGGTGATCGCGCGGGACACCGGTTCATCGAATTCTTCACCGCCCAGATCAGAAACCCCAACACGCGGCGGGCTTACGGCCGCGCCATCGCCCGGTTCTTCGCCTGGTGCGAGGCGCGGGGGATCGAGCTGCATGAGATTGAGCCGGTGACCGTGGCGGCCTATATCGAGTCCCACCCGGGCGCGAAGCCGACGGTCAAGCAGCACCTGGCCGCCATCCGCGTGCTCTTCGACTGGCTGGTCACCGGCCAGATCGTGGCCTCGAACCCCGCAGCCTCGGTGCGGGGGCCGAAATACGTCGTGAAGACGGGGCTGACGCCGGTCCTCAGCTCGGGGGAAGCGCGGCACCTGCTCGACAGCATCGATACGACGACGGTCATCGGGTTACGCGACCGTGCGTTGATCGCCGTGATGGCATTCAGCTTCGCCCGGATCGGGGCCACGCTCGGGATGCGAGTGAAGGACTATTACAGCCAAGTCGGGCACGGCTGGTTCCGGCTGCACGAGAAGGGGGGCAAGCTGCATCTGGTTCCGGCCCATCCGAAGGTGGAATGCTACCTGAGCGCATATCTGACGGCGGCCGGGATCGCGGACGACAAGAACGGGCCGTTGTTCCGTACCGTGGATCGGCACCGACGGCTCACCGGCCAGCCGATGGCGGCGATTGGTGCCTTGAAGATGATCAAGCGGCGTGCACGCGATGCCTCGCTCCCGGAGACGATCGGGTGCCACACGTTCCGGGCCACCGGGATCACGGCTTATCTCGAAGGCGGGGGGACGATTGAGGGGGCTCAGGCGATCGCCGCGCACGAGTCGCCGCGGACGACGAAGCTGTACGACCGGCGTGGTGACAAAGTGAAGCTGGAGGAAGTGGAACGCATCGCCATTTGAAGGAAGCGACTACATAACAACTGGTAATATTACTCAATTCAAACGGTTATAGATAATGTCCTTTATCTTACCCCAAAAATCTACCCGATGCCGGAACTCCGGCGGAAGGGGGTCGTTTGGATTTTTGTTTCACCCGAGGTGTTCTAACAAACGCGGACGAACAGAGCCGAACCGGCCTATGATTCCCCCATACGACGTATCCTCCTTAGATTGCTGCTCCTCCTGACCGCCTTCCCCACTTTTGCGGCGGAGTCTTGATGCATCCCGCGACGAGCTCCAACGCTTCACGCAGTGGAACACAGTAGCCCGCACGCGGCGGAAAGCATCGGCCTTCAGCATTAAATTCTTCGATTGCATTCTCTTGCGAAATCATAATACTACCCGGAGCAATCTCACGCAGAGCGTCCCGTTTTGTCCGATCCCCGCCCCTTCGCCGACCGGCTCATCAAACGCAGCGGCGCATACCCCAGAAACGACTTCCCTTCGCCTCGCGCCCCTCGGGTGAATTCCGCCCCCGGTCAGAACCTTTTCTCGTTCGACGAGCCGTATTCCCCGCCTGCGGTTATCCCACACGAACCACCCGACGTTTCTCCCGCTCCCGCTATTTTTGTGCCTGCCGTTCAGACGCCTAACGGCCAGGTCGGCAAGGCCCGCGACATCCTCGCCGCGATCCACACCCTCAAATCCATCGAATCAGAACATCGACCCGCTTCCCACGATGAACTGCGCATACTTTCCCGCTTCGGCGGTTTCGGTGCCGTGGCCAAGGAGATTTTCCCCGACCCGATCACCGGCCAATACAAACCCGGCTGGCAACTGAAAGGCGACGAACTCAAATCGCTCCTGACGCCCGAGGAATACGATTCGGCCAGGGCGACCGTCATCAACGCCTATTACACGTCGCCCGTCATCATGACGGCGATGCACGACGCATTGAAGCGGCTCGGCGTCCCTCCCGACGCAACCGTGCTGGAGGCGGGATGCGGTGTCGGTAATTTCATCGCGTCCGCACCCTCCGGCTACCGCTTCATCGGCGTCGAGAAGGACGGGCTGACCGGCAGGATTGCCCGCGCCCTTCATCCGAGCCATGACATCCGTATCGAGCCGTTCCAGGACAGCCGCATCCCGCCGATTGACGCGGTGATCGGCAACCCGCCTTTCGGCGACATCCCCATCAGATACGGCACCCAAAAATTCCCCATCCACGACTTTTTCATCGCCAAATCCACGGACGGCCTCAAACCCGGCGGCGTCCTCGCCGTCGTCACCAGTCATTTCACCATGGATAAGCAGAACGCGGCGGCGCGTGAGCTTCTGGCATCCAAAGCCGACTTCCTGGGGGCGATCCGCCTACCTTCCGATGCCTTCAAGAAAGAGGGAACCCCCGTCGTCACCGACATTCTGTTCCTCCGCAAACGCGCACCAGAGCAGGAGCCGAATCACGCCGCCGACTGGATAACCACCGGCACTCTCGCGTTGGACAGCGCTACCGTGCCGGTGAACGGGTACTTTTTGAAACACCCGGAGATGGTACTGGGCGATTGGAGCAGTAAAGACCTGATGTATGGCAGGGAAGGCTTCAGCGTCAAATCGAATGGCGACTTGGTGAGTCAATTGAATGAGGCGATAGGACGGTTGCCCGTGCAGAGCGTGGCAGAGAGGCCGAACCCGCCGCCCGCCCGTCGGAATTCCGACACACCCTCAAAACCCGCCTTCATCCCCCCGCCGCCTCTCAAACACGTCACCGAAGGCAGCTTCTTCGTCAATGACCGCACCATCTGCCAGATGGAAGACGGGCAGGCCAAGCCGGTCGTCTATTGCGGCACCACCTGGCGCACTGACGGCACGCCCCAGGCTCGAAAAGCCCATTCGCTCATCAAGCTCCGCGACCTCGCACGGCGGGTTTTGCAATCCCAGAATGAGGGCTGGCCGGAATCCGCCCGCGAGCAGGCCAGGCGCGGCCTCAACGCGGCCTACGACCTGTTCACCGTCGGGCACGGCCCGATCAACAAGACCACCTTCACCACCACCAAGGACGGCGGCACCATCCGCCGCATGCCCAACCTGGTCAAGTTCAAGGAAGACCCAGATGCCATGCTGGTCATGTCGCTGGAGGAGTACGACGAGGCGGCCGGCACGGCAAAGAAATCCGCCATCATGACGAAAGACGTGGTGGGGCCGAAGCCGCCCGTCACGCATGTCGCCAGCGCCGAGGATGGGTTGCTGGTTTCGCTCGACCATAAAGGCGGGGTTAACCTGCCCTACGTCTCGAAGCTCTACGGCAAACCGGAGGCGGAAATCATCGCCGAGCTGGGAGACCTGATCTACCGCGACCCGGAAACGAAGGAATGGCAGACCGCCGACGCCTACCTGTCGGGCAACGTCAGAGAAAAGCTGGCCGCAGCCGAGCGAGCGGGAATTGCCCGCAACGTCGAGGCGCTCCGCCAGGTGCAGCCGGAAGACGTACTGCCGGGCGACATTGACGCCAACCTTGGCGCGCCGTGGATACCGGACACCGACATCAAGGCATTCGCCGCCGAGTTGTTCAACGTGCCGGGTGACGCCATCAAAATCGGTCACCTGAAGAAAGACGCGGTTTGGTCGGTCGATCCCGACCACCGGGCGTTGAATTCCGTCGCGGCCACGGCTGATTACGGCACGCCGAGAATCAACGGCACGGCGCTGCTTGAGCTTGCGATGAATTTAAAGTCGCCAGTCATCTACGATATCGTCCACCACGGCGACCGCGAAGAGCGTGTGGTCAACCAGAACGAAACGCTGGCCGCCAAGGAGAAGCAGAAGGCGATCAAGGATCGGTTCAAAAGCTGGGTGTTCAGCGATCCCGACAGGACGGAGCGGCTGGTCAGGATCTATAACGACACCTACAACAATTTGCGACCACGGCTGTTCGACGGCAGCCACCTGGATTTTCCGGGGATGAGCAAGGCGATTGAGCTGCGCCAGCATCAAAAGGACGGCGTGTGGCGGGTCATGAGCGGCGGGAACACGTTGCTGGCACACACGGTCGGGGCTGGGAAAACGGGCTGCATGGTCGCCGCAGGGATGAAAATGCGGCAGGCCGGGCTGGTCAAGAAGCCCATGTACGTGGTGCCCAACCACATGCTGGAGCAGTTCGCTCGCGAATTCATACAGTGGTATCCCAACGCCAAGGTGTTGGTGGCGACCAAGGAGGACATGACGAAAGAGTGCCGCAAGCACCTGACGGCGAAAATCGCTACCGGAGATTGGGACGGCATCATCGTCACCCATTCCAGCTTCGAGCGGATCGGCATGTCGAGCGATTTCCAGAAAGAATTCCTCCGCGACCAGATCGCCGAATACGATGCCTTGCTGAAAGATTCCGCGCGCGCCGATACCGGACGCGGGAACCGAAATATCATCAAGACGATTGAAAAGCAGAAGGCCAAGCGCGAGGAACGGCTGAAAGACCTGCTAGCGGAGGATAAGAAGGACAATGGACTTGTTTTTGATGAGCTTGGTGTTGACCACATCTTCTACGACGAAGCGCAGGCCGCAAAAAATTTGGAGCTTCCGACGAAGATGGATCGCGTGGCCGGGATCACCACCGGCGGCAGCGAGCGGGCGTTTGACGTTTACATGAAATCCCGCTACCTCGACCAGAAGCACGCAGGCCACGGCGTCACCTTCGCCACTGGCACGCCGATCAGCAACAGTATGGTCGAAATGTATACCATGCAGCGTTTCCTCGACCCCGCCGGACTCACCAGCAGAGGCATCGAGCACTTCGACGGCTGGGCGGCCACCTTCGGTGAGGTGGTGGACACAATGGAAATCTCCCCCGACGGCGCAACGCTGAAACCACGCAGCCGGTTCGCCAAATTCGTCAACCTGCCCGAGCTGACCCAGATGTTCCGGGCGTTCGCCGACGTGCAGACGGCGGAGATGCTCGATTTACCCCGGCCGGCGCTCGAAGGCGGCAAGCCGCAGACCATCGCCTGTCCGATGTCCGAGGAGCAGGCCGAACTGCAAGCCGGACTGGTCAAGCGCTACGAACGGATCAGAAGTGAAAAGGTCGATCCCCGCGAGGATAACGCGCTGAACATCACCACAGACGGCCGCAAGCTGGCCCTCGACGGCAGGATGCTCGGAGGCAGGGAGGATTTTCCCGGCTCGAAGGTCAACGCCCTGGTCGGCAACGTGGTACGGATATGGAACAAGACCTCCGACCGTCGCGGCACCCAGATGGTGTTCTGCGATATGGGGGTTCATGCCAGGCCGTTTTCGGCCTATGACGAAGTGGTGGAGAAACTGGTCGATCACGGTATCCCCCGCTCTCAGGTGGCGCTCATGGGCGACGCGGATACGGACGCCAAGAAGCAAGCCCTGTTCGAGAAAGTCCGGGCGGGAACCGTGCGCGTGCTGATCGGCTCGACGCAGAAGATGGGCACCGGCACCAACGTCCAGAAGCGGCTGGTCGCGTTACACCACCTTGACGCGCCGTGGAAACCCGCCGAGGTAGAACAGCGTGAGGGGCGGATTCTCAGGCAGGGCAACCAGAACGAGGAGGTGGCGATTTATCGTTATGTAACCACTGGTTCATTCGATAGTTATATGTGGCAGGCGCTTGAGACAAAAGCGCGGTTCATCAACCAGATCATGAGCGGCGAAGCGGCGGTCAGAAAGGCCGAAGACATCGGCGGCCAGGAGTTGAGCTATGCCGAGGTCAAGGCCATCGCCAGCGGAAATCCCGCCGTGCTGACGCTGGCCGAGGCCGATGCCGAGCTGCAACGGCTGGCAATTCTGCGGAAGAATTATCTCGACGAACAATTTCTTGCCAAGCGGTCGTTGCGCGACCTACCGAGCACGATCCGGCGGCTGGAAACGCGGCTCGAAGGTTTGACGGCTGACATGGCGGCGTTGACTGACGATCTGCCGCCGTCCACGGAAGCCCTGGGCGCGAGGCTGAACCGGCTCCCAGAGGCCGTACACGACACGAAGCGCTTCCCGCTGAGCAAATACCGGGGGCTGGAGTTCGGCGTGATCCTGCACCCGCTGGGAGGCCCGGAAGTCTATCTCGAAGGCGTGGCGACCCGTCGCGCCCAGATGGTGCGCGATAACCCCGGCCCGCGTGCGGTGCTGAACGCGCTGGAACGGCTGGCCGACGGGTACGGGTCGGAAATAGCCCACGTCAAAGAGGATTTGGGCGTGGCGCAGGGGCAGGAACGCGATTACCAAAGCCGGGTGGGGACGGAATTCGCACACGGGGAGTATCTCAGGCAGTTAACTGACTTACGGGATGCGTTGAGGCTGGGGCTGTCGGAGAAGCCGCCGGAGGGCGGGGACCCGGTGGCCGTTCTGGCGGAGAAGATCAAGGCGTTGAGGGCTGGCAATGCGGTTGAGGCCGCGCCCGTGCGTGCAGGAAGCCGGAAGGCGACGCGAGCGGAAACGCCTGTGACGACGCGGATTCGGAAGCGGGCGGAAGAGGTGGTTGAGCCTGTTGCTGAAATTATTTTACCCACGCCGATGGCACCCGAGATCAAGCCACCCGTGATATCGATACCGGAATATCAACCGATAAAGCTAATGAACGGGTATCGGGAAAATATAACAGAGCGTAGAAACGGGTCTGGGCAGCAAGGACGGCTATTCTAGCGCATGCCATTGCACTACCTATAGCATACTCGTTAGTATGGACGACGTGATATCGCACACCTGCCGAGGCTATAATCATGGGCCGTCCGAAGAAAGCCGTCCCGAAACACGTTGAACCTGAGGAAGAATCGCAGGAAGTGCCCGAGGAGCAACAGGCACTTGAAGCAACATCACCGACGAGGACAACAAAATCCGCCCCACAGGAATCTGTCAGCAAGGCAGAGGCCGTCCGACGTGCCGTTGCCGCAGGGGTTGAAACGCCTGCTCAAGGCGTGGATTACGTGATGAAACATTTCGGCATCGAGATGGACAACAAGACCTTTAGCCTGAATCGCTCGCAGCAGAAGTCAAGGCAGGGCAACCATGCGGTTGGCAAGCCGGGGCGGAAACCGAAGGCCAGCGTCGAAGGCTATCTGGCGCCGCCGCCGAAACCCAAGGCCGTTGGCGAAGAGGGCGACCTGATCGCGTCGCTGGAGACACTTAAGCCATTGATCGCCCAGTACGGCACGGATAAGGTAAAGAGGCTGGTTGATTTGTTGGGGTGAGAAGGATAGAGGGGCAGGGATGCCTTTTATTTTCCGAATCGCTCGGACAAAAAATGGACCGCCCAATGTCCTCAGAGCAAAAGTGGGAAACAGTTCTTGAGAAGAAAATCGATGCGGTCATCGGATCAGTCATAACATTGAACGATCACAATGTTCTTGGGATAGTGTATGCTTTTCAAGGCATCAATGGGCCGCGTTACGCGCTAAACGATCAAGGGCGCGACAGCCTTCGGGATGCTGTGGCTTGCGTACTCAAGCACCCAGGATGGGGTTCCCAGATTTCCGAAGAGTTTGCACACACGCAAATTATAGACTTGCTGAAACGACTTCTCGGAGAAGCTTCGCAGAGCAACAGGGACCGATGCTTTGCGGATTTCTCTGCCTCATTTTTCAAGTCCATCGCTCGATTCGCAATTTTTGTTCCTATATTCGGCATCGCGATGACGAGCGATTCTTGGAAGATCGGGAAGATCGAACTGGGACACGTCACTCCGCAGGTGCTCGACCGATGGTTTGGGCAGCTCGATCCATCCATTGCCAACATGATATATGGCTGTCTTCAAGTGGGAGTGTACGCGATTTCTCACGTGGAAGCCGAAGCTACTAAAGCAAAAGAAATGGCATTCGAGGAAACCCGTCGGGCCATCGACCTATTGCGATTTTCTGTCACTCTACGCCCCGATACTGCCCACGGCAAGGTGATGATTGCCCTTGAGGAAGAAATTAACTTAAAGCCTGACAACAGACTTATTAGCATCATCCCCGTTGATTTGAGCAGCTTTCAAGTGCATTGGAGAAATGACTCGGAGAATCATGCCGACTGGCTGATAACGCCCGAACTTATTCAAGACCTCGAAGGCAGAGGTATCGGGCGACTATCCCTTCTCTTGAGGAAGCCTTACTCGGAGGTATCAGATTTTGAAAAGTCGTTGCTGCGCTCAATTCACTGGTTCGCTGATTGCCAATTTCAATTTGAACGTGAGAACAAACTACTAAGCCTGATCACATCCATAGAGACTTTGCTTACGCCAAGAGACGGCAACCCAATCGGGACGGCAATTGCGGAGGCCGTTGCTTTGATCTGTGCCACCGATTTAAAGGATCGCAAGAGAGTAAAGAGTCGAGTCAAAGAATTGTACAAACAGCGTAGCGCCGTGTCGCATGGCGGTCATAAGGCCGCAATGGATTCCGACCTCGCAGAGCTTCTTGCCCTCGTTCAAAAGCTTGTCCTGTGGATGATTGGGCGGCTTGGGCAATTCAAATCCACAAAAGATTTGTTTGAATGGATCGAAGATCAAAAGCTGGGAGGAGACTCGCACCCGACCTGATTATCTCATGAATTTAGGTGGGGTTTTACACATTTCTCAATGACCTCGATGGAGTTTTGAAGCCTGATCGAAAATTCGTCCGAATTACTGCTAGCGAATATAGTTTTTCTATAACCATTCATCCTCTGTTTGAACTCATTGAGATCGTGTCGCGGACCTTGGTACAGTTTTTCTTCGAGATACATTTGAATATCAATTCTTAGCACTTTGACGCACTCCAGCAATGCCGCGATCCGCCCCGGTATCTCTTTACCCCAGATGGCTTCGGCTTCCAAGCAAAGGACGTCAAGATCCACGACCGCATCGCTCACACTTCTCCACCTTAGGCTGTACGCAAAGCCGCTCATCTTGTCGAAGTTCTTCTCGCTGGCTATGTCTTCATCAGACAGGCCAGCCTCTTTCATCCCCTGAACCATTTCCTCCACAGCGACGAAAGGGGCTCGCACGCCGTTGACGGCCTCTCGAAGTCGGTACGTGGCGTGAAGAGTTCGTCGGGCGACGTCGAATTCTGTATTTCCCCTTAACTGTCTCCGCCAGGCGGTCAGCCCACGCAGGGCAACGTAGATTGCTGTCCCTGCCCCGGCGATTGTCATCATGTCTTTGACGATGCCGATCATCCACGCTATCATTTTTGCGTCTCCGCTTATTGCCGTCCAACATAGATTCGCTCCTGACGAGGGGATACCGATGTCGATTCGGGGGCATTGTGAACTGCGTGAAATCTGATTACGCAAATCAATTCTTTTATGTATTTGATCATAGGGGCATTACTTTTCGAGGTTATGCCATTCATTGTAAACCTTGGTCAACGCTCGGAAGGTGGTGGCTGGCGTTAGTAACAGTTCTCGGACGATCTCGGTCTTGTCGGCAAAAAGCCTTCTGATCTCCTCGTGATACTGCCGCTTGAACCGTTCTTGATCAATTTTCTTATCCAGATAAAGCCCGCACGCCAAATCATAAACATTCAATAAATCTTCAACATTGGAATGATTGATGGTTCCCATCCCCTCAAGCTGTCGCTTTTCTCCCACCGTCATCTCGGCTGGCTTCCTCCCTTGGACCAGTTCGTTTATTCTTAACGCCAGCTCGTTAATGTTCTTGCGGGCGTTGCTGATCGATGTTTGAATGGAAAGTTCCGAGGCCCCACTGGCAATGCGATTGGCTAATTCCGCCTTGGCAACTGCATCGGCAGCCTTCTCGGAATTTCTCCTACCCGACCGGTGCGTCAGCGCAAGAGCCGAAGCAGCCACGAACGCAGAGATTGATGAAACAACTAGGCTGCCCAAAGATATCTGTTCAGCCGTGGTCATTTTTTGGCATCCCTAAGAATATTTTCCAGATAGCTCACAACATCCATTATCTTGTCATTGCTACCGGCTTTAACGGAAATCCGCAGGTCATTCGGTTTAGCCCCAATCTCCTCGGCAACGTCCTCGGCGATCTTGTCTTTGACCGCTTGAGGTATGCGTTGTTGAGTGCCTTCGTATACGAGATTATCAATCTCTTTCGCAATCGCTTTCAGTTCAGCCGCCGCGTGTCCATGGTGCAGCCAGCTTGCCGTTTTGATTCCAGGGGTCAGTGCCTGGCTGAGTCTATCTTTTCGGATGGCCGTCATCAGACGAGAAGCATAGCTTTTCACATAAGATTCGGTACTCGCCATTCTATCGCTCCAGATCATCGGGACAGAAAGCCTTGTTCCCCTGTGCCAACATGACAGATAGATCAAGTCTCCCGCGCACTTCCACCCGCGCCAAGCCCCTTGCGTTCTGCTCCGCGCCGCGCTACCCTCTCCCCATGCCCGACACGCCGCCCCCAGACCCCACTCCCGGCATGATCGGCACGCCGCCCTCACAGCGTCGCCCGATTGACCCGGCCCATCACGCGGTGCAATCCGCCCGCGAATGGCAGGACGTTGGCCAATCCTACGCCGAGCGGCGGATGAAGGAATTAGGCATCCCGAAGGATAAGATCGGGGCGGATGATCCCAGGGCCGGGAAGCCGTGGCGGGTTTTCGACCCCGACGAAATGACGGGCGGCAGCGTCTCCACCGGCATCGTCGTCGATTCCGGCGTGCTCAACCCCGACCTGCTCAAGGGCAAGAAGGGCGGTCACATCTGGCCGAAGGCGAGCCTGCGTGACCGGATCGACGCGATCATCGCGCATGAGTGGGCCGAAGACCAGACGCTCGATCACGGCGCGGCGTTGAAGGCGGCGGCCAAAACCGAGCTGCCGGTCAGCAAGGGCGCGAGGCGGATTCTGAAGACGATGGGGAGGTAGGTTGCGGTCACGGAACACCGGGCGGCCTACTGCGTTTTAGTCCTGACACCCGACCCGAAGGCCATACAGCGGTATGTGGGCTTGCATCCCCGCATCTTATCACGCACTCTTTAATGCGCACGCGAAATCCCACCCGGCGCGCGTAAACCGGTAGAACTGCTCCCGGCCGCCGGTAAACGTGTGGACGGCGACCATCAGCCCGGCACGCGCCAGCTCACGGTGCGTCTCGCGGTTGGAATCGTCCACCGGCATCTCGCCGTGCTCGACGTGGAGCATGAGCAGCCCCATGGCGGCATCGGACAGAGTTTCGGGCGACCGGTTTTCGGACATGGTTCCCTCCGTGTTGACCGGATTGTACCACGGCAGGGCGGCGGGAAGGAATGCGGGAGCGGCCAAAGCTTACGACGCAGCGATCCTCACGATGGCGGGGGAGTTCGCTCGACTCAATCTCCCGAAAGCCGCTGAATAGGTTTTGGTTCACCGAACCAAAAAGCGAACAAACCATCGAAATTCCCCGAAAATCTTCAGAATCCTTGGAAATGAGAGGCGGCAAGAAAATCACCGCAACTTCTTACAAAATAAGAGTTTGCGTCGGCTAAGAGCACCAGCTCGACACGCTGGGGGTCGCAGGTTCAAGTCCTGCAACGCCCATTTTACTAACCCCTTTCCGCCGAAAGCATTTCGCTTACCTGCCGGTGGTCGGCAGTGCGGCACCAGAACCCTTGAGATCCGGTAGACTACCGGATTCCCAGGGACGGGAGCCGCACTCTGACCCACCGAACCCCTTCCTGTCGTCTCCATCGCCCTACCGGTTAAGCCGTTGTCACCCTCGGCGGCCGTGACTACTACCTCGGCAAGCACGGTAGCCCCGTCAGTCGCTCGGAATACGACCGCTTGGTCGCCGATATGGTTGGCGCGAGGCCCGTCTTTGGTCTCGGCTGGCCCGGAGCCATCCGGCCTGACAGTGGTCGAGCTAATGGTCCTCTATCTCAACCACTGTCAGGATTACTACCGTGATTCCGATGGCCGACCGGCGGAGGAACTCAAAAACGTCAAGGATGCACTTCGTCCGGTCCGCAAGTTGTACGGTCACACCCTGGCCGCTCAGTTCGGCCCGCTCGCGCTCAAGGCCGTGAGACAGTCGATGATTGACTCCGGTCTCTGCCGGAACACGATCAACAGTCGGATTGGCCGGGTCCGCCGAATGTTCAAGTGGGGCGTCGGCAGCGAGCATGTACCCCCCTCGGTCATTCATGGCCTTCAGGCGGTCGACGGTATCCGGCTCGGCCGCGGGGCAGCCCGAGAATCAGAGCCGGTAGCCCCGGTATCAGCCGAACACGTCGACGCCACCCTGCCCTTTGTCTCGCGCCCTGTCCGGGCGATGATCGAATTGCAGAGACTTTGCGGGGCAAGGCCGGGCGAGGTGCAAAAGATGACCGGCCGTGACATCGATCGATCCCATCCGGTCTGGGTATATCGGCCCGCCCGACACAAGACGAAATACAAGGGCCGGCGTCGGGCCATCCCTCTTGGCCCAAGAGCGCAGGAGATCCTTCGTCCCTGGCTCACGGACGATCCCGACGCCTACCTTTTCAGCCCGAGCGAGGGGGCCGAGGCCAAGCTCGCCGAGCGTCGAGAGAATCGGCGCTCGCCGATGATTCCCAGCCAGGCCGCGAGGACGCGTAAGACGAGCCCGAAACGGCCGCCCCGCACATGCTACGATCGGTTCAGTTACCGCCGTGCCATCGCGCGGGCCTGCGTGAAGGCCGGAATCCCCGTCTGGCACCCCCACCAGCTTCGCCACTCCGTCGCCACCGCCGTGCGGGCTCGGTTCGGCCTGGAGGCCGCACAGGTTGTCCTTGGGCACTCGCGGGCTGACGTGACTCAGGTCTATGCCGAGCGCGATCTCAGCAAGGCCATCGAGGTCATGCGCGAAGTCGGCTAAAGATTCCGCCCCGGAATGCCGATCGCGCATAGGACGGGACGGCGGGATTGATCCCCCGCTGACGACCCGGCGGACGCCTGGCACCCCTGCCCAAGCGTTCCGCCGGGTCCGGCCCGGCTTAAGCAGGGGGAGCGTATGCCTGACAATCTGCCCGATCTGATTACCTCATTGGTAGCCGCAAAAAACCGGTTCGAGACGGCGGCACATTTCGAATGGCTTATCCATTGATCTGCACGCCGTCGTCGTGCAGGCTCCTCTCGGCGATCACCCTAGGCTGTACCCTGGGGCGGAAATACCACCGCTTCCTGTTGCGCTCCGCACGAAGCCGTGGATAGACTCGTTCTTTATCCCGCTCTTTCCTGCGGCAAAGGTCCACTATTTTGGCGAGAAGAGGTGGCTCGGCTTGTTCCGCGACCTGTCTCGTGTCGCCCTCGCCGCGCTGCGAGAGAACTTGCCCGATGTTGACGCTCTTGTCGACAAGGTGCTCTACGTGGCACCGCCAAGAGACGCCGACCCTATTCTCGCGGACTTATGTCTTCTGCTCCTTCGGGACGCGATAGGGTGCGCCTCGCGGCGTAAGTCTCTAATGGACCGATGGCTCTGGGGGGATACCGCGAGGACGACCCGAGTACCATACTACAGCGACGAGCGCGAGGCGTGGAAGCTTGGTAGCCCTGGCGCCGCCGTGCCGGAAATCGCTCCCGATGTGACGACCTTCTATGACGACGTCTTCAACGTGTCGGTCGCGGCCCTGGACGTCGTGATTCGGGCCATAATCCCGACCAAGACAAAGTTCGAGCCGTTGCGAACAGAGGGGGGCCTACCGGAGAAGTTGCTTGAGAACCCAGGCGAGGCAAAACTTTCAGTCGCCCGAGGTCACGCCCGTCAATTCCAATCAAGAATTCTCGCGCACCTCGACTCCGACCCGCCTTTTATTTCGCTAGACGGGGAACCCTTCCCTCCATTCCTGGAGGCCGCAACTTACTACGTGGCTCGGCTGATCGAGGCCAATGGGGAGCAGGTCTCGTTCGCCAATTGGTTGAAGGGCCATGAAGAGTTCTTAGGCACGAAAGTAGTTCTACTGTCTCGCGGGGTTGAATTCGTCTAACCATTCCTGCCTCATTGACTTCCATGACGGAGTTACCCGAGATGGGGGCGATCATGGAACGGCGATACGAGCTTCGACTTGAACAAATGCTGGCTCAAGCCGAAGTCTCGCCCGCGCTGATGCTGGGCCTCTTCGATCGGCTCGAAACCTTCGTCGAGCCTTTCGCCGTGTCGCTCGATCAGCCCGAGCAACGACATCATACCGCCGAATCCATGACAGGTCTCCTCTCCAAGCTGCCGAGGAAGTCGGGCGAGGCGATCGCCTATCTTCATGACCACCGGCGGCAGGGCCTTCAGAACTTCGTCGGGTCGGTCCCCTGGGATCATCAACCGCTGCTCGCCACATTGGCTGGTCAGATCGGCGAGGAGCTCGGCGAACCCGATGGCGTGATCGTCTTCGACCCCTCGGCGTTCCTCAAGAAGGGGATCAAGTCGGTCGGCGTGGCTCGCCAATGGTGCGGCCGGTATGGCAAGGTCGACAACTGCCAGGTCGGCGTCTTCATGGCCTATGTATCCCGGAAAGAGCATGCTCTTGTTAATATGCGTCTCTTCCTTCCCGAGGAATGGGCGACGAACAAGGCCCGTCGGAAGGAGGCGGGCGTTCCCAAGGATCGGAAGCACCGCACCCGCCACCAACTCGCGCTGGAAATGCTTGAAGAGTGCGGCCAGGCCCTGCCTCACACGTGGGTCGCTGGCGATGACGAGATGGGCCGTCCTTCGAGTTTTCGCCGGAAATTACGCGATCGGGGTGAGCGTTACCTGCTCGGAGTTCCCTCGAATCTCCTGGTTCGCGACCTCGACGTGCCGGCACCAGAATACTCGGGGCGAGGCCGATATCCCAAGAGTCCCTTCCTGCGTCTGGATCGCTGGCAAGCGGCCTTGCCGGAAGACGCCTGGACCTCGATCGACGTGCGTGACGGCGAGAAAGGCCCGATGGTTGTCGAGGTGGTCAAGCGCCGTGTCCAGGCGAGGACCGAGACCGGAGGCACCGGTCCTGATGAGTTGCTGTTCGTGACGCGTGAGGCCCAATCCGACGGCAAATTCAAGCATGACTATTATCTTTCAAATGCCGATCCCGACGAGCCGTTGAGTGAACTGGCGCGAGTGACCAAGGGGGCACATCGGGTCGAGGAGTGCTTCCAGCGAGACAAGAGCGAAGCGGGGCAAGCCGATTATCAGGTAAGGAACTGGCGAGGCTGGCATCATCATCAAACCCTGTCGCTGCTAGCCGCGTGGTTCCTGAATCAGGAGACGCGGCGGGGAAAAAATCGGGACCCCGGCGTTGACGGTGCCGCGGTTGCGGCAGTTACTGGGGGGCTTGATCGAAGAGCACCTGAAGGTGAACGAAACATCGTCGCTGTGTCGTCGAAGCACGCGCTGGTTGGATCGCAACGAGCGAGCCAGGCTGTATCACCATTGCTCACGTAAAGTCATGCCAAGACTCAAGAATCAGTTGCGGACGTAGCGAGACAGTAGAATTATGCGGACCATATCAAATCAGACGGCACGATCGAATGAGACGGGCGGTGCGTGCCGTTTGTTGGATAAAAAAGAGAGGAGATTGGGCATGAACGTCCGCGATGCCGCCGCATACCTGACCGAGCGCCATTTCAAGTGCTCCCCCGGCACGGTCCGCGCCCTGTATCGAGCCGGGAAACTCCGTTGTCATCGCGGACCATCAGGGCGGGGACCTATGCAATTCACTCCTGACGAACTAGGCCGATTCCTGTGCGACGAGATGAAGACAGGGGAGACCGCGTCCGTCCCTTCGGGTTCCAGGCTGAAGCCGAATCCCAAGCCCGCCTCGCAGCCAGCAGACGACTAGATGGACGCCGTGCGGCGGAGCCGTAAGTCCTAGTCCGACTCCGGTCCCCTGTGTAAGACTGGCCAGAAAGGGCGGCCGGTGGCGACTGACGAGAGGAGAGACGAAGTAGACGCACCTCATACGGATGAAGCAATCGGCCCAGTCAATTTCCGATTCCTTAACGCGCAGCACACGGCCCACTGCCGGCCGGGGCGTCGCGAAGATCCGGCGGGAGCTGCTTGGCCAGGTCGAGTGATCACCCGGAAGGACGCACACCGAGTCGGCCCTCGCCGCGCTAGTCCCCGGCCGCTTAAAGTTGGCCCGGCGCGTGCTCCACGAGGAACTCGCGGGGATGGAGCCCGATCGGAACTGACGGGGTCACCAGGCCGAGGTATTTTGCTGAAAACGTTGTTTCTGTTGTTCGTTGAGTTGGGACCAGGTTGAGCAACTCGGGCCGTAGCGAGAGAGGATGAGGAATTTGGAGAATAAGGAGATTGCGGGGAATTGACCCTGGGAGGCCCACCCGAGGGCTCCGGCCGGGATGACGAGCCAAGAGGCACAGAGGAAGGCGTCTTTGCGGAGGTCCCCGCCCTCGCCGTTCGGCCGCCGGTGCAGTCGCACCATCAGGAGGTAAGAGCATCATGACCGTAGCCGAGGCGGCGGACCTGCTTGGCTGCAAACCGGGGCTTGTTTACAAGCTCTGCGCCGAGAACCACATCGGTCATTGCCGCATTGGCTTTGGCCGGGGCAGGATCGTGATTGACGCCGACGATGTGGCTCGATACCGCGAAGAACGTCGCGTCGAGCCAGTGACGTCACTCAGCCTCGAAGCTGAATCCGAGGCGACTCGGACGCGACACGGCAAGCGGCCAGTCGTAAGGGATTACTGTACGGAGTGGATGCAGGAGCAGGCCGAAGAAAGGCGGCTCGCGGCCGAGCGAAAGGAGGCCATCGCCCATGCAAAGGCTGCGGCCCAGCCAACCCGACCTGCAACTTTGCTTGACGAGCTACGTCGAGAGAAGAAAGTGATCTCCGAGGGCAAGAGAAGGGGCAGTAAAGGAATCGAATGTTGATTCTGAAGAGCGGCGGGACAATTTGGGGCGGTTTGAATTCCCCGGTAAAACGTCAGAGGGACAACGACACCTGCCTCCACTGGCAAGACGGTAGTCATTCAGACAACAAGGAGGCTTATGAATGAAGACCCGCCCAAGCGAGGATGTCCGCCAACTCTGGACGCCCGCCGATCTGTCTCGCCGATGGGGATGCTCCGTGGCGACGACCCTGGATCGGGTGCGCACCAAGAGCGTCCCTTATCTCTGGCTGGGGCCTGGCGAAGCCCGGCTGACCGGTCGCGGCGTCAAGTTCATCCGGTTTCGCCCTCAGGCCGTGGAAGCCTGGGAGGCGGCGATCGAGGGACATTGGTCCCCCGAGCCAGTGCGTCACGAGCCCGTCGATCGCCGGGTCGCGTCAAATGGCCTGATGCGCGGTCACCGGGCCAAGTGCAAACCGGACTAGAGCAAGGCGACTGGTATGTGCGTAAGCGGTCACCCACGAAGGCGGTGTTCCCGAAGAGATCCGGGCTGCCAGAAGATCTCGTACGGACTCGTGTCAACGGGAGATGGCATCGATGGGTCAACATTATGTCCCGCAGATGTATCTGAATCATTTCGAGGACCCTGGGCATCCAGGCTTCGTCTGGCCGCATGACAAGAAGAGTGGCACCGCCCGGCTAGTCAAAATCTTGAAGACCGCCCAAGCCAAAGGGTTCTACAGCGAGTCGATGGAGAAACGCCTCGCCCAGGAGGTCGAAATCCCTGGCAACAATGCGATGGAGAAGATACGAAACGGTGGCACGATCAGCCCGGCCGAGAGACTCGACCTGGCCTATTACGTCGGGTGCATGATCAGGCGGGTCCCTTACCACAGGAGGTGGACAAGGGGCTTGCTCCCTGAAGTTCTCGCCGCCACCACCGCCCGTTTTCGCGAGGAACTCCAGATGATCGCCGCGGACAGGGGCGTCGACCCTGAGTTGATCGCAAAACGACTCCGGCTGTACGAGAAGGCGGAGGCGGATTTCCTGGTCGCCACTCCTCCGAAGCTGGTCGAGCAAATGGACAACCCTATCCCCACCGAGGCGATCACGAGCGCCGTTTACGGGATGACGTGGCGGGTACTGAGATCCCCCGGACTGCAATATTTCGTCACGACCGACAACCCGGCCTTCTTCTTCCGCGCGGAGGGTTATGGCCTGGGCAACGCGCCGTCGGAACTGTCGTTCCCGCTCTCCACGTCCCTCGCCCTCCACGGGTCGCGGCAAGGACCGTCTTGCGGCCTCATGTTCGTGGACGCCACACAGAAGACCGTCAGGGAGATTAACAGGCGCCTTGCCAGCCAGACCGAGCGGCTGGCGTTCTATCACAAGCCGGCCCCCTGGCTCCTAAAGTTCCTTCCGAACGAGGATCCTTACCTCAGCCGGATCGTGTGGGGCAAAAAGCCGCTCCCTGGGCCGGCGGGGCCACCTGAAAACGAGACCGACATCTTCAACATCGTCGGGGCCTGAATCACTCCATGCCCGTCCGCACCCTCGAAATGGTTCCCGATCCTTGGCAATTCGGACGTACGAGAACGCCCAAGGCCGCGCCGGGAGCCCACGGGCCCGGCGCGGCCGAAGAGGTTGAACGGCATGGACTCTTGACTACTACCGAGCACTACCGGATTACTCCCCGGCTGGCTTGGAGAATACCGCGAATCCTTGCGATAGTTTGCGCCGATAGGAGTGGACTTGCGAGGACTGGACGCATCCTGTAAAGTCCCGCCGTCTCTGGGGTTCGGTGTTGGCGAAAGCCTCGGCGGGACGGGCTCGACACGCTGGGGGTCGCAGGTTCAAGTCCTGCGACGCCCATGGTCCGACGCGGAAATCGCAACGACCAAGAATGACGGGCCGGGCGGTACATCATGTACCACCCGGCCTGTACCATTTTGCGCCCCGGTTCCGTCGGCGCGAGGCGATGAACGCGTCGACCTGCTCTCTTGCGTCCATAGCCTGCTTCACCTCGGCGATAAGCTCGATTTGATCATTCGAGCCGCCTCCTGGCCAAGCCAGACGCGGTGAGCCTGGCGTCTGATGCCTGCCACGCTCGGGTCCGCCTGAGTCTCTGGATTGCCGCCGCGAATTTTCCTTCAATGTTCTTCGTCGCGTCTCAGGCTCGATTCGACTACGATTCGCCCTTGTCTCCTCAACCGCGCGAATCCCGCCCCGTCAGTCTCGCCAACGATTAGGACCGGCGAAGGAATTTCGACATGAATCTCCTGGCATGCACCCGCTCCTTGATCTCCGTCTGGCTTCTCCTGGCGGCCACCAACGCTCTCGCGCAAGAGCAAAGCTGGCCCCCGGAGAAGACGAAGGAATCCGAATTTACGGGCCGGAAACTCGACACCTATCGGCACGGGGTCAAGAAGGAATGGGGATACGCGGCGCCTCAGCAAGATACCTTCCTGGTGCTCCACCCCGTCGAGGCGAAGCCGACCCCTCCGCTCTACGTCGTCCTTCATTCCGCGGGGCACGACGTTCACTCGTGCCTCGCCTGCACGACCACGCCCGGCAACCACGACATCTATCATGCGCCGCCGGGGTTCCTGGCGCTCTACCTCGATTGCCGGGCCAACAAGGGAGACTGGTGGTGGGGAAGTGAAAAGGATAAAGGACCCTACGTCGGTGCCACCGAGAAGCGAGTCATCGAGACGGTCAAATGGGTCGTCAAGGAATACGGAGTCGACGAGAATCGCGTTTACCTCTGCGGCAATTCGATGGGCGGGAGCGGCACCCTGGGAATCGGCATGCGTCACGGCGACGTCTTCGCCTCAATCAAGGCAAACGTACCCGCTGGGGTCCAACACGTTTCCAGCCGGATGTACTTCCCACCCCGGACGGTTCCGACGGATGTCAACCTTCCCGACCCCCCGATCGTGATTGACTACTCGGCCCCGAACGACGGCTGGTCGAAGGGACATGAAGCCTTCGCCAGAGCCATGAATGAACGAAAGTATGCACTTTTTTTGTACTGGGGACCGTTCGGTCACGCGAACAATCATGAGAAAATTCTGAAGGTGAATGACCTGATCAACTCCTTCGACTGGCTGAGCGTCAAGTTGAACGAGCCTTACCCGGCGTTCACCAACGCCTCGACCAACGACCCGCTCCCCTGGCCGGATCACCTTGCCGAGAAGACGCCAGGACAGGTCAACGCCTTCTTTCGCTGGAAGAATGTGAGCGACACATCGGAATCGTTCGACATGCAACTCTTTCTGGTCAAGGCGTCAGACTTCAAAACGTCGTTCACGATCCCGGCGGAAGCGACCGCCGACGTGACCTTGCGGCGACTCCAGCGGCTACAAATCCCCCCCGGAACAGCCCTGCGCTGGACCTTCGGCCCGGCCAAGGGCGAGGCAATCGCCGATGCGACCGGGCGGATCACGATCCCCCGATTGAAGATCACGGAGGAACCGACCGTCCTGAGCGTCAAACAGGCGAAGGCGTCACCTCTCGGGCCGAAGTGAGGCAAGGACTCTCGATCGCGTCGGCCCGAGACCCCCTGGACGATCCGACCGGCACCGATAGCGTTCGAAGATCTGGCGCGACAGCTCAAGCACCGACTCGCTCAGGATGTCCTTCGAAAACTTCCCGGCAACGCCCGGGGACCCTGTGGCATCGAACGCAACCGAGCCGCGTCTGGCCGAAGCGACGCGCCCGACCGCGATGTCAGGGGGCGCCGATTCAAGACCATCGGGGCCAGGCTCTCGGCTCGGGCGCGGGGCGGCTTCACGGTGAGGTGCCGCCGGCACTGGCGGGAATCTCCAGGATGACCGGGTGGTCACTCAACTTCAGACTGACTGAGTCAACGTCGCGGAGCGATTGGATCGGGGTGATGCCGGTCGTCGGATCATAAAGCCTTGCGACCGGAGTGCGCGCACCGAGTCGCACGATCACCTCATCGGAACCCTTGAGCCGCTCGCCCCAGACGACGAGTTCAAACGTGCCGTCGTGCTTCTGGAGGAGCAGCTCATGCACGTTGGCCGGTTGCTCGGGAATCGAGTAAACCAGTTGGCCGAGTTTTTTGGACGTCGGCTTGTCGGCGAGGATTGTGGTGAGGTTGTGGAGGTACACCGCTGCCTTGCGCGGGGTGTAGTCGGACTTGTAGAGGCCAAAACTCTGGTTGCCCCCCTCGTCGGTGCGGTCGCGCAAAAGGTAGACGGCGGTGTGGCTCCAGCCTCGCTTAAACTGATCGAGATACATCGTCAGCAGGTTAAACGCCTGGATCTCCTCGGTCACCGAGCCGTCGATCGTGCAACCGGTCTCGGTGGTCACGCGCGGCAAGCAGAGCAAGTCCGTTTCCGAGGGGCCGCGGAAGTGCTTCGCCCAGGTGAGGCCATAGTTGCCGTGGAGGCCATCGACCCGGCACGCCGAGGTCGGATCGGCGGCGTTCCAGGTCTTGTTATCCGCGAGGCCCGGGGAGCCGGGATGATAGATGTAGTTGTGGACGTTCGCCGCGTCGGCGAACTTCGTTCCGGCGGGAAAGAGCGTGCCCGCTCCTTCGGGGATCGTGAGGAACTGCAAGCCGACGTTATCGACCTCCGCGCCGTTCTCGCTGATCGACCAGACTGGATACGCCTTCAGCATCGGGTCGCTCTTGACGGCCTTGTACAGGTCGCGTTGCAGGTTGGCGACGGCCCGCCACGAGGGGGCCTGGCCGCCCCCCTTCTCGCCCTGATAGGTCACTCCCCAGTTGTTCGGCTCGTTGTTCCCTTCAAAGGCCAGAAGGGCGTCGGCTTTGGCCAGAGGTCGGGCGGTCTCGATGAGCTTTGTGAGGTCGGTGCCTCCACTAACCAGACCCCAACTGAACCGAACTCCGGTCTGTTGGTGCAGGTCGAGATAGGTCTGCAAGGTCGTGGGACCCCCTTCGGTCAGCCCCTCGATACCCCCCCGGACCCAGCGGAATCCCGTGTACTTGATCATCTCCACGGTCTTCGGCAGAGGCTGACCGCGGTCGGGAAAGGTGGTGTCGATGCCCACACTGTTGAGAAAATCGTTGGCCGAAACCGCGGCCGTCCGAACGGGCTCGCGACCCTCAACGGACAGGCGGATCTTGTTGAAGACCTGCTCGTCAAAGTTCTTAGTCCCCAGGAGCACGATCTGGCGGAACGAGGTCGTCGCCGCGTCGCTGAACCTCAGGGTCGCGCCTTCGCCCTTGTTCCAGTCCTTGCAGACCATCGACCAGGCGCCGTCGTGGTCGCGAGTGATCGTGAGATGAGCCAGTCCGCCGCCGTCGCGGACCGACGCGTGACTCGCATCAATCTCTTCAAACGCCCAGTGCTTATCGTTCGGGGCCGACCCCCTGGTGACATTGGCCCATTGCACGGCCCAGTTAGCCTTGCAGCGGTGGATCTCGAAGACGTAGCCCGAGCCGTTGGCATCCAGGAGCATGAACGAGAGGCCGTCGGCGGGCTGGCTGGCGTCGCCCCAGCCCCAGCCGTAATCCAGGGAAAGAGTCAGCGTCCCGGGGTTCCTGATTTCCTCGAAGGTTGTCGCCAGTGATCCGTCGGGCTTGTTCGCCGCGAATCGGGCGACCGGGCCGGGGTTCCGGGCGCCCTCGGCCGGGTACCGGATAATCTCCCAGTCTCCTTTCGCCTTCCATCCGAGAGCACCGAAGTTGCCCTTGGCGAAATCGGTATTGACGATCGTCTCCGCCCCAGACCGCGTCTGCAACAGGCCCAACACCATGAAGAGGGCCGCCGCGGTGGCGATGGCTACTGATTTCGAGATGACCACGAGCTTGCTCCGAGAGTTCTCTGGCCGACGCGATCGGCAGAGTCGCATGGGGACCACGGGAGAGAACTGGCCTTGTAACCAACTGTCGAGCCTGAGGCTCGGGAATTCCATCATGGACCGGCGTTCTGGCCAGGTCCAGCATCCAGTCTTCCGGTCGGATGGCATTGTCAAACTTTTCGATGACCGAAGGGCTGAAGGGTTCGGGCCTCGGGAGCTTGCATTTCTTTTTCTTCGTCCGGCGGGAGTGGTGCGAGTGTTCCTGACTCTCGTACAATTTATCGTTGATCAGACGGGAAATTCTCATGCGTCCAAGAGGACCGCGCGGTGCTCTCAACAAACTTGGCCTCTCATGTCTCGAAAAGAACACGCGAACGCGGCCGCGATTATTTCAAAGCGCGGAGGGTGAAGCTGGTCAGTGCCGACGAGTGGCATGCGGACGCGACCGTCCGGGGAAGCCGGTCGTACAACGTGAATCTCACCCGACAGTCTGATGAGATCGAGGCCTGGTGTACCTGCCCGTATTGCGAGGACTCATTCGAGCTTTGCAAGCATATCTGGGCCACCCTCCTCGCCGCGGAAGCTCAGGGTCATCTCGCGGGAGCCGGCACGCGAACGCTGAAATCTCTGACGTTGGTTGATCCGAACGACGAAGACGACTTCGAGGACGAGGACGAGGACCGGGACGAAACTCCTCGACGGTCCCCCGCGCGGAACAAGGTCGCCAAACCCCGATCCAATCCGCCTCGGCAGCCGACCCATGCGTGGAAAGAGACCTTATCACGCCTCCAATCGACGACCGGGCAGACGCCGGCGATCCGAGCCTCGGCCCTGCTTCCTGGTCATGAGATCGTTTATGTCGTGGACATCACGGCCTCCCTGGCGGGCAATGGGCTGAATCTTGAGGTGGCGACACGTCATCGCAAGAAGGACGGCGAATGGAGCAAACTCAAGGGCCAGCGCCTCTCCCATACGGAGATTGCGCAACTGCATGACCCCGCTGATCGCCAGGCAATGGCCATTCTGACCGGTGGGCGCGAGCAGGTAAGCAGCTACTATTCCGGTTACAACACCTATTACGAGGCCGCCCCCGCGCGCTACCTCATCACGCACGCTCTTAGCGAGACCTTGCTACCGAGGCTTTGCGCCTCGGGCCGTTGCTTGCTGCGAGAATCGGTGCCGGAGGGCTCGATGCGGCCTCTCCTTTGGGATGACGCCGGACCCTGGGAGTTCTGGCTGACAGTCACGCCTGACACAACCGGCAAAACCTACGCGATTTCCGGTGAACTACGCCGCGACAAGGAGCGAATGGCGCTGGATAAACCCTTGCTCTTGCTGGCCGGCGGCCTTGTCTTCTGGGAGGATCACGCTACGTCGCTGGTTGATTTCGGCGCGTTTCCGTGGATCGCCTTGCTGCGAAAGCAAGGGAAAATGTCCGTTCCCGCCGGGCAGAAAGAGGAATTTCTCGCGGAATTACTCCGCTTGCCGAACCTGCCCCGACTCGAACTGCCGGAAGACCTGAAGTACGAAGAGGTCAAGCTGACGCCCCGGCCTTTCCTGAAAATCAAGCGCCGAGAAGGCCGATCCTACGCGTCGGAACGCGATCAGAACTGGCTCGTGGGCGAACTCTCCTTCGAATACGACGGTCAGGTCGTGCCCGCGAAAAGCCCGGCCCGAGGTCTCTTTGAACCCGAGAAACGACGGCTTCTGCAGCGCGACCCGGCCGTCGAACAATCCTGCGAGGCGAAGCTGGACGAGGTCGGCTTCCACCGCAGGACCGACTACCGCCAGGGCGAGACTCTGGAGCTGCTCGTTCGCCACCTGCCGAAAGCCGCGCGGACCCTCCTTCAGGAAGGCTGGCGCGTGGAAGCTCAGGGGAAGCTGTATCGCGAGGCGGGCGATTTTCGGATCGAGGTGACCTCCGGGATCGACTGGTTCGAGGTCCACGGCGGGGCGACCTTCGGCGATCAGGAGATTCCGCTCCCGACCTTGCTCGCGGCCCTGAGGCGCGGAGAGGATCTCGTGCCGCTGGGCGACGGCAGCTTCGGCCTCTTGCCGGAGGAGTGGCTGAAAAAGTACATGACCCTGGCTGGAGTCGGCACGCCCGAGGAAGATCACCTTCGGTTTCGAAAGACGCAGGTCGGCCTGCTCGACGTCCTCCTGGCCGAGCAGCCCGAGGCGCGATTCGACAAGCAGTTCGAGCGGGCGCGCGAGCGTCTGCGTCTGTTCCAGGGTGTATCGCCGGTGGACCCGCCGGACGGGTTCCAGGGTCAGCTTCGCGGCTATCAACGCGAAGGTCTTGGCTGGCTCCACTTTCTCCGTGAGTTCGGGTTCGGCGGCTGCCTGGCCGATGACATGGGCCTGGGCAAGACTGTTCAGGTGCTCGCCCTTCTTGAGGCTCGTCGCGCCCTGCGAACCGCTCCCAGAAAACGACGGAGACCCCCGCCTTCGCTGATCGTGGTGCCGCGGTCGCTCGTCTTCAACTGGAAGCAGGAGGCCGAGCGTTTCACGCCCAAGCTCCGCGTCCTGGACAATACCGGGATCGGCCGGGTCAAGCCCGGGGAAGCTTTCGACAACGTCGACGTCATCCTGACCACCTACGGCACCCTTCGCAGAGATATCGTCGACCTCAAGGATTATCCGTTTGATTACGCCATTCTTGACGAGGCCCAGGCGATCAAGAACGCGAGCAGCCAGTCGGCGAAGGCCGCCCGTCTGATCCAGGCCGACCACCGCCTGGCTCTCAGCGGGACGCCGGTCGAGAACCACCTGGGAGAACTCTGGAGCCTCTTTGAATTCCTTAACCCGGGCATGCTCGGCAAGGCCGCGGAGACGGGCAAGGCCGACTTCAGCCTCCGCAAGGCCGATGACGAGAGCCGGTCGCTCCTGGCGAAAGCCCTCAGGCCCTATCTCCTCCGGCGTACCAAGGAACAGGTCGCGAAGGATCTCCCCGCGAAGTCGGAACAGACGATCTTCTGCGACCTCGAACCCGCCCAGCGCTCGCTCTACAACGAGCTTCGCGAACATTATCGGAACTCTCTGCTCGGGCGGATCGCGCGCGACGGGATCAAGAAATCGAAGATCCAGATCCTCGAAGCGCTGCTGCGTCTGCGGCAGGCGGCCTGCCACCCCGGTCTGATCGATAAGGCCAAGCGGTCCGGCGAATCGAGCGCCAAGCTCGACGTGCTCTTGCCGCAACTGCGCGAGGTCTTCGACGAGGGTCACAAAACGCTGGTCTTCTCTCAGTTCACGAGCCTGCTGGCGATCGTCAAGGAGCGGCTCGACGCGGAGGGAATTCCCTACGCCTACCTCGACGGCCGGACGCGAGACCGGCAGGCTCGGGTGCAGATGTTCCAGGACGATCCGAATTGCAAGGTTTTCCTGATCAGCCTGAAGGCCGGCGGCCTTGGCCTGAACCTGACGGCGGCGGACTACATTTTCCTGCTCGATCCCTGGTGGAACCCCGCGGTGGAAAGTCAGGCGATCGACCGCGCTCACCGGATCGGCCAGACCCGTCCGGTCTTCGCCTACCGGCTCATCGCTCGGGATACCGTCGAGGAAAAAGTGCTCGAACTCCAGGCGCAAAAACGTGCGCTGGCCGACGCGATTATCAACGCCGACAACAGTCTTATCAGCGACCTCGGCCGCGAGGAGCTGGAGTTGCTCCTCTCATGAACCTCGCGGGCCGCGCGATTGGACGACGGTCACTTTTTCAGCGGAATCCGTCAGGAACCGGAGCGTGATGGATTGATGATTATTCCGACGCGTGTTCGGAATAAAGGTTGATCGTTCTGATGATGTCGTCCAGGTCATTCGGGACGATGACCGGCCGGTTGGCGTAACCGGCGCGTCGGACTCCGCGACTCCCCAGAACCTTGTCGAAATTGTCCTGGTCGGTGCCGTGATAGGCAACCGTCGCGGTCGGGTCCTTGAGCTGGTGGCCGGTCAGGATGCAGACGACCCGGTCGCTCGGGGCAATAATGCCTTCCTCGCGGAGCTTCCGCGCCCCGGCCACGCTCGCGGCGCTGGCGGGCTCGCAGCCGAGGCCGCCGGCGCCGACCCAGGCCTTGGCGTCCATGATCTCCTGGTCAGAGACCTGGCGGACCACGCCATCGCAGAAGTTCAACGCCCGCAGGCACTTCTTGAGGTTCACCGGGCGGTTGATCTCGATCGCCGAGGCAATTGTTGACGCCTTGATCTTCTCATCGTCAAGCCGAGCGTAATAGGCGCGGGTCAGTTCCATGTCCACGGCGCCATCAAGCCACGACAGGCCGCCATCGCTGACGAGGTGATTGAGTGTCCTCGCGCCCGCGGCGTTGATGACGGCGAGGCGGGGCACGCGATCGATCAGACCGAGGTGTTTCAGTTCAATAAAGGCTTTGCCAAAAGCGCTTGAGTTGCCGAGGTTGCCGCCAGGGACGACGATCCAGTCAGGGGGTTCCCAGCCGTTCGCCTCCAGAACTCGATACATGATCGACTTCTGGCCTTCCAGGCGGAACGGGTTCACCGAGTTCATCAGGTAGATGTTGAGTTGCCGCGCGACCTGCTGGACGCGATGCATGGCGTCATCAAAATCGCCGACAATCTGGATGGTCAAGGCACCATGGTCGAGCGCCTGGGAGAGCTTGCCGTAAGCGATTTTGCCCGAGCCGATGAAGATGATCGCCTTGAACCCGAAGGTCGTCGCCGAGCAATAAACCGCGAGCGCCGCCGAGGTGTTGCCGGTACTGGCGCAGGCGACCCGTCGCGCGTTGACCATGCGGGCGTGCGTGAACGCGGCGGTCATGCCGTTGTCCTTGAAACTTCCCGAGGGATTCATCCCCTCGTACTGAAGTTTCAGGCAGCCCGGGTTCAATCCAACGTGCTGACCCACCTTGTCGGCGGTCTGGAGCAGCGTTTGCCCTTCGCCGATCGTGACGATCATGCCCGGCGGGGCGAACGGCAGAAGTTCACGGAACCGCCAGACGCCGGAGAAATTCAAAGGATCGCGGCGGTCGGCCCACTTCGATTCGAACGCGCGGAGCGAGTCGGGAACGGGAAGGCGGTCCCACTCATAGGCGATATCGAGCAGGTCGCCGCAGGCCGGGCAGGCGAAGAGCGTCTCGCCAACGCCATAAGTGGCCCGGCAATCCAGGTTCAAACACTGCTGGTAAGCCCGCTCGGTGGCGGTCGCGATCGTGGGAGCGGACATCCGTCGCAACTCTCGTTCGTCTCGTCAGCGCAGGTCGTGCCGCCAGGAGGACGGCCCGAGGCAGCGCAACCGCGTATCGTGATCTCTGCCCCCGCCGCCCCTAATTTACAGGGCGAGGCCCCCGCCCGACAAGCCCAGCGTCGTTTCCTTCTCCGAGAGGATCAAGGATCAAGCACCGACTCCGCCAATTACAATCGAAGCGATACGACCTGGCTTCGTTTTTGAAAATCATGGTCCTTTCGGCTCGCGATTCCCGTCGCGAACGAACCCATGCGGAAAGGTCGCATTCCGGCCCGATCATTGGATCGTCTTTAACGGAAATTTAAACGGACTTGTGAAAACAGCGTGGCGTCTAAAATCGTTGGCATGCGGGTTGACCACCGCGCGTTTCTCCCTAATGATACGCATAGCTAGCGTAACGCCCGCGCGGAAGGTCCCCCCATCCCCCTCTCATTCTTTCAAGTTTAGCGGAATCGTCAAATCGTATTCGGATGAGGAGTCTTCATGGCAGCGACGCCGACCAAATCGTCCGGTTCGGCCAGAGGGTCAAAGTCCCAGGCCGGGCAGCGGCCAACGCCGGAGGTCCGCCGTGTCGCCGACCTGCTCAAGCAGGTCTCGGACCCGACGAGGCTTCAGGTTCTCATGCTTTTGAATGAAAAGGAACGCAACGTTTCGGAGCTTTGCGCCGATCTCGGCACGCAGAGCCAACCGGCGGTGAGCCATCATCTTGCCCTGCTGCGCCATGGCCGCCTGATCGAGCCTCGACGCGCGGGCAAGCATAACTTTTACGGTCTGACCGAAGCCGGCCGCCAACTCGCCCGGGTGGTCATGACGGTTGTGGAATAGCTCAAGGTCTGACCTCCGTGATCAATCCATCGTTCTGAAAAACGAACCGAAGACCTCACCCGTTCGGTCGAACCGAACCGAACCGAGTGAGGTCTTCGATTGTTTCAAGGTCAGCCCGGTTGATCTTACTTGACCTCGACCGACTCGGTGGTGGTCGTCGTCGCCGACTGGACCGAGAGGTGATCGACCACTTCGGTCACGCCGATCGTCTCGTTGGTGAGCAGGATCGCCCGCGCCTGGGCCTTGGCATTCGGAACCGTTCCGGTCAGAACGATTGATCCGGCGTGGGGCGCCGAGAGGTCAATCTTCGAGCCGGTCAGGGCCTTGTCCCAGTGCAGCCGGGAGTAAACCCGTGCCTCGATTCCCATCGCGGAGACGTGGTCCTTGGCCTGGTTGTACTTGTTCTTGATCGCCTCGCCTGCGGTGTTCACGCCCCTCTTGACCGAGTCCACGGCGTTTCCGGCCGAGTCTTTGATCTTCTCGGTCGTCGTCTTCGGCGGCGGGGCCGCCGGGTCCTGCGTGGTCGTCGTCGTGGTCGTCGTTTCCTTGACAGTCGTGGTGTCTTGCGCCTTCGCCAGACCAGTCGAGAGGGCGAGAATGGTCACGGTCGGGGCGATTCGAGTCCAGATGGAGCGAATCATCATGCGTAGTCTCCTGGAAGATCTTGTTCAGGACGCGTTTGCTCCGGTGACGCACCGGAGAAGGACGGTCCTGTTGAGAAAGATACGTTCGCGTCCAACCTCATGACGATTTCAGGCAGTCGCGGAGGAAGGCCAGACCCTGGGCAACGTCCCTGAGCCGCCCGGCCTGGTCGCCCACCTCGCGCTCGACGATCAGCGGGCCGGTGTAGCCGACCGACTTGAGCGTCTGGATGAACCGGGGAATGTCGACCTCGCCGAGGCCCAAGGGGACCTCCTCGCCCCACTGGCCGGGAACGGTCGGCCGCCTGGCGTCCTTGACGTGAACGCTCTGGATATCGGCGCCAAGGATCTCGACCGCCTCGATCGGGTCGCCCATGTCGTAGAGCAGCATGTTGGCCGGGTCGAAGTTGACTTTCAGGTTTGGAGCCTTCAGGTCGTCGAGCGTTTTTCGGAGTAATCTGGCCGTTTCCTGCCCGGTCTCGAAGGCCAGGGTAATCCCTTTTTCGGCGGCGAGTTGACCGGCCTTCGCCAGGGTGTCCAGCATCGCCGAGCGTCCGGGGTCGTCAACCGCGGGAAGAAACCCGGCGTGCAAAGTCAGGTCGGTCAGGCCGAGGTCAATGGTCCGTTGCAAAGCCCAACCGAGCCGTTCGAGCCGTTCGGAACGGTCCGCCGGGTTGCCAAATCCGCCTGTCTCGCGGATTGTCAGAGGTGTTGTGTAGTCCTCGCCGGGAAATCCGAGCATCGCGCCGGTGAGGGTCAGGCCAGACGCCCGCGCGGCCTCGGGCATTGCTTCGCCTTCCCGCCAGTTGGCGTGATGGGGATCTCCACAGGCGATCTGGGTCACCGAGACATTCAGGCTGTCGAGAAGACGTTTCAACTCCGCGACGCTTCCCACCTGAAGGCTCCAGCTACAAACGCCGAGCGCCAAGGGGGGCAAGGCCACGCGGGGGGTCGTCGTCTTCAGGTCCGACACGTCGTTCCTTCTCCTGTTCATTCGGGATCAACCGAACGGACTGGTCCGGCACGATCCACGCCCGATGGGTCTCATGTCGCCCCGAAAATCTCAGGAAATGAGGTGCGCGTGAAAAATAGGCAACATGCGCGAGATCTCCATGTTGATTTTCCCGAACGAAGCCCGGGGGCCTGCCATTGTTTCGTTATGCTGCGCCGGATTGTTCGGCGCAGGGAGTCTCAGGTTTTGAAGAAGACGAATGCCGAAGTCCGGAGCCCCTTCCCTCCGGCGGAAGACTCGCTGATCCGGCTTCACGGAGCGGGTTGGTCGGTGACCTGTACCAGGTTCCGGGGTCCAGCCGGGCCGATCTGGATCGTCTCCGGTTACAACGGAGAGAACCAGGTCTTGACCGCCGCGCCAACGCGCGACGAGGCCTGGTCATTGGCCTGCGACCAGGCCCGGTCGGTCGGCATGCTCGGCCGGCCACGCTCTCAGCGATAGACGGCCACATCCGGTAGCGCGGTCTTGAGTGCCTTCACGCCATCGTCGGTGGTCTTGGTGCCGATCAGGTAGACGGATTTGAGGTTTTTTAACTCCTTGAGCGCGTCGAGTCCCTTGTCGGTGACCAGGGTCCGGCTCAGTGCGAGAACCTTGAGGTTCTTGAGATCCTTCAACTTCGCGAGGCCGGCGTCTCCGACTTTCGAATTGGTGAGAAAGAGCATGTTCAGGTTCGCCATCCCCTTCAAGTTGTCCAGGGCGGCGTCGGTCACCTGGGGACAGATCAGCGTCAATGAGCCGATCGAGGTCAGGTCTTTCAGGGCGGCGACGGCCGCGTCGTCAAACTGACCGTTGTCGACATAGACCGACTGCACGTTCGGCAGCGCCTTGAGTTTGGCCAGGCCGTCCTTATCCCCCGACCAGACCTTGAGGATGTTCACGGTCGTGACCTCGCCCCCCTCCTTCGGCTTCTCGACACTGACCACGGCGCCCAGCTTTTCCAGTTCCATCGAGTTGAGCTTGAGCTTGAGATCGGCGACTTCCTTTTGAAGCGACGCGATCGTCGCCTTCAACTTCGCCGGATCGTCATCCGGGTTCGGCGCGGGCGCGGCGACGGCTGGCTTGTCCTTGTCTTTTTCTTTGTCCTGTGCCCGCAGATGAGGTGCCAGCGAGGTCAAGAAAAGGGCCAGGGCCAGGGGAGTTCCCAATCGAAAGGTAGTATGTCTCATGATAAGCCGTGATATCCTTGGTCGACCGGCGCGAGGTCTCTTGTCCTGGGGCGGGTCTCTCGGATCAATACGGTCCATCACGCCCCCACGCGCCACAGACTAACCGCGCCCCGGCAGCGCCGCAACCACCACGAACAGGCTCGACCGATTTCACGGATTCTGATCCGATCGGCGGGTGACGCCAACCAGGCACGCGATTTGCAAACGACACGCAACTCATTGAACAGTTTCACTGTTCTCCTTGTCACGAACCTGTGAGAGGCCAAGGTCCGCCATGTCCGACAACCGACTTCTCGTGGTTGACGACGATGCGACGACGCGATTCGCGCTTCACACGCTCTTTAGCCGAAAGGGCTGGAACGTTTCGGTCGCGGCGACAGTGGCTGAGGCCCTCGACGAACTGAGCCAGTCTCCGAGCCCTCGTTGCGTGATCCTCGATTTGAACCTTCCCGACGGCCGAGGCGAGGCCATTCTCCGGGCCGTTCGCGAAGGGCATCTCAAGACAAGTGTCGCCGTCTGCTCCGGGGTCGAGGATGCTCGACGCCTCGCCGATCTGCTCGCGCTCGAACCCGAGGCGATGCTGACCAAGCCTCTCGAACTCGAACCGATTGTCGATTTCTGTCAGTCGTCGTTGCCCTGCTGAGCAAGATATCGAGAAACCAGGGCTTCAGACGTCATCGAGAATCAGGTTGTTGATCAACTCCGTCACCCCCGCGCCATGACTCGCCTGGGTGACACGGTTGGCCCGTTCCTTGACGAGATCCAGGGCATTTGAGACGGCGACCGCGCAACCTGAGATCTCGAACAGAGCAAGGTCGTTCTCGGCATCGCCAATCGCGACGGTTTTTGAACGGTCAATGCCAAGCTCATCGAGCGCGAGAGCCAGGCCAGACGCCTTGGTCAGACCCGCCGGCAAGATCATCAGGGCTCCCTTGTTGGTGATGACCTGAACATCGAGACCCGCGTCGCGGATCACGTCGATGATGGTGTCCTTGTGGAGAGTTCGCGAGGCCACGATCACGCGTCCGACGGAAATCGGGTCAACTCCGCGCGCTTTCAGAGCATCGAGAAAGGGAATCGGCGGGGGATCTCCGAGCGTGGTCTCGGTTTCGTTTTCAGGTCGATGAACGAGGGCCCCGTTCTCGGCGACAACCCGATCGAAGAGGTCGAGCCGAGGAAAGATCGATCGCAGGTCGTCGAGTTCCCGGCCCGTGACCAGGATCAAGGCTCGACCCGAGGCGCGAAGCCTTTGCAAGGCGTCGAGCGTGGCTTCGTCGACGATCCCATCGCGGGCGAGCGTGCCGTCATAGTCGGTGGCAAGGGCGAGGTAGCGCATCGGTTGATTGGATCGGTTGGTTGAGATTGATGATTCGGCGGATGGATTCTGGATCGAGCTTGACCAGAGCGGCGATGCGTTGCAAGGTCGCCTTTTTCGCGGGATCACGCAATCGACCGAGTGCGATGGACCGGGAATCAAGATCGCCCGGGGGGTGCCGGGGCGAGGCGGCTCGGGTATGATCCTCAGAGGCATTCCGCGCCGAGAAAGGGTCGCGTCCGAGGGAGGCGAGAACGAGACGATGCGGGTTTCTCTGTTCATCACGTGCTTCAATGACACCATCTTTCCCAACACCGGCAAGGCCGTGGTGAAGTTGCTGGAGCGGCTCGGGCATACGGTTGACTTCCCAATGGAACAGACCTGCTGCGGGCAGATGCACTACAACACCGGCTATCAACGCGAGGCAATCCCGATCGTTCGCCACTTCCTCGACGTCTTCGGCGATGCGGAGGTGATCGTTTCGCCGTCGGCCTCTTGCGTCGGCATGGTTCGCGAGATGTTCCCGCACGCGGCCGACCTGGCGGGTGATCCGGCCTTGAAACGCGAGGCCGAAGAGGTGGGCTCGCGGGTGTTTGAACTCTCGGAATTCCTCGTCAAGAAGCTAGGCATCGAGGACGTCGGCGCGTACTATCCCCATCGGGTCACGTATCACCCGACCTGCCACTCGCTGAGGGCGATCCGCGTCGGCGATGCGCCGTTACGACTTCTCAAGGCCGTTCGGGGGATTGACCTCGTCGCGCTTCCTCGGGCGGAGGAGTGTTGCGGGTTCGGGGGCACCTTCGCCGTGAAGAACGCGGATACGTCGATGGCCATGCTTGGCGACAAGATTCGGTGCGTCCTCGACACCCGAGCCGAGGTCTGCGCCGCAGCCGATAACTCGTGCCTGATGCACATCGGAGGGGCCTTGCACAGGCAGAGAGCCGGGGTCGACACGATCCACCTGGCCGAGATCCTCGCCGCGACCGAAGGCGACCAGCCCCGGGGAGCCGACCATTGAGCCGACGACCTCTTCCCATCCTCGACCCGATGTCGCGCGAGATCGAGCCGATTCCGACCACTCCGGCCGTCCGGTTTGAAGACTCGGCGCGCGTGGCCCTGGCCAACACGCAGCTTCGCCGGAACATGGGCAAGGTCACCCAGGCGATCCGCGGCAAGCGCCAGATTGTCGTCGACGAGATGCCCGACTGGGAAGGACTTCGCGAAGCCGGTCGCGCGATCAAGGAACGGACCCTGCGCCACCTGCATACCTACCTCGTCCAACTGGAAGAATCCGTGAGCCGCGCCGGAGGTCGTGTCCACTGGGCACGCGACGCCGAGGAGGCCAACGCGATCATCACCGGAATCGTCGCCGGTCATGGCGCCAGGCAGGTCGTCAAGGTCAAGTCGCTCACGACCGACGAGATCGGTCTTAATGAGGCCCTGGCTCACCGGGGAATCGAGGCGATCGAGACCGACCTGGCCGAGCTGATCATCCAACTCGCGGGCGAGCGATCGTCGCATATTCTCGTGCCGGCGATTCACAAGAACCGTTCGGAAATCCGCGACCTCTTCCGCAAGAAGCTCGGTCTGGCTCACCTGACCGACGAGCCCAAGGTTCTCGCCGCCGCGGCCCGGACCCATCTCCGCAAGAAGTTCCTGACCACGCCGGTTGCCGTCAGCGGCGCGAATTTCGGCGTGGCGGAGTCGGGCACGATCTGCGTTGTTGAGAGCGAGGGGAACGGGCGGATGTGCCTGACTCTTCCCAAAGTCCTCATCTCGGTCATGGGCCTGGAAAAGATCATTCCGACATGGCAAGACTTCGAGGTCTACTTGCAGACCCTGCCGCGGTCGAGCACCGCCGAACGCATGAACCCGTACACGTCTTTCTGGACGGGGGTCTCGCCGGGCGACGGGCCGCGGGAGTTTCACCTCGTCTTGCTCGACAACGGCCGGACCAAGGTCCTGGCCGATCGCGTCGGTCGGCAGGCTCTGAACTGCATCCGTTGCAGCGCCTGTTTGAACATCTGCCCGGTCTATGAGCGCACCGGCGGCCACGCCTATAACTCGGTCTACCCCGGCCCGATCGGCGCGATTTTGACACCAATGCTCGCGGGGGTCGAGAACGCCGGATCGCTGCCGTATGCGTCGTCGCTCTGCGGCGCCTGTTACGACGTCTGCCCGGTGAAGATCAACATTCCCGAGGTGCTGGTTCACCTTCGAGGCGAGGTGGTCCGGCAGAAACAGGACTCGGAATCGTCGTCCACCTGGGCCGATCCCGAAGCGGTCGGCATGAAGTTCCTGGCCGGGGTCTTCGCCAGTGGTTCGCGATTCGAGCGTGCGCAAAGGGTCGGCCGGATGGGCCAGCGGTTTTTCATGAAGGGGGGAGTGATCGAAAGCCTTCCCGGTCAGCTTGGCGGCTGGACAGCGACCCGCGACGTCTATCCGGTCGCCAAACAGACCTTTCGCGAGTGGTGGAGGTCGCGGTCATGAATCTGACACCGAGAGAGGCCATCCTCGGCCGCGTCCGCGAATCGCTCCGCGACGTCCCGGCGACGGAACGACCCGAGGATGTCCGCATACCCCGCGATTATCGAACCAATGACGGGTCCAGCCGCGAGGAGCGTGTCGAACAGTTTGTCGAGCGCGTCCGCGAATACAAGGCAACGGTGCACCGGATCAAGGCAAGCGATTTGCCCTCGGCGATCGCCCGGTCGTGCGCGGCCCGAGCCTTGAAACGCCTGGTCGTTCCGGCCGACCTGCCCGGGTCGTGGACGCCGCCCGAGGTCGACCTGCTTCGCGATCCTGGCCTGACGATCGAGCAGCTTGAATCCAGCGACGGCGTTTTAACCGCCTGCGCTCTGGGCATTGCGCAAACCGGGACGATCGTCCTCGACAGTGGCCCGGCGCAGGGACGCCGGGTCCTGACGCTTTTGCCCGATTATCATCTCTGCGTCGTCCGCGAGGATCAGGTCGTCAGCCTTGTCCCCGAGGCCGTGACCCAGCTTCACGACGCCGCCTCGGCCCCAGGTCGGCCGATCACGTTCATCTCGGGCCCTTCCGCCACGTCGGACATTGAGCTGAACCGCGTCGAAGGGGTCCACGGACCGAGGACGCTCGAAGTGCTCGTCGTCGGCGATTAACAACCTGACCGACCGACCGACGTTAGCGACACGAAGGCAACGATCCGCGGCGCGAGGGTACACGATGTCAGCGATCAAGATGTCGGTCAAGCATGGGCAGACCTTCGACGTCGCCAAGGCGAACTTTGACAAGGGAATTACCGCGGCCGAGGCTCAGTTTGGCAAGTTCATCAAGACCGTCGACTGGTCCGACGACCGGACCGCCGCTCGCCTTGCCGGCCCCGGATTCACGATTGACCTGAACGTCGACGCCGATTCCGTTCATGCGACCGGCGACGTCCCTTTCTTCGTCAAGTTCATGGAAGGGCCGATCCGCAAGTTCGTCGAGCAGACGCTCAAGACCGGCAACCCCCCGCCGAGCCTTCCGTAATTTCTCTTTCGACCTCGTTCGCCGGGCCTCCACGATGCGATCCATTCGAATTCGGTTCACGATACGATCGGTGATGATCGCCGTCGCCATTGCGGGAATGACCCTGGCGGGCGTCTTGATCCGACTTCGGCAGATCGAATACCAGCGCCAGGCCGCCTCGTTCAGGGCTTTGGAAGTTGCCGCGCGGACCCGGGCCGACTGGATGGGCCGGATGGCGGCCCGAGGTTACGTCTCAGGCCGTGACGAGGCGAAATTGCGTTCAAGGGCCGACCAGTACGCACGCCTCAAGACGTCTTACGAAGGGGCCGCGGCGCGTCCCTGGACCTCGGTCGCGCCAGGCTCAAAATGACCGGGTTGGCCCTTCAGACGCCGATATCCTCGTTCCAGAGCTCGGGCCGGGCCGCGATGAACGCGTTCATTAAGGCGATGCATTCGGGATCGTCGCGGATCTCAAGAACGACTCCGCGCGCTTTGAGCAGGTCTTCGGGGCCGCGAAAGGTCCGGTTCTCCCCGATAACGATCCTGGGAATCTTGTAAAGTAGCGAGGCTCCCGAACACATGTCGCACGGGGAAAGGGTCGAGTAAAGCGTGGCCTTTTGGTAGTCGGCGGATCGAAGCCGCCCCGCGTTTTCCAGGGCGTCCATCTCGGCGTGAAGAATCGTACTGGCGCGCTGAACCCGCTGGTTGTGCCCTCGGCCGACAATGACCCCATCAATCACCAGGACCGAACCGATCGGAATGCCCCCTTCCGCAAGGCCGAGCTTCGCCTCGTCGATCGCCGCCTGTAGGAAGGGGTCGCGGTCGGTGCTCGTCTTCATAAGGATTCTCTCGGTTGTTCCTTTGCGTAACCGAAACACGAGGAAGGCCACGATCAGGAGGTTGACCAGGAGCACGCCGATTCGCAAAAAGCCCGGCCTCTGGAATACCTCATACCCCTCGAACGGGACCAAAAGACTTGTAGAGGCGACGACGATCCATTCCGCCCAACGACGCTTGAGGATCAGGCCGACGCCTTCCACCGCGTACAGCAGGCCATAAACCACGACACCCAGACCGATCGCGTCAAGGTGTCGTTCATTGACCCCCGCGAGCCGCGCGATTGCCGACTGCACAAGGCGGTTCTCGGGATCGAGTCTTAACCTCGCGGCGAACCGGAGCAGGCCGCCGACCGCATCGCCGGGAACCAGCCGGGTGACGTAAATTCCGGCCGCCACGAAGACGACCGCCTTGGCCAGTTTGTAAATCCCGATGGCCCGAAGGCCCAGCGCCGTCCGGTTCGTCGGCCGATCCCTCAACGCGGGGTCATTGGTTCGCGACCCGATCAGGTTCGGGCCTTCTGGACAATCGGCTGCATAACTCGGGCCAACGTCTTCGCGGCAAACGAAGCCAAGGGAACCGCCGCCTGACTTGAAACGGCGGCAACCCTGGTCTTCGGGCTGATCGGCCTCGGCAGGCTGGAAATGGGTGCGAGCGCGGCGAGATCGCCCTGCGTCGGATCGCCAAAGGGAACGGTTTCGCCGCCGCCGGACGAGTACCGGACAATCCAGACGTCCGTTGTCGGTCGAAAGACGGCGAAATCCGTCTTGCCGTCGCCATCATAATCACCGGGGGCGGGTACGTCGCGCTGGGTCGGGTCGCCAAACTGAACCGTCTCGCCGCCGCCCGAGGAATAGCGGACGATCCAGAGGTCGGTGGCCGGTCGGAAGACGGCGAGGTCGGTTTTGCCGTCGCCGTCATAATCGCCTGGAACGGGGATGTCGTGCTGACTCGGGTCGCCGCACTGGTAAACCTGCGTGGCGCCCGTGGAAAGTCGAATGATCCACTGGTCGGTGCTCGGCCGGAAAACAGCGAGATCGGATCGGCCGATCCCCTCGTAATCGCCTGGGACGGGGATGTCGTGCTGACTCGGGTCGCCGAACTGAAGGATCTGCGTGGCGCCGGTGGAGAGTCGAATGATCCACTGGTCGGTGGTCGGCCGGAAGAGGGCGAGATCGGATCGGCCGATCCCCTCATAGTCGGCCGCGACGGGAACGTCTCCTTGCGTCGGGTCGCCAAACTGGACGGTCTGACCCCCTCCGGCGGAGTTTCGGATGATCCAGAGGTCACTCGACTGCCTAAAGATGGCGAGATCGGTCTTGCCGTCGCCGTCGAAGTCACCCACGCGCGAGGCCGAGAGCGGGCGGACGGTCAGGGTGGCGCCGGCGAATCCGGCGAACGCGTAGTTCGCGGCGGAGAGCGTTCCCGGGGTAATCGTGATCGGGTAGCCACCGCGGGGGCTCGACACGACCGCCGTCGTGTTCAGGGTCGGAGCGCCTGTGAGGACGCTCGGAGAATCGCCATTGACGAACCCGGTCACGCTGTAGGTCAGCGCTGGGTTCACGCAGCCGATGACCCGTGACGTGCTGTTGGCCGAGACCGTGAGAAAGGCCCTGTTCACGGTCAAGGTGCCCGGAACGAAGTTCGGGAAGTCGTAATTCGCGGCCGAGAGGGTGCCCGGACCGACCGTGATCGGGTATGTGCCGACGCCGCTGGCCGGTGTCGCGGTTGTGCCGATCGAGGGCGACCCATTGACCACGCTCGACGTGTCGCCGTTGATGAAGCCGGCGAGGGCGTACGTCAGCGATGGCGGGGGGCTGCCGTACCGGGTCACGTTATTGCCGGCCAGCACGACGAGATGGGCCTTGGCGACGTTGAGAAGCGTTCCCACCGCGGCATCGTTGTAATTATTCGTATCCGACGGCGTGAAGGTCGCGGTGAGCGGCTGCGGACCCGCCCCCAGAATCGTTCCCGAGGCGACCGTATAGGTAAACACACCGGGAATGCCCGAGGTCGCGTTGAGCTGGTTCGGGCCGAGCGGCGTTCCGTAAGTGATTCCGGCCGGGCTCGTCCAGTAAACGCTGGGCGTGGCCTTCTGAACGTTGATCTTGGTCGAGGCCACGGCCGTGGTGAAGTCAACGGTGTCGGTCGGCGTGAAAACCGTGAGGAGAACCTGACCATATCCGGCGGGGAGGATCGTTCCCGCGACGGGCGTGTAGGCAAATGTGCCCGCGATCGAGCCGCCCGAGAAACTGGCCGAGGCATCAAGCTGGTTCGGGCCAAGCGGCGTTCCGTAGGTGATATCGGCGGGGGTCGGCCACGCGATCGTGGGCGTTGCCCGGGTGACATTGATGAGCACCGAGGACGTCGTCGAATGGTAATCGGTCAAGTTGTCGGGCGTGAAGGTCACCGAGAGCGTTTGCCCCGCGCCGGTATGCAAGACCGTTCCGGCGGGACTTGAGTAGGTGAACGTCCCCGAGACGGGAATTCCGAAGGCCGAGGCGGTCGCGTCAAGCTGGCCGGGGCCTAAGGCAGTGCCATAGACGATATCCGCGGGGGTTGGCCAGGTGATCAACGGAGTCGTGGCGATGGCCGCCGGACCGACGGCCGCCGCGGCGTTGACGACGCCTCCGGTGATGGTCAGGCCCGAGAGCGCGGGGTCGGGCGTCGCGGTCGCGAGAACCTGGCGGACAAGTTCCGCGGCGGTCCAGGTCGGATGCACCGACGCGACGAGCGCGATCGTTCCGGTCACGAAGGGCGCGGCGACCGACGTTCCGCTGACGGGCCCATACGTGCCATCGACGAGCGTCGTGATGATCCCCGTTCCGGGAGCAGCCAGATCCACCGTCTTCGCGCCATAATTCGAGAACGAGGCAAGTTGACCGGTCGCGTCGATCGCTCCCACGGAGATCTCGTTCGCGAGGTCGAAGTCGGCCGGGAAAAAGGGAGACGTATCGGTGTCGAGGCCATCGTTCCCCGCCGCGGCGACAACCACCATGCCCTCGGTTCCGGCCGTGGCGATGGCGTTTTGAAGGGCCGCGCTGGCTCCATAGCCGCCGAAGCTCGCGTTGGCCACCTTCGCCCCGTGTCTCGCGGCGTAGAGGATCGCGGCCGAGGCGTTGGCGACCGTGGCGTTGCCCGAAGCGTCAATCACCTTGAGAGCCATGATCGGCGACGACCAGGCGACACCAACGACCCCCGTCGCGTTGTTTCCGGTCGCCGCGATCGTTCCCGCGGTCTCGGTGCCGTGGCCCTGGGTGTCGAACGGATTGTTATTATTGTCGACGAAGTTCCAGCCGATCAGGTCGTCGGGGTGGGCCGTATCACCGTCCTGGACGTTCGACGGATTGGCCCAGCCGCCAAGACCCGTGTCGTTGCCATTGGCGTCGAGAGACATCGGCGCGAGGATGTCGGCCGCATCGATCACGCCATCGCCGTTGACATCGGTGATCTTTCCCGGGCCGATATTGATCGGGTTGTTCAGGTCACGCCAGCTCATGTATCCATCGTGGTAGACATCCACGAGGTTCTTCATTCGACTGATCGGGATTTCCGGCTGATTGATCCAGATGTTCTGATAGAGGTCGGGATGATTGTAATTGATTCCCGTGTCAATGTCGGCAATCGTCACCGAGGGAGATCCCGTGGTGACATTCCAGGCCGAGGGGGCCTGGATTCCGCTAGGACCATTAAGGCCCCAGAGGTTGCCGGCGGTGTATTGCGGATCGTTGGGCGTCGCCGCGAGATGAAGGAGGTCAGACGCTTGACTCGGCCCAGGACCGACGACCGCCCCGCCCGGGGTCGCGCTCAGCAAGGTGCGACGCTCCAGGGTTTCCAGAACAAACCGGTAGGCGGGATCTCGCCTCTTCGCGAGGAGCGTCTTCATGGAGAGCGTCACTCGAAAGCCCTTCCGGCCGATCACACGGGAGGGTCGATCCTTGACCGAAGGTGTTCGGAACCGACTGGGGGATTGTCGTCCTTCTGGACGCAAGGAGGGTTGAGTGCGTTGATGATACCCGAGCGGATCGACAAGGTCAAAGATCGATTCTTATCGATCCAACCGGCATGAGACGCTCGAATTCATCTGTCGAAATTCGCAACGGATCTCGGATCGATTCGAACCTCGTACGTTTCCGATGCGCAACAGGTTCGTCGATTTTACCATGACGAGATCGAGACGATGCGTGCAAATCGACGTAATCGATCTCCTCGAAAGGCGTTAGGAAAAATTTCATGGACGGGATTTCGGGTCGAGCGAGAACGTCGGGAGCGCGGGGGAGGCGCCTACCCCTGGCGAAGCTATCTCAGGAGGATTGCGAAGTCAGTAATTTCAATGACCAATAGGGTTGTTGCGGAATAGCCGTAAGGTCAAAGGGCAGAAGGACATGGGACAAAAGCGGAAATCCGCCCTTTGTTCTTGTGTCCTTTGACCTTACGTCAAAAACAGTCCCTAATACGCAAAAACCCTAATGACCAAGGCCCGATGACCAAGAGGAGGAATTGTTTAGTCATTGGTCCTTGGTCATCGGCGCTTTGCAATTCTCCTGGAGGCTATCTCGGGTTGCCTGTCACGAAGTCTGGTCCGGGTCAGACCTTGAGCCGCTCGCGGGCTTCGGCGTAGCCGGGAGCGGGACGGCCGTACTCGCTGGCGGTCACGCGGGCAAGGGCGATCAGTTGTCGCCAGCGGAAGGCGGGGCGCGTCGAGGCGAACTCTTCGGAGACCGTCCGGTAAAATTTCTCGGCGTGGAGTGCGCCATCTTCGCTGACGGCGTAGCGGAGGCAGAGGTCAAAGACGGGCCGCTCCGCATGGCCCAGAGCGCCTTGAGCGTGGACAAGCGCGGCGGCTCGGGCCTGGTCGTTCGCCTTGATCGCCGCCTCGGTCTCGTTCAGAAGGGAACCGGGGGGGACCGACTTGATGGTCTCCTGAACATCGGTCAGGGGCTGGGGGGGCCAGTGCAGAAAGTCGCCGCCGCGATTGGCGCGGTCGAGCGCCACCTGGTAACCCCCCAGGATCAGGCAGGCCACCGCGTTTCGAGGGTTGCCGACGCGCGAAAGGTTGCGCCAGGCGTTCGCCGAATCACACGCGTGCACGCCGATCGAGTCGCCATGAACGCTTCCCACGGGTTTGCCTGGCTGCACATCGCGCGCGGTCCGGCCATGGTCGCGAAGGACCAACTGGTTGGCGGCAAGTGAGATCGCCTGGCCGACGCTCGCGGGAGCGATCCCATCCGCGAGAGCGGCGGCGATGGCGTCGGCGGCCTGCTCGGGCCGACCTTCAAAGATCGTCCGACTCATCGATTCAAGCCAGGCATCATCGGTCTCGCGATGACCGGCGGGATGATCAAGAAGATGATATTGATCGAGCAGCCTGGGCAGAAGCTTGCGGGGGGCTTCATTGACTCCCCACTCTCTCTCGCTCTTGACGCAGTATCGAACCGACTGACGCAGAAGCGTATGAGCCTGCTCCTTGCCGATCAGGCCGAGCAGGTCCCAGGCCCGGTACGGGAGAACCGTCCGGTGGACCTCCGTTCCGTCTTGCACGGCGAAAAGAAGCGCGTTGAGGGCGTCTTCAGGTCCTTGCCGGGCAACCGCCGCGAAGACGCGTTCGGCCTCGTCCAGATCCTTGCGGCGCACCATCTCGCGCAAAAGTTCGCCGCGGGGTGCTTGCTCTGCTTGAGAATTCGAGGCGACCGGGTGGAGAACCTCCGACTTCCTTCCGCCGTGTTCCTGGATGCGTTTCGTGTTGCGGTAAAGGACCTTGAGGACAGGCAAGGCCCGGAGCTTTTCGGGCATCTCGGCCGCCATGTGAAGCGCGGGGGCGAGCGCCATCAACGTGTGGAAGCCGACGTAATCTTCTCCGCCGAAGGTTCGGGCGTTGGCCAGGGCCGCCGCCTCGACGAGCGAGCGCAAGGTCGTTCCCGAGCCGAGCTTCTCGACAAGCACCGCGATGAGCGCGTCGGTGGGCGTTTCTTGCAAAAGGTCGACGAGCGGCTCGGCCTCGCCAAAGCGGAGCCTTCCCTCATCGCGGTCGGCCCAGGCCGGGGCCAGGCCAAGATCGGTGGCCATGCCGAGTCCAAGGCCGGCGACCAGAACGCCCCGACCGACATCGGTCAGGAACTCCCGACGGGTCTGTCCCTGGCGCATGGGTCAAGATCCTTTCTTTCTTTCGATTCCAGAAGCGGAGAGGAGAGGTGCCCCGGTCTCGCGACTCCGCAAACGCCTCGGAGTCCGGGAATCATCGACGCATCAGCGACTCCACGCATGTTAAACGAGCCGACGTGCTTCAGGCAATGGGTCACCTTCGATCAGCGTGCCCGGGGGCGGTCGCGAGTCGCGTCTCGGTCGGTATCGGCGACGGCGGTGCCGGCATCAAGCGCGGGAGGCGGCCCGCTGAAGCGGTACAGGTCGAGCCCCTGCGACTCAGCATCGAGACGGACCGCGTATCGATCGGGACCGGACTGGAGGAGTCGGGAACTGACCTGGTGATTGCCTCGGTCGAATTCGATCGTCGTTCGAAGATCGGTCCGGTTCATCGTCACGGCCCGCCGCGCGGGAATGGTTCCCTCATGGCCGTCGATCCTGTAGCGGAACGGCTGAGCGTTGGCCGTGTTGTCCAGCGTGATCGGAAATGTCAAAGGGGTGAGCCGCCAGACGCCCGCCTCGCGTCGAAATTCAAAGGAGCCGGCGGCCAGGTCACGCCAGGGGGTGGGATCGGCCGACGCTCCATCCAGGTAGCAGACCTGCGCCGAAGGCCGATCGGGGATCGTCCGCGCGCCGCCAGGACTGACGACAAACCGCGTGAAGGTCGTCCCGTTGGGATCAAGAACCCAGAGCGTGAGGTCGGCGCCCGATCCGGCCGGGGTCGAGAAGGTCAGGCCGGTGCCCCTGCCCGGTGGCTCTGCCCCAGGCGCCGCGACCGCCGGTTCATTCGACCCGAGGATTGGCAGGCCGAGCCGGGCCGCGGTTGACTCGCGGACACGCAAGGGGTCGGAAGGCGGCGTGGTCGTCAGGAGGGTCTCGGCGTCGAGCGCGACCGGTGGACCGGGATACGACGTGGAATAAACTACCGTGAAGAGTGTGTCGGGAAGCACGTTGCCCAGTTCAATGGCCGAGTCAAACGGCTTGCCGTCAACGCCTCGCAATCGATCACGCAGATGCGTCAAGGCCACGAGTTGTTGCCCGACCGGCCTCAACGTCTCCTCGGCAAGCCCCGCGAGAACCGCGGCGCCCGCGAGCCTTCTCACGGCTTCGTCCATCGCGGCGGCGTCATCCGGTCGTTGACTCTTCAAGGCGCTGAGGGCCTTTCTCAGGGCGATCCGCTTGACCAGAGGTTCGTAGTCGACCGGGGCCAGTCGGGCGGCTTCGAACGTCGCTGGACCGGCAACGGGAGCGTCGACAGCGAGCGTCCGCTCAAAACTGGCGAGTGCCTCGCCCGACATCCCTTTCGCTCGTCCGAGTTCTCGCGCCCGGTCGCGATCGTTTTCTGACCAGAGCGCGGGGCGGAGCGTTTCTTCCAGGTCGGTCTTGAGAATGGCGTCGAGTCGGGCCTCGATCTCATCGACAAGCAAATCGCGGTCGGCCTTCTTGGCGGGTTCGATGCGCGTGATCACCGTGTTCGCGGGGGGTGTCAACGGCTCGGGCGGCGGCGGGGCTGGGTAAACGGCCGCCTCCGTCGGGGGCGTTGCGGCAACAGGAGCCTCCGCGACCGGAGCGAGATTGACGGCCGGGCCGGGCGCGGCCGTGGGTGCTGTAGCTGGAGCTGGTGTCGTGATGAGCCCGCCGGCCTCGGTGACTGACTCGCCCGTGTACTGATGCGTTTCCTGAATGTAGACCCGACGGAGTGGATCGGCGGGGTCATAAACTCGCCTTCCCGGCGCGGCGGGGGTTGCGGCAAGAGGCGGAGCGACCGGAGTCTTTGTCTCGGCGTTATCGCGGTCACGGTCGCGGTCGCGGGCATTCCGGCGGCGATTGCCGCCGAGAAGTCGGTTGCGGTCGGGCGAATTGTTCGGGTCGTCATCGCCTCGGGCGTTCTTGTTGCGTTGGCCGCGTTCCGCCTGAAGGCGACCGCCGCCGAGCAGACCGCGCTGCGCGAAAACCGGGACCGGCCCGCTGACAATGAAGAGCAGAGCCAGAGCCGCCCACAAGAAACGACCCAGGATCTTGCTCGTCATGGCCTGACTCCCGGGAAAATGTCCAACGCATCCCGACTTCGATCCGAATACTCCCCGACGAGGATCACCTCCCGCGGAGCAACGCTCTATCTTCGCCGAGAGGACCAGGCGCGGCAAGAAGGCAACCCGCCTTGAACCCTGGCGAATTGGTCGCCCCGGCAACAATTCTCTTTCTTAAACCCGCCTGTGGTGCTATATTACCTCGTTTAACAGCTATCGACATTCGCTTGTCATTAAGAAGAACCTCTCGGCACTCTTCGACCTCGCAACCCCCCGGTGTCGTCGGGTTGCGAACACGATGTCAACCTGGCGACCTGTTTTCTCGACGAGGTGACCGACCTCGCCTTCGAGGCGATTTCATGCACCCTTCTTCTCGACCGAAACTGTCCCGTCTTTACCAGTTCGCCGCCGCGGCGCTGGTCATCAATGCTCTCGTGTGTTTGAACTCGTTGAGCCGGGTCTCGCGCGGCCTTCATACGGTTGTCGAGACTCGGGCCAATGCCTCGGCGATCGCCCTTGTCTCTGATGCCATCAAGAACGCCGAGGTCACCGTCCGATCGTATCTCCTCTCTGGCGGCGACCACGATTTTGCCAAATTAGGCAAGTCGATATTGAAGGTGCAGCCACACCTCGATGATCTTGCCAGACGCGCCAGGGGCAACCCGATCTTCGAGACGAGGGTGATCAGCCTCGCTCACGTTATCCGGGAGCGAACGGACCGTTTGTTTGAGGTCGCCAAGCTTCGGAAGCAAGGCTCGGAAGACGCGGTCAAGGCGTTGAACTCGGTTCAAGGGGCGCGGACCTCGGCCGAGGTCAATCGATTGATCACCGAGCTGGAGGCCGAAGAAGATCGACGCCTTCTCGATTCCGAAACGACGGTTCGGGGATCGATGGGAACCACCCTGCTGACGCTGATCTTCGCCTCGATTCTGGCTCTGACACTCCTCGGTCTTGTCTTCTGGTTAACCTGCCGCGAGATGACCTGCCGCGAGGACGCCGGCGAGGCCATCCGTGAGCGCGAAGAATGGTTCTCGGCGACGCTCGCCAGCATCAGCGACGCCGTGATCGCGACCGACGACAAGGGGTTTGTCCGCCTGATCAACCGCGCGGCCCAGAGACTGACGGGCTGGACGCTTGACGAATCGAAGGGCAAGCCGCTGGCGGACGTCTTCGCCCTGCTTCGTGAAGAGTCGCGAACTCCTGTTGAGAGTCCCTTTCAACGCGTGATCCGGGAAGGGGCTTCCGTCGGGGTCTCGAATCACACACTGCTGGTTGCCCGCGACGGGACCGAGCACCCGGTCGAGCACTCCGGCGCACCGATCCGAACTCGCGACGGGTCCATCACCGGGGTCGTCCTGAGTTTTCGAGACGTCACCGATCGTCATCGGTCCGAGGCGGAATTGAGGGCTTCGAAGGAAAATGCCGACGCCGCGAACCGCGCCAAGGACCAGTTCCTCGCCGTTCTCGGCCATGAACTCCGCAAACCTCTGACCCCCATCCTCATGAGCGTCTCGGGCGCACTTGAACGCGACACGGCCAGCGAACTCGGGCCAACTCTGGAGATGATCCGCAGAAACGTCGAGATGGAGGTCCAGTTAATCGACGACCTTCTCGACGTCGCGCGAATCGCCCGGGGGGGAATTCGACTCCGCACCGAGGTTATCGACGTCCATGAGGCGATTCGAAGAGCGGTCGGCATGCTCCACCAGGAGACCCGGGACGCGGGCCTTGAGATCATCCTGGAACTCTCCGCGCGTCGGCACCACGCCCTCGCCGACTCGACTCGGATCACGCAGGTCTTCCTCAACCTGATCACCAACGCCCTCAAGTTTACCCCTTCGGGCGGTCGGCTCGAATGCCGGACCTGGAACGAGGGGTTCAACGACCCAGGCCCGGACGCGGGGCGACTGGTCCTTGAATTCCGCGACTCGGGCATTGGCATCGACGCCGAGGCGCTCACGCGGATCTTCGAACCGTTCGAGCAGGGGGGTGCCGAGGTTGCCAGGCGATACGGCGGTCTCGGCCTGGGACTGGCGATCAGCCGAGGGATCGTGGAGGCGCTCGGTGGTCAGATGTCGGCGAGCAGTCCGGGACGCGGCAAGGGCGCGGTCTTCCACCTGGCTTTGCCCCTGACTTCCGCTCCGGCGCCGAGGGTTCTGGCCCTGGCACCGCCGCCGCCGGAACCAAATCGGCCGGTCGGCCTCAAGCTCTTGCTTGTCGAGGACGATCCTGACTCACTCCGTTACCTGGCCTTTGTTCTCGGATCGAGAGGACACCAGGTCGTCGCGGTGAGCAACCTGGCCGAGGCCCGAGCTTGTCTCGCTCAGAATCGAATCGACCTGCTCATCAGCGACATCGAATTGCCTGACGGCTCGGGCCTCGATCTGATCCGCGACCATCCCGGCTTGCTCGGAATCGCCGTCAGCGGCTTCGGGTCCGACGAGGACGTTCGGGCCAGCGAGACGGCCGGATTCACCGTCCATCTCTCCAAGCCCATCGCGCTCAAGACGCTGGAAAACGCGATCGCGCGGGTCATGTCCCGACCCAGAAGACATTCCTCCTGACGAACGGGGTCGCGTTTCGACAGGGTTCGGTCGCACCGATTCTCGGGGCTCTAAACGTTGCTGGGCGAAGAGTTTGGGAGGGTCTCGCCGGATGTGGCATAATCCAATGGCGAATCTCCCTGCTGTTCGAAGGCAAGAGGGATCGCTCCGTCTGCTCGTTAGGTTCCTGTCGAGATCCGCGATGCCCACGTCGGAACGGGATGAGGCGTCGCGCTCGATCGTGTCTGATTTCAACTTTCGGCGGTTCGGATCGCGCGAAGGCGCGGTCGGTCCCTGTTCACCCCTATTCATTTGGAAGAGGCGAGCGTCATGGGTTTGATCCTCTTGATCGTGCTGGTGATCTTGCTTCTCGGCGGCCTACCGACCTGGCCCCACTCGCGGAACTGGGGATACGGTCCCAGCGGCGGCCTTGGCCTGATCCTGGTGATCGTCCTGATCCTTCTGCTTCTCGGCTACATTCCCCGAGGTTTCTGAGCCTGGGAACGGACCGGGGGTCGTGCCCTTGACACGCACGACCCTCGTCGCCGGGGCCGTCATGACGAGAAATCACAACATGATGTGGGAACGCGGAAACCTCGGTCGACGACTCCGAAAATGGGCGCCATAATCGAATTGTGAGGTCGGAGAAAGAGTGAGTAAGAACATGTTGCTTTTAACAAAGGATCACCGATGAAAAGCCTTCAAAAACATGGGTTCCGTGCCCTCGCCCTCCTGGTCGCCACCGCGGCTCTTTGCGGCACTGCCTCCGCGGGCGCCTGCCCGCCGCCGCTGCCTTCCGTCCCCGAGATCGATCCCGGTTCGGCGGTCGGCGCGATGACGCTTCTTGTCGGTGGTCTCATGACCATGGCCGGCAAGCGTCGCTCGAAGTAAGTAATTAAGGTCAGGCGACTTTCCATCACCTCACTTCACCGTAACCGTAATGGTCGACGGCGACGTACGCCCCGGTTTTTCCGGGGCGTCGTCGTTTTTGCAGAGATCGGCGTCTGGATCGACCGTTTCGCCCTGGAGTTAGAAGCTGGCGAGAGCGGTCGCCTCGTCGTCGTAGATCTTGAAAAGCTGGTCGAGCTTGCTGACGCGAAAGGTGTCTACCATCACGGGCGTCAGGCAGCAAAGGGCGAGCTGGCCCTGGCTCTGAACGAACCGTTTCTGGAAGTTGATCAGCCTGACGAGCATGCTGCTGGAGAGGTAGCGGATGGTGCTCAGGTTGAGCAGCATCTTGGAATGCCCTTCCTCGACGAAGAGGTCAACGAGTTCCTCGTCAAGCTCCTCCACGTCCTTGGCCTGAAAGATGGCGTCCGGAGTCGCGAACTTGACGACCGCGACGCCGTTCACGACGTTCACGATAAGATACTGGCGAGGTTCCAACGACATCGGTCGCGCTCCTGCGGAGGCCTTGACGGTTGGCCGAACGCGCGACGACCGCGCACGCCCTGTTGTCCCGACCTGCCACTTTACCCGCGCCAGCAGGTTCGGTCCACCACCTACCCACAACGTTTTCTTTGGCCTGAGCACATGCGGAATAAGCCGAGTGTGGAAACGGTAATCCGTGCGAATGAATCGGTTTGCAGAAAAGATTCGCAAATCTCGGCTCGTCACCCGACGCTCGAAACCGACCGAATTCTCGACCAACAATGGGTCGCGGACAGAGCAAGTCGTGGTAGAATCGTCCACGGTTTCGGCAACTGGCGCCGATAGTGAGGATGCCGACGCGGTCCCTTTCCAAAGCGGGGCCGAGCCTGGGCACGGCAGGCGCCCGGATGGGGGCGTGGGCCGACATGAAAGTCCTGATCGCGGAAGACGACCGGGTCTCGCGCCGGCTTCTCCAGAGCTTGCTGGAGAAGTGGGGCTATGAGGTCGTGGCGACCGCTGACGGCTCAACCGCCTGGCATGAGTTTGCGTCGGCCGAGTTTCCCCTGGTCATCAGTGACTGGTTGATGGGCGAGACGAGCGGCTTGGAACTGATCCGCCGGATTCGAGGCAGCCAGCGCCCCGGTTACGTTTACATCATTCTTTTGACCTCGCTTTCCCAGAAGAAAGACGTCGTTCAAGGGATGCTCGCCGGCGCTGATGACTTCGTGACCAAGCCGTTCGACCTGGAAGAATTGCGCGTTCGGCTTCAGGCGGGCGAGCGGGTCATTCGCCTGGAACGAACCCTGACCGAGCAGTATCGCCTTCTCCGCGAAACCCAGGCGTCGTTGATCCAGAGCCAGAACCTGGCGAGCCTGGGCCAGCTTGCGGCCGGAATGGCGCACGAGATCAACAACCCGCTCGGGTTCGTGATCAACAACCTGGCCGTCCTGCGACGCGACACTCAGGCCGTCCTTGAGATTCTTGACGTGTATCAAGGGGCGCGTGAGACCCTGGCACGCCTCGAACCCGAACGCGCCGCGGAGGCGGCCCGCCGCGAGGACGATGTGGATTTGGGCTACGTGCGATCCAACCTCGGGCGTCTTCTCGATCGTTCGCTTGAAGGCTTGCGACGGGTCCGCGACATCGTCAACAACCTTCGCGACTTCGCCCGCCTCGACGAGGCCGAGGTTAAGGAGGCTGACCTCAACGCCGCGCTCACGTCGACAATCGGCGTCCTCCATCACGAGATCGAGCAGAAGCAAATCCGCCTGGAACGCGTTGTCGAGCCAATTCCCCCCCTGTATTGCCGCCCGGCGAAGATCGACCAGCTTTTCCTCAACCTCCTGCTCAACGCCATTCAGTCGAGCGATCTCAAGGGCTCAATCGGCGTGCGGACTCAGTTGGCCGAGGGGGGTGAGTTCATTGAGATCGAGATTCAGGACGACGGGCACGGGATCGCGCCCGAGCACTTGCCGCATATCTTCGAGCCTTTCTTCACGACCAGAAACGTCGGCCAGGGCAAAGGCTTGGGGCTTTCGGTAAGTTATGGAATTGTCCGCGATCACGGAGGTGTGATCGAGGTCGAGAGCGCGCCCGGCCAGGGGAGTGTCTTTCGCGTCCGCTTTCCCATCAAGCCTCGTCCCTGAAATCCGCAAAATCGGCCTGAACTTGATCCGACGTGCGAAATTGGCCTTTTGCGTCGCCCCGCGCGCCTTGCTAAACTTGACAACTTCAAGTCCCTAGTGCGCACCGGCGCCAAGACCTCTTATAGTGGACTTGAGCGGGCGCGTATCCCCGCCCGGGTTATTTTGGGGTCGACCACTCGAACCTCTCCTCCCGAAATCGCCAAACGCCTGGCTCAGCGGAACTTATCGCGAGCGATTCCTTCCTTCGACGGAGAAACCGCATCATGCCGTATCATGGCGAAATGGTCAGCGCCATGCTGGAGGAGCTCTTTGACGATTCGCTGCTGAATCAGGTTTATGGCAAGCTCATGGAAGGGCAGACCGCGGAAGGCATGAGCGACCTCTTCACCGGTTTGCAGATCCGCCGACAGAATTCCAGCGATCAGGAGTGGGCTGAGTTCGTCTCGATGTGCATGCACCACCCGATCAAGGACCTCGTCCACCAGGACCCGTTCACGCACCGTGCTTTTGCCAAGCCTCGCGGATACGCGGGCGACGCGGCTCTGATCGACTACATCTACGGTCGCGAGGAACACTGGCCCTTGCCCGAGGGAACGTCCGACCTCGGCCGGAAGATCTTCGATTACACGACCGCGGCCCCAGCCTCGGAAGGCGTTCGGGCGCGGCGCGAGTTCATCGCCAACATGCTCGATCGCCTTGTCGAGGAAATAGACCGGCCGCATGTGCTGTCGATCGCCGCTGGACACCTGCGCGAGGCCATTCTCTCTTCCGCGGTCCGACGCCGCAAACTCGGCCGGCTCGTCGCGCTCGACTCCGATACCAACAGCCTCGACGAGATTGATCGCTCGTACGCGCATTACAACATTGAAGTCGTCCCCGCGTCGATCCGGCAGATGCTCGCCAGAAAAGTCAATCTTGGCGAGTTCGACCTCGTCTACACGACTGGTCTGTATGACTATCTTCAGCAGACGACCGCCCAGCGCCTGACGTCGGTCATGTTTGATCTGCTCCGGTCCCGGGGTCGCCTGATTGTCGCCAACTTCCTGCCTGGAGTGCGCGATATCGGCTACATGGAGAGCTTCATGGACTGGAAGCTGATCTACCGGACCCGTCACGAGATGCTTGAAGTCTCGATGGACATCCCTCAGGCCGAGATCCGCGATATCCGCATCTTCACCGAGGAGAATGAGAACATCATTTTTCTTCAGATCACCAAGAAGTAAAGGCTCTTCGTGATTTTACGGAAGCCGGCGTCTGATCGATTCGAGGAAAAGGGCATGGTCCCGTTGACCGATAAATACCGACTTTCGGTCATCGGTCCTTGGTCATCGGTCATCTGGACTTAGCCATTCTCCTCTCCTCGAAATCTCAGAAGCCGGCATTCTCTCCGTCCTGACCGGCCGCCATGAGGTCGATCGTCTCTCTGATCAGGGCGGCATGAAAGGCGATCGCCAGGCCCATCCGGTGCCGGAACTTCCCGGACTGGTAGATCATCTTGAACTCCTCGTCAATGAAATGCTGACCGGCGACGAGGCCCAGAATCAGCGAGACGCGGCCTGAGGACGCCTGGCCGCCGTACGATCGATGGTCCTCGGAAAGATAGACCGGGCTTCCGCTGTCGCCTTCAAAGCTGTTGAGGTCGCAGAGAAAGGTCCGGGTCCTGGCGGTCGGCACAAGCGGATAGCTGGCCAGACAACCGAGTCGGACCACGCCGAAACCGGTTCCGTTGCCGTCAAACTGGTTCGGGTGCGGGTAGCCGACGCAACGGATCAGGTCGCCCGGGTGAACCTCGTAATGACTCAGGTCAGAGTCACTCGCCAGAATAGAGACGGGAATCTCGGGGATGACGAGACCCTCGGGGGGTGAGAACTCCATCACGGCGAGATCGGCCTGGGGATGCTTCGTCCAGACAGGTTTGCCGTCGAGTCGGACCTTGAACTTGACCGGCAACTTCGAGAACCCGCCGTCGGCCTCGGTCTTGCGCCCGGTCAATGTAGCCTCGTCGCCAATCATCAGCCGCAAGACGTGCTCCGCGGTGATGAGCACAAATCGAGGTTTCTTCGGGTCATCTGGCCTGGGCCGGGAGAGGATGAAGGCGGTGCCGGTGGACGCTGGGTTCGACACCTTGAACGTGGCAAGCATCAGTTGCGTGTTCAGATCGAGGGCTTCCGCCCCGAGCGTCTCCCCGGCGGCAAGAAGGACGAGAAATCCCGAGAGCCAGATTCGCGAGCGATTTTTCATGAGAGGTCGCGCCGAAGGGGCCTTTGAAGACGCGCCCGGCCGTCAACGCGCGGGCGATTTGATCCCATGATGGCGCGATCGAACGCAGTCGTCCATGAGGAACTGACCCAGCCGCGTTATCGGCCTGCCTCCACGTTGATCGTCGAGAGAATCGTCCAGCCTTCCAGGCGGGGCAAGGCGTTGGCAAAGGCAATCGCCGGCCGGCCCGTCCCGGGGTCGATGATGCCCAGGCCAAGTCGATAACGCCCCGGCGGCGCTTGCATCGTCACGACCTCATTCACTCGAAACGAACCCGGCCGCCAGGTTCGCACATCCACCGGAAGCGGGAGCCGGGCTTTCACCGCGCCCTTGAGGTCGATCAACGCAACTTCCACGCTCCAGGGGTAATAAAACGGGGCAACCCCTTCGTTTTCGCCGACGATCGTCAGGGCCAGACGATCGCTTGCCTTCAGGCTGGCGGGATGGCGAATCTCCTTGAGCGTGAACTGATAGCCAAGGTGACGGACGAGGGCCGCGCTTCGCGTCTTGAATTCGGCCGTTGGCGCAAGTTCGAGCGGCGGACCATACGGGCCGATCCAGCTAAAATGGCCACGCTCAATCATCTTGAGCGTCTGTGCATAGTGATCACCGAGCCAGGTCTTTGCCCCCAGGGGGACCATTTCGCCGCCGATCGCGGCTCGCGTCCAGTTCTCGGAACGGCCGGAACGTCGGATAGTTGCGAGAAACGACCAATCCTGACCGTTGTCCGTGTCCTCGGGAAACATGTCGTCGTGATAGCCGATCCAGGGGCGCGTCCCCGCGTCATCGCGCGCCGATCGGGCCATGAGGATCTTGTGCGGAAAGGCTCGATGGTAGGCGTCGATGACCTGCCTTTCGGTCTCCTGACTGGCGTAGAGCTTGCCTTGCGGCCAGGTATGCCACTCGCCCCAGAACCCGAGCAGACCAAGCTGGACAAAAGCCAGACGCGGATCACGGTCATACCTCTGACCCATCGCCGCGATCAGTCGGGTCATCGCCGATCGCATCTGGGGATCATCGTAATCGGGAGCCAGGCCCCCGCCGTGTTCACGATAAGGGGTGAGCTTGACCCCCTTCGCCTTGAGCCAGTCGGGAAGGCCCGACGGCTTTCCAGGGTAATCCACATAGATGCGGAAGACGACATGCTTGCCTCGGGCCTCGGGCACCGACCAGGCCCGGCGCTCCCACGCTTCAAACGCAAATTGGCCCTCGACGGGTTCCAGGTCTTTCCATGAGGCGTACTGAAAGACCATCGAATAAGGCAGACCGATCGGATTGGCGTCGGTGTACGGGCACCACCCTTTGAGCGGGTTATCGAGCGGGCCGGGGGCGGTCTCGGGCCGTACGATCACCTCTTCAGCCCTTGCCGTGCTCGACGCGATGAGCAGAGCGAGCAGGCCGACCCAACCGATCTTCATCGTTGTTGCTCTCCTTCCGAGATCGCAATCGTCCCGGTCAATCCTTCCCAACGGGGGTGGACGTTCAGCCGTTGAAGAGTCGGAAGGCGAGAATCAGGACCAGGGTCAGGGCCACCGAGAGGGCAATCGACCCCAGCCAGCCCAGCTTGTTGAAGTAAAAGAAGAACATGCCGCGACTCCCTTTGAGGATTTCCGGTGATCGGTCCACGCCTGGTCCAGGTCGGGCGGGAAACGTCCGGTCGTCCTGGTGCACATTCGGGGCCGACGATTGCCTGGCCTGATCTGGGCTCCAGACCAGGCCAGGAGCGCCGCGTGTTGAGAAGAAACAACGAATCTGACTTTCGCGTTCACCGTGACGTTTGAGGACATCCAGGAAGCCTAGGGTTGAGCCGGGTGGTTGTCGTGTCTGTCTCTCAGAGGTCTTGCCACCCTCGGGATCCGGAGAAAAGGTCATGCGAATTTCCAAGGGCCGGCGTGGCCGTGAAGACCGCTCCGGGACAAGCGCCGTCGAGATGGCGTTGATCGCCCCGATGTTCGTGGCGCTGGTGATGGGTCAGATCGAGACCTCGCGGCTCGGCATGGTGGCTCAAATACTGACCACGGCGGCGCGGGAAGGTTGCCGGGTGGCCGTGATTGCCGGTAGCAGTCAATCCGACGTCCAGACCCGCGTGAACACCATTCTGAGCGGCTCGAACATCCCGATCGGCACGGTCACGCCGACATGCCCCTCGCCTTATACCTGGACGAGCGCCCCGATGGGGACGCCGATCACGGTGAGCCTGAGCGTTCCGTATTCGCAGGTGAGCTGGCTGGGTGTCCCTTTCTTCCTGACCAATGCGACCGTCAGCGCCTCGGCGACGCTGAGCAGCGAGAACCCATGATCTCTCCGCGGGGACGACGATGACTGTCAAGAACCTTCTGACCCGGGCGCGTCGCCATCGCAAGGGGATGGCGGCGATGCTCTTCGGCCTCTTGCTGCCGGTTCTGATCGGCTTCGTGACCCTCTCGGTCGATACATCGGTCCTGGCCGTGGCGCGGTCGCAACTCTCGACCGCCGCCGATTCCGCGGCCCTCGCCGGCGCTCAGCAACTTGCCAGCGACTACCGGCTTCAGGGGCTCTCGAACCTGAGCACCCTTCTGGCCACGCCCAACTCGCGGGCCGCCTCTTTTGCCGCGGCGAACAAGGTGCTGGGCCAGGGGGTCACGGTCGTCCAGAACCCGCTCAACCTCGCGGGAGTCGGCGACGTGCAGGTCGGCTACGTCGACCCGACCAACCCCAAGGCGGCGATGGTCACCTCACCGCTCTCGATCCTTCTCTTCAACGCCGTGCAGGTCAACGCTCAGCGCAATCCCACTCACGGCGGCGTCGTCCCCACCTTCTTCGGGTCGTTGATGGGCTATCAAGGCTCGAACGTGACCGTTCAAAGCACGGCGATGGCCTGGCCGTACAGCGTCTCGGGATTCCAGGTCTCCGAGAACAACAACGCGGAGCTCTTGCCGATTGTGCTCGACAAGACCACGTATCAGGCGATGATGGCCGGAACGACGACCGATCAATACGCCTGGAACCCGCTGACCCAGACCGTGACGCTCGGCCCGGATGGAGTGACCGAGTCGCAGCTTTATCCGGTCGTCAGCGGCAATCCCGGGAACTGGGGAACAATCAAGGTCGGCGTTTCCAACAACAGCACGTCGGTCCTTTCCAGTCAGATCCAGAACGGGATCACGCCCGCGCAGCTCGCCACTTTCCCCAGTGGGGTGATCCAGCTTGACACGACCCAGAGTCCTCCTTCGATCACTTTTTCAGGTAACCCCGGCATCAGCGCGGGGATCTCCTCGGCGCTTCAGAGCATCATTGGTCAGCCGGTCACCATCCCGATCTACGATCAGTCGGGCGGCAACGGAAGTAACGCCTGGTATCGCGTGATCGCCTTCGCGCCGGTTCGCGTGCTGAGCGTCAATTTTCAGGGAAACCCCAAGTACGTGACCGTCCAGCCGGCTCTCTTGACGGACCCGACGGCGATTCCCGGAGCGCCGCAGTCGTCCTGGATGTCCGGTGGCCTGGTTGTCCTTCACCTCACGCAATGATGTTCGGTCCGAGAGTGGAGAAGACGCCGATGAAAGTGTTTCCACGAGTTGCCCTGTTACTGCCCGCCGCCTTGCTTGTCCTCTGGGTTGTCAACGCCTTTGCCCAGTCGCCTTCTCCGCCGCCTCCCGATGCCGTCGAGGAAGACTGGCAACTGGTCATCGCTACACCCGATCCGCTCAACGTCGGCCCGCAGATCACCACCGTGATGAGCACCGGCGCCGATCTCACGACCCCCTTCTTCGCTTTTGACATGAACTACCGCGAATACCCCTTCTTTTCCGCCGGAGGCCTGCAAGTGCAGATCTGGTCGGGCGGGAACGTCATCGGCACCTCGTCGCAAGGAAACGGGCTTTTCAACACGACCGGGGAGTCGGTGACCTGGACCCAGCGAATGTCGCTTGGCGGAGGCCAGGTGACCTACGATATCAACAACGGCCAGTCGACAAGCTGGGGCCAGTTCGGCCAGGGGAACAAGCTGAACACCAGTTACAACTCCCCCGCGGCCGACCTGAGTGCTTATGACCCCGATGTCTCGGCGGCCAACTCGGGAGCAAGCTGGCAGTCGAACCACGTCACGAGCCTGACCCTGGTTCAGGTCCGCTACTACGCGAACGGCCAGCTTATCAACACCGACACGACCCCCCGGACGGTCGTCGCCCCGTCGACCACTTCCAACTGAGCTGTTGTGTCGAAGTACCCAGTCCCTCAGTCTTTGAATCGAGACCCAACGCACATGAACGGAAAGACTCCGGCGACGCGTGGCCTTCGACTGACGTTAAGGCACCTGTTAATTACCGTCGCCTACGTCGCCGTGCTTTCCGCGGGGCTCAAGTCCGTGACCGCGTACCCGGCCTCCGAGGCTGGGTACGCGGCGGCGCGCTGGCTGCTGTTCACGACCCCCTGGGTTCTCGGGGGTCTCATCTGGGCCTTTGATCGCCCCGGTCCTCAGCGCGACTGGACGGCCGCCACGCTGCTTTTCTCGTTCTATCCGGCGGCGACCCTCTTTGTTGACGTCTCCGTTGCGCTTCGGGCCGCGGAGACGGCGACGTATCCCCGGCTCGGCTCGCTCGCACTTTTCAACGTCTTCATGGTCATCTCGACCGTCGTCTTTTACCTCAAGATGCGCTGGCTTGACTGCCCGACCTGCGCGACGCGGACCCTGCTGCCGCTCGTTCGGCTGACCGGTCAGAGCCGACGGGTCGACAACACCCGATGGTGCTCCACCTGCCACGGCCTCTTCTGGCGCGACCGCCTCGGTGTCTGGCGTCCCGAGCGTCGGACCACTTGGGCCGACGCCCCCCGTCCCGTCTCGCTCTCCGACGATTCGGCGATCTCTCCCGCCAATCAACCCACGGGCGATCTGCCCCTCACTCAGACATCATAATAGAGCGAGAACTCGTACGGGTGCGGGCGGATCCGAAGGGCCTCGACCTCGTGGGTCATCTTGTACCAGATCCAGGTGTCGATCACGTCCGGCGTGAAGACGTCGCCCCGAAGCAGGAACTCGTGGTCGTCTCGAAGCGCATTGAGTGAGGCTTCGAGCGACCTCGGCGTCGTCGGCACATTTTCGAGTTCCTCCGGCTGGAGGTCGTAAATGTCCTTGTCGAGCGGATCGCCGGGCCGGGTCTTGTTCTGAATCCCGTCGAGCGCGGCCATGAGCATGGCCGAATAGAGCAGGTACGGATTCGCGGCGCTGTCTGGACAGCGATACTCGATCCGACGGCTCTTGGGACTGGGGCTATGGATCGGAATCCGGATCACCGCCGTCCGGTTCCGTCGGCTGTACGAGAGCTTCGTCGGCGCCTCGAACCCCTCGATCAAGCGTTTGTAGCTGTTCGTCGTCGGGTTGGCGAAGGCACAGAGCGCCGGGGCGTGCTTCAAGAGGCCGCCGATGGCGCACATGCCCAGCTCGCTTAGCCCCGCATAGCCACTACCGGCGAGCAGCGGGTTTTCATTCTTGTAGAGTGAGAAATGAATGTGCATTCCCGAGCCGTTGTCGCCGTAAAGCGGCTTGGGCATGAACGTCGCGGTCTTTCCCTTGAGCCGGGCGACGTTGCGGATGATGTACTTGGCGAGCATCACCTGATCGGCGCCTTCCACAAGCGGCTGCGGCACGAGGTCGATCTCGCACTGACCCCCCGTGGCGACCTCGTGGTAATGCGCGGCGGTCGCGATCCCGCATTCGGCCATCCGATGCGCCATCTCGGTCCGAATATCGGCGAGGCTATCAGTCGGCGGGCACGGGAAATAGCCGAGGCCCGACCCCGCCTTGTAGCCGAGGTTTGGCGTTTCCGAACGCCCACGGTTCCAGATCCCCTCGGCCGAGTCCACGTGATAAAAGGCTTCGTGCCCCTTCTGGTCGAACCGAACATCGTCGAAGACGAAAAACTCAAGCTCCGGCGCGAGCTTCACCGTGTCGGCGACACCGGTGCTTCGCATGTAGCTGACGGCCTTGCGGGCGATGTTACGGGGGTCTCGGGTGTAGTCTTGCTGGGTGATCGGGTCCTGGATGTTGCAGACCATCGTCAGGGTCGGCTGCGCGGTGAACGGATCAATCAGCGCGGTTTCGGGTTGGGGGACGACCAGAAGGTCCGCCTCGTTGATCGCTCGCCAGCCGACGACGCTGGAACCATCAAAGCCGATGCCTTCTTCGAACGTCTCTTCGGTGAGTGTGTCGGCGGGGATGGCGAAGTGTTGCCAGACGCCAGGAAAGTCCATGAATCGGAGGTCGACCGTGGTGACCTCGCGCTGTCGGATTTGCGCCAAGACCTCTTTCGGTGTCACCCGGTCTCTCCCTTGTCGGCTCACTGTCCGGTCGCGACCGCCTGGCTTCGGCCGCCGTCCCGTTGCGGGGGGTGGATCGCCTATCTTACACGCGGAAACGGGGTTGTGAAAGAGGAAGACTTCCAGGGACGTTTGTCGAGCCTGTTTCACGATCCGGTTGTGTCACCCCACTGGCAGGTTTCTCAACTCTTTGCAATGACAAATCCCGGCTTGTGTCGGGTCCGATTTCCGTTAACATGAGGACATGACTCCTCAAGCTTCTCCCCAACCGTCGGGAACCACTCGGAAGGGAATCCGAAGAGGCGCGGCGGTGGTCGCTCTGGCCGTGGGCTTAAGCCTGTTCGGTCTGAACCTTTGGCACGGAAAAGACCTCTTTCAGGCGGCGAGCGTGGGCGCGGCGGTCACACTCTGCGGGTTCGCCGACTGGTGGTTTTATCACCTCGTCAGTCGTCGGAATAACGGCCTCATTACCGCTGTCCAGGGAATGTACGCCGGAATGCCGACTCGACCCTACCAACCCTTCCTGATCTCGCTCTCGATCGGGCTGGCGATCGGGCTTCCGATCGCCTTGATGACGGGCCTCTTGCTCCGGAATTGGAGGCCCGAAAAAAAGATCGTATCAATGCCCGGCCCGATGTTCGACGCCGAGGCCGATGCAGCTTCGGTCTAGCTCGTAACACTTCACGAAATCTCACGCCCACTCAAACCCCGACCCACTTCCCGATCACGAAGTCTCCTTCAAACGCCGTCGCGATGACCGGAAGTTCCGATTCGAGGATCAAACGGTGTGGATCGTCGTCGTCGCGGTCGGGCAGGGCGATCACGCAAAAATCGGCCGATTTCCCGGGTTTCAGACTCCCCGTCGTCGTCTCGGCACGCAAGGCCCAGGCGCCAAAGAGCGTGGCCATCGTCAGCAAGAGCGGCCCATTCAAACCCGCGTCGCGCGCGTGCAGAAAACGGATCTCATCCAGAAGGCTCAGGGTTGGCGATGAGGCCAGGCTGTCCGTCCCCAGGCAGACGACAACCCCGCGTTCGAGCATCGCCCGGTAGGGGTGCGGAGCATGACCGAACCGCGCATGGGTCCGCGGGCAGTAGGCAAGCGCGACCCGGTGACGTTCGGGAGCGGCTTCCGGTCGAAGCTGCCAGAAATCGGACGGATCGATATAGGTGCCGTGTGCAATCAGCCAGTCAGCCTTGCGAAGTTCGCCCCGGCGCACGTATTCGGTCGGTCTGGGGCCGATCGGCTCCCAGCCGTCATCCCAGGCGCCCAGGTCTTCGAGAAACGTGCGTAAGCGGCCGTCGCGCGTCTCCAGCAGTTCCAGTTCCTCGGGCATCTCGGCCAGATGCGTCGAGAGCGGCATCTTGCTCGCGGCCGATCGTTCAAAGAGCCAGCCCGACGTGCTGTAAGGCGCATGCGGGCTCAAGCCTGGCCGGGCGTTGCCGATCACCTGTTCCTCGGGACCGATCCTGGCGATCCAGCTCCACGCCTCATCATTGGTTTGAAGCGCCCGTTCGCGCCGCAGGCCGATCAGTTCCGCGAAGACGACAGCGCGCACCGGCCCGGCCGCGATCGCGTCCCAGCTCAGACCCGCCGTGGTCGTATCGGCGAGCATCGTCGTGCCGGCGGCGACGCTTCGCGCCAGGTTGCGCGCGACCGCCTGTTTGAGCGTCTCCAACGTGCTCCCGCGGCGCTGATCGATGACCTTGCGGAGCCATTCGATTTCATCGACCGTGCCCGCGCCGCCCCGTCCCACGGGCGAGAGTTCCAGGTGCGTATGCGCGTTGACGAACCCCGGCACGATTGCCACGTTGCCGAGGTCGATATCCGCCGATCGCCCCTCCGCCGGACCGACCGAGGCGATCCGCCCCGACTCGATCGCGAGCAATCCATTCGCGATCGGCGGTCCTTCGACCGGAAAGAGATATCGAGCCGTGATCGTGAGCCGGGTCGATCTCATCGGCGGCGGTCGACCCTTCTGCCCTGGGTGCAAAACCTCTCGCCGTGGACCCCGCCCCGATCAGGCGAATTCCGGGTCCGAGGCGACGCGCGGCTTGATCACCCGGCCTCGCTCCAGGAGAAGGCTCAAGAGGATCACCGAGGCCACGGCGCCCGCCGCGACGATTCCGTAATGATAAAGCCCCTGCTCGGGGTTGCGGTAGACCCAAGAGGCGAATCTCAGGCCCGAGGGGCTCGACACCCAGAAACCCGCCATCACCGCGAGGCCGTTGTTCAGGACGTGAAAGACAATCCCCGGCAGCAGGCTCTTGCTGCGGACCGCCAGCAGGCCGAGCACCAGGCCCAGAAGCGTCGCGTTGAAGAGTTGCTGAAAGAGACTGAGCAAGACGTGCATGAAGCCGAACAACAAGGCCGACATCACGATCGCCGTCCTCGCGTCGTGGCCTCGCTCCAGACCCGTCAGGATGAACCCGCGGAAGGCGACTTCCTCGCAGATCGCCGGGACGATCGCGAAGAGGATCAGGGCCGTCGGCAGGTCATGAATGCCGAGCATCATCTGCGCCAGCGCCTGTTTCAGTTCGGCCGAGACCGGGAAGAGGCGTTCCACGACCGGCCGGAGTTCGTTGACGAGCGGGTTCACGGCCAGAGCCAGGCCGACCGCCAGCCACAGATAACGCGCTGGCGGCCAGTAGAGACGAAGAGTCTGCCTTGGCGATGACGTCAGGATCATGGCCATCGCCAGCGGCGGGGTCAGGATGAACGCGATCTGGCCGACCGCCATGCCCGCGGTGGACGTTCCCAGGCTGGTCATCAGCATGTACTGGGTGAAGAACCAGGCCATCGTCAGCATCAGGGCGAAGCAAAGGAGCGCCTCGCCGCCGGTCGGCGTCGGCTCCTTGTCGCGGAGGAGGTGCCGCAGCCAGATTCCCAGGCTGAACCGCTCGGCCTCTCGAAAGAGCACGTCTTCGCGTTGAAACTGATCGATCGCCCAGCGTAGGGCCACGGCGCCATAGCCCATTGTCGTCAGGATCACGGGCAGGAAGTAATGCCAGGCCACGGCGTAATCGCCCAGGAGCAACGTCCGCAAGAGCAGCGCGACGCCCGTTACCGGCACGAGGCTGTAAAAGAGGTTGATCTCAATCCCAGGCGCGAGCGTCAGGAAGATCAAGGGGAGGCAGACCATGTACAGGGGCGTCATGTAATACTGCCCCTCTTTCATGCTCCGCGCCAGGACCGCCAGCGAGAGGCAGACGGCGCTGAAGAAGGCCGCGAGCGGCAGCAAGAGCAGGATCATCCAGAAGGCCGATTCCAGAGACGGCGGCGCGATGATCGCTTGCAGACGTTTCGCTCCATTGGTCGCCGCCTGACCCCCCGCCGTGGCGCCGATCTGACGGGCAAGCTGCACGCCGGTCAGGCCCATGCTCATCAGGTTGAGCACGGCCGTCATCACGCTGGCGAGCATCACCGTCAGGAATTTACCCATCACCACCTCGGCGCGCGAGGCCGGGCTGATGAGTAGGGTTTCCATCGTCCCCCGTTCCTTTTCGCCCGCGCAGAGGTCGACCGCCGGGTAAAAGGCGCCGGTGAGTGACATCATCACGAGCAGGAAAGGAAAGAGCTTGGCCCAGATACTGCCGCCAACCTCCGCCGCCGTCGCCACGTCAACCGCCGCGATCCGAACCGGCTCGGTATACCCTGGCGGCAGTTTGTCCGCCTTGAGCCGACGATCGAGAATCTGGCTCTGCCAGCGCCCGAGAACCTCGCGGACCCGCAGGCCGGTAATCTGGCTCCGTTCATCAGCGCCGTCATAATCGATGGCGATTTCCGGGTCCCCACGCGACTCGATCTTACTCTTGAGATCGTCGGGAATCACCACGACGGCATCGGCCGAGCCGTTGCGCGTTTCGCGTCTGCGGAAGTCGGGATTGAGCCAGTCTCCCTGCGCCGGCAAGACCAGGACGATGAGCCGGTCGGCCTCGGCCGATGATCCGAAGAGATCGGGATGAAACCGGACGATCGGCTTTCTTGAACGATCGAGCAAGGGGGGATCGGCCGGCAGGTTTTCCGGCCCGACGACCACGACGGTCCTCGGCTTCTGCTCGAACGCCGCCGAGAATTGCAGGACCCCGATCCCCAGGATCGGATAGAGCAAGATCGGCAAGACGAAGATCATGAACAGCGTCCGCTTGTCGCGGAGCTGATCACGCACCTCGCGTCGAAAGATCACCGAGATAGTCGACCAGCGCATGGGCTTCAATACTCGCGACGTCCGATCGATCGATATCCGTTTTCACTGAGGAACTGGCTGGGAGGCGGTTTCCGATTTTCGATTTAATGACCAACGACCGATGACCAAACAGGCGGATTTTTCGGTCATCGGTCATCGGTCATCGAATGTATCTCCTGCATCTTGCATCACTTAACCCACGTCCCACGAGGTCAGCGTCGGAGCGATTTTCTCGGCCTCGGGGCCTCGGGCGTTATCGACGAGGTGAAAGAAGAGTTCTTCAAGGTCCGGCTGTTCATACCGTTCCAGAAGGCCCGACGGCGTCCCCTCGGCCTGAACGCGCCCCTTGTGAATGATCGCCACCCGCGTGCAGAGCTTTTCGACCTCGTGCATCGAATGGGTCGAGAAGACGATCGTCTTGCCCCGATCACGCAGTTCGGCAATCTTCTGGAGAACGTTCCGCGCCACGAGCACGTCCAGACCCGACGTCGGCTCGTCAAAGATCAAGACAGGCGGGTCATGAACGATCGTCCGCGCAATCGAGACCTTCTGACGCATCCCGGTCGACATCTTCGAGCCAAGCGTCTCGCGGAAATCGTTCATCTGAAGCCAGTCGAAGATCGTCTCCATCCGCGACCGGAGCGCCTCGCCCCTCAAGCCGTAGAGCTTGCCGAAATATTCAACAAGTTCCCATGCTGTCATGCGATCATAAATGCCCGTGCTGGCCGACATGTATCCGATGCTGGCGCGGACCTTCTCCGGCTCGGTGTTCACATCGAACCCGGCAACCACGGCGCGACCGGACGTCGGCCTCAGCACGGTGCTCAAGATGCGCAAGGTGGTCGTCTTGCCCGCTCCGTTTGGCCCGAGGAGCCCGAAGATTGCTCCCGGGCGGCACTCGAAGCTGACGTCGGAGACGGCCGAGACCCAGCCGCGCTGATAGTCGAGGAACTTCTTTGACAGGTGCTCGACCTGGATCACGCAAGACCCCGGACCGGTTTGGTCGAAGAGTTTCGAAACGGGCACGACTCCGGCACCACTCCTGACAACCCTAGCTCTTATCTTGGGCTGACACGGTCCGGCGACGCAACCCCGTCACGATTCCTCTTCCAGACCAAAACCATTTTGGTCTCGGTCGACGGCCCTTGTTCAGGCCGCCGCGACGGGCTCGGCGTCGATGTATTCGTAATAGACGTTGCGCTGTCGGGGAACATATCCCGATTCCCGGATCGCTCGTTTGATCTGTTCGAGCGTGAGGTGATGGACGGTCCCCGCCGACGAAACCACGTTCTCCTCGATCATGAGACTTCCCATGTCGTTGGCGCCGAAATACAGGGCAAGCTGCCCGATTTTCGACCCTTGCGTCACCCACGATGACTGAATGTTGGGGACGTTATCGAGATATAGGCGCGAGACAGCCTGAGTGCGGAGATATTCAAAGGCCCCGGCCGCGGGGACGTCGGCCATCTCGGTGTTTTCGGGCTGGAAAGTCCACGAGATGAACGCGGTCAGGCCGCCGGTCTCGTCCTGAAGCTGACGGACCCGTTCCATGTGCTCGATCCGCTCGGCCAGGGTCTCGATATGACCAAACATCATCGTGGCCGTGGACTTACCTCCCAGCTCGTGCCAGACCCGATGGACGTTCAGCCAGTCGTCGGAAAGCACCTTCCCCTTCGTCATCGCCTTGCGAACGCGATCGACGAGAATCTCGCCGCCGCCTCCCGGCAAGCTGCCGAGACCGGCGTCCTTAAGACGTTCGAGAACCTCGCGCAGCGGCATCTTGAATTTCTTGTGAAAGAAATGGATCTCGGGCGGACTGAAACCGTGGATGTTCACCCCAGGGAAATGCGCCTTGATGTCGCGGAGCAGGTCTTCATACCAGGCAAGCGGCAGGTCGGGATGCAAACCCCCTTGCATCAGGATCTGATCGCCGCCAAGGTCAATCGTTTCCTGGATCTTTTGCAAGAGAAGGTCGCGGTCCAGGACATACGCCTCGGAGTCGCCGACCTTCCGATAAAAGGCGCAAAAGTCGCAGACCGCAGCGCAAACGTTGGTATAATTGATGTTACGGTCGATGTTGTACGTTCGAAACGGCTCGGGATGGAGCCGCTTGCAGACGGCATCCGCCGCCCGGCCGAGCGCCAGCAGGTCTCCTTCGCGGAGCAGCGTCAGCCCTTCATCGACGGTAAGGCGTTGGCCTTCAACGCTGGCCCGCAAGATCGCGTCGACGGTGGAAGACAAGGTTCGCTCCTTCCGGGGCGAGGCCCAACCGGGCCGCCATCCGGGCAAACGTCCGCAGACCGGCCACTTCCGGCTCGCCCAGGTCGTAAGACAAGACTTTCGTCAGATAATCATAACAGGTCGCCACGTCGAGGCCGAGCCTCGGCCCATGCTCGGCCGCCAGGTCGGCCGCGTGCGCCAGCCCCTCGGCCCGACTGAGAGCCAGCGCCCTTGGCAGGTCACCCAGGTCAACCCCCGGCCTGGCCACCCAGAGCGCGAAGACGAAGGGCAGGGCGGTCAACGCCTTCCACGCCTCGGCCAGGTCAACAACCGCGTGAAACGGCGTCGGGTCGACGGTCATCGCCCGATCGCCGATCAGCAAGATCGCGTCGGCCGTACTCTCCTCGATCGGCACTCCAAGCGGAAGCAGCTCGACTTGCCTAGGCCGGACCTCATGCACGGCTTCGAGCCAGACCCGCGTCAGGACCTGACTTGTCCTTGACCCGGCATCGAGCGCCAGCCTCTGGATTTTCCCGAAAGGAAGTCGGCTAAACAGCTTGACGCTCCTCACCGCCCCGCGCGCGGCGATCGCGAACCCCGGCACGATCTCATACCCTCTTGCCGCCCCTCGGAGATATTCCACTGATGGAATCAGGGCGACGTCGAGGCTTCCCTCGGCAAGCCGATCCGCCAGCCGGCTTGGCAGGTCCATCTCCAGCGAAACCTCGGGCGCGAAATCCTCCAACCGATAATACAGCGGTTTCGCATTCAGATAACTCACGGCCCCGACCCGGACGGGAGTGGCCATTCCATTCCCCCCTTTTATCTCTCCATCGTCTGACTTTCAGTTCTTATTGAAATTATAGACAGCCTCCCGAGAACAACAAGGCCACCCCTTTTCGGCAACGACGTCCCGGCCTAAGGGTCCGTTCAAAGCTCCATTTGTTGAAACGCCTTGATCCCGATCCGGAGTGGAACAATCGTTCCGAGAGCGCCAATGACCAGGCTGACGAGGATTGCAATCACGAGCCAGAACCGGAAGCGCTCCTCGGAAAGCGCCATCGACCGGAGCGAGGCAACTTCCGGCCCCGCGAAGTAGAGATGACACGGCAGCGCGAGCGCCAGCACGATCGAGAAGATGAAGACCAGGCTCACCAGAAGGTTAAGCGTTCCGCCAAACCCGGCGGCGATCTTGGAAGGGTCGGACTCCTTCAGGTTTGGCAGCCGGGCGCCCAGGCCGACGCTGATTCCCGAGAGGCCGAAACAGAGGACGGCCACCATCCCCATGTGAAGGGCGATCATCGCCGTTCCCATTCGAAGCATGATGTCGCTGAGGACGACCAGAACCTCGGTGGCCACCAGCGAGATGCCCGACGCAAACGCGAACTTGCCCCAGAGGATCGACTCGCGTTTCAGAGGTAAGAGCCCCAGTACCCAGAAGTTGCGCCCTTCCAGCGAGAGCAGCGGAAAGATGAATCGACTCGTGAACGTCGAGAGAATCAGCGCCGTGACGCTCAAGTTCAAAAAGCTGACGAGGTTTTTCCAGTGCGGTGGCTGTCCATCGTAGGTGAGGCGTCGGATATTGAGAAAATAAAACGCCAGAAGGCCAAAGAAGATCAGAAATTGCGACCACTGCGCCGGGTCGCGCCGGAAGGTCCGCAGATCCTTCAGGATCAGCAGGCGGATCGGCCTCGGCAGAAAGAAAAAAACGCGGTGAAAGGCGGTATCGAGCGCATAGAAGCCGCGTCGACGCCGCGACGATCGACCCCCCTGAACCCGGCTATAGCCCGACCGATAGAGGTCGCGGGCGACGACCGCCGCGACCAGATAGGCAAGACCGGCATGGGCGCTGAGGACCCGGAAGTAAAAGAGGCCGGTGGACCAGTCGCCTTTGGCGGCGGCGATCAAGCCGGCCGAGGTCCAGCGACTCGGCCAGAGCGGATTCTGGCTCCATTCGAGCTTTTGAAGCAGGCCGCCGAGCCAGTCGCTGGAGATCTCGCCGGGCGTTCGAATGACCCGGACAGCCACAACCACGGAGCCGACCAGAAAAAGCCCTAACCCAAGCGCCAGGATGGTTTTCTTTCGTCTCGGAAAGAAATTCGCCACGAGGATTGCGGCAATCGCTCCAAGGGCGCCGGGGATCATCACGAAGGAGAGGAGATAGAGCAAGAAGACGAGGTAAAACCCGGCCGACGCTCCGACCGTGATTCCGTAGGCGACCATCATCGGGCTGACGAGGAGCAAGAATCCCCAGCTTGAAAAGCCGATCGCCTCAACGAACTTGTAGGCGAAGACTCGATCGGCGGTGGCCGGGGTCGTCAGCAGATAACTCGCCTCGCGCGACTGGAAAAGGCCGGTGTACGTCAAGATTCCGTTCGAGAAAAAGAGCATGACCAGCAGAGACAAAAAGAACATGCTGAAGAGGTATTCGACGATCGTATTCTTGAGGTCGACGAACTCGCCGACGAACTGAAAGCCCTCGAAGAAGAGGCCGAAGAGCCCTGTCCAGAAGATCGCGCTACAGATCAAGAGCATCGAGATTCGGAGGCGAGATCCGCGAAGGGCCGCCCTCGCCGTGTTGGTCGTGAGCCGCCAGCGAAGCCCTCGGAACGCGCGGGCGGCCTGTCGGGACGTCGTCAGTTTTGTCGGCGGAGGCGTCATGGAGTGTAAACTCCCCCGGGCGCGGGGGCGGGTCGGCCGTTGCTGGACGGCAGGTCTCCGCCGGTCAACTTGAGGAAGAGGTCTTCCAGAGGCCCGCTTGACTGAAGGCGGTCGCGGAGGTCGGCCAGGGTTCCTTCGGCGAGCATCCGGCCGTGGTCGACGATCCCGATCGTGTCGGCCAGTTCCTCGGCGATGGAAAGGAGATGCGTCGACATCAGGACGGCCACGCCCGACCTTGCCTGCGCGACGAAGAGGTCCTTGACAATCCGGGCGCTTCGGGGATCGAGGCCGACAAGAGGCTCGTCGACGATCAGGACCTTGGGGTCGTGCACCAGCGCCGCGGCGAAGACGACGCGCTGTTTCATCCCCTGCGAGTAGTTCTCGCAAAGTTCGTCGATGAAGTCGGCCATCTCGAACGTATCAATCAGGGCCTCGATCCGCTTCGAGGCGGGTCGAGGCGCCAGGCCGTACATCTCGACCACGAACCGGAGGAATTCGCGCCCGGTGAGTTTTTCATAAAGGTAAGGCTGATCGGGCACATACGCCAGAAGCTGGCGAGCCTGCTGGGTGTCGGCCCGAACGCCGCCGACACGGACCTCTCCCGAGGTCGGCCGAAGCAGGCCGCAGACCATCTTGATCGTCGTCGTCTTGCCCGCGCCGTTGGGGCCGAGAAAGGCAAAAAGCTCGCCCGCCTTGACGTTGAGGTCAAGCCGATCGACGGCCCGTTTTGTTCCAAAAAGCTTGGTCACGCCCCGAAGTTCGATCATCGACCGGTCACCTCAGCCTCGGTTCGGGGTGGGCCAGCTCGGGGCCTGGACGGTCGGGCAATCGTTCCAGGACGAGCCGAAGCATCGGCAGCGTCAGTTCCTGGCGGAGGACCAGGCCGTCCTGGCGGACATACGTCCGGGCCGTCACTCCCTTCGACCGATGCTCGACTTCCAGGGCCTTGACGGGGTTCTTGTCCCAGTGGATCAGGGTCCGTCGTTTCACCTCGGCGCGGACGGTTTCCATCCGACCGGTCATCGGGCTGGCGACCTGTTCATCCCAGCGCTGGCCGACCTGAAGGCCCGGCAGGCGGTCGAGCGGCCCGAACTGACTGCGGACCAGCCCTCTTGGGTCGTAATCAAACGACATCGACCGATTGAGAAGCGGCAAGGGGCCGCGCGAGACGACCGACATGGATCGCCCCTTGAGCGTTCCATTGATCCGCCAGAGTTCGCCCGCATGACCGGGCATTCTTACCTCGGCATGAAACGATCGGAGCTTGCCCGAAGGGTCGATCTGATACTTGCTGAAAAACTCGATCTGCTCGTCGCCGCCGTTCGGAAGCGACCCGCCCCGCGCCAATCCCGACAGCAGGCGTCCCGAGTCAAAGGTCACCTTGCTCGACATCTCGACCCAGCCGTCAAGTTCTCTGCGCGATTCGGTGATGGCCTGGCCAACCGATTTCGCCGTGTCGGGCCGGTTCGGATTCTCGACCATCTGGATATCCCAATGCGCCGCGGGCGCATCTTCTCCGGCAAGGGCGATCGTCCGCAGGTCGGGGGGCGTTCCCAGGCTCAGCTCGGGGAGCAGGTCACGAGAGACGAGCCCGAACGCCGCGACCAGCCAGTACGCCAGCAAGGCTACGCAGATCAGTCGTGAAGGCATGGACGTGTATTCCCTTCGGGCTTGATGTCTCCACTATAGGGGGCATGTCGGCCCGAGAACAAGCGGGCAGACCAGGAGGATTGCAAAGTCTCGATGACCGATGACCGATGTCCAATGACCGAAAAATTCACGTCATCGGTCCTTTCTGCTTCTCCCGAGCCCCCTTACCCGAATCGATCGGTCGGTTGCGTTGCTCTGATCTGTCGATGGTGCCTGGATTCGCACGATTCCGCCGTGACAAACGTAAGAAAATCAAGGAATCGCCGGTGTTCGGTTCGGGTTGACGAGCAAGGGAATCGGTCGTATCCTTCGAACTGGCTCGACACCTCTTCGAGGCCGACCGGGGTGCCCTTTTCCACGGTTGCCCGCGGGCTCGACGGCTGGATTTGTCCGCGTCCGACCCTTCCCCGTCACGCTTGGAAGAAGGTCGACTCATGCGCCCAAGAAACAAGCGCGTGCTCGTGCTGGGCACGCTGATTCTGGCCGGTCTGGCCTGTCTCCCCGCAATCGCCTGGCTCTCGTTAACTCACGAGCCGAGCTTTTACCGCGAGATGGTGAAAAAGCCGCGCGGCGACCACGGCCAGGGGGCCAGACGGTTCGTGGCGCAAAGTCTTCAGCTTCGCAATGATATCGTCAACGAACCGAACTGGGACGCGGTCTTCAGCGACGACGAGGTCAACTCCTGGCTCGCCGAGGACCTGGTCACCCACTTCGCCGATCAGCTTCCGCCCGAGGTTCACGAACCCCGGGTCCGGTTCGAGATGGATCGCGTGACCCTGGCCTTCGGCCTGGATCAGGGACCGGTCCGGTCGGTGATCTGGGTTGTCGCCCGGCCTCACGTCGCCGGGCCGAATGTCGTCGAGCTGACCTTTGAGAAGATCATGGCCGGCGTTCTTCCCGTCCCCGCCGAGAAGATTCTCGACCGGATCACCCAGCACGCCCAGGCCCAGGGGCTTGACGTCCACTGGAAACGCGAGGGGGGATTTCCCGTCGTCACGATTCGCTATTCACCGAATGACGGCCGCAAGGACGTCACGCTCGAACGGGTCGACGTCCGCGATGGCCAGATTCGCATCGCCGGCCGATCCGACCGCACTCGCGGCGTCGTTCGCCGACCAACCTTGCCGACCCGGAAAATCCTTCAGTTACGCTTTCCCAGGCGAAAGATCCACGCCGACGTCTCCTCGCCTCGGACTTTCCAGAGTGCCACCTCTCCGCATATCTGACCTTCCTTGATCCTCACTCGCACCGACTCATCAGTCCATTCAACGACCTCATACTCTCCCCGATCGATCCTCTTGACGATGCCCCGACCGCCCGAGATCGCGCCTTCGAAGTCGAGGTAAGCCGCTCTGTGATCTGGAAGGCTTTTCGCTGGCAAGTCCCTATCAGGCACGACTTCCGTGTCGATCGCCCAGGTTTTCAAGGGGCCGCCGGGCCAGGCTTCGAGCATGAAGTCGTAATGAACGCCATCCCAGACGTGTTCCAGGAGCACGAATTGGGGCATGGGCGTTTCCAGGAATCTGCAAACCTCAAACTAATCCTGAGGTCATTCCTCAAGTACTTCCCGTTGAGGTCGGAGAGGATGGCTTCCAGGTCGAATTCCGCCTGTAACGAACGGCGGATTAAAGCCATCAAGGATTCTGCTGATCGGCCGCCTGATGCGCTCGCACGCGTGCCAACGTCGCCTTTGGATCAAAAGGAGACAAATGGCCCGCGTCGGCCTGCTCGATGCTGATGCCAATTTCGCGGCGCAATTCGACCTGTTCGTAGCGTTCCTCAAGAAGCCGTAACGCCTCATCGATGACGTCGTTTTCCGAGGCGAATCCGCCGTCCCGCGCGAGAGATACGGACGAACTCCTCGCGTCCTGAAGACAGATTGATCGTCATGAGAAGAAATCTCCGTCATTTCATAGAGGCGATACACCGCCGCTAGACTTCGTCAGACGTTAACTCCTCAAACCCATCGGTGTGGAAACCGGAATAGATCCTTTCGGTCCCGTGATCCGCCACCACGCAATGGCCCGCCATATTCGGGATCTCGCCAAAGAACACGTAGACCCCGTCCGGGGCGAAAGGGTAGAGGCCCTGGTTCGCGGCAGGTACGAGGTCGAACCGGAACCGCACGAGGCTGAAATGTCTGGGAGTGGCAGAGTCAGCCATACGGTGCGACCTCAACCGCCTTTCTAGTGGATCAATATCTTATAGATACTCGTTGAACAAATTCTCCAGCATTTCCTGCCGACCGCTGACGTTCTTGGCGGCTTCGCCCTTGGGCATGATGTACGCTTCCATGTCGGCGAAGGTGGCCTGGCCAGACTCGATCCGGCGGCCAAGCTCGCTCTCCCAGCTCTTGTAACGGTCCTTGACGAACCCGGAAAGACGGCCGTCGGCGAGGATCGCGTGGGCGATCTTGAGCCCCTTGGCAAAGGCGTCCATACCGCCGATGTGAGCGTGGAAGAGGTCGATCGGCTCGAAGCTCTCGCGGCGGACCTTGGCATCAAAGTTGACACCGCCGGTCGTGAAGCCCCCCATCTCCAGAATCACCAGCATGCACTGGGCCGTCAGGTAAAAACTCGTCGGGAACTGGTCGGTGTCCCAGCCGATGAGCGGGTCGCCCGTGTTGGCGTCGATCGACCCGAGTGCCCCGGCGCCGGCGGCAACCTGCAACTCATGCATCATCTCGTGACCGGCGAGCGAGGCGTGGTTGGTCTCGAGGTTGAGCTTGAAGTACGGCAGCAAGTCATACGTGCGCAGGAAGTTCAGGCAGGCCGCGGCGTCCGAGTCGTACTGGTGCTTGGTCGGTTCCTTGGGCTTCGGCTCGATGTAGAAGGGGCCGTTAAAGCCGATCTGCTTCTTGTAGTCAACGGCCATGTGAAGGAACCGGGCGAGGTGGTCAATCTCGCGCTTCATGTCGGTGTTCAAGAGCGTCGAATACCCTTCGCGGCCACCCCAGAAGGTGTAGCCGAGGCCGCCGAGATCGACGGTCACTTCCATCATCTTCTTGACCTGCGACGCGGCATAGGCGAAGGCATCGAGGTTCGGGCTCGTGGCCGCTCCGTGCATGTAGCGCGGGTTGCTGAAGAGGTTTGAGGTTCCCCAGAGGAGCCGGACGCCCGTCCGCGCCTGTTCCTCCTTGAAGATCTTGACGATCTCGTCGAGGTTGGCGTGGCTTTCCTTGAGCGTCTTGCCCTCGGGGGCGACGTCGCGGTCGTGGAAGGCGTAAAAGGGAGCGCCAATCTTCTCGAAGAACTCAAACGCGGCCCTTGCCTTTTTGCGGGCGCACTCCATTGAGTGCGAGCCGTCTTCCCAGGGGCGGACCGCCGTCCCCGCGCCGAAGGGATCGGAAAGCGGATTGCTGAAGGTGTGCCAGTAGACGACCGAGAACCGCAGGTGATCCTTCATCGCCCGGTCGCCGACCATCTCGTCCGGGTTATAGTGCTTGAATTCCAGCGGGTTGCGTGACTTCGGGCCGCCGTAGGTGATCTTGGGAATCTCGGGAAAGAACTCGGACATCGGTGGGTTCCGTTAGGATGCTCTGGGAGAGGCTTGGCGCGCGCTTGAAGCTGGCGACTCAGGCCCACAGTTTAAGAGTCGCCTCGCCCGGGGACAACCCCCCACCTTTGACCCGCGGGTTCGGCCAACGCCCCAAGGCTCATCGGCAAGGCGGCGGCATCGGCGGCGATCGACTTGCCCGGCCGGTCGGATGTTGGATACTGGGTACGTCCGTGGCCTCGATGCGAGCGGGACGGGTGTGGGAAAGGGCGCGAATCTGTCATGTCGATTGACCGGAATCTGATCTTCGGACTGCTCGCGCTGCGAGAACGGCAACTCCAGGCCGATCATTTCGTCGAGGTCTTTCGAATCCTGTCACTGGACAAATCGAAATCGGTCGCCGAGATCCTCGGTGCGCTCGGCTGGATCAACGCCGAGGCCCGTCGGGCGCTGGAAAAACGGGTCGACGACGAGATCGCCCGCCACGGTGACGTCCGCAAGACCCTGGCCTGGCTCACCGACGCCGAGGCGACCGTCCTGATCTCGCGCGAGATCGTCGACCCCGAGATCCGCGCCGCGTTTGGAACCCCTGGCGATTTTCAGAGCATTCCCGAGACGATGGTTCCCGAAGACTTTTGCACGTTCAACGGTTCCACGACCACGTCCGCCGCCGGTCTGGCCACCGACTTCTTTTCCCGATATGGCGCGGGCCGGGTGCAAGGCGAAGGGGGCCTCGGGCGCGTCTGGGCGACCCGGGACACGCTCCTGAACCGGACCGTGGCCCTCAAGGAGATCCGGCCCGACCGCCTGGGGTCGCAACAGGCGGTGACCGGCTTTCTGCGCGAAGCGCAAATCACCGGCCAGCTTGAACATCCGAACATCGTGCCGATCTACGACCTCGGCCGCAAGCCTGGCCGGGGCGAGCCCTATTACACCATGCGGCTCGTGGACGGCGAGACCTTCACCAGGGCGATCGCCAGCCATCACGCCCTGCGACGCGAGGGGAAGGCCGATCGCCTGAGTCTGTCGCGGCTCCTCAATGCGTTTGTCGGCGTCTGCAACGCGGTCGGCTACGCGCATTCGCGGGGCGTGATCCATCGCGATCTCAAGCCCGAAAACGTCATCCTCGGCGCCTTTGGCGAAGTCATTCTCCTCGACTGGGGCCTCGCCAAGGTTTATACCGACGCCGACGAGGAGGCTACTGGTCCTGCCTCGATCGAACTTTCCGCCGACGCCTCGGTCGGGCACTCGGTCGCCGGCAAGGCCACGGGAACGCCCGCGTACATGGCGCCCGAGCAAGCCCTCGGCCGGGTCGACCAGATCGGCCCGGCGACCGATATTTACGGCCTCGGCGCCATCCTCTTTGAAATCCTGACCGGCCGGGCACCCCACACAGGGCGGAACGTCTCGGAAGTCCTTGACCGGATCGTCACCGGCGCGACCCCGCAGGCCCGATCGGTCGATCCCAAGGCGTCGCAGGCCCTCACGGCCGTCTGCGCCCGAGCGATGTCTCGCGAACCCGAAGGTCGATACGCCCAGGCGGCCGAACTGGCCGAGGACGTTCAACGCTGGCTTGCCGACGAACCGGTTTCCGCCTTTCGCGAACCCCCCTTGCAACGCGCCGCGCGGTTCGCCAGGCGACATCGAGCCTGGACCCAGGCCATCGGCGCCGGCCTGGTGATCGTGACTCTTGTCTCGCTCGTGGCGACCCGGATCGTTACCTCCGCGCGACTCGACGAGACTCGCGCCAAGAACGAGGCGACCCGCCGGCTCCGCCAGGCGCGCGAGGCCGCCGACACGCTCTTGACGGGCGTTAGCCAGGGTCTGGAAAAAGTTCCGGGCGCGCAGGATGTGCGGACCCGGCTCTTGCAAAAAGCGGCGGATTTTTATGAGCGATTCTCGGGCGATCGCAGCGGCGACCTTAACCTTCGGCTCGAATCCGGGCACGCTCTCAACCGCCTCGGCGAGGTCCGCGCCATTCTTCTCAATCTTGACGGCGCCGAGGACGCCTATCGCGCCGCCCTGGCCGTCTTTGATGACGTCTCGGCCGCGAATTCAGACCTGATCGAGCCTCGACTGGGTCGTTCGGAAAGCCGGATCGGCCTGGGCCAGACGTTCCGGGTCAAGGGTCAAAACGGCCTGGCGGAAGAGTCGTACAACGCCGCACTGATCGAGCTTCGCGCGCTTGCCAGTCTGGCCCATGCGACCGCTGAGGTTCGCGACCGCCTCGCCTTCGCCGAGACGAGTCTTGGAAACCTCTTCTCCGCTCTCAACAAGGACGCCGAGGCCGAGGCCGCGTATCGAAGGGCGCTGGAACGTTACGACACTCTGGTCAAGTCTGACCCTGCCACGCCGTCGTACCGGAGTGATCGGGCGCGGTGCCGGGGCAACCTCGCGGTCGTTCTTTACGATCGAGGCCGGGCCTTGAAAAACGCGCGAAAAGCCGAGCAGGCCGAGACCGCCTTTCTCGCCGCCGAGTCGGCCTATCGCGACGCCATCGCCGACCTCAAGGCGCTTGACCCCGAGGTTCCCGAATACGCCGATCGCCTGGCCCATTACCGCATCAACACCGGCCTGGTCCTTCAGGATCTCAATCAGGCCGCCGAGGCCGAGCGTGAGCTGAATGACGCGATTGACGGTTACGAACGCCTGATCTTCCGAACAATTCCCGATTACGCCGATAACCTGGTCAACGCCCTGGTCATTCTCGCCGGCTTGCAGAGCGACGCCGGACAGGCGGAACTCGCCTCGCGATCCGACCTGCGCGCGATCGAGGAATGTCGACGGCTGGTCGAGGCCAACCGCCAGGTCATTGACTACCGCCGGTCACTCGGATCAGCGGAAAATCACCTTGGCATTCTTTACGACGGCCTTGGCAAGCATGACGAGGCGTTGACTTATTTGAATCAGGCGGCCCAGGAACGCACGGCGCTCGTCGAGGAACATCCCGAGCTTCCCGACCTCAAGACCGACCTGCGCAACACGCTCTCTCAACGTTGCCTGACGCTTCGCGCTCTCGGCCAGGTCCGCGCGGTCGTCACCGCGGCGCAGCGTCTCGCGCGGCTCTCGCCGGAAAGTCCCGTCGACCTCTTCAACGCCGCCTGTCACCTCTCCTGGGCCGCCGGCCGGTCGTCCGGCACGAGCCCTCACGAGTCTCGCAAGCTCCGCGACGAGGCGGTTTACCTTCTCACACAGTCCCTCAAGCGCGACCCCGGCAAGGTCTCCAACCTCGACGACCCCGACCTCGCCGCCGTCCGCGATCACCCCGGTTTCCTCTCGCTCAAGAATCCCAACGGCAAGGCTCCCTGACCTTGCGTGGATTTTGAATTCAGATTTCCACGTGACCAGCTTTTCTGCGGGCCTTGGTCGCGCGGTCTTGTCCTCAAAAAAGACCGAGGACCGAAAATTCCCAAGCAAAAGATCCTCACCTGTTTTCTTCATCCTATCGATTCCGCCGGTGATTGCCCTTCGGTCCTCGGTCATTTTTACAAGCAAACAGCCCGGCAAGACCTAGGATTCTTCTGGCCCTCCGAGTGGCTCTCGTTGTATGGTGGGCGAAGATGAGGACTGTCGCGGACGGAACCCCATTCAGATCGACACGAAAACCGGAATCGAACATGACGACCTGGCTGTTCGCGACCTGTGCCGCTCTGGCGGTGATTCCGACCACGTATCGCGATCGAGCCATGCCCGCCCGGCCAGTCCGAGGGGGCGAGACCTCGCTCAAGGATGTCCGCGTCGACGCGGAAGAGGTCGATGCCGCGAAAAAGGCATTCGCCGGGCGGATAAGGATCGCCGTCGTCCCCTTCACCGCGCCGGCCGGTGATGCCGAACTCGGAGCGTTGGCAAGAGGCTGCACGCTCGCCGTCACCGCCGATCTTCGATACGCCACCGGCCTGCTCGTGCTCGATCCTTCAGAACTTCCTAGCGAGGCCGATCCCGCGGCGCGGGTCAAGGCGGCTCGGAAGATCGGCGTCCGCTACCTCCTGACCGGCGCGGTCGAACGCAAGAACGGCGGGCCGGTCTGGAAGGCCGAGTTAACAGACCTCTCGAACACGAAGGAAGATTCCCCCTCGCCCATTGCCGAGGTCAGCGACGGCGGCAACAACCGCGACGTCCACGCCCTCGCCGCCTGGTTCGCCACCGAGCTTTTTCTCAAGCCCAATAAGCCGGGGCCTTTTGGTACGAAAGAGATCGCCAAGGTGCCCACCACCAGCGCCGAGGCGCGCACGCAATGCGACGCGGCGGTTGAGATCCTCAGCCGGTCGACCAGTGTCACCGACGACCAGGCAACCCGCCAGGCCCTCAGCCTTGTCGAGGCCGCCCGCAAGGCCGATCCGAATTACCTGCGCGCCGTGCTCGTCGAGGCAAGTTGCCAGGCCAGGCTCGGCCAGAAAAAGCCGTTTCGGGAGTGTCTGAAAGCGGCGCGGCAGGTCCGCGACAGCGAGGCCACGACCGACGCCCTGACCTTGCTGGAATTGAAAGGGGATTACGAACTCTTCGTGAATCACGACCAGGCGAAGGCCGTCGAGACGTATTCCAAGATCCTGGCGATCGATCCAACCCACCCGAACGCACTCTGGATGCTGACCGCGGTGCATGCCGGTGAGTTCACGCCGCCAAGCTGGCCAGGTCTGGACCTGAAAAAGGCGGGCGAATACGCCGCACGGCTCATCGCGGCGCACCCAGATACGGCCGCCGCGAAGTTCCTTGAATCGGTCGCGGGAAAATAGCTCCAATAGATAGTCGCTCTCGACCGCCGACAGGAGAGTGCGTGCTGGCATCGGCGAGAACCCAGGTTGGTTCGAGTCGCGTCATGACTTATGGTTATGTTTGTGGCCGATCTGACAATCTTGGATGTACCACTCTCCAAGTGGGGAAGCAATGTTCACGGTTTCCCTCTCCTGGTCGTTTTGTTTCCGTACTCAGTTTGGACCTGGCACCGCGCGACGGAGAATCGAATCGACCTGATTCTCTCCAAGGCTTACGGCAAACATTCGGTTTCGATCCAGTTTGTCGAGGTGGTCTCGGCCGGTCGGCCGCGACCCGCGGCCCGGTCCTCGCGACGTCGCGTCGGCCTCGCGGTCGGTGTGAGTCGACGGCCGGTTCCGGGCAAGGTCGATCGCGCATCGGAACGGTTTTCCTTGGACAAGGGAGACCAGTACGGGTCCAATGGGTATCGGCCGTGTCGGCGAGGGTACAGGAGACGGACCCAAAGGTCCCGAGGCGGGCGATCATGCGGAAGGAAGACGCCGCGGCTCTGTCGGTCGCGGGGGGCGTTCTGGCGGCCCTGGCTTTCGCGCTCAGCGTCTTGCTTTGCTCGAAGGTCCGGCGATGGTGTCCCGGCGGCCTCTCGGAATTTCCAGGCGGTTCGCTCGGCCACCGAGAAGGCGTGCCGATCGGCGGCGGCCTGGCGCTCTGGATCTCGTCCTTCGCCGGGTTCGCGGTCGCGGCGGGCGTTTGCACCTTTGGCAAGGGGCTCTTGCCCGAGTCGGTCGGCCGATACGTCGATGGCCTCTGGTATCGATCGAGCGAACTTGGAACGATCCTCGGCCTGGCAACGCTGGTGATGCTCGCCGGTCTGGCGACCGACCTGTTCGAACCGGGCTGGCGGCTCCGTCTGGGCTTTCAGGTCGTCGCCGCGTCGGTCCTGGCCGCCTCGGGAACGCGAGTTACCCTGTTCGGGCCGCTGAATTCCCCGATCCTCGGCGGCCTGGTCACGGTGGTCTGGGTGGTTGGCCTGGTCAACGCCTTCGCCTTTCTCGATAACATGGACGGCCTCGCCGCCGGGGTGGGCCTGATCGCGACGCTTTTGTTCGCGGTCAGCCAGACACAGGTAGGCAGCCTCTTCGCGCCCGCGTCATTGCTTATCTTCGCGGGGGGGCTCGGCGGCGTCCTGATCTACAGTCGATACCCGGCCCGGCTCTTTCTGGGGTCGAGCGGAAGCTGGTTCCTTGGATTTTTGCTCGGCGCGATGACGGTGGCGGGAACGTATTACCGATATGGACCTGGTGAGTCGCGCAACCTCGTCCTGGCCCCGGTCCTGATCATGGCCGTCCCTTTTTACGAGTCGGCCGTCGTGTTCTTGATCTGGATGGGTGAGCGCGATCAGCCCTTCTTGCACAACCCGAGGCATTTTTCGTATCGGTTGGAAGAGGTCAGCATGTCGCCGGTCCAGTCGGTCCGGCTCCTGATGCTGGTCTCGCTCGGCGCGGGTCTGGGTGCCTTGCTCCTGCGCCGCCTCGACGGTTTTGGAACGGTCGTCCTTCTTGGTCAGACCGCCTGCCTGATCGCGATCGTCGCGCTTGTGGAAGTTTCGGCCATCCGACGGACCCGGGCGCGCCGGTTTGGCCGAGGGATTGCTTCGGCGAAGCCCCAACGTGTCTCGGCCGAGGAAGCGAAGCCGACCTGAATCGGAAGGGAATCGAAGTCAGGCTTTTTTCCGACACACTACGCGGCTGGCCCGCGACGATGCTATGGTCGAGGCCCTGGTCAGTGAAGCCCGTAACGATCGGAAAAGCTATCGGATATCCTGTAAGAATATCCATAATCGATGATGCGATGTATTGAGAGTATAGGGTCTATGACACCAGAGCACGCTGTCGGCCGGTTGGACCAAGCTGAGGAAGTTCTCATCGTAATTTTTGTAGCAGATCAGCAACGCTCGTCACTTCGACAGCCTATGCAGCACGAGCCTCACCACACAACGGCGTGTTCTGCGACGACCTGGGCGACATTTACTTGGGCACGATGGACGCGGTTTTTGCCTTTTATATTGATAATATCAGGTATTTTCGGTTGCCTTGGCACATCGTCTGATCGGCCAATAACAACTGCAGACTTGGAAAGGATGGCGGTAGGCGCCGTTCTTCACGCCAGACTAGAACGTGTTGGCGATAGATCAGCTGTTTCTCTTGAAAACGACCCGTCGAAAATGTCAATGAGAATTTTGCGTTCGATGTCGCCAGTGATCTCTAGCAATGCCGCCGTTAGTAGCGACACCACGCCAGAGTTCGTCTATATTTTTCAGTCGGGGCGTAATCCACTTGAATTTAACATCCGCGTCTGCGGCGATGTTCTTTGCTACCGCGTTGGAAGTACCGATTATAAAGGAGGAAGTGCAAAGAAATTCCTGAGTGCCGTAGGAGAATTGAAGTGGACCCCAATGGCTATATCTGTGCGGTAGACATACTGTTAAATTTGAATCGAAGGTAGAGTGACGTTTCATGAGCCGAGTCAAAACCCCCGGAGACTCGGGCGCTGGTTCGCCCCGCGACGATGACCCGTTCCGAGGAGTTCGGCCCCCTGGTCTCGGCTCGATCCTGGGTACGTCGGCGGACGACTCGAATGCGCCCGAGTTTCTAACCCTCAAGGGGCACGACGCGACGGTACTCTGCCTGGCCTTCTCGCCCGACAGCCGCCTCCTGGCCTCGGGCGGGCGCGACGGTACGGTCCGGCTCTGGGACGTTCACTCCGGCACCGACGCCGGCACTTTTCGCGGTCACCCCGACTGGGTCGTCTCTCTTGCCTTCACCCTGGAAGGCGAGACCCTCGTTTCCAGCAGCCATGATGGCACGGTCCGGCTCTGGGACGTCTCCTCGGGTACCGAGCGTTCCAGCCTCACCAAACAGGACCCCGACGGCCGCCTTGCCGCTTACGCTCCCGATGGCCAGACCGTGGCCACGACCGGCGCCGGTTCCACCCTCGAACTGATGGATCTCTCGACCGGCCTGCCCCGAGCGACCCTCAACGGCCACACCGGGCAGGTTTGGGCACTGACCTTCAGCCCCGACGGCGCCACGCTCGCCTCGGGCAGCTTCGACCGAACCATTCGCCTCTGGAACGTCGCCGAGGGGCGGCTTCAACAAACCCTGACCGGCCACCCGGGCTGGGTTCTCGCGCTCGGTTTCGCCCCCGATGGCCGCCGTCTGGCCTCGGCCGGTGACGACAAGATCATCCGCGTCTGGAACCTCGAAACTCTCGGCGATCCCTTGCTCCTGCGCGGTCACTCCGACTCCGTGCATTGCCTCGCCTTTGCGCCTGACGGCCGGACGCTCGCCTCGGGAAGCAAGGATAAGAGTGTTCGACTCTGGACCCTGGATTGATTCCCTGTCGAATTTTGGAGACGGCGTGGCATTCCAAATGCTTCGACAGTATAATCCGTACAAAAGTGATCCGATCGACCGACTCCCTGTTTCCCAAGGAGGTGTCATGCTCTCGATCCGGAAAACGCTGGCGATGTCCGCATTCGCCCTGGCGGTGACGCTCGTCGAGTCGCATCCCGCTCCCGCGGCGGGCGTCGGCCGGGCCGCCACTCCGCAGCCTATTCCCACCGCGCCGGTGGTCACTCCGGCGCCGGCTCCCATCCTCACCGTTCTGTCGCTGGGTTCGACACCCACCACCACAATTACGCCCGCCGCGGCCGTTGGTGGAACGGCGGTCGGTCGTCCTCCGGATTCTCAGACGATTCCCGGACCGGTGATCAATAACTAAGATCACGACGCCCATCCCCAAAACTAATCGGCGATCATTCCGCGAGCCGGATGAGATTTCTCATCCGGCCTTTCTGTTTCAACTTCGCTCCTTCGCCAGACGCGCCGAGATAAGCCGTGTCTGTTCTGATCGTCATGATGGGCAAAATCGCCAGGGTCGACCACTCATTCTGGCGATCGCTCTTTTCCTTCTGACAATTCCTGGACATTATTGTAAACTTCGATCAGGTCGACCTCGACGACTGCATGACCGGGCGAGCCGGACGCATCCCCGTCACAGACCTGGCGGACCTCGCCTGTCGCCGCGGAATGCCTGGCCGAATCGGTATTGCTAGGATGTTCGCGGCTGCCAACGTCGGTAAAGAAGAGCGCAATCGTCATGGCTCACATCTTGATTGCCTGTCCCCATTGCCATCGCACCGGTCTCAAGATCCGGCCCGAACACCTTGGACGCCACGTCGAGTGCAAGCATTGCGGCAAGCCTTTCCAGGCCGCCGCGCCCGAGGAAGCCCCAACTCCGTCCCGTGAATCGGAACCGCGCGATCCGTCGGATCAACCGCGAGCATCGAACGCCCGACCAACTCCGATTGCCGAGGACCAAAAACGCCTCTCCGCCGACCTGGCCCGCCTCGAAACCGAAATCAAGACCGTCAAGCAACAACTCACCGACGCCCTTGCCGCGTCGGATCGCCTTCGACGTGATTTCGAGGCCGCGCGCGAGGGCGAGATCGAGGCCCGCCGCCGCGCGGAGGCTCTTTATTCCGAACGTGACAAGGTCGTCGCCGATCGCGACCGCCTTTCCGCGGAACTTGAAACGCTCCGCGGCCGGCTCAACAAGGCCGAGGCCGACGCTCAACTCGTCGACGATCACCGTGCCGAGGCCGTCCGACTTGCCGCCGACGCCATCGCCTTGACTGTCGAACGCGACCGCCTCGCGAAGGACCTCGACAAAATCACGGCCGAGGCCGAGCTCGCCTCCAACGACCGCGACCGCCTGCAAAAAGAGCGTGATCTCCTGCGGTCCGAACTCATTGACGCGGCCCAACGAACCGAGGAGACAAAGGCTCGACTCATCGAGGAGCATCAGGCCGAGACTCTTCGGCTCGAAACCGAGTGGAAGGCCGAGCAGGCGGAACGCAACCGCCTTGGCCAGGAACTCGACCGGCTCAAAAACGAAGCCAAGACAGCCCTCGCCGAGCGCGATGGCCTGAATCGAGACGCCGAAGCCTTGCGCGAGGAACTGGAAGACGCGAGGACGCGAACCGCCGAGGCCGATCAGCGTCACGAACAGGCGGGGGCGGGCGTCGACGCTCTTCACGAACAGATCGCCGCGATGGAAGACGAGCGTCAGGCCGAGGCCATCCGGCTGGGCGCTGAGGTGGCCTCAACACGCCTGGAACGCGACCGCCTGGCGGGCGACCTGGCCCGGATGACGCTTGAGGTCGAGACCTTTCGCGAGAGGCTTAACACCGCCGAAACGGCCGCGCGGTCCGTCCAGGAACTTCGGGCCGAGGTGGATTCCGGACGCATCGAACGCGATCGACTCCGATCGGAGGTGGATCGTTGGCGGGAGAGGTCGGATGAGGCTGAGCGTCTGGTCAACGACGCCAGGGCCGAGACCGAGACCCTTCGCGGCCAGATCGAGCGTCTTGAAGAGGAACGTCTGGCCGAGGCCATCCGGCTCGGGGCCGAGGTCGCCGCGGCACGCGCCGAACGCGACCGCCTGACGGGCGAGGTCGACCGGCTTCGGGCCGACGCGGAACAGTCTTCCGCCCCGACGACCGAGATTAAGTCTCTGCGCGTCGAGCGCGATCAACTCGCCGGTGAGGTCGCCGCGCTTCGCGGTCAGGTTGATCCATTGTCGGCACGACTGGCCGACGCCGACCGCCGGGTCGAGCAGGCTCTCGGGCGAGCCGAAGGGCTTTCCGGCGACCTTGCGCGTGTGAACGGCATGCTCAAAAACGCTCACGAAGAGGCCGCTGCATCGAGGACAACCGCCGCGACGCTTCGTGATGAGTTGGAACGTCTCCGGGCCGAACGTCACTCCGAGGACGATCGATCGGGCGTGGCCGTGAAGGCGCTTCGCCTGGAACTGGACGAGGCTCGATCGCGGTCGGCGGCCGATCAGGATCGGATCGCCTCGTTGACCGAAGCGACGTCCGACCTCGAACGTCGCCTTGTCGAGACGATCGATGACCTCAACGCCGCGTCCGAGCGGGCCGAGAACCAATCGCGAGCCTTCCGCGACGCTCTCGTCGCCTCGCCCGGCCAGGCGGTCCCGACGACCAACGCGACGACGACCGACGACCCCGAGGTTCTGGCCAGGCGGCTTGGTGAACTCAACCGGGTCAACCAGCAACTTTGTGCCTTGCTCGGTGTCTTCGGCTTGCCCGGCTCGATGCTCCCCGCGCCGCAACCGCGAAGACCGATGTCGGAATCAACTCCCGCCAGCGAGCCGATTCGTTCCACGGTCAAGAAGTGATCGTGGCGATGGAACCGCCGCTCCCTTGTCGGTTCCAACCAGGTAACGATGACTGACGGATCAATCCATACCCGTCATCGTTCATCGGGGTTGGCGCGGAATAGCCCAAGGCCAGAGGCCAGAGTTCAAAGGCCAGAGGAAAAATCTGTCCTCTGTCCTTAAGTAAAAAGTGTCGCGTCAGGGCTTGAGCACCAAAGAACAAGGGCCGCCCCAGTGCAAGATTGGGACAGCCCTCGTGTTGTTCAGAAGATGAGCGTTGACGGGAAGAACGCGAGAGTTCTTCAGGCGGCGAGCTTGGTCCGTCGGGCGCCGACGCCGACGATCGTCAAGACTCCCAGGCCCATCAGCACCACGCTCGTCGGTTCGGGAACCGCGTTCAGGGTGGCGAGGTAGGTCGGGAAGTTCAGGCCCGAGGCGAAGAGGACGCCCGGGTCAAACGTGGCGCCGTTGAAGACGTATTTTTCAATGAACCCGCTGGTCGAGGTCGGCTCAGCGCCGCCGCCAAGGAAGGAGGCGTACAGGGTATTCGTCGTCGGGTCGTAGGTCACGCCCTCGGCATTGCCGCCGGGGACCGTGTCGATCGTGGCGATGTAAGCGCCGGTCGCGCTGTATTCCTGGATCATGGAGACGCCGGTCGTCGTGCCGTTGCTGGCGATGAAGACGTGCCCGGTGGGATCGAAGGCCACCTGCTGGCCGCCGTCGAGCATACCGGCGCCGGTTGGGGTCACGATCGTCGGCGCGGCGGCGATGTTGGCGGGGTTGTAGATCAGGAACGAGTTCGTGTTCGGACCAGGGTCGCCCGTTGCGGCGCTATTCACAATGTAGAGTAAACCATTCGCCGGATTATAGCCGATCCCGGTGGGCATGTTTGTGTTCGCGGTCCCGAAGGTTTGCGTGAACGCCCCCGCCGACGTGTACTGAGCGACATACCCATAAGGCGGATTCGGCATGGTTCCGTTCGTCACATACGCATTACCGGTTCCGTCAAAGGCAATGTCCACAGGCGCATTCAGCGTGTTGCCCGGCGGCGTCGCATTCGTGACGAAAAAGCCGAGCGGCGTTCCGGTCGCGGAGTACTCGGCGACTGAGTTCGACGTGCCGTTATTCACGACGTAAACGTTATTGCCCGGACCAACGGTCACTCCGATCGGCGAATCCAGATTTGTCGTGGCGAACGTTGATTGAGCGCCCGCCGAGGTAAATCGGAGTACGTCGGGGGTACCATTCTCGACGGCGATGATGTCCGCCTGAGACCGAGACCCGCCCCCAAGCAGCGCGGCCAGGGTCGAGCATAGCAAGATTCCTCGGCACCTCATCATTGAACACTCCTCTGGGTTGAGAAATAAGAGGGGCCCGCAGTTGACCCTGGCTTCACAAAAGCCCGGATCGTCCTTCGGCCGGTTGCTTCAAGTCAGTTGGCAAGTTCTTAAGTTGATGATCGCGAGATCGCGTTCAGGGCGGCTTGGGTGGCCTGGAACGGCATTATGGTGCGCCCTGGAGAAAGACGCACCAGCGAAATCAAAAAAACTCTCCGAGAGTTGCCTTCGTGCAACTTTGTCAACGACACTCGCCTAATGTAACGTCAAGTTTCGACCAGGTTTCGATAACCGGCTCCGAGGAGTCGTTCCCTATCTGACGTGGTCTTCTGAGCAAACTTCCCTGTGAATCCCCTGAAACCAGAGAGTCTGAGTGATCCAGTACAACTTTTTAAGATCGTCTGCGTACAAACAAGAAACAGATTCTGCCGATAATGACGAACCGGGGCAAGATCGATTGAAGAAAACATTTCCGACCAGAACAAGAGAATTCTTCAAAGATCAAGAGTTTTGGGTTTGGATGGGATCGTTGTCTGTTGAAATTTTGATACATTAGATTCGATTTCACATCCCCTGAAATCGACGGAGAGACTCCCGGCCGGTCGCAATGGTCAAAGGGTGGTCGGTCCGAGTCGGGATCGGTTAGAATGCCAACTCGCGGGTGAGGCGGAGCGACGGACCCAGGCGTGAACCAGGCCAAACGGAATGCAACCGACGCGCGACCCCATCGCCTTGCCTGTCGGCAAGGGCGAGATGAGCGAGCGGACCTGGGTCTTTGACTGGAGTCAAACCCCGCTCGGCCCGATCGAGACCTGGCCGCGGGCGCTGCGGACGGTCGTCGGGGTCATGCTCTCGTCGCGGTACGCCATGTGGCTCGGCTGGGGACCGGATCTCACCTTCTTTTATAACGACGACTACGCCCGGATGACCCTCGGCCCGAAGCACCCCTGGGCCCTGGGTCGGCCCGCGCGTGAGGTCTGGTTCGAGATCTGGGGCGACATCGGCCCGAGGACCGAGTCGGTCGTTCAGACCGGCCAGGCCACCTGGGACGAGGGCCTCTTGCTCTTCCTCGAAAGGCAAGGATTCTCCGAGGAGACGTATCACACCTTTTCCTATAGCCCCGTGCCCGACGATCAGGGGGGTATCGGCGGGATGCTCTGCGTCGTGACCGAGGATACCGAGCGGACGATTGGCGAACGTCGGCTGCGAACGCTCCGCGAACTCGCCTCGCGAACGGCCGACGAGCCGAGGTCGGCCGAGGATGCTTGTGAGACAGCGGCCCGGCTTCTCGCGGGCAACCCCAAAGACCTTTCCTTCGTCCTTTTCTACCTGCTTGATGCCGATGGTCGACGCTTGACTCTCGCCGGATCAACGGGGGTCGACCGCGATTCGCCCATCTGCCCCATCGCCATCGATCTTCAGGACGAGTCGGGACCCTGGCCGTTTCTCTCGGCGGCGAAGGGGGGCGGGGGGGGCGTGGTCGACGGCCTTTCCGAACGATTCGGGCCGTTGCCGGGAGGCGCCTGGCCCGAACCGTCAAGGCAAGCGGTCGTTCTTCCCCTGTCAAGGCCCGGCCAGAGCCAGGCGGCCGGCTTTGTCGTGGTCGGAGTCAGCCCGCGACGCCCTTTCGACGACAGCTATCGTGTTTTTTTTGATCTGCTGGCCGGTCAGGTGGCGACAGCCCTTGCCAACGCCAGAGCCTACGAGGAAGAGCGCAACCGCGCTGACAAGCTCGCCGAGCTTGATCGGGCCAAAACCGCTTTCTTCTCGAACGTCAGCCATGAGTTCCGCACCCCCTTGACGCTCATGCTCGGCCCCGTCGAGGACATCCTCGCCAAGCCGGACGACCAGGTCTTGCCCGAGAACCGCGAGGTCCTCAAACTCGTCGATCGCAACGGCCGACGACTCTTGCGGCTGGTCAACACCCTGCTTGACTTCTCCAGGATCGAGGCGGGCCGCGCCCGGGCCTTATACAGGCCGACCGACCTGGCCTCACTCACCGCCGACCTCGCCAGTGGCTTTCGATCCGCCTGCGAGCGGGCCGGTCTGACGCTCTCGGTCGACTGCCCCGCGCTCGCCGAACTCGTCCACGTCGATCCGGAGATGTGGGAGAAGGTCGTCCTGAACCTCCTCTCGAATGCCTTCAAGTTCACCCTTGAAGGCAAGATCAGCGTCCGGCTCCGGCTGAGCGAAGGAGCGGCCGTTCTTCAAGTCCAGGACACCGGGACGGGTATCCCCGCCGCCGAAATGCCCCGACTCTTCGAGCGGTTCCACCGGGTCGAAGACGCCCGCGGCCGGACCCACGAAGGGAGCGGGATCGGCCTGGCCCTGGTTCATGACGTCGTCAAGCTTCACGGCGGATCGGTCTCCGCCGAGAGTGTGCTCGGGCAAGGCACGACCTTCGTCGTCACGATCCCGACCGGCTCCGGCCATCTCCCGCCCGACCAGATTGCCCCGGAAAACGAGGTCGTTTCCAGAGTGAAGGACGCCCGTCCCTATGTTGAGGAGGCGTTTCGATGGCTTCCCGAGGCCGAGCGCGAAGCCAACGATCTTCCCGAACGATCATCCTGTGATGAAATCCCAATTTATTCCGGCTCTCAACCGACAAACAAGGCCGACGACAATCGCCCCCGGGTGCTCCTGGCCGACGATAACGCCGACATGCGGCAGTATGTTCGCCGCCTTCTTTCCGGCACCTTTCAGGTCGACGCCGTTTCTGACGGCGAGGCGGCGCTGGCGGCTGCCCGAGACCTCCCGCCGGATCTGATCCTGACCGATGTGATGATGCCCAGGCTTGGCGGCTTCGGCCTTCTCAAGGCGCTTCGGGCCGATCCTCGGACGGCGGAAATTCCGGTCATCATGCTCTCGGCGCGTGCCGGTGAGGAAAGCCGGGTCGAGGGCTTGGACGCCGGCGCCGACGACTATCTCGTCAAGCCCTTCGGCGCCCGAGAGCTTTTGGCTCGAGTGACCGCTCACCTTCAGATCGCCCGAATGCGCCGCGAGTCCAGTGCGACGCTCCGCGAAAGTGAAGAACGCCTCCGCATGGCGCTGACCGCCGCCAGGATGGTCGCCTGGCAATGGAGTCCCGTCGACGGCTCGCTGCAAGCCTCGGAAAACGCGGCCGAAGTCTTCGGCCTGCCCGACGGCCAGTTCCTGGAATCGATCGCTCAGGGGCTCGCGTTGCTCCATCCCGATGACCTCGCGAACTATCAGGCGATCTTCCGCGAGGCGATTGAGGATCGCGACACTTATCTGACCCGATACCGGCTGATTCGACCCGATGACGGCCGTCTGCTCTGGATGGAAGAGCGCGGACACGCCGTCTGCGACGAGTCGGGCAAGGTCGTTCGTCTCGTCGGCGTCGTGATGGACATCACCGAGACGATGCGAATCGAAGAGGGCCTGCGGAATGCCCGATCGCGTCTGGAAGCCACGCTCGCCGCGGGCGAGGTCGGCACCTGGGAGTTTAACCCGGTTGACGACGTTGTCCGGGCCGACCCGAACCTCGCCCGGATGTTCGGCGTCTCGCCCGAGGAAGCCTCGGGAGGCCCGATCGCGGCGTACCTGCGGGTCGTCCATCCCGATGACCGCGTCCGCGTCACCACCGCGCTCGGAAAGTCGATCGCAGCGGGCGAGGACTTCGAGGCCGATTACCGACTGGTCGCCGCCGACGGTTCCTGCCGCTGGGTCGTCGCGCGCGGACGGGTCGAACGCGACCACGAAGGACGTGCCATTCGCCTGCCGGGCGTCGTCATCGACGTCACCGCCCAGCGCCGGGCCGAGGCGGAACTACGCGCCAGCGAGAAGCGCCGTCGACTCGCCCTTGACTCCGCGGAGCTTGGCGCCTGGAACGTCGACGCGGCGACGCACGCTCTGACCACCGACGAACGCTTCCGCGTCATCTTCCACGGCACAGACGCGCCGATCAGCTTCGAACAGGCCCTTGCCGCCATTCATGCCGACGACCGAACGCGGGTCCAATCGGGCGTCGCGGCGGCGTTGAATGCCGACGATCCTGTTCCGTATTCCGAGGAATACCGGGTCATTCAACCCGACGGCTCGATGCGCTGGGTCTTCGCCGAGGGGCGGGCGAACTTTGATCCAGTTGAGTCGGGGGGTCGGCTCGTCAGTCTCGACGGCACCGTGGCCGACATCACCGACCAAAAACTCCGTGAACAACAACTGCGCGAGAGCGAGGATCGGCTCCGGTTCGCCCTTCAGGCCGGTAGGATGGGGACCTGGGATCTCGACATCGCCTCGGGACGGCTCGACTGCTCCGAGACCTGCAAGGCCAACTACGGCCGCGGACCTTCCGAATCGTTCACCTACGAGGAACTCGCCGCGTCGATCGTTGAAGACGACGTGACCCGTTGGCGTCAAGCCGTCAACGACGCCGCCGAACGTGCCGACGGGCTCGACCTGGAGTATCGAACCCTCTGGCCCGACGGCTCGATCCACTGGGTCTGCGTCCGGGCAAGCTGCGTTCGCGACGCGTCGGGGCGGGCCGTCTCGATGTCCGGCGTCTCCTTCAACATCGACGAGCGAAAACGCGCCGAGGAAGCGCTTCATGACGCCGACCGCCAGAAGGATGAGTTCCTGGCCACGCTCGCCCATGAACTCCGTAACCCACTCGCTCCGATCCGCCACGGCCTTCAGATCATGAAGATCGCGGGCGACGACCGCGACGTCGTTGATGAGTCGCGGACCCTCATGGAGCGGCAGGTCACGCACATGGTCCGGCTTATTGACGACCTGATGGACGTCTCAAGGATCAGCCGGGGCAAGATGGAACTGCGCCGCGAACGCGTCGAACTCGCGGCAATCGTTCAGAACGCCGTGGAGACCAGCCGTCCTCTCCTGGAAAAAGCGGGGCATGAACTCTCCGTCACGCTTCCCGCGCGGCCGATCCTCATCGACGCCGACGTGACCCGATTGTCTCAGGTCTTTTCCAACCTCCTGAATAACTCCGCCAAGTATACCGAGGGCGGAGGCGACATCGCCCTCGTGGCCGAGCGGCAGGGGAGCGATGTGGTTGTCTCCGTGCGTGACAATGGCGTCGGCATCCCGGCCGAGATGTTGCCGAGGGTCTTCGCCATGTTCACCCAGGTCGACCGCTCGCTCGAACGCGCGCAAGGGGGTCTGGGCATCGGCCTTTCTCTGGTCAAGACCCTCGTCGAGATGCACGGCGGATCGGTCGAGGCCCGAAGCGCGGGACATGGTCTCGGCAGCGAGTTTATCGTCCGCCTGCCGATCGTCGTGACCACGCCCACCGACCCTCCGGCGCGAATCGCGACCGAACCCGCCGCCCGGTCGTCGCCTCTTCGCATCCTCGTCGTCGACGACAATCACGACTCAGCGCGAACGCTCTCCCGGCTCCTGAAACTGCTCGGCCACGAGGCTCGGATGGCCCACGACGGCGGCGCGGCGATCGAACTGGCCGAGGCATATCGCCCCGAGTTGATGCTTCTCGATATCGGCCTGCCGATCCTGAACGGCTACGACGTCGCCCGAGCGATCCGCTCCCGCCCCTGGGGCGGCGGCCTTGTGATCGTCGCCCTGACCGGCTGGGGCCAGGAAGGCGACCGTCGCCGTTCCAAGGAGGCAGGCATCGACGACCACCTCGTCAAACCCGTGGACCCGGCCCTTCTGGAACGCCTGCTCGCCAGCCTTCGGCCTATCGACGCGAGCCATCCGGCTCCAAAACCCTGAAAACCGCGCCAACGCTCTTTTCTTTCTCACGGATGAAGCCCCCACAATGCCAACGCCGAGACACCGCGAACCCGACCCGTCGACAACCTGTGCCCGGGGACCGGAGACAGCCTCGTCGAGCACCGAGCCGCTCGTTCCGCCGATTCAGCTAAGCGCTGTGTATCGGGTGGGCGGCCTGGAAGAGATCGATGCGTTGTACCAGGGGGAACGCTCGGGCTTCATCTACGCGCGTGACGGCCATCCCAACGCCGCGCAGCTCGCCGCCAAGGTCGCCTCGCTGGAAGGAGCGGAGGCGGCCCTTGTCTGCGCCTCGGGAATGGCCGCCGAATCGGCCATCTTTCTATCCTGCCTCGGCCAGGGGGATGAGATCGCCATATCTGATGGCCTCTACGGCAAATCCGTCGTCCTGATCAGCCGCGAGCTGGCGCGGTTCGGCGTCGGTCATCGAATCTTCGACGCGACCCGGCCCGAGACCTTACGCGAGGCCCTTTCCACGCGGACCCGGCTCGTCTTCGCCGAGACGCTTTCCAATCCGCTCTTGCGCCTGGCCGATATCACCGGTCTGGCCGAGGTGATCAAGACCTCGGGCATTTCGGCCCGACTCGTGATCGACCACACCTTTGCCCCGCTGCTTTGCCGCCCTCTGGAACTGGGAGCGGATGCGCTGACGCATTCACTGACCAAGCTGATCGGCGGTCATAGCGACGTGACGCTTGGCCTTCTGGCGGGCTCGAGATCGCTCGTCGAAGGCGCTGGAGCGGTCGCCTCGGCCTTCGGTCTCTCGGGCAATCCTTTTGAAAGCTGGCTGACGCTCCGGGGCGTTTCAACCCTGAGCCTTCGATCGGCCCGCGCCTGCGCCTCGGCATTCGACCTGGCCAATCGCCTCGCCGCGCGACACGAGATTGTCGCCGTTCACTATCCGGGTCTGCCGTCGCACCCGGACCACGCCCGAGCGTCTCAGCTCCTTCGCGGCGGTTTCGGGACGATCGTCACCGTCGATCTCGGCGTTAGAGACGCGGCAGACGTTTTTATTCGTTCTTTACGCTCGATTCCGTTTGCTCCGAGTCTTGGAGACGTTGCCACCACGCTGAGCCATCCCGCCACGACCAGCCATCGCGGTCAAGCCGTCGAGCAGTGGGAACGCCAGGGGATCACGCCGGGCCTTGTTCGCCTCTCGGTCGGCCTGGAATCGCCTGATGACCTCTGGGACGACCTCAGCCAGGCGCTCGGTCGGGTTGGAGGGTGATCCGCATGAATTCTTGAATTGAGCGAGAAGGCGAACCGCGCGAGACCAGAATGGTTCGCAATTTGCTGTGATATCATGGTTCACAAGCATTCCGTTTCATGCGGAGAGACAGGCACGGTTGGACCGTGACTGGGCTCGATTGCGAGTGAAGTCGTTCCCCCCCTGTGGCGTCGGACCGCTATATGGGTGTGGGAAGGGGCGGGAGATTTTGTTGAAATCGGATTATCCGACCGCGGCGAAAGCCGGTCCTCCTCAACAGTGCGGGGCGGCCGTGACCCATCCTGATCTTGAGCGCTTTGCGCGGATGGCGAGTCGGCTCCTTAAGACTCCTTCCGCGGCCACCTGGATCAACGATGGAAGACGAGCTGGCGCGGCGGTTGGACCAGAAGGTGAATCTCTTCTCGCGGCCTGTCAAGTGACGACATTGAGCGGCGAGGCAAGACAACAGGGATCATTCCTGATTCTTCCGATCGTTTCGCGTGGATCGGTCACGGTGGGAGGGATTGGCGTCAGCGATCCTCATCAGAATCGAGCCTGGACGGCCGAGGATGTCGCTGCGCTTCGAGACCTCACGGCGATGGCCGCTGAGAGCTTCGACGTCGCCCGACTTTGCCGACAGGCTCATTCCGACGTCGACGCGATGGTCAGCGCCGCGCCTTTTGGCGTGGCGATTCTCGACCGCGACCTGCGATTCATCCGGGTCAATCGCGTGCTTGCCGACCTCGACGGCCGGACGGTCGACGAGCACGAAGGGCGGCACCTCCGCGAGATCCTCGGCAACGATGCCGATCTGTTCGAACCGCACCTGCGCGGAGTGATTGAGTCAGGCCAGGCCGTGCTCGACATGAAGTTCCGCGCCGGGCCGAAGGACGAGGACGGAGAGAGGGGCGATTACCTCGCGACGTATTATCCGGCGGTCGACGACTCGGGTCAGGTCGTCGGCGTGGGCGTGATGCTGGCCGAGGTGACCGAGGCCCGCAAGGCCCAGCGGGCTCTCGTCCAGGCCAAGGAGGACGCCGAAGAGGCCGGGGCGCGGACGATTCGAATTCTGGAGAGCATAACCGACGCCTTCTTCGTTCTCGATCGCGACTGGCGGTTCGAGTACGTGAACCACCAGGCCGAACGCCTGCTCCGGCGGTCTCGTGAAGGGCTGGCCGGTCAGTCGATCTGGGAATCGTTTCCCGAGGCGGTCGGCTCCGACTTCGAGCGGCACTACCGAGGGGCCGTCGCGACAGGTCGCGCCGCCTCGTTTGAAGCCTTTTTCGCACCTCTAGGGGCCTGGTTTGAGGTCCGCGCGTATCCCTCGGCCGAGGGGCTCACCGTCTATTTTCGCGACGTGACGGGACGGAAGTCGGCCGATCAGGTGGTCCGCCAGAGCGAGGAGCGGTTCCGGTCTCTGGTCAAGGCTTCGGCCGCAATCGTCTGGACGACATCGGCCGAGGGAGAGGTTCACGCCGACCAGCCTGACTGGAGAACCTTCACAGGCCAGGGGTTTGCCCAACTCACCGGCCTCGGATGGCTCGATGCTGTTCACCCTGACGATCGGGAAAGGACAACCGACGCCTGGGCCACCGCGCTCAAGAACCGGACCCCATACCAGGTTGAACACCGGATTCGCCGCCACGACGGAGAATACCGGCACATGGTCGCCCGGGGCGTTCCCATTCCCGCCGACGGTGGGACCATCCGCGAATGGGTCGGCGTTCATACCGACGTCACCGAACAGCGACGCGCGGACGAGGCCCTCCGACAGGCGGAGAATCGGTTCCGCCTGCTCGTGCAAAACTCGTCCGACATTCTCACGATGTTCGACGCCTCGGGAACGATCCGCTACGAAAGCCCCTCGGTCGAGCGTCTGCTCGGCCTGAAGGCCGACGAGCGAGTCGGCCAGAACATCGTCGACGACGCGCTGATCCACCCGGCCGATCGCCCCGCCAGGCGAGCCTTCTTCGAGACCGCCTTGAGCCGGCCGGGGTCGACGGTCACCGGTCGGTTCCAGCACAAACACGCCGACGGAACCTATCGCGACATCGAGGCCGTCGCGACGAACCGGCTCGATGATCCGGTCGTGGCCGGTGTCGTCGCCAATTTTCGGGACATCACCGAACGCCAGCAATACGAGGAAGCGCTTCGCCTGGCGCTCGACGAGGCCGAGGCGGCGGTCCGAACCAAGGACCAGTTTCTCGCCGTGCTTTCCCACGAGTTGCGGAACCCGCTCAATCCGGTCCTCGTCGGTGTCTCGGCCTTGCTTGACGATCCCACAACCCCGGCCTCGGTCCGTCCCACGCTGGAGGTCGCCCGCCGCAACGTCGCGCTTGAGGCCCGGCTGATCGATGACCTGCTCGACGTGACCCAGATCCGCCGCGGGAAGCTTCGGCTCAGCCGACAGACCGTCGATGCGCATCTCCTGGTTCGCGAGGCGCTGGAGATCTGCCGCGAGGAGATCGAGGCGGCCGGCTTGCGGCTTCAACTTGACCTCGCGGCGTCGCGGTCGTATGTGAACGCCGATCCCCCCCGGCTTCAGCAGGTGCTCTGGAACCTGATCAAGAACGCTTCAAAATTCACGCCGCCCGAGGGACTCATCACGATCCGGTCCCGGTCGGACGATCTCGATGACGCTCCGATCGTGATCGAGGTGGTTGACTCGGGTGTCGGGATCGCCGCCGAGGCGCTGCCGAGGATCTTCAACGCCTTTGAACAGGCCGATGAATCGGTGACCAAGCAGTTTGGCGGCCTCGGCCTTGGCCTGGCGATCAGCCGGAGCCTGGCCGAGGCTCACGGCGGAAAGCTCTCGGCGTCGAGCCCGGGGCTGGGTCTGGGATCGACCTTCACGCTGATCGTGCCGACGACCGATGCGCCGGTTGCTCCGATGCCCGAGGCCCGACAGGCCGCGCGGTCGACCGACCCCTTGCCGACGCTCCGCATTCTTCTCGTGGAAGACAACCCCGATTCGCGGACGATTCTTTGTCGACTGCTTCGCCGCCGAGGGCACCAGGTCACAGACGCCGCCTGCGTCGCCGCGGCGATCTCGGCCGCCGATGCCGACCGGTTTGACATGGTCATCAGCGACCTCGGCCTGCCCGATGGCAGCGGTCTCGACGTGATGCGTCATGCCCTTACCCGATGGCCCGTCAAGGGGATCGCCCTCAGCGGCTTCGGCCGCGAGGACGATATCCGACGCGCCCATGAAGCTGGGTTCGCGGCGCACCTGACCAAGCCGATCGACTTCTCCGGCCTTGAAGACGAGATCCGCCGGGTCGTGGCCGATCCGGGTTGACTGATCCTCGGTCCGCTCGATCGATCCTTGGAACGTCTCAGGGCTTGAGCCAGCGGTCGAACCAGTCGAGCGCCTCGGCTTTTTGTGCATCGGTAACGGCATGGCCGACGCCGGAGGCGATGATCACCTTGAGATGATCGTTCGCGCCGGCCTCGCGAAAGGCCGCTTGAGCGGAATCGATCGCCAGTCGGGCGCCTTCGATCGGGCAGTTCAGGTCTTTTTCGCCGTTGAGGATCAGGAGTGACCGCCCGGCGAAGAGTCGGATCATGCTCGGGCAGTCAAACGGGCCGAGGATGCCGGGAATCACCTTGTCCCAGAGGGTTCGGCAGACCTGCGCGTTGACTCGCTCCTCATTCAAGTCGCGGGCGGCGGCCTCGTGCGCGGCCTTGATCGTGTTGGCCCGCCCTTGCCAGAGGTCGTGCGAGAGGCTCCACTCAAAGCTCTGCACCGAGATCGCCGGAACAGCCACTTTCACCCGATCGTCAACCGCCGCGGCGAGCCAGGTTTCGATGCCGCCCATGCTGATGCCCAGCATTCCAATTCGGGTCGGGTCAACGTCGTCGCGCGTCTCCAGATAGTCGAGCGTCCGCCAGAGATCCCAGCAGGTATCGTAGTAAAACGGGTGTTCCTGAGGCATCCCCGATTTCACGCGCCAGGCTCGGGTGATCGCCTCGACATAGGCGGCCGATCCCTTGGCCCCGCCCGATCGTTCGCCGTGATAGCGCGCGTCAATCGCCAGAGCGATGTATCCGCGTTTGGCGAAGGCATTGAGCCAGGGCCGCATGCCGTCCTTGTTCCCCCCCGTACCATGTAAGAGGATCACGGCCGGTCGCCTCGCGGGCTGACCGTCCGCCGACGCCGCCTTGACGATCAGCGCCGGGACGCGCTCGGTCGCGCCGTCGACCTTTAACTCCGAGGCAAAGCTGAGGCGCTGGACGACCTCGCCGGTCTTCGGGTCGGTCGTCGGCGGTTCCGACTGAACGTCGAGCGCGACCTTCGGTCGGTCGAGCATCTTCAAGAAGGCCGCCTTGACCGCGGCCGGCGTTGACTTCGCATCCACCTGGGCCGCCGGTGGTTCCGCGGTGGCGTTCTGCGAAAGAAGAAGACAGGCAATGGCTTGCGCAATGAAGAGGTTCACGGGTGCCTCGGCCGTTTCCGGACGCCTTGGGGAGGATCTTCAATCCCATCGTGCCCTGACCGCTTCGTTCCCTTTCGGGCGGTCCGACGTCAGGGCATCATACCCAGCGCCTCGGCGTCATGCGATGGCCTCGCAACTTATGCGGAGATTGACCCGATCTTCCTTGTCAACAATGCACGTCGCGTCACTGGCGTTCGAAGACGTGAACGTCGGCCAGGACATTCTCGCCCGCCTTGAAGGCTGAAGGGCGAGCGCTGCTCGGTCCGCCGTTACAGACGGTGAAGGTCGCGCCGTTGATCTGGTAAATCGCCGGAATGTCGGGAAGTTCCTGACTGTCAAGGCCGGTGAACCCGACCCAGTCCATCGCCCGGGGTTCGACCGACTCATTGATGCGTAACTCGCCCGAAGCGTGCACGCTCAACCCTTGCGGCGTTCGAACATCAACGGTGGCTTTGTTTCCATCAACGTTCAAGGTCACGACGATGTTGTGTCGCGCTCCCGCCCTCGTGACCCAGCGCCCCTGAAGGCGTTGCAGGTCGCTCCCTCCCGTGACCTTCTCAGCGCCGATCAAGCTTGCCGGGCTGATCGCCACCAACAGCACCCACGCGAAAATCCCCCACTTCATGGGTCTTCTCCTTGCTTTAATCACCCAGGCCGCCCCGACTCCATCGGGCACGGCCACCTGGCTTCGTTTTCCATCTTACGGCGGTCGACCAGTGCCAGCCTGGTAAGCTCCTCTCCACTCTTAAACTTCGGTCTCAAAGGTTGTCGAAGTTAAGTAAAGCTGACTTACTCGACCAAGTTAATCAAGATTGTGTGCGGCGTTCAAGAAATCCCTTTTCAATCTTCCCCTTCTCACGCCAATTTCAGCCGACGATCGACACGGTGACGCGGCGGCGATGGGGAGACGTGCGGTGTTCCCAGAGGTAAACGCCTTGCCAGGTGCCGAGATCGCAATGGCCGTCGGCAACGGGAATCGAGAGCGAGGTCTGGCTGAGGATCGAACGGACATGAGCGGGCATGTCGTCGGGGCCTTCGTCGGTGTGGCGGAAGGCGGGATCACCGTCGGGGACGAGGCGTCCGAAGAAGCGTTCGAGATCGGCGCGGACCTCGGGCGCGGCGTTCTCGCAGACGATCAGCGAGGCGCTGGTGTGGTGGATGAAAACGGTGCAAAGCCCGCGACCGACGCCCGAATCGCGAACAATGCGCTGAATTTGCCGGGTGATCTCCTGCGTTCCTCGACCGTTCGTGTTCAGGGAAAGCGTCTCGGCGTGGTACATGATCGTGAGTCCTGTGTCTTTTGCAAATTAGCGATCGTTGCGAGACATGCGAGCGCGTTTCAGGAGATAGCCTCGGTCGCGGACGAATCCCGACGCCCGGTATCCCGCGTCAAAGGCCGCTCGAAAGGCGTTTCGGATCGCTGATTCCCAGGCGTCGGCGCGTCCGGGGCTTTCGGCTCTTAGCTCGTGGAAATCGCTGGGAATTTCCAGGAAGACGACCTCGGGAGCGGGATCGGGCGGACCGTGGAAGGTCGGCGGATCAGCGGCGATCAACCGGGGGAGTTTGGCGAGGTCAATCGCGGGAGGATCGGCCCGGATCGTTGCCGAGGTTTCCCAGACGGCGATGAGCCGATCGGTGGCCCGGCCGAGGTTGAGCGCGTCCGACCGGGGGCCGTACATATTTTCGAGGTATCGACCGGCGGTCGCGCCAAGAATTTGTAAATTGAACCAGGCGTTGCCCGCTTGAAGCGGGTCAAAGGCCCAGGCGAGGCAGGAGACGCCTTCCGATCGCGCGAAGTCGCGCTGTTCGGCCTTGAGGCGGCGGCCGATCCCTGAACCCTGGAACTCAGGAACGACCCCGGTCAGTTGCGAATAGAGGCAAAAGCGTCCTTCCACCCGCCCGAGGAAGGCGAAGGCCAGCCCGACCGCCTTTCCCTCGGGCAAGAACGCCCCGAGGACGAGGCTGCCGTGTTCCTGGGCGCCGATCATCGTGGCCAGGGGGACGATGTAACTCTCCTCGGTAATTCCCCAGGCCCGGCGCTGGGCGTCCTGACAGGCCCGGTACTCCGCAATCGTCGCGGCGCGGCGGATGGAAATCTCGGGGTTCATCGAGGGATACCAGGGTTGTTTGATCCATCTGGATCTTGATCGATTTCAGGTGGTCAAGTCTTTCAAAAACGGATGACGGATGACCAATGACCGAAGAATTCCGAAAATTGGTCATTGGTCATCAAGAGACATCCTGCAATCCATCAAACTCTTATAGTTTCAACAACAATTCCGCCAGAAAGGCCGCGCGTTCGGGAAGAGCATCAATCAGAATATGCTCGTGCGTGGCGTGCGCCCCGGCGCCGGGGACGCCGAGGCCGTCGAGCGTGGGAAGGCCGAGGCTCGCGGTAAAATTGGCGTCGCTGCCGCCACCGGTTGAGCCTTCGCCGAAGTCGAGACCAAGCGACCGGCCGACGTCGCGGACCCGATCAAAGAGAGAGGCGACCTCGGGCGTCCGCTCCATCGGCGGCCGGTTGAATCCGCCGCGGAGAGCGAATATGACGCCGCTGGCCACGGGCCGGAGCGTTCCAAGGGCCGAGCTGATCCTGTCGGCCTCTTTTTGTGACGTGACGCGGACATCAATCTCGGCCGTCGCCAGCGCGGGGACGACGTTGGTCGTGGTGCCGCCCTGAACAAGGCCGACGTTGATGGTTGTGCCCGAGCTTGGATCGGCAAGGGCGTTGATCGCGAGGATCTGGTGGGCGAGTTCGGTCACGGCGCTGAGGCCCTTCTCAGGCTCGACGCCGGCATGGGCGGCCCGCCCCTGAATGGTCAAAGTGAACCGGCCGACCCCTTTTCTCGCCGTCTTGAGCCGGCCGTCGGACAGCGGCGGTTCGAGGACGAGAACAAAGGCACTCCGCTGGGCCTCGGCCTCGATCAGTGGGCGTGAGTCGGGGCTGCCGATCTCCTCGTCCGACGTGAAGAGAAAGACAACCGGGCGCGGCGGTTCAACGTCGCCCGAGAGGATCGCCCGGACGGCGAACTCGGCCACGACGAGGCTGGCCTTCATGTCGTAAACGCCCGGACCGTGGGCGTGGTCCTCGTCGACGCGGAAGGGCATCCGCGCGAGCGTGCCGACTCGCCAGACGGTATCAAAGTGACAGAGAACCAGGGCAGGGGGGCCTGCCTGTTTCGAGTCGAGACGGATTCGAAGATGGTCGCCGCCGGTCGCGTTCCCGATCCGATCGACGGAAAGGCCGAGGGTCTGAAAGCGAGTCGTGATCGTCTCGGCGAGGGTATCGAGCGCGATCTTGTCAAGGCTGGGCGACTCGTGGTCGACCAGCGTTTTCAGGGCGTCGAGCATCGCCCCGCGAAGGGGCCTGAGGTGGTCGAAAAGGGGCGAGTTCATCGAACGCTCGTCAGGGAAAAGGTACGAAGGGTCTGCTTGGCGATCCGATCGAGGCGCGGCGCGACCCCCAGGCCAGGACCCTCGGGCACCTTGAGGACACCTCGGCGGGCGAGGATCGGCGGATCGACGAGGTCGTCGGGATAAGACCTGTCCGAACCCGAGACATCACCGGGGATCGTGAATCCGGCGAGGCTGGCGACAGCCAGATTGGCGGCTCGGCCGATTCCGAACTCATGCATTCCGCCACACCAGACCGGCACCCCGCGAGTGAAGCAGGTATCGTGAACGCGCTTCGCCTCGCGCGGGCCGCCGAGGCGGCTGACCTTGATATTGATGACCCGGCAGGCGTTCAGGTCGATCGCCTTGCGGGCGTCGTCGGCCGAATGGATGCTCTCGTCAAGACAGACGGGCGTGGCGAGCGCGGATTGAAGCCGAGCGTGATCGATGATGTCGTCGTGCGCCAGAGGTTGCTCAATCATCAGCAACTGGAACGCGTCGAGCTGGCGGAGCGTGTCCAGGTCGTCGAGCGTGTACGCCGAATTGGCGTCAACCTGAAGCGGCAGGTCGGGATAGCGGTCGCGAATCTGTCGGACGATCTCGACGTCACGGCCCGGAGCGATCTTGAGCTTGAACCGCCGATAGCCTTCCTCGACATAACGCGCAATCTGATCAAAAAGAATGGCGATGTCATCCTCAATGCCGAGGCTGACGCCCGAGAGAATCTCGGACCGACTTCCGCCGAGAAGCCTTGCGATGGACTGGCCTTTTTGCCGGCCAATCAGGTCCCAGCAGGCAATTTCCAGGCCCGACCGGGCGAAGCGGTTCCCTTTCACCAGGCTGTAAAGGGCGACGAAATCGTCAATCGTTTCCCAGTCCTTGCCCAGAACGAGCGGACCGAGGATGTCTTTGAGAAGATGCCAGCAGGTTTCGACCGTTTCCGCGCAGTAATATGGTTCCGAAGGCGAGGCGCATTCGCCCCATCCTGAAATGCCGTCGGCCTCGACCCGGACCAGGATGTGGTCAAGAAACGTCTTGACGCTCGAACTTGTGCGGAAGGGCCGCGCCAGCGGAAGGCGAACAAGGTGCAGGTCGATCCGTTCCAGCTTCATCGACAACTCGTCACGGAAACGGGGAGAATTCACGGCGACGTCTTGAATGACCGATGACCGGCCAAAAAATCAGACTTCCCTTCCCCTTTGCCCTGAAAGCGATTTCCAGGCCAACCATCCCGGGGGTGGAAGTCACCGGTCGGCCTCGCCATAATATCAGGAAGGGTCGTCGCTGAAGATTGAGTTCACCACCTTGCCGCGTGGAGGCGCTTGCTCGATGTTGTCAGGTCGCGCGTTCTGGAAAACGGTGTCGTTGTCGGCGGCTCTGGTGGCGACGTCGTGGGCCTTGATCCCGGCTCAGGAAGCCCCGGCGCAGGGGCGGAAGGTCGTCAAGACCGACGCCGAGTGGCGGAAGATGCTCACCCCGATGCAATATCAGGTCACCCGCCACAAGGCGACCGAACCCGCCTTCAGCGGCCGATACGCGAACACCCACACCAAGGGGACTTACATCTGCGTCTGCTGCGGCGCACCCCTTTTCAACTCGCAGACGAAGTTTGAATCCGGCACTGGCTGGCCCAGCTTCTTCCGCCCGATCAGCCCGAAGGCGGTCGACACCGCCCCCGACTTCGAGACGGGCGAGCGTCGGATCGAGGTCATGTGCAACGACTGCGGCGCTCACCTTGGCCACGTCTTTGACGACGGTCCGCCTCCGACCGGCCTCCGCTATTGCATGAACTCCGCCTCATTGAAGCTCTTGCCCGCCACCGCCGGAAGCACCAAGAAAGGCTCGACCTCGAAGGCCAAGAAAGGCCAGGACGCCCCCGCCGAGTCACCCTCGACCGAGGACGCCAAGCCACCGGCTGATTCCAAGGACGCCGCGAAGTGACCGAGCCCGGGTGACGTTTCGCTCAATCCTTCTTCGCGTCCAGGTCGATCGACGCTGAGTTAATACAGTAGCGGAGTCCGGTCGGCCTCGGCCCGTCCTCGAAGACGTGGCCGAGGTGACCGCCGCAACGTCGGCAGGTGACTTCGGTCCGTAGCATGCCGTGACTGCGGTCCACATGTTCCTCGACCTTCTCGGGGTCGAACGGCTGGAAGAAGCTCGGCCAGCCGCAACCCGAATCAAACTTGGCGTCCGATGTGAAGAGAGGCTCTCCACAGGCGGCGCAACGATACGTGCCAGGCGTCTTGACGTCCCAGTAAGCCCCGGTGAAGGGGCGTTCGGTCCCCTTCTGGCGAAGAACGTGATATTGCTCGGCCGACAGTTCCGAGCGCCATTGGTCGTCGGTCTTTTCGATCTTATCCATCGGTCGATCCTCCCTGGTGTGGCGGCGAAATTCAGCCCTCGGCGTCAAAACGGCCCGTGTTCTTCCCTCCGCCTGAGAAAGTCCGGGGCGCCTTCGGTGAAGAAGGCCCGGAGCCAGACGTCCCAGGCGGTTTGACCTCGTTTCGGGGCCTCGTCGAGTAGTTGCAGGATAAGCGCGGGAGTCAACCCCGCCAGGAACCGGCTCTCTGCGACCTCGACGTAAGCCTCTCCATTCAGTTGGCCCATCCAGAGGCTCCGGCGGCGGGGTCGATACCGCCAGACCTCGGGAATTCCCAGGCCGGCGTAGACAGAAAGCTTGCCCGCGGAGCTGACCCGGTTATTTACCTCGATCCAGAGGTCGGGAGGCGGATCGACGTTCAGGTCGAGCGTCTCACGCGCGCGAATCCGGTCAAGCTGGGTGAAGTAAAAGCTCTCGTCAGGTTCCTTGCCCGTTCCTTTGCGTTGCCCCGGCAGACCTTTCCGAAACGTGGTCGAGGCGGTCGCCTCACAGTCGAGTCCCGTCGACGCCGCGTAGGCGCAGACGAGCATCCCCAGCCGGAAGGACGCGCGTTCGTGACGGAATTCTGGAGACATGATTTCCAGAACTCCATCGTGATAGGTCATCCGGGTCGGGCCGTTGCGGGGATCGTCGCGAAGCGTGACGTAAACATCATAGGTGACGCCCCATAAGGCCGCGCCTGCGCTGACCTTCCGGCTTTTCGGGATCGTCTCGCGGTCGGTCGACATCTCAGGCGCTCCCCGAAACGCTCTTGAGGTCGGCGCGCTGGGTCTCGTACGTTTCTTGAAAGGCAAGGGCGTCGGGATCGGGCGTGATGCCCCAGACGTCGCAGGCCTGGCGGTAAACGTCGGGCCACCAGTTCTCATGCGAGGTCAAACCCTGGTCGCGGACCGCCGACCAGTTGCTCACGATCCGGGTCCAGCAGAGGTCGCCGTACTCGAGCGCTTCTTTCCAGTTGCCGATCTGCGGGATGTACCACTCGCGGCCGATCGAGGCGTGCAAGACCTCGTCGGCCCAGTCATAATCCTGGATCGTCGCCATCAAGGGAATGCCCGATTTCAGGCCCGTTTCCCACTCATAACGCTTGCCGGTCTTCGACATCAACCCCTGTTCAATGAAGTACAAAACCGCGTGCCGCTCGATCGGCGTGCATTCGGTGTTGAGCCGGAGCGACCAGTTGTGCGTGATCCGGGCCTTGGTCCAGTCAACCCCGAGCGCCAGGAAGCCGACCTCGCCCATCATCGCATGCCGGGCTTCGTCCCAGAGTTGCCGGGTCATGTCCCGGTAATAACCCCACGGTTTCCCCTTTGTCTCAACGATGATCCCGGCCATCATCTCGGGAACGTCGATCTCGCGAAGTCTCTTGTAGAGCATCATCAGCGCCTTCGGCTTCGCGTCGAAGGCCGGGTTGTACAGAAAGGCTTCGGGATTCACCCCCTGGTTGTACAGGTCGACAAACCGATCGTCGCGGCGCGGGATGCGATCGTACACATAAGGCGTCGCCGAATAGAGCCGCTCCAGGGGTTGGCCTGACGGCTCGTCGGCCCCGTCGAGACCGCCTGCCGAGGCGAGCGCTGAGGTCAGCAGCGCAACCCAGGGCTGCAATGCCTCTCGGGTCGCGGCATCGACCAGACACTCCAGGCACTTTCGGCCAAAAGCGATCATATCGGCCAGTTCGATCCTGGCGAACCGGCAGACGCGGACGGAAGGGGCATCGGTCAGCGGGTTCGTCTCGGCCGCGTGCCGCGCCAGCGCCGCATCGAGCGCGGGAAGGGCGACTTCATAAAGGCCGACGAGAAGCGCATCGGTCGTCGGCGCGGCGAGGATCTCGTCAAAGACGACGTCGAGGGCCGGGTCGGGAACCGCCTCCAGGCCGAGCGGAGGTTCGCGCATCTCGCCAACCCGGACGCGGAGCGCCTCGACATGCTCGGCGCAGAGATAGGCGTGGTGCGAGAAGCCGGTCTTCAGTTCGTAAATCGGCTCGGCGGTGATCCTCGCGGTGAAGATGCCGTGGAGTCGCCGAAAAGCGTGATGATAGCGCTTGAGCCGGGCCACGCACGCGTCGATGCCCAGGCCGGGGCGCGCCGCTTCCGTCAGCGTCGCCAGACCGGCGAGCGGCGGCAGGCCCCGATAGGAGGGGTGGTCGTTCGTCGTCATCGCGTCTGATCCCGTCAGTCGGTTCGACCTGGATAGGGCGGGGCGGTTCGTTCGATGTCCCTCGTCCATTATCTCAGGTCTCGCCGCCGTTCGGAAGGCCGACCGACCGTCAGGCGTACCAGGACGGAAGGCCCGCGAGCAGTTCGGGCGAAACCTTCTTGAGCCAGACGTATTGCTTGTCAATCTTCTTGGGCGTGACCGTCTGTGACGCGGGAATGGCACAGATCAGGCCAGCCAGAAAGGTGAGTGCACCACCGGCAAGGAGAAAAGGCGTGATCGTATCTTGCATCCTCCCCTGCCCAGAGATTCCCGTTACAAACGCCCCGATGCCCGTCAGGCAGAGAGCCCAGGCGATCGCGATGGACCGCCGACGCTTGCGGCGGTGTTCCGGGCAGAGCGGGATATAAAGCGTGGCTTTGTTTCGAATAATCAATGCGACGATGACGTAAATCACGACGTGAAGAAGAATGAGAAGGTAATAGGCCGGCGGATGCCACGATAATTTTCGCTTCAGCCGCCATCCTTCCGCGGGTGCATCGCACTTGATGCAGCGGTCGGGAAGCTCGGCGTCCTTGCTCATCACCAGCAAGGCACCATCGCGCCAGACGCCGACCTCGCCGATCTCGCGAGGGATCAGGAGGTCCGTCTTGGGAGCTTCGTACGGGTTGAAATCCTGCATGAGCGTGCGTCCGACCAGGTGAGGGGGATCAATCCGAACGCGAGGATACAAGATGCGTTTCCCTCAAACAACCGAAAAAGGGGTGTTTGTCTCGCTCAATCCCTCGCCTTTCGGAAGGCGATCAACGCCAGGGGAGGTAAGGTCATGTTCAATGATTGCATCTGCCCGTGCCAGGAGACGGGCGACGTCTTGAGTCCGCCGACGTTCCCCTGACCGCTCCCGCCGTAAAGCGGGGCGTCGCCGTTAAGAACCTCGTCCCAGTGCCCCGATTCGGGAACGCCGACCCGGTAATTGTGCCGTGGCTCGGGCGTGAAGTTGCAGACGACGAGTACCATGTCGTTCGTCGATCGATCCTTGCGGATCAGGCTGAGAATGCTCTGCGCGACGTCGTTGCAGTCAACCCAGGTGAAACCGTCGGGATGACAGTCGAGTTCATGAAGCGCGGGGAAGGCACGATACGCCGTGTTCAGGTCGCGCACCCAGCGCTGCAAACCTTGATGAGACGGCTTGTCGGCAAGCGGCCAGTCGAGGCTGGTGTCGTGGTTCCACTCGTTCCACTGGCCAAACTCGTCACCCATGAACATCAACTTCTTGCCCGGTTGCGCGAACATGTAGCCGAAGAGAAGCCGGAGGTTGGCGAATTTTTGCCAGTCGTCGCCCGGCATCTTGCCCAGCAGCGATCGCTTTCCGTAAACCACTTCATCATGAGAGAGCGGCAAGACGAAATTCTCTGTGAATGCGTAGAGCATCCGGAAGGTCAGGCGGTTATGGTGATCCTTGCGCTCGATCGGATCATGCGACATATAATCGAGCGTGTCGTGCATCCAGCCCAGATCCCACTTGTAGTCAAAGCCAAGGCCGCCGACGTTCGTCGGCCTGCTGACCATCGGCCAGGCGGTTGACTCCTCGGCAAAGGTCATCGTGCCTGGAAAATCCGTGTGAACCCTCTCATTCACGCGCCTTAAAAGGGTGATCGCCTCCAGGTTCTCTCGACCGCCGTACTCGTTCGGCAGCCACTCACCGGCTTTGCGCGAGTAGTCGTGGTAGAGCATTGAGGCCACGGCATCGACCCTGAGGCCGTCGATGTGATACTTGTCGAGCCAGAAGAGAGCGTTGCTCGTCAGGAAGTTCACCACGCCGGGCCTGCCGAAGTTGAAGACCGACGTGTTCCATTCCAACTGCCGGCCCCGGCGGGGGTCGGGATGCTCGTAAAGGTGCGTGCCGTCGAAATAGGTCAGGCCGTGCTCGTCGTTCGGAAAGTGCGCGGGAACCCAGTCGAGAATCACGCCGAGACCCCGCTGATGCAGCGTGTCAATCAAAAACATGAAATCATGTGGATTGCCGAACCGGCTCGTCGGCGCGAAATAGCCGACCGACTGATAGCCCCACGAGCCGTCAAACGGATGTTCGTTCACCGGCATCAGTTCAACATGCGTGTATCCCATTCCGGCGGCATAATCGGCGAGCTTGGGAGCGATCTCGCGATAGGAAAGCCAGCGATGATTGGGCTCGCCACGCATCCACGATCCCAGATGCATCTCATAAATGGAGATCGGCGCGGTCACGGCGTTCGGACCCCGGCGCAAATTCATCCAGTCGGTATCGCCCCATTCATAACCGTTGAGGTCAAAGACGACCGAGGCCGTTTTTGGCGTCACCTCGGCCGAGAATGCGTACGGATCGGCCTTATCCACCTGATAATCATCGATTCGCGACGTGATCGTATATTTATACAGCGAGCCTGTCGTGGCGCCGGGGACGAAGCGTTCCCAGACGCCCGTTTCCCCGCGTGGAGACATCGGGTCGGCCCGAGGATTCCAGCCGTTGAAGTCGCCGATCACGGAGACCTCGCGCGCGTTGGGCGCCCACACGGCGAACTCGGTTCCGAGCGCGCCGGGGCGGCCGACAACGTGGGCCCCGAACTTGTCATAGGCGCGCGCGTGCGTTCCTTCGGCCAGCAGGTAGAGGTCGAAGTCAGTCAACAGCGGCATCGTCGGGGCACTCCGCGTGACGGAAGAGGCGGGGAAGCACGTTCTGATGGAATCTTGAGGGGATCAATGACCAATGACCGATAAAAAATCCTTATCTTTTGACCATTGGTCATTGCTCATCCGTCATCAAATTCCATCGTGATCCCTTGCCTGTTCCTATATAACATCCCGGTCAAATCAGGTTACATGTAATAGTCGAAATCGCGCTCGGACTTGACCTTGCGGCGAACCCGGAAGACATGAGCGGGGGAGGCGAACGGGTCAATCTTGACGAAGTTCGTCTCGCCGTGCCAGAGGTAGCGGGCATCGCTCAAAAGGTCGTGAACCTGATAGGCGGATTCCGGTCCCTCGCCCAGTCCAAGCTCGCCGATCGGCAGGCGAACCCAGGCCGATTGCGTGTTATACGGATCAAGGTTCACCACGACGAGAATGATGTTCGAGCGGTCGGCGGTCGTCTTGGTGTAGCAGATAACCTGATCGTTGTCGGTGAACTGGAACCGGAGCGATCGGTTGTCGTGGAGCGCGGGGTTCTCGCGGCGAATCTCGTTGACCCGGGTGATGTACTCGCGGAGATTCCCTGGGCTGTCGAGGTTCCAGTGCCGGACCTGATATTTCTCCGAGTCGAGATACTCTTCCGAACCGTGCCGGACGGCCTGGCCGACGCAAAGCTCAAACGTCGGCCCATAAATCCCGTAGGTGGCTCCCAGGGTCGCGGCCAGCACGAGCCGGGCCATGAACGCGGGCCGACCGCCATATTGAAGATATTCGTGAAGAATATCCGGCGTGTTGGCGAAGAGGTTCGGGCGCATGTACTCGACGACTTCGGTCTGGTTCAACTCCGTGAAGTATTCGGTCAGACCATGCTTGTTATTCCGCCATGTGAAATAGCTATACGACTGCGAATAACCCCCCTTGGCCAGGCGCTGCATGAGCTTCGGGCGGGTGAACGCCTCGGCGAGAAAAATCGCGTCGGAGTAGCGGTTCCAGACTTCGGGGATGACCCAGTCCCAGAATGGGAATGGTTTCGTATGGGGATTATCGACCCGGAAGATGCTCACACCGTGGCCGATCCAGAAGAGAAAGACGTCGCGAAGCGCCGCGTAGAGGTTCTTCCAATCGTCGCATTCGAAGTCGATCGGATAAATATCCTGGTACTTCTTGGGGGGATTCTCGGCATACTTGATCGTGCCGTCGGGCCGGTGCCGGAACCACTGAGGATGCTCGCGGACCCAAGGGTGATCGGGCGAGCATTGAAAGGCGATGTCGAGCGCCAGCTCGATTCCCAGGTTCTTCGCCGAGGCGACCAGATGATCGAAATCGGCGAGCGTGCCGAGTTCGGCATGAATCGCCGTATGCCCCCCTTCGGCCGAGCCGATCGCCCAGGGACTGCCGGGGTCGCCGGCACCAGGCGTCAGCGAGTTGTTCGGCCCCTTGCGAAAGGCAAGGCCGATCGGATGAATCGGCGGCAGATACAGCACGTCGAAACCCATCCGGGCGACATAAGGAAGACGAGCCTCGGTGTCCTTGAACGTGCCGTGGCGGCCAGGTTCGGTTGAGGCCGACCTGGGGAACATCTCGTACCAGGCGCCATAACGCGCGCGGACCCGCTCGGCCATCACGCCGAGGGTTTTCTCATAGGTCGCCGCGGCGGAGAGATCGGGGTAAAGCTCGATCCGGTCGGCAAGCTCGGGGTCAAGCGAGGCGGCGACTCGTTCGGCCTGGTCGGCGGTTCCGGCCATGAGCGCGGCGCGGTCAAAGAGCCAGTCGGCGTCGCGCCCCGCGCGTCGACCGGCGGCCCGAACGTGCTCGGCGCCTTCGAGGAGTTCGCTGGCGACGTCCTGCCCGGCCTCGAACCGCTTGCCCAGGTCGCGACGCCACGACCCGAAGGCATCGACCCAGGCCGTGATCGTATATTCGTAACGCCCTTGCTCGACGACGACGAATTTCCCGGTCCAGCGATCGTTGCCCAGGTCGGTCATCGGCGCGCCTGGCCCGACCGGTTCATTGGCCTTGCGATGAAAGATCACCGCGCGGATCAGGTCGTGGCCCTCGGCGAAGATATCGGCGGTGACGACCACCTCTTCGCCGACGACGCGCTTGATCGGGAACCGTCCGCCGTCAATCTCCGGCCTGACCCCTTCAATAATGACGCGGGAGGGGGCTTTACCCCCTCCCGGACTCGACTGCGGACGCCCTGAGGCCGGCATGTGAGACCCTCGTTGTCGCGGCTCAATTCCCAGACGACGGTGACACCCCGTCGCGATCGAACGGACACCGCCTTCGGAATTTCAGGACCCGATCGAACCGGAAGGGTCGACCCCGCCAACTCCCTCGATCACCTTCGATTCGGTCGGATGAATGAGTTGCAAGATTCCCAGGAGCGGAATCCGAACCCAGTCAGGACGGTAATTCAATTCGTAGCGTAGCTCGAAAATCAGTTTTTCCAGCATGAAAAAGTCCAGCAACCGGCAAAGGGTCGCCGGTTCCTCGGGCAAGAGCGATCCCGACGCCGCCGTCTGGCGATAGGCGCGAAGGAACATGGCCGAGGTCCAGGTCCTCCAGATCTTCGCCCAGGGCTCTAGCCTCTCGAAGTTTTCTCGGCCGCCGAGCGTGGCCGTCAAAAGCTCGCTATACGCCGCGTAGTCAAACGACCGGAGCATTCCGGCGACATCCTTCAGGGGAGACTGCTTCTGCCTTCGCTCGGCCAGGGTTCGCCCCGGCTCCCCTTCGAAGTCGAGGATCACGAAGTCATTTTCTTGCCAGAGCACCTGGCCAAGATGGTAGTCGCCGTGACACCGGATTTTCACGAGGTTTCCTTCCGATGTCCCGACGTCGCCGACGCGTTCGACGAGCGCACGGCCTCCCGCGAGAACCTGTCGGGCGAGCGCGGCGATCGGTTCGTCAAGGCTATCGAGCTTCTCGCCGAGCGTCTCGAAGATCTTTTCCGATTGCTCGCGGAGCCGCGCGGCATAACCGCTCAGTTCGTCGCGGGTCAAGGGCTCGGGAGCAAAGGCCGGGTCGCTTAAATCGGTGGCGAGAGCCAGGTGCATCTCGGCTGTTCTTCGGCCGAGGACTTCCGCCGATCGAAGCGCTGTGCCGACGACCTCGAAGACATCGACCGGCGGCTCGGTCTGGCTAAGTTCGAACAGATGGCAGCTCGGCGTTTCAATCCCGCCAAGCCGATGCGTCTCGCTGGCGACCTGCTCGAAGTAGCGGCCGAGAACGCCGAGGAGCCATTCCCAGCCTTGCCCCTGGTTCGGCACGAGTTCCTGAAGAATAGCGAGCGTCCCCGGCTCACCTCGGGTCTTGCGATACTCGATCGCCCCGGCCGTTTTGGGAGAGCGAGTGAACGACGTCTTCTCGGTCAGGAAGCGGCCAATCTCGAAGTCGGGATTGATGCCCGGATCGAGCCTTCGAAAAAGCTTTAAGAGCAGGCGATCGCCGAAAAAGAGGGTCGTGTTGCTCTGCTCGGCTGATCCGCGGCGGATCGGCCCAGTTGTGCCATCCCCGAGAAGCGCTGGAAGGGCCGAGGTGGCGACCCCTTTGATCCGCCCTGTTGACGTCTTCTGATCGCCTTCACGGATGATCAGATCAAGCAGGCGTTCACAAAAGGTATCGTTCACCGTGGAATCATATAGCAGGCCCTCGCCATCCGTGCTTTTCAGGCGGGCGATTACCGCCTTGGGAGAGGCTTGCCGGATCGCCTCAGCCTCGGCGCCTACGGCGACGGCCATCGGCACCAGGTAGATGTCATACTGGCCGTCGCTCGCATAGGCGCGGACGCTCACGAGGTAGGCGGGGGTCGGGTCGTCGACAACCGCGGTCCAGTCGCGAATGCTCAGGGTTTCCAGAGTCCGCGCCTTTGATCCAAACCATCGCTGGGCTTGCATGTAGTCGGGCAAGACCTTCCGTTCCAGAACGGCCCGGTACTTCCCTTCCATCAGCGTTTCCCAACCGCTGGAAAGCGTCAGAAGCGGCAATTCTCCGGTGTTCAGGACCGGCGTGACCTCGGTTGACTTCATCGCGGCGCGCGGAGCGCCGTCGATCTGGTAGGCGGACGGCGTCTTTTCGAGCTGGAACCAGAGGAAGGCCGTCGGCCCGACCGTGAGCGGATAACTCGACTCCGTGATGACCGGAAATTTGACCCGTCCAAAAAGCTCCACGGGCGTGTAACCGCGATAGGCCGAAAGGTCCAGTTCGACCGGCTGGACGAACCGCGAGAGGTTGGCGACGCAGAGAATTAACTCGTCTTCAAAGGCGCGAAGGTACACGAGCACTTTCCGATTGCTCGGGCTGAGGAACTCGATCGTTCCTCGGCCAAAAGCCTTGTAGCGCTTGCGCAACGAGATGATGCGCTTCATCCAGTTCAAGAGCGACGAGGCCTCGCGCTGCTGGGCCTCGACGTTGATCGCGGTGTAGCCGTAAACCGCGTCGATGATCGGCGGCGAGTAGAGCCGGTTGAAGTCACACCGCGAGAACCCGGCGTTGCGGTCGCCGTTCCACTGCATCGGCGTCCGCACGCCGTTGCGGTCGCCGAGATAGATGTTGTCTCCCATGCCGATCTCGTCGCCGTAGTAGATCACGGGCGTTCCAGGCATGGAAAAGAGCAGACTGTTGAGCAGTTCAATCCTGGGTCTGCTATTACCGATCAAGGGGGCGAGGCGGCGGCGAATTCCCAGGTTGATCCGCATCCGGGGGTCGGCGGCATACTCGCGATACATGTAGTCGCGTTCCTCGTCGGTGACCATCTCCAGGGTCAGCTCGTCGTGGTTCCGCAAGAAAATCGCCCACTGGCATTCGGGCGGAATATCGGGCGTCTGCCGCATGATTTCGACGATCGGGTGCCTGTCCTCGGTGCGCAAGGCCATGAAGATCCGGGGCATTAGCGGAAAGTGAAAGGCCATCTGACACTCATCGCCGTCGCCGAAATAGGGCAAAACGTCGGCTGGCCACTGGTTCGCCTCGGCCAGAAGCATCTTGTCCTGATAGTGCGCATCCATCTCGCGGCGGATCTTCTTGACGATCTCATGACTCTCGACCAGGTTCTCGCAGTTCGTTCCTTCGCGCTCGATCAGATAGGGAATGGCGTCGAGCCGCATGCCGTCGACGCCCATGTCAAACCAGAACCGCATCACCTTGTTCACGGCCCGAAGGACCAGCGGATTGTCGTAATTCAGGTCGGGCTGGTGATGAAAGAACCTGTGCCAGTAAAAGGCCTTGGCGACGGGGTCCCAGGTCCAGTTCGAGGTCTCGGTATCAGTGAAGATGATCCGGGCGTTGGGATACTTGGTGTTCGTGTCGCTCCAGACGTAAAAGTCGCGCTTCGTGGAACCCGCCGGCGCGTTTCTCGCGGCCTGAAACCAGGGATGTTGATCGGACGTGTGGTTGATGACCAGTTCGATGACGACCCGGATACCCCGTTCGTGCGCCTCGCGAACGAACTGGCGGACCTGCTTGCGGGTGCCGTAACCGGAGTTCACGCCATGATAATCGGCGATATCGTACCCATCATCGCGCAGGGGTGACGGGTAAAAGGGCAAGAGCCAGATGGCCGTGACGCCCAGTTCCTGAAGGTAGTCAAGCTTTTCGATCAGGCCGCCAAAGTCCCCGAGGCCATCGTTGTTGCTGTCAAAAAATGCCTTGACGTGCAATTCGTAGAAAATCGCGTCCTTGTACCAGAAGGGGTCGGGTGCAAACATGGAGTGTGTCTCTCGCCACAATTAAATAAAAAGGGCCGGAAAACCTTGCACCGCCCGTGAAGACCTCCGCCGATCGAGCAATTGACGTGCCGCCGCTTGATTTCGCGATTCCAGGGTACGCCGCCTCCCTCGTTCGATTAGCGTGGCGACTTATTCTGCGAAAAACCGGCGCCCGCGTCGAGACGTGGAACCGTAGCCGAGGGTTTCCGACCTTTGATATAACCTGGTGTTCCCGCGCTTGGACAGCACGTTAGCCTGACTTCAAGGCGACCCTTTTTGTGAACGTCGCGTGGACCCCTCGGGGTTCGCCAGGATAGAGGATACCCCCCCGATGCGAACCTTCACGCTGGGAACCGCGGCGGATGATCGCACGATCGTGACGATCGAGCGCCAGGGTTCTCTCCTCCTCATCAGCCAGATGAAGCCCGACGGCACCGCCAGGCGAGGCCGCAAGGAGTTTGCCACCGAGGACGAAGCCCGAGCCGAGGTCGACCGGATGGCCGCCGAGATGACGGCCGACGGTTACCTGGAACGCCGCCCGGCGGGCTCGAAATCTTCCCGACCAGCCGCCACTCGTCCGAAGGCCCCCGATGAGAACCTCCTGAGTGCCCTGGCCAATGGCGATGACGTGGAAGCCGACGCGGCCTCGTCTCCCGTTCTCGCTCGCCGAGGCGGTCCGGCGACCACAGACGTTGCGGCGCCGAAGCCGAAAACGAAGAAGAAAAAGAAGGCGAAAGGAAAAGGAAAGACCGCGAGCGAAGACGGTCTCGATAAACGCGTGATCGCCGCCGTGGTTGCGTTCGGCCTCGCCCTGGTTTGCGGAATCGGGTACGTCGCTTATGACGCCTTGCTCAAGCCGCCGACGATCGTCGGCACCTGGGCCGGTTCGATGCTCGATTTCGAGATCGGCAAGCCGATGGTCCACACCCAGTACCGCCTCGTCCTCGACGACAAAAAACGCGCGGCGCTGACCCTCCAGGAAAAGTTCACGTCAACCGGCACCTACGCGGTCAAAGGCGATCACCTCAGCCTCGTGCTCAAGGACGAAGGCTCGACCGGTTCGTCGGACGACGCCGTTGCCGGCGACGACGGCAATGACAATGAGCCCGCCACGCCCGCCGAGCGGCAATATCGGTTCGTTCTCCATCGGTCGACGCTCGACCTCTTCGATCCCGGGTCCGGCAAGAAGGTCGTTCAATTGATCCGCTTCCGCGAACCCCCGGTCGTCGGTGGTGGCGGGGTGAAGCCGCCCGAAACTCCGAAAACGGTCGCCGCTGGCGAGATCGACAAGGATGCCGACGCCCGGCTCGCCTCGGTTGAGTTTGCTCCGACGGATGGTGCCTTCCGGCTCAAACACCCGCCTGGCTGGGCGTCGAAGACCGGGAGTCGACCCGATAACTCCTATTCGTGGGTCAAGTTGACGAAGGGATCGGCGAAGATCGAGGTTTACGCCGACGTCCAGGGTTCGCTCATCTCCGGGTCCGACTCGGCCCAGCAACACGAGGAAGGGAGCGAGCTGGCCCCCGTTCACGTTGCCCACGAGGCGTATCGGCGAACCGCGTCCGAGGAATTCAGCGACTACAAGGAAAGTGCTCCCAGCCTCTTCAAGGGCTCGGGTCTTGGCGAAGGCCGGATTGCCTCATTCACGGCCTCGGGCGGCCTCTTCGGCTCAAAACTGCGAGGGTATCGCGTCACCCTTTTGACCAAGAATCGCCGCGTCTCGATTCTCTGTTCGTGTCCCTCGGCCGACTTCAAGGCGATGGAGCCCACCTTCCTCGCCGTCTGCCGGAGTGTCTCGTATTGAAATGACCAAAGACCGATGACCGATGGAGAAGAACCGGAGATTCTCGGTCATCGTCCCTCGGTCATCGGTCCTTGTCTCTCAACCCCCAGCAGACCGGCGTTGGCCTTGCTGGCGGATCAGATCGGCGACAAGCGCGGTCCAGCCGGTTTGATGACTCGCGCCAAGCCCAGCGCCGTCGTCGCCGTGGAAGTATTCAAAGAAAGGGATGTGATCGCGCCAGTGCGGATCAGTCTGAAAAAGGGCGTTGTTGCCCAGAACGGGCCGTCGGTTTTTTTGATGTTTGTCCGCGAGGAAGAGGCTGATTAAACGCTCGGAAAGAGCATCGGCGACGACATCGAGCGTGACGACCCGCCCCGAGCCCGTGGGGTATTCGACGGTCAAATTCGCGCCGAAGTAGTTGTGATATTCGCGGAGGGCCTCGATCATGAGGTAGTTCAAGGGGAACCAGACCGGCCCCCGCCAGTTCGAGTTGCCGCCGTAGATCGGTGTCGTCGATTCGGCCGGCTCATATTCGACCCGGCAGTCGTTGAACTGATACGGATGCTCGGCATGCTCCTTCGAGAGCGACCGAAGGCCGTGATCGGAGAGAAATTTGGCGGTGTCGAGCATTCGCGGCAAGACGCGCCGGAGCTTCGCGTCGTCGGCGATCATCAAGATCCGCCGACCCCCCGAGCCGGGGTTGACCATCGGCTCGACATAGCCCGAGAGCGTCGGCCGGTACTTCAAGAACCAGTCGGCCCGGCGCTTGAAGTGATGAAGTCGGTTCAAGACCTCTGGACCGACCGTCGCGACCGCGAAGAGCGGGATCAGGCCGACGAACGAGCGGACCTTGAGGTGATGGACGCCCCCTCCTGGCTCTCGAACCGCGTCGTAATAAAAGCCGTCTTCCTCGTCCCAGAGCCCGACCCGGCCGTTGATGCCGTTGATCGCGTGCGAGATCGCCAGGAAGTGCTCGAAAAACTTCGTCGCCAGTGCCTCGAAAACCGGCCGCTCCATCGCGAGTTCCTGCGCGATCGAGAGCATGTTCAGGCAATAAAAGCCCATCCAGGCCGTGCCGTCCGCCTGTTCGAGGTGCCCGCCGCCGCGGAGTTCCGGCGGTCGGCTGCGATCAAAGACGCCGATGTTGTCGAGCCCGAGAAAGCCCCCTTGAAAGGCGTTGCGCCCGGTCGCGTCCTTGCGGTTGACCCACCAGGTAAAGTTGAGCAAAAGCTTATGAAAGACCTCTTCGAGAAAGTCGAGGTCCCCCTTGCCCGTTAATGCGCGTTCGGCCTCGAAAACCTTGCGCGCTGCCCAGGCGTGGACGGGCGGGTTGACGTCACCCAGGTCCCACTCATACGCGGGAAGCTGGCCGTTCGGGTGCATGTACCATTCGCGGAGCAAGAGCACGAGTTGCCGCTTCGACCATTCCGGGTCAACCATCGCCAGCGGAACGGTGTGAAAGGCGGTGTCCCATGCGGCGAACCAGGGATATTCCCACTTGTCGGGAACACTCAAAACGTCCAGGTTGTAAATGTGTCCCCAGTCGGCGTTGCGCCCGATCTTGCGGTCTTCTGGAGGTTTGGGGCCGGCCGGATCGCCGTCGAGCCAGAGGTCGACGCTGTAGTGATAGAACTGCTTCGACCAGAGCAGGCCCGCAAGAGCCTGGCGCTGGACCGATCGCTCGTCGGCGGTCAGGCCCGGACCTTGCACCGAGGCGTGAAAGTCGTCGGCCTCGGCCAGACGCTGGGCGAAGATCGCCTCGAAATCGCCGAAGGGATTCTCGATCGCCTGATCCGTAAACCGAAAACGGACCGTCATCGTCTGACCCGGCCCGACCATCTCCTGAGAATGCGCGGCGGCCTTCGTGCCCGTCTGCTTCGGGTTCACTCGATCGTTCCGGCCGTTCACCACCGCCGCGTTGATCCCATCCTTCACATACGGCCCGGCGTTCGAGCCCTGAAAGAGCAACTCGTTATTGGTGTCGTTCTCGGTAAAGAGCAGGGCAGGGGCCTGCCCCGCCGCTTCCGCTTCCGCATACCACCAGCGCTCGCCGAGATGCCTCGCCTTCGCCCGGATGGCCGACCCACCGTTGACGGCTTCCAGCGTCGGCCGTTCGGGGTTATGGCCCCACGACCACGTGTTTCGAAACCAAAGATGCGGCAGAATATGCAAGGGAGCCGCCTCGGGACCCCGATTCACGGCCGAGATCCGACAGAGCAGGTCGTCTTCGCCCCCCTTGGCGTATTCAATGAAGACATCGAAATATCGATGTTCTTGAAACTCAGGCGTGAGTGCATCGTACAGCTCAAATTCGCCGACGTCGCGTCCCCGGCGCTGGTTTTCTTCCTTCAGGCGCGCATAGGGAAACTCCGCCTGAGGATATTTGTAGAGCATCTTCATGTAGGAATGCGTCGGCGTGGCGTCAAGGTAAAAGTAATATTCCTTGACGTCCTCGCCGTGGTTCCCTTCGGGACCGGCCAGGCCGAAGAGGCGTTCCTTGAGGATCGGGTCGCGGCCGTTCCAGAGGGAGACACCCAGGCAGAGGTTCTGGAACCGGTTGCAGAAGCCGGCCAGGCCGTCTTCATTCCAGCGATAGGCGCGGGCGTGGGCGTGTTCGAACGGGAAGTCCGACCAGGCGTTGCCGAAGGCGCTGTAGTCTTCGCGAACGGTGCCCCAGGCGCGATCGCTGACGTAGGGCCCCCAGCGTTTCCAGTCGGCCCGGCGTGCCTCGCTGTCGGCCATGCGGCGGTGTTCGGCGGTCCCGGTGCCGGCGGCTGGCCGCTGAGACGCACTCATTCCTGATACGACCAGGTCAGGCCGCCGTCGACGAAGTAGGTCGAACCGGTCACATAGTCGGCGTCGGCCGAGGCGAGAAAGGCGGCGATCGCGGCCACGTCTTCGGGCTTTCCCATCCGGCCGAGCGGAATCTTTTTCAGGAGAGCATCGAGTCTTGGCTTGTCGGCCAGGAGCGACTTGTTGATATCCGTCGCAATCGCGCCGGGGGCGATGGCGTTGACCGTGATCCCGCGCGGTCCAAGCTCGATCGCGAGGTCGCGGGTGAGCATCTTGATCCCCCCCTTGCTCGCGCAATACGACGCGTAATTCGGAAAGGGAATCTCCTCGTGAACCGAGCTGATCGTGATCACCTTGCCCGGGCGCTTCGAGGCGACGAGATGCCTGGCGAACGCCTGCGTGGTGAAGAAGGCCCCTTTCAGGTTAACGCCGATCACCTTGTCGAAGTCGGGCTCGGTCGCGTCGAGAAAGGGGGCGTCGGTCTCGACCCCGGCGTTATTGACCAGGATATCCAGATTTCCGAATCTGGCAACCGCCTCGTCAACCAGTCGGGTGACATCCACAACCCGGCTCATATCCGCCTGGACGACGAGGCCCTGCCGCCCGCTGGCCTCGACGGCTTCAAGGGCCTTGTTCGCCTCGGCCTCGTTGCGGGCGTAGTTAATCACCACGTTCGCCCCTTCGGCGGCGAAGCGCTCGGTGATGGCCCGGCCGATTCCGCGATCGCCACCGGTGACGAGGGCCACTTTTCCTTGCAAGCGCACAGGCGACTCCTCTTCGTCCTCGGGTCGGATCTCACGCACCCAGGTCGTCCTCAACCGGCCCGACCGTCGAGCCCTGTGCATGGTATCGACCGCCGCCCGGCCTGTAAAGAAGCCGCGCGCCCTCGCGATTTTTTCGCAATTCCGTCCAGACTCATTGGATACGGACGGCCTCACCCCCGTCGGTCATCGGTCCTAGGTCATCTTCGTTGGATAAACGGCGCGGGTTCAGAACCGACGCGCATTCATTGCGTCCGCGCTCTGGGGATGTTTCAATAGAATGCACGGGCCGGAGAGGTCTTCGGGGCGTCAAAGAGTCTCGAAGAGGTCAACTCCCCCGCCGACGATCCCCGATCTGCTCAGATCCCCTCTCAAAGAGGGCGGGACGACCAAATCATGCAAAACGAACCCAAGTTCCCAACGCCTGATCCCGATCCCGATCCGGTTCCCGAAGCCGATCTGACGCCGATTCCCGTACCGACACCGACCGAGATCGCCCCCGAAACGCCAGCGGTCGACGAAAGTCCGGCCGAAGCCGGCGCCGAGGCGTCCACGGAAGCTCCGGCCGCTGAGAAGCCGAAGAAGAAACGAAGGCGGTCGCGTCGGGCCCGAGCGATTCCGGCCTGGGGCGTCTCGCTGATCGTGCATCTCGGCTTTCTCGGCTCGCTCGCCGCGGCGACGTTCACGACCGAAGGCCGCAAGGTCATCGCCGACCTCAACTCCGCGCTCGTCGCGACTCCCCAAGGCGGCGACAAGGAACTGACGCCGATCTACGCCGATCCAGCCAACAAGCGCTCCGAATCCGCGTCCGGGAATGAGACCGCCGAGACCGCCGGAGGTTCGGGCGGTTCCACCGGCGGTTCGGGAACTGGCCTGAGCGGAATCGGCTCGGGACCCCCTTCGGCAACCCCCGCGCTCGGCAAGGTCGGCCGCGCCGGTGATGGCAAGGGAGGGACGGGCCTCGGTGCCATCAGCCTCGCGTCGAACGTCTCGGGCCTCTCGATGCTTCCTGCGGCGCCCGGGGCCGATGTCGGCGGCGGTGGCCTCGTCGCCGGTGACGTGACCTACGACGCCAAGGACGTCGGCGCCTCGCTCGATCAGATCGCCCGAGAGATCCTCAGACACCTGGCCAAGCACAAAGTCACCGTCGTCTGGCTCTTTGACGAATCCGAGAGCATGAAGGACGATCAGAAGACGATCCGCGAGAAGTTCGACCGGGTCTCGACCGAGCTCAAGCTCAACGTTGACGCCGACAAGAAGTCGGCCAATGCGCTCAATCACGCGATCGTCGGCTTCGGCGAAGGCATGGATTACATGCTCGAAAAGCCGACGACCGACATCGATCAGATCGGCCGCGCGATTTCTCGACTCCGGATCGACGCGACCGGAACCGAGAACACGATGCACGCCATCGCCGAGGTCATCAACCACTACAGCCCCTTGATCCGCAAGGACCGCACCCTTCTGATCGTCCTCGTCACCGACGAGTCGGGCGACGACGGCGCCTATGTCGAGGAAGCCCGCCAGGCGGTCATCAGCCGAGGGGTTCCCCTTTATGTGATCGGCCGCCAGTCTCTCTTCGGCTACGATCGCGCCCACTTGCTCTATATTGATCCGGTCACCAAGGACCACTACTGGCCGACGATCAAGCGCGGACCCGAGACCGCCGACGTCGAAACGCTCTTGTGGGACGGCTTTGGCTTCCGCCAGGACGAGCAGCCGTCCGGCTTCGCCCCTTATGAACTCGCTCGATTGACGAAAGCCTCGGGCGGCATCTATTTCCTGCTCCCGAGCGAGGAAACGATGCGCGTCCGTCAGCGCGAGAAAGCGTACTCGATCACCAACCTCAAGGAATACATTCCCGATTACGAGAGCCGATCCTCGTACGCCGACCGCCGAAATTCCTCGGACCTGCGGCGAACGCTTCACCAGATCATTCAGGAAACCAAAGGGTACGGCACGGCTCTCGGCTTCCCGATCTTTCCCGACCAGCTAGCCCAGGCCGGCGGCGAGGCCGTTGACGCCGCCACGCAGCGCCTGGCTGTCCTGATCAACATGGAGAAGACCCTCAGGTCCCTGGAAAAGCAGCGCGATCGCGAACCCGAAAAGCGCTGGCGGGCCGCGTACGACCTGATGCTCGCGCAGATTCTTGCCTATGAGGTGAAGACCTACGAATACCGGGCCTGCCTCAAGGCGATGATCAAGAAGCCGCCGAAGCCGAGCGTGATGCCCAAGCCCGACCTCGGCGTTGACTGGGGAATCGGCCACTCATCCAAGAAGCAGGCGCCCGACGACGAGACCGCGAAGAAATACGCCGAGGCCGAACGCCTCCTCAAGCTCGTCATCGAGCGCCACCCCAAAACCCCCTGGGCCGACCTCGCCCAGGACACGCTTTCGCGCGGCCTCTCGGCCGACTATCACGAACGCCATCACGGACCTCCCAACCCCCGCTATCAGGAACGCGCCAAGCTCGTTCCCAAGTTCTGAGAGCCTCGGGTCCGGGTCTTTGCGTCAGCCCCCCGCGATCGCGCCGATGACCATGAACGGCTCGGCGCCCGCGGTGACGGCCTCGGGCAAGGGGCGATCGGGCGTGTCGTGCGAGAGGTCTTCCGAACAGGCGAAGTACCGCACAAAGGCCCGCCGACGCTGTGTCTCGTGGTCGCGAATCGTTCCGCGCAGGACCGGATATCGCGACTCCAGCGCATCGAGCACCGAGCGCGGAGTCGCCGGGCCGTCGACCCGAAGCCGGACCTCGCCATCAACGCGCGCCAGCACCCGCAAGTGATGCGGCAGGGTGACTCGGATCTCGGTCATGGCAGGGTTTGCACCTCGACCGAGAGAACCGCCGGCAGGTCGTGAACGATCGCCGACCAGTGATCGCCCGAATCGGCCGAGACGTAGACCTGGCCCCCGGTCGTGCCGAAGTAAATCCCGCAGGGGTCGAGCGCATCGACCGCCATCGCCTCGCGGAGCACGTTCACATAGCAGTCGCTTTGCGGCAGGCCCTCGCGGAGCGCTTCCCAGTCCTCGCCCCCGGTCCGGCTCCGATAAACGCAGAGCTTGCCGTCGATCGGGAAGTGTTCCGAATCACTCTTGATCGGGACGACGTAAACGGTTTCCGGCTCGTGGGCGTGGACATCGATTGGAAACCCGAAATCGGTCGGCAGGTTGCCGCTGACTTCCCGCCACGAATCGCCCGAGTCGTCCGATCGCATCACATCCCAGTGCTTTTGCATGAACAGGACGTCGGGCCTTGACCGATGCGCCGCGATCCGGTGGACGCAATGACCGACCTCGGCAAGTGGGTCGGGAAGAAAAGGCGACCTCAGCCCTCGGTTCTTCGGTGCCCAGGTCTTGCCGCCGTCGTCGGTCCGAAAAACCCCGGCGGCCGAGATCGCGACGTGCATCCGATCGGGATCGGTCGGGTGCGAGACAATCGTATGAAGGCACATTCCCCCCGCTCCCGGCTGCCAGCGCGGCCCCGTGCCGTGCTCGCGCAGTCCCGGCAATTCTTGCCAGGTCCGGCCGCCATCGACCGACCGAAAGATTGCCGCGTCCTCGACACCGGCATGCACCGTTTCGGCGTCGGTTAGCGACGGTTCCAGGTGCCAGACACGCTTGAATTCCCAGGGATGCTGGGTTCCGTCGTACCACTGGTGCGTGCCGGGAACCCCTTCGTACGGAAAGGCGTTGCCGACGGCCTCCCAGGTCTTGCCGCCGTCGTCGGATCGCTGGATCATCTGGCCGAACCAACCGCTCGACTGCGACGCATAGAGCCTGTCCAGGTTCACCGTCGACCCCTTGACGTGGTAAATTTCCCAGCCCGCGAAGAGCGGCCCGCGAACCTCCCACGACTTGCGCGTTCCGTCCGAGGTCAGGACAAACGCCCCTTTCTTCGTCCCGACCAGAACCCTGACTGCGCCCATTCTTTCCTCCTTGTCATCGAGACCTGATTCCCTTCGGCCGACAGGATCTTCAGAACGCCCCGATTGATCAAGGCCATTTGTCCAGGTCCATCGCCAAACGGCGAGGCATCACTCTCACTTCCTGGTCAAGACCCAAATCCCATCCCTATCTACCGCCGAGCCGATCGTGTTCCAATGAGATTTGACCCCGTCTGTCTGTCCGTCCAACTCTCAAGATGCAAAGGCGCCACCCGATGCTCGATCCCCTGGACGAGCCGGTCCGGGTCAAGGAAAGTCCAGAATTTCGACGGACGCACTATCGGGTTTATGACGAGGACGGCTTCTTGAAGTCCTTCTCAATCGTCCCGCCCCTGAGCGCAACCCTCGGGAACGTGATTGACTACCTTTGCGCGAAGTTCCCGGGCATTGACGGAACCGGCTACGCCTCGAAAGACCTCGTCGTCTTGCTTGGACCCCGGATCGTCGCCGTTGTCCTCAAGGGCGCCGATGGACAGCCCGAGGTGACCACCTTTCTCCATTGACTTGGATGGGCGTTCGGGAACGAAACGACGCGAAATCCCGTTTGAATGGAAGCGTTCGCTTGTCGGATCTCGATCGAGTGCCGATCCGCGGATTTGTTGGTCATCGAGCGAGAGCGTGACGTTGGTATGCGGCATTCCGTGCCGAGGTCATCCTCTTGACGAATGGGTTCGAAATCTCCGTGCCGATCCGCGGCCTCGGGATGTACGATCAATCAACGCGCCGGGTCTTCTTCGAGAAGCCGGGTTCGGTCGCGATGCGTCCGCGCGTCTTGATGTTTTGAAGTGCCGCCACGGCGATACGAGGCGATGAGGTAGGTCGGCCGCCCCTTGGTTTCGAGAAAAATCAGGCGGAGGTATTCGCCGATCACGCCCAGGCTGATCATCTGCGCCGCTCCCATGAAGAGAACGACGACCAGGGTACTCGCCCACCCTCGGGGGGCTGTCTGATGCGTCAGGGCGTCGGAAACGCCCCAGATCGTCAAGGCGATCGCCAGGGTCGCCGAGACGATTCCCAGGTAGGTCACCAGGCGGAGCGGATATCCGCTAAAGCTCACCAGGCCATCGACCGCCAGGCCGGTCAGGGCGCGGAACGTATATTTGGAATGGCCACGATCCCGCATCGGCCTGTCATACGGCAGGCCAATCTGGCGGAACCCGACAAAGGCGCGCAAACCTCGAATAAATCGCGCTCGCTCGGGCAGGGTCTTGAGCGCCTTGACGACCCGCCGGTCCATCAGGCAAAAATCGCCGCTATCGGGCGGGATGTCGACGTCGCTGACGCGTTTCAAGATCCGGTAAAAAGCGAAATACCCCGCGCGTTTGAACCAACCCTCTTTCCGCCTCGTTCGCACCGCGTAAACGACGTCATGGCCCTGCCGCCAGAGCCGCAAGAAGTCGGGGATGACCTCGGGCGGGTCTTGCAGGTCGCCATCCATGACCACCACCGCCCGCCCCCGGGCGCGGTCGATCCCCGCCGAAACGGCCGCCTGATGCCCGAAGTTGCGCGTCAGGCGAATCACCGAGACCGCTGGGTCGTTCACTCGGAACCGCTCGATCAACCTCGGCGTGTCATCGCGGCTGCCGTCGTCCACGAAGACGATCTCATGGTCTAGTTCGCACAGGCTGAGGACGTCAACAAGCCTTCGATACAACTCCTCGACGCTTTCCTGCTCGTCGTGAAGCGGAACCACCACGCTGAGACCGACCCGATCTCGCTCTCCGGCCTTTAACGCGTTCAAGGGGCGTGGCATCCGTACCCTTTCGCTCTCTCTCAAACGTCGCCGCCCATCCCTTTGGCCGCCGCGCGGATTGTATCGGCCAACCCCGGAACCGAGAAGGCGTCTTGAGCAAGCGATCAAGGTCATGCGGGATTGAAGAAGGACCGATGACCAGTGACCGAAGGAAGATACGTAAGGACAACGCCTTCCCGACGTTCCCGATCATCCTTGATTTTGAACTTCTCTCTCAATCTGGACCGAACTTCCCGATCATGCTACGATAGATCATCCGCGCAATCATCCATCCCCGAATCACGCGGTAAACAGATCCTGTCCGTTAGAAGATAATCTTGAGAACCGCAAATGAGGAGCGTCCTCCCCGCCGTTTTCGTCATCCTTGCGACTTCGCCAAACGGCCTTGCCCTGGCCGACGGACCCGAACCCGAACGCCCCGCGCACGTCCGCGAGTTTGACAAGACGATCGTGCCCTTGCTCCGCGCTCATTGCTTGCAATGCCACGGCCCCGACGACCGCGAAGGAGGCATCAACCTCGCCGCGATCAAGGACGACACGGACGTCTTGCGCGCGCGATCGCTCTGGAAGCGTGCCTCTGCGCTCGTGGCTTCGGGCAAGATGCCCCCTCCCGATGACGATGACGCCAGACCCCTCGCCGACGAACCGCGCCGGCAGCTAGTCCACTGGCTGCGAACCGCCGCCACGTTTGTCGATTGCCAGGAGCCCAGCCGACGCGATCCTGGTCCCGCGTCGTTACGTCGCCTGAGCCGGGTCGAATACGACAACACCGTCCGCGACCTCCTCGGGATCAACTTCGACTCGGCCCGAGAGGTCGGCATGCCGACCGAGGAAGGGGGCGACGGCTTTGACAACCGCTCGGCCTCGCTCGGCCTCTCTCCCGCGCTCATTGACAAGTATTTCGCCGCGGCCGACGCCCTTACCGACGCCGTCTTCGCCGCCGATGGCCGGGGCGCAAACGCGCGCAAACGCCTGATCCTCGCGCGGCCCGGTCCCGATCTTCCCGCGGCCGAGGCGGCCCGCCAGGTGATCGCCCACCTTGCCCGAGTCGCCTACCGACGCCCCCCCGACCGGCTGGATATCGACCGGCTCTTCGCCTTTTACGAACGCGCGACCGCGCGGGGCGCCTCGTTTGACGACGCCATTCGAGCGGTCCTCAAGCCGATCCTCGTTTCGCCCCGGTTCCTTTTCCGGGTCGAGGACGACCGCCCCGCGACGGCCGGTTCTCTCGCCGTTCCGGTCGACGACCACGAGCTGGCCGTCCGGCTCTCGTATTTCCTCTGGTCGACCCTTCCCGACGCCGAACTCTTCCGGCTCGCCGACGCGGGACGCCTGAGCGATCCGACCGAATTCCCTCGACAGGTCAAGCGATTGCTCGCCGACCCGAAGGCCCGCGCCCTCACCGAGAACTTCGCGGCGCGCTGGCTCCGTCTCTCAACGCTCGATCAGGCCCGGCCGTCGACCGAGTTCTTTCCGACCTTTGACAACACGCTCAAGCGCGCGATGCGTGACGAGGTCACCACCTTCTTCGATCATCTCCGCCAGGACGACCGCCCCATTTTTGACCTCCTCGACGCCGATTACACCTATGTGAACGCCCCGCTCGCCGCGCATTACGGCCTCGCGGGTGTCACCGGGTCCGACTTCCGCAAGGTCGCGATCGCGCCCGACCAGCACCGCGGCGGCCTGCTCGGCATGGCGGCTGTTCTGACGATGACCTCGCACACCTTTCGGACAAGTCCAACCCTGCGCGGGAAGTATGTTCTTGATGTCGTCTTCGGCACGCCTCCGCCTCCGCCGCCGGCCAACGCAGGGCAACTCAAGGACGACCGACCCCCCGCGACGGGCAAGAATGCCGCGCTTCCGTCAACGTTTCGCCGGCAACTGGCCCGCCACGCCGCCGAAACATCGTGCGCGGCCTGTCACCGCAAAATTGACCCGCTCGGCTTCGCGATGGACAATTACAACGCCATCGGCGCCTGGCGCGAGTCGACCCCAGAGCGCCCGCTTGACGTTCAGGGGATGTTGCCGACCGGCGAGACCCTGAACGGCGCGACCGACCTGAAACGGGTGCTCCTGAACCGCAAGGACGACTTCGCCCGCAACCTTGTCGAACGCCTTTTGGTTTACGCCCTCGGCCGCGACCTCGATTATTTTGACGACTGCGCAGTGAACGAGGCGCTCGCGACCTTGCACAAGGGCGACGATCGATTTTCGAGCTTGATTCTCGGTGTGGCCGAAAGTCTTCCGTTCCGCTATCGTCGAGCCCAGACCCGCCCGACCCCCTTGAACTGACCGATCGACGGAGATCCTGCCGATGCCCTCGCGCGACCCCGCCGCCCACTGGGACGCCCCGCTCAATCGCCGGTCCGTCCTTCGCGGCGCGGGGGCCGTCCTGGCCCTTCCCTTTCTCGAATCGTGGGCGGCCCGACTCGCCCGAGCGGCGGGAACCTCGACCGCCGTCAAACCCCCCTTGCGCATGGCGATCTTCACCGTGACCGGCGGAACCGTCCTGGAATCGTGGCGATCGGAACAGGGGGGACCGCTCAAAGAGCTTCCCTCGATCCTCCGATCCCTCGACTTCGCCCGCGACGACCTCCTCTTGCTCAACGGCCTCTCGCACCACGGCGCGTCCGAAAACCTCAACGGTCACGAAAACTGCGCCTTTCAACACCTGACGGCGGCGAGCAAGGTCGGCAAGGTCGCCGGTAAGCCTTATGTCAGCAATATCTCGGTCGATCAGGCCGCGGCGCGCGCCGTTGGCGACGAGACCTTTTTTCCGTCCCTGGAAATGGGCCTCTCGAACCACGAAACCCGCTACTCGTTCCGATCCAACGACGAGCAGGTCCCTTACGAGGCCGATCCGCGTCTCGTCTTCGAACGGATGTTTCGGGGCCGACGCCCGATCGCTCCCAACTGGACCCGACGCGCCTCGGCCCGCGCGGCCCAGGCCGTCCGCGCCAGCGCTCGGGCCGATTCGTACGACCGTAGCGTCGTCGATGCCGTTCTCGACGAGGCGAAGGCGCTTCGAACCCGGATCGGCTCGGACGATCGCCAGAAGCTTGACCAGTACCTTCACGCCGTCCGATCGGTCGAATCGCGGATCGACCGCCTCGACGTCCTCCTCGCCCTCGAAGCCGCCGACGCCGCCGACCCCGGTCCTTCCCAACCTGTTCTCCCCAAAATTCACGACGCCAAAACGCTCCCCTTCTATAAACAGCGCGACCAGATTTATCGCGATCCCGAGCGTCACGAAGAGTACATCCGTTGCATGTCCGACCTGATGGTCCTGGCGCTTCAGACCGATACGACCCGCGTGGCGACGCTCGCCGTTGGCGACGACGGCGCTTATTTTCCCGGCGTCGTGACGGTCGGTTATGAGCACCACTGTCACACTCTTGAGCACCAGGGCAACGCCGGCCGTCCCGAGGATGCCGACCCGATCTCGCGCGAAGCCTGCCGCCAGATTCACGCCTGGTACACCAGCCTCTTCGCCGAGATGGTCAAGACCTTGAAGTCGATCGATGAAGGGGGTTCGACCCTTCTCGACAACACGATGCTCCTTTACACCTCGTACATGGCCGACGGCGGCCACGGCATCAAGGACTGCCCCGCGCTCCTCGTCGGCAAGGCGGGCGGCTCCTTGCGTCCTGGTCGTCAACTCGACTTCAAGAAAGACACGTCCGTCGGCAACCTCTACGTCGAGATGCTCCGCCGCATGGGCGCTCCCGTTGACTCCTTCGGCACCAGCACGTCCGGTCTTCCGGGGCTGACCTGATAAGGCATGACCGATGGAATGACTTTTTGATCATCGGTCATTGGTCATCGATTCGTCCAACCTCACCCGCTCGCCTCTGTTCAAGTGCATACCTCGCGGCTATGCTGTTGCCGATCGGTCCGAGTTCAGCGCCGGGCCTTGAAAATTCAGGATAACGAAGGGGAGCCGCGGACGGTGCCAGGACGTGTCTTCATCACCCAGCCGATCCCCGGGCCGGGTCCCGACCTCGTCCGGCGGGCGGCCAATACCGTCGTCGCCAATACCGAGGAGCGGGTTCTCTCGGCCGAGGAATTGCGCGAACGGGTCGCCGGGTGCGATGGGGTTCTCTGCCTCTTGACCGACCCGGTCAACGCCTCGGTTCTGGAAGCGGCGGCGGCCGGCGGTTGTCGAGTCTTCGCCAACATGGCGGTCGGTTACAACAATATCGACGTCGCCGCGGCGACCCGGCTGGGCATCGTCGTCACGAACACGCCCGGCGTGCTCACCGAGGCGACGGCCGACCTGACCTGGGCCTTGATCCTCGCGGTCGCGCGTCGGGTTGTCGAGGGGGATGATGAGATGCGGGCCGGTCGGTTTCCCGGCTGGGGCCCTTCGTACATGCTCGGCGGCGACGTCAGCGGCCGGACGCTCGGCCTGATTGGTCCCGGCCGGATCGCCGCGGCCGTCGCGGAACGCGCTTTCGGGTTCAAGATGCCCCTGCTTTATCAAGGTCGGCGCGATAGCCCGGCGCTGGATGCGCTCGGGGCGCGTCGGGTCGAACTTGACGAATTGCTCGCCGTGAGCGATTTCGTCAGTCTTCACGTTCCGCTCTCGGCCGAGACGAAACACCTCATCGATGCCCGAGCCCTCTCCCTGATGAAGCCGACCTCCTACCTGATTAACACCGCGCGCGGCCCCGTCGTTGACGAGCCCGCGCTCGTCGCGGCTCTTCAAGCCGGTCAGATCGCCGGCGCCGGTCTCGATGTTTATGAGGACGAGCCGACGATGGCGCCCGGCCTGGCCGAATGCCGGACCGCCGTCCTCTTGCCTCATCTCGGCAGCGCCACGACCGCGACCCGCGCGGCAATGTCTCGGATCGCGGGCGAGAACCTCGCGGCCGTCCTGCTCGGCCAACGACCCGCCAATCCGGTCAATCCCGAGGTTCTTGAACAGCCTGGCTCTGGCACAACGCGACCCGATCGGTAAGAATGAAATCGCCTGTTTTTTCCAGAATCGACCGATGCTTTCCGTTCCAGGACCCAGAATCGGCTCGTCCGAGTCCCATTTCCACACCTCGATGCGGGATGAATGACTTGAGATCCTGCCTCGTTTGGCCGATCATGGTCTGAAGCGTCATCTTCCGTCCGGGGGCAGGTCTCGACCGAGGTCGCATGGGCGTGCTCAAGTTTCAGTTGACCTCGCCCGATGCGGCGAGCCGGCTGGCCGACCTTCGCAAGGCCTACGTCACCGGCCTGGACCGAACTCCCAGCCGCCTGTCGGTCGAGTTCCGTCAAGGGGTGATGTCCTGCCACCGCGACAGCACCGAGAGCGGCCGGCTTTTTGTTCCCTGGCCGGTCCCCGGCGCGGGTATGCCCTACGTCGGCACGGCCACGCTCGCCGAACGCCCCGCGCCGTATAACCTGGCCGTCGAGGTTGCTCGGGGCAAGCTCAACGACCTCCGCAACCAGCTTGCCGACTGGAAGCTGATGGGCCTCCGGACGCCGACCGACCTCGACGCCACGCTCCGCGAGGCACAAACCGCCTTCGTCAAGGCGGCGACGTCATCCGACAACCCAAGCGCCTCGTATGTCGCCGCCCAGGCCAGTCTCGCCGCCTCGTGGACGGCCGGTAACCTGCTCGTGGAAACCTATACGGGGCAAGTCCTTCAGACCCGGCTCGCCGGTGGTGCCTCGAAACTGCCGACGCAACTGGTCCTCGCCGTCGAGGGAGACCCCCGAACATCGCCCCTCGCCGGAGAATGGACACAGGCGTTTAACGCCGCCCGGGTCGGCACCTCCTGGAAAGCTCTCGCCCCGTCGGAAGGTCAATACCGCTGGGAAGAGTTCGACGCGCAGGTTGCCTGGGCGAAGAAGCAAAACCTGGCCATTCACGCCGGACCCCTTCTCGATTTCCGCCCCGGCGCCTTGCCTGACTGGATCTGGCTCTGGGAAGGGGATTTCGAGACGGTTCTCGGCCTCGTCGTTGATCTCGTTCGCCTCGCCGTTCAGCGTTACAAGGGAAAAATACCGACCTGGCACCTGGTCCATCGCGCCGCGAACGTGGACTTTCTCGGCCTTTCCGAGGAAGAACAGATTCGGATCGCCGCCCGAGCCATTCAGGTCGCCCGACAGACTGACCCGCAAGCTCAGTTCACCGTCGGCGTGGATCGCCCTTGGGCCGAGTGGATGGGTTCCAGCCCGTTTCAGCTTGGACCTCTTCACCTGGCCGATTATCTTGTCCGCGCCGATCTCGGCCTGGCCGGTGTCGTCCTGGAAATTGCCCCCGGCTATTCCAGCCCCGGTAGCCACATCCGCGACCTCTTCGATTTCTCGAAGCTTCTCGACCTTTACGCCCTGCTTAATTTACCGCTCCACGTCTGGCTGACGATCCCGTCGGACTATCATCCCGACCCGCTCGCCGATCCCTCGGTCCGCGTCGAGACGGCGCAGTGGCCCGGCCCTCCCGATGACTCGATGCAGGCGACCTGGGCGGCGCGCTGGCTTGCCCTCGCGGTGGCCAAGCCCTTCGTCCGCTCCGTCACCTGGGCGCAGACGAGCGACGCCCATCCCCATCTCTATCCCCACGGCGGCCTCTTCCGCCCCGACAACACGCCCAAACCTCTCTTCCCCTGGCTCAAGTCTTTCCGCCGCGAGCTTCTCGGTTGAATCGCGGATTCTGAAAAGACAAAGGACCGATGACCGAAAGAAGCCTGATTCCGATCCTGAATCGGTCATCGATCATCGGTCCTGTACATTCAATCTAGCGGCTTGACCGCAACCGCTCGAAACTCGACCGGGTCTCCGTGGCCGGCGAATCCGAAGAAGCCCGAGGTCCGCTCCTTGCCCGGATGCGGTGACCTGGCCATGTAGTCCGTGACCTTGCTCAGGTCGGTATCGAGAATCACCGACCCGTTCAGCTCGACCCGGATCTTCGAACCCTTGACCGTGACCTCCTCGAAGTTCCACTCGCCCGAGGGTCGCAAGTAACCCCGTTTGGCGGCAACCATGCCATAGGCCGACCCGTGCGCCTGTCGCGGGTCGATCTTCGCATAGCGCGCGTCGCCGTCATCGAGAACCTGAAGCTCGCACATTCCGCTATACGCGGTGTCGCCCGTTCCCGGGTAGCGAATGGCCAGGCCGTTGTTGCCTCCGGGCGGAAGCTTGATTTCAACCCGAGCGGCGAAGTCGGCGTAGTCCTTGTTAAAATAGACGACGCCCCCCTTGGCCGGCTTGCAGCGGATCGAGCCGTCAACAACTTCGTAATTTTCCACGGAGCCGGCCCAGCCGTCGAGCGTCTTGCCGTCGAAGATCGACGTGAATCCCTTCTCGCCGTGGCTCGCGAGAAGCGCATTGGCTTCGTTCGCGGGAATCTCGCGGATAAAGAGGTTCCGCCACGAAATCTCTCCGCCGTGCGTCTGAAGCTGGATCACCCCGCGCGGAAAGAGGGGCGACGACCGATCCCAGAAGTTTTCCATCGTCGCGAAGTCAACCACCAGCTTGTCGTTCAGATACACCGTCGTCCGCGCTCCGACCTGAACGATTCGCAGCCGATTCCAGTCGCCAAAAGGCTTATCAGCCACCACGAGCGGGTCTTTGCCCGGTGCTCCCGGCGAGTTGTTCCAGAGGCCCCCCGATCCTTTATCGGCGCCGATGTCCCACTTGCCCCCTTCCTTGGTGCTATCCCAGATCTGGACCTGCGGCGTCCCGCGCAGGTAAACGCCGCTATCGGCCTTGGCGACGGTCTTGTAATCAATCAGGAGTTCGATATCACCGTACTCCTTATCCGTCGTCAAATAGGCTCCGTGGCCATCGTTGACGAGCGCATCCTCCTTGACGGACCAATGTTTCCTGGCGTCCTCGGTCCAGGTTTCGATCTGCTTGGCCCGATCGGTCTCGCTCATCTTCGCGAGTTCGCGCGGATCAAAATGGGGCATTCCGTGCCAGCCGGTCAGATCCTTGCCGTTGAAAAGCGCGGTGAAACCCTTCGGCGGCTCGTTGGGCGTCTCGACGTCGGCAATCGCCCGGCTCCAGGACGATAGAGCCGCCAGCGAGACCAGCAGAATGACAGCGGGGTGCGATCGCATGGTTGGGGTGCTCCCGTGAAGGTCGGTTCTCGGTCCTTTGTTGAACCGAGTTGGGAGAACGATTGTAACCCGAAGCGCAACCCAAAGGGCATCGGTCTACCAGATTCGAGCCAACCCCGTGATCTGACACCCGCGGGCCTTTCCCGGTTATGATCGCTCTCCAGGCGTCTTCAGTTCGGATTGGCGGACTCTCGGGAACCTTCGAAGTGCCGACGAAGCCCGTTTATCTCGACAACCACGCAACCACGCGAACCGACCCGCGCGTCGTCGAGGCGATCCTGCCCTTCTTCGCCGAAATTTACGGGAATCCGTCGAGCCGGTCTCACGTTTTCGGCTGGGAAGCCGCCGACGCGGTCGATCGGGCACGGCAGCAGGTCGCCGCCTTGATCGGGGTTGAATCGCGTGAAATCTTTTTCACGTCGGGCGCGACCGAGTCGAATAACCTGGCCATCAAAGGGGTCGTCGCCGGTCTCAAAAGTCGAGGCAATCATCTTCTCACCGCCGCGATCGAACACCGCGCCGTGCTCGATCCCTTTAAACGCCTGGCCCGCGAAGGCTGGGACCTGACCCTCATCCGCCCCGACACTCACGGCCTGATCTCCGCCGAGGCCGTTGCCTCGGCCCTGACCGACCGCACCGTCCTTGTCTCGATCATGACCGCGAACAATGAGGTCGGCACGATCAACCCGGTAGGCGAGATCGGTTCCCTCTGCCGATCGCGCGGAATTGTTTTTCATACCGACGCCTCGCAGGCCGTCGGCAAGATGGCGCTCTCCGTTCGCGAGACCCATGTTGACCTGCTCAGCCTTTCCGGCCACAAGTTCCACGCTCCCAAGGGTATTGGCGCGCTTTTCGTGAATCGCGAGGCCGCGCGATTGCGCCTGACCCCGCTTTGCGATGGCGGCGGTCAGGAGCGCGGCCTTCGGCCTGGAACGCTGTCGGTTCCCTTGATCGTCGGCCTCGGCGTCGCGGCCGAGATCGCGCGTCTTGAGCAGATCGACGAATCCGCGCGTCTTCGCCGCCTTCGCGATCGCCTTCAAGTCGCCCTCGTCACCTCGATCGACGGCGTCAAGGTCCACGGCCACCCGACCTTGCGACTTCCGAACAACCTTAACATTGGCTTTGAGGGTATTGATGGCGATGCCCTCTTGATGGCGATCCGCGAGGTCGCCGTCAGTTCCGGCTCCGCCTGTTCGACGGCCAACCCCGAGCCGAGCCACGTCTTGAAAGCCCTTGGCGTTGCCGACGACCTCGCCCGCGCCAGCCTCCGGTTTGGCCTTGGTCGATTCACGACAGCCGAGGACGTTGATTTCGCGGCCAGTCATGTTTGCGACGCCGTTCATCGACTCCGCCGGCTCCATCCTTCCCTATCAGAAACTCAGGGCTGAAACTGGTTCGATGTAAGCACAAAGGGCGGAAGGACAAAGGGCAGAAGGGCAAAGGACAAACGGAAAATCTGTCCTTTGCCCTTCTGCCCTTCTGCCCTTCTGCCCTTCTGCCCTTCTGTCCTTCTGGCCTTTCCGCCCAAATCCGCCGGTAACCCGCAACAACCCTGTTCGCCCTCGACTGCCTCTCCAAAGAAACGCCCCAACCCCACGAAGCAGGAGAATTGCAAAGTCCCGATGACCAATGACCAATGACCGAAAAATCCTGCCTGTTTGGTCATTAGAGTTTTTGCGCATTAGACGCTGCTTTTGACCTAAGGTCAAAGACCACAAGGACATAAGGCAGAGTCGCACCTTTGCCCTATGTTCCTGTGATCTTTGAACTTACGGCTATGGCGCAACAACCCTATTGGTCATCGGTCATTGGTCATGGAAAAGCAGGACTTTGCAATCCTCCTGCCCCACGAAGCGAGATGGTGGAGGTTGACCGGGCGTTATGATACTATTGTGGAAGGTAAGGCGGGCGAGCAAGCGGGTCGGTCGATCCGGGCTCAGCGCCAGATCCATCGAAGGAGAGATTATCATGGGCGTGTCCCTCAGCGAAAAGGCCGCCATCGAGGTCAAGAAAATCATCAGCGACCAGAGCCTCCCCGAGGGGACCGTGCTCCGGATCGGTGTTCAGGGCGGCGGTTGCAGCGGCTTCGCCTACAGCCTGAACTTTGATACCGAAACCAGCGAGAAGGACCGGGTGATCGAAGCCCACGGGATCAAGCTCGCCGTCGACAAGAAGTTCGACCCCTATCTCGACGGCACCGTCGTTGACTTTTACGACGGTTTGGAAAAGCGCGGGTTCGTCTTCAATAACCCCAACGTCGTCAAGTCATGCGGTTGCGGTAGCTCGTTTCAGGTCTGAACCGAGCCGCTCAGCGATCTGCACGCGTCTTGACTCATCGCGAAACGTACCAGGACAAATCCTTGATTTGTCACGGTGCGTTTCGCGTATTTCGAACGCCGTTTCTCAAGAACGCTTCGGCTCCGCCTTCGCGCGTTTGTGCGGCGGCGGTTGCAAGCGAAGAAACGCCCGCAAAAGTGGTTTCGCTGCTCTGGGTAGTCTCGCGCGGGGTGCGACCGTCGGTGATTTGGTGAATTGCCAGGCGACCACGCTCGGACTGATAAGAATCAGCACGACCGTGCTCATCATGATCAGTTCAGTGATTGTTTGAATCCTCAATTCAGCGGGCGTCCAGCCCAGGGGCGTGAGCAAGACGGCCACGCCCGCCACGACACACATCCACGGCCAGATTTTGAAACGAAGCCAGGTTGAAGGCATGGCGAACGGTCTCCCCACGCAGGGTGCCGGGTGTCATTCCTTGGTTTTTCCACGCGACGTTCTCAACCCCATCAATGTCGGCACGTCTTGTGCGACTAAAAAATTGAGAACCGCCGACCCGCGTCCGCCCGCGGAGAGACGCTGGCCACGCTTTCTCACTCATCCTAGATTGAGACATTTCCACGATGCGAGACCGTGACGCCCTTTTGATCGGGGCCATTGTCGGAGCCGGTGCCCTCCTTGGTGCGCGGGCCTGGCGGCGCTCTCAGCGGCGGATCGATCTGACTGACCGGGTCGTTCTCATCACCGGCGCGTCGAGCGGTCACGGCCTGATTCTCGCCCAGCTCGCGGCCGAGCGCGGCGCGCGCCTGGTCCTCGCCGCCCGATCGCTCGATGCGCTTGATGAGGCCCGGCCCGAACTTCTTCGCCTGGGCGCTCGCGACGTCCTGAACGTGGCGACGGATGTTCGCGACGAGGGTCAGGTCCGTTCGATGATCGACCAGGCGATTGCCCGGCACGGTCGGATCGACGTTCTGATTAACAATGCTGGCCTGATCCAGGTTGGCCCGGTTGACGCGATGACCGTCGACGACTTCCGCGACGCGATGGCCACGAACTACTGGGGCGCGGTTTACGCCTCGCTCGCCGTCTTGCCGCACATGAAGGCCCAGAAGTTCGGCCGGATCGGCAATGTCTCGTCGGTGGGCGGCAAGCTAGCCGTGCCGCACCTTTTGCCCTACACGGCGAGCAAGTTTGCCCTGACCGGATTCACCGAGGGACTTCGCGCCGAGCTTGCCGGAGAGAACATTCTCGTCACCGGCCTTTACCCGGCGACGATGCGAACGGGCGGCCACGCCCACGCCCAGTTCAAGGGGAATCAAGAGTCCGAATACGCCTGGTTCGCGCTCGGCGACTCGATTCCCGGGCTCGCCAGCTCGGCCGAGACGGTCGCCCGCAAGTTCCTTGCTGGAATCTGCAACGGCGACCCCCAGGTCGTCGTTGGCCTTCAGACCCATCTGGCCGTGCTCTTTCATAACCTCTTACCCGACGAGACCGCCGAGTTGTCTTCGCTGGTCGATCGCTTTCTGCTTCCCGGTTCGACCGGCCTGCCGACCGCCTCGATTCGCGGCGACGCACTCAGCGGCACCCTACCCGGCCTCCTCAACCGTGTCATTCCCTCGGGCACCCGGCCGGGATCGGCCTGAATCGAGGGAATCATCAGGTGAATGGCGAATTTCTTCATTTCAATGACCCATGGCCGATGACCAATAAGGCGGAATTCTCGGTCATCGGTCCTTGGTCATCGGTCATTGAAAAAATCCACTCCGCAATCCTCCCTTGGGAATTGTTCTCGCCTTTGCGGAAAATCGGGCGCTGACGTAGACTACAGGGACGAGGTTCACAAAGCGACCGACCACGGGGAATGTTGAGGCCCGCGAGTCGGCCATTGAGGGTCAACGTCAACGGTCGACGTGCCTCTTGTTTTGCGTGTGGGAGGCGCCGGGAGTCGTCATGAGCCAGCCCGAAGAGACCGGCCGACCCGCGGTCGAGGAGACGGGGCAATGGACCCTCGGCCTCGGCCTGAATCCGCGCGACCTGACCGGCCGGACACTCGGCGACTTCGAGGTGCAACGGCTCCTGGGTCGGGGCGGAATGGGTGAGGTGTACCTCGCCCGACAGGTCAGTCTCAACCGCCCGGTCGCGCTCAAGGTCCTCCGCGCCGACCTGCCGACGAAGGGGGTTTATCTCAGCCGGTTCGAGGCCGAGGCGGCGGCCGTCGCCAAGCTGAACCACCCGAACATCGTCCACATTTACACGCTCGGCGTTACCGACGACATCCGCTTCATCGCGATGGAATACGTGCAGGGGACGAACCTCCGCGAGTACATCGTCAAGAAAGGGGCGATTGAGTTCCCCCTCGCCCTCTCGATCATGCGGCAGGCGGGAATCGCCGTCGGCGTCGCTGGTGAGGTTGGCCTTGTTCACCGCGACATCAAGCCCGAGAACCTCCTCTTGACCAAGCGCGGTCAGGTCAAGGTCGCCGATTTCGGCCTCTGCCGCGACCTCGATTCGGAGGAAGTTCACCTGACCCAGCCCGGGGTCACGATGGGCACGCCGACGTACATGAGTCCCGAACAGGCCCAGGGGCGCAAGCTCGACCACCGGAGCGACCTCTACTCGCTCGGCGTCACCTTTTACCACATGCTCACCGGCGAGGTCCCCTTTCGCGGCGATGCACCGCTAGCGATCGCCCTGAAGCACGTTCACGACACCCCGGTCAGCCCCCGCGTCCATCGTCCCGAAATCCCCCCGGAACTGGAACGCCTGGTCCTCAAACTGATGGCCAAATCGCCCGACGACCGCTTCCAGTCGGCCGCGGAAATGCTTCGCGACCTGGCCCGGGTCCGCGAATCGATGCAGAGCCCGACCGGCGCCCAGCCTCAGGTTGACATCCCGACCGCCGCCTCGCACCTGCCAGCGCTCGCGGCCTCGGCGTCAACCTCCGCCTCCGCCTCCGCCCCGGCGAAGGCCAAACCCCGGGCCGTCCCGAAGGCTCGGCCCTCGGTCGATCCCGGCCGCCCCTTGATCGGTCGCCTCGCCGGCTCGGCGCTGGTGGCCCTGGCCCTAGCCGCTGGGGCGGGAACCGGCTGGGCCAACCGTCCCGAAGACCTCCTCGCCCCTCGCGCTCTCGACGAGGAACCCCGATTGCCCCCCGGCCTCTGGATTGCCCCGTCGTGGAAGAGCATCGAGAAGCTCAACACCGCCGAGGATCAATACCACTGGGCTCTCGTCCGCGCTCCGGCCGAGGTCCAGGAAGCCGCCTGGCTCGCCGTCCCCGGGAATTTCCCGTCCTCGCGCGAATGGTCAGCTCGGGCCTATACCCAGCTTGCCCGTCATCTCCTGGTCCAGCACGATAGCGACCGCCTTCGTGTCCTCGCCGACGAGATCGCCCGCTGGGATGGTGCCCAGACTCACGAAAAAGAGCTTGCCGAAGTCATCCGTGCCGGTGTCGAAGCCCTCGACGGCGACCTCGACGGCGTTCTTGACGCCTTCGCCAGTCGGATCGATCCCGCCAAGCTCACCGACCCCGCCCTGCTTGAGCTGAGCCTGGAAGTCTCCGACCAGGCCGATCGCGCCGCGGCTCGGGCCGGTTCCCCCGGGAACACGACGCTCGCCCGGCAGAACCTGCGCAACGTCCGCCAGAAACTTATTCTCCGCCTTCGAGGTATTTGAATCGCGTGACTTGCCCGATCCGATCCGATCCAACCCGACCGCGCCTTGCCCGACATTTCCTCCCCATTTTCCTTTGTCGCGGACCGCGATTCCGGATAGCCTCATTAAACAAGCCGATCACATGAATTGCCGAAAGCTCTGGAGTGGTCGCGTCCCAACCTTGGGGCTTTCGGTCGCGGCCATTTCCGCCGTCGGATGGAACCGTTCTGAATTGATCCGAATTGAACTGAACTGAGCTGAACCGAGCCGAAGGGGCGCGTTCACGTCGTGTCTTGACTTGACTCGGAGTTTCTCGCATGGCGATCCTGAAACGGGTGACCGGCGACCCCGCCGGGCAGTTGATCGAGTTGAAGTGGGACGTGACCGTCATCGGCCGCTCGCCCGACTGTCAGATCGTCCTGGATTCGATCGGCGTCAGCCGCAAGCACGCCGAGATCCGCAAGGTCGGCGGCGCGTTTTTTCTCGCCGACCTGCGATCGCGCAACAAGACGATCGTCAACAACACCGAGGTCAAGGCCGGCGCCGATCACCCGCTCAAATCGGGCGACCGGATCAACATCTGCGACGTCGAGTTCGTCTACTACCCGGCCGTTCCCCCCCGCGATGAGCCTGGCCCCGGCCCCGACGTCATGGTCGTCAACGAGGGCGACGCCGGCGACGACCCCCACATGCACATCCTCGACGCCTCGCGGTCGAGTGCCCTGGCCAGCGTCGTCCGCCCCGAGATCAAGCTCAAGGCCATTCTTGAGATCACGCGCAACCTCTCGACCGAACTCCGCATCGACGCCGTCGCCCCCAAGATTCTCGACTCCCTGATGGAGCTTTTCCCTCAGGCCGAGCGCCTCTTTCTCGTCCTCGTCGATCCCGAGACCAAGCGGCTCGTCCGCAAGGCGTTCAAGTACCGCCCGAACACGCGCCGAACTCCTTTTTCCAGCCCCGTTCCCGAAGACGAGTTGCCGATGTCGATCAGCCGGTCGATCGTCAACCACGTCCTCGGCCAGAAAAAGGCCGTGCTCAGCCAGGACGCCGGCAACGACAAGAACCTCCCCACGAGCGCCTCGATCGCCGACCTCAAGATCCGGTCGGTCATGTGCGTTCCTCTCCTGACCCCCGACGGACAGGCGCTCGGGATCATCCAGCTTGATACGTCGGACCGTCGCCAGTTTCTTCAAGATGACCTCGACGTTCTCGCGGCGGTCGCCAGTCAGGCCGCGATCGCGATCCAGAACGCGACGATGCACGAAACCTTGCTCGAACGCGAACGGATGGAGCGCGACCTCAAACTGGCCGAGCAGGTGCAAAAACGCTTCCTGCCGCAGTCGATGCCGGTCGTCCCCGGTTACGAGTTCTTCGCCCATTATCACCCGACCTACGAGGTCGGCGGCGACTATTACGACTTCGTCCACCTCTCGCAAAACCGGCTGGCGATCGCTCTTGGCGACGTCTCGGGCAAGGGGGTGGCCGCGGCCCTGATGATGGCCAAGTTCTCGGGCGATACCCGCTACTGCATCCTTACCGAGAACGCCCCTGGCCCCGCCGCGAATGAGTTGAATTCGTTGCTCTGCGCCGCGGGAATCGAGGAAAAATTCATCACGCTGAGCCTGAGCGTCCTTGATCCCGAAAGCCGTCGTCTGACGCTCGCCTCGGCCGGTCACCTGCCGATCATGGTCCGGCGCAGTTCCGACGGCCGAGTCGAGGAGATTGGCGAGACGATCTCCGGTTTCCCGCTCGGCATCATGGCCGAGAGCGACTACCAGCAAACCTCGGTCGACCTTGAGCCTGGCGACGTCGTCGTCATTTTCTCCGACGGCGTGACCGACGCCCGAAGCCCTCGCGAGGAGCTTTACGACACCCGCGAGTCGCGCCGCCTGATGAAGCGAATCAGCGACTCCCCCGGCGGCCCGACCGACGTCGGCAAGGCGATCCTCCAGGAGATCCGCGAGTTCTCCGCCGGCCACTCGCAGACCGACGACATCACCCTCATCTGCTTCGGCCCGATGCTCTGATCCGACCCAAAAAGGGAGCCCCGAATGCGTTCCCGACGATTCACGATCGCCGGCATGATGGCCGCCGTCCTGGTCTGCGCCCTCGGCCTGGCGGCGCTCAAAACCGTGTCGATCCTGGCGTCCGGCTCTCTCTTTTTCGTGACCTGCGGAGTGCTCACCCTAGCCTCGATCGGGGCCGTCCGTGGTGAACCCTCGGCGCGGGCCTGCTGGCTGGGCTTCTCGGCATTCGGCTGGGGTTACCTGGTGCTGACCTGGGCGTCGGAAGAACGGATCTTCCCGCCCCCGCCAACAATCGTCCTGCTCAACGCGCTGATGTCCATGCTTGGCGCCAGCATCTACTGGGCGGACCTCCAGGAAGGCGGAGGAATGGGCGGAATGAGCATGCGACCTGAGTATTTTCATTACATGCGGATCGGAAACTGTTTTTTTACTCTCATTTTCGCACTCCTTGGCGGACTTCTCTCCCACGTCCTCTTCCCTGATTCGACGCGTCCAACGTCCCACGTCACGTCTCCGCGGCAGCAAGAGTCATCCCGACTTCGTTGGTGGCGACAGCCGCTCATCTTCGGGCCTCCGGTAATTCTCCTCTACGTCCTGGCCGCGATCGTCGGCGCGAGGACGGCTCCGGGCCTCTGGGCGGGCGTGACGATCCTGCTGACCTGGGCATCGATCGCGCTGATGGCCGTCGCCGCCGTCGGCCATCGTGGAAGACGCCGCGCCGCCTCCGCCTACCTTGCCGCCGCTGTTTTCGGTTCGGGCTTTCTGTCGCTGATCCGCGAAGACAATTCGGGCGAGCAATCGTGGCCCCTGCACGCGACGGACCGGCTCCTGACCACGATCCGCCCCTGGCTTCCCTTGACCGTGACCGAATATCCCGGCAAGTCCGGCGGAATCGCCGAGGCGAACGCCCGCGCCTTCCTCGCGCTTCAGCGGCAAGTCTCCGCGCCCTTCCCGGAGCCGACACCCCTGAAGGACGTCTTGAAGTCCCTCCAGGCGGCGACGCGAGGTCCAGATGGCAAGGAAGTCCTCATTTATGTTGACCCGGTCGGTCTGCAAGAGGCCGAAAAGACGTTGGAATCAACGGTGTCTCTGGATCTTCAGAGTGCTCCTCTGCGTACAAGCCTGCATCTGGTTTTGAGCCAGCTTGGCATGACCTTTGGAGTCAAGGACGGAGTCATCTTCTGTACATGCGAAACAAGCGGCGAGCAAGAGGACGCCTCGTTTTACCAGGACCCCTTCCTCGTGACCGGTCGATGCGTTCTGGCCTTGCTCGCGGCCTGCCTTGGGGGAACCCTGGCGCCGCTCTTGATCGGCCGCGAGGATGAGGTGACCCCCTGACCGTGGGTGGCCTCGGCCGCGTGTCCCTTCCGGGCAACCTTGGAGATTCACGAGCCAGGTCGCGTTCCGATGCTGGAAGCGTTCAGAACGCCTTGCCGACGCGGCGGGGTCTGGCGAATAATAGGCTTCTGGCCAGACCGACCGACCGACCCTGACGATCGAGAATCGACCGCCCGCTCATGCCCTGGAAAGTCTCCAACCTTCGCCTTGAGATTGACGAGCCTGAAGAGACGCTCGGCGAAAAGCTCTCCGCCCGACTCGGCGTGAGCCGCGACGCGATCCGGCACTGGCGGATCTTGCGCAAGAGCCTCGACGCCCGCAATCACAACGACCTTCACTTCATTTACGCTGCCGAGGTCGACGCCCCCGACGCGGACCTCGCCATTTCCAGCCGCGTCAAGACGGCCGAGATCGAGCCTTTTCGCGACGACGGCTTTGACTGGCCCGACCCCGGTCTTGAACCGCTCGAACATCGGCCCGTCATCATCGGCGCAGGCCCGGCGGGCCTCTTCGCGGGCTACCTGCTCGCGCTCAGCGGCTATCGCCCCTTGATTCTCGAACGCGGTCGGGAGGTCAAGGACCGCGTCGCCGATGTCCGCCGATTTGATTCGGGCGGCCCCCACGATCCCGAGAGCAATTACCTCTTCGGCGAAGGGGGCGCGGGCACCTTCAGCGATGGCAAGCTCACCAGTCGCAACACCGGCCCCGACGTCCGCCGCGTCCTGGAGATCCTCGCCGACTGCCACGGCAAGCCGTCGATTCTCTACGAACACCGACCCCACCTCGGCTCGAACCGCCTGCCGCTCGTGGTTCGAACCCTCCGACGCAAATATGAGGCGCTCGGCGGCGAGATCCACTTTTCCAGCCGGGTCGAAGACCTCGATATCGTCGATGGCCGACTCCGCGGCATCTTCACCAGTTCCGGCCGGTTCGACGCCGACCTCGCCGTCCTCGCCGTTGGCCACAGCGCCCGGGACACGTACCAGATGCTTCTGGAACGGGGCATTCCCCTGGAATTCAAGCCCTTTCAACTGGGCGTGCGGATCGAGCAGCCCCAAGAACAGATCGACGAGGCCCGGTACGGACGCCAGGCCGGTCATCCCGCGCTCGGCGCGGCCGATTACAACGTCGCGGCCCGCGCGGGGAGTCGCGACCTCTTCACCTTTTGCATGTGTCCAGGGGGTTCGGTCATGGCCTCGGTCAGCGAGCCGGGCTACTTCGGCACGAACGGCATGAGCGAGAGCCGCCGAGACACCCCTTTCTCCAACAGCGGCCTCGTCGTCACCATCGACGCCAACGACCTGAACAGCAGGCACCCCCTGGCCGGTGTCCACTTCCAGCAGCGCACCGAACGGCTCGCCTATCAGGCTGGAAACGGTTCGTACCAGGCTCCGATTCAGCGCGTTGCCGATTTTCTCAGGAACCGGCCGACGCGCGGCCCTGTTCCCAGCAGTTACGAGCGCGGAACCTTCGCGGCCGATCTCGAAACGATCTTGCCGCCCGTTGTCATCGACGCTCTTTTTCGAGGGCTTCCCGTGATGGATCGCCGCCTTCGCGGCTCGTTTCTCCGCGAGGCGACGCTTACCGGTCCCGAATCGCGCGGCAGTTCACCCGTGCGCATTCCTCGCGACGACCAGACGCGTCAAAGCCCGGCCGTTCTTGGTCTTTACCCCTGCGGCGAAGGCGCCGGTTACGCGGGCGGGATCATCAGCGCCGCGGTCGACGGCCTTCGAACCGCCCGCGCCATCGTCTCCCGACACGCCCTGAACCGTTAAGAGAAGCCCAGCGATCGAGGACCGATGCCCTTTTTCTCGGTCATCGGTCATCGATCCTCGGCCATTCTTTCAGCGGCTCACGACTCGGTGGTCTTCTTCGCGGCGGCGGCGGCCTTGTTGGCGGCCTTGGTTTCGAGCTTGGCGGTGCGGACCGAGAGCCGCTTCGCTCTGCGCTCAGCCTTCTGTGCCTTGAGTTCGGCGGGGGTTGACTTGCTCGTCGGGAAGCGTTCCTTGAGGCGAACGGCCTTGCCCGAGAGGTTGCGGAGATAGTACAGCTTGGCCCGGCGGACCTTGCCCGACCGTTTCACCACGACGTCGGCGATCCGGGGCGAATGCACCGGGAACTTTCGCTCGACCCCTTCGCCCTGGACGATCCGGCGGACGACGAACATCTCGCGCGTCTTCGCGCCGCTCTTGGCGATCACGACACCGTTGAAAATCTGGATGCGTTCTTTTTCGCCTTCCAGAATCCGGACGTGAACGTCAACCGTGTCGCCGATCTCAAACTTGGGAAGCTCCGGCTTCATGCTGGACTGTTCGACCAGCTCCATCAGACGGTTCTGCATGGCTCGGCACCTTGTGGAGAAGGAGTCAGGAGACCGGAGACAGAAGACAGGAGGCCGCCCCAGAGCTTACTTGCCGGGCCGTTCCGATCAGAATTCAAGAGGCCGGGTTGTTGGACGCTCCCGGTTTCGCCTGATTCCTGACTCCTGTTTCCTGTCTCCTTCATAAACAAACGATTATCTTCGGTTTTCGCGACGCCAGCGGGCGATCGCCGCGTGGTCGCCGCTTAAGAGGATGTCGGGGACCGCGAGCCCGCGAAAGGTGCGGGGGCGGGTGTACTGGGGATATTCCAGGCCGCCGTCGGGGCCAAACGACTCGTCCACGGAACTCTCGGCGTCTCCCAAGGCTCCAGGAACGAGCCGCATCACCGCGTCGATCACGACCATCGCCGCCACCTCGCCCCCCGAGAGGACGTAATCGCCGATCGACAGCGATTCCGGCCGGAGCGTCTCGACGATCCGCTCATCGAACCCCTCGTAACGACCGCAGAGCAAGACCAGGCGCGACTCTCGCGCCAGTTCCGTCACAAAGGCTTGATCGAGCCGACGCCCCTGCGGGGTCAACACAATCAGGCGTCCCGGCGGCTCAACCTCCGCCCGAACAGCCTCCACCGAGGCGACGACCGGCGGGGCCATGAGAACCATCCCCGGACCCCCTCCGAAAGGGCGGTCATCGACCTGCCTGTGCCGCCCCTCCGCCCAGTCGCGGATGTCCCGAAGGTTCACCCGGACCAGGCCCCGCCCGATCGCCCGGCTCAGTATGCTTTCGCTCAAAAAGCCATCAAAGAGGGCGGGAAAGAGCGTCAGCACATCAAACCGAATCGCGGGCGGCGGCGGCTCCATCGGTCGTCTCGTCTCGTCTTAGCTCAGCGCAACGGTTCGGCCGATTCGGGGCCGGAAATCACGAGGCGTCCGGCGGCGGTGACACCTGTTCCTCGGCCGGGGCCTCGGCGGTCGTCGCCGCGGGAGCCGGGGCCGGGGCCGCCTTCGGTGCCGGGCTTGGGGTCGGGGTTGCGCTCGGTGCCGGCTTCAGGGCGGCGAGCGCCTCGTCGGAAAGCTTCCACGACTCGCCGTTCGCGGGCTTCTTGACGTTATGCTTGTTCAGCAGCGCCTGGACCTTCTCGCTCGGCTGGGCACCGACGCTCAGCCAGTACCGAATCCGGTTGACATCCAGGATCGTGCGGGCATCCTTATTGCGGACCATCGGGTCGTAATGGCCAAGTTCCTCGATCGAACGTCCGTCGCGGGGCGACCTTGCGTCCATGGCGCAGATCCGGAAGAACGGGCGATGACGCCTGCCGAACGATTTCATGCGGATACGAACCACTTCACTCAACTCCTTGGTAAAATCTGCCGGCTCGGACGCATGGCAAGTCAGTGGGAGACCCCGAAACATCAACGGTTGGGACGAGGCCGGTCCCGAGCCCGCGGCGGCCTCGCTCGCCGGGTCACCGTCGTTGACGGCCCCGGCCAATCTCCGATCGCTCGGCAAAAGAAAAGAAAAGAAAACTAAACAAAATCAAACCGACGTCCTCGACCCCTCCGGTTCCCCAATCCACCTGGCGGGTCATCCTTCAGCCAACAGAACGAACCCGAGCAGACAACGAACTGATCACGACGCCCTGACAGGCGAGGCTCCGTCGTCGTCGCGCCCTTGGTTGCGCTGTTCGCGGCGCTTCTTGCGTTCTTCTTTTTCGCGATCCTTGCGGGCCTTCTCGCGTTCCTTGGGCGAGAGCCGTTTTCCTGTCCCTTGTTTCGAGGCAAAGAGCTTGGCGCCCGGATTAAAAGCCCCAGCGCGGCCAAGTCCGCTCATGGCGCGAATCTTGTCAAGCATGCTCATCTGAGACATCTGCTTGACCAGAGTCGCCATCGCGTCGAACTGCTTGACCAGGCCCGAGACGTCGGCCGGTTCCACCCCCGCACCCGCGGCGATCCGACGCCGTCGGGAAATATCGATCAGGTGCGGACTTCGGCGCTCGTCGGGGGTCATGCTATCGATGATCCCCTGAATCCGCTTGACCTCACCGTCGGCGTCGAGGCTGTCGAGGTCGACCGACATCTGGTTCAGGCCGGGGATCTTGCCCATCAACTCCTTGATCGACCCCATCTTCTTCATCTGGACGATCTGCTGGCGGAAGTCGTTGAGGTCAAACTTCCCTTTCGCCAGTTTTTCTTGCTGCCTTTGCGCCTCTTCCTGATCGACGGCCGATTGCGCCGCCTCGACCAGGCCGACAATGTCGCCCATACCGAGCATCTGGCCGACAAGGCGTTCGGGATCAAAGGGTTCCAGCTTGTCGAGCTTTTCCCCCTTGCCGACAAACTTGATCGGCACGCCGGTCACCTTCTTGACCGACAGCGCGGCGCCCCCTCGGGCGTCGCCGTCAAGCTTCGTCATGATCACGCCGTCGAGTTCCAGCGCCTTGTTAAAGGCGTCGGCCGAGGCGACCGCGTCTTGCCCGGTCAGGGCATCGCAGACGAAGAAAACCTGGTGCGGCTTGACCTTCTTCTCGATCTGCCGGAGTTCGGCCATCAGGTCGTCATCAACGTGCAGGCGGCCCGCCGTGTCCAGGATGACCGTGTCGCGTCCCTGCCGGTTGGCCTCAATGAGCGCCTCGGAGCAAACCTTGACCGGGTCTCCCCCCGGGTTTTCCGGTCCGTGCACGGGGACGCCGAGTTGCTGGCCGATGACCCGAAGCTGTTCGACGGCGGCGGGGCGTTGCAGGTCGGCCGCGACGAGCAAAGGCTTGCGACCGTTCGCCGCGAGCATCCGCGCGAGCTTGCCGCAGGTCGTCGTCTTGCCCGAGCCTTGCAGGCCGCAGAGCATGATGACGGTCAGGCCGGTCTTTTCCAACCGGATCGACGGATCGACCGGCCCCATCAGGCTGACAAGCTCGTCGTGAACGATCTTGACGACCTGCTGTTCGGGCCGAACGCTCTTGATGAGCTCGGCGCCGACGGCCTGCTCATTCACGCGCTGCATGAACTCCTGGACGACGTTGTAATTGACGTCGGCTTCCAGGAGCGCGGTGCGAACCTCGCGCAGTCCGTCCTTGATATTCGCCTCGGTGAGCAGACCCCGGGCGCGGAATTTCCCGAAGGCGGAGCCGAGACGTTTTTGAAGGTCGTCGAACATGGCCGGTGAATCCCCAACCCCGGACGATACGCGAATCGACCATCTTATCTTAGTCTCAATCCCCTTCGCAACGCCAGTCACGGCTGATTTCCGGGCCTTGCCGCGAGAAGCGAGACATCTCGGGAACGAAGCCAAGGTGACGATGATCGATGAGGGACAATGCGGGAAGGACAAAGGACAAAGGACAAAGGTCAGAGGACAAAATGCCAAGAGTCCGGGAAAGGAAAATGTCCTCTGCCCTCCGCCCTTTGTCCCTTGATATGGGGCAAGGCGCAACCCAGGACGCAAGATCCCGACATCTCTGCAATCAATCATCCGTCAGAAATTACTCATGACGGAGGGCGTCAATTGGATCCATCTTGGCGGCGCGCATCGCGGGGTAGAGACCGGCCGCGAGGCCGATGACGACGGAAACTCCGAAGGCCTTGACCACCGAATCGAGCGTGACGATGGCCTTTTGCTCGGGGAGGATAAAGACGATGAACATCGGAATCAAGATCCCGGTCGTCACGCCGAGCACACCGCCAATTCCTGACAGGACGACGGTTTCGATGAGAAATTGCTGGATGATATCGCCCTGTTTGGCGCCTAGAGCGCGGCGGATGCCGATCTCGCGGGTGCGCTCGGTGACGGTGGCGAGCATGATGTTCATGATGCCGATCCCGCCGACGAGAAGCGAGATCGAGGCAATCGTGCCGAGAATGATGCTGAACTGGCGAGCGGTGCGCTGGGCTTCGAGAAGGAGTTCGTAGGGGACAACGATGTCCACGTCCTTCTTGGGATGCCAGGGCTTGACGGCGGCCTCGATGATCGGGTGGGTGGGACGCACCTCGGTGATTGAGCCGACCTGAAGGGTGATCTGCGAAAGCTGGGTTTCCTCGGCTTCCATCGACCCGGCCCGGCTGTTGACGATTCGCTCGCCGAAGCGGAGCTTGCAGGTGTTCAGGGGGATATATACGTCCTTGTTGAAGTCCTGGCCCGAGAGACTGCCGCCGATCGCCGCCGAACTCGCGCGTTCCTTCATGACGCCCACGACCGTGTAATAGTCAGAGCCAAGCTTGACGGTATTGCCGACGGGGTCGTCGATCGGAAAGAGCGCCCTGGCGGTCTCGGCCGCGAGAACGGCGTAATTCTGGACCTTGGCGTTGTCCGATTCGAGCAAGAACCGGCCATGGTCAAGTTCCAGTCGGTTGAACTCGTCGTATTCATGTGTCGTGCCGACGACCCGGCCGTCAATGAAGTGCTCAAGGTGGCGGATCTGGCGGCGGATCTCGCGGATCGGCAGTGCTTTCTTCAGGGTCGGCACGGTGGCGATAATCCGGTCGAGGTCATCGTATTTCAGGCCGAAGTTCAGGACGCGGGCAGGTCGCCCCCCTTGCGCCTGGGTTTCTTCGCTCGGCTTGACGGATCGAACGATGATGTTCGTCGCCCCGAGTTGCTGAATACGGACCTGGGCATCTCGGCTCGACCCTTCGCCGACCGCGAGCATCGAGATCACCGCCGCGACGCCGAAGACGATCCCGAGGACCGTCAGGCCCGAGCGGAGCTTGTGCAACAGGAGGCTTTTCATCCCGAGCTTCAAGCCGCGCCAGATGCGTGCCATTGTGGAGAATACCTGGAGTTAGGGGAAGGAGACGGGAGACAGTCAAAAGGGCAAAGGACAAAGGGCAAAGGGACTAAGCGGGGGTCAGGTTGGAGGGAGTCGTCGCCTGAGAACGCATCCGGGCGCTGGGGCCGTCGTCGATGATGATGCCGTCACGCATCCGGATGATCCGCTTGGCGTGTTCGGCGATGTCGTCTTCGTGGGTCACCATGATGATCGTCTTGCCGGCGTCATTGAGGCGGCCGAGCATCTCCATGATCTCGTGACTGGTCTTCGTATCCAGGTTTCCCGTCGCCTCGTCGGCGAGGATGATATAGGGGTCGTTAATCAACGATCGGGCGATCGCCACGCGCTGTTGCTGACCGCCGGAAAGCTGGGTCGGGCGGTGGTCAAGGCGGTCGTAAAGGCCGACCATCCGGGCGAGTTCCTCGGTGCGCTGTTGAACAGCCTGGGTGATCTCGCCTGTTCCTTGATACGTCAGGGGGAGCTGGATGTTCTCGGTGACCGTGTATTGCTGGATCAGATTATACGACTGAAAGATGAAGCCGATGTATCGGCTGCGTACCTCGGACAGCTCGTTGTCAGAGAGCCGGGCGACATCGCGGTCGCCGAGGATGTACTGGCCGCTCGTCGGGCGGTCGAGGCAGCCGAGGAGGTTAAGCATCGTGCTCTTGCCGGAACCCGAGGCGCCCATGATGGCCACGTATTCGCCGGGGTAAAAATCAACGGAGACGCCCGAGAGGGCGTTGACGACGACCGGCTGGTCATGCGCCCCCGAGCGTCGGCTTCCAAAGAAGCCTCCGCCGGGGTGACCCATGACATACGTCTTCTTGACGTTGACGATCGAGACAATCGGCTTCTGGCCATCACCGACGTTCACGGCCGACCCCCTCCCTGTCCACCGCCAAATCCACCACCGCCACCACCGCCGCCACCGCCCCCGCCGGGACCGCCGCCGCCGAATCCGCCGCCGCCGTCACCGCCGCCAAATCCACCACCGCCACCGCCGCCGAATCCACCGCCGCCGCCGCCGCCGAATCCGCCGCCAGCGGCTTTCATCTGAGCGCGGAAGGCGGTGTATTGCTTGATCTCGTCTTCGGTGAAGCCGGCTTTCTTGAGGATGGCATCACGTTCTTCGGGGGTGGCGCCTCGCATCTTGTCGCGTTCTTCCTTGGGAATGGCCTGCATCTTCTCGCGGAGCGCGGCGGGCATGCCGGCGCCTTTGGTCTTGGCCTTCGCCTTGCCCTTGGCGGGGTCGGTCGCGGCGACAGGGGTCACGCCGACCTTCGACTTGCCCTCGCCCCAACCCTTCTTGGCGGCGTCTGACGATGAGCCGAAGGCGTCTCGCTTCTCGGCCTCGGACATGAGCAGGATCGGACTGAGCGCGACGAGGTCACCGCTCTTGATCCCGGATTTGACCTCGACGAGCTTGTCGTTCGACATGCCGAGGACCGCGTCTCGCCACTCGTAGCCGGTCGCGGTCTTGACCGCGAGGTGATCCTTGCCCTTGAACTGAAGGACCGCCTGCACGGGGACGCTGAGGACGTTGGGCACGTCAATGACGAGAATCTCAACCTGGGCGGTCATGCCAGGGCGAAGGCCCGAAAGCCCGCGCTCGATGGCGACGTGGGTCGTATAAACCTTCACGTCGGAACTGAAGAAGCTGGAGGGGTCGGGCAGGGGGGCGATGTCTTCCACGACGCCGGGAAGGGTCGCATCGGCAAAAGCGTCGACACGGACGCGGGCGACGAGGCCGGGCTTGATCCGGTCAATCATCGACTCGTGGACCTTGGTGTTGACCCGCATCTTGGTGATGTCCGGCAGGCTGAAGATCTTCTGACGCTCGCGGACGGTCGCCCCTTCCTCGATCTGCGGCTGAGACGAGCCGCCGAACCGATTCGGGTCGTTCGCGTAGACAACCAGGCCGTCATTCGGCGCGATGATCTTGCAGTTGGCGATCTGCTTGACGAGCTTCGCCTCCTTGGTCTTCTCCAACTCCCAGGTCGATTGCTTGGCCAGTTCGTCCGACCTGGCTTTCTCGACCTCGCTCTTGAACTCCTTGATGCTCTTGGTCTTGGTGTATTTTTCCAGGACGTTGAGCTTCGTCTGGGCCTGTTCCAGGGCGAACTTGGCGCGCTGAAGGGCGAGTTTCTCGGACATGTTCTGACCGAGCGAGAGATAGCCCTTCTTGTACATCCGGTCCGACCAGTCGAGCCGGTCCTCGGCGCGTTTCAGGTCGGACTTGGCCAGGGCAATCTCGATCTGGCACGACTCATAGTTCTGCTTGTAAACGCCTTCCTCATATTCCTTGACGGCGATCTCGGCGACCTCGCGCGTGAGCCGGGCGTTCTCATACGCGGCCCCGGCCCCCTTGGTGGCGATGACCTGGTTGGTCAGGGCGTCCTTCAGCGCCGAGCTATCGAGTTCACAGACGATCTGCCCCTTGGTGACGCGCGTTCCTTCGGGAACGATCATGATGATCGTCGTCTGGCCCTCGACCTGGCAGTAAGCGTCTTCGTTCTTTGAGCTTTCCAGGCTACCGCGCTCGCTGACGACGACCGGAAGATTGGCGTAGCGAACGGGGTAGGTAATGACGTCAATCGACGGCCCCGCGAAGAGGTTCCCGAGCTTTCCCTTGCCGATCCCGCCAAAGACGACCATCCCGCCGACACCCACCAGCGCCGCGGCGCCGAGGGCGACCAGCGCCTTAGCGGCGGAGGGGCGCCGTTTCCGCCGCGTCGGTGCTGACCCGGACCGGAGCCCCGGCAGCTCGCGGATCGATGTTGGGGGTGGCGCAGACGGTTGCCCCGAAGGGTTCGTCAGGGAAAAGTTCATGAAAAGCCTCCCATTCGTCGTAGGGCAAGGTGCCAAGGTCGCGGTAGAGTTCGAGCCGCTGCTGTTCGTACTGATACCAGAACGTGACGAGCTGGTTCTCAATACTGATGAGCGAGTTCTGGAACTGGATCAGGTTGGTCGTTTGAAGCGGGGCCTGGCTCGTCCCGGCCGCGGTTGCCCCGGCGGGGGGGGCGATGATCTGCTCAAACGCCTGGTCTTTCTGGCGGATCGTGAGAACGAAGTTGCGCTTGAGGATCTCATAGTAAAGGTAGAACGACTGAAGGCTACGGATGTCTTCGCGGATCAGGTTCTTGATTGCGTCTTCGGTGTTCATCAGGGCACGACGCTGGCGCTCGTAACCGATCAGGGCGCTGCGGAAGTTGTTCCGCTCGGCGACCCGGACGAGCGGCAGTTCGGCGTTCAGAACGAGAGAGAACTGCTTGGCCTGATCGACGAATCCGAACGGGTTGGTACTGGTCGGCGGTGTGACGAACTGGTTCGTCAGGGTGAGGTTGAAGACCCCCTGAAGAGCATTCGCGTTGACCTTGATCTGCCGCCAGGAATCATAAAGCTGGGCGCGAACGTTCATGAGGTCAAGGCGGTGCTCGATCGCCAGACGCTCGCCGGCGAGAAGAGTGTCTTCGAGCTTTTCCTCATCGTTATTCCCATCTGAGTATACCCCGAGGACCGACCGGCCGTCGAGGACGACGTCGATGAGTTTCGGCAGGCGTTCGGCGAAGCTGGGGAGTTCGCCGAGGTCGCGACGGGGGTTGCGCTGCCATTCGTCGACAGCCTCGTAAACCTCTTTGAACCGGCGGGTCAGGCTCCGGTCGGGCATGAGCGGCGTATCGGGAGGCAGGCCCATCTGCATCTTGAAGTTGTCGAGGTCGTTTCGGTACGTCAGGCGGGTCGCAACGAGCGTCTGCTTGGCGTTGTAGAGGCCCGACTCGACCTGGTCAAGCTGGAGCCGGGAGAGGCCCGACGACTCGCCCTGAATCAACTCGCGATAAACCTTCACGAGCTGTTCGTACTGAGCGATGTTCCTGCGGTTGTTCTCGACGATCTGGATGTCTTCGAGAAGATTAATATAACCAGTGACCGGGTCGCTACTTCCGCCGCCCGTGAAACCGAGCGAGGGAACCGCCGACCCGAAGTTCGGGACCGACCCGCCGACGAGCGTGGCGACGGTGAATTGCTGGCGGAAGAGGACGAACGTGCGGATCGCGTACACTAAATTACGCTCGGCCTGGGTCAGTGGTTCGAGCGTCACGGCGCGACCGCCGCCGCGAAGGAAGGGCTGGACGAACGAGATCGGAATGAACGACTGAACCTTCGGCTGCGACGAGTTCTTGCCAACGAAGTTGAAGACCAACTGGTTCGCGAAGCCGACGAGCAATCGGCCGCCGCTGTTGAGCAGCTTTCCCGCGCCGGCGACCGTGCCGATGTTCAGGACCGACGACTGGGCGCCCGTGGCCCTTGTCGCATACGAGAAGGAGTTCGCGACGGTCGGCGGCGGGAAGGTGCCGCCGGTGCCGCCAACTCCCGCGACGCCGGTCACCGGGCTGAGACCGGCGTAGAACTGCGGCGTGAAGGCGAAGCGCTGCAAGGTCACGGCGAGGCTGGCGAGGTAAACGTTCTCGACGTTGTACTGATAAATTCGGGCGTTGATCAGGGCAAGGGCAAAGGCCTGATCCATCGAGATGACATAGGGGGTCACGGTCGTCGGCAGGCCGGCGGCCTCGGCCTCGTCAAAGGTGGCCGAGCCGGGGACGAGGATGCCCGAGAGTTCCGAGGCCATCGCCTCGGCGGCCTGATAGCCCTGGGGGGTCTGGTTTGGTGGCGGCGTGAAATCGGGTTTCGAGAGGTCCGCGCCTTCAATGTTGGGCGCGGGGTCCATGCCGATCGGCGGCGGCTTGATGTCCACCGGCGGCGGCAAGGGGGGCGCGGGGGGGATCGAGGCCGGCGGCGGGACCGGCATCGGCAGCCCGGTTTGCTGGAAGGCGGCGATCGTCACACCCACGTCCCTTGGCCGGGTCCGGGCCTGCGGTCCCGCCGGGTTCTCCACGCCGGGCGCCGGAGTTGGCGAGGGCGGGGAAGTCTCGGGAGAGGGTCCAGGTACTGGTATCGGCGACATCGGCGCGGCGTTCGTGCCGGGAATCGCTCCCGAGGCCGCGGGGTTGGTGAACGGCGAGCCGGTGGCCGGGGTCGGCGGCGGCAAGAGTGGCGGCTGCGCGGTTGCGGGGGTGCCGGTGTCGGCTGGGCGACCGATCCCGAAGAAATTGCGGGTCGTGTCGGGACGCGCGGGCCGCACGAACGCGGGGCGTTCGCGTTGCCAGACCTCAAGCATGTCGAGGTATCCCGTTCCCTCTGGGGGAACGAGGAGCCGGTTATCGGGCCACTGGGGAACGGGCGAAAGAGCCTGGGTGGCGTAGTCGTCGGGGGGCGCCGGGGGACGGTCGGGGTCGTACGGGTTGGAATGCCGGGCGAGCGCGGGGGGCTCCGCCGAGAAGAGGTCGAGCCGCCAGCGAGGGTCGCGACTCTTCTCGAAGACGGCCTCGGAAACGTCCTGATTGGCCCACTCGCGGTAGAACTCACGCCCGCAGCCGGCCACGGAGGCCAGGGCGAGCCCGGCCAGTAAAGCCCAGCGCGACCGTACCCGCGAACGGGGGGGCAGAGAGAGGCGGCCGGTGCGGGTTGGCATTAGTTCGAACCTCTTAGAAACGTGACCGACTTCAGGGGCACGGACCGATAAGACGTCTAGCGCGGAGAGTCCGCCACCAGGCGGGTTTACGTTCGGCCTCGGATTCGGGGTCCGGGCGCGACGCCTCCGAACAGTGGTATCGGGCGTAACGATTCCGCGAGTTGAACCGAATCGGCGGGGGGGAGGTCAGACTCCCCGGTTCGCCGCCGGTGGATTCGATGGAGTCAAGGTCGATTGGGGACCGAAATTGCAGAGGGCGTGGAGTCGTCCCCCTTTTGTAACGGCGGGCGGCCAGGCCGCTCCGAGCCGGTGCGGGTCTTGAAACCTTGACGCGAAAGCGTCAGGAACTCCGGACACGGCGGATCAAGGGCGAGGCCGGGCGGGTGAGGCCCGGACGGGTCGCGTGGCCGACGCGCGACGAGTAGGGTTTGCTAGGAGGAGGGAGTCTCCGATGCTGTTTGGCAATCGCGAACCTCGGTCGTCGGTCGCTCGACGGCGCGAGGCGTACCGTCCGGCGGTGAAGGGCCTGGAGCCCCGGCAATTGCTCGCCGGGACGATCCTCGACCTGGGCGGGGGCGGCACGAGCGGCCTGCCGGTCAACCCGATCATCGCCTCGAAGCCCTACGGAATTCAGATGGCCGGAACCGTCTCGAACGGCGGCGCCGGCTATAGCGTTTCCGACGTCGGCGACCTGACTGGCAGCGGCTATGACGACTTCATCGTCGGCGCTCCGACGGTCAGCCGAACCGGCACGACGGTCAGTCCGATCGGCGCGAACTCGCCGGGCGGCGTTTACCTGATCCTGGGTTCGGCGACGGCCAATGCCGCCACGATCTCCACGTGGCTGAACATTCCAACGACTCCGGGAACGGGTAACCTCTCCGACCCTCAGCCCGGTGACCAACGCGTCGGCGACTTGACGCAGCTTGGCAATTCCGGCGCGCAAAGCAACCCGATCACGGGAAGCCCGAGCTACCCATTCGCCGGGTTCAAGCTTCAGACCCTCTCGGAACCGGCCTCACAACTTGGCGCCTCGGTCTCCGCGGCGGGAATTATCAACGGCCGCCGAGCCTTCTTGATCGGTGCCCCGGGCGCGAACGACGTTAACGGCCAGAACCCCGGGACCGGTCGCGCCTACCTGATCTTCGGTGGCCCGAACCTGGCCAAGCTGGCCTCGTCGAACCTGACGCCGATCGACCTTGACAGCCCGAATCAGAACTCGGGCCTGAACTTCATCACGTTCGTGAACAACACCATCAACGGCCAGACCGGCCGGGCGGTCGCGGGCATCGGCGACATCTTCGGCGGCGGCACCGATAACATCGCCATCGGTGCCCCCGGGGCGACGGTTAACGGCAACAGCGCCGCGGGCGACACCTATATCGTGCCGTCGTCGCTCTTGCCGGTCGGTAACTCGGTGATCTCGCTGAATACGATCGGCCAGGGGAACGTTCCGGGCATTCAGATTACCGGAACCACGGCCAACGATAACTCCGGCTTCGCGCTCGCCGGGCTTGGCGACATCAATGGCGCGACGACCGGGACCGGCACCAAGATCACCGACTTCGCCATCGGCGCCCCGAACGCGAATGGCGGCACGGGCGCCGCGTATGTGATCTACGGGGCCTCGAACCTGACCACGCAGGCGACCACGATCACGACCGCCGGTACCGCGCTCACGCAGATCCCCCTGGCTCAGGTCGGATCAACAACCGCTCCGACGATCACCGGATTTGTTGCTCAAGGGACGGCCGCGGGAGATATGACCGGCTACTCCGTCGCCTCGGGCGGCGATTTTAACGGCGACGGCCTCAATGACGTCCTGATCGGCTCTCCCGGTTACACCGGGTCCGAGGGGCGAGTTGACGTGATCTATGGCGCCGCCTTCAATGCCGGCCAGCCGACGGGCGTCTTCGCGCTCAACGCCGTTTCTGGCGGTATCGAGACGACAACCTACACCGGTGCGAACGCGGGCGACATGGCTGGTTTCTCGGTCGGCAGCACCCAGGCGATCACGACCAGCCCCGCTCAGAATCCGGGCAATCCGATCCTGATCGGCGCCCCTGGATTCAATCTCGGGGCGGGCACGGTTTACATGCTCCCCGCCAACAGCGTTCTGGGGCAGTCGTTCAGCCTGACGACCGCCACCTCGAACCCGAACATCTTCGCCTTGCAGTTCGTCTTCACGACGCCGGGGTCAACCTCGCTCCCCTTCTTCGGGGCGTCGGTTTCCGGCTACCAACCCGACACGCTCAGCACGGCCTCGGCCAACACGGCCGACGGGGATAACGTTCCCGACCTGATTATTGGCGCGCCCGGCTACGGAGCACCCGGTCAGAACGGTCTGAACCAGCGCGGCCTTGACGGCGGCGTCTCGATTCTCGAAGGGGCCTTCATCGCCCCCTTGCTCGCCGTTCCGACCCCGATCGCGGCCCTGACCTCGACGATTCAGGTCGATAGCCACAACGGCCCCCCCTTCGTCGTCAGCGCGACGACCCCCAACTCCGTGATCATCTACGTCTTCAGCAACGCCACGACGACTCCGACGTTCAATCCGGTCACCTCGTTGAACCCGGCGACGATCACGGTCAACGGCGTCGCTTTCCCGAACGCAACCATCGCCGCGGACCCTGTTGATGAGAATAATGACGGCATTCCCGACGCTATCATCACGATCTCGCCCAGGTCGGCGCTGAACCTGCTCGCGACGACGAGCACGTTTACCCTGACCGCCAGGACGCTGGCGAACTCGCCCTTCGGCGTCCAGCGCTATTCCAGCAGCACGACGATCGTCGTGACCGGTGGTGCCGTGCCGCCGGGAACGGGTGTCGGCACCGGCGGGGCCGGAGCTTTCTCGTCGCCGGTCGGCCAAATTGTCCCGACGAGCTTCCTGGCTCCGCTTGGCCCGGATACGTATGTCCCGTCGTTGACGACCCTCTCGCAGCTCAGCGATTACAAGCCGATTCCGGCGCGGTATGCGATCAAGGAGTTCCTGCCGACCAATGGGTTCGAGGCCAGGCTGTACTACTACCAGTACCCCAACAAGAAGCCAGTGAACCAGTTCGGCTACAATGGCGGGAACGGGTTCCAGGGGCATGGAACGACACAGCTTGGCTCCAAGATCTTCACCAAGACGGCTTATCCACACGGCAAGACGGTTGACTTCAAACACAAGGTTCCGGTCGTCCCGGTCAACCTCCAGCACGAACAGCTTGCCGGACCGATCGCTGGTGTGACCCGCGAGCCGGCGAATGCCAAGAAGGCCACCGTCAAGCCCGTCTCGGCCAAGGCCAAGAAATAACCGAGGCTCGTTGACCGAACGTCTCTCAACTCGATCCTCCTGAGTTCCCCTTGTTTCTCCAGGCCCGCCCCTCGATCACCCCTTTTCCGGGTGCCGAGGGTCGGGCCTTCTGCTTCCCCTGTCCGGTACGCTTCCCTCTCCTAAGTGTCACCGATGTCTTTTTCCCTTTGTCTTTTTCCCTTTGTCTTTTTCCCTTTGTCCTTTTCCCTTTGTCCTTTCATCCAATCCAGAAATCACCTCCGCCTAGGCATCCAAAATCTCCGTCAGACCAGCGAGGCGAGTTTGTGGGCTAGACGTTCCAGGGCCGGGCTGCGGTCGAAGGGATCGAGGTGGACGTTCAACAGGCTGAAAGTCTCGGTATTGGCCAGAGCGCACTGAAGTGCCGAATCGAGTTCCCCCTCGGTGCGGACCTCAAGGCCAAGCCCTCGCCCGAAGACGTCAGGAATCTTGTGGAATTGCCATTCCTGGACGTCGTTGAAAGGGCCGTCAAGGAGAAACCGCTCGGTCGTGTAGCCGTGATTGTTCAGGACGACGACGATCGGGTTCAGACCGTATCGGACGATCGTCGAGAGTTCCATCCCGGTCATCTGAAAGGCCCCGTCGCCGACGATCACGATCGCTCGGGCCGACGGATTCGCCATGCCGACACCGACCGACGCCGGAATGGCGAAGCCCATCGACGTGTAATAGGCCGGGCCAAGAAACTCGGTCCGCCGGCTCATTGACAGGTCCGCGGCGCCAAAGAGCGAGTCGCCCACGTCGGCAATCACGACCATCGACTCGTCGAGCATCCGGTTCAGCCTGGTAAACAGGCGAGCCGATGTCACCGGCGCATCCTTGTCGGCAATCCAGGTCGGTTCGGGCGACGCGTGACGGTGCGGAATCGGCGTCTTCACCACCTTGAGCCGACGCGCGGCGAGAGCCCGGATGAAGTCATCAAGCCGGACGTCGCTGTAATGGTGATGGCGGATCTGAAGATCCTCGCTCGTCGCATTGATGCAACGCGCCGGGTCAAGCTTGGCCGTGAAGATTCCGAGGTTGATGTCGGTGAGGAAGCAGCCGAGCATCAGCAGGCAATCGGCGTTTTCCACGCACGCGGTGACCTCCGACCGGCCCATCGCGCCTTCGTAAATTCCCGCGAAGAGCGGGTGCGACTCCGAAACAACGCTCTTGCCCAGGATCGTCGTGGCGACCGGAATGCCCGTCGATTCGGCGAGCGCGATCAGGTCGTCTTGCAGGCCGAACCGGTGGATTTCCACGTCGGCGAGGATCATCGGCCGATGCGCCCCGGTGAGCATCGCCGCGGCCTCGTCCACGGCCTCGCGCAGCGCCTCGGGATCGCTCGGCGGCAGGCCCGTCGGCGGCCGGTGCGGACCGTCGGGCCGGACAAGGACCTGGTCGCGCGGAACCTCCAGATAGACGGGCCTCTTGTACCGCATCGCCGCCTCGAAGACGCGGTCGATCTCGCGGAAGGCGGTCAGCGGGTCGTCCAGCACGGCCGAGGCCACCGTGATTTTCTCAAAGACTTCTGACTGGGTCTCAAACCCCTTGACCTTGTGATGCAAAAGCGGGTTCCTCGCGCGCTCGCGCAGGCCGGGCGAACCTGAGAGCACGACGACAGGAGATTTCTCGGCATAGGCGCCGGCGATGCTGTTGCAGAGGCTCAGGCCCCCCACGCAGTACGTCACGCAGACGCAGCCAAGACCGTGGAGCCTCGCATACGCATCGGCGGCGAACCCCGCGCTATCCTCGCGGGTCATGCCGACGACCCGGATCGGGCTGTCCTGAATCATCTTGTACAGGGTCAGCACATAATCGCCTGGAATGCCGAAGACATGGCCGACGCCGTTCGCCTGGAGTCGGTCAATCAGGTACTGGCCGAGCGTCGTGGCAAGTGCCTCGGTTCGCCCCTCGCGTCCGTTCGATGTGACCGCCGCGCTGGAATCTGCCATGAGTCGACTCCTTTCCCCTTTGCGTGCAACGGTTCGGCCGATCGTGAGTCGGCAACGCCTTCGCCAGAAACCGATTAACCCGCGTCCGTTCGATCGCGATCGAGGTACATCCGCCAACCCGGTCTCGGCCCTTCCCACTGTTCGAGCGGACCTCTCGCGTTGGGCGGAAGCGGTCGGGTGTAGAGATAAACCCAGACGGTCCGGCCGCTTCGGGTCGTCGTCTGGATGCGCTGATAATGTCCCTCGGCCACCCCTTCATAATCATCAAGGCTTTCGGCGAATTCATTCGGATCGACCTCGCGGACCTGACCGCGAACCCAGCCCGCTTCGGGGTCGCCAACGTCGATCAGGGCGGGATACGGGCCGAGGTCGTACAGCCGCCCTCGAATCATGTCAGGCTCCCAGCCCCCTCGAGCGGCGGCCTCGGGACCATCGGGAGCCAGTGTGCCATACGCGAACAGGAAATCCGACATCTAACGATTCCTCCAGGTTGGACTCCCTCCATTGTAGAAGACCCCGGTCAATTTCCACGCGGAAAGCTCGCGAAATCCAGAACCCAACGGACCGTCGACCGTGAGACACGGCTTTTCCCTCGATCTTCAGCCCTCCGCTTACGCTTATCGGAAATCGGTTTTCGGTCATTCCCCAGACGAACGCACCCCAGCCTCTGGACCACACCCCTGTTTTTCCGATGCTCCGTCATCGGGTACGTTGTTTGCATGGGTATGTCTCCGATGAAGAGTGCGAGATTGTCTCGCCAGAGAGGTTTTTCGTCGGGGAGAACACCATGCGACGAATGAATGGCACCCTGGGCGCGCTGGCGGCTTTCGCGCTGTCGAGCCCGATTGTGGTGAGCGCTCAGGTTCCGGCGCGCGTGACCGCCGACCCGCCCGGCAGCGACCGCGCGGGCAAGCTCCTCGGTTCCGATACCGCTCCGCCCGAACCCGCCCCCGCGCCGGGGACTCGGTTCGCCCGCGACCCCGCCGCACGAATCAATCCCGATGCCGCGAACCTCGCCGCCACCCGGGCCAACGCCGTCGCGGCGCCTGGCGTGGTTCCGCCGCCGGTGATCGGCAGTCATCAGATCGATCGATACGACGCGATCGACAAGCTTCAGAAGTCGGTCGAGGCCGATCCCAAGGCCCTGAACGACTGGATCATCCTCGGCGAACTGGCTCACGAAGTCGCGATGGACTCGCCGGCCGACACCGCGGGCCGTTACTTCACGATGTCGAGCGACGCCTTTCAATCCGCCCTGAAGCTTGATCCCAACAACGCCGGTCTCAAGGCCGCTGTGCAGTTCGCCAAGGATCAGGCCAAGAATGCGGACACCTTTGAGAAGTCGCGGGACAAGTACACCGACACCTTCCTCGATGCCCGCCGCCGCGACCTGGCCGCGACCAGCCACACGCCGTATGTTCGGATGTACGAGCCGCCGATCCCGACGCGCAACCTCCCCTCGCCGAACCCCGGCTCGGCCTACTCGGCTCCTCGCGCGCCGACCGGCCCGATCAACGACGTGGAATCGCCCGCCGTTTCGGTCGCGCCCTCGGGACGCCCGGGAGCCCCCTTGCCAGGTGACTCGGCCTCGCCGACGGTTCCGATCGTTGGTTCCGGAGCGCCCCCGGCGACTCCCGCCGCCGCGGCGGCTCGGGTTCGAGCCACGGGCGATCGCGCCATCGATTCGGCCACTCCGCTCGTGAACCCAAGCGACACGCCTGTTGCCGAAGCCGCTCCGGCCGTGACCCCCGCTCTGACCAACGCCCCGATGACGGACGCCTCAAACTACGGAACGCGTCAAAATTATTCAGCGGCCGGCTCGCTCGCCGCGGCGCCTATTTATTTCGCGGGGCCGAGCTATCGCCCCTTCGCCACCGTCGGCGGCAGCCCGTACACCTACGAGCAGTTCAGCACCAATTACTTCCCGTCGGTCGTGAATTCGAATCCGGCCGTGCAGCCGGTCACGACCCAGCGCTACTCGTCGTCGGTCGTGACGCCGAACGCCTTTGAACAGCGTCTCATGAATCGTGCCACAGCCACCGGCGCCGGCCTGCCCGCGGGCGCGGTCGTCACTCCGCGAACCGGTGTTGTTCCTGGTACGGTTGTCGCCCCCGGCACCGTCGTCACCCCGGTTCCGCCGGTGCCCTGATCGTGGCCTTTCCTCGACGATTTCCAACGACGTCCACACCGGCCCCTTCCTCCTGAAGGGGCCGCTTCTTTGCGCCCGGCCTTGATTTCGATACGATGACCGCATGACGGTTGACCCGCCCAATTTGAGCGAGCAGAATCCAGCCCCGGGACGCTTCCTCGTGCTCGACGGTCCCGACGGCGGGGGCAAGACGACCCAGGTCGCGGCCCTGGCCGACTGGCTGCGCGCCCGGGGCCTGACGGTCGTGACCTGCCGCGACCCCGGGGGAACCTCGCTCGGCGATCGACTCCGCGCGATCCTCCTCGATCGGGCGACGGTCAACCTATCGCTTCGGGCCGAAATGCTCCTGTACATGGCCAGCCGGGCGCAGCTCGTTGACGATGTGGTCCGCCCGGCCCTTGCAAAGGGAAACGTGGTCATCTCCGACCGCTTTCTTCTCGCCAACGTCGTCTATCAAGGGTTTGCCGGCGGCCTTGGTGTCGAGGCAGTCAGTCGAGTTGGACTTGAAGCGACCGGCGGCCTCTTGCCTGACCTGACGCTCATCCTGGACCTTCCCGGCGAAGTCGCCCGCGCCCGGGTCGGTCGCGCCCGGGACCGGATCGAGGACCGGCCCGCCGCGTATCACGCCCTCGTCCGCGAGGGATTTCTCAACGCCGTGAACGCGGCGCGAGCCGGCCGCTGTCTCTATTATCCCGCTCCCTTGTCCCTGATCGACGCGTCGGGCGGACCCGACGCGGTGGCCGGGCGCGTTCGAACCGAGGTGGGGCGTGTCCTGGCACTCGATCCGAGGGGTTGACCGGGTCGTTGACGACCTCCGCAAGGTTCTCGCTCAGGGGCGGTTCCCGCACGCGCTCCTCTTTGTCGGCCCGGAAGGTGTTGGCAAGAAAACCTTTGCGCGCAAGCTGGCCCAGGCGTTTCTTTGCGAGCGCGCGAACGAGTCGGCGCTCGATCCGTGCGAGGTCTGTCCGGGCTGTCTTCAGGTCAAGGGCCAGTCGCATCCCGACCTTCTCGAAGTTGCCCGCCCCGACGACAAGCACGAACTGCCGATCAAGGTGATTCGCGACCTTTGCATTGACCTCGGCCTGAAGCCGATGCACGGAGTGCGCAGGGTCGCCATCGTTGACGATGCCGACGACATCAATGACGAGGCGGCAAACGCCTTTTTAAAGACGTTGGAAGAACCCCCCGACGGCTCGGTCCTGATTCTCATCGGCACCTCAGCCGAGGTGCAGCTCGATACGATCGTTTCTCGGTGTCGAGTCGTCCGGTTCAATCCTCTTGAACCGAAAGAGCTTGCCGCCGTCCTTCTTGAGCAAAACGTGACTCACGACCCGGCCGAGGCCGATCGCCTTGGTCGACTCGGCGAGGGGAGCGTGAGCCGCGCCCTTGGCCTGGCCGACCCGACGCTCGAACATTTTCGTCGGTCCTTGATCGACGAAATCACCGACCCTCGCGGTTTTGATCCCCCCGCGCTCGCCGGTCGGCTCCAGACGTTCATCAAGGAGGCCGGCAAGGAAAACGTCGAGCAACGCGGGCGAGCTCGCCTACTCCTTGGTGAGCTTGCCCGGTTTTTTCGTGGCCTCCTCTGGCAGACGGCCGGTCTTTTACCCCCCGCCACCGATCTCGACGACCGCCGGGCCGTCGCCGATCTTGCCCAGCGTCTCGACCCTGACGACGTCTTCCTCCTCACCGACCGCTGCCTCGACGCCGAGTACCAGGTTCAACGCATGGCGTACATGCCCCTCATCCTCGACGCCCTGACTCGCGACCTGGGCAAGCTCATCAACCCGAAAACCTGAATCTCGAAACCCTTACGTCATCGGCTTCGATAGATCGTCAGGACTTCACCGTTCCAGATTGCGACGCTCCGCCGCCCTGCCCAGCGCGTTCAAGGCGCGAAGAACTTCCCGAGGGCTCACCGTCCTCGCCTCAGCGACCTTCTCCTTCTCCTTGCCCGAGCCCTCCGCGCCGACGATCGCGTCGTCGATGTAGTCGACGTAGCCGATCATCATTTCCTGCCAGGTCTGTTCACCCCAGCGAACCGCCTTGGAAGGGTCGGGGTTATACGGATTTTCGGCGGAATTGTCAAAATGCGCGTAGCAGTCGATGCGCGTCCCCTTGGGTAAGGCGAGCGGTTCCGCGAGGGTGTAATACGATTGCCATCCGAAGTCATAGGCGGGAACGGAGAGGAGAACTTCCTTGCGACCGTCCGGGAAGGTCGCTTCGTAGCGAAAATCCTTGCCGCGCAGGTGCATGTGAGGCATGAAACTGAGCAAATGGACATCGTCTGAGAAGGCATGCGAGGACGAAACAAGGTGGCTCGATGACCCCGCGGGGATCTCGAACCGGGGCTGAGCAATCCCAAGCGTATGCGCCCTGTGCCGAACGGGCTCCTTGCTGACGATGAGTCCGACTCGCGATCGATCAGTCTTCAAGGTTCCGGTCGGCGTGTAATGGATTTGAAGAATCAGGTCCGATCCGGCGGGAATTTTCTTGGCCGAACCGGCCGGGTAGATCGATGGCATGTCGCCCGGCGCGAACCCGCAAAGATGGGCATCGGCCCTACGCCCGCGCAGGCCGGACGGCGAAAGCGAGTGATCGTCGACGTACACAACAATGTGATGGACTACCGACCGATCACCTGGCCGAGCCTCGGCCGCCTGAATCCAGGTGTCTTCCTTGAAACGAGTTGGGACGCGAACGTGGACGTATTCCACCGTCCCCTGAGCCGGGACAACGAACGGTTCGGGCGTCTCGAAGACCACGTCGGGCGTGCCGATCGTCCACCCCTCGGGGAAGGTTCGCGGCGCGGGAATGTCTTTGGGATCGCCGAGCGGTGTCCCCTGATCGACCCAGGCCAGAATCGTGGCGCGTTCGCGGGCGGAAAGACTTCGATCATTTTTGAAGTGGCCGTAACGTGGGTCGGCGTGCCAGGGAGGCATCCGCCGATCGTCAACAACCTCGCGAGCCATCGCGGCGTGGTTCTTGAGGTCGTCGTAAGTCAGGAGTGGGAACGGACCAACCTCGCCCGGCCGGTGGCATGACTGACACTTCTCGCGGACGATCGACGCGACGTCCCTGGCATAGGTTACCGGCCCGACCTTCGCCTCTTCGCGTTCATCGTTTTCACGAAGGGCATTGGCAATTTCATGCGCAGCGGGCCGAACACGCGGAACATTGCCCAGCGCGGCAAGCTTCGACGGTTGCGGGGCGACCCGATCAAGCAGGCATCCGGCGGCCTCGGTCGCCTTGATCTCGACTCTGCCGCCGGTTATGACCTCCTCAAGAGCGTCTTTCAGGAAATGATGTTCCGGGTCGGGCTTTCGTTTGCCCGCGACGTACTGATCGTCAATCGCGCCTCGATAGCGGACCATCGCCAGACCATCGACGACAATCACCTCGCAGGTCCGTTGGACCAGGGCCATGTCGGCAATGGCGTTGCCTGTATCCTTGAGAATGGGAAACGTCAGGCCGTGCTCCTTCGCATGCGCCGCGATCTGGTCGGCCGTTTCATGAGCATTGGCGTTAATCCCGAGAAAAACGACGCCGCGATCGCGAAAGGTTTTGCTCAACTCCTCGAGCCGAGGAGCATAGAGACTTGCGATTGGGCAATCGGTTCCCAGGAAGGCGAGGACCACGGCGCGCTTGCCACGAAAGCCGTAAAGCGAGACAGGTTTGCCGGTTGAGACGTCGTTGGCCGTGAAGTTGGCCAGACGCTGGCCGACCATCCGGTTCGCGGGCAGGTCGTCGCCCCTCGCGAGTGTCGCGGCCATGATGCCAGTTAGGAAAAACAAGTTGAGGCGACGTGAAACCATGAGAAGAAACACCTCGGGCCAACGATGTCGAGCGCAAATTCCTGGCAAGGTCCGGCCGTGGGGGATACCCCAGGCGATCCTCCTGGTTTCGGAATTTTATCCGGCGCGGCGACGGGTCAAGAGCGAATCGAGACCAGGCGCGTTGAACTCTCTGGCAATCTTTAGCGAATCGAGCTAAGCTAAAACTCTCAAGACGAATGGCAGGCGGTGGCTCAACGTCGGGCCGACGCCTGGACCATTCGCCTTCGGGGGGCGATAAGATCGCTCACCCGAACACGATACGACAATTTGAGGCGGGGTTCGCCATGCGTTTGGAGGCAGTGATCCTGCCCGACCTGGGGACCGGTCCGGACGTTCCAATTATTGTCAGCCACTGGTTCGCCTCGCGGGGAGATGACGTCTGGGAAGGGGACCGGCTCGTCGAGGTTCTCGTCGGCCCCGCGACCTTCGACGTCCCCGCGCCCGTGTCGGGTCGTCTGACCGAGATTCGCGGTCGGGAGGATGACCAGGTGGTTCCCGGGGCCGTTCTCGGCCTCGTCGCGCCCAGCGAGGACGGTGACGGTGACGCTCCGCGGACGTCTCCGGACCGCCGCCCGACATGACGACGATCCAGGAACACTCCGCCGGGGTGATCCCCTATCGATCCGTCGAAGGCGAGGGCCTGGTTTACCTCGTCCTGCACTCGGCGACCGTGCGCAACCCCCGAGCCAAGTGGGAGTTCCCCAAAGGGGGCATGGAAGCCGGTGAGTCTACCCGAGAGACCGCCGCGCGCGAGTTTCAGGAAGAAACCGGCCTCTTCGACTGGTCCTTTCGCGATGGATTCGACCGCAGTCTGTCGTATACCTACATTCGGCGAGGCCGGAAGGTCATCAAGACGGTCGCCTACTACCTCGTCGAGGTCCACGACGTGAGTACGCTTACACGCTCTAATGAGCATGTCGAAGACCCTTTCGGTCACTGGTGCTACTGGGGCACCTTTGACCAGATTAACCGTCTTCTCTATCATGCCAAGATCCGCCAGGTTTTTGCCGAGGCGAATGAGTGGCTGAATCAGGGATAGACAGTTGTCCAGCCCGATGGGTGCCGCATCGCACCCGATTATCTTATACGCCGCGATCACCGCGGTCTATCTGTCGTTATTGACTGAGTCAATCTTGTCTGATGGCGTAGAAACGTTGGAGGCGACTTCATCGAAGCAAGAAAGGTTCGCCATTGGTTGCGATGTGAATCGGGGGGAGACCATTGGAGAACGTTCCAGCAGGATAGGTCGGGACGCTTGTGATCGTCGCGGCCTTGACGACGGCCGGCTTGACCACCACGGATCGGAGGATGTAAGGTTCGCCATTCGTCGCCGTGTGAATGGGAGACGTCGCGCCTGGAGACGTGATCGCATGGCTAGTCAACTGAGATTGTGTAAACACGGAAAAGGCGTGTGACGTGGCGAAAACCGCGCTCGGGGTGGTTCGGGTTTCGAGCGTATCGGAAAGTGTCGGGGAAAACTTGTGTGAGCGGATCATGGTCATTCGTTCCTTGAGGTTCAGAGTCAGGAGAGTCCTAGAGACCGCTTTTTGTTTCTTCGCGGGGCTTTGGCCGCGATTCATGAGATTTTAAAAGGCAATTGCTTTGCCAATCGCGCGAAATTTTTGAGAATTATGATTTGGAGATACGCGTGTTCTCACATATTCCGACACGAGGGTGCCAGAGCCTTTAGGAAACATTAAGCCTTCTGGGATCAGCGAGTCCAAGAGTGATTCAAGACGGCCAGGACTCGATCAATCTCCGGTCCAGGCGCACCTCGACGAAAGCTCGAAAACGAAGCCAGACCATCAAGGGCGATCCCGAGAAGGGCCAAGATTTCAGCCCACTACCGCCGGGCTGTGTCTTCTTCTACAATGATGCGTGCAGGCGGAAGACGTTTCATTCCTGAAAATTGCCGGCAATGGGGTCGGGGAGGATTGTCATGGCGACAGGTCTTCGAAAGGTGCTGGTCGCGAGTTGTTTGGGATTGGGACTTCTCGGCGGTCGGGCGTGGGCGGCGGAGACACTGGCTCCCGCAACAGCCCCGGGTCGAGAAATCCCGGCGCCCTTCGCGCCCTTCGAATACCTGATCGGGAGCTGGAAGGGGAGTGGAGTTCCGACCGCGAACCGAGTCAAGGGGTGGGTTGAGTCGCACGCCTGGGCCTGGAAGTTTGACAAGGGAATTCCCGTCGGCATGTCGGTCGAGGCGACCGGAGACAAGATCCTCGCCAAGGCTCAACTCACGTATGATGCCGCCTCAAAGACGTACACGCTCGCCGGCACCGACCCGGCGGGAAAGCCGATCACCTTCGTCGGCGGATTCGACAAGACAGGCCGGTTGCTCACGCTCGATCGCGTCGGGACGACAGCCGACGGAGCCAAACAGAAGGCGATCTTGACCCCCAATGCCAACTTCGTCCGGTACACGATGCGGTTCATGGATCAAGAAGCGGGCTCGCCGCAGTTCAAGCCGGTGATCGACGTCGGACTGACCAAGGAGGGCGAGTCGTTCGCCGCCGGAGGATCGGCCGCCGATCTGCCGAAGTGCATCGTCACCGGAGGCGCCGCGACGATGTCGGTCAGCTATCAGGGGCGTTCGTTTCCGCTCTGTTGCAGCGGGTGTAAGGATGAGTTTAACGACAACCCCGAGAAGTACATCAAGAAGCTGGCCTTGAAGAATGAAGCGGGGGGCGGCAAGACCGGAGCGAAGTCAGCCTCGTCCAGCGTGGGCAAGGACGACGGAACCTTCGGCGACGTGATGGTGGACGAGCCGAAAGCCGCGACCAAGAAGTCAACCGCGACCGCCAAGAGCAAGGCCGCGGCCCCCGCCAAGGATGCCGCCGCCGACGCGGCGAAGGTCGACGAGCCCACCAAGACGCCCGACAATTCCGCCAAGGCGGCCTCGACGCTCAAGCTCGGCCAGAACCTGGACAAGGCGGGAAAGACGGCCGCCGCCCTGATGTATTACCGTCAGGTCGTCAAGCTTTACCCGGACACTCCCGCCGCCAAGACGGCGGCCGACCGGATCAAGGCCCTCGGCGTGCGTTGAACGGACGATCTGATTTCATCAATAGACCAATCGATGGAAAAAATCCGCCCGCGGGAAGCCCAATGGCCGCTCGCGGGCGATTACGCGTCCTTTGGCCCGATCAGGATGTCGAGGCCGATCCGGGTCGTGCGGATCGTCCAGGCGTCGCGGTTCCAGCCGACGATGATTCCCGAACCTTCCAGGCGATCAAACATCTGCTCGACGTACGCGGGGACGCGGTCCTCATACTCGGAAACAAGGTCGAGCTTGCGGGCGATCAGGTTGAGGATACCCCGGATCGAGGCGGGTCCTTTCTCGGCGATCCGCTTCTGACCCTCGGGCGAGGCGGGGTCGGGGCCTTCCAGGGTTAGCTCCATCGATTGAAGGAGCTTGCCAAAGCTCCCGAACCAGTTATCACCAAACCCGAAATATTCGCGATGAACAATGATGAGCTGGCCTCGTCGAACGATGGCGGCCTGGTAAACGGATTCGAGGAAATTCTCACCGTAATCGTTCTGAAAAGCGATGTTCACCGCCTTGGCGAGATGCTGAAGCGCCGCGGCGACGCCGACCGACCCGGGATCGACATCGAGCGCCATGTCTCTGAGACCGCCGGCCTTGCGCGCGGTGACCGTTCCCGTGCCGTTCTCAGGCGTTACGGCGACTCCCAAGCTCACTTCACCTGCCGACGTCGGCAGCGGAGCCAGTTGAGGCGGAACGGGACGGGTCACAGGTCGGCCCGGCGGCGACGCCTTCTTCGGACCTTTAGGGGGCGGTTGAGGGGGCATGGGGAAGGGCTCCGTCGAGTCGGGGCTTTACGTTGCTTTACGTTGGCTTACGCGGAGTTTTGCAGCGAAATCATCCCCGGCCAACGTAAGGCATCTTGGTCGCCATCACGGTGAGAGAGAGGACGTTGGCGTCGAGCGGCAGACTGGCCATGTAAAGGACGGCTCGGGCAACGTGGACGGGGTCAATCGTCGGCTCAACGAGGGTTTCGCCGTTCGGTTGAAGGATGCCGGATTTCATCCGGGCGGTGAGGTCGGTCTCGGCGTTGCCAATGTCGATCTGGCCGCAGGCAATGTCGTATGGGCGACCATCGAGAGCGGTCGATTTCGTGAGGCCGGTCACCGCGTGCTTCGTCGCCGTGTACGGCGCGGAATTGGGCCGGGGAGTTGTCGAGGAAATCGACCCGTTGTTGATGATCCGCCCGCCGCGCGGTTTCTGACTCTTCATGAGTCGAAAAGCCGCCTGGGTGCAGAGAAATAGACCGGTCAAATTGACGTCGACGACGCCTTGCCACTGCTCGAGGGTCAGGTCTTCAAGAGGGATCGCCGGTGCGCCTCGGCCGGCGTTGTTGAAGAGGAGATCGAGGCGGCCGAAGCGGTTTTTCAGGGTTTCGAACAGAGCGAGAACGGACGCGGAATCACTCACGTCGGTCGGCACGACGAGGCTCGACGACGCGGCCTTGCCCGCGAGCGCGGCGGTTTCTTCGAGCGACTCGCGACGTCGACCGGCGAGGGCCACGACATCGCCCTGTTCCAGGAGTGCGAGAGCGACCGCCCTGCCGATTCCCGATCCCGCGCCGGTCACCAGGGCGATTTTTTGCGGAGCGTTCCTCGTCAAAGGGCACCTCGGTCGACTTGCCTGTGCGTTCCGACTTCAAAAAAAGAATCGCATAGCGTCTCGGGTCGTTGATCTTCGGTGGTTCGCCTGAAGGGTTCAAGAGTGGACCGCCATGCGGCAGCGTTCTTTCTCTGACGGAACAAAGGCCGAGGCTTGATGACCGGATCATGGGATGATTCTGCCCGAAACTTTCTCGCGGAAAACTTTGGGTTCAAGCTCCCGTCTCGATGTCTTCAATCGTTCATCGATGCTCGGAGCTAGGCTTTTGCCCTGGCGAAAGTATTCCTCGCTGCGGAAAGATTGGACGCCGGTCGATTGAAACTTCGCCCGTCAAAAAAAACGAAAGGAATTGACAACAGATTCGAAAGGCTCTATTCATCCGTTCCGAGGCTCGTTATGCTCTAGGCGGTTGGTTTGACGAACGAGCGGCTCCGCCTGGCTCTTTTTCGGATCCGGTCCCTGCCGATCCTGCTCGCCGTTCCAGCCTATCGGGCTTTTTCTGACCCTTTCCGCCTCGACCCTGTTCGTGTTTCGCGGGTCGTCATGCCTTCGTTCGGAGTTCAGTCGTGGGTAAGAAACTTTACGTGGGGAACCTGACCTACAGCGTCAACGAGTCCGACCTGGAAGCGCTTTTCTCCCAGTTCGGCACCGTTCAGAGCGCCCAGATCATCGTGGACCGCGATACGAACCGCTCGAAGGGCTTCGGGTTCGTCGAGATGGACACGGAAGCCCAGGCTCAAGCGGCCATCCAGGGCCTCGACGGCCGCGATCATGACGGCCGGAACCTGACCGTCAACGAGGCCAAGCCTCGTGAACCGCGCAGCGGTGGTGGCGGCGGCTACGGCGGCGGCCGGGGCGGCGGAGGCGGCGGCTACGGCGGCGGTGGTGGTGGTTACGGCGGCGGCGGTGGTGGCCGGTATTGATCCAGCCAGCCCGATCGATCGAACGATCAACTTGGTCGATTGACAATACCGTTCGAGGGGGACCGTTCGCGGTGCCCCTTCGATCCTGACTCGCTCGGGCGAACCCGACGAAGGAGCGTCGCCGCATGGGCACCTGGGGAACCGCGGCGTGGGAAAGCGATGGAGCGGCCGACTGGTTCGCTGCACTCTTCGATACCACGGGACTATCCAGGCAGGTCGAGGAGACGCTCAACGGAGATCCAGAGGACGACCACGAGGAGATTCGGGCTGCCGCCTCGCTGCTCGTCATGCTCGGCCGAGACTTTATCTGGCCGGTGGATGAGCTGGACCGAGATCTGGCCCTGGCAATCCACAAGCTGGAGGCAATCCGCGAGCTGGATATTTACCAAGAAGTCCCCGAATTCGTGGCCGCGATCGACCTGGATCTCGAAGTTCTCCGGTCCCGCCTGAAAAAAAAGGACTGAGGATTGCAAGAGGGAGACGAAATCCAAGGGCAAACGTCAGCGTGGTGAATTCGGAGGAGTGGAATCGATCCGCCTTAGCGTCTCGCGGACAAGGTCGCGGGCAATCGACTGTTCGTGGCCGTGGTCGCGAACCCAGCGAAGGTGTTCGAGCGCCGCGGCACGTTCGCCGCGATGAAGGAGATCAAGGCCGATCACGGCATGGGCCTCCGTCTGGTGGTCGGGCGCATCGCCCGCCGTGGAGAGGAGTTCCATCGACGGAATTGTGCGTTTCAGGTAGCGGAAGAGGGGCGAGGGCCAGTCGGGTGGATGCGCATTCGCCAGCGCCTCGTCGAGAAAAACCAAGGCAGCGGAGTCGTGGCCGGCGTCGCGCGCCGCGAGGATGCCGAGCAAGGCCATATACGGAGCGAAGGGATCTCGCCAGCCTTTCAGGTCGAGCCAGGCGCGGGCGTCGGCCTCGGCGCCGGGTTCGTGGGCACAGGCGCGTGACCAGCCTCGGTACGCAAGGGCATCGGCCGATTTGGGATCGACGTCAAGGGCTCGCGTGTATTCGGAGATCGCGCCGGGCCAGTCAGCCGAGGCGCGGTGAGAATTGCCTTGCTCGACGTAGCGGCGGGCCGCCTCCGGGTCGTCGTGCAGCAAGGCGAGTTCGTCGGTCGGCCGACTGGCCCGGCGTCGGGTCAGGTCGCGCACGAGTTTCAGGCCGGTCGCGGCTGGGGCGAAATCGGGAGCGCGGCGGAGAACTTCCTCGTAGTCGGCCGCTGCCTCGTCAAAAAGGCCGAGCTTGGTATTGGCCCCGGCGCGATTGTGATAGGCGGGGACCTGGTGCGGCTGGAGCCGGATCGATTCGGTCAGGTCGTTGCGAGCCCGCTCGTTCAGGCCGACCGCCGCGAGAGCGAGGCCGCGATTGTTCAAGGCCCCGGCGTTGGTCGGGTCGAGCTTCAGGGCCTCATCGCAGTCGCGGATGGCACGCTCATACTGTCCAAGACCGTTATACGCCGCGGCGCGGTTTTGATACGCCTTGGAATTTTTGGGGTCGAGGCGGATCGCCTCGTCAAGATCCTGAAGCGCCCGAGCGTGATCGCCGAGCCGGTTATAGATGCCGCCACGGTCCTTGAAGGCGGAGGACGCCCTGGGATCGAGGCGAATCGCGGCGTCTAGGTCGGGCACGGCCTGGTCGTTCCGGCCGAGCCGGGAGAGCAGCGCGGCACGCGACCGGCGGGCGGTCGTCGCGGTCGGGTCGAGGCGAATCGCGGCGTCGTAATCGGCGATCGCCGCGTCGTCGTTGCCGACGCGCTCAAAGGCCAGGGCGCGATAACCAAATGCTCGCGAATGGCCCGGCGATAGGCGGATCGCCTCGTTGTAACTCTTGAAGGCAAGGTCGAACTGGCCGAGGCCAACCAGGGCCTCGCCTCGGCCGACGTGGGCGTCGGGATTCGTCGGAAAATGATGGATGGCCCGGTCAAAGGCCGCGAGGGCTTGCTCGTCGTCCCCCTTGCGGTGATAAATCTGGCCGATCCCGCAATAGGCGGCCGACCAACCGTGCTGGTCCAAGGGGTTGGACCCGATCAGAATTCCGCTGTTTTGCATGAGCCGGATGGCAATCGACCTCTGAAACGCGGCGAGGGCCTCGTCATCGCGGTTCAGCATCATCAACGCAATACCGCGATTGGTAAAGACGGGTGCATAAAGGAAGTAATTTGAAACGAGTGACGCTGGGGGGCGGTAGTGGATGTCTGGCGTGAACTGGTTATTCAATTGGATCGCGTCGTTGGCGAGGAAGGGACTGACGCGGGTGGCGATGTCGAGGTCAACTAGCGCGAGCGCGGGCTGGTTCATCCGGATGAGAATGCAGGCACGCTTGTTCCGCGAATCGAGGTCGCGCGGCTTCTGCAAAAGCACCTGATTAAAGAGCGGCAAGGCTTCCTGATACCGACCCAGATCATAAAGGCGGAGCGCCTCGCCCCGGGCGTCGTGAACGCTCGCGGCCGGGCAGGAACTCCCCAGGCCCAGCCCGAATGCGCTGAGAAGGCCGATGATCCTCGTGAAACGCGCGACCCGCATGACGTCCCGCCCTTTCACCGCAAAGCCCGACGACGACCCATCCTGTCAAAGGAAAAGGTCGTCGCGGCCGGACGGCGGGGGTGAGTCGATCGTCGCGGAGGAGGGGTCGGACCTGCCGGTTCTCGCCGGGGTGCGGGTCAAGCGGGCAAAAGCGCCGGGGAGGGGGGGATAGGCCCCGGCGCGATCCTTTTAATTTGATGGCAACTCAAAGGATTCAGGCACCGACCATTGCGCTGCCGTGAATCATCGTGGGGCCGACGAGAAGGGCCGAGGCGTGGGTTTCAGCGTCGGCGTCGCATCGAAATTCCTCTCCTTCGCCGACGGCCGGAATCTGTCGCCAATCCGAGGCGCTGAGCTTGCCGAGAAGGGCGCGGACGTCGTCGACACTGGCCGAGCCCTCCGCCCGGTTGGCTTCAAGGGCGTCCATGACCACACCGGTGAGCAAGCGATTCCAGGCTTTCCGGCAGGTCGACGGCCTGTCGAAAAGGTCGATCGCCACGACCTTACCCCCCACGGCGACGGCCAGGCCGCTGGCGCCCTCGATGTATTCGAGGCGGTTCTGATACTCTTGCTGCCTCGGGCGATACGAGTCAAACGTGTCCGACATCGCGGCCGTTGGCGAAGCTGCGTCGAGTGACGACATCTGCCGTTGCACTTCCTTCCAGACGGCACCCTGGTCCGATCCGTGGCTACCGTCCCGGATCGACGATTCGGAAACCGATTTCTTGAGAATCCCGCGCAGCTTGGACGACGAATGACTTCCGCTTGAGCTAAAGTGGGCTGTTTTCGACCGCCAGCGTCCCTGTTCCACGCACGAGACGGGAATCTTGGTCTTGCTCCCCGCCGCGATGAGAACCGACGTATTCAGGACGCGGTTTTGCTTGGCGCCTCTGAGTTCTTCACCTTCGATGAAAAGGACGCGCGAATCGCCGGTGTTCTCGACGAAGAGGTCGGGAACCGAGCCCGATTCGCCAACCTCGGAGACGGTCAAGGTTCCGGCGGCGATCGCCTCATCGGCGAGCAGATAATCCAAACTCCCAGCCGCCTCGACATAGAGCGGAAAGACAGAGAGGGTCTCGTGTTGGAGCGGATCTCCGACGCGAATCTCGGGCATCGTGAGCATGGGGAGGTGCGTCCTTTCCGGGGGTCTCAATGCCCCCGCTCTTTTGACACAACGCGATCCGTCCTGGTTCACTCTCGCGCGCGAAGAAAGAGGGTGAGGGGGTTTGACCAGGATCGAAAGGATTCGCGGGTTCCCCGGCGTATTCGTTCGGTCGCGCTCTTTCTTGTGTTTGAGGGCGGAACGGGCGTTGGAATTTTGGGACGCTAGGAATTCGGGCGCTCGGCGGATAAGATGCATAGTCCGCTGAACCCGATTCTGGTTGGGCGTGTCCGCTGCCTCGCCGACAGAAAATTCAAGGCGAAGCGAAGCGGCGTGGCTTGAATGAGACAATGGCTGAACGCTGGGGCATGGCGCGGCCGCGGAATTGAAAACGAACCGTTGCCCAGGCCCCCGACCCCCGGACGAGTGCTGATGGCTGACCTCGAAGACAACGTGCAGATAAGTCCCGATCCAACCGTGACCCCCACGACCGAACCCGCGCCCGACGCCCGGCGTCGACGCGCCCGGCGCGAGCAGTTTCCACAAGACGACGTTCCGCATCAGGCCGTCGCCCACAGCACGCCGGGCCGCTTGGCCAATGCCCTGGCCAATGCGCGTGCCTGCGCCCGGATCGGCGACGATAACCGGGGCAAGGATATCCTGCTGCTCGACCTTCGCAAGGCAACCTCGCTCGTGGATTTCTTCGTGATCATCACCGCGGCGTCGCGCCGGCAGAGCCACGCCATCGCCGATGAGATCGATCAGGAGATGAAGAAGCGCGGCGAATGGAAACTCGGCATGGAAGGGTCCGAGGAAGGCCGTTGGGTGCTCATCGATTACGGTGACTTCGTCGTCCATGTCCTCTCCACCGAGGCGCGCGACTACTACGCGCTCGAAGAGATCTGGGGAGACGCCGAGCGTCTCGACTGGCAAGACCCCGACCGACCTCGACCCGCCCTGACCTCGGCCGAGTAGATCACCGCCTGTCGGAACGACTGGCCATCGCCCAGGATTGAAGCCAGCCCGTGCCAATCCTCGGTTTTCGCGGAAACGAACCGAAAGCAAACCGATCGGTTCGCCCCGATCTAATCTAATCTCCATCTCATCCAGCCACAAACACGCTCATGAACGTTCTGGAAGCGCTTCGAAACGCCTTCGCCGCGGCGACGCCCGAGGGGGGCGATCCGTCGGCCTTTGCCGCGGCGGTGAGACCGAGCGGAGACCCGAAATTCGGCGACTATCAGGCCAACGGCTGCATGGCTCTCGGCAAGTTGCAAAAGAAAAATCCGCGCGACGTGGCCAGGGCCGTCTCGGAGGTCGTTCAGCTTTCTCCCCTGGCCGAGCCTCCTGAAATCGCCGGTCCCGGCTTTCTCAACGTCAGGCTTCGCGATGACTGGGTTGCCGCGACGCTCAAGAGTCTGATGAACGACGAGAACCTGGGAATCCCCGCGCCGAAGCGGGCCAAGACGATCGTCGTCGATTTCTCGTCGCCGAACGTCGCCAAGCCGATGCACGTCGGCCACGTTCGGTCCACGGTCATCGGCGAGAGTCTCGCCCGGATTCAGGCCGCGCTCGGACACAAGGTCATCCGCGATAACCATTTAGGCGACTGGGGTTCTCAGTTTGGCCTGATCCTCTGGGGCTGGAAGAACCACCGCGACGACGCCGCGTATGCCCGCGATCCCGTGGCCGAACTCGCCCGGCTCTATCGCCTGGCTCAATCGAAGATCAAGGCCGGTGACAGAGACGTTGAGACCGCCGGTCGTGTCGAGACCGCCAAACTCCACGCGGGCGATGCCGAGAACCGAAGGCTCTGGGCCGAGTTCATGCCCCACTGCCTCAAGGCGCTTGAGGCGGTTTATGATCGCCTCGGCGTCAAGTTTGACGTGGCGCTCGGCGAGAGTTTTTATGACCCGATGCTCGCCGGGATCGTCGGCGAGCTGGAAGACCGCGGCTTGGCCGTCGAAAGCGAAGGGGCGACCGTCGTCTTCACCGAGGGTTCGAAAACTCCGTTCATCGTCCGCAAGACCGATGGAGCGTTCAACTACGCGACGACCGACCTGGCGACCGTTCGCTACCGGGTCGAAACCTGGAACCCGGACCAGGTTCTTTACGTCGTCGACCACCGCCAGGGAGACCACTTCAAGCAGCTTTTCGCGGTCGCCCGAGCCTGGGGTTACGACGCTATTAACCTTGAACACGTCGCCTTCGGAACGATCCTAGGCAAGGACCGCCGGCCCTTCAAGACGCGCGAAGGCGATGTCGTTGGCCTTGAATCGCTCCTTGATGAGGGCGTGGCCGAGGCGCTCAAGCTGGTCGTTGAGAAAAGCCCCGAGCTTGACGCGTCGGCTCAAAATCGCGTCGCCGAGGTCGTCGGCACCGGGGCGATCAAGTACGCCGACCTCTCGCAGAACCGGCTCAGCGACTATGTTTTTGACTGGGATAAAATGCTAGCCATGACCGGCAACACTGGCGCTTATCTTCAGTACGCCTACGCTCGGATTCAGAGCATCTTTCGCAAGGGCGAAACCACCCCCGAGGCCCTCCGCGCTTCAACGCCTACAATCTTCCTGAGCAACCCCGCCGAGCGTGCCCTCGGCGTCCGCCTGCTCAAGCTTCCGGAAACGCTGGACCTTGCCGCCTCGGAACTGAAACCGAACGTCCTGACCGATTACCTCTTCGACCTGGCCAATACCTTTTCGACGTTCTTCGAGGAGTGCCCCGTTCTCAAGGCCGAGTCTCCCGAACGTCGGGCCAGCCGCCTGGCGCTCTGCGACCTGACGGCCCGGACCTTGAAATTCGGCCTCAATCTCCTTGGAATGGATGTCATCGACCGGATGTGACCGCCCAGGCCGGTTTTCAACCGACAGGAGCGAACCGCAATGCCCCGACCCTACCTCGCGAGCGCCGCGCTGCTGCTTCTCGGCGCCTTGGGCCGAGCGTCGATCTCGGCCGAGCCGGATCGGTCGCCGATCGCGCTGGCGGTCTCGGCTGATGGTTCGCGACTCCTCACGGCGAACCAGACCGCCGGGTCGGTCTCGCTCGTTGACCCGGTCGCGGGCAAAATTCTGGCCGAGATTGCGACCGGAGACAAACCGGCGGGCGTCGCCCTCTCGAAGGACGGCCGGCGCGGGGTGGTCACGCACTGGTACGGTGGCGATCTCGCCCTGCTCGACATCGGCCCGGATTCGGTCAAGGTCGCGGGGCGGGTCGAGGTTGGACCCGAGCCGCGCGGCGTTGTGATCCGTCAAGACGGCAAGACGGCTTACGTGACGCTCGGCGCGGCCAACAAGGTTGTCCGTGTCGATCTCGATCGCCAGGAAGTCACCGGCTCTCTCGACGTCGGCAGAGAACCGCGCGGAATCGCCATCACGCCCGACGGCTCAAAACTGCTCGTCGGCAACGCGCGTTCGCATCATCTTTCGTTGATCCTCACGGAATCATGGGCGGTCGATCGCTCGATCGAGGTTCAGGGCGATAGCGCGAACCTTAGACAGGTCGCCATCAGCCCTGATGGTACAACGGGTTACGTCGCCCACATGCGGAACCAGGGTTTCGCCACGACGGCGAACAACATTGACCTCGGCTGGGTTCTCGGCCAGCGTCTGACACGCGTCGCGCTCGACGGCTCGGCCCCCTTTTCCACGCTCTCGCTCGATCCGCAGGGCCTCGCGGCGGGGGATGCCTATGGAGTCGCAGTCAGTCACGATGGAAAATTTCTGGCGATTGCGTGCGGCGGAACGCATGAAATCATGATCTTTCGGACCGACTTGAAGCGCCTGCCGTGGCGTCCCAACGGTTCACGCGACCTGATTGCCGCCGAACTGCTGGCGAAGGACGGCCGATTCCGCAGGGTGACCACCGGCGGAAGGCCGACCGAACTGGCCTTTGCTCCCGACGGCAAGACCCTTTACGCGGCCAATTACCTGGAAAACTCCGTGCAGGTCATCGACGCCGATCGCGCCGAACTGGCGAGAACGATCGATCTCGGCGGCCCGAGGGAAGCCTCGCTCGTCCGCCGCGGCGAGATCCTCTTTCATGACGCGACGCGGTCGTCAAACCAGTGGTACAGTTGTAACACCTGTCACAGCGACGGCCACACGAACGGCCTCGATTTCGACACCCTGAACGACGGCCGACAAGACCTGAGCACGTCGCACAAGAGGAGTCGTAAAAAGGTGCCGACCCTGCGCCGGGTGACCCTCACGGCACCCTGGACCTGGCACGGCTGGCAGACCAGCCTCGATGATGCGACGGTCGAGTCGTTCACCAAGAGCATGCAGGGGCGTCGGCCCAAAGCCGAGGACGTCAAGGCCGTCGTCGCTTACCTTGGAACTCTCGATTTTCCGCCCAATCCCAACAGGATCACACCCGCATCGAGTCGAGGCGAGGCGGTTTTTCGGTCCTCAAAAGCCGCCTGCAACACCTGCCACGGCGGCCCCGAGTTCACCGACGGCAAGATTCACCTCACCGGCCTTGAAGAGCGCGACGACGCCTACAAAGGCTACAATCCGCCGTCGCTCCGGGGCGTTTACGACAAGGACCCCTATCTTCACGACGGCCGATCGGCAACGCTTCGCGAGGCCCTCTCCGGTCCCCATAGTCCCGAGGCCGTGACCGGCCTGGGCGAGTTGACCGACCCTGAGCTTGACGACCTGATCGCCTATCTCAAGACCCTCTGAACCGCACACGCCAGGCGTCTCGGTTTCTCTTCAGGGCGGCCAGGGCTTCCTCGGGCGTCGAGCCGGTGCCAAAGATGGTCAGCACAGGCGAGCCAGGCTCGAACCGGGTTCCAATCTCGGGCACGTCGGCCGCCTCGGGGACGCGAAAGGGATGGCTTGCGTCCCAGAAGATCTCAGACCTCGGCGCTTCAAAATCGAAGGAGAGATCGGCAAAAATCACTTCCTTGGCGACCACCCGCGTGGCCCGGTCGGGCGGCCAGGAATCGCCGATCGGCTGGCCAAGGCAAGCGATCCGGTGGGCGTTGAGAAGGGATCGAGTGAAGGCAAGCTCAATCACCTCGACCGACGCCGTGTAACGCGGATTGACCTCAACGACCCGAGGCTCGTCGTCGATTTCGCGCCCGAGCACCAAGTCGATTCCGAAGAGACCGACCAGGCCGAATCTCGCCGCGAGAAGATGTCCTGACTCGGCGATCCGGCGGGCCGCGATGGGCGAGACCGGCCAGGGAGCGACGTTCCCCCGATAGGCGAACCGTTGCTTTGGTCGGCCGATCAACTGTCGGGTGATCCCCGCGAGCCGTGCGCCGTGGCGGTCGCCAAGAAAGACGGCCGAAAGGCTCCGGCCCGGGATTCGCTTTTGATAGTAGAATGTTGAAGGATCGAGCAATTCGTCCTTGACTGGTTCGATTCCATAACCGCCTGCCGATCGGACTGGCTTACGAAGCCATGAGCCGTCGCGTGGAAGTCTGCGCGGGTCGCGCTCGATGGGGATCGCGGCGAAACCGCCGTCGGTGAGGGCTTGATGCAGGAGAATCGGGTCTCGGACCGCGCATACGGTCGACGGATCGTTACCCCAGAGGTCGCGTTCCGCGACCAATCCGGCGATCAGATCCGGGCGGTTCTCCAGGGCCCCTGTGTACATCCAGGGAGATGGAGGAAACGATTTCGCGGCATCGAGGATTCCGTCGGGATAGGATTCGGTAGGAATTTGTAGGCAGGGCGCAATCGCGGCGAGGTCGCGGTCGGCGAAGAGGTCAATGGCTGACGGTGCAAGCCCGGCGCGAAGGGCCGACCAGGCCGCGGCGCGGACGCTGGCGCCGAGGATCAGGAGAGGGCCATGATGTGGAGGCAGGCCCGAAGGCGCGGCGGAAGTCGCGCGCCCGGGCCTCTCCAATCGGCTCAAGGGCCGGCGAGGGTTCAGTCGGCCTTGTCGATCGACGAGACGGCCATCATGTTCTTGTCGTTCTTGGTGGTGACATCGCCGGTGACCTTGACCTTGACCGGGGAATCGGTGGAAGCGCCGCAAATGGCGAGACCCTTGTGGGCTTTGTTGCTCTCGGCACCGGTCAGGTAGTAATTGACCTTCTTGCCACCCTCATCGGCGATGACAACGTTCTGGCACTTGGCCTGTTCCTTGAGCGCGCACTTGGCACAGACGGCGTCGCCGGTGATCGTCTTGACCTCGGCGGCGATCGCCAGGGAAACGCCGGTCAGCAGGGTGACAGCCAGCAGCGGGATGATCTTGCGCATCGTCGAACTCCAGACAAAAAAAGGGTCGGACGCCGATCCGCGGTCGTCCGCATTTGAAGGTTCAATGGCACGGCAACGCGCCATCGGGTGGCTATTGGAACAGCTTGTCGAGAACCCGACAACTCAATTTTTCCCCAAATGCTTAACAATTGGGTCGAGGCGAGGGGCTTGCGGTCGCCGCTCGCGCTGTTATGATTCGGGGCCGTGCGACCGCCCGGCCGTCCTATTTTTGACGCGGGCCGATCGACGCTCACCGACGATTTTTTTTGGAACTTCCAACGACGAGTCGACAGACACCCGGAGAACGCGTCCCATGGCCAGCAGCATCATCATGAACGTCGGCGAGGCCCTCGTGGGCGAAGGGAATGAGATTGCCCACATCGACCTCCTGATCGGCTCAAAGAGCGGTCCGGTGGGCACGGCCTTCGCCACGGCGCTGGCGAATCAATCGCACGGGCATACCAATTTGCTCGCCGTGCTGACGCCGAACCTGCTGGCCAAGCCGGCGACCGTGATGATCACCAAGGTGACGATCAACGGCATGAAGCAGGTCACCCAGATGTTCGGCCCCGCGCAATACGCCGTGGCCAAGGCCGTGGCCGATTCCGTCGCCGACGGCACGATTCCCGCCGCCGAAGCCGACGAGCTGGTCATCGTCTGCGGCGTCTTCATTCACCCGGCCGCCGACGATAACAAGAAGATCCTCAAGTTCAATTACGAGGCGACCAAGCTTGCGATCGAACGCGCCATGAAGAACCTGCCGACCGCCGCCGAGATCGGCTCGCAGAAGGATACGGTCACTCATCCGTTCGCCTGAGAAATGACCAAGGACCGATGACCGATGACCGATGACCGATAAGAGCGTCCTGGCCCTATCGGTCATCGGTCATCGGGCATCGGAGATCGATTTCTTCGATTTGGCGCGTGCCCAAATGCCTTCCACCAAGCCGACGATCCTCGTGCAACTGGACACCGACCCGCAACCGAGCGTTTTTGACGCGGTCGTGGCGGTCGATGCCGGTGTCGACCACCTCTTTCGGCACGCCGGGGTAACGCCCGAGAATGTCCGCGACCTCGTCTACGGGGCACTCTTCACCAGAGGACCGGCCGACCTGCATCGATCGGCGCTCTTTATCGGCGGTTCGAACGTGGGCGCTGGGGAGGCGGTATTGAAGGCCGTGAAAGCGGCCTTTTTTGCGAATTTTCGGGTGTCGGTGCTGCTCGACGCCAACGGAGCGAACACCACGGCGGCGGCGGCGGTGCTGGCGGCGGTCGAAGGGGCAGGGGGTTCGCTCTCGGGTCGGAACGCGGCCGTGCTCGCGGCAACGGGTCCTGTTGGGCAACGCGTGGCCCGGTTGCTGGCAAAGCTGGGCGCAAACGTCGCTGTCGGCTCGCGCGACCTGGATCGGGCGCGAACCCTGGCGGAATCCCTGGAAAAGGCAACAGGGCAGTCGTTCCGACCGTTTTCCAAACCGACCATCGACGACCTCGCGGAAACGTCGATCATCGTCGCGGCGGGGGCCTCGGGCGTGACGCTCTTGCCGGGCTCCGTCTGGAAAGGGATTGAGGGCTTGAAGGTTCTGATCGACCTGAACGCCGTGCCGCCCTTGGGGATCGAGGGAGTCAACGCGACCGACAAGGGCGTCGTGAAAGACGGGGTTCGGGCGTGGGGAGCGCTCGGCGTCGGTGGAACAAAGATGAAGATCCACAAGAAAGCGATTCAGGAACTGTTCACAACGGCCGACAAGGTGCTCGATGCCGAGGAAGTTCTGGCGATCGGTCAGACGCTCGGCTGATCGGGACGGATCACCCCAGGGCGGAGGATGGCAACCGTGGCTCGCGTCGTCGGCAGCGATCCGGGGACGAGCCGACTCGACCTCCTCCTGCTGGAAAATGGCGAGGTCGCAAATCAGGCCAGCCTTGAGCCCTCGACGCTTCGGGCCAATCCCGCGCTCCTGACGGACTTGCTGGCGCATTGGTCGCCGATTGATCTGATCGCGGGACCTTCAGGGTATGGCCTGCCTCTGGTTCGCGGCGAGGTCTTGACCGAGCGCGAGTTTGACCTCATGGCGCTCGTCCGGCCCGACGAGCGCGGCGACGACCTGGGCGTGATCGGCTTCCGGTCGTGGGTCCGGGCCTTTCGAGCCTCGGGCTTTCCGCTGGTTTTCTTGCCGGGCCTGATCCATCTGGCGAGCGTGCCAGGCCATCGGAAGGCAAACACGATCGACCTGGGAACGCCCGACAAGCTGGCCGTCGCGGCGCTCGGATTACGAGTTGACGCGGCGCGTCGGCCCGAAGGCTTGGCCGGGTCGACCTTCGCGGTGGTCGAGATCGGATCGGCCTTCTCGGCGGTTCTGGTGGTCTGCAAGGGGCAACTCGTTGATGCGTCGGCGGGGACACGGGGTCCGATCGGCCTGAGGTCGGGAGGAGCCTGGGATGGCGAGGTCGCCTGCTGGAAATCGCCGATCTCCAAGAACGATCTCTTTCGCGGCGGTCTGATCGACCTCGGCCCCGAGGGCCCCGACGCCTTTCGCGAGTCGCTGATCAAGCACGTCGCGGCCTTGCGCGCGGTCACCCCGTTCGAGCGCTTATATCTCTCGGGGGCCGGGATCATCGATCGACCGCAGATCGCGACATTGGTACGTCAGGCGCTTGGACAGTTCGGCGAGCTTGAACTCCTGCCATCCCTGCCCGGGGCGACGGTCAAGCACGCGGCGCAGGGCGCGGCGCTGCTGGCCGATGGATTGCTCGGCGGCGCGAATGCCGATCTTGTTGAGTCGCTCGGAATCCGGCACGCATCGGGAACGGTTCTTGACGGGCTAAGGCCCTGACTGGAACCGGGCTGAACGTGGAATTCACCTTGGTATCGATTGGATCGACGCGAAGGGCCTGATTGCGAAGGGGGTCGGACGGCTGTACGATGGTGACATAAAGCGGTGAATAGTGGACGTGACGAGGGGGGGCGGGCCGATGGACAGGGCGGTCGGGCCGAGCAGGACGCCGAGGCTGACTCTGGGTCTCGGGCCGGTCTTTGAATTCGAGTGGCTCACCGGTTCGAGGCGCTGGCAGGGCTACGCGCTGCGATCGGGATTCGTCCTCTTTCTGCTCGCGGCGCTCGTCGTGAACGCGTGGGCGCGGTGGAACGATCGAATTCCGACCACCTTTGGCGAACTCGCGCAGATCGGCCAGCGTTTTTATGTCGCGGTGATCGGAACCGAGCTGACCCTGGTTCTCCTCGCGGCGCCCGCGGCGACGGCGGGGGCGATCTGTCTCGATAAAGCCAGGGGAACCCTCACGCACCTGCTCGTGACCGACCTGAACGCCTCGGAGATCGTCCTCGGCAAGCTCGCGGCGCGACTGGTTCCGGTCCTGGGATTGATCGGCTGTTCGTTACCCGTTTTGGCGCTGCTGACCTTGCTAGGCGGGGTTGATCCCGACGCGGTGATCGGCGGTTGCGCGGTGTCGGTGGGCGTGGCCTTGCTCGGCTGTTCGCTGGCCATGCTCATCTCGCTCTGGGCGGGCAAGACGCATGAGGCGCTGCTGGCGACGTATGCCGTCTGGGCACTCTGGTTACTGAGCGGATACATGATCAACCCGATCAACATGGCGCTCGGGCTTTCGATCAACCCTTTGCCGGCGTCAATCAACCCGTTTTACCTGGTTCTGGCCCCTTACTGGCATCCAGGGCAGGTGGGCTGGCTCGATTATGGCCTCTTCCTTGGCGTCTGCGCGGTGATCTCCGCCGCCCTGACGTTGCTGGCGATCGTCAAGCTGAGAACCGTTTGCACGCGGGTGAACGTCCGTAAAACAACGCGCAGCTGGCGGTTTTTCGCCCCGAACGGAGTTCTCGGGAGTCGGCTCGCGAGGCTCTCGGAGGCGGTCGGTCCGACCCTGGATTTCAACCCCGTGCTCTGGCGCGAGTGGCACAGGAACCGGCCCTCGGGATGGTCGAGAGCGGTCGCGGCCCTCTTCGTCTGCCTGGCGACGACCTTCAGTCTGATCGCGGTCATTTATGAATCAACGGTCATGATGGCCGTCGTCAATGCGTTTGAGGTGTCGATTGGTTTATTGCTCATCAGCGTTTCGGCGTCGACGTCACTGGCCGAGGAACGGGTTCGCGGCAGCCTGGATGTCTTGCTGACAACGCCGATGTCGACCTCGAAGATCGTCCTGGGCAAGTGGCTGGGGACCTTCCGAAGAGTCGTACCGCTGACGGTCTTGCCGGCTTTGGTCATTCTCTTCGGGGGGGGTCGCGGGCCGAGCCTGCGCGTTGTCGGGGCGTTGGTGATGATCGGTTACATCGTGGCGGCCGGGGCGGCGGTCACGAGTCTTGGCCTGGCGGCGGCGACCTGGTGCTCCCGGCTCGGCCGGGCGGTCGGCCTGACGGTTTCGACGTACGTGGTGATGTCGGTTGGCTGGATGTTTCTGGTGATGGCGCTTTGCACGCCGAACCCTTACGGATGGTCGCTCATCACGGGAAGTCCCTTTTACGGGGCGATTCTCGTCACGGTCCGTTGTTGCGAGCCGAGGTTCACTCCCGACGCCGGGCTTGGATACGCGGTACTCTGGATCTTCCTTGACAGCGGAATCGCGTTGCTGCTCCTGCTCACAACGCTGGCGACCTTCAATCGATGTCTCGGACGTGTCGAAGGGGTGATCATCCCGGCAAACCTGGGAGCGTACAAGCCGGTCGAACTGATCCCCATGGAAAAGAGCCTGGACCCGGAGTTTGCGCCGCGTTGACGTTCTGAGGATCGAGAACCAGGTTCCAGCAAATGGTCACGGTGCGAACTGTAGGTTGATCAATCCAGGAGTTGGCGGACGGAGTCAATCTCGACGGGCTTGACGAGGTGATGGTCAAAGCCGGCGGCGCGAGAGCGGGCGCGGTCGTGGTCCTGGCCCCAGCCGGTCAGGGCGGCGAGCGTCAAGGGGCCGAGGTCGGGGGATGAGCGGAGTCGGCGGGCCACCTCGTAGCCGTCCATGCCGGGAAGGCCGATGTCGAGAAGGACGACCTCGGGGCGGAACGACGCGGCAAGGTCGAGCGCCGAGGCTCCGTCATAGGCGACGCGGACGTCTTGCTGGTAAAGGCGCGTCAGGAGCCGGGCGAGAGTCTCGGCGGCGTCCTGATTGTCATCAACGATCATGATCCGGCGCCGGGGTGGCGCGGGATCGGGAACAGCGGTCGGACTGCCGTTCGTTGCGACAACTCCAGTGGCGATCGGCAGGCGAACGGTGAACTCGGAACCCTGGCCGAGGCCCTCGCTGTGGACGTGAACAGTTCCGCCGTGCATCGTCACGAGCGTTTGCACCAGGCTCAGGCCGATGCCGAGACCCCCCTGGGCGCGATCCACCCGGCGCTCGGCCTGGACAAAAAGGTCAAAAACCTTCGAGAGCATCGCCGGTTCAATGCCGACGCCGTTGTCGCGAATCCGAATGACCGCCGCGTCCCCTTCGCGAGCGACCGAGACGTCAATCCGGCCGCCCGGATCGGTGTATTTCGAGGCGTTGGTGATCAGGTTGTCGAGGATCTGTTCCAGCCGGGTCGGGTCGGCGTCGACAAGGATCGGTTCGTCACTGAGCGTGACGCTGAGGATGTGTCCACGCCCTTCGGCGAAGGCGCGACCGGCATCAAGAGCGTGTCGGGTCGAGACGACGAGGTCAACGATCTGGCGACGAAGCTCGATCTTGCCGCGATCGATCCGCGAGACGTCGAGAAGGTCTTCCACGAGCCGGGCCATGTTGTTGACCTGGCGCTCCATCATCGCGCGAAGCGAGGCGGCCTCGACGCTGTTCTCACCGGCAAGCTTCAAAAGTTCCAGGGCGTTGCGAACCGGGGCGAGCGGGTTCCGAAGCTCGTGGGCGAGCATCGCGAGGAAGTCGTTCTTGCGGCGGTCGACCTCAAGTAGAACCTCCTCGGCGCGTTTCTGGTCGCTGATGTCAGTACAAGTACCGTGCCAGCGGACGACCCGGCCCGAGGCGTCGCGGGCGGCGAGGGCTCGGGCGAGGAACCAGCGGTATTCGCCCCGTCGGCGATCCCAGAACCGATACTCGATGTCGAACGGAGCGCCCGACCGCACCGATTCCGACCAGCGGGCCTGTGTCCGTTCGAGGTCGTCGGGATGAAGCACGGGTTTCCAGGAGTCGTCACCGATCGTTCCGTCGGGAAGACCGGCGAATTCACTCCAGCGCTCATTATAATAGTCAATGTGACCGTCGGGCCGTGCTGTCCAGACAATCTGGGGCATGGCCTCGGCAAGCTCGCGGAACCGCCATTCGCTTTCGCGAAGGGCGGCCTCGGCAAGCTTTCGCTCAGAGATGTCGCGGGCGTGCGCGGTGAAGACCGGAGGCCCCTCGATCGGGATGCGCGTGATGGCCAGCTCGACGGGAAGCTCGGAACCATCGGCCCGGATCGCCTGAATCTCAAACCGGCGGCCGAGGATCGGGCCATCGCCGGTTTCCAGGTAGCGGGCAAGGCCGCGCCGATGCGCTTCGCGAAGTTCAGCGGGAATGATCAAGTCCGCCAGGGGGCGATCCATGACAATACCTCGGTCGAAACCGAAGATACGCTCGGCGGCCGGGTTCCACTCGATGACCCGGCCCCGGTGGTCGATCGTGATGATCGCATCGAGAGCCGTTTCCAGGATGGCGGCCTTGCGTGCCTCGTTCATTTCCAGGGCACGCTCGGCGCGACGCTTCTCGTTCACGTCTCGAAAGATCACCACGGCGCCGATGACCCGGTCCGATCCATCGCGGATCGGCGCGGCCCTGCCGTCGATCGCTCGTTTGGCGCCGTCGCGAGTCACAAGCAAGGAACGGCTCGAACCATCGAGAGAGTGCCCCGCGTTCAGAGCCTTCGACCCGAGATTTTCGAGCGGATCGCCGGTCGACTCGTCGACGGTCGAGAAGACTTTTCCGAGCGGAAGGCCGACGGCCTCGGCCTGCGACCAGCCGGTCAACTCCTCGGCGATCGAGTTGAGAAACGAGACGCGGCCTGAGACATTGGTGGCGATCACGGCGTCGCCGATGCTGGCGAGCGTGACCCGGAGCCATTCGCGCTGCTGGTGGAGACGGTCTTCGGTCTCCTGTCGGCGGGCGACGTCGGCTTCCAGCGAACGGCGGGCGGATCGGCCCGATTCTCCAAAGGCGATGATCGCGGCGCTGACGCCGAAATAAAGAACAACGCCGACCGATTCTCCCAGGCCGATGCTCCCGTCACTGCCGAAGGGGTCCATGAAAAGCGCAAAGCTCGCCACGGCCCCGAGCGTCATCGCCAGGACGGACGGTCCCAGCCCACAGCCCCAGGAGGTAAAGATCACCGCGACGTAGAAGGTCGAGAGCCGGTGCGTCTTGCCCAGCGCCGGGGCCATCGCCTGCCGAGAGACGGCCGCGATCGCGACCGCGGCGACGGCCATTCCGTACCGGGCGAGAAGGGTCTTCAAAAACTTCGGCATCACGAATCCGTTGCGAGGACGCTTCGACCCTGCCTCTTCCGACTCTTCGCGTGAGGATCGCAATAACCCATAGTATAACAAATTGCGGTCGGTCGACTCCACCTCGCGCGTCGCCGTCGAGGAGCCGTATCGAGACCTTTGATTCGGAAAAAGATTTTGCTGCATGACTTGCCGCCGTGAAGAATCAATCGTCTGCCGTTTCTACGGAATTCAAGGCGAGATGCCGACGACCGAGCGTCCGATTTCGACGAAGGAAACCGGGCGGCGTCGGCCCGTTGTATGCGGACGGCGCGTCTCGTAAAGTGTGGGCGAGGCGCGAGACGCCCTCGGACCTGGCCGAACGACACGGGCCGGCGATTCCGGTATGGCCGCCGAAAGAAGGATTCGCGATGAGCCTGCAAACCGCACAGAGGCCCGCCGGAACGGCGGAGGTCGCGCCGTTGATCCCGCTCTCGCCGCTGCCGGCGCACTGGCGGTCGTTGCCGAGAGCCTTTGTCCATCAGGCCAAGAGCGCCGGTGCTCGGCCCGCGATGGCCGATAGCTCCAAAACCTCGCTCAGTTACGCCGAGACCTGGCTTCGCGCCGTGGTTCTCAGCCGAATCCTCAAGCGTCTTGTCGGTCCCGAGACGTACGTCGGCCTGCTCGTCCCGCCGACGGTCCCCTCGGCCGTGGCCAACCTGGCGCTGACGCTTCTGGGCAAGGTTCCCGTGAACCTGAACTACACGGCGAGCCAGGCGCTTGTCGATGCCTCGATTGACCAGTGCGGGATCAGCCACGTCCTGACCTCGAAAAAAGTCCTCGACAAGTTCGGGATCACGCCAAAAGGAAAACTCGTCTTTCTCGAAGACATTCCCAAACTGGTGACCCGGGCCGACAAGGTCCTCGGCGCCGCGATTGCCAAGGGCGTGCCGATCGGAGCCCTCGGCTGGTTCCTCCCCGGCCTCAAAAACGATCATCTTGAGGCGACCGCGACGGTGATCTTCACGTCCGGCTCGACAGGCGACCCGAAAGGGGTGGTCCTCTCGCACCGAAACGTGCTAAGTAACATCCATCAGATCAATCAGCACCTCCGGCTCTTGCCCGACGAGGTCTTGCTGGGCATCTTGCCCTTTTTCCACTCGTTCGGGTTCACGGTGACGATCTGGACGGTCCTTTGCCTGGGCAAGAAGATCGTCTATCACCTGAACCCGCTCGATGCCCGGATCATCGGCGACCTCTGCGAGACCCACGGCACCTCGATGATCGTGGCGACACCCACCTTTCTGCGGACTTACCTCAAAAAGTGCAATCCGTCGAAATTCAAGACGTTGGTGCATTTGTTGCTCGGCGCCGAGAAGCTCAAACCTTCTCTCTGCGACGAGATCCGCGAGACACTCAAGATCGACCCGATGGAAGGTTACGGCTGCACCGAGCTTTCGCCTGTTGCCTCGGTCAACGTCTTGCACGAGGTCACGCTGGGCGACGGCCGGAAAGTGTTCGGCAACCGGCTCGGCACGGTCGGCCTTCCCTTGCCGGGGACGTCCATCAAGACGGTTGACCCCGAGACCGGGGCCGACCTCGACCGAGGCGCTACCGGCCTGATCCTGGTCAAGGGGCCTCAGGTGATGGTTGGTTATTTGAACCGGCCCGAGGCAACCGCGAAGGTGATTCAAGACGGTTGGTACAACACCGGCGATCTCGGATACGTCGACGAAGACGGCTTCCTACGCATCACCGACCGACTGAGCCGGTTCTCGAAGATTGGCGGTGAGATGGTGCCGCATACCGGCGTCGAAACCGCCCTACTTGAGGCTCTCGGCACGACTGAACCCTGTTTGGCCGTGACCAGCCTGCCCGACCCGAAACGCGGCGAGCGGCTCTTTGTCCTCTACACGCCCGAGATGCCCGCCAGTCCCGCCGAGGTCGTCCGACGCCTTCAGGCCGGCGACCTGCCCCGGCTCTGGATTCCCTCCGCCGAGGATTTCCTCAAGGTCGATGCCATTCCGATCCTCGGCACCGGCAAGGTTGACCTCCGCGCCCTCAAGGACGTCGCCGCCGCGAGCCAGGCTTGAATTTTCGCGGATCGAAGCCTGACCGATGACCGAAAATTATGCCCCTTGGTCCTCGGTCATCAACATTTCCTCTCTGCAAGCCTCCTGAGAATCGCAACCAAGGCGGTATCGATCGCACCTTGAATCGGTTAGAATCGTATAAATAATACGGTTCGCCGCGCCGTCTGGGAGCGTCCGATGAAGGTCGTCCTTCGGGTCACGTCTGGCCCGCACGCGGGGCGTGAAGGGGCATTCGAGGGCGAGGGGAGTTTCGCCGTCGGCCGATCGCCGCAAGCGGCCTTTTCCCTCCCCGAGGATCGACGTCTGTCCCGCGAGCACTTCCGTATTGAGGTCCGGCCCCCCGTCTGCGACCTGCTCGATTGCGGGAGCACGAACGGGACGAAGGTTAACGGCCGCCGGGTCGATCGCGTTCGGATCAGCCACGGCGATCAGATCGCGGCTGGTGAAAGCGGCTTCGAACTGGCCGTCGTTGAGGATCATCGGGGCGAATCGCCACCGTTACGCTGTCCCGGTTGCGGCGCCGATGCCCCGGCGAGCCTGGCGCCGGGAACGCCCTGGCTCTGCCCGGATTGCGAGGCCAGACGACAGCAGTTTCCCGCGACGCATCCCGATTATTTGATCGAAAAACGGATTGGCGGCGGTGGAATGGGCGAGGTCTACCTGGCCCGGCAGCTTTCCACGAATCGGCCCGTCGCCATCAAGATGATGGTGACCACCGGCGCCGCGAGTTCCAAGGCCCGGGAATATTTCCGCCGCGAGATGACGGTCTTGAAAGATCTGCTCATGCCGAGCGGAGAATGCCACCCAAACATCGTCGCCTTTTACGATATCTTCGAGATCGACGGCCAGTTTCAGCTTGTCATGGAATATGTTCCCGCGCGGAACGCGCTGGAGTGGGTCACCGCGCTGGGTCAGCCGATGGCCATCGGACCGGCCGTTCGGGTCGGCCGTTTACTTCTCTCCGCGCTCGATTTCGCGCACGCGAAAGGTTATGTTCACCGCGATATCAAACCCTCGAACCTCTTGATCTGGGGACCGACGCAGCGACTCAAGTTGAAACTCTCCGATTTCGGTCTCGCCAAGAGCTTCAAGGAGAACCCCGGCTTCGTGACCCTGACGCGGCAAGGCGATGTCGGCGGATCAATCGGGTTCATTTCGCCCGATCATATCCGCGACTTCCGCGACCTCAAGGAACCGGCCGACCTCTACAGCGTCGGGGCAACGCTTTATTATTTGTTGACCCTTCACTATCCCTATCTCAACTTTGATCCCTACCAGCCCGACGCCTACAGCATGATCCTGGAAAACCCGCCTGTTCCTCTCCGCGCCCATCGTCCCGAGGCTCCCGAAGGTCTTGAGCGCGTTCTGGCCCGCGCCCTGGAAAAGCATCCGCGCGATCGCTGGAAATCCGCGCGTGCCATGGCCGCGGCGCTCAGTCCCTTTCTCGACGGCCCCCCCTCGGACACAATTCCGATCGGCGACTGAGGCGGAAAGCGTGAGGAAGATCATGAGTTGATCGGACTCTCACGCAGGATCAATGTCCCATCAAACTCGTTCCGTGTTCCTCATGGGTCGCCAGAAGTCGCGAGAAGAGAACTCTCGTCGGCGGGACGTCGGGTTGTTATAGTCGCGGACTCAGTCAAGGGAATCTCTTCGCGGGGCGGGAGAATGGCAAAGTCCCGATGACCAATGACCGAAAAATTCCGCCTTTTGGTCATCGGACATTGGTTATCGAGAAACTCGACTTTGCAATCCTTTTGCTTCGCAAGATAATCGAGGATCGAGGGCGAGGGTCTTGCGGCAACTGGGGACGGTCGTGGTTGTGGGTGTCGGCCTCATCGGCGGGTCGATTGGTCGCGCGCTCCGAGATCGAGCGCTGGCCGAAAACATCGTCGGCGTCGGCCGGAACGTCGAGAGTCTCGACGAGGCCAAACGCCTCGGCGCCATTGACACGTTCACGACCGATCTGGCCGAGGCGTCCGCCAACGCCGATCTTGTCGTGATTTGTACACCCGTGCCGTTGATTGCCGAGGCCGCTTGCCTCGCCGCGCGATCGGGACCCCCTGGGTTGCTGGTCACCGACGCCGGAAGCACGAAACGCTCGATCGTCGAGGCCGTCGAAAGTGTTGAGCGCGGCCGGCTCACCTTTGTCGGCGCGCATCCGATCGCCGGATCAGAGCGAAAAGGCCCAGGACATGCCGATCCGAACCTCTTCGAGGGCCGCGCCTGCGTGCTCACGCCGACCTCGCGAACACCGATGGACCGGCTCGAACGTGCCCGAGCCTTCTGGGCTTCGATCGGCTGCCGGGTCGTTGATCTCGACCCCGACGCCCACGATGAAGCACTCGCTCTGACGAGCCATCTGCCGCATGTTGTCGCCTCGGCGCTGGCGGCAAGCGTTCCAGCCGAGATTCTCGGCCTGGGCGCGGGCGCGTATCGAGACGGCACCCGCGTCGCCGGATCAGACGCCGAATTATGGGCGGGAATCTTCCGCGATAACCGCCTTCCCTTGCTCCGCGCTCTCGACACGTTCGCGACGCAGCTTGACACCTTCCGCCAGACGCTTGAGGCCGACGACTCCGACGCCCTGATTGCCTGGTGGAACGCCGGGCGATCGCTCCGCCGCCAGTTCCACGAACCCGGCGGTTCCGGCCTGAAATCCTGAGAATAACCGGCCGTCGATCGCTCACGAAATACCAAATCATCAAGAAGACTGCGGCAGGAGGATTGCAAAGTCTGTCTTTTCCATGACCGATGACCGATGACCAAGAAGCAGAAATTTTTGGTCATCGGTCATCGGGACTTTGCAATCCTCCTGAAGACCGCGGTCCAGGATTGAGTTATTAGCCCACTTTATGCGAAGATCAGGCCAACCTTGATTTCGAACGAAGTCGCAACCTGTTGGTCTCGCGTTCTCGATGATAATAACACGGCGATCCTGGACGAAACTGTAACCAAAGAACCGCAATCGCGCGACGCTGCCCCCGGACCCGGACCGGGTGTGAGCGTTTCAAACGGACCATGAAACGAACCCAGGTTTTGGATTCAAACCCAACGTTGAACCGAAGCAAAGCCATCCCGACGCCCGTCGGCAACTGATCCGGCGCAAGCTTGATTGAGCCGAAATGCGATCAAGAGTCGGTCGAACCGATGCCCGAGGCGGCGCGATTGCCAAGTGTTGGCCGAGACCCCCGTATTTGCGAAACGAAGCCATCTGAATTCTACCGCACCCTAACCGTTGAGTTTCCGTTGACCATGCTCTGGCACCTCCACATCGAGCCCGCCCCGGGACGCAACGACCTCGAAGGCCGTCGAGTCGCCGCCGATGCCGCGGAAGTCGGCCTGGGTGGCTCCTGGACGGTCGCCGCCGGCCGAGGGTTCCTCATCGAGGGCGATCTGACCGAAGCCGAGGCGCGTCGAGCGGCCGAGACCGTGCTGGCCGACCCGGTCGTCGAGGTCTTTTCCGTTCGACCCGCTGGAGACCCCGATCCGGGCGAGGGCACGGTCGTCCACGTCCTGCCCAGGCCCGGCGTGACAGACCCGGTCGGTCAGAGCGCTCAGGCGGTGCTGAAAGACCTTGGCTTCGCGGCCGAGAACGTGCGAACCGTGCGCTCGTATCGGTTTCAAGGGACGGTCGAAAACCTGCCGAGGATCATTCCGCGCGTCCTGGCCAACGACGCCGTCGAACAGGCGGTCATTGGCGCCTTTCCGTTCGACAAGCTTGGCCAGGGGCAGGCGTACCACTTCCAGCGCGTCGAGATTCCGATCGCCGCGATGGACGACGCCGCCTTGATGGATTTGAGCCGTCGCGGACAGCTCTCGATGTCGATCGCCGAGATGAAGACCGTTCAGGCCCACTTCCAGACGCTCGGCCGGAATCCGACCGATTGCGAGCTGGAAACCCTGGCGCAGACCTGGAGCGAGCACTGTTCGCACAAAACCTTGCGCGGCAAGATCGACTTTCGCGGCGAGGTGATCGAGAACCTGCTCAAGCAGACGATCTTCAAGGCGACGCGGGACCTGAAGCTTGACTGGCTCGTCAGTGTCTTCGCCGATAACGCCGGGGTCGTTCGCTTCGACGACGAGACGGACGTTTGCTTCAAAGTGGAAACGCACAACCACCCGTCGGCGATCGACCCTTACGGCGGAGCCAATACCGGCCTCGGCGGCGTGATCCGCGACCCGCTCGGCACGGGGCTCGGCGCCAAGCCGATCTGCAATACCGACGTCTTCTGCGTCGCCGCCCCCGATCTGCCCCCCGATGCGCTGCCGACGGGCGTCTTGCACCCGAGGCGGGTCCTCAAGGGGATCGTGGCCGGGGTTCGCGATTACGGCAACCGGATGGGCATTCCCACCGTCAACGGCGCGCTCGTGGTTGATCCTGCCTACCTGAGCAATCCGCTGGTCTTCTGCGGAACGATCGGCGTCATCCCGCGCGGGATGTCGTCGAAGGAAGTGAAAAGCGGCGATTTGATCGTTGCCCTTGGTGGCCGGACGGGACGCGACGGAATCCACGGAGCGACCTTTAGCTCGGTGGAACTGACCGGCGAGAGCGAGACAATTTCCGGCGGCGCGGTGCAGATTGGCAACGCGATCACGCAGAAGATGGTTCTCGACGTGATTCTTCAGGCCCGAGACCGCGGCCTCTTTCGGTCGATTACCGACTGCGGGGCGGGGGGGTTCAGTTCGGCCGTCGGTGAAATGGGCGAACCGATCGGGGCCGAGGTCGACCTCGATCGCGCCCCGCTCAAGTATGAAGGGCTTTCGTACACCGAAATCTGGATCTCCGAGGCGCAAGAGCGGATGGTCCTTGCCGTTCCGCCCGAACACTGGAACGAACTGAAGGCCCTCTGCGAGAGCGAGCAGGTTGAGGCCACCAGGCTCGGTACCTTCGTGCCGACTGGCCGGTTGACGCTCCGCTATCAGGGCGCAATCGTCGGCGACCTGGCGATGAGCTTCCTTCACGACGGCCGTCCCGCCGTCGTCCGATCGGCGACTTTCACCCCGCCTCCGATGATTGCGTTTGACCCGCCGTCAACGCGCGACTTCACGCCCGACCTTGTCGCAATCCTTGGCTCGTGGGACGTTTGCAGCAAGGAATGGATCGTTCGCCAGTATGACCACGAGGTCCAGGGGCGAACGGTCGTCAAGCCGCTCGTTGGCGATTGCGACGACGGGCCGGGCGATGCCTCGGTCGTCTTGCCCGTGCGCGGATCAATGCGCGGCCTGGCGGTCTCGTGCGGGATCAGCGCGCGGTACGGCAGGCTTGATCCGTACGCGATGGCCGAGTGCGTCATTGACGAGGCCGTGCGAAATTGCGTGGCCGTCGGCGCCGATCCCGATCGAATCGCCCTGCTGGATAACTTCTGCTGGGGGAACACCGAACGCCCCGAGACCCTGGGTTCTCTGGTTCTCGCGGCGAAGGGGTGTCACGACCTGGCGATCGCTTATGGAACGCCCTTTATCTCGGGCAAGGACAGCCTTTACAACGAGTACACCCACGAAGGCAAGAGCCTGGCGATTCCGCCGACGCTGCTCATCAGCGCGATGGGGCAGGTGCCCGATGTCCGCCTTTGTGTGACAATGGATTTGAAAGAACCGGGGAATCTACTCTTTCTCATCGGTCAGACCGGCAACGATCTGGGCGGTTCGCATTGGCTCTTGACGCAAGATCGTGACGGGGGCCGTGTTCCGAAGGTGAACCCGAGTCGTGGTCGGGCGATCTTTCGGGCCGTTCACGCGGCCATTTCCGGCGGCCTTGCGCGAAGCTGTCACGACCTCAGCGAAGGGGGCCTCGCCACCAGTCTTGCCGAGATGGCGCTGGCGGGGGGCCTGGGAGCGACCGCATCGCTCGCGGAGGTTCCCCGCGATGACGACGCGAAGAACGATGCTGTCCTATTATTCTCCGAGTCGCCGACCCGGTTCCTTCTCGAAGTTCGCCCCGAGCACGCCGAAACATTGGCCCGATTGTTCGACCGTTTGCCCATCGGCCGGATCGGCGCGGTCTCGGCCGAGGCGAGGCTGGTTGTCCACGGTCTCGACGGCCGATCCGAAGTCGTGAATGCCCCGCTGAAAACACTGAAGGCCGCCTGGCAGGAGCCGCTCCGCTGGTGATCGACCAGAACGAAACGGCGGTTTGGTCCTCCTTTGCGAGGAAATGTACTTGGGTCTTTCGGAATTTCGCGATCGAAACAAAAGAAAAGGATGATTCATGATGCTCCGGTTTGTCACCTTCGTTGACGGCTCGAACCTCGACGGGGTTCTCAAGCACCTGAACTTACGTGTCGACGATTACGGCTCGTTTTATCGCCACGTCTTCGAGCAGAGTGTGCAGTACTGGGGCCGAACCTTCGCGGATGGCTCCTCCTGGCCGACCGCGCAACACTCGCGGATCTACTGGTACGTCGTCGGCAAGATGGACGAGTGGGACCTTAACGACCCGAAGGCCGAACAACGCTTGCGGAGCCGGTTCGAGCTGAACCCGAGGCTTCGCGACAGCTATCTCGAAGACGTCGCCCGCCGCCTTCCCGACCTCCCCGGCGATCGCCGGATCGAGGAAGCCTGGAACATGTGTTTCGGCGAGACCCGCGAATGGTACGAGGGGAAGCGCCGCGCCCTTGAGCGGAAGAAGCGGTTCTATCACGGCGTTCAGGCGGCGACCGACTTCGTGGAGATTCGCCAGGAAGGACACTGGAAGGTCGACCTCTTGCACCACACCGTGAACGAGAAGGGGCTCGACACGAGTCTCGCCGTGGACATGGTGGCCCTTCAGGATACCTTTGACATCGCGCTTTTGATCTCGGGCGACGCGGACGGAATTCCTGGAATCAACTACGTCAAGGGACGCTCGAAACACGTTGGCGTGACCGAGTTCCGCCGCGGTGCCCCGGCCGAGTTCCCCGCCAAGGGGGCCTCGTCACGGCTCAAGATCGCGGCTGATTTCGTCGTTCAGATCTACGAGGCCGACCTCATCCGGCGCAACCTCGCCTATCGCGCCGAGGTCGATTATCCAACCTCGTCGTCCTACGGGCCGAGTGAAAGCACGTATTGATCAGGTAAACACCAAAGATCGATAGACAACGTGATGACTTGTGCGATCGTTCTGGTCATGACCTTTTTTTGTCTGGATTTCGCGAGCCATTCCGCCATGCCCCGACCCAGAGCGATCGTCTTGCGAGCGCCCGGAACGAACTGTGACGAGGAGACGTCGGCCGCCTGGCAAAAGGCGGGGGCGGAGGTTGAGACCTGGCACGTCGGCCGCCTCTTGGAATCGCCCGGGGGGCTCGATGCCTTTCAGATCCTGACGATTCCGGGCGGGTTTTCGTATGGCGACGACCTCGGCGCGGGGCGGATCTTCGCGACGAGATTGGGCACGGTGCTCGACGAGGCCCTGCGTCGGTTCCACGATCGCGGCGGTTTGGTCCTGGGGATCTGCAACGGCTTTCAGGTGCTCGTGGCCGCGGGACTCTTGCCGGGTGCGAACCGGGCGGCGACGCTGACCTTCAACGATTCCGGTCATTTTGAATCAAGGTGGGTCAAGCTCGCTCCCTCGCCGGGGCTCTCGCCTTTTTTCAATGATGCCGAGCCGATTGAGTTGCCCGTGGCACACGGCGAAGGGAAATTCGTCGTCGGCGATCCAGGCGGTCTGGCGGCGCTGGAGTCGGCCGGGCAGGTCGTGCTTCGCTATGTCGATGACACCGGTCAGCCGACGCAGGAGTATCCAGCGAACCCGAACGGCACAAGTGGCGCCGTCGCGGGCGTCTGTGATCCGACCGGCCGCGTCTTCGGCCTGATGCCGCATCCCGAGCGCCATATTGAATCGCTGCATCATCCCCGATGGACGCGTCGCGGCCTGTCCGGAGAAGGCGACGGCCTCCGAATTTTTCGGAATGCCGTCGCGGCGCTCGCTTGATTTGAGGGCAAGGGACAGAGGGCAAGGGACAGAGGGCAAAAGGACAGAGGGCAAAAGGGTTAACGGCCGTCGAGCATGGAGTGGAGGGTGGGTTCGATGGCGTCGGCCCAGAGGGCGTAGCCCTGACGGCTGAGGTGGAGAGAGTCGGGCATGATCTCGCGGGAGATGGTGCCGTTGGGGTTGAGAAAAACTCGACCGATGTCGAGATAGCGCACGGTCTTGCCGCCGTCATCAAGCTTGCTGATCCGTTCGTTGAGATCCTTGATCCGGTCGCGCACCGGCGCGGGGTTCTCGCCGCGAGGGAAGACGGCGAGTAACAAAATTTTGGTCTCGGGAAGCTTGTTGTGAAGCCTCTTGACGATCGCGGTGACGCCGTCGGCGATCTCGGCGGGGGTGTTGGAGTTGATGTTGTTCGTGCCGATCATCAGGACGACAACCTTGGGATTGATGCCGTCAACCTCGCCGTGTTCGAGTCGCCAGAGGACGTGCTGAGTGCGGTCGCCGCCGACCCCAAAATTGGCGGCGTGGCGGGCGCCGTAGTAGCGATCCCAGACCTGCCGAGGTCCCTGACCGGTCAGATCCTTCTTGTTCCAGCCCTGGGTGATCGAGTCGCCGAGAAAGAGCAGGTCAATGTTCCCCTGCTTCGCCTGCCTGAGAAAATCCTCGTGCATCTTCGCGGGCGAACCCCCGCGAGGGGCCGGTTCGGTCGTGCTGTTGGGCGCGGTGGGAGCCGGATTCTGGGTCTTCGCCGGCGCCTGGACCTGTCCCAGCGCGGGCAGGCTCGCGAGGGAGCCGAGAGCGAAGAATGCCAATGAAAACCTCAGCGCGGTCGGGCGTGTCATGGCCGGAACTCTCAAGGACCTGGAAACGTGGAGACTCGGGTCAACCTTGCGGAGAGTCTAACCCAACGGAATCCGCGTCGCCATGTTCGCCTGAACTCGAAGTGAGCTTCCAGGGTTGTCCGAAGTGCTCGGCGAAACAGACGTCGTCGAGGCTCAATCGGCCGGGGAAGCGACCAGGTTCAGCCGCGTGGCCGAGCGCGACCAGTCCGCACGGCGCATGGTCGTTCGGAATTCCAAAGATGTCGCGAATCTTGACCATCTGAAAGGCTTCAATCCAGGCCGAGGCGACACCCAACGACTCGGCCGCGATCAGGATCGTGGAGACGGCGAGCATGGCCGTTCGCGTCGCCCAGGCGGGACGGTCGGCATGGTCGGCAAATGATCGCGTGGCGCGGGCGAAGGTTTCGGAGGCCTCGGCGGGCGTGACCGCGCCAAGATCCCGCATGGTTTCCACGATCACAGGCAGATGCGAGCGGTCGGGCGTCAGATAGCCGAGGACAATGACGACCACCGGCGCCTGGGTAATCACAGGATGGTTAAAGGCCAACGCGCGAAGCCTGCGCCGGTTTGGCTCGTTGCGGACGACGAGGAAACGCCAGGGCTGAAGGTTATAGGCTGACGGGGCGAAGGTCGCCAGCCGGAGAATCTCCGTCAGAAGGTCGTCGGCGAGCGGTCGGGTCGGGTCAAACCGGCGGGTGGTCCGGCGTCGGCTGAGAACCTCGGCGACGGTCGGCGGCGGGGCGGTCTCCATGTTCGGGCATCTCCAGGCGAAAATCCGGCAATTTCGAGGCGTCGGCGATTCTATTCGGGAATCGCTGGACGGAAAAGGCAAGGCGGAACGATCGTCAAGGAAGGCCGGTAGCCTCTGGCCTCGCCCGTGGCCTTGGCTTAAGATCAGCACCTTGTTGATGAAACGGGAAGAAGGGGCGAGTCGAGAAGCCTCGGCTCAGCAGGTTCAGGGAACGATCGACCGATCACGACACAGGGGCGACGCACATGAATCGCGGGATCAAAACGGCGGCCTGGCTGATTCTGGGACTTTCCACGGCGGGCGTCGTCAGGGCGGATGACACGGACAAGGATAAGGTCGAGGACAAAGACAAGAGCAGCTCGTCGGCGACCGGTGAATGGGTCTCGCTCTTTGACGGCAAGACCCTGAGCGGCTGGACAACCGCCGACGGAACCGCGGGGAACTGGAAAGTTGAAGACGGCTCGCTGACCGCTTCAGGGCCAGCCTCGCACCTCTTCAGCCCTCGCGGGGATTACAAGAACTTCCGTTATCGGGCCGAGGTCAAGATCAACGACAAGGGGAACTCGGGCGAGTACTTCCGCACCGCCAAGGGACCCGGTTTCCCCAAGGGGTATGAGGCCCAGATCAACAGCACGCACGGCGACCCGGTGAAGACCGGATCGATCTACAACCACGTTCCAGTCAAGCAGATCCTCGTCCCGCCCGATACCTGGTTCACGCAGGAAGTCGAGGCGATCGGCAACCATATTGTCGTCTCGGTCAATGGCAAGGTCGCGGTCGATTATACCGACCCCAAGAACACGTACACCCACGGCTACTTTGCCTTTCAGCACCACGACCCGACCTGCCACGTCAAGATTCGCAAGGTCGAGGTGATGGAACTGCCCGACTCGAAGTGAGCCGTGGCCTGTGTTTCAAGAGCATGTTTGAAAACCCCGACGTCACCGGAAGGCGTCGGGGTTTCCTGAGTTTATCGAGACAAGAATTCAAGGGCGACCGGAGCGTTTGACGCATGCGGAAGCATCTCTTCGCCACAAAGCCGCTCGAAATGCTCCTGGAGGAGATGAAGGGCGAGAGCCGGTTGCGCAGGGTCCTCGGGCCGGTCGGCCTGACGAGTCTTGGCGTGGGGGCGATCATCGGCACGGGGATCTTTGTGTTGACGGGGATCGCGGCGCACGACAAGGCGGGTCCCGCCTTGATGGTCTCCTTCTGCGTGGCCGGAATCGCCTGCGTCTTCGCCGCGATGTGCTACGCCGAGTTCGCCTCGATGGTTCCCGTGGCCGGAAGCGCGTACACGTATGCGTACGCGACGCTCGGCGAACTCTTTGCCTGGATTATCGGCTGGGATCTCGTTCTGGAATACGCCGTCGGCGCCGCGACCGTGGCGCACGGCTGGTCGCATTATTTTCAAGACTTCCTTGGCATCAAGTGGATTAACCTGCATCTGCCCAAACAACTGGCCAACGCCCCGTTTGACTACAATCCCGCGACCGGCCATTTCATGCTGACAGGTTCCTGGCTTGACCTCCCCGCGCTGGTGATCACGGCGATCATCACGTATGTCCTGGTCGTCGGGATCAAGGAAAGTGCCCGATTCAACGCGGTTATGGTCGTGATCAAGCTCGCCGTGGTCTTTTTCGTGATTGGCGTCGGCGCCTTTAATATCGACCCCAAAAACTGGAAGCCGTTCGCCCCGTTCGGTTATGGCGGCCTGAGCTTTTTTGGGAGGAACGTCTGGGGGATGATCAACGCCAAGCAGGAGTCGGTCGGCGTTCTCGCCGGCGCGGCGACGATCTTCTTTGCCTACATCGGTTTTGACTCGGTCTCGGCACACTCGGAAGAGGCCAAGAACCCCCAGCGCGACGTGCCGATCGGGATCATCATATCGCTGATACTCTGCACCTTTCTGTACATCGCCGTCGCCGCCGTGCTGACCGGAATGATCCCGTCGAACAAGATCAACATTGATGCCCCGGTTTCCGATGCGTTCAAGCAAAAGGGGCTGGACTGGGCACAGGCCCTGATCTCGCTTGGAGCGCTGACGGGCATCACCTCGGTTTTACTGGTGATGATGCTCAGCCAGCCTCGCGTGCTTCTGGCGATGGCACGCGATGGCCTCGTGCCTCCTTCGTTCTTCGGCGCGATTCACGAGAAGTTTCGGACGCCCTGGAAGTCCACGATCTTGACCGGCGTCTTCGTCGGCCTGATGGGCTCGCTCTTGCCGCTCCGAATCCTGGCCGAACTGGTCAACATCGGCACACTTCTGGCCTTCGTCATTGTCTGCTCGGCCGTGCCGATCATGCGGAAGACCCACCCGAACGCCGACCGGCCGTTCCGGGTTCCGTTTGTCCCCTTGGTTCCGATTCTCGGCGTCCTGACGTGCCTGCTCCTGATGTTCTCGCTCCCGCCCGAGAACTGGGTCCGCCTCTTTGTCTGGCTGGCGATTGGGTTTGCGATCTACTTCGGATACGGTTATAAGCATAGCGTCATGGCTCGACAGCCCGAGGGCGGTTTCGTGCCTCACGCCCCCAAGACCACGTTCCCCGCCGGAGATGAACTCTGAGCCAGTTCGATTCAAGGTTGCGTCACGAAGAAAAACCCCGACACCCTTGTCCAGGGAACAGGCAAAGGGGACGGGGTTTCGTTAACGAACGCCTCAGTTAATCAATTAATCAATCAATAGAGGCCGTTGTTATAATTCTGGATGGACGTGTTGATCGCCAGGTTGACCGGCGAGAGCGCCGTGGCGATGTCCGACGAGACCGCGCGGAGGAAGAGTCGGGCCGAGGAATTGCTGCCAACCGTCGGCGCCGTCACGGCTTCGAGGGTCGTGGTCAGAGACGACAGGCCGCTGATCGCCGCGGCGGTCGTGTTCGATGCACTGGACTGGAAGGCCGCGGGAAGCGTGCCGACAGCCGCCGTCAAGGCCGTCTGAAGGTTCGTGACCGCCGTGGAGACGGCTGAGCTGCTCAACGCCGTGCCGCTGGTAATCGAGGTCTGCTCGGCGCCGCTGATCGCGGTGTTGAAGGCCGAATAGGCGGTGCGCACGGCCTGGTTAAACGTTTGCAAAGACGATGACGTGACCAGGCCGGTCGGGGCATCCGCGCGGATGTCCTGGGTCGCCTGGTTGGCGATCGACCGGATATCGCCCTGGACCTCACGGTTGAGTGCGAGATAGGCGGAATTGCTCGACGAGGAGATGCCCGAGGCCGCGGCGGTCAGGTCGGTCAAGAGGGTCGAGGTCAGGCCGCTGGCCCCGGTGATCGCGGTCTCAACGGTCGAGTACGTGTTCGGCAAGTCCTTGGCGAGCGCGGTGTTGATCGTCGAGTTCAGGCCCGACGTCCCGGTGATCGCGTTCGTGATCGTCGTGACAAAGGCCGACTGCGCCGCGCTGATCTGCGCGGCCGTCGGGGTACCCGCGAGAGCAAGCTGCAAGGTGTGCTCGGCGGGGACGACGACCGTGGTGTCAAACGTCTGAATCGCCGAGGAGACATCACGAGCCGCCGTTCCCAGCGCCGAGCTACTGGAACCGAGGGAACTCGCGCCAAGGCCGCCACCGCTGCAACCGCCTCCACCCTGGAGCAAACTCCCGAGGCCGCCACCGAGGCTAATCGGGGAGATCGTGGGGGTTGTCGTCGTGCCGCCGGAACCGAGGCTCACATGGGCGACAATCCCACCGTGGCCGAGGGTGCTGGGGACCGTGCGGTCTTCGAGTTTCTCATTCAGTCTTGGCCGGAAGATCTTCATTTTGCGCATCGCTGTCCCTCATCAAGTGGGTGTAAACTCACACGAAACCGGCGCGGGGAAGGGCCAGGCCCGTTCTGCTTCGGGTGACGCCTACCGGATTAGTCATTCATGCAGAAAAGATTGGTAAACTGCTCACGTGCCGAGACGTCGACACCCTGGACCGATCTCCAGGGTCGGAACATCGCCCCAGCTTGCAAAAAACCTTCGAGGTCACCCCGCCTGGCGGAAGGGAGACAAACCCTTTCCCTCCCGCGACAGACGGGCTGGCCTGGCTTGTCTCAACCGTCCGTGCCTTTTCGCCCGAGGGGACACTCGACCGGGTCACGCGGCGTCGGCCACCGTTCCCGGCGCCAAGGTCGCGTCCCCTCCCCACGAATCTAGCGACGGCTCGTTCAAGGATTGAGCGCGGAATTCGCGAGAATTTTTGCACGACAGCGTCCGAGATGTCGCGAGGACGCAACACAGATCGCCTGAATCGATTGCGGCGTCATGGCTTCCGATTCATTCTTTCATGCGCACAGATGCCTGGATCGATCAGACAACCTGACTCGATTCGGCCATCTCTTCCGGGCGATTCGAGAAGGCGGCGATCCAGCGGGTTGTCGACGCAACCAGGATGATCGTCGCGCAGACGAGGAGCATGGTTGTCAGGCCGATGTTCAGCCAGCCCATGACCGGGTGCCCAGAGCGAACCATCGTCCAGAACTTGCCAGTGATCTCGTAATACCCGGTCGTCGCCGTCGTCGTGGCGACGAAGAGCATCGGCAAGACCGTCACCGTCGCGTACCGACCGCGCCCCGAGTTGACCATCACGGTCGTGACGACCGCCAGGGCGATCACGGCGAGAAGCTGGTTGGCCATTCCAAACATCGGCCAGATCGTCTGCACCGACCCCGTATAAATGAAGGCCGACCAGCCGAGCACAACAAGGCCCGTCGCCAGTAGCGACGACGGCAGGCGGTCGAGGTCACCAAGCGGTCGCCAGAGCTTGCCGAGAAACTCCTGAACCATGAACCGCCCGATCCGAGTGCCCGTGTCAATCGTCGTGAGGATGAAAAGAGCCTCGAACATGATGGCGAAGTGATACCAGTATTTGATCAGGTCGTCATGCCCTGGAACCGCCTCGGAAAAGATCCGCGCCATGCCGACGGCCAGCGTGACCGCTCCGCCCGATCGGCCGTGGAGCGATTCGCCGACCTGTTTCTCGATCGCGACCAACTCGGTTCCGCCGGGCGCGGCATGACCGCCGTCCGGGTCGGCGTCGAGGGCCTTGAGCTGCTGGGCAAAGGCGGGGCGGCGGGCGAGGTCAACGTTGATGTCGTAATACATCGAGTTCGGCAAGGCCGCGGCGGCGATCAGGGCGACGACTCCGACCAGCCCTTCCATGAGCATCGCCCCGTAGCCGATCATCCGGGTGTCTCCCTCGCGATTGATCATTTTCGGGGTCGTTCCCGAGGAAACGAGCGCATGAAATCCGGATATGGCTCCGCACATGATGCAGATGAAGACGTAAGGAAAAATCGGCCCGTTCAGGTTGGGTCCGCCGCCGTGCGCGAAGAGTGGGTTGATCGCGGGGGCCTTGAGCGTCGGATTCGCCAGGATCACGCCGACGACCAGAAGCGCGATGGTGCCAATCTTGAGAAAACTGGACAGGTAATCGCGCGGGCAGAGCAGGAGCCAGACCGGAAGGATCGACGCGATGAATCCATACGCGGCGATGGCCCCGATCGTAGTCTCGCGCGAGAGCAGGAAGTACCGCTCGATCGGCGAGCCTGGAATCATCGCACCAGCATACGTGGCCAAGAGCACCCCCGAGGCGCCGACGAGCGATGCCTCGATCACGTTCCCCTTGCGGAATCGGTACATGTACCAGCCGACAAACAGCGCGATCGGCACCGTGCAGGCGATCGTGAAGGTCCCCCACGAACTTCCCGGGACGAGACGCCGGGCCGATTCGGGCAAGACCATCCCTGGCCCGTCTGGGTTGCTGATCAGGCTTGAACCGGGCGGAAGGGCCAGCCGAAAAGGCTCGTTGAAGACCATCGATTGACCTTCGCCGGGACCAAACCGATAGGTCGAACCGGGCGGGACAGGATATACGGTCGGGGCATTGGGCGCGAGGATCTTGTCGATCGGCGCGCCTTCGGGATAAACGAGCAAGGCCCCCGCGGGCATGGGCACTTCCTCGCCGCCAAGTGCCTTGACGACTACGATACCGAGGCCAGCGAGTGCGATTATGATAATATAGAGGATTGCCACGGCTGTCGCGGCGCCCGCGGCCGGACCGATCTCCGCCCGAGCGATCGCGGCGAGGCTCTGCCCGCCCCGACGAACCGACGCCGCCAGCACCAGGAAGTCTTGCACGGCTCCGGCGAGGCAGACACCAACGACCAGCCAGATCAAACCGGGTAAATAGCCGAACTGAATCGCCAGCACCGGACCGATGAGCGGCCCTGCGCCCGAGATCGCGGCAAAGTGGTGGCCGAAGAGAACCCAGCGGTTTGTCGGGTAAAAATTCTGGCCGTCATACTGCGTGTGGGCTGGGGTAGCTCGGGAATCATCGAGGGCCGCGACCCGTGCCGCGAGAAAGGCGCTGTAATAGCGGTAGGCCACCGCCAGCAGGGCCAGGACCCCGATCATCAACGGCATGGCATGCACGGTCATCGCGTCAACGCCCCCCTGGTCGCCGCAGAGCATCCGCCCCGCCACTCGGATCTTCGCGGGGTTTCCGATAAGGCAGTCAGCGCCGTGCAATCCAGTCTACGGCCCGAACCCAGGCCGTCAAGCGGCCCGTGATGTAACGCCCATACGTCTCGTCATTACGCAAAAGCAACCACACGCAAAAAGCATTGTAAAGCTCACGGGGGCAGGATGGCGAGAATGGGCAAGAAGTTGCCGTCTCCAGACTTGGTACGAACATAGAGAGTCAGATACATGGGAAATCGTGCAGGCTAGAAGAGATCAAGATCATTGGGTTTTTGGCCCACGAATTGCGAACCTCAAGGAGCCATGAGAGGACCCGTCACGACTGGTCCCTTGAGGGGTTGATTGAGAAAGTTTCGGCCGGCGGGCCGTCTTCATACAACAGGGTTCACACATCCAAAGGGCTGAGCTCATGTTCTTCTTGTTCAAGGGCGATCGAGACTTCAAGTCGAAATCCGAGCAGCGTGCGTTCCGGCCCTCTTCGGACGCGCTGGAATCTCGCGAAGTCCTGAGCACGATCATTCAAGCCCCGTCGACAGCTCATCCGACCGCGTTGATCTCACGATCGACATCGGGATTGAACATCTTGACGCAAGGCATGGTTGCATCGAGTCTTCATGGCGGTCATGCCACGGCGGTGACAGGAGCAAAAACCACTTTAAACGTCGCGGGCATTGTCTCTTCAGTGATCCCGGCGCCCGCCGTGAGCGGAATCATCGCGCCTCGAACGATCTCGTCGGGAACGACAACGTCGACAACCGCCTCGGCGACCAAATCCTTGCCAAGACTTGGTGGTTTCAATCCGTCCGTGAACACCGCCGCTTCATTGAAAGCCGCACTCAATGCACTGAGAGGTCTCACGACTGTGATTTCCTCAACGTCCGCGATTCCCTCCGTGGTAAGCACGACCACGTCCTCCACGGGCAGCTCGATTTCGAATACCAATACGTCCACGACGCTGGCGCAACAGGCCGCCGCGTCTGGCTATTACGCCACGACAGGTCTGGCCTTCACGAACTACCTGAATAGCACCTTGCCAACGTCGACCACGCTGATCGGCAGTAACCAGACGTTCACGAGTACTGGCCTGAATGGTAGCTCAATCACGATCGGCGGGTCGGGTATAACGGCCTCGCCCTTCGGTTATGCCTGATTGGAAGCATGAATTCAGGCTGGTCCAACTCAGCGTGTCTTGTAACCGAGGTCGCGGAGGATAGCCGAGGCCGCAGTGAGACGATCGCCCTGAAGTTCGATCTGACCATCCTTGAGCGTTCCGCCGACACCGCAACGGGTCCTGAGTGTGGAAGCCAGCGCATCGAGATCGTTACCGGCCGGGTCAAGACCAGCGACCACGGTGACAATCTTACCTCTGGCTCTTTTCTCCAGACGGAGGCGAGCCGTCTGCGTTTCGGGGGCAAGGCGAAGGGGTTCCGCAAGAATGGGCGGGCACTTGCAATCGGTCTCGGGCAGACCACAACGGTCGCAGGTCGGTGGCCGATCGAACGGGGTCCCCGAGAAAAGGCGCTGCATGACAAAGGTCCTGGTCGCGTCGACGCGGATCGATCAGATGCCGATCGCCTCGCTGCCATAACGGGGCGGGAGTGCCACGCCGAGGTTGGCACGCTTGGCGTAAAGAAAACGCAAGTGATGGTCAATATGGTTCGTGACGGTCGCGAGCAGGTCGGCGAGGGTCACCCGCCCGCGCTCGGTGTGCTGGCCGGCGCGGCGGAAATCGGCCACGGAGAGCCCTCGGAGAATCCGGGTCATCCATCGCCGGTTCACGCTGAGGATTTCCACGGCCTCGGCGGCGGTTGTGCCCTGGTAGTCAAGTCGGCTAACCCAGGCGACCTCGTCAAACGCCTGAAGGACGGGATCATCCTCGGCGATCACGCGTTTCATCCGGTCGGCAAGGACGAGGTCGGCATCGAGCAGGTGCGCCGCGAGTTCGGCGATGCTCCAGGCACCCGGACCCGGTCGCGCGGCTTCTTGCTCGGGAGTGAGCCCCGCGATTGCGTAGGCGAGGATGGCGCCTCCGCATGAGTAACGGTCAATCAGGGGTGTGGTTCGCGATTCGGTTGTGGTATTCAAGGGCGGTCATTCCTCCTCAGTCTCTGTCTCGGGTTCGTTTAATTCGCCCAATGTTTTTCGCCAGATGGCCAGGCGGGGCTGGGGGTATTCGAGGATCCAGATCTCTTCCTCGATGCCAAGTTCCTCGGCAAATCGGTGCGCAACGAGGTGATTGACGACTTCCAGCGAGGCGTCGAGCAGGTCGGTCCCACCAAGTTCGCCCTGGGGATTGTGGAAGATGAACCGGATGACCAGAACGCGCTCGTCAACCGGCCCGCTGGGCGAGAGGTATCGACCGTCCATTTCATAAATCGAATAGCCCCGCGAGGCCCGAAAAAGCGTCGAGATCCATCGATCCTCGTCAAAATCAGGGTCGCGGCGACGATTCCTCGCGATCGACGTCTTGACGAACGGAATCGCGCGGATTGCCGCCTCGTCGAAGAGATCTTCAAGCACCTCCTGGACCTTGCCAAAGTAGCCGAGCTTCTTCGGTAGGATGACCTCATACATCCGGGCCGGCTTGGGTCCTTCGAGGCGGTAATCAGGCATGGGAAGTCCAGTTCTGGACGTCTCGCTTCGTGTCCAAATGTTGACGCCTTCGGGCGAACATTCAGTGTAACGAATGACACAAAAAATCGCACGCCTCTGGGCGCGTCATTTCTTGACCAGGTAGGCCACGACCCGACCCATTGATTCGCGGCGAAATCGCCTTGCGTCCGGGATAACTGGAGGAAAAGGTCTCCGTCAAAAATGGTGCGCACTACCGGACAGGCCGACCCAAGATTTTTTCAGGATGTTCTCCTCAACGCCTGGATCACGTCAGCCCACTCTGAATTCGGCCATTGTCGAAAACCTCAATGGTTTTCCTGGCGTTTTCCATTTTTTTTGTCACAACGTGTCAGGTAGCTAAGTAGGAAGCCGTAAGGACCAACGCCACGCGGTCCGCGATGCAAGCTTGCACGCATTTTTTTTTGTGAAATCGCATTGAGTCGTTGACGACTTGAAATGCAGGATGTCAGTAAAATGCGCAGGATAGGAGGATTGTACGAGCAATAGGTTTTGTTGAGTGTCGATTATGTGCTACATTGAGGCGGTGGGAATGAGATCGTGTCAAAAGAGTTGACTTGGGCGTTATGACTTCTTACGATATCTCATCTCGATTGCGGTCATCACTCCAAGCTCGCAAGTTAATAATTATCATGCTGGTTTAATCCCTTTGGTTCTAACGAATTTATCGATCTTCTTGTGAGTATGGCTTGCACGGACCTTTTTCCAAATCCCTTTTCATGAGATGCCTTGGCAGGTCTGCCGACGTGTAGGCGAACTTTGAGACGTGTCGATTGTCGTGCTTTACTTGAATACCGGCGGTGATTGACCTGCTTGTGAACACGACAGGCATAAGGAATCCAGCCCTTTTTCGTTTTTGATTCTGACTTGGTCTGGTTTCTTCGCGAAATTGAGAATTCAGCGGAAATCGTTACCGGTCTAATAAAAATTTGCGGACAGATAACCTCAATTTTATCTGTCCGTGAGCATGGAAGCGTCGACACCGCGTACCTGGCACGGTGATCGGAACTCGCACAAGGACGGATCGCCGCCACGCCGTGTAGGTGGTTGCGTCGAATTGCGCCGACCTGACTCCAGGATCGACTCCATGCAATATCAACTTCCGCCACAATCCTCGGCAGCTCCGGCTGCCCAGACGGGGCAGCTTGCCGACGATGTTTTCAAAATCCTGGGGATTCTGAAACGGGGATGGGTTTTTATCGCGGTTTCGTCCGTGATTGGCCTGACGCTTGGCCTGCTCCAGGTATCCAGGTCGGTGACGACCTACCAGGGGTCGGCTCGTGTCTTGGTCCTGCAACAAGGGGGGCGCGCTCTCCCGGTTCCCGGTGGTGACCCTCTCCAGGGTTTTCGGGGGGGTGACGAGTCGCTGGCCACGCACGTTCTGATTATTCGGAGTCCAATCCTCATCAAGGAGGCATTGACCTCGGCGGGTCTGACGGCGATCTCGCCCGACTCGGTGGCCTCGCGTTTGACGGTGACCGTCGACGGGGGTGCGAAGGTTCTTCAGGTTGGCTACACGGCGGCGACGTACGATGAGGCGATGAAGGTGATCGCCGGGGTCATCAAGAGCTATGAAACATTCCTCAAGAACAATTATCAGAAGAATACCAGCGAGACGATCAAGCTGTTCACGAAGGCGCGTGACGAGCTGAGTAATGACCTTGAGCGGATGGAGCGGGAGTATCTGGAGTATCGCCAGAAAAGTTCGTCATACGCGACGACCGGGGAGGGGGGAAGGTCGCTTGCCTCGCGGAGGCTTGAGCACCTTGAGGAAGCCGGCAATCAGGCGGCGATCCGGGCACTTCAGCTTCGTTCGCAACTGGAACTCGCCCGCAAGCTGCTGGGTGAGGGGGTGGAACCGTCCGCCGTCGCCTCGGCGCTGAGCCGCCTGGGATCGCTGACGGGCGGCGATGCGGGAACCGTCGCTCAGGGCCACGGTGAGACACCTGTGGCCGTCGCCGGTTCGACGCGCGATCAGCTTGGGGTCCAGCTCGACGACGTCTCTGTGCAACGGTTGACTGCCTCCCGGCTCCTTGAGCATCTGAAGGCGGATCGCGAGGCCGCGAATCGCGAGGGGGGCGTCAGTGGCGTCGAGGTGCTTCGTGCCTTCGAGTCGGAACCGGCGACGATCGATCTTCGGAGCCAGGCGGCTCGGGCCCGATCGCGATACCAGCAGGTAAGCCGGCTCTCTCGCGGGGGGGGCGACCCGTCGGTCGTCAACGCCTTGCGCCGGGTCAAGGATCTTGACGACGACCTGGCGAAGCTCTGGCAGAGCCGCAAGGCCGTGATCGCCGCGGAACTCTCGCGAACCTCCGGTGACGAGATCGTGCGCGCCGCGGAAGATGAACTGCGGGCGCTGACGGCCAAGGAGGCGGCCTTGAAAGATAGCGTGGCCGAGGTCAAGCGGGAGCGGCTCGACAAGGCGCGTTCCGAACGAGACGCCCTGGTGAGCAAGGCGGGTCCGAACGACCCTCGGGTTCGTCAGCTTGAGGAACGGATCGCCAGGCTTGAGGGAACGGCCGGCGAGCCGGCTCTCGTCCACGGTCAGGCCAAGGCCGAGAGTCTTGTCGCCTCGATCGAACAGGATCTCAAGGCGGTTGAGGCGGTGCGGGGTCGGGTCATGGAAGAATACGAGAAAGCCGTGCCGGCGGCCAAGCAGGCTGAGATCGGTTTGCTCGCCGAGAGCCATCTCAAAAACAATCTGGAGCGACACCGAACGCTCTTCAACTCGGTCGTCGACCAACTCAAGCAGGCCCAACTGGTCAGCGATTTCGGAAGCATCAACGCTCAGACCTTGAACCCGCCGACCGTGAACGCGATCATGCCAAAGCGCTGGACCATCCTGGCCGGCGCCTTGTTTGTGGGGGCGGTACTCGGAGCCGGAATCGCCTTCGTCCGCGATCAGCTTGACTCGCGCATCCGCTCGCTTGCCGAGATGCGACGGGCCTTGAATTTGCCGGTCCTTGGCGTCGTCCCCGCCCTCAGCCGCGAACAGGCGGCGAATTCGGGCATGGTTGGCCTGATCTGCCACGCCTTGCCCCGTTCGTTCATTTCCGAGGCGTACAAGTCGGTCCGAACCAACTTTGAGTTCATTCGCCGGGGTCAGGACGCGCAGGTCGTTCTGGTCACGAGTCCGCAGTCCGGCGACGGCAAGAGCACGACGGCGAGTAACCTGGCGATCAGCCTGGCTCACGCCGGTCGTCGGGTCCTTCTGGTGGATGCCGACCTGAGACGGCCGACACAGCACACGATTCACGGGGTCGACCGCGAACGCGGGTTGCCTCACGTTCTCAAGGACGTTCTTCCGCTCCGCAGGGCCGTCCGGCCTTCGCAGGTTGATAACCTCGACCTGCTGGTGGCGGGTCCCGAGGTACCAAACCCCGCGGAGATGCTGGCGTCGCCTTACCTGGCGCATTGCATTGGCGAAATGCGACAGGCTTATGACCTGGTAATCATCGACTCTCCCCCCTTGCTGGCGGTCGCCGACCCGTCGATTGTCGCGGCGGTTGTTGACGGCATCATCATGGTGGTGCGAACGACGTCGACCTGCCGGCCCGACGTGGAACGCTCCATCGAATTGCTCAGGACGCTCGGCACGCCGGTTCTGGGCGCCGTGATCAATGGAATCACTCCAGAGCAGATGGGAGCGCGGTACGGTTACCGCTACAAGTATGGCTACGGTTATGGATACGGGTACGGCTACGGCTACGGTTCCGGTTACAGCACCTATGGTGCGGAAGGCGACGGTTTGCACGAAGGCCTCGCCCGGCCCGAGATTACCAACGGGGCCAGCCCACACTAAGTCGAAATTGATCGAGGCGACTTGATATTTCTCTCCTCGGGAGCGACGCGTGTGAAGGTCACAGCCCGGAATGACATCCTGGCAACGCCCCCTGGTTCGTTGAACTCGGAAGCGAAGTCGACCGAGCTGAACGCGACCGTCGATTCGCTTCTCAAAGCGATCGAAGGTCGAACGGCCCGGGTCGGCGTGATTGGCCTCGGCTATGTCGGCCTGCCGCTGGTGGAACTCTTTGCAAGGGGCGGATTTCCGGTCCTCGGCTTCGACGTCGATGCCGCCAAGGTCGAACATCTTCGCGCCGGGCGAAGCTATATCGGACATATCAACTCGGACCGCGTCGCTAGCTTGCGCGACTCGGGTCGGTTCGACGCCTCGGCGGACTTCAGCCGGCTCGCCGAGGTGGACGCGATCGTCATCTGCGTGCCGACGCCGCTCGGCCCGCATCGCGAGCCGGACCTTTCGGCGGTGATCGCCACGGGTCGATCGATCGGCCGAGCGTTGAGGCCCGGACAGCTTGTCGTTCTTGAAAGCACGACCTATCCGGGGACGACCCGCGACGTTTTGAGGCCCGAACTGGAAGCGAACGGGCTGACTGCCGGTCGCGATTTCTTCCTGGCGTTCAGTCCCGAGCGCGAAGACCCGGGCAATCCCGATTTCTCGGCGGGAAACATTCCCAAGGTCGTCGGCGGCTGGGACGAGGCCAGCGGCAAACTGGCCCAGGCGCTCTACGCGGCGGTCGTTCCCAAGGTCGTGCCGGTCTCGTCGTGCGAGGTCGCCGAAGCCTGCAAGATCCTCGAAAATACCTATCGAGCGGTAAACATCGCGCTGGTGAATGAGTTGAAGGTGGTCTTTGAACGCATGGGCGTCGATGTCTGGGAAGTGATCGACGCGGCGAAGACGAAGCCCTTTGGATTTCAGGCGTTTTACCCGGGGCCAGGGCTGGGAGGTCACTGCATCCCGATCGACCCCTTTTACCTGACCTGGGCTGCGCGCGGGCATGGGGTCCACACCCGATTCATCGAACTCGCGGGCGAGATCAACACGGCGATGCCGCATCATGTCGTGGATCGTGTCGCCTCGGCGCTGAACGATCGTGGCAAGGCGGTCAAGGGGAGCCGTATCCTCGTCCTGGGCGCGGCGTACAAGCCGGACGTCGATGACTGCCGCGAGAGCCCGGCGGTGGAGTTAATGGAATTGCTTGGCGATCGCGGGGCGGTTGTCGCTTACAATGATCCGCACGTTCCGGCGATTCCTCCGCTTCGTGGCCACACGATCCGGTTGGAGAGCACGCCACTCGACGTCGCCTTGCTGACGGATCAGGATTGCGTTCTGATCGCGACCAATCACTCGCGATATGACTGGAATTTTATTGTTCGACATGCCTCTCTCGTCGTCGACACACGAGGGGCAACCCGCGCGGTCGCCTTTGATTTAGGGGCAGAGATTATCACCGCCTGAGATGAGGTTATTGATGGTATGTTGAAGAAAAAAATCCATTGAGAGCTTTATCAACAGACTGTTAAACTTGAGGCGTCACGTGCTACCATCGCAGGGTTCAGAAGGTGAACTTTATCGGGCTTGAGCTGGTCGAAACCTGATCGCGCTCGAGACGGCTTCTCGGCTGGCAGTCGCTAGCGAGGTCGGTCCGGGTGGTTCGTAAATAACCAGGCATTTTACGCGAAGGCTGCTGCATGCGCGTTTTGATCACAGGCGGAGCCGGGTTCATTGGTTCCCACCTCGCGGACGCCTACGTCGGTCGAGGGGACGAGGTCCACGCGCTGGACGACCTGTCGACGGGGAGCATGGACAACATCCGGCACCTCCGCGGCGGACCTCGGTTCGGGTATACGATCGCCAGCGTCCACGACAAGGCGGTGGTGGCGGAACTGGTCGATCAGTGTGACGTGGTCTTTCACCTGGCGGCGGCTGTCGGTGTCAAACTGATCGTGGAAAGTCCCGTGCGGACGATCGAGACGAACGTTCACGGGACCGAGGTTGTGCTGGCGCAGGCGGCCAAAAAGAAGAAGAAAGTACTGGTCGCGTCGACCTCGGAGGTTTACGGCCTCTCCAACGATGTTCCTTTCCGCGAAGACGGCAACCTGGTGATGGGAGCAACGACCAAGGGACGGTGGAGCTATGCCTGCTCGAAGGCGATCGACGAGTTCCTGGCGCTGGCGTACTGGAGAGAGCGGGGTTTGCCGACGGTGATCGTCCGACTGTTTAACACGGTGGGTCCTCGGCAGACGGGGCAGTACGGGATGGTGATCCCGACCTTCGTCAAGCAGGCTCTGGCGGGTCGACCAATCAGCGTTTACGGAGACGGCAGCCAGACACGCTGCTTCACCCACGTTGGTGACGTGGTCGGAGCCCTGGTCAAATTGATGGACCAACCGGCAGCCATCGGCAATGTCTTTAATATCGGCAGCGATGAAGAGGTCACGATCGCCGAGCTGGCTCAACGGGTCAAGACTCTGACCGGATCGGCCTCGGAGATCGTGAGCATGACCTATGAAGCGGCCTATGGCGAGGGGTTTGAGGACATGCCTCGCCGGGTCCCTGACCTCGCTAAGGTTGGCGCCTTGATTGGTTACCGACCGACCCGGACGCTCGACGAGATCCTCGAAGGCGTCATCGCGTACTGCCAGGAGGCGACCTCAGCCTGGGGAGAACCCTCCCGCGTCCGCTCTTGAACAGATTTATTATTTTAAGTTTGGTCCCCGGCGTGTTCGTGGGCATCTCCTCATTTCTTCATAACGCGATTTTCGACAACGATGACAATCACCACTGAGAACCTGAACGCGGTCGGGCTTTGTCTCGCCTTGACGCTCGTACTGACTCCGGTGGTGCGTTCCCTGGCGCGGCACTTTGGCGTGGTGGCGCGGCCGAGGAGCGACCGCTGGCATAAGCGTCCCACGGCCTTGATGGGGGGGATCGCGATCTTCCTGCCCGTCACGCTCGTGGGTTTGACGATGACAGCGAAGGGGACGCAGTCTTATGTTATTATCTTCTCGTCAATGTTTCTGTTTCTGGTCGGTCTTGTCGATGATTTCTTGAACTTGAAGCCCTATCAGAAGCTGATCGGCCAGTTACTCGGGGCGATGCCCGTCATTTACTGCGGCCTGACCCTGCCCTGGACGGGATCTCCCGCGCTGGATGTCGCGGTCACAATCCTCTGGCTAGTGGGGATCACCAACGCGGTGAACCTACTGGACAACATGGACGGCCTCGCGGCGGGTGTGGCGATGATCGCGGCGGGCTTTCTGGCGCTAAATTTCGGAAGCAATGGCCGTCCCGCCGAGGCTGTCTCGATCGCCGTTCTGGCCGCGGCGCTCCTGGGCTTCCTGGTGTACAACTCACACCCGGCAAGTATCTTCATGGGAGACTGCGGGTCGCTTTTCGTCGGGTTCTTCCTGGCGGCCTCGGCGATGCTGAACCCGGGGCAGGGTCGATCGCGGAGCTTCCTGCCCGTGCTGGTGGTTCCGGTGCTAATTCTCTTCCTGCCCATCTTTGATACCACGCTCGTCCTGATGATGAGGAAGCTCGCCGGGCGTTCCGCCTCGCAAGGGGGGCGCGACCACACGTCGCACCGCCTGGTGGCGTTGGGCCTGTCCGAGCGTCGGGCGGTCTGGGTGCTTTATGCCTTCTCAGTCGTCTCGGGGTTGCTGGCCCTGGCGGTGCGAGACATGACGCTGGACGTTAGCCTGGCGGCAATCGCCGGGTTCACGATTGTGCTGGCACTGCTGGGGGTCCACGTGGCGGGGGTCAAGGTGTATGACGAGAAGAACGACAAAGGGTCAGACGATCATCCTCTCGTCTCGTTCCTGGTGAATCTCTCGTACAAGCGCCGGGTCTTTGAGGTCTTGCTCGACGTCTTGTTGATCGTGCTGAGCTATTATGCGGCGACGATGTTCACGTCCGGGCCGATCGAGGGAGCCGTGGAGCGGGACCAGTTTTTCCGGACGGTTCCCGTGCTCGTTTTCGTCAAGGTCTCGGTCTTTCTGGTCATGGGGGTGTATCGCGGCCTCTGGCGATACGTCAGCCTTGACTCCTTGGTCACCTATGCCAGGGCGGTCCTGGTCTCCTCAGCGCTGAGCGTCCTGATTCTCGTCCTTGCCTTCCGATTCCAGGGCTATTCACGGGCTGTCTTTGTCCTTGACGGCCTGATTCTCCTGCTGGCCGTCGCCGGGTGCCGGATGGCCTTCCGGTTGCTCCGAAGCGTCCTGCCACACTCACCACGCGAGGGGGGTCGGCGCGTCTTGATTTACGGGGCGGGAGACGCGGGCGAACTGGTGCTTCGCGAGCTTCGGAACAACCGGGGGCTCGGCCTGACGCCGGTCGGATTCGTCGACGATGATCCGCTCAAGGCGGGCAAGGTGATTCACGGCCTTCGGGTCTTCGCGGGCAAGGAATCGTTCGGTGCGGCCCTTGATGACGCGAAGGCCGAGCAGGTCTTGCTCTCAATCTCGAAAATCTCGGAGTCGAGACTGCGCGAGGTCGTCGGCGAGTGCGAACAGGCGGGCGTGGGTCTGAAACGAGTTCGCATCATGATCGAGTCACTGGTGGAACCGACCGATGAGCTGGCCCGCCCATCCTCCATCAGTCTCACTTCCAGCGCCGTTACGGTCTAGGTGGTTCGAGAAACAACGCGAACCCAGCGGCTATCTGACAGGCGCATGGCGCGAGGAAGCCTCGCGAGGGCGTCGCAGATGGTTCGTGAAATCGTCAAACGAAGCCAGCTTGATCGGGAAGTGAGGCGGGGCGACACCGACCCGAGCGAGGTCGACGCGTAATCTTCGGCGCGAGGCGAGACGCCGCCAATCGCGAAGCGCATCCAGTTTGCCGAGAAGAAAAGGGCGAGCGCGGCCCCGGGCAAGTCTCCAGAGCGCCTGAGCCAGCACAAAACCAAGGTGAGGCACGAGCGCGGCGAGAAGCCAGGCGGCTGGAAGGTTGGTCCAGAAGAGGATCTCGCCGTTGCGAGACATTCGCCGCTGGAGCGCGGGACGGCCATGATCGTAGCTGGCCGAGACCTCGTGCAAGATTCGGCAGGCCGGCGTGAAGACACAGGTATACCCCGCCCATCGCAGCCGGAAGGCGAGGTCGACGTCTTCATAATACGAACCGAACGAGGAATCGTAGGGACCGACACGACGCAAGGCCGAGACCCGGTAAAAGGCGCTCGATCCGCTCGCCCCGAAGACGAGTCCGGCGGGACGATCGGCCCAGAGTGTCGACGGCTGGCCATGACCGCGCTTGCTCGGCCAGCCGACGAGGGCATACGAGTCGCCGGCCGAGTCAACGCGGTTCGGCTCGGAACGGACCAGAACGAGCGGGGCGACCGAGCCGACGCTCGGATCAATGAACGGAGCCAGGCCCGCCTCGATCCAGCCGGGGGTCACCTCGGTGTCGTTATTGAGAAGCTGAACGAACTCACCTCGGGCCGAGGCAAGGCCCGCGTTCGCCGCGGCGCAAAAGCCGCCGTTCTCGGAGAGTCGGAGGAGTCGGACCCAGGGTTGCTCCTCGACGATCCAGGCGGCGGTGTCGTCGGTCGAGGCGTCGTCGACGACGATGATCTCAACGGCGATGTCGCGCGGCAGGTGGCGGGCGACGCTCGCCAGGCAGACTTCCAGCCAGGCCCGGCCGTTGTAAGTCGGGATCACGACGGAGCAAAGGGGCGGGGTCACGGCGCCTTCGCCTCCTTCGCGATCGGTCGTTTCGAGGCCCACGACGTCTTGCCCCAGGCGATATGCTGAATGGTCATGAAAAGAATGCGAAAGTCGATTGAGAACGACCAACGCTGGATGTAATCGAGGTCATACTGAATGCGCTTGCGGAGCGAGGTTCGTCCGCGCCAGCCGTGGACCTGAGCCCAGCCGGTCATTCCGCCGGGGACCGAGTGGCGGAGGTCGTAATCGGGAACCGACTCGCGGAACTCGTTGACGAAGATCGGCCGTTCGGGGCGAGGGCCGACGAGGCTCATGTCGCCGACGAGGACGTTGAAAAGCTGGGGAAGCTCGTCGATGTTCGTGTGCCGGAGCCAGTCGCCGATCCGGGTGCATCGGGCGTCGTGGAAGGAGGCCCAGATCGGCCCGGTTTGCCCCTCGGCGTCGTTCCGCATGCTCCGGAATTTGATGATCCGGAAAACGCGGCCTCCCTGGCCAATCCGTTCCTGAAGATAGAAGATCGGCCGACCGGTCGTGATCAGGATCGCCATGGAGACGATCGCGAAGAGGGGAGAAAGGACGAGCAAGCCGAGCGCCGCGGCGACAACATCGACCGCGCGCTTGGCGAGTCGACCCCAGGGCACGGGCCAATCGAAAAGGCGGGTCGGATGGCGTCCATTGTCGCCCGATCCGGGCGCGGGAAGGTCAACCGCCGAGGCTTCGTCGCCGACCCAGTGAACGGCGATATCGGAGTTGCTCAGGCGGGCCATTCTCGGCCGGAGTCGCCTGGCGGGTCGACCCGTGAGGGCGACGACGACGTGAGTTGCCCGAGACCGATCGAGCAATTCGTCGAGCCGATCAATTCCGCCGAGGACCGGGACGGGGTCCGTCCGCGGGTGAACAGCGAGCTGTCGGCCGCGACCGATGCCACCGGCATAGCGCGGGTGGCCGGCGTCGACGAAGCCGACGACCGGAAGGCCCGCCCAGGGGCCTCGGCTCAGGCTCCGGGCGAGCCGTCGGCTGTCGCGTCGGGCGCCGACGATCAGGACCCGACCCGGAGCGGGTCGGCTCAGCCGTCCCGCCTTGCCGGTCAACTCCAGGGGATTGTTCATTGCGATTCACCGATCCATCGGTGTCGGGCTCGGGGTCGCTCGACAGCCGGGCCCGAGCCCGGTTCGGCCCCGACGGACTGGACTACGCGGGCCGCCCCTCCGTCCTCGGGGCATGGCCTTTACGGAATTCCTTCAAGCTCTTCCATCGGACAAACCGACGCTTTCTTCCAGTTATTCCGGTAAGATTACAAGGTCTGGAACGAACGCCGAACCGGTGACGAGAAGGTTGATCGCGTGGACCGACCCGATCCCCCGATGTCCTGGAACGCTCCACCGCTGGTCACGGCGGTGATCGTCAATTACAACTCCTGGGGCGACGTTGGCCGCCTGGTCGCCTCGCTGGCGGCCTCGGCCGAGGTTGTTTCCGGGCGTTGCGAGGTCGTCGTCGTCGACAACGCTTCGGAAGGCCCCCTTCCCGACGCACTCCGGCCGACGCCGAAGGGGGTCAGGCTCATCTCCCGAAACGAGAATGGCGGTTTCGCCGTCGGTGTCAACGATGGCTGGCGGGCGTCTCGCTCGCCCTGGCTCTTGCTGCTCAACCCGGACGTTCTTGCCGGCGAGAACCTCCTGGCGTCGGTCGTTGATCGTGTGCTTCAGTACGAGCCTCGCGGTCGGAAGCCTCCTGGAATCGTCGGCTTCGGTTTACGCAACCCCGACGGCACCCGACAGCCGTCGGTCGGAACCTTTCCGAACCTGGCTCGGGCCGTCTGGGAGCAGTTGATACCGCGCTCTCGACGGAAATACCAGGCCGTTTGGCGAACGAAAGCCGGTCCCGTCGCCTGGGTCACCGGAGCCTGCGTCCTGGTCAACACCGCCTTGCTCAACGAGCTAGGCGGGCTGGACGAAGACTTCTTTTTATATTATGAGGAGGTCGCGCTCTGCCGGTCGGCCCAACGGCATGGCTGGGACGTCGAATTTGATCCGACCGTGGAGGTCGTTCATTTAAGCCCCTTACAAAATCGGGCGGTGACCCCGAGAATGCGGGTCATCACCCGGCACAGCAAGTTGCTTTATTTCCGTAAACACGCAGCCCGCTGGGAGTTCCTGGCGCTTTGCGCCGTGGTCGCGACCGAGGCCCGGTTCTTCGGAGCGTTGGCCCGTGCCCGAGGTCAGGGCGAAGAGGTTCGAGCCTGGCGGACGATTGCCAGGGTCGAGGCGGCTCTTCGCGGCGGAGCCCGGCTGGGGGGTCGCGACGTCCTTGGCCTGGCCGATGGCGTTCCGATTCCGGTCGAGCGGACCGTTCGAGACAAGTCGGGGCCGGCGGCGGCCCGGATCAAGGCGGGTCAGGTCGGCAAGCTTGAGTAGGTGAGATCGGGGCGTCAGGAAGACGCCTCTCTTCGAAAGGACGGACCCGCGTGTCGTTGACGAAACGGGTTGCCAGGATCGGCGTCTTAACGGCCGCCGCGGCGATTTTGGTCTTCTGGTTTGACCATCACGCCGAGGTCACCTTCGCGGATGGCCTGAGGTATATCCGCGAGGCCCAGCAGATTGACCGCGGCGACCTGGCCGGCGGCCTGCTCCGGGCCGTCGATCACCCGATGCACCCATTGGCCATCGTCGCCGCGCATCGGGCCTTGATCGATCGCAACGGCCCTTACGAAGGGCAGGGGCCTTTTGACTGGCAGACGGCCGCGCAGGCCGCATCAGCCCTGGGGTTGGTGCTTCTGGCGATGCCGTTGTACCTTCTCGGCCGCGCGCTGTTCGAAGATGAGACGACGGCAATCCTTGGATGTGCCCTGTTTTATGTCAACCCGGTTGTTGCCTACGTCGGTGTGAACGTCCTCAGCGAAACCACGTTTCTTCTGTTCTGGATCTGGGGACTCTGGGCGGCTGTCCGGTTCCTTCGCGAGGGGCGTTTTCTCTGGCTTCCCCCCGCGATCGCCTTCGGTGCCCTGGCCTATCTGACCCGGCCCGAAGGGCTCTTGTTGCATCTGGCGCTCGTGGCCACGCTCCTGCTCTTGCCGGTTCACCGATCGACCCGGATTTACTGGCCGAGGTGGTGGTCGGCCCTGGCCCTTTTGGTGATCGGCCCGGCTCTGCTGGTCGGACCGTATGTGGCCATCAAGGGGGGATTGGGAACGAAACCGGCGGTCGCCCGGGTGATCGGTACGATGGCGGAAGCTCCCCCGGCCGCGCTGGAACGCGAGCACCTGCCGATCGTCGGCCAGTCCACCGCGCAGACATACGCGCTCGCGGCCGAGCGGACCGCGCGGGCCTTTCGAGGAGCCTTGACCTGGCCATTGGTCCCCTTCGCGGTCCTCGGCCTTGTGATGATCCGGCCCGGAACGGATCGGGTCCGGATCTGGATCTTTCTGGGCGTGATTTTGTCAGCCTCGGCCGTGGCGCTGGCGCGTCTGCACGCCACGGGGGGATATCTCACGGCGAGGCATGCCTTGGTGCCCGCGACGCTCTTGACGCTCGCCGCGGCCAATGGAATCGTCTGGCTCTTGCGAAACACGGTGATTGACGCCTCGCAATTTCGGCTTGGCGAGGGAAGGTTTCGACCTGGCCCGGCGGTCTGGATCGGAATCGTCGGCGCTCTGGTGATCTGGCCGATCTTCCGGGGGGCGACGCCGTACAACAGCAGCTTCGCCCCATACCGGATGGTTGGCGAGTGGATCTCCGGCGCGCCTCAGACCGAAAACCGGGTGCTTGACCTGACCGACTGGTGTCTCTTCTTCGGCAACCGACCCGGTTTCGGAATCGGCAAGGTCGAGGAGGCGGCGGCCCGTCCCGAAACGCGCTGGGTGGTGCTCCGCGAGGCGCATCTTGAGGGCCACGGCCTCTCCAGTCGGCTCGCCCGAGACCTGATCGACGGCCGGGAGCCTGTCGGTCGGTTCCCCGCGGAGCCCAAACCGGGACAGATCCAGGTGATTGTCTATGATCTCACGACGCCCCCCGCGTCGCCGTCGACGGCCTCGGCCTCAGCCTCGGCTCCTGGCGTCCGCCGACGCTGAGGCGGGTTGTTCGCATCGGGGTCTTCCGAACGGACCGCCACGGCCAACCATCCCAGGGAGGGGATCGCGGGTCCATGTCATACCGAGAACCGCTCGCCGTTCGAGCCGACACCGACCGCTGGCCGCACCGACGGTTCCGTCCGATCGTCCCCGGCCGTCGGATCGTGCCGACCGGGTTTCTGGGAATGCTCATCCTCGTCGCCCTGGTCGAGACTGCGGTGAGCCTGGCCGGAAGCCGGTTCCTGGACATCGTCCCCTTTGGCTGGACCTTCAGCGCCGGGGCCGCGAGCAAGAAAACAGTCGGCGCCGACATCCTCTTTCTCGGCGATAGCCTGGTCAAGCACGGCCTTTCGCCCCGGGTCTTCCGCGAGGTGACCGGCCGGTCCGCGTATAACCTCGCCGCCCCCGCGAGCACGGCGCCGATGACATATACGCTCTATCGCCGGGCCGTTGACGCCGGCGCTCATCCATCGGTGATCGTCTTTGACCTGAAACCAAGCTTGCAGGTTGGCGGCCTTGAGTACAACGTGCGCAACTTCTCTCAGGTCATGAGCTTCCGCGAACTCTTCGGCGTATGCCGCGCTGTCCGATTTCGAGGGGCCGTCACCGAACTCATGGTCAATTCCGTGCTCGGCTCCTATCGCTGCCGCCACGAGATTCGCGGCGCGATCTTCGCCGCGCTCGCGGGAAAAAACAGTCCTTACCTGAATTACAACATCTTGAGTGAACGGAACTTCCAGGTTAATGACGGCGTGAATATCGCCACTCCCAAGCCAACTTACAATGGGACGGTCACGGAACCGGAACATGCGCATTTGATCTCAAAAGGCTTCTTCGCGAATCGGCTCAACGTGGACTATACCCACCGATTGTTGACTCTTGCTGGTGAACAACGGACTCGTACCTACCTGGTCTTACCCCCTTTCGTCGCCGATCTCACGGAACGCCGGAGGCAGACTGGCGCCGAGTTGAAATACGAAGCGTATGTGCGATCGCTTCAGGATCGCTTCCCCAGGTTGACAGTGCTCGATGCGCGTGCTTCAGGCTATCCGTATTCGGTCTTCATTGACCCGATTCACCTCGACCTGCGAGGAACCCTGGCCCTAAGTGACGACGTGGCTCAGATCCTCCGCGAGGATCTGAAACAGGTTGATCCGATGCGAGCCCCGAAGCGCTGGATCAAGCTTCCCGCGTACCGCCCGAGACCGATTCCGCCCGACCTGGAAGACGTTGAACTTTCGCGGGCTAGGATTGGGTTGTCGCAGGGTGAATAAGCCGTCTCCGGCCGACATTTTCCGCCTTCTTGAGGAGGCCATCGATGCGGATTGCCTGGTTCACACACCGATACCACCCTTGTATCGGCGGCGCGGAGAATTTCGGTCGGGCGATGGTCCGGCGATTCGTCGATGCCGGGCACGCCGTCGACGTGATCACGAGCGACGCACACGATCTCTGGTATTTCACGAACCGAAGGCGACGCCGGGTCGAGGCGCCCCGGGTCTCGACCGTCGACGGCGCAAAAGTCCATCGGTTCCCGGTTCGACACCGGCCCATGCAGCGCTACGTCGGCCGACTTTTAAGCTATGCTCCACACTGGCCGACGCGATGTCGGGTCGCCTCTTACATGCCGATCCTGCCCGGAATCGATCAGGTCCGGGGCGACTATGACGCGGTCTTCGCCGTCGGATTTCCGTACACCATCTTTTCCCATGCCGCCTTCCAGACCGCTCGGGCCGCGAAGGCACCGCTCATTCTCTCGCCGTTTCTTCACCTGGCGACACTCGATGACCCGCACCGCAAGCACTACACGCGTCCGCATCAGATCCGCCTCTTAAACGAGGCCGACTGCGTCGTCGTCCAGACAAATATCGAAGCCGACGCCGTGGCCGACTGGGGCGTGCCGCGCTCGAATCTTTTGCGTCTGGGCATGGGGTTCGAACGCAAGGACGTTACCGGCGGCGATCGCCGGTCGCTTCGCCAGCGGCTCGGTCTTCCCCCGGATCGGCCGATTATCGGCCACCTGGCGACCCTTGACCCCAACAAGGGGACGACGGACCTGATCCAGGCGGTCGCCCGACTCAACCGTTCCCGGCCCGAGGCTGACCCGGTTCAGCTCGTGCTGGCGGGTCCGGCCTCCCCCGCCTTCGAGCAGTTCATGGCCGCGGCGCCCGTCGGCGCCATGCCCTGGCTGAGCCAGCTTGGTCCGCTGCCGATGGGCGATCTGCCCGACTTCTTCGCCGGTCTCGACCTCTTCGCCATGCCCTCGCGAACCGATTCCTTTGGTATTGTGTTTCTGGAAGCCTGGGCCAATGGCGTTCCCGTGGTCGCCGCCGCCGCCGGAGGAGTTCCCGAGGTCGTCCGACACGGCGTGACTGGCCTTTTGGTTCCTTTCGGCGACCTCGATCGACTCACGGGCGCCTTGATCGCGATGATTTCCGACCCCTTGAAGGCCCGATCGATGGGCCAGGCCGGCCGAGACCTTGTTCGGCACGGATATTCCTGGGACGATCGCTTCGCCACGCTATCAAGCCGGGTCGAGTCACTCGCCGCCGGTCGTCGCGAAAGGTTCCTGGCCGCCGGTTGACTCCCCCTTCGGCTCGCCGGAAAAATCCGAAAGTCGATGAGAACCTCGGCGGGCCGAACTCCCTCTGATGCGTTGTGATCACTTGCTGAGGCCGGGTCGAGGACGACACTCATGGGGACCGTGGAAACGTTCGAGCACACCGCCGACGTTGGCCTTAAGGTCACGGGTGACGACCTCAACGATCTCTTCCGAACGGCCGCCGAAGGGGTGATTGACTACATCGTCGTGAACCGCGAGGCCATCTGCGTCACGGTGCTCGATTACGTCGAACTTCAGGCCGAAGATCCGGCCTCCTTGCTATTACTCTGGCTCAATGAGTTGATCTATCTCAGCGAAACGCGGCACCGGCTCTATACCGAGTTCGATGTCCAGGTCTCGACCGACGGCCTGACTCTTCGCGGCGAGCTTGGCGGCGAGCCGATCGATCGCGACCGCCACATTCTCGACCACGAGGTCAAGGCCGTCACTCACCACGCCCTCGACCTTCGACGCCTCCCTGATGGTGGTTGGGTCGCCGAGTTGATTCTTGACATTTGAACTGACGATGGCTTCCACCGCGAACCTTCCCGGCCTGTGGCCCTCTCGAAAAATCTCTCGAAAAACCTGGTGCGTGCTTTCCGGTCCGTTCTCGTTTTGATACGATAAAACCGTCGCGAGGAAGGCCTGACACAGGTCTTGCCAGGAAGCTCTTCGGTCGCTAGACTCTTTCTTCCCTGGTGAGGTTGTGCCAGCCTCGACTCGAACGACAACGACCTCATGATCTTTTGCCGGAGTGGCGGAATTGGCAGACGCGCTAGCTTGAGGGGCTAGTGAGCTAACCATGCTCGTGCAGGTTCAAGTCCTGTCTCCGGCACTAGTTACGACGATTCGACCCGTAACCCACTCTGCCAGGTTAAAACAAACCTGAAACAGAGTGGGTTTTGCATTGGCCTAGGATTGGGACGTGGTGCGCTCCGTTCCTCGTCCTGGAGTCGTCGATGTCATCACAATAGTTTGGACCTGAAGACCGGCAAGGCCCGCGTCTTCTTTCGTTACGGCGAGCGGCAGTTCAACCGCGCCGTCAAGGTCAAGTCCGCCCCCGCGGCCGATGCTCTTTGCGAGACGATCGACCAGGCCATCGCCGATTTGGAGCGTGGCAGGCTCGCCTTGCCAACCGACGCCGACCCCGTGACTTCCTCATCTCGGGCGGGACGGTCGTCCAGAGCACGACCCAGCCGGCGTCGCCGAAGGTACTCACACTGGCGGACGGGTTCGAGTGATACCCGACCGATGCGCCCCCCCACTTGGAGGCGTCCACCCGGCGGATGCAAGAAATTCACCTCCGACGATTGCTCGAAGTCTTCCCGTCTCGGGCCGTCAAGTCGTTCGAAGAAGGCGACCGCCCAGGAGTACCTTTCACGCCGCTCAAAACAACACTACCGGGACAAGCCGATCCAGCGTGAGACCATCGCCAAGGAGTTGAAGACGCTTCGCCAAGCGTGGTCGTGGGTCGCGATGCGGTCGACGGACCTATTCCCGCCAGCATTCGCCTTGAAGGAATTGAGCTTCCCCAAGGCAAAGGAGAGGCACCCGTTTATGTCGTGGCCCCAAATCGAACGGGAGATCGCGCGGGGCTGGCCGAAGACGAGGTCAAGGAGTTGTGGGATTGCCTCTGGCTCGACCTGGCCGAAGTGAGGGACTTCCTCGAACACGTCCGCCAGGCGGTCGGGCCGCCTTACCTCTATCGAATGGTTTGTTTTGCGGCATACACGAGGGCCCGGAGGTCGGAACTCTGCCGATGCCGGACCGCCCGCTGGAGGTTTAACGACAAGACGGAAAACTCCGGCGGTAGAAGCGGGATAAGGAAAAAACATTCACTTACCGGGATGTCCCGATCCATCCTAAGCTTGTCGAGGTCATGAATGCGTGGTTCGCCGATCATCCGGGCGGGCGATTCGCATTCTGCCGCTCAGACCGCGAGGAGGTGAAGTGGGACACCGCGACGTATCACCTCAAGGAAGCCCTCAAGGGCAGCAAGTGGCAGGTCGTGCGGGGCTTCCACCTCCTGCGCCACAGCGTCGCGTCCAACCTCGCGGCGGCCGGGAAGGATCAAGATGAGCCGATGAAGGTCGGAACCATAACTTAAAATTTGGGTTCAGTGCTCTAGACTTTAGGGTCCACTTCACGCACGGGCCGGGGTGGCGTCGCTGGCTGTCGATCCGCGAGGGCCTCGACGGCCGCGAGGAACTGGCCGTTCTACCTGGCGGCCGGCCCGGCCCGCACGACCATGACCCGGCTGGCCAAGATGGCCGAGGCTCGGTGGGCGATCGAGGGAACCTTCGAGGCGGCCAAGCAAGACGTTGGATTGGCCGACTACGAGGTGCGGGGCTGGGAGGGCTGGCACCGACATGTTACCCTCGCGTTACTCGCGCATGCGTTCCTGGCGGGGGTGCGGAAGCTGGCCGACGGGCCGCCCAAAAAAAGTCGTCGGGCCACCCGGAGTTGATCGCGTTGACGGTCCCATAGGCCCGCCGGCTGCTGGTGCGGCTCTTGTGGACACACCTGCCGGATGTCGGCGATGACATGAATTGGTCCGAGTGGCGTCGGGCGCGTCAGGGGATCGCGCGGCGCTGTCGAATACAAGAAGCGTGGGGCGGAGCCTCCAGATTAGTTACAACTGAAGTACTAATTAATGGAAAAGAATAATCTTGAAATTCTTGACATATCGAAAACTCGTGCAACGCCCCATGGCGCGACGGTCAAGGGGAAATTAATGAAATATTGTACAATAGTAGGCCACTGAGAAAATGAGGGAGGATGAACCGGCTCGAGTTGAACGAGGAAGACGCACGGGGCCGAAAGGACGATCTCAAGTCTATTGATCGGCGTCATTTTGGTCGCCTTGGGACAAGACACAGCGATCTCGACCAGATCCTTGACGAAGCTTTCCGGCGCGGCCATAACGGGCGAAACGCAGGCACGCGATTTCCGAATGTTGAGCCCTTTTCTTTTTCAACGGGACGATGATGGACATAACCGAGCCGAACAACCGTCCGCCGGCTGATTCGATTGCCGCCTTATCGGAACCGAGCGAGGCGGACGCTCGTTCTGATTCGGTGCTTGTTCGGGTGCTGGAATTCAACGAAGGGCGGAAGCGGCGGCGGGTTCGCCTGAAGTTGAAGCGAATGGCGGCCAGCCCCTTTGCGTTTTTTCGGGGGGCCGATCACCTTTATGCGGATGCCTGGAAGGATCTCAGGCCCAACGATCCTGGGCCGGACCTGCCGATCTGCGGTGACCTGCACCTCGAAAACTTCGGCGCCTATCGCGACGACAACGGCGAGGTCTGCTACGACATCAACGACTTTGACGAGGCGGTCGTCGCCCCGTGCAGTCTCGACCTGGTGCGTTGCGCGACCAGTATCCTGCTCGCGTCGGAACTCTGGAAGCTCACGCCGCTTGACGCCTCGGGAATGGTCCTGGAATTTCTCGATACCTATCGGTCCACGCTTGCCTCGTCAAGCGATCGGAAAGCGGTCGATCCGCGAGCGCCCAGGCTGGCGCGCGGGCCAATCTGGGAAATCCTGGGCAAGAGCGTCGTGACCGATCAGGCGGTCTTGCTCGATCGATACACCGAGATCGGCAAGACCGGCAAACGGCGGATTCTTCGCGAGAAAGATCGACATCCCGCGATCAAGATGGCGCGGGCCGAGAAGGTTCAAAAGGCCGTCGAGGCGTATGCCGAACGACTGGGGCGGGCCGACTTTTTTGAGGTGCTTGATGTGACCGATCGAATCGCCGGGATTGGCAGTCTCGGCGTTTCGCGGTACACGGTGCTGGTCGCGGGGGGAGGGTCGTCGGAGACGAACAGGCTCTTTGATCTCAAGGCGTGTCTCCCCTCGGCGCTGGCCTCCTGTTCAACGCATCCCTGGCCATTTGACGATGCAAGCGATGCCGATCGGGTTGTCCACGCCCAGAAGATGCTTCAGGCCGAGCCGACGGCGGGTCTCGACGTTTTGCCGGTCGACGAGACGGCCTACCGGGTCCGCGAGATGATCCCCGAGGAAAATCGGTCGAGCCTGAGCCGGTTTCACAAGAAGCCGGAAACGCTCGGGATGGCCGTCGGCGCGGCGGGCCTGCTGACGGCACTTTCGCATCAACGCGGAGCCAACGCCTATCCAGAAGGCGGCGGCGTCGAAAGTCTCGAACGCTGGGCGGCGGGACCGGCCTTTGATTCAGTCTTCGCCGCGGGAGCCCGGTTCGCGGAACGAATGCGCGTCGCCCATCGACAATTTTGCGCCGAGCGGAAATCGCCCGAAGCCCTGCCGGCCAGGTTGAGACGGCGGTTTTGCCGCTGAAAATCGTTAGACGAGGGCTCTACAACTCGTACGGAATGCCGTACCGGCCGATTTCGAGGTTTGGGAGGTTGAGCGCGTCGAGTTCGGAGATGATGACCTCGCGGAAGCGGGCCTTGAGGTGAACGGCGATGATCGGGACCGGGCGTTTGAGCTTGCGGACCTCGACGCCGAAGAGCGAAGGAGTCAGGTGCATCGCCTTGGCGGCGAGGCCGCTCATCGCGTCGGGAAATGAGGCTTCGAGAAAGACGGCCTTGAGGTTCGGAGCCGCGTTGGCGATCCGCCAGAGTTCGTCGGTCGGGCCGGTGTCCGAGGCGATCACGACCGTTCCCTGATCGTCGGAGACGAGGAAGCCAAGCGTCGGCACGACGTGGTCGACCGGCACGGGCATGATCCGCAAACCTTCAAGCTCGATCGGCTTGTATGGTTCGAGCCGGGAGAGGCGGACGAGGGGGATCGGGCCGGTGGAGAGAGCCACGAAATCGGGCCAGGTGCGATCGTTGAAAAGGTCGCGCTGAAGGCTGTCGAGAACCTCGTCGCTGCCGTGGATCGTAACGCAATCCGCCTTGCCCTCGAAGGCGTTTTCAATAAAAAGAGGCAAGGACGCCGTGTGGTCGATATGGGTGTGGGAGATCAGGACGTGTTTAATCCGGGCCTGATCGTCGGGAGTTCCATAAAGACCGATGCAGCCCGCGTCAATGGCGAGCGAGTCATTGAAGAGGTACGAGATGAGGTACTGGCCCGGGTCGCCGCCGCCGGCCGGTGTGATCGACGATGGGACGAGAGTCACCCGCACGTTTGACCTCCTCCCGAGTGGCACCGCGAAACGATTCGGCCGTGACGATTCTAATAGTTGAGTTTAACGCGCAAAGGCCCCGCGTCAACGCCCCGCCGTCTTCTCTTTGACCCGGAAATCGAACTTGGGTCCGAGCTTACGTTCATGAGTTCGCTTGACAATCAGGGAGTCGGACCCTAGTCTCGGTCGATCGCGAAGACCTTGGCGGCTCGATCGGGGAGTCTGGGCAATGAACGACGCGAAAGCGTATGACCTGGTCGTCATCGGCTCGGGGCCCGCCGGAGAAAAAGGCGCGGCGCAGGCGGCGTATTTCGGCAAGTCGGTCGCCCTGATCGAGGCCGAGCCCGCCGTCGGCGGCGCCTGCGCGAACACGGGAACCTTGCCCTCCAAGACACTCCGCGAGACGGCCCTGTTTCTTTCTGGCTTCCGCCAGCGGGCGCTTTCGGGGGTCCACGTCAGCGTGAAGAAGGCGGTCACGGTCCGCGACTTCATGGACCACGAACACCACGTCACGGCCGACGAGCGGGTTCGCATCCTCAAGAACCTGGCCCGGCACGATGTCGACCTCTATTACGGCCGGGGCTCGTTCGTCGATGCGCACACGGTCGCCGTGACGCCGATGGGGGGCGAACCGACGTTCCTGAGAGGCGAAAAGGTGCTGATCGCCGTCGGCTCGTCGCCGCACAGGCCCCCGGTCTTTCCCTTCGCCGACCCGAGGGTCTATGATTCCGACGAGATCCTTCAACTTCCCGACATGCCAAAATCGATGCTTGTCGTCGGCGGCGGGGTGATCGGTTGTGAATATGCCTGCATGTTCGCGGTGCTGGGTATCGAGGTCACGATCGTCGAGTTGCGTGAACAGGTCGTTGAGTTTTTGGATCATGAAGTCATCGCCACGCTTGTGGAACAAATGAAGGCGATCGGTATCACCTTTCTCATGAATGATGCCGTGGAAACGCTTGACGCCGGGGCCGAGATCACGGTCAAGCTGAAGTCGGGAACAGTCATCAAGCCGGGCGCCATTCTTGTCTCGGCGGGTCGCAGCGGTAACACGAAATCGCTGGGACTGGAAGGGATCGGCGTTGATGTCGATTCGCGCGGAAGGGTGAAGGTCGACGAGTTTTTCCGGACCAATGTTCCTAATATTTACGCGGCGGGCGACGTGATCGGCTCGCCCGCGCTGGCGTCCACGGCGATGGAACAGGCGCGCGTGGCGATGGTTCACGCCTTTGATCTGAAGTACAAGAGCGTCGTCGCGCCGGTCTTGCCTTATGGAATTTACACCATTCCCGAATGCTCGATGGCGGGCGAGACCGAGGAATCGTTGAAAAAACAAGGGATGGATTACGTTGTCGGCAAGGCCACGTATGACAGCAATCCACGCGGCCACATCATTGGCGATGACTCGGGATTTCTCAAGCTTTTATTCCGATACGTCGATATGCGTTTGCTCGGTGTTCACGTTATCGGCGAACAGGCGACGGAACTCGTGCACGTCGGTCTCACCGCGCTCTTGCTCGATCAGGGGGCCGACCTCTTCATCAAAACCTGTTATAACTATCCCACGCTTTCCGACCTCTACAAGTATGCCACCTATGATGCCCTCGGCAAGCGAGCCACCTTGCAGAAAGAGCGCGAGGCGAGCCGAGCAAAGTAACGTGTTTGTCCCTGCAACAACTTATTGGTGATCGTGGGCAATGGGCGAGGTGGCATAGGGACTGACGAGCGCCACAATCCCCTGAGCAGCCGATCGGGCGACGTCGGTCGGCGCGAGCGCGGCGGATCGACGCGCGGCGTTGAGGGCGTTGGCGGCGTGGCCGGCGTCCTGTTCGAGAACGGCGAGACCATAGCAGGCTTCAAACAGTTCAGGGTTGGCGGCGATCGCCGAGCGATAGGCCGTGCGCGCCGACTCGAAATCGCCCTGAACAAGTTGCGTGACCGCGACACGAGCCTCGCGAAGGCCGGGCCTTGGGGGGTTGGGAGCTTCCTGCCAGAGCTTGCGAGCCTCGGCGGGCTGGCCGAGGTGAAGGCGAAGGGTGGCGATCCGGTCCACGTCGTCCCAGGTGCGAATCGAGTCGAGAGTGGAGCGGTTCAAGAGATCGGCGGCGGTCGCGGCGCGGCCCGAGCCGAGGAGTCGGTTCACAACCTCATTCAACTGGCTGAGGTTCTCCCAGGAGCGGAGTGGTTCTGGGCCGAGCATGTTCAGTAGCGTTGTGCGAAGGCCCAGGGCGTCGGCGATGGCAAGACGCTGGGTGCCGTTGATCGGTGTCAGGTAGACGAGCCGATTGAGCATGCTCACGGCTTCCTCGTTCATGCCTCGACTTTTGAATGTGTCGATGAGAAGAAAGAGCGTGAGGAAGTCAAAGGGATGGATGTCAAGCGCCCTGCGGAGCGCGAAGGTGGCACGCGCCGGGGAGAGGTCAAAGACCGGGTCAAAGGCGACCCGAAAACGCGGGACAACGCCGGGGGGCGGGGGTTCGCGGAGAACCTCGAACTGTGCGAGAAGCTTCCACGGTTCCGCATCGTAAGGATCAGCCTGCCCGGCGCGTCGGGCCTGGGCGAGGCCGAGCAAGATGAGTGCCCGGGCGCGTTCGGAACCGGAGCGGACGACCGTCGAGGCGAGGTTTCGCAACCCCTTCGACGATGCCAGGAGCGCCGCGCGTCCGCGAGGTTCATGAATGGGTTCGGGGCGGAAGTGCCGACCGGCGAAGTCGACGCCGTGGGTCTCGACGGCTTCCTGATATGTGGCGTGAACGAAAACGGCGGCGATCGGATCGAACCAGACGCACCGCCAGTCGGCGCTTGTTAACAAGGTGCCGCCGACCGCCGAACTTCCTTCGAGGTCGATCAAAATGGCTGGTCGGCCGATCGCGTCAAGCTCGGCGGGCCAGGTGCGTTCGCCTTGCGAGATCCGGCGTTGCAGATCGGTGTAGCGTTCGAAAAGATCGGCGCCGATGACTTCGAGCCGGGCGTCAGCGAAGACCTTGCGTTCGGGTCCGTGATAATATTCATACAAGGATGCGTGGCCGATGTGGAAGCTGAGAAACTTGTCGGGCATCTCGGGACGGCCGGCGAACCGCGCGGCCTCGTGCGGGAACCAGAGGGGTTGCTCGCCGAGGCCGATCGTGCGGCCTTCGCGCGCCGACTCATAAAAACTGCCGGTCGCGACCCAGGCAAAGACCCCGGCGATCGCTCCGAAAGCCGCCAGTCGGGGCACAATTGCACTTCCGAGGCTCTCGCCGCCGTGTTTTTCCCAGGAACGTCGACGGACGGCGGCCATCCATTCGCCAAGGTTCCAGGCCGTGACCGTGCCGACGACGGCCGCGAACTGGTGGCTGTTGCGGGTCGCCTGCCAGCTCAAAAACGTGAACGCCGCAAACAACAGGAGACGGAAAAGGCTCAATGTCCAACCGGGACGATTCGGCCGTTGTTCACGTCGGGATTTCTTGACAATGCGGGCCGGGGGTCCTGACTTCCCTCGGCTCGTTGAGGGTTCGCGGCGGGCGATCACCGACCAGAGAATCGGCGCGAGAAAACTGAGACAGCCGACGGCGATCGTCAGGAAGTGAAGTTGCAGCGGCAGGCTGTTCAGACCGTCGCGCGCGATGAACATGCCGATCGGCGTTAATTCGGCAATGTGGTGGGAAAAGACAGGGTTTCCCATCGTCCGGGCCAACTGGATCGGATACACGGCGCCGAGGATTCCATACGGATTGACGAGGCAGGCCAGGCCCGTCAAACCCGTCGCCAGGCCGATCGTGCGCCACCAACTCTTGCGTCCCGGCGCGAACGAACCGGGCCGGATCGCCGCGTCCAGAAGGGCCATTCCCAGCAAGATCGGCCCGAGGACGAAAAGCCCCTGCGTGTTCACCCAGGCGACCTGCGCAACCGGCAAAATCAACGCGAGCGCGGGGACGCGATCAATCCGCGGCAAGACGGCCAGATAGATCGATAGATACAGAAGCGTCAGTGTCTCCGGGCGAACGTACATCCGACCGCCGAGCAGGAGAAGGGCTGGGAGCCAGGCGGTGAGCATGACCCAGACCGGCCAGTCGCGCCGCTTTGCCGTGACGAGCAGGCCGACGGCCAGGCTGGTCACGCCGCACTTGGCGAGCGTCAGCGCAGGCACCCCGCCGCGCTGATAAATCAGGCTGATGGCGACCTGAAAGAGCCAGTGCAGATCAATCCAGGGCTTGCCGAGGACCGTGTATGTGTATGGGTCCACGCGCGGCACGCCGCCGGTCTGGCGAATCAGGTCGCCGGTCCGCAGGTGCCACCAGAAATCGGTATCCTTGAGTGGAAACGCGCCGAGCAAGAACGTGAGCGCGAGAAAGGCCAGGACGAGCAGGGCGTCGAGAAGTCGCAGCGAAATCGAATCCGGGGGGGGGCCGTCGCTTTCTCCTTTCGGACCTGACGAGTTTCGGGACCTGGCCTTCCGCGAGGGTGGACTTTCCGACGACATGGGCGCTTTCCCCGAACACTCACCCGCCTTGCCGGGCGTTTACCGAATCTTCCCGGCCGGCGCGAACCGAGCCACAGTCACTGTACACGCCCGGAGCGTCGGAGGTCGAGGGACCGGGCCTTTCGGCCAGGAGGATTGCAAAGTCTGTCTTTTCAATGACCGAGGACCAATGTCCGATGACCAGGAAGAAGAAATTCTCGGTCATCGGTCATCGGGACCCTGCGATCCTCCCTGGCCTTTCGACCGCGAACCGGTTGTATTCGGGCGAGACCCTTGCTAGCCTTCAGGTCGGCTTGCAAAAAGGGAAATTCTGTCACGAAGTCGCATCCAGAGGAGTTCGCGATGACCCGATCGATGGGACAGCGGAGCGTTTTGATCGTGGCGGCCTTGCTGGGAGTGGGGACAATGTTCGCGGAGAATGCATCAGCGGCCGATCTGAAGGTGGGCGACGAGGCGCCGGCGTTCACGATGCCCGGTTCCGACGGCAAGACCTACTCGCTCAGCGACTTCAAGGGGAAGAAGGGCGTGATCATCGCCTGGTATCCCAAGGCCTTCACAGGCGGCTGCACGGCCGAGTGCAAGTCCTTCGGCGCCGAGAGCACGGAACTGAAGAAGCTGAACGTGGCCTACTTCACGGCGAGCGTCGATGAGCCCGATTTGAACAAGAAGTTCGCCGAATCCGTGGGCGCGGATTACCCGATCTTGAGCGACCCGGACAAGTCGGTCGCCAAGGCGTATGGCGTGGTCAACCCGACCCGCAACGTCGCCAATCGATGGACCTTCTACATCGACAAGAACGGGATCATCAAGGAGATCGACAAGAAGGTGAACACCAAGCAGGCCGCTCCCGAAGCCGCCGCCAAGGTCAAGAGCCTGGGCCTGGGCGACTGACAGAGAATGATCCCCGCTGGAACGGGTTGACGAGATATCCTTCTCATCGGCCCGTTCAGCCCTTACCGAGCCCGCTGGAGATCGGCCCAACGCCCCTTGAGTTCGCCGAGAATACGCCAGAAGAGCGGGCTGTGCATCCGGCCTGGAACGCGCTCGCAGGCTCGGGCGTGGAAGGAATCCGGCTCGGTGTACTCAATATGATGGGCGACCTCGTGAAGATACGTGTCAAAGAGTTCTTCCATCGGCCGACGCCCTAGCTGGCGGTCGTGTGAGTAAATGCGAATCAGACGCCTTGCCTTGTAATAACCGCCGAGAACCCGTGTCGTCGGCCTGGTGTTGATGTCAATCTCGTGGCCGACAAGGCACGGATAAACTTTTTCCAGACGCGATCGAAACAGAGGCGCGAGCGCCGAGATCGGCGGCTCAAACCGGCGAGGCGAGCCATCCTGCCGAGGTAAGGGAACAGGCTCGGGATCGGCGGACGGGTCAAAAGGCTCGCCTTCGGCGATGAGTCGTCCGCCCAGAAACCGGGCCTGTTCGGCGACGCGTTCGAGATCGAAGACGCGGGGATCGATCAACTGCCGGCCGCCGTTGGGATGAATCAGCCAGTAGCGCTCGGGCGGTCGCCTCCGCGATCCGCCCTGCGTCCCGCGCAATCCTTCAAGATCGTTCCCGAGGGGTCGCGAGCCATCACCCATCCGACCAAACCCTTTCCTAACCAGGCCAAGTCAAGCCGATCCTGGTCGCCCGGCCGTCAATCGATCAACAATCAATACGTGGCCCGGCCGCCACTGATATCGTAACACTGGCCGGTCGTGAAGCTCGACTCGGGACTGACCAGGAAATGAACCAGCGCGGCGACCTCGTCGACCGTGCCAAGTCGGCCCATCGGGATCTTGCCGACCATGTAATCGACGGTTTCGGGAGCCATGCCGTCAAGAATCGGGGTACGGATCACGGCTGGAGAAATGGCGTTCACGGTCACATCGGCCTTGCCGGCAAGCTCCTTGCCCAGCGACTTCGTGAGCGCGATCACCGCGGCCTTCGACGCCGAATAGGGCAAGAGCGTCGGATTCCCTTCCTTCCCCGCGATCGAGGCGATGTTCACGATCCGCCCGTACCCGCGCGCCAGCATTCCCGGAACGACCCCTTTGCAGAAGAGAAAGGGGCCGACGACGTTGACGTCCAGCACCGTCCGCAACTCCTCGGCCTCAAGGTTCCAGCTCAGCTCGCAACGCCCCGTGATTCCGGCGTTATTGACGAGGATCGAGAGGGGTCCGAGGTCGTTCTCGACCTGCTTGAGAGCCGCCGCCACGTCGGACTCGGACCGGACGTCGCCAACGTGGGCGATACCCTGGATCTCCGAGGCGATGGATCGGGCGTTGGGACCATCGGCGTCAAAGACGGCGACGCGAGCCCCGGCCCGGTGCAGGCGCCTCGCGATCGCCGCGCCGATGCCCTGGCCGCCGCCAGTCACGAGCGCTACCTGGCCCGCCACCGAGAAGAATTCCGACATGATTCGACCCACCTCTCGAACGGAAATTCCCCCCAAGGTCGATAGGGTAACGCAAGAGGTCCGTCTTGACCATTGCCTACAGGAGAATTGCAAAGTCCCAATGACCGATGACCAATAACCGAAAAATTCCGCCTGTTTGGTCCTTGGTCATCGGTCATTGGTCATTGAAAACACGACTTTGCAATCCTCCCGCCATCGTCTATCGACGGGGATCGAAAGGAGATTCTGGTCCGAAGAGGGTCAAACGTCTTGAAGGAAGTTGAGAAAACCCACGCGTCGGGTTGTCGTTGAGGTCGGCGGGGCCTCGGCGACGAGGTTGCTGATCGCGGAATCGACGAGGGCGGGGGTGTTGGTTTTTGACGTCGAGGTTGAAGTTGCCGTGATTGCGGCGGCCTTGACGGTGGGGGTCGCGACGGAACCGGTGGCGAGCGCCGCGGGGGTGGCGATCACCGCGGAGGCGCCGACGGCCGGGAGTCGGATACCGCCGACGACGCCAATCCGTTCCAGAGCCTGAAGCGGGGCCTCGATCGGAACGTCGGTCAGGTTGTGCTCGCCAAAGGTGAAGATGCGGACCGTGGGACCATTGATGATCCAGCGCCCGGTGCTCGGCTGGAAGACGGCGATCTCGGTCCGGCCGAGGCCGTCGTAGTCGCCGGGGATCGGAATATCGATGAGGTTATAATCGCCGAACTGGACGACCCGGAGGCCGTTCGGACCGGCGATCAACCACTGCGCCGTGGCCGGGCGGAAGATGGCGAACTCGGTATGGCCGGTGCCGTCGTAATCGCCGGGAACGGGAATATCATGCTGCGTCGGGTCGCCAAACTGGACAACTCGAAGGCCGTTCGGACCGGCGATCAGCCACTGATCGGTCGTCGGGCGGAAGACGGCGAGTTCCGCGTGGCCGACACCGTCGTAATCGCCGGGCACGGCAATGTCGCCCTGACTCGGGTCGCCGAAGGAGACGATCCGAACGCCGGTCGGCCCGCTGATGATCCACTGGCCGGTGCTCGGGCGATACACGGCCATCTCGGAATGGCCGAGGCCATCGTAATCGGCCGGCACGGGAACGTCGCCATGCGTCGGGTCGCCGAAGCCGGTATTGAAGGTTCCGCCCGCCGAGTTGACGCCGATCCACTGCGACGTCGCCAGGCGATAGACGCCGACGTCCGACTTGCCGTCGCCGTCGAAGTCGGACGGCGAGGCGTCGACGATCGTCAGGCTCAAGCTCGCGCTCGCGGCCCCGACATTCCCGGCGACGTCGCGAAGGCGAACCCGCAGCGGATACGTTCCGAGATTCAGGTTCGCCGGCGGCTGGAGGCTGTACGTACCCGCCGCCGTCACCGTCGTCGAGGCGAGAACGTTGCCCGAGGCGTCCAGCAGATCCACCGCGCTACCCAGGGGGGCCGAACCAACCAGGCGCGGGCGGCGGACAGAGGTCTTGCCGTCGCCAATGGGTCCGGTGTCGTCCGCGGCGCTCAGTGTCGGGGCCGAGGGAGCCGCGGGCTGGGCCGTCAAGATCGTGAGCGCGAGCGGAGCGCTGAGCGGACTGGCCGTCCCGGCCGCGTTGAGGTCGCGTGTGTGATAGGTGGCCGTTCCGTCGGCAAGCGCCGAGGTGGGCTGAACCGTGTAAAGCCCCGACGACGAGGCGATCGTCGAGGCGATCACCGCGCCCGAGCCGTTGAGTAGCTGGACGGTCGAACCGGCCAGAGCGGTGCCGGTTAGGTGGGGAAGATTGACGTTGGTGATGCCGTCGCCCAAGGTTCCCGAATCGTCGGAAACAAGGAGCGTCGGCGCCGAGGGGGTGGTCGGGACCGTGGTCAGGATTGTCAAGGAGAGCGGGGCACTCGGGGCCGAGACGTTACCCGCCACGTCAACAACCTCGACGGAAAGGCTATACGTTCCATCCACGAAAGGTGGGGACGTACTGAGCGTATAACTTCCATCAGACGCGGCCGTGGACGTTCCCAGTACGGTCTGAGCCGCGTTGACGAGTTGGACGGTTGCGTTGGCGGGAGCGTTGCCGACGATCCGGGGCGTATTGACGTTTGTGATGCCATCGCCCTTCACGCCCGAATCGTCGGCGGCGAGCAAGGAGGGAGCGGCGGGAGCGGCCGCGGGGGTCGCGTCGATCGTGAACGTCGCCGAGGACGATGGAGCGCTGATGTTTCCCGAGGCATCAACATCGCGGGCGAGGAGCGTGTAGGTTCCATCCGTTAACGGCGACGTGAGCGCCACGGTGTACGAACCGTTCGACGCGGTCGGGGCCGACCCGAGAATTGTGCCGTTGGGGCTGACGAGTTGGACCGTCGTGTTTGCCGTCGCCGTGCCGAAGAAACGGGGCCGATTGACGTTCGTGATCCCATCGCCTTTCGTCCCGGAGTCATCGGCGGCAAGCAAGACGGGCGTCGACGGGGCGGACGGGGGCGTCGCGGGGGTCTGGATCGTCAAGGTGAAGGGAAGGCTGGGCGTACCGATGTTGCCCGCGACGTCGATCACCTGGGCTTCGAGCAGGTAAATTCCGGCTGAAAAGGACGTGCTGGGAAGGATCGAGTAGGCGCCACTGGCCCCGGCGGTTCCCGAGCCGATCAGGGTGCCGGTCGCGGTGATGATCCGTACGGTTGCGTTGGCCGGGGCCGTGCCGACAAGGTGTGGCTGAGCGATGGTCGTGATCCCGTCGCCGACGACGCCGGAATCATCGGCCGCGAGCAAGGCGGGGACCGCCGGGGCGACCGGCTGCGTGGCGAGGATCGTGAGCGTGAGCGGAAGGCCCGGCTGGCTGAGGTTACCGGCTACGTCGATATCAGCTACTCGCAAGGCGTAAACACCATCGGCGAGTGGGCTGGTCGGACTGAGCGTGTACGAGCCGTTGGAGCCGACCGAGGCGGAACCGATCACGCTTCCCTGGGCGTTGAGAAGCTGGACCGACGACCCGGCAAGGGCGGTCCCGGTGAGCCTCGGCTGGCGGACGTTCGTGATGTTGTCGCCGAGAAGGCCCGAATCGTCGGCGGCGAGAAGCGTCGGGGCCGACGGAGCGGCGGGGGGCGTGGTGTCGATGACAAGGTTCATGCCGGGGCTAACCACGCTCAAATTCCCGGCGACATCAACCGCCCGGACGCGGAAAGGGGCGGGGCCATCGGGAAGCGCGGCGGGGATCGTGAGCGTGTACGAGCCGGTCGAGCCTGTTTGCGCCGACGTCAGGACGTCGCCAAAGCTGTCGAGCAACTGGACGGTCGTGTTGGCGGCGACCGTGCCGGTGATTCGAGGCTGTTTGACGTTGGTGATGCCGTCGCCGACGATACCCGAGTCGTCGTCGGCAAGCAAGACGGGCGCGGCGGGTGTTGCCGGGGGCGTGGTGTCGATGACGAGGTTCACGCCGGGGCTGGCCGCGCTGAGGTTGCCGGCGAGGTCTTGCTCTCGAATGCGGAAGGGGGCGGGACCGTCCGACAGGGGAGCGGGAACCGTGAGCGTGTACGAGCCGGTCGAGCTGGCGGGGGTCGACGCGAGGACGTTGCCGAAGGAATCAAGGAGCTGGGCGATTGTGTTCGGGTCGATTGAGCCGGTGATTCGAGGCTGTTTGACGTTGGTGATCCCGTCGCCGACAACGCCCGAATCATCGGCCCCGAGAAGCAGGGGGGCGGCGGGCGTCGCGGGGATTTTGGTGTTCACCGTGACCGTGGTCGCCGAGCTTGCCGTGCTGACAAGCCCTTGCGCGTTGATCTGCACGGCGGTGTAAACGTGAACGCCGTTGGGAACCGGGCCGGGATCAGTGATCGGCCCGGCGCCGACGCGACTACCGACAACGACGCCGTCGCGAAGCAACCGCACGGTGTTTCCAGAGGCGGAAACGGTGTTCTCGTCAAGAACGAGTGTCGTGGCGTTGGTCAGGCCGTCCGTGGAACTGACGCCGGTATCGCTCGCGGCTTCCAAAACCGGAGCGCCCGGCGCGGCGGGAGGCGTCGGGCTTGCCGAGGCCAGTTGCGCGATGAAGATGCTCTTGGAAAAGGCCGGCAGGGTGCTCGATCCAAAGGTCGCGGGACCCGAATAGCGACCGGCGATCGCCACCTGTCCCGAACTGTTCACGCCGACGCCGACCTCGCTGTCAAAATTAGCGCCTCCGGCCGATTGACTGGCGAGGAAGTTGCCGGAGGTGTCGTATTCAGCCACGAAAACGTCAAACGAACCCAGACTGGTCAGACTCGCGTTCGCGGCGGTCGGATCGAGTTGAATGGTCCCCTGATAATAACCGGCGACAAAGACGTGTCCCAGGGCATCAAGGCCGACCCCTTCGCCACGCCCGGCGGTATAGGAAGGCGAGACCGAGAGGTCCTTCGCCCAGACGAACTGGCCGGTCGATGAGAGCTTGACCAGGAAGCCGTCTTCAAAGCCCCCGGCGGTGAGGTTCAAGGGCGTTCCGGCGGGGTTCGGGTTGAAGTTGGCCGTCATGGCGAAGGTGCCGGTGACATAAACGTTTCCCGAGGCGTCGGCAACGACGCTGGCCCCCTGATCGACGTCGGCGCTGCCAATCGACTCGGCCCAGAGCATGTTGCCCGAGCCGTCAAACTTCTGGATGAAGACGTCGGTTGAGCCGACCGAGGTGAGCGTCAACGGGCTCGCGGGCGTTCCGAAGTTGACCGACCCGGAAAACAGGCCCGTCGCGATCAGGTTGCCCGAGGCATCAAAGGCCAGACCGGCCGACTGCGCGACGGTTGAGCCTGACCCCGAGCTTGCCTTCGCCCAGGCGAACTGGCCCGATGCGTTGACCTTGGCGACGAAGTTGTCAAAACTACCGGACGCCGTCAGAGTTGTCGCGCCGAATTTGGCCGAATTCTGAAACGAACCGGCGATCGCGACGTTGCCCGATCCGTCGACGGCGAGGGCGTAGCCTTCGTCAATCGCTCCCGAGGTTCCCGAGACGTCGTCGGCCCAGAGGAAGTTGCCGTTGGCGTCATACTTGGCGAGGAAGACGTCGTTGCCCCCAGACGGCGAGGTCAGCGTGGCGCCTGCGTTCACGGTGTTGGGGTCGAAATTCACGGTGCCGGTATAGCTTCCGGTGACGAAGACGTTGCCCGAAGGGTCCACGGCGACGGCCGCTCCCTGGGCAACGCTTCCCGAGTTCGCGCCGCGAAGATTTTTGGCCCAGACGAGAGCGCCGGTCGGGCTGTATCGGGCGACGAAGACATCGCGGCTGCCGGTGCTCGACAGATTGGTGACGTTCGGGCCGGGGTTGAAGTTCGCGGTCCCCTGAAGCGAGCCGGTGACATACACGTTGCCGGCCGGGTCGTTGACAACGGAGTTTGATTCGACGTCGACCGAGTTACTGCCATTAACGCCGACGGAATTGGCGAACTGAAAGGTCAGGCTGGGCAGCCAGCGCGATTCCAGAGCCTCGATCATCGGCCCCCCGCGAAAGGCGCGGTGGGGACGTCGAGACGGCGGGGCCTGTGTCGGTCGTTGTGTGCGTCGTTCCCCGGTTGGCATCGCTGGCGGCTCCCCGGTGCCTCGTCGCACCGTTCTTGCTGAAGAAAACGGAGAGAAGTCCGCGCCTTCTTGGTCGTTGAGTCGCGCGAAAATCCGTTGCGCGGTCGGCGTTCCCTTTTCTCAACGCTATGTCACGTTCCGCCGCTTTTTCGCGACAACGACCGCGATTTTTGGCCGAGTTCGAGGAAATTCGAGGGCGTTCTGACAGCCGGAAAAACGTGGCCTAACCTGCCGACGATCACGATCAACGTGTTTGGAAAACGCCCGGCGCTTGTAGTGATCCGGGAAAAGTGGTTGCACGGGGGTCCCTGGGCGTCTATGTTCGGCAGTTGCTCTCTTCGAACCGGTTCGCGCCTTTGGCAAGCCCTGGACGCGACGGTCAACCCGCCTTGCCGATCTCCGCGATCGAACGAGCCAGCCCCTTTTTGCGTTCCCCAAACAGAGCCCGTGAGAGGCACCCCCAAATGCGACGCTTTCTGAAGAATCACCCGCGGCTTCTCGCCGCGATGCTCGGTCTGGGCGCGACGATGGGGGTTGCTCTGGCGCAGCAGGCCGCGCAGGTCGGCACGCTGGACGGTCATACCGACCCCGTCTACTCGGTTGCCTGGTCGCCCGACGGCAAGACGCTCATCACCGGCGGTTTTGACAACACGGTGCGGATCTGGGACGCCGCCTCGCGAAAGGAAATGAAGAAGGACGAGGGGCACACCGGGCTCGTCCTCTCGGTCGCCGCCTCGCCCGATGGCCGTTCGATCCTTTCGGGAAGCCTCGACAAGACCGCGAAGATCTGGGAGATGCCCCACGGGGGACCCGCGAAAGACCTGACCGATAACCCTGGCGTCAATCACGCCCTGGCGGTTCGCCCCGACGGCAAACAGGCCGCGGTCGGTTCCGGCAACGGCGTCCGGCTCTGGGATCTCGACGCCGCCAAGGCGATCAAAACCCTCGAAGGTCACGCCGCCGAAGTCCAATCGGTCGTCTGGCGCGCTGATGCCGCTCAGATTGCCTCGGGCGACAAGGCCCGCGTCATTCGCTTCTGGAACGCCGCCGATGGCGCTCCGCAAGGCTTGATCGAGACCCCCGCCGATACCGTGCTGGGCCTTTCCTATCTGCCAAACAACCAGCAAGTTCTCTCGGCCGGTTCCGACGGCCTTGTCCGGCTCTGGCAATTGCCAATTGTCGACCTCAAGACTCTGGATTCGAAAGGCCCGGTGGCTCTCTTCGCCGCGAGCCTAGATGGCGGCAAGATCGCCACCGTCGCGCCGGGGGACAAGACCGTCCGCGTCTGGCGGGCGGGCGACGGGGGTCTCATCAAGGAGATTGACGCCAAGGAGCCGGTCACTTCACTGGCGTTCACATCAAATAATGCCTGGATCGCTTTCGGCCTCGCGGGCAAGACGGTCAAGGTCGTGAACTCCGACAACGGCGAGCCGATCAAGTCGCTCGAAGGGCTTCCCTCACCGGCCGTCGCCTTGACCTTCCGGGCCGATCACGCGCAGATCGCCGCGGCGACCGAGGACAACAAGATTCGAATCTTCGACGTCAACGCGACCAAGGAAATCAAGGCGATCGAGGGGCATTCCGGACGCGTCAACAGCCTCGCCTTCGCGCCCAATGATGGCAACCTGCTGCTCTCGGCCTCGACCGACAAATCGGCGAAGCTCTGGAACGTGAACGAGGGGAAAGTCGTCCGCGACTTCCCCGGCCACGCCGACGCCGTGCTGTCTCTGGCCGTGAGCCGCGACGGCAAGACCTTGTACACAGGCTCGGCCGACAGAACAATCAAGGCTTGGACCGTCGCCGACGGCAAGAACACGTTTACCCTGAATGGTCACGCCGGGCCGGTGCAGGCTGTGAATGTCTCGGCCGATGGCCTGAAGGTCGTCAGCGGGTCGGCCGACAAGTCGGTCCGCGTCTGGGAAGCCGCCTCGGGCCGCGAATTGCAATCGCAATCCACACACGCGGGAGCCGTCGCGGGGGTGACGATCCTGCCGGACAACAAGACCGTACTTTCCGCGGCCGAGAATTTTCGGGTTTTCACGCCCGCCGCCGTTCGCATCTACGCGGGACACGCCGGGCCGGTCTTCAGCGTCGCCGTGACGCCCAACGGCGCGCAGGTCGTTTCCGGTTCGGCCGACAAGACGGTCAAGGTCTTCGACGTCAACAACGCCCAGGTGATCCGTTCCCTCGACGGCCATGCTGATGCCGTTCGCGCGGTGACCCTCTCGAAAGACGGCGGCAAGATCGTTTCCGGGTCGGCGGACAAGACCTTGAAGATCTGGAACGCGGGGGACGGCAAGTTAATTTTGACGACCGCCCCGCAGGCCGGCGCGGTGGTTTCCCTGGCGACCTCGGCCGACAACAAGCGCGTCGCCGCCGGTCTGGCCGACGGCCACGCGAAGGTCTTCGACCTCGCCGCGACCGACCCCGCCAAGGCCGAGATCCAGGACATCAGCGGCCACGGCGGCCCGGTCGATGCGCTGGCGATCTTGCCCGATAATACGACGGTCGTCACGGCCTCCGAGGATAAGTCCATCAAGGTCTGGCCCCCCGCCGTGATCGGTGCGAAGCTGACCTTGAACGGCCACCAGGCGCAGGTCTATTCGGTCGCCTGGTCGCCCGACGGCAAGCAAGCCGCGACCGCCGCCGCCGACAAGAGCTTCCGCCAGTGGGATACCCAGAACGGCAGCCAGACCCGCGTCGTCGAGAAGGCGCACGAGAACGTCGTTTACTCGATCGCGTACAGTCCCAAGGGCGATCTGCTGGCGACCGGCGGCGACGACAAGCTTGTCAAGTTCTGGAACCCGGCCGACGGCAAGGAGATGCGCAAGGGTGCCGGGCACGGCGCGGCGGTGTATTGCGTCGCCTTCAGCCCGGATGGTTCCAAGCTCGCCTCGGGCTCGGTCGACAAGACGATCCGCCTCTGGAACGTCGCCGACGCCAAGGAAGTTCACAAGCTCGACGGTCATCCCGACGACGTGTACTCGGTCTCGTTCAGCCCCGACGGCAAGCGGCTCGCGTCGGTCGGCTACGGCGGCCATCTTTTTCTCTGGGACGTCGACACGGGCAAGCCGGTGTTTCACCAGGTCGTCGTGCCCAAGGTCCAGACGTACGGCGTCGCCTTCTCGCCCGACGGCAAGACACTCGCCATCGCGGCCTCGGACAACAAGGCGTATCTGTTCAAGACGCCCTGACCGGGTCTCGGCTCGGGCGGGTTCGACCTGACCTGCGCTTCAGGGATGGATGCGGAGCAAGACCTCTTCGCTGGGCATTCGAATCGCGACAAGGTGGACCCCGCCCGATCGGCTGGCGACGGCAATCAACCCGCGTTCCTGGGAAAAGGCGAGGCCAAGCGGCCGGGTCGTTCCCAGTCCAAAGGCCCCGCCGTGGAGTTTAAGGCGTCCCAGCGGGTTTCGTCCGCGTGAGACTTCCAGGCCCGAGTCTTGTGGCAGGGTGCTGACAACGCATCCGCCAATGCCCCCGATCGGCAGCAAAAGAGCCTCGCGGCCGGTCCGGTCAGGCATCATGATGATTTCGTTGTCTGGCGAACACGACAGCGTGGGCTGATCGGTCAAGGTCAGACTCGGGCGACCGATCAATCGGGGATTCGCCAGATCAAAAAGGTCAACCGCCGCGGCCTGACCGGCATCGGGGAGCGTCACCAGGGCCGATCGGCCCGTATTTGAGAGCGTGAGCCGGGTCGGGTCGTCGTGGCGACCGTCAAACGTGACCCGTCCGATTGATTTCGGTCGGTCGGGACCGCCGATCGTGTAAACATCCAGCGCGGGGGCCGGCTTCTTCGCATCTCCCTCGGCGCGGCCGGAGGTCACGACAAGGACATGCCGGCCGTCTGGCGAAAGCGCCATGTCATCGGGATAGAAGCCGACGAGAACCTTCTCGCCGATCGTCTTGCCCTGAAAGTTCAAGGTGTTCCACCAACCCGGCTCGACGTGTCGGCGGTCGCCTGGCGGGCGTTGCAAAACGTAGAGGCGATCTTGTGAGGCACAGACAGCGACGGGCTTGCCATCCAGCTCGACGTCTTCGCGTAGTTCGAGCGACTCGGTTTTTGTGACCCGATACAGGACCAGCCGGTTGTACCTCGGGCAGGTGACGGCCAGGAGTCGGCCGCCGTCGGCGAAAGCGACGCGCTCGGCCCGCTGATGACCGGTCCCCTCGCGGGCAACCTCGGCCAACTTGGAGTCACCAATCCGTAGCGCATCGCGTCGCGCCGCGCGAGCGAGAACCGCGACGCCCACGGCCACGAGCAAGGCGAGCGCCACCAGGCTCAAGAGCCACGGAGTGGCGATACATCCGCTGGGAGCTTCTCTTTTCTTGCGAAAGGTGACCCGAGACTCGGTCCCTTCCCAGATCCGCCGGAGGTTCTTACGGTGCCGAACGATCAACAAGACGAGTAATCCAATCGTCACGACTGTCATCGCGAGTTCCCCCCGCGCCCAGGGCGCGCGGACCTGGCCGAAGTGTGCAAGGAAGAAGACCATGCCGCCGCCGATCGACGAGAGCGAGACGTACCGCGTGATCATCAGGAAGATCACGAACCCGCAGGCCGCCGCGAACCCCGCGAAGGGGTCGAGCGCGAAGACCGCGCCGAGGCTCGTGGCGACCCCTTTGCCACCTCGGAATTTCAGGTAAATCGGGAAGTTGTGGCCGACGATCGTCGCCAGGGCCACCAGAACCGCCAGTTCCGGCGCCGGGGGACGATCCGTGAGACGTGCCGCGAGAATTGGAAACCCAAGGGTCGGCCCGAACCCCTTGGCGAAGTCAAACAAGAAGACCGGCCAGAAGTACCAGAACCCGATCACCCGCGCCACGTTCGTCGCGCCGATGTTGCCCGAACCGGCCGTCCGTACATCGACCCCCTTGAGCCACTTCGCCAGCAAAAAGCCGAAGGGGATCGCCCCGATCAGGTAGGCCGTCAGCACCAGAAGCACGAACGCGACAACGGGATTCAACACGGCCTCGTCCCTTCGAAGGCATCGCTGCTTGAAGTCGTCGCGGCCGACCGCGAGGCGGGTGTGTGCGGCCCCTGCAAGGGTTGTTCGGGATCGGCCTTGAGCCGGGGCCGATCGGGCTCGCCAAGAAACTCGGCGCGTCGGGAAACAAAGACCTCGTTGGCCGTCGCGTAATCGTCGTGCCGACCGATGTCGAGCCAGTAACAGGGCTGCCGGAAGCAATGGACCGGATGACCCGCCTTGCGCATCGCTTCGAGAAGATCAGGCATCTGCAAGGGTTCACCGGGGGTCAGGTAATCCCAGGCGATCGGATCGAGAATGTACAAACCCATGCTCACCTGAAACGAAAAGCCCGGTTTTTCTCGATAACCGGCGAGAACATTCGGATCATCGCCAAATTCAAGGACACCGAAGTCAATGCGGACCTCGCGCGGATACGAAGCAATCGTCGCCGCGGCGCCGCGGTCTCGATGAAACGCGTACATCGCCCCAAAATCCAGTGTTGTGAGAATATCGCCATTCATCACCAGAATCGGCTCAACCGGGCGATCCACCAGCGTCAGACCCCCGGCCGTGCCGAGCGGACTTTCCTCGCGGCGATAGCTCAGGCGACTGCCGAACTTCTGCCCCGAACCGCAAAAAGCCTCGATCAACTCGGTCAGGTAGCCGGTGATCACGGTCACGTCGCGAAATCCAGACCGCGCGAGCTGGCGGATGACGACCTCGATGATCGGCATCGGGTCGGCGTCGCCGAGCGGCATCAACGGCTTCGGAAAAACATGAGTAAACGGCCTCAGCCGCGTTCCCTTCCCCCCCGCGAGAATCACAGCGTTCATCGGCGGTTGACTCCCTTTCCCTGGACGCTCTGGCTCGATCTCAAATCAGTTTGGCGAGCGTCGAACGATTCGCGTGTCGTCTTATGCAGGAGTGTTTGAAAGTCAAGGAAGATTCGAAGTGTCAGGCCGCGTCCGATCCCGACCAGAAGCGCGGGCCGTTCTTTTTGCGTTTCGCGGCGGCGACCTCTTCAAAGACCTTGACCAGCCTTGTCACATGCTGATCCATCGATTGCTCGCGGCCGAGGATCGCGGCATGTGTAGACATAACTTTGCGTTGACTGTTGTCGGCCATGTGGTCAATCGCGGCGGTCAACTCGCCAATCGCGTCGGGAGCGGTGATGACGTAACCTTCGCGGCCATCTTCGATCAACTCCCCCGCGCCATTGCATGCGGTCGTGATCACGGGAAGGCCGCAGGCGAGTGCCTCGAAGACAACGAGAGAGCAGGGGTCATAATACGTCGGCGAGACAAAGAAATCGGTCGACCAGTAACAGGCTCGGACGTCCGGGTAAAATCCCAGGAAATGGACAGAACTGGAAAGCCCGAGCTTTCTGGCCAATCGCTGAAACGGGCCGACCTCGCCGCCGCCGCAGACGATCAGCTTGACCCGCCGCCCATCGGGACGCCGTGCGTGACGATCGGCGAGTGCCTGCAAAAGAGGGTGCAACCCCTTGAGCCGGTAATTGTGGCCGACGAAGAGGCCAACGAGATCATCGGGAGCCATTCCCAGCTTGTTTCGCAACGAACAGCGGACCGCGCCGGGATGCGCGACGTCGAGTCGGTCGGCGTCGATCGCGTTGGGAATGACGTGTATCCGATTCTTGGGGACGTGATGAAAGCGCTGAAGGTGTTCCATCACCATCCGGCTCACGGCGATCACGCGCAGGCCAGGGCCGGTTTCATATTGCTTGCGTTCGATCGCCGCATAAGCCCACGCCTTCGGATTGGCTCGCTTGGCAAACGTGTAAAAACTGCGTCGCAGCCCCGCCGGAAAGCGTCTGGCGTTGGCTTCAAGACTGCCGCCGTGAACGCCGCCTTGAGGAATGATCACATCATGGTGCCAGGTGTTGATGAAACCGACCGTGCAATCATACGCGGACAGATCGATCGCGGCTTCCGAGTTTTTGGCGAAGCTCAAGAGGCGTCCCAGCCGGGTTCGCCCCCGGACGGGCACGGCGACGCGGCGGACTTCCTCGGGCAAGACCGCGTCGTTCCACGATTCGGCGTAGAGGTCGACGTCGTGACCGGCCGAGACGAGTCGGCGGGCGAGGTCGGCCACATACGTCTCCGCGCCGCCGCGTGTCGGGTCAACCTGCCGGTAATTCAGGGCGAGACGCATGGCCGAAATCCCTTTCCAAGGTCCATCCATCAATGTTCGCGATTGTGTCTCAGGTATCGGTCGGCTTTCTGGCGAATTCCGTGGGCCTGGCGGCTCGGATCGCGAAGGTTCGTCAGCCTGCGATAATGCGACCAGAACCGCAGGGCATCGCGATCGGTCAGGCCCTTGACTCCGACCGTGGAAAAAAGAAGCTGCGCCAGATCCTTGCGACGCCAGCGTTCGGGCCAGATCCTGTGTTCGGCGAGGCGATGAAGGTCGATCAGGGCGAGCCGATCGCCGGGCTGATCGATCCGGGTCATGTCGAGAAAATAATGGCAAAGATACAGGTCTTTATGAAAGATCCTGTTCTTGTGCATCGTCGCGGCGAAAGCGGCGGCCTCGCGCGCCAAACCACGCTTCAAACGTTCGAATGAGACAGTGTCACGCTCCGCGAAAAGCAGAGGAATCGCCTCGTGAAGCGGGAGAGAGTGGGTCAGTTCGGCGACCATTAAATAGCTTTGAAGGCGACCCCAGGGGCCGATCCGTTCGCCCGCGGCGACGACGTCGGGAACAGCCAGGCCGAGCGTTCGCGCCTGGTGCAAATGGGCATGTTCGGCCGCGCCGGGCGTATGGCGGCCTTCAGGGTTGATGAGTGCCGCGAGCCGAGCCCCCCAGCCGAGGCGATAATGGCGCTTGAGATAAACAGCGACCTTGCCCCGAGGTCCGTGAAAGACGACGCGGGCGGTCGATCGCCCTTGCTTGGCGTGGAGCCGGTCGCGGCTTTCCAGCGACATCACCGCGTCATCCAGGTTGAGCGGCAGGGCCTCGCGGTAGCGGTCGTTGAACCAGGTCCAGCGGCTCCCCTGAACGAGCCTTTTCCAGAACCCGGCGTGACGTCCTTGTCTGTTCAATGCCATGATCGCAGGCCCTCCCACGACTCGGGCCTCTGGAACCGGTAGACGTGGACGCCGATCGACTTTCCCCCTTTTTTCTCGGGAAATCCGGCGACCGGTTCCGCGGCGTAAGCCAGTAATGCCCGCAAGGTTTCGGCCCGCCGACTCCTGGCCCGAAGCTCGTCCTCGCCGACGACGACATAAGCCAGGTGCGCATCAGTGAGGGCCTGGCGAACGTGCCAGTAATCGTAACTCGGTCGCTCCGAGACAAAGGCGGCCCAGCCTCGGGTGTCGAGCACGGCATCATCGGTTCCCGAGTGCGCGGCGAGCCAGCGCCCGGCCTCGCGGTGTCCCCAACGCGTCGGGTGCGCCGGCTTGAGCTGGAGGCGAATCCCGGCGGCAATCACAATGGCCAGCACGCCGAGGGCGGCCAGTCGGCACAGCGTCGGTGAGAACCGGAAGACTCGGGCGAGACCTCGGGCACAGATGAACGTTCCCGCCGCCGCCCAGGGAAGAGAAACGACGATCAGGGCGAGTGTGTGCCGGCTCGACAGATAGCCCAGGGTCATCTCATGGCGGACGAGGATCACCGTGAAAATGGCCAGGTACACAATGATAAGCGACCGGCCGAGATTCGCGGGGTCGGGACGTTCGTTCCCGTCGGCGATCCGCATTCGAATCGATCGATCGCGGACGAGGCCCCAGGCGGCGAAGAACGCAAAGACGCCGCAAAGTCCATCCGCCCAATCCAGGACAATGTTCTGCATGGCCTCGCTGATCGAGCGACGCGCCGGGCTTTCCGATTCTTCCTTCGGCGAGAAGTCCCAGCGGCGATCATCCAGGCCGGGAGGCAGCCAGCGCGGGGCCGTCGTCTCGTGCGCATGGGGTCCCAGCGCGGCCGACTGGCGCAGGGCGAGCTTTTCGGAGACCTCTCCTTTAACCAGTGCATACGAGCCGACGACCGTCAGGAAGGCGATCGAGAGCGAGGCGAGCCGGATCGAGCCCCGGCGATCGGACAGGAATCGCCAGTCGGCTTTTGCCCGGATCAAGGCGGTCAAAACCACCGCGATCGGCGCCAGGACAACCTCGGGCCTAGTTAAAAATCCAAGGCCCGCCGCGAGGCCGCAACCAAGGGCCGGTCTCCATCGTTCAGGTTCACGCAAGACGATCAGCCCGAGCCGCATCGAAAGAACGAACGAGAACAAGGCGAGGCTATCGCTCAATGTGTCGTGGCCGACGTTCATCGGCAGCGGCAAGACGACCAGGCCCAAAGTCGCCAGGTCGGCCACGATCGGCCCGAAGAGGTCGCGCGAGAGGCGGTGAAAGGGCCAGAGCGCCAGGAGCGCGGCCAGGGCGGCAACGCCTTGCGCCGCGATCCGCCAGGAGGTCGGTCCGTGACCGGCGACGAGGGCAACCAGGGGCTCGGCCGTCGCGACGAGCGCGGAGTAGAGCGGGTGCTGATCGGTCCCGCGAACGACGTCGGTCCACGGCTCGATTTGAAACGCCCGAGCGACCCGGATGAACTTCAAGCCATCTTGCGCGGGGAGTATGGAACGCGCGATTCCGACGGCGTGCAAGATTCCGGCAAGGACGACGATGGCGATCAACGGTCGGTGTCGCCCCGACATCGCGGCCCTCCCTGGTCGCACCTTCTTGAAGATCCTGGCCCGCGGCGCGATCCGTCGGCCGAGGCGCGGGGATGATACGGGGCCTTCGCCGCCTGGTCAATGGCAACCGTTTGCCAGGACGATGATGAGGAACACGTCGAACGCATTGCTTGACCGATCCTCTCGACGCGGATTTCTCGGTTCTGAAGACTTTGCGAAACTCTTGCGGGAAGGGGTTGCCTCGACGCCTCGCTGGCCCGACACTTGCGGAATGAGTCGAGCTCAGCGTGCAACCTGACCAAGAACGCCATCGAAGTACGGACTCGGAGATCCTTGGCACCATGAATCGACGCATCGTCACCCTGACTCTCTTCACCTCGCTGGCCAGCCTTGTCGGACCAGCCCGGTCGGCCGAGCCCGACACCAAGGGCCGGGTGCTGATCGGCCGCGAAGCCTTTGGCGACTGGACGACCGACGCTCCCGGCGTCCGCAGGCGGATCACCGTGGACGACCTGGCGAAACCCTTCGACACCCCCTCGTCGGCCAACCAGCCGAAACACGCCAAACGACCCGAAGGCGTCTGGCCAAAGGCTCCCGAGGGGTTCAAGGTCACCGAATTCGCCACGGGACTTCATCAGCCCCGCGTGATCGTCCGCGCGCCGAACGGCGACCTCTTCGTTGCCGAGAGTGGCGCCAATCGCGTTCGGGTTCTTCGAGATGCCGACGGCGACGGCAAGCCCGAGACCTCCGAAATCTTCGCGGAAGGGCTTGACCGGCCCTTCGGAATCGCCTTCTATCCGGTCGGCAAGGAGCCGGAGTATGTTTACGTCGGCAACACCGGCTCGGTCGTTCGCTTCCCCTACAAAAACGGCGACACCAAGGCCCGAGGCAAGTCCGAGACAATCGTCGACAACATCCCCAGCGGCAAGGAACAGGTCGGCGGCGGCGGCCACTGGACCCGCGACCTCGCCTTCTCGAAGGATGGCAAGACCCTGTACGTCTCCGTCGGCTCGCGATCGAACAACGACGACGACAAACGCGAGAACCGCCGCGCGAATATTCTCGCCTTCGATCCCGACGGCAAGCATGAGCGTATTTACGCGTCGGGAATTCGCAATCCGGTTGGCCTGGCCGTTCACCCGGAAACCGGCGACCTCTGGACGTCCGTCAACGAGCGCGATGGCCTCGGCGATAACCTGGTTCCCGACTACATCACCCGGGTCCGCGAGGACGGCTTTTACGGCTGGCCCTGGTACTACATCGGCTCGCACGACGACCCGCGCTACAAGGGTGAAAAACACCCTGAGTTGAAGGACAAGACGATCGTTCCCGACGTCCTTCTCCAGGCCCATTCCGCCTCGCTTGACCTGACTTTTTACGACGGCGACCAGTTCCCCCGCGAGTATCGCCACGACGCCTTTGCCTGCGAGCATGGGTCCTGGAACCGTGCCCGACGGACCGGTTACAAGGTGATTCGCGTTCCCGTCAAGAACGGAAAGCCAACCGGCGAATATGAAGACTTCCTCGTCGGTTTCGTCACTCCCGATGGCGACGTCTGGGGCCGACCCGTCGGCGCCGTGACCGCCAAGGATGGTTCCCTGATGGTCACCGACGACGGTTCGGGCACCATCTGGCGCGTCGCCTACGAATCGCAGAAGTGACGTTGATTCGAGTTGGAAAAAAAATTCGATGACCGATGGCCGATGACCAATGACCGATGAATAATTTGGTCATTGGTCATCGGTCATTGGTCATTGGTCATTGGTCATTGGTCATTGGTCATTGGTCATTGGTCATTGGTCATCGGTCATTGGTCATTGGTCATTGGTCATCGGTCATCGGTCATCGGTCATCGGTCATCGGTCATTGGTCATTGGTCATTGGTCATTGGTCACTGGTCATCGGTCATCGGTCATCGGTCATCGGTCATCGGTCATCGGTCATCGGTCATCGGTCATCGGTCATCGGTCATCGGTCATTGGTCATTGGTCATTGGTCATTGGTCATTGGTCATTGGTCATTGGTCATTGGTCATTGGTCATTGGTCATTGGTCATCGGTCAGTCCTTTGCTTGAAAGCGCATTCATGACGCCCCAGTCCGGCGAAAACCCTTGTCGCGTGGTCGATTTCGCCGCGATCGAAGGCGTTCCCTGTCCCTGTGGAATCGCCCGACGCGCCTTTGGCGACCTGCTGGACTATCCGGCGACAATTCACGTCACCGAGATTTCGGTTAAAGCCCGCCTGCATTACCATCGCCGTCTCACGGAAACGTATTACATCCTTGATTGCGATGAAAACGCGCAAATACAACTCGATGACGAGGTCATCGCGGTGCGTCCAGGCGTCTGTGTCCTGATCCCGCCGGGTGTCCGACACAGGGCGATCGGTACGATGCGCGTCTTGATCGTGGTCTTGCCCAAATTTGATCCGACCGATGAATGGTTCGATTGACCGGAACAGCGGTTCAGAATTAACAGGCCTCATGGATGTTCAGAATTTTCGGTCGATCGGAAAGGGTTCGATGCCAGGACGGGTGCTCAACGCAGGGCCGTCATTCTGGCCCGCGGGATTGTCATCGTAGGTGTTTGGGCGAAGGCCCAGACGCTCAAAAAGCCTGAGACCGAAGGTTCTGGGCGTGCTCAGTGTCGCGGCGTCGATTCTTGGCGCGCAAGTTCGGGCTGGCGGTCGAAGAGGTAAATCTTGGTCGGTCTTTGACCGACGGAGCCTCGAAAGACGGCGATCGGTGGCCTGTCGTTGACAAGGTCGCGGAGCCTCTGGCAGTATTCCCAGGGGCCTTTCAGATGGGCCTCGCGGGCGACGACCCAGCGGGCCTTTGGATCGCCCTGGGCTTCGATGAGGTTGGCGAATGTGTATCCAAGGCGTTGTCCGTAAAACTGAGACCAGCCGGTCACGTCGACAACCCGACTTCCCTCGGCCGAATGCGCCGCGAGCCAGTGCCCGGCCTGTCGGTAGCCGTCCATCCCCTGATTCAAAGGGGCCAGAATTTCCTCGGCATGGAAGAGACAGAGGCCAAGTAGCAGAGCAACCCACCCAAACGATCGGACCGGCACGCGGTCGTTGACCAATCGGGCGGCCTGGGCCAGGAGCCAGTTCAAGGCAGCCGCGGCGGTCGGAATCGCGATGAAGGAAAGGATCATCGCATGTCTTGGGCTGCAATAACCCCCTGTCGCGTGCAGGCGGATCAGGGCGAGCAACGAGGCGAGGCCGATCACCGTCAAGAGCCGCCACTGTCTCGCCAGCCCGTCGCGACTTGTCAGGCCGAAAACCAGAATGCCCAGCCCCCAGAACGGAACCAGCGGCCACGAAACCGCTTCGGACACCGCCTTGCCGACCGCCTTGCCCGCGAGGATATAGGTCATCACCTCGGTCTGACCTTCCTTCGGCGGTCGCTCGCGTTCGACGGCGCCAGGCGCTGACCTCGGCGCCGTGCCCAGCAGCCGGGCGATGCTGGGCTTCGTGCCCAGGCCCCCTTTGAGCGCGACATACGGACCGACGACAGCGGCCGAGCCAAGCACAAGCACGCCGAGCGCAATCAGTCCGCGTCGTCCCAGTCCGCGAGCAACCCATTTCGGGCTCAAGATCAAGGCCACGACGAGCGCCGCGGGCAAAAGCAAGCCCTCGGGTCTCGTCAAATAGGCCAGGGCCGAAGAGACGACGACGAGCGGAATCCAGCCGATCTGGCCTGATTTCAAGAACCGAAGCGAGGCCCAGAGTCCCCACGCCCAGAAGAAGAGAAACGTGCTTTCGCTCAGGGTATCGGCGAAGACGTGCCCGGTGACTGGCACTGCGTAAAACAGCAAGGTCGCGGGCAAGGCCGCACTCTCGCCAAAGATTTCTCGCGAATTCAGGTAGAGCGGGATAACGAGCAAGACCCCGGCGACGATCGCCGCGCCTTGTGCGGCGGTTTGCCAGTCTTCGGGGTTCTCGCCGCCGAGAAGGCGATGCACCGCGACGATGGCGATCGGATAAACCGGGTGATCGACCGCCTTTTTCAGACCGTCCGACGCTTTACCAAGGTTCAGCGCCTGGGCCTGGGCGATGTATCGAAGTCCGTCGGCGAAGAGAATTTCCGCGCGCGTCGCGAGCCAGCCGAGCATGATCGCGACGACGACCATCAGACCGCCGATCCGAGCGATCGAGCGACGGCTTGAATTCGCCAACGTGTCTTCGGAACCGATCTCGGTCATCGCCATCCCTTCTGGAAATTCGGACAGGACCGCCTTGAGGCCGTTTACCCTCTGGGGATCGGTCTGGACGATATCGAACTTAAGGATTATGACAACCCGGGCTTGGCCCTCGCGGCGGAAATCCTGTTTGATCTCGGACGGAGCCTTGAGATTTATGCAGGTGGATGACTCGACCGCGCCAGGCCGTTTTTTTCGCGTTTCCACGCTCCTCGTCGTGTTTACCCTTTGCCTGATTCCTTACGGCTGGCGGCTTCGTTCGCCCAGCCTTTACGCCGACGACATCGAGCGCATCATTCAGCTTCAAAACGGAACGCTCGGCCAGATTCTTTTCATCCCCTGCAATGAACACCTCGCCCCGCTCTTTCAGACGATAAGCTGGCTCTGCTGGCAGGTTTCCGGCGAACGACTCGCAAAGACGCCAGTTGTTTTCACGCTTGCCTCGTTCCTGCCGTTTCTGCCTGTGCTGGGGCTTCTTCACGGGCTCATCCGCCGCGAGACAGGTTCAGGAACAATCGCGCTCGCTTCGCTGGCCATTTTTAGCCTCTCCTGGCTGTCGATCGAGACTGTTTACTGGTACTCGGCCAGCTCGTTCATGTGGTCGTTACTGGCGACCCTCGCGGCCTGGCTCGCGACGGCCTCGGCGGTTGAAGGCAGGATCGAGCAGCGCCGGAGTTTTCGAACGATGGCGGCGCTGGCGACGGCCTCGGCCCCGGCCTTTTCGGCGATTGGAATGCTCGCGGGACCCGTCGCGGCGATGCGTGCGCTGGCCGTCGGCCGGGCGCGCGAAGCCATTGCGCCGATCTTCGGAACGCTCCTCACGCTCATCCTTTACGGCGCCTTGCACGACCGCGCGGCCCTGGTCTCGAATGTGAGTCAAAGTTCCCGAGTCTTGCCCGGCCTGATCGCCGCCGGCCGAGCCCCCGCCGCATCCCTGGTGCCGAGTCTTTTCGGCCTGAAGACCTGGGAGGCAAGGTCAACGCTCACCTCGGCGGTTCAAATCAGCTTGACGCTCGCGGTTGTCGTGTTTTTGCTGGTCCGAGCGCAACACGGTCACGATCGCGCCTTGACGCTCGGCGGTCTCACCCTGATCGGCCTTGGTTATGGCCTGGCCTTCTGCGCCCGAGCCGGCGAGCCTGGGCAACCCTTGCTGGAAACGCAGCGATATCACCTCTTTCCGATGCTTGGCTTCGTTTTCGTGATGGCTCCCCGGCTCCGCCTGTTTCTGGCACCGATCGAGAAACGCCCGTTAGCGCGACCCGTGGTCCTGATGACGTTGACGTTAGCGCTCCTGCTTGCGCATCAGGCCGAGATGAAAGGACGCGCCCGGTTTATCCGGTTCCCCGATCAGGTCAAGACCCTCGCCGCGATCGAACGACTTGGAACGATCTGCTCCCAAACCGGGATCAGCCGCGACCAGGCTCTTGTTGTGCTTGATCCGATCGAACCGGCGTGGACCCCGGTCGGACGCAATGCCCTGGCCTTGATTCCACCCGTCCGATCGTCAACGTTCAAGAACCCTTCGTTGATCAAATCGACCTTGCTCTCTTTGCTCACAACCGACGAGCGCCGCTGCCTTTGCGGCACGATGGACGCGACTCCTTACCTCCGTGCCGAGGCGGTGCCGATGACTCCTGTCTCGCAATCGCATCAGGTTGCTCTGTATCGCGTACGCGAGGTCGGCGAGGGACGTTATCTCGCCTCGGGATGGCCGTCGTTCATCGAGTTTGAATGGACCAAGACGGAGAAACCCGACGCATTGGCATTGGCATTGGCATTGGCCTTGTCGGGGTCGGCGCCGGTTGATGTCTGGTGGCGAGGCGATCATGAACGCTGGTCGGAAACCCGAAGCCTTCGACTCCGACTCGATCCGGCGCAAAGTTTCGGACCTCGCCTCTTACCACTCGCTGAGCTGCCGCACTGGAATCCTTCCGCGATGCGCCGGATTCGCCTGCTTTATCACGAGGCCGGACCGATCGCCGTCGCGGCGCCAAGGCTCGTCCGCTAAAGGCAACTACTCAAAAATGCAAAAACATCTTGATTTCACTTTCACGCGTTGACGGAAGTTGTTGGGAAGAATCGGGAGGCGACCCCGGTCTTGCCGAAAGAAAAAGGGAGGCAGGCCGATCAAACGCCCCTTTTTTCCAGCAGCGGAGCCGACACCGTGCATCCGACCGTCACGGCCTTCCTGGGTTACCTCAAGATCGAGCGGAACGCGTCGCCGCATACGTTGAGTTCGTACGAGGATGACCTCACGCAGTTCTGCCAGTTCCTCGATGAATCGCAGCGCCTCGGGCCCGGTGAGGCCGACCCGACGGTTGCCGATGCGAAACGCTTGCGACGTTATTCCGCCTGGCTGAACGGGAAAGGATACGCCGCGAGCACCGTGGCGCGTCGCCTGGCGAGCCTGAGGTCGTTTTATCGGTACCAGAGACGCCAAGGGGTGATGACGACCGACCCCGCCGGAGCCTTGCGCAACCCCAAGCAGCCGCAACGACTTCCGAAAATGCTTCGAATCGAGGACGTGATCCGGTTTCTCGACACGATCCCCGTCGATACCGCTTTTGGCGTTCGCGATCGAGCCATGTTCGAGACGCTCTACGGCGGCGGCCTTCGCGTGAGTGAGCTTGTCGGCGTCAACCTCGACGACGTGGATACCGATGAGAAACTGGTTCGCGTTCGAGGCAAGGGACGTCGCGAGCGACTCTGCCCGATCGGCCCGATGGCCACCGACTGGATCGTCCGCTGGTCCGCGATCCGAACGCCCAAGGCACAAACCGAACGCGCTCTTTTTCTCAATCGCTTCGGGACCCGACTCTCGTCGCGGAGCGTCGGCCGGCTCCTTGACGATCACCTGATCGGTCTCGGACTTGATCCGGGGACGAGTCCGCACACGCTCCGGCACTCTTTCGCCACGCATCTGCTCGATCGCGGCGCGGATTTACGGAGCGTTCAGGAATTGCTCGGACATCGCAGCCTGGCGACGACGCAGATTTACACCCACGTCACCCAGGACCGTCTCAATGACGCCTACCGCAAGGCGCATCCTCGCGCCTGAGGGAACGATTGAGACTCAGCACAACAAGATGCTCGAACCGATCTCAAACGCGACTTGTTTTCCAGGGGTTTGCCAGAAATCGATGCGAGTTCCGTTGCGTCCCTGAGAACACTCCTTTAGATTGACAACGAGATTCTCAAGAAAAGAGACGCAGTCTCTTGGAATGGAATCTCAGGGATCGGGCCGCGACCTTCCGGTTTGTGGCCTAGCTTCTTCGATCCGGGGTCGAAATCGGGTCCTCGGAGGGCAAGGATGACGGTGTATCGGCTTTGTTTGACTGTGTTTCGTTCGTGACATAGACGTTTCTTCAGAACGACATGAACGGGCCGCCATAGCCCCGCCGGCCCTCGACCGTTGCGAAAGTTGATCAAGGAGGTTCGCAGGCACCCACCGAGGGACTGAGCCGCGGTCGATCGTCGTCGCCCCGGGCGAGATCGAGAGCCGAGTTTTCACAATTCTCAAGGATGACCCACCGACCATTTGTCCCTGGCGGGCGAATCCCCGAGAGAGTGAGACCCGATGAGCCGTCCCCGAATCCTGATCGTCCACCACGACCCCCCCTCGCTCGCCTTGCTGTCCTCGATGCTGAGGTCGCTCGGTCATGAGATTGACGAGGCGGCCAACGACCGCGTCGCCGCTCGGTTGATGGAGCGCGGGGGGATCGACATGGTCCTCGCCGGAGTCGATCCCGACGACGCCGAGGCGCTCGAATTGCTGGCCCTGATTCGCCGGAAGCATCGTCAGGTGCCGGTGATCCTTCTCTTCCCGACGCCCAATCCCGAGCGAACCAAGGAAGCCCTCCGGCTTGGCGCCCTGACCGTTTTGCGATACCCCGTGCCCGCCACCGAGCTTCGAGCCGCCGTCACCCAGGCACTCGGAACGATCGCCAGGCCCGAGATGTCCGCCTCGGCCTCTCCGTCGCAACAGCAGGCCGCGACCGCTTCCGCGCCGATCGGGTCGTCGCCGCCGAGTCAGCCGACGTCGAACGGGAGCGGATCGACCAATTACCCCGGCGCTCCGCACACGTCGTTTAACGGTCACGCGTCGTATGCCGGTGCGGTCTCTCGGGCCGATCAGCAGGCGAAGGATCTGGGGATCATCGGTTCCGACGCGAGCCTGAGACTTGTCATCGAGATGGCCGGCACGATCGCGCCGACGCGAACCCCGGTCCTGATCGTCGGCGAACGAGGCACGGGCAAGGCGCTCCTGGCCAGGACAATCCACAGTCTCGGCTCTCGGCCCGATCAGCCCTTTGTCACGGTCGACTGCGCGGCGCTCAGCGAGGCCATGTCCGAACGCGAACGCGCCGCGGCAATGCCCGCGACGCCCCGATCCGAGCCCGGCTTCGACTGGTTGAGCAAGCTCACGCAGGCCCAGGGCGGAACGCTCTTTCTCGACGACGTGAGCGCCCTGTCCGACGACCTTCAGATGCAGCTTCTCCGCGCTCTGCAAGACCGCGAACGCGACCACGCCTCGGGACACCACAACCCGCATGCCGACGTCCGATTTCTCATGTCGGCCGGCGAGAACCTCAACGCGCTGGTCGAGCAGGGCAAGTTCCGTCAGGACCTCTATCATCGAGCGAGCGTCGTCTGCCTGAAGCTTCCGCCATTGAGGCATCGAGGGGCCGACGTCGAGCAGATGGCCGAGTTCTTCCGGGCAAGGTTCACGCTGGAGTTTGGCAAGAACGTCGTCGGATTCACCCGCGATGCGCTCGATATCCTGAACAAACACGAGTGGCCGGGGAACGTCCGCGAACTCGAAGGCGTCATCCAGCGCGGCGTGGCGCTCTGCCAGGGGACGCGGATCACCTCGGGCCACCTCTCGCCGAGCCTCTGCCATCCGCGATCGTCGCGCCTGCCGTCGTTCGCCCCGAGGACACACGTTCCCACCAATATCCGGCCGCTCAAGGAAGCGCTCGAAGATCCAGAAAAGCGGATCATCATCCAGGCCCTTCAGGCACTCAACTGGAATCGCCAGGAAACCGCTCGCGTCCTCGACATCAACCGGACCACGCTTTACAAGAAGATGAAGAAGTACGGCCTGCTCGTCGACGAGCCGATCTGGGTCAACTGAGACTGACAGGCCGGTAGGAGAATTGCAAAGTCGTTCATTTCCATGACCGATGACCAAGGACCGATGACCAGAAGGCGGAATTTTCGGTCATCGGTCCTTGGTCTTCGGGACTTTGCAATCCTCCTGGAAAGGCCGGTTAAACTGTACGACCCGACACGCAGACCCGGACCCCGCCCGACCGGTGGTTCCGGGTCGCTGCCTTTCGTCGACGACAAGAGCCTGGAATTGGACTCAGGCTCAAGATCATCTTGACCCCGTTCGTTCTGGAACGGGATAATTCCTTGACCACGACCGGGACGGGGATGACAGCAACGGGCGGCTCTCCTCCGGACCGCAAGAGCCGGACCCAGGGAGACGCAACGCCCGATGAGCGACGCGACGACGCGAGCCGAACCGGCCAAGGCCGCCGAGATGCCCCCCAGTCCTCCCGAAGGCTGGACCGATCCCGCGCCCGATCGTCCGATCCCCTTCTGGTCGGCACTTCGGCAAGACCTCGTGGCGCAAATTCCCGGCGATCGTCGCGAGAAATCCGCGATCGGCTGGACACTGACAACGGCGCGGATCGCCCTGACCTCGCCGGGGTTCAAGGTGACCTTCTTTTATCGACTCAACCACACGATCAGCCAGCGCGGGGGTCGGCCGGGCCGGCTCGTCGCCGGAATCATCAACTGGTTCGTGCATCATGCGTTTTTCTGCGCCATTGCTCCATCGGCACGACTTCACGGCGGCCTGATCTTGCCGCACCCGCAAGGGGTGATTATCGGCAGTTCGGTGGTGGTGGGGCCGAGAGCCTGGATCTATCAAAACGTGACGATCGGCGGCGCGGGAGGAAAACTCGGCGAGCCGAAGATCGGGGCTGATTGCCGGATTCATTGCGGCTCGGTGATTGCCGGGCCGATCACCCTCGGCGACGAGGTGGTTGTCAGTCCGCTCTCGCTCGTGCAACGGAACGTGCCGAGCCGGAGCATGGCCGTCGGCGTTCCCGCGAACGTCTTTCCGCAATTTTCAAAGGCGAAGGGGTGACCCGGCCGTGAAGCTCGTCGACGCCCTCAAGACGATTCAGGCCGCGCCCGCGGAGGCTCGCCCCTTGCCGGTCTCTCTGGCCTGCGGGTTCACGCCGCTTCACCTCAAAACCTTTCTGACCGCCCAGATTCAACAGCGATCGCCCGGCCGAAAAGTCCGCCTGACCGAGGGCCTTTACGGCGACGCCATCGGCAACATCGAGCGGCTTGTCACGCTCGACCCGACGCCCGAAGCGGCCATCCTCGCGCTGGAGTGGTCGGACTTTGACCCGCGTCTGGGCCTTCGCGGTCTCGGTAACTGGAATCCTGGCGACCTGGCCGACATCCTCGCGACGGTCTTTGAATCGACCCGACGCCTTGCGACCGCGATCGATCAACTGTCGGGTCGCATTCCCTTACGGGTCAGTTTGCCAAACCTCCCCTTGCCGCCGGTTTCTCATTTACCAGGCCAACGCGCGGGGGCGTTTGAACTGGGCGTGCGTGCCCGGGTCTTGCAGGTCGGGGCGAGCCTCGCGGAAGGGTCGAACGTCGCGATCGTCAATCCCCAGCGCCTCGACCGCCTTTCCCCCAACGACCAGCGTCTCGACGCCGCCGCCGAACTGGCGAGCGGCTTCCCGTACACGATCGCTCATGCGTCAATCCTCGGAAACCTTCTCGCCGAACTGGTCGTGCCTCGTCCTCCCAAAAAAGGACTGATTACCGACCTGGATGACACCCTCTGGCGCGGCCTTGTGGGGGAAGTTGGTGCTCAGGGGGTGACCTGGGACCTTGACCACAAGAGTCATGCGCATGCATTGTATCAACGCATGCTTCGATCCCTGGCCGGGGCTGGCGTTCTCGTGGCGATCGCCAGCAAGAACGACCCGGCGGTGGTTGCCGAGGCGTTCGAATCGCGTCACGAACTCGCCGCGCTGCGATCCCAGATATTTCCGGTCGAGGTCTCGTGGGGGAAGAAGTCGGAAGCGGTCGGCCGGATTCTTCGGGCCTGGAACATCAGCGCGGACGATGTCGTCTTCGTCGATGACAGCCCGATGGAACTGGCCGAGGTTCAAGCCGCCTGGCCCGAGATTACCCCCTTGCCATTTCCCAGCGGAAGCGATGCCCGCGTGGTCGCGCTTCTCGAAGAACTTCGCGACCTCTTTGGCAAGGATGCCGTTCGCGCCGACGACGCCCTGCGTCTTGAAAGCCTTCGCGCCGCCGCCTCGTTCCGCCAGCAAGCCAGCGAGACCGCCAGCGATCCCGACGCCTTTTTGTCGCGCGCGGATGCGGAAATTTGCCTGAATTTCTCCAAGAATCCTCCCGATCCTCGTGCATTCGAACTGATCAACAAAACAAACCAGTTTAACCTGAACGGCCGACGACAGACCGAGGGTTCCTGGCTCGCCCACCTGGCCGATCCTTCCACGTTTTTGATGACCGTCAGTTATGCCGATAAGTTTGGCCCCCTGGGAACCATCGCCGCCGTGGCCGGGCGGATCGTGGAATCCGAGGTCACGCTTCGGGTGGAGTCGTGGGTTTTGAGTTGCCGCGCGTTTTCGAGACGGATTGAATACGCCTGCCTCAAGGCTCTTTTCGAAAAATTTAACGCCTCCGCGATGGTTTTTGAGTACGAGCCAACATCCAAGAACGGACCTCTGCGTGATTTTTTCAAGGATCTGCTCGGCAAGGAGCCGGCCGGGCTGTTCAAGATCACAAAATCCGATTTTGATCCGAAATGTCCGCCCCTTTATCAACGAATCGAATAATTGCGGAATTTAAGCCTGTTCGACTGTTCGCATTCTCTGTTAACGAACACGATGACATGATTTTCAAGGAACTGATCCATGGCTGAACCGAGCCCGCGCGAACGCTTGATTCAATGCGTCTCCGCGTATTTCACGTCGTTGACGCCCGCGGAAATTCCCAGGGCCTCGATGGCGACCGTTGGCGAGTGGGATTCGATGGCCTCCGTCACGCTGATCGCGGTCGTTCAGGAGGAATTCGGGATCGAGGTCGCGCCCGACGATTACGAAAAATTTGTCTCGTTCGAGACCATTCTCGACTACCTTGAGAACGAGCAACATGTCGCCTGACGCCCCTCGCGTTTTCCGGGGTGAAGACCTTCGCGTCGGTCTCTCGGCCGACTTTGAACGCGAGATCAGCGAGGCCGATATCCTCGCCTTCGCCGCCAACTCGGGCGACGCTAACCCGCTTCACGTCGACGCTGAGTATGCCCGAGGCACCTCTTACGGCGGCCGACTCGTGCATGGCGCCTTTCAGGTCGGCCTGGCCTCGGCGATGATCGGCATGCATTTGCCGGGGCAATTCGTGCTTCTGGCAAGCCTCGGCGCTCGATTCCCGGCCCCTTTGTACTTCCCATGCCGCGTACGCGTTCGCGGCGAAATCACGGCCTGGAACGCGGAGAGTCGCGGCGGACAGGTCAAGGTGACCGTCGTCGAAACCTCGCGGCAGGTGCCGACGGCCGAGATCGTCATGGGGTTCACGCTCCACGAACCGATCACGCAAAAAGAGCAGGTTCGGCCTGTCGCGGAGACGTCACGTTCGGGCGAAGGGCGTCCGATCGTCCTTGTCACGGGCGCCTCGGGGGGCCTGGGTGTCCGCCTTGTGGAAACGCTTTCGGAACGCTTTGACGTGCTGGCGTTGACCCGGAGCGTCTCGCTTCCCGAGGAAATTCGCGGTCTCCCCGGCGTTCGCGAATGGCGGGCCGACCTGGCGGACGCGAATTTGAGTCTCGGGATGCGCGAGGTGCTCGGCGGTCGTTCGCTTTATGGGATTGTCCACGCGGCCTGGCCCGGTGCGCCTCTGGGGGGTCTGCTCCAGGCGCAGGATGAGGTGATCGAGAGCCAGATTCTCTTCGGCTCGACGACAACCATCCGCCTGGCCCGGCTCCTTTTTGAGACAGTCGGCGAAGAGGGGGGTCGGTTCGTGGCGATCGGGTCGGTGGTGGGAAGTCAGAAGCCGGTGATCACAATGGCCGGCTATTCGCTTGGCAAGGCGGCGCTTGAGAATGCCGTCAAACTGCTGGCCCCGGAACTGGCTCGGCGGAAGATCACCATTAACGCCGTTTGCCCATCGTTCATTCCGACTGGAATGAATCAACATAAAACCGAACCTCAGCGCAAGCTGGAAGCCGCTCGGGTGCCCCTCGGCCGCCTCTGCGATCCCGACGACGTCTCCGGCGCAGTCGCTTATCTTCTTTCGGAGGGCTCGGGATTTCTCTCGGGACAGGTCATCGGGTTAACGGGGGGACAGTTATAATCGACTTATTAGCAAAAATTTCGCTCAAACATCCGTTGACGTGCCTGTGATCGGTTCCCAATGCGCGGCGTTGACCAATCGACCGAGGTGGCGAACATTCTCCGTGGCGACGGTCACCGAGTCGTTCGGTCCCGCGGCCATCAGGGCCTGCGCGGCGAGGATGCAGTCACCGTCGATCGCTTCTGGGGGAGCCGTCGTCAAGCCGATGCGTCGAGCCATCGCCCACAATTCCGCCGCGCGCAACATGACATCCGTGTTCAAGGGGACGTATTCCAGGGTTGCCTTGACCTGGTCGAGTCGCCGAATTCCATTGGTCGACCCGATATGCAGCAGCTTTCGCCGAATCTCGTAGTCGGCTATCTCCGGGACAAAGATGCGAACACCGCTCTTAGCCAGAGACTTGACCCACGTTCGGCACTCATCGGGCCGAGGCTTTCCCCGAGCATTGGCCAGTAATCCCAGCGGTCCGGAATCGAGGAAAACAAGACGCATCAGCGAAACCGTTTTCGATCGGAGAGCGGCTCTTCATCAACGGCCCTGATGAGAGCCTCAAGCGTATGCCGTTGTTCTTCCTCGTCACCCATGTCATCGAGAGCATCGAGGCCGCGAGCGATCTCAACGGCCCGCGCGCGTATCTCGTTATCGGTCATCGGGAGGACCCGGCCTCGGGCATCGACCGAACGGTGAGGAGAGGCCGTTGAGGGGGCGGTGGCCATGGTGGGGGGCTTCTGAGTTCGGGAGCGGTATCCCGACGTGAGGGATCAATCATGCTTCTTGACGTTGGATGGACACCGCCCACCGAAAACGTTGAGGGGTCAGAGGATAGGTGAGCAATGCCCCTCCTACGACTTATCACCAACATAGGACCAGCCGCAAGCCGGACACCGTGTCTTCGCTCCAGGGATCTCCTCACCGCAGGCTAAGCAGGGTATGGCAACGGCTTCTTCCTCAGCGATAACACCTCCCTCGTCGATCTTTGGCTGCACAATACAGTCGGTTTCCAAACTGCTCAACTGTCCGATCCCCATGGGTAGCATGGCTTCGACCAAAACGCCGAGAGGACCGAACAAGAGACCCAGCACGAAGCCTTCGAATATCCCGCGTCGCTTCTGGGCCGCGATCCACGCGCCGAAACCCCCGAAAACGGCTGCGGAAACGACAAGGAAGATGAGCCAATCCATAAGCTTGAGTCTGACCCCACGCCGACTAGCTCTTGATGATATCCCTGTACGTCCCCCCCGCCGGGATCATCGGCAGGACGTGCTCCTGGTAGGGGACCATGAACTCAAGAACGTATGGGCCGTCGTGGGCGATCATCTCCTTGAGAGCGTCGACGACGTCGGCCTTGTGGCGAATCTGGCGGGCGGCGATGCCGAACCCCTTGGCGATCCCGATGAAGTCGGGATAGGAAACCTCGGGGAGATCGCCTTCGCCCTGGCCGGTCGCCTCGGGATGGTCAATCGGGCCGAGATACGTGTGAGCGCGGTTGCCGGCGTGGAAACGGTCTTCCCACTGGACGACCATGCCAAGGTGCTGGTTGTTCAGCAGGATGACCTTCACGGGAAGCTTTTCACAGTAGAGAGTCGCCAGTTCCTGGATGTTCATGACGAGGCTGCCGTCGCCATCGACATCCACCACGAGGGCGTCCGGGAAGGCGGCCTGGGCACCCATCGCCGCGGGAAGGCCGAAGCCCATCGAACCGAGGCCGCCGGAGGTGACCCAGGTCCGGGCCTTGTTGAACTTCGTCCACTGCGCGGCCCACATCTGGTGCTGGCCGACGCCCGTCGTCATGATGAAATCGCCCTTCGCCAGATTCGAGAACTGATCGATGACGTACTGGGGCATGATCGCGTCGTCGCGTTGATCATACGTCATCGGGTCGCTGGCGCGCCAGGCGTCAAGCTGCTGGTGCCAGTCGCGCCAGTCACCCTTTTCGGCCGACGGCGAAATCGCGGAAAGGAATGACTTGACGTCGGTATTGATCGCCGTGTGCGCCTTCTTGTTCTTGTTGATCTCCGAGGCGTCGATATCGACGTGGATGATCCGCCCGTGCTTGGCGAACTCGCTGAGCTTGCCGGTCACCCGGTCATCGAACCGAACCCCAAGCGCCAGCAAGAGATCGGCCTCGTTGATGGCGTTGTTGGAATAGACCGTGCCGTGCATTCCGAGCATGCCGAGCGAGAGATAATGATCGCTCGGGAAGGCACCAAGCCCTTGCAAGGTCATGGCGACGGGAATGCCGGTCTTCGCGGCGAATTCGCGGAGTTCCTCGGCCGCTCCCGAGGCGATCACGCCGCCGCCGCAATAGATGATCGGCTTCTTGCTTTTCTTGATCGCGTCAAGGGCCTCGCGGATCTTCTCGGCGGACGGGGGACCGGGAAGTCGGTAGCCGGGTAAGGCCATCGCGACGTCGTAATCCGGGTTCGGCACGAGCGTATTCTGGACGTCCTTGGGAACGTCGATGAGCACCGGGCCGGGGCGTCCGGTGCTGGCGATGTGAAAGGCTTCCTTGACGATCCGGGCCATGTCGCGAGCGTTCTGCACCAGGTAATGATGCTTCGTGATCGCCCGACAGACCTCGACCATCGGCGTTTCCTGAAACGCGTCGGTGCCGATGACGTGGGTGGGAACCTGGCCGGTGATCGCCACGATCGGGAGGGAGTCAAGCTTGGCGTCGGCAAGGCCGGTCACCAGGTTCAGGGCCCCTGGACCAGACGTCGCCATCACGACGCCGGGCTTGCCGGTGACCCGAGCGTAGCCTTCGGCGGCGAAGACGCCTCCTTGCTCATGGCGCGGCAGAATCGTGCGGATCTTATCCTTGTAGCGCGTGAGGGCCTGGTGCATCGGCATGCTGGCGCCGCCGGGATAGGCGAAGATGACCTCAACGCCATGCCGCACGAGCGATTCAACGAGGACGTCGGCCCCGGTAAACGGTTTGGTTTTCGGTTCGGTCGAAGTCTGCTGGTCGATCGTCGCCACGGCATTCCTCATTTCCGGACGGGTTATCCGTCCCGCAATCATCAGGCCCGGCCCCATCGGGGGCCGTGTTTCAGAATCAGTAAGATTCTAAAGGATCGAATGCACCCGGACAACCCGCCCGGATGCCCTGGTTGCGTAAATTCCAGTTTCGAAACTGGACCGAGGACCGGTCCTGAAGGTTCGCTCCGCTCGAAGTCGCGACAATGGAACCGGAAGCGAAAGAACTCAATTACCCCATCGGTTCCTTGAGCGACCGGACGAAATGTTCGCCCTTGCCTCGGGCCTTCAGTTCGGCGGCCCTGGCCTCGGCGGCGGCTTTCTCGGGATAATCGAAGGTCGCCACCGTTCGACCGCCGATGTCGCAGACGGCCCAGACAACCCGCATCCTGGCGGCGGGCGACGGTTTCGGACGCCGCTCGGTCGGGTCGGCCCTTGGCTTTTTTTCGGGAGGCGTGTTCAGGCCCAGGGCCTCGGCGCGTTCGGCCTCGGCACGAAGTTCCAGACGGTTTCGCGGTCGGCGTCCCATGTTTGGATCGATTCCGAATCGGCCTTCGAACGAAAGAGATCGAGAAAGAGGACGACAGGCGAGCCCTGTGAAGCCGCCTCGACGCGTGCTCTTGATCTTACCGTATTAACCGTGCGCGGGGCCGACCGGCAAGACCTGGAGAATCAAGACGATGGACCGGGACGTCGGTAAAGCGTGGCGGTTTCCACGGGTTCAAAGCCAAGGGATTGATACAGACCGAGCGCCGGCGCGTTGGTGGAGCGAGTCTGCACGTCGACCGAAGCCGTCGCCTGGGCTCGGGCGACGCGGAGGATCTCGTTGACAAGATGGCGGCCGTACCCTTTGCGACGATGATCGGCGTTCACCTCCATGTCAATCAGGCCGATCCGGGCGCGGCCGTCGCGGCGGCCGAACCAGGTCATGTCCCAGGTCGAGGCTCGAACGTATTCCTGCTCGTTCGCCTTTGAGAGTAAGCGGTACGTCGTCGGCCGAAAATCGCCGATCGCCAGCGCATGCCACCAGGTCGCCGGCAGGGCATCTTCAACGACCTCAACGCGAGTCACCCTGCGCATCAAGACCCCGCGCGGGTCGCGAAGCTCGGGCCTGGCGAGATCCGCTTCGAGCAAGATCGTCTCGCTGACCGGTTCATAACCTGCCCGGCTCACCGCCCGAAGAAACGGGACGTGCGAGGCGAGAATTCCGGCCCATTCGCTGCCGCCGTAAACGCCCCAGTAGAAAGGGTTTAACGGAAACTGGCCCCCGGCGTAAATCACCGAGGCGCCACGTTCGATCAGATAGCCTTCCGAACGTGCCAGAAGCTCGGCCTCGATTTCGGGATCGTCGTTACACGGTTCGACGACGAGCATTCCGACCGTTCCGAGGTCGTGAGACAGGGTGAGAGGGCGGGGTTTCGGGCCGAGGTCTTCCGCGTCGGGACCAAAGCCCGCGTGCGCGAAGCCGACCGGACGGTCGTTCGACACGGCGACGGTTAGCCCCTGGGCGTCAAAAAGGGGATTGCCGACGACCCGGGCCTCGAATTCGTGGACGGTCAAGGGCCTGGCGATGGACCCGCCGAGAACCCCGCGGTTCCAGAGCGCCGCGAGTGCCGCGGTGTCGGTGTTGCGAAACGAACGGAAGTGCGTCACCGGTCTCGCTATGGTCCTCGGTTCGCACGGACGGCGGAGAGACCTAAATCCGTGGCACGATACGTCTTGGTGGACTTGTTGCCGGTCACCTAGGCCACGTTGACCAGGACGTCGGTTCCGTCGATTTTCACCTCGTAAACCGGTTGCTTGACACGTGGACCCATCGGCGACTTGCCCGTGCAAACGTCGAATTGCCAGCCATGCCAGGGGCAGGAGACCATGGTACCTTCTCGCGGTCCATCGGCGAGCGGCCCCCCTTGATGCGGACAGATTCCGTCAATCGCGGTGATCACTCCGTCCACGTTAAAGAGGGCGTAAATGCGTCCGGCGTGTTCAACCTCCTTGGCCTCACCTGGCGGTAACTCGTCCAGGGTTGCCATCTTCACGAATCCCGGCATCGGCCCACTCCCACAAACCCGACCCGACCCGACCCGACCCGAAGAACCGATCCCAACTCAAGACGTCGGCAATTCTCTCACGCCCTTCGACGCAAGACAACCTCTGAGCTGGCATAAGATTGCCTCTTTCCCTCGGAAAAATCAAATTCCTTGCAAGAACTTTGACGGAAGCCGACGGTTTCTGAAAGATTTCGAGCAGATTTGGTTTCCAGGCACTGGCGGAGGATTGGTGTTTCCGACTGCCTATAGTGAGTAACGAGGTTGGCTTGACGGAAACGGGACAGATCGCAGGACGTCAAGGGGCAAGCATGGCCTGGGCTGGAGAGTATGACCTGGCGGTCGTTGGCGGCGGGGTCGGTGGGTTGGCGTTGGCGGCCCTGGCGCAACGTCTTGGCCTGCGGACGGTCTTGCTGGAAGCGCATACCAGGCTCGGCGGCTGTGCGGGGTACTTTGAACGCGGACCTTACACGTTTGACGCCGGGGCCACGGCGCTCATGGGCCTGCGGCAAGGAGAACCGATCGGCGACCTGCTCGCGAGCGTCGGTGTTGACTTTGAGGGCGTCCAGACAACGAGTTACCGCGTTCATCTCCCCGATCGCGTCCTCGATATCGTGCCGAACCGCGAGGATTTTGAGCGTGCCTCGGCCGAGACATTCCCGGGACATGATCGCGGCCAGAGATTCTTCTGGAGACTTCAGGAATCTGTCGGCAACCTGCTTTTTCAGGCCGCGTCCCAGGTTCCCAGGCTTCCGGTCCGATCGGCGGCCGACCTCGTTCATGATTTTGCGTTGCTCGGCCTCCGCGGAAGTCTCGCGGCCTCGCTCTGGCTGGTAACCGTCCGCGACGTCCTTCGTTGCACGGGCCTCGATCGCGACCCTCCCTTTCAAGCCCTCATTGCCATGCTCTTGCAAGACACCGCGCAGGCGGGACCAGAGACAGTCCCCTTCGCCAACGCCTCGGCCTGTCTTCAGGCTTACCGACTGGGCATGTGCCGGCCGAAAGGGGGGATGCGTGCCCTGGCCGAGGGCCTCGGTTCTCGCTTCGCCGCGCTCGGCGGCGACCTCCGCAAGGCGACCATCGTCGACCAGGTCGAAGCCGACGCAAAAGCGGGTTTCACCATCGTGACCCGGCGACGCCAAGTCCTCAAATCACGACAGGTTGCGTTCAACCTGCCACTCGACCTCGCGGCCCGGCTCCTCGGCCGGACGCTTGAAGGACGGCTGGGGCGTTCCGAACAAAAATCGAGGGCTGTCTGGAGCGCCTTCACCGGATATCTCGCTCTGGAACGCTCGGCGATATCCGATGAGGCGCCTCTGTTTCATCAGGTTCTTCAGGATTATGACCAGCCACCGCATGACGGAAACAATGTTCTCATCTCGTTATCGCCCGTCCAGGACGAGGGTTACGGACCACCGAACGTCCGCCTGGCCACGCTCTCGACCCACACGACGCCGGATGATTGGACGGACCTTGACCGGCCTTCCTACGATGCGAAGAAGCAAATGTACCGCGATCGATTGCTGGGCGCTCTGAACCAGGCCTTCCCCAACTTGAGCAAACAGTTGATCCACGCGGAATTCGCCAGTCCACGCAGCTTTGCTCGTTATACGCGACGGAGCCTGGGTGCCGTGGGAGGGCCGCCGGTCTCGCGAGCGAACAGCAACGCCCTGGCCGTGGGGTCCGACGTTTTCGGCGATGGCCTCTGGGTCGTCGGCGACTCGGTCTTTCCAGGGCAAGGGACGATGGCCACGGTACTCTCGGCCATCCGAGTTCTTGAGCGGATCACGGGGAAGTCGTGGAGCACGATTCGATCGACCTGCCAGACGACCTGGATTCGCCCGGAAAACCTCCTGGAGACAGGCTCCGGGTCTCTGTAAGGTTCGGGACGTGGGCGGAAGGTTCTTACGATCGCGGAGAGGAGACCAATGCTCGACGCTCTTGTCATCGCCCCCCATCCCGACGATGCCGAACTGGGCATGGGAGGCACGATCGTCAGGATGATGAATCAGGGATGGAAGGTCGGGATTCTTGACCTGACCAGTGGCGAGCCGACGCCGTTGGGCAGCCTGCCCCTTCGCGCCGCGGAAACCGAGGCGGCAACAAAGGTTATGGGAAACCCCTGGCGCGAAAATCTGGGATTGCCGAACCGAAGTCTTGAGGCAACGCTCAGCAATCGTCGAGCACTCGCGGGAGTTTTTCGAAGAGTCAAACCGAAGCTTCTCTTCGCCCCTTACTGGGAGGATGCTCACCCGGACCATACGGCTGCCTCAAAGCTCGTCGAAGATGCCCGGTTCTGGAGCAAACTTTCGAAATCCGATATCCCGGGAACCCCGCATCATCCCGCCCGAATTTTCTATTACTTCAGCGTTCACTTGCGAATAGTCGAACGGCCCAGCCTGCTTGTCGATATCTCGGAGCAGATCGACGCGAAACGCGAGGCGATGTCGTGTTATCGGTCGCAACTCGTTGACAATCAACACGATGGCCGACCAAGGGTAATTGACTCCGTCTGCGATCGCAACCGATTCTGGGGGAATCTGGCGGGCGTCTTTCACGCCGAGCCGTTCGCGTCTCGTGAGCCGATCGGGCTAAGGGGCCTGAACGATCTGCTGCTTTGACGCAACGTTGGGAACGATGCTTGCCAAAGCGGCATCGAGGTTGCTTAAAGGAATTTACGACCCGTTGTGGTGAAATGGCAACATGGACTGATCCGCAACGGGGATTGGAGTCTTCTGGTTTGCCAAGACGAGCGCCGTTGAGTATCCTGAGCCCTACCGCCAGTCCTTGCTCCAGGCCCACCGAGCGTTCGGGACTTTGGAGCATGGGGTCAACGCCGACCCCGCCCTTGCGACGACGCCCGACCTCGCCTTCCGAGGGGCTCGCCCGAGCCGCTTATCTCCCCTGTCGGTACAGGGGGGTGATAAGCTCGCGAACTGGGAGAGTTGCCGCAAGGAGTTAAGCACCCATGAAAGACGTTCGATGGCAAGGAATTGGCCTGGCACTCGCCGCGGGTCTAGTCATTCCCGGTATTTTTCTAACAGGCGCGGCCGATCCGCGACCGGGAGTGCGCGTGACTCTCGCCGGAACCGCTCCGGCGGGTTCGAGCACGACCCTGCAGTATCACGCCTGGGTCTCGGCGAAAGATCGCATCGACCAGGGTGACGACATTCGGATTATTGATCCGCCTGGCCTCGTTCAGGGATCAGCCCAGGCTCCCGCGGGCTGGTCGGTCTCGACGGAACCGACAAGTCCCACCGTCGATCGAACATATTCGGACGATCCCGCCCTGCCGAATTTGATCTTCCGCCATGTGGACAGCAGACCGATCACGGGCCCGCTGCTGCTCAAGGGCTTCACGGCCAGGTCGACTTCGGGGGCACCGCGAGCGGTTCGAAGTTTTGTGGCCCAGAGCACCCGAACAGGCAACCCTGGCAAGGACTTGAAAGTCGAGTCGTCTGGAATGATCGGTAAACCGGGAACCGTTCCTGAACCCGCGAGCCTTGTTTCGTCCTGTCTCGGTGTGATCGTGCTCGGAATTGTCTACGCCCGGCGACACCGACATAATCGCCCGGTCTTCAACTGATGACATTCGACGCCGTCAACGACCCAAGGCGATGAATTCACGTCTTTGGCATTTGACACGGGTCGGTCTTCAGGACCGAAACGATTGTCAGACCGAGCCGGCCTCCGCTGGGTCGGGGCTCACGTCCAGGGCATTCCAGGGTGCATTCAATGCGTCCTGGAGTGTCGGATAGATGTCGAGCATGTTGGGTAGCTGGGTTGCATCGAGAATCGTCTGGATTCTCGGTTCGATCTGACAGACCCGCAGGGTCGCGCCGGCGCGTTGGTGCTGCTGGGCACGAGCGAGCAGCATCACGACGGCTCCCTTGGAGATCGTCGAGACGTGTTCCAGGTTAAGAATCCGTCGCTCGCTTCCGGGATCGATCGGAATCGCTTCAAGGCCGGCTCGAACGGCGCTGATGTTGTCTTCGTTGCCGAGGTCGGCGGTCATGATGGATAAGACTTTGACCCCGTTGACGATTCGCAGCGTCAGCGCCTGGTGTCCCCGATCGCGTTTCCTGGTCGAACCTGTGGCGGAATCTTCGACGGGGGGAAGGTTGGGCAGGGGAATCAGCGAGGTTGACGCATTCGGGTCGGCCGGGGCCGTGTCCTCGTAGAGTTCTCCAAATGGATTCGCGGCGGTTGAGGAAGGGGCGGGGGTTGTTGGCCTGGTAATCGATATCGTGAATTGAAGGGCCTCGATCTGAAGGCGGTCGCCGTGGCGTGCCTCGGCGTCCTCGTCGCGGAGGATCTGGCCGTTCAGATAGGTTCCCGCAGTGCTGCCGAGGTCGCGAACGAAGACTCGCCCTTCGCGCTGTTCAATCGCCGCGTGAAGACGACTCACCTCGTTGCAATTCGGGCGAAGGTGGCATTCCTTGTCGCGGCCAATCAGGAACTCGGGCACATTCAGGTCAAGTGTCTTTCCTCGGGCGCGACCGACCTCGACAACGAGTTGCACTCGGGTCGTTGGCGGTCGCGCGGGTTCGAGGTCGCGCGTCGGGGGACGGGGTGGACTGGCCACGATCTTTTGAACGGGAGGGGGCCAGACGCTTTTCAGGGCCTGGGTTTCGTCGGGAAAAATCTCGATATGCCGTTGCAGGTTCGTGAGCGCGAAGACGCTGGCGACCTGCGGCGAGACCCGGCAAATCTTGAGCAGGCCCCCCTGGGCCTTGCAGCGCCGGTGAACCTGGAAGACCTCGCCGAGAACCTCGCTGGAGAGCCGTTCCACCTTGCCGAAGTGAAGCGTGATCCGGTTCTGACCGGCGTCAATCAGGCTTCTCAATGGGTCGGAAATCGCTCGGATATCCGCCTCGGTGACAATTGCCTTCTTGAGAAGACGGACCAGAACCACCCCGTCTTTCTCGGTCACGACGAGAGTGCCGAGTTCTTCCGTATCCTCAACCCCGTAAGTTTCGGTTCCCAGATCGGTTGCGTCGTCGTCAGTATCCTCGGCGGTCTCGTGACGTTTTTGCGTGACAAGAGCCGGGAGAGGTGAGCGATAGGGACGCGTCGTTGTGTTTTTCAGGAGCGGATTCGCGGGCTGACCGGGTGTTAACAACGGGTTCGCAATTGCCACGTTGTCGAAAAGCGCCTCGCGCTCCGGGGCAGAGGTCATGACATGCCCAGGCGCGTCCATGTCGATCCGAAACTGGAAATGTTCGGGACCGACCCAGAGGTGATCGCCGTCGTGAACTTCGACCGGGGGGCGGTTGGGGTCGAGCACCGTCTGGTTGACTGCGGTTCCCGCCGCCGAGTAAAGCGCCTCGACCAGAACGCGATCGCCAGAAAGGAGAATCCGGCAATGATTTCGGCTGATCCGCCCGTGATCGATCCGAAGGTTGCACGAGTGATCGCGGCCGATCACATAGCGATCCACCTTGATCGGATATTCTTTGTGGACGGACTCATCGTTCCGGGTGAGCGTGACCTGCATGTTCGACCTCTTCGTCCCAGAAAAACACGCCGCTGTGTCTGGGGCTGCAACCGGCAGTCGAGCCGACCCGGACGCGGATAGTAACCTCGCGGCGCTGGGAGGTTTCTGTCCGCGCACGGAGATGGAGAAAAGGGTTGCCTGAAGACAACACCTTCGTGAGATGGATTTATGCCTTGGCTTTGAAGATGGATAGAAGGACGAACCCGGTGGGTCGGGCTGTCGGCATTGACCTGCCTGCCCGCCGGGTATTCCTTCCGTGACCGAACCCTGAAAAACCATCACAAGCGGGAGCGCATGCCAATAGTGAGGGGGTGGAAACCTGGCACGACCTTGAATACGTCCGCTTGTGAGGCATTCCGTACGTTTCAAGGTATCCCACACCTTGGGAAAACTCCAGAGTTTTTCTCGGGAATTCTTGTCGCGGCGTGGGTCGCTCGCACGAATCAGGAAGCGAGTTGAGGTGTGACGGGTAGGTCCATCAAGTGTTCGTCGCGGACAATCCCCAGCGCGACGGGCTGATTCCAGGGAAGGCGCGCGAGAAGCCGGTGAAGGTCGTCGACGCCGCTGACAATCCGGCCGTTCACCGAGACGATCCAATCGCCGCTGGTCAAGCCCGCCATCTCCGACGGACCGCCGGGCGTGGTGGCAATCACCTCGGCGGCGCGGTCGTTGAGCAGGTCAAGTTCGCGGGCGAGTCGGCGAGGCACGGGAACGACCGTCGCCGTCAGACCCAGCGAGAGCCGGCGAACCCGGCCGTGACTGATCAATTCGGAAAGGACCCAGCGGGCGGTATTGCCCGGAACGGCAAACCCAAGGCCCTGCGCCATCGGAATGATTGCCGTGTTGATACCGACAACCCGGCCGCGCGAATCGACGAGCGGGCCGCCCGAGTTGCCCGGGTTCAAGGGGGCCGTGTGCTGGATGATGTCGTCAATCAGCCGACCCCCTTCGCCCCGAAGGGCACGGCCCAGAGCGCTGACGACGCCTGTCGAGACGGTGGACTGAAACCCGAGCGGGTTGCCGACGGCGATGACAAGCTGGCCCACGCGGAGTGTTCCCGAATCGCCAAGCTCGGCATGCGGCAGGTCGCGTGAGGCGAGACGAATCAGGGCCGTATCGGTCGCCGGGTCATCGCCGATGAGGTCGGCGTCGAGGGTGTCCCCTTCCTGGGTGATCGCGCCAAGGCGGTCGCGGCCATGAACGACGTGGCTGTTCGTGAGCGCGTAGCCGTCGGGCGTGATCAGGAACCCGGAACCCATCCCGCCGCCACGATCGCCGCGTCGGCCGGTGACCGAGACGACCGCCGGACCGACCTTTTGAACGACGCCGATGACCGCCTGAGAATAGGCGTCGAGCAGGTCGGCCTCGGCCGGCGCGGCGGGCCGGGGTGTTGCCGGCGATCCCGACGGAACGTCGCCGGGCTCGACGTTGATGAGACGGAGCAGTGATTCAAACCGATCGCCCGAGCGTGTCATGGCAAGGTGGCTCCTTGTTTTGGAAGCTACCGAGATTCTATGCGGGGGCGGCAAGGCGCGGGGGTGGATCTGAGCGTTAAAGCGTCAGGCCAGGATCTCGCGAACGAGTCGGCCGTGGACGTTGGTCAGGCGGCGCTGAATGCCGTCGTGGTAATAGGTCAGGCGCTCGTGATCGATGCCGAGGAGGTGAAGGACCGTGGCGTGAAAGTCGGGCCAGGCGACAGGGTTTTCCACGGCCTTCCAGCCGATCTCGTCGGTCGAGCCGTGGCGGAAGCCGTGCTTCAGCCCCGCCCCGGCGAGCCAGACGGAGAAGCCGTACTGATTGTGGTCGCGGCCGGTCCCCACGACGTCGTCGGGAGCCTGCGTGAATGGAGTCCGGCCGAATTCGGTCGTGAAAAGGACAAGCGTGTCATCAAGCAGGCCACGGCGGCGGAGATCCTTGAGAAGTCCGGCGACCGGGCGGTCGATCCGAAGCGCTTCCTGACCGTGGTTTGCCTTCACATTCTCGTGACCGTCCCAGTTGCGTCGGGGACTTCCGAACGTTCCTCCCGAAAAAAGCTGCACGAACCGAACCCCGCGCTCCATGAGTCGGCGAGCGATCAGGCAGGCGCGGCCGAAATCGGCCGTCTCGGGTCGATCCAGTCCGTAAAGAGCCTGAGACTCGGCCGACTCGCCCGCGAGGCTGGCCACCTCGGGAACAGCGCGCTGCATCCGAGCAGCGAGGCGATAGCCGCGAATCCGGGCGGTCAGGGCGTCATCCCCCTCGCGTTCGGCGGCGTGGCGAAGGTTCATGGCCTCGGCAAGGTCGCGGGTGGCGCGATCGGCGTCGGCGGGAATGGGGCGGGCGGGGAAGAGGTCGTCGATCGGGTCGCCCTTGGAACGGATCACGACGCCTTGATGCCTGGCGGGCAGGAAGCCGCTTGACCAGTTGATCGCGCCTCCGGCCGGATATTCGCGAGCGTCGGGAATCACAACGAACGAGGGAAGGTCGTCGGCCTCGGACCCCAGGCCGTAGCTGAGCCACGAGCCGAGCGAGGGGAACCCGTTGAGCCGGAAACCGCTGTTTTCCTGGAAGGTCGCGGGTGTGTGGTTCGACGTGTCGGAGATCATCGAGTTGATGACGGTCAACTCGTCGGCGACACCGCCAATCTCGGGAAAGAGTGCCGAGATCGGCATGCCGCAACGACCGCGCGGACGAAACGACCAGTCGGGAGCGCGAAGGCGGCCGACCTTGCCAAAAAAGACGTCGGGCCGCTCGGACGTTGAGAGCGATTGACCATGCGCGGCGATCAGGCCCGGCTTGTGATCAAAGGAGTCAACCTGGCTAAGCGCGCCGAGTAGGCAGATGTGAATCGCCCGTTTTGCCTTGGGAGCAACCGGGGAATAAACGCCCGCGGAGTCGGGATCGGTCGGAGTTTCGGCCCTGAGAACGCCATCGCGAAGCAAGAGGCCCGCCGCGGCGGCGTTGAAGAGGCCGCTGCCGACCCAGGAGAGGAAGTCGCGGCGAGCGGTCATGGCCGGAAACTCCGCAATCGGGAATCAATCCACGTAAAGGAACTCGTTGCTGTTAAAAACCGCCCGGGCCAGTGCCTCGGCGCCGTGGTCGTTGACGACGCGGACGGCCTGGGCACGCTCGGCATCGCTGGCGGGTCGCCCGAGGGCGAGCAAATAGGCGCGATCGACCTGCCGCAGGGGATCGTCGCCCGCCTCGCGGCGAAGGCGATCGGCGAAGGTGATGCTGAGCCGGATCGTCAGAGCGTTGTTCAATAGCGCGAGGGCCTGGAGAGGCGTCGTGGTCGCGGCCCGACGCGGGGTGGCCGTCGACGGGTCGGGGCAGTCAAAGGCGTCGAGAAAGGCGTCGCGACCGCCGCGCGCCCAGGTTCGATAAAGCGTGCGGCGACCAAGGGCCGGACCGGTCGGATCAACGGCCTTGTAGATCATCGCCGGGCTTCCCGGAGCGCGCTCTAGAGCAAATTCGCGGTAACCAGGGCCTCCCGAGGTGGGATTCAAGGCGCCGGAGACAGAGAGCATCGCGTCGCGAACCATCTCGGCTTCGAGGCGACGCGGGGGCATCCGCCATAAAAAACGACTCGCGGCATCAACGCGGGCGGCGGCGGCTTGAAAACGCGAGGATCGCCGATAGGCCGCCGAGGTGACGATGAGCCGGTGCAACGCCTTGATATCCCCGCCGGTCGCGTTGAACTCGGAGGCGAGCCAGTCGAGCAAGAGCGGATGCGACGGTCGACCGCCGTTGAAGCCCAGGTCGCTGGACGTCTCCACCAGGCCAGACCCAAAATGGGCCTGCCAGAGTCGGTTCACCAACGTCCGCGCCGTGAGGGGATTCGACGAATCGACAATCCAGTCGGCCAGCTTGACGCGACGCGCGGCGTCTGTCGCGTCGGGAGCCAGGCCGAAATCGCTGGAAGGTCCAGGAACAGCGGCGACACCACCGGGGGCGACGATCGCGCCGGGGCTCGCCGGGTTGCCGCGCGCCAGCACGAAGGTGGGATCGGGCGTCTTCGACACGATGGCATAGGCGCGTCGCGCCTTGCCCACAAGCGACGCTCGACCTTTTTCGCGTTCGTTCAAAAGCCGGGCGCGTTCCGAGCGTTCGCTGAGACTGAGGTCGGCCGCGATATCATCGGTTGCCATTCCGCCGGGCGCGGAGATCGTGGCGATTTCGTCGGCCTGAAGGGCCCCTTCAAAGACCGCGGCGCGAAGGATCTGGCCGGCGAGCATCCGGCCGGAACCGGGGCCTGTCCCATGCCGCATCCCGAAAACGAACCGAGCCTGACCCGCGCGGAAGGTCACGGGACCGCCCGTTGGATAGGACCGACCATAAGGAAGGCCGTCGCGATAGGCCGAAATCGTTCCGTCCGTTGCGTAGGTGATCGCCATGCAGACGGTTTTTTTCGAGTCGGTCTCGGCCGCGCCCGCGAAGGGCTGAGTACGTCGATAGAAGTCGCTTCCGGCCATCCATTGACCCGGGTCGCGCTCACCGAAGACGATCGTGTCGAAGATGTTGCCATCGAGCGTCTGAAGGCCGATAACACCTCCGCCGCGCTGTTGAAGTTGATCCAGGCGCACCCAGGCCACGAACGTCCTGGCGGTCAGGTCGCGATCGATCGGCGGTGTCTGGGCGTAGCCGGTTTCACCGTCAAGCTTTAGCCCATCGCGGTCGAGTCTGGCGCCGCCTTGAAGCGAGACGCGCAGCGCTCCGATCTGATCATTAGGTCCATCGGCGAAGGACCAGAGGCCCAGAGGCGTCAACGCGTTCGAGGAACGACCGGCCGCGATCCGCAGGGCGCGGGCGGGGCCTTCGATCGCTTGAATTCGCTCGGTCAATCGAGCGAGTCGGCGCGTCTCGGCCTGATACATCGGATCGATCGGCGAGAGGTCGCGCTCGGCGCGCGAGATCCCGGAAAGCGTGGCGGCGAGGCGATAATAATCGGCCTGGCGGATCGGGTCGAACTTGTGGTCGTGGCATCGGGCACAATGAATCGTGAGCCCGAGAAAGGTCTGGCCGACCGTGCCGACGAGGTCTTCCATCTCGTCCTGCCTGACCACCTTGCGCATCGGAAGACTTTGCTGCGCCTGGCCGACCGTATCATAGGCACCGCCGACAAGAAAGCCCGTGGCCTCGACCGCCGTCGGATCGTCGGGACGGAGCAGATCGCCCGCAAGCTGAAGACGAACAAAGTCGTCGTAACGCATGTTGGCATTCAAGGCCGAGACGACCCAGTCGCGGTATCGCCAGGCATTGGGCCGGAACTCGTCATATTCAAATCCGTTGCTCTCACCAAATCGGGCGACATCAAGCCAGAGCCGCGCCCAACGCACCCCAAAGGCCGGGGAGGCAAGCAGGCGATCAACCAGCCGCTCATAGGCGTCGGGAGCCGGATCGGATTCGAACGCCGAGACCTCTTCGGGAGTCGGGGGCAGGCCGTTGAGGTCAAACGAAAGGCGACGTATCAAGGTTCGACGGTCGGCCCGCGGCGAAGGCGACAGGCCACGCGCGTCGAGCGTCTCATTGATGAAGGCATCAATCGGATTGATCGTCTGCGTGCAATCCTTCGAGGAGGCGGGCGGGGCGGGGCGGGTCAAGGGGCGAAAGGCCCACCAGTCGCGACCGGCGCGGCGGTCGGTGGTCACGCGAAAGGGGTCGATCGGGTCGATCCCCCAACCGGCCCCGGCGAGAATCCAGTGCTTCAAAACGGCCTTCTCGTTATCGGGCAGTGGGGTTTTCGGCGGCATCTCGTTGCCGAAGACATATTCCCAGACGAGGCTCTCGGCCAGGTCGCCCGGCACGATCGCCGGTCCGTTCTCACCCCCTTGAAGCGCCGAGACGCGTCGCGAGAGGTCGAGCTTCCCTTTTGGCTCGGGACCGGAGTGACAATCCAGGCACCGACGCGCCAGGATCGGCGCAACCTGATCATCAAAGCCGGGATTCTTCGAATCGGCCGCGTCGACCCGAAAGGCGAGAAGCAGGTAAGCCAGGATGACGACCTTCGCGGTATTCATGAGGATCGGTCAGGCCCCGCTTATTGTCCTTGACGCCCTTCTCCAACCGGGTTCCCGGATGGCTCCAGAGTACCTCGGTCTCCGGCAAGCGACAAGGTGCGGGAGCTGGTTCGACCCTGAACGCGAGACCTGGAAATCCTTCAGCCAGGATTGGCCCTTGCCTCGGTCCAGCGGAGCCAGCGCAAGGGAACGGCCAGCGGATTCAACGACCGTGCCTGTGTGAAACAATCGCGGGCTCGGGCGAGGTCGCCGCCGGTTCGGGCGATGATTCCGGCGTGATAAAGGAGCGTGGCCTCGCGGGTTTCGTGCTTCAAAGCCTCGCGCATCTCCGATTCGGCCTCGGTTTGCAGACCTTTTTTGAAGCAGACCCAGGCGAGCGTATCGTGTGCGTGAACGTCGTGACGCAAGGCGAGGTCGGCGCGGGCGAGAGTCAGAGCCTCGTCGAGGTCGCGACCCTTCTCGGCACGGAAGAGGGTCCAGTGGCGGTCGTAAATCCGAGGGAAGGAGTGGGCGAGTTCCCTGAGACGCGCGTATCCGCGTTCGGCCTCGGCGCCGTGACCGGTCGCGGCCTGTGCGTCGGCGCGGATCTTGATCGCCTCGAAATTCTGAGGACAGATCTTGATGGCCTTCTCGCTCCATGCCAGGGCGGAGGGCCAGTCTCCGCGCCAGACGGCGGCCGAGGCCAGAACGGTCATCGCGTGAAAGTCGCCGGGAAAGAGCCGCAATGCCTCGCGGCAGGACTGATCGGCCTCGTCGAGTCGGCCGGCGTCGACGAGGGCGTGGCCGATCATCGTGTCATACCAGGCGAGGTTTTCGGCGGGCATGTCGGGGCGACGTTCGGCGATCCGGGCGGCCTCGCGGAGCGTTCGAATGGCCGCGTCGGGATGCCCTTGAATCAGGTCGAGTCGAGCCCGGGGTGCATAAAAGCTGAGGTCATCGGCGCCGGGAGGCGAGGAAGTCAGAATCGATTCCGCGTCCGCGTAATCGCCCAGCTCGATCAGGACGTCGACGACAAGCCGACTGGCTCGGGGGTCCCTGACGGCGGCATCTCGGGCCGCTTCGAGGGCCTCGGGAAATCGATGCTGCGCCAGCAGACTCCGGGCGAGTCGAGCCGAGGCGCTGGCGTTCCCTCGACTGAGAATTTTCAGGGAGCTGCGCGCGGCCTTCTCGGCTCGGACAGCGTCGGCAATATCGCCCGACTCTCGATGTCGCGCCAGATACGCCGCCGCGAGTTCGCGAAAGGCGAGCGCACCCTCGGGATCGCGACCGGCTTGCGACTCCCAGTACGCCACGCTCGTCCTGTTCACTTCGGGATCAAAAGCGGCATGCTTCGGCGGTTCGAGCGGCCCGGAGGCGTAAGGTTCCGCCGGTGTGGGACTGCTGCCTACGCGAAGGCCGAGCCCCGCGGCGCAGCAGGCGAGAATCGTTCCAAGCAAGAAGGCCGTTCGTAAACCTCGCCGCGTGTGTGTCATCGTCGATCGACTCCTCCGATCCGATCAAAAACGGCCCGGGGAGGCGATCGAGCCAACCCGGGCGTGGGGCCTTATCGCCTGGCGGGCGCTGGCTTAACAGCCGCCGGTTTAGCAGGCGCCGGCTTGACCGTCGCCGGCTTGACAACCGCCGGCTTGACCGTCGCCGGCTTGACGAAGAGGGCCGCGGGATTGGTGACAGGGGCCTCTTCGAGCGTCGCGGCCGGTTTGCCGTTTGAGGTCTGGCCGGCCATGAGCGGGTTGCCCAGATACGGAAAGACGTCTTGATAGTCCGTGTGCGGACCGATGTTATCGGTCTCGAACTGAGGAAGTTCCTTGCCGTCGTCGGGGATCTTTGAATTGAGTTTCGGAATGACAGGGCCGAAGATCGCCATCAGGTCGATGTCAATGACGTCGTCGGGCAGACCGCGACCGCCGAAGAGTCCCCCCGTGAAACCGCCCGTCTCGACGCCGAGATACGACGCCTTGACGGTCGACGGCTGCGAGAGGTCCGCCACCATCACGTCGGGAACAAGCACCGAGGCGAGGGCCTGAGCAATCGCCGGGGAACGACCGGCGGGGAAGTTCATGAAAGTTAAGATATCTTGCTCGATCGTCGCGGGGTCCTGATTCGGACTGACCTTGTTGTTGATCTCGTGACGATTCGCGGTGACCGTCGCGAAGGCTTCGTTGACCGCGGGGCGGGCCAGTCGGTCTTGCTGAACGTACTGAAAACCGCTGGGAATGCTGGTCGTTTCCCAGAGCTTGACCATGCCCCCGCCGAGCGCGGAGCGGGGAAGCTCGACGACGATCGAGAGGACGTTCAGAGTCGCGAGCAGGTCGTCGGCCGGTGTCGAGTCGAATCCGGTACTGGCCGCGAACCCTCGGAAACCGTTCTTCATGGGCGTGTCGGCGTCCATGATGCTCGGAAAATTGATCTGCTCGCCCGAGAGAGGGGTCTCACGATCGGGAAAGATCATGAAAAACCGGTTGAGGTCGAAGAAGAAGGGGTCGGAGCGAGTCCCGGCAAAAACGGTCATCCCAGGCGTCGGCGAAAAGGAAGTGTTGATCAGGCCCATCTTCGCATAAGGACGCCCGAAAACGTTGGTCGTGCCCGTGAGCAAGGGGTGCGCGGGGCCAGAAACCTGAACGTGCTGGGTGGCCCCGGTGCCAATGAACCGGAACTGGATCACGGTGTCTTCCACCGTGCCGCCCGCTTTGGTGATGAACTTCATCTGATAGAGAACCTGCGGGTCAAACGGAACCACCGTCTGCCCGGCCGGAATCAACGGATGAACGTTCATGACCACGACGACGTTCGCCGGCGTGACCGGACTGGGGAATAGATAAACGTCGGCCATGTCGACCCCCGGTCGACCGGCGTTCTCGAAGGTGTCGCCGTGGTCAGACGCCGCGATCTTCCGCGACACCATCAGCGCAGGCGCGAGGAGCCACCCAGCGGCCAGGATGGCCGCGGGCAAAAGGGCTGTGCGAATCCGCATCGAGTCAAATCCTCGGGTGAGTTTCCAGACGGAAATAAAACGGATGATGCGAAGCAGTTTTATGTCGGTATAAAAGCGTAATTACGCCGTCTGTTGGCGGCCAAACCGCGCCCGAGCCGCCAGGCTAGCCAGCAGGCCAATTCCCACCAGCGCCAGGCTCGACGGCTCGGGAACCGGAGCGAGCACCAGGCCCGAACTGGTCAGGCCGGTCGCCAGGTCGGTGAACTGGTACGGCTGAAGAACCGGTCCGGCATCGCTGGAAAAGGAGAAGACCGCGCTCATGCCGGGCATGATGTCCGTCGAGGGATCGGTCGAGGTGAACGTGATCGTCGGGTTGCCGGTTGTGTAATCGTTGATGAATCCCGTCGGCATCGTGATCACCGGCGCATCGGCGGGGGTAAGCGTGGCTCCTGGCGGCGTGTCAATCGTCCCGCCTGGCGAGAGCGTCGTGATGTTCAACGCAAGCTCGGAGATGTTCGACGTGCTCGTCGCCGCGTCGGTGACGGTATAAGTATACAAGGATGTCCCGTCGCCTTGAGGCGTAATCGTCGGCATGATCGTCGCGTCGAAATCGGCGACGGCCTCGCCGCCAATGCAGGCCAGAACGAATGCCGTGACCAGACAGGGGGTCAGGCGTCGAACAAATCGATTCATATCAGTCCTCCTTGGATGCCACTCAAATCTCAAAAAAAAACGGCGGGTCCGACCACAAGCTGGCCCGCCCTTGCCTGGGTTGCCGGAAGTCGTGATCCGGCAAAACCGGAGACGTCCTCGGCGCGAACCCCGACTCTTGAACCCGCAATGGTTCCCTGCCTCGCTCCGTGACTTTCCGCTCCTGTTCTTCGTCGCAAGGAAAGGACTTCTCAGCCAATCTCCCTGGCTAATCCATTGAAGAGCGTCCTCATGCTAAAGTGTGATTCCATCCAATCGAGGGCGACGATATCCGATCAGAGATGAACGCGTCGAGTTAATTTGTTTTCTAAAATCGAAAATCTTTAAGAAAAGTTCATCAATGTTTGGCCTTCGAGCCAGATTCCCGTGAGGTTCCAGTAGGCGACTTTGTTAAAGACCTTGGTTCCGGGAAGGGGGGTAACCGCGGGATTGAGCAAGATTCAACCAAACTCTGATGTTCTTCCAGGTAAAGGTACGGAGCAAAATCACGATTGTTACAACGTGGCCACGTGGTTTTTTCGCGACATGCGAACCTCCCTTTCTTGTTGCGCAACGGTTCGGTCACGAGGAATGGCAAGGCTCTTTGTTTTCCAGGGTGCTTATGTTAAGGTCGAACCCGAGGATCATCGACCCTCCCTGATCATTCCTGTTTCGAGACCCTGGCGCAATGCGATGCGATGCTGCCTGACCGTCTCGATTCTCCTCGGCCTGGGGATCAGCCTTGCGCGGGGACACGATATCCCCAATGCACGCGTCGACCGTTCCATCCAGGCGACGGTCACACCCGCGCGTCTGGCGATCGACTACGAGGTCGGACTTTCCGAGTTAACGCTCACACAGGATCTCCGCGCCCTTGTCGGAACCTTGCCGGGGGGCGATCGAAACGACTGGTTCGCGGAATATGCGCGCGTCAGCGGCCCCTTGAACGCGAAGGGCCTGCTCGTCTCGGTTGACGATCGCCCGATCGACCTGCATTTTGAGGGTTTTGAACTCAAGGTCGAGGACCATCCCCGGTTCACCTTCCACTTCAGGGCCGATCTTCCCGAACGCGGTCGGCTCTCGATCCGCGACACGAATTACGAGGCCGGAGAGGGAACGAGCCGACTGGCCTTGCGTGGCCTTGATGGAGTCGCGATCAAGGGCGATGGACTTCCCGGAGAGGTTGCGGCGATTGCGATCCAGCCCGTCTGGCAGATGACTGATCCTGAGGAACGGCGGACCCGTCAGGTCGTCGCCGATTACGCGCCTGGCTCGGAAAAACAGGTCCCGGCGGCCGTTCCACCTGAAAAGAAAGCACCGATTCGTTCTGCCTCCGACGGGCTCTCGCGGCTGCTTGACCGGTCGAGAATTCCCGTCTTCGGCCTCTGGCTGATTGCCCTCGGTTTAGGCGCGGCGCACGCGATCCAACCGGGACACGGCAAGACGCTCGTCGCCGCGGCGTCGGTCGGCGAAGGGGGGGGCTGGTCGCGCGGGGTGATTCTGGCGATCACAATCACAATCGCCCATATCGGCGGTGTGCTCGCCGTCGCGGCGATTCTCTGGGCGACGAGGTCAACGCGCTATCCTGATATCAACCGCATTCTGGCGCATGCCGCGGGGTTTATCATCGCGTCGGTCGGACTCTGGCGACTGGGCCGTCATCTTGGCGGTTACAATGAGCATGATGCCGAGGACGCAACCCTCGCCGGGCCCGGTCTCGGGACGCGAGGACTGATCGGCCTGGGCCTGGCCGGCGGGGTCGTCCCCTGCTGGGATGCCGTCGTCCTGATCGTACTGGCCGAGGCCGTGGGACGGATCGGCCTGGGCCTCGTCTTGCTCTGGGCCTTCAGCACGGGAATGGCCCTCGTCCTGGTCGCCGTCGGCCTCCTGGCCGCGCACTTGCGCACCTGGATCAATCGAAACGACGACGAGGGAATCTGGACCCGACGGCTCGGCCTGCTCAGCGGCCTGGCCGTTTCCGCGATCGGGCTTTATCTGATGATGTCTTGAAGTCGCACTGGTGATCAGACGCCTTCGTAACGCCCCGTCGAATCGCCGAGCCGCTTAAGGCCGGTCACGCCGAGACGGTCCGCCATGCTGAGATAAAGATTCGTCATCGGAACGCCCCCCGCCTGAACATACCGACCCGCCTTGAGCGTTCCTCCCCCCGACCCCGCCAGAAGAACGGGAAGATTGACGTGTGTGTGGCGATTGCCGTCCGAGTTGCCACTGCCGTAGACAATCATCGAGTTTTCCAGAACGGAGCGACCGTCAACATCTTTTAACGCGTTCAGGCGTTCAAGAAATCGCGCCAGTTGACCAACATACCAGCGATCGATCGCGGCGACCTTCTCGATCATGTCCTTCTGGTTGCCGTGATGGGTCAGCGAGTGATGCCCCTCGGCAATGCCGATCTCAGGAAAGGGGCGGTTGCTTCCTTCGTTGGCGAGCAAGAGCGTGGCGACCCGCGTCGAATCCGTCTGAAAGGCGAGAACCAGCATCTCGAACATGATCTGCACATACGCTTCGTGATCGCGAGGAATTCCGGCGGGGGTCTCGACGTCGGGGTCGGGAGCCTCGTCGCTGAACCGCTCGGCCTGGGCGATTCGGGTCTCCACGGCGCGAACGCTTGTCAAAAACTCGTCGAGCTTGTCGCGATCGCGGTAGGTCAAATCGCCTTGCAAGGCGCGGGCGTCGTCGAGCACGAAGTCAAGCAAGGAGTGCTGACGCGCAGACCGCTGCCTGAGGCTCGCCTTGCGCTCGCCATGTCGCCCCGACCCAAAGAGGCGTTCGAAGAGAAGGCGAGGGTTCGGCTCGGGAGGAATCGGTTGCGTCGGCGATCGCCAGGCCAGGTTATATTGATACGCGCACGAATAACCGGAGTCGCAGTTGCCCGACTTTCGCACGGCATCACACGATAACTCAAGCGACGGAAACCGCGTCAGGTGGCCAATCCGGTTGGCGATGACCTGGTCGATCGAGATTCCCGCGTGAATATCCGACCCGGCTGTCTTGCGGACCCGGACCCCCGTCAAAAACGTGCCGCTGCCGCGCGCGTGATCGCCAGGGCCATCGCGCCCGGCGGTGGCGTTCACATGGTCAAGGCCGCCGACGACCTGAATCTGGTCGCGCACCTTCACCAGCGCCTGCATCGTCTTGTTGAGCTGAAAATCCTTCCCTTCGCCGGTCGGCCACCAATCCGCCTGAATCGCACCGTTCGGGAAATAAACAAAGGCTGTTCGGATCGGTGTCCCCTCGGCGGTCGCCGCCAGGGTTCCGCCGACCTTTGACAGATCCGCCCGAGCCGATTTTCCGACGAGGGATTCAAACGCCGGCAAGGCCAGGCAGGTCCCCACGCCTCGAAGGAACCGGCGTCGGCTGACCGCGGTCGGACGATCGTTCGTCGGCGATTTCCTGGAAATCATGGCTGATTTGCCGTTCGGTCCTGAGGTCGGGTCGGAGCGTTGGCCGCATGAGTCGTCGCGGCGGAGACGTTCCGCCGTTTTTGGAAGGGGGCGGACTCGATGATTCCCGTCAAGAGCGTCGAGAATCGCCCCTCGCCCGAATTTAAACGATTGACGATCTGATCAACCGTCTCGACGTCGGTCGATTCCAGGCCGCGGCCGAGGGCGTAGGTGAGTAGTTTCTCGGTCAGGCAGCGGTAAAAATCAAGTCTGTGCTCATTCCTGAGGATACGTTTCAGGTCTTGAACCCCGGAAAACGGCTCGCCGGTGATGAGCTTGCCCGAAGTATCGAGCGCCTGTTTTCGCTCGGTCTCGCGGTACATCCCCAGGGCGTTGAAGTTTTCAAAGGCAAGTCCCAGCGGGTCCATCCGCGCGTGGCAGGAGTGGCACAACGCTTTTTCGCGGTGAATCGCCATGACCTCGCGAAGGCTCGGTTCGTGCCCTTGAACTGACTTTTCCGAGTCTTCAAGCTGCGGAATATCGGCCGGAGGAGGCGGCGGTGGCGTTCCCAGAAAGTTATCGAGCACAAACAGCCCGCGCTTCACGGGCGACGTCCGCGTCGGGTTCGACGAGACGACGAGCACGGTCCCCTGTGTGAGAAGGCCCCCGCGCGGGCTGTCGTCGGGAAGCGTCACGCGTCGCATCGCCTCGCCGCTGATGCCGGGAATGCCGTAATGGCGAGCGAGCCGACCATTCAAAAAGGTGTCGCGACTCTCCAGGAGGTCGACGAGCGGTCGGTCTTCGTGAACGACCGAGCCGAAAAAGAGTTCGGTCTCGGCGAGCATCGCCTGGCGGAGCGGGGCGTCAAGCTGGTTTTTCGGCTCGGCGAAGACTCGCCGAAAGCGCGATCGAATCTGAGCCCGATTTTTCTGGGCTTCTTCTTTCGAGAGGGCAGGGGGTTTCACCTGTTTACGGCGGTCAACATCGCGCAGGGCGAGGAAAGCGCGGAATTCGTCCTGCTCGCGCTTCAGGTCTTTTTCCTCCCCAAGATCGCGGGCAAGAACCTCGCGGGCGTCGATGGCGATGCCGTCGAGGTCGCGTGCCTGAAGCCACTGGCCGACGAAGTTGTGAACCAACATGGTCGACCGCGCGTCGGCGGTCATGCGCTGGATCTGGGGATCGAGATTTTCGCGGAGCTGGCCACGCCGGGCGAGGTCAATAAGCTCCGCGTCGGGCATTGTCGACCAGAGAAAATACGAGAGTCGCGAGGCGAGCGCGTATTCATCAACGCGGGCAAAGGTCTTGACCCGATCGTCAGGCTCGACATCCTCCACGCGGAAGAGAAAGCGCGGCGAGGCGAGCATGGCCACCATCGCCTCGGCGAGGCCCTCTTCCACGGTCTTGCCGGGAAGGGAATAGGTTCGTTCCGCCAACCCGACGAGACGATCAAGGCCGCGCGCATCGATCGGCCTCCGATAGGCGCGAAGGCCGAACCGGGTCAAGACCTCGCGCGCATAGTCGCGGCGACCTTCGGCTGTCTTCGGATCGCCTTGAAAAAAGAAGCGATCAAAGTTTTTTGGGCGTTTCCAGTGCTTACGATCGGTCGGCCCCTCGATCACAACCGAGTTGATCCGAAGATTGATCGTTGAAACCTGATCCGCCGGCTTGGTGAGCGGTTCCAGCCGAACCGAGAGCGGAAGCGAACCGGTCGCCAGTTCCTCGACGAACTCGAAGCGGTGCGACTCGTTGTTCTCCCAGCCGAACTCGCGCGAGACTAGCTCACGATCCCCCGCGCGAAAGACCACCTTGCAGCGGCCCGGGTCGTGAACAAACCCACCTCGCACATTCAAGTCCAGGGCGATCCGATACGAGCCTGCCGTCTCGACCTCGAATCGCCTCGCGACCGTCGCCGATTCGTAAAACGACATCTTTTGCCCATTACCGGTCGGCCCGTGAAAGTCATTGCCGTTATAGGTCGTTGAGGCGACAACCGACGAGACGGTTGGCACGGCTTGCTTGACGATCGTCTCGGCGGCGTCGAGGTATTTTTCGAGAAGCAGCGGCGAAACGCTCAGGACGTCGCCAATCGTGTCAAAACCGTAGCCGGTGTCGTCGGCGGGAAATTCCTCATCGGTCGGATAATCGACGCCCATCAGGTCGCGGATCGTGTTCCGATATTCAACGCGATTAAGGCGGCGGATTGTCACCCGGCCGGGATCGGGGTCATTGGGGTCGATCGCGAAAACGGTCCGCTTGATCCAGCTTTCCAGTGTGCGGATTTCCTCGGCCGAGGGTCTCGGCTTGCCGGCCGGCGGCATGATCCCCGCGCGGACGTTCTTGAGAACCGTCCACCAGAAAGTGCGATCGTGATCCCGCGCCTCGTCCGACTCGAACTTGTCGAGCGTGACGTTTCCCTTCTTGAGGCCGTCGCCGTGGCAGGCAAGGCAATGATCGAGCAGGACCGGCTCGACGTCCTTGCAAAACTCGATCGCGTCGTGCGTCTCGGCTCCCAGAGCGGGCATTCCGGGCGCGGCCAGTGCCACCGACAATGCCGCGAACCGCCGAAGCATCCGATTCCAAACGATTGAGAAGGATCTCGGCATGGGATGGTACGCCCAGTCGTCGGGTTGAGGCCGGGGGCGAGCGGGTTCGAGTTCAGCATCAAAAAAAGGCGGGAGCCCCGTCTTCAGGGCCAACCTTATCTTAGCGTTTTCGGCGGCGAAGTGGACCCGAAATTATGGAAGAATCTCGTTAAAAGGGGCGAAGGCGGCGGGGGTCGGGTTCGTTGGCGTGAACCTTGAGGGTTTTGGCGAGAATGAGCTTGGATTCCAGGATCTGAAGAATCGGTGCGAACTGAAGCGGGTCGTCGGCCGAAAGGCCCGTGAAGTGACAGGTTCCCGAACCAGACTGCTCGGTCCCGCCGACGATCTGCCAGTCGCTCAGGACAAGTTCCGCGAGCGAAGGGGGGGCGTCGCGGGTCGGGCTGGGGATGAGCCGGAGCGTCAGGTATTCGAGGATCGAGGCGGAGTCGGGAATCGGGTTGGGTGTGCCGAGGTCATTGAGCGTGGCCGTGGCCAGAACCTGCCCCTCCGGGCGTTCGAGCGAGGCTGTGTAACCCGATTCTGGATCGCCATCGAGGGCGATCCGGGCGATTTTTTTGGGGTAACCTCCCATCTCGCGGCCCGCGGCCATGGCGATATCGGTGCTGACGTAAAGATGCGTGGCGAATTTGATCGTCGCCGGGGCTTCGGGATAAACGCAGAGCAGGAACTGAACGGCTTCCAGATACGGCCCGAGCGTGCTCGACGGATATCGGGCGAAGACCATTCCCGCGATCGCCGTGCCCGGCAGGCCCGGCGCCTCGGGCAAGGCCGCCTGCGCGGGAAGCATCTGGGCGGCGATCGCGGGGTCCGTCAAGTACGCGTACGTCAGAAACGTCGCGTCCTGATAGTCATACGGAGGAGCCGGATACAGCGGCGCGTGGCCGGGCATGGAGAATCCGACGTTCTTCCTCGACAGCAGGCCAGGCGTGCTCGCCATCCGGGTCTCTCCGTGTTCAGGTCGAAGACGGTCGCGGTTGCGTCCTTTGTCGTTGATAGGCTTTTTATCTTAAAGCTGTCCACTCGCCGATGGTAGGCATTCGGAATGGTTTGCCCTGGTGCCAATGAGATGTGGATGAGATCGACACACGGAATTTGCCTTGATTTCCAGAATCGCTCACTTAAGATTGCCGAAGGCTCGGCCAGACTGGTGTTGCGTGCCCTTTTTTCGGGGTCAAAAGGGGAGGATCGGCCATGCCCCGTTAGTTCCCGATGTCTTTCCTGCTCGCTTCCAGGCCCAAGGATGGTAAAGTCCCTCTTTTTAATGACCAAGGACCAATGATCAAACAGGCGGAATTTTTCGGTCATTGGCCATCGGTCATCGGGACTTTGCCATTCTCCCGCGCCTCCGGGAGGTCTGATTGACAACGACCGACCTGGAAATCATTCCGGCAGGCGAGGACGCGGCCATTCGCACAGTCGTCGAGGCGAGCCGGGCCATGCTTCCGGCCGAGGGGGGGCCGGTCCGGCGCGGTCAACACGCCAAGCATCACGGTTGCGTCCGCGCTGAGTTTGTGATCGAGCCCGACCTGCCGGAGCCGTACCGGGTTGGCCTCTTTCGCGAGCCGAAAACGTTTCCCGCCTGGGTTCGTTTTTCGAACGGTGGTCAGTCCGACGACCGCGAACGCGATGCCCACGGCATGGCGATCAAGCTCATGGGGCTCGACCCCTTTAACTCGGCCGAGAACGGCCAGAAGGCGACCACGCACGACTTCGTCCTGGTGGATCATCCTGTTTTTTTCATTCCCAACGCGCTGGATTACGCTCACTTCAGCACCTCGATTCTCAAGGCGAGCGGCCTCAAGGCGTCCTTCGTTCGCGGCGCCTCGCGGTTTCTACCCACGCGACTCGCGTTCTTGCTGACGCTCGTCCTGACGTACTTCCTCCCCTTTCGGATCGGGCAACTTCTCGGCCTCTCGCGGTTTGCGAGCAAGCGGATTGCCAACCCGCTCGGAAGTCGATACTGGAGCACGACCCCCTATCGGTTCGGTGATCGATCGGCGATGAAATTCCTTGTCGTTCCCGAACGCATCGAAGCCGGAACACTCGATGATCGATCGGCCGATGGACTTTCGGAGGCAATGGCAAAACAGCTTCGTACCGAGGGCGTTTGCTTCGAGTTCCAGGTGCAACTCTGGAAGGACGAGACGTCGACACCGATTGAAGATCCGACCCGGGCCTGGTCCGAAACAATCGCGCCGCCGAGAACGTTGGCAAGGCTGATCATTCCGCCTCAGGAGTTTCGATCGCCTGGTCAGATGGCCTTTTGCGAAAACCTCTCGTACAGTCCCTGGCATGCCCTTGCCGAGCACAGGCCGCTCGGCGGGATTAACCGGGTCCGCAAGGCCGTTTATCAGGTTCTTTCCGAAACGCGTCACGGCCGCAACCATGCTCCCCAGCGCGAACCGAGGCCCGGCGACCTTCCCGATGCCCCGACTCGACTGGCCGGTCGGCCGACGACCTTTGACGAGGTGCTCGACGCCGAGCTGGACCTCATCCGCGCTCGCCGCAACCACGTCGAAGGCGAGGAAACTCCGGCGGTCCGCGAGGCGGGCGAGCCGGCCGGAAACCTTGACAGCGCGTTGATGCGGGCGAGGGTTGACGTCCTGAATGAACACGTCGCCGGCCTGGCTTTCTCAGGCGGCGGTATCCGGGCGGCGACCTTCGCGGTTGGGGTCGCGCAAGGGCTGGCGACGCTGGGACTCTTAAAGAGGTTTGATTATCTTTCGACGGTTTCCGGCGGTGGTTACGCGGGTTCCTGGCTGGCCGCCTGGATGAAGAGAGACGGTGATCCGGCGAACGTCGAGAAACTCTTGAATCCGAATCGGGTCGCTCAATCGCATGCCGGTCGAGAGTTTTTGAACAAGGGGAATGCGGTTGACGAGGAGGCCGAGCCGCTCAGGCACCTGCGGGCCTATAGCAGTTACCTGATGCCAAGGCCGGGAATTGCCTCGGTTGATACATGGACGGTGCTCCTGATCTGGGCGCGGAACGTCGTCATCAACCTGATGATCCTCTTCCCGGCGGCGATGCTTCTGGTCGCCCTGGCTCGACTGGTGATTTCCTTTTACGGGTATTTCAACCCCGCCAGGGTTGGCGATGACGCGGTGGACTGGTTCGTGGCTTCGATGATCCTCTTTCTTGGCCTCGGCCTTCTCTTTCTTGCCTTTGAGAGGAACGGGCGAGCGCTTCGTGAATTCAGGACGGGTCAACCGGAACGGCGTCGGTCGGTCGATTCCGGAGACGTGGATGCGGTTGTGACCCGGCGGATCGTCTATCCCGCGCTCGCGGCGGCCGTTTGCCTGACGCTGTCGTCGCGCTGGGTTCTGGCGAGGCTGGGAAGCTGGTTTGACCGGCCCCCTTCGGTGGTGGCCGCGGCTTTTCGGTCGATCTTCGGCGGCTCGCCCGATGCGCCTCCGGCCGATCTCCTGAGTGATCCAAATGGCCCCTGGCGGTTTCCCCTGGATTACCTGCGGTCGCACCTCGGGCTGCTTGACGTCCCGGTCTTTCTTCTTCACGCGGCTTTTTTCGGAGTGTTGCTCGCGCTGGGATCGTTCCGCGTCGCCAACCGCGACCGGCCCCAGGGCGTCGGCCCGGTCTTTCTCCGCTGGGCGAGCCGACGTCGACGCGCCGCGCGCGCCGCGGCAATCGCCGGAGCGACCGGCGGCGTCTTGCTTGTGCTTCTGGAAGGGCTGACCCGCTGGCTCTCGGAGGTTGACCGCGTTGACCTGATGGCGACCTTCGTGCCGCCGCTCGGCGTTCTCATTCTGGTCGCCGGCCTGATCGTCGAGGTGGCGATTCTCGGCCTTGAGGCCAGTGAGGGCGAACGCGAATGGTGGGCTCGCCTGAGCGCGATGCTGACGCTTGCCGCCCTGACCTGGGCCGGTGTCCTGGCGACGGTCGTGTACGTGCCCGGCCTCTTCCTGCTCGCCGGCCCCGCGCTGCGGACGGCGATCGCCTCGGGCTGGCTGGGATCGGCCGTTTTCGGAGTGATCACGGGGCGTTACGTCTTGCCGAAGACCGGTGGCTCTCGATCGCTGACGCTGGCCGCGTCCATCGCCTCGCAGGTCTTTCTCGTCGGCCTCCTGGGCGTCGTGGCCTTGCTCGCCTCGGCGCTTACCAACGTTCCCTCGTTGTTCGCCCCTCACGGAGACATCGTCGGCCCCTTCGCCTATTACCTGGAAGGGGTGAAACATGCCTCAATCGCGGCGATCGTCGGGCTTCTCGTCGGCTCGGGAATTCTCTTCACGATGGCCAGGCGTCTGATTGACGTCAACCTGTTTTCCCTTCATGCGATGTACGCCAACCGGCTGACGCGTGCCTATCTCGGGGCCTCGCGCGCCCGCGAAGACTGGCCGCGACGCTGGCAAGGGCGACACGATCCGAGGGTCGAGGCCGGCGCGCCTGGCCTGTCCAAGCCCGAGGGCACGGCGTCGCCACGTCCACGCGATCCCAACCCGGTGACCGGCTTCGATCCAGAAGATGATCTGGACCTTAACACGCTCAAGGTTGGCGAAGCCGAGGCGGGGAGGACGTATCACGGTCCCCACCTGCTCATCAACGCGACCTTGAACCTTGTCGGCGGCGCGGAACTGGCCTGGCGCGATCGCAAAGGGGAATCATTCACGCTTTCACCGCTTTATTGCGGAGCGAAGAGTCTTGGATATTCGCCGACCGACTGGGCGGGCTCCGCGCTCACGCTCGGTCGCGCCGTGGCGATCTCTGGGGCCGCCGTTGATCCAAATATGAGCTTTTACCAGTCGGGTCCGCTCACCGCCTTGCTCACCATCTTCAACGCCCGACTTGGTTACTGGATCGAGAACCCAGGCAAGGCCGACTGGGCCGCGCGAAGCCCCCGGTTTGGCAGCCTTCTGTTTACCGAGTTCTTCGGCCGGACAAATCGGAAGGGAGATTACGTTCATATCTCCGACGGTGGCCATTTCGAGAACATGGGCGTTTATGAGTTAATTCGACGCCGATGCCGCTATATCGTCGCGGTCGACGCGGGCGATGACCTGGACCCCTCCGACGATAACCTCGCGACCTTGATCCGCCTCTGTCGGATCGACTTCGGCGTTCGGATCAAGATCGACACCGAGCCGCTCGCCGTCTCGGGTCCCGATAACCTCTCGCGGACCCACGTCGTCATCGGCCGGATTCATTACGACGACGTCGATCAGGGTGAGCTTCCCGGCGTTCTCGTCTACCTTCGGGCCTCGTTGACCGGCGACGAACCCCCCGACATCCAGAAGTACGCGCGCAAGGAGCCGGCCTTTCCGCACCAGCCGACCGACCTGAAACAAGACTTCGACGAGGAACAGTTCGAGTCGTACCGATGCCTCGGCGACCACATCGCCCGCGAGGTCTTTCACGAGCCCGTCGCCGTCGTCGCGGACCTGATCCGGGGTCGGTCGGCCGCCGACCCGGTCCACGCGCCGGCGACGCACAAGGAGTACATTCCCCGACTCTTTTCCGCGACGCAACTGCGCTGGGCCGAGCCTCCGAAGCAGGTCGACGAGGCGAGCCAACCGATCTCGACCGGCTGGGATGCACTCGTCCGCGACCTCATGACGATGCCCGCGCTCGACCGCCTCGGCCGCGAACTTTATCCCGAACTGCCGCCGACCGACGGAAGGACCCCCGACATCGATCCGGCCTCGCGCGATCGCGCCGAGCTTTTCGCCATCTCGCGGATGCTCGACGCCGCGGAAGCCGCCTGGCTGTCCCTCGGCGCCCGACGTTTCTCCAGTTCGCCGATCCATCGCGGCCGACTCAATGCCTTTCGGCGTTGGTCGTCAACCCGCGCCTTTCGCCTGTCCTGGCCGACCCTCCGAGGCGAGCGCTCCGCCGAGTTCGTCCGCTTCTGCGAGTCGGAGTTGCACGCCTCCACCTCACTTCCCACGGCGATCCGGCTAATCGCCGCGGCTGCCCACGACAGCCCCGAGAGCCGAGGCATCGCCGAGCTTGCCAACGAGTTCGCCCGCGAGTGGCCCGGCGAGATCGGCGATCGAATCGACCTTGATTCCCAGAGCCGCGAGGTCTTTCACCAGACCCGGGACCTCCGCGCCCTGATCGCCCGCGCCTCGACCCTGGGCTTGCCTCAATCCCCTGTCTGGCTCATCGAGGTGGCTCCGTCGGGTCTCGACGGCGCCGCGGAACCGTCGCGAAGGTTCGTCGCCGGGATCATTCTCGCCGCTCCGTTTCACGACCATCCCGATTATGGGACCTTGCTCACTCAAGGGGAACCTCCCGTCGAACTCCTTGCCTGGTTGCGTCCGCCTCATCGATCCTCGGGCCTGGCGACGCGAACGGCTCGGGCCGTGATTCAGACGATTCACGACGAGTTGCAAAGCGTTGATCCCGGTAAGAAACCCCGGCTCTGGGTCCGCTACCCGGCCGTTGCCGGCGATGACGACCTTGAACTCGGGCTCTGGATCAGCTTCTTCGCCCGCTACAACTTCCGTCTCAGCTATCCCCGAAACGGCGACGCCGGGCGCCCTGATACCTTGCTCAGGCAGGTCGGCGGTGCCGTCTGACGACGCAAGGCGCGACCACCGATCGGATCGTCTCGGAGATTCGAAACCGATGACCTGGAAAACGTTGGCGCGCACCGCGATCAGGTTCACGATTGCCGGTTTGTTGATCCTCATCGTCGGTGACCTCGTCCTCTTCCGTCTTTATGAACTGGGCGGGGTGACCACGATGGAAGTTCACCCGGTCCAGCTCGTCGCGCCTCGGCAAGGTTGGTCCGAAAAGGTCACGCGCGCCTATCGCCATCAGAGCCAGGGGACGAAGATTTTCCCTGTGTCGTGGTTTTATGCTCTGGAACAGCCGATTCTCAGCCCATTTCCGGCCCCGCTTTTCAGCCGACGCGATTATCTGGAACGCTTCGGTTTTCTTTACGAGACGGACCAGGCCGAGTCGGCCGAGGAATTGCCGATCGGTTTCGCGATCGAGAAAAACTTTGTCGCGGCCTACGCCAACCCGCCGATCGAGACGCCGACCGACGTCGTGGGCCTGACCTGCGCCGCCTGCCATACGGGTCGGCTGGACGTGATCGATTCCGAAGGCCGACTCAAGGGGTTCCTCGTCGAGGGGGGCTCGGCGATGATCAACATCGGTGCCTTTCAGGACGCCACGGGCCTTGCTCTCGGCTACACCAATGTTTTCCCGACCCGGTTCAACCGGTTCGCTCGCCGCGTGCTCGGCTCCGACCTGCCCGACGACAATCCCGACAAACGTCAACTTCGTCGCGACCTCAAGACATTCATCGAGACCGGTCTCGCGACGAAGAATTATATGAAAGATCACAAGCTCAACCCGATCGAGTCGGGCTATGCGCGGACCGATGCCCTCGGCCTGATCGGCAACCGGGTTTTCGGAGTGGTCGGGCCGGAAAATCAGGTGGTTACCGATGCTCCTGTCAATTTCCCGCACGTCTGGGACACGGCCTGGTTTGACTGGGTCCAGTACAACGGCTCGATTCGGATGCCGATGGCCCGCAACATCGGTGAGGCCCTTGGCGTCGGCGCCGTGGTCAACCTGGACCCGACCAAAGGCAAGCTCTACGAATCGACGGTGAACGTCGAGGGATTGCACCTGATGGAGTCCTGGCTCGGCGGCTCGAAACCGTTTGAGGGGCTTCAGCCTCCCCGTTGGGATTCCAACCTCTTCGGCGCGATTCGTCCCGCCCTCGCGGCCGAAGGCAAGGCTTTATATAAGGCCCACTGCCAGCGCTGCCATCTTCCGCCGCGCGACGAGCTGAAAGCCGATCTCGCCCGCGATCAGCCGCGCTACTTCGAGGTCGACACCTGGGCCGACAAGCGTTTTCTCAAGCTCCAGGTCCACGACCTCGACGAGATCGGCACCGATCCGAACCAGGTCCTGAACTTTTACCGGCGCGTCGCCGCGATGCCTCGGCCGCTTCCAGGCGCCGCTGCCTCTCCGACCGAATCCAACGCGCGGATCACGATTCCCGCCAGGGTCGGTCTTTTTTTGATCACTTCGTTCATCCGACGCGACAAATATCAGTCTCCAGCCCTTGGCCTGCTCAGTCCCGGCGATCCGGCCACGGTCAAGGATCTTGTTCGCCTGCAAGAATACGACCGCTGGCGAGGTCTTGACCCCCTGCTCATCATCGGCGACCAGAACGCCCTGGTTTCCAGGTTCGAGATCGATTCCGTGATCCTCGCCCCTCTGGGCTACAAGTCTCGACCTCTTGATGGAATCTGGGCCACGCCTCCTTACCTCCATAATGGCTCGGTCCCCAATCTCCATCAGATTTTGCTCCCCGTGGCTCAACGCGATTCGACCTTTTACCTTGGCTCCAAACGGTTTGATCCGGTCCATGTCGGCTACCAGTCTCATCAGGTCCAGGGCGCGTTTTTGCTCGATACGTCGCTTTCCGGCAATCACAACTCCGGTCACGAATATCGTCACATGACGATTGACGAGCTTGAGGCGGCTCAAGGGATCAAACCCGACCTGACCGAACCCCTCAAGATTCGCTGGTCTCGCGTCCTCGCCGTCACGCCTGACGACTATTCGCGCCTCTCCGCGAGCGAGGTCTGGTCGCTGGTCCGACGCGCCTCTCTCGACGCTCGCGGCCTCCCGCATTATGTCCCGACTCGGGGCGTTCTGGGCGTGGAGTTCACCGACCTTGAGCGCTGGCGCCTTCTCGAATACCTGAAAAACCTTTGAGAATGTATTGCTCCAATGTTTCGATTTGCCGTCGCCACGCGTCATGGGCGTTCGATCGATGCGTCATCCCCCATCTGATCGTCCCGCGTGGATGATTTCATTCGTCGCACCGGAGATGGGGCCGATCGCCACGGGCCTGGGTGAAATCTGTCAGTTCGAGGTTCCTCACCTGGAAGAGGACCAGCGTCTCGCCGTCTCGACGGTCCGCCTTTAGCTGGCGTCACCGCCGTCCACCATCGGGTCGGACGCCGCCGAAAAGAAGAAAGAGACCACGGTCACCGCCGAGTCGTTCGACCGGCGGGACGTCGAAAGCGGGGCGGGTTCCTCAGTGAGGTTTTCCTACCCTCCCGCTCGAAAAAATCCCTTGCCTATCGCCTCAACTGTCAGGCAGGTATCATCATGCTCTTGCGGATGGAGTCCAAGGCACGGGAGATCGATCATGGCAACCTCTCTCGACCAATTCATCAAACATCTGTCGGATTGCGGCATCCTCTCGGCGGACGACCTCCAAGCCTTCCGGGACGACCTTCCGCGTGACCGCTCGCCCCGAGAGGCGCAGGGGCTCGCCGACGAGTTGATCCGACGTAAAAAGCTGACCCCTTTCCAGGCTGAAGCCATCCTCAGGGGCGAGACCTCGGGGCTGGTCCTGGGCTCCTACGTCATCCTCGGCGAACTTGGCGAGGGGGGCATGGGCTGCGTCTACAAGGCCATGCACCGCCGCATGGATAGGGTCGTCGCCCTGAAGGTCTTGCCCGCCACCCTGACGTCGGAAGCGTCCGCCGTCCTTCGTTTCGAGCGGGAGATCAAGGCGATTTCCCGGGTGTTGCACCCGAACATCGTCACGGCCTTCGACGCCAACGAGGCCAAGGGCGTTCATTTTCTGGTCATGGAGTACATCGAGGGGACCGACCTTTACGCCCTGGTCTGGAAGGAGGGTCCGCTCCCGGTGGCCCATGCGATCGGGGCCATCCGACAGGCGGCGAGGGGGCTCGGCTACGCCCACCGCAAGGGGATCGTCCACCGGGACGTCAAGCCGGCCAACCTGATCCAGGACGCCGAGGGCACGGTCAAGGTGCTCGACCTGGGTCTGGCCCGGCTCAGGCCCTCGATGGGGAGCTACCAGGAGCCGACGACCCAGGCCAAACTGACGGGTGTCAACTCGATGATGGGAACCGTTGATTTCATGGCACCCGAGCAGGCCCTCGACGCCCGGCACGCTGACCACCGGGCCGACATCTACAGCCTGGGCTGCACGCTGTATTACCTGCTCACGGCGAGGGCGGCCTACTGCGGCGACACGGTGACGAAGAAAATTTTGGCCCACCGTGAACACCCGATCCCGTCCCTGTGTCGGGTGCGGGACGATGTTTCCGTCGACCTGGACACCCTTGCGGGCTGGATGATGGCGAAGCGGCCGGAAGACCGGCCGCAGTCGATGGAGGAAGTCCTCACCGCATTGGAGCCGATGGCGACCGCGCCCGATCTCGGGAAGGCGGCGGCCGTGGTTGAGATGCCGCCGGCCCGCCTTCTGGAATACGGCGACACCCTGATCCTCGAAGAGGGTCCGCCAGGCCGCTCCGAGGTATCGACACTTGAAGACATTCGGACCGATTCATCGCTTACGCCTCTCACGGTCCCCTCCGCGAAGCCACGGGGAAGCGGACCGCCCGGGATACCGGCCAGGAACACGGGACTTGCCCTCGGCGGTCTGGCGGCGGTGATCATTCTCTTCGCCGCGGTCATCTTCAAGGTCAAGACGCCCGACGGGACGTTGGAGGTCGAGGTCAGCGAGCCCGGTGCCCAGGTGCAGGTCCTGGACGAACAAGACGGGGTGCAGGTCACCTCGCGCAACACCGAGGGGCCGATCCGCATCGCCGTCGATCCGGGCAGGCATCGTCTGAAAGTCGAGAAGGAGGGTTTCCGGTTCTTCACCAAGGATTTCACGATCGAGGCTGGGGGCAGGGCGACGATCACGGCGAAGTTGGTCCCCCTGGAGGGGAAGACCACGGTCGTCCGGCCGCGACCCCCTTCGGATCGGCCCGAAGACCCGGCCTTCGACCGTTGGCTCAAGGGGGTCGCTGAGATGCCCGCGGAAGTCCAGGTGGAGGCCGTCTCAGCCAGGCTGAAGGATCTCAACCCCGGTTTCGACGGCAAGGTCATGCATCATGAGGAAGGGGGCGTGGTGACGTTCCTCCAGTTCGTGACGAATGCGGTGTTGGACATCTCGCCGGTTCGGGCGTTGACCGGGCTTCGAGAGCTCGACTGTTCAGCCACTCCGGGCAAGGGGCGGCTCAGCGACCTTTCGCCGCTGAAGGGTTTGCGGCTGACGGCATTGCATTGCAACTATACGGCTGTCGCCGACCTTTCGCCCCTGGCGGACATGAAGCTGACAACTTTTGCGTGCATGGTAACGAAGGTGAACGACCTGTCGCCTCTAGCCGGCATGCCGCTGGAAGCTCTCGGTTGCTCGGGCTCGAAGGTCACCGACCTCTCGCCGCTGAAGGGCATGAACTTAAAGCTGTTGAATTGTGACCACACGACAATAGCCGACCTTTCGCCTTTGACGGGTATGCCGCTGATGACACTAAACTGCGGGGGCACGAAAGTCGCTGATTTGTCAGCGCTGACGGGGATGACGCTCTCGAAGTTGGAAATCTTCGAAACGGAGGTGGCCAAACTGGCGCCGCTGACAGGCATGAAACTGACGACGCTCTACATCCAGGATACGCCGGTGGCCGACCTCTCACCGCTGATCGGAATGCCTCTGAAGGACCTGAATTGCTCGGGCACGAAGGTAACCGACCTCTCGCCGCTGGAGGGCATGAAACTGACACAAATGCTGTGCGTCGGCACCAAGGTGGACGACCTGTCGCCGTTGGCCGGCATGCCGCTGGAAGTTCTGCTTTGTTCGGGTTCGAAGATATCCGTCCTCTCACCGCTCAAAGGCATGAAGTTAACGCTGTTGGGTTGCGACATGACGAAGGTAACCGACCTCTCGCCTTTGACGGGTATGCCGCTGATGACACTAAACTGCGAGGGCACGAAAGTATTCGATTTGTCGCCGCTGGCGAAGACGACGGTCTCGGAACTGGCACTCTCCGGCACGGATGTGGTCGACCTCTCGCCGCTGAAAGGCATGAAACTGACGAAGCTCCACTTCCGGGATACGTCGGTGGCGGACCTCTCACCGCTGATCGGAATGCCTCTGAAGGACCTGGACTGTTGGGGCACAAAGGTAACCGACCTCTCGCCGGTGAAGGAGATGCCCCTCAAATCCCTTCTTTGCAACTTCAAGGCCGAGCGGGATTCCCTGCTCCTGCGGTCTCTCAAAACGCTCGAAACGATCAACCTCAAACCCGCCGCCGAGTTCTGGAAAGAAGTTGACGAGGGGCCGCGACGGGAAAAGCCGTGAGACCGCCGGACCCCCCGGCCCATACCTTGAGCCGGCCTGACACGTCGGCCGAGTCGAGCTTTCCAACGACCCCAGGGGAGCAACCGACGACCCACGGCGGTATTATAGTGGACCCCGGAAATTGGACCACCCGGCAAGTTATACTTGACGAGGTTCAATCCGAGGGCAACGCATGGCTCGAATCCGCAAGAAGCACTCACCGGCGTTCAAGGCCCAGGTCGCCTTGGAGGCCGCCAAGCAGACCAAGACCATCGCCGAACTGGCCAAGCAGTTCCAGGTCCACCCGGTCCAGATCAGCCAGTGGAAGAAGCAACTCCTCGACGGCATGGAGACCCTCTTCCAGAACGGATCAATGGCTCGACAGCCCGATCCCGAGAAGATCCAGACCGAACTTTACGAGCAACTCGTGCGGCTCCAGATGGAGTTGGCCTGGGCGAAAAAAAAATCTGCCTCGTGAGGTCGAGGCCAAGCGAGCCTTGATCGAACCGAATAATGTTCAGTTAAGCATTCGTCGTCAATGCGAGTTGCTGGGTCTGAACCGGGCGAGCGACTATCACGAGCCGGCGACGGAGACGATCGAGAACCTGCGGCTGATGAGGCGGATCGACGAGCAATATCTCAAGACGCCCTTCTTCGGCAGCCGCCGGATGGCGATCGTTCTGGCCCATGAGGGGGAGGAGGTCAACCGCAAGCGAGTCAAACGATTGATGGACTTGATGGGCTTGGAAGCGATCCATCCGGGGCCTCGGACGACGGTGCGAAACCCGGATCACAAGGTCTATCCCTACCTGTTGAGAGGAGTCAAGATCGAGCGTCGGGATTAGGTCTGGTCCTCGAATATCACCTACATTCCGATGCATCAGGGGTTCATGTACTTGACGGCGGTGATCGACTGGTACAGCCGGTACGTCCTGTCCTGGAGCCTCTCGAACAGCCTCGATGGTCGATTCTGCCAGGAGACGTTGGAAGAGGCCTTGAGGGGAGGGACGCCGGAAATCTTCAACACCGCTCAGGAGGTGCAATATACGGCGAGGTCATTCACCGGCCGGTTGGAATTGGCCGGTGTGTCGGTGAGCATGGACGGTCGAGGGCGGGCGTTGGACAACGTGTTCGTGGAGCGGCTGTGGCGTTCATTGAAGTATGAGGATGTTTACATGAAAGACTATCGGAGCGTGGCGGAGTTGGTGTCGGGGCTGACGAGTTGGTTCCGGTTCTACAACCACGAGAGGCCGCATCGGAGCCTCAAGTACCGGACGCCAGCCGAAATCTATCAGGGGGCCGGGAGAGGCTCAAACTGAGCCGAGGAGGGTCGCGACCATAACTTAAAAGGCTCATGATGGATTGCAGGGTGGTGCCAACAATTGGCCGATCAGGGCACCCAGGAGCCTTTTTCCACGAGCCCGGACGTTATGCACGAACTCGAAGAATCCCAGGTAGAGAGGCAAAGTCTCCTGGGGGATTCCTCGGTGGGGACGGAGCCAGGAACGGAGCAGCGACCAGAACCCTTCCATGGTGTTGACATGCACCTCGCAAAATCCGTCCCCATCGTCGTCACGGGCGTGCTCGCCCTTCGCATGGCAGACCGTCTCGTGGCCGTAGCCCCATTCGGCCAGGCGACTGTAGATGTCATACTCATCGGTGTAAATGAGACTTCCCTCGGTGATCGTCTGCCTGATCAGTGGGCCGATCGTCACCTGCTTGACGTTCTCCAACATCCGGATCACGACCGCACCGCCGCGCGGCAACATCCCGAAGATCGGCGGCTTTTCCTTGGCCAATGTTCCCCGGCCTCTCTCTCCCTTCAGACGCCGCCTTCGGGGGGGACGGCCTTTTTTTTGACGGCCTCGGGATGGCCCTTATGTCATGCCACTACATAGACTTCGTCGCATTCCACCTTGTCTTCCAGGACCACGGGGGGCGGCGATCGATGATCCCCTGACGGAGTCGTTGGATCATCGCCCGGGCGTCATCCTTGTTGATGTCGAGTTCCTGGGCGATCTGCAACCCCGAGAGGTTCAATCCCATGAGATATAAGCAGGCGATCCAGGTCCGAAGCGGCTGGTGGTGGCCGGCGAAGATCGTATCGGTCAGGTCGTCAAAGCGTTGGCGACAACCCTTGCCTTCGTAACGCTGGCGATGAGGCTGGGTCTCATCCATCCCGTTCTTGATGATCGAATCCGAGGAGCAACGGGGGCAGGTGACGCCATCAGGCCACCGCATGTCCCGGATGGTTTGGTAGCACGTGGCGTTGTCGATGAGGTTCTGAATGTTCACCAACGTGCAGCGCCTCGGGTGCCGAACCGGGGAGAGAGTCGAGCCGACCCACGGCCCGGCCCATTGGTCCGATTGTAACAACTGAGTGGCCCAACCGGACCACCACCCCGGAATCCATCATGAGCCACAAAAATTCGGGTTCGGTGGTCTAGACTTTGGGGTCCACTTCAGTTTCAAGCCTTAAATCTTGAGGCGGGAATCGAAGTTTCGAGGCAGGACACGGTTTATCTCATCCAAGCCAGCCTTCTGATTCAATTCGCCGTCTCGGCTTCCTCCCCGGTCTCGACCTCCAAGACATCCTTGTCTCAGAAGATCAGCTCGATCCCTTCTTCCAACTCCGCCAAGGATCTCAAGTCTTTCTCCCCCCCGGGACGATAATCCTTGTCGAACCGGGTGGTTTTACCGATTGCAACGGCCAAGCCCAAGCAGACCGGACGGCCGACGACCCCTTGCCCGTTGTGTCCGTCCGGTCTGGCCCGTTCTCGGCAAGGGGAACCACGGATGGCAGAAAGGGTCAAGGATGTCCTGTGGCTCGATCAAACGACCCAGTCGCTAAACCTTGATGAGTGTCAGGAATGGCGCGCGAATCAGGCTGACCCGTGCAGCGACGGAATCTATCTGTCGCCCGAAAACCGCTGGGTTCTCGACGCAGGCGGCGCCACATTTGAACTGCCGCCCGAGCGTGCCGGCATTCTACTCGTGTCGTGGAAGTGGCACCTTCCGTCCGCATTGATCCGTGCCTTGCAAGACGCCGAATCCGCTGAGCATTCCCTGTCACCCGCTACGCCCCTCCCTCTTGTCGTCTTGGGCAAACGGAGTGACGAACCCTTGTTTCGTGGAATCCGGAAGGAACGGCTTACAGAGGCCCAATACGACGTGGTCGATACTCTTTTGACGGCCGGGGAAGACGGCCTGAGCAAGGATGCTTTAGTGAGAAAGAGCAAACGCGGAGACGCTCGGGGTGTGTTACGACGACTTGACAAGAGCGACCGCGATTGGGACTCCGTGATCCTCATGGCCGGAAAGTCGTACCGGAAGTATCGCATCCTTTGCTGATGAACCGGAGCGCCACAGGTCCACACTTCTCATCACTTCTTCGACAAGTTCCGTCGGTTAGACTCCCTTCGAGCACCGCGAAACGGGCTAGGAGGGAATATCGATGCCGCCTGTTCTGTTAGACGCCCGAGAGCTTGCCCAACGATTGGACGTTTCGTATGAAACCGTTCTGACCTGGGCACGTCGCGAACAAATCCCGTCGCTCCGAGACGGCCGTAATCGTCGCCTGTTCAACCTGGATCAAGTCTTACAGGCGATCCGCCGCCTTCAAGCGGAAGGGGGTGGCCGATGAGCCGCCGCCCGGCCCGCCAGACACGCCCCGCCGTCGCCCCTGGCCACGACACTTCCGCCCCGGATCTGTCAAAGGAACGCACCGTCGGCCATTTCCCGAGGGAAGGGTAACCCCCCTCGCCTCTGGTCGCGGTGGTTGACCGCCTGGCCTGGCGTAAGAAAGAAGTTGCCAAGGCCCTCGGGATCAGTGAACGCGCCTTCGAGCGCGAGCGATCCGCCGGGCGTTTCCCGCGGCCCGATCTGATCATCGGCCGGATGCCCTTGTGGCGGCCCGAGACGATCCGCGCATGGATCGCGGGAGGTGGCCGCCTGTGACGATCCGCCCCTATGCCGGGACATTCGCCCGACTCTTGACCGGCGAAGCCTTGAACAGCGAGCTAGCGTCCCTGCCTGAACCTTTTCGTGCGATGGCCGATCACCTGGACAGAGTCACGATTGACGAGACGTTGGAAGCCCAAGCCCGCCGCGAAGCGTTGGCCTCGGCCCGCGCTCCGCTCTGGGGGGCGATGATGGCCGCCCGGCCCTACAGGGACGAGTTCATCAAAGCCGTGTCCGACTCTGATCCCTCGGAGCCACACCCCACGGGTGAGCCGCCGGCCCGCCCCGCGAGCCTGGCTGATGTCCGTAAGGTCATGTCTGACGCGCCGTGGCTCTGGGATTTCTACATCCCTGCCGCACGAATCGCGGGGATCGCCGCGTTCGAGGGGATCGGTAAGACCCGGTTCGCAATGGACCTGGCTCGCCGCATTTGGTTCGCCATGCTTTGGCCCGACGGTCAGGCCCCGACGCTACCGGGACGCACCCCTACCTTGTGGGTCTGCGCCGATGGTCAGCAAGACGACCTGGCCGCCATCGCGGAAGCATTAGGAATGCCGGATGAGGCCCTTTATTTCAACACCACACCTGAGGAGCCCTACGGAGGAACGGAGTTGGATAGCGTCCAGGACAGAGAGCGGCTGGAAGAGTCCATCCGAGACCTTCGGCCCGGCCTCGTCTTCATCGACACCCTGACCAACGCAACCAGCTATGACCTGTGTCGCGCTACCGAAAACAAGGCCATGATGACCCCCTTGCGTGACATCGCGCAGCGAACCCAGACGAACGATTGTCCCGCACTTGCACCTCTCAAAAGAAGGACAGGCCCTCGGGCGTCGCATCAAGGGGATCACGCGGACGATCCTTCAACTCGACTGCCCCGACCCCGAGCAAGACGGCGGGTTGAGGCTCTGGGTTCCGAAGTCATTTGCCAAGAAACCCCCGGCCCTCGGGGTGACGATGAGCGACGCGGGGAACGAGTACGACTTCAACCCGCCGACCGCTCCCGAGCCTGGAAAGCCGGGCCGCCCGCCCGAGGCCCGGGACAAGGCCGAACGGTTCATCCGTGAAGCCCTGGCCCGCGTGAACGACCGGATCGGCAACGACCTGGCCGCCGAGTGGGAGAAAGACGGGGGGAACGGGAAGACGTTCTGGCGAGCCGTCAACGCGATGACCGATGCCGGCGAGCTTGTAAAAGACGGTGGCCCCGGCACCCGCAAGCAGGTCGTCTTGCATCTGATACGGCCCGAGCCCGCCACGGACATCGGCCGCCCGTTCTGAGTCGGGACAAAACCCAAAACCCTATAGGAATCTGGGTTTTGTCCCGACCTCGGGGACAAAATCCCAAAATCGGACAAAACCTCATTCTGGGTTTTGTCCTTACCCGGGACAGAATCCCAAATCCCTAGGGGTTTTGGGATTTGTCCTGACCTTGGAGATTGCGCCCATGATCCAGACCGCGACAGGCGGAAAGGGTTCCGGTTGGTCCACGTCCGCGACGTGCGGCCCGCGGATCGACTGGAAGACCGAGCGTGAGCAGATCGACTTGGGCGCCGTGGTGACCCGCCTTCTCGGGCCTGCTCCCGGCCGCCGAGGGGAGCACGGCCGAAAGCTGTGGTGGTCGTGCCCGCTGGGAACCCACGAGGACCGCAACCCCTCGTTCGCGGTGGAACGTGGCAAGGGATGGTGGAAGTGTTGGGGGTGTGGAGAGTCGGGGGACGCGGCCGCGCTGGTCATGCGATTGGAGGGGATGACCTTCCCCGAGGCGTTGGCCTACCTGACCGGCGGACCCACTCCCTCGGGGAAAACGACGTCCCGTCCGCGACCGGCACCCCAGCCCGTGCCGAGGCCCCCGGCCGAGCCTTCGGGGATGCCCGAGGCGGACGCCCAAGCCCTCGTGGAAGCCGCCGCCGCCCGGCTGTGGACGCCCGAGGGGGCGGAAGCCCTGGCTTACCTAACCGGGCACGATCGTTGCCTGACTCCCGAGACAATCCGAGCCGCCCGCCTCGGCTGGACTCACAAGACCGAAGGGGTGGCGTGGAAATCGCCGGGTGTCGTGATCCCGTGGTTCAACGGTGGCCGCCTGGCGCTGGTCAAGGTCCGGCCGCCCGACGCCCGGCGCGAGCGGTTCCCGAAGGAGAGACGACCGCCGAAGTATTTGGAGGCTTACCGCGACCCGGGCCGCCTCGTCTGTTACTCCGGCCCCGAGACGATCCGGCCCGGCCGCCCCCTCGTCATCGTGGAAGGGGAGTTTGACGCCCTGGCCTTCGGGGAAGTCCTCGGGGGACTGGCCGCCGTGGTGACGTTGGGGAGTGCCTCGACCCGACCCGGGACCAGAGCCCTCGGATTCATGCTGTCCGTCCCGCTCTGGTTCGTCGCGACCGACCGTGACGAAGCCGGCGACAAGGCCGCCGCCGGCTGGCCCGCCCGAGCCCGGCGCGTCAGACCGCCCGAGCCCTTCAAGGATTGGACCGAGGCCCGATCGGGCGGATTGGACCTGGCCCGTTGGTGGCGCGACGTCCTGGCCGGGATCGAACGGCCCCCGCTATTCACCTGGGATGACCTTTCGCGGTGGCGTTGGGGACCGGCCGCGGACGACTCAAGCCCCGGCATCGACATTCCAGATCTTGAGGTGGCGTCATGAAAAAACACCGTTCCGACGCCCGACAGGAACTGAATTCGTTGACAATTCGGCAACGGTATCACAAAATACAACAGATGGTACTTGATGGGAGTGCGGCCGTGATCGACGCCGAATTCGCATGGGACACGGAAGACGACCCTGACGGCAACGTCTGGCACCTTGCCGAGCATGGGATCACGATCAATGAGGCCGAATCCGTCTTGCGCGACCCTATGGCCAGTTCTTCGCGTAGCCGACGCAGCGGTCGCCCTCAAGTCTTCGGGTGGACGCACACGGGGAAGTTTATCACCGTGGTCTGGGAAGAAGTGAACAAGGACCCTCGGATGATTTACCCCATCACGGCCTACGAGGTCCCCCCGCCCCAAGGGAGGCGAAAATGAGTGAAACGACCCACGCCAAGCCCGCGTTGACTTCCGAACAACGCGCCGACGTTCAGGCGATCCGCGAGCAAAGCCGGAACGAACGGCCCGGACCTGATGAACTCATCGACAGGGGCGAGATTGACGAACTGGTCCCGCACGGCCAGTTCATGGAATTGCGGCTGCTCACGGCTCAACTCCGCCTGTTGCGCGAGAAACAGGCGCTGAGCCTGACTGACGTTTCCGAGCGATCAGGGTTGACCCGCGCGGCAATCAGCCGCCTGGAAAACGGTTGGAACCTCAACCCGACGCTTGACACCTTGTACCGCTTCGCCGCCGCCGTCGGGGCGCAAATCGCGTTCACGGTTACGCCCGCCCCGGCCCTACCGCCCTCGGAGGAATGATTGGCGTCTCTACGCAAGCGCGGCCGGGTCTGGTACTACCGATTCGTTGACGCCGACGGGGTCCGCCACGAGGTCAAGGGTTGCCCCGACAAACGCGAAACCGAGGCGATGGCCGCCCACGCCGAAACCGATGCTTCGAAGATCCGGGCCGGCTTGATCGACCCCAAGGCCGTCGGGTTTCGCACCCACGAGGCCCGGACGTTGGCGGACCATCTGGCCGACTTCCAGGCCGCCTTGCTCTCCAAGGGCGGAACCCGGAAACACGCCCTCGTCACCCGCAACCGGGCGGGACGGGTTCTGACCCTGGCCCGAGCCCGGCGCGTCTCGGATCTGTCGCTCTCCAAGGCCCATGAAGCCCTGGCCGCGCTCCGGGCCGAGGGGCTAGGCCCCGAGACGATTAACCATCACGTCCGCGCGGTCAAGGGGTTCTCGCGGTGGCTCTGGCGCGACGGCCGAGCCCGGGAGCATTACCTGGCCCATTTGAGCACGAGCAACCCCGAGGCGGACCGCCGCCGCCGTCGTCGCGCCCTGACCCATGAGGAAGCCGGTCGCCTCGTGAGAGCCGCCGAGCGTGGCCCGGCGGTCATGGGGATGACCGGCCCCGACCGTGCCCGCCTCTATAGACCTGGCAATGGGGAGCGGGTTCCGCGCGTCCGAGCTGGCGAGCCTGACCCCCGAGCGGTTCGACCTTTCCGCCGACCCCCCGACCGCAACGGTTCCGGCCGCCTATACGAAGAACGGCAAGGAAGCCATTCAACCCCTGCCCCCGCCCCTTGCGGGTCGGCTCGCCCCCTGGCTTGCCACCCTGCCCCTTGGGCAACCCGTCTTCAACCTGTCCGACCGGACGGCCGAGATGATCCGGGTGGACCTGACCGCCGCCAGCATCGAGTATGAAACCCCCTCGGGTGTGTGCGATTTCCACAGCCTGAGAGGGGTCTACATCTCCAACCTCGTGTCGAGCGGCGCGTCGGTCAAGACGTGTCAGACCTTGGCCCGGCACTCGACCCCGAGCTTGACCATCGGCATTTATGCCAAGGCGAGCTTGCACGATATCACGGGGGCGGTAGGTGCCCTACCCAACCTGTCGACCGGCCGACCAACCCCCGAGGCGGTGGCCGCGACGGGGACCGACGGCCGACGCATCAACAAACGCTTTGCCCCTCCCTTGCCCCACGAGGGGGACGGATCGGGGCGGGAACTGTCGGTCATAGGCGGAAGTGACGACGTGAACCCAAAATCAGACGACACGATCTTGATGGGTCACTAGTCTTTGAAAATTCAGGTTTTAGACGTCCCCGGTCGAGTGCTGTCGGGTACTGTCGTTGAGTGCCGGCGGTGGGAGTCGAACCCACACGGGAGTAACCCCCCGGAGGATTTTAAGTCCTCTGCGTCTGCCGTTCCGCCACGCCGGCGAGTGCGTCGAATGTCGATCCAGGAGACCCGGCGGTTGGGTGAGAGGATCGGCGGCGGTCTGGCGAATTTTCCGGGAGAGGGGGAATTGAGTCAACAAGTTGTTGCGCTGAGGTTGGCGATTCGAGAAGAATTCTTCAAAGATTGGAGACCGAAAAACAAGACACGAGGGAGCGTCGGAAGGGACGACTCCCCCGGTGGGTGAACGGGGGGAAAGGAAGAGGTCGAGTTAGACCAGTTCCTTGAGGGCTTTCATCGGGATGGCCTTGACGACGTTGCGGGCGGCCTTGGCCTTGATCGTCATCGGCTGCTTGGTGAACGGGTTCACCCCTTGCTTGGCCTTGGTGGCCGGGCGGCGGACAACCTTGAGCTTGAGAAGGCCGGGAATGATGAATTGCCCGGGACCTTTCTTGCCAAGCTCCTTGCCGATCAGGTCGCCCATCGCGTCGAAGACGCTGGCGACTTCCTTCTTGCTCAGGCCAGACTTCTCGGCGAGGGTCGTGAAGATCTCGGCCTTGGTCGCGGCCTTGGGCGCGGGGGTTTTTACCGCGGGAGCCGCCTTGGGCTCGGCGGCTTTCGGGGCGGCGGCTTTCGGGGCGGCGGCCTTGGGAGCGGCGGCTTTCTTGGCCATGCTCGACGTTCCTCCTGATTTCGTTCGACGGCCCGAGACGAGACAGGGTTCAACCGGGTTGAAACCCGCTCAGGGCGGCCCTTGGTCCAGGCCCGTCGGCCGCACTTCACGTCAAGATACGGCCGGAGCGCCTAGCGAACGTTTTCGGCGGAAGAACGAGAAAGGTACAGGAAAAATCGGCCTGAGCCGCGTTCCAGGCCGTTTCTCGTGGGTTTTCTTGATTCCGACCTCATTTTCAAGGCTGAGAGGCACAGGCTCGGCGGCGTCGGCCGCTGGGTTCGAAGGCCATCAAAAATCGGCCCGTGGCCGACATCATCGCGACCTTGAACCCGGCCCCCGCGTAAGCCTCGGCGCTGCGGACGGCCTGGGTGTATTCGTTGAAGGCCCGGTGCATGTGAAACGAGCCGTCGTTGATTCGTAGCATGATCGTCGGGCTCGCCGAGTGCGGAAGGCGCGGCATCGCTGTTGACCCCTGAGTCATCGGGTACCCTGGTTTTGGGCCGGTCATCCCTGGCGGGATCGCGAACGGGCCGGCCCTGCCTGTTCGCGGCGTCACGTTACCGTGATCGAGACGAGATGCATAAGGTGACCGGCCCTCGCCCCCTGTCCCGAGGCCCTGGAGTGGCTCGGGGGTGCATCGCCGGCGGGGGCCATGTCACGCGGTCGCTAATCAAGCGTAGGCCCGATTCGGGCAGGTTGTCGGAATCGATCGCGGTCAAAATGGACGCACCTGGGATTGAGGTTGACCGTTTTTTCGGGAGCGCCTAAAGTCTCGGCCGCGAGTCCCCGGAACTTGAAGGAATCTTTCCGGGTTCGCGGGGAAGTCGGGGCAGTTCTCTTCTCGGAATGACCAATGACCGAGGACCAATGACCGAGGAATGACGACCGAGGAACGTCGCGGAAGAGGAACTCAGGGAAACGTCGTCGTCGGCCGTTTTTCGATGATTGGTCATGATTTGAGAAGCAAACGGCCCTTACATGGGTTTGAACCCGGTATGTGATGGTTGGATCTGATCCGAGGCCGGAAGGCCTGGCCTGGCTTATGGAGATGCCACGCGATGATCGCCAAGGAACGCGGTCTCAAGGCCCGAGGGGTGCTGTCGAGCCTGACCCTGTTGGGACTCTTTGGTTCAACCTGCCACGCACAGCTCGCGCCCCAAGGGGCGTCGCGGGGGGCTTCGGCCAAGGGGCGAACCGCGATCGCCGTACCGGCCGCGCCGAAGACGCCCGCGCAGCAGGAGTACGACCCGACCCGACCGGGCCAGCTTCAGCTCACGAAGACCGCCATTCCCGTCAATCCGTCCGACCCGATCGCCGTGATCAATGGCGAGATCATCAGCCGGCAACAACTCGCCGACGAGTGCGTTGCCCGCAAGGGTGAGGAGATCCTCGAAACGCTCGTCGCCCGGACCTTGATCGGTCAGGCCCTGCGGTCGCGCGGCCTGGAAGTCACGGCGCAGGAGATTGACGTCGAGATTGACAGCGTCGCCCGACACGTCGCCGGAATTGATCGGCAGGCGTGGTTGAGGACGCTCGACAAGGAGCGCGGAATCAGCCCGATCCAGTACGCACGCGACATCATTTATCCGGCCCTCGCCCTCCGCAAGCTCGCGGCGCCCCGAGTTCAGGTCACGCCGCAGGACGTCCAGAACGCCTTCGAGGCTCAGTACGGCGACAAGCTTCGTTGCCGGATGATCATGGTCGACAAGATCCAGACGGCCAAGGAAATCTGGGAAGAAATCAAGAAGAACCCCGCCGGGTTCGAGAAACTGGCGATGGATCGGTCGATGGATTCCGGGAGCCGATCGCTCGGCGGTCTGCTCGCCGAACCGATCAGCCGACACGCCTATCCCAGGAACGTCTCGGAACGAGCTTTTGAGCAGCTTGTCGATGGCGATCCCAAGGACACCGACAAGTCGCACAAGCCCAAGGATGGCGACTTCACCGGGCCAATTCAGGTTGCCGAGGCCACCTGGGTCATCATTCAGCGCGATCGGGTGATTCCCGCGCAGAAGGTGGACGCCAACGACCCGGAGGTCAAGAAGGCCACCTTTGACATGATCTACGAGGTCAAGCTCAAGGAGGCGATGGGCGAATACATGGTCGACCTGATGCAAAAGGCACGGATCGACAACAAGCTGACCGGCCGGGTCAAGGAAGCCAACGAGCAGATTGACTACGACAAGCAGGTCGAACTCTCGGGCAACCACAGCCCGGCCCAGGCGGGTAGCTCGCCGACGGGCAGTCCCGGAGCCGGCACCGCTCCTCGACAGAAGACGCCGACCCCCGCGGCGCTCTCGCCCGACGTCGCCAAGCAGGCCGAGAGGCTGACGGCCCCGTCGTCCAAGAAGTAATCCTGGTCGTCGAATCCATCGACGGATCGGGATCGCGTACCACGATCGGCCACGCGTGTTGAGGCCGGCGGACGGGCAAAACAAAAGCCCGCGCCGCCGGCCCAACGGCGTCAAAGGCCCCCACTTCATGACCACCCGAAGGCGGCGACCGACCATGCGGACCCTCTTCCCGATCTTGAAGTCTCGCCGATTCCGCGCCGCGCCGATTGTCCCGGTTGCGCTGGCATTGTCCGCGTTGTGGGTGACAGGCTGCGGGACGGTGAAGACATCGGGCACGACGCGGACGGCGACCGAACAGCTTTTGCTGACGAACGCATGGGACGCGGCGCTTGACAAGGTCGATTTCCGCCCGCTCGCCGGAGTTCCCGTCTATCTCGATACGAATAACGTCTCGGCGATCGATCAAGGCTGGGTTGTCTCCAGCATCAAGCAGGCGATGCTCAGCCAGGGGGTTCTCTTGCGTCAGAAACCCGAACAGGCGCAATGGGTCGTCGAGGCGAGGGTCGGGGCGTATGGAACCGATGAGGATAGCTGGCTCCTCGGTATTCAGCAGACGACCGTTCCGCCGCTCGTGACGGGAGTGCCTTCGGGAACGATCCCGGAAATCCCGATCATCAAGCGATCGAGGCAGAGCGGCGTGGCGAAACTCGCTCTCTTCGGCTACGACCGCAACAGCGGACAGCTCGTCTGGAACTCGGGCACGATGCTCGCGGTCACGAACGCGAAGGACGTCCACGTCCTCGGCGTGGGACCGATCCACTCGGGACCGCTTCAGAAGAAGCCGGAATTTGTCGGAATCAAACTCCCGCTTCCGTCCGAAGGCGACTCCACCGACCCGACAGCCATCAAGACGCGCGACACACTTCCTTTTTCGACCCCTTCGCTTCAGCAACCCACGCCCCCGCCGCTGCCCGATGGCTTCGCTCCCTGAATGGACTATCGATCGCCGGGCGCGGATTGGTCACGGGATTTTGAATGGTTTAAGAAATGTCCGATGACCGATGAGCGAAACGAGCGTTCGAGGCGAACCGGTGGCCCTAAAGGGGGCGGTCGGGTATAGAGGATCGGTCGAAAGTGCAGAGAGAACCCTGTCAATGACCGGTCTGGAGCCTGGAATGACCGACTTCGCGTCGACCGATTTGAACGCATGGATTCGCGATGTTCCCGACTTTCCCAAACCAGGCATCCTGTTCAAGGACATCACGCCCCTGCTCGGAGATCCGGCGGCCTTTCGGTCGGTGATTGATCGACTCGCCGAACTCGTCGCCGAGATGGAGATTGACACGATCGCGGCGGCCGAGGCGCGTGGGTTCATCTTCGGAGCGCCGCTGGCGCTCAGGCTTAATCGTGGCTTCGTTCCGATCCGCAAGCCGGGCAAACTCCCCTCGGCCACGGTCGGCATCGAGTACGCCCTCGAATATGGCACCGATCGGCTTGAAGTGCATGCCGACGCCTTTGGTCCCGGTCGCCGGGTGCTTCTCATTGACGATGTTCTCGCCACCGGCGGCACGATGCGCGCCTGCTGCGACCTCGTCGAACAGACCGGCGCGACGGTGCTTGCCTGCGCCTTCGTGATCGAACTCACCTTTCTCAAAGGCCGCGACAAACTCACGCCATACGCGGTGAAAAGCCTGCTCTCGTATTGACTTGAGAGGCAAGCGATTGGCGTTGCCGGGGATCACGTTTCGATTTCCCGGCTCAATGACCAATGACCGATGACCGATGACCGAATCGCGGAATTTCATGGAGAAGATCCAGGTGTAAAGGGTTTGGTCATCGGTCATTAGGGTTTTGCGTATTCGGGACTGTTTTTGACGTAAGGTCAAAGGACACAAGGACAAAGGGCGGATTTCCCCTTTTGTCCCATGTCCTTCTGCCCTTTGACCTTACGGCTATTCCGCAACAACCCGAATGGCCGATGACCGATGACCGATGACCGAATGGCGAAATTTCATGGAGAAGATCCTGGTGTAAAGGGTTTGGTCATGGGTCCTCGGTCATTGAGCCGGGAAAAAAGTGTCGCGCGGCGCGACAGAGGAAACGCTGGCTTCGTTCTTGATGAGAGGTGTCGCGCGGCGCGACACGTTCCGGGTCAAAACGCCTTGCAATGACGGGGTGTCGCGCGGCGCGACAGGCGGAAGCGCTGGCTTCGTTTGGTCAACGAGGGGGTCGCGCGGCGGGAATCGGCGGGATTGCGTCGCAAAGTGTCGCGCGGCGCGACGGAACGAAAAGACGCTGGCTTCGTTCCTGGTTTGCAGTGTCGCGCGGCGCGACACGTTCGGAAGCAAGATGCCGGGAAAACGCGGGGTGTCGCGCGGCGCGACAGTTGGAAGCGCTGGCTTCGTTTGGTCGGGCGGGGGTAAGAGGCGGCGCGACGCGTTGGAGTTCCGGGTTAAGGGGTCGCGCGGCGCGACGAGTTGGGGCATGGGCTTTCTTCAATCTCCACTCAGGTGTCGCGCGGCGCGACGGTTGGCAATCCGGCGCGCGACTTGATTCCGAATCGACCATAAAGAGAGGATCGAGCGGAGTCGGAAAATCGTTCTGGGATTCGGTTGGCGCGGAGGGCTAATCCATTTCTCCCAACCAACGCAAAACCCGGCGCTCGCCATGAGTGGCGGCACCGGGTCTTATCGGCTGGGAAATCTGGGTCAGGCTGGCTATTTAGCTGGCCTTGGCGAGCGTGAGCGGAACCTTCTTGACGCTCGCGTGCGCGGCGGCCTCGGTGAAGGCTTCGATGAGCTGCATGTCGAGGGAGATGTTCCCCTCGTTCTCGGGGTGCCACTGGACCCCGATGACCCACCAGCTCGGGTCTTTGCCTTCATAGCCTTCGATCAGGCCGTCGGGAGCGAGGGCGCCGACGCGGAAGATCGGGGCGAGCTTGCGGATGCCCTGGTGGTGGTAGCTGTTGACACGGATCTCGCCCGGCCCGTAGATTTCTTCGAGCCGGGTCTTCTTTTCCATGATGACCGTGTGGCGGTGAACCCCGCCTTGCGGATCGCGGTGGGGAATGCACTTGGGCAGGTCTTCGGGCAGGTGGAGGAAGATTCCGCCACCGTTAATGACGTTCAACTCCTGCATCCCCAGGCCAACGGCCAGCGTGGGCATCTTGCGCTGCTGGACGAGCTTGCAGAGGAGGCGGTCGGCCGACTCGCGGCGCTCGGACATGACGGTGACCGAGGGGTGCGGGGCCAGACCCATTTTCTTGGGGTCGAGGTCGTCGCCACCGGTGAGCATCACGCCGTCAAGGCGTTCGAGAATCGGCGTGAGATCCTGTTCCTTGGTCAAGGGGGGAATCATCACCGGGAGCGCATTGGCCGCGAGGATACTTTCATAGTATCCACTGTGCATGTAAGAGTGCGGGGAGCGGCCCTTGACGTTGGCGCGATAGTCGGTGTTGATCCCGATCAGCGGTCGATCCTTGGACATGGCGGGCATCCCTTCCTTGATCATGCGTTGGGCGTCAGGTCAGCGAAATCCGTTCGTTGACAGACCCGTCGGTATCGGGGGCGTGCGACGACCCCGGCCCGTTCGGGCGAAAGCCTTTGGCCCTGGAGCACACACCGACGACGTCGATGGGGTGGCTCAAGGCCGTGCTCGCGACTCCCTGGGTCACGTCCGACCGGGGAAAAACCCCGGTACGGTCATTGGCCCTGGATCAGACTGGCGAAACCGTGATGGATAGCTCGTCGAGAGGCGAGGCGATGTTGAAGAGGCCGTTCTTTCGCGGTGTCCCGTCCGTCAGGACAGGAGGGAGTCTAGCCTCACCTCGGCGCGGACTCAAGAAAATTCCGTACGATTTTCCCGGCTTTTTGGAGGAATTCGCGCGCGGCGTGGACTTGGGAAGGCAGGGGCGCAGACTGAGCCCGAAGGGTGACGCGGGGCGTGTTCAGGTGTGCGGTGGCGTGGAGGTGAGGGTCAACCTGGCTGCTCATTTTTGCGTCGGCCGGGGCGGACGATCGGCAAAAAAAGGAACGCCGGGCCACGCGTAAAAGGCGCGCGGCCCGGCGTCGAGGGGTTGGCTCCCTGGTATTGATCGAGAATCAAGGGGCGGAGGCGTCGGCACGCGCGGCGACGGCCGACCGGGATTTCGCGGGGGGAGTGGAACCCGTTGCGCCGGGATAGTCGTTTTTGAGGTAGCGGGTGATGGTGCGGACGTCGTTTTCGGTGAGTTGCTCGGCGAAGGCGGGCATCTGGTCCCTGGGGGCCATCCAGCCGTAGAGGTCGGCCGCCGATGGTTTGTGGATCATCCGGGCGATCCAACGGGGCGTGCCCCAGCCGAAGAGGTTGGGGGCCTCATCGTTGGCGGCGGACCAGTCGGCATGGCAGGCGATGCACTCGCCTTCCTTGTTAAAGGCGGCGTAGCCGGGGTGGTCCTTGAGGCCGTCGAGGGCTTCCCATTCGGGAGGAGTCATGTCGGCGGGGGTCGTGATGACATATTTGGCGAAGAAATCGGCGACGTCGTCGAGTTCTCTGGGGGTGAGCGTGCTGTTTTTCTTCCAGCGCGCCATGCCGCCGCACTGCGGGGCCTTGCCGAAGTAGGTCGGCGACTTCGGATCGGCCAGGAGGCCGCGAATCCAGGCCCGCGAGCCGAAGTCTTTCAGATCGGAAGCGACCTGAGGATCAGCCCCCTTGCCGTCGTAAACGTGACAGCCGAGGCACTTGCTCTCCAGCGCAGCCCGTCCGTGATAGAGCGGGTCGCGGAGCAAGACATACGTCGCCCCCTCGGGCGGAATGCCGACGGCCGGGTCGCTCGCCAGGGCGAGAGCGCGGCGGCGGGCCTCGTCGGCTCGTCTTCGCGAGGCTTGAAAGGAGGGGTTCGAGGCGTCGGACTTCCAGGCTTCATACGTCAGATACCCCGCGCCGCCGACAAGAGCGTAAACCATGCTACAGGCGAGGAAGTGGGCAAAACCGCGCGGGAGGATCTTGTCAAAGAGGGGAATCAGGAGCATCACGGCGACGATCGCCGTCGGAATGACGATCGTGCCGATGATCTCGCGATCGCCAGGGAAGAGCTTGAGCATCTGAAAGAGTGAGAGAAAATACCACTCGGGGCGGGCCGGGTAGTCGCTGCTGGAAGGGTCGGCCGGGGCGTCGAGGTTGGCGCCCCCTTCGCTGACGACGAGAAACGCGAGGATGCCGAAGACCGCGGCGCTGAAGACCGAATCCATGAAAAGCTGTTCGGGCCAGAACTTGCCGGCGTCCCACTTGGCGGCGTTTCGAGGAGGGGTCAGGCCGTGGCGTCGAAAGAGAGCGACGTGCGCCGCGAGGCTCATGACCATGAGCGCGGGCAAGGCGCCGACGTGGAGGCCGTAAAACCGAGTGAGCGTCTGGTTGCCGTAATCGGGACCGCCGACGACGACCTTTTGGAGGTAAGGGCCGACGACCGGAGCGCCTCCCATGATGTTCGTGGCCACCTTCGTGGCCCAGTAGCCCTTCTGGTCCCACGGGAGTAGATATCCGGTCAGGCTGAATCCCAGGGTGACAAACAGAAGGGCCATGCCGAACCACCAGTTCACCTCGCGCGGAGCGCGGTACGCTCCCGCCCAGAGGACCTGGATCAGGTGCAGCGCGAGTAAAACGATCATCGCCTGCGAGCCGAAGTGGTGGATTCCGCGGATGAACCAGCCGAGGGTCATCTGGTTGTTGATGTAGTAGACGCTTCCCCAGGCCGTCGACGACGACGGGCTATAGGTGAGCATCAGCAGGATGCCGGTCGCGACCTGGATCATGAAGGTCGTGCTTAAAGCCGACCCGAAGACGTATCGCCAGCGGGCGCCGCCGGGAATCGGTTCTTCAAGGGCCTCGTGAAGCAAGGCCCGGTAGCCGGTCCGGCTGTCGAGCCAGTTCGCCAGTGCGTTAAACAAGGGGGGTCTTCTCCTTCTCCTGGGTCCGGAACCGCGCGAACTTGACGCGAACGTCCGGGTCGTCGTGTCCTTCCAGCTCGACTTCCAGCGTGTCCATCCCGCGCGGAGGGACCGCGTTCAGCGGCTTGCCTTTCAGGCTGAAAGCACTGGTGTGACAGGGGCAGAGAAATTCCTTGCCATCGGCCGTCAGGTTCACCGCGCATCCCAGGTGAGGGCACTCGGCCGTGAAGGCGATGACCTCGGGCTTCGATCCCTCGGGCTGGCGGACCAGCCAGACCGACCCCACGGGCTCGCGCGGATATTTCACCCAGGCGTCCTGACGCTCATCAATCACGGCAAAGCTGCGAGGGACGCCCACGGTCAGGTCGCTCAGGCGAGCCAGGCGCTGAAATCCGCCGCTTTTTGAGCTTTTGCGGAGCGGGTCAAGCACATAGGCGACCCCCGGCACGGCCAGGGCCAGACCGACCAGGCCGCCGATGGCGACGGTTCCGAACCGATAAAAATCTCGACGCGATATCAACCGAGGGTCCCCCTCTTTTGCGAAGTGATGTCGGTTTCCAGGTCGGCGGGGCCAATCAAGAAGCAGGCAGGCGGGCAGGCGGGGCGGATCGGATCGATTCAAAAGCAATCGGCAATCGGTTTCGCGAGACCGTTTCAGGACGATTCCGCGAGAGCTTCGCGGACCGCGGCGAGGACCACATCAACGCTCTCGGCCATCGGTTCGGGAAGCATCGCGCCGGCCGCGGCGCGATGGCCGCCGCCGCCGAACCGACCGGCGAGTTTGGAACAATCCAGGCCGTTCCGCGATCGCACGCTGAGTTTCACCCCGCCGCGAAGCTGTTCCAGAAAAAGCAGGCCGACATCGACCCCGTTGATGCTGACCGTGAAATCGACGAGGTCTTCCGTATCTTGCGGGATCGCGCCGGTGCGGCCGATGCTTTCTCGACTCACCGTGGCATAGGCGATCCGGCCCCCGGCGTCAGTCTTCAAGCTCGAAAGGGTCTCGCCCATGAGGCGAAGCCGGCCGAGCGTGCTGCGTTCGAATAGCTGACGGTAAATGTCGTCGATCCGTGCGCCCGAGTCGACGAGTTCAGCGACGGTTCGCAAGGTCTGCGGCCCGGTGTTCGGGTGCCGGAACCAGCCGGTATCCATCGCGATCGCCGTCAAGAGGCCGGTCGAGACCTCGGGCGTGAACGAACCGCCGAGAGATTGGATCGCGCGGACAACGAGTGTGCCGGTCGCCTCGGCCGAGGTGTCCTTCAAAAAAATCGCGCCGAGGTCGTCCTGACTGACGTGGTGATCGATCACGACCCGCTTGCCGGGAAACTCGCGGACCCAGCCGGCCATGTCGCCAAGCTGGCTCCAGGCGGAGAGGTCGAGGATGACGATCACCTCGCGGTCGGCGAGCGAGGCGGGTTCCGCCTGCGTGCCGAAGTGTTCGAAGAGGGTGTTGTCGGGATCGAGAAAATCGTAGCGCGGGGGGGTCCGGCTCGAATTGACGACCCGGACGTCCTTCCCTTTCTGGCGGAGCAGGCCCGCCATGCCGACCTCCGAGCCGAGGGCGTCGCCATCGGGTCGAACGTGCGTCGTCACGAGAAAGCGGTCGTGGGTCTCGATCAGGTCGGCGAGCGGAGTCCAGTCGATGGTCATTTGGCGTGCTCTTTCAGGTTGTTGCCCCGCCTCATCTTAGCCATCTAACCCCCACCCTGCAACCAAGCCGTGAAGACGTCGGGAAACCACGGTAAAGCACCGCTCGATTGTGAAGAATTCGCCTCATCTATTGTGAAGAATTGGCAAAGACATCGCGTTCTTGCTTGTCATGGCGTCGTGTTCTTGCTAACAATGGGAGTACAAATCGTGAAGAGATCGTGAAGAATCCGGTCGACTGACCTTCCATGGAACGCTCGTTGCGCGATTTTCGAAGCTGCCGGGCGGGTCGCGTCTGGCGCGGCCTTGTCCATTCCTCACGCCCTGGTCTTTTCCAGAGACAGGCAGGTGAACGATGCGGAAGGGGCAAAACCTTCTGGCCTGGTTGCTCGTTTCGGCGGCGATTCCGACTGTCGTCTTCTTTGGAAGAACGCCGAATGTCGAGGCGTCGCTGGGTGTCCCCGCCTGCGCGGGAAGACCGCATGCGGGACCGTGCCGGATCTGTTCGAACGCGGGAAATCCGCGCCTGCCGCGCGTGATTGACGAGCATAACGTGCGGACGATCTTGCTCGCGGCGGACCAGGATGAGAGTCCGTCGGCGCGTTGAAGGGCTTACGACAAAGGACAAAGTCAGTCTGTCCTCCGCCATCCGCCCTCAAAAATCAATCCGCCCGGCGGACGCAAGAATCCCAGGAAAGCGTCGGCCGGTGGGAATCAGGTCACGTCGTGTAATCATCGACGCGGAAGAGACTGAGATTGTCGCGGACCCAGGCGATCGTTTCCGCGAGGGCCTCGTCGAGCGAGTAGCGGGGCTGCCAGCCCATCAGTTCGAATGCCAGGGCATTACCGGCGAGAAGCTGGCCAACCTCGCTGGCGGCGGGGCGAACGCGGTCGAGATCGGTCTCGACCACGAGAGGATGACCGATCAGGGCGCCGATGCGCGCGACAAGATCGCCGATCGAGACGTCGGAGCCTCGGCCGATGTTGACGACCCGGCCGATCGCCGCGTCACAATCGGCGATGGCCGCGAAGCCGGCGGCGGTGTCCTTGACGTAGGTCAAATCGCGGCGTGGGTCGAGGCTGCCGAGCCGGACAATGGGCCGACAAAGGGCCTGGCTGATGATCGTCGGAATGATCGCGCGGGCCGATTGCCTCGGGCCGAAGGTGTTAAACGGCCTCAAGGTCGCGACCGGCAGGCCGAAGCTGCGGTGATAGCTCTCGCCCAGGGCATCGGAACCGATCTTGCTCGCCGCGTAGGGCGATTGACCGCGCAACGGGTGTTTTTCGTCGATCGGGACATATTGCGCCGTGCCGTAAACCTCGGAGGTTGACGTCAGCACAACGCGATCGAGAGCCGTGCTATCGCGGCAGGCGTCCAGAAGATGAGCCGTGCCAAGGACATTCGTCTGCACGACATCGAGCGGGTTCTGATACGAATAGGGAATCGCGATCAGGGCGCCGAGGTGAAAGACCCACGACCGCCCGGCCACCGCCCTCCGCACCGCGCCCGAGTCCTTGAGATCGCCCCGATGGACGTCGAGAGACGCGCGAATTTCGGGGTCGAGTCGATCGATATGGCCCCGGTCATCGCGCCCATTATAGCGGACGAGCACACGGACCTGGTGGCCATCGCGCACCAGGCGTTCGGTCAGGTGACTGCCAATAAACCCCCCCGCGCCCGTCACGAGGACCGTCCTGCCCATCGCCTTCGCTCCCTCTACTTCGTGGTTCTTTGGTCCGAATCTCGCCGACGCGCGGCCGACATCCTACGTTATTTTCCGACCCGGGCAACGCGAACCCTTGAGCGACGCGGGGGAATTGGGAAATCTTGAATGACCGATGACCGAGGACCCATGACCAAGGAAATGAGAATCTCGAAAATTTTGTCGGTCATCGGACCTTGGTCATCGGTCCTTGTTTTCCAGAGTCCCGGCCGGAAAGTGACGCGCGGTTGATTCCTCAAGGATCGACAAACCGTTAAGATGAAGGCTGGGGAAGGGAAGTCGAGACGCGCGGAAACCTTCGGGGGCGAGCGAACGATGCTGGACCTCTTCGGCCGTCGAGACAGAACGTCTGAGAGCGTTTCGCGTCGCCATTTTCTCCGCATCGGCGCTCTTGGCTTGACGGGACTGACTCTCGCGGATCTCCTCCGCCTGAGGGCGGAGGCGGGGACAGCAAAAGAGACCGCGGTGATCCAGGTTTATCTCGGCGGCGGTCTCTCGCAGGTCGATTCGTATGACCCTAAACCCGACGCTCCCAAGGAGTTTCGTGGCGACTTCCAGGCCCACGCGACCAACTTGCCAGGCGCGCGGCTCTGCGAATACTTCCCCGGTCAGGCGAAGATCATGGATAAGCTTGCCCTGATCCGAAGCCTGCACCATACCTCCAGCGACCACGGCGCGGGGGCTCACTGGGTCTTGACCGGCTATCCGTCGACCGACCCGAATCCACGAGGCAACGACCGCCCCAGCGTCGGCTCGATCGTTGCGAAGATGCGCGGCGCAAACCAACCAGGCGTCCCACCTTACGTCGCCATTCCCCGACCACCGGCGTTTACCTACGCAGGTTATCTCGGCCCGGGATTTCACCCGTTCAGTCTCGACGCCGAGCCGGAGGCCGATGCGAAGGTCAAGAATCTCGATCCGCCGGTTGGCGTCTCGCTCGATCGAATTGGCGACCGCCGGGCCTTGCTCAAAACACTCGACGGAATCAACCGCAAGCGCGACGCCTCGGGAATGATGGAGGGGATGGACCGGTTCACGGCCGAAGCCTACGCAATGATCACCGGCCCGGCCGCGCGAACCGCCTTTGACCTCACCCGCGAAGACCCGGCCCTGCGCGATCGATACGGTCGAACCCGTGTCGGCCAGGGGTGCTTGCTGGCGAGGCGGCTTATTGAGGCGGGGGTTACTTTTGTGACGGTCAATGATGGCGGCTGGGACCATCACCGCGAGGTCTTCAAGAACTGTCGAAAAAAACTCCCGCCCCTCGATCAGGCCATCTCCGCGCTCGTCACCGACATTCACGATCGCGGCCTCGCCGATCGCGTTCTCGTATTGATCTGGGGCGAATTTGGCCGAACTCCCCGCGTCAACGGCAGTTCCGGCCGCGACCACTGGCCCGGCGCCTTCAGCGCGGTGCTGGCCGGTGGGGGGATCAAGACGGGTCAGGTTCTCGGTTCCACCGGCCTCAAGGGGGAGGCCCCGACCGAACGACCGATTCGCCCCGAAGACCTGATCCGTACCGTTTATGCCATTCTGGGGATTGATCCGCTTGTTGAATTCGTGAACGCGGCCGGTCGCCCTCTTGCCATTTTAAACCAGGGGTCGGCGATTGCGGAATTGCTCTGAATCGTCAACAACTCCGAGACACGGCGTTGCACTTCGGTTAAACTTTCTGAAAATGAAGGCCGCGGACGTGCCGTCGGAGGTCGCCTGATGCGTTTAAGGATGCCGAGTCGTCGCGTCGGGATGTTTGCCCTGGCCTTACTGGTTCTGACCGGGCCGAACAACGTTTTTGCTCAAAAGCGAAAACAGGGGGGGCCTTCGCTCCCGCATCCGATCTTGCTCAACGTCTTTCCCGGAGGTCTGAAGGCGGGAAATTCGGTCGAGATCACGCTCAAAGGTACGGACCTGGAAGGCGTTACGTCGCTCTGGTTCGATCATCCGGGGCTGAAGGCGACACACGTCAAGGGCCTGACCTTCAAGGTTTCCGCCGATCCCGGGACACCGATCGGGCATCATGACCTTCGCGCCTCGGGAACGTATGGCATCAGTAATCCTCGCGCCTTTGGGGTGGGCGATCGAAGCGAAGCGAACGAGGTCGAGCCAAACAACTCGGTCGAAAAGGCGACGCCCATTTCGATCAATTCGGTGGTGAACGGTGTCGTCGGGCCTACCGATGTCGATTGGTTCGCCTTCGACGGAAAGAAAGGCCAGCGCCTCTTTTGCGACGTCGAGGCCGAGCGAATTGATAGCCGCCTCGATGCCACGATCCGGCTTTATGACGCGGCTGGCCGCGAACTCGACGAGAGCCGCGACGTCTTCGGCGCTGATCCCTTTCTCGACACGACCTTGCCCGCCGACGGCCGCTATCTCCTGAAACTGCATGACGTTATCTACAAAGGGTCGGACGATTTCACCTATCGCCTGACCCTGACCGACGGCCCGCGCATCGACGCGATCCTCCCCGGCCTGATTCGAGCAGGCGAGACCTCGACGCACACCCTGATCGGTCGAAACCTCGGCGGCGAGGTGGCGGCCGATCTCTCGGTCGATGGCCTGCCGGTCGAACGCAAGTCGATCACGGTCACCGCTTTAACCTCGGAAGACCTCGACCCGGCATATCCGACGCGCGGGTTTGTCCCTTCGGCCTCGGCGCCGCGGCGAGGGCTGGACTATGTGCTGACCTTGCCTTCGGGAACCTCCAACCCCTTCTTTCTGGCCGAGGCCGTTGATCCGATCGTGGTCGAGCACGAACCCAATAATGAGCCGATGCAAGCTCAGACGATCGAGCCGCCGTGCGACATTTCGGGAACCTTCGGCGCACCGGGGGACATGGATTACTATCGGATTCGCCTCAAAAAAGGTTCCGCGCTTTCGATCGAGGCCAGTTCCGAACGCATCGGCTCGGCGGCAGTTCCCATCTTTGTTGTGCAAAAAGTGAATGAGAAGGAAAGTGAGCAAACCCCCGCGCAGGACCTGGCCACCAGCGCCGAGAATCCCGATCGTGGTGACCCGTCACGATTTGGGACGAAATCCGTGGACGCCTTTTTGAAGTGGACGGCTCCCGACGACGGTCTTTATCAAATCGCGATGAACGACCTTTACGGAACGCAGCGCGGCGATGTCCGGCTCTCGTATCGCCTGAGCATCCGGCCGGAGCGTCCCGATTTTCATCTCTTTCTCTTGCCCGATGCGGCGGATATGCCCGATGCCCTGGCTCTGCCGGTGGGGGGTCGAGAACTCGCCTCGGTTCTCGCCGTGCGATCGGACGGGTTCAATGGACCGATCAAGGTTGAGGCGTTCGACTTACCGCCGGGAGTCCGTTGCGATCCGGTGGTCATCGCGGCGGGGCAAACCTCGGCTCCTCTCGTCTTCGAGGCGGCCGAGAACGCGGTCTCGGGCGTTGTTGGCACCGTCCGCTTGATCGGCCGGGCGCGGTTTGGCGATCGCAAGGACGACCTGAATTATGTGCCGGGGGTGGAGACGCTCGGCCCGGATGTCGCCCATGCGGCGGTCGGCGGCGTCGTCGTCTGGCCGCTCGCCGCCAATCCACAACAGGTCGGCGCGAACAAGCCGCCGCCGGTGAGTCGCCTGACGCGCGGGTCTGTTTTGAAGATCGTTGACCCCGCGCCGCTAAGTCTTTCCGCGCGAGCGAGTTCGGGAACGATCACGACACCGGGAAGTGTCGTCTTGCTCGACCTGACCGTGAACCGTCGCTCTGGGTTTGATGAAGCGGTCGCCGTGAACCTCATCGGCCCCTTGACCCTGCCGCCCAACGCCGCCGTCGCCCCCGCGGTGACGATCGCCAAGAACCAGGGGGGCGGAACCTTCGCGCTGACCCTGGCGAAAGCTTTGCCGCCGGGACTGTACACGTTGGTCTTGCAAGGAGCGGGTCCGTACCCGTTCAGTAAAGATCCAAAAGCGAAAACCAAACCGAATGTGAACCTGAGCGAACCTTCGAATTCCGTTTTGCTCACCGTTCGCCCCGCGCCGGCGACCCTGGCCGTTCATGCCAAGGGGGGAGCCTTGAAAGCGGGGGGGAGTCTGGAAATCGAGGTCACCGTGACGTCCAAGGAGGCGACAGCGACCGGCCCTTTCGTCGTGTCGTTGCAAGCGCCGAGCGGGCTGAAGCTCGCGGCCGATCGGGTCGAAGCGGTCTCGGGTAAACCGGTGAAAATTGTTGTGAAGGCGGCGGGGGATAGTCCTATAGGCGTCGCGGCGGGCCTGGCGGTGCGGGTGGCCGTGCCGGTTCGAGGCGTGCCGGTGGAAATGAATGAACCCGTCGCCATCAACATCGTGAAATAAAGAGCGGGGGCCGCGCCATGCGTTCATTCCAGGCTCTGGTACTCGTGGTCGGTCTCGCCGGAGCGACCGCCAAGGCCGCCGATCCGCCTCCGCCGACGCCAATCGCGGTAATGGAGGTCGTTCGCAAAGAGCCGTTAAGTTACGTAAAGGACGTGGCCGACGTTCTTGGGGCAAAGTGCGTTGGGTGTCATAGCGACGTCTTGACCGAGAGCAAGCTGAATCTTGAGGACGTCGCGTCGATGCTCAAGGGGGGGAAGCGTGGTCCCGCGCTTCGACCGGGCAAGGCCGATGACTCGTTGCTGTTTCAGATGGCCGCGCACCGTGTCGAGCCGGTGATGCCGCCCCGTGCGAAGAAAGAAGCGAAGGCACTCACGCCCGAGGAACTTGGTTTGATCCGCTCCTGGATCAACGCCGGCGCGAAGGATGATTCGGCCGAGATCGGTGAGTCGACGACGCCGATTCAACTTGGCGAGCTTCCCCCCGGCCTTCAGCCGGTGAACGCCCTCGATATGACCGTCGATGGGAGTCGCCTTGCCGCGGGCCGGGCGAACGTTGTGCAGGTCTTTGACGTCGATTCGGGCCTGGAAATCGTGACGCTCGGTGGTCACAAGGATCTGATTCAGTCGGTCCGGTTCAGTCCCGATGGCCGAAAGCTGGCCGCGGGGGGCTATCAGGTGGTCACCCTCTGGAACGTGCCGACGGGGTCGCTGGCGGCGACTTTCAATGGCCACGGCGACCAGGTCAAGGCCCTGGCGAGCTTCGGCGAGCCGAGGACGCTCGTCAGCGCGGGTTTGGATCGAACGATACGATTCTGGAGCCTCGACGGCAAGCCCTTGCCGCAGGTTTCCTGTCCCGCGCCCGTGCTGGCACTCGCGGTCTCGGAGGATGGAAAGCGACTCGCCACTGGCGGCGCTGATCACGTCGTCCGGCTTTACGAGATTACGAGCGGCACAATACCTAAAGAAGTTTTTACCTTTCCCGGTCACGGCGGACCGGTGACGGATGTGGCCTTGCTCGCCGATGGGCGGATCGTCTCGGCCTCGGCCGACGCGACGGCGAGGCTCTGGAGGGTGCCCTCAAAACCGGCTGAGAAACCGGAGGAACCGGCGATCCTCTCGGGCGCGAAAGGAGCATTGCGCGCCTTGGCCGTCACGCCGGACGGGGAGTCGATCGTGGCGGCGGGAGATGAGGGAAGGATCTTGATATGGTCCGCCAAAGATGGGACGCCGGTCAAGGCGATCGATGCGCCGGGAGTTCCCGTGCTTTGCCTGGCGATCAATCCCGCTGGGAAAGAGGTTCTGGTCGGCCTGACCGATCACTCGGCGCGTCTGATCAACCTGGAATCAGGGTCGGTCACGCGGACGCTCGGCGGTCATCTCGGGCCGGTCAACTCCGTCGCCATTCAAGGCGATCGGATCGCGACCGCGGGGGCCGAGGGGGGCGTCAAGGTCTGGGACAGGGTGACGGGGCAGGGGATCATCGCCTTCGGCCATGCGGGGCCGAATAATCAGGCGATTCAACCGATCAACAAGATTCTTTTCACGGGCAACGGGTCGCTCGTCACGGCCTCGGCCGATAAAACTCTGAAAGCATGGACCTTTGAAGGAAATTGGTCCGAACAAAAGCCACTCGGGCCGCATGCCTTCCGCGTGCTCGCCCTGGATTTCAACGCGGATGGAACCTTGCTTGCCTCGGGCGGGGGAGAGCCCTCGCGGTCGGGCGAGATCAAGCTCTGGGAGGTCGGCAAGGGGATGCTTGTGCGGACTTTGGAAGGCTTGCATTCCGACACGGTTTTTGGTCTTCGGTTCAGCCCGGATGGCTCCATGCTCGCCAGCGCCGGGGCGGACAAGTTCCTGAAAATCTCGCGGATCGCCGACGGCAAGGAGTTGAAATCGTTCGAGGGGCACACGCATCACGTCCTCGCCGTGGACTGGAAGGCGGACGGTAAGCAGATTGTCACCGGAGGGGGTGACAATGTGATCAAGCTCTGGGATGTGGACGCGGGGGAGCAGATTCGATCGTTTCAACCGGCGGGGAAACAGGTGACAGGAGTGCGCTGGATTGCGGGCAAGAGCGATGTCGCGGGGGCTTCGGGCGATCGGCTCGTGAAGTTCTGGAACGCCGACAACGGCGGCGTGAGCCGCAGCTTCTCTGGGGCGACCGAGTACATTCTCGCGGTGGCGATTTCGAAGGACGGAAGCCGGGTCGCGGCGGGTTCGGCCGATGGAAGCATTCTGATCTGGAATGGTCAGAATGCGCAGGTGATCCGCAAGCTTGAGCCCAGAACGATGGAACCTTCGCGGACGAAGTAGGTCGAGAGTCTGCCGGGGAATTGAGACGAAAACAGCAAAGTCTTAAGGGGCGGAGCGGGGGGCCTTGAGGGCTCGGCCGTAGCGTTCGAGGTCGTCGAAACGGCTTTGCCAGGTGGTGTACATGAAGCCGAAGACCCTGGGAACGGTGCGTGACGCGGATTCCCAGGTCGTCAGGTTGTCATCATCATCATAATAACCGGCGAGGATTTGTGAGTGGCCTCGATTCGCGAAAAAGTCGAGGCTGGCCCTGGCCTTGCCGGCGTTCCAGTTGGCGAGGATTACCGAGGGATCAAGACCTTCCCAGGAACCGGCAAGCGAGCCGTTGACGAGATAATAGCCGTTCACGGCATTATGATTGGGATCGAACATGTCTGACCAGACGAGAACCTTGGCGCCGGGCGCGACGTCGTGGAGGATCTGAACGCAGCGGCGGGCGTTGTCGGCGAGGAGGGCGCCGGGGGTCAGCGCGCGAGACTGGCAGGCATGGCACCAGTTGGCGACGCGCAACTCGTCATGTTGCATGAAGAAATATTTGGGATGATAAAGATTGTTGACGCGTGTCGCCTCGTCATGTAAAAGATCATAGACTTTGGGCTCGCTCAGACAGCAGGGGACATAGGAACCGAGGACTAGGGCGGGGTGATAATAGCTGACCTTCAGTGAATCGCCGTTCTTGATGCGAGAGCCGGGGGTCAGTGCGATTGTTGGACCAGCATGGTTGAACTCATATTCACCTGCGTAAGGATTCATGCCAAGTTTGGGATCGCGCACAGGGGCGAAATCCTTGCCCTCGATGTAAGTCGTCTGGCCGTCGGCCGAGGTGATCGTGAGGGGGCAGCCGGGGCGTCGAAGAATGTTGACAAGGGACATTTCTTCAAACGAGAGGTCGTCGAGCCAGAGGGTGCCGGTCTTGCCACCCCAGAGCCCGGCGTAGAGGTTGATCTCGGTCTGGTCCTGGGTGTTGAAGGCGACCTCGATACGGGTCCAGTCGCGACTCGGTTCAAGGCCGCCTTCGTGAAAGCTCAACTGGCGACCCCCCGAGGCGCCGATGGCCATGAGGCGAAAGGCACCGGTGGGGGCAAGGTCGCGGGTTTTGGCCCAGCAAGTGAGGCGATAACAGGCGTGGGGACGGACCTTGACGAACTGGATCAGGCGGCAGACGGGGTTAGCGTTGAAGTTCTCCATCCTGCAGGAAAGAGCGCCGGTGTGAACGGTGGTCCGATCGGCGAAGGTAGATCGGCCGGGGGCGTCCTGAAACCCAAAACCGGTGAACGTGTCGCCGCGCCTGGATTCGAGATTGCCGTTTTTGAGATGCGCGGCGGGATCGGGATTGGGAAGAGCCTCGCCATTTTTGACAACGAAAGGGGCCTCGACGACCGGCATTCCCTCGGCGAGGTTGGGGTCGTGGCTGAGGAGGCCATTGCTGTAGCCGATCGGGAAAACGGCGGGGATGATCTCGATTCCGGCACGTTGCGCCGCGGCGTTCACGCGGTCCACGTGTTCGAAATACGAGCGGGGCATCCGGCCGAGAAAGTTAGTCTTGTAATCGGAAATCACCACGCCATTATATCCTGCTCGCCCCGCGCGTTCGACGAGCGCGACGACGCGGTCCGCCTCCTTGTCAACAAGGAGATTCGTCATGATCCAGACCCATCGGCGATCGAATCGGGGGGCCGGGTCGTCGGCTCGAACGGGCGATCCGGTGAGCAGACCGAGGATCACGACGAGACCGCAACAGAGGGGTCGACGCATGCGTGGTAGTCCCTGTAAATCTGGCGTCTTGGCCCGAGCGTTCGAGGTTTTGAATCATGGTTCGTCTCGCTTGTGAAGGCGCGACGGACCGTGTAACCTGACCCCAACGATGTTACGCGCCGATGGGGATTCGAGCAAGGAAGGCCCGGCGCGTGGCCGCTTGAATCGAGAGAGCGTCGAAACCCGGAATGCCGAAGTTGACCCGAGGACGTTGTGAATTTCAAATCGGAACTGGTGGCGTGCCTGGCTTCGCCTGTCGCGGAAAACCCGACGGTGGCAATGATGGAAGCGGCCTTTCAACATGAAGCGATGAACTGGCGTTATATCAACTGCGAGGTCACGCCCGAGACGCTGGGAGATGCCGTTCGGGGGTTGAAGGCGCTCGGGTTTGTCGGATTTAATTGCTCCTTGCCCAACAAGGTCGCCGTGATTCCGCATCTGGACGGCCTTGGCGCATCGGCCGCGATCATGGGGGCGGTCAACTGCGCGGTGAGGCGAGGAGATCAGTTCATTGGCGAGAACACCGACGGAAAGGGATTTCTCGCATCGCTGCGCGAGGTGATTGATCCGGCGAGGAAGTCACTCGTTTTGTTCGGGGCGGGGGGGGCCGCGCGGGCGATCGGGGTCGAGACCGCGCTCGCGGGCGCGCGATCAATCACGGTCGTCAACCGGAGCGAGGCGAGAGGTCGCGAACTCGTTGCCCTGCTCAATGAAAAAACACCCGTCAAGGCGGAATTCGCCGCCTGGAAGGGTGATTTTGTGGTTCCCGAGGGGACCGAGATCGTCGTGAACGCGACCTCGATCGGTCTCTATCCCGACGTCGAGGCAAGGCTTGCGCTGGACCTGGATTCGATCGGCCCGGGGATGGTCGTCGCGGACGTGATTCCCAATCCGCCGAGGACTCGACTTGTCCGTGATGCCGAGGAACGAGGGTGCAAGGTGCTCGACGGGCTGGGAATGCTTGTCAATCAAGGGGTTCTTGGAATCCAGTACTGGTCAGGTGTCGAAGCCAATGCACACGTGATGCGAAGGAAGCTTGAGGAACTCTTCGGAATCGGAAATGTTTGAATTTTAAGAACGAACAACAAACTCGTTGCTCAAAAATCGCTATTAATTGTCTGCGAGGCAGCTTGATATGCAAAGCTTTTTGAGATGGTGTTTCCCTTTCTTTTTGGCGTTCATGGTCGTCGGCTCTTCGCGGGGAGGGGAAACCTCGGATGGGGTCACGGCGGTGGTGGTCACGTCGCTGGAAACAGAGGCGAGGCAGATCCGACAGTTTGCCTTTGATGGGGACGAGACGACCTTTTTCGAGTCGGCGGGAGCGGCGACACCGGCCGATGATTTCACGCTGGTTTTTGACAGGGCGGTGACTGGGAAATCCCTGTCGGTCACGACCGGCAAGCCGGATGGCACGGGACGAATCGACGCGGGTCGACTTGAGATTGCCCAGGACGGAAAGACGTTTGTCGTGGCGGCGACGTTCAGTGAAGGGAAAGCGCGGGTTGATTTGAAGGGGGCATCGGTTCAGTCGGTACGGATCAGGCCGCTGGCGACTTTGGAACATCCATTAGTAATTCGAGAGATTGTGATTGAATCAGATCCAGTTGTGATCAGGTTTACGTATCCGGTGGAGTTTGAGGTGGATGTACGCGATGCGCCGGGGATGAAGGGGTGGGCCGAGGAAGCGGCTCGGCTTTGTGAGCGCTGGTATCCGAGATTGAATGAGGACTTGAAGAGTGAGGGTTACACCCCTTCAAGGTACATCACCATCACATTTTCGAGGCGGTATCGAGGCGTGGCGGAAGCGTACTCGGCGCAAGGGAAAATTTTGGCATCGGTCGGCTGGTTCAAGTCGCACCCCGAGGACGTGGGGGCCTTGATTCATGAGACAACGCATATTGTTCAGAATTATCGGGGAGCGCGCAACCCGGGATGGCTGGTCGAAGGGCTTGATGACTACATACGATACTTTGTTTTTGAACCGGGAAAGAACCATCCGATCGATCCAGATCGGGCACGATACAACGCGGGGTACGGCGTCTCGGCGGCGTTTCTGTCGTATGTGACGGAGACCTACAAGAAGGATTTGATCGCGCAACTGAACAGATTGATGCGTGAAGGAACTTACACGGAAAGCACGTTTCAGGAATTGACTGGCAAAAATCTGTCTGAGCTTGATGAGGAATGGCGTCAGACGTTGAAACGTTGACGTGGGAAGAAGTGACCCCGCCCTTTTGACGTGAGGGAAAGGGCGGGGCATTGAGCCTCAACATTGGATCGGATCGGATCGGGTTGGATCAGGTCCAGGGCGAACCCCAGAGGGTCGTGCGGAGCCGGACGCCGCCGGTTGGGCCGGCATCGAGCAGGCCGTCGCGATGCCAGCGGGTCCAGCCGCGGGGCCTCTGGAATTCTCTTCGAACACCGTGGAGCTTGCGACGCTTTTTGGCACTCATCGTCACACCTCGCGATCATTCCGTGAAGGATCAGTAAGAGGCATGAGTGTCAAAGGCAAGACGCGTACCAATAGAGGTTTGGAGTTGGTCGCTACACACCGGTACGTGGACGAAGACGGCCTAAAACAAGGGGTTTTCCGCCGTTTGAGATTTTTTTGAAACAGGTTTTCAGCGTGTCTTCGCGAGGGAAGCGGACGCCTGAAGTCTTCCGAAATCTGCAATCGAGCCTTGCAGGATTTGCCAGGGAAGCGGGCAATTCGAACGGTTGTGGCGATCGCGGGGTTTTCAGCGGAAGGCTCGGTTCAGGGCGGCGCTGGAGGCGGTGAGATCCTCGATCGGGGGGTCCAGAGAGACGTTTCGATACGGAGGAAGGTTGACCCAGCGGTCGGCCGATTGAGGCGGGTTGAGGTGGGAGCCGATGACCCGGCCCACGGCATCGCTAAAAGCGACGGCGCCGAGGCGGTTCAGGTGCATCATGTCGGCGATCGTCGAGGTCGGGTAATGCGAGTGGCGGCCGTCGATGACGACGAGGCCCGGATAGCGTCGGGCGAGGCGATCGACGAACCGCGTGTAGGCGGCATCGCGGCCGAACCGATCACGCTGAGCCTGGAAGTCGGGACGAACGGGGGGCATCACCCAGAAGACCCGGATTTTTTGCGAGGCCGCGAGATCAAGAAAATCGACAAGACAGCGCGCGTTGAGTGGATGAATCGACCAGGCCGTCGGCTGATAATTCTGAATCAGGGCGGGCCAGGGATCGTGTTCGATCGGGGCGTTGGGAGGGAAAATGTAGGCTCCGTGGTTCTGCCCGAGATTGCGACGCAATGGGGGGACCTCGGGATCAACGGGAGTCGGCTTGCCCGCGAGGGCTGCTGTCAGGGCCGCGCGAAGTTCGAAACGCCAGCGAAACGTCGGCAAGGCTTTCGCCGAGGCGACGGCCTGGCCGAAGGATAAATCGTGCGCGTACCAGGCGAGTTCGGCGGTCTCGGGAAACGTCAAAAGGGCAGGCCAGGCCGATAAAAGGTCGGGGTGAAGGGGGTCGAAATCGAGCGCGTCGCCGTCAATGAGGATCGCTTCGGGCTTGCCGCCGGCGCGGAGGATTCGGCGAAGCATGAAGAGGTGGCCAGGCGCCTGGCCGCGCGGAAGGGCGAGATTATGGACGCGCTTGCCCAGCCGATTTTCGATGACGGCGGGGGCCAGGCCGTTGAGTGAAAGGCTGTCGCCAAAGCAAACAATCTGAGCGTTCGCGGCCGATCGGGTGGACGCCTTGCCGTTCTCGCTCCAGACGAGCGTGGCGCGATTGAACAGCGTCGGCTCCTTGCGAGCCACCGTCGCCTCGATCCCGAGGACGAGAGCGAGCATGCCGACGAAACCCGCCGGCAAGGTCAGGCGCTGGGATTGTGTCATCACTGGGACTGCCCTTTTGACCGCTCCTTCGAACGCGGAGAGAGAGAATGTATCGTTTCTATCGAACTTCCGAACCGCGCGGCGTGAACGGAATATTCAAGGCGAGGAAAAAGTCGCAAGGAAGGGCGGAATCAGGATTTTTGGATCATTTGACGGTGGGCATGCGACTGGGAAGGATGTTACGATGCAACCATCTGGCAGTCCCGCGAAAAGGGGGAAGTCGTGTTCCGGACCCCGGCAGGGCGACCCGATCGCGAACCGTACAGGCCGGTGGTGGTCGCGGTCATTCTCTTGACCCTGCTCGCCCTGGCCGTGGTGGGCTTTTTCTGGTACGTGGTTGAGTTTTCAGCCTGAGGATTGGCGGCAAACGAATCATGATGTCACGATCTTTTGCAATACTCGGGTTGGGTATGATGTTGTTTTGGGGTGTCGCCGCGCCGGGCGCTGACGAGCCGGTCAAGGTCGTGCCCGCGGAGGGTTTGCGGGGCAAGGTGATGGCCGGGTATCAGGGCTGGTTTCGATGTCCGGGCGATCCGGCGGGAATGGGCTGGGTGCACTGGAGCCGCGATTCCAAAAGGCTCACGCCGAAGACCTTGACCTTTGAGATGTGGCCGGAGATGGCCGAGTATCCAACAACCGCTCGCTACAAGGCACCGGGGTTCTCGTATCCCGACGGCACGGGGGCGGAACTCTTCAGCTCGGACGAACCGGGAAGTGTGCTCAAACACTTTGAATGGATGCGCGATTATGGAATTGATGGCGCCTGGGTGCAGCACTTTGTTGTCGACCTGCCGGGGGCGTCGTCGCAAAATCGCTATCCGTCACGGCTTCGGGTCTTGAATCATGCAAGAGAGGCCGCGAAAAAAACGGGGCGGGTCTGGGCTCTCTCGTATGATCTTTCAGGTATGCCCATCGAAAAGATCTTTGATGTCTTGACGCGTGAATGGACGAGCTTGAAGGAAGCGGGGATGCTGGACGATCCGCGTTATTTACGCGTGGGCGGCAGGCCGGTCGTGCAGCTCTGGGGGTTTTATTACAAGAACGCATCGAACGCGATGACCGCCGAACTGGCGAACCGGCTCCTCGATTTTTTCAAGGCCGAGCCGAACCGAGCGTTCGTTGTGGGCGGCGGAGACTGGAACTGGAGACGTAATCCGGACACGGAATGGCGGAACTTTTTTGGGAAGTTTGATGCGTATGCGCCGTGGAACGTGGGCAATTACGCGACGGATGCAGCGGGGGTCAAGCACGCGAGCATGTCGTACTGGGAAGACGATCGCCGCGAATGCGAGCGATTGGGGGTGATGTGGTTGCCGGTCGTTTATCCGGGGTTCGCCTGGTCAAATTTACAAAGAAAAGCGCCGGGGACCGCGGAATTGCCGAGGCGTCGGGGTGCCTTTTACTGGGAGCAATTTCATAAGCTGGCGGAAATGAAAGTGGATTCGGTTTACCTGGCGATGTTTGACGAGGTGGACGAGGGAACGGCGGTTTTCAAGGTGACCAATACGCCACCGAAAGAAGCGCATTTCGTGGGATATGAAGGTTTGCCGAGCGACTGGTATTTGAGGCTCACCACCGAAGGCAAAAACATGCTCCGCGGCGATCGGCCGATCACCGCGGAGATTCCGATTCGACCGTGATTGGTGATCAAAGGATCAATAACGGTAGGGGCCGTAGCCGTGATGGTGGTTGTACGGGCCGTACCCGCGGTAGCCGTAACCGCCGTAGCCGCCATAGTATGGGCGGGGTCCATAAAGCGGCGGCGCGACATAGAGCGGGCGAGGAACAATCACCGGCGCCGGGACAACAGCGGGATAGCCGAACCCGCCGTAACCGCCGTACGCATAAGCACCTGAGCCGACGCCAAAGCTCACGCCGGGTCCCGCGTAGCCGAACCCGAAACCCTGAGCCCGCGCCGGGGTGGTGCCCAGACCGAGCCCGAAAACACCGAGGACGCCCGCCAGCGCCAGAGTCTTCGTCAACGTTTTCATGGCAGATCCAGCCCTCCATCAACCCCCTTTTTGAAGGGGTCGTCATCCATCGGCCTTGACGATTCCGTCTTCCTTCCCACGTCGAGACAGGAGAAAGCACGAGGCGTGCCACGAGCCATTTTCCGACCTCGAAAGTCGATTGCGGACCAGATTCGTACGGAAATTGGGAAAAGTCGTCAAGATCGTTGCCCCGGGCAGCGGGTCGGAGACGACAGAAAGCTCGCGGGCGACCAGAAATCTCGCGAGACACCTATGGTGTTGACGCGGTGCCCCTGGAAAAATCGGCCATGACCGCGGGTGCCGAGGCGTCGAAGCCGACGACGTCTAGCATCCCCGCGTCGTTCGGGTCGGCGATCGAGAACCCGGTCGCCGTGAGCCCGACGACGATCAGGCGGGCGGCAACCCCTGTTTTCTCGCGATATTCGCGGAGCGCCTGGACGGGGTGAATCGCGCCGGCCCAGGTCTCGTTGTCGGTGTAAATGATAAACGTATCAATTTTCCAGTCGTGCTTGAGAGCGTGGATCATCGGCAGGGCGCAATCGGTCCCGCCCATTGGCAGGGCGGAAGTCTGAGCAAGAATCTCGGTGAGGCGCGACCGGGCCGAGATCGGAACAGGGGTCAGACCCGACGTGCCGCCACCCCACTGACCGCCGAGGCCGCCGGGGGCCGACGTGAAGGCGACGACCTGATAATCGGGCTCGGTTCGGGCCGTGGCCATCGCCATCGCGGCCGAGGCCTCACGCGGGGTGAGACTCGTTCCGGCGACCGATCCGCAGGCCATCGACCCCGAGACGTCGAGCGCCAGAAGTGTTCGCTTGTTGGCCGGTTCGACATTTGAAAAGGCCCGGTCAAAGGCGGCGTCGAGCGCGTCGATGACCCGAGAAACAGGCTCCCATTTCAAGGACCCCTTGAGGCCGTGTCCACTCGCGTAGGTCTTCTGCGCGAGCAGAAGGGCCATCGGGTGCAGGCGCGACTTGCGGAGATAATCGGCATCGCCAAGGCGGTCGGCAACCACCTGAGCGGCGGCCGTTGAGGGCTTCAAGAGGCCGACGGCCGTCATCTTGGCGAGGTTGCGGATCAACGCGGTGAGCGGCATCGATTCGAGGAGCGCCTCCCAGACCTCGGGCGCGTTCAAAAGCTGGGTCGGAACGCATTCACGCGGCAAATGGTGATCGCAAATGAGCGCAATCACGTCGGTCGGTGCTTTGGCGAATTTCGCGGCCGTCGCGGCGGCGAGGATCGGCGGCAGATGGGCCGAGACGTCGGCGTAGGCGCGCGAGGTCTCGCCGCGCTTGACGTCGCGGGGGCCGAGAGCATCGGGACCGGCGACAACCCATCGATAGATCGACTGATGTGACGGATCGGCCGACTTGGGGTGTGCCAGGCGGAGCAAATCGCGGTGCGACCAGCCGTTGCGCTGGGCGTACTTGGCCACCTGATAGGCGAGATCGTTGGCCTCTCGGGCATCGTACCAGGCGGAGAGACCGCGAGTCAGGGTCTTGCCCCAGCCGCGAAACGCGTGCACAGCCTCGGCGAAGGCGAAGAGGTGCGTGCCCGTTCGACAGACCTTCGGCAGGGCGGGCATCGCCAGCGAGGCGTGACCGGTTCCCGCCGCGAAGGCGAGCGCGAAGATGGCCGGGTCGTTTTTGGGAGCGCGGTTGGAATCGCTGATGGCAACGATCGTCTGGATGGTGCGCGATGCGTCGTCAGCGAGACACGATTCAAGACTCTTGGCGTTTTCGAGGGTCAGTTGCCGCTCGCCCGCGTAGTACGAACCCCCTTCGTTGCCGAGGATCAGGAAGCGTTCGAGGCGGGTCCAGTGGTCGACCGCGAACGTGTAGGCGCCAGCCGAGTTGGGCACCATCGGCAGACCCGGAATGGGAGTCGACTGCGGAGTAACGCGGGTCGAAACGTGCTTCGCATAAGATGACGACATGAAAAAAACTCCTTCACGACAAAATCGCGGCTAACAAAGAGGGTGCGTGAGGGGCGCGGGTTCGAACCGCTCGCCCTTGTTTTGAAAGAGCGTCTTACCAGAAGATGAACCTCACGCGTCGGCTCGCCGGTCTAGCGGGCCTCGGGGTCGAACCCGTCGGCCGGGATAGAGTCAAGAATGCACGGACGTGGAACATTCAATCCTAGAAAGCCGGGGGCGGGATTCGAACCCGCGACAAAGAAGAGAACAGTCGTCCTTCGGCCCGTTTTCGCGGGCAAGTGTGGAGACCGAGCCCCATGCGAATGGGAAGGTCTTTGCTCTATCCACTGAGCTACCCCGGCGACGATCGAGAGCGGAAGTCGAACCCGCACGTCCGTAACGGGCAACGGTTTTTGATCACAATCACACGTCGGCCCGTTTTCACAGACAAGAGGTCGGCGACCGAAATACCCTTGACGGGCAACCGTCGCGTCTCCCAGATTTCGCCATCTCGATCGTTCATTCCTATCAAGCAAAGCAATGCAGACAGAGAACTTCGGGCGGAGATCGAACTCGCGTTTCGAAGCAACGTAGATAACGGCTCACCTTCGGCCCTTTTTTACTTGGGAAAATCAGGCAAGTGTCGGCGTCCGCCCGGACCCCTTTCGGGGGCGTCGTCCCGCCACGTGACGACTGCGGCCCATATTCGGACAGGCCCTAAAGGTGACAGCGCAGGGGCCAGGAATTGCACCCGGACCTCTCGATCCTGAGTCGATAACGATCCACGATCGGCTCGTTTTCACAGGGCAAGTGGGTGCGGAACGTTGTCAGCGTGCTGCTGTTACACCACCCCTGCGTCGCCTGCCGAGGGCTCTGACACGCGATCGATGCCGACGGTTCGCGGGCGATTTTTTGATTGCCGGAATAATCTGACCTCTCCACATCCTTCAGGATGTTTAAGTCAACGACATGAACTGGTCCAATGCCCTACCGGGTTCTAGATCCACGGTCCCTGATCGACCTCGATTGACACAGGGGGGGGCTTCAGGTCCAATCGTCGGGTCGGGAAAAAACCGAATGGACGCAAGAAGGCCGGGCGGGAAAGGGTTTGGACGTGGATCAGGTCTTGATCAGCGACCTCAGAGCGCGTGGGATCATCGGCGTGAACCCCTGGGAACGGCTGGAGGCCCAGGAAATCGTGATCAACCTGGTTCTCTTCGCCGACCTGAGACAGCCCGGTCAATCAGACGACCTGGCCGATTGCGTGAACTATCAAATCGTCGCCGACAAGGCGAAATTCCACGCCGAGACGGCCGAACGCTTTACCGTGGAGGCCCTGGCCGCGGACCTGGCCGGGATTGCGCTCGGCGAGCCGGGGGTGACCAGGGTCCGCGTTCGCGTGGAAAAAACCGAGGCGGTCAAATCGGCGCGATCCGTGGGTGTTGAGATTGAACGAGAGCGGGACGATTCCCTTAACCTTGAGTGACGATGACGATCGACCCTGGCGAAAAAAACGCGGAGGCACGATTTGAACGCCTGGCTTGCGTCGGCCTGGGCTCGAATCTCGACCCGGAGCTGGCATTGCCGCGAGCGATCGAGGCACTCGGAAAGGCGGAGGCCCTTGCGATTGTCGACGTCTCCAGAGCCTGGCAGTCGGCGGCGGTGGGATCGCCTGGGCCGGATTATTTGAACGCGGCGGTGACTGTAACGACAACGCTGTCGCAAGGTGAATTGAGGGATTTGCTGAAGGAGATCGAGGAGAGATTGGGGCGGCGTCGTGAAATGAGTGAACGGGTCGTGATCGATCTCGATCTGCTCGCATTCAATAATGAGTGGTTAAGTGGCGACGTCTGGTCGCTCGCGTATCGGGCGGTTCCGGTCGCGGAAATCTGGCCGGAAGGAACGTCAAGGGAGCCGGGTGAGACCCTGGCGGAGGCGGCGGTCAGGCTGGCACGGACCATGCAAATCGTGCCGAGACCGGAGGTCTTGCCAAGAGGACAATTGCGGGTGAAATTCATAGAATGTGAGAGTTCTTTGATCAAACAACCTCGTTAAAATGAGGATTTTACCACACAATGTCAGAAATGGATGCAAGGTTGTCGAGGTCCGAAGGATCACGAACCTATCGATATTATGATCTGATCATGGTGGCCTTTGTCACCGTGATGATTTGTAGTGAGTTCATCTCGGCGGGGAAACGGGCGAGGGTGGGAGGGTTTACCTTTGGCGCGGGGGTGATCTTTTTCCCATTGAGTTATCTGTTTGGAGATATTTTGACGGAAGTTTATGGCTATGCGCGATCGAGAAAGGTGATTTGGGCGGGGTTCGGGGCACTGGCGTTTTCAACGTTCATGGCCTGGGCGGTTGTGGCGCTTCCACCCGATCCGTCGTGGACGGAACAGAGCGCCTGGAAGGCGGTATTTGGAAATACGTGGCGGATCGTGGCGGGTTCGCTCGTGGCCTTTCTGGCGGGAGAATGGGTGAATTCGGTCGTACTGGCCAAGATGAAGGTCTGGACGCAAGGGCGCTATCTCTGGTCGCGGACGATCGGATCAACGATCTTTGGCGAGGCAGTGGATTCCCTGATTTTTTATCCGGCGGCCTTTCTGGGAATCTGGACAACGAGGCAAGTGATTGAAATTATGATTACCAACTACTGTTTAAAGGTCATGACGGAAGTGGTATTAACACCGGTGACGTACCGCGTGGTTGCTTTTTTGAAAAAAGCTGAGAACGAAGATTTCTATGATATCGGCACCGACTTCTCGCCGCTTCCTCTCGCGGGATAATCGGCGCCACGGGGCGGGAGGAATCTCGACGCGATGACCGAGTCTATACAGGGCGGCAAGGCGGGTCGGCCGTTTGTGATCTTGAACGCGGCGGCGGGGATCGACGGCAAGATTGCGCCGGTCGGCGGCGGCAAGGTCAGTTTCGGAGGCGCCGAGGATCGCGCCCTGATGGAGACGCTCAGGGCCGACGCCGACGCGGTTTTGATTGGTGGCGGCACGCTGCGCGCGGAAGATCCCCCTTTGTTGATTCGCGACCCCGGCGTGCGTGCCCGGCGGGTTGATACCAAGGGGACGCCGCATCCGAAGAATGTCGTAGTCACATCAAAGTTGCCCGAAAATCTTGATAGTCTCGACTTTTTCCGCGATGTCGAGACCGAAAAAATCGCGTTCACGACGGACCAGACGCCGTTGGAGGATAGGGAACGCGCCTCGGCGTTTGCGAGGATTGAGGTCGTGGGGGTCGACGCGGAGGGGCGTGTTAACGTGGCCGAGGTGGTGAGCCGCCTTGAGGAACTGGGGGTTCGCCGCCTGCTGCTGGAAGGGGGGGGCGAACTGAATTTCTCGATGATTCAGGCCGATCTCGTCGATGAGATTTACCTGACCCTGTGCCCCTTCGTGTTTGGTGGGCGGGAGGCGCCGACTCCTTGCGACGGCGCGGGGTTTCCGATGGATCGCGTTCGCAAGCTGGCACTGAAAGATCATCGGGTCGGCTCGAAGGGAGAAATTTTTCTCCGCTATGAGGTTTTGCCAGGAACGGCGGAGGTCGTGGAAAGCTCGGTCTTTCGTAATGGGTTTGAACTCACCTCGTGACTTAACAGTGTCGCACGGCGGGGAAGGACAACCATTCGGACATCGACCACACATGGTCAGTCAACCTTGCCGCCATCGCCGGGCACCGTTCGACCCGGTGGCCCTCATCGTCCTTGACGGCCAGCGTCCGCACCGGCCAGCAGAAGTTGTAACTGTACAGACTCAAGTAGGTGACCGCGTCGTGATATCGCCAGTCCTTACTGAACCGATACGTCTTGCGGGCCTTCCGGGCGTTGCGGTGGCGGTCCGTACCGTGCTCTCGTTCGACGAACGCCGTGTTGATCGCTCGGCTGACTTTCGACATCCCCAACGCCAGGAGCACCGCCGCCAGCGTCCCGAAGACCACACGGGTGCCGACCTCGACCACACGGCCCTTCTCCCGCCGCTTCGTGACCACGGCGTAGTTCAGGCCCGCCGGGGCCGCCTTGTACGGGGCCTTGGGCCGGCCTTGCTTGCCGGTCCGCGGCGGCGTGACCGTCGCGCCGTAGGCGTGCAGGATCGCCGTCTCGTAGGCCGGGTAGTCGTCGCTGGTCATCAAGTTCATCAGCCGGCCTCCCGTCCGGCGGCGGAAGTCCTCCACCAGCGCCTCGGTGTTCTCGATCGTCCGGGCGCCCGGCACGACGGTGACGACGAGCCGATGCTCGGGGTCGAGGGCGACGTGGTCCCAGTAATCGCCTTTGTGGTCGTCGGCGGGATCGGTGCGGTCGCAGTTCGCCTCCTTTTTGGCGACGAAGGCCCACTTCTCATCGTACTGGACTTCGGTCGTCAGGGGGGGAAATCGCCACGAGTTCGTCATGGACGTCCTTGGCGTGGCCGCCGGCGATCCGGCTGTAGCGGGCGACGGTGTTGGGGTTCACCCGGCAGAGCCGGCCGGTCTGTCGGACGCCGCACCCCTCGGCGACGTGCTCCAGGACCGATTCGACCTTCTCGGGCGGGAGCCGGGCGTCGAACAGGGGCGTCCCCTTCCGCTCGGAGAACCGAGCCGTGCAGGTGCGGCAGCGGAGCATGCGTCGGGCCTTGCCGGGCCCGTAGCGGCTGGTCACGGTCAGGTTTCCGGCCCCCCGCTTGCCGTACTCGGGGCAGTCAGAATTCAGGCAACAGAAGCGAGACAGGTCGTCCATGGTGTCGGCCCGGCGGTGCGTTCCTCGGTCTGGACGCCGAGTTGCGTCCAACCCAAGAGATAACCCACCAGGCATGAGCCGTGCAACACTGTTAAGTCACAAGGTGAACTCAGATCGTAGGATCAAATCGTTGAAATTTTTTTGGCGTTGTCGGTATTCGCATAAAAACCCAGAGGGTTTGATCGCGGTCTAGCCTCGCCTTCCAGGATTGGGTCGCTTGAGGTAGGATCGGCCGCGAATCGAGGAGGAGGTTTCAGGACAAGGGCGGGGGTTACGATGGGAATGGAGTCCGCGGTCGAAGGTTCGGAAAGCGAGCCGCTGGAGGTGGCGCCGGCGGATGTTGATGGGTTCTGGGGAGTGACGTGGATCGCCTCGGCGACGGCGGGATTCGTGGCGTTGGGAATCTTGCTCAGAGTCGCGCGTTACCTGTTGAAGTTCCCGCTCTGGTGCGACGAGACGATGATCGCGGCGAATTTCCTCGACCGCGGATATGTTGATTTGTTTCGACCGCTCGATTATCGGCAAGTGAGTCCCGTGCTTTTTCTGGTGATCGAGTTAACGGCGGTGAAGCTTTTGGGGTTCTCGGAAATGAGTCTCCGGCTCTTTCCGATGCTCTGCGGGGTGGCGAGTGTGCCGCTCTTTCGGCACGCGGCGGGGCGTGTACTCAAAGGCCTGCCGCTCTTGTTGGCGGTGGCGATCTTCGCGGTCGCGGGATGGCCCTTGCGGTATGTCGCGGAGGTCAAACCGTATGCGTCGGACCTCTTTGTCTCGCTCGTCTTGCTGACGCTGGCCCTGGAATGGGTGCGAAAACGCGAGAAATCGGCGTGGCTATGGGCCTTGGCCGTGGCGGCGCCGGTGTCGGTGGCGGTGTCGCTGCCGGCTGTTTTCGTGGTGGGGGGCGTCGGCGTCGCCTTGCTGATTCCGGTCGTGAAGACGAGACGGAACAACGCCTGGCTCGCACTGTTCACGGGAAATCTCGCGGCGGCGGCGGTCTTTTTGAGTCTTGCACGTTTTTACAAGACGGCGCCTCAGGATCACGACTACTTTCATCAAGCCTGGGCGGCGGCCTTTCCCCCTTTCAATGGATTGGGACAACTCATTTCCTGGCTCTGTGATGTTCACACGGGATTTATGTTCGCCTATCCCGAAGGGGGAGCGCGGGGAGCAAGTACCTTGACCTTCCTCGCCTTCGCGACGGCGGGCGTCGTGCTTGTTCGACGCGGTCGATCGACGATTGCGGGACTGTGCCTGATGCCGTTTCTTCTGGCACTGGTTGCGGCGACAATTCATCGGTATCCGTACGGCGTGAGTGCGCGAACAACCCAGTATGCGGCGCCCGCGATCTGTTTACTGACCGGCCTGGGAACAGCCTTCGCGCTGTCGAAAATTCGAGGCGATGCGGTCCGAGGTCGCTGGCTGATGGGGATCGTGGGAGCACTGGCCGTACTTGGTCTGGCCCGACTCGGCGCGGATATGTACCAACCTTATAAAACAGTCACCGACGCACGTGTGCGTGCCTTTGCTCAATGGTTCTGGAGTGAACAGGCGCGGGGGGGCGTGGTCGTCTGCGCAAAGAACGATTTAAGTTTGACATTTGATCCGGGACACTGGACGCGGGATGCGACCGACACGTACCTTTCGTATCAGCGGATCTACTCGCCAAGACACGCGGCGGGGAGGCGCGCGGAACTGGACGAGGTTTCGCAAAATCGACCGTTGAGGGTCGTGCTGTTCAATGAGTTCGCGGAGAGTACAGAGGCGGGTAAAATCTGGTTTGCAAGCATGCTGGAGCGATACAATTTCGTGCGCGTTGTTCCGTATCCGGTCAGCTCGCTTGAGCGGAAGATCGGCCCAACATGGGATGAAATCTATGTTGTTTATGAGTTCACGCCGAAGATTCCGCTGTCGCCAGCCTTGACGGGGGTTCCCGCGCCCGCGACACGGCGATGAAGCGCGCGGGACGCTGGCGTCGGCTTTCAAAATGGTTGAGAAAACGAGGACGAAGACGAAGACGAACGTCGGGCGTGGCGTTATCGGTGATTGCCTGGGAGTTTTCGCGGATCGGCGCGACGGCCTTTGGCGGGCAAGGGGCGGTGCTCGTGCTTGTGGAAAGGGCCTGGGTCGTCGACCGAAATTGCCTCTCGGCCTCGGAGATTGACGAGGCATGGACGAGAGCGAGGGTCTTGCCTGGGTCGACGGTCGTGGCGTTCGCGTCGGGGGTCGGGCACAGACTCGGGGGTTGGAGAGGGTCGCTTGTCGCGACATTGGCGTATTTGTGTCCGTCAATGATGCTGATGTTGGTGCTTGGCGTTTGTTTTGAAGCGGCACCCGCGAGTTTGTTTGCGCCGGGGGTTGTCGGCGGAATCAAGGCGGCGGTCGCGGGTCTGCTTCTGGCGACGGCCTGGAAACGCGGGCGCGACCTGCTGCGAGACTCGACTTTGCGGACGATCGCCGGGGGAACGCTCTTGCTGGCAGTCACGGTGCCGGTGCATGTGGTGCTTCTGGTCGTTGTCGCGGGGACGATCGGGGCGATCATGCGGCCTGCTGGGGGGGGTGAGGGACGGGGAAAGGGGCGTTGATGCTCTGGTTGCTTTTCTGGCAATTTCTGGCCATCAGCGCGGTGGCGTTTGGAGGGGGGGTAACGGTCACGCTGGTCGAGCGCGTGGCCGTGCGCGAGCAGGGGTGGGTCAGCGACGGCGAGTTCGCGACCGCCTTTGCGTTCGGGCAGGCCGCGCCCGGACCCGCGCAGGTTGTGGCGACCTTTATCGGCTATCGCGCGGCGGGTTTCGCTGGGGCTTGCGCGGCGACGCTAGGCGCTTTTCTGATCCCCTGGGCATTGGGCCTGGCCCTGAGCGGCGGAGCGCGTCGGCTGGGAGATCGGCCGGGGTTACGTGGTTTCATGAAGGGGGCGACGGCGGCATCGATCGGCCTGATTGCCGTGACCGCGATCGCGCTGCTCGGCGGGCAGGGGAATCGGATCGGGGCTTTCGCGATCGGAATGGGGGCCTTTGGCGTCGCGGCGAGAACAAACGTTCATCCGATTGTCATTCTGATCGCGGGCGCGCTGGTGGGAGCGATAGTCGGCCTGGGCTAATTTTTGTGGCGGAAATGATTGGCGAGGGGGGGTTGGGGTGATAAAGTGTCGACCCATGATCGCATTTGAAGAGACCGCCGCCCATTATGATCGATTTCGAACCTTGCCGGAGCCGGTTCCGCAGTCGATACGCGATGCGGTGCGGACGAGGTCGCCGTCGCTCCAAGGCACAGACGCGGGGATTCTTGAAGTTGGCGTCGGAACGGGGCGGATTGGCCTTGCCTTTGTCGAGGCGGGGGATGCGTATGTCGGGGCCGATCCGTCGCGGGCGATGCTGGATCAGTTCGCAGGCAAGGCGAAACGCCGGCATTTGCCAGTGCCCGAACTGGTGCAGGCCGATGGAACGCTCTTGCCCTTCGCGGAATCGACCTTCGGGGCGGTCTTGATCGTGCAGGTTCTGAGCGGACTGGGAGGGTGGAAGGACCTGCTCCGTGAATCGAGGCGCGTCCTGAGACCGGGGGGTGTCCTGGTGCTCGGGCAAACGATCAAACCGGCGGGGGGCGTGGATGATCGGATGCGAACACGTCTGGCCGAGATTCTGGCCGGAATGGGGGTCGCGTGGCGGCGGCCGGGGGCGAATCGTGAGGAGTCGCGAACCTTTCTGAGTGCGGAGGCCGCGCCAATGGAGAAGGTCAACGCGGCGAGTTGGATGTCGGCTCGATCGCCGCGGGCGTTTCTGGATCGAAAAGCGTTTGGAGCACGCTTTGTCGCCTTGCCGGAGGTGATTCGCGCGGAGGCGCTTGGCCAACTGGCCGCCTGGGCGGAGGATACGTTCGGTGGGCTGGACGTCGAAATTGACGAGGCGTATCGATTTGAAGTCGACTTTTATGCGTTACCATCTTGACACTTGAGAGGAAGGCTGATGAACGAGGCGGATCGATTCGCCACGGGGGCGGGGATGGGCGACCTGCTTTTGAAGGGGTCGCTGACCGAGGAAGCCAGGTTGAGGGCGACGGAGTCCGCGCAGGATTACCCGATTTTGCCGTGGCTGAACGTGGTCAAGATCGGCGGTCAGAGCATCATGGATCGGGGGCGGTCGGCGGTCTTGCCCCTGGTGGACGAGGTGGTGGCCAACCTGGGCAAGCACAGGATGTTGCTGGGGACAGGGGCGGGAACACGCGCAAGGCATATTTACAGCATTGCGATTGATCTCGGCTTGCCCGTCGGCGTCTTGACCGTGCTGGGGACGGCGGTTGCCTGGCAGAATGCGCAGATGCTGCATTACCTGCTGGCGAAGCATGGAATTCCCTTCGTCGAGCCAGAAGGGTTCAGCATTGTTCCGCATTATTTGATGGAACGAGGCGCGGTGGTGGCGCAGGGGATGCCGCCGTACAAGCTCTGGGAGCAGAATCCGGTGATCGGGCGGATTCCGCCGCAAAGGACGGATACCGGCTGCTTCTTGATGGCAGAGGTCTTTGGCGCAAGGAAGATGATCTACGTCAAGGATGAAGATGGGTTGTATACAAATGACCCCAAGAAGGATGCGTCGGCTGTTCATATTCCGAGAATTTCGTTGGAAGAGTTGAGGGCGCGTGATCTTGATGATCTGATCGTCGAGCGCGCTGTGCTGGACCTGATGGTGAACGCCAGGCACGTCCGCGAGATTCAATTCGTCAATGGTTTGAAACCAGGTCAACTCACCGCCGCGCTTGAAGGGGAACCGGTGGGGACGATCGTTTACCACGAGACCAGCAACGGAGTCGCGTCATGACGGGGGAGTCGACCGGGGCGAGGCATGTGACGTCGAGGTTGATGAGAGAGTCGCTTGTGGATAAGTCGGTGCTCTCCGCCACCGAGTCGCCGGTGAGGGCGATCTTGCCGCATGTGAATGTGATCAAAATTGGCGGTCGATCGATCATGGATCGAGGACGCGCGGCGCTCTTCCCTTTGATCGATGAGATTGTCGCGAACCAGGCCAACTACACGCAGATTCTCGGCGTCGGAGCGGGGTTGAGGTCGCGGCATATCCTCTCGGTCGGCCTTGATCTCGGCCTGCCGACGGGTGTGCTGGCGACCTTGAGCGCCAAGGACGCGGCACAGAATGCCTATATGGTGTCGTGCTTGCTCGCGAAGAATGGTTTTGTGTACCTGGAGGCGCCGTTTCTGGTGCAGCTCTTGCCGGCGATGCTCGCCGCGGCCAAGGGGGCGGTCTTCAACGGGGTTCCACCGTATGACCTCTGGGAGCACCCCCCCGCCATTGGCAAGATTCCGCCGCACAGGACGGATACGGGGTCGTATCTCGTGGCCGAGGTCTTTGGCGCAAGGAAAATGATTTTTGTCAAGGATGTCGATGGGCTCTATTCGAGCGATCCGGCGACCGATGAAAAGGCCAAGTTCATCGAGCGGATCTCGGCCGCGGAGTTGCTCGAAAGGAAGCTGACGACCTTACCGATCGACCGGGCCGTCGTCGAATTGTTGACGACCGCGAAGCTTGCCAGGGAAATTCAGATCATCAACGGCCTGGTGCCGGGGAACCTGACGCGAGCGCTCGCGGGGGAGCCAGTGGGGACGGTGATTCATGCATGAATAGGGGGAGGAAACGAAGAGAAAAAATTGAAATGACCGATGACCGATGACCAAATGAATGGAATTCATGGGGAAGGAGTTGGTTATCAAAAAACGTTGGTCATCGGTCGGAGACAGGCGGGATTATTTTCCGGAGACGGGTTTCTTGTAGCGGACGCTGACCGAGGCGAGGGCCTGGCCGATGACGACGGAAGTTTCCTGGTATTGCTGATTCACGGTGTCGCCCGAGCCGACGCTGAAGTCTTCGCCCTTGGCGCCGGCGGGTTCGGTCGTCGTGTGAAAGCAGGCGGTGACCGTGCCAACGGGAGCGCGGCTCTTGAGCTTCGCGGCGAGCCCTTCATCAAGGCCGGTCACGAGAAAAGCCCTGGATTCCTTGTTCGAAACGTGCCAGCCGGGAATCATGACCTGGGATCTGGGCTCGATGAGGACATGGGTATAGGCCTTGTTCTCGCTGATGGAGAAGATGCTCAGGCCGTCGATGTGAAGGGAGACGGCGACGCGCTTGTCGGTATCGTTGATGAGACGGATGCCGAAGACCTCGTCTTTGGTCAGGGGGACGAAGGCGACGCCGTTGCTTTGCGAAGGGGGGCGAGGGGTGAAGTTGCCCGCTTGCTTGACGTCGATCTCGATGGCGAGATCGTTGCGATCGCCGGCGGAAACTCGGGCATCGTTCACCTTGGTGGTGCTGCCGGGGTCGGAGATCGCGACGCGAAGCGCCTGATCGCGCGCCGCGCGGACGTCGGGGTTGGCGGTCTCGTCCCCCTGGGGAAGGGAGACGGAAAGGCCGAGGAGAATGCTGATCGCGGAGGGGTCGCGGATCGTCCGTTCGATGGTATCGAGGGCGTTGCCGTCGCGGTCTTCCACTTCGAGCTTGAGGACGACGACCTTGAGCTTGGTCGCGGGATCGTCGCTCGCCCGGTACTTGCCGGAGATGCCGATGTTCGCGGTATCCTCAACCTTGATTTTTTCCCTGGTGAGACCGTCGGCGAGGAACTTGGCGATTCCGGGGCCTCCCGTGGCTTTTTGAGCGGCGGGGCCTTCGATCTGGCTGATCGAAACGGACGAAGCGTTTTTCTGGGCGAGAAGGTTCTTGATCCGAGGGACGATGTCGGCCAGGTCCTTGAAGGCTTCGCCAGCGTGCGCGGAGGACGAAGAGGCGAAAGACGCGGCCAGCGCCAGGCCGAGCGCGACGAAGGTCTGAGTTTTCCACACGGAAGGCGTCTCCATCCAGAGGCGATCGGCCGGGTTCAGGCCTTCGGTCGATTGGTTGATCGGTCGGTCTTCATGGATCAATAATGAAAAGGGGTGGCGAGGCGGAGCGTGAGCGCGGCCTCTTGCAGGAGAGAGTTCCCCTGGCGGAGCGATTCCCACTGGTCGCGCTTGATCGGTGTTTTCTGGCCGAGTGGGCCGAGGCCGATCCGACGGAGCGCGGGGTTGGATCGGATCGCGGCTTCGAGGGTCGCGGGGTCCGCCAAGCCAAGCTCCTGCGCGGCGATTTCAAGAGTAACGTCCTTGTTATATCGACGCGTGATCAGGTCGGAGATTGGTTCGGCGAAGTCGCGGATGTCCTTGTCGCGGGACTCGCCGTCCTTGAGGAAAGGGGCGCAGGAGGCGTCGAGAGCGCGAAGGAAGCGGTCCTCATCGCGATGAATAAGGGCGTCCATCGCGGGAGTTTTGAGATAGAGGCGGTCGATCTCGTCGCGATAGGCGCCGTCGAGTCCGTGACCGCCGCGGACCTCATCCTTGAGGCCGCCGATGACGCCGTGTTTGTGGCAGGCCATGCACGAAAGGCCGGCGACGATGACCGGGGTGCCGGAGGTGCGGAAGGAGTCCTCGACGATGTCGATCGGGCCGTCGTCGATCCGTTTCCCCTTGCCGTCAACGAGCATGTAGCCTTGCAGGCCGTTGGGGAGGTTGAAGAGGATCTCGCCGCCATCGGGGTGAAAACCGTGTGAGGCGGACGGATTCTCGGCGGTATCGGGGCCGAGCGGGAATTCGAAGATGGAGCCTTTCGCGTTGTTGGCGCGGAAGTCAAAACTGCGCCAGTAAGCGCCATAGGCGGCGGAATGGCGTTCGACGACGCGATTCTGGGCGGAAACGCCACTGTGGGCGAAGCCGGATCGAGCAACCTTGCTCTGGGCGAGGTCGCGGGAGACGTCGACGCGGAGTTGTTGTTCCAGCTCGGCGGCGGTCTCGGGAAGCTTGAGGATCTGGCGGTAAAAGGGGGGGCGCGAGGCGTGGGCAACGAACCAGTCGGCGCGCAGGTAAGGTAAGACAGTGCCGGAAAGCTGCTCGACCTCGGAGGCGAGGTCACGCACGGATTCGTCGGCGGATCGGCTGAAGGTGAGGCCGTACGGATAGGCGCGGAGCAAGCTTTGCCAGCCTTCGGAGCGGTCCCAGCCGAGGTCGCGGAGGTCAACGGCGAGCACGGTTTTGCCGGGATCGACCGCGCGGGGGACGACGATCTCAGTTTCATAACTGAGGCTATTGACCAGCTTGGAGAGCGCGGCGAGGGCGAGTTTCAGGTCGTCGGGCTGGACCGATCGATTATTGGAAAGGTTCGCGAGGGTGAAGTAGCGGAAGAAGGGGCGGTCCTCGTTGCGCGCCTTGCGGAGGTCGTCGCGGACGGAGCGGAGGACGTCAACCTCGGTAAGGAAGTTGCGCGAGACACGCTCGGGAAGAGGAAACGGAGCGCCCGATTCGATCCAGTGTTTGAGTGCGGTTTTCTCGGCGTCGGTGGGGCGGGGATTATCGTCGTCGGGGGGCATGTCGGCCGAGATGGCGACACGTTTCCAGATCAAGGAAGCGGTGGGATCTCCGGGCTTGATGTAGCTGAGGCGAGGCCGACGCGCGTCGCCGCGAGGGGCAACCAGGAGGTCGCGGTCCAACACATTGTAGCGCGGCACTTCAAAGCTCACGCCGTGGCAGCGGTAACAGTATTTCTTGAGAAAGTCGTACCCCTGCGCGGCGGGATCGTGATCATTCCCCGCCGCGAAGGAAGCGAAGGAACCGAGCACGACCGCGGCGCAGCAACCGACAACCAGGCGTACGCGCATGGGAACCCCTTCAAGAACGCGCCGGGCGGAGACCGAGGGCAACGACGCGCCGGTCTCGCGTTGACCTCATGCAGCGGCGAGACCGGCGGAAGCCATTCCAGACAGACGATTTACGACGACCGCTGTTCGATCCAGCGGTTCAGTTGGACTTGGCCTTTTCGGGGTCCTTGGGGACGTTTTCGGGCGGGGTGGCCATCTTCACGTCATCCTTGGCGCCGGGGATGGTGGGCATCGGGGCGGGCTTGGGGAAGGCGTCTTCGGGGATATCCTTCAACTCTTTCTTGCGGTCCTTGGGGGCGAGCATGGAGTAGTGATCGTCGCCCTTCGAGCCGATCTCGTAGCGGCCCCAGTAGACGTTGCTTGAGGGATTGTAGTAGTAGATGTAGCGCGGTTGGGACGGATAGTAAATGCAGTAATTGTATTCGTAGGTAACCTGGGTGACGGTGGTCCGAAAATAGTAGTTAGTGTAGTAGTAGCCGTAGTTCGTGTTGTAGTTCCAGGAGTTGTCGTAATACTGCCGGTAGCCGCCGGCTCGCGCCGTGGTCGACGAGAGGGCGAGGCCGAGGACAAGCAGGGTGACTTTCGCGAGTCGAGACATGATCAACACTCCAGACCAGGAAGGAACGGGGGGTATTGGTCGAGATCGAGCGGCCGATTGCGCGCGATGGCCGAAATTTTCAGGATCAACGCGTTGCAGACGTGTCTCAGGCGATTGTTGTTGACGATTTGGAATACCTTATGAACTGGCGAATGCGGTTGCAAGAAATTTCGATTTATTTGCGACAAAATTATCCTACATAGGCGCACAGGGAACGGCGACAGCGATTTTCTTGACGGCTTCCTCGGGAACATAACGGATGGTCACGGCGCCGAGGAGCCGGCCCTTGACGAACGGCTTGGTCTTGAGTTCGCGTTGACCGGCGTCTCCTTGGCCGACGCGAAGCGTGGGGCCTCGGGTTTCCGAGCCGGGTTTGGCCTCGAAGAAGGCGGCGGTGATTGTGCCGAGGGCGTCGCCGAAGGTCTCGCGGTCGAGCGATTTTCCAGAGACATTTTCAAAGACGAAGCGGCGGGTCTGGGCGTTGACCGTGCCGACCGCGGCGGTCGGGTCGACGGCGTACCAGTCGCCAATCGCGGCCGACGTGCCTGGCTCCAGGCGCCAGCAGCGGGCCTCCTCGATCCGTTCGACCTTGCGGCCGAGGCTGTTGATGCCGTCGAGAAGGAGGACGAGGCCGACCTGTTTATCGGACCCGTTCTTGATGCGGATTTCAAACGCCTCGCCCGCCGAGGCGCCGATGAGCAAGGTGCCGGGATCGGCCTTGTCGACTCCTGAAGGGGCCTGGCGGAAGGGTTTCTGGACGCGAGGCGTGGCGTCGGTGACAGGGGTTCCGGCAGGCGCGAGGACCGACCAGACGTCGACGCGGAAGGGGAATTTGGGGTCGAGCAAGGGACTTGGCTTTCGCGATTCGGCGACGACCTTGACGACGACGGCTTCACTGCCGGGCGAGGCGTCCTTGGGGCGTTCGCGATTGTCAAAGCTCTGGCCGTCGTCGGCGAGCAGGGTTTCGGTGAGCGGAAGGAGGCCGCCGGGGCGGACGAGGCTCTCGCCGTCGGCCGTGGAGATCAGGTCGCACTGAAGATTCAGGTTACGGCCCCGGCGTCGGAGGGTGCCGGCGACGACCGAGTCAAGGCCGCCGCCGTTCGCGGCAAGGTCACGCATGGCGTCGGGGTCGCCGATCTCGGAAAACTTGAGCCCGCGCGTCGCTTTTTGAAGCTGCGGGGCGTCAAGAACGCCATATTCGCGGCCGGCGAGGTGGGTCAGTTCCAGTCGGACGCGCTCGGCGCAATAGGCGGGGAGGTTGGACCGGCTCAAGCCTTCCACCCGCCCGTAAGGTTCGAGAAACTCAAGGACACCCAGTTTTTTCAGCTTGCGCAGGCGGGCTTCGAGATCAAGGTGCGCCGCGAGCCGCTTGCAGAGCGATTCAGGCGACTCGGGTATCAGCGTCAGAACCTCTTGCGGACCGGCGACGTTCAGGCCGATGCTTCGAACGGGTGTCTGCGCGCGACCACCGCCAAGGACTTGGCTCACGGTTTTCGAAACGCGATCATACGAGTATTTGTACACTTCATCGGCGGTCAGGTGGCCGTCGGCGTCTTCATCGGCGCCTCCTTCGAGGCCGCGGCAGAGCCAGTAGGTGAAGACGGAGCAACGGTGTTCGGGCCATTCGTAACTCTTTTCGCGGGCCTGACAACTGGCGAGAACGATGCAGCCGGGAACCTGTTGAAGGTCAAGTCCCTTGGCGACGACCTCGGAGGGAATGCCGGGGTCGTCGATCCCTTTTTCGCCGCCGGCCTGGCAGCAGTCGAGGATGAGGAACTTGACGCGGGCCGGGCACTGGCTGAGGGCCTCGCGGAACTCGGCGGCGGGGAGGCCGGTTTTCTCGGGGGTCTCGCGGCGGAAGTCGGACGGAACGAGATAGGTGACGCCGTCGCGGATAAAGCCGTGACCGCTGAAGAAGAGGATCAGGCGGTCCTCGGGTTTGACGTCGCGGAGAAAGCGTTTGAGTTCCTTGCGGAGGTTCTCGAGAGTGGGACGAAAGGCATCGGGCGCCTCGTCGTTCATCAAGGTGATATGGCTCGCGGGAAGGCCCGCGCGTTCGGTCAAGGTCTTGCGCAAGGCGTCGGAATCGCGATTCGTGAAGTTCAGGTTAAGCCGGGGGTCATGGTGCGACTGCACGGCGATGATAAGAGCTTTTTGCTGGCCAGGCGAGGCCGCGCCGAAGGACGTTTGAGAGGGATCGGCCGACAGAAGCACGAGCAGGCCGAGAACAAACCTTGTTCGGGGCGTCAATGCGTTGAAGAGCGTCAAAGGTGGCTCCCTTGATTCAGGTCGGCGATCCGAGGTGTCGCCCCGTCTTTTCCGACTTGAGAGCGACGACAATCGGTGGCTCTGGCTCCATCGTAGCGACGCGGAAACCGTCTCGATAGAAATTTTTGGAATTTGTCATGTCTCAAGGCAACATCAATCTCTGGGGAAACGGTCACGCGCGAGGGTCAGGACAAAACCGTCGTGAATGAGGATGACTTCGCATTACATTTTGCTCTAATATCTTATCAGGTAAGGGGTTGAAAAAAATCGTGACGGCTTCGAAATTGGAGTCGAAACAACGCCCGGCATCGCGTTCTCGGGGGATGAAGCATCAGGGATCTGATCGATCGATAATTGATTTTGTATCATGGTTGCGTCAGGTTCAGCGGCCAGGGAACATGTTTGAGATTTGGGTCAAGGCAAGGGATCTTACAATCCGAATTCTAAGGACATTCCGTTCGTGGACGACCCTAGGACGAACCGGGGCCAGGAGGATGATCAGGATGTCGAGATCCCGAAGGATGCCGGGGCCTCGGTCTCGAATCGTATACCGACTTCTCTTCCCCGCCGTGCTGGGAGGCTGGGGCGTCGGTCATGCGGCGGAGCCGCGGGTGTCGAATGTGCCAACCTTGCCCGCGGTCATCGCGGCGGACGCCAGGCCGGAGCTGGCTCAGTTGCCCCCCTTGCCGGCGGGTGTGAATCCGACGGATAACGTCGTGGAACTCCCGCCGTTACCGGCCGTCGCGGGCGATCCCGCGTCGGCCCCCGCGCCGCCGACGCCGCCGACGCCTGTCAGCCCCGTCACGGCCGAGATGGATTTGAACTGGGGCGCGATCGACCTGGATGAAGGACGTTACGGCGATGCCCTCAAGCGCCTGGAGCGGGCCGACCGGGCCGGGGCGGGCGTATCCTATTATCGAGGGCTCGCCCTGCTGGCCTTGAAGCGGTCGGATGAGGCCCTCCGCGACCTTCAGACGATCCGGTCGCGGCCGGATTCGCCCGATGAGGTCGAGATTGACCTGGCCGCCGCGCAGCTACAGACCGGGCAGGCCGCTCAGGCCGAGGAAACGCTCAGAGATTATCTCAAGAAACACCCGGATGACCCCTTCGCGAATTATTTCCTAGGGGTGGCGTTGTATCGTCAGAAGCGATTCAACGACGCAATCACGCAGTTTGAAAAACCGACAACCGATGAGCGGCTCAAGCCGTTCAATAATTATTATCGAGGGCTTGCGCAGGCTCCCGTGTTGGGAATCGGCGCCACGAACCCCGCGAATCCAACGGCCAACGGCGCGCCCGTGCCGCCGACCTCGCTGACGAGGCAGTTGAACAGCAACTCCGCGGCGCCGGGGATGACCGTCACGCAACGGACCACCGGCGGCGGTCCCGATCCCAACCGGCGCTGGAATCTGGCCGTGATCAACGGCTATGAATACGACACCGACGTCGCGCTCGCGCCCAATCTCGGGTTCACGCCCAATGTGCTGACCCCAGGCAATGGACATCTGAACGATTCCAGGTGGACGAATGCCGTTTTCGGCGAGTATCGGCTGATCCAGACGGAAGACCTGGTCGTCGGCCTGATCGGATCGACCTATGATACCTGGCAGTTCCGGCTCGATCGGTACAACTTCCAGGACTACATGGGGGGCATTTACTCGAACGCGGCGATCGGCGAATCGTTGATCGGCGGCCTGCGATACGAGTTTCATGAAGACCTGCTTGGCGGCAAGCAGTTCGCGACCGATCATCGGTTCGCGCCCAACCTGACCTATCGCGAAGGGACGTTTGGACACCTGACGGCTTATTATGAATTCGAATCGCTGGGGATCAATCCGATCGCCAACATCCTGCCGAACGTGAAGGCCTTGAATCGGTCGGGAAACATCAACTCGGTGGGTGTCACGCAGGCGTTTTACCTGATGGAAGGGGCAGGGCGATTATTTCTCGGTTATCGATATGATCGCGCCAACACGCAAGGGACCGACTTTGACCGGAGCACGAACCAGCTCGATATTCGCCTGGAAATGCCCCTCTTCTGGAAGATGATCGCGAACGTCGAGGCTCGATACTTCTGGGACGACTACCTGAACCCGAACTCGCTCGACTTCTACAGCCGGAAGCGGTACGACACCCGGATCGAGGCCCGCGCGGGGGTGCAAAAGTTCTTCACGAACCACCTCAGCACGCGCCTGGAATATGTTTACACGGACAATCAATCGAACGTACATAATTTGTTCGGTGTGAGTCCGTACTCGTACAACCGCAACGTCTTGAGCCTCCTGTTGATTTATGACTTCTGACGGGCGCAAGAGCCCCAGGAATCAACGGTTACACGCGGTTTCCCGATCCCCCTCGACAGGAGGCGAAGCGAATCATGCTCGGACTATTTCTCATTGCCGCGGTGGTGGCCGCGGCGCAACCGGCGGAAGGCCCGAAGGCGAACGGACAGGTGACCGCGGCGGTCGGTCCGGTGACGATCGTCCGCAACGGAGAATCCTTGCCCGCCTCGCCAAGAACGCTCCTTTTTCCGGGCGACAAGCTCGTGACCGGCGCCCAAGGAGGCGCGGGGGCGTTTCTCTTTGCCGGGCAATCGATCTATCTCGGCGATTCGAGTGCTCTGGACTTGCCCGCGAAAGCGGGCGAAAACACGCTCACGCTGGCCCGGGGCGAGGCGCGGGTCATCAACGCATCGGCGAGTGTTTTAAACGTCGCCGCGGGCAAGGCGACGGGAAGGGTCGAGCGCGGAATCTTGCGGGCGGAATCGAACGAACAGGGGAGCCGGTTCTGGTCCGAGGACGGGCAGGCGCGGATCATCGCGGCCAATCAGGCGCCGGTGGTCTTGCCGAGCGCGCAACAGGTGAACGTGCCGAACGCGGGACCGGCCCAGGCACCCGTCGCCGCCGATCCGGGAGCCTGGCAACTGAACGTCAACCCGCTCCAGCTCTCGGGAGCCGCCGATTCGAGCCGCTACTTACGCAACAAGAGAACCGATCGCGTTGATGAGTCGCTGCTTCAGCCGGGGCAGAACCTTGAGGATGCGTCGGGGGCGAAGTCGGCCGATCTCACGGCCAATCAGCCGACCGCCACGGCGCAGCCGAACACGACGAACGAGGAGTCGTTTCAGCCCGTGATCGAGGCTCAGCCGAACACGGCGTCGAGTGCCTTCACCAGCTCGCTGGCGTTCAACTCGTTCGGGGCGTCGTCCTTCGGCAGCACGAGCGGCGGTATCAATTCCGACGCACAGCAACAATCGCTGAACCCGTCTTATCCGGGCAATATTCACCTGATCACCGCGCAGACACGTTACACCTTGAACACGATTCAACTCAAGCCGCAAGACCTGGGCAACACTCCCGGGCTCTTCCCGACGACCCGGACGTATTACTCGGTCGGTCTCGGAGCCGCACCCAAGGGGCCGATCCTGACCAATTTCTTGACCGGCACGAACGCGACGCCGCGGACGTTGACCATTCCCCACTTCAATGCCTATGTCGTCAAGTTTGATCAGTACGGCATTCCCGACACGGCCCTGAACAACAACGCCTCGACGGCGGGAATTTCGGGCCTTCTGGGGGCAAAACCAACCTCGCCGCAGATCGTTGGGGCGACTCCCTTGGTGGACAAGCAAGCGGTTTTCAATCCACTGGCCACCTTTGCCTTTGGTGAGTTCGCCCTTCAGTCGAATTCAACCAAAAACCCGCAGATCGACGTCCGGCGGAGCGATCAGGACCGGCAGATCATCAAGTCGCCGACGGGGAACGACAACCTGGACAAGGTGACCCTGAATCCACAGGTGGGTCAGTTCCAGAAGGTCAAGGATAATGTTTTCTTCCCGCAAGCACCTTACGTCCTAATCCCGCAGCCGAACTCCGTCTTGAACAAGCCGACGTATGGCAGTCTCAGCCTCTTGCAGAAGGCGGCGGCGACGACCTTGCTGGCCGACTCGCTCTTCAGCTATGCCAAGCGGACGGGCCAGACCCGTTTCACCCTGGGGGGTCAGATCGTCGACATCACCGGCTATCGACTGCCGAAAACCGCGGCCTTGGCAAACAATCTCAACCCAGCGAAGGCCAGCGCCACGACGGTGAAGATGGCCTCGGCCATGCGGCCTCCGCTGTCGGCGTTCGGGCCGAACCCGGTGGCGATGCGGGGCGTCGGCGGGTCGAGTCATGCCGTGAACGCGGCGGTGAAACCGGCTCATCATTGAACCCTGATCAACGCGAGCGTGGCAAGAAAGGCGTGAAAACCGTGCGGACGACGACTTTTCAACGAGTTTGGCTCGGCCGGACGTTTTTGCTGGCCGGAATCCTGACGGCTCAGGTAGGTTGTCAGGCACCGCAAGGGACGCGGAAGCCTTTCGCGAATCAACCGCCGATGGCTCCCGAGGTTTCCTCGGCGGACGGTCCCCAGCGCGTTCTTCTGGATCAGGTCCACAGTCTGGCCGTTGATGACGCCCCGAAGGCGCCGCGTTAATTGAGACGGTTCTTCTTCCAAGGTCGCCACGGAAAGGATCACGTGATGCTCGCCCGATTTGCTCGACGACTGGTCCTGAGTCTGCTCTGCCTGACCGCGATTGCCCCGCTTGCCCAGGCGCAGGGGCCTGCTCAAGTGAAGGTCTGTCACTGCGCCGCGGCGCCTTACGCGCATTACCATCCTGGAGCCGGCGGACCGGGTTATCGGTCGTCGAACTCTGGCATTGCGCCGGGCGCGGCGGGTCCGGTGACGGGTTTGCCGAGGGGACGCCGGTATTACGGCGGCCGGTTCTTCGGCAGCTTCAACAACCGCTATTACAGCCCGCAGTACGGCTATTTCTGATCGGAAGCCGTCCGGGTTCGGACGATTGGTGGAAACGGAAGTTTGGGCTCGGCGAGAAAACGTTCAGACGTCGACAGGTTTTCAAGGAGATTTCGGATGTTTGGCCGTTCCCCCCGTTCACCGCGTCGCCGTCAGCTATTTTCACGTGCATCGATTTGCAGCGTGGCCGCAATCGTCGAGCCGATGGAATCGCGTTGCCTGCTCGCGACGATGGTGACCGCCGTGGCGGGGTCGGGGAGCTACGAACCAGGAGCATTAACGCATGATTTTGTGATCACCGGATTAACTCCATCAGAGGGCTCGGTCGTCGGCAACGTGCTCCAGGTTCCCAACGGCGTCACGACGACGAGCGTGACCCTCTCCGGCAAGGTGTACGGGCCGGACGGAGCGCCTCCGTCGGCTTTTCACGGAGACGAGAACGTTTTGGTCAGCGGCACGAATAGCCAGGGAGCGAGTTACTCGGCCACATTTCAGCCTTTGAACAATAACAAGGCCATTGAGGGAACCGATCCGACAACGGGTCAGCCTCGTGCGGAACTTGACTTTAATCTGGTTATCAGCAACCTGACATCAGGGCAAAATACATTTACCTATCAAGCGGAATTCGGCAGCGTCGTGGTCGATGTGTCTGGACTGTCGGGAAACGTCTTCCTGGACGATCTTCCGTCGTTCAGTCCGACACAAGTTCCTGCCGACTACAACAATCCTGCACTCACGTATCAACCACCGACAGAGAACGTCTTCACGTTCCTGGATTATAGCGATGCGGATGAGCCCAACGCGCGCAATGTTCAGGTCAGCGGTGGAACAGCGGCGCCGGGCGGCGGCACGTCGGTGACGACCTCGCAAGGGGGAACGTTCACGCTCCTGAACAGCACGGGAGACTTTCAATACACGCCGAAGCCAGGGTTCTCCGGAACGACCGATAGCGTGGCCTTGTTGGTCTCCGACGGTGTCACCACGCCGCAGACCGTGACGTTGACGTTCAACGTTCAGAACGACATCCCTATGTTCGTGACGAACGACGATTACACGCAGTCGATCAACCCTGGAGACGTTGCCCAACCGATCACGAGCGGTTCGCCCAATCACAGCACTCCAGTCACGCTCATGCTGAAAGATAATGATGATCCGACGACCAGCCTGGTCTACACGCTCACCGCGGCGCCGACGGCGGGCAAGCTCTTGCTCTCGGGCGTTGCGCTCGACGTCTCGAACCTGGCCGGCAACCCGCCGAAGTTCACGCAGGCCGACGTCGACTCAGGCAAGCTGACCTATCAGCAAACGAATCCGAACATTCGACAGGATTCGTTCGCGGTGACCGCGACCGACAGCTTCCCCGGGCATCCGATGATCGGCCCGCAGACGATCAAGATCGCGGTGAGCACGGGACCCTCTCCGCCGACGATCACGATGTACGACCAGAGCGCGACCCCTCCCCCGTACAGTAATGACGCCTATCCGACGTTCACCCTGACCGGCGCACCGGCGAACAGCACGGTCAATGTGTACGCGACCAATACGTCGACGATGGTCACGACCCAACTACCGATCACAGTCTCCGCTGCCAATGGCGACCTGTTGGCCAAGGTGACCAAACAGATTCCCGACGGGACTTACACCTTTCAGGCCACATCTGTCGACAGCAAAGGTGTTGAGAGCTATCCGCGAGGGACGGCCTTTGGCCCGGTCACGATTGTCTCCGAACCGTTGCAGCTTTCCAACGTCTCGGTGTCACCCTCGGTTCCCGCCGGGACGGACAACTTCATCGTCACCAATGCGACGCCCCCGCCCTCGGTCGCGGTCTCGGCGACGGTGGCTTACGTGCCTGGCGTGCCATTCACGGTGACCGTGACCGAAGGCGGGACCGAGCTTGGTATGATGACATATCAGAATCTACCGGCAAAGGGGGCTGTTTCCGTCGTCCTGAAAGATCATGGCGGCCTGACTGAAGGGACAAATGCCCTGGTCATCACGGCCGTGAGCGACGCCAAAACCGCATCTTCAACGGCTTTCAACGTTGTTCAGGATACAAAGCCACCCCAATTTGTTCAGGATACAACGCCAGCCCAAACGCCTCTGGTGACCCTGGCGCATTTGGTCAAGGGAACGGGTGTCGCGAACTCCGCGACGGCCACTCCGGCAACGCTCGACACCACGCCCACGGTCTCGTTCAATGTCCAGGACCAGGAATTTGCCTCTGTTCCGAACACGGTGACGGTGACGGGTGTTCTCAGTCAGCCCAATCAAGACATCACGACGACGAATCCCGGCACGCAGGTCTTCAAGACGTCGTACACCGTCTTGCCGAACCTCGACCCGACTACAAAAGTGATGAATACCAATTTTCCGTTCAGCGTGGCCTTGGCCGGCACGCTTTCCCAGGGCATTTATCAACTGCGCATCACCGCCACGGATTCGGCGTCGAATTCCGTACAGGCGCCCGATTTCACATTCCAGGTCGTCGGCGCGGTCGCCGGCCCGACGGCCGGAGCGCCCGGGACCCCGGCTTACACGACGGTTTACAGCCTCGCGAGTCTGGAACAGACACCGAACCCCGATGGCCTGAACCCGTCCGTTTACCCCTGGACGACGTCGTTTGACCGGACGACACAAACGGCCTGGGTTGACCTCCGTGGCACTGACATGAAAACGGGGGGGAGTGTCGATAGCGGCAACAGCGTTGCCCAGATCGACCCGGCGACGCGGACGTTCAAGCTTTATAACCTGGAGAAAGCCTTTCAAGCGACCGGCAAGACCCTGCTGAACAATAGCGGGCCGCACGGCATCTTTTTTGACTTTGAGAGCAACATCACGCCGAGGGTCTGGTTCACCTCGCTGTCCTCCGGCCTGATCAGCTACCTTGACCTGACCGACCCCAAGAACGCCACGCTTCATAGTTACGATGTCACGCAAGCCCTTAATTCGATCCCAGCCCTCCACGACACGACGATGGCCGGGCCTCACGCCGTTGTCGTCGATGCACACGGTCACGTCTGGATCAGCGACCACGACGATCATGCCATCCTGGAACTCATTCCCGACCCATCCGGACAGAGCACGACCCTGCAACTCAGGGTCCACCGAGAGCCGGTCTCTGTCAGGGGGTACACCCCAGATGCTGGTGGCATGCCCGTTTCGGGTCCACACGGAATTGACACGACGATCGACGCCAACGGCCAGACCTACGTCTGGTTCACGCAACTCAAGGTCGGACACATCGTCTTGCTGGAGCCGGGCGCGGGGCCGAACGGAACGGATCTCTGGAAAGACTTCCCCGTGACAACTAGCGGCGGCTATCCGCTCTTCCCCTCGATTGACACCATTGAGACACCCGATGCGCCTCAGGACGACAAGATTTACTTCTCCGATCCAGGTCTTCAAGCAGGTCTTCAAGGAGGTACGACGGGGAACGCGATTTATTCGCTCGACCCCAATACCGGTCTCGTGAAGACGTGGACGATTCCTGTTCCTCCCGGCGCGCCAACGCCCCAGATCAACGAGGTTTTCGTTGATCGCGAGGGGAACGTTTTCTATATCGATCGTCAGAACGGCGTTGGTCGGCTCGATCCTCTGACTCCGGCGACACAGACAAAGACGGTTACACCCAGAACGACGACGGGCCCTTCTAACCTTGTTTACGGGGTCCTCACGAAAGCCTTGACCCCTTACGCCAACTATGATTTCGGAAAGGTCCCGTCGCAACCTCTGAAAGCCGTACCCGATGCAAATTTGATCACGACCCCGCAACTCTCGGCCAAGGGCACCACAACCTTGAATTCGAGTCAAACACCCGGTGTCAATGAATACTCGGACACCGGGATCAACAATTTTCAGAAGCGTGGCGCGGGACCGTTCCGAGGGGCCTTGAGCGCGGGAAATAACCTGTATGGTTCCTTGACGCAGAACGACCAGATCAGCGTCACCACCTTTGCCGAGACCGACCGCAGGCCGATGGCGGCCGTGGTCACTCCCAACGGCAGCCGATACGCCTTCCAGACGGTTCGAGATGGGTCGGTCACACCGACGAAGGTCCGGCTCATCGCGACCGTCAGCGCACCCGGTCAGCTTGTCAGCCGACAGGGTGACTTGCAAACGGGGACGGGTGCCTATGGACTCGTTGGCGACCCGACCGCCGTCGTCGACGCGCAAGGAGTCGTTCACGCCTTTGTCCGCAACCAGGGGGGCGGCCTCACGGAATACACACCAACCGCGACCGGAGGATGGACCGTTACCCTGCTTCCCTCGCCTGGCGCGGGCTCGGGCCAGCTCGCGGCCAACCCGACGGCCTTCCTTGACCCCATGCGAGGTCCGGGCGTCGCCGTCACGACCAGTTCGGGACACCTGGTCGTCTATTATCCGAACCTCGCGCAGAAGGTTTTCGACCTCACGCCAGGAGCCTCGGATGCGACGCCGGGATCGTCGATGGTGATGTACTCGTCACCTGGCGTCGTCGTCTCGCAAGGCCGGGTTTTCGTGTATGGAACCGATCAGGCGGGTCGACTCCTCGAATTCTCGTATCTGGACGCGGCGGGAACCGTCAGCACGGACCATTCCATTTACAGGGCGATTCCCCTGGTCGGGTCGGGTCTCTCGGCCACGGTGCCGACGCAAGCCTTCCAGGACGTGACCGCCGTGGTTGTGAACGGCGTTCGCAACGTCTTCGTGACCGACGGCAACAGCCAGCTCTTGCATGTCACGATCTCGGGAAGCTCGATCGTTACCGAGAACATCACCGCGGAGGCTGCCGGCAACGCGATCGGATATATTCCCTATGAACAACCGTACGCGGGACGCGTCTATAGCGGGGTCTCGGCGATTGTTGATCCGTCGACCGGGCGTCTGACCGTGTATGGCACGAATGGCCGCGACCTGATCCAGTTCGTCCAGCTCGCCAGCGGCAAATGGCAGGTGACCGACCTGACGAACAGCGTTTCGGGAACCTCAACGACCCTGCAATCGGCCAATCGCGTCTTCGGGGCGCCCGCCGCGTATGTTGATCCGAACGGAACGCGGCATATCTTCTCGGTCAATGAGTTCGGCGAGGTTATTAACTATTACCAGCTCGCGCCGGGAGCGCCCTTGAGCACGGTGGACATCACGCTCATCACCGGGAACTCGACGGCAAGCTCACCCCAGGTCGTCAACCCGTCGAACCCGATGCCGACCGTCTCGGCCCCCGCGAACAACGCGCTGCAATCGACGAACGGCGTCTATTACTCGGGGTACGGAACGCTCGCGAATCTGAACGACTCGGCGACCTTCCAGTACTCGGCCACGTCGAGTGCGCCCGTCACGATCACGCTGGCCTCATTGGCGGGAATGCAGGTGCCGATTCTGAAGGTTTATGACGCGCTGGGGAATCTGGTCGGCACGAACACGCACGGCCTGAACGTGAGCAAGACCCTGACCACAACTCTGGCGGCGGGCCAGACGTACACGCTCAAGGTCTCTCCGCGTCCGAAAGCGCTGAGCAACTTCCAGATCCTTCTCGGTCCGGCCTCGGTCGGGGCCACTCCTCAGCCGTCGAAGGTGCGATCGGCGGCGATTTTGAAACCTCGGTGACGTGCCGAGATCATAGTGGCGTTGAGATGAACGCGGCCGGTCGGTAAAGTATCGCGGCATTGGCCCCGATCGATCCGAAAACGACCGGCCGCGGCAGGTTGGAATCGCAACACGTTAAACATCAGGGACGTCCTCCATGTGGAATCCGGTCGCTCTTCGTCCGACGACGCAATCCCGGCGCCGAGGGAGACTCAACGCGCCCGCCGTCGAGGTTCTCGAACTACGAACCTTGCTCGCCAATGGGATCACGCCGACGGCTGGCCCCGCGCTCTCGGGAACGGCGGGAATCGCGCTGGTGAACGTCACCGTGGCGAGCTTTACCGTTGTCGGTCCCGCGGGGTCGCCGGGGAGTCAGTGGCGGGCGAATATCAACTGGGGCGACGGGATCGAAGACAAGATGGTCGTCCCGGTTCAGGATTCAACGACCGCCTTTCACTTCGCCGGCACGCATAATTACAACGCCGCGGGAACGTACACGATCACCGTCATGATCGCCGTGCCCGGTTCGGGGATGCCCAACAGCAACACCGTGTCCACGACCGCGAAGATCGCCGCGGGGGCGCCTAGCCCGATTCCTCCCGGCGACTACGACGGCGACCACAAGACCGACCTCGCCGTCTTCCGGCCGTCGACCGATACCTGGTACGTCGCGCTCTCTGGCGGCGGCGGCAAGACCGTGCAGTTTGGCGACCCCGCCCACGCCGACGTCTCGGTTCCCGGCGATTACGAAGGGAATAACCAGACCGATTTCGCCGTCTTCCGGCCGTCGACGGACCAGTGGTTCATCCGCCTCACCAACGGTCAGACCTATTCGACCCAGTTCGGCGACCCATCCCAACATGATATTCCGGTTCCGGCCGATTATGAAGGGATCGGCAAGACGGATCTCGCCGTCTTCCGGCCGTCGACGGGCCAGTGGATCATTCGCCTCAGCTCGGGTCAGACGTTTGTGACGCAGTTTGGCGATCCTTCGAAGGGGGATATCCCGGTCCCCGCCGATTACGAGGGAATTGGCAAGGTCGACCTCGCGGTCTTCCGCCCGTCGACCGATCAGTGGATCATTGCCGCGAGCGGCGGCGGCGGCGCGGCGGTTTATCAATTCGGCGACCCGAGTCAGCACGACGAGCCCGTCCCCGGCGATTACAACGGCGACGGCCGGGCCGATCTCGCCGTCTTCCGCCCCTCAACGGCCCACTGGATCATCAGCGCCAGCGGCGGCGGCAAGAACACGCAATTCGGCGATCCCGCGAGCGGGGACCGACCGGCCGGTCTTCCCGTCGGTGCTTTTGGGAGCTACGCGACCTTCGCGATTCGCGGCGTTGAGGCTGTTTCTCCCTTGTTGAGCCTTGCCCTCGCGCCGGGGACGACACTGGATGACTCGGCCTTTGGCAATGGCTCCGGTCTTCTGACGCGTCGACTGGCTGACCGAATCGCGAATTCGATCGTCTGATCCGTTCGATTTCCGCGGAAACCCATCAAGGACACAAGGTCAGCGACTCGAAACGATCTCAGGATTGTCCCCTTCTTGCGCCGCGCGGCTTTTCGGGCTTAGCGCTCGAAAGGGAGATTGAGTCGGCAACAATCTCGCGATGGCCCCGGATACCTGTCTTCGAACATGCCAAAGGGCAAAGGACAGATATTGACATTTGTCCTCTGCCCTTTGCCCTTTGCCCTTTGCCCTTTGCCCTTTGCCCTTTTGGACTTAGGAGTTGGGCAAGAATAACTTGACAGATTTCGGAAGTCGCTGCTCTTGTTCAAAGCGATTCAGCGAAGTTTGTCCGACAGGTTATTCTTGCCCGGCTCCTTAAGGTTGTTGTGCGAGACCCTCATTGACCAGCCGAGGGGGGAGGAGCGAGCGGCCGACCGGGAAGCGCGGCAATCGCCGGATGAGCCGAGAAGAGGGGATCGGTCAGAGGCAGATCGGTTCCGGCCGTGAAGCGTTCGGGAGCGATCAAGGGGCGAATCGTCTTCTCGACTGCGCCGGTCGTGAAATGACGTTGCATCACGCGATCATCAAGGGCATTGGCGATCGCGGTGAGAATCATCCCCTGGTCGAGAACGAGAACCGACGCGGCGACGTCGCCGGTGCTCACGTTCACGGCGTCGTAAAAGCCGTAAGTTCCGTAAGCGGGGAACTTTCCGGCGAGCGCGGCCAGGTTGGCGAGCGATTCGGCCGGCGCGAAGGCGAGGGAAAGGAACGAGGCGTGCGGCGTCACGACGTACCCCGGAGCGCGGCCGCTGGCCTGGTCGCCGGGGTCGCGGGCGGGATAGCCCTGATGCCGCGAGCCGAGCGCGGGGACGCCGTATTCCGCGTAACCGCCCCCTGGTCGGCTGGAGGGCGAGAAACCCCAGACGCCATGCGTTGAGTCGGTCCGACCGAAATCGACCTGGGCACGGACGTAGAGCGGGTGGTTCACGCCCCAGCTTTCGGGAGCCCACTCGGCCTCGGGAACGAAGAGGGCGACCATGAGCGCCTCGAACATGCTGCCGCCCCAGCTTGGGACGAGTCGAAGGCCCCGATAGGTGTAATGGCCCTCGAAGACGGAGACGCCCTGGACGTCTTCCGACTGACCGGCGGGAATCTGTTGCTGCCAGGATTGATTGGCGGGCAAGGTGCGCTGGAGTCGGAAATAATGCTCGGCGGGAACCTGACCCCGGCTGATCGCCACGTAGCTGATGATTCTTGCTTCAGTATTCAAAAGTCCATAGTGCGAGGTCGTCCGGGCGTTCGAGTCGGGCCAGATGCCGACGTGGAAGAGGCCAGGGTGCTCGGTCGGGTGCTCCTCGTCAAAGGCGTCGTAAAAACGTCCGAAATTCATGGAACGGAGCAGCGCATCCGACTGGTCGGAAAGCGCGGGCTTGGCGTTGCCGACCATCATGAGCGCCGCGGCCAGCCAGCCGTTATCGACGCTGGAGAGAAAGGGGCGGACGGGGGATTGATTGACCGGCCAGGTCTTCAAGGGCTCGGCCGAAACGGGGTCGTACCAGTTGAAGTAAAACCCATCGGAGCGCGGCATCGTCGCGAGCGTTTTCAGGGTCAGGCGAAGGCGCGTGTCCGCCTCGTCGGCCGGAATCAGCTTGAGCGATTCGGCGGCGAGAATGTTCCAGAGATACGCGCCGATGTCGGTGGGTGACGTGTAACCGGCCGAGACCCAGGAGCCATCGGAACGTCGATGAAGGGCGTCGGTCGGTAAACCGCTGCCAGGCTGAACCATGGCCGCGAGAGATCGCCAGGTGTCGGCCGCGTAGGTCTTCAACTGCGTTTGATCGTCGGCCGAAAAGGTTTCGGTCGCCTGAACATGGCCGTTACCGGCTGCGAGCAAGCCCGCGAATACCAGCACAGCCAAGGGGATGCGGCGATGGAACATCGGTAGACCCTCCAGAACCGGGGCCTGGGTCGACCGGGCGAAACGGGCGGGCAAAACGGGCAGAGGGTCGACGACCGGGCGGCCGATGAAAAACATCGGTCGGCGCACCCTGAACGAGTTTTGCGGACCCGACCGGCGGCCTCGACCCCGCCAGCCTCACCTGGACGACCCGTTGCAGGTCGGTCCAATTTCTTCTGCAAATCTACACTATGATACGTCACGAAGCCGGACAAAGTTTGTGTAGGTCTGTACCGTGGTGTCTCACCACGGCCATCCTTGATATCGACCTCGCGCGACCTCTTCTCTTAAATGAAGATCGTGCGAACCGGCGATTCGGTCCCGCGATTGCGCCGGATGTGTGTCAGTCATCGACACAACGTATCGACCACAAACCTGTTACGACGACGATCCCGGGATGATAAAACGCACGTCAATCCACGCTTGCCATTCCGGTTGTCCATTCTCACCGGGACGTCAAGTGGTTCAAATCTCATCGTACGGGAACCCGCGACGCGCACAACGGGGAAGCGGACAAAATTTCGGCAATCCGTTGCAAAACTTCACAAAACCGAATTTTCGGGTTGGTGAGGCTGGATAAGAGAACGCGAATTTACCGCCTTGCTTGAAGTTCGAATTCGAGAAAGGCACACGCCTGGGCGTTGGATTCGGCCGTCGGCGCGTGGCCAGGGCGGTTCGTCATGGCGACTTTTTTTGCAAAACCAAGCCGCGCATTCACGGCCTTGACGTGATTTAACGCCCGCCAGCGTTCGGGAGGATCTTCCGCGCCCCCCGAAACCAGAAACGGCCGAGGTGCCATCAGGGCGAGCAACTCATGAAGGTCGCGGCCGTCGGCGACGAGTCGGGCATAGGCGCCGGTTCGAGGATTCTGGGGCGTGGGCAGACCCGCGCGGCGAATCCGGCCTGGCTCGAAGCCGAGATACCAGGGGTCCCAGTAATTCACGTTCGGCCGCGACTCATCAAAGACAATCCCCGGGTCGGACCAGACCCCGCAGGCGAACCGGTCGTCCAGGCAGGCGGAGAACATGGCCCACTTGCCACCATAGGAATGACCGATCACACCGATTCGCTTTGCATCGACCGTCGTGAGCGCGGCGATCGTGGTCAAGGCATTGGCCGCGATCGAGGCGAGATAGGAGAGGGGTTGCAGCGACAGTCCATCGCGTGCGGTGTCGATCACCCGGGGATCAACGCCGATCGAAAGCGTGACGAATCCGCGACGGACGAGTTGTCGAGCGAAATCAACTCCTTCGCGTCCCAGGCCGATCGCCGATTCCGGTTCATAATAGAGAACCAGAACGGCGGGAAACGGCCCCTTGCCGCTGGGGCTGAGGAGATATCCAGGCATCGACGTCCAGGGCGCCACTTCGAGGAGAATACGTTCCTGGAGATGACCTTCCAGTTGATATTGACCCAGGGTTTCCACGCGCGGGCGATCGATCAAGCGGGGCCAGGTGCCCATGACATCGTGCCAGTCGTGGAGAATTTCACGACGGCGAATCGACCAGTCCCGAGCGCTCTGGACTTCTTGACCATTGTCAAAGATCAAGGGGGATCGATAGGGACCGAGGTCATCGCGAAAGGCCGGGGGCGGGTTGTACGCCACGCCGAGGTCTTCGGGCGTTCTGGCGGTTGCGTTCGGGACCACGAAGGAAACCTCCTGGCCATCATGTTTCGGGTCGAATCCCGTGTCAGACCGGCGGGAAGATTGCAAAGTCTGTCTTTTCAATGACCGATGACCAATGTCCAATGACCAAGACGCGGCAATTTTCGGTCAACGGTCATCAGGACTTTGCAATCCTCCCGCGGAGCGGCGAGATCCTTGACCGTAATCGCCGCCTGGCCGACACTGGAGGCGTGAGTTCAGGCCGTCGTTTTGAAGGTCAAGAATACTCGCCGCGGGGGCGGGGAAGGAACGCCATGTCGCCGAGTTGGGTCCTGGGCATTGTGTCGATCGCCCTGCTTGCCGCCAAGGGGGACGACTCGCAAGAAGTGAAGCTCTCGGAGTGTCCTCCGGCCGTCCGAAAGACGATCCAGGCCGAGGCCAAGGGTGCACTCGTCGAGACCGTCGCCAAGGAACGAGACGACGACGGCGATATCGTCTACTGGGCCGAACTCCCGATTGGCGGCAATACTTATGCCATTGGCGTTCTGGAAGATGGCACGCTTTCCGAGATGAACCTGGCCGTTGATGACAACGAGCTACCCCTCGATCGCTGCCCCGCGCCTGTGCGGGCGACCTTCAAGGCGGAAGCCTTTGGAGCGAAGGTCGAGGCCGTCACGAAAGATATCAAATACGGCGTTCCGATCTTCGAAGCGGCGATCATGCACAAGGATCGCGCCTATGTGATCGTGATCGCGCAGGATGGAACCCTCGTTGAGAAGGTTCTTGTGATCGATGACGAGGAAACTGAATTGTCCGCCTGTCCGGCCCCGGTGCAACATGCTCTGCAAGAGCAGGCCAAAGGGGGCGCCGTGCACGAGGTGACGCGGTCGACCGGGATCGGCCGGCCGACCTTCGAGGCCGAGATTGAGGTCAAGGGGAAGGTCTATCTCGTTGAAGTCGACGAGACGGGTCTCTTGCTCTCAAAATCTCTGGAAGCGAGCGAATAAAGCAAAATCCTTCGGGCCGATTCGCGCGGGAGGTTTGCAAGGTCGGTCTTTCCAAATGACCAATAGGGTTGTTGCTCAATAGCCGTAAGGTCAAAGGACAGAAGGACAAAGGGCAAAATGAAAAATCTGCCCTTTGTCCTTCTGTCCTTTGACCTTACGTCGAAAACAGTTCCTAATACGCAAAAACCCTAATGACCGATGACCAAGAGGCGGAATTTCTTGGTCATTGGTCATGGGAACTTTGCCATTCCGCCGCCGTTTAGCGGATCGAGAGCGCGGTGCCCATGTGGTTGATCGCCGTCCGGATGTGGCCCCGGGCGCGAGCGTGGCTGGTGGTGTAAGAGCCTTGCTGGTTGATCTGCTGATAAATGCCCTGGGTCGTTCGCATCGCCTGGTTCATCCGGGCGTCGGATTGTGCCTGGGTCAGGCGCGGGCGGTGGGTGTTTCGGTTGTTGTTGTTCAGGCTGAGGTTCCGGTTGTTCGAGAAGCCGGTGCCGCGATACACCATCGACCGATGCGAGAGGCTGCGGATCGCCAGGGAGATCGAGTGCATGGCCTTGACCCGGTGGCCGTTGTAATCGTGATCGAGCCGGGCGAGGCTTCGATGGACCGACCGGAGCCGCGAGACGATCGCCCGGTTATTCCCCTGCGATCGTCCGTAATACGACCGACGCGCGTACGAGTGATTGCGATAGCCTCGGCCGTACCCGCGCGATCGATAGGTCCGGGTCGAGCTACCCCGGCCATAGCTCAGCGAGTTGGGAGAGACCTGGGACACCGACGCCGAGGCGGCCCGGGTTCGCGCCGCCGAAGATGTTCCCGAGGTTCGGGTCGAACTGGAATTCGCGCGAGCAACCGCCGTGTTGTTATGAACCTTGGCGGCGTTGTGCCGCGCCGGGGCCGCGGCGCGGGGCATCTTGGCGGCCCGAGGTTTGGGACTGTTATTCGCGCGGTGAGGCGCGGCCTGATGATGAGCCCGAGCGGCATGCGCGGCGGGATGACCGCCACCGCCACCCCCCCGGCGCCCTCCTTTGGCCTCGGCCGTGGGCGCGAGAGTAAGGCTGACCGCCAGCGTCAGGAGTATCGATCGACAGAACCAGGACGAGCGTGTGTTCGCGTTCAAAGGGAGAGACCCCGTCAAGAATTCCGCCCGCGAGGAGTCGGGACGCGCCTCTCTTCGCCGACCCCGGCAAAGCGACCCCGATACTCATTCTAACCCCGTCTTTCGGCCGGGGTCTCGCGAAAACAAGGTTGATGCCCCGCGTTTCGCTGGCAAGCACGAACGCGTGGTCATCGGCCCGTTTGGCTTCGTTCAGGTTGACGGAATCGCGCGCCACGACGTTCAGGGCGATGGATACTCCAGAACCTCATCCAGCCAGGGGTCGAGGCGGGCGAGCTGCGCGACAAGCTCGGCGAAGGCGGCGGGAGCGTCGCGGAGATCCTCGGCGCGACCGGCCGATTCCAGCCGACGCGCCGCGAGGAAAGCCGGGCCGGTATCGATGATCCCGACCGCCCCCTTCAGCGAATGCGCCGCGCAGGCGACCCGGCACGGGTCATTCAGCGCGATTCCGGCTCGGATCTCGCGAACCGAGTACTCCGCCTCGATCCGAAAAACGCGAACAAGATGCCTGAGATCATTCAACGATCCGCCGAGCCGGCCGAGCAGGGCGGGGGGGCTTTGTCGGTTTGCCGGTTCATCGTTCGAGACGACTGGAGGCGCGGGGGGGCATGCGGGGCAGACCTCGGCGATCGCTCGGGCGAGCGCGCGGGCCTGGAGCGGTTTGGCGAGATAGGCGTCCATTCCCGAGGAGAGACAGTGATCGCGATCCGTGGGCGTATCTCGGGCGGTCATGGCGATGATCGGGATGCGCAGGCCGGTTCGCAGTTCCCTCGACCGGATCAGGGCGGTGGCCTCGAACCCGTCGACCTCGGGCATTTGCACGTCCATGAGGATCAGGTCAAACGGCTCGCGTTCCCAGGCGGAGACGGCCTCGTTGCCATTGCCCGCGGCGATGAAGGAGTGGCCCCAACGTTTCAGAAGGCCGCCGGTCAAGACAACATTCGTGGGGTTGTCTTCGGCGACAAGCACGCGCAAGGTACGCTGTGGCTGGACGTGCGGCGAGTCGATGCCGGGGTGAGCCGCGTGGGGACGGGTGCTCATGGCGTGGCGGGTCCCGTGATGAGCCTGTGGAACGAAGGAATGAGAAAAGGTCGCCCCGATGCCGACGTTCTCGGGGCGATCAAAATCGTGACGCGCAACGCCAGGGCCGGTCCGCTCAGTTCAGTCGCGCCAGGCCGTCTTGCCCGCATCGGCCGAGAGCAGGGTGCGTAGGCGCTCGCGGTTTTCCAGGCCGCGGGGATCGGTCGGGTCGATCCGGATCGCCGCGTCAAAGTCAAGCGTGGCATTGCGATACGCGGCGCCACTGTCCATCCGGGCGAACTTGATGACCCGGAGATACTCGCGCTGATTGGACCGGTACGAGGCCAGTCGCGATTTCCGCTCCTCGATCATCTCCTCGTTTCTCAACTTCTGGAAATCGGAGTCGGACCGGGTGTCGGCGTTCTCGGCGGCATCGGCCTTTTGCTTGGCGAGGTCATACTCCTTGGAGAGCCGGAACCACTCCTCGAAGCGCTCAAGGCTCCGTTCGGCGTCGGTCAACTGCCCGCTGTAAATCTGCCCGAGCTTCATCCAGGCCGATCCTCGTTCGCAATACGCGGCGACCGAATTGGGGGCGAGCCGGATAGCCTGATCAAGGTCGGCCAGACCTCGGCGGACATCGGCGGAATCAACGGACCTGACGCCCTTGTCGACCCAGGCTCGACCTCGATGAAAGAACGCCGGAGCACAACGCGGGTCGACGCGAATGACCTCGTCGAAGTCGGCAATCGCGATGTCCGACTCTCCCTTGGCCAGCCAGAACCTCCCCCGGTCGAAGTAAAGTCCCGAATCGGGGCGTTCCAGAATTTTCTTCGAGTCGTCGGCGATCGCCTGGTTGATGGACTTGACCTCGCTGGCGAGTGCCCAGCCTCGCCCTGGCTTGCCGAGATCCCCCTCGGTCCTGAGCAAGAGCCGGTCGCCCTCGACCTTCTCCAGCCGGCAAAGGCTGCGATCCTTGACGACCTGCTTCACGTCGTCCAACTCCTCCGCGAGGGCCGGAGTGCCCGCGAGGACCAGGGCCAGCGCGACCGCCGCCCAATCCGCCATCAATGGTTGTCGCATTCTCGGAACCTTTCTTGCCCTGTCGGTTGACCCAAAAGGGGACTCCCCTGCCTTATAAATAGGTCACGCCCCGCGAACCGGTTCCAAAGTCGCGCCTTCGCCTGGTTGGAAACGTACTTTGTTCCGCTCTGGCTGGACCAGACGGGGTCTAACCAGGAGGATTGCAAAGTTTCGATGACCGAAGACCGAAAATTTTATCTTCATTGGTCATCGGTCCTTGGTCATTGGTCATTTGAAAAATAGAGACTTTGCAATCCTCCCGAGGCGAACGTCGCCCCTTGCCCGGCCTGGATGACGGAGTTACACTAAGGTTTAACCTGGCCCGAGCGTCTTCAAGGCGACGACCGACCGGCCGGGCACCCTCCTCGACTGCTTCCGATTTCCCCGCGACGGAAAATCGATATGGCGAACCTCGTCCCAGGGCTGATCCGCCGGACCTCGCCGTTTTCAAGGCGCGCGATGGTCGTTCTCGCCCTGACTTGCGTCGTGAACGCCTCAAACGCCGCCGAGCCGACGTCGAAGCCGATCGACTTCAACCGCGAAATCCGGCCGATCCTTTCGAATCACTGCTTTCAATGCCACGGTCCCGACGCCCGGAAACGCAAGGGGGTCAGCCAGCCCTTACGTCTCGACAACGAGGCCGGCGCCCTGGCCGATCTCGGCGGCTATCGGGTGATCGTCAAGGGCGATCCCGAACAGAGCGACCTCATTCAGCGCCTCCAATCCGACGACCCCAGCGAGGTCATGCCCCCTCCGAACGCCGGTAAACGCCTCTCGGCCGTTGAGATCGCCCGCCTGACCGAATGGGTCAAGCAAGGCGCGAACTATTCGAAACACTGGGCGTACGTGAAGCCCGATCGGCCCCCTTTGCCCGCCATCAAGGACGCCAACTGGCCCAAAACCGGTGCTGATGCCTTTATCCTGGCCCGCCTCGAACGCGAAGGACTCAAACCGTCGCGCCCGGCCGACCCTTCCACATTAATTCGTCGTGTCTCTCTCGACCTGACCGGCCTGCCGCCGACCCCCGATGAAGTCGATCGATTCGTCAACGACCCTTCGGCCGGTGCCTATGATCGGCTCGTCGACCGACTCCTCGATTCCCCCGCTTACGGCGAGCACTGGGCGCGTGCCTGGCTTGACCTCGCCCGTTACGCCGATTCCGCCGGATACGCGGACGATCCGCCGAGAACGATCTGGGCCTATCGCGATTACGTCATCCGTTCCCTGAACGCGAACAGACCCTTTGATCAGTTCACGATCGAGCAGATCGCCGGTGACCTCTTGCCCGATCCGACCGAAGACCAGGTCATCGCCACGGCCTTTCATCGCAATACGTTGACGAACAACGAAGGCGGGACGAACGACGAGGAGTTCCGCAACGTCGCCATCGTCGACCGCGTGAACACAACGTTAGCCGTCTGGATGGGCACCACGATCGCCTGCGCCCAATGTCACGACCACAAATACGACCCGTTCACCCAGGAAGAATACTTTCGCCTCTTCTCCATCTTCAACAACACCGCCGACGCCGACCGAGGCGATGAAAGCCCCCTCCTTCCTCTCTATCGAGACGGCAAAAAGGCCGGCCGCGATCGGTTGACCGCCGAGATCGAACGCCTCAAGGCAACGCACGAGCGTCCCGAGTTGATCCCGGCCCTGAACAAACAGGTCGCCGCGTTACCCCCCTCGACGACCGTTCCCGTGCTCCGCGAACTCCCCGCGAACGGCAAGCGAACGACCCGGATTCAGTTTCGCGGCAACTTCAATGACCTTGGCCCCGAGGTCGCGCCCGGCCTCCCCGCCGTCTTTCCGGGCTTGCCGGCAGGCGTTCCCGTCGATCGATTGAGCCTGGCGCGCTGGCTGGTTGATGCCGAGAACCCGATGACCGGGCGGGTGATCGCCAATCGCTGCTGGGAGCAAATCTTCGGCGTCGGTCTCGTGCCGACGCCCGAGGAGTTCGGCACCCAGGGGGAGCCCCCAACGCATCCCGAGCTTCTCGACTGGCTGGCGACCGAACTTGTCGGCAACGGCTGGAACATGAAGGCGTTTTTGAAACTCCTCGTCACCTCGGCCGCCTATCGGCAAGACTCCGCCGTGACGCCCGAACTCCTGCGCCGCGACCCCGACGACCGGCTTCTCACCCGTGGACCTCGCTTCCGCCTTCCGGCCGAGACCGTCCGCGATCAGGCCCTCTTCGTCGCGGGCCTTTTGAGTCCGGCGATGTTCGGCCCGCCGGTCAAACCGCCGCAACCTTCGGTCGGCCTCAGCGCGGCCTTCGGCGGCGGGATCGACTGGCAGACCAGCCCCGGTCAGGACAAGTACCGACGCGCCCTTTACACCACCTGGCGGCGCTCGAATCCTTATCCATCCATGGCCACCTTTGACGCCCCCAATCGCGAGGTCTGCGTCGTCAAGCGCACGCCGACGAACACGCCGCTTCAGGCCCTTGTCACCCTGAACGACCCGGTTTACGTCGAGGCCGCCCAGGCCCTCGGACGCCGGATCAACGCCCGCGATGGCTCAACATCCGACCGCGTCCGCCACGGATTCCGGCTCTGTCTCGCCCGGGAACCGACCGAGGCCGAGACAGTCCGCCTCGTCCAGCTTTTCGAGACCGTTCGCGCGTCAATGGCCAGGGAACCAGGCAAGGCGCTGAGTCTGGCGACGGTTCCGCTCGGCCCGCAACCTGCCGGGTCGAACGTCGCCGATCTGGCGGCCTGGACCGTCGTCGGCAACGTCGTTTTGAATCTTGATGAGATGCTGATGAAGCGCTGAGCGTCTTCTTTCCTTTCAAGGCGTCGGCTCTTGCCAATAAGAGGACGAGGACGATGGACCCCCGACTTGAACGCCTCCGGCACGTCACCCGACGGCACTTCCTCAGGGAAACCCAGGCGGGGATCGGCGGCATGGCGCTCGCCGCCTTGCTCGCGGGCGAGGCTCGCCCCAGTTCTGATTCAAGCCGGGCCGAGAACCCCCTGGCCCCGAAGGCGCCCCACTTCGCCCCCAAAGCGAAGCGCGTCATTTATCTTCACCTGACCGGCTCGCCGCCGCATCTCGACCTTTTCGACTACAAGCCCGAACTCGTCAAGCGGACTGGCGAAGCCTGTCCCGACGCCTATTTGAAAGGCAAGCGGTTCGCGTTCACGTCGGGCACGCCCAGGCTTCTGGGAACGCCTCGCACGTTCACGCGGCACGGCGAAGGGGGCGTCTGGATCTCCGACGCCCTGCCACACCTGCAAGGCGTCGCCGACGAGCTATGCGTGATCCGATCGATGACGACCGATCAGTTCAACCACGCCCCGGCCGAGCTTTTACTCTTCACCGGCTCGCCGCGATCGGGTCGGCCGTCAATGGGTGCCTGGGCGACCTATGGGCTCGGCACCGAGAACGCCAACCTCCCCGGTTATGTCGTCCTGATTTCCAGCGGCGTGCAGCCGAACGGCGGCAAAAGCTCCTTCGGCAGCGGGTTCATCCCCTCGGTTTATCAAGGGGTTCAGTGTCGTTCGCAGGGAGACCCCGTTCTTTATGCGTCGGACCCGGCCGGGATGGATCGAACCGTGCGCCGCGAAAGTCTCGATGCCCTGCGCGACCTCAACGAGATGCAGGCCCGCGAGTTGGGCAACCCGGAAACCCTGACGCGGATCGCTCAGTATGAACTCGCCTATCGAATGCAAACGTCGGTTCCCGAGGTGATGGACATTGCCCGCGAGCCGAAAACCGTGCTGGAAGACTATGGCGCTCAGCCGGGCGCGGCGAGCTTCGCCAATAATTGCCTGCTGGCGCGTCGGTTGGTGGAGCAGGGGGTTCGCTTCGTTCAGCTTTTCGATTGGGGCTGGGACTTTCACGGCACCGGCCCCGGCGAGGACATTCGCGGCGGCCTCACCAAAAAATGCGCCACGATGGATCGCCCCGTGGCCGCCCTCATCAAGGATCTCCGCCAGCGCGGCCTTCTCGACGAAACCCTGATCGTCTGGGGAGGCGAATTCGGCCGGACCCCCTTCCGCGAGGGACGCACGGCGGGGGGCAACGTCCTCGGCCGCGACCATTTTCCCGACTGTTACACGATGATGATGGCCGGCGGCGGCGTTCAAGGCGGAATCATGTACGGCGAGTCAGACGACCTGGGCTTCAGCGTCGCCCGCGACAAGGTTCACGTCCACGACCTCCAGGCGACGATCCTTCACCTCCTCGGATTCGATCACGAGAAATTGACGTATCGATTCCAGGGACGTGATTATCGCCTCACCGACGTCGCCGGAAAGGTCGTTCGCGGCGTTCTCGCCTGAAAAAAATCCAAAGGGGACGAGACGGATGCGGTCGAGATCACTTCAGGCGATCGGCATCATTGTATTTCTGGCCCTCGTCGGTTCGCCGATCACCGATGTTTCGGCCGCCGCTGCCGATCCGCCGAACATCGTCCTGATCATCGCCGATGATCTCGGCTGGAACGACTGCGGACCTTACGGCAACCCCCGGGTCAAGACGCCGAACCTTGACCGCCTCGCCCGTGAAGGGATGCGGTTCGATCGCGCCTTTGTCACGGCAAGCTCTTGCAGCCCGAGCCGCGCGAGCCTCATCACCGGCCGATATCCGCACAGCACAGGCGCCGAGGAACTTCATCTCCCCTTGCCGGCCAGTCAGGTCACCTTTGTCGAAACCTTGAAAAAGGCCGGTTACTGGACCGCCTCAGCCGGCAAGTGGCATCTTGGCAATGCCATCAAAGACCGCTTTGACCTCGTCCGCGAGGCGAATCCGGCGGGCTTTCAACTCGGGAGCAAGATTCGCCTGAACGCCGAGGGGACCTCCGCCGCGCAGGCCGGTTGCGATCAATGGGTGCCCGTGCTTCGCGACCGTCCCCCGGGAAAACCCTTCTTCCTCTGGCTCGCCTCGCTCGACCCGCACCGCGATTACGAACCCAAAACGATCGCCGAGCCGCACCGGCCCGAAGACGTCGTCGTCCCGCCGTTCTTGCCCGACCTTCCCGACGTCCGCAAGGATCTGGCCCTTTATTACGATGAGATCAGCCGCCTTGACCACCACGTCGGCGCTGTCCTGGACGAGATCGACCGCCAGAAGATCGCCGAATCCACACTTGTTCTCTTCCTGAGCGACAACGGCCGCCCCTTCCCGCGCTGCAAGACGACCTTGTACGACTCGGGAATCAAAACGCCGATGCTCGCCCGATGGCCGGGTCACGTTCCCGCCGGCTCGGTCTCGAAAAGCCTTGTGAGCACGGTCGACCTCGCTCCGACCTTTCTCAGGCTCGCCGGTCTCGAACCTGGTCCGACGATTCAAGGTCACGACATCTCCGCAATCCTTCACGACCCGAAAACCAAAGTGCGCGAATTTATCTTCGCCGAACGGAACTGGCACGATTACGCCTCGCACGGCCGCGCCGTTCGTTCGGAAAATTTTCTGTACATTCGCAACGACGACACCGAGAACCCCCTGACGCCCCCCGCCGACGCCGTTCGAAGTCCCACCTTTGAGGCGATGCGCAGGCTTCGCGACGAGGGGAAGCTTTCCCGATCCGAGCGCGTCAGCTTCGAAAAGCCACGTCCAAAAGAAGAGCTTTACGACCTCGCGACCGACTTTCTTGAAGAAAATAATGTTGTCGCCGATCCGAAATATCAAGCTGAGCTGACTCGTTTGCGCAAGGCATTGAAGGACTGGACGCGTGAAACCGGCGATTCCTTGCCCGAATCACTCACGCCCGACGAGTTTGATCGCGAGACCGGCTCGCCCTTGCCTCACCGACAGCGGCCTCGCACCCGAAGGCCGGCCCCGGCCGTTCCACCGACTCCGAAATCCGAGTGATGGAGAGATCGCCGAACATAATCTGCGCTGACTTGATCGGCGATGGCCTTGGAGTATGATCGAAGCCAGACACGGGATTTCGAGCCCGACCAACTCGGCCGCGCCGGCCCTCTCGACCGCGAGCCCCGTCTTTTTGTGGGGTTTCGCCGCGTCCGAAGGGTCTCGGGCGCAGAGGGACGTACGCGATGCAGCACGGGGAGTCGCGCGGGGCCGAAGGTTCACCACCGCCAACGGGGCGTCGCGGCCGGTCGGTCGCTCTGCCGAAAGGGCGACAGGTTGACCCCAAAGCCCTCGCCGCGATCTCCGACCTGCTCGGCGATCGCCCGAGGCGCCGCGATCTTTTGATCGAACACCTGCACCTGATTCAGGACCGTTACCGCGGTCTCTCCCCCGCGCACCTCGTCGCCCTCGCGCACGAGATGCGTCTCGCCCTTGCCGAGGTTTATGAAACCGCCACCTTTTACGCCCATTTTGACGTCCTCGACGACGATCAGGCCCCGCCTCCCGAGATCACCGTCCGCGTCTGCGAGAGTGTCGCCTGCTTCCTTCAGGGGGCCGAGGCCTTGTTTGAATCGCTTGGCGAGACCCTCGGCCCCGAGATCCGAATCCTTCGCGCTCCGTGCGTCGGGCGTTGCGACCGGGCTCCCGTGGCGGTCGTCGGTCACTGCCCCGTCGATCACGCGACGTCCGTCCTCATTGCGGAAGCCGTTCGCGAACGCAAGACCAAGGCGGTCATTCCCGCCAGGGCGATCGGTTACGAAGCCTATCGACACAACGGCGGCTATCAGTTGCTTGACAACTGCCGGGCCGGTTTGCATTCGCCCGATCAGATCATCGGGGCGATTGATGCGTCGGGCCTTCGCGGGCTCGGTGGCGCCGGGTTTAAATCGGGTCAAAAATGGAAGCTGGTCCGCCAGGTTCCCGGCCCTCGCCTGATGGCGATCAACGCCGATGAAGGCGAGCCCGGCACGTTCAAGGACCGTCATTATCTCGAAGCCGATCCGCACCGGTTTCTTGAAGGCATGCTCATCGCTTGCTGGGCCGTCGAGGCGACGGATGTTTACATCTACCTTCGCGATGAATATCCGCAGATTCGCCTTCTCCTCGAAAGAGAGTTGGAACGGCTTAGGATCGAAGGGATCATCGAGCCCCCCGTGGTTCATCTTCGCCGAGGCGCCGGCGCGTATATTTGCGGCGAAGAAACGGCGATGCTGGAAAGTCTCGAAGGCAAGCGCGGCTATCCTCGCCAGAAGCCGCCCTTTCCGACCCAGGTCGGCCTTTTCGGAAAGCCGACCCTGATCCACAACGTCGAGACGGTTTACTGGGTCCGCGAGATCATCGAGAACGGCCCGGCCTGGCTCACGGCCGAGGGGCGGAACGGCCGGAGCGGCCTTCGAAGTTTTTCGGTCTCGGGGCGCGTGAAGGAACCGGGGGTCAAGCTCGCTCCGGCGGGAATCACCGTCCGCGAATTGATCCTTGAATATTGCGGCGGCATGGCCGACGGCGAGACCTTCAAGGGGTATCTTCCCGGAGGTGCCTCGGGAGGAATTTTGCCGGCGAGTCTGGCCGACATCCCGCTCGACTTCGGCACGCTGGAACCGCACGGCTGCTTCATCGGATCGGCCGCGGTCGTCGTGCTTTCCGTTCGAGACAACGTCCGAGCCGTCACCGAAAACCTGATGCGGTTTTTCGCCGACGAAAGTTGCGGTCAGTGTACCCCCTGCCGGTGCGGGACCGAGAAGGCCGTCGCCCTTTTGAGCCGGACCGACTGGGATCAGCCGCTTTTACAAGAGTTAAGCATCGTCATGCGAGACGCATCGATCTGTGGTCTTGGTCAGGCCGCGCCGAATCCTTTGCTCTGCGCCTTGAAATACTTTCCCGAGGACCTGCGATGAATACCGGGCCGGTCGCCATCGCCGCCGTCGCCGAGCCCCCCGCGCCCGCTCGGGAATCGTTCGCGTTCACGCTCGATGGCCGCGATGTCATCGCCTTGCCCGGCGAGACAATCTGGCAGGTCGCCCGCCGCGAAGGGGTCGAGATTCCCCACCTTTGCCACGCCCCCGCGCCTGGATATCGGCCCGATGGCAACTGCCGGGCCTGCATGGTCGAAATCACCGGCGAACGCGTTTTGGCGCCGTCGTGCGTCCGCAAACCGACGCCCGGCATGAACGTCTCCGTTGATTCAACACGTGCCCGATCCGCCCGCGCCCTGGTTTTTGAACTCCTGCTGGCCGACATGCCTCCGCGCGTGGTCGCGCACGACCCGGATTCGAAATTCTGGAAGTGGGCGGAAACGCTCGGCGCCGCGTCCAGCCGTTTCCCCGCCCGCGAGGCGCCGACGGCCGACACCAGCCACCCCGCGATGGCCGTTCAGCTTGACGCCTGCATTCAGTGCGGCCTTTGCGTGCGCGCCTGCCGCGAGGTCCAGGTCAACGACGTGATCGGCATGGCCTATCGCGGTCACTCGGCGAAGATCGTCTTTGACCTCGACGACCCGATGGGCCTGAGCACCTGCGTCGCCTGCGGCGAATGCGTACAGGCTTGCCCGACCGGCGCCTTGATGCCCGCCTCGGTGCTCGGCATCGACGGCCGAAAAGCTCGCGAGCCCGACCACCAGGTCGAGAGCCTCTGCCCCTATTGCGGCGTTGGCTGTCAGGTCACCTATCAGATCGCCGACAACCAAATTCTCTATGTCGACGGCCGCGACGGCCCGGCGAATCATAACCGCCTTTGCGTCAAGGGGCGCTTCGGTTTTGACTATGTTCATCACCCTCAACGACTCACGATCCCCTGGATTCGCAAGGCCGGCGTCCTCAAAGACCCGCATTCTCCGGTCAATCCGTCCGATCCCTCGACCCATTTCCGCCCCGCCTCGTGGGAAGAGGCGCTCGACGTCGCGGCCTTTGGGTTTGAGCGAATTCGAGATTCCCTCGGCGGTCGGGCACTCGCCGGCTTCGGATCGGCGAAGGGTTCGAATGAAGAAGCCTATCTTTTTCAAAAGCTGGTCCGCGCGGGATTCGGCGGCAACAACGTCGACCACTGCACGCGGCTCTGTCACGCCTCGTCCGTCGCCGCCTTGCTGGAAACGATCGGCTCGGGATCGGTCACGGCCTCGTTTTCCGAATGCGCTCATTCCGATGTCATTATAATTATTGGTGCGAATCCGACGGTCAATCATCCAGTCGCCGCGACGTTCATCAAGAATGCCGTTAAACGGGGCGCCAAGCTTGTTGTCCTCGACCCGCGCGGCCAGGCACTGGGGCGACTGGCGACGCATGACGTCCGATTCCGGCCCGGGACCGACGTTGCCCTGCTGAATGCCCTGATTCACGTCATCATCGATGAAAATCTTTATGATCGCGCGTATGTCGAGCGTCATACCGAAGGTTTTGAAGACCTTCGCGCCCGGACTCTCGCGTTTTCGCCCGAGGCGATGGCGGAGATCTGTGGGGTCGACGCGGCAACGCTGCGCGCCGTCGCCCGGCTCTATGGCAAGGCACGCGCGGCGATGACCTTCTGGGGGATGGGGATCTCGCAGCACGTTCACGGGACCGACAACGCACGCTGCCTGATCGCTCTTGCCCTGCTTTGCGGTCAGATCGGCCGACCGGGCTCCGGCCTGCACCCGCTTCGAGGTCAGAACAACGTTCAGGGGGCCTCGGACGCAGGTCTGATCCCGATGTTTTATCCCGATTATCGCCGCGTCGCCGACCCCGCCATTCGCGCTGGGTTTGAACGAGCCTGGCAGACACCGCTCGACCCCTTGCCCGGCCTGACCGTCGTGGAAATCATGGGCGCTGTCCGTCGTGGAGAGATCAAGGGGATGTACGTCATGGGTGAGAACCCGGCGATGTCCGACCCGGACGTTCAGCATGCGCGCGAAGCGTTGGCCACGCTCGAACACCTCGTCGTTCAGGAAATCTTTCTGACCGAGACCGCCTTTTATGCCGATGTGATCTTACCAGCAACCGCTTTCCCTGAAAAAACGGGCACGTTCACGAACACCGATCGCCGGGTACAGATTGGCCGCCAGGCGCTCGAACCGCCTGGACAGGCTCGGCAAGACTGGTGGATCATCCGCGAGCTGGCCCGACGTCTCGGCCTCGTCTGGTCTTATGAACATCCACGCGACGTTTACGAGGAAATGCGATCGTTCATGCCCCCCTTGAAAGGCATCTCCTGGGCCAGGCTCGAACGCGAGGGCGCGGTCACCTATCCCTGCGAGTCGGAAGGCGAGGCCGGTCAGGACGTGATTTTTGGCGATAAATTTCCCACCGCGAACGGTCTCGGCCGGCTCGTGCCCGCCGACGTCTTGCCCCCGGATGAATCCCCCGACGACGACTATCCCACCGTTCTCACCACCGGCCGACTCCTCGAACACTGGCATACCGGCTCCATGACCCGGCGCGCTTCGGTTCTCGATCAAATCGAGCCGGAAGCCGTTGTTCACATCTCGCCTAGGGAACTTCATCGACTTGACGCCCGCGCGGGTGATCGCCTCCGGGTCACGACCCGTCGAGGAACGATTGAACTGATCGCCCGGGCCGACCGCGACGTCCCTGCCGGTCTCATCTTCATTCCTTTCTGCTACGCCGAGGCCGCCGCGAACGTGCTGACCAACCCGGCGCTTGACCCCTTCGGCAAGATTCCCGAGTTCAAGTTCTGCGCCGCGAGGGTTGAGAAGGTCGCCTCGATCGCATAAACTCGATCGGCAAGCGTGATTTGGCACTGATTTCCTCCGTGCCTATTACGTCTTGATCAATTTCGATGCGTTCGCCCCGACGCGCCGCGGACCTCCTGGACCGCAGCGCCTTCGATCGCCTTTTCCAATGGGGGATCAAGGAAGATGGCCGATCTGCCGATCATCGTCCTCGCTTTCGCCAACGAGCAGAGCGGCGGTCAATATCTTCGTGACCTGCCGCGGGAACTCCGGATGCTCCGGCAGATTCTTGAGGAGGCGGAGCGAAACGGCCTTTGTGAGTTGAAAGAACTCTCGAATGCCACGCTTGATGAGATTATTGATGTTTTCAACCGCCATCGCGATCAGGTTGCCGTCCTGCATTACGGCGGACACGCCGATAGCGGTCAGTTGCTCCTCGAATCCAATACCGGAATCGCCGCCGCGGCGCACGCGGCGGGCCTCGCGGCCTTTCTCGGCCATTCGCGAGGCTTGCAGCTTGTCTTTCTCAACGGCTGCTCGACCCGGGCCCAGGCCGCCCGCTTGCTCGACGCCGGAGTCGCATCGGTCATCACCACGGCGCGATCGATCGACGACGAGGTCGCCCGCAAGTTCGCGGTCGCCTTTTACACGCAACTCAGCTCGGGCCAACCACTCCGCGCGGCCTTTGACCTCGCCCGTTCCCAGATTCTCGCCGCCAAGGGAGATGATCCCCAGAGCTATTACCGGACCCGCGAACTGGTCGACGCGGCGACAGCGACAGGCGCGCCCGAACCCGTCGACGACCAGGGCTTTCCCTGGGACTTTCGCGCCGGGACCGAGATGATCGAGCGCTGGAGCCTGCCCGACGCCGCCGGTAATCCCGAATTCGGCCTCCCCCCCCTTCCTCAACGTGACCTGCCGATCTGCCCTTTTCGCCATCTCGCCTGGTTCACCGCCGAGCAGGCCGAGGTTTTCTTCGGCCGAGGTTATCAGGTCCGCGAGTTATATGACGCCGTGACCGACACGTCGGGTCAGCCCGTTGTATTTCTTTATGGTGCGTCAGGAGTCGGCAAGTCATCACTTCTTGATGCCGGTCTCGTGCCGAGACTGGGCGCCGGCGGATACGCGGTCCGTTATCAGCGCCGCGATCAGACGAAAGGATTGCTCAAAACTCTTCAAGATATGATCGGCCTTGATTCAAAACAAGGCAGCCTGAATGAAGCCTGGCGCGCGGAAGAAGCAAGGCTCAAGATGCCGCTCGTGATCTTTCTGGATCAGGTCGAGGAAGCCTTGACGCGTCCCGATCCGACTCAGCCTCATGAGCTTGACGATTTCCTGGGTGCTCTCGCGGAAACCCTGGGCAAGCGTGAGACCCGTCCGCAAGGAAAGCTCGTTCTCGGCTTTCGCAAGGAATGGCTCGCCGAGATCGAACGGCGCCTGACCGAGTCCAACTTGCAGGCCAACAAGGTCTTCATGAAGCAACTCGACCGCCGAGCGATCATCGAGGCGATTCGCGGTCCCGCGCGTCCCGGACGCCTTCAGCGCCAGTATCGTTTGGCGATCGAGGAGGGCTTGCCCGAGGTCATCGCCGACGACCTGCTCGTCGACGCCGGATCGGCCCTGGCGCCGACGCTTCAGGTCTTGCTCACCAAGATGTGGGAGCGCGCCCGCCAGTCGAATCCCGACCAGCCTCGATTCGATCGGGCGATTTACGAAAGCTTGAAATCGCAAGGTTACCTGCTCAAGGACCTGCTCGACGAGGGTTTCCAGGGCATTCGGGCCTGGAATCCGTCGGTTGAGGAATCGGGCCTGGCGCTGGACGTCCTCGCCTATCACACGACCGATCTAGGCACGGCTTCGGCGCGAACCCGGGCCGAACTTCTCGAACGCTACGCCCATCAGGCGGAGGCCCTGGAAGGTTTGCTCCGTCAGGGCAAGGATCATTATCTCCTGATCGAGGCCGAGTCTCCCGCCGACGCCCCGACTCGATCAACTCGCCTGGCTCACGACCTCCTGGCGCCGATCCTCTTGCAGAGGTTTCGCCTCTCGGCCCGGTCTGGGCAGCGGGCGCGCCGGATTCTCGAAAATCGCGTTTCCGACTGGGCCGATAACAAGATCGGTCCCGACCTCGACAGCGCCGACCTTGCCATCGTCCACGAGGGCAAGTCTGGAATGCGCGTCTGGACGTCGGACGAGATCCGCCTGATCCACGCCAGTGAAATCGAGGATGAACGCATCAAGGCGCAAGAGGCTGAGAAATCTCGGCGGCTCCGCGAGGCCGAGGCGGGTCGTCTCGCCGCCGAGGCCCAGACCAGGCAGTTAACCGAGGACAGCCTCAAGGAACAGCAAGCGGCCAACCTTCGCCTCGCCGACGCCAACCTTCGCGAGAAGCTCAAGAGCAAACGTCTTCGCGACGGTTCGATCGCTCTGGGGATCGTCGCCACGGTGATGGTCATCGTGGCCATTTACGCGGCGATCCAGAAATCAACCGCCGACAAACAGCGCGACCTCGCCCGAAGCAATCTCGAAGCCGCTCGGAAGGCTCGAAAACAACTCGATATCGCCTCCGCCGATGAGCTTCTCACCGCCCTTCCCCAGGCTGTTCCCGAGATTTTGCCCGACGTCCGCACGCGCCCCGACGCCCTTGAACGGTTGCGCGAGGTCCGCGCCAAACTTGACTCCACCGACAAGAAAAGCGGCCGCGCGGCGCTCGCGTTTCTCGAACAGAGCCCGTCGGCCACCGATTTCCTTCTCGGGCAGATTCTCAGCCCCGAGTCCGACCCCGCCGAGCTCGTGATGGTCTCCCCTTTTCTCAGCAAGCACCTGACCGCCGATCACCTTCGGACGCTCTGGAAGGTGGTGGAAAACCTCAAAATTGGGTCTGCCATCCGGCTCCGCAACGCGGCGATCCTCGCACGCGCCGCGCCCGGCGATCCCCGGTGGGCTTCCGTGGCCGATCGGATCGTCAACGACCTCTTGACCGTCAACGTGCTCGAGCTTCACTCGTGGACCGACGCCTTCCGCGCGGTGAAAGCTCCGCTCAAGGGCTCGCTGGTGAAACAGTTCACCCGCGGCGAAGCGAACGAACGGAAGGTCGCCGCCACGATTCTCGACGACTACGCCTCGGACGATATTCTCCTGATTCTTCAACTCCTCAAGGTCGCCGATACCCAGCAGTTTCCGATTCTCTTCAAGAAGGCTCTCGCCCACAAAGACGAAGCCGTCAAATCGATGAACGAAGAGGTTGCCTTTGATCTGATTAAAACCGCCGACGAACGCCAATTTCCGATCGTCTTCGCCAAGGCCAAGGATGACCCGACCGCCGCGGTCAAATCCATGAAGGACGAGGTCGCCCGGGTCGCCCCGCCCCTCGGTTCCTCCGCGCAGAAAGATATCCTCGCGGGCCGACAGGCCAATGCACTGATAACCCTGGCCCTGCTCGGCGAAAGCAAGTTGCTCTGGCCGGCGCTGGGAAAGTCGGATGATCCGCGCTTGCGGACGTACCTGATTCATCGCATGGGACGCCTCGGTGTCGACCATAAGGAATTGGCCCAACATCTCTTCGAGGAAACGGAACCAACCATCCGCGCGGCGATCGTGCTGGCGCTCGGCCAGTACCCTTATGATATCCGCCGAGGCGAGATCAATGCCCTTGTCGTTTCAAAACTCGTTCCTGAATACAAAAAGAATCCCGATCCAGGGTTTCACGCCGCCGTCGCCTGGCTGCTGCCTTATCTGAATTGCTTTGAAGGACCAGCGCGCGATCTGAAACCGTCGGGCCAGACCCCAGAGTCGGGGCGGACCTGGTATGTCGACAAGAACGGCTGGGCGTTCATTGTCTTCAAAAACCCAGGCGTTTTCGAAATGGGATCTCCTCCCGAGGAAGTCAACTTCGGGCGGAACACCAATGAAGAAAAACATTTGTGTCGAATTCCCCGATCGTTCGCCTTGGCAAGCCGGGAAGTCAGCGTCGCCGACTACTTCCAGTTTCTCGAAGATCCCGTCGCGAAAGAGGCGAAAAAGCATTATATTTATGCGGATCAACGTGATTATAGCCCTGACCAGGCGGGCCCGATTGTCTCGGTGACCTGGTTTGAGGCCGTGAAGTTTTGTCGATGGCTTGGCGATCGTGAAAAGTTGCGGGAATCCGAACAATGTTATCCACCGATCGATCAGATCAAGGAGGGCATGGTTCTCACCGAGAGTTTCCTGTTGCGCTCCGGCTATCGCTTGCCAACCGAAGCGGAATGGGAATTCGCCTGCCGAGCAGGGGCGAGCACGCCCTGGTCCTTCGGTTCGGATCGGACCTTGCTGAAGGACCTGGCGAGCTATCTGAACAACTCCGTGACCAAGCGTGAGCGAACCCAGGCGCGGCGATCGGGATGGTGGCCTCCAAACGCATTTGGACTTTTTGACATGATGGGCAATGTCAATGAATGGTGCTCGGACCGGAACCCGACGTATCCGACCACGTATGCGCCTCCGGTCAACGATCTCGGCAATGAACGGCCCGATCGCGCGGTTCTTGACGCCGATATCCGGATCTATCGTGGAGGGTCGTTCGCCGACCTCTCGCCAAACCTTCGGTCGGCTTACCGTGATGGCGCCCGGCCATCGAACCGATTCCCCGGCGTCGGTTTCCGACTGGCCAGAACGATCTCGCCTGATTCGCCCTGAGTCGGCCGATCGAAGGCAAGATGTGCCTATTCAGGAAACATTTTGCTTTTGCCTCAATCGCGTTGCGGTTACATTTGTGCGAACCGAACGCCCATCAAGGCGAGAGTTCACGTTCCGAGACTTTTCAACAGCATTTCATTTTCCCAAAGGACCCCCCCTTGAAAACGCTCGCAACGATCGTTCTGGCCTTGTCCAGCCTGACAACCAGCCTGGCGTTCGGACAGCAGGCCGCCTCTCCTTCAGGATATTGGCCGAACCCGACCAGTCCGCCCCCAGCCGTCCCGCCACCGAGAACGCGGATCATCGTGGACAACAATGGACGGCGTTACATGCAGGTTGAGAGATTTGTCCCTTACTGGGACCCACGCCTGGGACGCTGGTCGTTGCGATCGACACAACAGTTGAATGCGTTGGGGAGTAACCAGGTTGGGCAGGGAGGTCCCCTGGTGATGCCGGCCCCGGCGGCGGCGGGGGGTGGGAATCAGGTCGGTGGCCGGCAATACGGGCCTGGCAATGGTCTGGGGGGAAATCAGGTCGGGGTCGCGATGGGTACGGGCTCTTTGATGACCAATCCCGCAACTCCACAACCCCTCTTCGCGGCCAACCTCGGTGTCTTTTACGTACCTGTACGCTATGGCGACGGTACGTTTGGCCTCAGCGTCAGCCAGACCCCGCAGCCCGGAACGCCCGCGGCGCAACTCCAGCTTGATCCAGGCGACGTCATCTTCGCCCTGGATAATCAACGATTCACCAGCGGTACCGATGTCGCCAATCACTATAACCAGACGTCGGTTGACTACGTCGATTCAGCCACGAACACCAGAATGCGCGGCGTTGTCATGCTCGGCCCGCAGGTCAATATTCCGATGAGCGACCGCGATTCTGGTTCGGTGGTCGGAGCCCCCGCCCTGGCCGACGGGGGTAACCAAATTGGTGATCAATCGGCAAACACCAACGCGGGATCACTACCCACTTCCAATACCGCCCTTCCGCCCAATACACTCCTCGCGGCCAATCTGGGAGTGGTTTACGTACCTGTACGCTATGGGGACGGTACGTTTGGTCTCAGCGTCATTCAGGCTCCACTCGTCGGCACGCCCGCGGCGCAATTGCAACTTTCTCCGGGCGACGTGATCTTCTCTCTCGACGGTCAGCGGTTTAACAGCCTCAACGACGTCGCCAATCATTACGGTCAGACGACCATCGAGTACATCGACGCGGAGACCAACTCCCGACAGAACGGTAACCTCGTGCTTCCTCCTCAAAATCCTTGATCGACAGACATAGACTCCCTTGGGAAGTCTTCCAGGAGTTCCCCCCATCATGACCCGGACAATCCACGCGCTCTTGGTCGGCATCGACGAGTATCCGACGCCGATTCCGACGCTTCATGGTTGCGTCAATGATATTGACGCCTTCGCCTCCTACCTCTCGGCGCGTACCGGCGGTGAGTCCGCGCTCAAGCTCAAGACCCTCAAGAATGCCGAGGCGACCCGGACCGCTGTCATTGACGCCTTCCGAACCCATCTGGGCCAGGCTGGCGCCGGTGACGTGGCCCTGTTTTACTACAGCGGGCACGGCTCTCGGGAACAGGCCCCCGAAGAGTTCTGGGTCATCGAACCCGACCGCCTCGACGAGACGATCGTCTGCGTCGACAGCCGAAACGCGGGTTCGTGGGACCTCGCCGACAAGGAGATCGCCAAGTTGATCGGTGAGGTCGCCGCCAAAGGGCCTCACGTCGCGGTGATCATGGACTGTTGCCATTCCGGGTCGGGAACGCGCGAGATCGGGACGGTCGTTCGCAGAGCGCCCATCGACCTGCGCAAGCGGCCGATCGATTCCTTCCTTGTTTCGCCAAACGAAGCGATCGCGGCGTCGCGGCGCGATCTCCATTCGAACAGGTTCGCGACCACCGAGGGGCGGCACGTCTTGCTCGCGGCCTGCCGGTCGGACCAGACGGCGAAGGAGTATCCCGGCGACGGTCGGCCGCGCGGGGCCTTCTCGTTCTTCCTCGGAGACGCCCTCAAGGGGGCGGCCGGCGTGCCGACGTATCGAGAAATGTATGCGAGAGCCTCGGCGCTGGTCCTGGGTCAGGTCGCCGAGCAGTCTCCCCAGATTGAAGCCACGGTGGACGACGACCTTGACGGCGTTTTTCTTGACGGCGCGATTCGAGCGACTCCCGCGACCTTCACGGCCAGCGTTCAGAATGGTTCCTGGCTCATCAACGGAGGCGCCTCGGCCGGCATTCCCGCCCCGACCGGCTCGGATGCCACTCGGTTCGCGCTCTATGCCTTCGATGCCCCGGCGGAAGACCTTGACGACCCGACCAGAGCGATCGCGACCGCCAGCGCTCAGCAAGTCATGGCGACGACCAGTCATCTAACCCTTGAAGGGGGCCTCGCCCTCGACCCGAGACAGACGTATAAAGCGCTGATTGTCAGTCTGCCGACGCCTCCGCTCGGTCTTCGCCTGGAAGGCGACCCCGCGGCCTGCGATCTCGCCCGCGCGGCGCTGCGAACGGCGAGCTATGGAGGCTATCCGTCGCCTTTTGTCCGCGAATCGACCGATGGCGAAACCTCCGAGTTTCGCCTGCTTGCGCGGGATAATCAGTTCGTGATTAACCGGCCCAACGACGAGCGTCCGCTTGTCGCGGAGATCGACGGCCTGAACCAGGCCGGAGCGGCCCTGGCCGTCCGTCGCCTTGAGCATATCGCGCGCTGGACGCAGACGTCGCGACTCCGCAACCCGACCAGCACGATCCGGCCGGATGAGGTCAAGCTCGCCATTCTGGTCAACGGCAAGGACGTCTCGGCGGCCGAGATTCGCCTGGAGTATCAGATCAAGGACGGCAGGGAGGTCGCGCCCACGTTCCGTGTCGGCATGACGAATACGGGGCAACGTACTCTCTTTTGCGGACTTCTCGATCTGACGCAGCGGTTCAGGGTTTCGGCGGGCCTGCTCAAGGCGGGGTGTGTCGCTCTCGGCCCCGGCCAGACCGCCTGGGGCAACCTTGGCGAGCCGATTACCGCGACCGTTCCCGATGATGTCTGGGCGCGGGGGATCATCGAATATCGCGACCTTCTCAAGCTGATCGTCTGCACCCAGGAGTTTGACGCCCGGCTTCTGGAACAGCCGACCCTCGACATGCCGGTACGACGAGCGGCGACGCGAAGTCTGACTCGCAACGGTTCACTCAACCGACTGATGCGGAAGGTTCAGACGCGCGAGCTTGACGGTGACTCCGAGCCGTCGGCGATCGACGACTGGCAGACCTCCGAGGTTGCCTTCACGACTGTCCGGCCCCTGGCGACGACCACCTTGCCCGGTCCCGGCGACGAGGCGAAGCTCGCGGCCGGGGTCACCCTCGACGGCCATCCCGCGCTCAGGGCCGAGGCTCGCCTGACGACAACGCCACTGTCAACCCGCGACATCCAACGCGCTCTTCCCTCGCTGCTCTCTGATGATCCAAACATTTCTCAACCCTGGACATTTTCCGCCAGTCGCGGCCTTGACCCGGGGCTCTCGGTTCTGGAATTGACAGGGGTCAACGACCCTTCGGTTGTCACGCCCGATGCGCCGCTACGCGTCAACGTTCCGCTTGCCTTGCGGAAGAACGAGCATGTCATTCCCGTCGCCTTTGACGGCGAATTCTTCTTGCCCCTGGGACGCGTCTCAGATCGATCGGCGAATTCCAGCGTCGTCGAGATCGACCGACTGCCGCCGCCGGTCAGCGACGAGAGATCGCTTGGCGGCGCGATCAAGATTTTCTTTCAGAAGGTGGTCGACAAGACCCTTGGCCGCGAGTTCAAATACCCGATTCTTGGCCTGGCCGTGTTCGCCGCCGATGGAAGCGTGACCAGGACGCGCGACCTTTCAACCATTCGCGAAGCGGTCGCGAAGGCCAGACGCATCGTCCTTTTCGTCCACGGAATCATCGGCGAGACGGACACGATGGTTCCCAGCCTTCAACTGGCCCGGCTCACGGACGGCCGACCGCTCGCCGATCATTATGACCTGGTCTTGACCTTTGATTATGAGAACCTGAACACGACAATCGCCGAGAACGGCCGCCTGTTGAAAGAGCGGCTTGAGGCGGTCGGCCTCGGCGCGGGTCACGGCAAGATTTTCGACATCGCGGCGCACTCGATGGGGGGCCTGGTCTCGCGCTGGTTCATCGAACGCGAAGGGGGCAACCAGGTCGCCAGCCGCCTCGTGATGCTCGGCACGCCGAACGGCGGATCACCCTGGCCAAAGGTCGTTGACTGGGCCACGCTCGCCCTGGCGTTCGGGCTGAATCACCTCACGGCCATCGCCTGGCCGGCGACGACGCTCGGCGGTCTCGCCGGACTCATTGAGAATCCGACCGTCGCGCTCAACGAGATGCTGTCGACGTCCAAGGCCCTCGCCGACCTCAAGGCGAGCCCCGACCCGGGCATCCCTTATGTCATGCTCGCCGGAAACACGTCGATTATCCGGGAAGCTGTTGATCCGACGAAACCGGAGCAAAAAAGTCTGGTCGGCCGACTTCTGGCGAAACTCAGCTCGCCCGAGTTGCTCCACACGGTCGCCGACCCTTTTTTCCTTCACGAGGCGAACGACGTGGCCGTCTCGGTCGCGAGCATGACGTCAATTCCGGCCGGCCGAACCCGGGCGCTCGATGTCCGGCCGGTCGCCTGCGACCACATGAGTTATTTTCACGACCCGGCGGGCGTCAGTGCTCTGGCCAGGGTTCTCACCGAAGGGCCTTGACGCCCCTTTCTGGCGGTCACAACTGGCCGCTGTCGGTGATTTCCACCTTCGATCGAGGCTTTCCGCTCCCCGTGCCGACGGCCTCGATCGCCTTGACGAGGTCTGAGCCTTCGGTCACCTCGCCGAAGACGACGTGCTTGCCGTCGAGCCAGGAAGTCACCACCGTCGTGATGAAAAACTGCGATCCATTCGTATTGGGACCGGCGTTGGCCATCGAAAGGAGAAACGGGCGGTCGTGCTTGAGCTTGAAGTTCTCGTCCTTGAACTTGTTGCCGTAGATGGACTTTCCGCCAGTTCCATTGTGATTGGTGAAGTCGCCCCCTTGAAGCATGAAGTTGGGGATGACCCGGTGAAATGATGACCCCTTGTAGCCAAACCCTTTTTCATGCGAGCAGAGGGCCCGGAAGTTCTCGGCGGTCTCGGGGACGACGTCGTTGAAGAGTTCCATGACGATCCGGCCGGCGGGCTTGCCGTCGATCGAGACATCGAAAAACACGCGCGGCCTGGCGGTCTCGTTGGGCATTGCGTCGGCTCCCGGCTAGGCTTTGAAATCCCGAAGTGGGCCCGCACCCGCTTGGGGTCGAACATCGGGGATTCCCCCCGATGAAACGCGATCGGAAAGGGGGTACTCTACCCTCCGCGACGCCTCGGCTCAAGGGTCGTGGTCGAAACAACAAAGGGGGGGCGATCTCAGGCGAGTGTCTCATCAAATCACCAGAGACGCGAATCCTGATCGATCCCCGCGCGCACTTCCGCCGGCAAACTGGGCGTGGCGCCGGGCTGGGAGGCGACGTACGCGCCGAGCCGGTTGGCCAGGTCAATCACTCGCTCCGACGGCCATTTCAGGAGGCGGCCGACCAGAATTCCCGCCGAACAGGCATCCCCCGCGCCGACGCTATCGGCACCCGGTTGAGCGGGAAAGCGGACCGCCGGGCCGTCGGTCTTGCCGTCCCTTTCGTAAAGAGTTGTGCCCGCGGCGCCTCGGGTCAAGACGACGGCGTCGAGCGCGAATTGCCGACGAATCGCCGACGCCTGATCATCCTGGCTGGCCAGTTCCAGATTAAGGGCGTGGCAAACGCGGGGCAACTCGGCTTCATTCAGCTTGACGATCGTGGCGAGCGCGCACCCCTCGCGGATCAGGTCGAGGGGAACCTCGGCATGACGCAGGTTCACGTCAAAGAGGCGAATCGCCTGGCTCGCGGCCCGAAGAAATTGGCCAATCGCCTCGCGTGATCGAGCCCCTCGGCGAGCGAGCGTGCCGAAGCAGACCGCCTCGCACGATCCGGCGAGCCTGGACCAGACGTGCTCAAACTCAAGCTGATCCCAGGCGACGTTCTCCACGATTTCATATTCAGCGTCACCTTGCTGAACGCGAACATTGACCCGGCCGGTCGCGTGCGTATCGTCAATCTGAATGGCGTCGGTCGGCATGCCTCGCCCGGCGATCGCGGCGATCACCTCGCGGCCCAGATCGTCGCGGCCGACCCGGCTGGCCACGACTCCGCGACCGCCGATCGGAAAAAGGAGTTGATGCGCGTGGACGGCCACATTCAGCGGGGCGCCGCCGAGCGTCTGATGGTCGGCAAAGACGTCGAAAAGGGCTTCGCCAAGTCCGGCGATCGTCAGGCGAGGATTCAAGGTCGTGGTGCCTCCGGGTGCCTGAGCATCCTACCAGCCGAGGGCCGAGACGGGGAGTACCGACTAGCCTCGGGCGTCGGGCTCTCCTATCCTTGGGGGCGGCAACGAGCGAGAATCGATCAACCTCTCCGATTCAAAAAGGACGGACGATGCGAGGTCTTGTCACGTCGGTCGCGGCGCTGTTGCTGGCGCTGGCGACCGGTTGCGGCGGCAATCCGACCGCCGACCCTGTGAGCACGCCAACCCCCGCCGGTTCGAAGATCGCGGCGGGTTCAAAAGGGACGATCGGCGTCTCGGTCCTCACGCTCACGAACCCTTTCTTCAAGGAGATTGGCGACACGATCACGGACGAGGCGGCGAAACAAGGGTACAACGTGATCGTCACGAGCGGCGAGTTTGACGTGGCCCGGCAACAGAACCAGGTCAAGGATTTCATCGTCAAAAAAGTCGCCGCGATCGTCCTCTGCCCCTGCGATTCCCGGTCGATCGGCCCCGTCATCGCCGAGGCGACCACGGCGGGCATTCCCGTCTTCACGGCGGATATTGCCTGCCTGGCGCCTGGCGTCAAGGTCGTCTCGCACATCGCCTCAGACAATTACGGCGGCGGCAAGCTCGCCGGTCAAGGCATGATCGAGGCCCTTGGCGAGGCAGGGGGAAAGGTCGTGATTCTTGACTTCAAGCAGGCGGAGTCGTGCCAGTTGCGGGTCAAGGGGTTTCGCGAAATTATCGATCAACATAACAAGGATCGTTCCGTCGGCAAGATCGAGATCGTCGCCGAGATGCCCGGCGACGGCCAGAAAGACCAGGGTTTCAAGTGCACCGAGGACGCCTTGCAGGCGCATGGCGACCTTGCTGGAATCTTCGCGATCAACGATCCTTCGGCCCTTGGCGCCCGCGCGGCCTTGGAAAAAGCGGGCAAGGCCGAGCAGATCAAGATCGTCGGTTTTGACGGCCAGATCGAGGGCAAGCAGGCGATCCGCGACGGTAAAATCTATGCCGATCCGATTCAATATCCCGACCGGATCGCCACGATGACAGTGGACTCGATTGTCCGTTATTTTGCGGGCGACAATGTTCCCGCCGAGCAGCTCATTCCCACGGGTCTTTATCGGATGGCCGACGGTAAGGCCGATCCCAGGCTGAAATGAACATGAAATCGGTTCGATCGCTGATCCGATCTCTCACGTCCGAATACGGCATGGTGCTTGTCCTGATCGGGCTCTGCGCTTTTTTCGGCGTCGTGACCCTTGCCGAGCAACATCCGGTCGGACCCGACGCCGCTCGTTCGCTCGCACGCTCGATCCGCGACACCCCGGCGCCTCAAGGCGTCGTCATCGTCGTTGGCGAAAGTCGAGACGACGCCGAGTTCGTCCGCGCTCTTGAGAAGAGTTGCCGGGCGTATCAAATCAAGGTTCTCGAAACGGTGCGCGGCCAGCCGTCCGATGCGCGTCGGGCCTTGAGCGCGCTCGGCGAGCGCGGCGAGACGGTCACGGTGATCGCCTGCAATCAAGTCACGTCGTCCTGGGGCGTTTTCGAGCCCTTGAAGGCGCGTTATCCAGGTCTGGCGAAGGCTCGGGTGATGAAGCCCGAGGGCTACCGCTGGCCCAACTTCCTCAAGACCGATAACCTTCTTAATGTCGCCAACCAGATCGCCGTGATCGCGATCATCGCCGTCGGCATGACCCTGGTGATCATCACCGGTGGAATTGACCTTTCGGTCGGCAGCCTGATCGCCCTCTCAGCCGTTGTCACTGCCCGCCTGATCCGCGACGCCGCCGGGGGCGAGAGCACGGGCGTATCGGGGATGGTGCTGGCCAGTCTTGGCGGGATCGCCGTCTGCGCGGCCTCGGGCCTTTTCTCGGGGGCGATGGTCACGCTCTTTCGGGTGCCGCCGTTCATCGTGACCCTGGGCATGATGCTCGTTGCGAGCGGCCTGGCGTACATTGTTTCCGACGGCCAGTCGATCAACCAGGTTCCCGATGCCTTTATCCGGCTCGGCCGCGGCGCCGAGCTGTTTCGGGTGCCGAATGCGGTCGTCCTGATGCTCCTGATCTACGCCCTGGCGCACGTGGCCATGACCCGGATGGTCTTCGGCCGCTATGTTTACGCGGTCGGCGGCAACGCCGAGGCCGCCCGGCTCTCGGGCGTGCCGACGCGGCGCGTTCTCCTGCTCGTCTACACAATTTCCGCCGCGCTCGCGGGTCTGGGAGGCGTGGTGATGGCCTCGCAACTCAAGAGCGGAGCGCCGACGTATGGGCAGATGTACGAGCTTTACGTCATCGCCGCAGTGGTCGTTGGCGGCACGTCGCTGGCCGGTGGTCGCGGTCACGTACTCGGCACGCTCGTCGGCGCCTTGATTATCGCCGTCATTCAAAACGGCATGAATCTGACCGGCCTGGAAAGCTACACGCAAAAGATCGTCCTTGGCCTCGTGATCCTCGCCGCGGTCACGCTCGATCGTCTTCGAAGACCTTGACATCGCGAACGGCCGAAGCCGACGGCCTGGAACTTGCACGAGCCAGCGGGGCATCAACCTGGATGCCGGAGCCGGACCGATCGACCGGCGCACGCGACGAGGGATTTCGCGATGAGCTTTCCCAGCACGACGGGTCCTGTCCGATCAACACTTGCGGGCAAGGGCATGTTTGCCCCGGTCGCGGACGGAATCGGCAGGCTGACCACGGTTTTCGTCAACCTCTACGCCGTTGACCTCCCCGGCGGTGGCTGGGTGCTGGTTGATACCGGCCTGCCCGGCCTCGCCTGGTATGTACAGCAGGCCGCGCAAAGTCGTTACGGCTCCTCCGCGCGTCCCGAGGCGATCGTCCTGACGCACGGCCACTTCGACCACGCCGGGAACGCCAAGGAGCTTGCCTCGGCCTGGAACGTTCCGGTTTACGCGCGGACGCTCGAAATGCCCTATCTCAAGGGCCGAAGCGACTACGCGCCTCAGGACCCGACGCCCGGCGGCGCTCTCTGTTTTCTGTCCCGATTCTTTCCTCGGACCGGGATCAACCTGGGAGACCGGATCGTTGCCCTTCCCGTTGACGGTTCGATCCCGCCGATGCCCGGCTGGCGCTGGCTTCCCACTCCGGGGCATACCTCGGGCCACGTTTCTCTTTTTCGCGAATCCGACCGCTGTTTGATCGCCGGCGATGCCCTGGCGACGACCGACCTTGACGCCTGGTCAACCCAGTTCACCTGGCCTCGCGAGCTTTCTCGACCGCCGACCCCCTTCACGCCTGACTGGGAATCGGCCCGAACCAGCATCCGAACCCTCGCCAACCTTCAGCCCCGGACGATCGCCGCGGGTCACGGCCTGCCGGTTGTCGGCGACGATCTCGACCTCGGCCTGATTGAACTGGCGACCCTGATGCCCGAGCCCGAAGGGGGTCGCTACGCGCACCGACCGGCCGAATATGCCCCGGATGGCTCGCTCGCCCTGGTTCCTCCGCCTGTTCCCGACCCCTTGCCCCGCAACCTGATGCTCGCCGCGGCCGGGGCAGGCGTGGCCCTTGGGGTTGTTTTGATGCTCCGAAAGACCTCCCGGACGGTCATCGATCGAATCTAGACATGGAATGGACCGAAAAGGGAGAAACGATCCTTGAGGTTGGTGATGGTTTAACGTGAGTTTGAGGCCGCGAGTCGGTCGACGACACGGTTCAACTCGGCCTGGATCAGGGGCAAGTTGGTCGGTTCGGGGTTGGCGTGAAGGGCGCCGCGGAGGCGATCGCGCCAGTCGGAAAGGCGCGAAGGGGTCTCGTCGGCGAGGTGGCCGACCCGCTGGGTGAAAACGCTCACGAAATCGCGAGAGCCGGTCGAACGGATCACATCCGTCCAGAGAGACATGGCCTGTCTCGCGTTCTTGGCGACGATCGCGCGCTGCAAGGCGGCGGCCTGCGCGGTTTCCAGGTGGCGATGGACGGATGGGGAACGCTCGGCGGGCAGGATGCGGGTCAGACGCTCGATCAACTCGGTCGAGCGTTTGGAACGGAGGAGCGTTTCCACGACAAGGGCGTCGTAAATCGGCTTGAATGCAGGTTCGAGGCGGTCCCGGTCGATTCCGAGGAGGACGTTGGCGAGGTTAACTTTTTGTTGCGGGGGAACGGCGGTCTGGGTCAGGAAGATGGCCATCCGCAAGACCCAGGTCAGGCGAAGGGCCTCGGGTTGATCATCGCCGGGCTGGAGGAATTCGGAATAGGCGGGCCAATCGTGAAGGGGCTCCCAGGTCGTGAGCCGGCCGGGAGCGTTCCCCGAGGCGCGGAGGCGGTAAAGGGGATCACCCAGGTAAATTAGCCGCCAAGGCTGCGCGAAGACCTCGGGCGCGGTTCGACGCACCGCGGTAACGACCGGGAGATTCTCGGCGAGAAACGAGGCGACAAGGCTCGGGGTACGAAACGCGTGAAGATAAGGCTCATTCATCGATCCGAAGTAGGCATAGGCTCCGTTGGCTTGCCATCGGCCGGCGATGGTCTGGGGATCATCAAACGACTCGGCCGAGTAACTGTGAATGATCAGGACGGTCGTGGGAACGGTCTCGGGAACGTCGGCCGACTGACCGGGGCCGCCTCCTTCAACGTTGAATGTTGACGGGTTTCCGGACGTGTTGATAAGAAGAAGTCCATGCGTATTGGTCGGATCAAAGGCTTGGTGCCAGCCCGTCAGCGTGGCGCGTTCGCCGTTGCGGAGTGTGGTTTTGAGGACGGGCGAGAGCCTGGTTTCGGCCCCTTCCATCGCGTAATCGGTCCAGGGGCGGTCTTTCTGAGCGTAGCCGTTGAAGAGAAGGGCCGAGGTCGGATGAACGAAGAGGCTGCACATCGCCTGATAAACGCCGCGCGGGAGGTCGCCGGAGAGTCGCCCGGCAAAGGCCCAGCGCCGCGGGTCCCTGGAGGGGCGGAGAATCAGGTCATCGAAGCAGTTCGTGCCGTTGTCGTTGTATCGGTAGGGATAATCACCGGCGAGGGTGACGAAGTCGCAATCGTCGCCGAGGCGGTCGTAATGGGGGAAAGCCGAGGCGATCCGCGTTTCCAGGTTGAGGGCGAGGCTTCGGGCCTCGTCAAGGGTCAGGATGTCGCTCGAATTTTTGGGCGTTTCCCACTTCCAGAGCGGTTGAAAATGACCGGCGGCGAGCGCCACCGCCGCGGCGAGGGTCGGGCTCTCGGGGGTCGAGACGACAACGCCAGGAGGGACAGGCCCCAGTCCTTGAGGAACCTCGTCGCCGCGGCCGATTTTGAGATCGGCCTTCTCGGGATCGCGCCAGGATTTGCCGATGGACTCGATTGCGCGTTCCCAGACGGTCTCGGCGGCGAGAGGTTGCGAACGGCCGGGGTAACGGATCACGTGGGACGGGCGGAAGTCGTGAAGGAATTTCAGGTTATATTCGGCGTCGTCGATCAGGACGGGGAAGAAGTGGCGCGCGTCCCAGGTGGCGATCACGTCGAGAAAGGTGGCCAGGTCGGGGACGAGGCAGACGGTATCGATGACCTGCCGGGTCGGGCCTTGCCGCTGATCCCAGGTGACCGAGGCGCGTCGAACCTCCGCGAATTGCGGGGAAAAAATCGTGTCGCGCGCGATTTGCGCCGAGGCCAGCGCAGGCCAGGCAAGGCTAAGGAAAACCAAAAGCAAGCGGACAAGGTTCCATCGCCGGGACAAAGACATGATTGCTCGACGCATCCTGTTCGCAACTCCTCAAAAAACGTTGGTGCGGAAGTCGGGCGGAGGATCTAGGGACGTGATGGAAGTCTGTAGCGGGCGGGCGAGAAACGCAGTCTGACGATCTCGGGCGGGGCAAGGGGCCTAAGGTGTGGAGACGGAGACCGGGAACCGGTATACTCGGGTTCTTGCAACGACGGAGGCCGCGGATTGATTTTCCAAGGCCCCGCCCGTCGCCCGACGTCCACGCTGGGTCCGCTGGCTCGAAGAAGGGTCTCGTCCGATGAAAAAAGGTGGCATCCTCAACCCGGCGATCTGTTCGCTCTTGGCCGAACTGGGACACATGGACGAATTGCTCATTGTGGATGCCGGTTATCCGCTTCCCCCCGACGCTCATGTGATTGACCTGACCCTGACGCCGGGCATCCCCCGGTTTCTCGACGTTCTTCGGGCCGTGGCCGAGGAACTGGTCATTGAGTCGATCACCGTCGCCTCGGAGATCACCGAGTTCAGCCCGAAATTGTACCAGGAGATTCTCAAGATCGTCGGCGATATCGACGTTGATGAGGTTCCTCATCACGAGTTCAAGGAGCAGTCGCTGGGCGTCAAGGGGATCATCCGAACCGCCGAATTCACCCCGTACGCCAACATCCGCATCCTTTCGGGAAGCGCCTTTTAGCGTCTTCGCTTCAAATGGGATGCCGGATCAGTCAAGCGGGTGGCGAAATGTTGGTTTTTTCTGTTTCGAGGCGTTGCGGTTCAGGTTCGAGAGCGCGCTCGCGGCCAGAATCAGGGCGAGGGGCGCGCTCGCGATGCCGAGAAACGTGAGTGCCTCGGAGACGGCCCCGTCGGTGTCGAGTTGACGTCCCCATTCGAAGATCACGGGCAGGGCAACCATTCCCCAGCCCGCGGCCCAGGTCACGCCCATGACCAGGAGAACATCGCGTGGCGTGACCCGACCGTTCGTCCGCCGCCTCTCTCGGCCGTATCGAGCGCTGAGGGCACAGACGGCAATCACGAAAACGCAGCAGAGACCCGCGTGCATGTTCATTTTAGGAAACATCAGGAAGCGGCGTGCCCTGTTTTTCGGCAAGCTCGACCAGCTTTTGCCAGTGGGCGTCTTCGAGGGGAATTCCGTCGCGTGATCGGAGGGCGAGCATCCGCCGTTCGGGATCGCCGGGGAGGGTGATGGCTTCGATTCCCGGAGCGCGCGGAGTGGCGCGGAGGTAATTAACCAGGCCGGTTGATTCGCGAAGAAGGGGATCTCGACCGGCGAACTGGTCGGGATCGATGGCGATGAAGACGACGTTATTGCCACGCGCGGGGGGAGCATCAGGGTGGCTGGATCGGCCACCGGTCAGGCCGCCGGAGAGCATGTCAAGAACCATCGCGAGGCCGAAGCCTTTGTAAGCCTGGGCGCCGCCCATCGGCAAGATCGAGCCGAGCGGGGGGTTGTACAGGACGGACGGGTCATTCGTCGGTTTTCCACGAGCGTCCAGCAGCCAGCCATCGGGCACCGGCTTTTTGTTGATATGGAAGACGCGAACCTTGCCTTCGGCGACGACGCTGGTGCCGAAGTCAAGAACCACGGGTTCGGTCTCGGTCGGCACGGCCGCGCAAAGAGGATTCGTGCCCAGGCGAGGGGCAACACCTCCCGGAGGGGCCACGCGCTGGCCGGCGCCGCAGTTGTTCACCGTGGCGATCAGGATCAGGCCCGACTCGGCGGCGCGTTCGGCATATTCGCCCAGTCGGCCAATGTGGCCGACGTGTCGGGCCGTCGCCGAGGCGATGCCGAGCGCCTTCGCCTTGGGCACGATCAAATCGAGAAGCCGATGCGCCTGGACCTGGCCGAGACCCCACTGGCCGTCGCAGACGACGACCGCCGCGGTTTCGTGCTCGATGATCAGGTCAACGCCGGTCTGGTACTCTTTCTTTTCGAGAAAGCCGACATATTGCGGCACGCGCATCACGCCGTGCGAGTCGTGGCCGCGCAGGTTCGCGCCGACGAGGCTGGAGGCGACGACCTGAGCCTCGTTTTCGGGAACGCCCGCGCCTCGAAAGAGCGCGGAAACAAAGGCAGTCAAGGCATCAGCGGCGAGTACCGGCATTTCTGCTCCCTTCCCTCAAGGCGTCCCGCGTGCGATCTTACGCCGAGGCAACTCGGTTGCACAATCGGGCTGAACGGTTCGCATCGAAAATTGCAAAGTCCAGATGGCCGATGACCAATGACCGAAAAATTTCGCTTTTGTTCGGTCGTTGCATCTCGGTTCCACGCGACAAGAGGAGAGGGTTAGCCATGCCGCACCGGGTCACGACCGAGCCCCGAGGGGGGCGGACCGTTTACACCCTGCACGATGACGATTCGGGGGCGTCGGCCTCGATCCTGCCCTCGTATGGATTTAACCTCTTCGACCTCCGCTTGCCAGTGGCCGGCGAGGTGAGACGGGTGGTTCAATCGGCTCCCGACTTCGTGGAAAACCCGGTCAAACCCGCGCGCAACGGCATTCCGGTCCTCTTTCCGTATCCGAACCGGATCGCGCGCGGAACCTTTGACTTTCGAGGCAAAACGTATTCACTGCCGATCAATTCGGGAACGAACTCGATTCACGGATTCACCGCGGCGGCCCCCTGGGATGTCGTCGAGCAATCGACCGAAGGGGGCGAAGCCTCGCTCACCGGGCGGTATCAGATCTCCAAAAATACCCCGGCGATGGCCGAGAACTGGCCGACCGACGCCATTCTTGAGATCCGCCATGCACTCTCGGGGCGGACCTTGACGATGACCGTTCGCGTGACCAACCCGACGGCCGACGACCTGCCGTATGGGTTCGGGATTCACCCCTATTTTCGACTGCCGATCGACCCGGAAGGCGACGCGGAGAACACGCGCGTGATCGTTCCCGCGTCGGAATACTGGGTCCTTGACAAGAGTATCCCGACCGGCGAGACGCGACCGGTGGGCGATCGCCTCGATTTTCGGAAGGGGCAACCGCGCAAGGGTTTAACACTCGACGACGTATTGACGGGGCTGGAGTTCGAGGGAGATCGGTGCGTCTGTCGGCTCGAAGACCAGAATTTGAAGGCGGAGTTTCGGTTGACCTTTGATCGCATGATTCGCGAGATCGTGATGTTCACGCCTCCAGCCTGGCCCGACGCGATCGCCGTGGAACCGTACACGCAGACGACCGACGCCGTTCATCTCGCCGAGAAGGGAATTGACGGCGGATTGAGAGTCCTTGGCCACGGCGAGACCGAGACGATCACGATCGTCATGGAGACCGTGGGCTAGCTCGTCCTGAGGAAATCCGCCGAAGAGTCGTGGTCGGGCGCTGGCGAAAGGCTTATGATTGGTGCGGAAGAAGCGGGGCCTTGCGTCGCCGGGTGGTCGGCGTGGATGGGGTTGGTGGTCAACGGTGTCGAAGGGACAGGACATGGAGCCGTCCGGGCCGGCTGAGCCTCACGATCTCCGGGCGGTTCGCGTGGACGTCCTCCGACAGGCGGTGGCGATCTACATGAAGATCGCCTACGAAGGCAGCGAGCCGCCCGAGGTCATCCGCCGACGCCTTGAATGGAATGACCAGCTTGACACCGAAGCCCTCTTGAATCATCCCCCTTTTGAAAAGGCGGGAAAGAGCAAGAATACGGGCACGGGCATTTTTGCCCTTCGGCTCGGCAATGCGCGCTATCCGCACATGAAGTTACAGATTCAGCCCTGGCCGAATGACGCGGGGTTCTTGCTCTCGGTGAACACGCACGACCAGGTGCTTGCCCTGGAACCCGACGCCGGAGACATGCCGGCGTTTCGCGCCCTTCAAGGCGAGAATCAGCGGCTCAAGGAAGCGATTGAGCAGCAATGGGACGATGCCCGATTGCCGACCTTCAACCGCTACCTTCGCGACTATATTGCTCAACGCGCCGTTGAAGGGTCAAAGCCGTCGGCACCTACCGGCGGCTCGACCTGAATCGCCTTCGGGCCGTCGACGGGTGTTGCGTTCGCCCGCCGACGCGGAAGGGTGACGACAAAGGTCGATCCCAGGCCAGGGGTGCTTGAAACGTCGACCGTCCCCCCGTGAAGGTCGACAAACCGCCTGACGAGGCTGAGGCCGAGGCCGATTCCGCGCTTGCCGTACTCGAAATCGCCCGACGAATGGTGCATCGTGTCGAAGCCCGTGAAAAAAGGCTCGAAGAGAAAAGGCCGCAGCGCGGGGTCAATCCCGACACCGTGGTCGGCGATGACAAAGCGAACCCGATCGGGTCCGTCGGCCGAGGCCGCGACGCGAATCTGGCCGCCATCGGGCGTGAACTTCACGGCGTTGATCAAGAGGTTCATGAGCACGTCGCCAATCTTCGCCCGATCAATCTCGGCGCTGCCGAGGTCCGGGGCAAGATCAACCTCAATGCGCTGCTTCCGAGCGACGAGAAACGTTCCCATCTCGTCCACCGCCCCACGCACGAGCGGCGCGAGCGGGGTTAATTCAATCTGGAGCGGACTGGAAAGATCGTTGCAGCGGACGAGCTTGAGCATGCGCTCGACCGTCGAGGCCAGGCGTTTGCCGGCGTGATAAATCCGGTCAACCCAGTTCTTCTCGGCCGGATCGGCATTCTCTCCCTGCGTGATCCGCCAGAGTTGCGTCATTCCCAGAACGACGGCAACGGGTGTATTCAATTCGTGGCTGGCGACCTCGATGAAGGCGGCCTTGAGGCGGTCGGCCTCGACGAGCCGAGCGTTGGTTTCCTTCAGTTCGGAAACGAGGCGGTCGCGTTCGGTGATCAGGTCGTGTTGCTCGACGGCCTGGCGGACAACCTGTTGCAGTTCCTCGGGTTCCCAGGGCTTGGTGATGTATCGGAAGACGTGGCCCTGGTTGATTGAATCAATCACGGCGCGAATGTCGGCCCAGGCGGTGAAGATCAGGCGGGTGGCCTCGGGGCGAAGGCGTCGGGCGTGTTGAAGCACCTCGATGCCGGTCATTCCGGGCATGCGCTGATCGGACATGACGACCTGGATCGACGCGTCGGATTCGAGAATCTTGACGGCGTCCTCGCCGCGCTCGCAGACGAGAACACGGTAATCCAGGCGGAGCAGATCCTGGATCGAGTGAAGAACCTCCGGCTCGTCGTCCACGAGAAGGAGCGTAGGTCGGCGAGTCGTCATCCCAGCACGCGCCTCCGGTCGGGGGAGGGTCGTTTCCTTCTCAATTCATGACCGATGACCGAGAACCGTGGCCCGAAAAAAGCTCGATGAGGCTGGTGCTTCTTCTTCCCGTTCTGATTTTTCGAGTCGGTCATCGGTCCTTGGTCATTGGTAATTTCCAAGTAAGGAAAGAGCCCTTGCTGTCGAGGGGAAGGTCGGGCAGCCCTCCGCGTCGGCGGCCAGATCACCCCGGCTCCAGGTTGTGAAACCTCTTGATCAGAGTAACCTCGTTGCCGACGTCGTTATAGGTCAGTTCATCGACCATGCCCTTGCAGATCATGAGCCCGAAGCCCCCCGCGCGCAGGCCGAGCTTGTCGCGGACGTCGAGGTGAGTAAATGGGTCGTCGTTGGCCGCGGCATGGGGCAAGTTTTGGAGGTCAAATCCACCCCCTTGATCGCGGACGGTGATCTCGATCCGATCGTCGTAGACCCGGTATCGTATCGTGACGAGTTGCTCGGTCTGGTGCTTGTTGCCCCACTCGATCGCGTTGTGGGCCATTTCCATCAAGGCCTGACGCAGGTGCATCACCTGTTCGCCGTCGAAGGGGGTCGACTGGCAAAGGTTCAGCAAGAAATCGTTCAGGTCGTTGAGAAGGGTGACCTCGCTGTTCAGCTCGATATGGACGTCGCCCTGAAGGTGTTCGGTTTCCATTGCGTTGCGCCAGGCTCGGGCGTCGGCGACGGCCTTGAAGAGGTCGGCGATGGCGTAGGGCTTGGTCAGATAGGCATTGGCGCCGACCCGAAAACCCTGGATTCGGGCTTCCTCGCCGTGCATTCCGGTGAGCATGACGACGGGGGTCAGCATCGTCTCGCGGTCGGTCCGCAGGCGTCGGCAGACGTCAAAGCCGGTGATGTCGGGTAGCATCAGGTCCAGCAAGACGATATCGGGGCGAAGACGGCGGGCCATTTCCAGGCCGGTTTCCCCGTCGGCGGCGATCAAGGGTTCGTACCCTCGGGTCTTCATGACCGCGGCCGCGAGTTGCGCCGCGTCCTCATGATCCTCGACGATCAGAGCCGTGGCCATGTCTCTTACCCCCGTATCGGGATGTCGGGCCGCCGTCGCTTGACAACCGAGCCGACCCTCCTCGCATTCCGAAGCGAATTTCACTCACTAACTGACCGAACGGATGAACGAACCGGAAACAGAATCGGCCGTGCTAGAGGTGCAGCTCAACAATATCGGCGTCGTGAAGTTCGTGATCGCGTTTGACGGTCTGGCCTTCAAAGACTCCCGTGCCCCATACCCTGGCGAACTTGAGGTTGTTTTCGAACTCTCCGTGAATTTCCAGGGCAAGATCCGCCACGGTGCTTCCGATCGGAACCGTGAAGGGTTTGGTTCGATCGGCCGGCTTGCCCGGAACCTTCGTATAGATTCGAATCACGCCCAGTAGATCGTACGAGGCGCGCCGCAACGCGTCCAGTCCCTGCCCCTTGAGCGCGGAAGTCAAGAGCACGGGAAATCGACCATCGGCCCATTCGCGGAGAAGTTGCAGGCGATCCTCCGCGCCCTCGGCGTCGGCCTTGTTGGCGACGAGGAGGGTCTTGATGTGGCGGACCGCCTCGTCCTCACTGTCAAACGGGAGGTCGCCGACGAGCTCGGTATGAACCTCGACCAGTCGGCCGAGCGCCGCGTCGGTCCCTTCAAGAAGGTCGTCGGAATCGAGGTCAACGACCAGAAGAGCCGCATCGGCCGATCGGATCAGGCTGGGGACCCAGGGCTCCAGAAAGTCAACCGAGACGGGTGGGAGATCAATGAGTTGGACCCGGACATCGTCCCAGGTCATGATTCCGGGATAAGGTGCTCGCGTGGTAAACGGATAGGGCGCGACTTCGGGTCGGGCGTTGGTCAAGGTTGAGAGCAGCGCGCTTTTACCCGCGTTCGGTGCGCCGACGAGCACGATCTGACCGGCCCCTTCGGCGGGAATTCGATAGCTCGGGCCCCCCTTCCTCGAGGCACTTTTCGAGCCTTCAATTTCGTCCTTCGCCCGGCTGATCTTCTGTTTCAGATCGGCCTGAAGTTTTTCGGTCCCCTTGTGCTTGGGCAAAAGGCGGAACATCTCGCGGAGAGCGTCGAGCCGGGCGGGGGGACTGGCCGCCTTGCGGAAGTCATCCTCGGCCTTGCCGTATTGAGGCGGGAGGTTGGCGGGCATCCTCGAAGAGGCTCCGATCCGAATCACGAAGACCTTCGTTCGACCTATCGAGTTCGAACGTTGGAGACTTCCACCTGGATCACGGTAGCCGTCAAGGTATCGCGAATCAAGCCTGGGAAGTCAGTTCGCGACGATCGGGTCGTCCGAAGGGTCTCGCTCCCAGACGTTCCAGGTTGGCCCCGCCTGTTTGAGGTGCCAACCAGGTCTCTTCGCGGGGCTGAGTGATGGTGATGTGACAGGTTCCGCCAGGTAGCGGACCGAAAATCGTCGCAGGGAGGCGACGGGATCGGCCGTGATTTGGTCATATGCGGCGAGTCGCCGTTTCATTCGGTCGTCGCGAGCGTCCTTGTTGCGTCTCCAGGGGCCGAAAGCACCGCCGTGGCTGACATGCCGCTGGTCGGGATTTGTCAAAAAGGCACGCTCGGTCGATTCAAACTCGCCACGGTCCTGTCCCAGCAGAAACGCATTCAAGGCCAGACGCGCATCCCATTCGCTGTTGTCCGTCGCCGAACTATAAAGGACGGCTGGATGGATGAGCGGTCGGCTGTCCTCGGCGATCGCGGCGAAGTCAAGGAAGGTCGGATCGCCCGCGACCACGGAGTTGCCGACGAGTTGGAGAACCCCCGCGCGAAGCCTCTGCGCTTCGTAAAGGTCAAGATTCGGCATGATCTCCTTGACCGAGTGACTCGCGACCGCTTCGACTGATCTTAAAGCCAGGCCCAGACCCATCTGACCCACCGCCAGAACGACGAGAACGACCGCGGCGAGCAGCCTTCCGACCGCATGAAGCCGACGCGTTTCCGTCCAGACGAGAAGAAGAATCAAAAGCCCGAGCGCCGGTCCTCGAACGTACATCCAGTGAAAATTCTGGATCTCCAGGCCAGAGACAACCTGATGATTCACCAGGAGGGCCGCCGTGGCCGCGAGCGACCAGAGGTACAGCAGGTCTTTTCGCGTTCTCCAGACCCACGGCAGGCAGACGGCGATCAGGATCAACGACCAGTGAAGCTGGAACGACTCAAGCCGAGGGACATGAACGAAGTAATCTCCCCGCTCCGTCCAGGTAATGCCCGAGGCGCGAGTCTTCGCGTTGAGGATCAGGCCAGGCAAACCAATCAGGCCGCCAATCAACCCAGTCGCCACATAAACCCGACGGTGACCCGCATCCAAGGCCCAGGCGATGACCAGGGCCAGCCCGACAGCCGTCCAGAAGTAAAAATAAACATAAAAGAGCAGGCCAAAACCGAATCCCGAAAGAAGCAAGCGACTCCATCGCGGCGCCTCGCGCGCTCGCGCCAGTAGGGCGACCTGAGCGATCAAGAACGGCAGGCTCAGCGCGGGGGTGATGATCCGCCACTGAAAGCAGAGCAGGGGAATCGTTCCCAGCGATTGACTGACCGATCGGCCGCTGACAAGGCCGATCGCCGTCCAGAGATTCCTGAATACAGGCAGACCCGCAACGAGGCCGCCATCGGAAAGGAGCAAGGCCGTCAAGGCCCCGGCGATCGCCGGGCGAAGTCGGAAGGTGCGCAGCAGGGCATACCAGCCGGCGCCAATGAACACGCCCGACAGACCTCGCCAGGCCAGGTTGATCAGAAGCGGTCCCATCCCGAAGGCGTGGGCGATCAACTCGCCTGGAATGAATTGCAGCCAGGGGTAATGCGTTGGCACCTTGTCGGGATAGACGGGATCAGCCATCGCGAAGGGATGATGAACATACGCCTTGGCCGCGAAGGAGGTGTAAAGGATATCGTCGTAATCAGAGAACCAGACAGGTTCACCACGTTTCGCATACCAGATCGCATGCGGGAGCGTGGAGAGGATCAGTCCCATCAAGGCGCAGGCAAGGGCCCAGAAAAAGTCGCGCCGCAACCGGGGCGGGCGGGGCGGATGCGTGAGTGTGAAGACGTACCAGTGCAGGTAAAGCGGGAGCCAGGCCCGCAGCTTGAAACGTGATTCACCGGCCGATCGATCGCGCCAGACTGACGGAACCTCGGTGATTCGCCGGCCGGCGGCGAACGCCTTGGCCGTGATTTCCAGCGAGTATTCAAAGCCCCCTCGGCTCTCAATCGGTGTCTCGACGAGAACCGACCGGCGATAGGCGCGGAAGGCGTTGGTCGCGTCGTGCGACGGCAGGCCGGAAAGCCAGTGCAGGCTGACTCCCGCGGCGCGCGACATCAGTTTCTTCAGAACCGGGCCGCCGATCTGTCGCCCTCCTCGCATGTAACGCGAGGCGCAGACAATGTCGTAACCATTGTCGCGGATCAAGGCGACCATTTTGGGAATCACGGCGACATCGTCGGAGAGGTCGGCCATCGTGATGACGACGACCTCGGCCGAGGCCGCGGCGACTCCCGCGCGCACGGCGTTCAGCACGCCCTTGCCGATCGTGTTCTTGACCAGCTCCACGCCTGGATATTGCGACGCGAGCGCGCGGACGACGGGGACCGTGTTGTCTTCGTCGAAGTCGTAAACGATCAGGACGCGCTTCGAGAGCGGAACCTTGGCGTAAATCTCTTCAAGCGCCCGGCCGACGTTGGCCCCCTCGTTATAAACGGGCATGACCAGGTCGACTTCGGCGGGACCTGCGTCAACCGTCATGGTCCCAACGGCCTCCGCGCCACGACGAGCATTTGCTTGCCAAGCAGCCATTGCGCCGGCGGCAGGGCCAGGTAAAGCCGGACCAGCGGCGCCCAGCGCGGGAGGCGGCCCTTGGTCGTGTACGGCAGGAACCGCGCCCGGCATTCCAGGGTCTCAAAGCCCGAGAGTGTCAACGCCTCGACCATTCCTTTTTCCGAGAGAGGGAGTGTGTGATCCACGAAATCCCAGAAGGCGCCACCGAGGACCCGGACATTGGGCTGCATGATCACGAGCTGGCCCCCCGGCTTCAAGACCGACCGGATCGCGGCGAGGACTTCGAGGAGGACATCGGGTCCGCGGAGGTGTTCAAACACGTTGCTCGCGAAGGCGAAATCCACGCAGGCGGGGTCCATCGCCTGGTCGATTCGCTCCAGTGCCGTCTGATAAAACTCGACGCCTGGTCCCGCCGATTTCGCGGTATCCGGGTTCAGGTCGACCGCGATCCGCCGCGCGGCCTGGATCTGGTTGATGAAATCGCAGTATCCCGCGCCAATATCGAGCACGGTCGCATTGGTGGGAATGTATTTCGAGAAGAATCCGTCGCAGAGGATCTTCCAGAGTTTGACCTTGCCGGCGCGCTCGTTGTTGGAGAATCGGTTGGCGTAGATCCGATCAAGCTCGCGCTCGATGGTCCCGACGCGGGCCTGAATGACCTGTTCGCCGTTCAGACCGGTCGTCATGGTCAGATTCCTCCGATTTCAATCTGGGCCTTGACCCAGGGAATAATCTCGTCGAGGGCCTCGGAAAGGGTGGTTGTCGCCTCGAAGTTGAGCAGGCTCCGGGCCTTCTCGACAGAAGGAATGCGCTTCTGAACGTCGTAGGTATACGGCGTGTCGGTGACATAACGGAAAGGCTCGTCGCCATGCACCTTCCGCCAGATCAATTCGGCGAGTTCCAGGACGGTCGTCGACGTGTCGGTCGAGAGGTTGAAGTCTTCGTTCAATGCCTTGGGCGATTCAACGGCCAGCCGGATGCCTCGCGCCAGGTCGCCGCCGTAGGTGTAATGACGCACCTGACGGCCATCGCCGAGGATGTGCAACGGGTCCTGACCTTTCAAGACCTTTTGCGCCAGGTCGGGAACCACGTGGCTCATCGCCAGCTTGACGTTTCCCGACATGATCTCCTTGTCGGAGAGTGCCCGTTTTTCACCGACGCCGATGCAGTTGAATGGACGCACGATGGTGTAGGGCAGGCCATACTGCTCGTGAGCCCCCTGCGCGAAGTATTCGGTGGCGAGCTTTTGAAAGCCGTAGGTCGATTGCGGAGGCGGGCACTTGCGCTGTTCGCCCTCGGGCGATGGATAGGTCGACGTGCTCTCGTACACCATCGACGACGAGACCACGGTGATCTTCTGGAGCTTGTGGTTCTTGTGCGCCTGGATCGCCGCGTCAAAGGCCGATGCGGTAATCCTTTCGTTCTCGGCGATCAGGTCGTAGGCCAGTTCATGAAAGAGCGAGATGCCGCCAATAATCGCCGCGCCGGCGACAAAATGGTCGCAGTCGGCCAGCAATTCCGTGAGCAGGCCAACGTCCTTGGCATCCCCCTTGACGCCCCGATACTTCGGCGACTGGTCAAAGCCGCGCTCAACCGGCCCATACTTCGTGAAGTTGTCGAGACCGACAACCTCATGGCCCGCCGCCAAGAAGTCTTCAACAAGATATCCCGCGATAAACCCCGCGGCGCCCGTGACAAGAACTTTCACGTGAGCATGGCTCCTTTGCCGTAAATATTCCAGACGTCGACGATCCGCTTGCTCTCGTCGAACTTCAAACCCCGATATTCACGATGCGGAGCCGCCAGGATCAGCACGTCCGACCGCTCAATCACCTCGTCAAGCGGCAAGAATGCTGGGTCTTTGATATATACATCTGTGCAAAGCACCTCGCGGGCGTCATACTCCAAAAGCTTGCGGAGCTTGTACGAGAGCGACTCGCGCGGGTCGTCGCTGTCGGCCTTGAAGGCCATTCCGAGAAGTCCGACCCGCATCTCTCGGAGCGTAAATTTCAGCTTGAGGTGGCGGAGGACGAAGTTTGGTAGCCCTTCGTTGATCAGCATTGCCGCGTAGCCGAGCGAGAAGTGATTCTCGGAGGCCGCCGCCAGTTGCATTGTGTCCTTGAAAAGACAGGGACCGGCGGCGAAACCGCTCTTGGGCAGGCCCGACATCCTTGGATAATCGCGCGTCAGGGCGTCGTAGATCTTGTAAAAGTCGAGTCCGTAGTCGGTGGCGACCATGAAAAACTGGTTGGCCGTGGCGAATTGAATATAGCGCCAGACGTTCGCGAAAATCTTGGTCAGTTCGGCCTCGATCGGCGAGAGGTGAATGACGGATCTGGCGATCTTGCCAAAGAGCTCCGACGCCATCGCCACCGCCCGGTCATCGCAACCCGCGACAATCTGGGGGAGTTCGGTTAACTCCTCCATTGCCTTGCCTTCGGCCACCCGCTCGGGACAGAAGGCGACGGAAATACGCTTGCCCGACGCCTCGACGAGCCCTCGAACCTTCTCGGTCGTTCCGGGAAAGACGGTGCTTCGAAGAATCAGGCACTGGCCTTCGACCAGGTGAGGCAAGAGCCCGGTAAAAAACCGCCGCATCGTATGAAAGGTCGGGTTCAGGTGCTCGTCGACCGGCGTGCCGATCACGACGATGACGTGCCGCGCCTCTCCGGCGATCGCCGGATCATTGGAAAGCTCAAGCGTCTTGTTGATGACCCGTTTCAGAACAGGCTCGGCGCCGTTTTCCAGAAAAGGCATCTGGCCGCTTCGAACCCGGGCGATCGACGCGTCGTTGACGTCGTAGATACTGACCTTTAACCCACGATCGGCAAGCGTGATCGCCAGTGGAAGGCCGACATGCCCGCATCCTCCGACAACACAGACATCATGCCGGAAATCCATCGACCCTCCACACTCGTCAACCAGAGAAACGTCCTGTGTTCATGCCTATTTAAACAGCGATCGGTTGATCGGTTTAACGATTCGACAGACTAGCGAGACCCGCTCAGGGATCTCACTCTATCGACCCCTCCCGTTGATTACAACCGCCGGACTCGTGAAGGTGACCCAGGCGTGGCATTGCGTCGACGCTCGCAAACGTTCAGTTCCGGATTCGTCCCGTCGTTTCCGAGAACGTAGGCTCAACGTGTTCCCTTCCAGGATCTTTAAGTCTTGGCCATCTGACACCCGTCGAATCAGCCATTGAAGAGCATGTTGAAGCCTGTCAACACAAAAACGCCCGTTGACCGACCATCCGAGAGGTCGAGCATCGGGCGTTAGATCTTCAGCCGATTCGTGTCGAGAGCCGGGATTTGAGAGAGCGAGAGTGAGAGCGGCATTCGAAGGATCGGTTTGGTTTGGTTCGATTCAATTCGATGGAGACTGGTTACGAATTGCTCAGCCGCGGTCGGAGTTGCCGCGGGTCTCGGTCGGACGGCCGCCGCGGGTTGAGTTGCCGTAGGAGGAGGTCAACATGCTCAACAGCGCCGACCGTCGGCCGGTGCGGAGCGACTTGCCACCGCGGCGGATCCGGGCGACGGCGCCGGCCCACTCAAACGCCGAATGGCCTGTCACGTTCCGTTTCGAATTCGACTCGCTCATCGATCGAAAGTCCTCAAGCGGTCGGGGCGGGCTTCTGAAAAAGAGCCCTCATCCACCCCGCCTACACCTGTCAATCGAGCGACACCGGTTCCCTTCGACCCGTCGCCCTCTTGGCGATTGTGTCGGAAGGTTCGCGGTGTCCACCACCGCGAGGCGTTCATCCCGTTGACTGATTCGACAGAACCGCACCTTCCGCGACCCCAGCCACGAAGGCTCCGCTCTATCGATCTATCTCACTCACTCACTCGAACGAATGACTGCTCAGCGTACAACGTGTCCTGCACTGATCGGACGGATTGCCCCGCCGTCATCAGCCTATGCCGGAAAATCTCGGGAAAGGGAAATCCATGACGATCAGGGGTAGCCCGGTGACGCGGTCTGGAAAGGAAGACCGACGCGCACGCGACCAGAATCGGTCGAGACCCGAGTTACCCTAACACTCCCTCCGCACCTTGCCAATCAGAAAATGTGGGAATTGTCGAAAAAAGCCTCACGAACGCCAGATCCTCGAATCAAGGCTTTGCGAGCGGTCCGAACGTGACCGCCACGACCAGCAACGTCGTATTGAAGCCGTTAAAAAGAGCATGCAAGACGAACGACGCGACCAGGCTTTCCGTCCGTTCATAAAGCAAGCCGAGTGCCATCGACAGCGGAAAAATCGCCAATGGTGCCGGCATCTGTTCAAAATGGACCGCCGCGAAGATGAGCGACGTGACGATCACGGGCAAGAGCCTGGCGAGGTTGTTTCGGCTCGTTGACCCGTTTCCCGTGTCAAGCGATGAAGCGGCGTCGGCATCGCGGCCAAAAGTCGGTAGACGAGGCCAGAGGCGGAATTTCTCTGGGAGGGGCGGGGCGGGCGTCTCGGGGTCGGGAAACTCAGTCGCTTCAACGGGTGTTTCCGCGAAATCCGGCGATTCGGAAGCCTGCTCGGTGAGGACGATTTTTCGGAGCCAGCCTTGCAAGATGCCGCGGAAAAAGAGTTCCTCAAGCGCCGGGGCAAGAAGGACCGCGGAGAGATAGGCCAGATCGATCAGGCCCGGTCCCATCTCGTCTCTCAGCATCTTTTCGAGCGGATGCTTGTTCGTTTTCAAGAAGAGATGAGCGATCGCATTGATCCCCATGACAATGGGAGTAACGCCAAGAAAGGCCAGAATGCCAAGTCGAAGATCTCTCCAAAGATGATCCGCGTTCAGGCCGAGATCGCGCAACGTGCCCGTTGTTATCCAGAGAACGCCCCCGGGGACGACGATCAAGAGAATTCCATTCAGGATCGAGACCAGGAGCATCTGTTCGGTAAACGAGAGTTTGGGTGACCCGGCCGAGACATCGGTCAGGCTAGCGGCTTCTGCCTTTTTTGGCGAAGGAAGGGGAAGAACAATGGGTTCCTGCGCGACCTTGATCCGTTGCTCGGAACGGAGAAGCATGTACGTGGACGAAACGGCGAGGTTGAAGAAGGCCCAGGCAAAAAGGGCCAGCAGAATCGTGCCGCCTCCCCAGGGGACAAGGCGGGCCGGATTCGGCCAGGGGGGCAAAACCGGCGCGCCCGAGACCGTTCGCCAGATTATCCAGGTCAACGCCGAGAGCATGGCGGCAGCCGTCGCCAGGATCATGATGGAAAGCAAGGCAAGTTGAAGCAAGGGGAGAGGCATGGCGTCGGCGGCCCTGGAGTGTCGGCGGGTTCTTTGAGCCTTCCGCAATCGATCGTATCACGAGGTTACCCGGTCGGCCACCTTGCCCGAAACCGTCGCGACGCCTAGAATCGGCGCTTTGCCTGTCTTGATCTCCTCACAAGAGATCGATGGTGCGCGCGTTGCCCCGACGTCCAAGAGCAAGCGGGGGCCAAGGCCAGGGAGGTCGGCGATCACGATGCGGGAGGTTCACGAGCAACTGGAGATTCTCGGTCGAGGCGTTGAGAAGGCGGTTCCCGAGGCCGATTTCGTCGAGAAGCTGCGCAGGTCCGCGCGCGAAGGGCTTCCCCTCCGGGTCAAATACGGGATCGACCCGACCGGCATCAGTGTGCACCTCGGCCACACCGTCCCACTCCGTAAACTCCGGCAGTTTCAGGACCTCGGGCATACCGCCGTCATCATCATCGGCAACTACACGGCGCTCGTTGGCGACCCCTCCGGCCGCGACGAGACCCGCGCCTCGCTCACCGAGGCCCAGGTTACCGCCAATGCCCGGGATTATCTCCAACAGGTGGGCAAGATCATCGATTTATCACGCGCGGAGGTCCACCAGAATGGCGATTGGTTCTCGCGGTGGTCGTTTCTGAAGGTTCTCGACCTGACCCGCCAGATGACCCTCTCGCAGATCTCCGCACGCGACGACTTCGCCAAGCGGATCGCCGCGGAAAAGCCCGTTTTCCTCCACGAATGCCTATACCCCTTGATGCAAGGCTGGGACTCCGTTGAGGTTCGGGCCGATATCGAGCTTGGAGGCACCGAGCAGCTTTTCAGTCTCCTTGTGGCGCGTGACCTTCAAATCTCTCAGAAGCAGAGCCCGCAAGTGGCCCTGACGATGCCCATTCTCGTCGGCACCGATGGCGTCCGACGCATGGGCAAGAGCCTTGGTAACTTCATCGGCGTCGCCGACGACCCGAACAACATGTTCGGCAAGGTCATGAGCATTCCCGATGACGCGATGCGGCAATACTTTACGCTCTTAACCGATCTCCCGATGCCCGAGGTTGACCGCCTCCTCGGCGCCGAGGTCAACCCGCGCGATGCCAAGGAGACACTCGGCAAGGCGATCGTGACCCAGTACTGGTCCGCCGCCGAGGCCGATTCCGCCGCCGCCGAGTTCCGCCGTCGGAGCGATCGTCTGGACCCGCTCGAGGTTCCCGAAGTCGTGATCACGTCGGATCTTCTCGATTCCGAAGGTCGTATGGCCGCGCCTCGTTTGATCGTCCTTCTTGGTTTGGAATCCAGTACCTCGAACGCCCGCCGCGTGATCGAGCAGGGGGGCATGAACATTGGCCCCGACCGTACCCCCGTGACCGAGATCAAGGCCCTCTTGAACATTGAGGATGGCCTGATCGTTCGCGTCGGCAAGCGCAAAATCGCGCGCGTTTCTCTCCAGGATGCGGGCCCAGATCATGCCCGGGGAGTTTCCTGAGATCATGGCCAAACACGTCTTCGGAATTATCGGCTGCGGCATGATCGCCGAGTATCACGTCCGGGCGATACAGGAAATTCCCGGCGCCCGGGTCGCGGCCGTGTGCAATCGGCGGCCTGACCGCGCCGAGCGTATCGCCCAGCTTGTCGGCGACGACTGCCAGGTTTGCACCGACGTCGACGCCATGCTTGCCCTTCCCGAGATCGACGTCGTCTCCATTTGCACCCCCAGTGGCGCTCACAAACTCCCCGCGGTCGCCGCGGCTCAGGCCGGCAAACACGTCGTCGTCGAAAAACCGCTGGAAATTACCCTGCCGCGCTGTGACGCGATTATTGAAGCCTGCGATTCGGCCGGCGTTCGCCTCTGCACGATCTTTCCCTCGCGCTATACCGAGGCCAATCAAACCTTGAAAACGGCGATCGACACCGGCCGGTTTGGTCGCCTGACGCTCGGCGATACCTATGTCAAGTGGTGGCGAACCCAGGAGTATTACGACTCGGGCGGTTGGCGAGGGACCTGGGAACTCGACGGCGGCGGCGCCCTCATGAACCAGGCCATTCATAACGTTGACCTGATTCAGTGGCTCATGGGCGACGTCGCATCCGTTCAGGCCCTGACCGCCACGCTTGCCCATGCTCGGATCGAGGTTGAGGATACGGCGGTCGCCATTCTTCGCTACAAGAACGGCGCGCTCGGCGTGATCGAGGCGGGAACGGCGGTTTATCCCGGCCTTTTAAAGCGGACCGAGATTCACGGCGATCGCGGGTCGGCCCGGGTGGAGCAGGACGACATCACGCTCTGGGAGTTTCAGGTCAAGGCCCCTTCGGATTCGGCCGTACATGCGGCGATGGCCCGATCGGCTGGTTTCTCGGCGGGGGCGAGCGACCCTCGGGGGATCAGTCACGTTGGCCATCGCGATCAGCTTGCTGATTTTCTTCGAGCGATCGATGAGGACCAACCCGCTTTTGTCGACGGCCGCGAGGGGCGAAAATCGGTCGAGATCATCCGCGCGATCTATCAGTCGGCGGCGACTGGGCAATCCGTCTCGCTCCCCTTCGACGATCGCCCCAATCCGACAACGATCCTGGTCTAATCCCTGAGTTTTCCGCGGTCAAAGGAGTGACCCTATGGCCCGACCTCGACGCCGGAGCTTCGATTTTCTGGTCTATCTCGCCGCCCGACTGGTCGTCGGCCTTCTTCAGTTGCTGACGATTGAGCAATCGTATGCGCTCGCGCGACTCATGGCGCGCGCGATGTACCGGGTTGACCAACGCCATCGCGCCGTGGGGATGGAAAACCTCCGCTATGCCTTTGGCGATCGATATACCGAGGCCGAGCGGGATGGGATTGTTCGCGGGGTTTACGAGCATTTCTTCATGATGCTCATGGAGATCCTTCACATCCCCCGCAAGCTTCACATGACGAACTGGCGGGAAAAAATCACGCTCGTCGGCCAGCAAGACGTGCTCGACCGACTGCTCGGCGGCGGCCCCTTGATCTTGCTTTCCGGGCATTTTGGGAACTGGGAGATGGCGGGATATCTCTTTGGTGTCTTTGGATTTCCGCCGAATTCCGTGGCGCGAACGCTTGATAATCCTTACCTCGATCTGTTTCTTCGACGCTTTCGCGAGCGGACCGGGCAGAAGATGATTCCCAAGAACGGCGGGTACGACCAGATGCTCGAAGTTCTCCGCAACGGCGGAATTCTCTCGTTTCTGGCCGATCAGGATGCCGGTCAGCGCGGAATGTATGTGGACTTTTTCGGACGACCCGCGTCGACGCACAAGGCAATTGCCCTGCTCGCGATCGAGCACCGGGCACCGGTCGTCGTCGGCTACGCAAGGCGGGTTGGCCCCGGGTTTCGTTACGAGGTCGGCTGCGACGCGATCATCGAGCCCGAGGAATTCAACGGCACCGCCGACGATGCCCGCCTGCTCACCCAGCGCTATACCACCGCCCTCGAAACGATCATTCGACGGTCTCCCGAGCAATATCTCTGGCTTCATCGCCGCTGGAAGCATCAGCCAAAAGCTCGGGGCCTTCGTCTCGTTCCGACCGATGCCTGACGTTTCGGCTCCCGAATTGACAACGCGTTCGCAACCTTCCTCGCGCCCGATCCTACTTCTGAAAAAGGTCCGCGACCGGAACGACCTTTACCGAGACATCGCGTAAAGGAAAGACCGAGATGACCTTATCCTCGGCGAGGATCGTGTCGGGCGTGCCCTCGGTGTCGTAGGTGATGGGACTTGGAGCGTCGTTTCTGAGGATTTTCGCCAGGGATTCGGCATCGCGGGTCACGATGGCCACCTGAAAACCGGACGGGCGAAGATGGCGGCGAATGGCGGCGTTCACCTGCTCCAACGTCAGTTTGGGAAGCCGGCGAGCAAGTTCGGTGACGAGGTCGTCGCGATCGTAAAAGGTTCCGTCCATCGCGTAGCCGAGACGTCGGGAGAGTGTCTGAACCCAGAGCTTGCTGTAATTGAGAAGATAGGTGCGCGTCGCCTCGAAATCGTCGTGGGGAATTCCATCCTTGATAAGCCGGTCGACCTCCCAGAGCGCGGCGCGGAGGGCGAAAGCGGCCTTATCGTGCGGAACAGGGCGAAGCCAGAGCGTGAATGCCTGACGACGACGCGGGTTGTTCGGCACGGGGAAGGTCGACGGCCCTTCTTGAATGAAGTCTTCAATGTAAGAGTAATCGCCATAGTTCAGGCCACGCTTGGCCCGGAGGTCTTGCATCAGCTTACCGTTGAAGGTCCGATGCTCGCCCAGATACGAATTGGCCACCGCGAGCGCATAAAAATCATCGTCGTGCCGCGTCACGTCGATCGGGCAGCCGATCGAGAGTGCCGTGGACCCGGCGGGCTTGGCAACGATCGTGACCTCAAGTCCTTTCGGGGCTTTCGGTTCGGGCAAGGGAATCGGATGAAGGGGACGTGAGGGCAAGGCGGCGAGGCGTTCCTTGAGGGTGTTGAGCAAAGCCTCATCGGCCTGACCGGCGACGCCCAGAACCAGGGCCTCGCGGGTGTAATGATCGCGGTGAAATGCCTTGACGTCGTCAAGCGTGATCGACTTCAGACCCGCCACCGTGCCGACGTCGACGTGGCCGTACGGCTGGTTCCTGTACAGATTGACTTGAAGCGTCCACTTGCCCAGTTCCTCGTCGCCGCCCGACGGGAGGGTTTTGGTCAGGTCGTCGATCGCTTCATTTTTAAGCCGTGAGAAGTCTTCGGGGTCGAACCGGGGTCTGGTGAGCAGACCGGTGACGAGCGGGACGAAAGCGTCAAGATTATCGTGATGCACCTCACCGCTGAAGACCGAGACCTCCTTGCGACAGGCACCCTTGAGGCCCGACGCCATCGGGTAAAAGCGTTCGAGAACCTGGTCGTAAGTCAGTTCGCCCGTACCCCCTTCGGCAATCATCGAGGCGGTCAGGGCGGCAAGTCCTTCCTTGCCGGCGGGGTCGTCTTGAGATCCGACCCGAAAGACGAACCGGAAGGCGACGAGAGGGGTCGTTGGGGTCGGCAGAAAGGTCGTCGGCGGTTGGAAAGTTGGCTCGGCGGCCGTGGCGCGCGCGTTTAAAAAGGCGGTCAGGATCAGGAAGCCGGAGGCGGCCCGGACGATCGGTCGGGTGGGGTTCGAGATCACCGGGGGGTCTCCGACTGAAGGGTCACGACGGTCTGGTTCTCGGTCCGAAAATCACGCCCGGCGACTCGGCGGAGATCGGCCGGCTTGAGACGATCATAATTCTCATAGAGCGGGTTCAAGGCGTCGGGTCGGCCGGTCGTGGCGATCGACCCGCAGACGGCATGAGCCACGGCATCGGCGTTGTCGAGCGAGTTCGCGAAGGCATAGCGGAGGTGGGCCTTGATTCTGGCGAGGCGAAGGGGATGGATCTCGGTCTGGCCTGCCTCGGTCAGGGCCAACTCGATCCGTTGGCGCACCGCGGGCAAATCGTCGGCGTCTCGCACCCGTGCCACGATGGTAAAGAGACCAGGATCGCGCTTGTCCTCGGCCTCGGCCGAGAGAAGGTCGACCTTCTGCTCGTCGAGAACAAGTGCCTTGTAAAGCGGGCTTGTCTCGCCAAAGACCGCCTGAGCGAGCGCACCGAGCGCGGCGGTGTCGGGTTGACCGGGGTCGGCGGCCGGAATGTGGTAGCCGAGATAGAGGATCGGCGAGGTCGGTGTCGGCCATTTCAGAGTCGCCGAACGAGGAGCGCGTTGCGGCGGTTCCTCGGGGATCGTCACCGAGGCCGATCCGCGAGCCCAGCCGCCATATTCCTTGCGGACAAGGTCAACGAGCTTGGGGTGATCGACGTCACCGGCGACGACCACCGTGCAATTCTCGGGGCGATACCAGCGGTCAAAAAAGGTCTTGCTATACGCATATCGCGTCGGCATCGCCTTGACGTCGGCGAGAAAACCGATCGTCGTATGCTTGTACGTATGTTTCTCGTACGCCTGTTCCTGCATCGCCTCGTTCAACGACATGAAGGGCGAGGACGCCCCCTTGTTGTATTCGCCGAGCACGGCGCGGGCTTCTTTTTGAAATGCGGGCTCATCATATTTGAGGTTGCGGAACCGATCAGCCTCGATCTCCACGGCCTTCGCGAGCGCGCTTGAGGGGACCGTCATGTGATAACAGGTCCAATCATCCGTTGTGAACGCGTTGGCATTGGCGCCAAGTTGCTTGAGAACGTCGTTATAAGCCTCTTGCGAGTAGCGATCGGTCCCGCGAAACATCATGTGTTCAAAAAAGTGGGCAAACCCGGAAAGGCCGGTCTCGACCTCGTTTCTCGATCCCGCGCGGACGACAGTGTAATAGGCGATGATCCCCGGCGATTCAAAAGGCACCGAGATCACGGTCAGGCCATTTTCGAGCACTGTCTTTTGAATCTTGTAGGGAAAGACCGGTTCCGCTCCCAGCGACACCCCCAGGGTCATCCAGAGCGCCGAACAGATCCATGCGAAACGTCTCATTGCCAGGCTCCCGAGCGGTCGAAGGGGCGTGGAGGCAAGTTCACGAACGAACGAGGGAACCGTGGACCGAAATCCTGGATGTGGTTCATTTTGAGACAAATTCGCGAGCCTGGCCGTTTGCGCCGATCCGCACAGTGAAGCGAGCGCCATCGGCCGCGATGGTCACCCGGATGAACTGGCCGCCGGCCGGGTCAGAATTGGCGATCAGGGCGGGATCGGTGTTGGATTCGGCGGGGGTCGCCGCGTTCTTGTGAAGCTGATAGGCCGCCTGAATCGACGGAATCGACTTCAGGAGGCGAACCGTCTTGGGATCGCCCCCTTTCTTCGGGCCGTTGTTCATCACAGTCACGGTCGGGGCGATCGTTCGGACGAGCGTCGGGTGATTGGAGTTGGGCGCGCCGTGGTGCGTCACCTGAAAGAGGTCGATCGGGCCGATCCGATCGACGGGGCAGACCAGGCGTTTCTCGATATTCCAGGTCAGGTCGCCGCAGTCGAGGAAGTCAAACGATCCGAACCGGAACCGAAGCGCGAGGCTCCGGGCGTTGTCGCTGGGGTCGACGTCGAGGTCGGCCGGGGCCTCGGCGCAAAGTGGGTTCAACGGCCCGGTCGGTGCGTCGATCACCTGGCCGCCCGAAGCCAGAACCTGGGCCTGGATCTCACCTTGGAGCGGCAGGATGTTGCCCGCCTTGAGCGTCTGACGCTTGCCCGCGGAAGCCTTTCGATAGGCGATTCCAAGCGGGTCGGCAGGTCCGGGACCATCAGGATAGGCGTCTCGATCCCCCTTCGCGGCCGAAGGGTCGGGGAGGCCGCGATCCCAGAAGCGGCCGATCGGCAGGCGAGTCGTCAGGCCGGCGATTCCGCCGAAGTGGTCGGCGTGCCAGTGAGTTGTGATCAGATGGTCGATCCGATCGAGACCGGCGACGTTTTTGACGACGTCTTCAATCCGCGCGGGGTCGCGGTCCTTTTCACCGGCCCAACCGGAATCGATGAGGATCGATTCTCTCTCGGGCGTGACGATCAACGTCGCCGCGCCCCCTTGAACATCGATGAAAAAGATCTCCAGCGTCTTCTTCTCGGGCGAAGCGCCAGTGAAGACGACCAGAAAACCCAGGGCGATCCAGGGAAGAGATCGACGGTCGCTCATGGTTGCGCCGGCTCCGGTCGTCAAGACAAGTCGTCATCCCGTTCCAGGATCGGCGATCTTAACCGCCTCGGGAAGGCGTTGCAAAGGGTCGGATCTCTCGCTGACAATTCCAGCGCGCATCGAGGAATAGCAAAACTTTTCCCAGAATCAGTCCAAAATTACGCCTTCGGAGCAGATTTTAAACCAAATATCTTTTAAATTGGCGTGTGTCAGGCAATCTTTTTGCTTAAATGGCAAAAAGATTGCAGGTTGAGCAACGGTAGGTGAACTTTCGCAGCTTGAATTTGCGGAGCGATTACGATGACTGAAAAGGCCCTGCTTCTGATCTGTCCCGATCCGGTTCGGGCCGAGATGATCGTGGATCATCTGAAGCGAGGGTTACCACGATGCGAGATCGATGTTGTGGCCGGAATCGATTCCCTTGAACAGCAAGGGTTTGCGCTTGCGATCGTCTGGATGGAGTCGGACCATGATTTTGGGTTACTGGCCGAGGCGCAACAGATCGGCGCGCGATTGGGTCGGCCGATCATGGCACTCGCGGCACATTATGATGTGGCCGTGGCCATTCCTTGTTTCGGTCTGGGCGTGGCGGATTACCTAAGCCTCGCCGACCATCGTGATGCCCTTGTCCCGGTCGTTTCGACGTTGATCGCCGGGGACCTGTCCACGCATCCGATTTCTGATTCGGCCGGGCCGCTCCGACCAATTCGATCGACTCGGAAGCGATCAACCTTGCGCCGATGAGTACGAACGCATGGTCGCGCGTCAAGTCAACGGGCGGGCGACGCATGGTGGGCCGCCGTCTCGATTTCGGTTCGCAGGAGACGTTCGAATTCGGCGGGGCCGGCCGCGATTTTGGATGGATCGATCAGCCAATCCTTGAGCTTCGCGGACGTTGCCAGACGTTGACCAGGCGGAAGAGATTGCATGGCGAAAGACCAGTTCATCGGAATCGTGCCCAAGAGGCGATCGGCCGCGACGTCAAGGCCACATTGGTAGATCAAGCCTGGAGTTAGGTGAAGCAATGATGTCGGCGCCGACCGCCGATCAGGGCGCCCGGCGAGCAACCAGAGATAGGTCTCAAGCCGTCCCGATCGCGGTTCGACGAGAAACGTATAGACGAGATAGACCTTCTGATGCGCCTCGCCCACCTTCAGGTCCGTGGGCGCGGCGAGAACGGCGAAGGTCGGCGTCCGGGCCACAAGACGCGCTTTTTTGAGCTCGTCTTCCGCGCGGCTGAGAACCTGTTTTTCCACAAAGCCGAGCGCCTCGGGGGGTGAATCGGGATTTCCCCCGGTGACGACGGCGTCGTGCCCGTCGGTCGGCATGCAGAGGCCCAGGCCGATCCGTTTCAGGTGATATCGGCCCGGGGCGTTGGGATCAGGGCGGACGTCGGCCAGCAAAATCGATCGAAAAAGCGTCGCCGTGGTCGCGGCAAATTCAGGAAGTGAGTCGAGATCACCCGAAACGACCTTTGGCAGCGCTTTCAAAACGAGGTTGCTCCAGTCTGCCGGAGCCTTCTGATCGACCTGAGTTCCGGGTCGCACAAGCACGAGTCCGGGCAGATTTTCCTCGGCGGCGACTGCTGATTGGAAGAACACGCGGGTTACGGCCGTGACAGCCGTTGCCAGCCTGATCATCGCCACGATCGGACAAGTTTGGCGATTCAAAGATTAACTCCCCGCCTCACCGCAACGAACAGAACAGGGCAAGTCATCGAAGAAATTTTAGCGCGGTCGGGCGTTCATCCGAAATTTTCAGAATCATGGCTAGTCGGATTTTTTCAGAAATCTCGCAACCCGTTGACTTTGGACATGCTGTGCCGACGATACCTAAATTTTGACTGGCGAATGCTTTCCATCGATACTCGCGGGATCAAACAGACTTGCGGTGCGAGGATACTTCATTCGCATTTTGAGATGGGGGTCAACAATGCCGATCCCACGCATGATTTTTCGTGTCAGACGGAACCTCCCCACCATGACCTCGTAAGATGACCCTACCCCCCCGAACGAGCCCCGGATGTTCTAGCCTTTCCACGACGTTGACTTGATGCCACGCAAGCTGCGCAAACGCCATAATCCTTGTTGCCTACCAGTCTTGGAACTTCCGAAACATTCCGAAAACATTCTTTCCTTTAGCACTGTTCTCCATGACCCTCATTTTGACTCCCGGCAATCGAGCGCTACACTGGAGATGTGAGACCCATGCGACGGGAGTTGAACGCAGGAATGATCCGACTACCGCGCGTCCTGACCTTGATGCCTTCCGGCTTTCTCGACACGCGGATCTGCGTCGCGGGGAGTCGCGCGGGTGCCCTGGGCGTGATCGATCTCGGTTCAAGGATGGAGCTTACGACCCGCGATGCACTTGCGAAAGCTGGTGCCTTGTTACGAGGGCGAAGTTTCGCGGTCCGCGTTCAGCCGGAAGCTCTGAATCCGCAAGCGTTAACGTCTTTCCCGGAAAACCTCCGCGTCGTCATTGTCGCGGAGGCTCGCGACGGCCAGTGGTCCGACGCCCTGTTCGAGGTCCGGCGAGCCAAAAAGCTTGTCCTGGCCGAGGTGACAACCCGAGACGCGGCCGAGGAAGCCTGGGCATCGGGTTATGACGGCCTGATTGTCGCCGGAAATGAAGGCGGCGGCGTCGTTTCGGACGAATCGTCGCTGATTCTTCTTCAGGCGGTCGTTGACCAGGCTCCTCCGGGAGCCATGATCTGGGTTCGCGGCGGGATCGGTCCAGTGTCCGCGGCCGGGGTGATTGCCGCCGGGGCGACAGGCGTTGTGCTGGATGGAGCCCTCTTGCTCGCCCGCGAATCGCCCTTGGCGGAATCGGTTCGCGAACGCCTGTCGCGCTGGGATGGGGCGGAGACGGTGACGTTTCGGGGTGTTGAAGGCCCCGTCGTTCGAGGATTTGCTCCGCCAAGATCCGCAATTCTTGACCGACTGCGTGAAGCGGCCGAACAGGGCGCCGATCTGCGTGCATTGATGGGTTGGGACGCGAATTCGTTCTGGCCCGCCGGTCAGGATGCCGCGCATGCGGCGGAACTCGCCCGAAGGTTTGTGACCGTCGGCGGGATCGTCTCCGCGGTCGAGGCCGCGATTGACGACGCCTTGATGACGGCGCGAAACCACTGGCCCTTTGCCGCCGAGACGTCGGCCCTGGCGGAGGCTCACGCCACACGATACCCGATCGTTCAGGGACCAATGACCCGGGTCAGTGACCGTCCCGAGTTTGCCGTGGCCGTGGCCGAGGGAGGGGCTTTGCCCTTCCTGGCGCTGGCGATGATGAGCGGAGAGGAAGTCCGCGCATTGCTGGAAGACGCGCGGGTTCAACTCGCCGGTCGATCGTGGGGCGTCGGCATGCTCGGCTTCCTGGAAAGCGATGTCAGAGCCGCTCAGGTGCGTGCGATTCTGGACGCGAAACCACCGTTTGCCCTGATTGCCGGCGGTCGGCCCGACCAGGCCGACGAGCTGGAACGCGCCGGGATTTCAACGTATTTGCATGTTCCGTCGCCGGGGTTGTTGGGCCAGTTTCTGCGCGACGGGGCCAGAAAGTTCGTGCTTGAAGGACGCGAATGCGGCGGTCATGTGGGGCCGAGGTCAAGCCTTGTGCTCTGGGAGCAGGCCGGGCGCGTCTTGCTTGATGCAATCGAACGCGGGTTGGACGCGACGGAATTGCAAATTCTGTATGCGGGTGGGGTTCACGATGCTCGATCGGCGGCGGCTGTCGCGGCGATCTCGGCCCCGCTGGCGAGTCAGGGCGTGAAGGTTGGCCTTCTGGTAGGTACGGCGTATTTGTTCACACGCGAGGCGGTGGATTCGGGCGCGGTGGTCGACGGATTTCAGCGCGAAGCACTTCGGTGTTCGAAAACGGTGCTCCTGGAAACCGGCCCAGGCCATGTCGTCCGCGTGAGCCCGACCCCCTTTGCACGCCGGTTTGAAGCCGAACGACAACGCTTGACGCGCGAAGGACGCACCGCCGATCAGATCCGTACGGATCTGGAAGGGCTCAATGTCGGCCGACTGCGCGTCGCGGCCAAGGGGGTCGATCGCCGCAACGGCCCTGGTTCCCACTTGATCGATGTCGCCATCGAGGAACAGGAAGCGAATGGCCTGTACATGGTCGGCCAGGCGGCGACGCTTCGACGTCAGTTGATCACAATTGCCACTCTTCACGACGAGATTGCCGAAGGGGGTCGGGCCTGGCTCGATCGACCGACCCGCCCGCCTCGTCCAAAACGAAAGAAGCGATCAAGACCCAGCGATATCGCGATCGTCGGCATGGCGGCGGTAGTCCCGGGAGCCGCGGAGGTCAGCCAGTTCTGGGAGAACACGCTCCGAGGTGTGGATTCGATCACCGAGATTCCCGACGACCGCTGGGACTGGCGACTCTATTACGACGCCGACCCCAAAGCTCCTGATAAGATCATTTCTCGATGGGGTGGGTTCGTTCCCGAGATTCCGTTTGATCCGCTCCAGTACGGCATGCCTCCGGCAACTCTCCCGTCGATCGAACCCCTGCATTTGCTGACGCTCGAAGTCGTTCGCGCCGCTCTTGATGACGCGGGATATCGCGTCCGCCCCTTTCCTCGCGAACGAACGGCCGTTGTCCTCGGCGCTGGCGGTGGCGCCGCGCAACTGGCGATGGGTTACGCCTTCCGCTCCTATCTGCCCATGCTCGACACGGTGATCCCCGGCGCTGGCAGCGATGCATTGGCCGCCTGCGCCGGACATCTCCCGGAATGGACCGAAGATTCGTTTCCTGGCATACTTTTAAACGTCGCGGCGGGCCGGATCGCCAATCGGTTTGACCTGGGGGGAGCCAACTACACGGTTGACGCCGCCTGTGGATCGTCGCTCGCCGCCGCCTCCTTGGCGGTTCGCGAGCTGGAATCGGGCGCGGCCGACATGGTGGTTCTCGGCGGCGCGGACACGGTTCAAAATCCGTTCACGTATCTCGCGTTCAGCAAAACACATGCTTTCTCGCCGCGCGGTCGTTGCCGCCCTTTTGACGCGAAGGCCGATGGCATTGTCATCAGCGAGGGCGTCGCCGTTGTCATTCTCAAGCGGCTGGCCGACGCCGAGCGTGACGGTGATCGGATTTACTCGGTGATTAAGGGGCTCGGCGCATCGAGCGACGGTCGCGAAAAATCGCTCACCGCGCCGAGATTCGAAGGACAGGTTCGGGCCTTGCGACGGGCCTACGACAAGGCGGGCATTTCTCCGGCGGCCGTGGGCTATGTCGAGGCCCACGGGACCGGAACCGCGGCGGGCGACCTTGCCGAGGTCAATGCGCTCAAGAGCGTTTTCTCGGCCGCGGGGGCGGAAAAGGAAGGTTGTGCCCTGGGTTCGGTGAAATCGTTGATCGGTCATACAAAGTGCGCCGCGGGACTGGCGGGACTGATCAACGCATCGCTCGCGCTGCATCATCGAATCCTGCCGCCGACGATCGGCGTCGAGACCCCTAGCCCGCGCGCGGCCTTTCCCGAAAGCCCGTTTCACCTCAGTACGAGGGCTCGACCCTGGCTGGGGGCATCGGATGATCGGCCTCGGCGAGCGGGCGTGAGCGCTTTTGGTTTCGGTGGAACAAATTTTCACGCGGTGCTGGAAGCGTACGAGGGCGATTCGACACCACGTTCCTCCGCGATGCTTGACCGTCCCGCCGAACTTTTTGTCTGGCAAGCGGCGAATTCCCTTGAACTTATCAAGGTGCTCGAACGTTTTGATCAAGCCCTGACGGCCGGCCCGGTTCCCGCGTTGCGCGACCTCGCGCACGGTTTGGCCTCCGCCTTGCCGGTCGCGTTGCTCGAAGGTCCGAGACTCGCAATTGTTGCCTCATCCGCCGATGATCTTCAACAAAAGCTGCGGCGTGCTCGAACCGCGATTGTTGGAAATGATGTCGAATATCTCGATCCGTCTGGAATCTGTTTCAACTCCCGAGCGTCGCGGCCGGCAGGCCGACTTGCCTTTCTTTTTCCGGGGCAAGGTTCGCAGGCGGTCGAGATGCTTGGCGAACTCGCGGTGTATTTTCCCGAAGTGCTCGACGCCTTGGACGTCTTTGATCACACCCTTGCGCGCCTGGGCCGAAAACCGATCGGGCCAATCGTCTTTCCGCCGCCGTCAACGATTGAACACCATTTAACTGCTTGCCAGCATGCTCTTGCCTCACCCGAGGTCGCCCAACCGGCGATTGGCGCGGCTTCGCTCGGGTTACTGGATCTCTTCGCGGCCCTGAAAATTGAGCCGGATGCGCTCGCTGGTCATAGTTACGGTGAGTTCGTCGCCTTGCACGCCGCCGGGGTCTTTTCCCGCGAGGGACTTGCCGAATTGTCCGAGGCTCGTGGTCGTTTTCTGATCGATGCCGTCGGCGAGGAAGCCGGCTCGATGATCGCTCTCGCCTGCGGTGCAACCGAGGCCGACGACCTGATTCGCAACCTCCCCGGCGCCGTCGTCGCCAACGACAACGGCCCTTCGCAAACCGTGCTTTCCGGGCCCAGGTCGGCGATGAATCGGGCTCTCACGATCGCCGAGGAACGTGGCCTTCGCGCCAGGTCCTTGCCGGTCGCCTGCGGATTTCATTCTCCGCTCGTCAAGGGTGCGAGAGGTCCGCTCATCGAACTCGCGGCTCGACTCTCGCTTCAGGGGCCGACGCCTCCCGTTTACTCAAACGTGAATGCAGGCGTTTATCCGACGGGCCTTGATCACCTGGCGGAAAATCTTGGCGATCATCTCGTGGGACGCGTCCGGTTCGCCTCGATGATCGAGACGATGCACGCGGACGACGTCCGCATCTTCGTCGAAGTCGGTCCAAAATCGGTCTTGACCGGCCTTGTCGGCTCGATTCTCAAGGACCGTCCGCATCTGGCTTTGGCCTGCGATCCGGCCGGAAAGACAGGAGTGGCGGGACTTCTAAACACCGTCGGCCGGTTGTTCGTGGCAGGCGTTGCGATGGACACGCGGCACTTGACCGCCTCACGCTCGAATCGACGCGTCGATTGCGCCGCGGATCGATTTGAGTCGACGGAACCTCCGCTTTCGCCGTCGACATGGATGGTCAATGGCTCTCGATCGCGTCCCGCATCTGGACCAGCGTCAAGAGTTTTTGGGCAAGGGTCGGCCTTGCCGCGTCCGAAAACGAATAAACACAGCCTCACCAATGGGCGTGATGGCCTCGCGGTGATCCCGCCATCATCGAACGGTCACGCAACGAAGCCCAACGCGCGATCGAATGGCCAGCGGAAGCCTGAAACCGATGCCGTTTTCACAGTCTTTCAGAAGACGATGCAATCGTTCCTTGATGTGCAACGATCGACGATGCTCGATTACCTCGCCGGTTCGCGATTGGCGGAACCCGCGCGACGACCTCAGCCTATCATCACGGAAAACCCGGTTGATCCTCAACCCGTTGAGCGCCTTCCTGAAGTGACTCAAGAGGTTCAGCATGTCAAAGACGACGGCGCGACGATTGAGAGTCGCTTGCTGGCGATTGTCCGCGATCGGACCGGTTATCCGACCGAGATGCTCGGCCTTGACCTTGACCTGGAAGCCGACCTCGGCATTGACTCGATCAAACGTGTCGAGATTCTTGGAAGTCTGCGCGATGAGCTTCCAAACGTTGGTCAGAACGGTTCGGAAACCGAGTTGATGGAACAGCTCACCCGGGCGAAAACCCTCGGCGCCATCGTGGATCGCGCGAACCGTCATATCAATTTACGCAATGGCAAGAGCGAATCGTCGAAGACACTCGATCGAAATCTGGCGGCGATCACGGTCAAACCCGCTTTGACTTCCGTCGAACCTTCCCGGGTTCGTCGTATGGTTCTCGAAGCGATCGACGCGCCATTGCCTTCCCAAACAGGAACATCGGCGCTCGCCCGGGGTGGACTGATTCTCCTGACCGACGATGGCCAAGGGGTCGCCGATGAGGCGGCAAGAGTGCTGCGCGAGGCCGGTTTCGCCACGATTTTACTAACGCATTCCAGCAACGCGGAGCCAGTCGAGAGTGCGAATCGCCGATACGTGGACCTTACCTCGGCCGATTCGGTTGAACAGGTTTTTCAATCCTTGCGCCAGGAAAAGCCCATTATTGGTCTTGTTCATGCGTTGCCCTTGAGAAATGCCGAGAAGGCGGAACTTAATGGAGCCATCTGGGCCGAGCGGTTCGCGGTCGAAGTGCGTGGGCTTTATTTGCTCGCGCGGGCCGCTTCGCACGACCTCGCCGCGTCGGCCGCGCGCGGAGGAGCGGGGCTGATCGCGGCGTCGGCCCTGGGTGGATCGTTTGCCAGCCTCAAGGACGCCCCGGCCGAATTTTTCCCCGGTCACGGGGCGATTGCGGGAATGATCAAAACTCTGGCCCGCGAGTGGGAAGGGGTCCATTCTCGCGTGGTGGATTTCGACACAAGGGAGTCCGCCGCGATTCTCGGCCAACGCCTTGCCGACGAAATTCTCTCGGCCGATCGTCGGGCCGAGGTGGGCTATCACAAAGGGCGGCGGATTGCATTGAAGGCGGTCGTGTCTGATCTACCGCCTGAAAATCACCCTCGAATCGACATTCAGCCTGGTGAGCCAATTCTCATCACCGGTGGTGCCCGGGGAATCACGTCGACCCTTGCGTTGGATCTCGCCCGACGATGGCGGCCGACACTTCTACTCATCGGAATGAGCCCGCTTCCGCCCGATCGCGACGAGGACGATGTCATGGGCCTCGACGACCCGATCGCGATCAAGGCAAGGCTTCGCGCACGCCTGAATCAGCCCGGCAAAAGCGCTACTCCAGCTGAGGTGGAGCGGCTCTATCAATCGCTTCGCCGAGGTCGTGAGATCCGAACGAACCTCGCGGCGCTTCGCCGTGCTGGAGCAACAGTCGAGTATGCGTGTGTTGATGTCTGTGATCGTGACGCCTTGCAGGTGAAACTCGCCGACTGGCGGGAACGCCACGGACCGCCGATTGGACTGGTTCATGGGGCGGGGGTCATCCAGGACAAGCTGCTTGTGGATAAGACGCCGCAGTCGTTCGATCGGGTGATCGGACCGAAACTTGACGGAGCGGTCTCGCTGGCAGGGCTGATCGACCCGGCTCCGCTTCGCTTCGCGGCGTTTTTTTCGTCGATCGCCGGACGCTTTGGCAATCGAGGCCAGGCAGATTACGCGGCGGCGAATGATGCTGTGAACAAGCTTGCTATTTGGCTTGATGGTCGGTGGGCGTGTCGGGTCGTCTCCCTGATCTGGGGACCCTGGTCGGGCGTCGGCATGGTCTCGGACCTGGAAGAGCACCTCGGGCGACAGGGCCTTGGCATGATTACCCCGGGCGAGGGCTGTAATCGTCTCGGCGACGAGTTGGAGAGGGGTCGCAAGGGGGTCGTCGAGGTGATCGTGGCGGGCGATCTGGGGAACCTCGTCGACCCCCTGGAAACGGACGGCCAGTCATGAACCGACCGAATCGCTCGAAGCGTCCTCGCCCGATGAATGTGGCGATCGTGGGCATGGCGTGCCGATTTGCTGGAGCGCCCGACCTGGCGACGTACTGGAAAAACCTCGTCGCCGGGCGTTCCAGTCTCTCCGATGTTCCCGCGGATCGCTGGGACGTTAGCGTTTTTTGCGATCCCGATGTGTCGGCCAACGACCGAGTCCCCACGGCTCGGGGCGGCTATCTCAACGACCCCATTGGTTTTGATCCGATAAAATATGGGATCATGCCTCTTGCGGTGGAAGGGGGCGAACCTGAGCAGTTTCTCGTTCTGGACGCGGCCCGATCCGCGCTCGACGATGCGGGTATGTTGAGCGGCGTTCCCAAAGGGGTTCGCACCGAGGTCGTGATCGGCCGGGGAAACTATTTCAATCGCGGGAATCTGACACGACTGCAACACGGGCGGATCGTCGCGCAAACCTTGAAGATCCTCCGCGACCTGCATCCCGACTGGACCAATTCTGAGCTTGAGGCGGTTCGCAACGACCTCAAATCAAGCCTGCCGCCGTTTGAAGCGGGGACGATACCCGGCCAGATCACCAACGCGACCGCCGGCCGGATCGTCGATCGCCTGGACCTTTCGGGAGCCAGCTACGTCGTCGACGCCGCAAGCGCCTCGTCGCTCGTCGCGGTGGACCTGGCGACCCGCGCTTTACTGGACCGACGCGCGGACCTGGCGCTTGCGGCTGGTGTTTATCTGCAACCCGACGTTGATTTCCCGATGGTTTTTCATTGTCTGAAAGCGCTTTCACGTCGGGGTGAGGCACGTCCCTTTGCGCGCTCGGCCGACGGCACACTGCCGGGCGAGGGGGTTGGCGTTCTTGTTTTGAAGCGACGGGACGATGCCGAACGCGACGGCGACCGCGTCTATGCGGTGATTCAAGGCGTCGGCATTGCCAGCGACGGCCGCGCATCGGGCCTTGCCGCGCCGAGTGCTCGGGGACATGCCAGAGCGATCCGGTCGGCCTATCGACGGGCGGGTATCGACCCGGCAAGCGTGGATTTGATCGAGGGGCACGGCCTGGGTGTTCCCGCGTCCGACCGTGCCGAGCTTCGAGCCTTGAACGCGGTTTTTCCGCGTTCAAAACATGGCAAGAGGACGCTCGGAGCAGTATCGGGCTTGATCGGCCACGCGATGCCCGCGGCGGGGATGGCGGGCTTGATCAAGACCGCGCTTTGCTTATATCACCGCCTTTTGCCGCCAACACCTCATGCCGACGAACCGCACCCGCTTCTCTCGGGCGACGAGGCCACGTTCGCCCTGAATCCGACGGCTCGACCCTGGATTCATGGCGATGAGTCGCATCCAAGACGCGCGGGAGTGAACGCCTTTGGATTCGCTGGCATCAACACGCATGCCATTCTTGAGGAGCACGCTAAATCCGCCGACGGCATCACTCGCGGTTGCATGAACGACTGGGAAACCGAGGCGATTTTGCTCGGCGCGCCGGATCGCGCCCGTTGGGTGGAACTCGCCGACGCTCTCATCGCGTGGCTCGACACGGCCGAAAATGCCCGGGTACCCTTGAAGGATCTCGCCTTCACGCTCAATACCGGTCAGGGTCAATTTCCATTTCGCGTTGGCCTTGTGGTGGGGTCAACCGCGGATCTTTCGACTCGACTGAAGATGCTTCTTGCCCGAATTGCGAATCCAACGTGCCGATCGGTCCGAGACGCGCGCGGCAGTTATTTCTGGGAGGAATCGCTGAGTAGCCCAGGTCGTCTGGCCTTTCTTTTCCCTGGGGAAGGGTCGCAGTATCCGGGGATGCTCGCCGATCTTTGTCCGCATTTTCCCGAGGTTCGCGCGGTCCTCGACACCTCGGAACGGATCGCGCTGGAGCAGGGACACCGACATCGCCCGAGCGAGCAGCTTTTCGGGGCCTCGAAGGAATTTGAGGCGGGGCTCTGGGATGTTGAGACGGCTGTCAATGTCGTACTCTCGTCGCAATGGGCCCTTTATCAACTGTTGATCCGCCTTGGCCTTCGACCCGATGCCGTGCTCGGTCACAGTAGTGGGGAGTTTCTCGCGCTCGCCGCGGCCGGAGTTGTCACGTCCGATCGCGTTTTCGAAGATCGTCTCGGCGATCTCGCCACGGTTCTGAAGCGTCTTGAGGAGTCGGGCCAGGTACCGACGGCTTCGCTCGTCGCCGTCGCGGCGAACCGTGATCGGGTTGCCGATGCCTGTCGCGAGGCGGGTGGTCGGGTTGAGATTGCAATCGACAACTGTCCACATCAGGTTGTGATTGCCGGTGATGAAAAGGACGTTGCCGATGTTTCCGCGCGACTGAGATCTCGCGGAATTTTGCTCGACGCCCTTCCCTTTCAGCGTGCCTATCACACCGCACGTTTTTCAAGGGCCTTGACTCCAATCCGCGCTTTCTTCGGCGATCTGATGATGCGAAGTCCCAAAATGCCCGTTTATTCGTGTGCGACCTCCGCGCCGATGGGTCAGGACGTCGAGACAGTCCGTCGACTGGCTGTTGATCAATGGATCTCGCCCGTCAACTTTCGATCGACCATCGAAGCAATGCACACAGATGGCTTTCGGATATTTGTAGAAGTAGGCGCGCGAGGGAATCTTACGGGGTTCGTCGAGGACACCTTGCGTGGACGTCCTCATTTTGGGGTCGCGGCCAACCTGGCGCGACGGTCGGGCCTGACCCAGTTGAATCACCTTGTCGCCTCGATTTACGCACAGGGCGTGCCCGTTCAGGTTGATCATCTGTACGCCCGCCGACGCCCTTGCCGGATCGATCTCGCGGCGGATTTCCAGGTTCCCACCGCCGGGCCGCATCTGGTCGTGGGCTTTCCCGAGATGTCGCTTTCCGAAGCGATCATCGATCGGCTTCAGACGTCGAGACGCATCGAGTTTGAGCCCATATCCAACGGTGTTCACAACGGAAATGGCTCAACTCATCATGGGAACGGTCACGCCTTGACCAATGGGCATTCGCAACGTCTGACGCAAACGCAGCCTCCGCCTGTTGTAAATCGGGCCTTTCCCGACGCGGAAATAGCCCGGCAAGTTGGAGACGAAGGCTCGCTTCTCGAATACTTCCGAACAATGGACCTCTTTCTGGAAACGCAACGCGAGGTGATGGAAGCCTATCTCGGTTCGCGACCGTCCGAGGAAGTAATCATCTTCAACGAGCCACCGCCGGTTATTCCTTCCCAAACACATGTGTTGGCCTCGTCAACGCAAACATCCAGTCAAACGAACATTAATTCAGAGAATGACGTTCGCACCCTTTTGCTCGCGGAAGTCAGCAAAAGAACAGGTTATCCGCGAGAGATGCTCGATCTGGACTACGACATGGAAGGCGACCTCGGAATCGATTCGATCAAGCGGGTGGAAATTCTCGGCCAGATGCAGTCGGAAGGGTTTCTTCCCGAGGGTATGGCGATGGAATCGCTCTCGCGATGCAGGACACTTGGTCAGGTGGTCGCGGTCCTGGAAAAAGGGAGAAACGCACAGAGATCGTCGACGATTCAACTCCCCTGGCCAGGCGAGATCGAGCGTTATTTGGAAGGGCGCGAACTCGTTGCCGTCCGCTGGCTTGATCGCCACGATGACCCCGTCGCCGAACAGCATACGCTGGGTGGTCGGAGGCTTTCCCGGATCGACGTGGATCGACTGGGCCTCCCGGTCGTACCGTTTACCGTGATGGCCGAGATGCTGGCGCAGGGGGCGACGGTCCTGGCGCCGGGAATGGTGGTTGTCGGGCTTCAGGACGTGCAGGCGAATCGCTGGCTTACCTACGGCGAAGAAGGACCGGTCGCTCTCGAAGTTCACGCCGTGCGCGAACCAGGCCATAACGAGATTCGCGTGTCGATCCGGAATCGGGGACGCGCGGGATTGGCTGATGAACAGACGGTCGCGGGTGTTGTGATCGTGGCGGATCGTCGCGAAAAAGGTCCGATTGCAGAGGAGTTTTCGCTGGAAGATGGCGGAACGTGCCGATTCACCGCCCTAGAGCTTTACAACGATCAATGGCTCTTTCATGGACCCATGCTTCAGGCGCTCACGCATGTTGGCGCATCATCGCCTAAAGGAATTGAAGGGACAATCAAGGTCCTGCCAAGACGCGATCTCTTCCCGGCGCGAGACTGGCCGACCTTGCATACCGACCCGATCGTGCTTGACACCTTCACGCACCTTCTGGGTTGCTGGGGCCTGGACAAACAGGCGGGTGAAGAGGGCGACGTGATTTTTCCGCTACGGATGGCCACCCTGAAGATTTTTGGAGATGATCCGGCCGAGGGTTCCGCGATTGCCTGCCAGATCAAGATCGTGGAAATCAGCCGACATCGCATCAAGGTGAATGCCACCCTCGTCGGACCCGATGGCCGCGTATGGATGTCGATTGATGGCTGGGAAGACTGGCGGTTTTACTGGCCAGGGCGCTATCGTGACGTCCTGCGATCTCCCGACCGGATCATGCTCGGCGACATGGTCGAGCCGTCCCGTTCCGGCCTGTGCGCTGTTTTGATCGAGCCGCCCGGAGATATGTTGAAACCAGTCTGGGGCGATGTGATGGAGTGGTGTTTGTTGAGCCCGGCCGAACGCGTCTTGAATCAGACCGATCATCGGATCGATCCGGCCCGAACGTGGGCCAAAATCGCCGCCAAGGAAGCCGCGCGGAGGATCATGCTTGATCGTGGCGAGACCCCCGTATATCCGGCTGACCTGGAAATTCGAGACACTATCGACGGGCGCTGGCATCTCTACTCACGCATCGATTTCGAACGGAATGACCTTCCAAGCGTGGCCTTCGCCGCGGCTGAAGGTGTGGCGATTGCAATAGCCTCTGTTGACCCCGACGTGAAGATTGGCCTGGCGATCGAACGAGTCGAGGGGATTGATGAACGTGAATCGCGGCGGAAATTGGCACGAAAAGCCGCTGGTCTGAAATCGATCGCAACTATTCTTGAGGAAAACTGGGAATCGGGAGAGATCCTCCTTCAAGGGACGGAAACATCGGAGATACTTTGCGGGACGGCGAGGCGGGGCGATCTGGTCTGGGCCTGGACAATGCAAGGTCAAGGAGTATCTATATGAGTATCCTTCAGGCGGACCAGATTCTCGATGTTCTGACCGGGATTTTTCGAGACTTTCACGGCCGGGAATATTCTGGACCCATCGGCGTGGAAACCATGTTCTTTGCCGACATGGGTCTGGCGTCGATTGATGCGGTCGTACTAGGCGAGACGCTCGAATCACACTACGGCTGCAAGCTTCCCTTTGGCGACTTGATGGCCGAGCTGGGGAAGAAGACCGACCGTGACATCAAGATCGGCGAACTCGTTGATTTTCTTCAGAGGCACCTGAATCCGCGTGACTGAGGCTGATTGCCATGCCTTTCACAACCGTCAATCGATTGAAATTTCACTATCAGCAAGCAGGCGCCGGGCCTGAGATCGTCTTGATCCACGGGGTCACGGGTGATCTCTCGATCTGGTTACTTTGCAAGGCCTTGCAAACGCTTTCGGCACGTTACCGCGTGACCGCGTATGACCTTCGCGGCCACGGCTACAGCGATGCACCGGCGTCGGGTTACACGTCGGCCGACCACGCCGCCGACCTCTTCGCCTTGATGGACGATTTGGGTCTGGGTCGAGCGGCGATCGTCGGTCATAGCTTTGGCGGAGTCGTCGCGGCGCACGCGGCGGTTCTGGCTCCTGAGCGGGTCGAATCGTTGGTGCTTTCTGATCCGTATTTTCCCGCGCTTCGGCATCTGGAAGACGTGAGCAAGTGGGGACACTGGCAAAACTTTCGAGACGAGGCCAGACGAGCGGGTGTCGAACTCTCGGATGAACACTGGTATGATGTCGGCAAATTTTTTGATCAGGTTTTGCACCTTGATGGCGATCGACTTCTCAAATTCCGGCGCGAGGTTGGTCTGCCAGCCTTGAATCGGTTGCTACGACTTGGCAAGACAACCTGTGGCGACGACACAAAAATTCCCGCCGGTCTCACTGCGGAATTGATTGGCGGGATCAAGATCCCGACACTTGCCGTTTATGGTGAGCACTCGCCCTTTCTCGCGACCGCGGAATATTTATCTGCCCACCTCCCCAGTTGTCGGACCGCCATCATTCCCGAGGCGAAACATCGGGCTCCCGAGGAGAATCCCGAGGGATTCGTTCGCGTGCTTCAAGAATTTTTCGGTCTGGAAGAGGTTATCGCAAAGTCGGAATCGGCCGTCGCCTGAAAGGCCAGCCAAGTTTTATGGGATGGTTTCGCAAAAATAAGCATAGGACTGGCTCAGGCGGCACGGTTTTTCTGACCGGCGCGGCGCGTGGGATCGGTCGCGCAACAGCTTTTGCGCTGGTGAAGCGTGGGTACAAGGTCGGCCTCGTCGATCGCGATGAAGACTTGCTCAAAACGGTATCCGAAGAGTTATCAGGGATTGGCGGCGCTGTTGTGGCGCGACCGGCGGACGTCTGCGAGAGTGAATCGTTGAAGTCCGCCGTCCATGACGTTGAAGAGGCGATCGGACCGATTGAGAATGTGATCGCCTGCGCGGGTGTTGGGCATCTTGCCTCGGTTCTTGATATGAACCTGGAAGGTTTTCGATTGATGCTTGATGTGAACGTCCTCGGTGTGGCGCGGACGATCGAGGCCGTCTTGCCGGGGATGTTCGCGCGAAAACGGGGACATATTGTCGGGATTTCGAGCGTGGCGGGGTTTCGAGGTATGCCCTGGATGCCAGGTTATTCGGCGTCCAAGGCGGCCTTGACGACCTACCTCGAAGCACTGCGGCCGGCCTTGAAAATTCGAGGGGTGACCGTCACCACGCTTTATCCAGGCTTTGTTCGCACCGGGATGACCATCGAGACCCCTTTTCGCAGGCCGATGCCAATGCTCGAACCCGAAGAGGCGGCCCGTTATATTGTTCACGCGGTCGAGACTCGGCCGCGCGACTACATCTTCCCGGCCTCGGCACGGTTGGGGATGGGCTTCTTGCGACGCCTTCCCCCTCGGGCGTTCGACTATTGCATGGACAAGGCCGGGCCCGAAGCGCTCACGACTCCTTTCTGAATGAGGCCCGTTGATGCCCGCCCTTCTGGACATTCGCCCCCCGACACTTGCGAGCCTGACTCGCTGCCTTGCCTGTTCCGGCAGGCTCGACGAGGGTGAGGTCTGCGCGGACTGCGGCAGGATCTATCCGGAGGTCAACGGCATTCTTCAGGCGATCGGTCCACTGTCGGGAACGAATCGGGTGGCCGCGGCCTTTTATGAGAGTGAAGCCTGGGCTCGTTTCAAGTTCTGGGAAGAGGTCTTTCTTGCTTTTCAAGGGCCGGGACAAGCCGCGGCGCGTGGGCAGGTGCTCCGTCATTTGCCCGTGAAGCGATCGGCCCGCGTTCTTGAAGTGGGGATTGGTGACGGCGAGAACATCAACCTACTTCCTGATCGGTGGGACGTTCTGGGAGTGGATCTCGCGCAAGGGCGTCTCGAAATCTGCAAGCAACGATTTCCGAAAATGACAGGCCGGCTTGTTCGCGCCGAGGCAGAGAGTTTGCCCTTTGAGGACGGCGTTTTTGACGCGGTCTTCACCGTTGGCGGGATCAATTACTTTCGCGATCCCTCCCGGGCACTCCGCGAGATGCGTCGCGTTGCCAGACCAGGTGCGACCTTGATTGTGGCGGATGAACGCCCTGATCTCTATCGGTTCGGCCTGGGACATATCCTCGGCCTGGAGGGGCTTGACCGTTTCTGGCTAGGCTTGACGGGGCTGGATCGTGAGTTCGTGGCGATGGTCTTGGATACCCCGCCGGGTGTCGAAAAGGCTGCGCAGAGGGAATGGCCGAATCATCGGCGCTCGCCGATCTGGAACAGGCTCGGTTACTGTCTTGTTGATATCCGATAACGACGGAAGTGAGGCGACCTCATGGCGATGACGACCGAGACGACCGCCGGCCGTTGGACGGCTGATCCCGACCTGCTCCGCTGCGTGGCCTGCCTCGGCACGCTCGCGGATTCGGAAACGGGTCTGTCGTGCAAGAGTTGTGGGGCCGATTACCCCGTCCGCGACGGCGTGCTTGTCGTCAAGGATGAGCCGACGGCGGACAACAAGATTGCCCGAGATTTTTATAACAGCAAACTCTGGCCCAAATTTCGGATCTGGGAACGCCTTTTCTGGTTTTGCAACGGCGGTCAGCGGAAATCGCGCGACGTGATTCTCCGCAATTTGCCCAGCGATTCGGGCCTTCGGCTGCTTGACATCGCGATTGGCGACGGCGTTTACACGTCGTGGCTTCCAAGCGATTGGCAGGTCATCGGTCTTGATGTTTCCACCTCGCAACTTACCGCCTGCAAGGCCCGAAACGCGGGCCGCGACCTGAAATTGATTCTTGGCGAGGCCGAGTCGCTCCCCTTTCACGACCGACAGTTTGACGCCGTGCTGAGCATTGGTGGATTCAATCATTTCAATGATCCTGAAGGAGCCCTACGCGAGATGGCCCGCGTGGCGAAACCGGGGGCGATGGTCGTGATCTCGGACGAGATGCCGGACATGACCAATCGGATGCTCGGCCACAAGATCGGCCTGCCCGGGATGGACCGCTGGATCGTCTCGAAGTTGATGAATCTTGGGGACGACTTCACCGACCTGGTTGAGCGGCATCGCGACCTTGACATTGCGGCGATCGGTCGCGGGGTCCTGAACGAGAGCCATTATGAAGCGATCTGGCGGGGCGGCGGATATGTCATGGTCGGCCAGGCCCCTTGACCGGGAACCGCGATGCGCTTCTTGACTCTCGTCGCCCGCAACCTGCTCCGCCGCGGAGTCCGCACGGCCCTGACCATTTTTGGCCTGGGCATTGGCGTTTCCGCGGTGGTCTCGCTCCTGGGAATCTCCTGGGGATTTGAACACTCGTTCATAACAATTTATGAATCGAAGGGAATTGATTTGATCGTCGTCAAGGCGGGGGTCGGCGATCGGCTCACGAGCAACCTGGACCAGAACCTTGAAGCGCGGATCGGTCAGGTTCCAGGGGTGAACCAGGCTGTCGGCTCGCTCACTGATGTTGTTTCGTTTGAAAAGGCGAACCTCGTGAGCGTTCTTGCCAACGGCTGGCAGCCCGAGAGCCTGCTTTTCCGAGGCATTCGCGTTTTGAAGGGGAGGGCCCTTCGCAAAGGGGATGGCCGGGTTGCCATGTTGGGGAGAGTTCTGGCGCTAAACCTGGAAAAAAGCGTGGGCGACACCATCGAGGTTTCGGGTGATGCGTTTCAAGTGATCGGCATTTATGAAAGTGATAGCCTTTTTGAAAATGGGGGCCTGATTGTCCCTTTAACAGTCTTGCAAACGATGATGGGACGAGACGGCGTGGTGTCGGGGTTTGTCGTCGCGGCGAATGGGCATGAAAGGGCTGAGCTGGAAGCGCTCGGTCAACGGATTGAGGCGGCGGTTCCCGGTGTCGCGGCGGTCCCGGCGCGTGATTTCGTGCAGGGGGATAATCAGATTCGCCTGGTCAAGTCGATGGCCTGGGCGACCTCGGTCATCGCGATGGTCCTCGGTTCGGTCGGAGTCCTGAACACGATGATGATGACGGTTTTCGAGCGGACCCGCGAGATCGGCATCTTGCGGGCGCTTGGCTGGCGTCGGAAGCGTGTTCTTGGTCTTGTACTGGGCGAGGCGGCCGCGTTGGGCCTTGCGGGCTCGGTTCTGGGCACTGCGTTAGGTTATGCTGGGGTGAAAGCGCTGGCACAGACGCCGATGGCGAGTATATTCATCACGGCCGACTTGCCCCCGGCGGTCCTTGGCATCGGCATCATGCTTGGCCTGGGGCTCAGTCTCGTCGGTGGCATTTACCCGGCCGTCAGAGCGGCGGGTCTAGAGCCATCCGAGGCGCTTCGGCATGAGTGAATCGATGGGAAAGCCGTTGCTACGCTGTCTCGACCTCGTTCGGACCTATCCCGACGGCGACGTCCGCGCCCTTCGAGGGGTCTCGTTTGAGGTTCGCGCCGCCGATTCGCTGGCGATCACCGGGCCGAGCGGTTGCGGCAAGACGACTCTCCTGCATCTGCTCGGCGGCCTTGATGTGCCGACCTCGGGCGTCGTCGAGTACGATGGTCAGTCACTCGCCGCGATCGATCTGGACTCTTATCGCGCCCTTCAGATTGGCTTTGTCTTTCAATCATTTTATCTCTTGCCGACGTTGACCGCTCTGGAAAATGTTCAGATTCCGATGTTTGAGGCGTCCTGGTCGCGTGGCGATCGCATGGACAGGGCCAGGCGGTTGCTCGACGAGGTTGGAATGTCGCATCGACGCGATCAGTATCCGAGCCGCCTCTCGGTCGGCGAGCGGCAACGCGTGGCGATCGCCAGGGCCCTGGCCAACGAGCCGAAGGTGGTTCTCGCCGATGAACCGACCGGAAACCTCGACAGCGTCAATCAGGACGAGGTCTTGAAACTCCTGCACAGGCTCCGCCGCGAACGGTCGTTGACGCTCGTCGTCGTCACGCATAGCAACGACGTGGCCAGTTCGTGCGATCGCGTCGTTCGAATGCGCGATGGTCTGGTCGTCAGCCGCGATTGACCGAAAACGATCGGCAGACGGTTGCCGAGCGTCGTCCCCCCTGGCAGACTGTGACACAAGAGGCGCACGCCTTTCCTCGTGTTTGTTTTCGAACGCGCGGGCGTGCGTGCGTGGGATCACAGTGCGGCAGAGATTCGATTGGAGCCCAATCGGGCCGGATCGCCGGAGAGACTTGAGATGACGCGGAAACTCTTGGCCCTGGCCGCCTGCCTGGTCGTCGCCGCGCCGGTGGCACGGGCTCAATCGCCGGGTGAGCTCGCGGAAACAGCGGCGCATGCCGCCTCCTTGCAAAACGCCGACGGTGGATTTGGCCCCAAGGCCGGCGCGTCGTCGAGTCTGGGCGCGACCTCCTCGGCCATCCGAATTCTCGGGTACACGGGCGGGTCGATTCCCGATGTTCTGGCCGCGCTTCAATTCGTGAAATCGTGCGTCCACGCGGACTCGGGCGGGTTCGCTCCGACGCCTGGCGGCAAGGCCGACGTCGGCACAACCGCATCGGGCCTGATGGCCTTGAAAGAATTGAAGATTCTCGATGTGGCGATCGTGAAGCCCGCCTTGAAATATCTTTCCGAGAACGCGAAGACGTATGAGGAAGTCCGCATCGCCGTCGCTGGTTTTGAGGCGGCGAACGAGACCTCGGCCGATGACTTCAAACGCTGGTCGACCGAGATCCTGGCGACGCGGAACGCCGACGGCACCTTTGGCGAAGGAGACGGCAAGGCCCGCGAGACCGGCGGAAAGGCTGTTGCCTTGCGTCGGATGGGAGTTTCGATCGACAAGGAAAACGCGATCGTCGCCTATCTCAGGTCGACGCAAAACCCCGACGGAGGGTGGTCGAAAGGCGAAGGGGGCTCTGATCTCGAAGCGACTTATCGGATCATGCGTTTCTTCTTCATGGCGAAGGAAGCGCCTGACCTCGACCGCCTGAATGCCTTTATTGCACGCTGTCGACACGAGAACGGCAGCTACGGCGTCAAGCCGGATGACGCCTCGACAGGCGGCACATATTTCGCCACGATCCTCTCGCGTTGGTGTAGGCTGCTCAATCATGAGCCCGCGCTTGTGGAAACGGCCGGATTTCAACCTCTCTTTGATGGGAAGACACTGGCCGGCTGGGAAGGCGACGCCACGCTCTGGTCCGCCCGCGCGGGGATGCTGGTTGGCGATTCCAAAGGCTTGAAGCACAACGATTTTCTGGCGACCGAGAAATCGTACGCGAACTTTGTGCTGAAGCTGACCTTTCACCTTGTCAACGGCGACGGCAATAGCGGGGTCCAGTTTCGGAGCGTTCGCGTCCCGAATCATGAGATGTCCGGTTTTCAGGCCGATATTGGCCAGAATTACTGGGGCTGCCTCTATGATGAGTCGCGTCGCAACAAGGTTCTCGTCCAGGCCTCCGAGGCAGCCAGAAAGAACCTTCACGAAAAATCGAATAATAACTACGTGATCGAAGCCAAGGGTGATGAGATTCGCCTCACGCTCAATGGCGCGACGTCGGTGAACTATCACGAAACCGACCCCGCGATTGCCCGCGACGGCCGGATTGCCGTGCAACTTCATGCGGGCGGGCCGACGGTCGTTCGGTTCAAGAACGTCTATATTCAACCGCTTCCCGATCCCAAGGAGGGAACCGACGACGCCCCCGGCTTTCACATGCGAACCCTGAAAGCAGGAGATGACGCGCGCAAATATTCAGTTTACATTCCAACAGGATATGACGGCAAGAAGACCTTTCCTGTTGTCCTCTTTCTTCACGGATCGGGCGAGCGAGGCAGTGATGGTCTTCAGGCCACGCAGGTCGGCCTTGGCCCGGCGATCTTCAACCATCCCGAACGCTTTCCAGCGATCGCCGTGATTCCCCAGGCGCGCAAATCCTGGGAGGCCGATTCCGAAGACGCGAAGGCGGCTCTTGCTGCTCTGGATGAAGTGCTCGGCTCACTCAAGGGTGATTCCGATCGCGTGATCCTCACGGGTCTTTCGATGGGAGGTCGAGGTGCCTGGGAAATCGCCTCGGCGCAGCCGCAACGTTTCGCCGCGGTGATCCCCATTTGCGGCAACGGCAAGCCCGATTCGGCAAAGACGCTGGCATCGCTTCCCGTCTGGACGCTCGTCGGCGACGACGACCGCGCCGGAACCGTACACAATACCCGGGCGATGGTCGAGGCGATCCGATCGGCGGGCGGCAAGGCCATGCTCACCGAGTATCGCGGCGTCGGCCACAATAGCTGGGATCGCGCGTATAACGATCCCACGCTTATCGAATGGATGCTCGCCCGTTCCAGGCGATGAACTCTTCAAAAACACGAGGCACTCATTGATGTTCGCGTCCGTATATGTTCGTATTTGCGCAAGTGCAATCACCCTCTTCACCGCGAGTCTTCTCGCGACAACCACCCTCGGCCAGGATTCTCGGTTCGAGTTTCCGGGCGTCTCGACGGGCTTACGCGATGAGGCCAAGGTCTTCAGTCCCGAGGCCGTGCGGAAAGCCAAGGGCGAGATCGATCGGATCGAGCGCGAAACCCGCGCCTCGATCCTGATCGAGACCGTCAACTCGGTCGCCGACGAGGCCGTGAAAACCGTCGCCGCGGCCAACGCCCGGCGATGGGGTCGCGAGGGGATGTACGTCCTGATCGATAAGAACGATCACCGGTTCGAGATCGTTCCAAGTGGTTCCTCGGTTGAGAAGGCGATCACCCGCGAAGACTCGCAGACGATTCGCGACGCCTTTCTGACCGACTTTAAACGTGGCAAGTTCGACGACGGACTCATCAACGGTCTCAAGGCCATGACCTTGATTCTTTCCAATGCCAGCCGGGACGGCAAACTCGGCCGGCCGCTGGCGCGTCCGGGAACCGATGATGAGTTTAACCAGCTTTCGCAGGGGCCTCATCCCGCGTCGCCCTTGATTCTTCGGCAACAGAATCGACTCACCCTTGCCGCGGCGCGATTGATCGTCGCGGGGGCTCAGGCCAAGGCGGTTGATCTGAAAATCAAGGCGAACGTGGCCGTGGTGGATGATGGCGGTCATCTGATTACGTTCGATCGCATGGACGGTGCCCGGCCGGCGAGCGTTTACACGGCGATTACCAAGGCAACAAGCGCCGCGACTTTTCGAACCGAGACGGGGCCGATTGGTAAGGACAAGGAGAAGGATACGCCAGCCGACCTGCTCTTGAATCTGAGTGTTCAGAACGCGGCGGCGGCCAGCGGCGGCAAGATCACCTCGCTGAGCGGTGGAATTCCCGTGATCATCGACGGCCAGGTTGTCGGAGCCGTTGGCGTTGGCGGCGGCAGTGGCGATCAGGATGCCCAGGTGGCTCGCGCGGGGCTTGATCGGCTGTCGAACGCATTGAAGCTTGAAGCCGAAAATAAGTGAATTCTCCAAAGGTTGCCGAGGATTGTTGACGATGTGGCGACGGCTTTTCACGGCGACCTTGATCACCATTTTGCTCGACCTCGGCTCGGCCCTTCCCGCGCGCGCCGAGCCGATTCCTCACGGCCAGAGCCGACCGCCAGGCGATCCGCTCAGCCCGGCCGAGGCGGTCAATGCCATGACCCTTCCCGAGGGGTTCACGGTCGAGCTTGTCGCCAGCGAGCCGGACCTAGTCAACCCGGTGGCGATGACCTTTGACGATCAAGGTCGGATCTGGGTCGCCGAGAGCCTGGAATACCCTCGCCGCGAGGCCGGTCCGGGCCGCGATCGCATCAAGATCCTTGAAGATACCAATGGCGATGGCAAGGCCGATCGGTTCACGGTCTTTGCCGAGGGGTTGAACATTCCTTCAGGAATCGCGTTCGGACACGGCGGCGTCTGGGTCGCCAACGCGCCCGATTTGCTCTTGCTCAAGGATACCGATGGCGATGGCAAGGCCGATCAGCGCGAGGTGATCGTCACCGGTTTCGGCCGCGACGATACGCACGAATTGCCGAACTCGCTCTCGTGGGGACCCGACGGCTGGCTTTACGGTTGGAATGGTGTTTTTAATCGAAGTCATATTAATTATCGTGGTAAAATCCATGATTTTACCTGCGCGATCTTCCGCGTCCATCCCCGGACTCGCGCGTTCGAACTCTTTTGTGAAGGAACAAGCAATCCCTGGGGCCTCGCCTGGGATCGCAATGGCAGCGCCTTCGCCAGCGCCTGCGTGATTGATCACCTCTGGCATCTTACCGAAACTGGCTATTACCATCGACAGGGCGGCCCCTATCCTCCATTTACCTGGCAGATTGGCTCAATCGTCTCTCACCGACATCAGCAGGCTGCGTATTGCGGCCTGCTTTACTACGATAGCGACGCCTATCCCGAACGTTATCGCGGCAAGCTCTTCATGGGCAACATCCACGGCGGCGCCCTGAATGTTGACCGCCTCCGCCGCAAGGGGTCAACCTATCTCGCCGACGCCGAGCCCGATTTTCTCAACGCGCACGATGCCTGGTTCATGCCCGTTTCACTCAAGGCGGGACCAGACGGTTGCCTGTATGTTCTTGACTGGTACGATCGATACCACTGTTATCAAGATGCGAACCGCGACCCCGCCGGAATCGATCGACTCAAGGGACGCCTCTATCGCATCCGCTACCAAGGTACACCCCGACGATCCAGGTTTGACCTTGCCCGCGAGCCTGACTCGACCTTGATCGATCGCCTTGGCAGCGCGAACGCGTATGACCGAGAGACCGCGCGTCGCCTCCTCGCCGAGCGCGAAAACGCCGCGACGGATCAACGTTTGGAAACACTTGCCATTGACCCAAAATCGCCGGAAGTGCCGCGGATGAACGCGCTCTGGACGCGAATCAGTCGATCGACCGCGAACCTCGATTTTCTCAAGACCCTGATGGCCGATGCCAATCCCACGATTCGCGCCTGGGGCGTTCGGGCCTCGGGAAATCTTCGCAAGGACGATCCGAAGCTCAAAGCTATCATCAGAGCCCTGGCGACCGATCGAAGCCGAGATGTACAGCTTCAGGTTGCTATTGCCTCGCGCAAAATCGAGGGGATGGATGCCGTCGGTCTTCTGACCGAGGTCGCCTCTGCCTGTGGCGACGATCCGCTCATCCCGCAAATTGTCTGGCAAAATTTGCATCCAATGCTTGACTCGTCCGAGAACGCTCAGGTGTTTCTCGACTTTCTCACCATCGATCGACTTCGCAAAGCGCCAGCACTTCTGGAAATTGCTCCGAGGGCGATCGATCGCATTGTCTCGGGCCGGAACGCTGAGAAGGTGCCGATCGTTCTGTTCGTTCTCCGCCTGGCCGAGGTTGATACCGGATCGGCTCGCGAGGCGCTTCGCGACCTCTCCGCTCGTGTACAAAATGGCGAGTTCCGCGATTCGACGAAAGGAGACGCGTTGCGTGAACAGATCAAGAAACCCTTGCAGACGATCCTTGACGATGCCCAGGATGACCCGATCCGCGTTGACATGGTCCTGCTGGCAACCTCGCTGAAGCTGAAGGAAGCGTATCCCGCCGCACGTTCCTATTTTGTCTCGAAAACCATGGACGAGGCTGACCGAGTCGGGGCGCTTCGAGCCTTGATCGCGGCTCGCGACGCGACCGTGCTCGCAGGAGTTCGTCGGATCTTTGGCGATCAAGGGTCGACATCCTCAGGCTTTCGCGGTCAAGTAATCTCGGCTCTCAGCTTGCTTGACGAGCCTGGCGTGGCGGCGCTCTTCATCGAGAATTATCCGCGATTGGAGCCCGAATTGCGTCCGAGGGCTGTCGAGCTTCTTGCGGAACGCGGGCTCTGGCATGCCCCTTTAGTCCAGGCCGTCCTCGAGAAGACGATTCCGAGCGGCGACCTGAATGTCAACCAGATCCGCAAACTGCTCGCGAGCAAGGACGCCTCGGTCGTTGCCAAAAGTCGATCGATTTGGGGAAGCGTTCGGTCGGATCGTAAGCCAGAGAGGGAAAAGGCCATCGCGCGGGTTCGATCGCTCTTGAGCAAGGTTCCGGGCGATCCCGCCGCGGGCGCCGAGGTTTTCAAGAAGATCTGCGCCCAGTGCCACAAGATTTATGGAGAAGGGCAGGAGGTTGGTCCCGAGATCACCGCGAATGGGCGCAACTCTTATGAACAGTTGCTTTCCAATGTTTTTGACCCAAGCCTCGTTATTGGCGCGGCGTATCAGGCGACGACCGTTGCCACCAATGACGGACGGGTCTTGACGGGCTTGCTCGTCGAGCAAAGCCCGGAACGGGTCGTGCTCAAACTTCAAGGGGGCAAGACCGAGACCGTGCCGCGCGACCAGGTGGAGGCTCTGAAAGTCAGCTCGCTCTCGCTGATGCCCGAGGATCTCGACGCGCAACTCAATCCACGAGATCTTGCCGATTTGTTCGCGTATATCTGCCTTGATCGACCTCCGACCGATCCGAAGGCCCGACCGATCCCAGGCGCACAGGAACTCAAACGACGCTCGGCTCGCTGACGATTCGCGACGTCGCGCCGACTGGCGTCAGTCGTTGAAGCGCTTGCTCAATGCTGTGGATCGTCGTGTCGAGCGTCGACGTTCCCGCCGTCAGGCCGACGGTTTCGAAGCCGACGAACCAGGCGGGATCAATGTCCTGGGCCGATTGAAGGTGAAGCGCGGGGACGCCGCGATTCTGGCAGAGAGTAACCAGTTCCTTCGTGTTGTTGGAATTTCGGCCGCCGACGACCACGACCGCATCGACCCGGTTCAAGAGACGTTCCAGCGACTTTTGATGATCCTTTGTCGGCTGGCAGACCGTATCCACGAACCGAATCGTGGCGTCGGGGTTTCGCGTCTGGATCGCGTCAAGGACTCTCGCCGCATGCTCCGAGGGAACGGTTGTCTGGCTGACAATTCCCAGACGCGACTCGTTGTAGACGCGAACATCCTCGGCCGATTCGACGACCTCGAATCGATCCAGGTCCTCGATAATTCCGCGAACCTCGACATGGCCGCGACGGCCGATCACGAGGACAAAATCGCCGTCGTCGTGAAGCCGACGCGCAGCCTGGTGAACGCGAGTTACAAGAGGACAGGTCGTGTCGATCAAGCGTTTGCCCGCGGCGGAGAGTCGCGAGCGCTCGCGGTCGCTGATCCCGTGCGCGGTGATCAATACGGTTGAGGACTCGGGAAGGGCAACGCGATCGGTTTCGTGGATCATGGAGAAGCCGCGATCGGTCAGGTTATGCACAACCTGCTCGTTGTGAACGAGCTGCCCGAAGATCGTGACTTCGGCCGGATCAACGACCTTGTCGATCACCTTCAAGGCGTCTCGAACACCGAAACACATGCCCAACACCTCAGCTCGAATCACGTTCATGTCGTCTCCTTGAAGCGGCCGTGAACTTTGTGTGACAGAGCGAATGTCCGTGGGAAAGCTAGGACGGATTTTGGGGTCGCGTCCGGGTCTGGGTGGTTCGAGGAGAAAATGGATCAGGCGGGGGACCAGCCTTCGGTCAATGGGGTCTTGTGACCGGTGCTGGCCTTGGTGGCCTGAAGGGCGTCGGCAACGACGTTTTCGAGGACGTTGATGTATTCGAGGAACCGCCGCTTGCCCTCGTCGGTGACCCGGCAGATGGTCTGCGGTCGGTTGCGGTAAAATCCTTTACAGACCTCGATCAGGGCGGCTTCGTGGAGGACCTGAAGGTGTCGGCTGAGGTTGCCGTCGGTCAGGGCGCAAAGCTCCTTGAGGTCGGCGAAGATCAGACCTTTGGGATGACTGACGAGTGAAGTCATGATCCCCAGTCGGGCTTTTTCATGAAAAACGCGTTCGAGGCCGTCGTAGGCGAACCGACCGGACGCGTCGTCACCGCTGGATTTGTTAGGCTGGCTCATCGCGACACTCCAGGGTTCGGTAGAGAACGGCCGCCGCGAGGAACTGCCCCAGGCCAAAAGGAAGGCCCATCGCCCAGGGAGAAAAGGCCGCGTCGCCCCGGGCCAGGGCCAGGGTCATCAGGCCGGCGACCAGGTAGAAGAGGGCCACGCCGAAGGTTGCCCTGGGCAAGAGCCGGCACGAGGCGAAGAGGCCGAGGCTGAAGAACATTTGCCAGAGCCCTGGGAGCATCCAGAGCCCTTCCGGGGCGGACCGGACGAGGACGACGGTGAGCATCGCCCCTGCGGCCAGGCTCGGCAAGAATTGCTCGACGGCCAGCCAGGTAATCTCGCGCCCGAGCGTTGACCCGTTTCGCCACGATCGGATCGCCATCGCGGTTCCCGTGGCCGCGACGCTGACAACCGCGGTGCCAATCCAGAGCGACAGATACGCATGCATCTGCCGCGAGGGGTCGCGAAGAAGGATTCTCTGCGCCATCGCCGCCAGCAAGGCCAGGACCCCGGAAAAGGCCACGGGTCCCGCTCGATAGCCGCGAAAGACCTCCGTTCTCGCCATCTGCTGGCGAATCTCGGAAATCTGCGTCAAGGCGTCCCTCAGTTCCATGCGCCTCGCCTTTCCTGAAACGTGCGACTCGTCCAGCCGGTTTCCGAATGCCTTGTCTTTTTTCATCAATCGAAAACGGTGTCTGGCTTTGCAATGTAAAGTTTGCGGCGGATCGGGTCAAGGGGTTTGTCGGGTGGTGTCGAGGAGAATCAACGCAAGCCCCAGGGGTGGGTTCGCGGACGATTGTTGATGGTTACGGCTTTGCCCGAGGCAAATCGAGGAGGGTCGCGGGTTTGGGGGAAACCGCGTTCGAAACTTTAACCAGTTCGTGTAGAATCACTTCCAGGGGCGGAGGCTCGCGAGGCGAGCTTCCGTCCATCGGGGTCGCGAACGACTTCGAGACGACACGACGTCCGGGCGAAGTCCTTCATGGGATTCTTTGAGTTTTTTATCATTGCCGGCCTGGTCTTCGTCAACGGCTTCTTTGTCGCGGCGGAGTTTGCCCTGGTCAAGGTCCGGACGAGCCAGATCGATCAACTCGTCGAAAAGGGCAACTGGGCGGCCAAGCTGACCAGTCGAGCACTTGACCGGCTTGATGCCTATCTGTCGGCCTCGCAGGTGGGCATCACGGTCACGAGCCTGGCGCTCGGGTATGCGATTGAAGGCTGGGTGATTCCCGGCGTTCGGTCGCTCTTGCACGCGCTTGGCGTTCAAGGGACCGAGCCGGTGAACAGGGTGGCCGAGCATGGTGTGAGCCTCTCGGTGGTTCCGGTCGTGGCCTTTACGCTGGTGACCTTCCTTCACGTCGCGCTGGGGGAACAGGCGCCGAAGAGCCTGGCGATACGATCAGCGCGGACCGTCGCGCTCTGGACGGCGCCGCCGTTGATGGTGATTTACACGGTCTTTTTCCCGGTGATCTGGCTCTTGAACAACGCCAGCAACGCCACGCTCTGGATGCTCGGACTGGGACAGACCGATCATGCGGCGCTGGCTCATACGGAAGAAGAGTTGCGGCATATCGTGGCCGAGAGCGTGGCGGGGGGCCATCTCTCGCGGAACGAGCGGGTCATGATCGAGAACGTTCTGAACCTCGAGGAAAAGACGGCAAGGCGCGTCATGGTGCCGCGGCCCGATGTCGTTTATTTGAGTCTTTCGCGGTCGCTTGATGACAATTTGCGGGTCGCCCGACAGGCGGGGCACACCCGTTTTCCGCTCTGCGACGATGACCTGACGACGGTCGTCGGCATGATTCACGTCAAGGATCTTTTTCGAGCGGGGGCTCCGGGAAACGGGCGACACGACCTCCGCAAACTGGCACGCAAGGTGCCGTTTTTGCCCGAGTCATTGAGCCTCGACCTGCTCCTGGTGGAGTTCCAGAGGAACAGGGTTCATCTGGCGATGATACTAGACGAATACGGAAGCGTCGTCGGCATGGTCAGCCTGGAAAACGTGCTGGAGGAACTGGTCGGACCGATCCAGGACGAGTTTGACAAGGAGACTCCGCAAATCGTTCCGCTGGGGGATGATGCGTTTGAGGTAGACGCCGCCTGTCCGCTCGATGTCCTTTCCGAGGTCTGCGGGATGGAAATTCCCGAGACCGAAGCCGAGACCGCTGGCGGCCTGATTCTCGACCTTCTGGGCCGCCTGGCGGCGATCGGAGATAGTGTCGAGGTCGATGGCTATCGGCTCACGGTGCTTCATGCCGAGCCGACCCGGATTCGCCGGATACTCGTGCAAAGGCCCAATCCCGGTCGGGCGAGTAACGCGGGTGAGCCAAAGTCGGAAGCGGTTTAATCCGAGGCGGGGCTTAGAGTTCGAGCGAATCGAGAAGGCGGCGGATGTAGCTCTCGATCGCATCGGCGGAGCGCTGATAGGTCTCGCGGTCGGCGCCGACGGGATCGGCGACGTCCAGACCTTGCGGGTGAAGGAGGCGGGTGCGAGGGGCGACCTCGGGGACGTGTTCGAGAAGCGCTTCGAGGTGATCGCCGGTCATCGTCAAGATCGCGTCGGCGTGGCGGACGAGATCCAGAGTGAGCTTCCGGCTGACGTGATTGGCGAGGCTACCGCCGCGGGCCTTGACGACGTCGATCGCGTTGGCGGCGGCGGGCATGCCGGTCGACGCCGCGATTCCCGCCGAGAGAATGACGAACCCTCGCGCTTCCAGATCGCCGACGGCGCAGCCGAGCCGTTCCGAGATCAAGACCTTGCAGATGGCCTCGGCCATCGGGCTCCGGCAGGTGTTGCCGGTGCAGACGAAGAGGATGATCGTCCCCGCCATCCGGTTCAGGGTCGCCTCGTCGGTCGAGCCGGGACGGACGACCTTCCACGCGTCGGGGTCGACCCGAACCACGGTCACGTCGTCGCGAACCGGTCGGCCGCTGTTTTCGATCCAGAGCGGAATGCCGGGCTGATCGTCGACTGAGGCCCCATTGGTCAGTTGTTGAAAGACGATCGGGCCGGGGAGAAGCTTGAGAACCTCGCGAATGAAAGGGTGTCCCGGCACCTGGAGCGCGACGCCGTCACTGGCGAGGAGATAGTCTCCAACCCCGTCGGGTAGGCGGTTGAAGAGGCTCGGGCCGGTCGGTCGGGGAAAGACGAGGGTCACCGGCCCTGGCCAGGCCCGACGCGCCAGCCGGGAGCCGAGCGCACTCAGTTCGGGAATCCAGTCCGAAACCTCGTCGCCGCCGCGCAGCCAGACGGTCGACTCGGAGCCTTGCTCTTTAAGGGCGAAAACGGCCCGGGGATGCAAGGCACTCGCGGCAAGACCCGTCATGCCGTCAATCGAGAGAATCACGCGCTCGCCCTGCGCGAGCGAGGCGACGACCTGATGGACGACGTCGCGGGGATCGTCGGCCCGGCTCAGGTCAATGCGTTCGGGCCGGGCCTGGGGGCGATCGTCGGTCATCAAAAGAGGCCGCCGCTAGGGTCGATCGACAGGGCCACCGCCGAGCATTCAAGGCGGATAACCCTGGTCTGCTCAACGTGTTTCAGTTTACTTCAAGGGAGCACGATGACGCGAGGTCAAGATGCGGAGACGGTCGACCGAGTCGACGCAATCTCTTCGGATTCCCGATTCTCACAAGAGGAATCGCAAACCCTCGATCTCCTGCAAGCGGGCATAAATCGCCCGGACTTCCTCGGCGGACCTGGCCTGGATGTCGAGCGTGATCGAGATGTGTTTACCGTCGGGAGTGGATCGGGCGGAGTGAGCCAGGTCGCCTGGCGAAGCGATCTCGGCCCGGACGCGGTCGAGAACACGCCCTTCAAAGTCGTCGGCCGCGGCGCCAATGGCCTTGATCTGGTAAGGACCGGGAAACGTGTGGGACGAGTCGAGCAATTCGAGCGAGGGGCGGGGGTCCATTGACGATTTCCTCTCCTGGTCTCAAAGACGCCTGGCCGCGCGAGGTTGATCCACGACGAGCCGCCAGGCGGAACGAGAACGCCCCGGCGAACGCGGGGCTCGGCGGGGCGGGCAGTCGGGCGATATTCTGGCGTGAGAGGCCCGCGACGCCTGAAGGAAAGGCCGCGGGGTCGGCCGGACGGGACCAGTTCTCGTTAAAGCTGGTCCCGACGTTATTTCTTGCGGTGGCGAATCCGGCTGCGCATCCGGCGCTTCTTGCGACCCACCTTGCGACGACCCTTTCCTCGGCGGCGGCTGGCCATGCGTTCTCCTCAGCGAAATTCGAACGACGATATCACGAACTTTCGTCCGGGTGGACCGGAAAGCTTTGCATCTTAACCAGCAGGAGCCGAGCGCTCAAGCCCGCTCCACCTTGCCCGTGATCTTTTCCTCGGGAAACCAGAAAATTCGGCCGCGATTCAGGCCGAACTATCGGGCGAGCGGAGCTTGGAGACGAGGTCCTGAATGTCAACAGGCTTGGTGAGAACCCATTCAATGCCCCAGGAGGCGGGGTCGCCGTCGCCCGCTTCAAGGTTCCAGCCGGTGATCAGGGCCACGCGCGGGGGAGGGGTTAACTGCCGGGCCTGTCGGGCCACCTCGCGGCCGTCAAGGTCGGGAAGCTGCATGTCGGTCAGGAGGAAATCCGGCGGCAGGCCCGTGGCCAGCGCGCGGAGGGCCGAGGCACCGTCGTGGGTCATGGTCACCTCGAAACCAAAGGCTTCGAGAAGCCGGGCCATCCCCTTGCTCGCCGCTTCGTTGTCCTCAACGAGAAGGACGCGGAGCGCCGCGGGGGTCGCGGAGGTCGTGCATGTCTGGTGAATCATGATATCGCCCAAAATGGGTGGGACCGTCGAGGAACTCAGGGCGTTCCCTTCCAGTCGACCGCCGAGAGCCGGGCCAGGGCCAGCATGAGCGCCTGGGTCCCCTTGCGGGCGAGGCCCTGGGCCTCCACGGCTCGATAAAGTTGTTCGCCCAGAGCCAGGCCAGGCAGCGAGAGCTTGAGTCGGCGCGCCTCGGCCAAGGCGATGCCCAGATCCTTGAGGAAATGCTCGACAAAAAAGCCCGGCTCGAAATTCCCGGCGATCATGCGAGGCCCGAGGTTGTTCAGGCTCCACGAGCCCGCCGCGCCACTGCCGACGCTCTGAAGCACCTTGTTCAGGTCTAGGCCCGCCTTGTACCCGTAAAGCAAAGCCTCGCAAACGCCTATCATGTTCGTCGCGATCAAAATTTGATTGACCATCTTCGTGTGCTGGCCAGATCCCGCCGGGCCTTGATGGACGATCGTCTTGCCCATCAACTGAAAGAGCGGTGAAAGCGACTCGACGACCGCGGAATCACCGCCAACCATGATCGAGAGTCGCGCTTCCTTTGCCCCCGTATCGCCGCCGGAAACCGGTGCATCAACCGATTCCACGCCTTTGGCCTTCGCCGCCTCGAAGATCTCGCGAGCAAGGCCCGGCTCACTCGTCGTCATGTCGACAAGCACCGAGCCCGATAGCGCCGAGGCAAGGGTGCCCTTGGGGCCGAGCGTGACCTCGCGAACGTCCTTCGGAAAGCCGACAATCGTGAAAATCACATCGCACGCGGCGGCGACTTCGGCGGGCGAAGAGGCCAGTTTGGCACCTCGATCGACGAGATTCCTGGCTTTCTCGGCCGATCGGTTGTAAATCAGGGCGGAATAGCCCGCGTCGATGAGATGACCGCACATCGACGATCCCATGACCCCGGTGCCGATCCAGCCGATTCGCAGTTTCCCTGGTCTGACGTCCAATCCCATGAAATTCCCCGCGCACGCTGGCGTGATGAACTGGAAGACCTCAAAAATTGCCGAGGACTCATGCCTGTCAAGGGCCCTGACCTGGCCGATACGTTCGCAGTGAGCAAACGTCGTGCCTCAAATTGAACGAGTGATCGCCGGTTCTTAAAGATGGAACTCGACAAGAGGGCAAGGGCGGATTCTTGGCTTCGGTTTGAGAAAACGCATGGTTTTCGGATCGGCTCAGAAGCCTTTACGCAATCCAAGTTCCAACGGACAATCGTTGCCGACGATCCTGAATCACGGAAAAAAGGGGGTCAATCTTGTCAAATATTCGCAGCGGAAGTCCGTCCGCAATCTCCGCGGAAGACCTCGCGAAACTTTTGAAACAGGGCGAACCTCTCGTTTTGCTCGATGTGCGACGCCCCGATGAGCGTGCTCTTTGCGCGATTCCCGTGCCGGAGACCGCTGTTGACCTCTTTATTCCGATGGATGAGATCCCCGGGCGGTTGGCGGAAATCGAGGCCAACCAGACCTCGGGGACGCTCGTTGTTTACTGTCATCACGGCGTGCGCTCGCAGATGGTCGCCGATTGGATGGCGGGTCAAAAGGTCGCGAACGCGGTCAACCTTCGGGGGGGAATTGATGCGTGGTCGCGGTCGGTCGATCCCGCATTGCCGCGTTATTGACGGTTGAAAGGCGTTGGCTTCGTTTTCCGAGGCCGTCAAATCAATCGAGCATCTTGAGTTTGACGTTGCGAAACTCGATCTGGTAACCCTCGGCTTCAAGGCCGAGGTAGCCCCGAAGGGCGCCGCAGTCGTCAAACTCGCAGGTTTTCGCGCCGTTGACCCAGAGCGAAAGAATTTTTCCCTTGCTGGTGATCTCGAACGTGTTCCACTCACCGGCGGCCTTCACGCGTTTGTCGGTAACCTGTTTGGAGACGTTGAACCGCTTGACGCCCTTTTCCGACGCCGTTTCGCCGAAGAGAAAGCCGCCGGAGGCGTCGCCGGTCTGGGCCTGGTGCCAGATCCTGGCGTCGGCGGAGTTGCGGGCGTAAAGGCCAGAATTGTACTTGCCCGCCTTGCCGGCAACGGTCCGGAATCGCCACTCGACGTGAAAGATCGAGTCGCCCAGTTCCTTATCGTAGCGGAGCCACTCGTGACCGCCGTCGCCTTGACAGTTGAGAATCTTCGTTGCGGGGTCGAGCGTCCATTGAGAGACGGTCTCGGATTGGAGCTTGCCGCCAGGTTTGACCGCGAGGCGAGTCCACCCCTTCAGGTCGGGACCCGCGTCGGCGAGGAGGTCGGTCCAACCTTCGGGCGAGGATTCGAGGGCACTCGGACTATCGGCGGCCCGCGCCCGGGGAAGGATGAGGACCAGGGAAAGGCCGAAGATCGCAAGAGAGCGCAGCGTTCGAGGTCGCATCGGGGAAGACTCGGGGGTGGTGGAGTTTGGGTAAACCGGGCTTGCTGACGGAGTATAGTCGGCCTGGGCCGCTGGGGGAATGACGGAGTCAACGCTTGTGATCGGGCGCGGGCTTTGTTACGAACGCGGAAGAGAAAACATCGCGATGCAAAGTCGGAGCGGGAATACCCTGGATGATTGAACGTCTCGCCTTGCCCGGCTGGAAGGTTGTTGACACGCCGCTCTCGGCCTGGGCGGACCAGTTCCGCTCGCTTGGCTTTGACGCCGCCTTGACCCGCGAATCGCCCAATGTCTCGTGGATCGAAATCCCCGCGCTCCGGCTTCGCGGTTACGCGGTCCTGGAAGACGGCCGGAGTGTCGAGGCGATCAACTTCGAACTGCGCGACGATGACCTTGAGACCCTCAAGACTCTCGATCAGGCCGCCGCCGCGTTATCCTGGGAACTTCACGAAGACGAAGACGACGAGGTCGATTGATTGATCGATCGATGGGAACCTCTGGGAAAGACATATCACAAGGGAGCTTGCCCTGATGATTTCGGGACGACACGCACGAATGACCCTCGCCGCGACCTTCGCGGCGGTGGCGCTGCTGGGAACGACGCCGATTTTCGGGGCCGATCCGACCTGGAAGCAGCACACGGTGAACGGCAAGAGCGCCTTTGAATCGGCGAACGCGTTCGACGTCAACAACGATGGCAAGCTCGACATCGTCTCGGGCGACACCTGGTATCAAGGCCCCGACTGGACCCCACACCCCGTCCGCAAGGTCCAGCGGCAGGGGACGTATCTGAACGACTTCGCCACTCTGCCGGTCGACGCCAACGGCGACGGCAACATGGATTTCGTGACCGCCGCCTATTTCTCCCGCAACGTCGGCTGGGTCGAGAACCCCGGCAAGGTCGGCGCACCCTGGACCTATCACGAGATTGACCTTCCCGGTTCCAGCGAGGCGGCCGTTCAGGTCGACCTGACCGGCGACGAAATCCCCGAAATTTTGCCCAATTCCACCAACGTCGTCGTCTGGTATGAACTGGAGAAAAAAGGGGCTGAACCGACCTGGAAGAAGCACGATTTCGGCACCCAGGCGGCCGGGCACGGTGTCGGTTCGGGCGACGTCAACGGCGACGGCCGGACCGACCTGCTCACGCCCAAAGGCTGGTTCGAAGCGCCTTCCGACCCGAAGAACGATACCTGGACGTGGCATCCCGAGTGGAACATCGGCGGCGCTGGGATTCAGATCCTGGCGCGCGACATTGACGGCGACGGCCAATCCGAGGTCGTCTGGGGCAACGGCCACAATTACGGCCTCTTCTGGATGACCCAGACCAAGGACAAGGACGGCAAGCGCGCCTGGTCGAAGCCGATCGAGATCGACAAGACGATCGCGTCGGTTCACACCCTCCTCTGGGCCGACCTCAACGGCGACGGCCGCGATGATGAACTGATCACCGGCAAGCGCGTTTATGCCCACGAGATCGAGCCGGGCGCGACCGATGGTTCAATCGTCGCCTATTACCGATTCGACCGCCCGAGCAAGACCTGGACGAAGCATGTCATCTTCCAGGGCGAACCGGCGAAGAATGCTCCCGAAAAAGGTCCCGAACGCGACGCTTTCAAGGACTTCCCCGCCGGGACGGCCGGCACCGGCTTGCAGATGACCGCGATCGACCTCGACAAGGACGGCGACCTTGACCTGATCTGCCCCGGCAAGAGTGGCCTCTACTGGTTCGAGAACCTCGGCGCCGGGAAATAACGGAGACCTTGAGACAGGATCGAGCGATCAGGGTCGCCATTCCCGCGGATCGTGGCCTCGAACGTCATTTTCCCGAGAATGATGGCATTTTGCGTCTTGAGATCGGCCCGAGTGTCGCGCCGCGCGACACTCGGGCCGTCTTGTGTGTGGTTTCGTTTGGAAAAAAGTGTCGCGCTGCGCGACACTTTGAGCCTTGATTGAGTATCAGGAAGCACGTTTACCGAGATCAGACGACCCGGTTTTCGCGGACGACGTGGGCGTACCAGTGGGCGCTGAGCTTGGGAGTGCGGCGCTGGGTGGGATAGTCGACGCGGACGATTCCGAAACGGCGGTCGTAGCCTTCGGCCCATTCGAAGTTGTCGAGAAACGACCAGAGGAAATATCCGCGCAGGTCATACCCTTCGGCGACGGCACGGTGGACCGAGAGGAGAGATTCGCGGAGATATTCGCGGCGGTGGAGGTCGAGGACTTCGCCCGTCGGGCTGACAGGGTCTTCGAACGTCGCGCCACTCTCGGTGATGAAAAAGGAGCGGACGCCGAAGACCTCGGCCGCGTGGCGAAGCGCCCAGTAAAGGCTCTGGGGCGTGACCTTGAGCCAGGAGAGATTGCCTTCGGGATAGCCCGGCGGAAAGGGGAGACGCTCGGGCTGGCCGTCGGCCCCGGCGCGGACGAAATCGCCAGCGTAAACGTTCAGGCCAAGGTAGTCGGTCGGTTGCGCGATCAGGTCGAGGTCGCCCGCTTGAACCTGGGGGGCATCGTGGCCGACTTCGCGGAGAAAGGCGTCGGGATAGTGGCCGAGGAAGACGGGACCCATGAGCTGGTTGTTCGTCCGCGTATATTCGGCCTGAGCGGCGGCGATATCGGCGTCGGTCTCGGTGACGGGAATCTGGGGCGCGGGTAAGTGGTTGTGAACGAGGCCGACGCGCGCTTTGGGACCTCCCCATTCGCGGACGGCGGCGACCCCCTGGCCGTGGGCGAGAAGGGCGTGATGATAGCCCTGGTTCAACTCGGCCGGAGAGACGCGAAGGCCGGGGGCGAAGTAGCCGTTGCCGTAACCGTTGCCGATGAAGCAAGGGATCTCGTTGACCGTGAACCAGTTCTGGACGCGATCGGCGAGGCGAGAAACGACCGCGTCGGCATAGCGCCGAAAGGCGTGAACCGTCCGGCGATCGAGCCAGCCGCCGCGATCTTCGAGAGTCTGGGGCAAATCCCAGTGAAAGAGAGTGACCCAGGGGGTGATCCCCCGGGCAAGAAAGGCGTCGATCAGGCGATCGTAAAAGTCGAGACCGAGGGGATTGATCGGGCCGTCGCCAACGGGGACGACCCGGGGCCAGGCGATCGAGAGGCGGTAATGGCCGAGGCCGAGAGACTGCATCAAGGCGGCGTCGTCGGCGAACCGGTGATAGTGGTCGCAGGCGATCTCGGGCGTGTCGCCGTTCTTGATCTTGCCAGGAGTGGCGGCGAAGCGGTCCCAGATCGATTCGCCCTTGCCTTCAAGACGCGCCGCGCCCTCGATCTGTGCCGAGGCCGCGGCGACGCCCCAGACGAAGCCGTCGGGGAACTGGTAAGACGACGGTCGGGTCATGAATTCGATTTCAAGGTCAGACGAACCGGGTGACGCCAGGAATCGCGGGGCCGGGGACGGGGTTTGGCCCGAACGCGTACGACTTCGGCGAGAGGTCTTCCTTGGAGTTCAGGGCCTGGTCCCAGGTGATCTCCTGGCCGGTGTACGTGGCCATCCGCCCCATGATGCCCATGAGCGTGCTCTTGCTCATCCAGTCGCCATCGTTGATCGGGTTGCCCGACCGGATGCTCGCGAAGAGTTCGTCATGTTCTTCTTGGTACATGTTTCCCGCGTTTTTACCGCGAGGGAAGCGCCAGGCGTTCTCGCCGGTGATGACCCAGTTGCGGCTCGCCTTGCCGAGAAGCGCGGCGTCACCCTTGGTGCCGTAAAGAAAGTCGGTCACGTCGGTCGGGCAGCCGTCCCACTGGCGGCACATGCTGAAACACTTGGCGCCGCTCGCGAATTCATACGTGACGGCGTGATGATCGTAGATATTTCCACATTCGGGGCCGGTGCGCACCTGTCGGCCGCCGACACCGAAGGCGCGGACGGGATATTCGTCCTTCAAGGCCCAGGCGGCCTTGTCGAGGCTGTGGACGTGCTGTTCCACGTTGTGGTCGCCGCTGAGCCAGGAGAGGTAATACCAGTTGCGGAGTTGCCACTCCATTTCCGACCACTGTTTCGGGTCATACGGAATCGGCTTCTTGGCGTTCTGCGTGTTGTACGTGCTCTGAATCACCTGAACCTTGCCGATCGCGCCGTCCTGAATGCGTTTGACCGTCTCGCGCATCGCCGTGTGATAGCGCCAGCAGAGGCCCGAGACGATCGAGAGGTTCTTCTTTTTCGCGTCCTCGCAGGCGGCGATCACGGCGCGAACGCCTGGGCCATCGACCGCGACGGGCTTCTCAACAAAACAATGCTTGCCCGCGTCAACCGCCGCGCGGAGATGAAGGGGCCGGAAGCCGGGCGGAGTCGCCAGCAAAACGACGTCCACGCCGCAGTCGATCACCTTCTTGTAGGCGTCGAAGCCGACGAAGCAGCGGTCATCCGACACATCGAACCGCTCGCCCCCCGCGCTTCGAAGCAGGGACCGGCTTGATTCGAGCGGCTGCGCGAACATGTCGGCCATCGCGACGAGCCTGACGTCCTTGCCGGCGTTCATCGCCTGTTCACCAGCGCCGGTGCCTCGGCCGCCGCAGCCGATCAGGCCGACCTTGATCGTGCCGTCGCCCGCCGCATGGGCACCCGATCCCGCGGCGCCGGTTGCCAGGGCCGCGCCCAGCAGCGTCGACGTCCGCAAGAACTCACGCCGCGAGGCCCCGTCCACATCCGAACGGATCTTTGGTCCGGTCATGTCTCTACCTCCAAACCAACGAAAAAAGGGGGGACCCGGTCGTGCGTCGTCCTCACGCGCGAATCCATAATGAAAATGAAGGCGCGTGGAGAGTCGATCGCCGCTGGCCTTCTGATCGTAACGGGTCAACCTCCCCTTGGCCAACATTTCTCCAAACCTATCGCGGGCGCTTGCTGGTTCGAACGAGGATGACCAGCAGGCTTCGAAGTCAGAACATCGCCTCTCTTGGGAAATGATCCTGGAAATTCGGACATCCGTCCTGGGCATCAACGCGGAAAAGATCTTTCCTGGGCCATGTTGCCGGAGGTCAACGAAGCAAAGAGTAATCTTCGACGAGGCCCGTGAAGTGACCTAGGATTTCGATGAGCACTCTGAGTGGCCGCGACGAAGCGAAATGGGTGGGACGTCACCCACCTGAAGGAAACGGCCGGTTAGACCCTTCCCGGTAGGAGAACCCTGAAGATGAACAACATCCTGAAGAGCGTCCGTCAGTTCGTGGTTTCCGAAGATGGCCCGACCGCGGTCGAGTACGCCGTCATGCTCGCCCTGATCCTCGTCGCCTGCATCTCGATCGTCACGCAGCTCGGCGGCACGATCAGCTCGACCTTCAACAAGGTCAACACGACCCTCTCCAGCTGAGTGCCCCAGTCTACCGGCTCAATGGCACCGTCGATGCTCTCTCTCCTTCATCAGACGGTTTCCCCCTGCCGCTCGCTCGCTCGCTCGCATGACACAAAAACCCCGAGTCGCCGATGGAGTTCGGCAACTCGGGGTTTTTTTGTTTCGAAAGGCGGGGCGCTCTCGGTCAATAGCGTCGGGTCTGATCGCTCCGCTGCGCCGAGGAAATCATCCGATCGAGCCGGGCGAGCGTCGCGGGGGTCGCCCCTTGATCGCGCCAGAGAACACGCCCCTCGCGATCGACGAGAATCAACGTCGGAAAGGCTCCGATATGAAGCGCTTCCTGAAGCGGGCACGATCCGTCATTCCGGCTGAGCAGAACCGGATAATTCACCTTGAGCTTTCGAACGGTCTCGGCCACCTTCGGTGAGGCGACCTCGGGAGCGTCGGACTCACAGGCGATGCCGACGATCGTAAGGCGTTTGCCCATCCTCTCTTGCAATTCGACCAGGTGCGGAATCGACCGCACGCAGGGGGGGCACCACGTTCCCCAGAAGTCAATCAGGACGAGGTCGGAGTTCAAGTCCTGGAACCGGACTGGTTTGCCGTCGAGAGCGGGGAGGCGGAAGTCGATGATCCGGCGGAGTCGGTCGTCATAGGCGCACTCGGGTTTGACCGAGGCAACCTTGACCACCTGCGCCGGGCGCTCAGGCTGGGCGGATTTGAGTCCGACGCCACGGCGGACGAGACTCCTGGGTTTTTCGGGTTCGACCACCTTGTGATCGGCGACCTCGGTCACGGCCGGGTCGGTCGGCATGGCCTGGGCCACGACCTGACCCCACGTCGGCCGACGTTTTTCCGGGCTCGGAGATGTTGTCAGCGCGGGAGATTCCGCCGGTTCGGGCTTTGGTTCGGGTTTCGGGGTCGAGCCGAAGACCGAAGGCTTGGATCGGGTTACAACCGGCGCGGCGGCGACGGGCCGGGCGTTGGCGAAGGGGTCTGTCGGATGAAGAACGACAGGGGCGAAGGTCTCGGGCACGAAAACCTGAGCGCCGGGGATCGAGTCCTCGGCGGGAAGGGACGTGGAAATCGTCGTCGACATTCCCTTCGACCGTTCGAAGGCCGAAGACGCGGCAAGGGGCCGCGTCGGGGTCGAGGTTGAGGTTGCGTTCGCGTCGAAGAGGGCGAGATCGGGGTCGGGGGCCTTATCGGAGCGCCTTGCCAGTTGTTCGGCCCGAGGGGTATCGGGCTCGCGAACCGGGGCGACTTCGGCCTTCTCGGGAATCGGTTCCAGGGCAGGGGGCAACGGATTCACGCCGTCATCGAGATAGGTTTTTGGCTCCTCACTGGGGGCGCCCGTGCTTTTGGCCTCGGGATCAACAGGGGCCGGATCGGTCTGGGTGGAACTCGTTGCCCTGGGCGACGTTTCGGGCGGAGGCGGCAGCGAGGGATCGCCGGAAGAATCGCTCGGGGTCGACTCGCTCGATCCCTTCCGCCAGGAAGCGCCCGACGAACTCTTGCGACGATTCGAGATCGAAGCCTTTGACGTTGACGAACTTGCGGCGGGGGCCATCGCCTCGGCCTCGGGAGCCGGGGGCAGGTCTTCCTCGTTGACGGGCGAGGGACGTCGACGCTTCGGGCGATCCTCGGGCGGGTCGTCGCGCGCCGGGACGACGGCGCCGGCCTCGGGCTCGTCAACGACCTCTCGATCCGAGACGCGATCGACGCGCGAGGGGGTCGAGGCGTGGACCGGGGTTTCCAACTGAGCGCCGAGGCTGATCTTGACGTCGGTGTCCGACGTATGAGCATCGACCCGTCCGGTCTCAACTCCCTGGTCGCCGTCGTATTCGGCGATCACGGTGTAATCCGAACCGGGGCGGAGACCGTGGAGCGTGAACGCCCCCGAGCGATCGGTCCGGGCGCTGACGACCTTGCCGCCAGGGGCTCCGCTGACCGCGAGCCGAACGCGAGCGTCGGGAACGGGTCGTCCCTCGGTGTCATAAACCCGGCCCGAGATCCGACCGTCGGGGCGAACCCGACGCGCGGGGGCGTCCACTTCCGAGGAGGTCACCGCGGCGATCGACGACCCAGGCTCGCCCGAGACGACGGGCAAGGGTTTGTCGCCGACGGCCAGAAACGTCTTCATTTTCGAGACAGCGCCGGTGCGAGGTCCCGACGTGGCCGAGCACCCGAAAAGTCCCAGGCCGAGAATGAGTCCCGGGCCGATCGGGATCAGGAAATTCAGGAGGGGCGAGGATCGTCTCAAGGTGCTCATGGCGGCGTCTCTCTCCTCCTGAGCAAATCGGGATCGTCGGTTCCGTTCGCACACAGCGGGGATCTTCGATTTCCGCGGGGTCAGGCTCCGCCCGATCCCCTTCGGCCCCGCAAATCTTGCCAATCCCGACGAGCCCGGTTCCGGAGCCTGAGCGCAATCAACCGGTTCGATCGCGCCGTATTCCTGAGATCGGCCCGGGTTGAAAAAACCTTGAGAAAATCTTCGGAAATGGCCAGCTCAATCCCTTCGAGGCTGGTCTCATTGGCCCAACTCGATATTGAATTGGGAGATATGCGAAAGCTCTATCGCTTCAATTCGCGAGAGCGAGTCTCTTGCGATTGTCCCAGGCCGAGCGTCGAGGAGACGTGTTTGGAATTGCTGGGAGTGGAGCGTTGGGCGCGAAGGACGATCCGGCTGACCTCGGGAAGGCAGCCATAGCGGAGAGGATGCTTGCCGCCGATCCCCTGGCTGACGTGCATCGTCAGTCGATTGGATCGAAAAAAGCCGCGCGCAAACCGACGTGAATAAATGCTCGGCGTGAAGATCGCGCCAAGACCGGGCAGGCGGATCTGGCCGCCGTGGTTGTGGCCCGCGAAGATCAGCTCAAAACCCGCTCGCTCCGCCCAGTAAAACCGGTCGGGCGTGTGGCTGAGCAAGATCCGAAAATCGGCCTCGGGACGTTCCTTGATCGAGAGCGGCGGTCCCCACGGATACGACGTTCCGCCGATCGCAACCGACGTCTCTCCCAGGCGGATCACACTCCAGGCCGCTTCGAGGTCGGTAAAATGGGCCTCGCGAATCTGAGCGCGAAGGCGTTCGGGTTCGTGATCGAGGTCGTGATTGCCAAGAATGGCGAACGATCCGAGTCGCCCTTGAACGCGCGCGAGCAAGGGGACGATCCAGTCGATCGCTTCCTCATCATCGACAAGATCGCCCGTGAAAAAAACGAGGTCAGACTCCCAGGCCGCCGCGGCATCGAGCACCTTTTCAAAATAAAGGCGTTGATAAGCCGTCGACAGATGCAGATCACTGAGGTGAGTGATCGAGCAACCATCGAGCGCCTCGGGCAGGTCGGCCAGGGTCACTTCCCAGTCAACCTCGCGGAAGCGGAGCGCTTCGTTGCCGGGCAAATTCAAGAGCTGGGCGAATCGACCCTTTCCGATCAACGCATCCGTTCCCGATGTCGCGGCAAGATCGGTTTCTTGCGTCGCAACGGCCTGGATTCCCGGTGGAAGTCGGCGAAATTGCAGGTAGGCGGAGGAGACGGGCAAGGCGACGACCGCGGTAAAGATGCAAAAATCGGCATAGATTTCGAGCAAGAAAGGCCAGTCGGAAATCGGTTTCGTCCAGACCAGCCAACCCAGGGCCATCGTGATCGTGCTGAAGCCAATCAAAAGAGCAAGCTTGACCCGGTTCAGAGGCCGCTCGGAATGCCCGAAGGCGTGGGTGATGTTGGTGATCAGGATGAAGAGCGTCAGTTGTCCAATCGCGAGGATCGGCGAGAGCCAGAGGCGGTCAAGACTCATGAGGACGGGTCTCGACGGTCGCGTGGCTCTCGGTCGTCGGCACGGGCGGGGCGTCGGCCTTGCCATCGGCGCTTGAAGTCTTGAGCGCCTGTTCGACGGCTTCAAGAAGGCGGTCCGCGCGGAAGGGTTTGTAAAGGACGGTTTGCAGTCCTTCCTGACGGGCCTTGACGATCGAGTGCGAGGGGTCCCAGCCGAAGCCCGTCATGAGGATGATGGGAACATCGGGCTGAACCTCGCGAAGGCGTTTATACGTTTCGAAGCCATCGAGGTCGGGAAGGCGAATATCGACGAGCGCCGCGGAGTATTCGACCTGTCGGGTCATCGCGATCGCTTCATGGGCATCGCGGGCGGTCTCGACGGTCGCGCCCTGACAGCCGAGCAGGTGATGCGCCGATCGTCGAATGGCCTCGTCGGCGTCGACGACGAGAATCCGCGAGGCGGCGAGCCGAAGCGCGGGCCTTGGCGTGTTCCGACGCGGCTCGGGCACAATCGTCGAGCCGACTTTCTGGATCAGGCTTCGAATCTCACGGGCGCGATAGAGAAGGTGCCGAAGCCGGGCGATGATGTCTTCATCGTGACCGGCGTAGCGATCGAGCACGGTCGTCGCGTCATTGAGGATGTCATCGAGCGGCAGGGCGAGTTCGCGGCTGATCGCCTCGACCGACTGGGTGGCGACGTTGATCTTCTCGGCCTGAAGAAGTTCCAGCGTGTTCAGGGCCGAGGCTACGTTCCGGCCGTAAATTTCCAGGAACTGGCGATCGCGGTCATCAAAAGCGTTCGGCTGCGCGTTCTCGACGTTGAGTGTTCCGATCACCGTTCCATGATAAATCAAGGGGACCGTCAGCGAGCTCCGCGCGTTGGCGGCCCCTTCCAGATAAAGCGGGTCGTTCTCGGCGTCGGGACAGAGATAGCTCTCGCCCGTCGCCGCGACGAAACCGGTCACGCCATTATTTTCCTTGCGAGCGAATAACTCTCGACTGGCGGCGGAGGTTGTCATCCCTTCCGTCAGGAGCGGGACGAGACGCCCGGTGGTTCGTTCGAGAAGGCGGATCTCGATATAATCGAGCCCCATCAAGTCTTTCATGTGGCGGGCGATGTTGTACTTGAGCAGGTCGGTCCGCTCCTCGACCCCCATCTCGGCGAGTTCCTCGGGGGTGAGGTCGGCAAGCTCGTCGCCCGCCTTGTGAATGGCGTTGATCTTGAGCTGTTGCTGGGTCTCGTCGGTCGTCTCGCGGGTCAGGGCGATCAGGTGACTGAGATTGCCGGAGGCGTCGGACACGGGAGTGACATTGACGCGCAGATATCGGTTTGACCCGATCCGAAGCGCCGTGGCCGAGGAGGTTCGCGAGGTGATCGCCGTGGTGAAGGGGCAAGGGTCGGGGCCGAGAACCTCGGGATTTCCCAGGGCTCGATAAAAGCGGGCTCCGACGACCTGGACGTTGGGATCGGCGAAGGAATGAAACTCGGGATTGGCCCAGATGACCCGAAGGTCGGGGTCAACGACGGCGACACCGTCGGAGATCGCGTCGAGGATCTCGTCGGCCTGGATCATCACGCCGGCCCAGCGGACGGCGGAAAGCTGGGCGGTGTCAACGTAAACGCCGGCGAACTCGTTTTCTCTGAGGAGTACCAGCGCCCGCGACATGGTCCGCGCGGTCACGACCTCGTACCGGTCGCTCAGCAGGTCGCTGGCCGACGGCCCAGAGTGGTTGTCTCGTTCGATGACCAGCAGTCGCGGCTTCTCGGACACACGTGTCGCCCCCGTCAGGACGCGAGCAGGACGGCCGATCGTTCGAGCCGCCTCACGTTTACTGAGAGGATGCTTATCGTACACTCGTGTATCCTCCCCGGGCAAGCACAGCGCCCGGATTCGTGCCAGGTCGTCGCCGCCCCGCCCTCGCGCCTCGCCACTTTCAAGATACGACGCAACTGGCCCCGCGTGTTGGTAAACCCTTGCGCAAACCAAAATCCAACCCTTCCCATTTGCCCCAGATTCCGTGGCCTGGGCAGTCTCCCGCCCCGAAATGTTCACTGGAGAATTGCAAAGTCAGTCTCATCGATGACCAATGTCCGATGTCCGATGCGCATAATGCGGAATTTTTCGGTCTTTGGTCATCGATCCACGGGACCTTGCAATCCTCCTTGAGCCATTCACCCCGCGCTTGACAGCGGCCGGAGCGTCGCTTTAGCATCGCCTGTTTGTCGCCTTCGCGTTTCTGCAACGCCGTACCGAGGGAGATTTTCGTGTCGCTGACCGACCGGATCACGGCGAAACGGGGGGCGCTCCTGGTCGTGGACCTCCAGGAAAAGCTCGTCGCGGCGATGAAGGACCGCGAGTCGGTCGTGGCGAACGTGATGCGGCTGGTACAGGGCGCGGAGATTTTGAAAATTCCGGTGGCCGCGACCGAGCAATATCCCGAAAAGCTGGGCCCGACCGTCACGGAACTCGTCGCCATGCTCCCCGAGCGCTGGCCGAAGACCGCATTTCATTGCTGCGAGCTTCCGGCCTTCCGACAATGGCTCGACGCGCGCGAGATTCATCAAATTACCGTCGTCGGCATCGAGGCGCACGTCTGCATCGCGCAAACGGCCCTGGAATTGATCAACCTGGGGTTGCGTGTTCAGGTTCCCGCCGATGCCGTGGCCTCGCGTCAGAAGATTGACCGCAAGTTCGCCCTGAAGCGACTCGATCGCGCGGGGGTCGTGATCTCGACGACCGAGGCGGTCCTGTTTGAATGGGTCGAACGCTCCGACTGTCCCGAGTTCAAGGCAATCAGCGCGCTGGTGAAAGCGCGCGATGGCGATTCGCGCAAACCAAAGATATAAAACGACTTCGGTTATTTCCCCGAGGAACGCCCCGTGACCGCTCTCGAACGCCCCGCGCCGCCGGCCCCGCTCAATCCGTCACGCCGCCTGTTACTGGGTCCAGGACCGAGCGAGGTCCATCCCCGCGTTCTCGCCGCGCTCGGAATGCCCTTGCTCGGCCATCTTGATCCCGAGTTCGTCGCGCTCATGGACGAGACACAAAACCTGCTCCGCTATGTCTTTCAGACCGAGAACCGGCTCACGATGGCTGTCTCGGGAACGGGCTCGGCCGGCATGGAAGCGGTCGTCGTCAACCTGATCGAGCCGGGCGACCGCATGCTCGTTTGCGTCAACGGCGTCTTCGGCGCCCGGATGGTCGACGTTGCCCAGCGCGCCGGGGCTGAAGTTACTGCCATTGAACGCCCTTACGGCGAAATCTTCGATCCCGAGGAAATTCGCGCGGCCGTCAAGAAGGTCAGTCCCAAGCTCGTCGGCATCGTTCACGCCGAGACCTCGACCGGCGCCTGGCAACCTGTCGACGAGATCGCCCGGATTGCCCACGACGCCGGGGCCTTGATCGCGATTGACACGGTCACCTCGCTCGGCGGCGTTCCCGTCGACATTGACGCCTGGGAGGTCGACGCCGTTTACTCAGGCACCCAGAAATGCCTGAGTTGCCCTCCCGGCCTGGCTCCGGTTTCGTTCGGTCCAAGGGCCTCGGAAATTATACAAAATCGGAAGTCGAAGGTGCAAAGCTGGTATCTCGACATGGGGATGATTCAACGCTACTGGGGTAGCGACCGCTTTTATCACCACACCGCGCCGATCAGCATGAATTACGCGCTTCGCGAGGCACTGGCGCTTGTCGTTGAAGAAGGTCTCGAAGCCCGATTCGCGCGGCACGCGTTGAATGCCGAGGCTCTCAAGGCGGGTCTCGCGGCGATGAACATGAGCATCGTCACGGTCGAGGGCCATCAACTTCCGCAGTTGACCTGCGTCCGGATTCCCGACGGCGTGGATGACATGGTCGTCCGCAAACGACTCTTGAAGGATTGGGAGATCGAGGTCGGCGGCGGCCTTGGATCGCTGAAGGGGCGGGCCTGGCGGATCGGCCTGATGGGGCATGGTTCCAGGCGTTCGAATGTGAGCCTGGTGCTCGCCGCGCTGGAGACCTGTTTGCGCGACCTGGGCACGTCAATCGAGCCGGGCGCGGCGCTCGCGGCGGCGGCGGATGTGTATGATCGCAAGACGCAGGCGGCGGTTGCGTGAACCGGGCGACTTGCGGACGGGACGTCGGGCGTCTACACTGAACAAAGACGCTTGTCGGACCGACAACGACCGAAGGATTGTCGAAAAGGGGTGGCGACCGTGCGAGAGCTGGAACAGCCGATACGTCGGGTCTGGCGGCGAATGCGGTTTCAGCGATTCCTTTCGGCGCTTAACTGGTGCCTCGCCCTGGCGCTGGCGGGGGTCGCCGTCGCAATCGCGGTCGAGAGGTTCACCCCCCGGACGATCCCCGGACCGGCCTGGGCTCCCTTTGTGCTTGCCTTTGATCTGGCCGTTCTCGTGGCCGCGGCGCTTGCGATCTGGAAAGGGCCGAGCCGGGTCGACGCGGCCGTGGCGATCGACAGGGCCTTTCATCTCAATGAGCGACTGAGCACCGCCCTGACGCTCCCGGAAAACTTGCTGGAAACCCCGGCGGGCCAGGCGCTTCTGAACGACGTGACCCGGCATCTCCGCGATCTGGACGTCCGCGCTGCCTTTGGCTTGCGATTGCCGAGACTGGCCTGGCTGCCGCTCGTTCCGGCGGCCCTCGTCGCGGTGATCTTCCTGGCGCCTGAGTTTTCCCAGACCAAGGCCCAGGCAAGGACTTCGGACCGGATCGAGAAGAAACTCATCGTCGATCAGACGAAGACCCTTGGCAAGAAGATCGCCAGCCAGCGCAAGGAGATCGAGAAGACCAGGTTTCCCGAGGCCGAAAAGCTCCTCGCCCAGATTGAAAAGGCGGCCGACGATCTCGCCAAGGCCCCGCCCGCGCAAAAAGACAAGGCCCTCGTCGAACTCAACAAGCTCTCGAACGCCCTCAAGGAACGTCAAAAACAGCTTGGTTCGCCCGAGCAACTTACCCGCCAGCTTCAGCAGTTGAAAGACGCGACGAGCCAGGGTCCCGCCGACCAGTTCGCCAAGGATCTGGCCAAGGGCGACTTCATGAAGGCCGCCAACGAGTTGAAGCAGATGAAGGAAAAGCTCACCTCGGGCAAGATGAACGAGGCGGAAAAGAAAGCCCTCAAGGAACAGTTGAAGGACATGGCCAGCCAGCTGGAAAAGCTCGCCAACCTCGAAGATCGCAAGAAGCAACTTGAAAAGGCCAAACAAAACGGCGGCCTCAGCGAGAAACAGTTTGAGCAAGAGATGGCCAAGCTCAACGAGCAGGCCAAGAGCCTCCAAAAGCTTCAGCAGATGGCCTCGAAGCTCGACGCCGCCGAGAAAGCGATGCAGCAAGGCGACATGAAAAAGGCCGCCGAAGCCCTCGGCACGACGCAGGAACAGCTTGCCCAGATGGCCAAGAACCTCCAGGAAATGGAAGCCCTCGACGGCGCGATGGCCGATCTTCAGGACGCCAAGAACGGAATGACTGGCGACAGCCTGAACCAGATCGGCGAGTCGCTTTCGGAGATGGGGCGGATGTCGAGCCGGAACAATGGCAACGGCCAGAACGGCCTCGGCCGGGGTCGTGGTCAGGGGGACCGCCCCGAGGCACCCGACAACACGTCGACGTACACCAGTCAGGTCAAGCAACAGCTCCAAAAAGGCAAGGCGATCGCCACCGGCACGGCGCCTTCGAACTCGCCCGTCAAGGGGCAGAGCGTTCTTGACGTCCAGGCGGAAATGGCCACGGTCTCGGGAGATGCGGCGGGCGCGCTCTCAAATCAGAAGGTGCCCAGGAACGTCGAAAAGCACATTCGCGGCTACTTTGACCAGATCAACAAGGGGCAGTAATCTCGCGCGAACGTTCAGAGTTCATACGATTGACCGGCCCGGGGCTTCTGGATATCGGTCACGAGCCGGCCTCGGCGGAAGATCGAGATCGTGCCGGTCGACTGCGAGACACAAAGTGCAACCGCCCCGGTGGTGACGGTAATCTCGGCCGCGGCTTCGTGTCGGGTCCCAAGTCCGTGTGGCAGGGCGACTTCCAGCTTGCCGCGCGGGGCGAGGTAACGCCCACAGTTTAAAATCACTCCGTCTCCCCGGATCACGAAAGCGCCATCGATCGCCGAGAATTCTTTGACCGTCTCTTCGAGACGGGGGTCGAGAACGTTCCGCTCGTTCTCGGGATAACCGTGAAACGGGTTGATGACCAGTTGATGGCTCTGCGCCACGACGTTGTCACTATCGCCGACGACAAAGAGCGTACCAACCGGCCGCCCTTCGCGCCCTTCGAGGCCAAGCTCTCCGGCGATTGTTAATAAACGCTCGAAAACGGCGGGGGTGACGTCGGACGGGAGTGGATCGGCCGCGGTGTCGGCGAACATCTCGATCTCGGTGCCCATGTCGAGGACCATCACGGTATCGATCGTGCCCGAGCCGTCGATGCCCGTCAGGCAGACGATCCGATCCCCAATCCTGATCAAGCTTTCGGCGGCGGCAACCAGAGTGGCGACCTTGATTTGCCCGGCGCGCGTCATCGCGATATCGGGAACGCGGACAATCGCGCAAAGCTCTCCCCAGCCGCCGGGCGCCTGAAACCCCGCGCGGCGGGAGATCAAGATGACGCGAAAGTCAACGTCTTCAATGAGGTCGTTGAGGTCTTTATCGTCCTCGACGACATCGGCGTAAAGCAGGATCACGCGCGCCCCGACCTCGCGGGCGATCGCGTGCGCGTGGCGAACCATGCTCCGGGTCAACGTCTTCACGTCGGGTCGCTCCTCAACGTCCTTGCGGGGGGTGCCGTCGCTCATCATCATCGCGGCGGCGGCACGCTTGCGAATTCGAGCGCGATGCCGAGGATGCCCAGGTCATCAAGATAATTTGGATCGCTCGCGATTCCCGCCTGTTCAAACCGAAGGACGTTCCGTCCCGGATGCAAAAGGCCGCGCGGAATGGGCAGCCGGATGCGTTCGGGGGTCTCATTCTTCGAGACGACATGACGGTTGAGGTAATCAAAGGGTTCGCCGTTGAACTTGACGTTCGTCCTCAGCTCGCCCTTCTTCACGAGCGTGGAAAAGGGGATCTCCGCCGCCTCGCCGACGACTCCCAGCACGTCGAGAACCAGAAACGCCGCCCCTTCAGGCACGCGATCCAGTTCCACAACTCGTTCCAGGGTGCCCCCTTCGGGCTGGGGTGGGTCAAGGATCGGCTCGACCGTGGAAATCTCGTCGCCGAGATGATGGGCCATCGGGTCAATCAGAATGCGACGCCCCTTGCCGACGACCCGAAGCGCCGTGATGCGTTCACGAGGGATGACCAGAGAGCCCGCGTAAGGTGTCGCGACCGTGACTTCCGAAGGCGAGAGCGCGGTCAAGGCCCCTTCGACACTGTTCAAATCCTGCGCCTCGGTCCCGGCCGAGGCACGCCAATCGACCCGAACGAGAAAACCGTCGATGGTTTGACCCTGCCTGGCCGCGCGATGAAACCAGAGCCCGGCGACCTCGCCCCACGAGAGAGAAACGTCGCGCGTGTCCACGGTTACGTCAATCTTCTCGGCGTTCGCCTGCTTGATCTTCCCAAAAAGCTGATCGCCGCCGGTCAGGCGAACCTCGTCCTGTTGCACGTCAATTTCAACCTCGGCCGAGGGGTTATCAAAGCGAACGAGGCGCAGGTCGTCGATGTGGCCGCTAAGATCGGCGGGGGGCTCGGCCTTGCCAAGCTGGAAGGAGGCGAGGCGGACCTCGACGAGCGGACCGCCGAATCCCTTGCCGTGAGCCAGCTCGTTGCCGTCAACGCCGATCTCGCAGGTCTCGGGACTGAACCGAACGCCCAGGCGGTGCCAGCCTGTCTTTCGGGCGAGTCTCTGGACCGCGAGCGCGGGGCTGCCGGGGGTCGATTCGACGGCCAGACTTTCCTCGGTCCAGCCGAGAATGACCCGGACGGTTTGCGGTCCGCTCGCGCCTCGAAAGGTCAGGTCGACGAACCACTGTTGCCCGGGAACGATCGCCCGGTTGTCGTGAAAGGCGAGTTCGAGCCGTCCCGAGGCAAAAGGGAGGTCGAGGCGATGCGTCAAGGAGGCGCCTCCGGCTTCGAGACTTAACGAGTTCTCACCGACCAACTTGGGATCATTCGAGACGTCAGGCTCGCCCACAACCACCCAGCGCGATTCGTCGATCGTCTCGAACCCGTCCTGAAAGACGAGGTTTTCCCCGGGACGCTGCACAACGGCGATCGCGCCGCCTCGGGACACCGTGAACCGGCCGCCGCCTTCAAGCTCCGAGAGGCGTACCTCGCGATCATTGATCACTTCCAGGCGTCCCACGAGGCGCTGACCCAGACCCATCTCAACGCGAAAAGGGGGCAGGCCCGAAGCGGACGTCGAGACCCGTCCCGGCCCCTGGACGAGTGCGCCAGGTTCGAGCGGGAGCATGCGTTTCGTCGCGTCTTCGACGAACCGAAAGCCGGTAGTGGCATCGCCTTCGATTCGGCCCGGAGTCAAGGTGCCGGACTGGCTGACGAGCGATTCCCCTTGGATCGAGGGCGAATCCGCATCCGATCGGCCGGTCCAAAAGAGGCAGGCCGAGATCAGGGGCGTCAGCAGCAAAAGGGGGCGAGGTGTCTTCATGAGTGTCGATTGTACGTCGGTTTGCGAAGAGAAGAAAGCGTTGCGATCCCTCGATCCGGCACGATCTGGCTGATCTCGCCTGAGAAAACCATCGAAGATTTCGTGCGGGAACGATCGGAAAATGGAAATCGACACAGACGTTTGACCGCGAAGACTGGCTTTTCCCACAGGCGGAAACATGGCTTTCGAAACGAAGACCGGTCCAGCCGAGGGTTTCGGCCGGACCGGTGATTTTTTTGAGTGAGAGGAGGTTCGAGCCCTCAGTCAAGCGATCGATCGAACAAGATCAGGGAGGGGTCGTGGCGTTGGCGGGGCCGCCGGCGCGTCGGAGGTGGTCCTTGTCGAGATAGACGACCTCAACGCGGTGATCGACGTGGTTGAACGGGATCGGGTAGTCCGACCAGTAAAGCTCATCATAATACACGGTGCACTTGTAGTGGCAGTGCACGAGCTGGCAAGGACCGGCGAGCGGGTAAATCTTGACCGGGTCGACCTTCTCGCCGATTTTCTCGATCAGGAAGCGAACGTTATTCCGCTGCGTTTCATAGAAGACAGGGTTACCGTTCTTGAACTTGGGAACCTTGTCCCAGACTTCCTGTTCGCTGGGCGGGTCGAGGCAGACACCGGGGGCGAACTCGCCGGGGATCGGGTCGAGGATTGGGACCCGGTCGCGTTTCTCGCGCTTCATATCCTCTTCAAGCCGTTGCTGTTGCGACGGCAGGATCGGGAAGGCGAAGGACCACCCGGTCGGGTGCAGCGGTGAGATATTGCGGAAGACATACGACAGGCCGCAGCCGGTATAGGCGGTCGTGACGACCGCGAACAAGGCACCCGTCAGCAGGCCGCGAACCCAACGCGGGGTCAACGGGCCCCAGTGCCGCGCGGATCGGGTCATTGGGATTTCCCCTCCTAGGAACGTGCGCGAACGCGCCGGGGGGCACTCCGACCCCTCCAGCCTCGGCGCCGGGACCGTGGTAATTCGTCGGCGCTTCCGACCGGCCACCTCGAAGCTTCTTCCAAAGCCCCAGGGACCGGCCTGTGTGCTGTACTTATCGAACGTCGGCCGCCGGGGCTGTGAGGAATTTCGTGGATTGGAGCGCTAATTTCCTCTTTACGTCTTCCCGGTGTCGTGACAACGTTCCGGCCTCACCCACGTTTATCGGCGAAATCCGCCTGTGAGTTCGAACGCGAGAAGGCCCGGCCAGAATGATTCCGGCCGGGCCTTCGGTGCTTCGATCGTCGTCAACGCCTTCAGGTCAACTTAGTAGGCGAAGATCCCGAACGGGTAGGGGGTGAAGAAGGGGCGGGTGTAGTTCTTCTTGAAGTCGAGCCACCAGATGCCATCGTCCCAGCGAAGGGTGACGGCTCGCCAGTCGAGCGGAACTTCGGGGTACGGGTACGGCGCGGCGATGTTCGGCCAGGCCTGCCAGGGATAGACGGTCGGGTAGCCGACGGCCGAGAAGTTGGGGTACGGGGCGTAACTCGGCCACGAATAGTTCGGCATGTTCGGCTGATTGGCCATCGAGGCGCCGGCCATTCCGGCGGGTCCTTCGGGCATCGGGCCGTTCATTGCGCCCATGTTCGCCATGCCCCCCATCCCACCCATCGCGGAGGCGGGCTGAGAGACAATCGTGCCTTGCGGGTACTGGGTCGGGGCACCGGTCGACCCTTGATAAATCACCTCGCCACCACCAACTGCCGGTCCGGCGGTCGGGCCGTACATCCCCGCCTGGGGGCTCTGGAAGCGGGCCTGGCGCACGTTGCGGTCACCGGCGACGGCGATATGATCGGCGATCCCCTTCACGCCGGGAACGATCCGGGTCCGGGCGAGGGCCTCGGCGCGTTGGGCCTGGGTCGCGACCGTGCCGGTCAGGCTGACAATGCCGTTGCGGGTCTCGATCTCGATCCGGTAGCTCGACAGCGTGGGGCTCAGTTTCAACGACGAGGCGACCGCGTTGGCGGTGGCCTGATTGCCGTTGCTGTTGGCGGGGGCCATCACTTGCGCCTCGGAAACAGCCGCCGAGGCGACCAGAAGACCGAGCGCGGTCGAAATCCGTTTCAGTCCAACCAACATGGGCTTGTCCTTCTCCCGCCAGGGGCCGACACGACCTCGGAACAAACGGCGAGCGGGACGCGCCGTCCGGGGCCGGGTTTGTGTCAATCCGTTCAAACGTTCGTTCGTTCGCTCTGGGTCAACGACCGCTCAACCCAGATCAAAGGTCTGACCCGAGTTCAGGGATCAATCGGGAATGAGTCGACCGGCGGGTGTGAAGCAGGGAAGGATGCGCTCGTCGTGGTCGACCGTTTCCGGTTCAACGCCGCAACTATGGCGCGCGTTCCGGAGGGGGTCAAATCCTCGGCGCAAAAAAAAAGGGCCCGGAACGGACCCCTGGAAGGAAACCTTGATGATGTCTCGACTTACTCTCACAAAAAATCTATCCGGCGAGGGTCGGCTCAGTCGCAACCCCGCGTCGGATTGGCGCTTCTGGATGATGATGACCGGTTCCCGCGATCATCCCGATCAAGAGGAAGGTCATGGTCCCGCCAGCAAAGAGGGCGAACTCCGAATCGAGTCGACCACAAACCGCGCCCGCCAGCCCCAGGCCGAACAAGGCGGCGACATAGCCAACCCGGCCCCGCTCTCCCCAGCGACTTCCTGGAAGGAACCGATTCAGGCAGAGCCCGGCGACCCCGAAGACCTGGAACAAAACTACCGCGATCTCCAGCCAGGCGCAAACGCGGACGCTCGACCAGACCATACAGGCTCCTTCCTTGGGGACTGTGTGGGGTGTTGACATGCTGGCGATCTGCCATCCCGGCAAATCAGGGTGACTGGAACGATTGTCTGGTTAATGCAGATTGCGGGCCAATGGGTCCAAGTTCGTGAAATCGAGTCATGCCCCGTCACTTCAAGACGGATTCTTCAACAAAAATCGCTTCGACCGAGATTTTCTTGGCCGAAGCGTTGGAATTTTTTACAGAGAGGCAGCTTTTCTTACAAGAAATCGATGTCTCAGCGAGGCCGCGCGCCGGTGTTGCCTCTCATGCCCGGGCGGACGAGTATGATGGGCTTCTCAAATTCCCGGGCGCCGCCGATATCCAGCACTTTCCATCCCGCTTTCTCTTTGCGCATCGTGATCGTGCGATGGAACTGGCTGGTTCCCTGGGCCTTGCCGACGATGACATCGTAGCGACCCGAGCTTTTCTGGACGTTGCTCCCGATGATCTGATACCCCTCTAACTTCTTGGCGAGTTCGTCGAGGTCTTCGGGAGCGAGACTTTCTTCCCGAATGGCCGTGAAAACCTTCTGATACTTGGCGCTGGCTTCTGTCGGCGCACGCAGCGCCGTGGCCTCGGCGAGCGATCCAAGATCTTTCGACTTGAGGGCCTTGAGGAAGGCCGTGGCGCCTCCCAACGGGGTTCGGAAAGTGGCCGCGCCGGGCGCTCCACCAGGGCCGGCGGGTCGAGTATCCAGCCCAGGGTCGTTCATGTCGACGGGATTCATCCCAGGCGCATTGCCCATGCTGGGACTGCCCGGCATGGGAGTCATCGCGGTCGTGTTCATGGTGTTCGCGTTGCCCATCGACGGGCTCGACGGGTTCGGCTGCGATTGGGGAATGTCACTGAGCGAGCTGGGTGTGTTCGGGGAGGAAGACGTGGGCGTCGGAATCATCGAAGGCGACGAGTTCGGCATCGCGCCAGGCATCGGGCTGGTCGCCGGCATCGACGCCGAGGTCGGGATCGACGAGGCCGGCGGAGCCGACGTTTCGGTTGCGGCTGGCGGCGCGTTTCCCGAGTTTCCCGAAAGCGCCAACAATTCATTGGTCGACGTCGATGACGATTCCGATTTTGGGGCCGGGTCGGTGTCCGATTTGGGAACATCCGCGCTCTCGGCGCTCGACGTTTTCTCCGAGGTCGACGCATCGGCGGGCGTGGCCGAGGTGGCGGTCGGTTCCGATGTCGCCACGGGAGTAGCCTCCGGCGACGAGGCGACCGTCTCGGGCTTGGAGGAAGGTTCCGGCGGCGGCATCGCTCCGCCCGACGCCATCGCGCCGGGCATCGGAGCGGGTGGGACGCTCGAGGACTCTTCCGAGGATGTGGCCGCGGGAGCCGCCGAAGCAGCGGACTGGTCGCCCGTGGCCGCTTCGGAAGCCGGCTGACTGCCGCCGCACCCCGCGGAGGCCAAACACGAGGCGGCCATTCCGATCGGGACTAACCATGAAGTCCAGCGCCTCATCGCTCCGTATTCCTTTCGAAAAAGGACTCCAATCGGCGGCCGAGTCTCGGAACGGCCCGCTGCGATCGATCTCGTCTCAACGATAGCATCATCCAGCAGTCGAACCCGCGAGAACTGATCTCTCATTATGATGAAGACCTTCACAATAGGGAAGAGGCTGTCGTCACCCGACAGGAGGATTGCAAAGTCCTGCTTTTCCATGACCAATGACCGATGACCAATAGGGTTGTTGCGCCATAGCCGTAAGTTCAAAGATCACAGGAACATAGGGCAAAGGTGCGACTCTGCCTTATGTCCTTGTGGTCTTTGACCTTAGGTCAAAAGCAGCGTCTAATGCGCAAAAACTCTAATGACCAAACAGGCAGGATTTTTCGGTCATTGGTCATTGGTCATCGGGACTTTGCAATTCTCCTGCGTCACCCGACAGGAGGATTGCGAAGTCCCTCTTTTCAATGACCGAAGACCGATGACCGATGACCGATGACCGATCAATAGTGTCCGGGATTTCCTGGGGCTGGACTTGATTATGACCAGCGAGGCCAAGGCGTGCTTCACGAATCGTTCATTGAGGGGTTCGCCAGCGTTTCGAGGGCGTTCGACGCGCGGGCGGCGGCGCGCGGATAGGGCCTGGAGCGATCACCTGGGTTTTTCGGCGCGCTTCCGCGCGATCCGGTCACGCCGCATCTGGCTCTGACGCTCGCGCTCGCGGACGATTCGGCATGATCTCTTCCAGGCTGGCCGAGTCGTTGGCGACCATCCCACGCGTTCACGCCGCGCCGCGCCGACGGAGGCGTTGTCTCCGTGTCCGAGTCAGGGAACCGCGTCTTGGACGCCATCATGAGATTAAGATGACCGAGCCACTCACAAGGCGCCATTGAAGATATTTTTGAGGAAAACCCGGACACGATTGCCTTGGTCCTCGGTCATTCCCGAGTCGAAAAAGAGGCTTTGTCAGCCCAGCGGAGAACAGATTCCGGCAAGGTCGCGCAGGGTGGCCTCGGCCACGGGGCCGGGGCAGGACCAGACGAGAAAGAAGAGCGCCTGTCGCGCCCAACGCTGCGCGGGCTCGGCGCGGAGGAAACCGCTGCCGCGTCGGGCTGTTAAGTAAGCCTGGGTGGCTCGCAAAACCAGGGCGTTCGCGCGGCCGCGAAGCTGGGCGGAGTCCGCCGCCTCGGGAGCCCCTTGAGCGGCGGCGAGCAAGGCGTTCCACAAGGCGCGCCAGTCGGCAATCAGAGCGTCGACGGGCTCGGCGAGCTCAGCGCGTCCAGGTGCCTCGGCGGCGAGGGCGACGATCGCGGCGCGGGCCTGACCCAGGGCAAGGGCCGACGTTTCCAGGCCCCCGGTTCCCGCCGCGCCGGGGTGAGCCATGACGTTCGACGTCGGACCCGCGAGGATGTACGAGTCCTCGACGTGGACGTTTTCGCAGCGGACCTCCGACGTGCGGGAGGCTTGAAGCGCCGCGAGTGGAAAGGGAGGCATGACGTCGAGGCCGGGTCGGTCGGTCGGTAGGGCGATGAGCAACTGAAGGCCGTCGTCGGTCGCGGCGCCGGTGACGATCACGTCGGCCATCTCGGCGCCGGTGACCCAGGGCATGACGCCGTCGAGGCGGTAGCCGTCATCGAGCTTCGAGGCGATCAAGGGGCGCGATCCAAGGCGTTTGGAGGTCGTCAGTTGCGAGAGGCCGACCGTGGCGAAGGCTTCGTCATCGGCGATCAGCTCAAGCCACGCGTGCGCGGCGGGCCGATCGGACGAGGCGACGAGTCGGCGGACCCCGGCGTCGTGCTGCGAGAGGATAAAGGCGGCGGTCATGCTCCCCTCGGCCACGCGTGCGTAGCGTTGCAGGAGCCGGGGGCGTTCGCTGCCCTCGCCTCGACCGCCGCGCGGCAAGGACCAGCGCGGGACGCCGTAAGCAACGATCGCCTCCCAGAGAGCTTTGGGCCAATCGCCCGAGTCGTCGGCCTCGGCGTCGATCGAGGCGAGGTGCTCGGTCAGTTCCGTGAGCCGATCATCGGCGGGGTCGTCGAGCAGGTCCGACCAGGCCGGAACCTGGGACGCGGGGCTTGAGGGGTCGTGGCTCATGGCGTTAGTCTGACGTATCCAGGTCCGTCGTGCCAGTGGGTTCGGCTTTCTATCAGGGCTGTTTCCATCTCGGGAATCACCAAGGACGAAGGACCGATGACCGAAATACAATCGAAAACAGGAAGTGTGGGCAAGAGCCTTGCCGACCTTTTTTTGGTCATCGGTCCTTGGTCATCGGTCATCCATTGAGAAGGAAATGGCCCTGGGCTTTCCGAGAGATCCCCATCATGCCGCCGCCGTATTGCTACGATCACCCTCGACCCGCCGTGACCGTCGATCTCGCCGCCTTTGCGCGCGACGGAGAAAGCGATTCGCTCCGCGTTCTCTTGATCCGCCGCAAGAACGAACCGTTCGCCGGAACCTGGGCCTTGCCCGGGGGTTTCGTCGACCTTGATGAGCCTATCGAAACGGCGGCTCGGCGCGAACTGAAGGAAGAAACGGGCCTGGAAATCGATGGTTCCGTGTTGTTCGTCGGCGTCTACGGCGACCCCGGCCGCGACCCGCGCGGGCGAACGATCAGTCTCGTTTACGCCGCGATGATTCCCGGCCCTCTGCCCGCGATCTCCGGAGCCGATGACGCCGAAGAAGCCGCCTGGGTCGACCCTCGTGAACCCCGGCAACTCGCCTTCGATCATGCCACGATCTTGAAGGACGCAATCGCTCTGGTGGAACGATCGCGAAAAGCTGGATAGGTAACCCGAAAGTCGATTTTGAACTAATCGACGAGGTCGGCCTCGCAGAGGATTTCAAAGCCCATTGCGTGCAGGGTGGTCGAGGCCTGCTCGATGTTGTCCACGTGAAGCGCCACGGCGGGTCGGCCCCGGGGGTGGACGATGAGCGGGTAGGCGTAATAGATGTTCACTTCGGCCTGAAGAAGCGAGGTGCAGACGTCAACGAGCGACGGGGGGCCGGTGGGAAGCTCGGTGATGAGGAGCTCGTTCTCGGCGAAGGCGAGTTTGTGAAGCGAGAGAATCTCCCGGCCTTGCTCGGGATGGCTGAGGATCAGCCGGAGGATCGAACAATCCGCCGAGTCAGAGATGGTCAGACTGACGATCTTGACCTTCGAGCCGTGAAAGGCCCGGAGAATTCCCAGCAGTTGCCCGACCCGGTTTTCCAGGAAGACGGAAAACTGGGTGATCGACGGCCAGTTCCGCCCCTGGAGCGTCTCGTAATCGACCTCGCTGCTACCGCCCTCTCCAAAACTCATGGCGCCCCTCGCTCGTTCCGTGATCGGGCAGAGTCGGACCTCGATATGATCCCGAAGTTTAATCGCCCAAACCAGTCCGGTCAATCCCCGCCTCACGTCTTGAATCGCTTACTCAGGCGGGTTCGGGTCGTTTTCCTTCTTCTCAGCGTGATCAACCTGAAATCGACCCTCGCCGTCGAGCGCGACCAGTCGAGGTTTCCGCCGAGAATCATGAACCTCGATCGCCCGGGTGTCCTGATCGGAGGTCGCGAAGGCTGGGTGTTCACGGGGACGTCCCTGAAGGACGTGGATCGGGTCGTTGTGGACGGGAAAGGGGTTTCGGTCGAGATCCGAGAGTCGTCGGATGAGACAATTCGCGCCGAGGCTCGGGCTGATCCCCTGGCGGCGCCTGGGTTTCGGATCGTCAGGCTAGAAGGTCCGCGCGGATTTTCCAACGTCCGGGTGATTCGCGTCGATAGCCTCGGTCAGACCCCGGAAATCGAACCGAATGAGACCCCGGATCGAGCCACGCCCTTGCCGCGCGGATCGGCGGCGGTCGGGCGACTTGGTCGGGCCGATCTCGATCATTTTCGGGTCGAGGGGCGAAAGGGGGACGTGCTCACGATCGACCTCGAAGCGCGTCGGCTCGGCCTGGAGATCGCGCCGGTCGTGACCCTGATGTCCCCTTCGGGACGGGCCTGGTTTCAAGGTCGGGAAACACCGGGCGTTGGGGGCGATTGCCGGTTCGTCTATCGGGTTCCGGCCGATGGTCCGATCGTCATCCAGGTGCGCGACAACCTTTACGGCAGTTCGGGATCGGGTGTTTATCGACTCCGCGTTGCGACCGAACCCTTTGCCACCGGTCTCTTTCCGCTGGGGGGGCGGGCGGGTCGATCGCTCAAGGTGACCGGGTCGGGCGGCAACCTGACCGAACCTGTGACGCAGATGCTTGACTTGCCAAAGAGAGCCGGTGAGGTCGTGGACGTTCCGCCGTTTCGAACACCAGAGGGAACGATCATCGCTCCCGGCCGTGTGGCGATGGGCGAAGGGGTCGAGGTTGTTGAAGAGACTGCCAGAACGTCCAACGTACCCTTTGGATCGACCTTGAACGGGCGGATTGATCGGCCCGGAGAGGTGGATCGTTATCGGTTCGAGGTCAAGGCGGGTCAGGTCGTGGGTGTCCGGATTCTGGCCGCGCCGCTGGGTTCCTGGCTGGATTCAGTGGTCACCGTCCGCGACTCACGAGGGATGATCCTCGCCGAGAACGACGACCCGCCGGCAACGATCCGGGTGCCCGGCGTCGAACCCGATCCAGATAGTCGGCTGGAACGGAAGATCGAAACGGATGACGTTGTCACGATCGAGGTGGCCGACCGTTTCGGCCGAGGCGGGTCGGAGTTTGGCTATCGACTTTCCATCCAGGAACCGCGACCGGATTTTTCGGTGATTTTGAAGAGGTTCGAGGACCTGGCACGGCCGGAGGAACGCGACGACATGCGCGGCGCTTATGCAATCAAGGAACAAGAGCGGATCACGATTGGTTGCCAGATCGTCAGCCAGGGGCGGACCGGTCCGGTCCGGGTGCGGATCGAGGGGCTGCCGCACGGGGTGGATTCCACCCCGATAGTGATCTATCCGCAAGCGAAAGGGCCTTTGATAAACAGCCTGCTTCCGCCCCATTGCGGGCTGATCCCCGTTCATGCTCGGCCAGGTTTCGCCGGGGATCGAGGCGTCTTCCGGGTGATTGCGACGGCGGTTCTCGCCGATGGCGAGATTCTCGAACGTCGGGCGACCGAGACCGTTCGGATCAATACGGAGACGTCCGTGGAGTCGCCTTTGTCAGGGAGGCAAATCGAGGAATTTCCGATCCGGGTCATGCCTCCCTGAAAAAATTATGAGCGTCTCATTCCGAATTTACTGGCGAGGATGGAGAAGACAGCCGAGAATCTGGTGTTCAGGCAATTTGAGCGATCGCGGCAGAAGAGATTGCCGAAGAATAACTGTGTGATTCCTTCGAATAAGGGAGGTCTCCCGAGCGTCCATCGTCTCGGGGGGCTCGGCTGACGTTGCGTCGGCCTTGGGTCCACGTTGCATTTCGGGCCAAAGGTAGAGGTCGCCCGCGAGACTGGCGGCCCGATCCGGCCCCGTCCAGAAAGGTCCAACGCGATGCTCTGGCGAGAACACCTTTGCCGGTTCCGGGCCTGGTCGGCCGCGGGCCTCTTGACTGCCACCGCTCTTGGTGCCCCGGCCTGGGCCGAACCGGCCGAGCCCTTGCCCTCGGCCGATGCCTCCGCGTCCGAGAGCGTCTCGATCCTTGACGCCGTCAAGGCGGGCGACCTCTCCGTCGAGGTTCGCGGGGCGGGTCAGGATCGGGTCAAGATGACGCTCAAGAATGCGTCGGCCCGACGCCTCAAGGTCGTGATCCCGCCCGGTCTCGTCGCGTCAAGCGCCGCGGCGCAGGGGCGAGGATTTCAGAGCATGGGCCTGGGCGACGTCGACAATCGCGCGGGGAGCTTTGGAGCTTTTCGGGTTCCCGTGAGTGGCGATTCGACGGGCTTCCGCTCGGTGGCTGTCTCGGCTGAATCGGGCGACCACGGCGTGGCGGTTCCGGCCGGTCAGTCGATCGACCTGAACCTGGTCTCGGTCTGCCTCAACTTCGGTGTCCGAACGCCCAATCCGCGCGACAAGTTTGACCTTGTCGACGTCAACGACTACACCAACGACCCCCGCGCTCGCAAGGCCCTGCGGAGCCTGGCGACTTATGGAACGAGTCAAGGAGTCGCTCAGGCGGCGATGTGGCGCGTTTGCAACGATGTTCCCTTCGACGTCATGTCGGCACAGGCGATGAAGGTCATGAACCCGCGCGAGATCGCCCTGGCCGCTCGGTTCGTCGAGGCTCTTGACGCCTCCGGCTCGTCCGACCTCGTTGATCCGGCGTATCTGACCGAGAACCGCGTTTTCGTCAAGGTTTCGGGTGATGGAGCCCTGGTTCAGGACGCCGCGCGCCTCGCCCGCGAAATCGACGGCCTGCGAGTCATGGGCCTGCCGGTCCGGGTTCTCTCGGCCGACGAGACGCCGAACGTCGCCGCGCCGGGGATCTTGCTGAGCGTCGGCCTGACGGCGGGTCAGACTGGCGAGACGCGCGGCCGGGTTGTCTTGAGCCAGACCGACGCCAATGGCCATTGGGCCATCTCGGGCAAGACGTCCTTCCGCGAGGCCTCGGCGGCCTCGGCCTTGAACGGCGAAGGGCTGGCGGGACTGGTGGATTGTTCGCTGGCCTCGGCCTTTGTGTCGGTAAAGGTTGTCAAGAAGACGTCGAGCCTGACGACGGTGCGGGTGGAAAACCACTTGCCGTTCACGCTGGCCTCGGTGGCTCTCAAGGCGGGTAGCTCGTCGGCGTCCCCGACGGTCAATTTCGCGGGCGTCGGCGTCGCGCCGGGGCGGTCGATGGTGCTGCCGGTTCAGGCGGCGTCGGCGACGCTTGATCGGGTCGACCTGAACGGCCTTTGATCGGCGGACCGGGCAGTTTTTCCAGGACGATTCAGAGACGACACGCTCCGCTCGGGGCGTGTCGTTTTTTTTGGTAGACAGAGCAGGGGGGATCGAGTTGAGTCGTGGGACTGGGATGGGTTCGGACAGGCTCAAGAGAGTCGAGGCCCGGCGGCGTTTCCGTGCGGACGCCTTCTCGGCCTGGGGATCATCGACGGACGAGAGCCGAGGTGATCGTTACCGACGCGATCGATCACGGATCGACATGGAGCACGCGGGCGGGCGTCATTGATCGCTTCCTGGGAACGGGGAACGATCAACCGACCTCGGCAAGAGAAGGCCGAGACGTTCCGCGAGGACGATCTGTGTGCGAGTTGGACGTGGGAGACGTGACGCCAGGGTACCGTCGGGGCGTCCTGGACGTTCAAGGGGCGAGGGTGGAGCATCACGAACGAATCAGGCCATCCGTGACGCAAACGGCGCGGTTCAAGGCGCGTTCAGGGGGCGCTCAACCTTGCCGGCGGGGCGATTGAGCGAGGACGTTGTGACGGGATTCGAGTCAGGCCGCGCGGCGGTAAGAGCGGAGGCGATAGGCGAGCGTCAGTGTCGCGGCGAGGGTCCAGACGGCGAAGGAGGCGGGCTCCGGGACAGCCTTCGGCTCAAGGACCTGGGCGCCGAGGATATTCGAGTTGGTGGCCGACTGGGTGAGAGCCTGGTTCAGGGCGGCGATGGCGGCGGGGCTGAAGGTGGCGTTGGGGTCGGTCAACATCGACCAGAGGGCGTTGCGGGCGTCGATGTAAGTGCCGGTTCCGTCAAACTTCTCGGGGACGCCGAGGGCGAGCATCAGCTCGTGAGAAATGTTATGGGCGGCAATCCATTCAAGTTGATCGAGATTCTGCGCGGCGGGGGCTTGCTGGTCGATAAAGCTCAGGCCGTTGCCGCCGATGTTCGTCATGCCGATCGCGTTGGGAAGGGCCTGGGCGTACGTGTTTGAGACCAGGCTGATCGTGTGCGCGGCGGCCACGGTCGGGTCGTTCGTGAGCGTGAGGTTCAGGCCGCTGAGTTGAAACGTCTGCTGGACCCGGCTAAACACCGCGGCCGAGAAATCGGCCTGTTGTTGCGCGGTCGGAGCACCGCCAAAGAGGGCGCTGACCTGGCTGTTCGTGCTGGAAAACCAGGGGCTTGGCGTTGCGTGGGCGATTGTTCCCGAGTCGGGGAAAGGGCCAGAGCCGAGGTTGATATAGGCGTTAACAGGTGGGGTCGTGTTTGTGGATGTCGCGCCGGCCAGAGTGGGAGCGCCGAGCGTCAGTCCCGATCCAGGGGGACCGGGCGGAGTGACGGTCGTCGGGCTTGTTTGCGCGTCCGAGGAACCGGTCGTGCTCGAAGCAAGCTGGAAGTTCGCGGGCAGGATGTAGACGGGCTGCGGAGTTGACGGAAAAAGAGCGTGCAGGTCGGTCGGCACCGGCGCGAGGATGATCGGATTGGAGACGGTGGAGTAGGGTTGAACCGGCGTCGTCGCGGTGGTGAACGCGGGCACGGGAGTGGCGACCGCGACAGGGGCCGGCGCGGATGCGGGCACGGATGCCGGCGTCGGCGTTGGCGTTGGCGTTGTCACGGTTACGGGAGTCGCCACGGCGGCGGGCACGCTCACGGGGGCGACGTAGACCGGGGCCGATGGCGTGACGGGAGCGACGGACGCGGTCTGTGCCGAGGCCGCTGGGGCATAGATATGTGGATGAACCACGACCGGTGTCGCCGGGGCGGAAACAACGCTCGACGCCGCCGGGGGAGTCCAGGACGTGACCGCCGTGGTCTGGTTGACCAGCGAGGCGCTTCGACCGACGGCCCAGCCGTTTCGACTGAAGAATCCATCGCTTTGCGAAATGGGACTGGCCTGAACCTGACAAGCCAGGGTCGATCCCAAGGCGACGATTCCCCACCCGAGGCGCTTCCAGGCCGACATCAGGAACCTCCTGCTTTTTGTGACGGAGAGGGGAGACGTCCAAGGCATTCTGGATAAGATTCGCGTGCCCCGCGGGTTTGGGTGTGATTCACTGATCGTCTGGTTCCACCAAAAATATGAAGGAAATCCGCGCGGTTTTCTCCGATTGACGAAAATTAACGCGCCGACACGTCTTTGAAATTCCTGGAATTTTGTCTCAAGTCGGTAAGGATCGACGAAACCCGATGACACGCGAGATCTTTGGTCATTGACAACGATCTTCGCGGACCTCATCATGAGGGCCAGCCTCCCTCGCTGGTTTCGGTTTGATCCGAGACAAATCTCTCCGATCGAGACGGTTGTGACCTTCCGACGCCTGACCGCCACGACCTTCTGTGTTTTCAAGAGCCGACAACCCGTCGTGGTCGTGCTGGCGGTCGTCATCCTGCTCGTTGGCCGCGACGGGTTGGGAGCAGACCTGTCGGAGAATCCGGGTCGACACGCGGTGACCCGGGCGCGACATCACTGTAAGTGTCATGCCGTCTGTCCAGGAGGGCCTTGCTGCTGCTCGGGCGACGCGGAACCGGAACGCGTGACGACACGTTCGCATCAACCGGCCCGGCGTTCGTCCAGAAAGTCGGAAGGCCCTTGCGTCGGTTCGGCCCCGTGCCGCGATCACTCCACGGCGACGCCGACATCGGGCCCAGGCGGGTCAACGCTCAGTCTTGTCGCCCTTCGCGCGGTGGTCGGTCCACGCCTTGGCGGAACCTTTGAGCGCGCGGGTTCCGAGACCACTCTCCTTGCCTGGATCGGATCTCGAATCGAGGAACCCCCGGAATCGCCGATCTCGGCCTGAACCGCCTTGAATCGCAGGGAACTGGCTTTTCCTGGCTTGACTTTTCGTTCAAGCGGGAACGTCGCCTGTCGTCGCGAACTTGCGGTTAGACGTCGTCGGGAATTCAAGGGTTTCTGATCGAACCAGGAAACGCGCGGATCGGTCGTGCGCCCCTTCAGCGCGCGTCGGGTCCGCGCGGAGCGGGGTCTACACGATGCGCCGAAGGGGTTTCACGCTCATTGAGTTGCTGGTCGTCATCTCGATTATCGCGGTTTTGATCGCCTTGCTCTTGCCGGCCGTACAGGCCGCTCGCGAGGCGGCGAGACGGGCGCAATGCGTCAGCCACCTCAAGCAGATTGGCCTGGCCTTGCACAACTATCATAGCTCGATCAACGCCTTTCCGCCGGGCTGGATCTCGGTTCCGGCGGCGTCGACCGGCGATAACGCGGGACCGGGCTGGGGATGGCCCGCCTTGAGCCTCTCGTTTATGGAAGCGAGCACGCTGTATAACTCGATCAACTTCAACCTGCCGGTTGAGTCGCCCGCGAACTCGACCTCGGCGCAGACGTCGCTGAACATTTATCAGTGTCCGTCCGACGCCTATTTTCAGAAGCTTTTTCCAGTGGTTGACTCGTCGACGACGTCCACGACGCTCGGCAACACGATCTGCGCGGTCGCGTCGTCGAATTACGTGGGCTGCTTTGGCACGAGCGACCCATCAAGCCTTTATCCGTACAACTCAACCGACGATCCGCCCGGCCGCGACAACGCCGAGGGGCTCTTTTTCCGCAACAAATCGATCACGATCGCGCAGATTCTCGACGGCACAAGCTCGACGCTCGCCGTCGGAGAGAAGAGCCAGAACCTGGCCCGAGCGACCTGGACCGGCGCGATCACCAACGCGGCCGTGCCGATCACCCTCTTGCAGGCCGAAGGGGGTCTCTCTCCCGAGACCGGCGACGCCCTCGTCGTGGCCCACACCGGCGAGCTTGCTGGCCCGAACTCGAAGCCCGCGCATGCCGATCAGTTCTGGTCGCTCCATCCCGGCGGGGTGAATTTCTTGTTTGCCGACGGCAGCGTCCGGTTTATCAAGGAAAAGAGGCCGTTGGCGATCTTCCAGGCGATGGGGACCCGTCAAGGGGGCGAGGTGATCGACGCCAGCTCATTCTGACTGAAGACCAGGCGCCGCGGGTCGTCGGGCGAGAAGCTCACACGCAAGAGCGATCGCGGCGAGGACCGCGGCGGCCTCGAAGGCCGTTTGATAGCTCTGGTGACGGTCAAAGAGCTTGGAACCGATCTGGGGACCGATCACCCCGGCGACGCCGTAAGCCGTGTAGAGCATTCCGTAATTGACACCGGCGTTGCGCGTTCCCCAGAAATCGGCCGAGGTCGACGCATTGACGGAAAGCTGCGTGCCAAAGCACCAGTAGACCGCGAAGACCATCACGTAAAGCCCCGCGACGGTGCCTCCCGCGTAATAAAGCAGGGGCATCGTCACGATCGAAAGCCCGATCATCAGCCGGAGCACGTTGAGCCGTCCAATCGCATCCGAGAGCCAGCCCGAAAGGGTCCGCCCCAGGACATTCCCCGCCCCGCCGACAAAGATGGCGATCCCCGCGTAAAACTCGGAAATCCCCTTGCCGATGGCGAACGGCTTGAGCTGGCTGATGATCATCAGGCCCGATGAGGCACCGAGCGCGAAGGCCAGCCACATCAGGTAAAAGGTCGAGGTTTTGAGCACCTCGGCGGGCCGAAACTCATAAGTCGTGGCCGATGCTGGTTCGTCCGTCGTGGGCGGAGTCCAGCCGACCGGCTGATAGCCTTCGGGGGGGTTTCGAAGCAAGAAGGCACCAAGGAAGGTCATGACCAGAAAGATCAGGCCGAGAATTCGAAAGGTGTTCACGAGGCCGAACCTGGGAATCAAGACGCTCGAACAGAGCGGGCCAAAGATCGCCGCGCCGCCGCCATAACCGGCGACCGCCAGGCCAACGGCCAGACCTCGTTTGTCGGGAAACCACTTCGCCATCACCGGAATGGGCGTCGCATAGCCAAACCCGTTGCCCAGGCCGAGGACAACGCCAAACCAGGCGTAAAGCCAGGGCAGACTCTCGGTGAACGAGGTCATGAAGACGCCCAGGGAGGCGAGTAGTCCCCCGCTGATCGAGATCCAGAAAGGCCCGAAGCGGTCTTGAAGGCGACCGGCGATGAGAAAGCCGAGCGCGAACATCACGACCGCGATCGTGAAGGCCACCGAGACCTGACTTCGATTCCAGCCAAACCGCTTTTCCAGAGGGGCGACAAAGACGCTCCAGGCATAGAGCGAGCCGAGAGCCAGGTTCATCGAAAGTCCGCCCACGACCCGCCACCAGCGGTTGATTGTCGGCGCCTTGGAGATCAGGTCGGTCGTCACGAGAGGCTCCAGGGCCTTCAAGATTGGGAAAGGATATTCGAGTGAATCTGGATTCGTGGAAGTTTTCGCGGCACGTTCGTCCGTTCAAGGCGTCGCGTTGATCACCGCGGGGGTTACGGACTCTTCGGAAACCTTGGCCTTCTCGCTGGAATGGACCAGGTGGTCCACCTTGCGCTGAGCGGCGACGAGAAGGAAATTGAAGACAAAGGCAAAGGTGATCGGCGGCCCCAGCGCGGCAATCCGGATCAGGTCGATCCCCTCTCGGCCACCCAGGCCCGACGAGAGCGCGAGGCCCGTGATCGGGCTCAGGGCCATGATCGGAGCCGTCAGCCACTGGTCATTCCGGGCCGTCCCGACACTCGCACCGATCGCCAAGGGCAAGAGCCAGGTCAAGAACAGAAAAAGCGAGAGCAAGGTCATTCCCGATCGCCGCGTTCTCAACAAGAAATACTGTTGCGCCAGGCCGACATAGGCCAGCGTCAAGACGCCGACGACGATCGGCCGCGACATCACGCTCTGTCGCGAGGCCAGCCATTCGCGGTCGGTCATGCGCGGAGGTACGCTCATGTAGGCGTATGACCATGTTGCCTGTGGTCGAACTCCCTGGTGGCCGACGATGCCAACGACCACGCTGGCGCCGATCAGAAGAATCGCGCAAAGGGCCACGAGAACCAGTCGATTGCAACCTGCGTCCGACCATGGACTCGGCCGTTTACCGCCGACGCGACCGGCGCGGCGGACCCCCTTGATGTATTCGCCGAGATCAGGGGTAATTGCCAGCGCCAGCACGATACCCATGAACGACATGGCGTAAATGGAACCAATCATCACCATATCGGGAGGCGTCGGTTCATACGGCACGACATGCGTGAAGAGTCTGGCCACGTTCCAGTCGGTGCCAATGAGCAGCGTCGACAGCGTCGCCAGGCAGGCGAGGGCCTGCCTTTTGCTGTAGGCGTGGGTTCGCTCGCCGGACATTTTTCGGGTCACCGCGAGACCAAGAAAGCCGAGAACCGGAATCTCGTGGATCAGGAGCCAGACGAGCCAGGGAATCTTTTTTCCGAAGAAGTTGACCGAACGATCGGTCTCGAAGAGCCAGTCCGTGCCGACGTAAATACCGATCGATCCCAGATAAAGCAAGAAAAGCAGAAAGACAACCGTCGCGATCCCTCCCAGCACCGACCCGCGCGGCTTCTTTCGGGTCAAGACGCCGAGCAAGGTCATGGCGTGAATGACCCAGATCGACACCACGAGGCCGAACTCGATCTGAGCGACGATCCGAATTCCAGCCCAGGAATCGCCCACATCCACCAATGAGGCGCTGAGGAAGAGAAAGGGAACGAGAACCCCGGCCAGCACGTATTCGCGGATCGGCGCTCCGAGCAAGAATCCCAGCGTATCGACCCACGGCGGTATGGGCGTGACCCTGTGAAAATCAAGGATTCCACTCTCGCGGGCGCCGCCGAGAGAGAGGTTAATCTGGTTCGAACCGCCAAAGGCAAGCATGAAGATTTGCAGGCCGATCAGCGTCTTGATCGCGGCCGGATCGCCAAAAAGCCAGCTTGCGTGATGCCCCGCATAGACGATGCACGCCCCCAGCACGGCGAGAATGGCGATCCAGGGGATTACCTGCGTCGGGCGGAGCCGCGAGCGAATATGCTTGATGAGAATCGGGTTATCCAGGAGCGCATCGGCAAGGTCCATTTCAGGAAAGCTCCCGGGCGCCGACCTTGAGAAAAAGCTCTTCGAGCCCTTCGCGACGCCTGGCGAAGGACGAGACGCGAACGCCCTCGCGAATCAAGGCGGCGAGAAGGTCGCTCGCCTGCGAAGGGTCGCCTCGATAGGGGATCGAGAAGGTGTTTTCAGTCTGTTCAATCGTTCCGGCCAGAGGGTCGGCCGCGACGATCGACCGGACGTTTGCAGGGTCGCCAATCACCTCGACGAGCAGGACGAGGCCCCCCATGACCTGTTCCTGAACCTCGGCGATCGTACCGCTGATGACCATCCGGCCCCGTTCCATGATGGCGACCGACGTGCAAAATTCCGACATCTCGGAGAGGATATGCGACGAGATCAAAACCGTTCGCCCCTCGGCGGCAAGCCCCTTGATGACGTTCTTGAGATCGATCCGCCCCTGAGGATCGAGCCCGCTCGCCGGTTCGTCAAGCATGAGCACTTGCGGGCTGGGGATCAGGGTTTTCGCGAGCATCAGGCGTTGCCGCATCCCCCGGGAAAGCTCGACGATCATCGCCCGACGTTTCTCGGCGAGACCAACGAGGCTGAGGGCGCGATCCACGACGCTCCGGCGGTCGATCCGAGGAATCGAAAAGCTGGCGGCGAAGAGGTCGAGGAACTCCCAGCACATCAGGTCGTCGTACATCGGCGGGAAGTCGGGCATGAAGCCGACAGCGCGGCAGGCGTCGCGGGGACGCTCGCGCATGTCGACCCCGGCCAGCGTGATCTCGCCGTAGGTCGGCTCGATCAGGCCGAGAATGGCCCGCATCGTCGTCGTCTTGCCCGCGCCGTTGGGTCCGATCAGGCCGCAGACCTCCCCCTTGCCGACATCGAGCGAGAGGTTGCGCACCGCGCAGGTTGTGTCATAATCGACGCGGAGGTCGCGAACCCGGATCATGGCGGCGTTTCCCTGGCCCCGGTCAGAACGAAAGGCTCACCAACGGTAGAGCAAGCCCGGACCGAGATCAAGGACGTTGTCGCAAGGGAAAGCGCCGATTGGTGCTCAGGTCAACTGTTCGAGAAGGGCCTTGATCCGAAATTTCGTGTGGAAGGGGTTCGAGGCGTTGGTCGCGAGGATCTGTCCTTGACCCTTGGCAAAGGCGAACCGCTTCGTACCGCCGGTCACGTCGAAGATGAAGGTTTCTGATCTGGGTTGCGAGGAAGGCGAAGTCGTCGACACGCTGCCCGAGAGGACGAACGTCAGCTCATATTGATGAATCGCATGGATGACTCCCATGCCGCTGATCGGTCCCCCCTTGGGGCCGACGGAATAGGTGATCGCACCCGAAAAGGGGCCGAGGTCACTGGCTCGGCCGTGGATCAGATCCACGATCTGATAGCCGCCGCCGGTTGTCGCGGCGATGGACGAGGTCTGGACGGAGAGACCTCGACCCGCGAGCGGGACCAGGTGATAGTGAACCGACCCGGGCACCACTCGCGCGTCGAGCGATTCCACCTGCGCGCGCATCCCGCGGTCTGCTTTCATGGCGCGACTCATTCTCCCGCCCTCTTCCAAACCCGAGCAAGGCGCGGCCAAGCCCTTTTCCTCGATCTTCACGATCCTTTGCTTAGAAGAAGAATCAGCTTGCCAGTCCGAAATCTTTAATGCGATCCGTTTCCACGACTCTCAAAGGTCGAGGAGATTTATTCTGAGAATGGATGCGATTTCAACGCTGTTCTTGACGTAAGACCAAGGCATTCAAGCACAGAGGGCAAAAGACGAAGGGCAGGTTAGCCCTCTGACCTATGTCCTTCTGCCCTCCCTCTCCAAAGGGAACTCTTCCCAGCCCTGGTACGGCAAGGCATGGCTCTGACGATTCACGCCAACTCCTGGCCAGCAAGGTGGGACAGGGCCTATTCGCCGTGTTGGCCTGGAGATCGATCTTACGTGCTCGATGTCAAGAAGACGTCGTGGGACAACCTCGGAAACGCTGCGCGCGACGTGGCGATTGCCAGGGTCCGCGCGATGTTGAAGGCGCATGGATTGGGTATCCACAAGTTTCAGGCCGAGTACAAAAAGAGAGGCATGGTGGGCGAGGACAAGCTCGTCGACAAGGCTGGGTTCCACGAAGAGGCGATGGAGCTCATCAAGCCCAAGGTCGTGGCCCCTGGACAGGAGGTTTTTCTCTTCGGAGACCTGCAAGGTGTGATCGTCTCCGGCGACACGGCCCGAGGTTGGTTCGGCTGTCGCGGCGAGGTTCGCGTGGAGGGCGTCCGGGAAGCGATCAAACCCGGACGAGTGCTCCGCGGCTTCCGAAGGATGAATAGCCGGTGGTACAACGACAACCGGGAGGGGGATCTGACACGGTACGACAGCCCCCGGGACCGTTGACATCACATCACCGAGGCCTCCGGCCGCACGGTCTTCCAGGGAGATTCGGGGATCGAAGGGTGAGGGCTCATGCCTCGGCTTCCACGAGTTGACGGAACAAAGAGTTCGAGCCCGTGTACGGTTATTCAAAAAGAGATCAACGCATCGGCAACGCATTGCCATCGCCGGTCAGGAAGAAGGGGGCCCAGAAATAGGGATGGGCATACGGTTTTTCGGTCTCGCCAGGATTGCCGGCGATGAGTTCGCGCTGGGCGGAACGGAGCGCCTCGGCCGCGCTTTCAGATGTGCCAGAGGCCCAGAGGTGTCGATAAAAGGATTGCATGACGACCTGAGTCGCCCGGTCGTCGACACTCCATAAGCTGCAAAGAACTCGATGAGCGCCGGCACGGTCGAGTGCGCTGAGGAGCCCGATCATCCCTTGGCCTTCGCGAACGCGGCCAAGGCCGCTCTGACAGGCGGAGAGGACGAAGAGGTCCACGCCCCGAAGGTCAAGCTCGCCCATTTCCTCGGCGGTTAAATAGCTGTCGGGATCGCCGAGGTTGGCGCCGGCAAGCACGATGCACGACCCAAAGGCGGTCGAGGCGCCGACGGTGGCGAAGCTATCGCCGAGGTCGTCGGCCAGGTCATAAATGCCGTGCGTGGCCAGATGGACAAACCGACGCTTCGGAAGCGTCGCCTGAAGCAAACGTTTGCGCGGGGCCGACCCGGAAAGGACTTCCACGGGTTTTTCCTCGGGAAACGCCTTTCGAAACGCGGCGGCGACATCTTCCGCTTCCTTCAAGGTTCCGTCGAGCTTGCTCCAGCTTTTCGAGAGCATGCCCCGGGTACTCTTCGCGCCCCGATCGTTTGCGTTCGGGGCTGCGTCGGCGGGGCCATAATCGACCCCGCCGATGAGAAGGGCTCCCGAGCGTTTTGAATCGTGACCGGAATCGCGGTTCAAGAGCGATTGCGACGAGACCACGGTCACGAACAGAAGTTCATCGATCCAGAAGGTTCCCGGCCGGGCTCCCGGAACGGCCGCGAAGGGAAGGCGGTGCAAGAGGCCGTCGGCCGCGATCGCCAGGGTTTTCACGTCCGCGAGGTGAGGCGCCAGCGGTTCGCGGAGCCGTTGGGAAAGCACGGCGGCGGGATCGTCGTAATCATCGTTCGCCTCGATCATGTTGCGAAAGGAGTTAACCGAGGCGTCAAGCGTTTCGGCGTCGCCAAGATCGACCCGGGTCAAGGGGCGATCGGGGCGGAGAAGCATGGCGATATAAACAAGTCCCGCGCTGGGGCCTTGCCCGCCTTGAACAGAAAGATGACGACGCACCTTGATGATGTCCAGCAAGGCCGAGCCTTTCGGAAGCGCGGCGGCGAGGGCTTCCGGGGTGGCATCGCTCGACGTGTCTCCGCCCGATCGGAACCGGGGACTGACCGCGCGGAGCGAGCGTTCGAGGGTGTCAACCTCGGCTTCGAGTTTGACGACCGCTTCGCCTCGGGGGTCGTGAAGCACGGCATCGCGGAGGCGACGGACCGCGGCCTCGCGCTGGGAGGCGATCGCCGTCACCTTCGGATCAGCTTCCAGATCAGCGGCGCGGGGCGGGGCGTGACGGCTGATCACCCCTTTCCAGGTGAGGATGTGGCGGTACTGATCCTCCACCGGAATCTTGAGTTGCGGGCCGAGTTGGAGATAGGTATCAAGAGCGCCCGGCCAGGTGCTTGACTCGGGATGAACCCGCAACTCCTGCACGAGCGCCAGGCGGTCGCGTTCCGAGAGCGACGATCGAAAGATCCGGCGGAGATAGCGTTCGCGGAGCCCGATCGCCTCTTCGAGAAGTCGGCGCGACTCGGCCTCTTCGCCCGACCCGGCGAGCGCCAGGGCGAGATAGGTAAGGGCCTCGGCCGTTCTCGGATCGTCGGTGCCTCGGGTGGCTCGAAATGAGGCAAGGGCCGCGCGGAAGAGGTCGCGCGCCTCGGCCGGTCGGTTCGCGGCGAGGGCCATCCAGCCGAGATTTACTTCCGACTCGGCCGTGTGAAAATGACCGGGGCCAAAGGCCGCCACGGCGATCTCGCGGGCGCGCTGAAACTCAAGGCGGGCCTCGGCGATCTGGCCGCGCTGATAAAAGCCGTGGCCAAGCGCGTTCCGGCAGAGATGAACGGCGTAAGGCGACGGGGGTGTCGCCGATTGGGCAATCGTCAGGGCCTGGCGGCGGAGGGTTTCGGCCTCGGGAGCCTTGGCGGTCGCGGCGGCGAGGTTCAGGAGCGCGGTGACCCGGTTCAAGGGGCTGATCGAGGCCCCTCGGCGGGTGTTGATCTCAACGGCCGCCCTGAGCGGACCGCGCGCGGCTTCGAAGTCGCCCTGGCGGAGCAAGAGGAGGCCAAGGCCGTTGAGGGGGTCGGCCTCGTCGGCGGATTTGGCCTGGCGATAGAGGGCCAGGGATGTTTCAAAAGCGGTTCGGGCCTGTTCCAGATCGAACCGTTCGGCCGCGATCAGTCCTTTAAGGTTCCAGTAGGGAGCGACCAGACCGGGAGCTTTTGTCGAGGCGCGGGCGTCGACGTCGAGAGCGTCGAGCGTATTCTCGGCGGCGGTGATCCGACGCCCTTCCCACTGAAACCGAGCCAGCGCGAGACGGCCGAGGCGAGTCTCGGAGTTATCCAGATGAGCCGATCGCAGGGCCGCGTCGATCTTGTCGAGGCGCTGACGGAATCGGGCCTCGTCGTTTTGAGAATCGCCTTTTTCCGCCTCGGTCCGAGCGATTTCGCGCAGGGGTTCCCAGACGAAACGGGGAAGAAAGACGCGGGCGAGGGTCTCGCGGCCGTCGCCGTTCCTGGGGAAGAAGGCCGCGACGGCGTTGAGGTCGCGTGACAGGGCCTCGGCGTCGGGCGTCTCGGTCGAGGCGTGAACCGTGGCCGCGATCAGGGCCGCCGAGACGCCGGAAACCTCGTTGCCGCTCGGTTGCAGACGCGCCTCGTTCGCGGCTTCCTCGGCAACGGGCAAGGCGGCGGGGCGGTCGTTCGCGAGGAGTCGGACGTAGGCGAGATCGAGAAGCCGCGCGACCCGCGTGGGGTCGCCAGGCTTGAGATGCGGACGCGCGAGGTCAACTCCGCGCTCGGCGGGTGCTCGGGCTCGCGCCGGATCGCCGACCCGAAGCGCCAGCCAGCACTGAATTTCCGCCTCGCGGATCTCGGCGTGAACACGCAGGGGATCGCCGACGGGAAGGGACTGGGTGGCGAGTGCGACGGCGTAGCCGGACCAGCGTCGGGCCTCGGCTTCGAGTTGTTTTTCGTCGCGGACATAAAGCTGAACGATACGGATCGCCTCGTCGGCGGAGGCGAGTGCGCCCTTGGTATTGCGCTGGGCGAGGTAGTATTCACACCAGAGGCCGCGAACCCGGAGCGCGACACGGACAAACGCGGGATCGCCGGGGGGCAGGCGACGCGATACGGTGAGCGCCTTCTCGGCGAGGTCGCGGGCGGTCTTGATCTCGTTGCGGGCTCGGGCGGCGTCGCAATCGGCGAGAATCTGGGCGATCTCGGCTCGGTCCGAAGCGGATTTTGTGCTTGCCGGGGGGGTCGACTCTTCCGCCGCGAAGAGGGCGAAGGTCGTCAAGGCCAGGATGATGCAACCAGATCGCCAGATGACGAATCGAAAGGGGTGCACGACAGAAGGCTCCGGTTGGGGGGCTCGGAGGGGGAGTCATAAATGTTACAAGAATATGACCAAACTTTGATGTTTGAAAAATTCAAGGTTTGGTGTCGGTCGACGGCGCAACCCGCGGATTTTGAGGCTTTGGAGATTTGGGTTGTGGTTTGATATTGTTATCATCACCTATCGATTTGCTGGAAGAGTCGCGGGTCATGTAGGCGGAGACGAGCAGGGGGTCGAGGCGAACGGCCTCGTCAAGCTCTTCGCGGGCGTGATCGGTCTCGCCCTTGCGAGAATAGACCTCGCCGCGAACGAGGTGGGGCCAGGCCGCGCCGGGGTCGAGGCGAATGGAGGTGGCGAGGTCGGTGAGAGAGCGGTCGATCTCGCCTTTTTTGAGAAGGGCTTTGCCGCGAAGAAGATACGTCGTGGCGTCGCTCGGGTTGGCCTGGATCACCGCGTCAAAATCGGCGAGGGAGCGGTCGGTATCGCCCTGGGAGAGGTAGAGCGAACCGCGGGCTCGGGTGGCGGGGGTGTAGGCGGGGTCGAGGCGGATCGCCGCGTCAAGGTCGTTGAGGGCGCGATCGGTATCGCCCCGGCGGGCGTGGACGGAGGCGCGCTGGGTGAGATCTTGCGGCGTTTTTTCGCCAAGGCGGATCGCGGCATCATAATCGGCGAGGGCACGATTCAGGTCGCCCCGGGTGGCCTCGACCCGGGCGCGCGAGGCATAAGCGGAGGCAAGACCGGGGTCGAGCCGGATCGCGGTGTCATAACCGGCGATGGCTCGATCGAGGTCCCCTTTGCGCTCGTAAGAAACGCCAAGATCGACGGCGCTGGGGTCAATGAGGCTGGCGGCGTCAAGGTCGGCGGTCGCGCGATCGTTGGCGCCGAGCTTCTCGAAGAGGCGGCCTCGGTTGAGATAGGCGGGGGCGTACGACGGATCAGCGCGGATCGCGGCGTCAAAGTCGGCGAGGGCGCGGACGTTGTCGCCGGTCTCGGAGAGATACCAGCCCCGGCGGACGTAACCGACGGGGTTGGTGGGATCGAGGCGAATCGCCGCGTCGAAGTCGGCCAGCGGGTCGGCGTCGGGCGTGGAGCCGGAGGCGCCTTTCTGAACGCGGAGGAGGCCGCGATTGGCGAAGGCGTGGGCATTGCCGGGGTCGAGGCGAATCGCCACGTCGAGGTCGGCAATCGCCCGGTCGCGATCGCCCTGGAGGCGGTGGGCGATCGCTCTTCGAAAGTGCGCGGCGGCGTGGTTCGGGTCGAGGCGAATCGCCGCGTTGAACTCGGTCACGGCCCGGCCAAACTCACCGAGGCGCGTGAGGACGTAACCCCGTTCCGCGAAGTTGGCCGGGTTGGTGTCGTCGAGCCTGCTCGCGGCGTCGAATTCGCCGAGGGCCTTGAGCCAGTCGCCACGATCGCTGTGCGCGAGCCCGCGACGCTGCCGCGATCGGCTGGTTTCCTTCACGACAAGATGAAGGGTCGCCTCGACCGGGCTGGCGGGGCCGAGGCCGCGGACCTTGAGGTCATAGGCATCGAGCCGCGTGTCGAGACCGACCACCACGGAGGCATCGGCGTCGTTATCGTTGACGGGAATCGATTCCTCGGCGACGCTGATCCCTTCGGGAAGGTTCTCGAAATGAAGGGTTATCGGCCCGTTGTAGCCGGATCGGTCGGCGAGGATCGTCAGCTTGTGATGGTCGCCGGGACTGACCTCAACCTCCGTGGGAAGGCGAAGCGCGAGACCGTCCAGGTTGCTCGGTCGGGGCAAGCTGGTTTGCGTTGCGCTGGTGTCAGGAGACGATACGCGGACGTGAACGGTTTCCGTGACGGATTTCCAGGGCAGGGGGCGTGCCCCGGGTGTCGACCTCTTCCAGGCATATCCCCCCGAGCCGAGCAGGGCGACGCCAATCAAGCCGGCGGCGATGGCGCGGGTCCAGCTCCGATTTTTGTGGCGTGGGGCCGGTTGGGTGCTGGTTCCGGGGTCTTGATCCGGGTTGACCGCGGGTTTTGTCGCGCTTGTCTTCGCCGATGTGGCCGAGGCGCGATCGCGGTGCGTCTCGGCGACGAGCGTCCTGCCTCCCGTGTGCGAAGAGGGACCGAAGGCCCCGGCGGAACAGCCGGTCATGATCAGGGTGTCATGCGTTGGAGTTGAAGAGGTGCCGAGGTCCGTTGCGACGGGGGGACGGAGCGCTTCAATGAAGCATCGGCAGCTTGGCCAGCGGTCGTCGGGGTTCTTCGCCAGGGCACGATCCACGGCGGGGCGTTCCCAGGGGGGAATCCGCGAGAGGTCGGGCGCGCCGTCGAGGTGCCCCGCCATGATCTCGGCGAAATTCCCAGTGAACGGCAAACGTCCCCCGCGCATCTGGCAATACGCCACCGCGAGCGAGTATTGATCCGACCGACTCGACGTCTGTCTGTGGAAGAATTCGGGAGGCGCATACGCCGGGGTCATGCTGCCGGTCGACGCCGCCTGCGAGTTCTCAAGAACTCGGGCCAGGCCGTAATCGGCGACCTTCACGCTGCCGCCGACGAGAAGAAGATTCTGCGGCTTGATGTCGCGGTGCTGAACGCCGCGGCGGTTGTTGCCGCCGAGGCGATGGCGAGGCTCGTTGAGGAAGTCGATCCCGCGCGCCGCGTCGAGAAAGTGGTCGAAGATGTCGGGGTCGGGAATGCCGACGCGACCGCGCCGGGTCTCCTCGACAAAGAGGTCGTAAAGCGAGCGTTCCGCCACTTCCATGGCGACGACGAGGAAGTTTTCGATCCGCCACGACCCGAAGATCGCCAGCAGGTGCGAGTGGCGGATCTCGCGGATCACGTCGAGCGATCGAAGCTCGACCGAGCCGAGTTGATCGGAAAGCGGGACGATTTTGAGCGCAACCTGGAAATTTCCCGGTCCGTCGGCCATCCAGACGACGCCGAAACTACCACGCCCCAGTTCTCCGGTGAGCCGGTAGCCTGGCACCGGCTCACTTCCGATGCCAAGTTCGAGAGACATCCAGGTCATCCCCCGCGAGGCCGAGCTTCGTCCGCCTCGCTTCCTATTGATTGAAGGAAGCGATTGGCGCGAGGCGTCTTCGGCACGCGGGCTCAGTATAACATCATGTCCCCCTTGAAGAGAGGATTTCCCGAGAATTCTCTTGTCGGAAATCCCTCGCCGTTCGTTCCGGCGCGATCAGACCGATTGGGTCCCTTTGTCGCGTTCAAAAAAGGTGCGATCGGCTCAGTCGGAATAGAGGCTGACCTCTTGCGCGACGTCAAGTTGGTCCTTCTCCGCGGCCGGGCGCGCTTGCCGGGCTTTGGGCGCGGCCTGGACCTCGCGAAAGGGGTAACGCGCGGAGGTAGCGCACCCGGGCAAGACCCAGAGAAGAACGATCAGGACGGCGATTTTCAAGCGGCGTTGTTGAACCATGCGTGAACCCTTCCAGGGCGTCTGAGCGTCGTTGAGATCGAGCCAAAAAAGGGGACGACTCAGTAATCCATGGCGTAACGCATGCCGAAGCCCTGGATTGTGCCGTCGCTCTGGCCGGTCGGCGAGTGGCGGGTCGTGACGCTGTAATTCCACTGGAACTTCATGTTCGGGTTGATGAACCAGTTCAGGCCCGCGGTCACGTCGCTGAGGACGCCGCCGTTGATCCCTTTATCATCAAGGTTCAGGTAGTTGTAGCGAAGGCCGACCTGCCAGGCGCCGCCGCCGTGTTCATTGGGTGCGCCATTCTTGCCCTCAACCCAGTAGGCATTCTTGCGGGGAACGATGCGGTCAAAGAGCCCTGACTCGCGAATATAAGCGCGATGCTCGCCGGTGAGGAAGTAGAGGACCTCGACGTATCCGCCCGAGTAAAAGAGCGTGCCGACGCTGGGTTTGCCGGCGAGGAAGGCGTTTTGCGACCAGTGGAAGTTGTACTCGGCGTCGATCGTCCAGGGGCCGAAGACGTTGACCGATTCCAGGTTGAGGTCTTGCTGGCCGCCGGAGCCGTTGTAAACGCCGGTATTGGCGTAGAGTGGCCAGACCGTGCTCAGGCCCGCGCGTTCGGGGCCTCGAACCCGGAACCGCTGCTGGCCGTTGTCGTAACCGCTCTGACGGGCCGAGAGGCCGAGGTGCATCATTTCCTTCCCCTCGTCCTCGTAAAGCAAGAGGCCGGTGACGCGACCGGTCGCCTTGAGGTTGCCGCCGCCGACGTCGTAGGCGTAGCCGTTCGTCGAGTTCTTGAAAACTCCCAGGGCATAGGTTCCGCGACGGTCGGCATAGGTGCTGTACGTCATGATGCCCGGATCAAACCCGTTGCTATACGGCGAATAAAAGGCGTCCTGGTTGAACGAACGTTCCATGAAGTTGAGGAAGCGACTACTCATCAGTCGCTCAAATCCGAACGGCTCTTTTTGATTGCCGATTCGGATGTGGCCCAGGTAAGGAATGTTTCGAAAGGCGACCCATAAATCGAGCGGGACGGGCGTTCCGACCGCCGGCGTGTTCGAGACGCTCGTCACGCGATCCTGTCCCGTATTCAAGCCAAAGTTCGACCCCTGACCGGCCGCCGTATTGACGAAGTCATATTCCATCACAAAGAGCATGTTTTCATACAAGGCCCCTTCGAGCCGGACGCGCATCCGGCGGGGGTCGACACCGTCGCGGATCTTGCCCGTGCCTCCCGGGCCATACTGCACGGTGTTTCCGGCGGCGAAGAAGCTGGAATCCATCTGGGTCCGGCCGCCGACGTGGAACTGAAAGACCTTGTCGGGCGACTCAAACCAGAGGCCGTTGTTCGTGAACCGTCGGCCGAACCGACCGTTCATCTTGACGCCCGTGGCGTCGAGCGGGTCATCGGGAGCGAACGAGATCAGGTCGCCTCCGCCAAAGGCGGCGCCTCGCGAGGGAGTGTTGCCGACGGTGTTGGCGTTCGCCCCGGCGCTGCGGTCGGCCGGACCCCCCATCGGCGGTGAGAGCAGATCACCCCCGGCCGCCGCGGCACCCACCATCGGCCTCGTGCCCACGGTGTCGAGATCAACCGGAGGCGTTGTGTTGGCGGGCGCCGAGACAATGTCGGGCTTCGGGGTGTTCAGTTTCGCGTTCACCGACTGGAGCTGCTGGCTTAACTGCTGATTCTGCTCCATCAGGCGCTGATTCATCGCCTCAAGCTTTTGAAGGCGTTCCTCGACCGACAGAGCCCGCTCAGGAACCGGTGAGGGAGGCACGGGGGCCGGTTCTTGTGCCCTGACCTCGATTCCTCGCCCCATTGATAGGAGGAGCATCACGAGCCAGACAAGCGAGGATGGGCGTTCGCGGGCAGGCTTCGTCCGCATGAAGTCGATTCCAAACAACGGGTTCAACCCACGGAAAAGACCGACTTGCGGTCCAGTTTCAGGAACAACTCCCTGATTATCGGTTCGTTCGGGTCGTGAGGGTTACGTTGATTGGGTCGGCTTCTTTAATAGCACGAACAAAGGGGCTTGGATTGACTCAGGACGTGGACGGACGCTTCACATAAACCTGGAACATGGTATGCTCGGGAGTGAAGCTCGCAATCGAATGGAAGTCGTTATTCTGGGACGGATTGCGCGTGAAGAAATTGACGTTCCACTGGTCGTCGGCGTGACCGTTCGAGGGCAGATCGCTGAGCGGAACCGTCACCTTGACCACGTCCCCCTTGATCGATACGGCCGAGGCGTTCAGCGTTGTCGGCGTGGTTCCCGGCTGATTGGTGGACTTCGACGTCGTCGCGACGGTTGCGTTGATGCTCTTGGTGGTGATCGTGACGTTGACGATCGCATCAAAGCGAATCCAGGGGCGGCCGGGGAAAGGACCCGTCTTGCTCGCGCCGCCGCGATCGATCGCGAACGAGTAAACTGAGCCAAGCGCGGCCGAGGTCGGCTTTGAGACGATCGGCGCATCGACCGTCCCGGTAAGCACCAGGTTCTTGCCCGAAACCTGGGCCGTCGCCTGGATTCCGTTCAAATCCGGCCGTTTCGGACCATTGTAAAGCGGATAGAAATTCGCCCCTTTCTTCACGGCCAGGCCGTTACTGAAAAGAGGCTCGTTCGCTCGGGCGTCGGAGACATGGACGGGGGCGAACGTATTGCCATGCGGGATCACGAGATAACTCAAGACCACCCGGCCTTCAAGCGGCTCGCAGGCGATGGATTGACGCCGAAGGGAACGCTCGCGCCACGCTCGAAGGCCACGCGGGAACCAAAAAATCATGGCCAGGCGCTCCGCAATCGTCCCGATTTACCAGGTCCGTCACGACCAAGCTCTGAAACGCGGAGGCGCGACAGCCCCCGCGCACGTCACCTCGGATAAATCGGGTCGCTCCAGGCTCATGAATCAAGAAATCCGACGATCGAGTCGTCCGAGGCTGAGCCTTGGTCCGGGAAATCTCGAAAATTATCGGATCGGCAGGCGGGTCGAATGGGGCTGATAGGTTCGCGAGGGGGGAAGACGACGACGTCCGACGCCGATGACCTGACAGAGATACGCGATGGCGACGTGCTTCGTGACGTTGAGGCCGATGATTCCCAGCAGCAAGGAGACGCGAAAGAGCCAGAAATTCAAGGCGACGCAGGCGACCAGCAACAGCATCATCCCAAGACTGACCTGAAAACTCGGTCGTTCCATGATCCCTAGTATGGTCGTCGGGCCTCTCGCCGAAAAGGGCCGCCTTGGGAACATCGTCGTGACCCGACATTGTCAAGCCGGTCCCCTCTGGCGGAGTGGGGTCCGCCCGTTTAGGATAACCACGACCTCGGGGAAGGTCCACCGCGCCCGGCTCCGCCGAACGACCGATTCTTTCGCGAACCAACCCGGCCTCGTGCTAACGGATGACCATGTCGACACCGACGATCACGCGACCGGAATGGAGTACCATCATCGATCCGGTGCTCCAGAAAGAGCTGGAGCAACACGTTCTCGTCACCTCCTGGGACAAACTCCTGGGGATGGTCGACACCGTGTATAACTGGGGGCGGCGTTCGAGCCTCTGGCCGCTCGGCTTCGGCCTCGCCTGCTGCGCCATCGAGATGATCTGCACCGCGTCGAGCCGGTTTGATATCGCCCGGTTCGGCGCCGAGGTCTTTCGAGGCTCGCCCCGCCAGGCCGACGTCATGATCGTCTCGGGCACCGTCACCAAGACGATGATGCCGATGATCGCCCGCCTTTATGACCAGATGCCCGAGCCCAAATACGTGATGTCCATGGGCGCCTGCGCCACCGGCGGCGGCCCCTTCAAGGAAGGGTACAACGTCGTCTCCGGAATCGATAAGTACCTGCCCGTCGACGTCTATATCCCCGGCTGCCCGCCGACTCCTCAGGCCCTCTTGAACGGCCTGATCATGCTTCAGAAGAAGATCGACGGCGAAAAACTCGACATCCCCTTGATCGGCCGCAAAGGGACAACCCCCTGGTATACTGAGGTCGACCGCGACATTACCATCCCCGTCCTCGGCCCCGACCTGATCGACCTTCGGTTCGTCGAGCTAACCGCCGAACGCACCGCGCAAGGGCTCGTCGAGGCCCGCGAAGCCGACTTGCCCAAACCCCCCAAAATTCCCTCCTTTCGCCCCGAACCTGATCCCGCCGTTGAAGGCGAGGCTGGGAGCGATGCCCCCAAGGCCAAGCCTGGGAAGAAGGTTAAAAAAGCCGAAGCGCGGCCCTCGCTGGTCTGGCTCGGCGTTGAGGGCCTTGGCGAACTGGCGGCGCGGCTGAATGAGCGTTTTGGCGTGGAAATGGTGTCGATTGTTCAGGCTGGATTGCTGGTTCAGCCGGAATCGTTGGTCGATATTTGCCTTTATCTGCGTGACGAGAACCCGATCAAGTACGATTATCTCGCCAGTCTTCAGAGTGTTCACTTTGAAGATTGCATCGAGGTCAACTATCAGATTGACTCGATCTCTAACCCCGGTTCCCTGATCGAGTTGCGCGTGCGGACAGCCGAGGCCGAGGGAGAAGGGGAAGTCCCCTCGGTGATCTCGGTCTGGAAAGGCGCTGATTTTCAGGAGCGCGAGGTTTACGACATGATGGGGGTCCGGTTCACCGGGCACCCCGAGTTGAAGCGGATCTTGATGTGGGACGGCTACGCCTACTGGCCTCTTCGCAAGGATTTTCTCGAACCCTATTACGAAGGACCGACCAAGGTCTTCGATAGCCGGGTCGAGGTCGGTCACGGCCGTCACTTCCGGTCCGAGGAAATCAATCCGCACGGCACGAACCTCAAGGTTCCGCAAGACTTCGACGGCTGGGCCGGTTTGAACAGCTCCGACGACGCCAAGGGGAAAGACCTGATCCCCGGCGGCGTGCAGATCAGCGAGCTTGGTAGCGACCAGTTCGTCATCAGCATGGGACCGCAACACCCGAGCACGCACGGCGTTTTTCGGATGAATCTGCGGGTTGACGGCGAGACCGTCGTCGGCCTCAAGCCGGTCATGGGCTACATGCACCGCAACCACGAGAAGATCGGCGAGCGGAACACGTACCTGATGAACTTTCCGTTCACCGACCGGCTCGACTATCTGACCAGCATGGGGAACAACTTCGGCTACGCCCTGGCCATCGAGCAACTGATGGGGGACGACGCCAGGCCCCCCGAACGCGCCGAGTATATCCGGGTCATCATGGCCGAGTTGACCCGCGTCGCGAGTCATATGTGGTCGATCGGCTTCCTTCTCAACGACCTCGGCGCCTTTTTCACCCCCGCGCTTTACGCGATCGAGGAGCGCGAGTTGATCCTCGACCTCTTCGAGTGGGCGGCCGGCAGCCGGATGATGTGCAATTACTTCCGCTTTGGCGGTGTCGCCTTTGATCTTCCTCCCGGCTGGATCGAGCGTTGTCGGGGGATCGTCAACGACCGCCTCGCCGGGAAAATCGACGAGCTTGACAGATATCTCTCGGGCAACGAGATCGTTCTCGACCGTTGCAAGGGAGTCGGCGTCCTGACCCGCGCCCAGGCGATTGACCTTTCGACGGCTGGTCCCGTCCTTCGCGCCTCCGGCGTCGACTACGACATTCGCCGGGCCGCGCCTTACAGCATCTACGACCGGTTCGAGTTCGACGTCGTGACGACCAACAACGGCGATCTTTACGACCGTTACCTTGTCCGCCTTCAGGAGATGCGCGAAAGCGTTCGGATCTTGCAGCAGGCGGTCAAGGACATTCCCGGCGGTCCCTTCATCGCCGGCAAGAAGAGCTATCAGATCAAGGTTCCGGCGGGCGAGGCGTATTCGCGCGTGGAAAACCCGAAGGGCGAACTCGGCTTTTATGTCGTTTCCGACGGGTCGGCCACGGCGTATCGGTATCACGTTCGGAGCCCCAGTTTCATCAACCTGACCGCCCTTGAGCCGATGTGCCTCGGGCACACGATCGCCGACGTCGTCGGGATTCTCGGCAGCCTGGACATCGTGCTCGGGGAGGTTGATCGGTAAGAACTGATTGAATGATTTCAGGGAATGGGCGGGGGACGTTGAACCCTTGAGGATTAGGATGCTTCGACCTTGAGCTCTCGGGAGGTTCTTCGTCGACTTGCGGATGACGGAGTTCCACAAACGGGGATAGAGCTTTTGCAATGAGGGCCGATCTGGACCTGGAATCGGAGAGACGACAACGGTTCGCGGACCTGACAACCGAGAAGACTCCGAACTGGGAAGAGCAATTTGAACCGGGTTCCTCGGGCTGCCATGAGTTTCTTGACCGTACGTTCATGATTGCGGATCAGGTTGGTCGGTATCTTCTTGAGCATCCTTCATGCGTCCTCGACGCGGAGTGGTTTGCCCTGGCTAACCGCGCGGCCACGGCCCTGAATGAACTTTATCAAAAGGTCGGCGCGGCCCATCTGGATGACAGCCCATCGACCAACCGCCGCGAGTCATCGGCCCCTTTGAGTCTTGAGCCTTGAGAGAGGTACCCCTTCCATGAGCTTTGGCGCTGGACTCGTCACCGGCCACCTTGTCACGCTCCGGCGGTTTCTATTGACCTTCTGGCGCGACATCCGCAACGGGACCGGCTTTTCCAGGCGCGGCGGCGGCCACCAGATTTTCGACCTCTGGCGGTGGAACAAGTCCGAGCGCGGCAAGGAACCGGTCATCCAGCAGAACGCGACGACCGACGGCCTCTTCACCGTCGAATATCCCGACGAGCGTCTGCCCGTTTACGAGCGGTTTCGCGTCCTGCCGATGCTCGTTTACGACGATGACGACGGCAACGTCCGCTGCACCTCATGTAACATCTGCGCCAAGGTTTGCCCCCCTCAGTGCATCTGGATGACCCAGGCGAAGGGGACCAAGGGGGTCGTCCCGCTCCCCGAAGAGTTCTTCATCGACATGGACGTCTGCATGAACTGCGGGCTTTGCTCCGAGTACTGTCCCTTCGATGCGATCAAGATGGATCAGAATTTTGAGCTCTCGAACTATGAGCGGCAGCAGACGCATATTTACTCGCTCCAGGATCTGCTCGTCTCCAGCGAATATTACTCGAAGACGCATCCCGAAGCCTGGGCGAGCGCCGATGAGGTGACCGAGCGCGGCAAGGTCGCCAAGAAGAAGGACCAGCGCCTGCAAAAAGCCCTGGCCGCGACCGCCAAGGCCCCGGCACCTCCGAAGACCGCAAAGCCCGTGACGGCCGAACAGACCTGATCGAACTTCAGAGAGGCCCGGACGTGGATGCCGAAGCGGTAGGCCCTTGCCGACCCTGACCGACCGCCATTAAGATGTCGCCTCCGAACCCCATACCCCTTGATCGCCGGACGCCGGGCCTCCTGAAACGCAGGCGGCGGCGACCGCGGAAAAGGCCCACGATGATTCCCAAGGCTCCCGAACCGAAGTACGTCGCGGGCTCTCGACTTCGCGTGACCCAGCACGTCCGCGTCGGCCACCGCCAGTGGACGACGCAGGTCGAAGGGGTTGTCGAAAAAGAAGGCTATCGGCCCATCGGCGGCATGGAAATGGGCGGCAAGGCGTCGTACTGCCTTCAGCCGACTCTTCGGCTCCGGCGCGACGATGGCGAGGTTACCGTCGTCACCGTCGATGAGGCCACGCTGGTCGAGTCTGTCTCCGTCGCACAGGGGGCCTGATTGACGCATGATCGTCTATAACTACCTCTTCATCGGCGCGCTCCTGCTCACGGCGATCGCCTTCGCGCTGGCCCCCTTGATGATCGTCTTCCTCGTCGCCCCTCGGAAACGGTCGCGCTCGAAGTCGGACATTTACGAATGCGGCGTCAAGACTTACGGCGAAACCTGGGTTCGATTCCGCATCCAGTATTACATTTATGCCCTGATGTTCGTGCTCTTTGATATCGAGACGGTTTTTCTGTATCCGTGGGCTGTCAGTTATGCGGGGCTCGGACCGTTCGCCCTGGTGGAGATGACGGTTTTCCTGGCGATTCTCTCGGCGGGCCTGGCGTATGCCTGGGCGAAGGGTGTTCTTCGCTGGGTCTGAGATCCGCTGTGGGATGGTCGGGGCCGGTCGTGTTGCGTTGAGTTGAGTGAGGGGGGAGAGCACGGGTGAACGACGTGATGCTCTGGGGCCAGTCGCCCTATGTCAACCTGGACGCGATGACCCTTGCCGGCTGGGCCGCCTGGCTCCTCGTCGGCTTTTTCGGGGTCTTTCCCGGGATCGTCGCGTACATGGTCTGGGGCGAGCGGAAGGTCGCCGCGCGGTTTCAGGATCGGATCGGCCCGAACCGGGTCGGCCCGCTCGGCCTCTTGCAGCCGATCGCCGACGCCATCAAGCTGATCACCAAGGAAAGCATTGTCCCGGGCGCGGCGGATCGCTGGGTCCACCTGCTGGCGCCGGTCCTGATCCTGATCTCGGCCTTTCTGGTGCTGGCGGTGATCCCCTTCGGCGTCGGCATGGCCCCCGTGAATTTGACCTCGGGGATGATCTACCTGGTGGCCGTCTCGTCGCTCTCTCCCCTGGGAATCTTCCTCGCGGGCTGGTCGAGCCGGAACAAGTATTCGTTGCTCGGGGCGATGCGGTCGGTCGCTCAGCTTGTTTCTTACGAGATTCCGCAGGTTCTCTCGACGATTCCGATCGTCCTCTGGGCGGGAAGTCTGAGCCTGGTCACGATCTTCGACCGGCAGTTGGAATACGGTTGGTTCGTCTTCTCGCCGCCGGGTCTGCTGGCCTTCGTGATCCTTCTGATTTCCAGCATCGCCGAGGTGAACCGAACGCCTTTCGACCTGCCCGAGGCGGAGTCGGAGATCATTGCCGGCTATCACACGGAATACTCGGGGATGAGGTTCGGGCTCTTCTTTCTGGCCGAATACATGAGCGTTTTCGGGGTCAGTTGCCTGGGAACCGTGCTCTTTCTCGGCGGCGGCTCGATTGTTCCTTTTCCGCCCTTGAGTGAGTTTCCCGTGACCATTCTGGGGCCGACGCTCTTCTCGCACGTTTTGGTCAACGCGATCTTGTTCTCAGTCTTTCTGGCGAAGGTGAGCGGGTTCATCTTCCTGATGTTCTGGATTCGTGTCACCCTGCCCCGGATGCGGGTGGACCGGCTCATGAACTTCGCCTGGAAGTATCTGGTGCCGATGAGCATTGTGAACGTCCTGATCTCGGCGATCTGGTTTGAGCTGGTCCTGAGGCCGGGCCGCGTCTTTTTCAGTTCGGAATATCTGTCAACGGGCGTGATCAACTGGCTGATCGGCTGGGGGGTGACCGGCCCCGCCGTGCTCTTCCTCGTCTGGTTCGTGATCTGGTTCAACCGCAAGGTGCGGTCGGCCGGTGAAGAGGTGCCGTCGGTCACGCACGGTCCCAGGGTCACGACGACCGAGGCGATCGGCGCGCGCTGAAATCACGACTTGACAGGTCGGTCGGTCGGTCGGATCGAAAACCCAAAACGGGTTCGGAGTCGCAACAACGTGAGTCAGCCTCTCTTTCTGGTGATCTCGACGCTCGGCCTCCTCGCCGCACTGGGAACGGTGCTGGCGCGGAACCTCGTCCACGCGGCGCTTTACCTCGTCGCCTTCTTCTTCATCGTCGCCTGTCAGTTCGTCATGCTCGAAGCCGACTTTCTGGCCGCGATACAGGTTCTTGTCTACATCGGCGCCGTCTCGATCCTGCTGATGTTCGGCATCATGCTCACGCGCAACGTTCAGGGGGACGTGACGACGTCGATCCCCCGAGGCTGGATCATCCCCGCGCTCCTGGCGACGCTCGGCCTCTTCTTCGTCCTCTGCTTCGGGATCAACAATCACGTCGGCCTCCGCGGACAGAGTTTCTCCTGGTCCGCCTCGATCCGACGTCCAACGATTGGCGGCGAACCTCGAAGCGGCTTTGTCGACTCGCCGAGGACACTCGCCGTCAACACGATGGGTAAGACCGTCGGTGTCGAGATGATGACCCGATACGTCTTGCCGTTCGAGGTCGCCGGCCTGATGCTCACCGCCGCGCTCGTCGGGGCGATCGCCCTGGCCCAGCGCGACGCCGGTGACGAAAACCTGCCGCGCGACGGTCGAGCCCCCGCGCGGTCGGGTGCCCTCGTGAACGGTCAGAACGGAAGCCCGCATGACCCCGATGAGTTGCTGGTTTCCAGTCCCCCCAAGAGCGTTTGATGGCATCCGACGCGACAAGCCGAGGCGAAGGGTCCGACGATGAGCGATGACATCCCCTTGAACTGGTTCCTTTACTTCGCCGCGGCCTCGTTTTGCATTGGCTTGCTCGGCGTCCTCCTGAGAAGGAACGCGATCGCCGTTTTGATGGCGATCGAGATCATGCTCAACGCGGCCAACGTGAACCTCGTCGCCTTCTGGCGTTATGGCCATCCCCCCGCGCACGAGGGGCCGCTGACGGGCGTGATGCTGGCCATCTTCGTGATCACGATCGCCGCGTCCGAGGTTGCCGTCGGAATCGGCCTGATCCTGCTCTGTTACCGGCGCTGGAATGCCGCCGACGTCGATCGTTTTGATAGCCTTTCCGGCTGATTCGCCCGAATCTGGAACCGCCGACCCCGACCGACTGCCCGAAGGGCCCGAGCCGATGCCCGTGAACGCCACCTTGACGGTCAACTTCCGCGATTTCTTCGCCATCGGGCCCGAACTGGTGCTCGCCGCCTGGGGCCTCGTCGTGATCGCGGCCGACCTTGGACCCTGCCGGAAACTCACGTCCGAATCGAGGCGTCGGGTCGTTGGCGGGATCGCCATGCTGGGAGCGATCGCGACCCTGGCGGTCTCGATTCTCGCCCTTTTTATTCGGTTCTCGCCCGACGGCGTTGACTCGCCCCTGAACCTGACCGGGATCAACTACGCGAACACCCCCGACCCGACCCTCTTCTTCGGCACGATCGCCGGAGATTTGATGACCGAGTTCTTCAACGTCCTGCTCTCGACGCTTCTGGTCCTGGTCGTCTGGACGTCCACGGCCTGGTCCTTTACCGACGACTGGGGCGAATACTTCGCCCTGATCTTCTGGTCGACCGTCGGCATGATGCTCCTGATCGCCTCCGAGGAATTGCTCACCCTCTTCCTCACCCTGGAAACGATGACGATCTGCCTTTACCTCTGCACCGCCTTTGAAAAAGGGAAACGGCGGTCGGTCGAGGGGGGTCTCAAATATTTTGTCTACGGGTCGGTCTCCTCCGCGCTCTTTCTCTTTGGGCTAAGCCTGTTATATGGCCTCACCGGGAGCACCCGGTTCGACGCGATTCATCAGGCGCTGACCCCCTTGCAAGGAGACTCGATCGGTCTGAAGGGGAACGTCGCCGGGGCCGCGGCCGTCCTGCTCATGCTCGTCGGATTCGGCTTCAAGATCGCCGCCGTTCCGTTTCACCAGTGGGCTCCCGACGCCTACGAAGGTGCCCCCGCGCCGGTGACCGCCTGGGTCGCGACCGGCTCGAAAATCGCCAGCTTCGTCGCCCTGATGAAGGTCTTGTTGAATGCTCTCGGCCCGTGGACAAACGGAGCGGGGGACCTGGCGAGTCCGGGCTGGCTCATGATCGTGGCCCTGCTGGCCGCGGCGTCGATGACCTACGGGAACTTCGCGGCGCTGGCGCAGAAGAATTTCAAGCGAATGCTCGCCTATTCGTCGATCGCGCACGCGGGATACATGCTCGTGGGGGTCGCGGCGGCGGGGGTCTCGCTGAACCGAACCGAGGCGGCGGGGTCGGTCCTCTTTTACCTCGTCGTTTACGCTTTCGGCAACATCGGCGCCTTTGCCCTGGCGGCCTGGCTGGCACGCGACAGAGGGGGCGATTCGATCGAGGACCTCAACGGCCTGGCCCGCAACCACCCGGCGCTCGCGACCTGCGTCCTCCTCTTGATGCTCTCGCTGATCGGCATGCCGCCGCTGGGCGGATTCTTTGGCAAGCTTTACATGTTCATGGAAGCGCTGGACGACTCAACGTATGGCAAGGCCGCGCACATGACGATGGTCTGGCTCGTCGCGCTCGGCCTGCTCAACAGTGTCGTCTCGGCTTTCTATTACGTGAGGGTGCTGAAGGCAATGTTCTTGCGGGCGCCCGCCGATGGCCCGCCGCTGAGGTCGCCCCCCTCGTCGGTGGCGACAACGATCATGCTCTCGGCGGCCATCTCGCTGGGTTTTGGGCTCTTTCCCGCCCCCTTGATCTCGGCCATGAGGTCGGCCGCGGTCTCGATGCTATCGACCGACGGCGCGAACGTTTCGTACCCGAGTCCCCCAGCCGGTAGCGAGGTCACCGAACGTCGGACTGTTCCGGTGGCCCCGATCAATGAGACCACGCCAAAGACCTCCCCGGCCTATTGCCCGCCGACCTCGGCGCCGGGGCAGGGATCGGCCGCGGCCCTGAAGGTGAAGACCTGACGAGTTAAGACAAAACGCACAGCGCACCCCCTTTCGAGACCGTTCTGGGGCCGACGACCTTTCGCCGAGAGAAGAGAGACGGAACCGCGATGGCGATCATCAACACACTCGCGAAATGCCTGGACAGCCCGTACCTGTTCGTCGACAAGGACGCGCCGACGCGGATCGGCGCCTTGCTGACCAAGGCCGGCGATCGCATCGAGGCCGCGGCGAATATTCAAGAGACCGGCCAGGGCGATCCCGCCGACATCAGCTTTCTGAGCTATGAGGCAATGTTCTGCTGTCTCCGGGCGCTTGTCTATGCCAAGGGGTATCGCGAGGCGGGCCTTCGCTGTCTCTTGCTCGCCTGCGAGCAACTCTATATTCGCCCCGGCTTGCTCGATGCGGAACATATTCACGCGTTTGAACGGGCTCAGGGCTTGAAAACGCCGCCGGACGAAAACCTGGTGGCGGCCTCGTCGCTGGTCCGGCGGACGCTTGAGCTGCTGGGCCAGTAACGCGGGAAAATCGCAATTTTGCGACGACCTTCGATCGAGCATTGATTGTTTGTAAGGATGATTCGTTGCGCCAGATTGGCACGCTTCCAAGGACGATGGACCCGAGAATCCTCGGTGACTACCTGCTCGCGCAAGGGGTCACGTCGAGGGCCATTGAATCGCCCGAAGGGTGGGCGATCTGGGTCCACAACGAGGATCATGTCGCGCGGGCAAGCGAAGCCCTCGCGGCGTTCGAACGCGATCCAAACGACCCCCGGTTCGCCGACGCCGCAACCGCCGCGAAGCTGGAACGGGAAAAAGCGGAGGCGCTCGACCGCCAGTATCGCAAGAATGTCCGCGACCTCTCGGGCAGACTCGACCACATTCCGCTGCGTCGACGCCCGGTCACGATGATCCTGGCGACCGTCTGCATTGTCCTGTTTCTCATCGGCGGCATCAACGCGAAAGCCAGCTTCACGCTTCGCGACGACCTCTGCTTCTTCCCTCGCGAAGACATCGCCCGGCCCGACGACAAGGCGCATGGGCTTGATGCGATCTATCGGGGCGAAATCTGGAGGCTCGTGACGCCCATTTTTCTCCACGGCGGTTTGCTCCACATCTTTTTCAACCTGACGGCGATCGTGCCCGTGGGAACGGCCATCGAGGTACGACGCGGAAGCTGGACCCTGGTCTTGCTCGTCCTGGTCTCGGCAATCGTCTCGAATCTCGGCGAATATGTGTATCAGGTCAATTTCAAGGACCACCTCAACCCGTGGGTCGGAATCTCGGGGGTTGCCTTCGCGATGCTCGGCTATGTCTGGATGAAGGGGTTGTTTGAACCCGAGCACGGCATCGGCCTGCCAACGAGCACGGTCCGGTTCATGCTTCTCTGGCTGGTGATCGGCTTCAGCGGCTTCCTTCCAATCGCCAATGGCGCCCATCTCGCCGGCCTGATTTCCGGGATGCTCTTTGGCCTGGCCAGGTTCTGAGAGTCTCGATGTCCACCGATCCCCGCCCCGACTTTCAGACCCATTCCGATCAGGCCGAACCGGTCGATCTCTCGGTTTTGATCCCCGTTTACAACGAGGTCGACAACGTTGAACCGCTCCACGCGGAACTCGACCGCGTCTTGCGACCGACGGGCCTTCGCTATGAGTTGATCTTCGTCGACGATGGCTCGGTCGACGGCACGGTGGCCCGGCTCTCGGCGATTCAGGCCGCCGATCCCGACCACGTTCTTCTCGCCCTCTTGCGGCGCAATTGCGGTCAGACCGCCGCTCTCTCCGCGGCGCTCGACCTGGCGCGAGGCGCCGTGCTCGTGCCGATGGACGGCGACCGCCAGAACGATCCGGCCGACATTCCCAGGCTCCTGGAACGGATCGGTCAGGGCTTTGACGTCGTCTCGGGCTGGCGACGCGACCGCAAGGATACGTTCCTGACCCGAAAGGTTCCGTCGTGGATCGCCAATCGGCTGGTCGCGCGGCTCTCGGGGGTCGCGCTTCATGACTTCGGCTGTACCTTGAAGGCATATCGCAGGCAGGTTCTCGAAGGGGTCCGGCTTTACGGCGAGATGCACCGATTTATCCCGATCTTCGCGACCTGGCAAGGGGCGAAGGTCACCGAGCTGGTCGTCAACCATCGGCCGAGGACCGCCGGCCGGACCAAATATGGCCTGACGCGCACCTTCAACGTCGTCCTCGACCTGATCTTGATCCGGTTTTTTCAGAAATACGCGCAGCGGCCGATCCACTTTTTCGGGCGGATCGGCCTGCTCTCGCTGGTTCTGAGCGCGGGATCGTTCGTGGCGATGCTTTATTTCAAGTACATTTTCCCGTTTCCGACGGGTCTGCGACGTCCTCCCAAGAGTTTCGTCGAGACCCCCTTGCCGGTCCTCACGGTGATGTTTTTCCTCGCCGGAGTGATGAGCATCATGCACGGCCTTGTCGCCGAGATGGTGATGCGGACCTATTACGAGTCGCAGCACAAGACGACGTACCTGCTCGGCGAGGTGCGACGCGGGCCGAAGGTTTGAGGGGCAAGGGGGGTCTGCGGTCGCGAGGAAACCTTTCGATCGCGGGTCCTGGAAGATTGCAAAGTCGGTCACTTCAATGACCAATGTCCGATGACCAAAGAGGCGAAATTTTTCGGTCATTGGTCATCGGGACTTCGCAATTCTCCTGATCCGGGGCCAGGAGGATTGCAAAGTCAGTAATTTCCATGACCAATAGGGTTGTTGCGGAATAGCCGTAAGGTCAAAGGGCAGAAGGACATGGGACAAAAGGGGAAATCCGCCCTTTGTCCTTGTGTCCTTTGACCTTACGTCAAAAACAGTCCCTAATACGCAAAAACCCTAATGACCAAGGCCCGATGACAAAAGAGGCGAAATTTTTCGGTCATTGGTTATCGGTCATCGGGACTTTGCAATTCTCCTGATCCGGGGCCTTGCTCATGGACCCCCCGAACCGGCTCGGTTACGATGAATTCCTCGATTCTTCACAGACATGGAAACGACAAAATTCGCGCGCGAGTCGGTCACCCGACCGGTTCCTTTTGAACTGGCCTTCTGGCAGGTTCTGGTGGAAACCGACGGTCCGGGGGCCGGGTTGCGTTCGATGACTTTCATAAATTCATCGCGACGATCCGGTCGTCGGCAACTCGGCCTTGCTTGAAGGGGGAATTCGATGCGCAGGCGAGGGTTCACACTGATCGAGCTTCTGGTGGTGATCGCGATCATCGGCGTCCTCGTCGCCCTGCTCTTGCCGGCGGTGCAATCGGCGCGCGAGGCCGCGAGGCGTTCGCAATGCGTCAACAACCTGAAGCAGATCGGCCTTGCGCTGTTCAATTACGAGACGACGCTTCGCGTCTTTCCCTACGGCGCGGGAACCTGTTGCCCGATCTCTCCAGGGGCCAACTGGCTGATCATGATCTACCCGAATATGGAGCAGTCTTCACTTTACAACGCGTACAACTCCAGTCTCTACGGCACCTCGCCCGCCAACACGACGGTGGCGCTGGCGTCGCTGGGCAACCTCTCCTGTCCGTCCGACCCGGCCGCGGGCGCGCTGCGGCTCATGGACCGAGACACGATCGGGACCGCGGTCGGCCTCTGGTACGCGGGGAACATGGGGCCGTCGAACATGGACAACCTCTGCAAGTTCTGCCCGCCGACGCCCGCCTCGCCGGGGACCGTCGGCCCGCAGTCGTATTGCAGCCAGGGAAACTGGGGGGTCGACAATAACAACCGGCTCGTCGGCTTCTTCGCGAGGGCTCCGATCTGTCAGCGGATCGCCGCGGTGACCGACGGAATGAGCAATACCCTGATGCTTGGCGAGACCCTCCCCGCGCAGTGTGCTTTCTTTTACAACGTCAGCCAGAATTTTCCCGTCGCGGGAACGACCATTCCCAACAACCGTTTTGACCTCAAAAACCCGACCGATTATGCCAATAGTTGTGGATTCAAGAGCTTTCACGGCGGCGGCGTGAATTTCGCGATGGGCGACGGCAGCGTCCGGTTTATCAAAACAGGGATCAACTATCAAACGTTCAACGCCATTGGTTCCTCGCGGCTTCGCGAGGTGGTCTCGGCCGACAATTATTGAGCGCCGGGGCGATCGATCCACGGGCTTTCGAGGAAGGATGGCGCATCCAATGGTCGCTCGGGACAGTTGGACGGTTCGAACACTCCGATCGTTTCCCTTTCTCAACGCGGGTTTGGTTCTCTTCGTCGCGATCGGTTGCGGGGGTGTCGAGCAGGAGAAAGGGTTGACCCCGGTCTCGGGCCGCGTGACCCTGAATGGCGGCCCCTGGCCGCACCCGGGTCAGATCATTTTCACGCCGACGGCCGCGGGCAAGGATGCCAAGGCGTCCACGGTGTCGTATGTCGCCGATTTCGGGACCGATGGCAACTTCACGGTGATCACGCCAACGGCCAACGGCATGAAACCGGGGCGTTACTGGGTCTCCGTCGATTGCACGGACGGGCCGCCCAAGATGCCTGTCTCGGGCGAGAAGATCGAGGATAAAAACGTCGCGCCCGAGAAGTACCGCAATCCCAACACCAGCGGTTTAAACCTTGATGTCCCGGCGGACAAGGCGACGACGGCGACCTTTGACGTGAAGTCAAAATGATCGCGTCGTTTGACGGTTGGCGTCAAGATTTTGATTCAATCCCGATGCGGTACTGAGGGTGCGGTCTGTTCTGCTTGAGGTTCGGGGGCGAAGACGTCGGCGGGCAAGTCACCGGGGCGCGTGGGAGGCGTCAGGAAGCTTTTGCAATCGTCGGCCGCCAGGACGAAGACAGGCCCGTCGTGGCCGATCGCCGTTGTCGCCACGAAGTTCGACGGATTGATCGCGTTGCCAACCCGAAGGATCACCGAGGTCGGTTTGGCCGAAGCTTTGAGCCGAAGGGTGACCGAGACGCCCGGCGGGCTCAGGCCCGACTGGTCGGGAATCGGCCCGGTGTACTGAAGGAAGCGCGGGGTCTTGAGGTTAGAAAGCGTTTTCAAGATCGCCGAGGTCTGGCCGAGGTTGAACCCGCCTGGATCGTAACCGGGCGAAACGGCCCAGGATGGAGCCTGACCGGGGGCTCGACCTTGCTTTTCCAGAGAGATCGTCCGCGATGGCCAGGCCAGGACAAGTCGTTCGACATCGTCGGGCGTAAATTTGAGAATCTGATGGTCGTGAAACTCCGCCTCGAACTGGCTGACGACCTGCGGATTCAAGGTGAAAACATCCGAATCGCCCTCGATGTTTGCGTAAAGAGCGCCATCGTTCGGTTTCGCCTTGCCAATCCGGAGAACCTTCGGCGTGGCGGCGGTTGATGACTTGCCTCCTTGAAGCCTCCATTTCACGCGCAGGGTCGGGGCATCCAGGCCATAATCGCCGCCTGATCCGACCTGGCTGCTTTCCCAGGCCTCGGCGCGAAGATGGCCGAGCGTCAAGAGCATCGAGGTCACGGCCGATTCATCGGCCGGGGCCTTCAACGGTTCGGTCAACGTCCAGTGCAATCCCTTGCCGCCGACCGAAAGCGGCGCGGCGACCTCGACGATGGACCGGCCGTGCTCGATCGTCACGCTGGCAAACTCCGTTGGCGGGATCGACAGCAGTGTTCGGTCGCGAAAGGCGAAGGCGTTCAAGGGCATCGCTTCGAGGATCGAATCGGGCAAGGCAAGAATCGTGGTGTCGCCGCCGATCTGGCCATAAACCGACTTCCTGAGCGGGTCGCGTCGGCCGAGCGTGAGGTCAAACGCCGGTTCGCCTTTCGGTTCGGCGGCCGAGGCGTTGGACGTGGACGACGACTCCCAGCCGACGATGTGAAAATAGGGGTTATTCAGACGAGGATCGTTGACCTGCGAGGGTTCGAGAAAGGTGCTCGCTTTCAGGTCGGCAAGCTGCGTCAGCAGAGTTTGCACCTTGCTTCGGTCGGCCGATTCGACGGTGGGTCCCAGGCGCTTCCAGCCGGTCGGCGTCAGGGCGAGGTCGAAGAGGTTCTTGTCGCGGGTCGTGATCCGAAGGCGGTCGATGCGGTCGGGTTTGAGGTCGAGAACCGTCTGACTTCGAAGACCGTTGGCGCCGGGGATCGCCTCGCGAAGGCGCTTGACGTCGACTTGGATCACGTCGTTCTGATCGCCGCGCATCGCATAAACATTCTCGGCCTTGTCGGGAACACCTTTACCGAGCAAGAGCGTTTGCGGCTTGCCGCTTCCTTCAAACGGGGTCACGGTGATGGACATCGCGGGATTGTCGAGACCATAAGGAGAAAGGTCGCGGACGTCATCGGCGACAAACGAGGCATCGCCGTTGGTGAGGCGAAGGGCGGAGAGTTCGGCGACGAGACCCTCAACCTTGTCGCCATCGGCGGGAACCTTGAACGGCTTTTCCAGGCGCCAGCGGCGGTCGTCGCGACGGAGAAGGATCTTCTGGTTGGCCTTTGATTCCAAAATCGAGACGTCCTTGACCCGGAACGAAGGGACGTGAAAGACCACGGTGTCGCGCCACTTCAACGCGGGCAAGGTCCAGGCCGTGAGCGGACCTTTGTCAACGACCTCGATCCCGGTGGTTGCGTCGCCCGGTCGCACATAAAGGCGGCCGTTCTTTTCCAGGCCGAGGTCGAGCGTCGCCTCGGGCGTCTTCTTTCCCTTGACGTAAACCTTCACGGCCCCTTCCGGTTGGGCGAGGCCGTAAGGCGAGGGGTCGCCGCCGATCGTCCCGGCGTCGGGCGACTTGCGCAGGTCCTTGAGGTTCCGCGCCAGGGTTTCGACGAGTTCGGCGTCGGCCGCGGCGTCGATGGGTTCGAGCAGTTGCCATTCGCGTTCGCCTCGCCGTTCGGCGACGATCCGCCCCTTGACCGGGCCGCCTTTGCGATCGATTTCGATCCGGTTGATCTCGGCAACGGGGGTGTCAATCAACTCGGGCAAGATCCGATTGAGAAGCTCGCGGTGTCGGGCGCGGTCGGGAATGGCCGAATAATCGGCCCACCAGAGCACACAGACGCCGGCCAGGAAGAGGATCATCAGGACGACGGTGGTACGGTGTCGCATCGCGTGGCTCAGTGTCAAAAAAGGGGCGGTCGGTCAGTCGCGTCGAGCAAGATAGGTGGTCAGGCCGAGCGTGAGGATGAGCAGGATTGACATCACGGTCGGCACGAGGATCAAGCGAGCACGGACCAAAGGGTCGGCAGTCAAGGTGAGCGAGACGTGTGTCTTGGGGGCGATCCCTTCGAGTTCGGGACGACCACGAAGCCAGCTTACCGAGTTCATCAAAAGGTCAAGGTTCTCGGCATCGATCTGGATCGAGAGGTTATCGCCGAGGTATCGGCTTGACAAAACGACCATCCTGGGCTCGCCCGCGGTCCTGTCTTCCTTCGAGGCACGCTCGGTGATCGCGACGGCGACGGGAAAGGGGCCGGAGGCGTCCCCCTCGTCCTTTTTGGGGGGGCCGGTCGCGTTCAGGTTGGTCTCTTGCCACGATTGAAGGCTGGTTTGAAGCAAGGTTGTCGGCAAGAACGGAGCCCCGGCCGGAATCGCCTCGTTGCCCGCGAGGATCTTGAGCGGCGATGGCCTGAGAAAGAGCAGCGAGACGCGGTTCAAGGGGGCGAGGATCGGGTGCTGAGACTTCGACACGGGGACGATCACGGCATCGCGTCGGCTCCGAAAATTGAAGCGAGGCTCGGCGATGATCCCCCGGCGAAACTCAAGGTTCACGCCTTTCAAAAGGTCGTCAAGTCCCGTCGCTTCCGCGTCGCCGACGAGAATGAGCAGCGGCCCTCCGCGTTCAAAATACGCCTTCAAACGGGCGGTTTCATCGGCTTTGAACGCGTTCTTCGGGCCGCCGACGATGACCAGGGCGGTCTCGGCTGGAAGCTCCTCGGTCAGCAGGTTCACGGTCGCGACCTCGGAGCCGGTCGCGATGAGCCGGGCTTTCCACAAGCCCATGCCCGAGCCGGTCCGGTCCACGCCCAGGGCGTCAAGGTCGGGCTCGCCGTGGCCGGTCGTGAAGACAACCTTCGGCTTCTTTGACTCGCGAAGCCGAATCAGGGCCGACGTGACCGCGTCTTCCCCCTTGAAGTTGGACCGGAAGGTCTCGACGTTCGGGTTGAACCGGACATCTTGCGGAATCTCGAAGAGGTCGACGTTGCGCAAGACAGCGCGATCGGCGGTCGTTCCTTCGCCGTACTCGACGACCACGCCGCCCCCCTGCGAAACCGTCACCTGAACATCGGGAACGCGTTTGGAGAGACTATCCCAGCGGGTGAGGTCCGTGAACGGGTTCACGTGTTCGAGCCGGATCATCGCCGGGTTGGCCGCCTGGTAAAGCTCCAGGAGTTCGCGAACCCGCTCAAACTGCGGCCCGGCGAGCCGACCCTGGCCGAAAAACGTTGTGAACGTGACTGGTCGTTTCAAGGACTTGACCTGACCGACCGTGAGCGTCGAGAGCGAGTACGTATTCTCGCGTGTCAAATCGAGCGCCCGTCCGCCGTAGCGAAACGCAATGACATTGACGACGATCAAAATTCCGGCGAAGAGCGAGGCATTGAGCGTCGCCGTGGCCAGGTCAACCGTCCGTCGAAGGCTTGGGCTGGCGTGCCGGTGCTTCCGATTCAAGATGACCAGCGCCAGGACCACGCCAAACCCTGGTATGAAGGCGGGAAGCGACCAGGCGGGACCGCGATCAATCGCGAGATACGCCCCCGCGAGGATCAGGATGATCCCGACCGTCACGCCGGCAATGACGCGGTCGCGGTAGCTGCTCCGTGGGGCCTCGGCATCGTCTTCAAGGCTGACCGCCTGACCGACCGGGGCGCCTCGAAGGACCCAGAAGACGGTCAAGAAGGCCGCCAATCCGAGGGCCGCGACCCAGACCTCACCGCGCGAAAGAACCGACAGGAACCACGGAATCATTGCGAATGCCGCCCACGTGTTGGAACCGACCGGCCAGGATCAGCTCAGGCCGCCCGTCGGGTTTCGAGCGTTTTGACCGTCAGATAGAGCATGAACGCCGCGACCGAGAGATGCAGCGTCAGATAACGTAAATCCAGCTTCCCCGCGCCAAATTCCTGGGCCTGATAGAGCGGGGCCAGAAACCGAACCCCCTCCGCCCAGCTTGCCTGCCGCTCGGACGCGTAGTTGTACGCCAGGAGCGTCAGCACGACAATCAAGAAAAGAACAAGAAAGGTCCAGATTGCCGCGATGATCTGATTGCGCGTTTGCGCACTGAAAAAAACACCGATCGCCACGTACATCATTCCCGAAGTCGTCAGGCCGATCATCAAGGCGAGCACTGGTCCCGTATCAAAATGAAAGCGTCCCTGATAATAAAGAAAAGGCAAATAGATCAAGAATGGCAGAAGTAAACACAGGTACATCGCAACGCCCGCGAGCCACTTGGCGATGACGACCTCGGCCTCGGTCACCGGCACGGTCAGGAGGGTCTCGATCGTTCCCGACCGCCGCTCCTCGGCGACGAGCCGCATCGTCAGCGCGGGAATCGCGACGAGAAGCGCGATCCAGAAGAGGGTGCTGTGCGAGATGTACATGTTGAGCGGTTCCGCGCGGCCGGAAAACCGCGCCTCGGGTCGGCTCAGGTTATCGACAAGTCCCCAGAAGTTGATCCAGGCCAGGAACTGGAAGGCCAGGAGGATCAGGAAGGCCATCGGCGCGAGAAAATACGCGCCAAGCTCGCGGCGGAGCAGAGTCGGGACGTGTCGCATCGTCAGACGGCCTCGCGTTCCAGGTCAGTGAGTTCAGCTCGGGTCACGGCCTGAATAAACCGGTCTTCCAGGGTCACCCGGCGGAGGTCGAGCCGACGCAAGGGCCAGCCTTCTTCGGTCATCCGACGCCCGAGCGCCTCGCGGAGGTCGGCGCCGCCGGCCGCGCGGATCTCGAACGAGACCAGGCCATCGTCGCGCCCCGTTTCCTCAACGCGTTCGACGCCTTTCGAGTCGAGCAGGGCCGACCGGACCGCCTCGGCGGGACCGCGAGCTTCCAGGACGATCGTGCTGCCGCCCTGAAGGCGGTCGAGCGGCTGGTCTTCGGCAATCTGGCCGCGGGCGATGATGATGACACGCGAGCAGACGGCCTCAACCTCGGACATGATGTGGGTGGAAAGCAGGATCGTGTGTCGCGCGCCGAGTTCGCGGATCAAGGCGCGGACCTCGCGGATCTGGAGCGGGTCGAGACCGGCGGTCGGTTCGTCGAGGATGAGGATGTCGGGGTCGTGAACCATCGCCTCGGCCAGGCCCACGCGCTGGCGAAACCCCTTGGAAAGATGGCCGAGAACGCGGTCCTCGACCTCGCCAAGCTGACAGCGTTCCACGACCTCGGCCACGGCCGCCGGACGCCGACCGCGCGGAACGTCCTTGAGCTTGGCCCGAAAGTGGAGGTATTCGCGGACGCGCATCTCGGTATAAAGCGGCACGTTTTCCGGGAGGTAGCCGACGCGTCGGCGGACTTCCAGCGGTTCGTCGAGGACGTCGTGACCGGCGAGCGCGGCCCGGCCGCTGGTCGGCGGCAGAAAGGTGGTCAGCATGCGCATCGTGGTGGTCTTGCCGGCACCGTTCGGGCCGAGCAGGCCGACGATCTCGCCTCGGCCCACCTCGAACGAGACGCGGTCGACGGCCTTGATGGTCCCGTACCGCTTCGACAGTCGTTCCACGCGAATCATGCGGGCTCCCGAGGCGCACGTGTTTCCGACGAAAATCGAATCAATCGCCGCCCGGAATCCTTACGAAGACCGGACGGCGTGGTCCCCATCCATTTCGAAATTCTCGGCTCGAACGTTAGACGCTATTCTGGCACTGATCGTTCTCGGCTTCAACGACTTGACAACCCGTTACTGCTTACGGAGCCCCTCCGTCTTCTGTGACCTCGCCAGTTCCCGGCGGAGCGCCCGAATCCGATCCTGAGAGACGACCCCGATCTTGGATCGAAGGATCGGCGCACCGTCAAACCACGCCTTGGGCTCGAAAAAGACGAGGTGAGCCTCGACCATCAAGGCGCCGGGAACCGTGGCCAGGCGCTGGATTGTCACGAGGCTGGCGCCGCCGGGATAGGGTCCGCCGCCTGCCGCTTTGAGTAATGTCCAGCGGTTACCGTTGGTGGGATCGCCATCAAAGGCGGGGTCGGTGCGCGAGGCGATCGTCCACGAGCTCGCGGATTTCTCGGCCTCGATCCGGTTCGTCGCCTCCATGCCGACGCGGTCGAGCATCCGTCCCGAGACGTGGACGAACCAGACGTCGGGGCGCTCGGCTTGCTTCGCGGCCTGGGCCGGAACGCGGCGAACCGTGAACTTCATGTTCGCCGCCTCGGTCGTTTGCGGTTCCTGAGTCGCGCCCGCGACCTTGCCCGGGTCAATGGCGTCGATCGAGGCGCGCACGACGAACCAGAGGTCGGCGACGCGGATCACACCTCGATCGCCGACCGGTTCATCGCGCATTTTGAGGATCAAGGGAGCAACGACCGAGTCGCGCGTCAGGTCGTCCACGGCGCGTTCGGAACCGGCGGTGAGCCGGAGTGCATCGCGCTCAGCCTCGGCGGTCATTCCGTCGTGAAACCGGGGCGGTGGAAAGTTCACCGTCGTCGTCTCGACCGAAAAACCTTTCTCCCCGAGTGTTGAGGCCAGCGAAGGCGTCGCGGTCTGGCCGAGCGCGAGACTGACGAGAAGGGCGAAGCTGGGGATCATCGGGATTCCTCGCAATCTGCCGATCTAACCGGCAAGTTTTTGGATCGACTGGCCGATTTCTCTCAAAAGACGAGCGGGCCGTTCCGCGTCTTTCGCGGTTCGTCTCGTTGCGGATGTCCTGTCGCGCACGCCAGTTGGGCCAAACATGAGAACCGAAGGCCAGACCGACATCTCCCGTCAAAGCTTTCGATGGAGCGCCGTCGTTCTGGTGATGATCGTATGGACCTTGCCAGGCTGCCACACAATCCCCCTTTCCGGCAAGGTCTTGACCGACGCGAGGGTTTCGGCCGGTTTTAGCGGAACGGTTGATGTCCGGGTTCCGTCAGCGCCCGATCCTGGCCCCGTGGTTCCGGTGATCGTCCGCGGCGGAAACTCGGGGCATGCCTCGCCGCGAGTCGCGGTGATCGACGTCGATGGTCTCTTGCTGAATCAGAGTTTAACCGGCCTTTACTCGGTCGGAGAAAATCCGGTCTCGGCCTTCCGAGAAAAACTCGACGCGGCCGGTCGAGATCCAAGGGTTCGCGCGATCGTCTTGCGGATCAATAGCCCGGGCGGGGGCGTCGCGGCGTCGGACCTTCTCGCCGAGGATCTGCGCAGGTTCCGCGCCGCGACGGGCAAGCCGGCCGTGGCCAGCTTGCTCGACCTGGCGACCGGCGGAGCTTATTACCTGGCCTCGGGTTGCGATCGAATCGTGGCCTTGCCGACCAGCCTGACCGGCGCGATCGGCGCGGTCGTCAATCATGCGAACCTTCAGGAAGCGATGGCCACGTTCAACGTCCGCGTCGACACGATCAAGGCCGGCGAGAAAATCGACATGGGAACCGTCCTCACGCCCATGACCGACGACACCCGCGCTCTCTTTCAGGAAATGGCCGACGGCTTCCGCGACCGTTTTTCCTGTCGGGTTCGCGCCTATCGCAAGACCATGTCTGATCAGGACTTTCAGGCCGTTCACGATGGCCGGATCGTCGCCGCTCCGCGTGCGCTTGAACTGCACCTGATCGATACCCTCGGCTATCCCGACGACGCCATCAGCGAGGCAGAGCACCTCTCCGGCATTTCCGGCTCCGAGGTGGTCATCTTTCAACGCTCCGGCTATCCGGTCCGCTCGATTTACTCGACCGTGCCGAACGTTCCCTTGCAATCCGAGCTCATTCCTCTCAGTTACCCCGGTCTGGACCGGACGAAACTTCCCACCTTCCTTTACCTCTGGCAGCCCGATCCCACCCTGACCCGACTGGGCGGTCATTGATCATCGGGCATGACGGTCTCCTGAACCGTCGAAATCTCAACGGTCCTTATCCCCGTGAGCATCAGTTCGAAGGATTTCCCTAATTTTTCCTCGGTTATTTCCCTATCTCCGCAACCTCCGCGAGCAGGCCACGCCTGAGTGGGACTCGGGTGCATCTCTCTGAGCGGAAAATGTTGTCGTGGCGAGGAGAACGCACGGGTCGGGATTCAATCCGGGACAGACGGGGAGATGCTCGTAATATCGACTTCGACCGTCACAGGTCCAGGTGCCAGGCAGGCGCGACCTACCGCGCCCGGCACCTGAACGCCCCCTGTTCGCCGGACTATGAGATCCAGGCATGCGAGGATCAACCTCGCCTCGATGATGGGGACATCCCGCCGCTTGACCTGTCGCGAGCTGGTACCGATTGACCGTGGGCACGCCGTGCTGAAGGAACGCCTCGGTTGTCCAGCCGTTCGGCCGGTCGCACGGGCTCTCATTTCTTCTTCGGATCGCGAAAGAGAGGAGACTCGGCCAGGGTGAAGACCACGACCTCTTCCCCGGTCACGGTGCTGATGTCGTGGTGCAAGCTCACCACCTTGACGCCGGTGACATCCAGAACCAACGCCTCCAGGAGCGGCCGCGCCGTTTCGATGAGATGGGTTCGCACCTGCTTGAGCAGGTCTCTCCCCTTCTCGGCCGGAAGGGACTTCACCAGATGCTGTTCGGCCGCGGTCAGAACGCCCTGAAGGCGAATCACCACGCAGTCATCGATCAGGTAGGTGTGGATAGATTTGGGGCCGCGGCCCATGTATTCCTGCTCGAAGCGGCGGGTTCCTTCGCAGATGGCGGCTTCGATCTCACCCTGCGATTTCATGGGGGCCTCGTGCATCTGGTTCTCGCTCCCATCGAAAGCCCTCCCGTCCGATCGCGGACGCGTCGCGACGGGGCATCGGCTCATCGTCTCGCAGGCTGTCTGAGAACAGATAATAACAGACTCGACGGAAAAAGCCCTTGCGTTTCTCACTCCGCGTCGCAAGACTGAAATGTAGTGATCGTTGGATGACTAGCTGAACGACAACCCGGCTGCCCCGGGGGGTCACTCAGAGAGTAACCCGACGTGGTCGAACGCCCGACAACGGCGCTCGACCACGTCGGGTTTTTTTTTGCCTTCGGGGTTGTGGCGTTCTGGTACACGAGGGTGTCTCAAACCGGCGAAGGGTCCGTCATGGCGAGGTTCGGCAAGCACAAGCTCTCGGACGCCATACGCCAACTCTGGCGCAACGCCGACGGCGGCGCGGGAAGCAAACCCGTCCCGGACCGCGAGACCGCCGCCGAGCAGATCGGTGAGCCCCGTGAGAGCCGACACGCCCGCAACGCCGGCGCTCCGAGTCGTGATCGAAGGGTTGATGTCGGCCGGGGCTACCAGCAAGCCGGTCGACACAGTCATTTAAGGTTCCGTCACGGAGGTCTGTCGTGAACGGGGATCAAACCGCGTGCGACTGAGGCATTTCTTGGGGGTTGGCGGAGGGTTGGCGACTCGTCGCTCCTCGGAAGGCGACGGGCGACTCACCAACCCACCAGAGCGACACGGCGGCACTTCCGCTCGACCGATGATCGGATCCGAACCGGGATCGGTAAGACCCGGGCGAACGGTCCCAGGACTCACCAAAGCAGTGCTTCAAATAAGGATGACTTCGATGGCCACGCCGAAACCAACCAAGGCGCAGCAGGTGGCTGAGGCCGTGAGCAAGTTTCAGGAGCAGAGGACGGGCCACGCGCCCCGAGCGGTGACCGTGGTCCTGAGTGAAAACACGCTGGTCGTCACGCTCCACGGGGCTTTGTCGCCGGCCGAAAAGGCTCTGGCCAGAACCGCCGAGGGGGCCGCCCGGGTGCAGGAGTTTCACCGGCAGTTGTTCGCTAGCGATTCCGACGCGCTTCGGCAGGAGATCAGGCGCATCACCGGCATCGAAGTGCGCGAGGCGGCCGCGGAGGTCGAACCGGCCAGCGGTGCGATCGTGCAGGCGTTCACGACCGGCACCGTCGTCCAGGTGTTCTTGCTGGGCGGCATTTCCCCCACGGAGACCTGGAGCGGGAATCGGCCAGGAGATCTCTGATCCAAACGAGGAAACGTTGCGAGACCCTTCATAAGGAGCTTGAATCATGGGAATGATCGAGATCGCCGCAATGACGATAACAATAACTTTGGTACTGATCTGCATGTACGTCTTGACCTGCATCCGTGTCCTGAATGAATACGAGCGCGGTGTGGTCTTCCGGCTGGGTCGCGCGATGCCGAATCCCAGGGGACCGGGGCTGATCCTGGTCTTCTGGCCGGTCGACCGCATGATGCGGGTCGATCTGAGGACAATCACAAAGGTCATCGAACCTCAGGACGTCATCACCCGGGACAACGTCTCGGTCCGTGTCAACGCCGTACTCTATTTCCGGGTCGTGGACCCGATGCGGTCCGTTCTGGAGGTGGCCGATTTCTTGTTCGCCACCTCCCAGGTGGCGTTGACGACCTTGCGCAGCACGCTTGGTCAGGCGGAACTCGATGACCTTCTGACGGAGCGCGACAAGGTGAACCGGCGTCTGCAAGAGATCATCGATGGGCACACCGAGCCGTGGGGGGTGAAGGTCTCGGTCGTCGAGGTCAAGGACGTGGACCTCCCCGAGCCGATGAAGCGGTCCATGGCCCATCAGGCGGAGGCCGAACGGGACCGGCGCGCCAAGGTCATCAACGCCGAGGGGGAGTTCCAGGCCGCGGACAAGCTCAGGCAAGCCGCCCAGATCATGACGCCTTATCCCATGGCGATGCAGATGCGCTACCTCCAGACCCTCACGGAGGTCGCCTCGGAGAGGAATTCCACGATCATCTTCCCGTTGCCCCTTGAACTGTTGCGACCATTCCTGGGGGGCGGTCAGGATGACTCGTGTGCCGTCGCGTCCAAGATTGGGCGAACTGAGGACGCATGCTCGGAGGTCAAGACCCCAGTCCGATCCGAGACGAACACCGGAGTCGAAGCGACACTGGCGACGGCGAGGGGACTACTTCCTTCGGGGATGTCGGCCTCTACCTGAAAAAACAGGCCGCCATCGAGACTCGGCACGAAAAGGAGATTGACCTTGTTCTCGCCGGATGGAACGTGCGTAGAGGGAAAGCCACAGCTTCTGAACCCATTCATTCTGCAACCAAAGTCCACTGGAGAAACCGCAAGATGTCCAACATGAACTCCGTCGTCGCGACCTTCGATTCCCACGAGCTGGCTGAAGACGCCATCCGCGAACTTCAGAAGGGCGGCTTCGACATGAAGAAGCTCTCGATCGTCGGCAAGGATTACCACACGGAAGAGAACGTCGTCGGCTACTACACCGCTGGCGACCGCATGGCGTACTGGGGCAAGCTGGGAGCCTTCTGGGGCGGCTTCTGGGGGATGCTGTTCGGTTCCGCGTTCTTCTGGTTGCCTGGCATCGGGCCGGTGCTCGTGGGGGGACCGCTCGTCATGTGGATCGTCGGCGCACTCGAGGGCGCCGCGGTGATGGGCGGGCTCAGCGCTTTGAGCGCCGCGATGTTCAGCATCGGCATCCCGAAGGACAGTGTCCTGCAATACGAGAGCCAGGTGAAGAACGGCAAACTCCTCCTGGTCGCCCACGGGACATCCGCCGAGGTGGAACGCGCCAGGGGTCTCCTGGATCAGACGCAGGCGAACTCGACGACGGTCTATGGCGAACAACTCGCCACCGCCGCCCCGTGACCCGATCAGTCACTGGTGAACGAAGGTTCCGATCGGCCTCCGACCGGAACCCTCGCGCACGCAGGTCCGGCCCCTGATTGACGCGTCCCGGCGATCGTGTCCAGACGAGCCGGGAGGACCCGCGCCATTGAGGTGAGGAACGGTCAACCGTAACGGCCCTGAAGCGCCCTGGAACGATGACGGTCGTTCCAGGGTTGCGGCCAGAGTTAGACACCTTTCCGAGGATCGGACCATGACGACTCAAGAGCAAGCGAAGGTCCAACCCCACCTGAACGGGCATCACCAGCGCACCTACGAGGCGATCTTCCGTCACCCGACGGCTCACAACCTGGAGTGGCACGACGCGCGGTCTCTTCTCGCCGCCCTGGCGGACGTTGCCGAGGGTGACAACGGCACCCTCAAGGTCACGCGGAACGGGCACGCGGCGACATGGCATGCCCACCACAACAAGGACGTCGCCTCGGTCGAGGAGGTGCTGGCGATTCGCCGTTTCCTCGAAACTTCGGGCGAAATCGCGGGTCCCCCACCGCCCGCGACGGGCGTTCAACTGCTCGTCGTCATCGACCATCACGAGGCGAAGGTCTACCGCACCGAGTCGCACGGGGCCGTCGCGCAGCGGATCGTGCCTTATGACCCGCGCGGTTTCGGCCGGCATCTGAGGTCCGAGAACCCGGAGACCGACGGGAAACGCCAGCCGGAGCGAAAGAGCTTTTTCGAAGCCGTCGCCGCCACGCTGCGCGGCGCCGACGCCATCGTCATCTTCGGCACCGGCACCGGCGAGAGCAGCGCCATGGATCAGCTGCTGGCCGACTTGAAGCACAATCATCATGACGTGGCCGAACACATCATCGGCTCGGTCGTGGTCGACGAACACCACCTGACCGAGGGCCAACTCCTGGCTCAGGCGCGGGAGATTTTCGCCCGGTCACCTGCGAACGGGTCGTCCGAAATGAGCATCAAGCGACTCGACCCACTGGTGGCGGGAGGAGCGAAGTGAACTATGCGGAACGCTTCAGAGTGCTCCCCGGCACCAAGGTCAAGCTCGACGAGATCGACCCGACGTTCAAGAACCACCACGAAGGCCACAAGGAGGCGGCCAAGGAGATCGAGCACTACCGGCAGAGGCTGCGGGAATTGCAGGATCTGCTCCATGCCGACGGGCGGCGATCGTTCCTGATCTGCCTTCAGGCGCTGGACGCCGGCGGCAAGGACGGGACGATCAGTCACATCCTGGGCTCGATGAATCCCCAAGGGTGCACGGTGGTGGGGTTCAAGCAGCCTTCCCCCAAGGAGCTGGCGCACGACTTCCTCTGGCGCGTTCACCGCGCCGCGCCGGCCCGGGGCGTGGTGACCATCTTCAACCGTTCGCATTACGAGGACGTCCTGATCGCCCGGGTTCATAACCTCGTCCCACGGGAGGTATGGTCCCGCCGTTACGATCGGATCAATGCGTTCGAGAGCGGCCTCGTCCAGGACGACACACTGATCCTCAAGTTCTACCTGCACATCTCCAAGGGGGAGCAACTGAAACGCTTCAAGGACCGGCTCGACGACCCTGCCAAGCAATGGAAGATCAGCGAGGCCGACTACGCGGAGCGGGCCTACTGGGACGACTACACGACGGCCTACGAGGACGCACTCTCGCGTTGCAGCACCGAGAACGCCCCCTGGTTCGTCATCCCCGCCGACCACAAGTGGTTCAGGAACCTCGCCGTCGCCCGGATCGTCGTGGAGCATCTGGAAGCGCTGAAGATGACGTTCCCGCCACCTTCGGTGGACATCGAGCACATCCGAAAAGAGTATCACTCCGCGAAGACGCACAGCCACTGACCCGAACGCACGGCCTCATAAAGAACGCGCCCGCGACGGACCTGTCGGACAAAATGCGTAATTATAATATGAAAAACATTTCAATGTATCCTTTGCAATTCGAACCGATCGACCAGTACCGGCTCTGGGGCGGCCGGCGCCTGGGCGATCTGCTCGCGGCACCGCTGCCCGGCGACGGACCCATCGGCGAAGCCTGGCTCCTGAGCGACCGCGATGATCATCCCAGCAAGGTCGCCGCCGGGCCGCTCAAGGGTTCGACACTCAGGCAATTGCTGGAGCAGTCGCCGGAGCGGTTGATGGGAAAACTGGCGGGACGATTCCGGCGGTTCCCCGTGCTCCTCAAGTTCCTCGACGTACACGACAGGCTCTCGGTTCAGGTGCATCCCAGGGACGGGCAGGAAGACTATATCCCGGCGGGCGAGAGCGGCAAGACCGAAGCGTGGGTCGTGCTGGAGGCGACCCCGACGAGCCGAATCTACGCGGGCCTGAAACCGGGCACGACCCGAGACGATATGGGGCGGGCGCTCGCGAGTCGGGGGGTGGCGGACCTTCTGGCAAGCTTCACGCCGAGCGTCGGAGACGCCGTCTTCCTCCCGGCCGGCGCCGTTCATTCCCTTGGCGACCTTGTCGTGTTCGAAGTGCAGGAAAACAGCGACGTCACGTTCCGCCTGTACGACTGGGACCACGTCGACCCCAGGACAGGCAAGCCGCGGCCGCTGCAAGTCGAGCAGGCGATCGCCTGCCTCGATTTCGAGCAAGTCGCGATACGACCGGTGGTGCCGGTCGTGGAGGAGACGGCCCCGGTACGGCGAGAGCGACTCTTTCATTGTGAACATTTCTCGGTCTGGCGGCACACGGGACAGGCTCCGTTCACAGTCGGCGCGGCGGGAGCGCCGCGGGTATTGGTCGGCATCGTCGGCGAGGGGAAGCTGGAGCACGGCGGCACCGGTTTTCCCGTGGGACGGGGTGACGTTGTGCTCTTGCCGGCGGAGGTCGGCGCATGTTCCTACCAGCCGCGCGGCATAGTCACCCTGCTGGAAGTCGCACTGCCGGAATAGTTCCGGGCGGGGAAGTTCGGGATCGTGAGCTGGGCCATGAACACGGAAGCCGTAACCATGAAAAAGCTCGTCGTATTTGACCTGGACGGGACACTGGCCCGGAGCAAATCATCGCTTGATGCGGAGATGGCGGCACTTTTCAACCGACTGCTTTCTCACGTCAAGGTCGCCGTGATCTCCGGCGGCAACTGGCCGCAATTTCAGAAACAGGTGCTCTCTCACCTCGCCAGCGACGAACGCTTGAAGAACCTTTCGCTCCTTCCTACATGTGGAACACAGTTTTATAAGTACGAAAAAGGCTGGGACCGGATTTACGCCGAGGATTTTACCCCTGAACAGAAAGAGAAGATCGTCAGTTCCTTGAAGAAGGCGATCGATCGATCGGGACTGAAGGCTGAAAAGGTCTGGGGAGAGGTGATCGAAGACCGGGGCAGTCAGATCACCTTTTCCGCATTGGGTCAACAGGCCCCCCTGGGCGAGAAGGTGAAATGGGACCCTGATTTCACCAATCGGAAGAAGATGAAAGCCATCCTTGACACGTTGATTCCCGAGTTCTCCGTCCGTCTGGGCGGCGCGACGTCGATCGACGTCACGAAGCCGGGCATCGACAAGGCCTACGGGATCAGAAAGCTGCGAGACGTCCTCGGCGTCGCCGTCGACGAGATGATCTTTGTCGGCGACGCCTTGTTCCCGGGCGGCAACGACTATCCCGCCGAGCAAGCCGGAGTCGTTTCGATCCGGGTCCGAGACCCGGATGAGACCAAGCGGGTGATCGAAGCAATCAACGCCTGTCTCGGTTGAGTCGGACGAGCGTGACCTCGGGAGGAAGGGTGATGGCTGGATTTCAGATGCGGCGTCTCGGGCTGGTGATGGAGCCGGAGCCGGGCAATCCCCTGGAGGTCGAAGGGGTCCTGAACCCGGCCGGGGTTCGCGGGCCGGATGGGCACTATTACCTTTTTCCGCGTATGGTCGCGAAGGGAAACTACTCGCGCATCGGGATCGCGCGGGTGAAGTTCAACGAGGCCGGTGACCCGGCGGGCGTCGAGCGCCTCGGCATCGCACTGGAGCCCACGGCGGATTATGAACTGCGGCCGGACGGAGGCGGAGGTTGTGAGGACCCTCGGATTACTTATGGCGAAGACCTGAAGCGTTACGTGATGACTTACACGGCGTATTCACCCAGTGGCCCCCGGATCGCCCTGGCCCTCTCGGAGGATCTCTTCCACTGGCGGCGTTTGGGACTCGCGACCTTCCGCCCCTATGAAGGTATCGAGTTCGACAACGTGGACAATAAAGACGCCAGCGTCTTCCCCGTGGCCATTCCCGATCCTGCCGGCAAACCGGCCATGGCCATCCTCCACAGGCCTCTCTTTCCCGGGACGCGTCCCGAGGAAACGGTGTGCAAGCCGGAGTCGCGCCTGGTGGATCTTCATCGCGAGAGCATCTGGATTTCCTACTGTCCCCTGGGCGAGGCCGGCGATGAGCCCTATCACCTGTGCCACTTCACCTTGCATAACCGGCTCGCCAGCCCGGTGGCGCCCTGGGAGCAGCTCAAGATCGGCGGCGGCACTCCCCCGATCCTGACAAGGCACGGCTGGATGGTCATCTACCACGGCGTCCACGAACTGGCCGAACCGAGCACGGTTCTGCACAAGTTATGCTACTCAGCCGGAGTGCTTGTCCTCTCCAGGGACCATCCCCGAGTGATCCGTTATCGTTCGCCAGAGCCCGTCTTGACGCCGGAATTACCGCGGGAATGCATCGGGACCGTCGCCAACGTCGTGTTTCCCACCGCCATCGACCGACGCGACGATCTCGGTATGCCCGATCGGTTCGACGTCTATTACGGGATGGCCGACAACCGGATCGGCGTGGCGCGTCTCGACGTGCCGGAATCTCTGCCGCCCGGGGCACTCGCCGACCCGCCCCGAGTCCGGGGCGTACTTCAGATGGGCGGTCAATCGCCAACAGAGAGTCGTCGCGACGTCCCGAACACGATCAGAAAAGGCTCAACACCAACATGACACACTTAGCCACCATCGCACCGCCCGAACTGGACGAACTCTGCGTCAACACCCTGCGCTTCCTGGCCGTGGATGCCGTGCAGAAGGCGAAGTCCGGGCACCCCGGTCTGCCTCTGGGTTCGGCGGCCATGACCTACGCGCTCTGGGATCGCTCGCTCAAGTTCAACCCGCATGACCCCCTCTGGCCCGACCGGGACCGCTTCATCCTCTCGGCCGGACACGGGTGTGCGCTTCTGTACGCCCTGCTTCACGTCACGGGCTTCGACTTGCCGTTGGAAGAGCTCCAAAGGTTCCGCCAGTGGGGGAGCCGCGCCCCGGGCCATCCGGAATATGGCAAGACCCCCGGCGTCGAGGCCACCACCGGTCCGTTGGGGCAAGGCCTGGCCAATGCCGTCGGCATGGCCATCGCCGAGGTCGCCCTCGCGGCGAGGTTCAATCGCCCCGGTCACGAAATCGTGGACCACTACACCTACGTCGTCGCCAGCGACGGCGACCTGGAAGAAGGGATCTCTTCCGAGGCCGGATCAGAAGCCGGTCACCTGCGCCTGGGCAAATTGATCGTCCTCTATGCCGACAACCACATCACGATCGAGGGCAGCACGGAGCTGGCCTTTACCGAAGACCGGACCGCCCGCTTCGCCGCGTTCGGCTGGCACGTCCAGCGGGTCGCACAGGGCAACGACATCGACGCGGTCGCCCTCGCGCTGAAGGCCGCCCGTGAAGAATCAGGGCGACCCTCCTTGATCGCGGTCCGGACCCACATTGGCTTCGGGAGTCCTCACAAGCAAGACACCTCAGCGGCCCACGGTGAGCCGCTCGGTCTGGAGGAGGTCCGACTGACCAAGGAGGGGCTGGGCTGGCCGGTGGAACCTCCCTTCTTCATCCCCGAGGAGGCGCTCGAGCATTTCCGGGAAGCAACCCGGAGCGGAAGTCAGGCGCAGGCGGAATGGCAGTCACGCCTTGAGGCTTATGCCGAGGAATACCCCGAGCCGGCGGCGGAGTTCCGACGGGTCATGCACCGAGAGCTTCCCGAGGGCTGGGACGCCAAGCTTCCGACCTTCGCGGCCGCGGACGGCCCGATGGCGACCCGCATCGCGTCGGGAAAGACGATCGCGGTTCTGGGCCCTCAATTGCCCGAATTAATGGGAGGCTCGGCCGACCTCGCCCCCAGCACCCACACGAACATGGAGGGGGCCGGGAACTTCGAGCCGGAGAACCGCGCGGGGCGCAACATGCACTTCGGCATCCGCGAGCACGCCATGGGCGCGATCCTGAACGGCATGGCGCTGCACCGCGGTCTCATCCCCTACGGGGGGACGTTCCTGGTCTTCAGCGATTACATGCGTCCCCCGATGCGCCTGGCGGCCATGAACGGCCTGCCGGTGATCTACGTCTTCACGCACGACAGCATCGCCATGGGGGAGGACGGCCCGACCCATCAGCCGGTCGAACAACTGGTGGGTCTGCGGTCGATCCCCGGCATGGTCGTCATCCGGCCGGCGGATGCCAACGAAACGGTCGCCGCCTGGCGGTTGGCCGTCGGGCGGAGGGAAGGTCCCGTGAGCCTGGTGTTGACGCGACAGGGTCTGCCCGTGCTTGACCCCGTCCGGTATCCGGGACTGGCGGCGGGTGTGCCGCTCGGCGGCTATATCCTCGCCGACTCTCCGACGGGTCAGCGCCCCGACATCATCCTGATCGCGACCGGCTCCGAAGTGCATCTGGCCCTGGACGCGCGAGACCGGTTGACGACCGAGGGCGTTCAGGCCCGGGTGGTGAGCCTGCCGAGCACGGACCTCTTCTCGATGCAACCGGACCGGTATCGGGACGAGGTCTTGCCGTCGGGTGTGCCTCTGTTGGCCATCGAGGCGGGCGCGTCCCTGGGCTGGAGATCCTATGTCGGCCCACAGATCGCCGTGATCGGGGTGGACACATTCGGGGCCTCAGCTCCCGGACCGGTCGTGATGGAGCACTACGGCTTCACCGTGGAGAACGTCTGCGAGCAAACCCATAACCTGCTCCGGCGGGTCAAGGAGAAACGTTGATGCGTGTGGGCATCGCCGCGGACCATGGAGGGTTTGCCTTGAAAGGGCAGATCGCGGAGTCGCTGCGGGCCTCGGGAAACGAGGTCGTGGACTTCGGCGCACACGAACTGAACCCCGAGGATGACTACCCCGAGTTCATCATCCCCCTTGCCAGGGCCGTCGCCGCGGGTGAGGTTGAACGCGGGGTGGCACTCTGCGGGAGCGGCGTGGGAGCTTCCATCGCCGCGAACAAGGTTCCCGGCGTGCGAGCCGGACTCATCCATGATGTCTTCTCCGCCCACCAGGGCGTCGAGGATGACGACATGAATGTGTTTTGTCTCGGCGGAAAGGTGATCGGGTCCGGGCTCGCCCGGGAACTGATCGAAACCTTTCTCGCCTCTCACTTCAGCGGCGCCCTCCGTCACAAGCGCCGCCTTGCGATCGTGCAGGCACTCGAGAACAAGAAAGCAGTCCGATGACCCGACCGGTGACGTCAGGTAAAGGAGCCGGGCACGCGACTCAAGGCGTCATCACGTCGGTGCGTGGTAGTGTGATCGATGTCCGGTTTGAAGACAGCTTGCCGCCCATCTACTCGTTGCTTTACGCGGGGGAGGGCACGCGGGTCGCCGTCGAGGTGCTGATGCAGCTCGATGAACATCACGTCCGCGGGATCGCGTTGAACCCCACGCAGGGTCTGGCGCGCGGCATGGCCGTGGAGGACACCGGCGGACCACTGAAGGTACCAGTGGGCAAGGGAATCCTTTCACGAATGTTCGACGTCTTCGGGAATCCGATTGACCGCCAACCGGCGCCGACTGATGTGGAATGGCGCACCATCCATCGCGACCCACCGCCGCTGGCCAATCGCTCCACCAAGTCGGAAGTCTTTGAGACGGGCATCAAGGTCATCGACGTGCTCGTTCCCCTGGAGCGCGGCGGCAAGGCGGGTCTGTTTGGGGGCGCGGGCGTGGGCAAGACGGTGTTGCTCACCGAGATGATCCACAACATGGTCGGGCATCAAAAGGGTGTGAGCATGTTTTGCGGCATCGGCGAGCGCTGTCGCGAAGGGGAAGAGCTCTACCATGACATGAAAGAAGCCGGCGTCCTCCCGCACATGGTGTTGATGTTCGGCCAGATGAACGAGCCCCCGGGGGCAAGGTTCCGCGTGGGCCTGGCGGCCGTCACGATGGCCGAGTATTTCCGCGACGACGAGCACCGCGACGTGCTCCTGCTCATCGATAACATTTTTCGGTTCATCCAGGCCGGCATGGAGGTGTCGGGGTTGATGGGGCAGATGCCGTCGCGGCTGGGCTATCAACCAACGATGGGCACCGAGTTGTCGGGACTGGAGGAGCGCATCGCCAACACCGACACGGGCGCCATCACGTCCATCCAGGCCGTCTATGTGCCGGCGGACGACCTGACCGACCCGGCGGCCGTGCACACGTTCTCACACCTCTCGGCGTCGATCGTTCTCTCCCGCAAGCGGGCGAGCGAGGGACTGTACCCGGCCATCGATCTGCTGCAATCCAACTCGAAGATGGCAACGCCGTCCATCGTCGGTGAGCGGCATTATCTCCTGGCGCAAGAAATCCGGAAGACGCTGGCGCAATACGAGGAACTCAAAGACATTATTGCCATGCTCGGGATGGAGCAGCTCTCCCCGGAAGACCGTAACGTCGTCGGTCGCGCCCGCAGGCTCGAGCGATTTTTGACCCAGCCGTTCTTCGCGACCGAGCAGTTCAGTGGCATCAAGGGGAAGGACGTCAGCCTGAAGGACGCGATCGACGGCTGTGAGCGCATCCTGAACGACGAGTTCAAGGACTACCCGGAGAGTGCCTTTTACATGATCGGGTCGATCGACGAGGCGATCGAAAAGGCGAAGGGCGCCGGGTCCGCGGTCCCTGCCGATCCTGGCCCAAAACCCCAGGTTCAAGAGAAATCCCAGGCTGCCGCCAAACCGAAACCGACAGCCGCTCAGGGAGTCAACAGCCATTAACCTCAAGGTTCTCCTTCCCTTCCAGATCTTCATCGAGAAAAAGGGCGTGCGACGGATCGTCGCCCAGGCGCCCCAGGGTTCCTTCGGGCTCCTGCCGCACCGACTCGACTGCGCGGCGGCCCTGGCGCCGGGGATTCTGACCTATGAAACGGAGTCGGAGGGCGAGGTTTATCTCGCCGTCGATCAGGGGGTTCTGGTCAAGGCGGGCATCGACGTCCTGGTCTCGGTGCGTGATGCGATCGGCGGGACGGACCTCGGCAAACTTCACGAGGCGGTGAAGCGGAGGTTCCTCGACGTGGACGATCAGGAGAAGAGCGTTCGCTCGGTCCTCGCGAAGATGGAGAGCGGATTCATCCGTCGCTTCATGGAATTTCAACATGAATAAAAGCGATAGAACAAATGGCGCAAACAACGAGTCGCCTTTCAGCCGACAGGTCGGCGCACAGGCCGCGCGCAAGCTGAAGGCGCGGCGCGGGGGGACGAAGAGCGTCTGGTTCGGCCTGGGCATGTCCGGGTTGATCGGGTGGACGGTGACGGTCCCGACCCTGATCGGCGCGGCACTCGGGATCTGGATCGACCGGCGCTACCCGACTCCGTATTCATGGACACTGATGCTGCTCCTCATCGGTTTGATAGTCGGCTGCCTCAACGCCTGGCATTGGGTCAACCTGGAATCCAAGGAAATCCAGGAGGATCTCGATGAGTGACATGCCGTCTCTCACCTTGTCGCTCCTTGCCGGCGCCTTCCTCGGTGCGATTTTCTTCGGCGGGCTCTGGTGGACGATCCAGAAGGCTCTCACGTCCGGGAGCCCGGCGCTCTGGTTCGTCGGGAGCCTCCTGTTGCGAACCTGCCTGGTTCTGACGGGATTCTATCTGGTTTCTCAGGGCCACTGGTCCAGGCTTGTCGCGTGCCTGCTGGGATTTCTGATCGCGCGACTCATCGTTGTCAAGCGGCTCGCGCGGGCGCCGGCGGAAGAGCCGACTCGAATGGAAATGGAGGCCGGCAATGCGCATCAGCCCCGATGAACTGGTCTTCTGGCGGTACGGCTTTCTCGTGCTCAACAGCACGATCGTCACGACCTGGGCGTTGATGCTCGTCATGACTGTCGGGTCCAAGCTGATCACTCGTAAGCTCGCGACCGAAGGGCCGATCACACGCTGGCAAGGCGCCCTTGAAATCGTGGTCACCACGATTCAGGAACAGATCAAGGAGGTGGGCCTACAGCATCCGGAGAAATATCTCGGCTTCATCGGCACCTTGTTCCTGTTCATCGCGGTGTCCAACCTCTGCACGATTCTCCCCTGGTACGATTCACCGACCGGGTCACTCTCGACGACCGCGGCGCTGGCGATGTGCGTGTTTGTCGCCGTGCCGGTCTACGGTATCGAACAGCAAGGGCTGGGCGGTTACCTCAAGTCCTACCTGAAGCCCACGTTCATCATGCTGCCGTTCAACCTCATCAGCGAGGTCTCGCGCACGCTGGCCTTGGCCGTCCGCCTCTTCGGCAACATGATGAGCGGTACGATGATCATCGCCATCTTGCTGACGATCACGCCCCTCATCTTCCCGATCATCATGAACCTGCTCGGCCTGCTGACCGGCATGGTACAGGCTTACATTTTCAGCATCCTCGCCACGGTTTACATCGCGGCCGCCACGCGAACCCGCGGGGATTGAGATAAGACCACACCCAACGAAAGGGACGCCGATGAACGCCTCGACTTACATCGCGATGGCTTCGATCATCACCGCCGGCCTCACGATCGCCATCGGGAGTATCTCCCCCGCGCTCGGTGAGGGAAAGGCCGTCTCGACGGCCTTGAGTTCGCTGGCACAGCAGCCCGATGCCTCCTCCACCATCACACGGACCTTGTTCGTGGGCCTGGCGATGATCGAATCGATCGCGATCTACTGCTTCGTGGTCTCGATGATCCTCATCTTCGCCAACCCGTTCTGGAATCACGTGATCGCCCAAACCACGGGGAAGTGAGCCATGCTTAACGGTTGGTTCACGATCGCCGCCCAGGCCGTCAACTTCCTCATCCTCGTGTGGTTGTTGAAGCGGTTCCTGTACAAACCCATCCTCCACGCCATCGACGAACGCGAGAAGGGGATCGCCGCCCAGCTCGCGGGGGCCGAGGCGAAGAAGGCGGAAGCGCAAAAAGAGCGCGACGACTTTCAGCACAAGAACGAGGTCTTCGACAAGGAGCGTAAGGCGCTCTTTGTCAAGGCCACGGACGAGGCCAAGGCCGAACGCCAGCGGCTCCTCGACGAGGCTCGAAAGGATGCCGATGCCTTGCGCGCCAAACGCCAGGAGGCGTTGCGAATTGAACAACGCAACCTCAATCAAGACATCATCCGCTGGACCCAGAAGCAAGTCTTTGCCATCACGCGAAAGACGCTGGCGGACCTTGCCACCGCAAGCGTCGAGGAACAGATGAGCGAGGTCTTCGTCCGCCGCGTGCGCGCGCTGACCGGGGCGGACAAGGATCAGCTGGCGACCGCCTTCAAAACGTCCAATCACACGGTGAGCGTGCATAGCGTGTTCGACCTACCACCGGCACAGCGCGGCGCGATCGAAAGCGCGATCAAGGAAACGTTCGCCCCGGACGCTCATGTCCAGTTCGAGACCGCGCCGGAGCTGGTCAGCGGTATCGAACTTTCCACCAACGGACAGAAGGTGGCCTGGAGCATCGCGGATTATCTCGCGACGCTGGAAAAGAGCGCCGTCGAACTCTTGCGCGTGGAAGACAAACCCGAGCCCAAGGCCGAAGACAAACCCGAGCCGGACGTGAAGCCCACGGCCGAAGTCAAACCGAAGTCGGACGCGAAGCCCGAGCCCAAGGCGAACGGCAAGCCCGAGCTTGAACCGGCGTCCTCGTCCCCAAAGGGGGGGCAATGAACAACACGCCTGATGGTCTGCACGCCATGTTTGACCAGGCGTTCGCGGGTATCAGCCGGACGCTGGACGCGTTCACGCCGCGGATGACGCCGCGCGAGGTGGGCACGATCACGAGCGTCTCGATCGGCATCGCCAAGGTCTCGGGCCTTCCGGGGGTGGGCTTTGACGAGCTGGTGAAGTTTCCCGGCGACCTGTACGGCATCGCGTTCAACGTCGACTCGGACGAGATCGGCGTCGTGCTCCTTGGAGGGTGCGAGCACCTGCACGCGGGCGACGAGGTCGAGCGTACGGGGCGTGTCATGGACGTGCCGGTAGGCGACGGTCTGATCGGGCGCGTCATCGACCCGTTGGGCGCGCCGCTCGACGGCAAAGGGCCAGTCGCCTCCGGTCACCGTTTGCCCATCGAACGCCCTGCCCGGCCGATCATGGACCGTGCCCCGGTCACCGCGCCGCTGGAGACCGGCATCATCGTCATCGACGCCCTGATCCCGATCGGCCGCGGCCAGCGCGAACTGATCCTCGGCGACCGCCAAACCGGCAAGTCCGCCATCGCGATCGACACCATCTTGAACCAGCGCGATCAGGACGTGCTTTGCGTCTACTGCGCCATCGGCCAGCGGGCGTCCGCCGTCGCCAAGGTCGTCGCCACCCTCCGCGAGAACGGGGCGATGGATTACACGGTCGTCGTCGTGACCGAAGGCAACGACCCCCCCGGTCTCACCTTCATCGCCCCCTACGCCGCGACGAGCATCGCGGAGCATTTCATGGAAGCGGGCCGGGACGTTCTCATCGTCTATGACGACCTGACCCACCACGCCCGCGCCTACCGTGAGCTTTCGCTTCTGCTGCGCCGCCCGCCCGGTCGCGAGGCGTTTCCCGGCGACATCTTTTACATCCACTCGCGGCTCCTGGAGCGCTCCACGCACCTCCGCGACGACCTCCACGGCGGCTCGCTCACCGCCTTGCCCGTCATCGAGACCGAGGCGCAGAACATCTCCGCGTACATTCCCACCAACCTGATCTCGATCACGGACGGTCAGATCTACACGTCGCCGACTCTCTTCGAACTGGGTGTCCTTCCCGCCGTCGACGTCGGCAAGTCGGTCTCTCGCGTCGGCGGCAAGGCGCAGCGGGCGGCTTACCGGGCGGTGGCCGGCGACCTCAAGCTCGCGTACGCGCAGTTCACCGAGCTGGAATCCTTCGCCAAGTTCGGCACGCGGCTCGACGACCACACCCGCAAGATCATCGACCACGGCCAGCGAATCCGGGCCGTCCTCATCCAACCTGAGCTCCAACCGGCGTCCGTCGACGAACAGATCGTCATCCTCGTGGCATTGACCGGGGGCCTGCTGGACGGTGTGCCGGTCGCCAAGGTGCGGGATGCCGAGCACGCCATGAGGAAGGCGGTCGCGGACGTACCGGCCGAGGTCCGTAAGCGCTTTTCCTCGAACGAGACGCTGAGCGACGAGGACCGCGAGGCGATCCTGAAAGTCGTCGGCGATGCGATCGCGCCTTTTCAGCCGACACCGGTCGCCAAACCCGGGAAGACACCATGAGCGATACCCTGGCGAGCCTGCGCCGCAAGATCAGCGGGGCGGGTGATCTGAAATCGGTGGTCCGCTCGATGAAGGCGCTGGCCGCGTCGAGCATCGGACAGTATGAGAAGTCGGTGCTGGCGCTCGCGGACTATGAACGCACCGTGGAGTTGGGCCTGGCCGTGTGCTTGAGGAATCGCGAAGCCGACGCCGGGCGAGCCGGAAAGCCAGGCGCCGGCTCGGAGGCGGTGCGCGCCATCGTCTTCGGCTCGGACCAGGGGCTGGTCGGCCAGTTCAATGATGTCCTGGCGGATTTTGTCGCCAAGGCGCTCGAGCCTCTGCCTGGCGAAAAGAAGGTCTGGGCCGTCGGCGAGCGCATTCAATCGCGGCTGGCGGACGCCGGTCTCACTCCGGTTGGTCATTTCACCGTCCCGACGTCCGTCAACGCCATCACGCCGCTCGTCGGACAGATCCTCGTGGAAAGCGAAGCGCATCAAGCCGAGGGCGAGATCGTTCAACTTTACCTGTTTCACAACCGCCCCAGTTCCGGGGCGGCTTATGAACCCGTCAGCCAACGCCTGTTGCCCCTGGACGATTCCTGGGCACTCAAACTGTCCCGTCTCCCCTGGCCGACCAGAAACCTGCCCGAGGTGATCGGCGGCCGTGAGCGGACGTTGCGGGCACTCGTCCGGGAGTATCTCTTCGTCTCGCTCTTCAAGGCGTGCGCCGAATCGTTGGCGGCCGAGAACGCGAGCCGGCTAGCCGCCATGCAGCGGGCGGAGAAAAACATCGACGAACTCGTGGGAAACCTGAACCAGACGTTCCGCCGCCTCCGGCAGAGTTCCATCGACGAGGAGTTATTCGACGTCCTCTCCGGCTACGAATCCTTGTCGAAAACGAAATCGCGCTGAGGTGCGACGTGACGTGACGTGACGAGAGAATCGATCCACGTATTAAAGGCAAGGCGATGAGCCCATTAAAAGATCGCGTTTTGAACCCCACGGGTGCTTCCGTGGCCGAGACCGTCGGGTCCGTGAGCCCGCGAGGTACCCGCATCCTGGCGATCAACGGCGGATCGTCGAGCCTCAAGTTCGCCCTCTTTGATCGGGCCGATCCGCCCGCGCGGCTGCTCTCGGGGCGGGTCGATCGGATCGGGCTGAAGGACGCCCGGTGGGTCGTGGACCCTGTCGGAAGTGGTCCCGGAGAAGACCGTCGGGTCGAGGCCCCGGACCAGAACGCGGCCGTCCGGCTGCTGATGGATTGGCTCGAACATTCAGTGGGGTTCACGGAGATTGCCGCGATCGGGCATCGTGTCGTTCACGGGGGAAGTCGCTACCACGAACCCGAACGCGTCACGGCGGATCTGCTCGTCGAATTGCGCGGAATCTGTTCGTACGACCCGGATCACCTGCCGGGCGAGATCGGGTTGATCGAGGCCTTTCGCCGCCGACTTCCCGATCTGCTCCAGGTCGCCTGCTTTGACACCGCCTTCCATCACGACATGCCGCGCGTCGCCCAGATCGTGCCGATCCCCAGGCGGTACGCGGCCGAGGGGGTCCGTCGCTATGGCTTTCACGGACTCTCGTATGAGTATCTGATGGGGGAACTGGCCCGCGTCGCCGGGCCGGACGAGGCGCGGGGGCGGGTGATTCTCGCGCACCTTGGCTCGGGCGCGAGCATGGCGGCCGTCCGACAGGGCCATTCCATCGACACGACGATGGGCTTCACGCCGGCCTCCGGGCTGGTCATGGGGACGCGCGCGGGCGACCTCGACCCGGGCCTGGTCCGATTCCTCTCGCAAGCCGATGGGATGACGGCCGATCAATTTGACAACCTGGTGAATCACGAGTCCGGCCTGCTCGGCGTCTCGGAGACCAGCTCCGACGTCCGCGACCTCCTGGCACGGCGGGAAGGCGACGTCCGGGCGGCCGAGGCGATCGAATTGTTTTGCTACCAGGCCAAGAACTGGATTGGCGCCTTCGCCGCCGCGCTCGGCGGGCTTGATTCCCTGGTCTTCGCCGGGGGGATCGGCGAGAACGCGCCCGAGATCCGCCGCCGCATCTGTGACGGCCTGGGGTTCCTCGGCATCGCCATCGATGCGGAGCGAAACGCATCCGGCGCCCTCCTGATCTCGACCGACGACGGGCCGGCCAAGGTCCGGGTCATCCGCACCGACGAGGAGTTGGTGATCGCCAGGGCCGCGGCTCGACTCGCGGGCAGGCCGTCGTAACGACCCGTCACCCACGAATTCACACCGATCGTACCTGATGGAGGAACTAGTCGATGTCGCTCACCGAAGTCGCGAAAGCCGCCCTGACGCCCGAACAACTCCGCAAGATTGACGCCTACTGGCGGGCCGCCAATTACCTGTCGGTCGCCCAGATCTACCTCTGCGACAATCCCCTTCTCCGCGAGCCCCTGAAGCTTGAGCACGTCAAGCAATTGCTCCTGGGACACTGGGGCACGACCCCGGGCCAGAACTTCATCTACGCGCACCTGAACCGGGTCATCAAGGGATACGACCTGAACATGATCTACATGTCCGGTCCCGGTCACGGCGCCCCGGCGGTGGTGGGCAACGTCTACCTCGAAGGCAGCTACAGCGAGGTCTACCCGAACATCGGCCGGGATGAAGCCGGCCTGAGGAGGCTGTTCCAGCAGTTCTCCTTCCCGGGCGGGATCTCCAGCCACGTCTCGCCGCAGACGCCCGGGTCGATCCACGAGGGCGGCGAGCTGGGCTATTCGGTCAGCCACGCCTTTGGCGCCGTGTTCGACAACCCGGACCTGATCGTCGCCTGCGTCGTCGGCGACGGCGAGGCGGAGACCGGCCCCTTGGCCACCGCCTGGCATTCCAACAAGTTCCTCGACCCGGTCACCGACGGCGTGGTCCTGCCGATCCTCCACCTCAACGGCTTCAAGATCTCCGAACCGACGGTCCTGGCCCGGATCAGCCACGAAGAGCTGGAGAGCCTCTTCGTCGGCTACGGCTGGACGCCCTATTTCGTCGAGGGAGTCGACCCGGACAGGATGCACGAGGCGATGGCCGAGACCCTCGACCGCGTGGTCGAGCAGATCCGGCAAATCCAGCACGACGCCCGCGCCAAGGGCGACACCACGCGCCCGCGCTGGCCGATGATCGTCCTCCGGTCGCTCAAGGGTTGGACCGGGCCGAAATACGTTGACGGTAAGCCAGTCGAAGGGACGTTCCGGTCGCACCAGGTGCCACTTTCCGTCTCGGCCACGGCTCCTCCCGAGCATCTCAAGCAGCTCGAAGACTGGCTGCGAAGCTACCGGCCCGAAGAACTCTTCGACAGGGATGGTCGGCTCGTGGCCGAACTGGCTGAACTCGCGCCCGAGGGCGACCGGCGGATGGGCTCCACCCCCACGCCAACGGCGGGAAACTGCTCCGCGCGCTGGACATGCCCGACTTCCGCGACTATGCGGTGGACGTGCCCGCGCCCACCGCCGTCAACGCAGGCAACGTCCACGTGCTCGGCCCGTTCCTCCGCGACGTGATCAAGAAAAACGAAGATCCGAGGAACTTCCGGGTCTTCGGCCCCGACGAGACGATCTCGAACCGCCTGGAAGCGGTCTTCGAGGTCACCGATCGCCAGTGGGATGGCGAGACGGTCGGGAATGACGAGTTTCTCGGTCGCGGCGGGGGCGTCATGGAGATGCTCAGCGAGCATCAGTGCGAGGGCTGGCTCGAAGGCTACCTCCTGACCGGCCGTCACGGGATCTTCAACAGCTACGAGGCGTTCATCCGGATCGTCGACTCGATGTTCACCCAGCACGCCAAGTGGTTGAAGATGAGCCGGGAACTCCCCTGGCGGCGGAAGATCGCCTCGCTGAACTACTTGCTCACATCTCACGTCTGGCGGCAGGATCACAATGGCTTCACGCACCAGGACCCCGGCTTCATCGACCACGTCATCAACAAGAAGTCGGAGATGGTCCGCGTCTACCTCCCCCCCGACGCCAACTGCCTTTTGTCGACCATGGATCATTGCCTGCGCAGCCTGAACTACATCAACCTCGTGGTCTGCGGCAAGCACGAGGCCACGCAATGGCTGACCATGGACGCCGCCATCGAGCATTGCACGCAAGGCATCGGCATCTGGCAATGGGCCAGCAACGATCAAGAGGGCGAGCCCGACGTCGTCATGGCATGTTGTGGAGATGTCCCCACGCTGGAGACGTTGGCGGCGGTCTCCATCCTCCGCGAGCACCTGCCCGAGCTGAAGATCCGGGTCGTCAACGTCGTCGATCTCATGAAGCTGGAGCCCGACACTGAGGGGCCGCACGGAATGAGCGACGCGCAGTACGACGCACTCTTCACCAGGGACAAACACATCATCTTCGCCTTCCACGGCTATCCCTGGCTGGTCCACCGGCTGACGTACCGCCGGGCCAACCGCAACCTCCACGTCCGCGGCTACAAGGAAGAGGGCACGATCACGACGGCCTTCGACATGACGGTCCTGAACGACATGGACCGCTTCCACCTGGTGATGGACACGATCGATCGCCTTCCGCGGATGGGAGCTCAGGGGGCCGAACTCAAGCGGCACCTTGAGGGCAAGCTCATCGAGCACAAACATTACATCGACAAGAACGGCATCGACATGCCGGAGATCCGCGACTGGAAGTGGAGTGTCCCCCAATGAACGAGCGAGCATTGATCGAGACCGCGGCAGCGCTCGTCGCCGACGACAAGGGCTTGCTTGCGATGGACGAGAGCATCTCGACCTGCGACAAGCGATTCGCCGCGCAGGGCATCGCCCAGACCGAGGAGGCTCGACGCGCCTACCGGGAATTGCTCGTGACCACGCCCGGACTCGGCGAATCGATCAGCGGCGTGATCCTCTTCGATGAGACGATCCGCCAGCGGAAGAATGACGGCACCCCGTTCCTCAAGGTCATCGCCGAGGCGGGGATCATTCCCGGCATCAAGGTCGACATCGGCGCGAAGGCGCTGGCCGGTCATCCCGGAGAGAAGATCACCGAAGGGCTGGACGGCTTGCGCGATCGCCTGGCGGAATACTTTCGCATGGGTGCCCGGTTCGCCAAGTGGCGCGCGGTCCTTTCGATCGGCGATGGCCTTCCCAGCCGAGGGTGCGTCGAGGCCAACGCGCAGGCGCTGGCACGCTATGCCGCATTGTGTCAGGAAGCGGGTCTGGTCCCCGTCGTCGAGCCGGAAGTGCTCATGGAAGGCAAGCACACCCTCGGTCGATGCCGGGAAGTGACCGAGGAAGTCTTGCGAACGGTCTTCAACAAGCTTGAGGCGCAAGGGGTGATGCTGGAAGGGATGATTCTCAAGCCCAACATGGTCCTTCCGGGATCAACCTGCCCCGAGCAAGCGACGGTCGAGGAGGTGGCCGACGCGACGGTCCAATGTCTCTTGCGCGCCGTCCCGGCCGCCGTACCGGGGATTGCTTTCCTGTCGGGCGGCCAATCGGCGGATCTGGCCTCGGCCCGTTTGAATGTCATGAACGCCCGGTTCAACTCGCGACGGCCCTGGGCGTTGGCCTTTTCGTTCGGACGGGCCATCCAGCAACCGGCCCTGGAGATCTGGCAAGGCAAGAAGGCGAACGTGATGGCGGCGCGGGAGGCCCTGCTTCATCGAGTCAGGTGCAATCGGGCTGCTCGCCGTGGTGAATACGGTGCCGCCAAGGAACGGACATGAGCACGACGACTGAAGCCATCCCCAAGGGTGACTCGAAGGACATTCCATGAACGACCTGCTCCCCGATGTTTACCTGGCCCGGCACGGCGAGACGGCCTGGTCGCTGTCGGGCCGTCACACCGGACGCACCGACATCCCCCTGACCGAGCGGGGCGAGAGCGACGCACGGAGACTGCGGGAACGACTCGCGGGACTCACCTTCACAGAGGTTCTGGTCAGCCCGCTCCAGAGGGCGCGGCGGACTTGCCAGCTGGCGGGCTACGCGGCCGTCGCCAGGGTCACCCCGGACCTCGTCGAGTGGGACTATGGCGATTATGAAGGACGACTCACCGCGGACATCCGCCTTGAGCGCCCGGGCTGGTATCTCTTCCGGGACGGCTGCCCGGGGGGCGAGTCGCTCGCAACGGTAGGTGCCCGCGCCGACCGCCTGATCGCCCGCCTCCGGGCGGCCGGCGGTCGCGTCCTCCTCTTCGGCCACGCCCATTTCTCCCGCATCCTCGCCGCGCGCTGGACGGGCCTGACCACGGAGGACGCGAGGCACCTCGTGCTCAGTACCGCATCGCTGAGCGTCGTGGGCTACGAGCATACACTGGACGACCCGGCCATCCTCCTCTGGAACGATGTCCACCATGTGAATCCCGACGGGTGAGTCGTCTCTCGACGTTCCATGGACGAACTCGGCGCAGGCACGACGGAGATATGCCAGTGGAAGTGGGTCGCGTCCGACGCAGGTAAACCAGGGTCAACCGCTCAGGCGCCGGAGAGGATTTTCACCATGCTAACGATCCCAAGCAAATCTGAAACCGAGCCGGCGCACCCGAAACCCGCGAACGCCAATTCCCCTGGCATCGCCTCCGAATTGGTTCCCGACGCGCTCGCGACGCTCCATGTCAACCCCGACACCGGGCTCACTCTCGCCGAGGTGGACGAACGCCGGAAGGAGCACGGCGACAACGAAGTGGCCGAAAAGAAGGGACACCCGGCCCTCAAGTTTCTCCGAAAAACCGGCGGACGGAAGCCGTGGTCGAGCAGGGCGGTCAGCGGCTCCGCGTCATGAAAGGCGCCGTACGCACCGTCGCCGAGGCCCGCGGGCTCCAGCCCCCGGCGATCGAGGCGTTGGAGAGGCGCGTCGGCGCGTCGGCCGCGAAGGGCTCTCGGACGCTGGCGGTGGCGCGCGGCCACGAGACGGGCACTCCGTCATTGGTCGGATTGGTGTCGTTGTACGACCCACCCCGACCGGACGCCGGGCGGCTCATCGCGGCCCGGGGCGACCGCCTCGGGAACAAAGGGAGCGGGAAGCTTCGGCGGGTCGCTGATCCCATGTTACGATCCGGCTCCTGTAACTCCGAGACGGTCTGGCGGTTCCTGGCCGATCCAGAGCGCCGCTACCCCGGGTCCCTCAAGTCGATGGGTTCCGAGACCGGCCGCACTTCCAGGGCTGTTTCCTTCTCCATTGATGACCGACGACCAAGAACCGATGATTGAAAAAGGACGGCAAGGCTCTTGCTCATTTTTCCTGTTTTCGATTTTTCCTCGGTCCTTGGTCCTTGGGTATTCCCGAGAAGGGAAACAGCCCTGGCCGCACTTCCCCCCGACCTTGACGCGCTGGCGAGCAGCGCGGGAGCGAACCGGTGGCCCTTTACCTGCTCCTGCTGTTCATCCCGGTCGCGCTGGGGCTCGATCACTACGGCGCCAACCCGCTCGTCGTCTTCCTGGCCTCGGCCCTGGGGATCGTACCGCTGACCGCGCTGATCGGGAAGGCGACCGAGAATCTGGCCGTTCACCTCGGGGAGACGCTCGGCGGCCTGCTCAACGCCACGATGGGGAACGTGCCCGAGATGATCATCGGCGTCTTCGCCCTTCGCAAGGGCCTCCAGACCGTCGTGAAGGCGTCGCTGACGGGGTCGATCCTTGGCAACGTCCTGTTCATCCTGGGGCTCTCCCTGCTCGCCGGCGGCGCCCGCCACAACACCCAGCGGTTCAACGCCCAGCTCGCCGGGGTCAACTCCAAACTCCTGCTCCTGGCGGTGATCGGGCTGATCGTCCCGGCGCTCTTCCACTTCTCCTCAGGGTCGGAGAACCGGATCAGCCTGGAGATCGCCACCATCTTGTTCCTCTCCTACCTGTGCAGCCTCGCGTTCACCCTGGTCACGCACCGACAGCTCTTCACCCGGACAGAGCCGGAGGGCCCGATCGAGACCGGCCGCAAGGCCTGGGGGATGGGCCGGTCGTTCGCCGTCCTGGCCGTCACCGCGGTGGCGCTGGCGGTGATGAGCGAGGTTCTGACCGGGGCGGTCGAACCGACGGCCGGGCTCCTGAGGCTGACCCCGGTCTTCGCCGGGATCTTTCTCCTGGCGACCGTCGGCAACGTCTCCGGGCTGCTGAATGCCGTCCAGTTCGCCCGCCAGGATAAGATGGACCTGACCCTCTCGGTGACGATGGGCGCCGGCACGCAAGTCGCACTGCTGGTCGCCCCCGTTCTGGTCTTCTCCAGCCATTTGATCGGTCAGCCGATGGACCTGCTGTTCAGCCGGTTCGAGGTCATCGCGATCGCCATCGCCGTCATGGTCGGCCGGAACATCACGGTCGACGGCGAGTCGAACTGGCTGGAAGGCGTGATGTTGATCGCCGTCTACACGATACTGGGGATCGGGTTTTACTACCTGGGGGCGCCCTGAAGAGGTTTCGAGGCGCCAGGTCGGTCCGGCGGCCTTTTCCGGCCGTCGACGAGTTGTGAGGACGTACCGTGAGAAAGCGACGCGGGAAGACCGAGGGGGAACCAACGCCGGCGCCGTCCGCCTCGGGACGAGGCGACGACCGGGTGTCGATCTCCGAACAAGACGGCCTCCTGGTCGTCCGCAACCCCGACCTGTTCCGCCCCGGTCACGAGACCTTCTGCCGGCGGCTGGCCGACGCGGCGGTGGCCAGGGAGGGCGTGCGCGCGGTCCACGTCTGCCTGGCGTCGGGCACCTGCCGGCTGGAATTCGCCGCGGGGCGGGTAAGCGCGGCGGAGATGGCGGCCCGGTTCGCGGAGTCCGTGCGCGAGGCGATCGCGGCGGGCAAGGGGGAGACGGCCCCGGCGCGGGGTCACCCGTGGACGGCTCTGACGCTCTTCCCGGCCGGTGACGTTACGTCGCGCTGGGAGACGGTCCGCGAGGGCCCGGGCGTCCTCCGTCTCAGGAACCCGATCCTCCGCGAGGATTCGGGCCTGGCGCGCCGGGTCGCCCGCGAATTTTCCGGCCCCCCGGGGCTCGATTCCTGCCGGGCCACCTTCTGGGGGCGCGACCTGGAGGTCCGGTTCGACCCCGACTCGACCTCCGGCGCCGCCCTGGTCTCGGCCGCCGAGGGCGCCTACCGGCGGACCCTCCGGCCCGCCCTCGACGAGTCGACCGCCCAGGACCCGGGCACGCCGGTCGTCGCGTCGGGCCTGCGACGGGTCTGGTACATGGTGTTGGCCGGCGGGTCGTTCGCGCTGACGGTCGTCGGCCTGGTCGTCCCCGGCATCCCGACCGTCCCGTTCCTGCTGGCGACCAGCTACTACCTGGTCCGATCGTCTCCAGCGTTGAACCGGAGGCTGCTGCGGTCGCGGTTCTTCGGGCCGATCCTGGCCGACCTTGAGGGCAGCGGCGGGCTCCGCCGGATCAACAAGATCAAGCTGATCGGCCTGACGGTGGTCGTCAGCGTCGTGACCCTGGTGGTGGTCGGCCCCCCGCTCGTCCTGGTCGTCGTGATGTTCGCGGTCGCCTCGGGGAGCGTTTACGCGATCACGCGGTTCCCCGGCGTCCCGTCGCGGTTGCGTCGGTCGCGGGAGTCGGAGGCCATCCCGGCGGTCGCCTGACCGGGTACGATCCGGGGGTCTTCTCGGGGTGATGGCACGCCCGCCACGGAAAATCAGGTGCCGGAGCAGTGAAGAGCGACCCGGCATGGGTGACCTTGTGCTCACCCCGCCGGTTCGCAAGACGTTTGAGAGTGGGGAGGGCCGGAAAGGTGTGCCGGAACGTCGACCACGGATTGTCTTAAGGACGGCGCGACCGCGGGCCGATAAAACCGGCGAGAATCGAAAAAAACAACGTTCGCGGTCCATGCGCGCTCCACCCGGAATCCTTCAGCACGCCGGACGCTGGACCACCCCCCCCGGGACATCCCTGCAAAACCTCTACGACGGGTCGAGCACCAACGACAACGGCGCCCACGGCTACTTGGTCGTGGTCAAGGGCGACCTCGGCGACGAGGGCCTTAACTCGGTGCTCGGCCGGTGGCTGAAGGCGGAGCTGGCGTTGGGCGACCGGCACGTCGAGGGCGTCGAGGTCAAGGGCCTTGCCCCGGTGTTCGGCTGGGGGCGCGAGAAGTACCAGCTGCTAACCTACCGGTCGGGCCAGCTGGCCAAGCTGCCCCGCGAGGCGCTCACGTGGGCCGACGAGCTGATGGTCACGGCCGGGATGACCGTCCGTGAACTGTGGCGACTTCGGGTCACTGAGGCGACCGGGAACCCACCGCCTCGCACCTCGTCACCCGTGAAGAGCCCTGGGCGGGTCGATCTCGATATCCCCGTCAAGGCAACCAAGCCCGCCACGACCGAGGTGAACGGGTCCCGGAACGCCCGCTCGACCGGCCGATCGGCGACGGGGAATCGGAGCCGGAAGGCCCTCCTCAACTCCTCTTCCGAGGCGATGAAGGAATCAGTATAGACGGCCATCGACGTTTGACCTCGGGGCGGGGTGTAAGGAAACCCGGAAGCACCGGTCAACGGCCGCTCGCGGCGCACCGGGGCGTCCACCAACCCCGTCCCAACCCCATCTCGGCCTCGGTACGGTCCACCCCGAGCACCTCGTCCAGGACAGCAAACCGTTTCCGGAGGGGGGCGACCATCTCATCAAGGTCGTCGAACGTTTCGCGCTCGCGGAAATGCCGGACCGGCCGCGACCCTCCGGTGCCGCAAAGGAACTCCATGACATCCTCGCGGAAGAGGAGCACGGCGAACAGGGCGTCTTCCCACTGCACATCCAGCATCCACTTGTTGGAGTGGGGGCGTCCCCCGTCGGCCTCGCCGCACGCGACCTCCTCATCGTGCATCCGCAGGTATTCGACGGCCGATTCCCGCGGCTCCCGGGCCGTGATTGCGTTCGGGGAGCCGGGGCCAGGTGCGGCCTCGAGCCTTCGGTCCATCTCTGACTCGATCGTAGCCGCGTGTCGCGACATTGCCTCCGACCCTGCATGACTCAATTGGCCTGATCCATGCTCATGCCCCAACTCGGGAGACCCCTTCACGAGCCGGGAGCCATCCCTGTTGCCGCGGAAGCACGCCGATGCTCGGAGCGGCCGAGTGTCCTCTTCAGACGTCAGCTCCCCTCGTGGCCGTGGAGACAAAATACTGGGAGTTCGCCCGGGGTCTTTCAAGATGTACTCTACGGTCTTCGAATTACCCACAAGTTGCCGGGGCCTCGATTCGAGGCTAAATTCGTCCCCCTGGGCCGGGTCTCGATCCGCAAGCTACTCCTCTGGGCCGCCGTCATGGACGATTGGGTGGAAAGCGAGCTGGACGGGGGCGAGTTTCCCGACCACCGGCTGAAGACTCGCCTCGGGAAACTCCTCGGCGATCTGGGACGAAGGATCGGCGCCACCGTGCCGATGGCCTGCCAGGACTGGGCCGCCACCAAGGCCGCCTATCGATTCTTCAGCAACCGGCGAGTCGATGAGGGCCTCATCCTGGCCGGCCACTTTGCCGCCACCCGGGCACGCTTCGCCCGAACCACCGGCCCGACCCTGGTCCTGCGCGACACGACCGAATTCAGCTACAAACGCGACAGCACCGAGGCGATCGGCCAGATCTCGATCATCAAGGGCCAGCATGGTTCCCACACCCTCTGCGGGGTGCTCATGCACTCCAGCCTGGTGCTGACCTCCGGAGGCGTCCCGCTGGGCCTGGCGGCCGTCAAGTTCTGGACCCGCGAGAAGTTCAAGGGGACCAACGCGCTGAAGAAGAGCGTCAACCCCACCCGCATCCCGATCGAGCAGAAGGAGAGCGTCCGCTGGCTGGAGAACCTGAAGCAGTCCACGCAACAATTGGGTGACCCGACTGCTGAAATCCGGCTGCCAGGCCGAGCAGTCCAAGCTTCGCGCGGCCGAGCGACTGATCAATCTGCTGGCCATGCTCTGCATCATCGGCTGGCGTGTCTTCTGGCTGACGATGATGAATCGAGCGATTCCCGAGGCGCCGGCCGAGGTTGCCTTGATGTCCTAGGCTCTGTCAGAAAACGCCTATTGGCAAGTCAGACGCAGAGATCGCTCGATGAATGCCATCTTGATCATACCACCGAAGTTCTTGGCCGTCTTCTCGAACCGTGAGAACACCCGCCGGCACTCCTTGAGCCAGCCGATCAGGTTCTCCACGATGCTCCGTCGGCGGTAGACGTCCTTGTCGAACTCCACCGGCCGGGCCGAGCGATCCTCGTTCGCCTTCGGCGGGATCACCGGCTTGATGCCCAACCCGTTCAGGTACTCGTCGATCCAGTCCGCCCGGTATCCCTTGTCGCCGGCCAGGCCACCTGCCAGGCCACCGGGACGCCCTCCCCATCGGTGAGCCGCTCATCGGCCCCCACCACCAGCGGCACGAAGGCCGTCGTCTCGTGCGCCTGCCCCGGCGTCAGGTGGAAGTGCGGCGGATGGCCGTGGCCGTCGCAGAGCAGGTTGATCTTGGTGGAAAGGCCCCCTCGGGATCGGCCCAAGGCGTGGTCCTCGGGTTCCTCGGGGTCCCCTTTTTTCCGCCCCCGGCGGCACACCGGGCGGCTCGGACGACGGTCCCGTCGATGCACCAGAGCTGGTCGTCGATCACCCCGGCCTCGACATGCGGCGACCGGAGCCGCGAGAGGACCTGATCGAGGGTCCCGTCGCCATTCCACTTGTCGAAGAGGTCCCAGGCGGTGCCCCAGGGCCCGTACTCCTCGGGCAGGTCGCGCCAGGGGGCGCCGGTCCTGAGGACCCAGAGGATGGCGTCGACGATCTGACGACGACACCGCGGCGGCCGCCCAGTGGTCGCGGGTGCCGGGAAAAGATCCTTGATGAGATCCCAATCGTCGTCGGTGAGTTGATGCCGCGGCATGGTAGCCTCCTCCGAACCACTGGCGACCCTTGGCCCATAACTCCTTAGGTCGATACAGTCTCAAAGGAAATGCCACTTTTCCGACAGAGCCTAGACCTCGTCGGATGCGGGCGGAAGGATTGCGAAGCTTGTGATGTGAAGGACCAATGGGGTTTTTGCGTATTAAGGGACTGTTTTTGTCGTAAGGTCAAAGGACAAAGGGCGGATCTTTCCTTTTGTCCTATTTTCCTTCTGCCCTTTGACCTTACGGCTATTCCGCAACAACCCTAATGACCGATGATCGATGAACAAAGAGGAAGAATTTTTCGGTTTGGTCAACGGTCCTTTGGTCATCGGTCATCGGGATTTCGCCATTCTCCCGCGACGGCGCGAGTCGGGGTCGCGACGAAAAGGCGCGGAATTTGCCGTGAAAAGCCAGTCCAGGTTCGGCAACGCGGGTGAATTTCGAAAACGGAAAAGAGCCGGACGCGGGGGACTTCTGGCGTTGTTTGTTTGGCCCCGGGGGTGCTATGTTCATTCGACCCAGGTCCGCGCCCTGACCTCTCCGGGGCGCGCCGGGAACCCGCAAGTGGACCTCGTCGCGCATGAAATATCCGCGTTATGTCTGCATCCACGGCCATTTTTACCAGCCGCCGCGAGAGAACCCCTGGCTTGATGTCGTTGAGGCTCAGGATTCCGCCGCGCCCTTTCACGACTGGAACGAGCGAATTACCCGGGAATGCTACGCCCCGAACACGCGGGCACGGCTGCTCGACCATCAGGGACGGATCATCAACCTGCTGAACAACTACGCCTGGATCTCGTTCAACTTCGGGCCGACGCTTCTGTCGTGGTTCGAAGAGCACACGCCCGACGTCCTCCGCGATATCGCCGAGGCCGATCGCGTGAGCGCGCAGAGGCGAGGAGGGCACGGCAACGCCGTCGCCCAGGTGTACAACCACATGATCTTGCCCCTCGCCAGCGAACGCGACAAGCGGACGCAGGTTCTCTGGGGCCTTGCCGACTTCCGCCGCCGGTTCGGCCGCGAGGCCGAGGGGATGTGGCTCGCCGAGACGGCCGTGGATACTCCTTCGCTTGAGGCGTTGGCGGAGGCGGGGGTCAAGTACACGATTCTCTCGCCGTATCAGGCGAAGCGCTGGCGGAAGATCGGCGGCAAGGAGTGGAGTGGAGACACCGGCGGGGTCGATCCCTCGCGGGCGTACACGATGAAGCTGCCGTCGGGCAAGTCGATCTCGCTGTTTTTTTACGACGGCAATATCTCGCAACAGGTGGCGTTTGAACGCCTGCTGGACGATGGCGAGCGGTTCGTGCATCGGATCTTGTCGGGCCTGAGCGATGCCCGAGAGCACCCGCAGTTGATGCACATCGCCACCGACGGCGAGTCGTACGGCCATCACCACCCGCATGGTGATATGGCCCTGGCGTATGTCTTGAAGCGCCTGGAGGAGTTGCCCGACGTCAAGCTGACGAACTACGGCGAGTTTCTCGAACTCCACCCGCCCACCTGGGAAGTGGAGATCCACGAAAAGAGCGCCTGGAGCTGCGCCCACGGTGTCGGCCGCTGGAGCGAGGATTGCGGCTGCAAGATGCGCGGCGATTTCCATCAGAAATGGAGAGAGCCGCTCCGCAAGGGGCTGGATGGACTGAAGAAAGAGCTGGACCACCTCTTCAGCACGCGGGGCCGCGAGTGTTTTCCCGACCCGTGGGAAGCGCGTGATGCGTATATTGACGTTGTCCTGGATCGCACGCCCGAGTCGATCGCCACGTTTTTGAAGGACCACGGGCATCCCGACCTGGATCGGGGTCAGGGGCGCGATGCGCTCCGCCTTCTGGAAATGCAGCGCGATGGGATGTTGATGTATACCAGTTGCGGCTGGTTCTTTGACGAGATCAGCGGCCTGGAAACGACGCAATGCCTGCATTACGCCGCCAGGGCCATTCATATCGCCCGACAATTTAACCGCGATTTCGAGCAGAAATTCACGCAGACGCTGTCGTTGGCGCCGAGCAACCTGGCGAAGTTCGGCGACGGCCGGGGGGTCTGGGATCAGGTGATCAAGCCGGCGCGTGTGGATATTGACCGCGTCCTCGCGCACTCGGCCATTAGCCTGATTTATGCGTCGCGCGACACGGAGGAACGGTCGTATCCGTTCGACCTCGAAGTGCTTGACGAGGAGGTTCGCAGCCGGGGGAGCAGCCGACTGGCCGTCGGCCGGTTGCGGGCGCAATCGCATCGGACCTGGGACGAGGCCGAGGCCGATTTCGTGGTCATCCATTACGGCGGCCTTGATTTTCACGCGGTTCTGCGACCTCCGTCCTTGCCTGGACCGTATGCCGATCTCAAGCGACGGCTCGTCGATGCCTATCGAGGCGGTTCGCTCGCCGACGTCACGACGCTGATGACGCGCGAGTTTCAGGGGCGGGTCCATCGCCTCGATGACCTCTTCAACGACGAACAACGGCGGATCATCGGCATCGTTCTTCGCGATCGGATCGACGACTATCAGCGCACCTTTGAACGGCTCACGCGCGAGGATGGCGACGTCTTGCACCGGCTCGGCCAGCTTGACCAGCCGATCCCCAAACCGCTCCAGGCGGCGGCCTCGTCGTACCTCGACCTGACCTTGCGCGAGGCCGTCGAGCAGATCGAGACCGATGGCTCGGTCGAGACGATTCATGACCTCTATTCGCGGGGCAAAGGCTGGGGCTATCAGCCCGAGTCGGCCTTGCTCGAAAAAGTTCTCTCTGAATCCTTGCAGCGCGTCCTGCGTTCACTCGACCCCTCGGCGGATCTCCCTTTACTTTTCACGCGAGCCCGCCAGTTGCTCGAAGCGGGAACCTTGCTGGGAATCTCGTGCGCCCGCTGGGAGATTCAGAACCAGTTGCTTGACGCCTATGCTCGACTTTCCGCCGCCTCGGCCCTGAATCCCCAACTGATCTCGACCTTCGCCGATCTGGCGGGTCGGTTGAATATCAGCCAGACGCTGCTGGGCTGGAGGCCGTGAGCGAAGATCAATGACCGAGGACCGAGGACCGATGACCGATGACCGATGACCGATGACCGATGACCGAGGACCGAGGACCGAGGACCGAGGAATTCAGAGGACCGAGGACCGATGACCGATGACCGAGGACCGAGGACCGAGGACCGATGACCGATGACCGATGACCGATGACCGAGGACAGATGACCGATGAACGATGATCAATGACCGAGGACCGATGACAGATGACCGATGATCAATGACCGAGGACCGAGGAATTCAGAGGACCGAGGAAGACAGAGGATCGTTGACCGATAACCAGGGACTTGTGAGTTTTCGGTCGGTCATCGGTCATTGGTCATCGAAGGTCTGAACCTGTGAAGTCATTCACGATCCATTCCTTGATCGAGGCCAGGTCTCTCGGGACGCGGAGCCACGGCCTTGCGTTTGGTCACGGACTCGCTTAGGACAGGTCGGGTCGATTCGATTCAAATCAAGCTTTTGAAGACGCAACCGAGGGAGACGCGGAACGATGAACGAGGATCAACTCAGCTTGATGCCGAAAATCGAGCTTTCCCGGCGCGAGTTCACCGTGGCGACGCTCGCCGCGGGTTTCGCACTGGCCACGCAGCCAATTTCCGCCGAGACGATCACGACCGATACCAACGGGCTGGAAGCCGGTGAGGTGAAGATTCCGACGGCCGATGGCGCGGTGCCCGCGTACCGGGCGATGCCCGCGAAGGGGGGACCGTTTCCGACCGTGCTGGTTGTTCAGGAGATTTTCGGGGTTCACGAACATATCAAGGACGTCTGTCGACGGTTCGCGAAGCTCGGTTATTTCGCGGTGGCCACCGAGATGTACGCCAGACAGGGCGACGTCTCGAAGCTCAAGGACATGCAGGAGATTTTCAAGGTCGTCTCGAAGGTCCCCGATGCTCAGGTGATGAGCGACCTTGACGCGACCCTGGCCTGGGCCAAGGCGTCGGGCAAGGCGGATACGTCGAGGCTGGGCATTACCGGATTTTGCTGGGGCGGGCGGATCGTCTGGCTTTATTCGGCGCACAACCCGAGCTTGAAAGCGGGCGTCGCCTGGTATGGCCGACTCGTCGGCGAGCACACCGAGAATCAGCCCAAGTATCCGATCGACCTCGCCGCCGAGGTCAAGGCGCCGATCCTTGGTCTTTACGGGGGCGATGACAAGGGAATTCCCGTCGCCTCGGTCGAGAAGATGCTCGGCGCGCTCAAGGCGTCGGGCAAGACGGCGGAGATCGAGGTCTATCCCAATACCCCTCACGCCTTCTTCGCGGATTATCGCCCGAGCTATCGCCCGGCGGCGGCGGAGGATGGTTGGAAGAGGCTGCTGACCTGGTTCAAAAAGTACGGGGTGGCCTGAGAAGGCGCGTTTTTCTACTCCAAAGTGTCGCGCGGCGCGACACTTTGGGGGGAGATCGGCGAAGAGAAGGAATGGCCGATGACCGATGACCGATGACCAATGGGATGGGGGATTGGGCGGGGTGGGTTGCAGGGCAGGGCAGAGGGAAGAAGGGCAAAGGACAAAGGACAAAGGGCAAATTGTGTCCTTTTGTCCTTTGCCCTTTTGTCGTCTGTCCTAGTCAGCGTCAGAGCATGCCGAAACAACCAGGTGACCCAGGCGTCTGGTCCTCGGTCCTTGATTCCTCAAAGTCTCCGACCCGCCAGAACTAAAGGCGCGAACCTCTCGATAGTCAACCCGGGGCGGATCTGTCGACGCCCGAGACCGGAGCGAGCAAGCCGGGAGACGTGACCGGTGCGCGCGGGTCGAGAGAGTCAAAGGACCGGAGGTTGACCAAACGTGTCCGCAACGGAATCTGTCAGGTTGGAAAAAGGCCCCATGATTGCCAGGACGGTCGCGGTGAACGCGATCGACTTCGACCCCGATCATCCGCGCACCCAGGATGATCCCGAAGCCATTGATCGCCTGGCCGATAGCCTCATCTGTCATGGCCAGATTCAGCCGATCACGGTCCGAATCGGTGAGGAAAAGGGACGGTTTACCGTCGTCACGGGAGGCCGAAGGCTTCAGGCGGCGAGGGCGGCCGGGCTCTCGAAAATCGATGTGGTCATGGTCCCGACATCGATCGAAAGACCCGATCGACTGCAACAGCAACTCGTCGAAAACCTGCAACGAGCCGACCTTGCGGCGATGGACCTCGCCCGAGCCTATCAAAACTTGATGAATCAACGCGACTGGAGCGCGCGCGAACTCGCCGACGCGTTGAAGGTCCATCACGGCAGCGTCTCGCGGACGCTCGCGCTGCTGGATCTGCCCGAGGCGGTTCGCGACCACGTCGAGGCGGGGCGAATCGCGCCGACGGTCGCCGTGGAGATCGGCAAGGCCGAGGGAGCGGATCGTCAGATCGAGATCGCGGATCGAGTCGCCAGGGAGGGCCTGACCAGGGCCGAGACGGTGGCGGCGGTGCGCGAACGCCGAGACAAAAAGGAGATCTCGTGGACCCGGCGCGTGATCGATACGCCAAATGGGCGGGTGACGATCGACGTGCACGGCAAGGTCGGTTTCGACGCCATCCTGGATGCCTTCGCGGCGGCGGCGGAGATCCTGCGAGACGAGATCGCCGACCGTCAGGACGAACGCGCCGACGCGGAAGACGTTCAGGCAGAAGAGATTGCGGACGAATCGGACGAAACGGACGAGAGCGAGGCGTCAAGGCGTGGCGTAACCGTCGGGGTGGCGACCGTGCCATTCCCAGGCGGTCGAGGCGATCGCCTTGATGTCGGTAAAGCGAGGCGACCAGTTGAGCTCGCGGACGATCCGTTCGGGCGTGGCGATGAGGGTGCCGGGATCGCCGGGGCGGCGGTCGACGATCTCATGGCGGATCGACTGGCCCGAGGCGGCCTCGCAGGCGCGAAGGACTTCCAGGACGGTCGTGCCGGTCCCTGATCCCAGGTTGTAAGCGCGAGCAAGTCCGGGTTCGAGGCTTTCGACGGCGCGCTGATGTGCCTGAGCAAGGTCGTCGGTGTGAACATAATCGCGGACGCAGGTGCCATCGCGCGTCTCCCAGTCGCCGCCGTAAAGCAAGACCTTTTCACGCTTTCCGAGCGGAACCTGAAGAATCAAGGGGATCAGGTGCCCTTCGTGACGCCGCGACTCGCCATTGCGGCCGTCGGGATCGGCGCCCGAGGCGTTGAAATAGCGAAGGATCGTGTAGCCGAACGAATACGCCCGCGCGTAGTCGTGAATCATCCGCTCGGCCGCGAGCTTGGACGTGCCGTAGGGCGTCTGGGGAATCTGGGGCGAGTCTTCACGCAAGGGCATGGGGGCGTCAAAGGCGTAGGTGGCGGCGGTGCTGCTGAAGACGATCCGCGAGACGCCCGAGGCGCGCATGGCGTCGAGGACGTTCTTGGTGCCGACGACGTTGACCCGGTAATAGTTGTCGGGGTCCTTGATCGATTCAGGGACCGAGGCGAGCGCCGCGAAGTGCATGACGGCGTCGATGCGACGAGACTTCAACACTTCGGTCAGGGCGTCGAGGTCGGCGAGGTCGCCGATGATCAGGCGGCGGTCGGCCTCGGGAACCGACTGGGGATTGCCCTCGGAGAGGTTATCGAAGGCGATCGGGTCGTGGCCCTCGCGGAGCAGCCAGCGCAGGCAGGCGCTTCCAATATAGCCGGCGCCGCCGGTCAGGAGGATCTTCATCGGCTCGGCTCCGGGTTGTTCGACTGCCCAAGGGCGACGATCAGGCGGGCGGCGGCAAGAAGGTCGTCTGTTCGATAATAGGTAACGTCGGCCGGACCGGCGATTCTTCCCTGGGGATCGAGCAAGACCGACCCCCGGCAACCGGCATGAATTCCGGCCAGGACGTCGCTGATGAAGTCGCCGACCATCCACGAGGCGTCGAGGTCGAGATTTAGCCCCTCGGCCGCTCGAAAGAGCATGCCTGGGCCGGGTTTACGATCGAGGCACTCGATGACCGTCCGATCGTCGACCCCGGGGGCGTCGGGGCAGTAATAGATCGCGTCGAGGCGGGCGCCCTCGCGTTCGAGCTGGCGGTTCATCTCGTCGTGAACGAGGGTGAGACCGGCGTCGTCGAGAAGGCCGCGGCCGATCGCGGATTGGTTGGTGACGACGACGCAGGCGAAACCGGCCTCGTTCAAGATTCGGATCGCCTCGGCCGCGCCGGGGAGAAGGCGAACGAGCGCGGGGTCGGTGAGGTAATGGACGTGCTCGATGATCGTGCCGTCGCGGTCGAGAAAGGCGGCCGGTCGCCCGCCGGGGCGGTTCGGGCGCGCCGATTGAAGAGGATCGCGTTTCAGGTTCCGTTCGGTCGTTGTCGACACCGGTCCGGCATCATTCCAGGCCATCCCCCCAACCCTCCCGCCTCGGTTCTCGATCCAAACGGACATGGTCTGACCGAGGCATCACTATGGCCTGGGATGGGGGTCGGCCGGAAGGGGAAATTGTCGAGACGCGCGCAAGGAAAGCAAAACGCGTCGGGACGTGGAAATCCGCGAACCGGGAGATTCATCCGGGAATCCTTTCGAGAGGACGCCGCGAAAATCTTTCGAGAGGATAAAAAAACGAAGGTCAAACACGTGGGCAAGGCGGAACCATTGAAGACACAACGACTTTGACCCGGCGATCAATTCGACACATACATCGTTAACTGCAAAAATTGATAAGAACAGTCGAGCACCTGCATTCGATCCTAGACAGTGGAGTCAGGCTTTTTTTCCAGGGGGCTTCGACAGCTTTTCGACCTTTCGCGGGTCAGGATCGGAGATGTCTCGATGGGTTCGTTGGCTCTGGAAAGTGAGTGGGGAGGTTGACTATAGTCAGAAGTTGCCGGGGACGGGTGAGGGGCCTGAGTCACTCCCTTGGCTTGAGAAATGTTCCACGAATTCGACACGGAGCGGCGCGCGAGGTTCGCGAGTCAAAACGGGGCGCGGGTCGGTCTCCGTTTCGCGGAAAGAGAACGAAGGCAAGACGGCGTTGTCTGTTTGAAAACGCCGGGGGGATCTGAGACGCATGGCGGGGACCTTGACAAGCGGGCCGGGTGAGCTGGATACCTCGGCCTGCGACGCGGAGCCGATTCAGATTCCGGGGAGCATCCAGCCGCATGGCGCGCTGATCGTGCTGGACGGAACGGGCCGGCGCGTGCTTCAGGTCTCGGAAAACCTGGGCGCGATGCTCGGGAGCAACGAGACCTGTTTCGACGCGAAGACGCTCGTCGACGTCCTGGGAAGGGAGATCGGATCGGACCTCTTGAGCGACCTGGACAACCCGTCGCTGGAACGTAGCCCGCTGTTTCTGAGGACGATCTCGGCCGTTGGTCGGCTCTTTCACGCCGTCGCGCATCGGCTCGATGGTCTGACCTATCTGGAACTGGAAGCGTCGACCGGGTCGGCGGTGACCTTTCGCGGTCTTTATCCGATGGTCAGGACCTTTCTCGGCAAGCTGACGGGGGTCGCCTCGTCGCGCGAGGTGGGAACCCTCGCGGTCGAGGAAGTCCGGCGGATCACCGGCTTTGATCGCGCCTTGCTCTATCGATTTGACGAGGACGGACATGGCACGGTTCTTGCGGAAGACCGCAACGAAACGTTGCCGAGCTACCTCGGCCTGAGATTCCCCGAGTCGGACATCCCCCGGCAGGCGCGCGACCTTTACAAGCAGCACAGGCTTCGACTGATCGCCGACGCGCACTACCGGCCGGTGCCGATCGCGCCGCCCTTGAACCCCGAAACGGGGGAGCCGACCGATCTGTCGTACTGCGCGCTGAGGTCGGTCTCGCCGGTTCACGTTCAGTACATGAAGAACATGGGAACCGATGCGTCGATGTCGATCTCCGTACTGCGCGGGGGTGAACTCTGGGGCCTGATCTCCTGCCATAACCAGCAGGCGAAGGTGGTTCCGTTCGAGGCCCGAACCGCCTGCGACTTTCTCGGCCAGGTTCTCTCGGCGCATCTTGAGGTCAAGGAGCACAACGAGGATTACGCCGAGCAGATGCGGCTGAAAGAGGCGGAATCGAACCTGCTCCGGTTCATGGCCGGGGAAGAGGATTTTCTTGACGGCCTGCGCAACCACCCGGCTGAACTGCTGGAATTCGCCGGCGCGAACGGCGCGGCGGTGGTCGTCGAGGACCAGTACACTTTGCTCGGCGAGACGCCCGTCGAGGCCGAGGTCCGGGGCATCGTCGACCGCCTGATCCTGGATGGCAAGGACGAGGTTTACGCGACCGATTCGCTGGCGGTTGACTGCCCGGGGCTGACCGTCGACAAGAACCAGGCCAGCGGCCTGCTCGCCATCGCGATCTCAAAGCTGCACCGCGGCTTCATCCTCTGGTTTCGCCCCGAGGTGATCCAGACGGTCGCGTGGGGAGGCGACCCGCGGCGGCAGGATCAGGACGATCAATCCGGCAACGGCCGGATCGTCAAGCTGAGTCCACGCAACTCGTTCGAGATCTGGAAAGAACGGGTGAATGAAAAATCGCTCCCCTGGCGTCCTCGCGTCATCGGCGCCGCGACCGAACTGCGCAACGCGATCATCAACATCGTCGTGCGCAAGGCCGAGGAAGTCGCCGCGCTGACCGACGAGCTGACCCGCAGCAACAAGGAGCTGGAAGCCTTCTCGTACTCAGTCTCGCACGACCTTCGGGCACCCTTGAGACACGTTGTCGGCTATGCGGAGATGTTGCGCGACGCCGAATCGGAAACGCTTTCGAGCGACGGTCGGCGCTACATCGAGACCATTATCGAAAGCGCCGATTACGCGGGAACGCTTGTCGATAACCTTCTGAGGTTTTCGAGGGTCGGCCGGACCAAGTTGATTCCCGTGAACCTGAATATGGACATGCTCATCGACCAGGTCAAAAAGGATGTGATGAGTGAGGCGACTGGTCGAAAGATCGACTGGAAGATCGAGGATTTGCCGCCGATCACGGGTGATCTGATGATGCTGCGTCTGGCCTTTCGCAACGTTCTCTCCAACGCCTTGAAATATACGAGTCGCCAAGAAAACGTCGTGATCGAGATCGGCTGCCGGTCGGACGCCCGGGAACATGTCTACTTCGTGAAGGACAACGGAGTGGGGTTCGACATGGCGTATGTGGATAAGCTGTTTGGAGTCTTTCAGCGCTTGCATCGCTGGGAGGAATTCGAGGGAACGGGGATCGGTCTGGCGAACGTGCGCCGGATCGTCGAGCGACATCATGGCCGCGCCTGGGCCGAGGGGGCGGTTGGGCGTGGGGCCACGCTTTATCTGGCGCTCCCTCGCGGCGACGGATAATCAACACCGGCACGCGGTAATACCATGCTTAAACCGATCTTACTCGTCGAAGACAATCCCAGGGATCTTGAACTGACCCTCGTGGCGCTGGGCAAAAGCCAGCTTGCCAACGAAGTGATTTCGGTGCGCGACGGCGCCGAGGCGCTCGATTATCTCTTCTGTCAGGGAGAGTACGCGACCCGCGCCAGGGGGAATCCGGCGGTCGTCTTGCTCGACCTGAAGTTACCCAAGATTGATGGCCTTCAGGTTCTGGAACAGGTTCGCGCACGTCCTGATTTAAAGGGGCTGCCGATCGTGATCCTGACTTCATCGCGCGAGGAACATGACCTGGTCCGCAGCTATCACCTGGGCGTCAACGCCTATGTCGTGAAGCCGGTCGGGTTCCAGGAGTTCATCGAGGCGATCAAGGACCTTGGGGTCTTCTGGGCCGTGCTTAACGAACCGCCGCCGGGCAGTATCAGGCCGAAGCGTTAACCGTCGCGAGAAACTACGAACGTGGATACCAATCATATTCTTCACCTTGAAGATAACCCTCTTGATGCCGATCTCGTTCGGTCGATCCTTACCAGGGCCTTGCCCGGCTGCGCGATTGACCGGGTGGAAACGCGCGAGGAATTCCTGTCGGCGATCCGTGACAAAACGTATCAACTGATTCTGGCCGATTATCAGCTCCCCGCGTTTGATGGCCTTCAGGCGCTTGAGCTTGTCCGATCTGAACGTGACGATCCCCCCGTCATTATTCTTTCGGGCGTTCTGGGTGAAGAGGTGGCCGTTGAGGCGTTGAAGCGGGGCGCGACGGATTACGTCGTCAAGACCCGGATGGATCGCCTCGTTCCCGCGGTTCGCCGGGCGCTTGATGAAGCGAGCGAGAAAGAGGGCCATCGTCGGGCCGAAGATCGACTCCGATTCGCGCTCGAAGCGGGTCGATTGGGAAGCTGGGAGCTTGACCAGAGCAACAACGTTTTTACCTGTTCCGATGTTTTCAAACAGATTCATGGACGTGATCCCAGCCTGGAATTTTCGCTGGATGACCTCTTTGGTTCGATTCATCCCGATGACCTCGAACGCCTTCGCCTTGAGATCACCTCGGCCGCCGAGGATCAGTTCGAATACCGGGTGATCTGGCCCGACGGCGCGATTCACTGGGTTCTGGCGCGCGGTCGGATGGAAGCTCGCGCCGACGGCCGAACAGGCCGGGTCAGTGGTGTTTCGCTTGATATCACCCGGCGCAAGCAGGATGAAGAGACCGCGCGATTCCGCGCGACCCAGCTTCAGAGCCTCGCCTCGGTCTCGGTCCGGGTCAACGCCGCGCACGACGTCGCGTCGATCGCCGGGGTTGTCACCAGCGAAGGCCGCCGCCTCATCAACGCGCGGATCGCCGTCTTGAACCTGGGTCCCGACCCCGAGACGCACGCGGTGCCCGACGCCGTCTCGTGCTCAACGCAATACGACGGCTGGCGCGTCGAGGAGATCGCCACGGGCATGGCGGGCCTGGCGGCCCTTGTCCGCAAATCGAACCGCGTCGCCCGGCGTTCTCGGACCGAGATCGAGGCCGATCCCGCCTGGCGGGGCGACGGTCCGATGCCCGAAGGCCCCCCCTTGCGAGGCTGGGTCGGCATTCCGCTCGTCGGTCGCAATGGTCGCAACCTCGGCGTCTTGCAACTGGCGGACAAGGAACTCGGCGAGTTTGACGGCGATGATGAATCGATCCTCGTCCAGCTTGCCCAGATGGCGGCCGTCGCCGTTGAAAACGCCCGGCTTTATCGCGAGCTCCGCGAAAACGACCGCCGCAAGGATGAGTTCCTGGCGATGCTCGCGCACGAGCTGCGCAACCCTCTGGGAGCGATCAACAACGCGGTTGGCCTGGCCCTGCGTTCGCAACAGCGCGAGCATGTCGAGTGGAGCCTTGACGTCATCGGCCGGCAGGTCCGCCTGCTCACCCGATTGATCGACGACCTCCTCGACGTCTCGCGGATCACCCAGGGGAAGATCGAGCTGAAGATGGAGCGGCTTGAAGCCTCGCCCGTGGTCGCGAGCGCTCTACAGGCGGTTCGGACCTTGATCGAGGAACGTAAACATAAGCTCAAGGTCCAGGTCCGCGAAGGGGAGCTTTATGTCGTCGCCGACCCGGTTCGGCTTGAACAGATGCTCACGAACTTGCTCACGAACGCGGCCAAGTACACTGATTACGGAGGGGAAATTCGCCTCTCGGCCTATCGCGACAACGATTCGGTTTTTTTCGAGGTGCTCGATAATGGGGCGGGAATTGCCCCCGAGGCGCTGCCGCAGATGTTTGAGCTTTTTGTTCAAGGCGATCGCACCCTGGCGCGTTCGGAAGGGGGCCTGGGGATCGGCCTGACGCTGGTCAAGCGGCTCGCGGAGATGCACGGCGGCGAGATCAGCGCCAGTAGTGGCGGCGCGGGCAAGGGGAGCACGTTCACGATCCGCCTTCCCGCCGTCCCCTTGCGCGGCATCGAGGGGCGATCGACCGGCGAAGGCCGACGCGGCGCCTTGCCCGAGTCGTCAAGCGTCCTTGTCGTCGAGGACAACGTCGACGCGGCGTCGGCCCTTTCTCGCCTGCTCCGGCTCCTCGGTCATAAGGTCTGGACCGTGCACGACGGTCTCGCGGCGATCGAGGCGGCGAGGCAGAATCGCCCCGATTATATCTTGCTTGATATCGGCCTTCCTGGAATGGACGGATATCAGGTCGCCGAGCGGCTCCGTCGCCAGCGCCCCGAGTTCCGGCCGACGATCATCGCCCTGACCGGCTATGGTCAGGAAGACGACCGCCGACGGTCGCGCGAGGCCGGATTTGACCATCATCTTGTCAAACCGATCGACCATGCGACCTTGCTCGGACTCCTCTCGCCCCCTTCGAAAACTTCCGAAGGGGGCGGAGGGGCTTGAATTCCAGGCTTGGACGTTCGCTCCCGCCGTCATGATCGATACCGTCGCCGCAACCGTCCGAAACGTGACCGACCGTCGCGGCCTTCGGTCATTCCGTGGTTGGAAATGTGCCGACTTTCTCAAGGGAGAGTTGTCCCAGGGGGCAAGGAACGCCTGGCCGACGATCAAACAAATCAGCAACGCGCTCGAACAGGATGGGGAGGCGCGATCGATGTTGAGGATCAGGCGAGGGGCCTGCGCGGTCGCGACGGTCTTGGTCTTGACCGCGCTCGCAATTTCGCCGCGGGCACGGGCCGAGAACCTGCAAGACGCCTGGAACATCGCCTCGGCCGTCAATCAGGGGCTCAGGGCCGACGGTTCACAGGTCGCCGCGGAAGGGTTCTTGCTTCAAGCGGCACGCGCCGCGCGGTTGCCGACGGTCCGAACCTTCAACTTCGAGTCCTTCCTTTCGGCCACGCCGTCGATCCGCAACACCTTTCTCGGGTCGTCGACCGGCGCCGGGACGACCGGCGCAAGCTCGGGCCTGGGCGGCACGGCGGCGGCTCTTGGCGGTGGTTCGGGCGCGGGCCTGGCGGCGGGGGCGGCGTCGGGAGCCCTGAGCGCCTCGGGCGTTCCGGCGACAATTCCGATTCTCGGCCAGGGGCAACGCCAGCTTCCCGTTTCGGCAACATTTGCCACCTTTCCGATCTATTCGGGGGGCCGGATTCGGGCCAACATCGATGCCGCCGCCGCGAATCTGTCGGCGAGCAAGACCGAGGTCTCGCGCGCCGTGCTGGACCTGCGCCTGACCGTTGCCGAGGCTTATGTCGGTGTCTTGCGCGCGCGTAAGAATCTGGATGTGTCGCGGAGTAACGTCGAGCGGCTCGCGTCGTTCGCCTACGACGTTCGGAACCGGAACGAGCAAGGCTTGGCGATCAAGAGCGACCTGCTCGCCGCCGAGGTCTCGCTGGCCAACGCCCGGCTCTCCGAGATCCAGGCGCGCACGGCGCTGGAATCGGCCTGGTCGCGTTATAACCGCTACCTTTGTCGGCCCTTGACGACGGTCGTCCCGCTGGTGGAACTGACTGTTTTCGCGGCCGATACCGACTGGTCGGCCCTTGCCGCGTCGGCCTTCAAGGCGGGGCGGGGGGGGACCGCCGAGAATGACCCCGACGTGCAAAATTTGACCGCCCGGGCGATCCAACGACGCCCCGAGCTCGCGGGCCTTTCGGCGCAGGCGCGAGCGCTTTCGTCACAGGCCGAATCAACGCTTGGAGGCGTTCGTCCCCAGGTCGGATTCACACTGAGTTATCTGTTTCTGGGCAACAATAATTCGGTACCGCAAGGCATTGGCGCGGCCACGTTCGTGGCCGACTGGACGATTACCGATGGCGGTCAGTCTCGAAAACGCGCGGCCTCGTATCGTCAGCAAGCCAGCGCCGCGCTCCGACGGCGGGCCGACACCTTGGCCGACGTCGCCCTTGAAGTACGCACCCGATGGCTCGACCTGAGACAGTCGCGTCTCCAGATTCCCGTCTCCCGCCTGGCGGTTGCCCAGGCCGAGGAGAACGTTAACGTCGTGACCGACCGCTACCGGCAGCAGCTCAGCACGTATACCGAGGTTCTGGACGCTGAGAATCGACGTATACAGACTCTCAACAACTTCTACAACGCCGTTTACGACGAAAACCTCGCCCTCTTTCGTTTGCGGCGTGCCGTTGGCGACCTTTAAACGGTTTGCCAGAGCAAAGGGCACGCGATTTGCCGAGGGATTGCTCAGCCATTTCCCCCTTCTGGCGCGAGGCTGATGCCGCGCGCCCTGGCGAAAGAGCCGAACCGCCTCGGCCTTCGACCCACCTGGAAAGGGACCGAGAGCACGTTCATGGCCTCTCGAACCGAAACGGAACCCGACAAGAAGGCTCAGCCCAGTCCGCCTGGGGCGACCGAGCCCGAGAAAAACGGACATCCCGTGGTTTTTCCGGTCGATTCGCGGGTCGTCGCCGATGCTGGCGGCACGCGCCTTGTCGAGGCGGGGCACCCGGCCTTTCCCAAGCCCGAAACGCCGAAAAGACACTGGGTTCGCTGGATCGTGATCGTGGTCGTGGCGATATTCATTGTCGGTGCATTCGCGCGCTGGGGCCTGCCCTATATCAAGGAATCAATGGAGACAGTTTCCACCGATGATGCGTTTGTCGCCGGCCACATGACCAACGTGAGCGCCCGGATTGCCGACGTGGTGACCGAGGTTCTGGTTGAACAATATGACCGGGTCGAGCCGGGAACCTTGCTGGTCAGGCTCGATCGCGAACCGTTCGAGATCGCCGCGGCGCAGTCAAGGGCGGCGCTCGACGAGGCCGAGGCCGAGGTCGTTCAGGCCAGGGCGAGGGTTCGCGGCCAGTTCGCCGAGGCGAGGTCAAGCTTTTACCGACGCAAGAATGCTCAAGAGCGAATCCGTCAACAGGTCGCGACCTTGCGGGCGCGCGTGGCCGCCTTGAAAGCAAGGCAGAGCAGCGAGTGGCTGGCGAAGGTCGATCAGCAACGGATCGACAACCTCGCGCGACGCGGATCGGCCACCCAGTCCGAACTCGATTCGCGGAATAACACCCTGAAAAACGCCGAGGAGCAGGTGAAAGAGGCCGCCGCCGAGGTGCAGGAGACGCGGGCCCTGCTCGGCCTGGCTCCCGATCCCGACAATCCGCTGGACCTGCCAAAAAACCTCGAAGAGGAGCAATCGACGATCCAGACCGCGGTCTCGGATATCGCGTCGAGCCTGGCGCAACTGGGAATTCAGGTTGACCCCAAGAACGCGGCCGAGGCCAAGGCATTTGAACAATTCCTCAGCGCGGGGGGCGATGTCAAGCCGGGCGAGGGGCTGGAATCGGTCGTCGAGAAGGCCCCGGCGGTGCGCGTGGCGAGGGCAACTGTCGAGCGCGCCCGGCGTGGGCTCGACGATGCGAATCTGAGATTGAGCTATACGGAGATTCGATCGGCGATCGCGGGGTATGTGCAGGATCGAACCGTGAACGCCGGAAACCGGGTTGATACGGGTCAAACATTGATGACCGTCAGACCGGATTATATCTGGATTGAAGCCAATTACAAGGAAACGCAGGTTCAAGATATTCGGATCGGTCAACCGGTGGACCTCCGGGTTGATGCCTATCCGGGACGTGTTTTTCAGGGGAGGGTTGCCGGATTCAGTCCGGGGACGGGTCTTTCCGAATCGTTGCTCCCGCCGGAAAACGCGACGGGAAATTATGTGAAGGTGACGCAACGTTTGCCCGTTCGAATCGAACTGGTCGAGGGGAACCCGTCGCAAACGCCGCTGTTTATCGGCATGTCGGTTGTGCCGCATGTGCGGTTCAAGATGCGACCAACCGGGCCTGGAGCGGGTCGAAAATTGCGCGATTCAACGATGCCGATGCGACCTGATCGAGGCAAGGGAGTCGTCGGCTCGGAGCCGGAGACGGCGCGACAATGACGGCGAGTTCCGAGGCGAACGGCACGAAGGTGAAGCCGCCGGTCAATCACTGGATTGTCGCCCTGACGGTGACCCTGGCGACGTTCATGGAAGTGCTGGATACGTCGATCGCCAACGTGGCCTTGCCCCATATCGCGGGGGGATTGTCGGCGGGGCGGAGTCAATCGACCTGGGTCTTGACGAGCTATCTGGTGGCCAACGCGATCGTCTTGCCGCTCTCGGGATGGCTCATCGGGCTATTTGGGCGCAAACGTTTCTATATGAGTTGCGTGTTTCTGTTCACGGTCAGCTCGGCTCTTTGCGGCGCGGCGCCGAACCTGGAATTGTTGATTGTTTTTCGGATCTTGCAAGGGATCGGCGGCGGAGGATTGCAGCCTTCGGAACAGGGAATTCTTGTCGATTCGTTTCCGCCAAGACAGCTTGGCATGGCGATGGCCGTGTATGGCGTCGCGGTTGTCGTCGCGCCCATTCTCGGGCCGACGCTGGGGGGGTATATCACGGATCGCTATGATTGGCGCTGGATTTTTTATATTAATGTGCCCATTGGTGTTCTTTCGTTGTTCTTGACAAGTTTTATCGTGCAGGACCCGCCGGAGATGGAGCGGGATAGGAAAAAAGAGTGGGCCAAGGGGTTGAGTGTCGATTACATCGGCCTGGGGCTGGTCTCGATCGGGTTGGGATCGCTGGAAGTGATTTATGCGAAAGGGCAGGAGTGGGACTGGATTGGCGACCCGTTCTGGCGGGCGCAGACGTTCATGGCATTGACGGTGATCGGCCTCGCGGCGTTTATCATCTGGGAATTGAATCATCCGAATCCGATCATCAATTTGAGATTACTGGGTGAACGGAATTTTTTGGCGTGTGGAATGATCATGTTTGTCGCGTTCGCGGTGCTGTATGGGGCGAATGTGAACACGCCGCAGATGTTACAGGATCTTTTTGGGTATGATGCGTTTCGGGCGGGGTTGGTGCTCTCCCCCTCGGCGTTTTTCACGATGGGAATGATGCCGATCGTGGGGTTTTTGCTGGGGAAGAAGGTCGATGCGCGATTTCTCTTGCCCTTGGGATTACTGGCGGTGGCGGGGGCGTCGTACTGGCAGGCACACCTGAATCTGGAGGTCTCGCCATTCGCGGTGGTCTTGCCGCGTTGCTTGCAGATGGCGGGAGTCGGGCTCTTGTTTGTTCCCTTGAACAATGCGGCGTATCTGTACTTGCCGAAGGATCAGTTGAATAACGCCACGGGGCTTTTCAACATGCTCCGCAACGAAGGGGGAAGCCTGGGGATCGCGATCGCGTCAACGGTCGTCGAGCGTCGGGCGCAGTTTCATCAGTCGAGGCTGGCGGAGCAGGTGAGGTCGTCGCGGCAGGTGGTGGCGTCGACGGTCGAGCGGTTCGCCGAGCAACGGATGGCCCGGGGGGGTGTATCGCCCGTTGATGCGCATCAACAGGGAATGGGTCTCTTGCGTGGACTGGTGGCGCGACAGGCGAGGGAACTGGCGTATCTGGATGTCTTCTGGATCTTCTGGATCATGGCACTGATGGCCTTGCCCCTGGTTTTCCTGATGAAAAAATCGGTGGCGAAGGGGGGACCGTCGGTTCATTAGGCTTGGTGCGTCTTACGGGCTGTTCTTGACGAAAGGTCAAAGGGCAGAGGGCAGAGGGCAGAGGGCAGAGGGCAGAGGGCAGAAATTTGCTTTTTCCTCATGTCATTCTTTTTTCCGGCCATATGACGATTCCGCGGTGACCCTACTGGCGATGTGGATGCAGTCCGTCCCGATTGGGCGCGGGGCGAATGATGACGCGTCGATCAGGGAGCTATCGCACTCGCCTGATCGACGCGTTGTGTTTGAAGAGAATGACCACGATCCGAAAGATTCAGGCCGAATTGGCGTTGTTAATTAAGGCTCCAGGACGCGTCAAAAGTGGGAGGTTTCCGGTCATCGTCGGTCTTTCGCGATCGGTATTCGGCGAGACTCCAGAAGGTCAGAGCCAGGACGCCCGCGAGAGCGGAGCGAAGGCCGAAACCGGGCTCGATCGGATCGGAGATCAGGAAGTCGTCTGCGTTGACGGGTAAGTCGATCTCTTCGGCGAAACCATCGAGAGCGAGGTCCCAGACCCGTGCCGAGGTCGCCGAACCCGCCGAGGCCAGGACCGAGCCGCCGACCGATTCGAGCGTTGGCGAGGTGGGGTCGAGGAAAAGGCCGGGAAGGCCCGGAGTTTCCAGGGAGGGGCTTTGGCCGTCAACGGGAAGTTCCGACGACGTCGGCGGGGCGAGCGTCAGCGACTGAATCGGTCGAGCCGGGGCAATCGACGTGGTTGGAGGATTGAGACCAGTCGATTGCGCCGACAAGGCGGAGTTGCTGGCGGATGCTGTCGAGACGTTGACGGGATTGGGCGCGATGGACGTGGAGCCGAGGTTCGGAAGGGTGGCCAGGATGGCCGTTGTCGCGGTCGGATTGGTGAGGGAGTTCACCACGAACTTCGGCGCGACGACGCGGGTCGAGACCACGGCCGCGGCCTTGACGACCTGGGAACTCGTGGCGGAGCCGTAGGTTGATGCCACGGCGATGATGTTACGGGCGATCGGCGTGCCGATCCCGGTCACCAGGTCGTAACCCGCCGTGGCCTGGCCCACGAAGTTGGCGCCGCTGGTGATGTCGTGGAAGGTCGACGCGTAGGTCGTTCCCTTCTGGGCGTAGAGGCTGTAGAGCAGGCCGAGGGTCTGGGACGAGCCGAGCGATCCGAGCCCTTTCATGCCGCGAGCCTGGTCGGCCACGGCGACGATTCCCGCCCAGATCGGCGTTCCCGCGCTGGTGCCGCCGACGGTCGCCCAGCCGATCGACCCGTCTCCCGGCACCGTATCGTAGACCGAGAGGCCGGTGGTGGGGTTGCCGACGAGCGAGACGTCGGGCGTGGATCGGCCGGAGGTTCGCCCCAGGGCATACGTCTGATAGGCCGGTTCGGGATAAATCGTGCTCACGCCGCCGGCGCTGCCGCTGTAACCGCTGTAACGCGACCCCGAGGCGCTCCAGGCCGATTCTGTTCCGTATCCACCCAGATAGTTGAGCGTCAAGGTTGTGCCGCCGACACCGACGACATAGGGGGAGGTCGCCGGCCACTCGGCGCCGCTCTGACCGCCGTCGTCGCCCGAGGCGGCCAGGAAGGTCACGTTCGGGTGCGCGAAATAGGCGGCGTTGTCATACGCCTGCTGACCGGAGAACTCGCCGCCGCCCCAGCTCATCGAGACGATGTTGGCGCGGCTCGCCGCCACGCGAACCGCGGCCATGAGGTCGGGAGTGTTCTCGGAATTGGCTTCAACGAGAACAAGCTTCGCCATCGGCGCGGCGGCGTGCGCCCACTCGACGTCCATGGCGATTTCTTGCGACCAGCCGGGGTCGGTTGAGGGAAGGCGCGTGGTCGTTCCCGACTCGTTGTCAACGGTCAGGCTCGCGGCGGGAAGTCCGAAGGTTGAATCGAAGACGGCAAGATCGGATTGAACGTTCGGGTCGTTATAGGCGTCGACGATCCCGATCGTCTGACCGGCGCCACCGTTGGGAACGAGTGCGTAGGCGGCGTATAGCTGCGAGGGGGTCAGGCCCGACGGGGTCGAAATGATCGGGGTGTATCCGCCAAAGCCGCGAGCCGGAGAGATCACGGTCAGGTTGGGAGTGATGACTGTGCCAGTCGTCGTCAGCATCCTGCGCGATTCGAGGGCTTCCAGGCCGGTGAAGGACGATCGCCGAGAGCGGCGGGAAGCAAAGGCGGACGGGCGACGTTGTCCGATCCGGGTCATGGGGTGTCGCTCCAGGTGCAAATCGTGTCGAGTGGCGCAGTGCGATGCAACCCGATCGGCGAGGGCCTGGTCGGATCAGAGACGGCGGAAGGCCCGCGGCACGTTCAGAAAGGTCGCCCCCGTGGCGGTCCCAGGGGAAACCGATCACGAGTCGACGCATGCCAGGCAAGAAAACCCGATCAAAAACAAGGAAGGCTGTCCAACCAAGTTTAGCGTCTTGAAAGCCCGTCGGCGCGCGCTTTATTTGCCGCCTTCCAGGTCGTGGTGGCTTTTAAAATCAACGGACAAAAAGGTCCTGAATCTCGATTCTCACGAAGGAGCCTTCGCGACAGTTCAGAGTCAGACGACTCGGGAAGTTGACGCTAGCTGGTCCCTCTCGTGGAATTTGATAAACTGACCCCGGTTGAACGTCTCGCGGTCGTCGTGTGTCTGGTTGACGGCGACCATTTCCGCGTGAGCAAGGCGACGCGACGCGACTGGGCAAGGGTGATCCGACGATGACCGAATCCGACCGCGAGGCGACCCGTTTTTTTATCACCACGGCGATCGATTACCCGAACAGTCGACCCCACATCGGCACCGCCTTTGAAAAGATCGGCGCCGATGTTCAGGCGCGGTTTCAGCGCATGGAAGGGAAGAGCGTTCACTTCCTGATGGGCAACGACGAGAACACGATCAAGGTCTCGCAACGCGCCGAGGAACTGGGCGTCGGCCCCAAGCCTTATGTCGACGACATGGCCCGCCAGTTCCGCGAGGTCTGGCAGGCGCTTGAGGTCTCCTTTGACGACTTCATCCAGACGAGCGAGGACCGCCACAAGGTCGGCTGTCAGAAGTTCATTCAGGCGGTTTTTGACGCCGGAGACATTTACAAGCAGGCGTACACGGGGCTCTATTGCAACGGCTGCGAGGCGTTCAAGACCGAGAAGGAACTTGTCAACGGCCGATGCCCGAACCACCCGGACACCCCTTTGCGCGAGATTGAGGAAGAGAATTATTTCTTCCGACTCTCGGCCTTTCGGGACCGACTTCTCAACTACTACGCCGCGCATCCTGAGTTCATCCAGCCCGAAAGCCGCCGCAACGAAGTGGTGAACCTCGTCGAGTCGGGCCTGCTGGACGTTTCCATTTCGCGGAAAGGGTTTTCGTGGGGCATTCCCGTCCCCTTTGACACCGAACAGACAATCTACGTCTGGTTTGATGCGCTCTTAAACTACATCACGGCCATCGGTTACGGTAGCGATGACGCGCGATTCGCCGCGACCTGGCCGGCCGACGTCCACGTCATCGGCAAGGATATCACCCGGTTCCACTGCGCGCTCTGGCCGGCAATGCTCATTTCGGCCGGCTTGCCCCTGCCGAGGCAGGTCTTCGCCCACGGCTTTGTCTATCATAAGGGGGCCAAGATCAGCAAGTCGGACGGCACGGCGATCGACCCGATGGACGTCTTCAAACTCCAAGGCGCCGATGCCTTCCGCTATTACTTCATGCGCGAATGCCCCTTCGGCGGTGATGGCAACTTCAGCGATGAACGCTTCGCCGAGGTCTACAACGCCGATCTCGCCGATAACCTGGGCAATCTGTATAGCCGCGTCCTCACCATGTGCGTCAAGTATTTTGACGGCAGGCTCGAAGGCTCAGCCTCGTTTGACTGCACCGCCTGGCTTGCCGGACTCGATCTTACTACGCACGTTGCCGAGGTTCGCTTGCTTGTCGGCAAGTTTGAGTACAACACGGCCTTGCAAAAAATCTGGCTTGAAGTCCTCGACGCCGCCAACCGGTACATCGGCGCGACCAGTCCGTTCAAGCTTATCAAGACGGATCGCGAGGCGTGCAAAGGGGTTCTGATCAATCTCGCGGAGGCGATCCGCGTCGTCGCGATCTTGACCAAGCCGTTCTTGCCGAAGACGGCGGAGACCTTTTACAGGGCTTTTAACTTCCCAGAATCTCAACCCTGGGAAGCGGTTTGCTACAACGACGGGTTGAAGAGGCCCCAAATGGCGAACCTGGAAGTGACCGCGGTTCTCTCCAACGGCAAACCGTTGCCCCTCTTTCCCAAGATTTTGAAGAATAGTCTCGACGAGGAGACGAACCATTCTCAACCTTCCGCGTAAGAACCGAGACGATGGCGCGGATTTTGCTCAAGATTCACGACCATCAGGACGAAGTACCTGACGGAAATGCGGAGTGTGGGTCACGGTTTTCGGAAGGGCGAAGGAGACAACTTCCGAAATTCAGGACGAGGTCTGACAACCACGCAACCATGACATACTGTTGACTCGGCGGGACATCGTGTCCCCCGGAATCGACGAGTCGTGACCCGCGGCTTCGGCAACTTGACAAACGACACGACGGCATCGTTTTGAGGAATGAAGACGATGAATATCACCAACGATATCTCGGTCACCCTGGCTCCCGAGCTTTACAACCTGCTCCGGGCCGAGTCACGCAAGCTGGGCGTCTCGATTCAGTGGCTCGTCGCTTCCCTCGTCGTGGACACGATCGAGGCCGACGCCCCCGCTCCGGTCGCCGCCTGACTTTTTATAAGGAATTCAGCGCGTGACTCGGGCCGCTTGCCTGGCGATCCGGGCGCGAGGGCCGGGTTGTAGCGGCGTGAACGCGGTGGTGGTGTCTGGGCTCGCGTAATCGTGCTCGACCCAGCCGCGAAACCGCCCGGGTGTGTGATCGAGGCGATGAGCCTTGAGCCAATCGGCGTATTCGTCGATCGGTTCGTGCAATCGCTCGGTCCCGTTCATGCCGACATGGCCGTAATCGAGGCTAAACGCACGTCGGGCGACGTCTGGCCCGACCTTTCGCGGCCCGACCATCAGGTACAGGCTGCTTGCCAGGCCCGTTCGATCCGCGCCCGACTTGCAATGGATCAGCAAGGGGTAGCGGCACCGCTCAAAAAGGTCGAGCAAGACGAGCAATTCCCTGCGCGTCGGTCGTCGCGTTGCGCTCAGGGGAAGATCGTAGAAATCGAGGCCGGTCTCTCGGGTGAGGCGAACCTCGTCCGCGTAAAAGGACTCGGTGGACGAGCCTCCTCGGAGGTTGAGGACCGAGGCGAGCCGGTATTGGTGAATCAACTCGGCAAGATTTGAGGTCGGCTGCGACGACCGATAGACGCTTCCTGGCTCGACGACTCCGAAGTTCCCTCGGAAGAGAGGGTTACGGAAGATCCAGAGGGTCGCGATGAGTTGAACGATGAGAATCGCGAGCAGGCAACGGCGGCGGATCGATCGCCGTCGTTTGCGTCTGGAAAAATCCTGGTCGGTCACGTCAGGGCTTCCTTTCCCCGCGAGGTCGTGGCTAGAGCGCCTTCGAGTCACTTTATCGGCCGGTCAAAGGGGGTCAATCCCAGCCTGAGACGTCGCCAGCCCGAGTTTTTCGGAGCCTTGGCAAAGGTTGAGTCCTGGAGACTCGCCCTGCCGCTCGGTAAACTTAGTCTCTTCAAGGGATGGAATGATGAGGCGGGGGCCGACAGACTGAGCAGGGGCGGATTGTTGATGAATGCGTCGGGTGTCAGGCGAGTCCTCGTGACCGGCGGGGCTGGGTTCATTGGCTCGACACTGGTCGATCGTTTGCTCGCGCTGGGCGACGCGGTGACCGTCGTTGACAATCTTGACGCGTTTTATGCGCGGGAGCGCAAGCTCGGGAATCTTCAAGACGCCAGCCAGTCTCCTCGGTTCGAGCTCATCGAGGCGGACATCCGCGATCCTGGGCGAGTCTCGGCGATCGTGGCCGAGGTTCAGCCCGAGGTCATTGTTCACCTCGCCGGACGGGCGGGCGTTCGTCCGAGCATCGCCGATCCGGCGGGTTACGCGGCGGTGAATATTCTGGGGACGGTTCATCTTCTGAACGCGGCGATCGCGGTCGATCCGCGTCCCCGGTTTCTCTTCGCGTCGAGTTCGAGCGTCTATGGCGACCGCGCCGACGCCCCCTTTCGAGAGACCGACCGCATTGATCGCCCCGCCAGTCCTTACGCGGCGACAAAAGCCGCCTGTGAGCTTCTCGCGTTCACGGCGCATCAAGTTCACGGCCTACCCGTCACCGGCCTTCGCTTTTTCACGGCCTTTGGTCCTCGAAATCGACCCGACCTGGCCATTGCCCGGTTCGCCGACCTGATCGAAGCGGGCGAGCCTGTCCCCATGTTTGGCGATGGCACGACCCGGCGCGATTACACGTTCGTCGCCGACATCGTCGACGGCATCGTCGCCGCGATCGAGCGTTGCCGGTCGCACCACCTTTATAACCTTGGCCATTCCGACCCTGTCGGCCTTCGAGAAATGATTGAGGCTCTGGGCGAGACCTTGGGCAAGACGCCCCGGATCAAGATTTTGCCCGAGCAGGCAGGGGATGTTCGCCAGACCTTCGCCGACATTTCCAGGGCTTCGGCCGAGCTTGGTTATCGACCCGCAACGCCCTTTCGCGAGGGACTTCGGCGGTATGTCGCCTGGAGGCGGAAACAAGGTTGAAGATCCGATCGGGAAGACCAGGCCGGGAGCGCGGCGGGGATTGCGATCGGACGCCTCGGCGGCTATGATTTCCGCTAAGATCACGCGGACGATTCGGCTTAGGTCTCGGTTTCCAAGGTGCCCACGGTCCGACCCGTGGGCGTTTTGGTTTTCGGGTACGTCGGGTGATCGGTTGAACGATGATCCGTCTGGAATGGGAACCATGAATTACCTCCATCAGGTCAGCCGACACCGGATCGCCCCGCCGGCCGTGACTGGTTTAGACACCGCGGCCGACCTGATCGATCGCGCCTTTCTCAGTTACAACGGGGGTCGGCTCCGCGAACTCTGTCAGGTCTTCACCCGCAAGATGCTTCAGTCCGATTGCACGGTCGGCCTGACAATTTCGGGCGCCCTGACTCCCGCGGGACTGGGGATGAGCTGCCTGATCCCGCTCATCAAGGCGGGATTCGTGGACTGGATCGTCTCGACCGGCGCGAACCTGTATCACGACACCCATTACGCGCTCGACCTGCCGCTGCACCAGAGCCATCCCGGTCTCAACGATTTCGCGCTCCGCGAACATGATATCATTCGGATTTATGATATTGTCTTTGATTACAAGACGTTACTCGACACCGACGCCTTTTACCGCGAGGTGATCCGTAACGACGTCTTCGCGCATGCGATGGGAACCGCCGAGTTTCACCACCTCGTCGGTAAATATCTCCATGCGCGCTCGGCGGCGATCGGGGGAACGCCCGCGAACAGCCTGCTTGCCGCGGCGTATGAGTCGGGGGTTCCTGTTTATACGTCGAGCCCCGGCGATAGCTCGATCGGCATGAATCTCGCCGCGGCGAGCCTCTCCGGCGGCAAACTTCAGATTGACACGTTGCGCGACGTGAACGAGACGGCGGCGATCGTTTACGAGGCGAAACGAACGGGAGGAACCTCGGGCGTCCTGATTCTTGGCGGGGGCAGTCCCAAGAATTTCATCTTGCAAACCGAGCCTCAGATTCAGGAAGTTCTCGGCCTGGAAGAGAGCGGGCACGACTATTTCTTGCAGGTCACCGACGCTCGGCCCGACACCGGCGGCCTTTCCGGGGCGACCGCGCACGAGGCGATGACCTGGGGCAAGGTCGATCCCGAAAAGCTCCCCGATGCCGTCACCTGCTACACCGATAGCACGATCGCGCTGCCGATGCTCACCGCCTATGCCCTCGCTCGAATCGAGCCTCGACCCCTCAAACGGCTGTACGACCGACGCGAGGCGCTTTATGAGTCTCTGGCGACCGCGTATCGCAACCGCGAGGCCGGCGGCGAGCCGACCGGCCTGGCCGCTCGCAAGAAATCAAGCCATCCGCACAAGTAAGCGAGCCAAAGGACGATCGGCGTCGGCTTATCCCAGAGAGGCCGCGATTGAACGTGCTGACACGCTTTTTGCCCGTCGACCCCGATCGACCCGATTCGAAGACGCTCGACGAGGCGGCCGAAATCGTTCGGTCGGGGGGTCTGGTCGCCTTTCCAACGGAAACCGTTTACGGCCTCGGCGCTGATGCGTTGAACACGATCGCCGTCGCCCGGATCTTCACGGCCAAGGGGCGCCCCGCCTCGAATCCATTGATCGTGCATGCTCCCGATGTCGCCGAGATTCAAAAGGTCGTCTCGCAATGGCCCGAGTCGGCCGCTCGACTCGCCGCGCAGTTCTGGCCGGGACCGCTCACGCTCGTCCTGCCCAGGTCGGACCAGATTGACGACCTCGTCACGGCCGGACAGGATACCGTCGCCGTCCGTGTCCCCGATTCGAGGATCGCGCTCGAATTTCTCCGGCGGGTCGGCCGACCGGTCGCGGCCCCCAGCGCGAACCGGTCCACGGGGGTCTCGCCGACGACCGCCGACCACGTTCTCGACGATCTCGACGGCCTGATCGAATTCGTGATCGACGGCGGCCCGACCCGCCTCGGCCTGGAATCGACGGTTCTCGACCTGACGTCGACCCTTCCCCGCATCCTCCGCCCCGGCGCGATCACGGCCGGGCAGATCAGCCGGGTTCTTGGCCTTGAGGTTCCGGCCCCCGCGATTTTGAAAACCAAGGCCGACGAGCCGCGACGAAGCCCCGGTCAGGCGGAGGTTCATTACTCGCCAAAGACCCCGATCTGGACCATCGAGCCGGCCGAGCTTGTCCGCGATTCCAGGCCGATGGCCGGCTTTGCCCTGATCGTCGCCGGTCAGGAGATTCCCCCGCTCCCCGGCGCTTTTGATCGTCGAGTGGACTGGTCCGATCCCGTCGAGGCGGCCCGAGACCTTTACCTGACCCTGCGCCAGTGGGATGACGGCTCGGTCGCGCTCATCCTCGTCGTCTTGCCCCCCGATGTCGACGCCTGGCGCGCTGTCCGCGACCGGCTCTGGCGCGCCTCGCGGCGCTGGTCACGAACCGAAGATTGAAGGATCGGTCGTCAATCGAAGAGTCGGCGCTGATCAAAGAGGGCGTTGACGTCGGGCTCGGGCAGCGGTTCGGGCAAGCCGAGGTGTCGATAGGCTCCGGGGGTGGCGCGTCGGCCTCGGGGGGTTCGGACGATGAAATGGCGGCGGAGAAGATAAGGCTCAACCTCGTCGGTAAGCGTGTCGACGGCGATGTTCATCGTCGCCGCGATCGCCTCGGCGCCGGTCGGGCCGCCTCGAAAGACATGGACGAGCGTTTCCAGGTAGCGACGGTCCTGCTTGTCCATGCCCTCGGCGTCGATCTCCTGCATGTCGAGCGCATCGCGGGCGATCGGCAGGGTGATCTGGCCGTCGGCGCGGGCCGTGGCGTAGTCGCGAACCCATCGAAGGCGGGCATTGGCGAGACGAGGGGTTCCTCGGCTGCGCTGCGCGAGCTCCCAGGCGGCCTCGGCGGTCACGGTCGTGCGGAGTTTGGACGCATTGACGGAGACGATTCGAGCGAGGTCGTCGACGTCGTAGAATTCCAGGTGTTCGTGCATGTGGAAGCGGTCGCGGAGCGGACCCGAGAGCATTCCGCTTCGGGTCGTCGCGCCGATGATCGTGAACTTCTTCAAGGGGAGGTTGATCGTCCTGGCCGACATCCCTTCGCCAAGCACGACGTCGACCCGGAAATCTTCCATGACCGGATAGATGAACTCCTCGACCGTCTTGGGGAGGCGGTGGATCTCGTCGATGAAGAGGATCGAGCCTTCCGACGCGTTGGTCAGATAGGGCATCACGTCCATCTTCTTGTCGAGCGCGGGGCCGCTCGTCATGTTCAGCTCGACGCCAAGCTCGTTATGCAAGACCGTGGCGAAGGTGGTTTTTCCCAGACCCGGCGGTCCATCGAACAAAATATGCGGCAGGGGCTCGCCGCGTTTTCTTGAGGCGCTCAGGGCAATCGCCAGCCGTTCGGCAACGCTGCGCTGACCGATCACCTCGGCGAGCGATTGCGGTCTGAGTTTTTCGTCGGGGTCCGCGGGTTGCCCATCCTCGCGGCGACGGCCGGGTTCGTCGGGCTTCTCGCCGCCGGGGTTCCCCTTGATGATCGCTTCTCGGCCCATGGGATGAAGATCTCCTTAAGCAAGGGCGCCCGGCGAGAGTCTCCCGCATCCTGGTCTTATCGGTTCTGTTGATAGATGGCGTCAATCATATCGGCCACGCTCTTGAACTTTTTCTTGCCCGAGAGCGCCTGGTCGATCGCCTGCCGGGCCTGACTCTCGGTATGGCCGACCGAGAGCAGGGCGGCGAAGGTGTCGCGAATCACGTCGGGCTCGGCGTTCTCGGGCTGCCCATTTGTCGGCGCGGGGGCGGAACCCTCGGTCGCCTCGGCCGAGCCGACAATGAGGGCGAACTTGCCGACCTTTCTGCGAAGCTTGGCCACGATGCGCTCGGCCGTCGCCTCGCCGATGCCGGGATACGTCGCGAGCATGCGAACGTCCTGGTCCTGGATCGTCCTGGCGAGTTCGCGGACGGGCCGGACCATCGCTCGAAGCGCCTTGCGCACGCCGACGCCGTCGACCGAGCAAAAAATCTCGAAGAACTCGCGGTCGACCGCCGAGAAGAAGCCGACGAGCCTCGGCGTCATTCTCGCCCCCATCTGCCCCCCCTCGATGTAAAAAATCGTGTGGAGGGAGACCAGTTCGCCGACCCGCGACTGAAGCTGCCGACGCGTGTGATCGGGGATCAGGACCGAGACCTCGACCGGGTCCACCGCGATCGTCAACTCTTCCTCGCCCACCGTTCGCAAGACGCCGCGCAACTGGGTGATCACCGGTCGACCGATCCTTTCGCTTCGTTGGGTCCGACCATTTCCTTCTGTCGTTTTGTTCACTGATTATGCCTCAAGAATCGCCCGGAGGCAAGAGGGTCGTCGGCCCTTCCAGGGCTGTTTCCTTCTCGGGAATGACCAAGGACCAAGGATCAAGGACCAAGGGCCGAGGAAAAATCAAGAATAGGAAAAATGGGCAAGAGCCTTGCCGCCCTTTTTCGGGCATCGGTTCTCGGTCATCGGTCATCAATAGAGAAGGAAACAGCCCTGTCGGCACTTCCAGGGGGACTGCGAAGTCCCGATGACCGATGACCAAATGACCGAAAAAATCGTCTTCCTGGTCATCGTGCCCTGGTCATTGGTCCTTGGAAAATTCCGACTTCGCAATCCTCCACCCGGCACGTTCCCAAAGGTTTGAAAAGGTTCTTCAAATGGATTGAAATATGCAGATATCATGATTAAAGTGAATTTCTGCATGGGCGCGATCGCTCGGAAAGGTCACCCGGCGCGAGCGCGCGAGGCGACGCCGCGCGCGGGTTCTCGCGTGACACCGCGGCCTGGGGTTGTGAGAAAAATCGCGTGTCGCGCGAAAATTTTTTTGGGGTCTAACGCGCCGCGTCGTGAAAGGCGAACCGCCTTGAAGCGTCAACAACTCTTGTGGCGGAAGACGGTGCCCTGACGCAGAAAGTCAGGCTAATTCTCGATGAAAAACGAATCGAGGCAGGAGAGTCCAAGGAGATGAACATTTCAACATCCAATCCGCTTGCAAGATCGAGGATGTACTCTTTTGTTCCGTTCGATCCCTCCGAAGGGGTGAAAACCGGGCGGAAACGCCCTGAATCAGTCAGGCGGGCTTCATCTTCGTCTTCCCGATGGTGCTAGATTTCGCTATGAAATGACAAGCGTGACCGGCGCGAGCGTTCGGTCGGTTCAATCCACACTCGATGATTGAGGGTTCAAAGCGATGGCGGTAAAGAAGACGGCGAAGGCCAGCACCGCGACGAAGTCGGCGGCTCCGAAGAAGGCGGCTCCCAAGGCCAGCGCGGCTCCCAAGACGGCTTCGGCTCCGAAGAAGGCCGCCGCCGCCGCGACCAAGACCGCCGCGCCGAAGACCTCCGCGGCACCCAAGGCCAGCGCGGCTCCGAAGGCCGCCGCTCCCAAGGCCGCGCCGAAGAAGAAGGCCGCGGCGGTCAAACTGACCGACAAGCAGGCTGAGCTTCTCAAGAAGGTGAAGGAAGCCGGAGAGAACGGTTACCCCGCCGCCAAGGCGGAAAACAAGGGTCTCGAATCGCTTCAGACCAAGAAGCTGATCAAGCGAGGGGCCAAGGACAAGGAAAGCGGCAACTACCGCTACTCGGTCTCGAAGGCCGGCGAGAAGCACCTCAGCACGCCCCCCGCCGCGAAGGACTGAACCGTGTTCGTCACGTCGGCCCGTTCCTCTTGAACCGATCGGCGGGCGCTGATTTGTCGCGAGGGGACGGGCCGGGGCGGGTCGAACGCCCTGGAACGATTTACTCGGGACGCGGCTCGTCAAAGAGTGAGACGCAGTCGACGAGCTGCGACGTCTCACCGTCGTGAACGGCCATCTTCGCACCCGCCCAGAGGCTGCCGCCGGCGAACCGACCGGCTTTATCGACGCAGTAAAACTTGACGTCGAAGTTGGGACGCCCCTTCGCGTCGCGAAGCCGGGGATTGAGGTTCGTCGCGACGATCCGTTGACAGGCTTCGAGGACCGCGTCCTTGGGCGCGAGGCCGCGTCGCAGCGCCTCGACGATCGTGTGGCTTGAAAGGTTCAAAAGGTTTGCCTCGCCCCGGCCGGTTGAGCCCGCCGAACCGACCTCGTTATCGAGCCAGAGCCCCGCGCCCAAAATCGGCGAATCGCCGACGCGGCCGGGGATCTTGTAATAAAGGCCCGAGGTGGTCGTCACGCAGCCGAGATTGCCGTGCGTGTCGAGCGCGGAGCAATGAATCGTGCCGTGCTTGCGGATCTTGAATTCCTTGCGCACGGCGTCGGAGAGTTCGTCGTCGGGGGGCGCGATCCAGTCGCTTTCCTTGCCGTTGGATTCTTTCCAGTGGAGCCAGATCTCGCGAGCCTCGTCGGTCAAAAGATTGACCTCGGGAAAGCCGTGCGCCCGGGCGAATCGAAGGGCTCCTTCACCGACGATCAGGCAATGGTCGGTCCGTTTCATCACGACACGGGCGACGGCCGCGGGGTGCATGATGTTGCGCAGCGAGGCCACGGCGCCTCCGCCGTGGGTTGGTCCGTGCATCACGGCCGCGTCGAGTTCGACGACGCCGTCCTCGTTGGGAATGCCGCCGTAGCCGACGGTGTGATCGGCCGGGTCGGCCTCGACGATCGCCACGCCTTCAATCGCGGCGTCGAGCGGGTCACTTCCAGCCTTGATGAGTTCCATCGCCTTCTCGACCGTGCGCAGACCGTTGGCCGAGGAGATCACGACGGGCCGTTTTGAACCCAAGGGCCCTGGCGGCGAGGCTCCGAGCGCCACGGCACCCAGGCTCGCCGCGGCGGCGGTCACGGAAAGGAACGTCCGGCGGCTCGGGTTGGTCGACATCGCGGCGGCGCCTCCTTGTTTTCAAGCGTGCTCGAACGAAGGATTCATCATAAGGGGCGTTGTCCTCGATCGCCAAGGACGCGCGGGCTTGCTCGGAAGAATTGCCAAGGCCCGATGACCGATGACCGATGGCCGAAAAAATCAGCCTGTTTGGTGGTTGGTCCTTGGTCCTTGGTCATCGAGACTTTGCCATTCTCCCGCGAGCGACATTGCGACCGCCTTCGGCCGATTTGGGGTTGGCCGATCGACGGTCTTGAAATAGGATGCCGCCGCCAAAGGGGCTCCGGCATGGCCGGGGGTCCCGATTACGGACGGATCGAACCATTTCGCGCCCCGAGCGTTTGAGGTCGAACGGTCATGGAAGACACGTTCAAGATCGGGCCAGGATCGGCCCATCGACTCGGTTGGGTGAGTCTCGCCCTCGCGGCCCTGCTGGTCGCGGGCTGCTCGAACTACGTCGGGACGACCGCGGCGAGCTTCCTGAGGCGGATTCACGACGAGTCGGACCCGAACCTCCGCTACGTCGCGTATACCAAGCTCGCCGCTCCGAACTGTTACGACTCGCCCCAGCAAAAGGCCGAGGCCGTGCAGACGCTCATTTCCAAGCTCGAACAGGGCAAGGAACCGCTGGCGACCCGCGCGGTGATCGTGAACACCCTCGGCGCGCTCGGTGATCCCGCCGCCCGCGACGTGATTCTTAAACTGGTGAACGATCCCGAGGCCGTGCTTCGTGTTCAGGCGTGTCGGGCACTCGGCAAGGTCGGCAAGCCCGAAGACGCAACGGTCTTGACGCGCGTGATGGCCATCGACACCCTCGAAGATTGCCGGATCGCCGCGATCAACGCGTTGGGAGATCTGAAGTCGAACGATCCCCGCATTCTTCGAATGCTCATCGACGGCATGCGCAACAATGACCCGGCCACTCGTTACGCCTCGCTCCGGTCGTTGAAGCAGATCACAGGGAAAGATCTCGGCATCGCGGCCGTCGCCTGGGAATCGATGCTGCCCAAGGTCGACGATCCGCGGGTTGCGACCGCCTCCACGGCGACAACCCCCGCGCCTGTGGTCGTCGAACCCGCCGCGCCCAAACAGGCCGCGTATCCACCGGCGCCCGCTCCCGTGCAGGTGATCGTCGATTCCCGGACCGAGATGGACGGTAAGAAGCCTGTCCATATGTTGAAAAAAGATGCCTCGACCGACGACCTTTACTTGTCGCCGGAACCCCCTGTCTCCGCCCCGCCGCCTGGAGTCGGCATCGGCTCCTATCCCGCGACCAATCCGAATTTGCCGCCGCAGCGCTGAGCAGGTTGATAGATTGATTGACGGATGCGAAGACGCCGATGACCGATCGGACGACCTGGCGGGTCGACCGGTTGCCATCGGTCTTTCCACGTTCGGCCCTTTGCCAGGCGTAGCCGCCGCGGCGCGCGACGTGCGATAATCTCGAATCGAGAATGGAAAGACGGGCGAACTCGTTCGGTCCCGGGCGTGTCGATCGTGGATCGGGTCAATCGGGGTTGAGTCGGGCGCGGAGCTGAGCCGAGCAGAGGGGTCATGGACACGCACACGCTGGAACTTCTGGAGTTTGACAAGGTCCGCGCCCTTGTCGCGGCTCGGGCGGCCTGTTCGCTCGGCAAGGATGCCGCGCGTCGGATGGAGCCGTCCCGCGATCCCGGCGAGGTCCGCGAACGGCAGGCGCTCACGACCGAGATGGCCGACGCGCTTTCGGCCGGTCTCAGCCCCCCTTTCGGCGGACTTCACGATGTTCGCGCGCACACGCGACGCGCGCAAACCGGCGCGACCCTTTCGGCCGAGGAACTGGCCGAGATTGTCGAGACCCTCCGCGCCGTCGGCAATCTTGACCAGTGGCTCGGCCGCGTCGGCGACGAGTTTCCCCGGCTCGGCGGTTTAAGGCCGGGCGTTGGCGAGTTCTCGGGCGTTGTCAACGCGATCGAATCGTGCCTCGACGACCGCGGCAAGGTGCTCGACACCGCCAGTCGCAAGCTCTCCACGATTCGGGCCGAGATGGGCAAGGCCGAGGAACGGATTCAGGAAACCTTGCGGAAGATGCTCCGCTCGCCCGAACTGAGGCGAATCCTGCGCTACCCGAATTTCACGATGGTCGGCCACCATTACGTCTTGCCGATCGCCAAGGAACATCGAGGCGAGATTCAAGGGTCTGTTCATCGGACGAGCGCCAGCAATGAAACCGTCTTCGTCGAGCCGCAGGCCATCGCCGAACAATCGGCGCAGCTTTCCTTCCTCCGCGCCCGCGAGGCGAAAGAGGTGCGTCGGATTCTCCGATGGCTGAGCGCCCAGGTGGGCCAGGTGGGTGAGTCTTTACTGGGCAGTCTCGACAACCTCGCCGACCTCGACCTGATCCACGCGCGCGGCCGGTACAGTCTCGACTATCGACTCACGCCCCCCGACTTCAACACCGAAGGCCGCCTCGCCCTCCGCGGCGCTCGCCACCCGCTTCTGGAAGCTCTCTTTCGCTCCGATCCGGCTGTTTCTCGACCTTCCGCCGAGACCGAAGACGCCCCCGTCATTCTTCCCACGCCCCCGGCCGACCCGCCCCGGCGAACGGTGGTACCGATCGACATTCATCTGGGTTTACAGTTCTGTCTTCTGGTCGTGACGGGTCCGAACACGGGGGGAAAGACCGTGGCGATCAAGACCGTGGGTTTGCTGGCCTTGATGGCCCAATCGGGCCTGCACATCCCGGCGAACGAGGGGTCTCAACTGCCGATCTTCGACGAGGTTCTCGCCGACATCGGTGACGAGCAGAGTCTGGAACAGTCGCTTTCCACCTTCTCCTCGCACATCCGCCGCGTGACTGACATTCTTGGCAAGGCGACGGAACGCTCGCTCGTCATGCTCGACGAGATGGGCGCGGGGACCGATCCCGCCGAAGGGGCCGCTCTCGGCCGGGCGATTCTCGACGAGCTGGACAGCATCGGCTGTCGGGCGATCGTCACGACGCACATCGGCGACTTGAAAACGTATGCGTTCACGAACCCCCGCGCGGAGAATGCCGCGGTCGAGTTTGATCTCGAAACACTTTTACCCCGCTATCGACTGCACATCGGCGACATCGGCCAGTCGAACGCTCTTCAGATTGCCCGACGCCTCAGCCTGCCCGAGCATGTTGTCAGCCGCGCGGGGCGATATCTGGAAGAGAGCCGGGGGGGGCAGGAACCCGAGATGGCGATCGTACAAAAACTCCGCCAGGATGCCGAGTCGGCCCGCCAGTCGGCCCTCGCCGCGCAGGCCGAGGCCGAACGAAGCCGCGAGGCATTAAACCAGCGTCTTGGCGACCTTCAGCGTCAGGCCGAGAACGATGACCGGATTGATGAGGCCCGCGCCCGCCTCCAGCCTGGCGACCGCGTCGTCGTCGCCCGGTTCGGATACGACCGCCCCGGTCGAGTCGTGAAGCTTGACCCTCGCAAGAAATCCGCGGTCGTCGCGATCGGCCAGATGCAATGGGACGTCAAGCTCGACGAGCTGATTCCCCAGATGTTGAAGACCCCCGAAGTCCCCCCCGGCCGAGTCAACTCCGCTTCCTCCCGCCCCGCCCCGAAGCTGGAACGCTTCCGCGACGAGCCCTGAGAGCGTTGATCCTCACTCATCAGCCGCACCAACAAAAAACCCCCGCGAGTGCGGGGGTTCCTAGTTCAGCTTCAGCGAGGATGACGGGGCTCGAACCCGCAACCTCCGGCGTGACAGGCCGGTGCTCTAACCAATTGAGCTACATCCCCAATGCCGCATCGACCCGGCTGGTGAGAAACCATTTAAGCCGACACCCCGAGAGATGTCAAGAGCCCGGTCGGGTCGGCCATTCCATTTTTCCAACCTGGGTGTGAACAGGTTTTCAAAACATGGATTGACGCTGACTTTTGGTTGGTCCATATCCTAGGATTTGGCGGTTCCGCCAGGTCGACCCTTGACGGGCTTGGCGGCCTTGGAAACTTCCTTGACAAGGGCGGGGGGCGCCTCGGCCGGCTTGGCGGCGGCCTTGAGGGGCTCTTTTTCCTTGGCCTTGGGTTGATCTTTAGGCTTCGCGGTGGCGCGAGGGGCCGAGGCGGCGTGCTTGGCGGCGGCGTGGGCGTCGGCGGCGTTGGCCAGACCGGTCGGGCAGACCTTGCGGAGTTCACAACGAGGGCAGTCGGGAATCCCTTCGACGCAGGTGTCGTGCGCCAGGTCTTCAAGAAGGTCGACGAACTCGGGGCCGCGGTTCTTGGGCACGGCGCGTTCGAGGAGCGAGCGGAGCGAGGCGTCGTCGGTCTCGGTCTCGGCGATGCCGAGGCGGACGAGAGCGCGTCGGGTTGGCGGGTCGACGGGAATGGCGTGGCCGCCGAGAGCCTGCGAGACGACCGTGGCCTCGACGTAGTCGGACCCAAAGGCCTCGTACTCGGCCAGGGTCTTGAGAGATTCCTTGAGCGGTTTCTTGGTCAGGGCTTCGAGCGTGAAGGCGTACGTCTTCTCGAAAAGCTGGCGGAGGAACCGGCGCAGGCGTTGCGCGCGCAGCTCGGCATCGGGCAGGCCGGCGAGGGTGTTTTGAATCTCTTCCAGAGAACTGACGCGGACCTCATTCCAGTCGAAGAAATCGTCCTTGAACCGCGAGAGCGACTGGTTCGCCTGTTCGCGGGTCGTTCCTTCGTGGCAGATCCCGTAAATCACCGCTTCGAGCACGGTCAAGCGGGCCGGGCCGCGTTCCGGCTTGGGCTTGTACCGCTTTTTCAAGAGGGTGTGGATCTCGTTGAGGAACTGCGCTTTACTTTGTGAAGCCATGTGCGTTTTCTTGCGTTGCCGTGGTGGATTGGAGGTCAATCGGGCCGGAAAAGGGGCGTCACGACTCGGTTCAAATCAGGTCAGCTCGGGGCAGTCTTCAATCGTCGTCCGCGGCGTCTTCGTCTTCGTCGTCCTCCTCGTCCTCGTCCTCGTCCTCGAAATCATCGTCGTCGTCCGCAACAGCCTTCGCGGTTTCGGGCTCGGTCGTCGAGGGAGTCGATGGCTCGCGGCGGTCGGAGGCGAGGGCGTCGTCAATGAGGCGGGCCATGTCGATGGAACGCTTCACGCTATCGTCGCGTTTGAAGGAGAGGACCGGGGTCGACCGGGTCTGAAGTCGCGCGGCGACTTTCGCCTGAAGGAAGCCGGTGGCGTGCTTGAGGCCGCGAAGGGCGGTTTCTTGCTCGCCGGGCGTGCCCATGATCGAGACGAAAATGGAGGCGTTGTGAAGGTCGCCCGAGACCTCGACGCGGAGGACGGTGACGGCGCGAACGCGAGGGTCGGCGACGTCGAAGAGGATCGCCGAGGCGACCACTTCTCGGATCGCCTCGGCAATGCGGAGGCTTCGGTGCGAGGGCATGGGGCGATCAAACCTCGGTGATGGCGTGACCCTGGACCTCGGCCCGGGGGTGGGCGGCGACGGCGTCGGCGACACGTTCGAGGGTCTCTCTCGCGTCGCGGCGGGTTCGCCCCACGGCGGCGGCCACGAGGATCGCCGAGTCGGCGCCTTGCTCGCCTTCGGACCCGGCGACCGAGATGTTGAAATGTCGGTGCAACTTGTCCATGATCGCCTGTAACTGCCGACGCATCTCGCGAGGAGAGGACGCCGGATGGAACCGAAGGTCGAGGCGAAGCGTCACGACGGTCAACGAACACCCCCAACGGCCCAAAAAAGGCCGACCGGAACGCCGCGCCCGGAACCCAGTTCGAGGTTCCTGAGCCGCGGCGCTCCTTTGTTGAGGGCCTGGCCGGTCGATCAGAGCGTTCTGCGGATCTCGTCGATCCGGTACGCCTCGATCACGTCGTCCGACTTGAGGTCGTCAAAGTTGGTGATCTTGATCCCGCACTCAAAGCCCTCGCGGACCTCCTTGACATCGTCCTTGAACCGCTTGAGGGCCTCGACCGTTCCCTTGTAGATCTCTCGACCTTCGCGGATCAGGCGAGCCTTGGCGGCGCGTTCGATCGTGCCTTGCGTGACGAAACAGCCGGCGACCGCCCCCACCTTGGAGATCTTGAAGACCTGGCGAACGACCGCGCGGCCGAGGTGAACTTCCTTGATTTCGGGGACAAGCATCCCCTCGACGGCCTTCTTGATCTCGTCGGTGACCTGATAAATGATGTCGTACCGGCGGATCTCGATGTTTTTCTCGTCGGCGAGGGTGACCGCCCTGTCTTCGGGAGCGACCCGGAAGCCGATGACGATCGCCTGCGAGGCATCGGCCAGAAGGATGTCGCTCTCGGAGATGCCACCGACCCCCTTGAGGAGGACCCGGATGGGCACCTCGGCATTTTCCAGCTTCTCAAGCTCCTTGAGAAGGGCTTCGAGCGATCCCTGAACGTCGGTCTTGAGGATCAGGTTGAGGCTCTTGACCTTCTGCTCGGCCATCTTGCTGTAGAGATTTTCGAGCGTGATCGACTGCCGTTCGCCGAGGGCGACGCCTCGGGTCCGGAAGCGTCGAGCCACGGCGATCTCACGAGCGTGCGAGATGTCGTCAACGACCGCGAATTTCTCACCGGCGGTCGGCACCTCGTCCAGCCCCGAAACCTCGACGGGCATCGACGGACCGGCCTCGGTGACCGATCGCCCCTTGTCGTCGAAGAGGGCGCGAACGCGGCCGAAGCCGTCGCCGCAGACCATCACGTCGCCGACCTTGAGGGTGCCGTCCTGCACCAGGACGGTCGCCACGACGCCGCGACCTTCGGAGATCGAGGCTTCGAGGCAGGTGCCCTTGGCGGGGCGCTTGGGGTTCGCCTTCAGGTCGGTCCGAAGCTCGGCGACGATCTGGAGCATTTCCAGAAGCTCGGGAATGCCGAGGCCGGAGAGCGCGGAGGTCTTGATGACGGGGGTATCGCCGCCGTATTCCTCGGGAACAAGTTCTTGCTGCGAGAGTTCGCCATAGATCTTGTTGAGGTTGACGTTGGGCAGGTCGATCTTGTTGAGGGCGACGACGATCGGCACGTTGGCGGCCTTGGCGTGGGCGATCGCCTCCTGCGTCTGCGGCATCACGCCGTCGTCCGCCGCGACGACGAGGACGACGATGTCGGTGACGTTCGCCCCTCGGGCACGCATGGCGGTAAAGGCTTCGTGGCCGGGGGTGTCGACGAAGGTGATCGGGTGCCCGTCGTGTTCGACGGTGTAGGCGCCGATGTGCTGGGTGATCCCGCCGCTTTCGGACTGAACGACGTTCGCCTTGCGGATGCGGTCGAGGAGCGAGGTCTTGCCGTGGTCGACGTGGCCGAGGATCGTGATCACCGGCGGTCGGGCGACGAGGTCTTCGGGCGCGGTGTCGTCGGGTCCGAGCGATTCGAGCATCGCGTCTTCGGCGGTCCGCTCGTGAACGATTTCCAGCTCGACGCCGAATTCGAGGGCGAGCATCTGCGCCGATTCCTCGTCGAGGTTGGCGTTGATGCTGACGAGTTGCCCCATGTTCGTCATCAGGCGCTTGATGAGATCATTGGCGCGAACGCCGATGGCCTCGGAAAGGCTGCGGATGTTAATGGGGGGTTCGATCTCGGCGTGCGACTTGCGCGAAGGGGAAACGGCGGCGCGATGGCCCCCCTTCTGCCCACGTCGGCCCCCGGATCGATTTCGCTTGGCTTCTTCTTCTTCATTGAGCAAGGCCGCGGCCGGAACCGGGCCGGAGGCAACGCGACGCTCACTGGCGCGTTCGGTCCGCTTGGCGCGACGCCCGGCGCGGTCGGCCGGGGTGCCGAGCCGAGCGGCTCCTTTCTTGCGTTCTTCTTCCTCGTCGGTCATCGGCGGCGGCGGAGCCGCCGGGGCCGCGGCGCCTGGCGCGTTCAAGGGCCGACGAAGCGTTGGTCCGGGGGGTCCGCCGCCGGGGCGGCCGGTCAGGCCGCTCGACGGAGCGCCGGCGGGACGACCGCCACCGGCGAGGCCAGGGCCGGAGCCAGGGCGACCGGGAGCGCCGGGCCGGGTCGTGCCCGGGGCCTGCGTGCCAAGCTGGCCGGCGGACATCATCGCCCGCAGTTCCTCGGGCGTGTACCGCTTCTCGGGGCGTTGCGTCTTGACCTCGGGACCGGCCGGGCGGTTGCCGCCGGGAGGGCCGCCGCCGGGCCTGCGCATCTGCGAAGGGGGGCTGCTCGCGGCGGCGACGGTGGGCAAGGGTCGTCGCGTCCCTCCCGAAACGTCGCGCCTGGGCTCGGAGCCGCCGGGACCGGAATCCTCGCGCGGCCGGTTACCGCCTTGCGGCGCGCCTGTCGGCGGCGTGGCGGAACGACCGGCCGAGTGGCGGATGCCGGTCGGCGAGATGTAGTCGCTTCGCTTCAAGGGGGGCGGAGTGCTCGGGTTGGGTCGAAGGTCAGGCTGAGGCGCGGGGGGCCGGACCGGCGCTTGCGAGCCGCCGCCGCCGCCGCCGCCACTGGTGGTGGGCGTTCCACGGTGGGGCGTGTGGCCGGAGAGCGGTCCACCGCCGGATCGCGGCGGTGAGGAGAGCCCCCCTCGACTCGCCAGAGGGCCGGGCGTGGGGGGCTGAGCCGTCCCCGGGCCGGGACCTGATCCCGCGGCCGAGCCGGTTCCCGGGGCGCTCGCCGTCGGAGCCTGCGGGCTCGCGGGGCGCGAGGGGGCGACCGGCGCCGAGCCGGAGACCGGGGCGGCGGTGAAGGCCGGTGAGGCCGGCGCCGGGTGCGCCGGGGCGTGCGGCTTCATCGCGGGGGCGTGGCCCGCGGCGGGGTGCGGCGACGGAGAGGCCGACTCCCCTGGGGAAACGGTCGCGGTCCCCGAGGCGGCTGGGGCCGTCTGGGCGGTGCCGTGCCGCGATTCCGCGGTCGCTGACGAGCTAATGACGGGCGTCTCCGGAGGGGTGGGACGAGGAGCCGGCTTGGCGGGGGATGCGACGGCGACAGTCTGGGGCGCGGCCTCGCTCGCCGTTGGCGTCGCGGGCCGGGGCGCGGGTGAGGACCGAGGCGGAGTCGAGGGGGAAGGAGGCGGCGACTCGGGCGCCCGCATCAACTCCTTGATCCGGTCGACCATCGGCGGATCGAGGCTTGCCAGAGCGCTCGCCTTGACGTCGAGTCCCCATTTCTGGATCCGTTCAAGCAGTTCCGGGCTCTTCAGGCCCAGTTCTTTCGCCAACTCGTGGACACGGGTGGACAACGGCAACTCCTCCTGGGTGGGGCCCCGGCCCTGCTGCCGGTCTGGCCCGATCGATCGGTATTATGTCCTCTCCCGACCGGTCAGACCAAGGCCAATCTTGGCGGCGCCACCCGTGAACCGGTTAACCGGCTCGGGGGTTGCCCCCCCGAAAGGGGGCGGCGTGGTCGACGCGATCGGGCCGCGGGGGCGGCTCGCCCGTGCGGCACCTCATGAGTGATTCATGTCCGATTCTTTTCCCCCAGCCTCATCAGCCGGGAACGGTTCCGTCGGCGGTAGCGGGGGCACGTTCGGCCCCTCGCCAGCTTCCTCGGCGACGATCTCAAGGGCTGACGCCCCCGATGCGACCGCCTCGGTCACGATCCGATTCGTTTCGTCCTGGTCGGCGTCGCTGGGCGGCCTGGTGATTTCCCGGCCATCCTCGACACGCCCGGCGGTTTCGGCCGCAATCTCCAGGTCGCGCATCTCGTCCTGGACGTCCTCGGACGTCGGGTCGGATTCCTCATCCGACGCGTCGTCAACAACCTCGGAATCTTCGACTTCGGTCTCCTCAACCGCGGAAGAAGTCTCCTCCGGCGCGCCTTCGCCCTGGAAGAGATCCTGAAATTTCGGTCGATCGCTCGATGCCGAGCCATTGGCAATCGTGGCCGGTCCGTCCGCCGACCCGTCAGTCGTGCTGGGTTCCGGCGTGGAAGGCGAAGGTCGTCCTCCCTTGCGACGCGGAAGCTCCTCGGCCTGTTCCTCGGCGAGGGTTTCGGCGCGCGCGACGATCTCCATGGTCTGTTCTTCGGTCAGACCTTCGATCGTGTTGACCAGATCCGAGATTTCCATGACCGAGAGGTCGTCATAACTGAGGATACCCTGTTCGACGAGCTTCTCGGCAAGGTCGGTGTCGACCGCGTCGATCTTCGTGAACGCGGTGACGGCCTTCTCGATCAACTCGTCGAGTTCCTCCGAGGTCATGATCTCGATGTCCCAGCCGACGAGCTTCGACGCGAGGCGAACATTCTGGCCGCGGCGGCCGATCGCCAGCGAGAGCTGATCTTCACGGACGAGGACAATGGCGCGGCCGAGCAACTGGCAGAGCATGACCTCGTCGATCTCGGCCGGCTGCAAGGCGTTGGGAATGAGAACCTGGAGCGACTCGTTCCAGCGAACAATGTCAATTCGCTCGCCGCCAAGCTCGTCGACGATGTTCTTGATCCGGGTCCCTCGAACACCGACGCAGGCGCCGACGGCGTCAACCTTGGCGTCGATCGAGCTGACGGCGACCTTCGATCGATAGCCGGCCTCACGCGCCAGGGCTCGAATCGAGATGATCTGATCGGCGATTTCGGGAATTTCCAGTTCAAAAAGGCGACGGACGAAGTCGGGATGGGTCCGGCTGAGGATGATCTTGACGCGCTGGCCGACCTTGCGAACGTCGAGGATGACCGCGCGGAGGCGTTCGTTGGGATGATGGCTTTCGCCGGGAATCTGTTCACTGCGGGGCAAGAGGGCGTCGGTCTTGCCGAGGTTGACGGTGACCGCGCCGCCTTCGAACTTCTGAACGGTCCCGGTGACGAGGTCGCCGCGCTGGTCTTCGAATTCATCGAAGAGGCTATCGCGTTCGGCCTCGCGAATCTTCTGGATGATGACCTGCTTGGCCGTCTGCGCGGCGATCCGGCCGAGCAGTTCCGGGTTCATCTTCTCGCCGTCCTTGGTCGCCTCGATGTTGCCGGTTTCCTGGTCGATCGTGACGTCGATATCGCTGGCGTCGGGGTAATGTTTCTTCGCGGCCGTTTGCAGCGCCGACTGAATCCCCTCGAAAAGAATATTCTTGGGAATATTCTTGTCGCGGTGGATGCTATCGACGATGCGGACCAGATCGACGCTCATGCAAGACCTCCGCGGCGTGCCGGTTCCAACGAGACGGCTATTCTTTTGCGGTGCGAAACGTGGTTATCGATATCCGAGAATCCGCCCGTTGGGGGCGTGAATTTTCGGATTCGTGCCACGAACGCGCCGAGACCGGCCACGCCCTCCTGGACCACTCCGCCGATCGCCCCGATCGCGACCTCTTTCGGCGTGGGACCAGGCCCCCTTCGGGACAGTCGCGGTAACCCCCCGCGCACCGTCACGAACGTTCAAGCTAACAAGAGGTTGACACCACTGTCAAGCGCTCTGACAATCAAAAGCCAACTGGCTCGATCCTGGGCTTCGAATCGCCGTGCCGATCCCTCTGGTATGAGAGGCCTTGACGCATGTCCGACGCGGACGGATCGCCTGTCTCCCTGGTTGACACCCACGCGCATCTTCAAGATCCCGACCTTCGCGACGACATGGAAGAGGTTCTGTCTCGTGCTCGGTCGGCTGGAGTTTGCCAGGTCATCGCGATCGGGACGACGGCGGCGGATAGCGCCGAGGTGGTCGAACTGGCCGGACGATACGCGGGGGTTTTCGCGGCCGTCGGTGTGCAGCCAAATTACGCCGCGGAGGCGGTTGAGGGGGATTGGGAGCGGATCGTTGCACTCGCGGGTTGTCCCGGCGTGGTGGCGATCGGCGAGACGGGCCTGGATCGTTACTGGGACAAAACGCCCTTCGCGGTTCAGCGAGACTGGTTCGGTCGACACCTGGATCTGGCCCTTGAGCGTGGGCTTCCGGTAGTGATCCATTGCCGGAATTGCGAAGAGGACATCATCGAACAACTTCGCGGTCTCGGCCGCCCGACGGCTGGCGTTCTCCACTCGTTCACGGGAACCTGGGACGATGCCCGGGCCTTTCTCGACCTTGGCCTTTGCGTCTCGTTCGCCGGGATGATCACGTTCACGAACAAGAAGCTCGATTCGCTCCGCGAAGTGGCCGCTCGGCTTCCGCTCGATCGTCTCTTGATCGAGACCGATGCGCCCTATCTCAGTCCTCATCCCTTTCGCGGCAAGAGCAACGAGCCGGCGCGTCTGAGATTCACCGCGGCCCGGATCGCCGAGGCTCGCGGGATGAGCCTGGCGGATCTGGGAAGCGCCGTGACCGCGAACGCTCGACGACTTTTTGGACTCTCCGGCGGGGAAATCGCGTGATTGGTCGTCCCTGTTTACGGGATCGCTACAATCCAGAGTTTCCGAACCTCTCCGGGAAAAATCACTGAATTTTTCTTTCTGGACGTCCGGCGGGGCGTAAACTAGTTAAAGACGACCGTCGATTTGGCCCGAGGTTTGCTGTTTCCTCGTGGCGAAAGTGAGCGCGACGCCACCAGCGAACCCGGTCGACCGGGATGGAGCGAACATGCGAGAGTATTTGATTCTTGTTCCGATCCTGGCCCTCTTCGCGGCTGGCCTGTTCATTACCGTCTGGAGCGGTGGCGCCTCTCTGACGACGCGTGAAGGTCGCCGAGCCGCCGTTGATAATGTTTACTCACTGCTTTTCCGGCTCCTGGGTTATGGCGCGGGGCTTTTTGCCGTGCAGCGGTTGGTCGGTTTTCCGATGGAAATGCCCTGGTAAAAATTTTTCGAATAAAGTGAGACCGTGAGCGGTTTTGGAATGCCAAAACGACAGGGCGGCGGCCATCATTTCAAGAATGGCCGCCGCCCTGTCGTTTTCGAATGGAACAAATTCAAACGCCCCGGGCGTTTGGGTCCCAGAGAATTTTGTGAAGCTGGACCTGAAGACGCACGCGTAAACCCGATTCGAGAATCCAGGCCGCGAGGTCGGTCGGATTGACGCGGCCGAAAACAGGGCTGAGCAAAATAGGACAGCGGTCGATCAGATCATGCGCACGCACTTGCGCAATGGACCAATCAAAATCCGCGCGATCGCAGATGACGAATTTCAATTCGTCTTTTGAACGAAGGAGACGGAGGTTCTCCCAGACGTTGGCGGCAACCTCGCCGGAACCGGGGGTCTTGAGGTCGAGGATGATCCGAACGCGGGAATCCACGGGCGCGATGTCCACGGCGCCACTGGTTTCCAGCAGGACGATACGGCCGAGGTCCGCCAGGCGGGTCATGAGCGGGAAAACGTCCGCCTGCAAGAGGGGTTCGCCGCCGGTGATCTCGACCAGGGAATCACCGAGCGCGGCGACGCGATCAAGAACCTCGGCGACGGTCAGAGTCTCGCCCTGTTGAAAGGCGTGCGCCGTGTCGCAATAGCGGCAACGCAAGAGGCAGGCGGTCAGGCGGACGAAGATGCAAGGGAGTCCGACGAAGGTGCTTTCGCCTTGCAGGCTCCGATAAATCTCGTGGACGACGAGCGTGCCTTCGGGGCGATCGCGGAGGGGTTGAAGGCGCTGAGAGCGGGTCGTCTCGGGGTCGATCAGGGTCACGGGGGCGAAGATCCTCAAGGAGTGCCGGGCGAGTGGGCGTCGGGCCTTTTGACGAGTCGGTTGATTCGCTGGATCTCGCCCTTGATGAAATCGACGTCGAGGAACGGCTCGGCCGCGATGCGCTGATAGCGAACCTCGCCCAGGGCGTCGACGAGGAAGGTCGCGTGCAGGGGAACGCCTTCGAAGTCGTCAAAGGCATGATAGCGCTTGAAGAGGTCGAGGCTGGGGTCGGCCAGCAGGGGCATTGGAAACGAGATGCCGTCGGCGTTGTTCTTCAGTTGGGTCGTGGCCGACTGGTCATCGGTGCTGACGGCGACGACCTCGGTATTGATGGCCTTGAAGGCGTCGATTTCCTTGCCGAAGGCTCGGAGTTGCTGCATGCACGGGGCACACGAGCCGCCGAGGTAAAAGAGGATGAGAACATTCTTGCCTTTCTGATCGGCAAGGTGCCAGGTCTTGCCGTCAGAGTCATTCGCGGCGATCGCCTCGGCGGCGAAGGGAGACCAGACGAGCGGGCCGAGGGTATTCGGATCGGGGCGGATCGGCTTGGTCTCGGTGGTCGTCGGCTCGGTCGGTTCGACCCAGGACGGCTCGGCCCTCCAGGCGGCGACAACGGGCGCGAGGCGTTGAAAAACGGGGAGATCCGGGTCGGCCGAGCGGGCCAGGGGGGCGAGTTTTCGATATGCCTCCTTGGCCTCGTGGGTCTTGCCGATCGCATTCAAGGTTTCGACGAGCGCGGCGAGCGGCGGGACCTGTCCGGGGTGCGCATTCACGGCATCGCGCGCGACCTTTTCCGCGACGTCGGGATTCTTGGCGACGAGCCGAGCCCGCGCGAGCGCCTCGGGTCGCATGGAGGGGGCCTTGGCGAAGCGTTCGAAGGCGGTCTTGAATTCGCCTCGGGCAAGGTGCTGATACCCTTCAAGCTCGGCGAGGAGAGGCGAATCGGTCTCGCGGTCGCGTTTCGGTTTCTTCTCCTCGGCGGCGATGGATTTCAGGGCGTTGATCTGCTCGGAGAGATGATTCGGCTCGTTGCGACCGGCATAGGCGAGGCCGAGGGTATATGCCTTCTGGCGACGCTCTTCGACGAGGTCGGACCAGTCGAGGGCGTTGGACTCGGTCGCGGCGATCAGGTCGTCCCAGAGTTCGTATCGGCAAAGGACTTCCGACCAGCGGAGTCGTCCGTTGCGCTGGGCGGAACCGCCGTCGGTCTTGCCGTTCTTCTTGGGGTCGCGAGGTTGCTCGACGAGGTTTCTGGCGACCTTGACGGCGTCGCGAGCCCGGCCGACGTGGCTCAGGCTGGTGACGAGCCACTGGTTATTATGGGCGTAGTTGTGAATCTCGAAGGGCATGACACGGTCGCGAGTCATGTAGGCGTGATCGACCCGGGCCGACGCTTCTTGCTGAAACGCGGCGTCGGCGAAGCGATTTAATGAGGTATAGGTATGGCCGGGCATGTGCCACGCATGCGCGATCCCCGGCGCGAGCTGACCATACAACGCAGCCGAGTTGAGGGCGTACGAGGCGTTGGCGCCGTCCCAGAGATGGATTCGATAATGATGCGCGCCGGGGTGGTTGGGCTCGGCCTGAAGGAGACCGTCAATGAGGATGTCGATCGTCTCGCGGCTGTTGGTATTCTCGGCCTCCCAGTTCATCATCGCCAGCCAGGCCCGGGCGTTGAGATCGTCGGGAAACTCATGAGCGACCGTGCCCAGGGCCTTGAGATGGCTCAGCTTGCGCGCTTTTTCGCCGCCGCCGCCTTCCTTGTGAAGGGCGTCGAGAGCGTCGAGATAAAGTTTTTCGCGACGTGTGAGCGAGCCTTCACGCTTTCGCGCTTCCTTGAGAAATGACCGGGCGCGGCGCGAGTTGTTGACGTTGGCGAGGGCCATGCCCCAGTAGGCCATGCCGCAATCGGGATCGATCCGTGACGCCTGGCGAAACGAACGCTCGGCCTCGTAATAAAAGAAGGAGTGAATCTGCGCGACGCCCTGATTGAGGAACGCCTGGGCTTCGGGCTTCCTGGTGCTGACCGGAAAATTCACGACCCCCATGCCGGGCATCAGGTGAGCGGCCTGCCTTGGCCCCTCGTCAAACGCCTCTCCGTGCAAGGAATGACCCGCCGCGGGAACCGCCGGGCGCGACTCGGTTGCCGGGGCGGTCGGCTTGGGCGGGTCTTCGCCGTGCGCGGAAGATCCCGCCGCGACCGCGCAGAAGCAGCTGAGAACTCCGACGATCATTCGAGGCGATCTCAGCGGCATGCGGCGACTCCCCGAAGCAACCTTCTTTTCCCCGGCTCGGTCAACGCTGGCGACGTTCATTCTCTCAAAACGCCTGAAGGGTTGCGAGCGTTCGGAAACTCGTTTCCAGCAGGCGAGAAGGGGACGTCCACAAAATTGTTCTCGATCGCGGGTGCGTCCTCGAAAAGATCGCGCGAGCCAGGGCCGTCCCAGCGATCCAGGAGGATTGCAAAGTCAGTCATTTCCATGACCAATAGGGTTGTTGCGGAATAGCCGTAAGGTCAAAGGGCAGAAGGACATGGGACAAAAGGGGAAATCCGCCCTTTGTCTTTGTGTCCTTTGACCTTACGTCAAAAACAGTCCCTAATACGCAAAAACCCTAATGACCAAGGCCCGATGACCAAAGAGGCGAAATTTTTCGGTCATTGGTCATCGGCCATCGGGACTTTGCAATTCTCCTGCCCAGCGATCTCGGGGAGTTGACTTCTCCGAGAGACCTCGTGCATATTATGCCTTCGAAGGCAAAGGACGGCTCAAAATCAGACGGAACCGGAGGCTCGAACCGGGATGCGATCGAGAACAACCCTCGGCCTCAGCGTCGGCCTGACCTTGCTTGGGGCCTTGCTCACGCGCGGAGGTCTTGCCCAATCGCCGGAACGATCGGCGACGCGTCGGCAAGACGCGGTGTCTCGCGCTTCGGAGCTAACTCCTTACACCACGCGGGACCTTCGCACCTACACGGCGCAAAAAGAAGCCTATCGACGGCCGACGACGACTCCTCCCCCCGTGGATAAACGGGCGCGCGCCGCGGTCTTCGCCAAGGGGGTGAAGGATTACTATCCGTCCGCCCGCGCCAATCAGTCCAAAAATAGCAACGTGATCGACCCGAGAACGCTCTGCGTGCCCGGTCGTCACGCGCTTTTGCAGCGCTAGGTTCGACGCGACGATCTCGAATCAGTAGGTCGGATAATTCCAGGCTTCAAACGAGCGCCGCCACTCGTGGCGAAGGCGGTCCTTGAGCGCCTTCGGCAACTCGGCATAGGTGTTTTTGCGATAATCGGCGAGGCCGGCGACGTGGTCTTCCAGACCGGGGCGAACGTCCTCGAAGCCACCGAGGTCGAGGGCGTCATACGTCTCGCGAAGCTGCCCGACCGGGTCGCGCTCCAGGTCGCTGAAGGCGATCTCGTGAAGATGGCCGTCGGGGATCAAGGAGCGTTCGTCAAAATAGGCGTCGTGGATGTGTCGATAACGGCGAATCACGGTCTCGTCGGCGTCGCCCTGATCCGACTTCTGAAATTGAAGCGACTGCGTGAGCTTCTCGTTGAGGTGTCGGGTCGATCGAAAGACGGTGAAGGGGTCGCGGTGGACGTGGACGAACTTCGCCTCGGGGAACATTTCCAAGAGAATTTTGATCCGGCCGGTATGCGGTGGGGATTTTAACAAGAGAGGCCGTTGATACCGGATCGTCATTTTCTTGAGAAAGCGAAGCAGGGCCGCTTTCCAGGCGTCGATTTCCGCGTCAGGAACTCCCCGAAACGTCAGATAGGGCTCGTAACGCGCGGCCCCCTTGGGAAAGGCCCAGGCCATGTACGTGGATTGAAGGGTCGCCGTCGCGGTGGCGAACTCGTCCTCGTTGGGCATGTCCAGGCCCATCGCGACGTTATCGAAAACCCGGGTGCGCGGAATCAAGGGGGCGAGCATGCCCGTCCGGGAATCCTCGGTACACAAAAACGTGTGCGGGAAAAAGACCTCGTAAAGGTTCGGAAAGGCGTATCGATCGTTAATCGCGAGCAGGTTATGAAGCAAGGTCGTCCCGCTCCGCCAGTGTCCCAGGACAAAAAGCGGGGGCATGACCTGCGTTTGATCGATCGCTTGCCCGAATTGCCGGTCCTCGCGGAACCGATACCAGGAGTTCAGGGCGCTACCGGCCGTGAGCAAGGCCGCGCGGTGCCAGTATTTCGGAGGGATCGCGAACTGGTTATCCTGTAAGGTCTTGCACCAATCCTGAAACGTCATTCCGCAAAGATTCGTGAACAACGACTGGTAGAGCCAGACCCGAATTGAGTCCATCCAGGTTGTCGAGACGGGCGGACTCTTCGCTTCAACCGTGATCGTTGCCACGTTCGCCTCCCAGACGCTCCGATTGTCGATACGAGAACCTAGGTAGGCCCGCGAGGTATGGTAATCTACTCTCGCATCCTTCATACCGATGTCAAAACGATCGACCGAAAATTCTGACGATTCCGTTGGGCGTAACGGGTTCGATACGATGGCTCAAAGACGAGGATGACCGTGGTCGGGGTTGGCGGTTAAGATACGCTTTCTCACTCGAACGTCGACCCGAGTTTGGACTTCTGACGCATGGGAACCGAAAATCCTGGAATGGAAAAAAACCCGGTGGTCGGCGTCGTGATGGGAAGCCAGTCAGACTGGGAGACGATGCGGCATGCCGCCGAGATTCTCAATGCGCTTGGGATTGCCCATGAAAGTCGGGTCGTCTCGGCCCATCGGACCCCTGACCGACTTTACCAGTACGCGGTTGAGGCCGAGGGGCGTGGGCTCCACGTGCTCATTGCCGGCGCGGGGGGCGCGGCGCACTTGCCGGGGATGCTCGCGGCGATGACCTTGTTGCCGGTTTTGGGCGTTCCGGTCGAGAGCAAGGTGCTGCGCGGCGTCGACTCGTTGTTGTCGATTGTGCAGATGCCAAAAGGAGTTCCGGTCGGCACGCTCGCCATCGGCGCCTCGGGCGCGGCGAACGCGGCCTTGCTGGCCGCGGCGATCCTGGCGCGCCATGACCCGGCCGTCCGCGAGGCGCTCGCCGCCTTTCGACGTTCGCAGACCGAGGCGGTCGGGGAGTCGCCCCAGTGAGTCGACCCTATCAGGTTTTGAATCCGCCCGCCACTCTTGGCGTGATCGGCGGCGGCCAGCTTGGCCGGATGTTCCTTCAGGCGGCGCATCGGATGGGCTATCAGACCGTCGTCCTCAGCCCGACCGACGATGCCCCCGGCGCTCAGGTCGCTTCGAAAACACTCGTCGCCCCTCCCGATCATCTGCGGACCCTGCGAATTTTCGCGGATACGGTGGATGCGGCGACGGTCGAGTTTGAGAACGTCTCGGCCCCGGCGCTGCGTTGGCTGGCGCGTCGGATGCCGGTTCGACCTGGCTGGAAGACCGTCCGGGTCAGTCAGAACCGTCTTCGAGAAAAAGGGTTTCTGGCGAGCCACGGATTTCCGCTCGCTCCCTGGCGACCGGTCCGATCGTTCGACGAGTTAACAAGTTCGGTCGCCACGCTTGGTCTCCCCTTGATCCTCAAAACGGCGGCTTCAGGGTACGACGGCAAGGGGCAGGTCCGCGTCAACGACGCAGGCGAGGCGGAAGCCGCCTGGGCCAGTCTGGGCCGGGTTGATTGCGTCGCCGAGGGCTGGGTCCGGTTTGAAGCCGAGGTTTCCGTGATCGTCGCCCGAGGCGCCGATGGCCAGGCCGTGACGTATCCGGTCGCCCTGAATCGTCACGACCGGCATATTCTCGACTCGACGATGATGCCCGCTCCGGTCGGCCCGGCCGTGGCGATCGAGGCCCGAGCGCTGGCCTTGAATGTGGCGGACGCGCTGGAGACGGTCGGCGTCTTGACCGTGGAATTTTTTCTGACGACCGAAGGCGACCTGCTCATCAATGAACTGGCTCCGCGGCCTCACAACTCGGGGCATCTCACGATCGAGGCGTCGATTTCCAGTCAGTTCGAGCAACAGGTTCGCGCGCTTTGTGGTCTGCCCCTGGGGGGAACCGACCTACTCTGTCCGGGCGCGATGGTGAATCTTCTGGGCGATCTCTGGTCCCAGGGCGAACCCGCCTGGGAAACGCCCCTGGCGCGTGATCCCGGCGTGAAAATCCACCTTTACGGCAAGCTCACTCCCAAACCGGGCCGGAAGATGGGGCATTTGACCGTCGTTGACCCCGATCCCGAAAACGCTCTCGCACGCGCCCGAGCCGCGCGACGGTTCTTGACCGAGAATCACGGCTCCTCAGAGCGTTAATAAGCCCTTTGGGCAACGACTGGCTGCAACAAGGAGCTTTTTCATGCGGTTTGCCGAGCCGGCGTGGCTGCTCGCGATCGTCCTCGCGCCGCTCCCCTGGCTTCTGGCTCACTTCCAGCCACGCATCACCTGGCCGACTCTGGCCGGCTTTGCTTCGGTCGGTCGTTTTTCGGCCAACGTCAAAGCGAGCTTCCCGTTCTTGCTCCGAGGGCTGGCGATCATTTGCCTCGCGGTCGCGCTGGCGCGGCCGAGAGTGGTCGCGGGATTCTCGAAGATCGCGGGGCAGGGGGTCGCGATCGTCGTGGCCGTCGATCAGAGTTCGAGCATGAACACGACCGATTTTCCCGTCACGAAGACCTCTTCAATCGCCCGCCTCGACGCCGCGCGTCGGACGCTGAGCCGGTTCGTCGCGGGACGCCCCGATGACCTGATCGGCCTGGTGATCTTCGCCAACTATCCCGACCTGGTCTGCCCGCCGACGTTCGACCATCATTTTTTGCTTGATACGGTGCGCTCGATCCGCTCGGCGCGACCGGGCGACGATGGGACGAATCTCGGCGATGCGATGGTCTGGGGGGTCGACGCGCTCCGGGAATCGTCGCCGAAAAAGAAGGTCCTTGTCCTCATCACGGACGGCCGGAACAGCCCCGCCGTCCCCCGGCCGACCGACCCGATTCAGGCCGCCGAGATCGCTCGGGCAATGGGAATCACGGTTCACACGATCGCGATCGGAGCGGAAGCGATCACGCGACCCGAGGGGGATCATGAGGCGGATGGGCCGGATCTCGCTTTGCTGGGAGCCGTTGCGAAGGCGGGAGGGGGGCAGTCGTTCCAGGCGTCGGACACGGGGTCGCTCGATCGGGTTTTCCAGGAGATTGATACGCTGGAAAAGAGCCCGGTTCGCGGCAGGGTGCGGACGCGGTATCGTGACGTCTTCGCACCCTGGGCGGCCTCGGCGCTGGCCTTTCTGCTGGTGGATCGGCTCGTTGCCTTGCGTCGCCTGCCCTGATTGGACGGTCTTGGGATGGACTTCGCGCACAACGGATGGCTCTGGACCCTGGCGATTCTCCCGATCGTGGCGGCTCGGGGCGTCGCTCGCCGGGCGCAACGGCAAGACGACTGGACGGCGTTGGGGCAAACAGGTCGGGCGCCGTTGCAACCCTCGATCGCCTGGTTGGTGGCGATGGCATCGCTCATTATCGCGCTTGCGGAACCGCATTGGGGACGCTCGGCAGGCTCGACGCTTCCGCCGGGGCGCGACCTGGTGATTGCCATCGACGTGAGCCGGAGCATGGCCGCGCGCGATGCCCTTCCCGATCGGCTGGGAGTCGCCCGCGAATCGACGGAAAGTCTGATCGACGCGATCGGCAAGAATGAAGGAGATCGGGTGGCGCTGATCCTTTTCGCGGGGCGGGGCGTGCTGCGTTGCCCCTTGACACGCAATCTCGGCGCGGCCTTGGAGATGGTGCGATCGATCCGCGTCGGCTCGGTGCAACCGGGGGGAACCAACCTCGGCGCGGGTCTTGACGCCGCGTTTGATGCTCTGGACGATTTTGATCGTTCCGGCGGTCAAACCATCATCGTTTTCTCGGATGGCGAGGACCATGCGGGAGCCTGGCCGACGGCGGTCAAGCGCCTTGGCGATCGCGGGGTGCTCGTTCACACGGTCGCGCTGGGAGACGCGCAACGTGGCTATCCGATTCCCTATCGCGATTCCACGGTGATCACGCGACGAACCGACGAGGCGCTCGCGACGATTGCCCGAAAGACGGGGGGTGTGTTTGTGCCGCTCGGAACGGCAACAACCGATATGGGCCGACTCTATCAGACACGATTGGAACCGAGGGCTCGCCGGGTTCGCGACGACCGCGGCGGCGGGGAGCTGGCCGTGCCGCGTTTTCCCTGGTTCCTGGGCGCGGCCCTGGTTTTCATGCTGATCGCGAGCCGGCCGAGGGAATGGCGCGTGCCGGGTCTGTTCCTCGCGGCCTTGCTTTTTCTGACAGGGGCCACGCCGATTGACCCCATCTCGGCGACTCGCGACGGCCTGGCGGCGTACGGTCGGGGGCGCTTTGAAGAGGCGTTGAAGGCGTTCCGCGAGGCGATCAAGGCTCAACCTGAACATCCCCTGGCGTCGTACAATCTTGGCGCGACACTTTATCAGATCGGCCGATATCAGGAGGCTTTGAAACTTTATCAGAATGCGCGAGTCCGCGCGGACGCTCCGCTCCGCCTGAAAATTGATTATGCGCTGGGAAACACGGCCCTGAGTCTGGGCGACCCGGCCTCGGCTCTTCGCCATTATGAGGATTGTCTCGCCGCGACGGGCATTGGCCTCGATTCGGTGCGAAGAGACGCCGCTGTCAATCGCGAGTTTGCCCAGAACCTCGTTCGGCAATCTCGCGGCGAATCGGGACCAGGAATGGGCAATCCTCGTAAGAAAGCGGGAAACGCGCAAGGTTCAAGCAAGGGTAGAAATCCTGAAGCGCCCGGCGTCGCGTCGTCGGGACAAGGGGTTGAGGCGTCAACGGCGCGGCGAGGTGTCGGAGGGGCAGGGGAAACGGGACCGGCGGCGGCGGCGACCGCGGGCGATTCCACGCCCGAAAGCCAGCTTGACCGGGCACTCGCTCAGATTCGCGAAGGGCGACGAAGCCGGATCGACGAGGTCGACGCCGACGCCTCGCGCGACAATCTCAAGGACTGGTGAAAAGCCTTTGAACGCATTGATGATCCTTATTGGTTTCAACGTGATGGCTCAGGCGGATGATTCCAATCCGTCGGCATTGAAGGTCTCCGCGCAGCTTGCATCCAAAAATGCGTATGTCGGCGAAGGCATTGACCTTTATGTTAACGTGACGGCCTCGCGCGATCGCCCGACCTTGAGCGTGCCCTACCTTTTGGGTCTTGAGATGCACCGGATTGGCGAGGAGCCGCCGCGACCGATCCGAGGAAATGTCGGCGACGAAACGAATTTGTTTCGGACGCATTTCCTGATCGTTCCCAGGCGTCCCGGTGTCCAGAAAATTCCACCCATCACGGCTCGAATCGGTGAGCGAACCGCGACGTCGGCGGGTCTTGTGCTGAAGGTGAAAGGTCTGCCCGAGGTGGGACGAACCTCGAATTTTCTCGGCGGTGTCGGTTCGTTCGAGGTCAATGCGACCGCCGAGCCGAGGGAACTTCGCTCGGGGCAGGTGATCGACTATCGGATTCAAATTCAAGGGAAGGCCGCCTGGGGAAGCCGCGAGGCGCCGGGGCTGGATCGATTGAGCCGACTTCCTCTCGCCATCGAGGTGGAACGTCAACCCGATCAGATCATCAACAAACCCCCGTCGCGGACGTTCAAGTATCGACTTCGACCCACCCGGGCCGGTCTGGCGACGCTACCCGCAGTCGTCATTTCTGAGTTTGATCCGGTCGCGGGGCGTTATGTGACGAAGGTCGCGCAGGGAATCGCGATCCGGGTGACCGACGTGCCTGTCTTCGATCCTCGAACAATCGACGATCCTCAAAGTTCACCACAGCCGAGCGCCTGGCGCGAATGGTTAGGGGGAATCGTGGTGGCGAGCTGTGTTGTTTTCGGGGCGGTGAGGTGGATGCGAAAGCGTTGGAAACGCCCCGAGTCCGTTGCCCGACGCCTTTGTCGGCGTGTTCGGTCGGACCTGGATCAGATCGAAGGCGACGCAGGCGTTGCGGAGTTGATCGCCAGGGCGATGACGGAGTATCTCGCGGTCACGATCGGCCGAAGCCCCGGGGCGCTGACACCGGGCGAAGTTCGAGAGGGCATTCTAGAGGCGACGGGTTCGGAAGTGCTGGGCGAACGCGCTGGCGTGCTTTTACGAAAAAGCGATCGGGTGCGATTTGGTGGGGAAGAGGAGGTGGGGGCGTACTTGCGAACGGAGGGGGCGCGGTTTTTTCGGGAACTGGCGGCGTCGCAAATTCAGACTTCAACGCGACCCTGGAAAACACGTTGAGAGGCAGTCCACCGCGGGAATTGCGGTCGAAAACTGCCTCTCAAGGGCCGACACCACTCCGACGTGGACGATCAAGACTCGAAGTGCGAGCCGATCGTCGAGTAAATCTCTCGGAAAACCGTCTTCTTCGCTTCGCGGCGATAGCCTTCAAAGCCTTCATATCTGAGCGTCGGGATCGGCTTGTTGATAAGAAGCTCGATCGTCGTCAAGGGCTCGCCCTGGTCGGGGCAGACGAACATGATCGCCTTGCCGTCCTTGCCCATCCGGCCGGTCCGGCCGATCCGGTGCAGGTAATTCTCGGGATCGTCGGGAATGTCGAAGTTGATGACGTGGCTGATGTCGTTGACGTCAATACCGCGGCCGACAACGTCGGTCGCCACGAGAATCGGAATGGTTCCTTCGCGGAACCCCTTCATGACGCGGTTGCGGACAGTCTGCGCCAGGTCGCCATGAATCGCGGCGACGCCGGGGACTCTGCCGCGGAGTCGGTCGGCCAGGCGGTCGGCCCCGCGCTTCGTCCGGGTGAAGACGATGCACTGGCGCGGCCGTTCTTCCTTGAGGACGTGAACGAGAAGGTCAAACTTGCGGTCGTGCTCGATCGTCACATAAAACTGTTCGATCGAATCGACCGAAGGCTCGTCCTTCGAGAGGTTCAACTCGACCGCCTCGTACATGTACTTGCGGGCGAGCACGCGAATCTCGGCACTGATCGTCGCCGAGAGGAGCATGGTCTGGTGCGGGTTCGGCACGCGCCTGAGAATGCGTTCGATGTCGGGTCGAAACCCGATGTCGAGCATCCGGTCGGCCTCGTCGAGAACGACGTGGAAGATGTCGCCCAGGTAGAGCGTGTTGCGCTCCATGTGGTCGAGCACCCGGCCCGGAGTTCCGACGACGATATCCACCCCGCGCGAGAGCGATCGTAACTGTTTGTCGATCGGCTCACCGCCGTAAATTCCGCAGACCTCGACGTCCTGGCCATGCGAAAGCTTCTGAAGCTCGACGACGATTTGCTGGACGAGTTCGCGCGTCGGCGCCAGGATGATGGCCTGGGGACCACGGGCTCGGGCTTCAAGCATCTCGATGATCGGGATGCCGAAGGCCGCCGTCTTGCCCGTCCCGGTCTTCGCCTGGCCGATCACGTCGTGGCCGTCGAGTGCTTCGGGAATGAGGTGGGCCTGGATCGGCGACGGGGATTTGTAATGAACGAGTTTCAACGCCCTGAGCATGGCCGGGCTCAGGCCCATTGTTGAAAACCCGGGAGGAGACTCCTCCACGGCACGTTGGATCAAACAAGCCTCCTGAGGTGTGTTCGAGGTGGGATTGGTCCGTCCGGTTTTTCTTCCAAGAGAAGCCGGAACGCTATCATCCTATCAGTTTAGGACATTTGCGTCAAAGTGTGTACGGCGCTCGCGATCACGATTGCGAAGGGCAAAGGACAGAGGGCAAAGGCCAAAGGGCAGGGGGCAAAGGGCAAAGGACAAAGGACAAAGGGGAAAAACTGTCAGAGCTCGGATCGGCGTCCCGGCTAAAAGGTTCCCGTTATCCGTCCTTTGCCCTCTGTCCTTTGCCCTCTGCCCTCTGCCCTTTGCCCTTTGCCCTTTGCCCTTTGCCCTTTGTCCTTTGGCCTGATCGTCCGTGAGCGAAGGGGCGAATTGACTTGCCGGTGAGAGTCCGCCCCGATAACGTCGGAGAGGGGTCTTCAACAGGGGTCGGGACAGGCCCGGCCCATTCGCGACAAAGGAGCCAGAGCCGTGGCCGACCAGCAAGCAGCCGCAAGCGATCTTCAACAGAAGTACAGGCAATTTCTCGATCTTTTGCCGTTAACCCTTTCGCTCGCGGGACTTCCGATGAGCGAGACGCGGCTTTACAGTGAAGAACAGATCGAGGCCCGCGCGATCACGGTGAAGGCGGCGTATCGGGTGGCCAGGGCGACGGCGAAGGAATGCCTGAGCGGGTCGTAAGAAGGTTGCCGGTGCGGGGCGCTGGGGGGTTCGGGAATTGGAGTCGGGGTGGTGTTCGATCGCGGTTGAGAAGCCGATAAGAATCGCGTGGCCGGGGGGCCGCCGAGGGGGGATTGGGTCCCTTGGCCGCTCGCCCCGCCTGATCCGGCACTCCATCGCGAAAGGCCCTCTTCGAGATGACGATGACGACGCAACCCGGCGGCGAACCGCGCAGGCTCAAGGCCGCGATCATCGGTTTCGGCCTCGACAGTGGGGATAGCCAGCAACGCCTCAGCACCGGCGAAGAATGCCTGCTGGTTGGCGGCTCGGCCGAAACCCACGCCGAGATGCTCGAAATCCTGCTCCGCCTCGAATCCGAACTCGACCGACGCGGTCAAAAGCTCGGCGAGGTCAGCCCTTCCGAGCTCGCGGACATCGCCTGGCGGATCGACTCTCCCGAGCTCCACCAGATCGCCATGCGACTCTGGGACGGACTCAATCAGAGCGGCCGGCAATTCGAGGATCTCTCGGCCGAGGAGCTTACCGAACTCTCCGCGCCTCTCGAACTTTGACCGAGCCCTGGACGATCCCTCGTTTCCCCAAAACCGCCGACGGCGGCCTTGACCCATCCGGGCCTCGGCCGCCGTCTGGCGTTTTCCAGGGTTCCATTTTCAGATCACGACCCGAAGGGGGTGTGACCTTGAATTGATGTGACACGTTCGCCCCGAACCGAAACGCCAATCGCTGGCCAGCCTGAATGGAACTGTAAACAGTCGCTATAATCCAGCCGTGCCATTCACTCGGGGGCGAGCGCCTCGGCATCCGGCGGCCATCCTGAGTCATGCCGATACGTTAAGACGGGGAACCAGGCGCCGAACAGGCAGACGTAGACACTGTCCCTGCCGCTGACACCATATTTGTCCTGGGTGAAGACGGCGCTCTCGGCGCGGGCGAACACGAGCGCGTTCCAAGCCACAACCACCGAGACGCGCGGCACGTTCGGGTCGGACGAATTCCTATACCGCATAACCGGGGCGATCGGCACTCGTAAGGCACGTCGGAGATACCGAAGTTGCGCCGGGGAGACCGCCATCTTGGAGGATAGGTAGACCGTCGGGGCCTTGGCGATGACATCGTCGCAGTACAGACTCCGGACGGCGCTCCACGGCAAGCGGAAGTATCCCCAGGCGATCCCGGCGGCGTAGAGCGCCAGGACCGTGATGATGATGGATCGGCGAGTCTTCATGCCGTGATCCCCGCCCAACCGGCGATATCTGAAAAGAATGATCTCTATTTCACAGGAAGCGCTAAGCGCCGCTCATACTTCACGGCTGACGGTTCTAGCGAGGTCGGTGGACGGGGCTCAGGACCGGGCCCGATGAAATCCGTTCCGCCAAACCGAAGATCGCCTCGACCCAGGTCGCCACCAATATGCCGATGATCAGGGCTGAGGCAGCCAAGCCATCGGGAAGATCGCGGACGAAATGGTCGGGCTGCTCAGCGGCAGAGACTCCCAACAGTGCAGACACCGCCCCCAATACGGCCGCAAACCACCCGATGGCGAGTCGTGCCGTCGGGCCGATTCGAGTAGCGATCCGAGCCCCCGACCAACGGAAAGCGGAGGTACTGAGGAGAATTATCGCTACATAGAACCACGCTCTTTTAAACGCATACAGCCAATTCATTGTGGTGATGAGGACAGCCACGATTGCGACCGCGATATGCATGGATCGCATTCGGAAGTGTAGCCTCATGGCATGACCCTGTATGGGTTTGACTGTTAAGTTTGGTTTATACTTCACCGCTTACATCCCCGACAGCAGGTCGAGTCCTCTGCAGCGGAAGGTTAGGCGTCTGGTGCGGCCCACTGGACTCGCCAGCCGGACTCCCGCCAGTACGCATCAAGCGCGTCCTGCGACTCCACCCAGTCGTCGAATACGCCGTCCGTCCCGAGGCCTCCGGACCCCGGCCACCACTGGAGGATGAAGAACCCGCCGGTGTCGGCCGTGTCGTCTACGACCTGGACCTTCATGTCGGGATGCGTGCCGTTCAGGACTTCACCGACGACTCCGACTTGAATCACCTGAGGGTCCCCGTCCAACTGTAAGAAGTCTTTTCTAATCGATTTGTTTCACTTTGCACGGTCAAGCCGACGAAATCGTCGGCACCAACTATAATCGAGACGTGCCGACGAAATCCAGCGATCAAGAAGCCATGCGAGTAAGCCGGTGCAGGATCAGCCAGGTCTCGTCGTTTGGCCGGTAGTCGGCGGTCTCGACCCGATAAGACCCAGCGGCGAGCGGCACGTCCAGGGCAGCCCGGCACTCTCCCGGACGCCTCTTGCCGGGCTCTTCGCCTCGCGGACAAGCGGCATCGAACATGATCGCCCCGTCTGTGCCGACCCGGAGGCGGTGCCCGATGGGTGACCAGATCGACTCCCCGACATCCCCGATGGCCCGCACGACCGCCTCTTCGCTCGGGGCGTAACCCCAACGGACCAGGATGCCCCCATCGCCCGAGGGGATGAAGGCCGTCCGCATGGGCTCGTCGCCGAGGACAAGTCCCCGGCCCAGTCCGACCTCAAGAACCCCGAGGTAGTCGTCCACGTCGCAAGCGCGATCGTAGTCGGTGACAGAGTCGCCGGGTAGGGCTTCGATCCCTCGCCACGATCGGGCGAGTTCCAGCGGGATGACGACCAAGGGACCGCCGGCGCTCTCGACCCACTGCATACTGTCTCCTCTGGTCTCTACTCCAGGCTTCACACTTCCCTGTCGACGTAAGTCACGGAATGATGGCCCGGAAAACGCCGATCCGTCTGCCCTATCGAGGCGTTACGGTCCTACGGTTGTCAGAATAGCCCCACTTTATCTGTTCCGCGGTCCGACCGCAACGGGCGGATGTTCCGTCCGGAAGTAACATTGATCCAAAGGTCACACCCACCCGAAGACAAGAATCCGATGGAACCGGACACGAGTCCGTCTCGAACGTCTCCCACCCGGAAACTTGGAACGTTAGAATGCGAAAAGACCGCGTCGCTCGGGAGATGACCGAGGCCCGACAGCCAATCCCTTGTAACGGGTCGCCGATGGCGATGAGGTTTGCTTCGACTTCCCCCGGTCTTCTGACCTTGAAACCTTCCGCATCTTGGGACAAGACCATGCTCAAGTGTCTCCCACTGGCAGTCTCGACCATCGGGATTTACAAAGGATTCCCGTGGGCGATTTCTGAATTCTGAAACGGGGTTCACCCGTCGCGGGTAACCACGATTGACCAACCCAGAGGTCGACGGCGGAAGGCACGGTGCCGATGGACGACCGAGCGTTGGTCGAGGCGCTCCTGGCCCATGATCCGCACGCCCCACGCCTCCTGATCGAGCGGTACCAGACCGTGGTCTTCGCCCTCTGTTTCCGGATGATGAGCCATCGTCAGGATGCCGAGGACGTCGCCCAGGAAACCTTTGTCCGCGCTCTTCGAGGGCTTTCCGGTTTCGATCCCGATCGACCGATCCGCCCCTGGTTGCTCGGGATCGCCGCGAACCGGTGTCGGACGGCTCTCGGCAAGCGCGGAAGACGGCCGATTTTGACCGAAACACCCGAGGAACAGGTTGACCACCGCCCCGGCCTCGCCGATCCCGACGACCTTGCCGGTGAGCTGAATCGAGCCATTGAACGCCTCAGACCCGAGTATCGCATGGTCTTCAGTCTCTTTCACGAGCAAAACCTGGCCTACGAGGAGATCGCCGAGGCGGTCGGTCGCCCCGTGGGAACGGTCAAGACCTGGATCCATCGCGCCCGGGCCGAACTCGCCGACCACCTGAGCCGAAGGGGGATCATCTGTTGAAAACCCAGGAAGGCGACGAACCGGCCATGACCTGCCGCGACTTTGCAGATGCCTGGAACGCGCGGATCGACGTCCGAGGCGAGCTTTCAACGATGCGTGCTCGGGCCGTCGATCGTCACGCCAGGGAATGCCCGGCCTGTCGGGCTCTTGGCTTGCGGTATCTGGCACTGAGTCAGGCGCTGGACGCGATCCCCCCCTTGACGGGTCTGACCCTGCCCGACGATTTCGCCGATCGGGTGCTCGCGGCGGTTTTACGCGAGGAAACGCCGAGCCGCTGGAGGATCGCGCCTCGGGTGGGCCATCTTGCCGCGGCGGCGGCGGTTCTCGCGGCCTTGACGTTTGGCCTGACCTGGAAAAACCGGCAAGAGCCGGCTCGGCCGTCGGTCGAACAGGTCCGGGCGATCGATTCGAGGGATCTTTCCGAGGCGCTCGCGGATGCCGGGACAGCGACCTGGGATCTCGCTCGGGAGGCATCGGGACCGGCCGCGCGGGTGGGTCGGCAGGTGCTCGGGTCGTCCGACCTGGTGAGGGCGACGCCCGCCGTCGCGCTACCGATCGGCCTGAGACCGACCGCCGAGGTCTGGCGAGGGGTCGAGGATCGTGTCAGCGCCGGGGTTCGACCGCTCGAAGGCTCAGCCCGGCATGCCTTTGGGTTTTTGCTCGGCGAGTCGTCCGATGAGGTTCAACCCCCCCTTCGCCCCGCCAAAGGGGCCTGAACCGAACTGACCGAGGAACCGGATCGTCATGGCGTTTCCCTGCCGATGGACCTGCTCGGTTGCCCTGCTGGCGTTCAGTCTCCTGGGTTCTCGACCCCTTCGCGCCGAGGCCCCGGCCGATCCCCTCTTGAAACTTGTTCCGGCCGATGCCGCCGTGACCCTCGCGGTGGAAGACCTGCGCGGGCATGCCCGAACCTTCTCGGGATCGCCGATCGCCCAGGGACTTCGCGCGCTGCCGAGCGTCCGCGACTGGCTCGCCTCGGATCGATCGCGGGGGCTTCGGTCGGCCCTGAAGAAGGCGGAGTCGGTCCTCGGTGTCAATCTGGCGACGATCCGCGACGACCTGCTGGGCGAGGCGGTTGTCCTCACGCTCTGGGTTCCCAAAGGTGGGCGGCCCGACGAGGCGCGCGGCCTCTTACTGGCGCGGGTTCCAAACCGAGCCTTGCTCGATCGCCTTGTGAGCGGGCTGAATGCTTCCTTGCTCAAGTCGGGCGACCTTCAGCGCCTTTCGGAACGAAATCGGGGCGGAACGGCCTATCAGGTCCGCGACTTCCGCGCCCAGCATCGGCCACGCGACTATTACGCGGTGCTGAATGATCGGGTCTTCGCCTGGTCGAACTCGGAAGACCTGATTCAGGGGGCGATCGATCGCCAGTCGGGGAGTCAATCGGGCCTTGCCTCGCGTCCCGAATTCCGCCTCATCCGCGATCGACTTCCCGCGCACCCTGTCGCGAGCCTTTACACCGACCCCCGATTTCTCGAAGGCCTCGCCACGGCCTCCCCCTCGGCCAAATCGGCGAAGCCGGGCGACGACAAGGCCGCGGCCTTGCTGGCGCGTTACCTCGGGGCCGTTCGCTATGCGGGCGTGGCGCTGGAATGGCGTGACGGCCTGATCCTTCATTCCGAGGAAGTCGTTGATCCCTCAACACTTCCGGTCGAAATGAAACGCTGGGCCGCGCGGACCGATCTTCCCTCGGCCGCCTTCCGCCGGGTTCCATCGACGGCCATCCTGATGGCCACGGCCCACATTGACCCCCCCGCGATCGTCGACCTTTTTACCGGTCTCGCCTCCGAGCACGACCGACCGAAGTTTGAGAATATCCGGATTGCCCTGCGCGGGCTCCTTCTCGGCCTCGACGTTCATTCCGACGTGATGACCCGACTTGGACCCGCGGCGCTCGTTTATGTCGAAGCCTCGGGGGGTGAGACCCCTTCCCGATGGTTCCCGATGGTCGGCTCGATCGAGGTCGAACGGGGTTCGAAGGCGGGACCGGCCCTCGATAACGCCCTGCGGACGATTCTCGCCCTCCACGCGCTCGATGAGAAGCACGGCGGCGGGTCGCTCCGCGTCGAGTCGCGCCCAGCGCCCGGCGCGCCGATCACGACCCTGAATGCGTCGACGCCGTTCGCCTACGCCGTCCGCGACGGTCGAATCGACGTCGGCTCGTCAGCCGATGCCGTCGCCCGAGCGTTGGCCGCGTCCAACGATCCGAAGGCGTCAGAGCGCGTCGATGGCCTCCGCTCGGCATTTTTTCCCGACACCCCGAGCTTTGCCGCGGCGGATCTTCGCGCGGTTCGCGCCTTCGCCGATCCTCGACGCGAGGCGCTGGCGAAGGCCCTGGCGGAACGTCAGCACCGTTCGGAAACCGACGCCGGGCGCGACCTCGATCAGGTTCTGTCGCTCATCAACCTGTTTGACGCCGCCTTTTTCACGACGAAGGTCGCCCCCGATTTCACGAGCGTCCACCACAGCCTCGGTCTCGTCCGCTTGCCGGCTCATCGACCGTGAGTTTCCGAGGCGCGGACCGATCTCGTGTCTTGAAAAGACGCGGAGATCGGCCCGCGCGGGGAAGGTGATGGCTCGATCAACCTTCGTAAGAGGTCTCGGCGTCCTTCTTGGATTCGTCGGCGGGCACCCAGCCGGGTTTAAGTCCCGCGTCGGCGCGAAGGTGGTTCATCCATTCGTCGTCGCGCTCGGCTCGGGCCGCGTTCAAGGACTCGGAGAGGTAGCGGTAATAATCGCCATTAAGCGCGTAGAGGGCGTCGAAACTGGCCGGTTCACGGCGGGCGAGCGCGAGGACGTAATAGACCGACTCGGGCTGATTGGGTGCGACGGCAACGTCTCCGGCGTGAAGTCCGAAATAGGCGTCGCGTAAGGTCTTACCGGCGGAAGGAAGCTGCGGCAGGTCGGTCGGTGTCGGCGGTCCCGACTGGAAATACTGGCCGGGGATCATTCGCCCCGCCTGAAGTTTGGTGACGGGATCGGTTGAAATGACTTCCTTGCCGTCAATCTTCGATCCGTCAATCTTACCGCCAGCCGCCTTGACCTTCGCCGCGAGCGCATCGGCCGCCTTGAGCGCGAGGGGCCGGGCCTGCTCGGTTTTCCAGGCGAGAGTTACCGCCGGGCGAACCTCGTCGAGGCTGGGAACGCGCGGGGGTTGGTCTTGAAGCTTGCGAATGAGGTAGCGTCGGCCCGAGCCGTCGGTCATCTCGATCGGTTCGAAGAGGGTCGACTTCGAGTCAAACATTTCCTCGGCGAACTTCCGGCCGCCGCTGAACCGGGTGAGACCTTGCTCGGCGTCCTTGACCTGCTTGTAACGCTCGGCCGCCTCGCGGGTGAGCAGGGGGGTGATCTCGTGCGAGAGCTTTTCCTTCTCGGCGAGAGTCTGGAGCGATTCGACCTTCGGCAGGGGTTCCTCGGCGGTCGATCCCGACTTCTTCGCCGCGGCGTTATCCTCGACGATCTGAAGATAACGGTCGGTGAAGGGGATCATCACGTCGTCCTTGATCTGACCGAACTTGTTCTGGATCTCGGTGTTGGCTTTTTCCTCGGCGAGCGAGGTGGCCAGCGACGATCGAAGCTCGTCAAACGACTGGACTTGCGGCGGGGTCAGTTCGGGAGCGCCCTGGAAGATGTCGTCGGGAAAGGCCGACGGCTTCTTGAACTCATTCTTGCGATTTTCGTAGTAGGAACGAAGCTCGGCCTCGGTAAGCTGGGCGCGAAGAGAGCGAATGAGCGACTCGCCGTCGATCGAGAGAATCTCCGCCTCGATCTGGCGGGGGACCTTGAATCCAGGGGTCGGGCTGCTCGGGTCGGGAAGCGTGTCCTTGTATTTATCGTAGAAGGCGCGAAGGTCGGTGGTCGATGGGTCGGGAACCTTGTTGAGAAAGTCTTCGACCCGGAAGGCGACCGCGCGGGCCGAGACGCGTTCATTCTGGTTCTTGAAGTTTTCAAAGACGTCGAGCGGCGTGACGATGGGCGAGCCGAGCAAGAGCCGGACGTTTGCCAGGCGGACCTGGTTGGAGATCTGCGAGAGGAGTTGTTCGCCGCTGATCCGGTTGTTATACCGGCTCAGGATCATCTCGAAGAGTTCGCGAGTCATCGCGCCGCCGGCATGCTTCTTGAGCCATTCGCGGCCGACCTCTGGCCCTTTGGGCATCTTGAGGCGGTCGGCTTCGTGCTGAAGGATCAGGGCGTCAACGAGGGCCTTGGTGTTGGTCTCGCCGAAGAGGTTGGGAACGGGGCGGCCCGAGAGAAGGCCGGTCAGTTCGGCCATGAACCGATTGGCGTTGCTACGTTCGGCCTGCATCTCGTAGAGGTCGTTGCGGCGGATCGTCCGACCATAGAGGTCAACGACGTCGGGATTTTTGCCGCCGGTCGGGCCACTGTTGAGGTAACGTGGCAGGGTGTCAGCCAGGACGAAACCGAGCATGGCGAAGATGGCGCAGACGGCCAGCAACTTGCGCTGGTGGCGTCGAAAAACGTCGAACGGCATGGGAGTCCTCGAAGCTCGGATTCGCACAAGGGATCGGGGCCCGAGCCTGTCGGGACCCCTTGACACACCCGGATACGCTGCCTTATTGAAGGGCACGGGCTTGGAAGATACCGGCCCAAACCGTAGTGTAATCGGGTTCCCTGACCCGTACAACCGCAATCAATGGACTCTTCGGGATGGGATCGAGCGGACGCAAAATGCTTGCGACCGACACTTAAACCGTCCCGAAGGAAGGGGATAGGAAGACACCGTGGCTCGTAAGTCCGCCAAGACGACCGAAACCGGCAGCGTCCCCGACGCCTCCGCGTCTGACAAGTCTGACAAGAAGACCAAGGCCAAGCCCAAGGCCGCCGCCAAGCCCAAGGCCGCCAGGCCGAAAGCCAGCAAGGCCAAGGCCAGCGCCGCCGTCAAGGAACCGTCCACCGGCGGCGGTGTCTGGGACCCCAACGGCCGATCGCTCGTGATCGTCGAGAGCCCGAAGAAGGCCAAGTCGATCAACAAGTTTCTCGGCTCGGCTTACGTCGTCAAGGCGAGCATGGGGCACGTCCGCGACCTTCCCGACCGGAAGCTCGGCCTTGACGTATTGAACAGCTATGCCCCGACTTACGAGATCATGAAGGGGAAAAAGGAGACGATCACCGAGCTCAAGCGCGAGGTCGCCAAGGCGGGGATGGTTTATCTCGCCACCGACCCCGACCGCGAAGGCGAGGCGATCGCCTGGCACCTTCAGGAAGCGCTCGACCTGCCCGACGAGCGGGTTCGCCGCGTCATGTTTCATGAGATTACCGAAAAGGCGATCAAGGAAGCGTTTACCCACGTCGGTCCGATCGACATGGACAAGGTGAACGCCCAGCAGGCCCGCCGCTTCCTCGATCGCTTTGTCGGTTATCAGCTCAGTCCCTTGCTCTGGAAGAAGATCGCCCGACACCTGAGCGCGGGGCGGGTGCAGTCGGTCGCCGTTCGCCTGATCGCCGACCGCGAGAAGGAAATCCGGGCCTTTGTTTCCGAGGAATACTGGAAGATCACCGCGACGGTCAGCCCGGCCGGTTCGTCGGTTGAGGCCGATCACTTCGAGGCCGCGCTCACGGAATGGAAAGGGGCGAAGTTCGAGGCGAAGAACGAGACCGAGGCTCGGCTGATTCGCGACGCCCTGTTTGAAGCCTCGTATGCCGTCGCCTCGGTCGAAGAGGTGGAGAAACTCGACCGCGCTGATCCCCCTTTCAAGACGAGCACGCTTCAGCAACAGGGGGCGATCCGCCTGCGGTTCTCCGGCAAGCGGACGATGAAGATCGCCCAGGAACTGTATGAAGGAATCGACGTCGACGGCACCGGCCCGGTCGGACTCATCACGTACATGAGGACCGATAGCCTTCGCGTTTCCGACGACGCCGTGACGGCTGTTCGCGAGACGATTAAAAACGAGTTTGGCGACCGATACTTGCCCGCCAAGGCCGCTCGATATGCCGCCGGCAAGCAGGCCCAGGAGGCTCACGAGGCGATCCGGCCGACCGAACTGGCGCATCATCCCGACAAGATCCGTACCCAGCTTTCGCCCGATCAGTTCAAGCTCTATAACCTGATTTACCGCCGGTTCATGGCCAGCCAGATGACCCCGGCGGTCTTCGCCGTGACGAATGTCTCGGTCGCCGCGGCGGAGGGCCTGTTCAAGACGCAGGGCAAGATCATGAAGTTTGACGGCTACCGGCGGGTCTTGCCCCCCGCCGGCAAGCAGGAAGATCAGCTCTTGCCGCCGCTCGCGGTCGGCCAGGCGCTTGACCTGCGCAAGCTCGACCCGACGCAGCACTTCACCCAGCCGCCGCCGCGTTACAGTGAGGCGACGCTCATCAAGGCGCTGGAGAAAGAGAACATTGGTCGGCCGAGCACCTATGCGCCGATCATCCAGACGATTCAGGACCGGCAGTACGTCGAACAGAAGGAACGGCGATTTTTCGCCACCGATCTCGGGATGATCGTGACCGACGTCCTCGTCGAGCACTTTCCCAAGATCATGGACCTGAAGTTCACCGCGCACATGGAAGACGAGCTTGACGACATCGCCACGGCCAAGGAAGACATGGTCAAGGTGCTCGACGAGTTTTATCACCCCTTCCAGGCCGACCTGAAGCTTGCCGAGACCCGGATGGAGCGCGTCTCGGTCCCCTCGAACGAGACCTGCCAGGTCTGCGGGGCGCCGATGGTCGTGAAGTTCAGCCGGACCGGCCAGTTTCTCGGCTGTTCCAAGTATCCCGAGTGCAAGGCGACCCGGCCGATGGACGGCTCGACCCGCGTGGCGGCGGTCGAGACCGAGTTCAAGTGCCCCAAGTGCGACAAACCGCTGATGCTCCGCGAGAGCAAGCGCGGGCCGTTCATGTCGTGCTCGGGTTACCCGACCTGCAAGGAAGCCTTCAACATCGACGCCGAGGGGAAGCCCGTCCCCTCGGTGGTTGAGACCGAGCACGTCTGCGAGAAGTGCGGCAAGCCGATGGCCATGCGGCAAGGCTCGCGAGGCGCCTTTCTCGGCTGCACAGGCTACCCCAAGTGTCGGAACACGGTTCCCGTCGACGACAAGGGCGCGCCCGTCCAGACGGTCAAGGTCGAGGTCAAATGCGAGAAGTGCGGCGGCCCGATGGGCGTGAAGCAGGGGAGGCGCGGAGCCTTCCTTGGCTGTTTGAACTATCCCAAGTGCAAGAGCACCGCGCCGATTCCCGACGACCTCAAGGAACAACTCGGCGAACAGGCCGGCCCCGCGGCCGGAGCACCCTCGGCGGCCAACGACCTCAAGACGATCCAGGTCGAGGAAACGTGTGAGACCTGCGGCGGACCGATGCTCGTCCGTCGCGGCAAACGTGGATTTTTCCTCGGCTGCGCCAATTATCCCAAGTGCAAGGGGACGCGCGAGCCTGGCGAGGCAACCAAGGAGAAGATCGCCGCCGTGACCGGGGGTTGAACCCCTCGGCGCCTGATTTGCTCAAAAAGACAATCCTCAGCGCGGGGTCCTTTGTGGCCCCGCGTCTTGTTTCGCGGCTCAAAGCGTTCACGCAATAGCAAAAAGGACTCTCCCATGCCTCAGCCCAACGTCACCGTCTACGGATCGCACACCTGCCCCGATACCGAGCGCGCGCTCAAGTTCCTGGCCTCGAAGGATGTTCCCGTCGAGTTCAAGGACGTCGACAAGTCTCCCGAGTTCAACGACTACATCGCCGTCTTGAACCAAGGGAAGCGCGTGATGCCGACGATTCAGATCAACAATGTCGATTATTTCAATCCGTCCGAGGCGGATCTCGCCGCGGCCGTGGAAAAGGCGTCGAAATAGTCTTTGGAGACACGTCGCCCCGGGACCTGGCGAAGGCTTGCTAACCTTCGCCCTCCTGGACATCCTCGGTTCCCGTCTTGGGGCGGTTCGATCCGCCCTGGCTCACCGCGAGGGCATAGGCGGTGGCATACGTCCGACACTGCGCGATCGAGATGAGAATATCGCCGATCCCTCGCTTGATCGCGGCCTCTTTCGCGCCGCCGCAGACGTGAACGCGGGGCTCGCCGAGGACGGAGTTTCTCACTTCCAGGTCGGTCCAGGCAATTCCTCGGCTCCAGCGGATACCGATGGCCTTGAGAATTGCCTCCTTCGCCGCCCAGCGCCCGGCGAAGTGTTCGATCGCGTGCTTCCGCGACTGGCAGAAGCGGATCTCGCGTTCGGTATAGACGCGTCTCAAAAATAACTCGCCGTGCTGCTCGATCATCTTGCCGATGCGCGGGCATTCGATGATTTCGGTGCCGATCCCGAGGATCTCCATCGTCGGTACGTCCCGCGATAATTCCAGGTCGTGTGGCGCGGTGAGGACGCGGGAAATTTTTCAGGTTTTAGTGTATCGACGACAGGGGCGTGGGCCAAGTCGCGTCGCGGGGTCGCGGCGTGCGAGATATACTTGGGAAATGGCGCGGGGGTGGCGAAAGGACTTGCCGAACGATCAAGACCGTCGCCTTGCGGATCAAAGCCCTTCTCAGAGGTGTGGCGGCCCGCTTGCGAACTCCAGCGAGGAGGCGAATTTGAGTCACCTTTTGCAACAACTGGGAATTGAGCGGTTAAGCCCGGCGGAGCGCCTGGAATTGATTGGTCAGATCTGGGACAGCCTCGCGGAATCCGACATTGCTCCCGCGATGCCTGACTGGCATCGGCGCGAGCTGGAACGTCGCCTGGCCGAGGCGGATGCCAACCCTGGAGCCGGCCTTCCCTGGGACGTCGTCAAGGCCCGCCTGGCAAAGCGATCATGACGCTTCCCGTCGTTATTCGCCAGGAGTCCGAAGAGGATCTGTTGCTGACTTGCGATTGGTATGATCGTCAGAGTGCGGCACTCGGTAAAATCTTCACGGCGCAATTCGCCGCGGTTCTTGAACAGGTGGCGGCCACGCCCGAGCTTTTTGCGATTCAATGGAACAACGTCCGATCGTGCCAGTTGCGGCGATTTCCTTATATCCTTGATTACCGGCTCTTGACCGACCGAACTGAGGTTCTCGCTGTTCTTCACAGCAGTCGAGACCCAGCGGCCTGGCGAACTCGCGTTTAACTCGGCCTCGGCCTTGGCCTCCCAGGGATGGAACGCCTGCTCATGGATCTTCTCGCCGACCTGACCCCCGCGCAGCGACAGGCCGTGACGCACGTCAACGGCCCCTTACTCGTGCTCGCGGCGGCGGGATCGGGCAAGACGCGGGTCATTACGCGTCGGGTCGCGTATTTGATGTCGCAAGGCATTTCCGGCAAGAACATCCTCGCCCTGACCTTTACCAACAAGGCCGCCGGCGAGATGCGGCAGCGGATCGGCTCACTCGCGCCCGACTCGGGCGTCTGGGTCGGCACCTTTCATGCCCTTTGCGCCCGGCTCTTGCGATCGTATGCGCCGCTCGTCGGCCTCGATCGCGGGTTCACGATTTATGACCAGGGCGATCGCCTCCGCGCCATCAAGCAGACGATGACGCAACTGGATCTTGATGGCGTCTCGGTCCCCCCCGAACGGGTCGACGCGGCGATCAGCCACGCCAAGAACAAGCTGGAAGGTCCCGAAGCCCTGGCGCGACACGGCGATCACGTCGCCGCCGTGGCCGCTCGCGTATACGCCGCCTATCAAAAACGGCTCAGAGACTCGTCGGCCGTTGATTTTGATGACCTGCTCGTCCACATCGTCACGATCCTTCGCGAACATCCCCAGGTCCGCGCCGATCTCGACGCGCGCTTTCGGTATGTTCTCGTCGACGAGTACCAGGACACCAACCTCGCCCAGTACGCGATTGTTCGGGGTATTTCGACGCTGCATCCCAACCTCTGCGTCACCGGCGACCCGGACCAGTCCATTTACGGCTGGCGCGGGGCGAACCTTGGAAATATCCTCAAGTTCGAGGATGATTTCCCCGGCTGCAAGGTCGTCAAGCTCGAACAGAACTATCGAAGCACCAAGAACATCCTGCATGCGGCCGATACCCTGATCAAACACAATCAGCGCCGCAAATCCAAAGGGTTGACGACCGAGAACCCCCGCGGCGCTCCTGTGGAATTGACCATCTACACGACCGAGGCCGACGAGGCGCGCGGAGTCGCCTCGAAGATTGTCGAGAAGGTCCGCGAGGGCGAATATACCTATGGCGACGTCGCGGTCTTTTGCCGGGTCACGGCCTTGACGCGGAACTTCGAGCAAGCCTTTCGCGCGGCGAAGATCCCTTATCAGGTCATCGGCGGCCTCTCCTTTTATGAGCGGCAGGAGATCAAGGACGTTCTCGGCTATCTCAGCCTGATGGCGAATTCGAAGGACAACATCGCCTTCACAAGGGTTGTCAACGTCCCCCCCCGAGGCGTCGGCGCCACGACCCTGGAAAAGCTCAATGAGCGAGCCGATGCCCTGGGAATCCCCTTGCTCGCCATGGCGCGGCAGGCAACGGCCGTTCCCGGTCTCAAGGATCGCGCCGCCTCGGCGCTCCGCGATTTCAGTCTCTTGATGGACGAACTGACCGCCCTTCGCGATCAGACGGCCGAGGAAGTCACGCGCAAGCTGCTGGCGCTTTCCGGCTATCACGACTATCTCGCCTCGAACAACAAGGGCGAGGGTGAAGACAGGCTGGCGAACCTCGACGAACTCGTTTCCGCCGCTCGTGAATTCGATCGCGAACACCACGGAGCCTCGGTGCTCGACTTCATGGAAGAGATCAGCCTCGCCTCGTCGGTCGATCGCTGGAAGGACGAGGCAGGGGCCGTTACCCTGATGACGATGCACGCCGCGAAGGGCCTGGAATTCCCTTTGGTATTCGTCGTGGGCATCGAGCAAGGGATCTTGCCGCACTCAAGGGCGAATGAGGACGACGCCCAGATGGAAGAAGAGCGCAGGCTTTTCTTCGTCGGGATCACACGGGCCGAGCGCGAGCTGTACCTGAGCCATTGCCGGATTCGCGAATTTCGCGGCCAGCGACAGCCGACGATCCCCTCGCGGTTCCTCTCCGAACTTCCCGACGACGCGATGGTCTTCCGCGACCTCTCGGAGATCTCCGTTCGAGCCCCCTTGCCGGCGCGTCGCCCCGAGTTTCGCGCTCCGGCGGGCTCGGGCTTTCGACTCACGACGGCCGCGGCGCTTGGCGGGGGATCGGCGTCGGCATCGACAACGCCTGATGATCTCAACGTCTTCCGGCCAGGTCTGGCGGTCATGCACCCGCAATACGGTCTCGGCCGGATCGTCGCGATCGACGGAGCCGGTCCCGACCGCAAAGGGCGCGTCGCCTTCACGCTTGGCGGCGAGCGCACGTTCGTGCTCTCAAAATCGCCTCTAAAACCCGTAACGGGCGGCTGATTCGCCTCGATCACACACGGTTTCTGAAATTGGAGAAAGGGTCAACGGTCATGCCTCGGCTTGGAGTGAACATCGATCACGTCGCCACGCTTCGCCAGGCCCGAGGAGGCCGCGAGCCTGATCCCGTCTGGGCGGCGGCCCTGGCGGAACTGGGGGGGGCGGATGGAATCACCGTGCATCTTCGGGAAGACCGTCGCCATATTCAGGACCGCGACCTTCGGCTCTTGCGCGAAACGGTGGGCGTGCGCCTCAACCTGGAAATGTCGGTCGAGCCGGAGATTGTCCAGATCGCGATCGATTCCAAGCCCGACCAGGTCACGCTCGTTCCCGAGCGCAGGGCGGAGGTCACGACCGAGGGGGGCCTTGATGTCGCCGGCCAGTTTGACCGCGTGGCCGAGGCTGCGCGACGATGCCGGGACGCTGGACTTGAGGTCAGCCTCTTCATCGATCCCGACCGGAACCAGGTGGAAGCCTCGCGGCGCGCGGGGGCCGTGGCGGTGGAGTTGCACACGGGGCGATACGCCGATGCTCTGACTTCGCATCACCGAACCCGCGAACTCGCCGCCCTGATCGCGGCGGGGGCGGAGACAGTCAATCAGGGCTTGTTGCTTCACGCCGGGCATGGCCTGAATTATGTCAACGTCGGCCCGGTCGCCCGGATCGCGTCGATGGCCGAGTTGAACATTGGACACAGTATTGTTGCGCGCGCGGTCTTCGTCGGTTTTGAAAAGGCCGTGGCCGAGATGAGGATGGCGATGCAACAGGCCCGTCACGATTAGGGATCGGGCCGAACCCCGGTCCACCTCAGCGCATCCGTTTCCTGGAAGGAATGGACTGCGCTCCGTTGATCTTTTCTTTGCCCGGAGCGAACACTTAAGATATCGTGATGCCCTTCGGGCCGGTTTTGAGGATTTTTCCAAGAGGCGGAGTGGGTAATGCCTTCCAAGGGTCGGATGTTCGCGGGCTGCACGGTCGCACTGGTTACCCCCTTTCGCGATGGCGAGGTCGATTACCAGAGCCTTCAGGCGTCGGTTGACTGGCAGATCGCGCAGGGAACCCCCGTCCTCAGCCCGGTCGGCACGACCGGCGAGTCTCCTACCCTCTCTCACGAGGAACATGAGCGCGTGATTGCCACCGTGATCGAACGGGCGGCGGGGCGTGCCAAAGTCTTGCCCGGAACCGGCTCGAACTCGACCACCGAAGCCGTTCGCCTGACCCGGTTCGCTCTCAAGGCCGGCGCCGATGGAGCGCTCGTGGTCGCGCCTTATTACAATCGGCCGACGCAGGAAGGGCTTTATGCCCACTTCGCCAGGATTGCCGAGAGCGTTGACCTGCCGATCGTGCTTTATAACGTCCCCGGGCGAACAGGCCGGAACATTGATCCCGAGACGATCGAACGACTCGCGAAGATCGGCCCCATCGTGGCGGTCAAGGAAGCAAGCGGATCACTCGACCAAGTGAGCGATGTTCTGGCTCGGACGAATTTGACGGTACTCTCGGGTGATGACAGTCTGACCTTGCCGATGCTTTCCGTCGGGGCCGAAGGGGTGGTCTCAGTCGTCGCCAACATCATTCCGCGCGACGTGATGGCCCTGCTCGACGCCTTTGAGCGCGGCGACCTGGCCGCGGCACGGCAGGCACACGCAAAACTTTTCCCACTCTGCCGCGATCTGCTCGGTCTCGCGCCGAATCCGATTCCCCTCAAGACCGCGCTCGCGATCCTGGGTCGAGGCAACGGCGAGATGCGCCTTCCGATGTGCCCTCCCGAGGCGAAGGCGCGCGAGGCCCTCAAGCGGAGCCTGGCGCGGTATGGCCTGATCGGCGAGGACGCTTGAAGGTCTCGCCTCGGTTTGTCCCAGGTTCCAATCAGACCCGGGATGCCGCGTCACCATGATTTGTTGAGACGACGGACACCAAGGATGTTGCCGTTTCACGACTTCTCTGGGGGATTCGGATCTTTGCCGCGGACGTGGCATGCCGTATGCTTTTCAACTTAGCGATGGATGATTCATCACGCATCGTATGATGCGAAATCATCTTTTGGATCGAGAATCTTGCCAGGCGTTTCCTGGCGTGTCGCGGTTTCTCCTTCCCCCCCGATCCTGGCGCGGCTAGCTATTCATTGGGTGCGTTCCCAGATTACCGGGAGCGGACGCCGCATCTGAACGCTGGATGCCAGTGGAAATCGCGTTGGAGAACTTTGAAGCCGCACGGCGGGCCAATGATCCCCGTCCGGTGATGGGTCTCCCATAACTTTCGCAAAGTTTTGAGAGGATGGAAGCTCATGGCCCGCAAATCGGTGACACGTTCGAGTGCGAACACCTCGGAAAGCAGTGACCTCGACACCATGCCAGAGGTCTCCGAGCAGGCGGTTCGCGAACTGGCGCAGGTCTTCAAGCTGCTCAGTGATGAAACGCGTTTGCGCATTCTTTTTTATCTTGCCCAGAACGGCGAGCTTCACGTGACGGATCTGTGCAGCCGCCTTGGCCAGAGCCAGCCGGCCGTGAGCCATCACCTGGCCCTGCTGCGCGTCTCGGGCCTGATCGAGTCGCGTCGGGAAGGTAAGCACAATTTTTACAGCGTGCGCACCGAGCATTTCGGCGACCTTCTCCTCGGCATTTTCACGGCCTCGGGCGAAATGCCCAAAAAGATTCGCTTTCATAACTTCGTGCTGAACTATTCCGGGGAATGAGAATTCCCGGGGCTATTGGCAATCATTGAGCTGATCCGCGTGACCCGGCCGTCTCGCCTTGAAAAAAGGAGACTGACCGGGTCGTTGTTCTTCGGCTTGACCTGCAAGGCGGATCGGGGCAAAATGCCGACCGAAAGTCGTACGCCCCGGCAGCGATCGGGGGCGGGGCTGGTCGGTTTTCCCGCGTCCTTCGCCCACGCTTTTTAAAAAAACCGAGGCGGCACGCGAGACTGACCGGCGATCGAAGACGGGAGTTTCCGTCCGGTCCTGACGATCCTCAACGGAATGGGCCGCCCCTGCGGTCGGTGAAAAAGGAGTTGAACCGATGCTGGTCTCGTCTCGCGCGGTCGCGGCGTTTGGACTCGGTCTGGTCGGTCTGGCCACGCTGGTTGGACCTGTCGCGGCCCAGCAGCCGCAAGACGGAGCCGTCCGCAAGGCGGCGAACACGCAGCCCACCGCTCCGGCCGCCGGCGCCGCCCCGGTGACCGCCGTCATCGGCACCGTCGACATCGAGTCGGTCTTCAAGAATTACGACAAGGTCAAGACCCAGCAGGAAGAGTTCAAGGCCGCCGCCATGGCCAAGGCCAACGAACTGATGAAGTTCCAGAGCGAGGCCCAGGACGAGGCGCAAAAGCTCTCGAAGCTGACCCCCAACAGCGTCGACGCCAAGAAGTGCGAGGACCGTATCACCCAGCTCAAGGCCCAGATCGAGGCCGGTCGCGAGCAGGCCCAGCGCGACTTCGCGCTCCGCGAGTCGGAAATGCTGGCAACCCTCTACAAGGAAGTTCAGGAGATGGTCTCGGCGATCGCCCAGTTCAAGAAGATGACGTACATCGTTCAGATCTCGAACGAGCCGGTTTCGGGCTCGAACCCGAACTCGGTGATGTCGGCCATGGCCAAGACGGTCGTCTATGCCGACGCGCGGAATGACATCACCAAGGATGTCATCTACAACCTGAACAAGCGATACAAGGCCGCGGGTGGTGTCGCTCCCAAAGCCACTTCCGCCGCGCCGGCGGCTCCGGCGAGTCCCGCCGGAAACTGAGTCGGGACCCGGACTTGAGTCTTGGTTCCTTTCGGCAATAGTTTGCGGCGGTCAGGCTCGGCGATGAGGCCGGGCCTTCCCCGCCCGATTGAAAAAAAATCGCCGTTGAGAGAATGCAAAAAGGGGCCAGGTCCTTGACCCGCCCCACGAACCAACGAACGCCATCAAGGACGATGGAGCCGGCACCGAATGCTCACCGCGAGGCGCCTTCAGCGCACGATTGCCCGGGAAACGGAAGTCCGCGGGGTCGGGTTTGTTCAGGGCCATGATGTCGCCTTGCGCTTCCGGCCCGCTCCGGCCGATTCGGGCGTTGTTTTTGTCCGCACCGACCTTCCCGGTCGGCCGGAGGTCCGCGCCTCGATCGCCAACGTGATTCCTCGCCAGCGCAGGACGACGATCCAGCGGGGTGAGGCCATCGTTGAGATGGTTGAGCACGTCATGGCCGCGCTCGCCGGCCTTCAGATTGATAATTGCCGGGTCGAGATCGACGCTTCGGAAACCCCCGGCTGCGACGGCTCAAGCCTCGCTTTTGTCAACGCCGTCAAGGCATCGGGCGTTCGGGAACTCGACCGCGAACGCGCGATGCTCGTGATCCGCCACCCGATCACGCTCCGGGAAGGGACGGCAACCCTGACGGCCCGGCCCTCGGATAGTCCCGGCTTCCGGCTCGCCTATCATCTTGATTATGGCGCGACCTCGATCGGCGTTCAGGACCTCGCGGTTTCGATCACCCCCGAGTCGTTCGCCGAACAACTTGGCGGTTGTCGGACGTTTTTGCTGGAAGCCGAGGCCAATGCCTTGCGCGAGGCGGGTTTGGGTGCCCGGACGAGCGAGTCGGACCTCTTGATTTTTGGCGAGAACGGCCCGATCGGCAACGCCGTCCGGTTTCCCGATGAATGCGTGCGTCACAAGATCCTCGACATGGTGGGCGACCTGGCCCTTCTGGAAATGGACATCGTCGGCGAGGTCATCGCCAATCGGTCTGGCCACCAATTGAATGCCCGGCTTGTCACGGCCTTGCGGAAAACGGTCGATGATGATCGGTCGGCCGCCTGATTTTTGTTCGGGCTTCTGGTTTTCGGGCATCGGAGAGTCGCCAACGCCTTGGGCCGGAACGGATGGATCTGCTGGGCTCGGGCTGCCATGCAACCGAACGCGACGGAGAGTGAAGGGCGGGCAATTCCGGCGTCACGGACGACGCCAACGTCACCCTCAGGGACCCGAGGAAACTGAAATGGCCACCCTCATCGCCGACACGGCCTGTGTCGACCCCAGGGCAGAGATCGCCGACGGTGTCGAGATCGGGCCGTACTGCGTCATCGGCGCCGATGCCAAGGTCGGGCGCGGCACCCGATTGATCAGCCACGTCTGCATTCAAGGGCACACGAGCATCGGCGAGCACAACCTCATCAGCCCTTTCAGCGTGATCGGCGGCGATCCGCAAGACGTTTCCTATCAAGGGACACCGACCCGGATCGAGGTTGGCGACCACAACGTCATCCGCGAGAACGTCACGATCAACCGGGCGACCGAGAAGGAAGACGGTCTCACGAAGGTCGGCAGCCATTGCTACCTGATGGCCGGCGCCCATGTGGCCCACGACTGCAAGCTCGGCGACTGGGTCACGATCGCCAACGGCACGATGCTCGGCGGTCACGTCCATGTCGAGTCGCACGCGAGCCTTTCGGGGGGCGTCGCCGTTCACCATTACGCGTCGATCGGGTCGTACAGCTTTGTCGGCGGTCAGTCGCGGATTATCCACGACGTCCCCCGGTTCATGCTCGTGGACGGCAACCCGTCGAAGGTCCGCTGCATCAATATCGTCGGTCTCAAGCGGAACGGCATCAGCGCCGAGGGGATTGACTCGCTGCACGAGGCCCACCGCCTGATCTACCGGGCGAAGATGAGCGCTCGCCACGCGGCCGAGATCCTCGAAGCCCACGGCCACTTCACGCCCGAGGTCAAGAGCTTGCTTGAGTTTATCACCAATCAGCAAGACGGCAAGCATGGTCGGGGCCGCGAAAAACTCAGGATGAAGGCGTCATGACAAACCTCAAGGTCGGCGTCGTCGGTGTCGGTCATCTTGGTCAGCATCACGCGCGCGTTCTGGGCGCGATCCCCGGCGTCGATCTCTTCGGTGTCGCCGACGCCCGCCCCGAGCAGGCTCGCGCCATCGCCGAACGCGTCGGCACCCGCGCCTTTGACGATTACCACGACCTGATCGACCACGTCGACGCCGTCTCGATCGCCGTTCCGACCTCATTGCATCGCGAGGTCGCCGGCGCCTTTCTCGGTCAAGGCATCGCGACGATGATCGAAAAGCCCTTCGCCTCGACGCTCGCCCAGGCCGAGGAGCTTGTCGCGCTGGCGAGACGTCACCAAGCCCTGATCCAGGTCGGTCACATCGAACGCTTCAACCCCGCCCTCTCCGCGCTGGATGGCCTGCCGATCCGCCCCAAGTACATCAACGCCGAGCGGCTCTCAACCTACACGTTTCGGTCGACCGACATCGGCGTTGTCCTGGACCTGATGATCCACGACATCGATCTGGTTCTTTCGCTAATACCAACTCCCGCGCGGAGCGTCTCGGCCGTCGGCGTGAGCGTTTTCGGCGGTCACGAAGACATTGCCAACGCGCGGGTCGAGTTCGAGGACGGCTGCGTCGTGAACCTGACCGCCAGCCGGGCGAGTTTTCACGCCTCGCGCAAGATGCGGATTTATGGTCCCGAGGGATACGCCTCGCTTGACTTCGCCACTCGACAGGGAAACCTGATCCGCCCTTCCGATGCGCTGCGACGCGGCGAGATCGACCTCAAGGGGGTCGACATGGGGCGCCCCGCCGACGTGAAAGACCACGTTTTCGGGAAACTCCTGCGGGTCGATCAGGTTCAGACCGAGGGACGCGAACCGCTCGCCCTGGAGTTGGAAGAGTTTGTCCAGGCCGTTCGCGGCGAGCTTCGCCCCAGGGTCGGCGCCGAGGATGCCTTGCGATCGATGCGCCTGGCCGACCGGATTCTCGCCAGCCTGAACGCCCACGCCTGGGAAGGCTCTCCCGACGGCCCGACCGGTCCTCATCAGATTCCGGCGCCGAATCTTGATTCCGCGCACACGCTGCGTGGTCCAATCTCGTGGCGGATTCAAAATTCGCGACAGCCTTCGGCCAATCAGCCGAATTCGTGACGATCGCGTGCCGAACGAGACCCTGATTTCGGTCTCTTCAATGTGACCTGTCAGGATTTTCCGAAAACGTCGACGCGAGCCCGGTGTCGATCGGCCGGAGATTTTGCTATGCTCTCTGGCAATGCAAATCCACCGGCCGCGCCCGGTGATCGGCGGTCGCGCGTGATTCTCACGCTCGCGACCCCGTTTCAACCTTGAATCCCGACCGGTATTGAAGGGCATCCATGATCCATCCCTGGCACGACGTGACCCCCGGCGAGCACCTGCCCCAGGAGTTCAACGCCCTCGTCGAAATTCCGATGGGTTCGAGCGTCAAGTACGAGCTGGACAAGAAGACCGGCTTGCTTCGGCTCGATCGCGTTCTCTATTCGGCCGTCTATTACCCGGCGAATTACGGGTTCATCCCCCAGACATACGCCGAGGACGACGACCCGCTTGATGTTCTCGTTCTCTGTCAGGAAGCCGTGGCGCCGATGACACTGGTCACGGCCCGAGCGATCGGCCTGATGACGATGGTCGACAGCGGCAAGCGCGATCACAAGATCCTCGCCGTCGCCTGCGGAGACCCCGAGTTCAACAGCTTCACCGAGGCCGCTGAACTCCCCCCGCACCGCCTGATGATGCTTCGCCGGTTCTTCCAGGACTACAAGCAGCTTGAGGGCAAGTCGGTTGAGGTGGACGAGTTCCAGCCCGCCGCGATTGCCATGCCCGTGATTGAAGACGCCCTTCAGCGCTACAGCAAGGCGCGCCGCAAGGGGTTCCACTGATCCCATGCGCGCCGTCGTCATCGGCGGTTCTGGACAGATCGGCAACTGGCTGCTCCGCGTTCTGAAGGATCGCGGACATTCGGCCGTCGGCACCTTCGCCACCGTTCCTTTTCCAGGTCTTGAACCTCTCGACGCCGCCAACCGCGACGCCTCGGCCGCCTGGCTCCGCGCGCAAAGGCCCGACGTCGTTTTCTATCCGGCCGGCTTCACCTGGGTTGACGGCTGCGAGCGCGACCCCGCCCGCGCCTACGCCTCGAACCTGGAAGAACCGCTCCATCTGGCAACTGCCGCCGCCGATTCCCACGCCCGGTTCGTCTACTACTCGACCGACTACGTTTTCAACGGCCAGTCCGGCCCCTATGCCGAAGACGCACCTGTCAGCCCGCTCTCGGTTTACGGTCGGGCCAAGGCCGACGCCGAGTCCGCGATCAGGGCCGCGCTCGGCGATCACGCCCTGATCGCGCGGACGTCCTGGGTCTTCGGTCCCGAGCGCCAGGGGAAAAACTTTGCCTATCAACTGATTCGATCCCTCTCAGCCGGGAAATCGCTGACCTGCCCCTCCGATCAGCGATCGAACCCGAGCTATGGTCCCGACGTCGCGCTTGCCTCGGTTCTTTTGGCCGAACAGGAACGATCGGGACTCGTTCACGTGGTTGGACCCGATCTTTGCGACCGGGTTCAGTTCGCCCACGCCCTTGCGCGAGGTTTCAAACTTGACCCGGACCTCATCGTCAGCCAAACGACCGCCGAGATCGGCCAGACCACTGCTCGGCCCCTCGACGGTGGTCTAAAAACTTTGACGCTCAACGAGTGGCTTCCCGATGCGATCCGTCCGCTCGACGAAGCCATCAAGGATTTCCGTCGCCTCGTTCCGGGCGAACCCTGGTCCGATCCCTTCGCCTCGGACACCTGATCGCGGAGGCATCCCCGTGGGGAAACCGTGGCGATTTCCCGCCTCGATCGGACTGCTACTGCTCGGTCTTGCTGGTTCGGCCTTCGGAGCCGATGAGATTGTCATCGCCGGGCGACGCCATCACGCGGGCACGACCGTCATTCTCTGGACCGATCCCGGCGGTTACAACGCGTATACGGGGCCAACGTCCTCGCCTCGGTTCGGATCTCGTTCCAAACGACTCAGCGTCGACGACGCCAAACAATTCGATCGCGGCGGCTGGAACCTGGACTTGCTCAGCGCCGTCATCGACCAGTTCGTCATTCATTACGACGCCGCCGGAACGAGTCGACGCTGTTTTCAGACGCTCAACGTCGAGCGCAATTTGAGCGTTCACTTCCTTCTCGACCTCGACGGCACGATTTACCAGACGCTTGACCTTCAGGAAGCGGCCTGGCATGCCACGATCGCCAACCCGCGATCGATCGGCATCGAGATCGCCAACCTCGGCGCCTTTCCCGTCGACAAGGCCGATCCGTTCGCCAACTGGTACATCACCGATCCCCACGGTCAGACCCGCATCAACATCCCGGGCGGACCCGCGAAGGAAGCGATTCACAATCGATCGATCGAACTCCGGCCCAGCCTCGATCAGCCGATCGTCGGTCTGATTCAAGGGCAGACCCTTCGCCAGTATGACCTGACCCCGCCCCAGTATCAGGCACTCATCGCGCTCTCGGCGAAACTCTGCACCCTCTTTCCTCGGATCTCCCCCGACGTTCCGCGCGACGATTCGGGCCGCTTGATAACGACCAGGCTCGGCGCCGACGTCTATCGGTCCTATCACGGCCTTCTCGGCCATTATCACGTTCAGGCCGATAAGGTCGATCCCGGTCCCGCCTTCCGCTGGGAAGATCTGATCGAGGGCACCCGAAACCGGATGGCCCAATTTTCGAAGGCCTCCCCGCGTCCCTGAATCCGCCCATCAATAATGGGGGGCGAGCGTCGAATTCTCTGCAAAGGAGAACATCATGCTCGCAGCCAGTGGAGGAGCCGCGGCCGCCGCCGCGGCTGAGCGTCTGCGTCAGATCGAGGAAGAAGAAATGACGGGGTATCGCGCCCGCGAACTCAGTGAAGACTGGGAATTCAAGATCCTTCGATCAAGCTTCGGGGCGTTCCGAAGCTCGGAAAAGCTTCTTGCGATTCTCGAAGAAGAAAAGCGCGGAGGCTGGATCTTCGTCGAGAAGTTTGACAACCAGCGCATCCGGCTCAAACGCCCCGCCTCGGCGAAAACCGTTGTCGGCGAGTTCGCCGACAACTATGACCCGTACCGAACCGAAATCTCCAACGTCTCCGGTCCGATGGTTCTCGCCATCCTCGCGGTTTCGGCGGCGACGTTTATCCTCTTTGTTCTCTTGGTTCTACGAAGCCAATGATCCTCAGGGAAATCTCAGGGTCGGGTATTGCCTGTGCCTGGCAAGCCCGGCCCGATCAGGAGGCCACCGGTTCCCCCCAGTCCCTTGCCGAGCAAGCGGTCGGACGAGGTCGAGAAGGGCCCTTGACCGGAATTCATCGACGGCGCGGACATCGGCGTGGCGCTGGTGTCGGTATTCGAGGCCGAGGAGGGCGTGCTCGACGCCGTTCCTGTTTGCGCTTCGACAAGCTGGTCGGTGGTCCCGGAGACATGCGCCGCGACCGAGCCGAGGGCCGTCGAGCCCATTCCGTAGTTGTTTGAGCTACTCAGCGCGGTGTTATAGCCAGAGCTGATGGCACCGCCGTAGCCTGTCGCGGCGGCGATTCCGCCGGTCGAGGCGCCCGAGCCTGGACCCGAACCGACCGTGACCCCCGAGAGTGTCGGAAGCGCTTGCGGCGGGTTGTAAATCGAGAAGGTGCCACCGACGCGAACGCCGCCGTTGGCCAGCGAGCTCAGACCGATCTGAAGAAAGAAATATTGCGGACCTGGGTTGGTGCTTCCACTCGACCCAGGGCTGCTGCTGCTTTGCTGGAACCCAGAAACGACGAAGGACGGCGTCAATCCCGCCGAGGGAATGAACTGCGAGGCATACAGTCCTGGCCCGGCGTAAAGCAAGGTCCGGTCTTCCAGCAAGCATTCCAGCAGGTCGGGCTTCAACGCGAGTTTCGAGATCATCCGGCGAGTCCTGGTTGATCTATTCAGAGGTGTCTTGCCGACGTCACGTCAAAGGGCGTCGGGGCCTTGCCCCCTTCATCTCGTCCGCCAGGCCACCCATCATCCGGTCTCTCAACCTACAAACCGGGCCTTGCCTTTTCTGAGCAGACGTCAGGCGTCGCAGGGTTGTGCCGGGTCGGGCGTCAGTCTACCTATTTTACACGACAGGGCCAGAGGTCTTGATCGGATTCTCATTTCTTTTCAGCGACAACACGGTTTAACCCGCGATTCGCGCGCCAACAAGACAATTTTGTCGTGTTTTCTGATCTTTCTCAAGACCCAGGTGGATTTTGGTAAAATTCTCTCACTTATACGGCCCGAGGAACCGCCGACGTGGCTCAATCACTCATTCCACCTGGACCGAAAGGCCGATTTCCACTCGGCAACACGCTGGATTACATGCGTGATCCGCTCGGGTTCTTGACCCGGTGTGGTCGAAAGTACGGTGATATTGTTCGACTTCGGCTCGGGGCCTCGACTTATTACTTCCTGAACCATCCCAGCCTTGTTGAAGAGGCGCTTCGAACCCATTCCGCGAGGGTGGTCAAGGACAAGCTCACGCGCCTGCTCTCGCCGATCGTCGGCCAGGGGCTGCTTACCAGTGAGGGGGAATTCTGGAGGCGACAACGCAAGCTCGCGCAACCCGGTTTTCAGCGCGAGGCGATCGAGCGTTACGGCGCGGTCATGGTCGAGCACGCCGCGAACCTGCGCGCAAGCTGGATCGACGACCAGGTCCGCGACGTTCACGACGACATGATGTCGCTGACTCTCGCCATCGTCGCCCGCACGCTCTTTGATGCCGAAGTCACCGGCGAGGCGGGCGACGTCGGCGAGGCGCTTGACGTCATGATGCGCTATTACCTCAACCCCCTCAAATGGTTCCGCATCCGCGAACTCTTACCGACGAAGCAAAACCGAGACTTCCGCCGGGCGGTTCGCCGGGTTGACGAGGTGATTTACGGAATTATCGGCCGACGTCGAACGGCCGGTCTCGACAAGGGCGACCTGCTCTCGCGCTTGCTCGCCGCGCGGGATGACGAGGGCGCGCGGATGACCGATCGTCAGTTGCGCGACGAGTGCGTGACCCTCTTCCTGGCCGGACACGAGACGACGGCCCTGACCCTGACGTATGCCTTGCACCTTCTCGCCCAGCATCCCGAAGTCGAGGCCCAGCTTCAGGTTGAGCTTGCCGACGTTCTTGGCTCTCGATTGCCGACGGCCGCCGACCTGTCGCGCCTCGAAGTCACGACGCAGGTCGTGCGCGAGTCGATGCGTCTTTATCCTCCCGCCTGGGCGATCGGTCGCGAGGCGATCGAGCCGTTTGAACTGGGGGGTTATCCGGTGGCCAGGGGAACGCAGTTGCTCATCTCGCAGTGGGTCTTGCACCGCGATCCGCGCTTTTTTGACGATCCCGAGTCGTTTCGCCCCGATCGCTGGTCGGGCGACCTGCTCCGCCGACTGCCGAGAGGGGCATACATCCCCTTCGGCGATGGCCCGCGCGTCTGCATCGGCAACCATTTCGCCATGATGGAGGCCGTTCTCATTCTGGCGACGCTCTTGCAAACGCATTCGGTTCGCCTCGTCGCTGGCCCTCCCCTTGCGTTAATTCCCGCCATCACGCTCCGCCCCGGCGCGGGGACCCGGATGGCGATTCACGCCCGAAAGGAAAATGCGTCGACCGCCACGCTCTGACTCTCGACCGGAGACATTCCCCCATGTGGACCTGTCCGAAATGTCAGTCGCGCGTCGATGACGCGTTTGAGGTTTGCTGGTCGTGCGGCACCACGCCCGACGGTTTGGAAGACCCGACCTTCGTCACCGCGGACGAGGCCGGGCCGATCGTCGAACCGTCGCCCGAAATCGACGACCGCGATGACGGCCTAGACGACTTCGCGGGGATTCCCTGGCCCGAGCTTGCCGAATGCTTCATGGCCGATAGTGTGATCGAGGCCAAGTTCGTCGCCGATCGTCTCATCGAGCAAGGCATCCCGGCCGTCGCCGACGCGCACGACATCAACATGATGATGGGGGGCCTGAATCCGGTGCTCTGGGGTTACGGACCGAAGGTCCGCGTCCTACCTAAAGACCTGATCCGCGCTCAAAGCTGGGTGAGCGGCTATCGTGAACGCATCAAGGCGAAGAAGGGAAACGCAGGAGGGCAATGACCAAAGTCCGCGTCTTGCTGGGTCATTGGTCCTTCTCTTGAGAAGAAAGCCCCGCGTCGACCGACGCGAGCCAGGCCGAGGCGCTGGCGTCGCTGGGCATCCGCCAGTCGCCTCGGGGCGAGAGGCTGACCGTGCCGACCTTGGGACCGTCGGGCATGCACGACCTCTTGAATTGCTGGCTGAAAAACCGCCGATAAAACGTTTTCGCGGTCGCTTCGATCAAGGCACGCGGATACTTGCGAGTGAACTGGGCATACTCGCTCAGAAAAAGGATTTTTTCGGGCGAGTAACCGTTGCGGACCGTGTTGTACAGAAAAAAATCAAGGATCTCGTACGGCCCGAGCGTGTCCTCGGTCGATTGCTCGATCTCGCCCGCCTCGGTCGTCGGCAAGAGTTCCGGCGAGATCGTCGTGCCGGCGATCGAGAGCAAGGTTTCGCGCACGGGCCCCGGCCCGAACTCGTCGCGCGCGACGTATTGAACCAGAAACCTCACCAGGGTTTTCGGAATCGAGGCGTTCGGGTTGTACATGCTCATGTGATCGCCATTATACGTCGACCAGCCGAGGGCCTGTTCGGAGAGGTCGCCCGTGCCGATCACGAATCCGCGCGACATGAGCAAGAACGTGCGAAGGCGGGCCTGCACGTTTTCAAAAACGAGGTCGTGCCTTTGTTCGCGAGGGACACGAGCGAGCGCGGCGCGGAAGTCGTCCACGTTCAAACCGCGGCAATCGATTCCGAAAGGGGCGTGATTCAGTTCCTGGAATGTCTTGAGGGCAAGGGCCGCGATCTCCACGGTCTCGGCGGCGAGGCCGAGGTGTCCCATCAGGTCAATGGCATTCGTTTTGGTTTTGGAGGTGGTGCCGAAACCGGGCAACGTCAGGCCGCGGATCGTCGATCGAGGCAAGGCGAGCATGTCGCAGGTCTTCGCGGCGACGAGAACCGCCAGCGTCGAATCCAGGCCCCCCGAGATGCCGATCTGTAAGCTTGGCGTCGGGCCAAGTTGTTCAATTCTCTTGGCCAGACCCGCGCATTGGATTCCGAAAATCTCGGCGCAGCGGGCGTGCAGCTCGTTTCCCTCGGCGGGGACAAAGGGAGTGCCGACGACCGTCCGCGAGAGACCTCGCATCGATCGGTTGACGGAAAAAGGAATGCGGCGGTATTCACCCAGGTACTTGAGGCAGTCATCAAAGCTGGTTGTCGTGCGACGATCGGTCGCGAGCCGTTCGATATCGACGTCGCGGGTGATGCTGTACGAATCGCGGATGATCGGGCCGCCGTCGCCGACGCGACGCGATTCGGCGACGAGTCGACCATTCTCGGCGATCAGGCAATGGCCGCCGAAGACGAGGTCGGTGGTTGACTCGCTCGGCCCGGCGCTGGCGTAGGCATACGCGGCGATGCAGCGGCCCGACTGACCGACGACGAGGTCGGTTCGATACCGGCTCTTGCCGATCGTCTCATTGCTCGCGGAAAGGTTCACCAGCACGGTTGCCCCGGCGATCGCCTGCGCCGAGCTTGGCGGAATCGGCATCCAGAGGTCTTCACATATTTCGATTCCGACAACCAGCCCCTGGCCCGCGTCAAAGACGAGGTCGATACCAAACGGCACGATCATTCCATTCAGATCGATCTCCCTCGGCTCTCGACCGGTCGCCGAGCTGAACCATCGGCTCTCGTAAAACTCTTTGTAATTGGGAATAAACTGCTTGGGCGCGGCCCCGAGAATCGAGCCTCCCGCGACGGCGACGCCGCAGTTGAAAAGGCTGTTACCGACCGCGATGGGCAAACCGACAACAACAAGCTGCGCCCTCTTCCTGGTCGCCTCGGCGATCTGGAAGAGGCCGCGAATTCCAGCATCCAGAAGCGCCGACTGCCCGAAGAGGTCGGCACAGGTATAGCCGGTGATTCCCAGTTCGGGAAAGACGACGACATCGCTCTCGGTCAGGTCATCGAGAAGCCGGATGATCTCCCTGGCGTTCGCGGCGGGATCGGCCACGACCGTCCGGGTCGAGACGCAACTGAGGCGCGCAAATCCAAAGCGATTCATATCAAGATTTTTCCCGCGAGACTAACGAGGCCGACGTTTCACCGCGTAACCGTACTGAGTGGGCCAGGTCGGTTCCTCGCCGAGTTCCAGTTCGGCCTTGATGGCCCAGTACGGTTCGCGAAGGAGTTCGCGCGCGAGGAAGACAAGATCGGCGTCGCCGCTGGTGATGATCTCATCCGCATGTTTTGGCTCGGTGATCATGCCGACGGCACCCGTCTTGATGCCGACTTCCTCGCGGATCTTCCGCGCGAAGGGGACCTGAAAACCCTTCGCCACCGGGATATGAGCCCTCGGCACCAGGGCGCCCGAGGAGACGTCCATCAGGTCGACGCCGATCTCGCAAAGATGCCGCGAGAGGATCACGGATTGATCAGCGTCCCAGCCGCCAGAGACCCAATCCGTCGCCGAGATTCGGACGAAGAGGGGCAGTTCGGCGGGCATGACCTCGCGAAGCCGCCGCGCGACGCGGAGCGTCAGACGCATCCGGTTTTCCAGGCTGCCGCCGTAATTGTCGGTGCGCTGGTTGCTCAAGGGAGAGAGAAATTCGTGGAGCAGGTAGCCGTGCGCCGCGTGGATCTCAATGACTCGAAAGCCCGCGGCGAGCGCTCGTTTCGCGCCGGCTTCAAAGGCATCGACGATACCGTCAATGCCGGCGGCATCGAGCGCGATCGAGGGGGGATCATCGTCGTGGAAGGGGATCGGGCTGGGACCGACGACGGTCCAGCCCCCTTCGGCGGAGGTCTTGAGCCGGGCGCCGCCGTTCTGGGGGATGTCGCAACTGGCCTTGCGCCCGGCGTGGGCAAGCTGGATACCCGGCACGACCCCTTGCGTCTCGACGAACCGGGCGATCCGGGCGAGTGGCTCGATATGATCGTCGGACCAGATCCCCATGTCGCCGTTCGTGATCCGGCCATCCGGGGTCACGGCCGTCGCCTCGACGATGACAAGGCCGACGCCGCCCACGGCCCGGCCGCCGATGTGGACGAGGTGCCAGTCGCTCGCCAGCCCATCCACCGCGCAATACTGACACATCGGCGACATGACGACCCGGTTGCGCAAGGTCACGCCACGAATCGTCAGCGCACTGAAGAGGTCGGCCTCGGGCGTTTCTCGGTCATGCTGCGCGGCGGAGGGGCAAAGGTGACCGTCCGCGAGCTTCAAGGTTTTCTCGGCGTTGGGCTCGCCCATCGTGGTGATCCTCAGTGGATAAAGAATGATGCAGTCGGAGGATCAGGGTTTGCCTTCGACTTTTTCCGATGGTTTGAGGTGGGCATCGAACCAGTCGGCGATCGTCTCCATGTCGGCGGCCATCGTCAGCCAGCCGTGCCCCGCGCCCGGTTTGACGACGAGTTTATTCTCGACTCCCGCCGCCTTGAGTTTGTCGACGATCAGGGTCGATTGCTGCAAGGGGACGAGCTTGTCGGCGTCGCCATGAATAATCAACGTCGGCGCGTCGTCGGGACTGACCTGATACGCGGGCGAGATGGCTCGGGTCAACGTCAGGAGCTTCTCGGAATCGGTGATCGGCACCCACATCATGGAAGCCTTGTCGAGTTCGCGGTAATCAAAGGCCGCGCGAAAGGGGGGGGCGTGATCGCCAGGCCGGATCAGGGCGTGTCCGGCCTCGCCGTAGTTCAAGAAATCCGTCGGCGGAAAGAAGCAGGCGACCGCCTGGACGCGGCTTGACTCGCGATCGACCGGGTCGTTCGCCGAGGGATCGCCCGCCTTGCCGGCCGTTCCCAGCATCAAGGAGAGATGACCGCCGGCCGAGGCACCGGTCACGCCGATCCGGTCCGGCTCGATCCCGTAATCGCGGGCGTGATATCGGATAAACCGAACGGCCCGGTTCATGTCCTCGACGATCTCGGGAATCGTGTAACGCGGCTGGCTGCCGTGAACGACCGCGAAGACCGTGTAACCCCGGTTCAAGAGCGGTCGGGCAAAGGCGGCGTTCACGGCCTCGTGCGACGAATAGAAACCGCCACTGACGACGAGGATCACCCCCGCGCCGTTCGCCCCGGCGCGCGGTTTGAAGACGTCCATCGTCAAGGCGGTCCCATACTTGCGACCGTAAATGACATCTTCCCGTCGAGTGTAGCCCGTCGGCTCCGCCGCTCGCGATGTCAAGGAGGGGGCCAGGCTCAGGGTCGTTAACAACGTGGCGATCGCCGTCAATGTCCTCATCGTCTGGATCTCGAATTCCGCGGCGGACCTTGCAAGGTTGGACGGGTTCCGCGCCCGGCCGATCGGATCATTCTAACCGAACGGCACGACCCGGGTCTCGGGTTCTCGGACACGAAGCCAACGAGAAATTTCGACGAGGATCGCGGGCTGTTCGGGCGATCCTCGGTTCAGGCGGGAGGCGAAGAAAAAGGAACCGATCCGCGTCACATGCAACTCGCGATTTGACGTCATGATGCGAAGGGACCACGGAATGATGACAAACCGGTTGCGCTGGCCGCTCAGTCTGGCGTCGATAACATAGTGTGTGCGTAGGTGATACGCGGTCCTGAACGGGCCGCGATCGTTGTGAAGGAGGTGAACTTGCCGCGTCTCGAACGGATCACGATCTACCCGCTGAAATCGCTCGAAGGGGTCGATGTTTCCGAGGCGACTGTCTTATCTGGCGGAGCGCTGGAGCACGATCGCAGGTTTGCGCTGGTGGATGAAGAGGGCGTGATCATCAATGGTAAGCGAACGCTTCTCGTCCACCAGATCCGATCGTCTTACGATCCGAAGACGCGGGTTGTGACGCTTGGCCTTCGGGGCAAGGAGGGCGCGGAGGCGTTTCAGGTCGACACCGACCGCGAGGCGCTCAACGCCTGGCTCGGCCGTCATTTTGACGTCGCCGCGACACTCCGCGAGGCTCCCGAGACGGGTTTTCCCGACGACACCGAGGCCCCTGGACCGACGATCGTCGCCGCGTCCACCCTCGAAGCGGTCGCCGATTGGTTCGGCGGTCTCGACCCTGACGATTGCCGGGCACGCTTCAGGGCGAACCTGGAAATTGGCGGTGTCGAACCCTTCTGGGACGACCGACTCTATGCCGAGGCGGGCCAGGCGGTTCGCTTTCGGATCGGATCGGTGGTCTTCGAGGGGCTCAATCCCTGTCAGCGCTGTCCGGTCCCGGCGAGGTCACCCTGGACGGGCGAACCGACTCGCGGCTTTCAAAAAAGGTTCTCCGACCTCCGCGAGCAGACCTTGCCCCCCTGGGCGACGTCCAGTCGGTTCAATCACTTCTACCGGCTGGCGGTCAATACCCGTCGGCCCGAAGGGGATTTCGAACCTGGCCTGATCCGGGTTGGCGACGAGATCGAGATCCTTTCGCCTTTTGTGAACTAACCTGATTCAAACGGCGTAGTACGACATGTCTCCCCTTTTCCAGGGGGATATCGAAAGGAGCGAAGACATCATGGACAGCCTCTCCCGACCGTTCGTCCACCTCACGATCGACGCTGTCGATACCGTGATTCATGACCCCGAAGGTCATTTCGACCCGGAGCGGTACGACCACTATTCCACCTTTACCGAGGCCCGCGACGCCGCTCTCTCGTCCCTCGAGTTAATTCTCGACGAGGGCGATTACGACGGCGAGGACCACCGCGAGGAACTCGAACGGATGCTCGGCATTCTCGAAGCGTCCGAGACGTTTGAGTCACTCACGAGCCGGACCGACTACCACTGGTTTCTCGACCGACTCGTACCGATTCGGACCTCGGCCGCCTGATTTGTGTCGCGCGGAGCGAAACAAAACAAGACCGCCGCCCGCGACCGGAGAGAGGTCGCGGGCGGCGGTCTTTTTCCAACAACGGGTGAACGACTTGATTTCAAGTCGTCGGCTCAGTTGTTATTGGGACGGCGCTCGAACTTGACCTCGTACGGATCGCCGGTCAGTTCCTTCCACGAGGACTTCTGGTCGTCGGTCAGAAGGGCGTTGACCTTGGTCATCGCGTCCTTGCGCAGCTCGGTGATCTTGGTCATCGCGGCCTGGCGATCGTCGCCGGCGCTGGTGAAGGCTTCGCGGGTCTCGCGCTGGGTGTCTTCGGTGATCTCGCGGATCTTGGTCTTCTGGTCGTCGGTCAGCTTGAGCGCCTTCTGGACCCGAGGGGTGCTGAAGGCATTCATGCCGGACGCCTGCAACTGAATCTGGTGGAACCGCTTGACCTGCTCGGGCTTGAGGATGTCGGCCAGGCTCTTGTTGATCTCGGCGTTGGTCTCGGCGCCGAGGGCCTGCATCTTCTCGCGACGTTCTTCCTTGGTCGCGTCCTTGAGCTTGGCCATGTTCTCGCGGTTCTTGGACCGGGTTTCCTCGGCCAGGGTGTCGAGCTTCTTGACCTGTTCGTCGCTGGCCTTCAACTCTTCCTGCACCCCTTTGTTCGAGAGCAGCATGCCCGGTCCGGCGCCAAAGCCACCCGCGCCGCCGCGTCCGCCCTGCGCGAGCGCCGGGGCCGACATCAAACCCACGAGACCGAACGCCACGAACATCTTGCCGATCGTCTTCATCGCGGTATCTCCCTGTTGCCCGAGTCTTCAAAAAGTAAAGCACCGCCGCGACCGGGCCTCCGGGCTGGCCAGTCGCGGCTGTCCCATGGAGATAGCAAGCGACAAAAGCTGTCGTCGCTGTTCCGTTTTCTCGGAATTTCTTGGGGAAACAGTCCTGAACCGAGAGGAAAGACGTGTCCTCTCCTGTTCGGAGGATAGCCGGACGGTCGGCGCCAAACCATAAAATTCTCTGTTCCGAGCGATTTTCGAGAACGGAGTGGAACGCCTTCGGAGAAAGACCGCGAGGGAACCAGGAGCGTCGTGGTATCGAGATCAGACCGTGGTTATAAAGGATTCGCGGATGGGGTCATGTCGCTCTCGGTCTTCAAAAAGGGTCGGTACCCATGCTCCTGAATTTTGTCTTGACCCTGACCGGTCCCGACCGGGTCGGCATTGTCGACGAGGTGACGGGCCTGGTGTTTCAGCGCGGAGGGAACGTCGAGACGAGCCGGATGGCCCGGCTCGGCGGCGAGTTCGCGGTCCTGATGCTTGTCTCGATGCCGTCGTCAACGTTCGAGGGGCTGGAAACCGGGTTCGAGGGGCTGACCGCGCAAGGCTACAAGGTCACGACCACGCCCGCCGCTCAGACTTATGCCCAGGCTCATCCCGGCTGGATTGCCTACCGGATCGACGTCCACGGGGCCGACCACGAGGGGATCATTCACGAGGTCGCGCACTATCTCTCGGGCCTTGGCATCAACATTGAGTCGATGGATTCCACGTCAACCCTGGCGCCGACGAGTGGTTCGCCCCTCTTTGCGATGACCGCGCAGATCGTCGCCCCGCCCGCGCTCTCGGGCACGGACTGGGAGGCCGGACTTGAAAAGATCGGCTCCCGTTTAAATCTCGATATCACGGTCACCGCGCTCCGCCTTGAGAACGCGGAACACTGAGTCGCGCGGACCGTTGACCAATAGGATTTTTGCGAATTCGGGGCTGTTTTTGACGTAAAGCCAAAGGGCAGATTTTTTCCTTCTGTCCCATGTCCTTCTGTCGTTTGACCTTACCGCTATTCCGCAACAACACTATTGGTCATTGGTCATCAAGATCCAGGACCGTGATCTTCTTCACGAATCATTCCCGGACGGATTCACGAAAAACGCCCGCCGCTCGATCCTGAGACCGGGCGGCGGGCGCTGAGACGCGATTTGAGAGGAGTCGGTCGGTCGTCAGGAAGCCGTGGCGACGATGTCGTCGGTCAGGCGTTCGAGAACCTCGCGGGTCAACTGGCAGGAGGCGGGGCCTCGCTTTCGGGTGGTCTGGTCAAAGGCGACCCGAGAGAGCCGAAGCGCGCCGGTTTTGTTGAGGCGGACCTCGTAAAACGACTTCTGCTGGCCCCGGGCCGTCGGTGTCTGGCTGCGGAGTTCCGCCTCACCGGCGACGGGGTCAAGCTCAAGGACGACGAGGTCTTCCATCAGGTAGGTGACCTGGTTGGCGAGGCGATCGGCCCAGGCGCGAAGGGCCTCGGTGGAACGATCGGGACCGGCGGGCGCCTGGAAGCTCAGGGCGTTGAAGGCGACGCCAATCGGGTCGCTCGCGGTGAGGTCGAGCGCGACCCGGGCGCCGGAATCGTCGGCCGAGACGACGCAGGGGAAGGGGTCTTGGCTGGGGCGCGCGTCAAGCGCGGCGGTTAGCTTTTGGCTCAGGCTCATGGGTCGTGCCTCCCAACGGCCGGATCGTGTGGTCCGCGCCGTCGAATGATAAGAGGGTGGTCCGCCCGTCGACGATCGTCTCGATGTGGACGGGTCGCGACCAGAGGCGGTTGAGGTGCCGGAGCGTGTCCTGCGCGTGGTCGAGCTTCAGGTCGAGCCCGAAGTGCTCGTGAATCAGGTAAAGCTCGCCCCGGTTCCGATAATTGCCGTCCTTCACGCGGATGATGGGCTGACCGAAGTTGGTCAGGCTAAAGAGCAGTCGTTCCTTGACCTTCTTGAACTCGCGACTCTCGATCTCGTACGTCTCGTTCTGATCGTTGTGCTTGAAGCTGAAGAGTTTATGGCGTCGGCAAAAATCCGGTGTCAAAAAGGTGTCGATAAAGGTCACGTCCGAGTGAAACCGGCGCACCTCAAAAATCTTCGCGCGGCCGAGACCGACCTGGCGATCCCAACGCTGTCGGGTTTCGTAATTGTCACATTCCTCGTACTCAGCGCCGAATTGCCCCTTGTTCCAGCGTTCTTCGATGTCGCGGAATAGCTCGATCCCGAGCTTGTACGGATTGAGCCGACCTGGCGACGTGGCCATCGTTCCCGAATGATGATCGGCATAATCGACGAGTTCCGACGGGTGCAAGGTTCGCGTCGTCATGATCGTGGAGTGCCAGTACGACGCCCAGCCCTCGTTCATGATCTTGGTCTGTCCCTGCGGCGCGAAGTAATACGCCTCTTCGCGGACGATCCCCAGCACGTCGCGTTGCCAGTGACTTAATGGGGCGTGCTCCAGAAGAAACAGAAGGACGTCGCGCTCGGGTTGTTCGGGAAACTGCTTCGCCTTCTGCTTCTCGGCCTCTTTCTGGCGTTGTTGCTCCTTGAGATATTCGGGAGGATTGACAAAGGTGTCCATGTATCCCTTGGACTGAAACTTCGACGATGCCGATTCGGTCTCCTGATCGTCGCCAAAGCGTGGTCGGTCGTTTCGTTCCTCGCGACGCTTGATCGCGGTCGAGTGGACGTCGATGAGGTTTTCCAGAGACAGGCAACTGTCGATGAAGTTCTCGACGAGGTCTTCGCCGTAACGTTCCATGTACGAACGGATTCGGTTGCCGTGGTTCGCGGTCTCGTCCATCATCTTCCGGCTGGTGTGGCCGAAATAGGCGTTGTTCTTGAAGAAGTCGTTGTGACCGTAGACGTGGGCCATGACCAGTTTTTGGTCGACCATCATGTTGCAGCGGAGGAGATAGGCGTAGCAGGGGTCATTGTTGATGACCATCTCGTAAATCTTTTGAAGGCCGTAGCGATACCCCTTCGAGAGTTGCTGATATTCCATGCCGAATCGCCAGTGCGGGTATCGGGTGGGAAACCCGCCGAGCGCGGCGATCTCGGAAAGCTCGTCGTAGTCGAGCACTTCGAAAATGGTGTCGTAGAAATCGAGGCCGAAGTCTCGGGCGTGCTGCTCGGTTTCCGCCTGGAGCGCGCGGAGGTCGGCCGGGAGGTCGTGCGTGCTGGTCATGATCGACATCGGGCATATTCCTCGCCTTCTGCTACGTCCCTATTCGTGCGCAAGCCGGTTTTGTTCAGGGCAAGGGCAGGAAGTCGTTGACGGCGTGCTCGCCAGATCTCAAGACGCTTTTGACTCATTGGTAAGATCCCGGGTCCGGGGCGCGAGGACATCGTGAATCCAGAGCCGAAGTGCCTTGGTCCAGGTCGTATCGTCCTCATCCGTGGTCCGGGTCGCCCAATCGAAAATTTCCAGGTTCGACAGGAACGGGAAGGCGACGCTTTGCGTGACCTGGGCATACTGTCCGTCCGCCTGAAGCGTGAGAATTCGCAAGGTCTTGAGGTCGCGGACCCAGACCTCGGGGACCTTGAACCGTCGCCAGACCTCGATCGATTCATCGGCGTTGTGGGTGTTGACCGCTTCGATCACGAGGTCGGGGGGAGGGTCCTGGCGGAGGTCGAGTTCGTTCCGACCTCGAATCTGGGGGGCGCTGGCGAGGTAAAACGACTCATCAGCCTCGGCCCCACTGTTCGCTTTCTGGCGGCGAAAGGTCGTGGCACGCGACGCCTTGCACGGGAGATCCAGCCCCACGACAACGTTTCTGACGAGGCAAGCCAATCGTCCGGCGATCTCTTCGTGTCGATAAGCGGGCGACATGAGGTAAAGGTCACCGTCGAGATAAACCAGTTTAGGGTCACGCGTTTGGTTTCCCCGGGTACGGAGAGCCCTTTGATAGCCGGACCAGCCGACGCCCCGCATCACGACCCGCTGGTCGCCGACAGTCTCGGTCGTGGGTTCGAGGATCGTCGCCATTGGCCAGGTCCCTCGCATGCTCCGCCGAACGAATTTTCAACCATGGAAGACGGGTTCAAGGCCGCCTGAGCCTTGAGTGGGGAAGCAAAAAAATCAGCGCCCGATCTGATCTAACGCCCCCGGCCGAGAAACTCCTTGATCGACTCGTAGATCCCGTCCTTGTTGCGGATCTCGGAAAGGGCGAGGTTGGGGAGGTCTTCGAAGGCTTCCTCAAGTTCACGATAGAACTCGCCCGAGCCATAGGGGCTTTCCACCTGTCCGTAGCCGAAGAGGTTGCACTTGGGCAAGATCTGGTCGCGCAAAAGGTTCACGCACTGGCGGTTGTCTTCGCCCCAGTTGTCGCCGTCGGAAAAGTGGAGAACGTAGATATTCCAGTCGGCGGGGGGATGATCCGCCTCGATGATCTTGTTGGCGAGATTATAGGCGGAGCTGATCCGCGTCCCGCCGCTTTCTCGGGTATGGTAAAAGGTGTGCTGGTCGACCTCGCGGGCCACGGCGTCGTGAATCACGTAGCGGGTCGTCACGCCGTCGTACTGACTCTTGAGCCAGGTATCGATCCAGAAGGCCTCGATGCGAACGATCTCCTTCTGATCGTCGGTCATGCTTCCCGAGACGTCCATCAGGTAGAGGATCACCGCGTTCGAGGTCGGCAGCGCGATCGGGTTCCAGGACCGATAAAGCTTGTCCTCGCGGACAGGGATCACCATCGGGTCGTCGGGGTTATACGTGTTGGACGCGATCTGTCGCTTGAGGGCTTTCTTGTACGTCCGCTTGAAGTGGCGGAGGCTCTCGGGACCTGCCTGGCGGATGCCGGTGTACTTGTCCTTTTCCTCGATGATGTTCGCGCGCCCCTTGGGCATGATCCGGGGCAAGGCCAGCCCTTCGCCGAGGATCGCGGCCAGCTCGTCGAGAGTCAGCTCGACTTCAAGGATATGGTGGCCGGGCGAGTCGCCGGCCTGACCGACTCCTTCCTCGCCATCGCCCGACCGGCCGATGGGAGTACCGACGTCGCCGGGACCCTGGCCCACTCCACCTCGGTTCTTGGAACCGTAGCGGAACTCGGGGATGTCGATCTGCGGCAGGGGGATCGAGACGAGCTCGCCCCCCGTCTTGCCGATCATCTCGCCGTGGGTGATGTACTTCCGCAGGTCGGACTTGATCTTCCCGCGGACGATCTGCTTGAAACGGCTTGCGTCGCGTTCGATTTTTCGGACCACGGGAGACGACCCCTCGGCTCGGCGTTTCTCGGCGGCCCGGCGTGCCGCCAATCGCGCACCGGCCGCCCGCGGGCGCGGCACGCCTCGCCCGTGACCAAAGGGCGGTCCGGTCTGACTCTAACTAAAAAGAACACGGGGATATTCGGTTGGCGGGCGCGGGTCGTTGGGTGTCCGGCTTCGTCGCTCGGCTCGGTCTGGAACCCCGATCACCCTCTCCTACGGCAAATTGTATTCCAGGGGCCCCTGGGAGTCCAAAATTTCCCCGGGCCGGGGGAGTTTCCCTCAAGGCAAAACGTCCGAAACGGCAATAAATCCAACCTCGCGGCCATCGAGAATGACGGGAACGTTCTCGCCCTTTGCATAAGTTCGAACTTCCGCGTAGCCAGGCAAGTTCGTTAACCGGACCGGCTGAGAATAAACGTCGATCCGTTGATTCGGAATGTTCACAACCCAGTAAACAGGGATATTTGCCGAGGCATACGCCCGAAGCATCTCGCCCGTATCGTCGACGAGGCTCGAATCGGAAACCTCGACAATCATCGGACAGTCCCTAGCCGTCGGTGCTTGGATTCGATAATCACTGTCGCCCCCCCGAACGATTTTCAGGTCGGGCTCGGGAACCCGAAGGGCATCCAGTTCGATGGGCTGATCCTGCTCGGAGAAATAACCCGCGGGGACAAGTCCCGCAATCAGCCGCGCCAGGCGGTTCAGCGCGAAGACGTGGGCTCGCCCTTTCGACATGTCCGAGACCTTCTGAACGAGCTGACCATCCCAGAGGAAAACTCTGGACTTATCTCCCAGCGCCCCTGACGCCGTCAGTCGCCGATAGACGTCGACGGTGATCCGGTACGGCCGGAACCCCGACACCGGGGTCAGGTCGGGTCGAGCGACGGGGGCGTCGGGTGTCGCGGTCGTGGTCATCTCGGGACGTCCTTTCTTAGAGGGAAAGGGGTCGGAACCTCGGCGCGTCTCGGTCAGGGCATCACGTCGGCGACAGGCACCCGTCCGACCTCGCGGCCGTCGAGAACGATGGGGACGTTTTCCTCGGGGCGATAACTCCGGTGGTCGGCGTAAGTCGGAGACTCGGCCGGTCCGCTTGGCGACTGGTAGACATCGATCCGTGCGCGCGGGATGTTGACGACCCAGTAAACGGGGATCTCGGCCTCGGCATAGGCCGCCAACTTTTCCACCGAATCGTACCTCAGGCTCGAATCGGAGACTTCGACGGCCAGGGCCAGGTCGCGCGGGCTGGGATGTCGGTTCTTGTAGTCGCGGGTCGTCCCCCGGACCAGAAGGACGTCGGGTTCTGGCTCCGAATCACCAGGGAGTCGGACCGGGCTTCCGGGGCGGACGTGCCAACCCTCGGGCGTGATCCGCACTAACGCCGCGTTGATCTCCGCCAGGGCGTTCTCGTGGTCAGGGCCTTTCGTCATCGGAAGGACCAGCAGCCCTTTCCAGAGAAAGACCGGCGAGGTGTCGCCGAAGATGCCAGCGGCGACGATTTTCTCGTAAACGTCAACGGTCATTCGGTAGGGGCGAGGCATCTCCTCGGCCGCGGCTTTGGGCCAGAGCGATCCGGGGAGTTGTTTTTCAGTGGTGATCGTGGCCATGTCGTATCCGTCGTTCACGGGTCACGGTCAAAACGCATCGGGAGCGCGGCAATCGCGAGGAAGAGTCCGCTTGAGCGCCCGTTATCCCCTGGAAATAAACGAGTGAAACCGCCTCCTCGGCGGAGGCGGTGTCCGGGAAAAACCGGCAACTCGCGGATGACGGCGTTCTCGATCGATCAGTGGCTTCCTCGCTTGACGTCGCCTCGGGCGAAGATACTGGCGACGTAATTAAGGACGTCGCTGGCCGAGTCGTCATCGTATCCGTAGTTACGGATCAGGCGGCCCTTGACGATATCAATTTTTTCCTGGGTGTCCTTGTCGACGACGCTGGAGACGAGGCTGGTGAGCTTGATCGTGTCCTTCTGGTCCTGGAAGAGTTTCAGTTCGAGGGCTTTTTGAAGGCGTTCGTTGGTCTTGTAGTCGAACTTCTTGCCGTCGAGCGCGAGGGCGCCGATGTAGTTCATGATCTCGCGGCGGAAGTCGTCCTTGCGGCTCTCGGGGATGTCGATTTTTTCCTCGATCGACCGCATCAGGCGTTCGTCGGGCTCCTCGGTCTGGCCGGTGTATTTGTTCTTGACCTTCTCGCGCTGGGTGTACGCCTTGACGTTGTCGATGTAGTTGCCGCAGAGCCGCATCAGGGCGTCTTCGTCGGCGGCGATGGCGCGCTGGACCTCGTTTTTCACGATGTCCTCGTATTCTTCCTTGACGACGGTCAGCAGGTGCTTGTAATGCTTGCGGACCTCGTCGTTGTTGATCAGGGAGTGATGCTTGAGCCCCGCCTCAAGCTCGTTGAGGACCATGAACGGATTCACCGACCGGGCGTCGGGATAGCCGACCAGGGCGTTGGAAATCTTGTCCTGAACGTACCTTGGGCTGATTCCGTGCATCCCTTCGCGCTCGGCTTCCTCGCGAAGCTCCTTGATGTTGTCCTCGGTGAAGCCGGGCAAGGTCTTGCCGTTGTACAGCTTGAGCTTCTGAAGGAGCGTGAGCCCCGCGTTCTTGGGTTCTTCCAGCCGCGTCAAGACGGCCCACATCGCGGCGACTTCCAGGGTATGCGGCGCGATCCTCTTGCCGCGGACCTTGCGGCCGTTGTAGTCCTTCTCGTAAATCTGGATCTCGTCCGAGAGCCGGGTGACGTAAGGCACGTCGATCTTGACGGTTCGGTCCCGCAGAGCCTCCATGAACTCATTCGACTGAAGCTTCTTGTACTCGGGCTCGTTGGTGTGGCCGAGGATGACCTCGTCGATGTCCGTCTGCGCGAACTTCTTGGGCTTGATCTTGTGTTCCTGGCTGGCGCCCAGGAGGTCGTAAAGGAAGGCCACGTCGAGCTTGAGGACCTCGATGAACTCGATGATTCCCCGGTTGGCGATGTTGAATTCGCCGTCGAAGTTGAAGGCGCGGGGGTCGCTCTCGGTGCCGTACTCGGCGATCTTCCGATAGTTGATGTCGCCGGTCAGCTCGGTCGCGTCCTGGTTCTTCTCATCCTTCGGCTGAAACGTGCCGATGCCGACGCGATCCTGTTCCGAGAGGATCAGACGCCGGGCGCGGATGTCGCCAAGAACGCGGGCCCAGTTGCCGTCGTACCGGGCCATCCGTTCGTTGAACATCTGGCGGCAGAAGGGGCAGAGGTCTCCTTCGATCGTGACCTGAAAGCCGTGTTCCGACGCGTCGGCGTTGATCTCCGCGAGGATCGCCGGCCGGTTCTCGGTCGGGATCAGGTGGAGCGGTTCCTCGTGCATCGGGCAGTCGGCGTAAGTGTCGACGCCATCGAGACCTTCCTCGCGCCAGCCGTAGGTATAAACGGCCCCTTCGTCCGACTTCGCATACGCCTCCAGCCCTTTCTTCAGGAGCCGGGCAATCGTGCTCTTGGAACTGCCGACGGGACCGTGCAGGAGCAAGACCCTGCGCTCGGTTCCGTAGCGTTCCGCGGCGCTCATGAGGACGTTGACGAGGCTGGTGAGGGTCTTCTCCAGCCCAAAAATGGCATCTTGCCCGTTGTTCACGGGGTCCTGAAAGAACTTGTACCGGGTGACTTTTTCCTTGTTGACGATCGTTTCCTCAATCCCGTGACTGAGGATCATGTCGTAGAGCCGCTGATAGGCGGTCCGGGTGACCTTCGGCTCCTGGCGGACGATATCGAGATACTCGGCGAAGGTGCCGTGCCAGTGTTTTTTTTGATAGTCCGCCAGGTTCTGGCGGCTGGCGATCATCGCGATCAGATCCGATCCTGTGGCCATTGGCGGTTTCCCTCCTAGTGCGGTGGATCCGTCGTGCGGGCGGTCGGTTCGAGGCGCGGTCCGGGGGCGAGGGACGGTCGGTTGGGCGTCTCCGGGGTCTCGTTCCGCGTCGGGTCGCGACGCCAGGGCCCGCGCGCGCGGCCGGGGGTCCTCGTGACGAGGCAGGGCCGAATTGTCAACGTGTCGTGGGAAGGGGCCGGGTTCGCTGGTTCGTTCGTAGGGACGAGACTCGCCTTCGAACCCTCTGTCCGGCCACTTCGGCCTTTCAAGGAATTCGAGGGAACGGGCGATGTGGCCTTCACGCCTGCACCGGCGCTCGGGTGCTTCCTGGCAGTCACCGGGCCATCTGAAACCTATTACAACCCTGATCGTTCATTTCTGTCAAGCGAACCAAGATTCGAGCGCATTTTCACAACGCTCGTTCAACCCGGGTTCCCACCGCCCCCTTGACCCGAATTCCCTGACAGTGTTGGGCCATTTCAGGCTCGCGCCCGGGTCGCTTCGGGAAGCGCGCGTTCGCCCAGTTCAACGAGGGCCGAGAGGGTCAGCAGGCCGATCGGGAGCGTGCAATAGTGCGCATAACTATCCGCGGCGTTCAGAACCCAGGGAGCCGCCGGCAGCGAGAGAACCACGAAATAGGCGATCGACGACGCCAGGGCCGACGCCAGTCCGGCCGTCCCCAGCACGGCGGCAAGCCGGGCGCCCTCAACCGCCAATAATCGCCCAAAGGCCCGTGCCGCCTCGTTGATGCTTCCCACCCCCCAGGCGACGACACCGACCAAACCCGCGAAGATCAGGCCGAATCCCTGCGAGATCACCAGGCCCGGACCGAGTTGCCAGCGCATGTAACGGCCCAGACCCGTGGCATCGGTCGACGTCGGCAGGTGATACAGGGCCAGAAGGACGCCCGAGGCCAGATATCGCGCGGGCATCGCGACGAGACAGGCGGCGATCGACGCGGGCAACAGCTCGACCGTCGGCCTCGGCGAGAATCGGATTCCGTCGGGTTGTTCCAGACCGGCGTCGCGCATCTCGGTCAAGGCCCAGGCGAGAACGAGGCCATCGACGATCGCCATCAGGGCCGGGACCACCAGAGGTTCAATCAAAAGGCAGCCGCCAAGTGGCAGGTCGAACAGGCCCGAGCCGATCGAGGCCAGACGATAGAGGATCAGGAAGGCTCCCGAAAACCAGGCCGCATGCGCCCAGCCCGATCCTGAAATCGTGTTTCCAGCCCCCCAGGGATGCGCGCTCGCCCCGGCCCAACTGTCCGTCGTGGCCCGAAAAACGAGGATCGTGGCGAGAAAGACCAGCGGCAGGTTCGACCCCAGCCCGACGATGTCGCGCAAAGGGGTCAACGCGGCGAGAATCCCCTGTTCGACGGCCAGTTCGCCAAGGTGGCGCGCACGCGTCAACTGAAGATAGTCGTTGCGTCCCTCCGCGTTGTTATAAACAAGAGCCTGACTCCCCGTCCACGAAAGGACGGTCAAACCGATCGTCACCGCGAGCAGCCGACCCGCGCGGCGCAGACGTCGAAACGAGGCCGAGAGCAACCGGACGTGACCGCCGAGGTCAAAAAGCTGGCTGAGCGCCCGACCCGGCCCCTGAACGATCATCGCAATCAGAGTCAGGCCGCCCAGGGCCGCGAGGATGACCCAGAGGCCGAAGAGGCTTGGCACGCTTTCATGCGACGAGAGCGTGAGGCTGCCGAACCAGCGTCGCAAGGCCAGAGGCGCGAGGGCGCTGGGGGCCGTCGTCGTCGAGGCGACCGCGTTTTGCGCCCAGACGATCGGCAGACCGATCGCGGTCCCGTCCATCAAACTGTTGAACCCCCCAACCTCGGCACCAAGAAGCCCGCCCCGGACGACCTGAAGCGGTGATTATAGTCGGCCGGTCGGGCGGGAGCCAGTTCGGGCAAAACGAATGCGGGAGGATTGCAAAGTCTGTCTTTTCAATGACCGATGACCAATGTCCGATGACCAAGACGCAGAAATTTTCGGTCATCGGTCATCGGGACTTTGCAATCCTCCTGAAAACAAATGTCCGAGGGGGTTCTTCGCGGGACGACCTCAGCGCTTCGGACTTTCGGTCGGACTTCCTCGGCCGAGGGTGCGGTCACGCTCGATGTTCCGGGGCCGAGGGGCGATGGCCGGCGGAATCGTCGGCGCGTCATAAAGGCGGAGGTAGCGGTAATAGACTTCCAGAGAGAGCGTCGCCAGCGCCGTGCAGTAGATCCGCCCGCCAAGGGAGCCGTAAAGGCTGTCGTCGGGCGCCCAGCTTCCGGCGGAATGACCGGAAACGACCTGACGGCGGGTGATCTCATCGCGGGCCTGGCTGTTCCATTGATACCAGGCGTCGCCGCCGTTCTGATACATCGCGAGCGTGCCGTAATACCAGTAATACAGGTTGTACGGGTCCGACTTCGGGCCGTGGGCCAGTAGGTAACGCGCGGCCTCGTTGCTCGCTGGACCAGGACCGCCGACGCCGAGGAACTGGCGGCAGGCCCAGGCTTCCGCCGTCATCGTCGGCGTCACCGGGCTGGCGATCTGATACCGGCCAAGCCCTTTGGCATCGCCGCTCGCGATCCTGGAAAGCCAGGTCACGACGCCCGTCCGCGTGGTCTCGGGAACGTTGATCCCGACCTCTCGGGCCGACTTCAGGACCATGACGACCCAGCCCAGGATACTCGTGTCGCCCGACGCCGCCCCGGGAGCGTAGCGCCAGACCAGACCATCCTTCGCGCGCGATCGGACCAGGAAGTCCACGGCGCGTTCGACCGGTTTTCGGAGCCGTTCCTCGCCGGTCAGCGCATAGGCTTCACACAGGGCGATCGTCGCCATCGCGTGACAGTACATGCCGACGGCCCGGCTCTGCCCTCGAAGGTCGCCGTTCCCTTTTTGCGCGGCAAGAAGATAATCCAGACCGCCGGAGACGGTTCGGGCGTATTTGCCGTCCGTCTGGGTGTAGCCGGCGCCCAGGAACGAGAGCAGCGCCAGGCCGGTCAGTGCGGTATCGGCCTCGCCGTAAGCACATTCGCCGAAACAGGTTTCGCCGGCCGGGCAATGGACCGTGAAATTGTCGTCACCTTGAGTCGGTGAGCCGTCGGGGTCCTTGAACGTGCCGCCGTCCCATCGGCCGTCGATGTCCTGATGCCGCGCCAGCCAGTCGAGCGCGCGTTCGACCGCCTGCTCGCTCGCGGGACTGGCGCCCGCGCGATACGCAAGGGCCGATCGGTTCGGGTCCAGCCGCGACCGATACACCTCGGGCACGTCGGCCAGCGGTCGGCCTCCGGTGGCTCCTCGAATTTCGGGAAGCGCGGGAACGCCGCCGGGCGTGACTCGCGCCAGGCTTAGCGGAGGCGCGGGATTGGGCCGGGATCGGGATCGATCGGGGTCGGAAAGGATTGTCGGAACCGCCGAGGGCCTTGATCGTCGACGGATATCGGGGTCGGGCGTCGCGACCCGGGGCAGGGGGGTGCTCGGCTCCTTCACGACCTCGGCGACGGCGACGTCTCCCACGTCTTCGCCAGGCGCGGGGGGGCGAGGCTCACCGGCGTTGATCGACCGCGACGTATCCGGTCGAACCCTGGGCGTTTTGGTCTCGGTCGGTGCTTCGGTCGCCATTTCGAGAGGAGGGACGGTCGGCGCGAGGTTCTGGGGGCGTCCGGGTCGGGGTAAGTTGGACGCGATCGCTCCTGATCCTGGGCGCGAGCCCGCCCGTAAATTGCGTTCACCGAGTTTCCATCGCGAGGGATCGGGCCGGGCGGGAATCACCTCGGCGGCGGCCACGTCATCGGGTCCGGCCTCGGCGGTCGAGGCGGGGGGGACCGGCTCGCCGGTGTTGAGAACTGGCTTCGTTTCGTTCGGCGCCGATGCCAAAGGCTCGACCGGACTCGTCGGGCTGGAATCCACCGGCGGCAGGATTGTCAACGAAGACGAGGGACGACGCGGACCGGCCGGGGCTGGCGGTGGTGGCGCCGGAGCGACCCGCTCCGGCCTGAGCCGACGATCGGGTGTTGTTGTCGCGGGCTCGGGGTCGGGGCGCGGAGCCACCACGGCCGGGGCGACGTCGTCTTCAGGGCCGGGGGTCACGGAAGGAGGGGTGGCGCTGGCCTCGGCCGGCGGCGGAGCGTCGGGACGCGATTCGGGGGCGTCAAGGGCGGGCGCGGAGGTTTCGGGAGCGGCGGAGGTCAACGGTTCCAGATCGGGGCGGTCGGCGGGGCGGACGGGAACCGCGGGCGCCTCGGCATTCTTGGGAGCGCTGAGCCGAGAATCGGCCAGCGCGAGACCGCTGACTGGTCGATCCCAGCGCGAGGTCGGGCCAAAGGCGCGTCCCTGGGCGTCGGTCGGGTTCGCAGTCTCGGCGGCGGGAACGACCTTGATCTGATGGATGCGTTCGGCCCGAGGGGCGTCCTTCGTATGCGAGAGAAGGAGGAAGCGGGTTCGGGTCTCACCGTAAAGGAGCAGGGCGAAATGCGCGATCACCGAGAGCGCCAGGCATTTGCGCAGGGCGCGACGCGAGCCCCAGCTTGTCCAGACCATCAAGGCGATGAGCAGGGCAATCAGCCCGAGTGTCAGCCAGGCGCCGAGATCGGCTCGGAGCAAATACAGGAAGCGTTCCAGGTTCAGGCCGGTCATCGCGTGACGCCCCTACGTGGCCGGTGTGATCCGTGGCCGATCATTATGCGGAAAGACGCTCTCAACGGCCAGCGGGCGCGGTGAAGTACCAGGGCAGTTTCGTTTTTTCGATTCAGAAAAGAAATAGCCCTGGTCAGTCATAATCATCGGGCTCGACCCGTTGACGTTTGGGCGATTCCGACGTCTCGATGCGGATCGTCGGCGCGTGCGGGGTGCGCGCGGGAGCCAGGGGCGGCCGGGGATCGACAGGCAAGGCCATCGCGACCGCGTCCACGGTCTCGGCCCCGATGCGATCGAGCGCGGCAATGAGCGAGTCAACCCGACTGGCAAGGCCGTCATACGCCACGAGAAAGAGAACGGCCAGGGCCACGCCGGCCGTCAAGGGAGAGAGTGCCGAGGCGAGCCCGGGTCCCCAATCCGGCGACGTGCTCTTGAGCACCTGGCCGGTGGCGAGCAAGGTGCCGAGCAGGCCGATCAAGGGGGTCAGGGCGGCGACCCGACGCAAGGTGCCGACGTTGCGCCGGAGCCGGTCGGCCTCGACCCGTTGCGCGATGGCCGAGGCGCGATCGAGGTCGGCCGAGGAGCGACCCCAGCGCCGGACCGCCGAGAGCGCGACGCGCGAGGCTGGACTCGGGTTCAACTCGCAATAATCCAGAGCCTTGCCGCGATCGAGCTTCCCCTCGCGCAGGCGGCTCAAAAATCGGTTCGTGAACTCGGGCGGAATGATCGTTTTCCGCTTCAGTCGGGCCATCCGTTCCAGCACGACAAACGAGCCGAGCAGTGTCGCCGCGGCCAGGCCGCCCCAGGTCACGCGGTCGGCCGGCGGCGCGTCTTCGAGGCGGTCGATGGCCGACTTCGCCGACGATCGAGCGAGCTTTCCGAGGGCGTCCAGGTCCACCGAACCTCCCCCGGCGCCACACGTCAGCGCGACGACGGCCAGGAGCGCCGCGACTCGACCGCGACGCCCTGACCTGATCCATTTTCGAGGCATCGTTCGGACTCCTTTCCCTGGAGAACGTTCTCGATCCATCACATCGAGGGGGTGCCGGGCTTGCCGTCGGACCCCTTGAGATGAGCGCGGGCGGCGTCAAGACGCCCCTGAGCGTCGGCCGATGCCGGGTCGTTGGGAAACTTGGCGCGAAGGCGTTCGTAGGTTTCGACGGCATCCGACCACTGGTCAAGCTGCTCGTACGCCTTGCCCGACTCCAACAAGGCCGCGGCCTGCCAGGAGGGGGCGTCGTGCAGGATGTCAACCTTGAGGAACTGGCGGATCGCCTCGTGATAATCTTTCTGGTGAAAATAGGTTTCACCGATCATCAGTTGAGCACGCGCGGCGAGGTCGCCCCCTTTGCGGGCGTCGACAACGCCTTGATACGCGGCGCGGGCGTCGTCGAACCGGGCGAGCTGCTGCAAGGCGCGACCCCGGGCGTAATCGACCTCGGAGTTTCGCGGGTCGTCCGGGGCCTCGGCCTTGATCGCCTCGGCCGTCTCAACCACGTCCTTCCAGCGCTTTAACGCCAGCAACGCCTGAACGCGGCGTCGACGCAAGGCCAGGGCAAAGCCAGGCGGATCATTCGGCTCGGCAGGCTCGGACGCGAGCGCGCTCAGAAGCGTTTCGGACGTGGCCGGGTCGCCCGATTCGAGAGCGACTTCAGCGCGCAGGAAGCGGGCCTCGCGGCGAAAGGGGCCATCGGGAAAATCGGTCGTGAGGCGGTCGAGGGTTTTCGAGGCGCCGGCCCAATCCGCCGTCTCGGCCTGGGTGCGGGCGAGGCGATAGAGCGCCGACTGAAGAAGGCGAGGCGAGGCTTTTGACCCTTCGGCGACGATCGGCGCGAGGAGGCGAATGACCTCGGCATGGTCGCGGGACTGGTTGGCGGTCTCGGCGAGGTTGAACCGGGCGTAGGCGGCGTGGGTGCTCTCGGGAAAGGAGTCGAGGAGGCGTCGGAAAACGGTGTCGGCCTCGGTCGGCTTGTCGGCGTCGATCAAGGCCCAGCCCCATTCGGCGAGAAGGGCGTCGGCCGAAGGCGCCGCGGGGTCACTGGCCTTGTCGTCCGGGTGATCCTTGAAGAACCGGGCGTAGGCGTCGGCGGCGTCGCCGGGCCGCTTCAAGGAGACGAGAAGTCGGGCTCGGGCGATCGAGGCGAGTGGCGCGGACGTCGATTTCGGGAATTTCCCGGTGACGACCTGATAGGCGGCGAGGGCCTCGTCGGGTTGTTTCGCGGCGTCGAGAGCGCGGGCCTGGGCGAGCGCGGCTTCCGGCGCGAGCGGATCGTCGGCCGGGGCCGCGGCGAGATAGGCGGCGAAGGCCGAGGCGGCCTCGGCGGGCTTGCCGCCGTCGAGAAGCGACCAGCCAAGGCCAAGACGGGCGCGCGAGGCGAGCGCAGGGTCGGTCGACTCGGCCGAGGCCAGTTGAAATTGGCTCGCGGCTCGGTCGAAATCCTTCGCCGAGAGGGCCGATTCGCCCAGAAGAACACGGCCCGGCGCGAGTGCCTCGCTCTTCGGGAATTTTGCGGCAAGCTGCCCAAGCGCCTTGCTCGCGGCCTCAACCTCGTTGAGTTCGAGATGCGCCTTGACCAGATACATGAGGGCGAACGGGGCGACGTCGCCATCGGGACGCGCTTCAAGGTATTTTTCGAGCGGGCCGACCGCCTCGGCGTACTGCTTCGCCTCGATCTTGCCTCGGCCGACGAGGAACTGCGCGTTCGCCGCGTAACGCGCCGAGGGGGTCTTGGCCAGGCTGTCGAGAACCTCGATCTCCTTCGAAGGCTGTCCGTCGGCTCGATAGGCGAGGCCGAGGTAATAGGTCAGAGACTCGGCGGTCGCCGCGCTGGGCTTGTCGTCGGCGAGCGAGCTGGTCAGAGTGGCGATCGCCTCCTTGGGCTTTCCCGAGGCGAGCGCGGACCGGGCGGAAACAAGGCGGACGTCGGCCAGAAGAGGGCTCTTTGGATAGCGTTCGGCGAAGGTCGCCGCGAGGGTCGAGGCCGCGGCATGGTCGCGGCTGGCCAGGGCGAGTCGGGCGGCTCGGGCGAGCGCGTCGTCGGCCCAGGGGTCCTTGGGATCGGCCTCGGCCGCCCGAAGGAACCGGGCGCGGGCCTCGTCGGGACGGTTGAGCGCCTCGGCCGCCTCGGCCGCGCGGAAGGAGAGGGCGGCGGCCATCGGGGTCTTGGCGAAACGTTCGGAGGCGGGATCAAGGTCGGCGAGCGCGCCTTTGGCGTCGCCGCCTTCCAGTTCCGACGTCCCGAGCGCGAAGCTTGCCTGAGCGGCGAGGTTCTGAGGGCCTTCGGCGGCGAGCGTTCGAAGAATGGGATCGGCCTCGGCTCGTCGATTCAGCTTGATCAGGGCCTCGGCGCGGTTCAGGCGGGCCTCGGCGACGAGCGGGCTTTGCGGCGCGATCCGTTCGACCGTGGCAAAGGCTTCGGCGGCTTTTTCGTCCTGCCTGGCTCCGGCGTGAACCTGACCAATCTGGAAGAAGGCGCGATCGGCCCAATCCTTGTTCCCTTTTTCCGCGAGGCGTTCGAACGTCTTGAGGGCCTCGTCGGTCTCCCCTTGAAGGGCGAGGGTCCGGCCAAGACCGAAGAGCGCGCGATCGGAGAGCCGACCGCTGGGATCGCGCTGGAGCGATTGCTCAAAGGCGCGACGCGCCGCGGGGAGATCTCCAGCCTTGAGACAGACATCGCCCAAATAAGGGAGGGCGGTGTCCATGTGCTTGTGATCGGGATAGCTGGTCGTATATTTGTCAAAGGCATGACGGGCGGCGGCGAGGTCGCCAAGCATGTAGGCCGTCTCGCCGACGCGATACCAGGCGGTCGCCGCGTTCGGGTGGTCGGGCGATTCTTTCAAAAAGGCGTCAAACTCGCGGCCCGCCCTGGCGTACTCCCCCTGAAAGAGGCGGGCATTGGCGAGACCAAAGCGCGCCTCGGCGGCATCGGCGCCGGAGGGTTTGGCGTCCTTGAGGAAGCGTTCGTATTCCTTCGCCGCCAGTTCGTAGCGACGCTCGCGGAAGAGACCGTTGGCGAAGTTCAACCCTTCGGGAACCTTGCGCGTCGCGGGTCGATTCGGGCGCGGGGCAGGGGCCGGGGCGTCCGCCGCGATTCCAACCACCGAGAGGGTGATGGGAAGCAAGAACGACGCGATGCGCCAGCGTGTTGATCGATCGGAGGATTGACACCGGGGCAGGCTGAAGCTCACGGGTCCGTCTCCCTGGACATGGACTGACTTCCGGCAGGCCCGCGAGCCTTTGGGATAAGGGGCTCGCCACGATCGCCCTTGCGCGGCGGAATCCGTGCGCCTTGGCGGAACCTTGACCATACTTATAACCACGAACCCGACTTTGGCTCAAGGCGAGGCCAGAACGAGGCGTTCGGGTTCCTTCCTAAAAGTGGATAGGCGTGAGGTTGATGCCAAGCCCGAAGGGCCGAACGTGACGATTTTGCCTGTCGCATGTTCTCGGATCTGAAAATTCGGTAAAATCCTCCGAAATTGTGTTGGTGTCAGGAAACGCCCGAATTATGCTATTTTACCAGGTTTGCTTTGGTCGCCGGAAATCCTCAGTCTGTCGACTCCGTCATGTACATGAGGGACGTTGTCACCTTGAGGGTCGGAAACTGCGAGGTAAGGGCGCGTTTTTGGAAACTTCCCGAGGGTTCTGCCTGATCTTGAGGGAGAGAGCAGAATCCTGAGTGGAGACGGGCGGAGAGGGGATAACCCTCCTCGTCGGGACCGAAAAGACGTTGGTTTACGGAAATTGCGTGAGATTGAGGAATTTCCGGAAGTCAAATGGCCACGCTGTCGGGGTGGAAAGGCTTGATGCGCAAGCTGTTTTCAAACCGCGTGTTGGGTCGGGCCAGAATTCGCTCGGCAGCCGGAATATTTGCCTTATTCTTCGGAAAATCCGCAAAACGCCCAGAGACCGCAGTCAATGATCTGGTATATTGAAGCAAACCAATCCGGGCAGGGTGTGGGTCCCGACCCGGGTCAGGTTTTTGGTAAGACTGTGTTTTCATCGGAGAGTGCAACAATGAACCTTCGTAGCTTGCTTGGATTGGCCGCTGCGTCGCTGGTCGCTGCCGGTCTGACGACGTCGGCCTCTGCTCAGACTGCCCAGGCCCCAGGCAAGGGCATGCCCGCGCCGCAGGCCCCGTCGAAGGTGGCGCCGGCCCCGGCGCCCGCTCCGCAGGCTCCGGCCAAGGCGATGCCGGTTCCTCAGGCTCCCGCCAAGATGGCCCCGGCTCCGGCCCCGGCCCCGCAGGCGGTTCCTCAGGCTCCCGCCAAGGAAATGCCCGCCCCGCAGGCTCCCGCCAAGATGGCCCCGGCTCCGGCCCCGGCCCCGCAGGCGGTTCCCCAGGCTCCCGCCAAGGAGATGCCCGCCCCCCAGGCTCCCGCCAAGATGGCCCCGGCTCCGGCCCCGCAGGCCGCTCCGCAGGCCCCGGCCAAGTATGCTCCGGCCCCGGCCCCGCAGGCCGTCCCGCAGGCTCCCGCCAAGTCGGCTTGATTGGATTCGTTCTCAATCGGGCTCGCAACGCTCCCCGGCCGCTCACCCGGCCGGGGATTTTTTTTGCGCCCGCAACGATTCTTGACCTGGCCTTTTTCGTTTGAATAGACGCGAAGTCGAGAAATCGCATGGGCCGCATATCACGTAAATTACGAGAGCCAAAGGAATTGCGTGAACGCCTCGAACGAACTTCTTGCTTGTAGGGGATGGTTGCGAGAGAGGTTTTTGCACGAAAATCGCGTTGCGAATTGAATTCTGTCAGACCCAATTCCGGCCGTTTGCGCGTGGGAAATGATTGGCCCCTGGTATGTCCGTGTCGATTCCGTTAAGCTTCCTGAGCCGAACGATGAGGGGTAAGTCGGATCGCTCGATTTGTTGTTGGGAGCGCCTCAGAGCCCACGAGAACCGACGACACCTTCCCCGCTGGTTACCCAGACGCCTCGGCACGGCGCCCTGGGAATTGACCTGTGTCGACACTGTTGATGGATCAGGAGGGTCGGAGAGGACTCGTGAAGAGTTCCTGCGATTCCAGAACATTGGCTTGGCTTGACCGCGACGCACCGAGAGCCGGACGTCTCGTCGAGTGAGCCGCGCCGGTTGGCTCGTAACTGGATCGTTTCTCGGACCGAGATCGATCTCGGTCGTGAGTCGATCGGTTGGATTGCTAGACTTCGAGGAGTATAGGCCCGTCATGATGATTTACGTCGGAAACCTGGACTACGCGGTCAATTCGGACGAGTTGCGGACCCTGTTCGAGCCGTTCGGCCTGGTGACCTCGGCGGAGGTGCAGGTCAAGTCAAGGACCGGCCAGTCGCGAGGGTTTGGTCTGGTCGAGATGGCGCACCAGGATGAAGGCAAGGCGGCCATTGACGGGCTCAACGGCCGCGATCATCGCGACCGAGCCTTGACGGTCAACGAGTCGCGCCCCCGGCGCACTGTCCGCGATATGTACGCGGGAGGCGGCTGGTACGGCGGTGGTGGCGGCGGCGGTGGCGGCGGAGGTTGATTGAGACCGAGGTCCGGTCTCGCTGGATTCTTCGGGTCTGGGGAAAAAATCTCCAGACCCGCCCCGTTGCGGAACCGCCCCGGCCCGCGTAACTTGGGTGAGGTTGTCGCGTCCGATGCGATGATCGGACGTGACGCCGCGACGGGACGGTTCGACCCCCTCTTTTCCTCGTGCGCGGACGGGGTTCGTCGTGAGTGGTTGACGCGGGTGGGGTCGAGGCGAACTCATGACGATGTCGAAAACCGATCGCGAACGCAGCCTGGCCATGTTCGTCGACCTGGAAAACCTGGCCATGGGTTTCCAGAACTCGCGCAAGACGAAGTTCGACATTCAGAAGGTTCTCGAACGCCTTGTGGAAAAAGGGAAATTGATCGTCAAGAAGGCGTACGCCGACTGGAGCCGTTACCAGGGGTACACCGCCCCCTTTCACGAAGCCGCCATTGAACTGATCGAAATCCCAAAACGAAGCCAGACAGGGAAGAACTCGGCCGACATTCGCCTGGTCGTCGACGCGATGGACCTTGCCTGGAGCAAGCCCCACGTGGACACCTTCGTGATCGTCTCGGGAGACTCCGACTTCTCGCCGCTGGTCTCGAAGCTCAAGGAGAACGGCAAGCACGTCATCGGTCTCGGCATGAAAGGGTCAACCTCGGAATTGCTTCGAGACAATTGCGACGAATTCATTTATTATGAAGACCTGGAACGCCAGGACCAGAACGACCAGCAACTGGCGACCCATCTGTACGTGGACCTCCCCGAACGAGAGCGCGAGGTCTATTCGCTTCTGGTGGAAGCCTGCAACGCCCTAAGGCGCGAAAATCATGAGGTTCTTTTCGCGTCGATGGTCAAGGACACGATGAAGCGAAAGAAGCCGTCGTTTGACGAAAGTTATTACGGCTACCGGAGTTTCACTCATTTGCTGGAAGAAGCCGACAACGCCGCCGTCGTCGACATCGAGCGGAACCCCAAGAGTGGGACCTACGTCGTGACGCGCTTCTACGGCGAACGTGCTCCGGCCGGCAAAGGCCCGGCCGACAAGGAGAAGGACAGCAAGATCGTCGCCCCGCCGACCCAGCGCCGCTGATTCCCGTCAAACTCAGGGCGAAGGGTAAGGCCCCCCAACGGATGATGACCCGGGCTACCTCGGGCGACGCCACACCGAAACTCTCCACGTCACGACGCGACCCCACGAATCGAATCAACGAGAGAAGGAGCCCAGGTGACATGGCGGACAACTTTGAGCAACCCGGTCAGGACCCGATGGGCGGGTCGCCCCCTGGGGAACCCTTCCCCGCGGATTATTTCGACGACTCCGCGACGCCGTCGGCCGGTTCGCTAGACCCAAAAGAGCCGCCGCCCGCCCCCAGGCCCGCCCCCTTGCCGCCGATGGAAGGCATGGAAGGGCCGCCGCTCGGGCCGCCGTACACCTACCGGCCCCCCGACGACGCTGTTTATGACGACGAGGAACCCGCGAAGACCCCCTTCCCGGCGATCCTCGGCGCCCTGATGGCCGTCTCGCTGGTCGTCGCCGTCTTCCTCAATATGCAGAAGCCCGAGCCCGTCGCCGCGGCCACGACGCCGACGCCGTCGAGCATCGTGGACCCGCCCGCGCCCGCCCCGGCCGCGCCGACCGTTGCCCTCGCCGATTTCGAATCGCTTCAAGGCACGGTCAAGGCCCTCAACGGCAAGGTCGAGGCGTTGACAGCCGAGTTGAAAGCGTACGACGCCAAGCTCAAGGAAATGCCCAAGAGCGAGCCTGCGCCCGACATCAAGCCGATCGAAGACAAGATCGGCAGCCTGGGCAAGACGGTCGCGGTGGTTGGGCCGCTGAGTGAGAAGGTCAAGAAGGTCGACGAGAAAGTCGGCTCGTTTGACGGCGACATGAAGTCCATCAAGGGGGAGATTGCCTCGCTCCGCGATGAGCTTCATAAACTCGCCGCCGCGCCGCCGACGGCCGCCACTCCGGCGGCCACTTCCGAGCCGAAGCCCGAGCCCAAGGCCGCCGCCGATGATGCCGCCGCGATGACCGGGGGCGTCGACCTCTTCAAGGCCGGTAAGTACAAGGAAGCCGAGGACGTCTTCAAGAAGCTCGCCACGGCCAACGCCAAGGACGCTCGCGTCTATTACTACGCCGCCTTGACTCACGGCCTGAACTCGGGCAACTGGCAGGGCGATACCCTCTCTACCGCCGCCAAGGGAGCCGAGCTGGAAAAGGCGGGGTCGCCCAAGGCGTCCGAGATCGACTCGACCTTCGCCGACTTGCCGTCGACCCTCAAACCCTGGATCGCCTTCTTCCGGCAGCAGGCGAAGTGATCGCCTCTCGTTCCTGAAAACTCGATCGTTTGCGTGGTGACTTCGGAAGGGTTCCTGTCTTGTACCCGTTCGATCCGAGAAGAGAGGCCCGGTCGTCGGTTCTTGCCGCGACCGGCCTTTTTTTCCGAGACCGGCCCACGTTCCTGGGCAACGTCGCCCAGGAGGTCCGGTTCGGACCTTGACCTAGAAAAAGATCAGCCGAAGACCCCGGATCAGCCAGGAGACCGGTACATGGCCGAGGCCGACGACTCTCCCACGTCGACGCCGATCGGGAACGATCCGACCGAACCGAATCCCGACGCGGAGATGCATCCGGCCGGGGAACCTTCCACGTCCGACGCCCCCAGTCCGCGCCTCGACGAACCCGCGAGTTCCGAAATCCATGCTCCGGCCGGACTGGGCGGACTGCTCCTCACGGCGCTCGCGGTTCTCGTCTGCGGTCTCGGAATCGCCTTCGTGATCGAACGCTATCTCGCCCCTGGTCGCGATCCAGGCGGCAAAGTTGGTGTCGTGGCCAGCACGTCAAATTCGAATTCACGGGCAAACCACGCCACGGAACCCTCACCGCCGACGGCCAAGACGTCCGCTCCTCCCTTGAACCGGACGCTTGCCGTCCATGAGCTCGCGGAACGTCTCGACAAGCTGGTGGATCAGGTCGCGGTCCTTCAGAAGCAGGTTGATGCTCAGACCCGGTCGGGTCCCCCCCCCGAGATCGCCTCGCTCCAGGTCCGCCTCGCCGACCTGACAACGTTGACGAACAACCTGGCCCCCTTGCCCAGCAAGGTCGACGGCCTTGACCACCGCCTCGCCGATCTCGCCGCCGAGATTCAAAGCCTCCGCGCCGAGGCGTCGGCGAATCACCCTCAGCCTTCCGTCTCGAACCGGGTCGACCCGGCGATCCTGACCCCTCGCGATCCCGCGACGACGCCAACCGCCTTGCCCGATGCTCGACGGACCACGCCCGCGCGACCTCCAACCAGCCTCGCCGATCCCAGGGCGCTCGCGGCCGTGGCCGATCTCTATCGACGCGGCAAATACAAGGAGGCTCGCGAGGCGCTTAACCCTCTGATGACCAAGTCCCCCGGCGACGCCCGGGTCTGGTATTACGCGGCCCTTTGCACCGGCTTCAGCACCAAGGACTGGACCGCCGCCGCAGCGCAGCTTGTTCGCAAGGGAATCGCCCGCGAGGAGGCGGGGACCCCGCGCGCTCCCGAGATCGACGCCGAGTTCAAGGACCTGACCACCCCGACCGGCAAGGACTGGTTGAACGGTTATCGAAAACGCGTGAATCCCAAAAAGCCGTGAGGCCCGACTCGTTTTTTTCCTCACCCATCGATCTCCTTCCCACGGTTTCGGACATGACATGAGACGTCGACGCCCGATCCGGCTCCTGATCGTCGTCCTCGCCTTTCTGTCGGCGCTCGTGCCCCGTCCCACGGAAGGCGCAAACCCGAGAGACGACCTTCGCGCGGCCTTTCAGGACGCGCGATTTGGCCTTTTCCTGCCCTGGGGCGTCTACTCGCTGCTGGGCAAGGGGGCCTGGGTCATGGAGCGCGATCGCCTCCCCGTCAGCGAATATGAGAAGTTGCCGCCGCGCTTCAACCCGGCCGAGTTCGACGCCGAGGCGTGGGTCAAGACGGCCAGAGACGCCGGCGCGCGTTACCTGGTCCTCGCCGCCAAGCACCATGACGGCTTCTGCATGTTTGAAAGCGGCCTGACCCGCTACGACGTCGTTGACGCCACCCCCTTTGGCCGCGACCCGCTCCGCGCCCTGGCCGACGCCTGCCGGAAACATGGGATCTTGCCCGTCGTCTATTACTCGATGCTCGACTGGCATCATCCCGACTACGCCCCGCGCGGGCGGACAGGCAAGGCTTCGGGACGCGACGACAAGGGCGACTGGTCAAAATACCTCGCCTACGCCCAGGGGCAAATTCGCGAGCTTTGCACCAATTACGGACCGATCGGCGGCGTCTGGCTCGATGGCGTCTGGGACAAGCCCGAGGCGCCTTGGGACCTGGAAACAACCTATGCCTTGATCCATCGCCTCCAACCCTCGGCCCTTGTCGCCAACCGCGAGGCCCTTCGATCGAGACCCGGAGAAGACGTCCAGGCTTTCGACCGCGACCTCGGCGCCTCGGCCGACCCGGCGCTCGCCTGGGAGGTCTGCCGGGACGGCGATTCCAACTGGTCCGGCCGCGATCTGGGAAGCACCGACGACCTGATTCGAACGATCGTCGACCTCGCCGCGCGCGGGGCGAACCTCCGCCTGGGAATCGCGCCGAGGGCTGAAGGAACGATCCCGGTCGCCGTCGCCGGTCGCCTCGCGGACCTCGGCCGCTGGCTCGACCGCCACGGCGCCTCGATTTACGGCACCTTGCCGGGACCTCTCGCTCCGCAAGATTGGGGCGTCTCAACCCGCGACCGCGAGAAGCAGAATGCGGGCCGCCCCTCGGCGATTTATCTGCACGTTCTCAAGCCCGTCCGACAGATCCGCCTCCCCGCGCCGTCACGGCCGATCGAGGCCCGTCTGATGGGCCGCGCGGACCGCCTTGTGCAAATCCGCGAGGGTCAAGACCTCATCATTCGCCTTCCCGAGCCCGAGAAATCCGAGGAGGCGATTGACCGCGTGATCGTGATCAGGCCCAAGGGACCTGACCGCTGACTTCCTCTTTTGGAGTGAACGGCGGCAAGACCCCCTGAACGCGGAGCGGAACCGTGAAGACCGTGTCGACGGCCGTCATCACCAGCCGCGAGCCGTCGGGGCCACACCAGGCGAGATTGGCCGGGCGGCGATCGAGCGAGAGAATTCCCAGCAGGCGGCCATCCGGCTCGTAAACCCAGACGCCGAGCGCCACGGCCACATAGACGCGACCGTCGCGGTCCACCTTCATTCCGTCGGGACCGCCATTCACGCCGGGATCAACCGTCGCGAAGACGCGACCCGACCCGACGACCAGGCCGCCCCCGGGATTCACCGGAAACGCGCGGACGTGATAACGCGCCGTGTCGCAGACATAAAGCGTCGACTCATCGGGAGAAAAGGCCAGGCCGTTCGGCTTCTCGAAGTCGTCGACAAGAAGCCTGGGGCCATCGCCTCGATTCAAGTCGAGCGTGTAAACGCCCTGAAAATGCAAGGCGCGATCGGCCGGGGCGACGCCGTAAGGCGGGTCGGTAAAATAGACGAGGCCGTCGGACCGGCAGACGGTATCGTTTGGACTATTCAGGCGCTTGCCTGACCAGGTTTCGGCCACGGTCTCGACGCCCGATCCATCAAGGTTCATCCGCGAGACGCGCCGGCCATTTTGCTCGCAAAAGACAATCCGGCCGTCGGCCGTGAAGGTCTGGCCGTTGGCCGCCCGGGTTTCCCCGCGGACAATCTCGGGCGATTCCCCAACGCGAAGGCGATAAGTAATTTCCGCCTTGATGTCCTGAACGAGGACCGAGCCATCGCGACACCAGAGCGGCCCCTCGGTGAACTGAAACCCCGTCGCGAGAATCTCGACCGCCGCCGCGTCGTCAAAAAGAGCCGAGAGCCCGGCGTCTCGCAGAATCGGAACCATCGAAAATCGCCTCCGCGCACGGGAAAAACCGTTCGCTGGCCTCGGAAATCGCGGCCTACTGTCTGTCAAGGCAGACGGCCCGCGCTGGAAAAAACCCGCGACAAGGATACAGTCTAGTGTGGAGAGGACGGTTCCGATGCAGTAAAATTGTTTCGGTACCGGATCGTTGAGTGAGTTTGAGGCACCGACCGCACCTCCCGATCTTTCCAGAGAGACGGGGTCTCGGGCGGGCCTTTGATCGTTTTTCGAGGAGAGAGGGTCGCGCAGATGTCCTCGGCGTCGGAACCCAACGTGGGATCGAACCCCAACCAGAAGCGGGCGCAGACGTTCTTTCAAACCGGCAACGATGCCGCGTTGAAGGCGAACTACGACTACGCCATCCAGATGTATCAGGAAGCCTGCAAGCTCGACCCCGAGAACCTGATCTTTCGTCAGGCCCTTCGCGGGATCGAGCGGCGGAAGTTCAACAACGACCCGGCCAAGGTCGGCCGCCTCGTCGGAACCCGCACGCAGCCAATCCGGATGCGCGCCCGGTCGGCCAAGTCCAAGGGGAAATGTCCCGAGGCGCTTGCGATCTGCGAGGAAGCCTTCGCCCATAATCCCTGGGACGTCGGCACCGCCCGCGACGCCGCCGACGCCGCCGAGGCAACCGGCTTTCTGGCCCTCGCCCAGTGGCTTCTCGAATCCGTCCAGGCGGTCGCCAACGACCCCGAGTTTTTCCGACACCTGGCGCACGTTCACGAGGAAAACGGAGCCTATCCCAAGGCGATCGCCGCGTTTGAGCGCGTCAAGAAGCTGAGCCCGAACGACGAGGACATCAACCGCAAGATCAACGCCCTCGCCGCGAGCGCCACGATCAAACGATCGGGCATGGGCGAGGCCCTGGAACAGAACCCCGCGGGCAAGGCGGCGGCCGAGGCCAATTCCAACGCGGAACTGGAAGACCTGAAGCAGCCGAAGGTCACTCCCGAAGAGCGCTGGATGAAGGAGATCAAGGATAACCCGACGATGGTCGGCCCCTATCTCCAGTTCGCCGACTATCTGAAGGGGCGCGACAAGCTCGACGATGCCGAGAAGGTGCTGGCGCGTGGCCTGAAGATGAACCCCGATGACACGACGCTGCAACTGAATCACGCCGAGATTCAGATTGCCCGCCTTGAGCGACACGTCAAGTCGATCGAGGACCACCTTGCCCGCAAGCCCGATGACGTGGCCGCCAAGGCCAAGCTTCAGCAAGGCCGGACAATGCTCGCCGAGTATGAGGTCAAGGAAGCGCGCCGCCGGGTCAAGCTCAGTCCGACCGATGCCAAACTCAATCACGACCTCGGGTTAAAGCTCGCCAAGATCGGCCAGCACAAGGACGCCATCGCCGCCTTTCAGCTCGCGCGATCGAGCCCTAGCTTGAAGGTTCAGGCCATGTACCAGGCCGGTCTCAGTTTCGAGGCCGAGAAGGTCCCTTCGCTCGCCGAGCGGAATTACCAGGATGCCCTTAAAGGGGCCGACCCCAACGATATCGACCTGATTATTGCCTTGCATTACCGGCTCGGCCGCGTGGCCGAAGTGCTGGGCAACAATCCAGGCGCGATCGAGCATTACAGCGAAGTCGCCGCGCACGATTATGCGTATCTCGATGTCGCCAAGCGGCTGCGCGACCTCTCTTGAACCCTCGGGTGCGTCTGTGTTAAACTCCCCGTTTCGCCGGGAACCTTGAACCCGAGCCGGGCCGACCCCTTCGATCGAATCGCCACGGACCAAGACGCTCATGCCGAACACGCCTTCCGCGATCAAGAGCCTCAAGCAAGACACCAAGCGCCGGCTTCATAACCGGATCACCAAGAAGCTGATCCGTACTTACACGAAGCGCATGTTCACGAACATCACCGCGAAGGAGTTCGAGAAGGCCGAGGCCGATCTCCGGCTCACCACGGCCAAGATCGACAAGGCGGGCGCCCGCCGCGTGCTTCATCCGAACACCGCCTCGCGCCGCAAGAGCAAGCTCGTCCGCGACTACTGGGCAGCGGTCAACAAGGCCAAGGCCTGAGCACCCGTTGATCGCCTCCGTTTTTCGCGCCCTTTGATTGATTTACCCATGCCCGCGCTTGACGAGTCCTTCCCCGCGATCCGCGATGCCCTGGCCGATCGCTACGGTCTGCCGGGATCGCCGAACGCGGGGCTTGACCCGTTCGAAGCGATCCTCGCCACGGTGCTCGATCGCTTTCTTGAGCCCATCAAACGCGATACGGTGATCGCGGCGCTTCGCGACGATGGCTTTCTTGATCCGCGGACCCTCGCCGAGGCCGATCCGGTTGAGGTGGAAGAGGCGTTGAGGTCGGCCGGCTTGACCCTTCCGCGCACGGCGCTGGCACCCTTGCGGAAGGTCACGCGGTGGCTGGTCGATCTCCATCATGGGTCGGCCGATGCGCTGGCGGGTCCAGACTCGACGGTCTCGGCCGACCGGCTTCGCGATGAGTTGCTGACGATCAACGGCATTGGCCCGGCCTCGGCCGATGCCTTGCTGCTCTTCGCGCTGGGGAAGGCGGTTTTTCCGGTCGATCGAGCGACGTATCGGATTCTCGCCCGACACGGATGGATCGAGGCCGACGCGGGTTATGACGAGGCGCGCGATCGGGTTGAGCGGCTGGCGCCCGAGGATTCGACGACCTTGAATCGGCTCTCGGTCTGGTTTGAGCGTCTCGGCCGCGAATTCTGCCGCGCGGGCGCGCCGAAATGCGAGCGATGCCCGCTCCGTCCGTTTCTCCCTGAGTCGGGACCGGTCGATCCCAATGGCTAAAGCCCGAAGAGGTGGCTTCGTTTCCTCAAACTGACTCGATTTTCAGGTTCGCCGGGCCAAACGCCTGGGGAAGCAAATTCGAGAGCGTCGTCTGGAGGATCGCGGGGCCGTCGCAGAGACAGACGACGATTGCGTCAGGCCCAAACTCGTTGAGAACCTGCCGACAGGCGCCGCAAGGGGCGGTCGGCCGGGGCGTGGGCGTGTACACGGCGACGGCGAGAATCACGGTCTGACCCGCCGCGACGGCTTGAACCACGGCCGCGCGCTCGGCGCAGAGGGTCAGGCCGTACGAGGCGTTCTCGACATTCCCCCCCGCGAAAATCTGGCGACGATCGGTCAGGACCGCCGCGCCGACGGGGAAGCGGCTGTATGGGCAATAGGCTCGATGACTCGCCTCCTTCGCCGCTTCAGAGAGCCTGCTCAGCTCGGTCTCAGAGACGGGATCGGGCATGAAATCACTCGGCGAAGTCGATTTCCGAGATCGTCGAACCTATTGTCGTGAAACTACTTGAGTGGCGCGGGGGCCGCGGGCTCGGCGTTGTCGGACCGAGGGACGGGAATCGATTCCTTGAGAACCGAGTCTTCCGCCTTGGCGGCATCGGCCTTCTTCTGGGCGCCTCGAAGGGCGATGGCCTGCTCAAGCATGCTCACAACCGCCTGCGTCTGGTCGTCAACCCGGGCACTGCTGGGGGCGGTGAAGGCAAATTCGTCGTCCGAGAGGTTGGAATTAAAGATTACGTTCTCGTAATTCAGGGTAATCTTGGTCGCCTTGACCTTCTGGATCGAGTCCTTCGAACCGATCCGTCGACCGTCGGGACCGATCGGCCGGGTGTCGATGAGGACGGTCGGTTGCGTGCCCACGAAACGAACCATGTACGGCCAGGAATCTTTCTGGCCGAGATAGACAACGACGAGACTGGGAACATACGCGGGCAAGGGGCCGTCGGGCGGAATTGGCGTCTGGCCTGGGCCAGTGAGGCCATCACGGTTAACCCAGTCTCCGCGAAGGACCCAGACCTCCCGGCCATCCTTCAGGGTTTCGGCGGTCTTGGGCTGATTGAAGTGGACGGTTCGGCGGAGGCCGCGGAGGAGTTCCTCGGGTCCGGCAATGCCGAGGTTGGTCATGACCTGCTGACGCAGGGCCTCATCTAGCTCAGGAGACTTCAACTTGTCAAAGACCTGATCGATTTCGATCCGACGATAACTCTTGGAGTCGAGGACCTGCTGGAAGTCCCACAAGACCTTGCCATCGCAGACCTGGAGCGTCTCGCCGTTGGAGTCGGGAAGTCCCGAGACCTTGAGGCGGAGGTAAACCCTGTGGTCGCGGCCCTTTCGGTAACGTCCGGTGACGTCGAAACGGAGGTCGAGCATGTCGACCTTCTGCTTGATGTCGGCTGAGACCGTCTTCAACCCGGCGATCGTCTTGATCGCGGCATCAAGGAAGGTCTCGGCCTCGGTCGGCGGCGCGGCGGTAGCCTGGGCAGCCTGGGCGGCCTGCACGCTTCCAGGGGCGGGAGCCGGGGCCGCGGCGTCGCGGATCGACGTCGAGGGCTTCGCGGGCTCGTCCTTGGGGGCCTGGGCAAGGGCGGCCAGGGGGATCAGGAGGCCGAGCCCGATCCAGGGAATGGTCCGGTTTTTGGGCATGATAGGGATGTAGGGCATTTCCTCAAGGGACTGGAAAGGAATGCCCGATCATATCGCTAGGCGTCGTGGGACGCAAGTCCGGCCGTTGACCCGTGTCGACCGCGAAAGGAGTTCGCGGAAGGCATGCCTGGGCGGCCGGTCTCGGCACCGATCGCGTGGACCGAACCACTCGCGTGGCAAGGTCTTCCGTCGCGGAGCGATCGTCGCCGAGCGATCCCGGAGAGAAGAGATGGTGAGCGTATTCCCCGATCGGCGTTCGCCCGTGCCACGGGAAGGCCGACATCGGTCATGAGGTTGGAGAATTTTCATGAATACGATCGGTGTACTCCTGCTGGCGGCGGCGACCGCTGGGGACGGGTTCGGGTATGCCAAGCCCTACGTGGGCTTCAAGAAATTGTTACGACACCACGCCGTCGTTGAAGGACCGCCGCCGCCGGGCGGAATGATCGGCATGCAGGGCAACGGCGGTTGCCAGTTCGGCCACGCCGGTTGCTCCGGCGGCCCGACCTGCCCCGGTGGTGGTGGTCCCGGCGGTCCGGGTGGCCCAGGTGGTCCCGGAGGTCCCGGAGGTCCGGGAGGTCAAGGGGGTCCCGGTGGTGGTCGACGGTTCCCGAACGTGAGGAGCCAGCTTTTCTTCCTCGACCCGAACGGGATGAAGATCGGCTGGCAGGCGGGGGGCGGTCCGCAGGGCGAGCGTGCCTATCTGCCCGCTCAATTGACCGTGCCCGCGCGATATAACTTCATGCAGGGTTATATCTACCGGCTCAAGCTGACCGACATTCCGGGTCGGCCGGGCGTGGTGCTCTATCCCACGATCGAGGTCGCGCCGTCGACGCCGGGGACGGACGCCTACCTGACGCACAACCCGATTCCGATCCAGTTCACGGCCGAGGACTTTGATCAGGTCGTCGACGGCGGCAACTTCGTCACGAAGGTGATCTACCTGCCCGATCCCCGGTTCCAGGAACTGGCGATCGCCGGGGTGGAAACCCTTGTCTCGACACGACTTGAGCCGGGTGTTGACCCGATCCTCGAAGCCGACAAGCGGGGGACGATCCTGCTCATCCTTCGGCTTGGCGCGATCGACCTGGAAATGCAGAACGGCGTGACGACGGTTCCCGTGACGACGGTTCCCGACACCACGTTGGTCGTGCCGCCGGGTGCCCTGCCGCCTGGAACGGTTCCGACACCGCCGCCGACCACGGAATCGGTTCCGGTCGACACCGCGCCGGTCACCCCGGTCGTGCCGACGACTCCGCCGGTTCCCGCGCCGGTAACGCCGCCCCCCGCCGACGCCGCGGCACCAGCACCGGCCCCCGCGACGGCACCTGCTCCCCCCCCCGCCGCGGAGCCGCCGGCTCCGGCTGATGCACCGGTACCGGCGCCGGCTCCAGCACCGGCTCCGGGAGACGCGGTGGTTCCGGCACCGGCTCCGGCCGCTCCGGCACCGGCTCCGGCCGAGGCGCCGGAAGCCGAAGCGCCGAAGCCCTGACCGAATCAGAGTTTCCGGCAGGTTGGCTCACCATCGCCCCGGCGGACACGCGACAGGACCGCGGTCCGTCCGGGGTTTTTTTTCGGAACAAAATTCAGCTCAATTCGGGTCAGGTTGATCGTACGCCAGAACCAACGCCCCACGTTCGGAAGGAACGAACGCCAATGAGCCGACTCGGATCGATTTGCAGGGCCGCGCGGCGTGCCGGCCCGGTCGCCCTGGCGATCGCGGCGGCCTTCGGCCCTCTTGTTGCGAAAGGGCAGAATGGGCCGCCTGGTCCCGGTCCCGGTGTCCTTCCCGGGCGCGTCGTCGTTTCCACACCCTCGGCGCCGGGTGAGCCGGGAACGGCGGTCGTCGGCGGACCGGTCATCGAGGAGCCGCCGGGGCCGGTTCTGGCGCCCGAGATTCAGGTCGTCCGGTTTCAAGGACCGGCGGGGGTCAAGGTCGAGGTGCTCGGGCCGAATCCAGAACCGGTTCCCGTGGGGGATGGCCGGGGCCTGCTCAATGTCGGCCTGAAGGTGGGAACGCCGTACCGGCTCCGGGTCTCGGAACTCCCCGACCGGCCAGGCGCCGAGGTTTTTCCGGTCATTGAGATCGTCGGGCACCTGCACAGGCCGGTGGGCATTGATCCGGGCAAGTATCCGATCCGGGTCGTCTTCGGGCTCCTTGATTTTGAAGACGTCGTCGATCGCGGCAGGCTGGTCACGCAGGTCATCTATCTGGAAGACCCCGAACAGGCCCTGCCGATCGCCCTGCCAAAGGACGAAATTCCCGTCGTGAGCCTGAATCCGTCGGAAGAACCGGTCCGCGTGGCCGCGGCGCTCGGGCGAGTCGTCGCCGTGGTGAGGATGGGGGGGCGTCGACCGACTTCCGACGACCCGGGCTTCGGTGCCCATGGGGTCGACGGACCGGGAGCGGGCGGACCTTGCCCGTTCTCGCAGGGCGAAGGGGTGAAATGCACGGTCCCGCGCGGGCCGGTTTGCGGGACGCCGCCGCCGCCGGGTCGGACCTGGATGCCAAAAGACGAATATCTTTGCGACGGCGGCGATCACGGCACGCCTGCGGGATTCAGCGGCGAAGGCGGCCTTGCCGGGATCAATCCCAAGGATGCGGTGATCTCGTTCGACGACGGCCGGAGAACCCGTGCGCTGCCGACGAACGTCGTCTGCGTCTATGCCCCGAGGTTTTCCGAGGTCCGCACGAGCGTCGGGCCGAACGAGACCTTGACAATCGCCCACGCCGTCGGCACGCGGACGATCGAGAAAGAGGCGAGTGAATCGGGTCGGCAGGGACCGAGCCGTCTGACCCAGAACCAGGGGGCCGAGGCCGCCTTGCATCGAGAACGAGCCTCGGCGTTGGGCTCGCGGGTTCGCGCGGGAGTTCATAGCGAGCTTCAGGCGGCGGTCGGGTTTGATAACGCGGCCTCGCTCGCGGCGAAGGCGAATGCGCAGCGGGTCGAGCAGTCGAAGATCCGCGAGAAGGCCGCGAGGATGAGTGATCGGACCCGATCGATCGGCATCAAGACGGCCGAGACCGCCGTGATCACTGGCCTGATCGAAGGGGCCGGGCAGACCGTGATGGCCTGGGTTCCTCGCGAGACCGTGGGGGTCGAGACACCGCCCAATCGTCCCGGCCTGGCGGTCATCAAGCGCGTGAGCGCCACCGAGGCCCTTCCTGGCGACACGCTCACGTATGTGATCCAGTATCGGAACATGGGCAACACGCCGATCCACGACGTCAAGGTCGTGGATAGCCTCTTGCCCCGGCTCGGATACATCAAGGGAACGGCTCTCGGCCCCAAGGGAACCACCTTCTCGGCCGTCGAGAATGATGCCGGTTCCACCGAGCTGATCTGGATCTTGCCGACGACGCTTCCGCCGGGCGTTGAGGGGCATGTCTCCTTCCAGGCGATCGTTCGATAGAAGAAGAAAAGAGGGCCGAGGACCGATCCAACCCGTGGATCGGTCCTCGGCCTGATCTCAAGGCGTCAGGCGTCGAAGGCGGTCTTGATGCGGTGGACGATGGATTGGAGAACCTTGACGCGGGCCCAGTCCTTGTTGTCGGCCTCGACGAGGACCCAGGGGGCGGCCTCGCTGGCGGTCCGGCCGATCATCTCGCAGGCGGCGGCCTCGTAAGAGGCCCAGCGGTCGCGGTTCCGCCAGTCTTCGGGCGTGAGCTTGTGTTGCTTGTACGGGGTCGCCTGGCGGGCCTCGAACCGGCGAAGCTGCTCCTCGGGACTGATCGCCAGCCAGAATTTGAGGACGATCACACCGGCCTCGACAAGCTGTTCCTCAAAGGCGTTGATCTCGCCAAAGGCGCGCTGCCACTGGTCGGGTCGGGCGAAGCCCTCGACGCGTTCAACGAGCACCCGGCCATACCACGATCGGTCGTAAATGGCGACCCGCCCAAGCGGCGGCAAATAACGCCAGAACCGCCAGAGATACGGATATGCCCGCTCCTCATCCGTCGGCGCCGAGACGGAAATCACCTGATAATCGCGGGCGTCCATCGCGGCCGTGATGCGTCGAATCGCGCCCCCTTTGCCGGCGGCGTCGGGGCCTTCGAAGACGAGAATCAAGGACCGCTTCTTTTTGCGAAGACGGCGTGTCAGGAGACCGAGACGCCCTTGAACCCGTGGCAACTCGCGCTTGTAATCGGCCGGGCTGAGCGCAAGCGAGAGGTCCAGGCTGTTGATGACGTTGACCTCCGTCGGCACGACTTGCACAGGCTCGGCTCTAGGCGCGGCTGGCTCGTTTTTGAGCCGTTCGAGTCGATCGCGCAGGGCCTTGAGGAGTTCGCGAGCGACGGTGAGGTGACAGTAGCGGCGGTCCGACCCCTCCACGACCGTCCAGGGGGCATCGCCCGTTCCGGTTCGACGCAAGACGTGCTCGCCCACGCTCCGGTATTCATCGTAGCGGCGAAAGAGTTTCCAGTCCCTTTTGAAAACCCGCCAGCGCTGGCGAGGGTCGGCCTCAAGCTCCTTGATCCGCACCTTTTGCGCGGCCTTGGATAAATGAAGCCAGAACTTGACAACAAGAACTCCCTCGCGATTGAGCATCTCTTCCAGATCGACAACGCGGTCGAGCGCCTGGTCTAACTCCGGTCGATCGATCCGGCCGAAGACGTGGTCGAGCAGGGGCCGGGCGTACCAGGCGCCGAAGGAGATCGTGATGCGACCTCGTCGCGGCAGCTCCTGCCACGATTGCCACATCGGCGGCCGACCGCCGTTCTCATCCTTGGGATCGCGCATCGCGTAGGTTTCAATGCCGCGCGCGTCCATCCATTCAAGGAGCAGGTTGACCGCTTCCGACTTCCCCGCGCCGCCGACTCCGGTGACGATCACGACGACCGAGAGGTCGGCCGCCGCCAGGTCGCGTTGCGCGTCCAGAAGGGCGGCGCGGACCTCGGCCGCCTCGCGTTCGTAAGTCGCCTTGTCAATCTTGTGGCCAAGCTCGGCTTGCTCGAACATGATGGAAGAATCTTCCCAGGCCAGGAGGTCAAGGCGGCCGTCGTTGGCGTCCCGGGGGTTTTCGACCCCCTGGGCATTGTCACCCGAGCATGGTCCGAGCGTCCAGATGCCGACGTTGAGGCCCCAGACCCTTTCCTTTTTCAGGGACGAGTGATAATAACAATCAAGTCAACAGGATCGAAATTTCGCGATATGTTGGCCTTGAATGTTCGGGCGCTGTTGGTCGTCATCCTCGTTTTGTGTTTGGCGCTCGGTTGGAAGGTCAAGCGCGTCGGTTTGCGGCGAGGACTCGTCGCGGTGATCCAACGCGGCGGCGGCGTCATTCGCATTTCCACCCAAAACCGCGGCGGACTCGCGAGGAAAATTGGCGATTCCGAGGCGTTGCGCCCCGGCAAAGCGTCGAAAACAAAGAACGTTCTGAAAGTTTTTTGTTGAGATCAAGCAGTTCGAGACGTCAAGGCATGATCCGACGTCCAAGAGCCGTATTCAGGGCAAGCATGCCGCGGCGGTGGCGAATCAGGGTCTCGCGATACTGGCGGACGGCCTGATTGTAGTCTTTGCGGGCGGTATCGGCTTCCAGGGCGGTGATCTCACCGCCGACGAAAAGTTCCAGCGAGTCATCGCGCAGGCGTCGGGCGGCGGGAAGCAGGTCGCGATCGATCTTGAAAAGTTGTTCGCGGGTCAGGATGTACGCTCGCTCGACTTCGCGAACCTCCGCCTCAACCCTGCGCTCCATCGCGGCAACCTCGTTGAGCGTCTGGTCGACGTTCAGCCCCGCGCGGGCCACGCCCCCCTGATTGCGGTTGTAAATTGGTAACGGAATCGTCAGGCCAAGCGCCCAGGAGGTCGGGCTCTTGAGGCCGTTCGGGGTGTTGTCCTGAAACGTATAAGGTTGCGCCAGAAGATACGCATCACCAAACCGATTGGCGCGGGCGAGTCGGACCTCGGCCCGGGCGCGGGAGACGCCCAGGCGCTGGGCCGCGAGGTCGGGGCGGTGCGTCAAGGCGATCTGGACGAGGTCGCGGGTCGTCGGCGGCGGCGGCGCGACATCGGCAATCGTGCCGCGGACCCGCAACGTCTCGGCGCTCTCGGTCGGTAGATTGAGCAAGGTGGCCAGAGTGCGTCGGGCGCGGCGCTCGACTTCCTCGGCGTTGAGGATCGCCAGGTCGGAGGCATCAAGCAAGGCTCGGGCGCGGAAGACGTCGGGGCGGGTGACGTCGGCCTTCCTGTACAACGTTTCGTTGATCGAGACCAGACGCTCGATACCCGCCCGGCTCGCCCGAGCGTATCGAATGGCCTCGCGCGCCGAAAGGAGGTCGACAAAGACGGTGTAAAGGTTATCGATCTGGATCCGAACGGCGTCCTGATAGAGCGCCTCCTGAACGTTCAGGGTCACCGCGGCCGACGCGGTGCGCGCGCGTCGCTTACCCGAGTAATCAACCGGGTGAGAAATGTTCAGGTCGTATTGGGTCTGACCACCGGGCCGATCGCGTGTATACCTGCCGTAGGGAACCAGTTGGGCATCGGCATAGAGGATCGGGTTGGCCCGAAGACTCGCCGTCAGGACGTCGGCCCTAGAGGCGGGAATCTGCCAGCGGGCCGCGCGAAGTTCCAGGTTTTCTCGAACGAGGCGATCCACGGCGGCGTCAAGCGTGAGGCCGTCTGGTGGTCCTTCCGACTCGCCCGCGCTGGGGATTTCGAGAGGGCCGTACAGCGGGACCTCGGTGATTTTGAGCCGAGCCGGCGGGGCGATTCCTGGAGTCGGCTTGAGATTCATGCCGCCGCCACCGGGCGTGGCGATCGACGTTGGCGCTCGCGAGAACGAAGGGCCGGCCCGGCCGCCGAGAAAGGCCGGATCGGTCCCCGGCGTCGATCCGAACGGATTGCCCCCCGCGCCCGGCGTCGGGCCGAGCGACGATTTGACCGAACCAGGGTCCTTGCCCTCTTCCAGAGGTAAAACCGGTGCCTGTCCCCAAGCCTGCTCAAACCCGCCCAACGCGAACGCGGCGAGCAAAACCGGTGTTGTGATCCAGCGCGTCTCGCCTTGTCTCGCCATGCGCCCGGACACTCCCCCTTCTCTCTGGAAACGTCTGCGTCCTCCAAAGATATCTCGACTTCCCAGGCGAGGAACATCATTCTTGAGGAAAACCGTTCCAGTACCTCCAATTCTTGAGGACTTTCCCCAATCTTGACGCTCCCTAACCAGCGCTGTTTCCTTCTCGGGAATAACCAACGACCAAGGAAAAATGACCGAGAAGGAAACAGCCCTGCTTGTCCCGTGCTCTCTCTTTTTTTTCGAAGCGTCCGCCGGTTAAAACAGAAGGGCGATGCCAGGCCAGGGCGCGATCGATCGTCCCTTTCGCGAGGCGAGATGAGGGGTGCATGGGGAACGTTGGCTGGAGATCGACGTCGGGGAGCCGCGTCGGACAAGCGGAATTTGCCGAACGCGGCTGGAAGCGCGACGGGCTCGCCGATTGGGATGAGCGCTGGGAGGATCTTTCGATCCCCGCGCGCAGCGCCATTCTCAATGAAATCAAGGCGCCTCCACAGGGTTACGGCGGTCACTCGGCCAACTCGGGAACGGCGATCGACAAGCTCAAGCCGGAGGTCGTCAAGGAACTGGCCGCGGCCGGCTTCGTGAAGATTCAACCCTCGCCCCTGGCGACGAGGCCCGACCGGGTTGTCTGCGGCGAGGCCGCGGCAGACTTTCGGACCCGTGTTCGAACCTTGAACCGCCTTCATCTGCTCGATCCGAACCAACCAGGTTCGCTGTCCAAATATATTCACGCGTCCTGTTATCCAGGCCGGCTCGGCTGGTTTGTCTCTTCCATCGTCAACAGCGATGAGCGAATCCAACCGTTCGCCGAGGCCGATGCGCTGATGTACCTCAACGCCTCGCGCTGGCCCGAAATTGTACTGAAGGCCATCAACGATCCGATCGCGACTCAGGTGATCGACCTTCTCTGCGCGTCGGATCAACCTCTGCCGCTCAAGAGTCTGGCGAAACGGTTCAAAACGGCCGAACCCGCGCAGGTTCGCAAGGCCCTGGATGCCCTGATCGCTCGTCTCGCGGTTTTTGAAGATCTCGACCCGAAAACGTTCGTCATCAAGGTTGGCCTGCTTCCCGAGGTCCGGGCCAGGATCGCCGCCGCGGCGACCCGGACCGTTCGCCCCGCGCTCAAGGTCTGTTCAAAACCCGAGTCGATCGGCCTCGAGACCGGCCCGCTCGTGGACGATCTTCGGGCCTTCTTGCTGGAAGTCGCCAGCGATCCGCCCAGACTCAGACAAGATGGCGAAATCTTCAGCAAGGAGCAGGACCGGTTTCTCGCGGCCCTCGGACCGTCAAGCACCTGGTCGTCCTCGGTGCTTGGAATCCCAGATGACGATCGCCTCGACCTCGCTTATGGCGAGGCGGAGACACTCAAATTCGTCAAGGATCACAAGGAAGGGAAGAGTCTTCAACTTCAACTTACTCCGCGCGGTCGGGCGTGGCTGACCGCCGACACAAGAGACCAGTACGCCCAGATTTATGAGGCGTATCGAATACTCCCGAATAAAGGAGAAGCCCAGTACGACGATGACGCGTTCAGCCTGGATGATTCGGATGAGTTCATTATTCGATACATGACCCCCGAATATACCTACTTCAGTCGACTCTCCCTCAACGACCGGACTTTTCTTGGCAGTCCGATCGCCGTCGCGCCGTCAAAGCCAGGTAAGAAAGGCTCGGGCGAACCCTCGATCAAGGCTGTCGAAGCCCTTCGCGAGGCGATCGGAAACGCCTTCCTGGCGCTTCCCGAGGGGGTTTATCACCGCCTTGAGAGCGTGGCGGAACACCTCGCTTTTCGCGATCAGAACGTCTTGCTTCTGGGGTCCAAGCAGGAAGACGTGACCATCTATTTGAATAGTCATGTCATTCCGGCGCTCGAAGAGGCTCGCGATGAGGTTGCGAGGAAGACCATCATCGAACTGGTGAAAAGCCGGTTGATACCGCTCGGCGCCGTTCGACCCGCGATCGACGCCGATGGAAATCTTTGCTTCGCGCGCGCGCCGCGTCTCGGCGCGTATTTCGGGCTCGCGACCATCCCCGAGGAAGACGGCGGAGTAACCTCGGCCGGGTCGAAGGTCATCATCCAGCCCGATTTCAGCGTCGTCGTCATCGGCCTGAGCTCCGGGGCGCTGGCCGAGCTGGCCCCCTTTTGCGATCGGTCGGGAACCGGGAGTCATGGGTCGGGGGCCTCGGTCCTGAAGATCACCCGCGAGTCCGTAACCCGGGCGATTGCCCAGGGATTGAAGCCCCAGCAGATCCTCGACCGCTTGAAAAAACACGCCAGTCACGACCCGCCCGCCAATGTTCTCCGCGAGATCAGCGACTGGGGCGGTTGGGTCAAAACGGTCTCGATTTCACGGCTGACTGTCGTCCGCTGTCCCGACCGCGAGACAGCCGACCGCGTCGCCGGGGCCTTGAAGCAACATGGCGAACGGCTCAACGAGACAACCCTCGCTCTTGACGCGGAAAAGCTCACGTCCATTGAACGAAATAAGCTCAAGCTGCACGGCATCCTGATCGAGACCAGGACCAACCTTCCCGCCGCCGCCGCTCCGAAAAGGAAAGCCGCGAAACGTCGATATTGAAGACGCCGAGGGTGCTCGGTTGCGTCGCGCTTCGAGGTCGAGTAGCCTCTTGTGAAACAAACTTCAATCGCCTCAAAGGGAGGATTCACCGATGAGCGAGCGCCTGAACCGTCGTGAATTCCTGGGTGGCGTCGCCGCGGTTGGCTCGGCTGCCTGGATCGGCGGGCGTTGGGCGATCGGCGCGCCTTCGGCGAACGAAAAGCTCAACGTCGCCGTGATTGGCACCGCGGGCAGGGCCGAGGGGAATATCCAGGGGGTTGAGAGCCAGAACATCGTCGCCGCCTGCGATATTGACGACCACCTTCTCGACCGGATTTCCACGCGGTTTCCCAGGGCGAAGACGTACAACGACTTTCGGAAGATGCTCGAACAGAAGGACATCGACGCCGTCGTCGTGAGCACGGCCGACCACACGCACGCGCCGGCAACCTTGATGGCGCTGGGCCTGGGCAAACACGTTTATTGCGAGAAACCCCTCACGCATACCGTTGACGAGGCCCGACGGGTGGCCGAGGCCGCGACAAAGGCCAGGGTCGCGACCCAGATGGGCACGCAGATCCACGCCGAGAACAATTACCGGCGCGTCGTTGAACTCGTTCAGTCCGGGGCGATCGGGCCGGTTCGTGAGTGCCATGTCTGGGTCAACGGCAAGTCATGGTCGGGCGGAACGAGGCCGACGGAGACCGTCGAGGTTCCCAAAAACCTGCACTGGGACCTCTGGATCGGCCCCGCGCCGATGCGTCCTTACAGCCCGATTTACCAGCCGGCGAACTGGCGGCGGTGGTGGGACTTCGGCAGCGGCACGCTTGGCGACATGGCCTGTCACTACATGGACCTCCCCTTCTGGGCCCTCGGCCTGAAGCATCCGCTCTCAATCGCGGCCGAGGGACCGCCGGTTGATCCCGAGACGGCCCCCCCCTGGATCTCGGTTCGCTATGACTTCCCCGCGCGGGGCGAACAACCGCCGTTAACCCTGACCTGGCACGATGGCGCGAAGCGACCGCCGATCCTCGCCGAGAAGAAGGACGCCGGGGTCGCCCCCTGGGATGCCGGCGTGCTTTTCGTCGGCGACAAGGGGATGCTTCAGGCCGATTACGGACGACACAGGCTCTTGCCCGAGGCCGACTTCAAGGACTTCACGGCCCCCGAGCCGACGATTCCCAACTCGATCGGGCATCACAACGAGTGGATTCAGGCGTGCAAGACCGGCAGCCCGACCACCTGCAATTTCACCTATTCGGGCGCCCTGACCGAGACCGTCTTGCTCGGCAACGTCGCCTATCGGGTCGGTCAGAAACTGGCATGGGACCCCGTCGCGCTCAAGGCTTCGAACTGTCCCGAGGCCAACCGCTATATCCGCAAGGAATACCGAGCGGGCTGGACCCTTTGAACCAGCCCCGTCGTCGGCGACTCAGGTCATTCCACGGTCACGCTCTTGGCCAGGTTCCGCGGCTTGTCGATGTCGCAGCCGCGGAGCAAGGCGACGTGATAGGAGAGAAGTTGGAGCGGCACGACCGCGAGCAAGGGCTGGACGATCTCGGGCACGTCGGGAATCGGCAAGAAGACATCGGCGAGTGATTTCAGGGACTCATCCCCGTCGGTGCCGACGGCGATGATCCGGCCGTGTCGGGCCTTGACCTCCTCGACGTTGCTTAATGTCTTGGCGTGCAAGGAGCCGCGCGGGGCGACGATCACCGTCGGGGTCTCGGGATCAACCAGGGCGATTGGCCCGTGCTTCATCTCGGCCGTCGGATACCCTTCGGCGTGGATGTAGCTGATTTCCTTGAGCTTGAGCGCTCCTTCGAGAGCGACGGGGAAGTGAAGGTCGCGGCCGAGGTAAAGAGCGCTTCTTGCCGTTTCGAACGATCGGGCGGCCTCGGCGATCAAGGGTTCGGTCGCCAGGATCTGGCCGATCGCCTGGGGAATCGATTCGATCGCATCGACGATGGCCAGGCCATCGCTGAAGGAAAGGTGGCGAAGGCGGCCGAGATACAGAGCCAGAAGGGTCATCACCGTGACCTGCGCCAGGAAGGCTTTCGTGCTGGCGACGCCGACTTCGGGTCCGGCGTGAAGGTAGATTCCGCCATCGGCCTCGCGGGCAATCGTGCTGCCGACGGTGTTGACGATCGCCAGGGTCGGGTGCCCGTGCCGTTTTGACTCGCGGAGCGCACCCAGCGTATCGGCCGTCTCGCCCGACTGGCTGAGGACGAAAACAAGCGTCCGGTCGTCGAGCGGAGCGTTCCGGTAGCGGAACTCGCTGGCGTATTCGACCTCGACGGGGAGGTGGGCGAGGCGTTCGATCAGGTATTCGCCGACGAGCGCCGCGTGCCAGCTCGTGCCGCAGGCGGCGAAGACGACCCGGCGGATTCGTCGAAGCTGGCGGACCGAGAGGTTTAAACCGCCGAAGACCGCCGTGGCCTCGGCGCGTCTCAGGCGACCGCGACAGGCGTTTTCGACGGTGTCCGGCTGCTCGCGGATTTCCTTGAGCATGTAATGCGCATGGCCGCCGAGTTCGACGGCGTCGGGTTTCCAGTCGATCCGGTCGACCCGAGGGGTGATCGAGCCGCGATCACGGTGGCGAACCTCGAAGCCCGTCGGCGTCAGGCGGACCGCCTCGCCATCTTGCAAGAAGGCGACACGACCTGTATACGGCGCGATGGCCAGCGGGTCGCTGGCGAGGTAATGCTCGTCGTCTCCAAGACCAACGACCAGCGGACTGCCGAGCTTGGCGCCCACGACCTGACCGGGGTATCGCGGGCTGACCACGCCCAGGCCGTAGGTTCCTTCCAGCTTCGGCAAGGCACGCTGAACCGCCTGAAAGAGGTCCCCCTCGGACTCCATCTCATGGGCGATCAGGTGGGCGATCACCTCGGTATCGGTCTGGCTGACGAAGACGTAGCCGAGCGCCTCAAGCTCGCGTCGGAGCGTGGCATGGTTCTCGATCACGCCGTTATGCACGACGGCCACCTCGCCGCGATGGCCGCCGAGATGCGGGTGGGCGTTGCGATCGTTCGCCGGTCCGTGCGTCGCCCAGCGGGTATGGCTGATCCCGCAGGTGCCCGCGGCTGGTTCCAGCGTCAACGATTCTTCGAGCACGCGGACTCGCCCCGCTTTTTTGCGAAGGATCATCCGATGCTTATCGACCGTGGCGACCCCCGCGCTATCGTAGCCGCGGTACTCCAGGCGGCGGAGACCGGCGACAAGAATCGGGCTTGCGTCCTGACTGCCCGTGTATCCGACAATTCCGCACACGTTGAAATCCTCCACGTCGAAAAACGGCGGCATCAATCAAACGTCTGCGTCGTTCGGGTGCATGAATGCCCCTGGCCTTCAAAACTTTTGGCGGAGTGTCTCAGTCGACCGCCTGTTCCGATTTCACGTCGTTTTGTGCGGTCGCAACCGCGGCGTTTGGCGGAAAGAGAGCACCGACGCGGCAGGCAAAGCCGGGGAGAACGTCTTCTCCCTGGAGATTGTCATTTTCGGTGAGAAACGCCGACGTGAAATCGGCTCGATGGACCCGCACGACCCGGACGTCGGGGTTGATCACCCAGACGAGCGAGACACCCGCCCTGAGGTATTCCATGACCTTCTCGTCAACTTCCGAGGCGAGGTCGTGGGGAGAGACCACCTCGACGGCGAGGTCGGGAGCAATCTGAACCCATCCTCTGGGAATTTGATCGCCTGGAAGCCGGCCGTTTTTGATGAACGAGACGTCGGGGCGGCGCACCTTACTGGGATTCTCGGGGAAACACTGATAACCGCTGTCGGACGTCCAGAGCGTGCCGATCGGGTGATCCTTGAGATACAGGCGTATGTAAAAAAATAGTTCGCCGCCGATCCAACTCGAAATGGCACCCATCTTTCGCTCCACGAGGCGACCGTCGACGAGTTCATAATCCTTCTCGTCGGGCATGGCGAGCAGGTCATCGGGCGTGATCGCGATCTTTTCCGCCAGGACGCTCATGGAATCCCTCCGCGCACGTCGATCGGCCGGGGCACCGCGAGGATTATAGGTTTCTTTCCCACTTTTGTCAGCGAGACTCGGGATCGCGGGAAGGGCAGAGGGCAAAGGACAGAGGACAGAGGGCAGAGGGCAATGGGTAGAGGGCAAAGGACAGAGGGCAGAGGGCAAAGGACAGAGGGCAGAGGGCAAAGGGCAGAGGGCAAAGGGCAGAGGGCAAAGGACAAATTTCGAGAATGGTCGATGATGAGGCTTCGATGACATGCCCTTTGTCCTCTGCCCTTTGCCTTCTGCCCATTGCCCTCTGTCCTTTGCCCTCGGGAGCTTGCGACAATTCGAGGCAATTTCGGAGGACGAAACGTCAAAAAATCGAGAAACTTGAGTCGCGGAAGCCGGTCCGATTTCGAACGTCTGGAACGCGGGATCAGCCGGCCGGAAGGTCGGAAGAATCCAGGCGGAAGTTGGCCGAAAGTGGCGTTGACACGTTTGGCCGACTTGTCGATAGTATCGCCCGGACGGGTCGAGATCGGATCGAATCGAATCGAGGCGCGGTTGACCACCGCGAGGAAACGAAGGACCGATCAACCGTCCCGCTCGATGATTCGCAACGTGGAAACGCGGAATGGATTCAGGGCCGCAAGGACGGGGGCCTGGCGCGTGGAGCCTTTTCCCGCCCTTTTGCCGCGGTTTGACAGTCAACACCCTTGACGTCCCCAGGCGCGTCCAAGAGCAACCAAGGATGGGGTCTCACCAATGCGTATTCTGGTCACCGGCGGCGCCGGTTATGTCGGCTCGACGCTGGTTCCGATGCTCCTCGAACAGGGGCACCGCGTTCGGGTTTACGACAGCCTCAAGTTCGGCGGTCACGGGCTCTTGCCCTGCTGTCAGAACCGATTCTTCGAGCTGGTCAAGGGGGACGTCACCGACCCCGCCGGTCTCAAGACCGCGCTCGACGGCGTGGAAGCCGTGATTCATCTCGCGGCGATCGTGGGCTATCCCGCCTGCAAGAAAGAGCCGCAAGTCGCCCAGGCGACGAACGTCGAGGGAACCCGCAACCTTTTGAACCTGCGCAAGGCCGACCAGAAGGTCATCTTCGCGTCGACCGGCAGCATTTACGGGTCGATCCCCGACTACGTCTGCAACGAGAACACGCCCACCGCCCCGATCACCCTCTACGGCGAGACCAAGGCCGCCGCCGAGGAAATGGTCTTGAAGGCCGGCAACAGCGTCGCCTATCGGTATGCCACGGCCTTCGGCGTGAGCAACCGGATGCGGCTCGACCTGATGCCGAACGACTTCACCTATCAGGCCGTCAAGAACCGCAGCCTGATCGTCTACGAAGGGGGATTCAAGCGAACCTTCGTCCATGTCCGCGACATGGCCCGATCGATCATCTTCGCCCTGGAAAAGTGGGACACGGTCAAGGACGACGTCTACAACGTCGGCCACGAGAGCATGAACTTCACCAAGGAAGACGTCGCCCGCAAGGTCCTGGAACACGTTGACTACTACCTCCACTTCGCCGAGGTCGGCACCGACGCCGATCAGCGCAACTACGAGGTCTCTTACGAGAAGATCCGCAAGAAAGGCTTTGAGACGACGGTTGACCTCGACCGCGGCGTCGCCGAACTCGTTCGCGCGGCCAAGCTGATCGAGTTCCAGAACCCCTTCGCCAACGTCTGACGCGGCCTTCGATTCTTTTACGACCGATGGACGATGGTTGGCCGAACGGAAGAAACGGCCAACCATTCGCCGGGGGGCGAGAATCCATGCGGTATGCAAGAAACTGGTTGGCGATCGGCGTTGCGATCGCCTGTTTTGCGACTCCGGCGGCGTCGGCGGGAGAACCGGTCGAGACTCCTGAAGCCGTCTCGGCGCGGTTGAACCCGTACGTCATCCGCGAGCCGCTCTTCAAGACACCCGACATCCCGCCGGTCAAGCCGCCGCCCCGGGGCGGATACGTCCGGGCGGCGCGTTCGCACGTCCTCGGCCCGGTCGCGAAGCTGCGACGCGCACGGTTCACGCTGTCCAAGATCAGGCAACTCAAGGCGGAACGAGGCAGTTCGTTGCGATGAGAGAAGACCCCCCGCTTCTCAACGCAAAAAGGCCAACCGGAGAAGACATCCATGAAAAGCTTCTGGTCGGGCAAGAAGGTCACCGTCACCGGCGGCGCGGGGTTCCTCGGACAGCACCTCGTCCGACGCCTTCAGGGGTTCGGGGCGACCGTGTTTGTCCCCCGTCAGCGTGATTACAACCTCACGGCGCTCGACGCCTGCATGAAGTGCCTGCTCGAACACCCTTGCGACGTCCTCTTTCACGCCGCCGCGTATTACGGCGGAATCGGCATCAACGTCAGTGAGCCGGCCAAGTTGTACTATACGAACCTCGTCATGGGCGCGAACCTGATGGAGGCCGCCCGGCTGGCGAAGGTCGAGAAATTCGTCGCCGTCGGCACCGCCTGTAGCTACCCCGGCTATCTCGAAGGCGAGCTGAAGGAAGAGGATCTCTGGGCCGGTCCCTGTCACGCGAGCGTCGTGAACTACGGCCTGACGAAGAAGATGATGGCCGTGCAGGCTCTCGCCTACAAGCGGCAGTACGGGCTCGACTCGATCCACGTGATCCTGACGAACCTGTACGGGCCAGGCGATTCGTACAATCCCGAGCGGTCGCACGTCGTGGCCGCCCTGGTCAGGAAGTTCGTGGAAGCGGAGATGGCGAAGGCCCCGAGCGTCGAGGTCTGGGGGACCGGCAAGCCGGTCCGCGAGTTCCTTTACGTCGAGGACTGCGCCGATGCGATCGTGCTCGCGGCGGAGAAGTACGATGATTGTGCCTTGCCCTTGAACATCGGCACGGGGATCGGCACGACGATCCGCGAGCTTTCCGACGCGGTCTGCGCCGCGTCGGGTTATCAAGGCAAGATGGTCTGGAACTCCGATAAGCCCGACGGCGCGGCCAAGAAGGTCCTCGACGTCACCCGGATGAAGCAGGCGCTGGAAGGTTGGACGCCACCGACCGACCTGAAAGCGGGACTGGCCAAGACGGTTGCCTGGTACCGGGCCAACAAGGCCCAGGCGGATACCAAGTGGTAAGCACAACTCAAGGATTGAGCCCCGACACCCCCGCGACGGATGCGGGGGGTCGGCTGCCCCAGGGAGTGGGGCGTTTCGTCTGGGGGCGCTGGCTCCGGCCTCGCCCCGTGGCCAACCGCCGTTGGCGCGCGGAACCCGCTTCGCCCGAGCCCGGCGGCCTCTCGGCGCCCAAGACGCCCCTCGCCGAGACCGAAACCGAGACCGAGACCTGTCCTCGTCGTCTCCTCTTCATCAATCAATATTACTGGCCCGACCACGCCTCGACCGCGCAGCACCTCACCGACCTCGTCGAGGCGCTCGCGGCCGAGGGGCACGAATGCCACGTCCTCTGCGCCCAGGGGGGGTACAAGCCCGGCTCGCCCCGACCTCCGGCCTATGAACTCCGCAACGGCGTGCACATCCACCGCGTTCCGGCCACCTCGCTCGGCCGCAAGAACACGCTCTTTCGGATGACCGATTACCTCAGCTTTTACGCAAGGGCGCTGGCCCTGGGACTCTCCTTGCCGCGGTTTGATGTGATCGTGACCCTGACCACGCCGCCGATCATCGGCCTGATCGGCACGCTCTTGCGACGCTTCAAGGGGTCGCGGCATGTCTACTGGAGCATGGACCTGCATCCCGACGCCAGCCTCGCTCTCGGCCGGATGTCGCGCACAAACCCGATTGTCGCCTGGCTCGCCTGGCTGAGTGATTTCGTCTATCGGCAGGCGGACAAGGTCGTCGTTCTCGGCCCGTACATGGCCGACCGCATCCTCGCCAAGCAGGTCCGGCCCGACCGCGTCACGACGATTCCCGTCTGGAGCCGGCTCGATGAGATTTACCCGATCCCCCGCGAAGGCCACCCGCTCCGCGCCGAGCTTGGCCTGGCCGATAAGTTCGTGGCGATGTACTCAGGCAACCTCGGCCTCGCGCACTCGACCGACGAGTTCCTCAGCGCCGCCCGGCAACTCCGCGACCGCGACGACATGGTCTTCCTCTTCGTCGGCGACGGCCCGCGCATGGCCGAGGTTCGCGCCGCGCAATCGGCCGAGAACCTGACGAACATCCGTTTCCTCGATTACTTCCCCCGCGAACAACTTCACGCGTCCCTCTCTGTCGCCGACGCCCATCTGATCTCGATGCGGCCCGAAATGACGGGAATCGTTGTTCCAGGCAAGCTTTACGGCGTAATGGCCTCGGGCCGACCGGCCATCTTCGTCGGTCCCGACCACTGCGAATCGGCCGACACGATCCGCCAGGCCGGTTGCGGCCTGACCGTTCGCCTCGGCGATGCCGAAGGACTCGTCGAGGCGCTCACCCGCCTTGCCGCCGAGCCGGCTCTCGCCTCGGAAATGGGCGCGAACGGCCGTTCGTCGTTCCTGGCCAGTCACGAGCGCGGGCCGTGTTGCTCGCGATGGTCGCAGGTCATCGGCGACCTCGTCGCCCGCCCTCGACCGACCCTCTCCGGGCCTCGACGCCCCGTGGCCAACCCGCTCTCACGCACCTTCTCCGCGCGGATCATCCGGGGAGCCGTCTGACCTCGCCTTCCTTGCCGTGAAGGTTTCGCTTCCGTACCGAGAATCCTTCCCGGGTGTCGCGCCGCGCGACACCCGGGACGCTGCGTTGACCTCCCAAAGTGTCGCGCCGCGCGACACCCGGGACGCTGCGTTAACTTCCCAAAGTGTCGCGCCGCGCGACACTTGAGGAACCCGGCCCATTGGCGAGCGGGCGTCTTGCGTGATCCGTTGTGGTCGTTTGGATCGTTGCTTCGGAAAGATTCAGGAGGTTTTCGTGTCGACACGTTCACAACGGCTCTTTTTATGCGCCTGCCTGCTCCTCACGGTCTGTCGAGCCTCGAACGCGGCGGACGCGCCGAGGAGCGTCGCCGAGATCCAGGCCACGCACGATCGGGCCTTGATCGCCGATCTCGCCGCGTACCTGACGGCCAACCCCAAGGCCGCGGATTCCGACCAGGCGTACATGACCCTCTTTGACAAGGTGATCGAGCACGACTGGTTCGCGCCTTACGAAACTCTCGCCAAGCAATATCTCGCGCTCCGACCGGAAGGGCCGGTCCGGTCACTGGCGCAAATCGTCGTCACGATGGCACGCGCTCAGGGGAACGATTACCAGGGGGCGATGGCTCGATTTCATGAGTTGATGAATGGTCTGGGCAAGCCCGAACAGGAAGAATTCGCCGCGAACTTCGCCGACTCGCTCGCCTCTTCGGCAACCGCCGCGGGCGAATACGACGTCTCCCGCAAGGTTTACCAGGCGTTACTCGACCGTTACGGCGAGAGCCCGACGCTCCGACAGAAGATTGAAGGCGAGTTGAAGCGACTCGACAAGATCGGCAAGCCCGCGCCCGACATTGTGGCGAAGGACGTGAACGGTCAGACCTTCCGCCTCGATGGTTTACGAGGGAAGTACGTCCTTGTTGATTTCTGGGCGACCTGGTGTGCCCCCTGGGTGGCCGACGTCCCCAAACTTCAGGCCGCCTTTGCGAAATACCACGACGCGGGGTTCGAGGTCGTCGGCGTGAGCCTTGACGAGACGAAGGCCGCCGCGACCGACTTTGTCAAAGTCAGAAAACTTTCGTGGCGGCAGATTCACAACGCCAGCAGCGAGGCCGACCTGGTTGACGCCTTTGGAGTGACCACGATTCCGGCGACCTTTCTGATCGATCCGCGCGGGGTCGTGACCCGCCTGGACCTGCGCGGGGCGTCGCTCGACCAGGCCCTTGCCCGGATCTTCACGAACGTCGGAGCCCGCGCGGCGCGTTGATTCGCGCTTCTATTTTTTCTTCTTGTTCATCTCGGAGACGTCTTCCTCGATCAACTTGAGGAAGTCGTCGTCCGAGGCGTCGAGGATCGGGGCCTTGGCGGGGGTAACGTCTGAAGGCAGGGCGTCGTCGAAGTCGGCCTCGGCGGCGGCGGGGCGTTCGATGGTCTCGGGAGCCTTCGTCGGTCGCGCGGGAGGTTTCGAGGGGCGGTCGTCGTCGTCGTCCCGGCTGAGGCCGGCGAGTTCAAGAAGTGACGTTCGCTTGGGGCCGTCAACCGACTCGTCATCGAGAAAGCCCTCTTTCATGAGGACAGACGAGGGGGCGCCCGGCTCGTAGTCGATGGTATAGATGTGGCTGGCGATGGCGAGTTCGTCGTCGGGCATGATGCTATGCTCGCTCGCCAGCGGAGCGCCGTTGATCGACGTGCCGTTGGTGCTGCCGAGGTCGCGGACGTGCCAGACCTGGTTGATATAACGCAGCTTACAGTGTTTACCCGAGACGTTCTCGAAGTCGAGAATAATGTCGCAACTGGGCCGACGGCCGACCGTCAGCTCGGTCTTCAGAAGCGGCACGGGATCGCCTCCGCCCAGCGGCTTCATGATCCCGAAGGTGTTCTTCTGGGGCGGCATGGCGGGAAGCTCCCGGCGAGAGGTAGGCGGGATTGCTGGCGCGTAAGTTCACGAAATCGAACCGAGTCGGGCCGTCAGCGATTTGTCCCGATCATACCTGGGCGACCGACCTCGGCTCAAGTACTTCGCGACAAACCGACGGTTGGATGCAACCGGCCCGTCGACCGTCACGGTCAACGAAGAACCGCTCGATATTCGGAAAAATCGGAAAAAGCGTCAAGGACCCTCAAGCGACTTGTCGCCAAGGCCGATCTCAAAGGGAAGAGGAGCGGCATCTCCGAACGTCGCCAGGGTTGTCGAAGCCTGTTCCGGTCTGGACGGAACCGAATCAAAAAAAAGGGGTTCGACCGATGAGGAAGAGTCGACCGGTCGAGACGCGTGGCCATTCTCGTCGTTGCCGTCCTCTGGACGTCGAGTCGATGGAAGGGCGTCAGATGCTCTCGGGCGTCGCGGCGCCTCCGTCGACGGTCGCCCCTCCTTCCGGCCAGATCGTGGTCGCCGACGCGAATCAGGCCAAGGTCTGGAACCAGGTCGCCGCCAAGGCCCCCGCCGGCACGACGGGAACCGCGGCGGTCGTTCAGGGGGGAACCGACGTCGCCTCGGACGCCTGGAACGGATACTGGCTCGTTCACTCAAAGAACGTGGCCACGCTCGGTTACAAATTCGCCAAACAGGCCCTGGCGCACGATACGCGCAAGGTCGGAGGCGATTTTCTCTCCGCGGTTCTGCAAGGCAATGGCAAGCGGATCAATCAGCTCAGTCATACCAACGCCGCGAAAAAAGTGGCCGCCGACTTTTCTCGACTCTCATCCTCGCCAGGGGTGAAGTATGTCGGCGACCAGTTCGCCCAATTAGGGCGCTCCATTGCCGGACAATTCAACAGCCTTTTCGGGACCAAGTAAACGTCCTGGAAGACGGTTCGAGACGCGAAGATCGCCGATCTCAACGCGTCACGGTCGCGGCCGGGGCGGCCTCAGCGTTCAGGTTGGAGTGGCTGGCGGCCACGGATTCGGGCGGGTGGGAACGCATCGTTTCCAGGGCGGATTGTGAGAGAATCGGCTCTTCAGCCGCGTGAATCACATCCTCGGAACGATAACAGATGGCCAGACAGGCGATCACGGTTCCCATCGTGACGACGTGAACACATGGGTCGCTAAAAAGTCGCAAGACGGCTTTCATCAGGCCCTCCTGACGGGATGATTCGCCGATTCGGCTCGACGTTTCGGAAGGTGCATCTTCCCAGGCGTCAGCGAGCACTTTGCAAGCCGCGTGCCACTCATCCTTTCACGAAAAACGGCGACGGCCGAGACGCGTGTCTCGGCCGTCGCCGTGTTGAATCTTTTCATCAACCGAGATCAGGCCTTCTTGGTGGTCACGGTCTTCGAGGACGAGGTTTTGGTGATGGTCTTTTGCGCTTTGGGAGCGGGAATCGGGACCGCCTTGCCGTTCACACTCTTGTAGAAGGTTCCGCCGGGGGGCTGGATATGAGTGTAAACGCGTCCGTGATAGCTCTTGTAGTTCGTGTAGCCCGGGTGGGGACTGCCCGCGAAAATCTCATTGGTGGCGGTCGTCGGCTTGAACTTGACGTGACCCGTGGCGCCGATGAGCTGGTTCGTCCCAGTTCCGCCGATGAGGGTATTCTGGCCGAACCAGCCGTGGAGAAGGCTCGGGCCCGAGCCGGCCTGAAGCACGTTCTTGCCGCCGTGGCCGCCATCGAGCGAGACGTTGATCGTCTTGTCAACGGAAGGATCAATCGTGACGTTGTCGCCCGATTTGGAACCGTAGACGATGACCTGGCTGATCCCGGTGCTTGCATTGTTGGCAATCGTCTGCGGCTGGAGTGAGTCAAGAACGCCGTTGACGGTCACCTGGAGGTCGCCCACGGTTGCGTCGGCGGGGTTGGCGGTCTGGGTGATGGAAATCTGGTTCGTCCCCTTGTCCGTTCTGGGCAGAGGAGTGACAACCAGGACGTTTCCAATCTGTCGGACCGCGCCTGTCGAGGTGCCGACGCCGAGCGAGACCGCGGCAATGTTGCCGGCCGTGACGGTTGCCGGGGTTGTCGTGCTGTCGGTGCTGGTCGTCTGATAGGTGAAGCCGTCGAGGCCGGTGTAGTTGGCCGCCGGCGTATAGGTGACGGTGTTCGTCGTGGTGTTGATGGCCGAAAGGGTGCCGTGCTTGGGTTGGGTAACGATCGCGACGGAGTTCGTGACATTCCCCGAAGCCGCGGGAACGCCCAGGGTGATCGTGATCGGCGTGTTCTTGGTGACCGGCAGGCTGAGCGTCTGCGAAACCGGGCCAGCGTTGCCGACGCTGATCGAGGCACTCTCGGTGGCGCTTGAGGCCGACGAAGGGCTGGCGCCGCTGACCGAGTTCGTGTTCGTGACGTTATAAGAGAAGCTATCGGTTCCGGTGAAGCCCGCCGTGGGCGTGTACGTGGCCGTCTGCTTCGCCAGGTTGAAAGTGACCGTGCCGTGAGCCGGCGCGCTGACGAGCGCGTAGGCCGTGGTGATGCCCGGGTTATTCGACGGGTTGTTGGCCTGGAAGGGAACGCTGATCGTCGCGGTCTGACCGGCCGCGATCGCCTGCGTGGTGGGACTGGGGGCGGACGCTATCGGCGCGAAGGTGGCGGTGTTGGGGATCGTCGCCGCGGCGCCGACGGTGACCGTGAACGATTGCGTCGCCGTGGTGTTGGTCGATGGGTCGGTGGCGGTCACCGTGATGGTCGAGGTCTCGCCCTGCTTGGCCCCGGTGGCGTCGACGTGAAGGTCGCCGTTCGGATTGGTCGTTGAGACCGTGGCGCTGGTGATGTCGACCGGGCTCACGGGTGAGGAATTTTCGCCCGAACTGTTCGCCTGAGTGGAGACGTTGCCGATCTCGGCGACGACGGTCTGGCCAGAGACGACCTGTCCGTAGATCGTATAGCCGAAGTTAAGGTTCGACTGTGGTCCGGTGGTGATGAAGAATTCCTGGCCGTCCGTGTTGGCCCCGGCGTTGGCGATGGCGACCGAGCCGGCTTGCGTGAACGCGAGTTGCGGACTGAGTTCCAGAGGATTCGTACCGCTGGCCGCGGCGCCGGTCTGGGGTCCGCCCTGAATCACGGTATCGAGCGGGCCGCCGGTTCCCGAGAAATTCTTGACGACCCGGAAGAACTGCGTGCCATCATAGTTGCCAGAGACGTTGGCGAGAGTGCCGTTGGTGAACGACTGAATGCGCGTTGCCGTGTTCGGGGTCAGATCTTGAAAGAGCTGATAGGTGAACGACCCGGTAAAGGAATTATCACCGGCGGTCGAACTCGCGGCGTGCGAGACGTTGACGGTGATAAAAGACCCTTGCGCGACCGTGGCCTTGATGTCCGGGTTGCTGGACGTCACCGTGAAATTTTGCTGGGTCGCGCCCCCGGTACTGCCGTCGAGGGGAACCTGATAGCCGATCAATGCGGGAACGGTCACGTTCGGGATCGCGGCGAGTGAGGCCGCGAGCAACTGTCGGCCTTCGAGCCCCTCGACTTCGAGCCAACGCGCCGTCGGCAACGGTTTCCGGCCCTTGCGAGCGCGGCCATTGGGTAAACCAAGGAACGACCCGCCCCAATCGCGGTCCAGCATCAACCACCTCCTGCGAATCGATCCGACGGTCCGCTCCGGCCGGACGCGAACGCCCGGCGTCCGGGACTCCGTCCCCTTGTCAGACCTGATCGGCCTCGCGGGTTGTAGGACTTGAGGCGAAGGCGACGAAAAAAGCGGCGACGATGCCCATGCATCGCCGCCGCCTGAACTGACATCGTCCGATTCTCAGCCTGATCTTCACCTCAAAGAGGTCAGGTTCCGCTCAGGGGTTGGCCTTGCGGAGGGTGAAGCTGTTGAAGGTCATGCCGTCCTCGTCCATCGTGCTGTATCCGCCTCCTTGAGAGAGATACTTGGCGAAGACCGAGAAGTCGGGCAGCTTGTCCTTGTCGAAGAGCTTGCCAACCTTCGAGACGTCCGGCCCACCGGCGACCGCGGCGCCCTGAAGGGCCTTCTCAAACTGGCCGCTTTTGAGCATGTCGTACGAGACGCGAGCCTGTTCGTCGGGGCGGACGTAGGTCAGGCTGCTGACCTTTTCGGGAAGTTCGCGGGCGACGGACTGATAGTTTGAGCTATCGGCCAGGGCCGCGCTTCCACCCCGGAGAACCTGTTCGAGGAACTCAGGAGCCGTGGAGATGAAAAGCGAATGCTTGGCGACGGTCAGGCTGACCGGCCCCTTGAACTGGACCTTGGCGCCGTTGGCGTTGGGCAGGTCGGGGATCTCGAAATCATAGATCGTCGCGCCCTGAAATTCTCGCTTCTTGGGGTTCGCGCCGGCCATGCCGATCAGCTTCGTCAGGGTCGCCTGGAAGTCCTTCTCGTCATCGACGGCCACGGAGACGAGAACGCGCTGGCTGTCTTCGGTCACCGGCTTCTTGTAGTCGGTGATCATGGTAACCCGGTTGCCAAGGGGGTCAAAGACGTCTTTTTTGAAGTTCAGCGGCTCGCCGCCGTTGGGGCCGACGAGTTGCTGTTCGAGGACGTTCAAGACGCCCGGCTGGAAGGTATTGGCCAGGTCGTTCAGGTTCTTGAACGACTCGTCGAAGTTAAAGCTCCAACTCTGGTAGGTGGCCACCGACGCGGGCGCCCATGACTCGGGCTTGAGAGCGACGCGCGGCATCACGAAGAGCTTCAGAAGGCCAGACACAGGCGCCGGGGCGAGAACGAAGGTCTTGGTGACGCTGTCATAATTGCCCGTGTTGAGGGTGAAGCTACCGGCGGCGGCTTTCAGGCCGTTAACGCCGAGGATCTGCGACATCCCCTTGATCTGCTCGATGTTGCCGGCGTTCTTTCCCTTGGCTCCGGCCTTGAAGAGAAGCTGAAGGGCCTTGTTGGCGTCGATGTACCAGACGACCTGCGCGTCCTGGCCGAGCTTCTTGACGGCCTTCTGGTAGTTCTCGGTCGAGGCGAGCGAGTCGTCACGTCCCGAGCCGTGGGCGATCAGGTCCTTGACGGCCTCGGCGCTCGTGCCGATGTAGAAAATGCTCTTATCGTGCGTCCAGGTGATCGGCGGCGGGGTCGGGTCGGTGTCCTTGGCGTTCTTGGGTTTGGGAGGCTGGATCGTCTGGAGCGTGAGCCCCTTGAACTCTTCCTTCCCGACCTTGCCGCCGGCATCGGCCCCTTGAAGGGTGGCCTTGGCCAGGAAGTCGTCCATCTTCGTCGTGTTCCGGCCGGCATCGGCCGAGATCACCAGGGCGGGCTTGGCATCGGGGTCGTCCTTGGAGACGACCGCCAGGGTCGCCGCGCCCTGCGGCAGTTCGATCAGCTCGCGTAGCGAGACGCCGACCTTGGTCTTCATCTCTTTCGAGGAATCGTCAAGCCGACCGGCGAGATCTTCCTTGAACGGCTTGAGCATCGGATCGGACCAGAGTTGGCCGAACTGGCTCTGGCGGAAGGCTTCGCGAAGACCGGCGGCGTTGTTTACCTTGACGAACAGGACGGTCGAGTCGGGGTGAGTCTTCTCGGGCGCCTCGGCCGCCAGGCCGAACGTCGCCAGGGAGCAAATCCCGGCCAGACCAAGCCCGCCTGTCAGGGCGAGGCGGACGGCCGCCCGCATCGAAATAGGCATCAAACGAAACTCCTTTTCAAACAAATCCTACAAACCCCCGACTCGCCGTCGGTGGAATCTGCCGGAAGGGGATGAAGGCCCACATTAACGAGCCAATCACGAACAAAACGCATTCTTTACCGTCGATCCATCCGTTCGAACGACCATCCTGAAAAGAAATTCAACCCGGCCCCGGCTTCACGGCCGGGGCACCTGGCTTCGTCGATTCTTCGCCCCAGGGAGGGGCACCCGCGCGGAGGCGGCGGGGCGGGTCGAGATACCGATAGCCCGTGTTCGGGTTTTCCTTGTCGTACGAGAAGGCCTCGCGGTTGCGGAGGAAATCCTTGACGTAGCTCACCGGGATCGCGAACCCGAGGTTGTCCGCCACCGAGGCATGAGCCCCCATGTTCGTGACGCCGATCACTTCACCCCGAAGGTTGAAGAGCGGTCCCCCCGAGTTCCCCGGGTTGATCGCCGCGTCCGTCTGGATGTAAAGCTGACCCTCGACGTTGCGGTTGCGGTTGCTGACGATCCCTTGCGAGACACTCCGCTCCAGGCCGAGCGGGTTACCAACCGCGAAGACGCCCTCTCCGGCGTTCACGTCTTCCAGGCTACCCAGGACGACGTGATGGAGTTTCAGGTCCTTCTGCGGCGGCAGCTTGATCAGGGCGAGATCGAAGAAGTTGTTGACCGCGACAATCTCGACGTCCTCGATCCGACGCCTCGCCAGGCCGCCGGGAATATTCTGGTAGAGCACGGCGGCGATTCGTGTCTCACCCTGGATCACGTGGGCATTCGTGATCGCGTACCCATCATCGTTGACGATGAAGCCCGATCCCTTGCCGGAGGGGGTCTCGATCGAGATCACCGCCTCGCCAAAGGTCTGAACCTGTTCCTTCACGGGAGCGGCGCGCGGCGTCCTGGTGTCAAAGAAACCGGTGCGATCCGTATCGTCGGCGCGGACGGTCGTCGATGCGACCGCGGCGGCGGATGCCTCGCCCGGTTTGCCCCTGCCGAGGATCTGGTCCTTGGGAACCTTCACGACATCGAATCCGAGGTCGACGTACAGCGCCGTCGGCTTCTCGGCGACAACCTCGCCGGTAACCTGATGGCCATCCTTGAGGCTGATCTGTTCGGGTCCGGCCCAGCCCGCCCCGGTCAGGGCGAGCAGAACTCCCCAACCTCTCCGAACGACCGGCCCATGCCAGCGCGTCATTCGATGTCCCTTCGAAAAAAGGCGCGGTCATCCTCTCCTCAATCGACTCAACGTCCCTGAGCCGCTCCATTGTAAGAATCCCGAGAAAGGTTTCAACCCTTCCCTAATCCCTTCGCTGCATTCAGTTCCGATCATTTCGAGATCATCATTCAGAAAAAATCTCCCAGATTCTCTATTTCGCCTGAAACTCGCGAGGTTTTCTTGACCAGAAATGAGATTTCGGGTTAGATTAGAAGGACCTCGACGGATCTCCCTCTCTTGACGCGGTTCCGGTCTCGCAACCCATCGTTTGGCCCAATCTTGCTTGGGGGAGAGTGACGCGTGATTGACCGTCCGACGCGGAGGGAGTTCTCGGCCCTGGCCCTCGCCATGCTCGCGGCGGGCCGAGGGTCTGCGTTTGGCCAGGATGAGCCCGCGAAGGCCAATCCGGCCCCGGCGGCCGGCGCGTTGCCCGGTCCCGACGCGATTCCGGGCGATAATCGCGGCTTGCCGGCCTTGCCGACCGTCCCCGTTCGACGCGATGCGCCGAGCTATAATTTCGAGATGATTGATACCTCGCTCTTGCCGCGCGACAAGCAAGGGATCTGGGTTCTCGACTTCGGTTTCAAGACCCTTCGGATCTATTCTCTTGAGGTCGATGGCAAGCGTCGGGTGATTCATTATCTTTATTACCGGGTCGTGAACCGAACGGGCAAGGCGCGCGAGTTCGTCCCTCAATTCACGCTCGTCACCGATACGAACAAGCGTTACGAGGAATCGGTTCTGCCCAGGGCGGTCAAGCTGATTCAGGCCCGAGAAGATCCGAGCATCCGGCTCCTCGGGCCGGTCGACGTCATCGGGATGATCCCGCCGAGCACCAAGCCGACCGTGGATGACGCTGTTTTTGGCGTCGCGATGTGGGAGGGGATCGACCCACACGCGGATAAAATGTCGATCTATATCCGTGGCCTTTCCGACGGCTATCAAGAGGTTACTCCTCCCGACAGCAAGCCTGTCGTCCGCTACAAGACCCTCAAAATCGATCTGATCCGCCGCGGCGACGCTCGCAACCTCAGCGAGAAGGAAATCAGCCGGGCCGAGCCGCCTTATGAGTGGATCTACTGGTGACCCGGCGTTAACCCTGTCTCCAGAGGCTTCATCCTGGAGGCTCGATCGTCAAGGAGACGGTCGTAAACCCCAAGGTAAAGCTCGGCCAGGCGACTCCACGAGAAGCGTTCGGCGGCGGCGAGGCTTCCCGCGCGTAGCCTTGCCGCCAGGTCGGCATCCGACCGAACCCTCTGGATCGCCTCCGCCCAGGCTTTCGCGGTCGGCTCGCGGACGAAGAGGCAATTGACGCCATCGACGACCGCGTCGTTCTCGGTCGGTGGCGGGGTCGTCAGGACGGGTAAGCCATACGCCCAGGCGACATGCAGGGTCGACCGCCGTTGCGAGGCTCCATCGGTGAAGGGCAAGAGCATGATCTCGGATTCGGCGAGCCGACATTGCAACTCCGGTCCGTCGGGCAAGGCGCCTGTGAACTCGACGGCGGCCGGGTCAATTTGCTTCGCGAGCGCAGCGTGAGCCGGATCGGCATCAGGTCGGAACTCGCCGATGATCGTCCAGTGAACTTCGGGCGACTGGCGGCGCAGGTCCTTGACCGCCTCGCCGACGAGACCGAGCGCCTTCAGCGCGCTGATGAATCCAAAGGTGGTCAGACGGCCGGGAATCGTTGCCGCGCGAGAGGTCAATGGCGGAGGCGAGAGCGTGCTGCCGCTCCACCAGCGATGATCGGCCGACCGACCCGTCTGGTCGAGGCAACGCTCGGCGTTGCGGGGATCGTTGGCGATGATCACGTCGGAACTCTTGACGACGTAAGAGGTGTGCCGGACGCTCGGCAATTCGACGTGATATTCGTGCAAGGTCGTGACCAGCGGCAGGCCGGCCGAGGTCGCCAGGTCGGCCAGTCGGCACGCGGCGTCGGTCTCGAAAAACGAATGAATCTGTTCCTGAATGTGGATCAGATCGGGCCGGACCGCCCGAGCGGCCGAACAGGCCAGGCGTATGCCCTGAGGCGTCCAGGTGTGGCTCGGCCGAAGCAGGGTCAGGCCGTCGCGGCGGACGATCGGCGCCTGATACCAGCGCGGGCGTCGACAGATCCAGTACCAGGCCCAATCGGGTCGGCGTCGGATCAACTCGCGCGTGAGACGGTCGGTGAAGTCACCAACTCCGTCGCGCACCGGCGGTGCATTTCCACTGACCATGAGGATGCGTCGGCGTTTCATCGCGCGGCGGCCCGACCTTTCAGGATCGCGAGGATGCGTATTCGATCGGGTCCGTCAGGCCGAGGCGGCTGAACGCGGCCAGTCGCAAAAGGCACGAATCACAGCGCCCGCAGGCCCGGCCCTCGGGCGAGGGATCATAACAGCTATGGGTCAAACCGTAGTCGACGCCGAGGGCCAGTCCACGCTCAATAATCTGGTCTTTCGTGAGCTTGATGAGCGGGGCGTGAACTCGAAACTTGCCGGTGCCCTCGACGCCCGCCCTGGTGGCGAGGTTGGCGAGTCGCTCGAAGACATCGAGAAATTCAGGCCGACAGTCGGGATAACCTGAGTAGTCAACACAGTTCACGCCGACGAAAATGTCAAACGCGTTGATCGCCTCGGCCCAGGCCAGGGCGAGGGCGAGGAAGACCGTGTTGCGAGCGGGGACATAGGTGATCGGAATTCCCACGGCCATCGTGGCCTCGTCGCGGCCCTTGGGAACGTCGATCTCGGCCGTGAGCGCACTGCCGCCAAAGGCGCGGAGGTCAATGGTCTCTTCAACGTGCTTCGCGACGCCCAGAGCCGCCGCGACCCGACGCGCCGCCTCGCCTTCGATCTGGTGACGCTGGCCATACAGGATCGTGAGGGCGTAAAGCTCGAACCCCTCCTCCTTCGCGATCGAGAGCACCGTGGCCGAGTCCAGACCGCCACTCAAGAGAACGACGGCTTTTCTCATCCGATCTCCCATCCGAGAACGCGTTTCGGCGTCTTGCCACCTCCAAGATCCCTTTGAATTTACCGCGGGCACCGACGCCGGGTACAGAGAGACTTTCGCGAAGAGGTCCCTGAAAACGACTTCCGTCATAATGCCAGACGGACAACACGCGGCGGTTTGCCGTGGTGATGGGTCACGGCATAAATCCATTGGCCGTCCGGCGAGAACGCGGGCGTGTTCATCGCGACGTCTCGAAGAATCACGCGCGATTCCGAGACAAGAAAGCCAGGCGCCCCGGTCGCGGGATTCATTTTGAGTCGAGCCACGTTCAAGGCGCACGAACGGCCATCGCCTTCTCGCGACAGATAGGCGAGAGTGAACCGACCACCTTGCCCGGGAACGACCACGGGTGAATACTCTTCCGGCCCTTCGGTCGCGTCATCAGGGCGGTCGAGAGCGAGTGGACCCGCATCGGCAATAGCCGAGGCATCGTCGGTCAACCGGAGCCACCAGACTCGAGATTTTCCCGAGTCCCTTGGATCGCCAGGGTTCTTGAAGCGGTAGACCGAGGCCAGCAGCCAGGGACCGCCAGGCCACGACCCTGGGCAACTCACGTCGCGGATCATGGGGTGTCTCGTCTCGCTTTCGACTCCTCGAACGAGCCAGGAAAGCGGTGGGGACATTGGACATTTTTGAGAGCCTTGGCCTGAAGATTCGCGCTTCGGCCCCAGATCGAAACGATACAATTCGCCGTCGCCGGAGGCGAAGACGACCCGCGAGGCGGTGCCAGGCAGCCAGGCGGGGGGACCCGAGGGAAGTCGGTCACACTCCAGACGTTCGAGCAAACGATTGTCCGGGTAAGAAAACCGGGCCAGACCCCACGAAGGGGGTCCGCCGAGCAATCGAGCCGACGATCGGCGGTGCCAGCTCGCGATGATCTCTCGACGCCCCCGGGCATCGACCCAGGGAGAGCAGACGGGGAAGGTCGCCACCAGGCCCGAACCGGCCGAGGGCGCGGGCAAAACGCGACCGTTCGCCAGGTCGATCAAGGCGTCCCTGTCGTTCGCGGTGAGCCAGGAATTCAGACCGGCGACGGCCGGGGGACTTGGCAGGCGCGCCGCGTCCCTGTGAGTCTCGCCCCGACCAAGACAGACGGCGACGAGCGCGCAGGCGATCACACAGAATCCAGCGCGTGGCACGGCTCGACTCCTTTGAAGGAAAGTCTTTGTCCCGGCGATCGGGCGGAACAGCGAAATCCGCGCCGATTACGGCGCGGGGATTGCCCAGAGCTTCAGGGTCTTATCGCGACCGCTTGAAGCCAGGGTCCGGCCATCGGGGCTGAATTCGAGAGAAAAGACGAGGCCCCGATGCCCCTTGAAGGTTGTCAGGACGCGGAACGTTTTTGCATCCCAGATCACCACGTCGCCGAGAAAATGCCCGGAGGCGAGATAACGTCCGTCAATTGAGAATGCCAGGGCGTGGACCGAGGGATCAGCCGCTTCGAGGAACTGCCGGGGCGAGCCGGTCTTGGCGTCCCAGACGCGAATGCCGTCCGTGCCGCCGGTGACGACCGTCGCGCCATCGGCGGAGATCGCCAGGGATTTCACCTCGCCTTGATGCGCGGCGAGGATGCGGGAGGTGTTCTGATCAAGATCCCAGAAGACCAGACTTCCCGGCCTCTGATGGGCCTTCCAGTCTCCCGTGGCAATGGCGAGCCGGCGGCCATCGGGAAAAAAGCGGGCCTCGTTGATCGGCATCGCCTGCGCAGAGAGCATCGATCGCTGTGTTTTCGAGGCAAGGTCCCAGAGCCGCACGGTTCTGTCATAACTCCCCGAGACCAGGGACTTGCCATCGGGCGAATACTGGAGCGATCGGACGTGGTCGGTGTGCCCTTTCAGGTCGAACATCAGGGCATGAGATCGCGCATTCCAGACCTTGATGGCCGACTCGGTGTAGTAGCCGGCAGTCGCATACGAGGAGCCGTCGGGAGCAAAGGCGATGGCCCAGGTGGCGCCAATCTCGGCGTTGAGCACCCGAGAGGGAGCGCCGGGAGGAGTGCTGCCGAGGATCTCGCGGGATTTGCCACCCCAGACAAGCGTCTTGCCGTCGGGCGAGAAGGCGGCCGACCAGACCTCGGCCTTGAGGTCGTTGAGCGTCGTGACCGGCTTTCGATCGGAAACATCATTGGTCCAGATCTTGACGGTCCTGTCCTTCGCGGCCGAGGCAAGTTGCCAGCCCTTCGGCGCGAAGGCGAGCGCGGTGATGCCTTCGGTCTGCCCCTGAATCCGGGTTCGCATCTCTCCCGAGCCGACGTTCCAGAGCAGGATCATCGAGTCAAGGCCACCGCTGGCGAGGGTCGCGCCCGTCGGTGAGAAGGCCAGGCAGGTGACGTTATTCTTCTGACCTGAGAACGTGCGCGATTCACCGGTCGACACGTCCCAGAGCCGGACCATCGCGTCTTCCGAGCCAATCGCCAGCATCTTGCCGTCGGGCGAATAGGCGAGGGCGCGGACAGTTCCCCTAGAATCGTCGATGCGTCTGCCCGCCGCCGGGGGTGATACCGACCAGAACCGGACCGACCGATCTTTCCCGCCGCTGGCGAGGGTCTGTCCGTCCGGGCTGAAGGCCAGGGCACGAACCGCGCCGGTATGGCCTTCGAGCGTCGCCATCGGCTTGCCGGTCGCCGCCTCCCAGAGCCGGACGGTGCTGTCAAAACCCGCCGAGGCAATCCGCGTTCCATCGGGAGAAAACGCCACGGCGGCGATTCGATCGGAATGACCCGAAAGCGTCGCGCTCGGCTCGCGAGTCGCCAGGTCCCAGACCGTCGCGGTTTTGCTGGAGCCCGCCGAGACGAGGTTCTTGCCATCGGGACTGAAGGCCAGTCCCGCGACCGAGGCATCGGGGCCGTCGAGTGTCTTGATCGTTTCGCCGGTCGCGGGATCGCTCAGACTGATGACCTTATCTTCACCGGCCGAGGCCAGGAAACGCCCGTCGGGCGAATACGCCAACGCCAGGGCCACCGATTCGCGCTGGCCGCGCGGCGAGGGTGCGAGGCGCTCGCGCTCTTTCCCGGTCGCCAGGTTCCAGAGGCGAAGGGTCGTGTCCATGCTTCCCGAGGCGAGCGTCTTCCCATCGGGCAAAAACCCGACGGAAAAGACATGACTCTCATTGCCGTTGAAGATTTCCCGGGTTTCGCGGGTGGCGACGTCCCAGACGCGAATCTCGCTCGGTCTTCCCGCGTAACCCCACTTCAAACCCCAGAGGCTCGCCGCCGAGGCGATCGACTTGCCGTCCGGGCTGAACGCGAGCGCGAGCACCGGCGCATCGTGACCCGTCAAGCTGGCGATCTCGCGGGTCTCGGCCAGGTCCCAGAGCTTGATTGTCATGTCATAACCCGCCGTCGCGAGGATCTTGCCGTCTGGAGAGATCGCGAGCCGTTGCACGGCCTTGTCATGACCTCGAAGCACGGCGAGAGCCTTGCCGGTCGCGACCTCCCAGAGCCTCGCCGTCTTGTCGAGGCTGCTGGAGGCGAGCGTCTTGCCGTCGGGCAGGAAGGCGACCACGGTCACCTGATCGTCATGGCCTCGAATCGTCCGCAAGTCCGTGCCCGAAGCCACGTCCCAGAGCTTGATCGTTCTGTCCCAACTGGAAGAGGCGAGCGTCTGGCCATCTGGCGAGAAGGCGACGCAGTTCGTCCCCGCTTCGTGCCCTCGAAGGATGTGAATCACCCGGGCCGTCTCGCTGTCGCGCAAGACCGCGTAATTCTCGCCGCGACCATGCTCGGCCGAGGCGATCCGCTTGCCGTCCGGCGAAAAGGCGACCCAGCCGACCGTCATGCCCGGCGTCTCGGCCTGGCAGAGCACCTTCTTCGATCCGAGATCATAAACGCGCAGGCCGTCCGACTCACCCGTCACGATCCGTTGACCATCGGCGGAGACATCGATGCTCCAGATCGACGCCGCCGGGCGAGCCGCGGCCAGCGACCGTTCGCTGAGCATCAAGGGCCTGTCATCCACGTTTCTGAAGGGATCGATCAACGGGGCGGCGGTCGCCGGTCTGGACGGCGGGTTCACGACCTCCGGCGTCACGGTTCTCGTGGTTTCTCGGGCGTTCACCAGGGCGGCTTCGGGGGGTTCGCGGCGGACCCGGACAACTTGCTTGCCTCCACGCGTGATTGTGATCAATTCATCAAGAACCGGTTTCCCATCTCTCGACGCCTGAACCTGATGACGCCCCGGCCTGAGCCGAAGCTCATGCGAACCCGCGCCCGAGATCGTGACCTCGCCATTCTCGTCGTCGACACTGACCGTGACCTCGGGATCTTCAACCTCGACGATGAGCATTCCGTCTCGCGTCTTGATCCGCAGAATCGTGGCGAGGAAACTTCGAAGATCGGCGACGCCCACCGCCTCGGCCACGCCAAGGCCCCCCAACAGCATCGCCAACACCAGGGCGGCGACGGCCCACGATATGCGACGTTTCGTCACGGCCACGCGTTCTGGAAATTCTGGAAGCGCGAACCGCGACGGTTGCTGAACGTGAGCGAGAAAAGGTTCGAGCAGGTCGGCCAGTTCCTCGGCGGTCTGATAGCGATCGGCGGGGTTCTTGGCGAGAAGTCGATTGATGATCGCGGCGAGCCAGTCGGGAAGGTCGGGGTTGACCTCGCGGATCGGCCTGGGCGTGTCGTCGCAGACGCGACGCAGGACGCCCATCGTCGTCTCGGCGCGAAAGGGAGACCGGCCCGTGCAGGCCGCGTAAAGCACGCTTCCCAGGCTGAAAAGATCGGCGCGGGGGTCGATCGGCTCTCCCTTGGCCTGCTCGGGTGCCATGTACTGCGGCGTCCCGGCGAGGAATCCGCTCTGCGTCAGACTGGCGTCGTCGGCCGCTCGGGCCAGGCCGAAATCGCTGATCTTGACGCGCTCGACGCCGTTTTCCAGCAAGATGTTCGAGGGCTTGATGTCGCGATGAATCACCCCCCTCGCGTGCGCCGCGGCAAGGCCAGAGGCCGTCTGAATGGCGATCCGAAGAACCTCCTTCACACCCATCGGCCCCTCGGCATCGATCCGCTCTTGCAAGGATCGGCCCGAGACGTATTGCATGACCAGATACGGAAGACCTTCCCAGGCGTCGACCGAATGAATCGTGACGATATGTTCGTGCGCGATCGCCGCGACGGCTCGGGCCTCGCGAGCGAATCGTTGTCGGGCCATGGCGCTGCTGGCCAGTCGAGGCGCGAGAACCTTGATCGCAACCAGCCTGTGCAAGGCTGGATCAAAGGCTTTCAAGACCACGCCCATCCCTCCGCGACCGAGCAGGCCCAGCACTTCGTAAGGTCCAAACCGGCCGATATGTCCCGGCCCGGTCGGAGCCCCGAGAAAGTCCAAGCGTTCCTCGTGAATGGGATCGGAATCAGGCGATTTTAACGTGTTCATAGCAGTGGGACACATGAACTCATCCGCGTCTTGATCGGGTTGGACAAACCGGCGAAGGTCACCCCACCAGCCTGATCCGGCGGCCAGCTCGTCGAAGACCGTCCGGCATTTTTCGCAGGTTTCCAGATGCGCGGTCAGTTCGGTTTGTTGATCGGCCGGCAGACGATCGTCAAGGAGATCGCTCAAAACGGTCGCGTCAACGCAGGAAATTTCCGAAGTCATCGTCGCCCCCCTGGTTTCCGAGTGCCTCGCCGTCGTGACGCTCGATCGCCCGCCTGATCCGGGCCATGACCCGGTTCCGATAGACATAAACGGCCCCGGTGGTTAACCCCAGTCCCTCGGCAACCTCGCGGGGAGGTTCGCCATCGACGGCGGTCTTCCAGAAGGCCAGCCAGGTCGGCTCGCGGAAGTCGTCGCGGACCTGACCCACGGCCCACTGGAAAAGCTGGCGCCGGTATTCAATCACGTAAACCGCGGTTAATTCAGGGTCCGGGGCCGGCTCTTGCTCCAGGAGCCGATTGACATCGGTATCTCCGCTGCCTCTTGGTTGACGCTTCCGCGCGGACAGAAAGTTCAGCATGAGGTTGCGCGCGATTCGCGTCAGCCAGGCTCGAAACGAACCACGCGCCGGGTCGAGGTCCCAACGCCCGATCGCCCCCGCCACGGCGCGAAAGACGTCCTGGGCAAGATCGGCGGCGTCGGCCTCTTGTAGGCCGCCCCGGCGGGCGAGTCGATGAATGAGCGGCGTATAAATTTGCAAAAATTCCATCCAGGCGCGCTCATCCTCGGCATCGCGAAGGCGAAGCAGCAGGCTCAGGCGTGTCGGCGTCAGGTCGGTCATGCAAGCTTTCCTGAAAGATTTCACAACGCCCGGACGGTTTTCTTACAAAGATTTTTCAGACTTCCCACCAAATCGCGGATCGGGCCTCTGTTTCGTCCGTGGTTACAAACCACTGTTTTCCGTTCTCGACTCAATTTCTCAGGTCACGTTCTTGATATCGCGGCACAACGACTTATGCTGGTCCGTTCCAGGCGAGTCAGCTCCGTCTCCGGCCTTCGGCTCAGTTCAATCGGCGGGGAATCGTTCGACGGCCGACGCGTCCCTATCATAACGCTCAAATTGCCAGGGAGGTCGATCATGGCACTCTTCGCGCCCCTGGCCTGGATCGCGCTCGGGATCACGGTCCCGCTTTCTGGCACCGTCGAGGATGCCAATGGTCGACCCGTCGCGGGGGCGACGGTCTGGCTTGGCGACACGATCGCGACCCATACAAGGCCCGAGGCCATCGCCCTGGCCGAGACCGACGAAGCGGGCCGTTTCCATCTCGATCGCCCCGCCGATCTGGCGGGCCGAGGTTCGATGTGGTCGCCGACACTCTGGGCCTTCAAGCCCGGTTCTCGAATCGCCTTCATTGAGTACAAGCACGAGATTCCGGGACCCGACGAGCCGGCACGCCTGGTCCTCGGCCCACCGACGGAGACCTCAATCCGCGTCGTCGATCACGAAGGCAAGGCCGTCAAGGACGCGCGCCTTCGACCCGTTCAGTTCACGTTCAAGGCGCCCAGGCCCCCCGATATCATGCTCGACCGTCTCGCGGTGACGACCGACGCCGATGGCCTGGCGACGCTCGACGGCCTGAGCCTCGCCGATGTTTTCGCCGCCGACGTGACGGCTTCCGACGTCTTCGTTCAGTGCCTCCCCGTCGATTCCGAGACCAAGACCATCACGATCCGGGGCCGTGGCCGCCTCAAGGTTCACGTCGTCGCCGACGACCCGCGGGCCGCTCGCGGCTGGAAAATCACCGCGCGGTGCAGGCCGACCGAGCCAGACTATCGCGGGCCGTACACGGTTCACTGGTTTCGCAAGACGACGGACGACGATGGCCGGGTTGAATATCCCGCCATCGCCGAGGGTCAGATTCTCTGGGAGATCAAGGCCCCGGACGGTTCACCCTACCTCGTCGACACGCTCCCTTCGGTCCGAATCCTGCCCGGGAAAGTTGCCGAGGTCGAGATCGGCATCCGTCGAGGCGTTCAGGTCGAGGGGATCGTTCGCGATGAACCCGGCGGGGCGACGATTGCCGATCTCAAGGTCGACATCACGCCGCTGAAGACAGGTCGGGTCAACGCTCAGAATCTTGTCACCGATGCGCAAGGCCATTTCTCAACCTACGTCCTCCCCGGCCCGATCCGGTTCAGTTTCGCTCCCTTCAGCATGCCGGACGCCTACTTTCTGCCTCCGAGGGTTCAGAGCTGGCTCGATTTCGAGGTCAAGGAGGGAGAGGCCCGGCATGAACTGACCCCGCCTCCGCTTCGAAAGGCAACCCAGGTGCGTGGCCGGGTCGTTGACGAGGCGGGCAAGGCGCGCGCGGGGGTCACTGTGCGGGGAAGGTGGACCTCGGCCGAGTTCGGCGAGAATCCCAACACCCTTTCGGTGACAACGGACGCCCAGGGCGAGTTCCTCATGGGGGGCATTGCGCCGAAGGCCAGCGTGAGCCTCAAGGCGACGATGGGGTTGATTGCCAGGTCGGAGCCGGTCACGATCGCCTCGGCCGGCGAGGGGGAGCCGGTCGTGCTCCACCTCAAGGTGAGTCCGACCCTGGCCCTTGCCGGTCGCGTGCTTGGCCCTGACGGTCAGCCCATCTCCGGCGCGTTGATTCAGGTCAGGATTCGCGCGCTTGACCAGCAGGGACATTCGGGCGTCGAGTTCGCATTTGACGGGTCGGAACCGTTGCGGACCGGCCCCGACGGCCGATACCGAACCCCCGACCAGCTCCCGATCGGCAACCAGTATCAGGTCGAGGCCGAGGCCCCTGGATTTGACTCCATGTCGTCCGGCTGGTCCCCACCCGACACCCTGAACGTCGCCGACCTGACGCTCCGTCGAGCCATCAAAAACCGCGCGATTCTCGGCCGGATCACCGACGCCGAGGGTCAGCCGATCTCCGGCGCCGAGGTTTTTCAGGCGGGCGAGGGTCCAAAACGCGCCCGCTCTTTCACCGACCGCGACGGTCGATATCAGGTCTCGGGCGTCGCCGACACCCCTTCCTTGCTCTTTGTTTCCAAAGAGGGCTTTCACTTCGTCGGCCGCCGGGTCGACCCGGGAGATCGTCCCATTGATGCTTCCCTTCGTCGCCTCGACGACGCTCCGGCCTCTCCACTTCAACCGGCCGCCTCGCCGGTTTCCCGGGACGAGGAGCGGGCGATTGCCCGCGACCTGATCGCGGAAGTCCGCAAGGTCCCGGCAAGCATTGATGATTTTCCCGACCGGCGACGTCTTCCCGAAATCAACGCCCTGGTGGAACCCGATCGAGCCATCGAGATGATCGAGGATCAGGTCGTTGCCGTGGATCTGGAACAGCTCAAGGCGCTGGCTCTCGGCCGATTTGAAGCCGACCCGCGCAAGGCCCTTGAGATTCTCGACGAAATCGGTCAACCAAGCCTCGCGGCGTCGACTTCCCTGGCGCTTTTCGATCGCCTGAAGGCGACGGCTCCCCTGGAATTCCGCCACGACCTGCTCGAACGCGCCGAGCACCGCGTCCGCGAGATCGAGGACTCCGGCCAGCTAACCAGCCTTCTCTCTCGGCTCGCCGACCGCTGGCTTGACCTCGGTGACATCGACCGAGGAACGAAGTTCGTCCGCGAGGCTCAGGTTCTCGAAAAGCAGCCTCGAACGCAGCCCTTCCCCGATCCCCGCGACGACCTGATACTGGCGCTGGCGCGCGTGGATCTTCCCGAAACGCTCAGGCTTCTTCAGGACCGAAATCAGCCCGCGTCTCGAACCGACCGATTACGGCACGGAATCGCCGAGCGAATCGCCCCGAGTGATCCCGACGCGGCGCGTCAACTTGTCGAGGCGATGGAACCGTCCCAGCGTTCCACGTGCGACGTTCCGTCTGTCTGCGAATGGCCTCGAAGGATCTTGCCGCGGCCCGGAAACTCGCCGCCGAGGATCAGACACCGATGGTCGAGGCACTTCTGCCCGCGATCGCGGCCCGAACTCTCGCGGCGTCTGACCGCGACGCGGCTCGGGCCTTGCTCCGCGAATCGGTCAGACAACTCGTGACGCTCGCCCGAGACCCGGCGATCCGGCCGTCTCCTGCCGTGGCTCTTGCCCGGCTCGTGCCCTTGACGGTTCAAATCGACCCCGACCGGGCGCCCGATGTCTTCTGGCTGGCTCTGTCAAGTCGACCCCCACTCCCGGCGCGGGTCGAGCAAGGATTCGTCCTCCCGATGACCCGAATGGCTTACGTGGATCTGGCCGAACTGGCGGCGCTGACCGGGCGTTACGACCGGGCCGCGGCCGAAGTCGTCTTCGCGCCGGTCGCCGCCCGACTCAATCGTCTTTACGATGAGCGCTGGGACCTTGGATCAGAAGGCCAGAAACTTTTCCAGTACGCCGGCGCCTTTGATGGCCGCCTTGCTCGATCGCTCGTGGACGCCCTTCCCAACGACCCGCCTCCTCCGGCCAATCCCAACGTCCGCCGCGCCTTCGACATTCGCCACCACGGCAAGGCCCAGTCTCGACTGGCCCTGGCCCGAATTCTTGGTCTGCCAGTCCGGCTCCGCTTCGATGAGCCTCATGCGATGATCCGCAATGACGACTGGCTCCCGATCCTCGACGACTGACCCCCCCAGGAAGACCCTCTCATGATCCGACTCGTCTCAAGCATGTCATCAAGTCGTCTCTCGATCGCGAGCGTGCTCGTCCTCTGGAACGTCTCCCTGGCGCGGGCCGATGAGCAGCCGATCTTGCCCACGCCCCCGCGACAGGCCGAGCCGTGGACTCCGCCGCCGACGAGCCTTCCCCGGTTCCTCATCTCCTCGACCAGAACGCTTTTTGACCAGGGTCTCGCCGATCCGAGAGGATGTGAATATCACAAGATCCGTCTCACCGTCGGCAGTGTCCGGGGTGGCCAAGGGAGCGAGGTTGCAACGAGCGGCTGGCTTCTGCCCGCTCGCGGCGAGGCAAAAATTCGGTACGCGGTCGCATGGAGCGGCCTGGTTTACCCGATCGTCGAAGACCTTGGACCGGCTGACCTCGACGCCGACGTCCTCGCCCTTGAAGACGCCGCCGGAACCGGCCGGGCCGACGTCGCTCCCCGAGTACGTCGGAACGACTCCTCGCCCTTCCAGGCGTTTAGAGCCAACAACGAGGCGTCGTCCGTTGCTGTTGCGTCGCCTCATCCGATCAAGGTTTGCCTGCTCTTGCGTCTCGGCCGGGTCGACCTGGCGGAATCGGTCTGGTCGGTTGGCTCGGGACGTCCCAAGCTTCCGAAGGCGGCAAAGCTCCCCGCGCCGAGGATCGACCTGACCAGCTACGGCATGTCGTACCTGACTCTCGCCAACGACCTGGCCTGGTATCACTTTGACCGGGCCATTTGCGCCCACATGCGCGGCGACGATTCCATCGCCCTGGCCGACGCTCGCTTTCTTGACACGTTCGCGGGCGTCGTCAACGTCAAGGCCGAGGCCATGCGGTTCGATCGGCCCGATCACCCGACGGGGGCCGGCCAGAAGTCACCTTATTTTGATTTTCTCGAACCATTGCCCGCTCTCCTGGCCGATCAGGAACGCCGGGCGAAGGAGCGCTTCGGTGATCGCCTCGCCCATGATCAAGGTTCCGGCCTTCCGAACGATGCTACTCAACGCCCTGAACGACCATTCGCCCGTCGGCGTGGCCGAGGCAGGCAACGCGGGCATTGTGACCGTGAAGCTTGATTCCGGAGCGATGATGAGCAAACGTTCACAGAAAGACGTCGCCGATTTCCCTCCTTCAGGCGCCTCGCAACCGATCCGGATGGCCGACGTTTACGCCTGGGAGTTATCGACCCTGGAAGGTGCCCCCGCCTTTCATCCCGCCTGGCCCGAAGCCCGACGCGATACCGGCCTGGCCGCGATGATCGCCTTCGTGAAGGCCAGGGGGGATACCCCCGCGCGGACTCGCAAGCCAGTCCCCGGCCCGTGAATCGAGGCAACCCTCCCCGAATGCTGGCAAGATCGAGGATATCGGCAAGCGGAGCGTCGATGACTCAGCCCGTTGATTACACCGAACCGGCCGTGTAAAGAGGTGTCATGAGTTCGCCCGAACAGAGTCGCAGGGGTCGCCCCAGTCGGTCGCGGAGTTCGGTCGCGGGATCGACACCGAGGGCGTGGTAGACCGTTGCCGCGAGGTCGGGCGGGCCGAAGCTCTTGGAAACCGGGTACGCCCCCAGCTTGTCCGACTTGCCGATCAGCTGGCCGCCGATCACCCCGGCACCGGCGAAGACCGCCGAGAAGACCGCGGGCCAGTGATCGCGCCCCGGCACGTCGCCCGGCTTGAGCGGGTGAATTCGAGGCGTCCGGCCGAACTCGCCGAGCATCACGACGAGCGTCTCGTCGAGCAAGCCGCGCGTATCCAGGTCGTCGAGCAAGGTCGAGACCGCTCGATCAAGCGGCGGAAGCAGGTCATTCTTGAGTCGCGGAAAGTTGGCGACGTGCGTATCCCAGGTCTGAACGATCCCCATCGTCGCCTGGACGACGGGAACGCCCGCTTCGATCAACCTTCGCGCGGTCAGCAGGGTCTTCCCGAACGAATGGCGGCCGTAGCGATCCACGAGCCTCGGGTCTTCGCGCTGGGTGTCGAGGGCAAGGCCGACCTTGCCGTTGCAGAGCATCGCCAGCGCCGCCTCGCGCTGATCGTTGAAGGCATCGCCGGGATCGATCGGGGCGAACTGCTCCATCAGGTGACGGCGACGGTGCAGGCGTTCCGGATTGAGGCCGTCGGGAAGGGTCAGGCTGTCGTCGCGAGCCTCGGGCCGGTTCGGGTCGAGCCGAAGCTGCCAGGGATCATGACGCGGGCCGAGAAATCCAGCATCCTGACCGGGCCATGTTAGAGGGCCTTCGACGAGTCGCGTCGGCAGGGCGATCCCGCTCGGCAGGCCATCGCCCCGGCGTCGAACCTTGTCAACGACCGCGCCGTAACACGGAAAATCATCGCGCGAGGCCACCCGATCGAGGTCGTTCGCCCCTCGGGGCGTTGACGGATGCCCGGTCAGAACGTGATGCACGGCGACCAGGTGATTCCCCTCGCCGTGCGACATCGATCGGACAATCGCCAGGCGATCCGTCCTCGCCGCAAGCCGCGGCAGGTGCTCGCAAACCCGGATGCCGGGCACGGTGGAATCGATCGGCTTGAATTCCCCTCGGACACCATCGGGCGCCTCGGGTTTCATGTCGAAGGAGTCATGCTGGCCCAGGCCGCCACTCAGGAGGATCACGATGACCGACTTCGCCCGGCCGTTCGTCAGCGATGCCGCCGCGCCTCGGCCGGCGAGCAGGCCCGGAAGGCTCATTCCCAGCAGGCCGGAATAGCCAACCTGAAGTAACTGCCGACGCGAGATTTTCCGCCCTTGATCGAGCATGCCGAGGACTCCTTCAGAGGGCCCGGACGAGACGTCGGGAACTGAAACCTCCGCATGAAGTTTAACATTTGCCGGCCTTCGTTCCAAGTCGGCTGGAACGGAACCAGGAGAATTGCGAAGGCCCGATGACCGATGACCAGGAGGAACAATTCCTCGGTCATCGGTCCTTGGTCATCGGTCATCGAGATTTTGCCAATCTCGGGCAACCGGAACAGCAAAACCGCGAAGTCGTCCGGTCCTTCAGGCCATGCAATCACGAGCCGAGCGTTGGCGACCGCGCGGCCTTATCGAATTTGGAGGGATCGCCGAAGGAAATCAACGAGGTTGTGCCCGAGATATCCGTCAGAATGATCCAGAGACCGGCCTCGGGGCGGTAAAGGGCCAGGTCGGTCATGCCGTCGCCGTTGTAGGCTCCGGGCGCGGGGGTGTCGTTGGCGGAAGGGTCGCCGAACTGGAGGTAATCGTTGGTGCCGTCGGGCTTGAGAAGAATCCAGAGATCGACGCTCGGTCGGAAGACGGCGAGAGCCGCCTTGCCCGTGCCGAAATAATTGCCCGGGACGGGGATATCCCCCTGCGCGGGGTCGCCATACTGGAAAATCTCGTTGGGACCGCCTGACGAAGGGTGAATGATCCACTGGTCGGTTGATGGCCGGAAAACGGCGAAGTCCGTCTTGCCGTCGCCGTCGTAATCGGCGGGGGCGGCGATATCGCCCTGGGCGGGGTCGCCAAACTGGAACTTTTTCACGGTCCCGTCGAACAACTGGATGGACCAGGTGTCGGTCGTCGGATCGAAAACCGCGAGGTTCTGGCGGCCGGTCCCCTCGTAATCTCCGGGAACGGCGACGAGGTCGGAATTCACCGTCGTGGGGAAATACGCCGTTCGCAGCGCACCGTTGCTCTGGCGAATCAACCACTCGTCGGCCAGGGGACGGAACGACGCGAGTTCATCGGGCGCGATCCCCTGAACCACCGGAATATTGACGATTGGCGAGAGCGCGGGAACGTCCGTCGTCGCGGTCGAAGTTGATCCGAACTGGATCGGCGAGGTGACTTGAATGGCATTGAGGTTGGCAAAGGTCCAGTAGGATGTCGTGGGATCGTAGACGGCCAGATCCGTATGCCCCAGGTTTGTGTAATCTCCCTCGGCGGGGACGTCATGCGTCGAGGGGTCGCCGAAGTTGACTTGCCTGTCGGTGCCGTCGGGCTGTCGGATGATCCAGAGGTCGGACGACGGGCGGAAGACCGCGAGCGTGGCCATGCCGGTTCCGAAGTAGTCGCCCGGCACGGGCGTATCGCCCTGCGCGGGATCGCCGTAATGGAGGATCTCATCGGGACCCCCCGACGACGGCCGGATGATCCATTCATCGGTTGACGGCCGGAAGACGGCGAGGTCGGTCTTGCCATCGCCGTCGTAATCGGCCGGCGCGGCGACGTCGCCAAAAGCCGGGTCGCCGAACTGGATGTGAACCACGCCCGTGCTCTCCTGGATGTTCCAGGTCGCCGTTGACGGCGTGTACGTCGCCAGGTCGGACTTGCCGATCCCCTCGTAATCGCCGGGCGCGGCCGTATCGCCGGGACTGCCGAACTGGACCGACTGCGAGGTCCCATCCGGGTTGCGGATCTGCCAGGTCGCGGTCGTCGCGTTGAAGAGGGCGAGGTCGGCCTTGCCGTCACCGTTGTAATCCCCCGCGCCCGAGGACGAGGCCGTCGGAATGACCGAGACGGTCGAGACCGAAGGGGTGATTTCGCGAATCCGGCCGTTTCCAAAATCGGCGACATAAATATTGCCGGAAGAGTCCACCGCGACGTCGAGCGGCAGGGAGAGTTCGGCATTGACCGAAGGACCGCCATCGCCGGAAAAACCGTACGCGCCGGTGCCCGCGATCGTGCTGATGAACCCGGTCGACGCACCGACCTGGCGGATGCGATAATTTTCCGTATCGGCAATATCAAGGTTGCCCGACGGATCGACCGCGACGCTTTCAGGTTCCGAGAGCGCGGCCTGGGTGGCCGGACCGCCGTCGCCTCCGTAGCCATAATATCCAGAACCCGCGACAATCGAGATCAGCCCAGTCGACTGATCAATCTTGAAGGCCTCGGCTCCGTTGGCGGTGTAAAGATTTCCCGAGGAATCGACGGACACTTTATAAGGGTAGATTTCCGCGCCGAGCGCTGTCCCGGGCCCTGCGTAACCTCCCCCGGCAATCGTGTTGATGATCCCGGTGGCGGCGTCGACCTTGCGAATGCGATCGGAGTCGGCGATATAGAGATTCCCGGCGGCATCGACGGCCACGCCCGTTGGATACTGGAGTGACGCCGAGGTAGCCGGGCCACCGTCGCCGATTCCGCCACCGCTCGAGGTTCCGTTCCCGGCAACGTCGGTAAGAATTCCCGTGGCGTGATCAACGCGAAGCACGCGCGCACCCGCCGCGTCGGCGATATAAAGGTTGCCCGCGGCGTCCACGGCGACACCCCGAGGATCAACAAGTCGCGCTGAGGTCGCCGGACCGCCGATCCCGGTGCTTCCCGACGGCCCCGTGCCGGCGACCGTGGTGATGATCCCCGTCGCACGATCGACCCGGCGCACCACGTCGCTGCTGCCGCTCTCTGCGATGTACAAATTGCCCTCGGCATCGACCGCGATTCCGTACGGCGAATCAAGCTCCGCGGCGGTGGCCAGGCCGCCGTCACCACCGCTGCCCCCCCCCGCCACCGTGCTGATCACCGAGCCATGAGGGGTCGGGCTGCTGCTGCCTCCAAAAGTCGCGCCATCACCGCTGTAAATGGCCTGCAAGAAGTGCTGGCCGGGGGCCAAGGTCGCGATGCTCAGCGTCGCCGCGCCATTGACGACCGGCTGCACGCCGAGCGTTGTCGAGCCGTCGTTGAAGGTCACCGACCCGGCGTCAGGCGTGCCGCCGGTGGAGGTCACGTCGGCTGTCAGCGTCTCTGTCTGGCTGAACCGGATCGTGGCCGCCGAAAGTTCCAGCGTCGTGACCGTCGCGGCGGTCAATAAGGCCCGGCCTTCGAGAACGGCCACGGTTGCCGAGAACCTTCGATCAGGACCCTGGACGCGTCGAGAAGGCTTTCGCGAACGGGTCAGACCTCCGATCAACAACGACGGACGTCGGCTCACTGGCATGGGGGGAGACTCCGCGGTGTCTGGTACGGGCTCGCTTGGGTGTGCTCAACGTATTACACACATTGCGATACCACAATACCATCGAAAATCCGTACTCATGGATTTTTCATTTTCGAAAGCGCCGCGGGAGCGATTCACGATCAATGCTTCGGAATCGCGTTCATCGTGTAAAACGCCTCGGGATGAAGCAGAGGCAGGCCGTCGGCATCGCGGAGGCCGTCGCTGTGAAGCTCGTGAACGTGCCCTTCGCTGAGTTTGGAAACCGTCAGTCGCACGGATTTTCCATCGTCGGAAACGACCGCCTTGTCAATCGTCGGCCGGGTCTCGTCGACCTCGGGACTGCCGTAATCAGCCTGATAGATATAGGTGTGCGTCCGCATCGAGTACGACTTCGGATCGCCCGCCGTTTTCCGGTCGACGGGGCGGGTGAAGGTCAACTCGAAGCCGTCGGAAAGGGCGTGCATCGTCCGCGCTTCAAAGGGGACCTTGCCGGTCCAGTTGAGCCGTTCCAGCGCGAAGGGCTTGCCCCCGCGCGAGCCCCAGCCTCGGTTCGTCCCGCCGACGAAGAGTGAGCCATCGGGCGTCAAAAGCATCGCCAGGTTGCCCGATCCGAACCCGCCGCGAAACGGAAAACAGGCTCCTTGATAGCGGCCGTTGACCTTCTCCAGGGCGACCCGCATGATCGTGCTCGCCGATTGATCGCCGACGAACATCTGTTTTTCAAAAGGGCCGAATTTACCGCCCGTCGTGTCGCAGACGATCCCGCTGGCCGATTGACCCATCTTCGGATAAGGAAAATAGACGGCCGGGGGCAAAAGCTCGGGAATCTTCCTCGCCTCGATCGCCATCCGGCTCCCGCTTGTGGGCGTGGCGGGTCTGGGACCGGGCAGCTTGGAATCTTCGAACCACTTGAGACCGGCCGGGTGACCGACGAAGGCGCCGGGCTTGAGGTGCTTGAGGGCACAGGCACCGTTCCAGGGGCCTTGATTCTCGGTATAAAACATGTCGCCGTCGGCATTCATCCCCAGGCCGCCGGGCGACCGGAGGCCGGAGGTTGTCGGGATTGTCTTGCCATCGGGCGTGATCCGCAAGGCCCAGCCCCGAAACTTGTTTTCACTGGTGAATGAGCCCGTCAGGCAAAGGGCGACCCAGAGATTCCCGTCGTGGTCGGGCTTGGACCCGAAGGCGTATTCGTGGTAATCGCCGCCGATCTCCCAGAGGTCGCTGACCGTCTCGAAGAGGTCGGCGCGGCGGTCGCCGTCGGTGTCCTTGATCCGCGTCACCTCGCCGCGCTGGGTGGCATAAAGCCAGCCATCGCGATAGGCGAGGCCGAGAACCTCATGAAGCCCCGAGGCGAAGACCGTGAACTTGACCTCTTTGGGATCGCGACTGAACGGCTTGTCGATCAGATAGATATCACCGCGTCGTGATGACGCCGCGAGGACGTCGCCCGGCAGCATTTCCAGGGCGCCGACTTCAAGAACGACGCCGTCGGGAATGGGTAAACTTGTGATCGCATAAAAATCCGCTTCCTTCTCAGGCTCCTTCGGTTTTTGCGAATCGGCGGCCCGGCCAGGGCCAGAGAGCGTGAGCAGGAAAACGAAGCCAATCAAGGTTCGAGACCAGGGCATGAGGCAACTCCTGGAAATAAATTTTTATGTTTTCGCGTCAAAAACGGAGGTTTTTTCACCAGTCGAAGCGTTCGACGATGGTTGCCGTTTTGCCGTTGAATTTGACCGGCGCGAGAAGCTCGGACTTGCCGCCCGCCGGGCGAACAAACGGCTCGGCCCCGGCCTCGATCTGAACCGTCCATTCGCCGTTGACGAGGAAGGCCCCTTGTCCTCGCGGCTTGATCGAATCGCCAAGGGCGACGCGGAGGTACAGATCAACGGGCGGCGTCTCGGCGGTGAGGGTCAAGGTTCGCTTGAGGCTGGGCGCCCTGGCCGAGGCGACGCCTTCGGGATGATCTTCAACCTGCGCGGAGTTCACGTCATAAAGAAAGACGGGCCGACGATCCGGTCCGAGCCGATAGCCGCGGAAGTGATAACCGAGGTCGCGTGACGACTGATTGGGCCAGGGGCTTGACCGGCTCGCCAGGCGAGCGAAGGGTGCCCCTTCGGGCAGGGCCAACGTGTTGTCGCCCATCGGCGGCTGCATTCCTTCGCCGCGGCCGACCCAGTGGCGCGAGGCGTCCATGAAGCCTCCTTGCCAGATCAGGGCGATGCGCAGGTCATTCGCATCAAAGGCCAGGTTGGCTTTCTCTGGATAGCCGACGCCGATCGCCCGAGGGCCGCCCCCTTTGATGAAGTTCCGATAGATGACCGGCTCGTTGATGACGAAGAGCGGCATTGGCTCGCGGCCCAGGCCCGTCGGCTCGGCGGCCGAACCGCCGTCCGAGAGGTATTGCCAGACGGCCTCAACCTGCCTGACGGTATCGCCGCCGAGAAGCTTCGGAAGCATTGTTTTGCCATCGGGCCAGCCGGTCGGCATTCGGGTCCCTGGGCGGAAGGCCGGCGGATTGACGACGTAGCGATGGAACCAATCCCTACGCAGGCGTTGGGTCATGATCGTCATGTCGATCGCCTGAATTCCCTCGGCCTGAACCCCCTTGAACGTGTGACACTTGACGCATCCAAGGCCCATTCCGCCCACGAGGAAGCGCCCGTCCGACTTGACGCGTCGCGTCGTTTCATCAAGGTTGGGAAGGGGGACCGGCTCGATCGTGTCGACCGCCTCGAAGGCCGCGACGACCGGCCCGACGTTGCCGCCTCCAAATCTGGGCATCCGGGTCAGCATGTAGGGCCGATCCTTGGCCCCGGCGTCGGCGACCTGATGGAGATAGCGGTCGTTCAGCTTGGCGCCGACGCCGGTCAGCCACGGGGGCAAGCGTCCCTCGTCGCCCATTTCCTTCTGGGTCGTGGTGAAGAGGTCGTTGCGCGTCGGCTCAACGCCTCCGCGACCGTCGCGTTGATGACAGGCGTAGCAGTTAAACGCGGTGAGCGTTCGCGTGATCGTCTGGGCATGCGTGGGGGGCTGGCTCGCGACCTTCGCGATGGATTGGATCGCCGCCCTGAGCGCCAGGCGCTGGCCTTCGCTCAGGTCGTATCGTGGTGTTGTTCCGTCAGCCTTTTCCGCGAGACATCCCTTTTCAGGCGAAACAGCCGCGAGCGCGGGGGCGTCGAGGGTCGAGACGATCGCCTTTTGATCGTTCGACATCTGATGACACGAGGCGCAGCCGATTTTGGTAAAGAGGGTCCGACCCTTCTCGACAAGTTCGGGTTTGAGCGCGAGCCGATCGTCGGCGTCGTTGGATTTCGGGGCGTTCTTGATTTCCTTCGGAGTGAGAAAGCCGGCGAGAGGTTGTCGGTTCAGGCCGGGGCCTTCAAAGTCGACATCCAGCTCGATCTGTCCGGCCGCGTTGAAAAAGTCAACGACGACGCGGTGCGTGCCTCGGCCCAGGCGGTAAATTCCCTCGCGGCCCTGGTTTGGGTGAATGCCATCGTTATCCACGACGAGGTTGCCGTCGATGTAAAGCTTGCTGCCGTCGTCGGAAGCCGTGAGGAACCGGTACTGACCCTCGCGGCGGATCTGGATCTGTCCTTCGAAGTGAAGCGCGATGTTGTCGTGTCGCGAGGCGAGACCGACGTCGAAATTGTCGGCGACTCCGCTGCCCTTCGGTTCGAGCTTCGAGAGGTCGGGCATCTTCTCGGGCGAGGACTCCAACTCATAGTAACGGTAATCGAGACTCGGCTGCGTCTTCCCCTTGAGGTTCCTCAGCAAGAACTGGGCGATCTGGCTTGCCTCTTCATTCTTGAGGACCATACCCGGCATCCGGCCCGACGGCCGGGCCTTCAAGGGATCGAGCAAGAAGGCCGTGAGGCTGGGGATCGTGTACTTCTCCTCGATCGGTCCGAGCGGAACCGAGACGACGCCCGCGTTCGCCTTCTCGCCGCTTTGACCGTGACAGACCGCGCAGCCGACCTGTTGATAAAGCAACCGTCCCGCCGAGACCGCCTTGCGATCGACCCGAGCATGAGGAACATTGCCGGTCGACCCGAGAAATTGCGTCAACGCCTCGACGGTCTCTTCTTTCTCCGCGCCGTGAAGCCCGGCGAGGAGATCGGGCATCGTCGTGCCTGTTTTATTGACATGAGGCGCGGCCAGAAACGCACGCAAGGCGGCGGGGCGCGCGCGGTTACCGATGCCGTCGAGGATCGGTGCCTGTTTGCGATTCAGGTGCGCCGCGAAGGCCGGATCGATCCGGTGGCAGGACGTGCAATTCAATTCGCCGAGCAGCAAGCGGCCCGCTTCGGCCGGATCGGTTTTGGGGTCGTCGGCGAACCGCTCAAACCCGGCGACAATCGGGCGCGCGTCGTCGGCGTTGGCGTTGGTCCGCGACTGCGAAAAAAAGAAGCCAGCCAGCAGCCCGACGGCCACGAGGCCGAGCCGCTTCGGTGCCGGTCCAGACATCGATGCGATCTCCCTGAGAGTGAATCAACGACTCAATTCGAGTCTCGTGTGGATCGATCAGCAGGTCGGGCGGAACGTCCTTGGGCCATGGCGCAAACACCAGAGGCAGGTTTGTGAAGAGTTACCATAACCGAATTGGCGACAGAGACAATCCACCAGTCTTTCCAATGCGGAACCTGGACAGGAGCCCGGAGAACGTTAAGGAGTTGGGCAAAAATAACCTGGTGAAATCTATTATCGTCTCGGCGCAATAGTGTAGTTCCAGTCTCCGTGGAACTCGTCCGGTGTTATTCTCAGCTCGGCCATCTCTTCGTCGCTCACCTCGATACCCTTCGGATAGTTGTTCGTGTCCAGTGCGGCTTCGATTTTTAGCCCCGCTTCGGTCCGTGTGCTCCCGATCAGGTTGACGATGACTTCAAGGCTCCGAAGTGGCCTGCCCCGCCAATTCTCGGTGATGTGACAGAACATCCGGTGCTCGATCTTATTCCACTTGCTCGTCCCCGGCGGCAGGTGACAGACCTTGACCCGCAGCCCTGTCACGTCGGCCAACTCTTGCACGGCGACTTTCCACAGCCGCACACGGCTGCCGTTGCTCCCGCCCGAGTCGGCGGTCACGAGCAACTCCCTGGCCTTCGGGTAGACCTTCAAGCCCATGTTGGCCCACCACCGCCGCAGCGTCTCGGCGGCGAACCGGGCGGTGTCGTGATCGGTGCCCACACTGACCCACCCTTTGTTGGCCGTCAGGTCGTAGACGCCGTACGGGATCGCCCTGCCCAACTCCTTGTCCTTGAAGTCGTGGACCCTGACCTCCTCCGGCCGGCCCTGTGGCTGGTATTCCCGCCCCCCATTCTTAAAATCGCCGACCAGTTCTTTCTTCTTTGTGTCGACCGAGACGACCGGCTGGCCCCGACGCTGGAAGCGGCGGACCTGATCGCTGATATGCTCAAACTGGGCGTTGCGGTCCGGGTGTGATGCCCCCTCCCGAGCCTTTCGGTTCGATTGAAGGCTGTAACCCAACTCCCCCAATAGCGTGGCCACGGTGCGGTATCCGACTCGGTGGCCCTGCTGCTCAAGCTCTTCGGCGAGCTTTCGGGTGCTCTTGCAGGTCCAACGCAGGGGCGACTGGGGGTCGCCACGAGTCACCGGATCGACCAGAGCTTCCAAGTCGGTCAAAAGAGAATGGTCGTTGGCGGTGGCCGCCCTCCGCCCTCCACCGGGTCTGCGGTCTCGGGAGGAGGTGAGGTCCGGAGGAAGCTGAAGCTCCTTCAGCCCGACGCCAATGGTCGTCTGAGATAATCCGGTGGTTAGGGCGACGGCGGTGATGCCGCCCCAACCGATCTCCCTGGATTCGGCGGCGGCCCAGAGTCGCCGCAGCCGTTCGCTCAGGAGGGGGTCGAGGGACAGGTACTTTCTGCGGATGCTTTCGACCTGTGCCGAGTCCGTCATAGGGCTGTTCACCGATGCTGATCCGGCCCGTCATGATCGGCGTCATCAGGGCGATGAGCCTTGCGGCGGGATTCATCCAAGATCCGTAGGAGGTGGCGGTACTCGACGCTGCCGTACTCGCTCGTGAGGAAGTCGAAGAGGGCCGAGGCTTGGTCTGGCGAAAGCATCGTGACACTCCAGCCCGACTCCTGGTCCCATCCGTCATGCTCGACGAATCGGAACCACCTCATTTCATCCGAAAATACAAACTCGGGAAGGGTGCACCCCAGGAGAGCGTCCCTGTTCTGATCTACCCATACCTGCCACGTCCGTTGACCTTTACTGTCACGTCGGAAGCTCATGGATCTCTCCTCACGGGATAGACCACGAACTACCATACTTCGGGCTATTTCACCAACTTATTTTTGCCCAATCCCTAACCGCGAGCCACGGTTTTTCAAGTGTATGGTTGGCTTCGTTTCCGTCGCGATCATGCTCCGAAAACGCGACCATCACGAAGTCGGGACATCACAACCCACCTTGCGTGGCTCCTTGACCGGAACAAATCGACCCGGTAAGAGTGACAACGCGAAAACGATCGGGTTGGGCCTGAGACTCTCTGCCATCTTCGGGTCAGATCGTTGAAGATAGGCCGGCAGTCAAGAACCGACTTCCGGCGAATCGGAAGGGTTCGCAGACCGCGGTTGCCGTGACGTAAAACACTCAAAGAGTTCAGGAGACCTCGTCGTGAAGAACCGTTCGAGCTGCGCCGCAATTGCCCTTGTCCTCGGATTCGCGCTGCCGGCACTCGCGGCGGAAAAGACCCGTCCCGCGCGGATGGGGTGTGGAGCGATGACCTTTGACACCGTCCCGGGATGGGGACTTGGTCCCGACGGCAAGTCGGCGATCGGCCCCTGTCACGGCGGTGTCGCCGTGGATAAGGAAGGAAATATTTACACAAGCGCCCATGCCGGCGTCTTCGTTTTCTCGCCAGACGGTAAGGTGATTCGCAGCTTTCTCGGCGAGAAGTATTCCGACATCCACGACCTGAAGATTCGCGAAGAGCCCGAGGGCGAATTCCTCTACGCGGCCCGCAACGCCGCTGGCGAAGGGCTCAAGTTCAACGCCTACACCGGTGAAATTGTCCTGAAGCTTCCCTTCCCCGAAGAATCCGGGCTCAAGCTCAATAAGCTGAATCCGACCGCGATCGTCGTGGCCCCGAACGGGGAAATTTACCTGTCGGACGGCTACGGTAGCAATCATATTTTTAAGTTCGACAAAACAGGGAAATATCTCTCGTACTTCGGAACCAAAGGGAACGGGCTCAAGGAATTCAACACCGCCCACGGCATGGTCCTCGACACCCGATATGCTCCCCCCCGGTTGCTGATCTGCGACCGCAATCACCTGCCGAAAGGACGCCTCGTGCATTATGACCTCGACGGCCAGTTCCTCGACGAGGTCGTGACCGGCCTGGGAATGCCGACATCGGCGTCTGTTCAGGGTGATTTTGTGTCGGTCCCCGACCTTCAAGGGCGTCTGGTCATTCTCGACAAGTCGAACACGATCATCGCGGTTCTCGGCAACAACCCCGATCGCGCCAAGGGGGGCAATTACAACATCCCGCAAGACCAGTGGGTCGAGGGGATCTTCAGCGGCACCCACGGGTCGTCCTGGGACAAAGAGGGAAACCTCTACGTTCAGGACTGGAACGTCGCGGGTCGCATCATGAAGCTGGTACGCGTCAAGGATTAGAGCAATTTTGATAACGATGCCTCGGCTCTCCCGGTCGAACCGAAGGGCTTCGCCCGGAAATCGCCCGGAGAGCGACGAGGCGCGATCTTTGCCTTGACCGGCGGGGGAAGCGCGGGTAAATTCGGCCGCACTGCGTGAGTTCGTCCTTTCGAAGCACGCCGCGAGGGGTGAGGTTCGCCCGTCGTTTCCGACGGCGGCCTCGCCCGCGAGCCGCGGCACACCTCCCGACCTCGCAGCGGGCGACGCTCCGTGATATCGCCTACGATTTCCGGAGTTTTTTGAGGACTTGATCGTGATCTGGGCATGCGAGAGCCGGGCAAACGCCCGGCGCGACGCCCTCGTCCGATCGGAAGGACGTCGACCGTTTGAATCTCCCCTCGATCGAACGAAGCGAACCAGGACACCCCGGCGCCATGATGGAGCCGGGACTGGGGTCGGGATCGGGGGAAGGCAAAAGGAGGAATCTTATGTCGAGACAGGCTCGTACCTTGGCCTTGGTGTGCGCGGTGGTCGGGGCTGTCCTGGCCTCGACCCCAGCGCGGGCGGACGTCATCACTCAGACGGCGACCTTGCCGCCCACGACGACCAACTTCGATGGGTCCACCGTCTCTCCCTTGAACTTTCAGAAGTTTGATCCCTCCGCCTACTCGACATCAACGGAATCCGCCGTCCTTGATTCGGTCACGCTGAACTTCACCGCGAACATTCAGAACCACTACATGATGGAGTTCGTCAACGCGTCGACGATCACCGATTCCGTCGCCGGAAGTGGCACGGGGCCGACGATCACGCTGTTTCAGCCCGACAAGACCACCCCGCTTCTCACCGCTCAGGAACCGTACAACACCGCGGACCTGACGCGATCGGTCACCTATGGCGGCAAGAGCGGACAGACCTTCCCGCAAACCTTTAGCTCGGACCTGCCGACGACCTCGCCGTATTACATCGCGCCGTCGTCGGCGACGGCGACGCAGACCAAGACGTTGACCTCGGCCGCGGACCTCGCGCTCTTCACGAAGACGTCGACCGGAGTCGCCACGCTTTCCCTGCCCGTCGCCGCCTCCGCGAATTCGTCCACCCTGATCAGCTCGGGAAATGGCGCGGGGGGCGTGACGACCAAGGGAGACGCGAGCGTGACCGTGACCTACACGTATCACCTCACCGCTCCCGGCGCGCAGACGGGCACGGGACCCGGTTCGCCCGTCCTCACCCCCGAGCCGATGACCCTGATGCTCTGGGGCGCGGGGGGGATCGCCGCCCTGGCCTTCCGCAAGGGCCGACGCCTTGCCTGAACGCCTACCGGACCGCGCCCGAGCGGCTTGACCCTCGCCTTCCGCCGATCGCGCCCGCGGGCCCTGGTCTGCTCCGATCGCGTCGCCTCGGTTCCCTCCGAGAGACGGCGCTCGGTGTCCTGGCTGGGGCTTTCGGCTGCGCCTCGGGGCACGACGAAGGCACTGGCTTCGACTTTTTTTGGACCTCGCTCGGTAAGTAGCGTGACGCCTACGCAATGCGATGGTGGCGAGGGTCCTGTCCCCACAAGGTCGCCCACGCATCGACCGAGGCGTTGGAAGGGGGATGCGCCGTGGTCTCAAGAGGCTGCCTGAGAATCAGGATCGACAGGAGAACCGGCGTTGTCGATCCTTTCTGCTCAAGATGGTCGGATCGGCCTTGCGGATTCGGGACGGGTCGGGTAGAAGACCCGCGCCTATCAGCAGCTTTGAGGGCATGCCACGACCAGGGAAGGCCCTGGCATGCGTCCGGGACCGGCTCGATTCCAAGGAATCGCCTCTCTTCCGCTCCCCCGGACCGGACGTGATCTGCGCGGCAGGTCGCGTCGCGAGACATGGATACGTAGAGACATGCCGTTGGATCGGACTGGAATCGTCGCGTCAACGTGCTTGCCCGTTGGGATGATCGGGCAAGCTCAGGCGTGGCGGTCGACTGACCCTGGACCGTTCGGGAACGATCGCACATGACACGCGGCGTACTGGTAACCCCGCCGGGGCCAAGGACGGCCACGGCGGGCCGGGCGGCAGATCGGCCCCGAGCGCTTTTCCGACGTCGATCGACGGCGGCGACGCCTCCAGGCTCATCGAGCCCCCCCCTCGCGTGCCTGACGGCTCTGGCCCTGACCCTGGTCTTTGCCTCGGCGGCGGTCATCGCCCTTGCTACCCCTCGGCCCTTGCTGGCCGCGAGAAGCCAGGATCTGCCCGACGGCCTGATCTCAAGGATCGAGGTCGAAGGGAATGTCTCGGTCACCAGCGAGAAAATCCGCGCCAAGCTTCTCAGCCGGGTCGGCGGCCGGCTCGACGCCCGGACGATCAACGCAGACCTCGCCAGCCTGACCGGGTCGAAGTGGTTCTCTTCGGTGGAAGCCTTTCACGAGCGCGATCCGAAAGACCCAACGGGCAAGAGCTATGTCCTGATCTTCGCCGTCAAGGAGATGCCCGTACTCACCCAGGTGGAATTTCGGGGCCTCAAGAATATCAAGGCCAAGGAGATCCAGGAGCTGACCGGCCTGAAGGTCGGCAACCGGGCCGATGCCACACGCGCCGCGCTCGCCGTCGGCCAGATTCAGAGGCTCTACGAAGAGAAAGGGTTCGAGCTGGCCGAGGTCAAGCTGCTCGAAGGGGGAAGTCCCGGCGATACCAAGATCGTCATCGGCATCTTCGAGGGGGAAAAGTTTCACATCGGCTCGATCGACTTCAAGGGGAACACCTTCGTTGACGCGGGCGTTCTTCGGACGAAGATCACCAGCAAGAGCCGGATGCTCGGCTTCATCGGCGGCAAGTATCACCGCGACAACCTCGAAGAAGACACGCGAAAGCTGAAAGACTATTACACCTCGCAAGGCTTCTTCGAAGTCGAGGTCACCCCGACGACGACCACCGGGGCCACCCTCGGCGACGTCCGGCTCACCTTCGTCATCAGCGAAGGGTCGCGGTTCAAGGTCCGCGCCATCGCCTTCGAGGGGAACAAGAAGATCCACTCCGACAAGCTCAAGGCGGGGATGGTGATGCACTCGGGCATGCCGATGCTCGAATCGGTGAAGGATGCCGACCGCAAGAGCCTGATGTCGAAGTATCACATGCTCGGCTGCATCGATACCCAGATCCTCGCCGACATCCGCCACACCGACGACCCCGCCGTTGTCGACATTGTTTACAAGATCGAGGAAGGGGACCCCTACCTTCTCGGCGAGATGAAGGTTGAAGGCAACGAGCGAACCCGGATCAAGGTTGTCCTTCGCGAGGCCGCCCGCGCGGGCCTGCTGCCCGGCGAGCCGCTCGACCTGACCCGGATCGAAAACTACAAGAAGATGATCGGGTCGACCCAGGTCTTCAACATGGCTCCCGACCAGGGGAAGGGCTTTAATACCAAGGTCGTGAACCGCCGACCGCACGACAAGCCTTACGGTGACATCCCGCTCGGCGACCTCAGCGGGGTCGTGCAGACAAGGATGCAAGGCCCCGATCCCGATCCGGCCCCCGCGCCCGGCGTCGCCGTTCCTCGGATCGGCCAGAATGCCAATGGATTCACCCCCGCCGCCCCGGCGACGACCGCCCCGGCGCTCGCTCAGGCGCCCGGAGACCCGGTGCCCTTCGGCGGGATCAACAACCAGTTCAATCCGCCGGTCGACACGCCGCCGATTCCCGTGCCGATTCCGAACACGCTTCCACCCGCCGGCGCTGCGCCCGGTGGCCCGGCCACGCCGCCGATCGGCTCGGGCGAGCCTACCGGCACGATCCCGAGCGTTCCCGGCCTTAATGCCAACGACGTCGGCCCCGACCGCCAGGACCCCTTTCCCGGCCGGGCCTGGGCCGACATCATCACCTCGGTCGACGAGGCCCCCACGGGCCGGTTCATGCTTGGCATCGGTGCCAGCAGCTTCCAGGGGTTGACCGGCAACCTCACGATCTCGGAAAAGAACTTTGATATCACGAACATTCCCCGGTCGTGGAACGACCTGATCAGCGGCAACGCCTTCCGCGGCGCTCAGCAACAGCTTCAGATCTCGTTGATGCCCGGCACGCTCATCAACCGGTTCGAGGTCAGCCTCAAGGAGCCTTACCTCTTTGACCTGCCGATCGGGGCGAGCGGGGCCGGCTACCTCTTCCAGCGTATCTATCCGAACTGGACCGAGGCCCGCGCGGGGGGCCGGTTCTCGCTCGGCCGACAGCTCGGCACCCAGACCTATGCCGACGTGGCCCTTCGTGGTGAAGAGGTCGACTTTTACGGCTACCGAAGCCCCGCGCCGGCCGATTACCTGGCCGCGTCGGGCCACACGACGCTCTTCTCGGTCCGCCCGAGCATCCGGTTCGACAACCGGAATGCTCCGCTGATGCCGAACAAGGGTCAATTCCTCGAATTCGCCTTCGAGGAAGGCTTCGGCACGTTCGTCTATCCCAAGGGCGAGGTCGAAGGGCGCACCTATTTCACGCTCAAGAGCCGCCCCGACAACTCGGGCAAGCACATCCTGACCCTTCGCGGCCACCTCGGCGCCACGGGGCGCGATACTCCGGTGTATGAGCGGTTCTTCGCCGGTAACTTCGGCAGCCTTCGCGGGTTCCAGTACCGCGGCGTCGGCCCTCGAATCCTCGGTCAGAACGTCGGCGGCATCTTCGAGGCGCTCGGGTCGATCGAGTACCAGTTCCCGCTCTCGGCGAACGACATGTTCAACCAGGTCGTCTTCTGCGACTTCGGCACCGTGAATCCCGACTACAACTTTGACAACTTCCGCGTCTCGGTCGGAACCGGCCTTCGGATGGTTGTGCCCGCCTTTGGCCCGATGCCCCTTTGCTTTGACCTCGCCTTCCCCGTCGAGAAGGCCAACGGCGACCGCGTCCAGTTCTTCAACTTCACCATTGGCGCGATGTATTGATCCGCCTTTCGCGCGGAAACCTTCACACGATCGTCAAAGCTCATCACTCATTGGCTCGTCGCTCCATGAAGCCTTTCAGAAATTGATCCCGGTCAGGCCAGTAAATTCCAGTCTTTTCGCGGCGAGATCGTATTCGTCCGATCCTGTTAACTCTGGCTGACTCGCTGGTCGGCACTCTCCGTCGATACGCCGTCTGGATTTCGCTTCGAGACAAGGAAAAGACAAGAGGGGCGAGCCTCGGATTTCCGAGAGTCGCCCCTCTTTCTTTTTTGGAATCCACGATCGACGAGTTCAGGACGCTACAATCCTTCCTTGTCACGGTTCGGAAAACCGGAAAGGTCGATATCTTCGATTCCTCGCGACGTTTTGCGTTCGAACCGTCTTCAATACACCCGAAGGGACTCGAACCCCTAACCGTCGGTTCCGAAGACCGATGCTCTATCCAATTGAGCTACGGGTGCCCTGATCCTCTGGAAGACGTTCGTCAAGTATAACGCGTTCGAGGTCTCCGCAACAAGGAGCGGTCGCTTTGTTTTCCAGGACGCGAGGAGACCAGGGTCGGAAGGGGCGTCAATCCTGGTTCCTGGCCGCATGCGTTGTGTTCGGAAGCGAGGACGCGGCCCACGCGGGACTGCCCGAAGCGATCGTCTTGCAAGACGTTACCGCCGAGTCGGACATCAGGTTTCCAGTCTCCATTGGCGATCGAGCGAAGCATGATCTGACCGAGATCCTCGGCGGCGGAGTCGCGCTCATCGATGGAGACAGCGATGGCAAGCCTGATCTCGTCTTCGGGAACGGTCGAGCGCCCTGGCGTTATTATCGGAATCTCGGAAACTGGACTTTTGCCGACGAGACTGTTCAAGCGGCCTTGAAAGCGCCTGAGCGGCCGATGGGAATGGCCGTCGGTGATTTTGATGGCGACGGCCGCGATGATCTTTTCCTGACCGGCTGGCGCGATCAGAGGCTCTATCGCAACCGGGGCGGGGGGACTTTTGAAGACGTGACGGATCGGGCCGGACTGCGTTCGCGGCTCTGGACCAGTTCCGCCGCCTGGGCCGACCTCGACGGCGATGGCGATCTTGATCTTTATGTCGTCGGCTACCTCGATTTTGACGCCGATCACGCCCCTTTCTGTGCCGCGCCCGATGGCCAGCGCGATTACTGCGGTCCCGAGGATTTTCCCGCCGAGCCCGATCGCCTCTATCGGAACGACGGCGATGGCCGTTTCACCGAGGTCTCTCGCGAGGCGGGCATTGACCTGCCCGAAGGCCGGGGCCTTGGCGTCGTCGTGGCCGACCTGACCGGCGATGGTCGACTTGACCTCTTCGTGGCCAACGACGGAACCCCTTGCTGGCTCTTCGAAAACCTCGGCGGCCTTCGATTTCGCGAAATCGGTCACGAGGCGGGTGTTGCGGTCGACGGCCAGGGCGATCCACTCGCGGGGATGGGCGCGGCCGTTGGCGACGTGGACGGCGATGGCCTCTCCGACCTGCTCGTGACCAACTTCTTCGGGCGAGCCACCATCGCCTTTCATGCCCGGGGCAAAGGGCGTTTTGTCGATGCCTCGGCGGCCGATGGACTGAAGGCGGCGACCCGAAGGGTCAACGGGTTTGGCCTGGCCCTGGTCGATCTCGACGGCGATGGCTGGCTCGATCTGGCGCAAACGAACGGACACGTTCTCGACCGCGAACGCCTGGGAATCCCTTTCGCCATGCGTCCGACCTTGTTACAAAATCGTGGCGGTACGTTCAAAAATGGCGCCGAGGGGAGCGAACCCTGGTCGGCTCGGTCGGTCCTCGGCCGCGGCCTGGCGGTTGGCGACCTTAATGGCGATGGCCGTCCTGATCTGGTCATCAACGCCAACGGGTCGCCCCCCTCGGTCCTGAAAAATGCGTCGCGAGGCCGGTCGGTCGCCATCGAGTTAGAGGCGGGGCGGACGCGCCGGACCCCCTTTGGCGCTCGGCTCAAGGTCACGATCGAGGGTCGCGCGTTGATTCGCGACCTCCCTGGCGGCGGCTCGTATCTTTCCGCGTCCGAGCGCAAGGTTTACGTCGGCCTGGGAAAGGCCAGGCAGGTCGATCGCGTCGAGGTCGTCTGGCCGGGAGGGGAATCGGAGTCCTGGACCAATCTGCCCGCCTCGAATGGGATCAGGCTCATTGCGGGGACGGGGCGACCTTGAGCCGGACGCTGAGGGCGAAGTGATCGGAATAGCCGCGAGGTGTCGTCAACCTCGGCCCGCCAAAGCGAAAGGGGCGGCCGTCGCGACCGGCGCGGAGCGCCTTGGGATGCTCGACGCGGAGCGTGTCCGGCAAGATTTGCCAGCCCGCCGGATCGAGAAGGCCGGCGGTCACGACGATGTGGTCGAGTACCTGCCAGCGGCCCCCGTGGAAATACGTTCCGAAGCCGAGAGCTGGATCGAGCATGGTGGTCAGGTCGAAAAGTACAAGCGGGTCGCCCGACCGCGAGGCGTTCACGACCTGACTGGCATTGGCGACCGCGTGAAGGTGGTCAACCACCGAGGGATCGCTGGGTTCATCGTTAAAATCGCCGGCAATCAGAAGATCAACCTGGGGATCAGCCGAGGTCAGGTCGACCGCGGCCTGATACAGGTGATCGGCGTAGCTCGCCCGTCGATACTCCGTCTCGCCTCGAACGCGGCTGGTCCAGTGGCTTGCCAGGATCACCAGCGGCAGGCCGCCGGGGCCGATCAGGTGCGCTTCGAGGGTCCGGTCCGAATGGATCGTCCGGGTCAGGTCGTCGCGGCCGGGAAGTCGGCTTAAAACGGCCGGCTCGATCCGGCGCCCGGTGCGGTTATCGCGGTGGATCAGGGTCGAATAACGATCGGCCGCGGACATCCCCTCGTTGAGCGCCTCGCGGAGTAGTTCCACCGCCCGGCGGCTTTCGACCTCGATGACGACGAGGATATCGGGTCCCCGACCCTCGTTCTGAAGCCGGAGGGCCCGCGCCAGGTGGTTCACCTTCTCGCGGACGAGGTCGGGATTGGCGGCGAACCAGTCCTCGTCCTCGTCGTGGTTCGTCGGGTCGTCGACATCGTCAAAAAGGTTCTCGGCGTTCCAGGTGCAAAAGAGATAACCGTCGGCGGAGACCGGCATCGGCGCGGGTGTCGGTAGCGGGGGCGGGCCGACAGGGTCTTGAGGGCGAAGCAGCCAGAGGCCGATCACGATCAGGCCCAGGCCAAGAGAAAGCCAGGCCAGGTCGCCGAGGCCAAGGCTGTTCATGAGCCAGCGCGCCAGGTCGATCAGGAACGATCGGGGAAGGGCTGGGAAGCCATCGAAGATGGGCGGATCGGCCGATCCTCGGCGGCGTCGGCCGGGACGTCCCGCCGTCAGAGGTGTGGGTCGATCGCGCGAAACTTGTCACCCTCCCCGGTCAGGAGCCAGAGCGGGTTGGCTCCCGTCACCTCGATAAACCGAAGAATCGTCGGGGCGGGAATTGTACACCCGGTTTCGTAATTGTGCCAGGTCCGAAAAGGCACCTTCAACGAATCCGCCAGAAGCGGACCGCCGTTCTCTCCATAAAGTTCAACACGGATCTCGCGAACCCGGTTCGCCAGGCCAGACTTGACCACCTGCCAGTCGGGTTGAGTAGGCGTCTCGTCCATCGGCGTGACATCCTTTTTCCATGCTTTCCACCAGAGCGCAATAGGACATGACACGTCAGGTTCCCACGCAAATGTCCCGCTCAAATCCATTTACCAGCATACTCTCGCATTGTATCGACGTCCAGGCGTCTACGCCAGACTCGGTCCGTTCCGCGATCGAGACTGGGGGTCGCCTGTTGAAAAAAAAAGGTTTTTCGACGCGTTCGACAAAAGGGATGTCGCGTTCGGGTCGCGTTCTCGGTTCCCAGTGGAGACGGGACAGAGACGCGGCAAAAGAGGTGTGGCTCGACGCCAGGATCGAGGTCAACGTGTTGACAACACAGAGCGTGATCGAGGCCCTCGCAGTCCGGATTGAACTGGCGTACCGCCGTCGCCGCCCCGGCTGGCGAGACGGTTCCTCGACCCCGAGAGTCTGGCAAGTCGCTGCCGAGACCCTGATCCGGGCCGGTCAGGCCGACCTGTCCATGCCTCTCGATCCTGAACTTTTTGTCGCCTCGCAACCGTGTACCAGCGCCCAGGCCAACCCCTGGAACGAGGTCACGGGACTTCCGGCCGTGGAACGCTACAAGGCCCGGGTGGCCGAGATCGTCCGGGTTCTCCGAGACGAACTCATCGCCGAGATCCGCCACGTCGAGACGCGATCGGGCCGGGGTGAGTCCATCGCCAATATCTTGCACTCCCGAACACGCCGCCTCTCGCCGCTGGGGCGATACATCGTGGCCCATCGAGCCGGTCGCCTTTCGCTGGCGAACCGGTTCGTTCGCGAGGCCCTGGAGCAACATCGATCCTGCCCTCTCTATCGCCAGGCCGTCGCGGGCCTGCTCGCGCCCGAGGCCTACCCGACACTTGCCCCGGACGACTCGCGAAGCTCCCTCGGCGCCACGCGCGAGACGCGGAAAGAGCCAAGCTACGTCTGCTGGAATTGAAGGTCGATCCCGACCTCCCGAAGAGTTCAACCGGGGATTTTGCCGATACCTGGGGTGACCTGATAGCGATCACCCCGCCGCCGCCGCGCGATGTCGCGCGCATTTGACAAGATGTCGACGTATCTTCCCAAATTTCGGGAACGGGGAAGAGTTCCGCGGGATAAATCACCACGTCGTGCAATTCCACAAATTCCGTGGTGATAGGTCCAAGACTATGCCGCTATTCTTATCCATCCAACCGCCCACCGGATTCGGATTATTTTTACAGAAAGCCGTCACACGATGTTGACCTCGTCACGCTCCCGGTCCCGTCGGTTTGTCCCGGTTGTCGACAGGCTCCAGACGCGATTGACTCCCTCGGATGTCACGGCGGTCGTCTCGCCGATGGACCCCGTCATGCTCGGCCCCGATGATCCCACTCCCCCAATGATCGTGGTCTCGCCAATGGACCCGGTGATGCTCGGTCCCGATGATTCCACACCGATCGATCCGACGATGACCATCGCATCCGATCCATCCTCGGCGACAATCGTCCTCAATTCTCCCAGCCCGGTCGTCGTTGACTCGACCACGAGTACCCCAACCTGGGCGGATTCCGCCGCGTCGATGGGCGACATGGTCAACACGACCGGTTCAACGGATTCGAGCCTTCTTCTCTGCTAATGGTCGGACGACGCTTCAAAATCGAATTTTTCCGGTTCGTTTTTTCAAAATTCGTTTTGACAACGCGTGATCCGGCCTAATATTTCGCGTCGATCCCCCAAAAAATTCGGATGTCCCCGGATTGCCCGCTTACGCATGGCCCGACCCGGCGATAGAATATCCCTTCGGTAAACCGAGGAAGGGACTGGCCGGAGTCGCATCGCAGGGTTGCCCGTCTAAGTAAGCGACACCTGGTCGGTCCCCTGGGGCAAAAGGGGGAAGACCCGCATGTCCTGTCCGACAGAACCGCAAACGGTTAACCTTGACAGCCTCTTCGATCGCGCCCGCGCGGGCGACGATGATGCCTGGAGAGAGCTATTCGAGCGCTGTTATCCCAAGGTCATTCGGGTCGTCCGCCGCAAGCTCAACCGGCCGATGCGATCGCTCTATGACTCGACCGACTTCGCCAGCGACGTGATGAAGAGCCTCGCGGCCAATGCCGGCCGCCTCGAATTTGCTTCGTTTGACTCGTTGATGGCCTTTCTCGCCCAGGTTGCCGAGCAGAAGGTTATCGATGAGTATCGCAAGGCCCATACGCTCAAGCGCGACATCGACCGCCAGTGCCGATTAACACCCGGTGACGACTTCTCGGCGCCGACGATTGCCTCGCTGGACCCGACGGCCAGTCAGGTCGCCCTCGCCGGAGAGGCTCAGGAGCAGTTGCTCGCCGGCCAGAACGAGACCGAGCGGGAAGCGATCGGCCTGAAGCGTCTGGGCTATACCAACCTTGAGATCGCCGAGCGAACCGGCTGGAACCTCCGCAAGGTTCAGCGCTTCTTCAAGGACCTCTGGGATTCCTGGGGTCTTTCACGATTTTCCGGCGAGACCCCGATCGATCGACCGAAGCACGACGGTCCTTGATCGGGGGTCACGCCGATGCGAACCACTCACGCCCCCGCCGCGGACCCGGCGGCCCTGGATTCGATCGATCTGACCCTGCGCCGGTTCGAAGACGACTGGCGGCGGGGGCGTCCCGACCTCGATCGCCATCGCCACGCCCCGATTTCCGTTCTCGCGGCGCTGGTCAAGGCCGACCTCCGCTGCCGGTTCGATCGTGGCGAGCGTCCCGCCGCCGCCGAATATCTCGACCGCTTTCCCAACCTCTCCGGGGCCTCCGACCGCGTCCTCAGCCTCGTTTACGAGGAATACTGTCTTCAGGAGGAATACGGCGGCCGACCCGACACCGCCGACTTCTGCGCCCGATACGCGCCCTGGGCCGACTCGCTGGAATCGCAGCTTCGCTACCACCGGGTGCTCAGTCAGGTTGCCGGCTCTCCCCCGCCGAAGGCCCCGATCTTTCCCGGCCTGGGCGATCATTTCGGCCCCTTCCTCATCCTCAAGGAGCTGGGGCGCGGCGGCGCGGGGAGGGTCTACCTGGCTCGCGATGAATCGCTCGGCAATCGCGAGGTTGCCCTCAAAATCTCGCACGATCGCGGCAACGAGCCGTCGATCATGGGACGCCTGGAACATCCGCACATTGTCCCGGTTCACTCGGTCGTCCGGCTCCCCGACGGCGCGAAGCTGCGCGGGCTTTGCATGGCGTATCGCCCCGGCCTCCCGCTCGATGACCTGATCCAGAAGGTTGATCCGGCGTCGCGTCCGGTCGGTGCCCTTGCGATTAAAAAGGCGTTGCGAGGAAGCGCCGCGGAGGCAAGCGTCGGCGGTTCGGGATGGGAAACGTTTCCCGATCGGGGGACGTACGCCGAAGGGGTCGCCTGGTTGATCGCCGTCCTGGCCGAGGCCCTTGCTTATGCGCACGGCCGCCAGATTTTTCACCGCGACGTGAAGCCGGCGAACGTCTTGCTGACCTATCGCGAAGGTCCCCAGCTTCTTGATTTCAACCTCTCGCACGATCCCCACTCCGCGGCCGAGGCCGACGACGCGATCCGGGGCGGCACGCTTCCTTACATGGCTCCCGAACAGCTTGAAGCCTTTCTCGATCCCGCGCGCTGGGGCGACGTCGCCGAACCCGCCGATTTGTACTCGCTCGGCCTGATGCTCCGCGAACTTCTCAACGGCGAGGCTCCCGACCTTCCCGACCCGACCCTTCCCTTGCCTCGCGCCATCCGCGCCTTGCTCGATCGCCGGGCCGACTTCCGCCCGGAAATCAGGAAGCGCAATCCCACAATTCCGCACGCGCTCGACGCCATTGCCGAACGTTGCCTCGCCTTCAACCCGGCGACCCGATATCCGAACGCCGCGGCCCTCGCCGACGACCTTCGCCGGTTCCTCGATCGCCGACCCTTGAAAGGGGCCGAGAACCGATCGACCCGCGAAGTGGCCTCGAACTGGCTGAGCCGTCGCAAACCAAGCATGTTCCTCGCGGCGGTCGTTCTCCTCTGCGGAATCGGCGTCGCGATGTTCGGACCGTCGGGCACGATCGGAGCGCGGCCGAGTCGGGTCGATCAGCGCCCGGAGTTTCAACGAGCGGCCAACGACCTTGACGCCGGTCGGATCGCCTCGGCGCTCGAACGCCTGAACCGGCAAGGGGCGGAATCCTGGGACTCGCCCGCCGCCGTCTTTCTCAACGCGGCGGCGCACGCCCGCGCGGGTCAGACCCGCGAAGCCTTCGACGCCCTCGAACGCTTCTGGTCGCTTCCCAGGGCCGAGGAATCTCTGGTCGTCTGGGCGCAATCGCGGCCAGGCTTCGCCAGTCATGTGGAAAAAGTCGGTCGTGAGGTGCTCACGCCAGGCGCCTCCGACGCGACCCGCGATCGGGTCGAGCGGACCTTCAAAATGGCCCTTCGCCTCGATCCCGGCACGCTTCGGGCCAGAGAGGGTCTGGCCGTCGTCGAGGAATCGCGGGGCCATCATGCCGCGGCCCTTGAGATTTTGAACGGCGTGATCCAGTCACTCGGCAAACCCGCGACCGAGCCTCAACGCCTGCGCCTGATGACCTCTTTGATGACCCGCGCCCGGGTTTCGGTCCGCTGGGCGGGCTCGATTCCGAGACCTTCCAACGCCGAAAACCTGCTTGCCGAGGCGTTGACCGATCTGGATCGCGCCGAGAAACTTCCCGATCCCAATGACGACGCGACCCGGTTCCAGATCCGCTATATCCGCTGCGAGGCCACGCTCGACCAGGCCGAAAACGCCGCCCAGAGTCGTCGGCACGGCGATGCGGCCGAGTTTCTGCAACGCGCCGAACGCCTTCTCGCGACCCTGGAAACCCGATCGACCGGCCCGGTCCTGGCCCGAGAAACGGTTCTGAAAGATCACCTTCGCGCCGAATTGCCGAGGATCAAGGCTCTGATTCTCGTCGAGGAAGACCGACACGGCGATTCGAGTTAACAGCCCGTGTTTTTCGCCGCGATCCGCTAACGCAAAGCCCTCGCGGTCATCAACAGCAAGACGCTCGCGTGAACGATCCAGGCGGCGACACGGAACAGGTTCGTGGCCACGAGCGTCTGGTGCGCCCCGGTTTCGAATCCGAGGGCCAGTCGATCATGCGCGGGGACGGAAACGAAAAAGGTGGCCAGCCAGGTCGTCAAGGCCGCCAGAAGCCCGAGACCGGTTAACCAGAAACCGGAGCCCTCGGGGGGTCGGACCATCTGAATGAACGCGGTGATGAGCTCGACAATCATCGGCGCCATCACGACATACGTCGTTCGGCGGACGTGTTGCGCGTGGTACGTTCGAAACGTCTCGGCGCCGAGATCCGCGAAGAGCGGGTAATGGACGACCTGGACGAAGACGATCACGCCGGTCATGAACAGGGTCGAGCCCAGGCCCGAAAGCAGCACGATCTTGTTCAATCTCGCCTCTCCTCGCCCTTCAAAAGAATCGGACCTACATTCCCCTTAGCTTGGACACACCAGATTGACTTGCCAGCCGGTCGGTCCCGCAATCCGTCCGCGTGGGATCGACGGAACACGACAAGAACGACGAAGCGAGGCGAGACCAAGATTATGGCGAGCCTGATCTCCGACATCTGGGAAGGGCTGAAGGCCGCGGGCCTCCCCGAAGTGATGCTTTACCTTTCCGATAACTCGGCCTGTCGGTGCCACTGGGACGACACCGCCGAGATCAGCGGTGTCCGCGTGGCCCTGCTGGCCGACCAGGACCGCCAGATTGTCCGCATCGTGGCGATCGACACCTGTATCGGCATCGGCGTGGCGAGCCCCAAAGGGGTTGACTCGTCCGGCTACAAGTTGTTTATCCAGAAGAAGCTTCGGAAAGACCTCAACGAGCCCGAACCCGGCCCATCCGAGCCTGAGCCCGTGGTCGCCCCGCCCCCAGTTCGCCAGGCCGCGCCCGCTCCGCCCCCCGCGCCCGCTCCGCCCCCCACACCGCCTCCGCCCGACCCGCTCACGAGCCGATTTGGTGTCGCCATGAAGCCGGCGCCGAGCCCGTCGCGATACGGCGGTTCGCCGCTCGGACAGCGTTGAGACGCGATTTGCTCCATCGCTCACGATCGCGGATGAAAGCGGGCGTGGACCGACCGCAAATGGCTGAGCTCGACCCGGGTATAAATCTGGGTCGTGGCGATCGAGACGTGGCCAAGCATCTCCTGCACAACGCGAAGGTCGGCGCCGCCGGCGAGCAGGTGCGTGGCGAAGCTGTGCCGGAGTGTGTGCGGGCTGATCGCCGCGTTCAGGCCCGCCGCGGCCGCCGCGGCCTTGACGATCTTCCAGAGGCCAATCCGCGTCAGCGGTCGACCGTACCGCGAGACGAAGATTGTTGCCGTCTCGGGCCGACGCGCGACCAGCCTCGGCCGATCGTCGCGCAGATAGGTCCGCAGCGCCTCGCGGGCCCGGCCGCCGATCGGCACGATCCGTTCCTTGTTTCCCTTGCCGACACAGCGCGCCGCGCCGTTTTTCAGGTCGATATCGGCCGGACGAAGATCGACGACCTCGGACGCCCGGCAGCCGGTCGCATACAGCGTCTCCAGCGCCGCGCGGTCGCGTCGACCGATCGGCGTCGTTTCCGAGGGGGCATTAAGAAGGCGATCCACCGCCGCTGGCCCGAGCACCGTCGGCAACCGATCCCAGACGGCCGGGGCGGTCAGCAGTTTGGCCGTGTTCTCGGTCAGTCGGCCATCGAAAATCAGGTAGCGAAAGAAGGTTGAGAGACTGGCCAGATGCCTACCGACGGTCGTCGGCGCCAGGCCGAGCCGGCTGAGATAGTCCACGTAACCGGCCAGCCTCGGCACGTCAATCGCCTCGATCGGGCCGGGGGCGTGCTCTTTGCGCCAGCGAATAAACTTGGCGACATCGGCCCGATAGGCGGCCAGCGTGTTCGGCGAGACACCGCACTCGGCCATCAGATAATGCAAGAACGGGCCGAGCGGGTCGCGATCGCGTTCGGGTTTGGGAGGCATGGCCGCGCAGGTTCCTTAAAACCCCTTGAGATCGTCGACCGAGACGTGATCGGTATCGGCAGTTGGAAACTTCTGGCTTGATGTCAGGTCGGCCAGCGGATCAGTTCGGCCTGTTCCGGTTGTCCTTGCGGTCTTCAAGACCGGCCGGCTCGGCGTTTTCCTGAACGGGCGCGGGATCGGGATTCGGATTCCAGAGATAGGGCGCGATTCTCCTGCAAATTTGCGGGTTCGCGACGGCATCGAGCAAGGTGTGCTCGGTGCCGAGAATGTCATGGACATCGTGCTCGGCGTATCGCGCGGCGAGCGGTCCGAGCTTCTGGAGATCCTTGTTGCTCAGGCCAACCCGCCCGAGCGCCCGGTGATGGCCGCTCCGCACCAGGAACGGATAAAAGCGAAGGGCTTCATCCTTGCGATCATAAAGGTTCAAAAGTGCCTCGCATCCATACAGGGCGCGGCCGAGGCGCTGGTCGGGATCGAGCCAGTCGTGATCGCTCGCCCCGGCGATGACCACGGCGCGGACCTGAAGGTCGGGTCGGGACGAGGGAAGGCGAACGGCGGGGTCGTGATCCTGGCTGTTCAAGGCTCCGCCGCCGAGCAGGTGCAGCGCGGACGGCACGACCCGTCCGCCATAACTCTGCCCGAGCAGACAGACCCGGCTTCCGCCTGGAAACGCCTGAACAAACCGCGACAGGTGATACGCGGCGACATACGCCCGACGCCCCTTTTCGTTGATGTCCTTGACGTCGTTGCGATAGATGCGCTGGCTCGGCCAGTCAAAGGCGATCACGACGGCGCCGTCGCGGAGCGCCTTGTTGCGTTCCAGCCAGCTCCGCGACCAGAGCAGGCCGCCAAGGGCCGCGTCGGGGGTCGTCAGGCTCCCCTGAACCTGAATCAAGGTCACGCTACCGGCGATCTGGGCGAAAAGCTCGCGGGGGTCGCGCGGAACGAGGTCGCCGTCCTTGTCGAAGTGAAGAACCTTGAGCTTCGGCCAGGGGTCGGTTCCCATTTCCTGCGGGCAATCGCGCGTCTGGACGATCCAGAACCGTTCAACGCGTTCTGGCCTGGGATGAAAATGGTCGAGAAAGACGAAGGGCCAGCCTGTCCGCGAATCGAGCGCGCCGTCGAGGAAATTCTCTCCCTTGCTCTGACTGATCCCCGGCCCCGCCGCTCCTGGATCAAAGATACTCCCCGGCCGGGGACGACCTCCTCGCGGCGGCAATCCCGGCTTGGCCTGATCGCCTCCGCTTCCCATGCCAGGCGGCAACAAGGGGGCGAGCAACGATCGGATCGGCGCAAACGTGCCCGGCGTCTCCGAAGTTCCGCTTCCTGTCGATCCGCGGGGGCTTGCCGGTGGCGTTCTCGGGGTCGGCAAGACGTCGGTCGAGCCTGGAGAATCGGGCGCGGGGGCCTGGGCGCGAGCCAATGTTGGCAAGGTCAAGGCGAAACTCAGGACGCAGAGCCGGACCCCTCGATTTTCGATCCGACGACGCCCTGACGCCATGAACCGCGCCTCCCGAGCTTGATCCGAAAACAAGAATGGCGACGCGAAGCGCGACCCTTCCCTGAGTATCGGATCATCCGGTCGTCCTGATTGAGCGGATTTCCAGGATGTTGGCGGCCGGGGTCCTGGCTTGGTTCGAGATTTCGACGAACGTGAAATCCTCGGATCCCTCGAAGTCTTGAACCAATCGGCCTGATCGCGATTGTGCGGGAGGATCGTAAAGTCCTTCGTTTCCATGACCAATGACCAACGACCAATGACCAAACAGGTGGAATTTTTCGGTCATTGGTCCTCGGTCATCGGGACTTTCCAATCCTCCCTCGCGAAAGTGCAAGGTGCTGGACGATGACCCTCGGGCGCGACACAATGGCAGCCTTGATCGGCCCGGCGAGAGGCCGGAGCCTCGGAAGCCGCCTTTGTCCAGGAACCGACACCATGTTGTTACGTCTCTCGCCCCGGCGGCGATCTCTCGCCGCGCTCGCGATCGCGGCCTTGGCCGCTCTCTTCGCCCTGAACAGCCCTCGGGCGATCGCCCAGGTCGGCCCCGAAGAGTCCGCCAAGAAAGTCAAACCGGCCGAGGGGCTGGAAGCGACCCTCTGGGCCTCGGAACCGATGGTCGTCAACCCGACCAACATGGACGTCGACTCGCGCGGGCGGGTCTGGGTCACCGAAGGCTTGAATTACCGCCTGACTCACGGCCGCAAGCCCTTTCAACGCATCGAGGACGCCGACAAGGTCAAGATCCTTCAAGACACCGACGGCGACGGCAAGGCCGACAAGATGACCGTCTTCGCCGACCGCGTCTATCCGATCCCGATGGGCCTCGCCGTCGAGGAACATTACGGAACCGACGGCAAATATCTCGGCTGCAAGGTCTATATTGGCAACAGCCCCGACCTTCTCGTCCTCGAAGACACCGACGGCGACGACAAGGCCGACAAGCGTTACCCGCTTCTCACCGGTTTCGGCGGGGTTGACTCCGACCACGGCCTTCACGGCATGACCCTCGGCCTCGACGGCAAGCTCTATTTCACCCACGGCGACGGCTGTTGCTCGTATCAGCAAGACCACTCGCACCGTTCCCAGAACTTTGACGTCGTTGACAAATCGGGCCGACACGTCCGCTCGGACCAGCTTGCCAACACCCTCCGCGTGAACCGCGACGGCACCCAGTTTGAAGTCCTCGCCGACCGCCAGCGCAACAACTACGAGACCAGTCTCAACAGCTTCGGCAACGTCTTCACCAGCGACAACGATGACGACGGCAACCGCGGCTGCCGGGTGATTCACGTCCTCGACGGCGCCTCGTACGGCTATCACACCCCCGGCAGTCCTCGACACTGGGGCGAAGACGTGCCCGGCAACATGCCCAAACTTGTCGGCACCGGCAACGGTAGCCCCTGCGGCGTCACCGTTTATGAAGGCAATCACCTTCCCGACGAATACCGAGGCGCCGTCCTGGAAGCCGAGGCGGGGACGCGCCAGATCAATGCCTTTCCCTTGACCCGTCACGGCTCGACCTTCCGCACCGAGCCTCGCGTTCTCCTCGCGAGCGGCGACCCCTGGTTCCGTCCCGTCGACATGACCGCCGGTCCCGACGGCTCGCTCTACGTCGCCGACTGGTACGATGCCGGTGTCGGCGGTCACGGCTTCAGCGACCAGAAGACCGGCCGGATCTACCGGGTCACCACCAAGGGGAAAAAAGCCGAGGCCAAACCGGCCGACTTCGCCAGCATTCACGGCCTGATCGCCGCGCTCAAGTCTCCGGTCGTCGCCACGCAAGACGCCGCCCGCCGCTCCTTGATCGAACGCGCCAAGACCCGCAAGCAGGAAGTTGAAACGAACCTCGTCACGCTTTACGGTTCCCACGACCCGATCGAGCGTGCCCGAGCCCTCTGGGTTCTTTACGCCGTCGCCGGAGACCAGGCGGCACTTGACGCCCTCAAGGACGCCGACCCGCGCATCCGCGAACAGGCCGTTCGCATTCTCGGCCGCGACGACCGCGAGAATGGCCATGTCGAGTACAAGGACGCCTCGGCCAAGCTGCCGCCGCCCGCCTTGAAATATCTCAAGGACCTCGCGCCGATGGCGGCCGACCCCGACGCGGGCGTACGCCGCGAGTTGATCCTGGCCCTTCGCGAGGTTCCCACCGACCAGGCGGGCGAGGCGATCAAGACCCTGGCCCGATCGTGGGACGGCCGCGACCGCTGGTATCTCGAATGCCTCGGCCTGGCGCTCGACAAGCGCGACAGCAGCTTCATCGCCAGCCTTTTCGACGGCACGCTTTACGGCGACCTCGACCTTGATGACGCCGGGCAGGCCGCGAAGGTCGCCGTGGTTCCTTACTTCCCGGTCGATCGCAACGAGGCGTTCATCGCGACCGGAGCGGCCGACGTCCCGGCCTCGGCGCTCTCGAAAACCCTGGGCCTGGCCTGGCGGGTCCATCGCCCCGAGGTCTTGCCGATCCTGAGCCGGGTCTTGCCCAAACTTTCCAGTCCCGAACTTCAACAGGCGGCCGACGACGTGCTCGGCCAGTTGCGCGACGGCAAGACGGCCGTGGTTCTCGCCGAGATCGCCGGCAAGGCCGATGATCCCGCCCGCGAACGCCAGATCCTCGCGACTCTCGCCGCGAAGCTTGACACGGTCTGGGGTTCCGCTCGCCAGAGTCCCGAGATCGTCACCCTGACCGAGGCCGCCTTGAAAGACCCCGAGCTTCGCCTTGAGGCCGTCGCCCTCGCGGCGTCGACCGGCGATGCGCGGTATGCCCCGGCGGTCCTGGCGCTTGCCCGCGATGAAAAGGCGTCGGCCGAGCTTCGAGCCGCCGCCGTCGAGGCCGCGGCGCGGTTCCACGACCCGAAGGCGCGCGACCTGATCGTCGCCCTGATCCACGACGCGAAGGGCAAGACAAGCGCCGGACCGGCGGTCGAGGCCGCGGTGCGATCGTTGCCGAGGCTCGGCGGCGATCCCAACGCCCGCCTTCTCGAACTGATCGGCGAGAAGGATTACCCGCTCGGCCTGCGCCGCGAGGCGTTGCGAACCCTGGCACGCCAGAACGACGGCGGCAAGCGCGTCTTGCAACTGGCCAGAGACAAGGCGCTCGCCGACGACCTGAAGACCGAGGCAAGCAGCCTTTTGAGCACGAACCCCGACGGCAACCTTCGCAACCAGGCCGCTCAGCTCTTGCCGCAACCGAAAGGCCGAGGGGGTCGCCCCTTGCCCTCCTTCTTTGACATGGTTCGCAAGGAAGGGCAGGCCGAGCGCGGCCGCGAGGTCTTCTTCCGCGCGGGAAATAACAGTTGCAGCGGCTGCCATCGGGTTCAGGGGCGCGGGCAGTGGATCGGTCCCGACCTCTCGACCGTCGGCACCAAGTACGGCCGCGATGAGTTGCTTCGGTCCATTCTCAATCCGAGTGCCGCGATCGGTCACGGTTTTCGGAGCCTGACCGTTGGCCTCGCCGATGGCCGGGTGCTCACCGGCCTTCCCGTTGAGGATTCGGCGGATCGACTGGTCTTGAAGACCGCGGCGGGTGAGCGCGTGAGCGTTCCCGCGAAGCAGGTTGACGACCGCAAGGAAAGCGACGTCTCGTTGATGCCCGAGGGCCTTGCCGAGACGATGTCCGACCAGGAGCTTGCCGACCTCCTCAGCTTCCTCTCGACGCTTCGCCAGCCCGTGAGCATCGTCGGTCAATATCAGGTCATCGGCCCTCTCGCCGAGGCCAAGGATACCCCGGCCTTTGACCCGTCCCGGCCGATTGATCTGACCCTGAACCTTCGCGGTCCCGAGGGGCAGAAGCTCGCCTGGCGTCGGCTTGATGCCAATGCCGAGAGCCTGGCCGACCTGGGCACGCTTGTCGGCGACTCGCCCGCGAAATCGGCGTATGTTTACGCCCCGGTCGTCTCGGCGATTCCCCAGCAGGCGCGGCTTGTCCTCGATACCCGGGCCGACGTCAAGGTCTGGCTGAATGGCAAGGCCCTGGAACTTCCCGACCCCAGCGAGGGGCAGTCGCGGGCCCTTTCCGTCGACCTCCTTCGGGGCAAGAACGACCTTCTCATCCGCGTCGGCGGCGGGCCGAGCCTCGGCCTGGTGACGACCCTCGTTTGCGATCGCCCTGTCTCGTTCCGGACCGATGACGAGAAGGTTTCAGGACGTTGAGTTGAGGTTGTTGACGATTTGAAGGACTGTCAACGCAAGCGCCGAGGGCCGTTCTCAGCGGGATTGGAACCGCCTGGGGTCGGCTCATCGGCGTCTCTGATTCTCGAAAACTTGTCTACGCTCTTGCGCGGAGAACGGGTGAGCGTCCGTGACTGACCCCAACGCAACCCGATCACCACGTCTCGCCGTCGCGATCCCCTGCTTTAACGAGGCGGCGGCCGTGGCGGTCGTTGTCGGTCAGTGGAGAGATGCGCTTCCCGAAGCGGAGATCGTGATCTTTGACAACAACTCAACCGACGGCACCGGCGCGATTGCTCGGGACCTCGGCCTTCGCGTTGTTGACGTCCCGAAACAGGGGAAAGGCTACGCCGTCCGCGCCATTTTCGAGACCTTGAGAGACCGCGACGCCGTGATCATGGTCGACGGCGACGGCACCTATCCGACCGAGCCGATCCGGGCCTTGCTCGCGCCTGTGCTCGCGGGCGAGGCCGATATGGCGGTCGGAGCGCGAAGGCCGGTGGCCGAGGCGGGGGCGATGTCGCCCGTTCGAGGACTTGGCAACGTCCTGATCGGCCTCGCCTTTCGCGCCCTGATCGGTTCGGGGACGCGCGACCTGCTCTCGGGGTATCGGGTCTTTGGGCCTTCATATTTGCACGGGGTGACACCCCGTTCGCGCGGCTTCGAGATCGAGACCGAACTCGCCAGCGAGGCCGTCGCCCGTCGGATGCGGGTGATTGAGATCCCCGTTCCCTATCGGCCGAGGATCGCCGGAACGGCCAGCAAGCTAAGGGCCTGGCGCGATGGGCGTCGGATTCTTCGGACAATCCTCATCCAGGGGATTCGGCTGCGGCCCTGGAGGCTTATCGGCTGGCTTGCGGTTGTGGCCGTCGTCTCGGTCGCGCTGGGCTGGCTCATCCTGCAACAAGGCCGCTGAAAGGTGATTTGTCAGCCGTCGCGCGAGGTTCGGGGGCCGACGGAGTCAAGGGCCTCGCGAAGGGCGTCCCAGGTCACCGGTTTTTCCAGGTAGCCGTTCACCCCGGCCTCGGCGATTCGGTGCTGGTTGTTCACGGTCACGTCGCCGGTCAGGGCGAAGATCGGCACGGCGGCGAGCTTGGGGTCGGCCCGGAGCGCGAGCGTCGCCTCGACGCCGTCCATCTCGGGCATGTTCACATCCATCAAGACGACCCGGAGGTCCGGCTCCTGCCGCGCCGCGGCCAGGGCATCGCGGCCGTTGCCGGCTTCGAGAACGCGGAAGCCCATCCTGCGAAGGAACCGGGCGAGCGTGTGGCGGCTATCGGCGTGATCCTCGGCGATCAGGACGGCCCCGGCGCCGTCGAAGCCGCCCGAACCGTCGCGGACGGTCACCGCCGCGGGCGCCGTGAGCGTCAAGACGGACGCGGGCAAGACGAGGCTGAAGGTGCTTCCCTGGCCGTGGGCACTGACCAGGCGGATCTCGCCGCCAAGGAGCATGGCGAGCCGTCGGCAGATGGCCAGGCCCAGACCGGTTCCTTCGCCGGAACGGCTCTGAGGGGTGTCGAGCGTGGCGAACTCTTCAAAAATTCGCTTCTGATCGTTCTCGGCGATGCCGACGCCGGTATCCTCGACGGCGATCACGACGCTGTCCTCGGTTCGCGAGCCGGAGAGCCGGACGTGGCCTCGGTCGGTGTACCGAAGGGCGTTCGAGAGCAGGTTGGCGAGGATCTGCTTGAGCTTGGATCGATCGGTCTCGAAGCTCACTCCGGCGAGGCCGCCCGCGTCGAGACGGACATCCAGACCTTTCTGGCGGGCCTGCGGCTCGATGCTCGCCAGGCATTCGGCGAGCACGGGTTCGAGCGGAAATCGCGAGACTTCCGACGGCGTCGCCCCGGCGTCGAGCTTGCTAAGGTCAAGCAGGTCGCCGAGAAGGTCGAGGACGTTGCGGACCGAGTGGCGAATCGTTCGCAAACACTCCTGAACGTCGGCATCGACGTTGCCGTCGAGGTGAACTTCCATCAACTGCGCGGCGAGGACGACGGCGTTGAGCGGCGTTCGGACGTCGTGCGAGAGGGCCGAGACCAGTCTCGTCTTGTGCCGCGAGGCTTCCTCGGCAACGGCCTTCTGGCGTTCGAGCGCCTCTTCCAGCTCGATCCGCGCGGTGATGTCAATGCACGAGCCGAGATGGCCGAGATACTTCCCCCCAGGGTCGTAATACGGCGTGCCGCGATCAGAGACCCATCGAAATACGCCGTCGTGTCGTCGCATCCGGTACGAGAGTTCGAACGGAGAACGGCGGGCGAGGGCGTGGCGGAGCTCGCCAAGGACGCGGGTGCGGTCGTCGTGATGAAGACCGTCGGCCCAGCCCTCGCCGAGGTGGTGGCCGGGGCCAAGGCCGCGGAACTCGCACCAGGTCTGGTTCACATAATCGCAGCGCCCGGCCGGGTCGGTCCGCCAGATCATGACCGGTGATTTTTCGGCGATCACGCGGAATTGCGATTCGGCCTCGGCCAGGGCGGTTTCAAACCGCTTCTGAGCGGTCATGTCGACGGCGATGGCGACGGCGCCGATGACCGCGCCATTGCCTTCGGAATCGGCCAGGGGGGCGGCGTTGATCGAGAGCGTGCGAGGCCCCGACCGCAAGTCCCAGATGTATTCTTCGCGACTGACGGTTTCGCCACGAAGCGCGCGGACGATCGGCAGCCGGTCGTGGGGGCAGACGATGCCGTCAAGTGTCGAGATCTGGTATTCGGGGCCGAGATGGAAGACGTTCGGCAGGTTGCCGTCGGTATGGCTGAAGCCTTGCATGCGCTCGGCCTCGGCATTGGTGCCGACGATGGTTCCATCGGCGTCGACCACCCAGGCGGCGAGGGGCAAACTACGGACGATCGTCCTCAACTTGGAGCGTTCCAGGCGGGCCGAGTTCCAGGCTTCCTCGACGACGCGCTGACGATCCTGAACGTCGTCAAGGGCTTTCTGGGTCTCGGCCTGACTGTCTTCCTGGAACTGGCGGACCGATTCGGCGGTGGCTTCGTCGAGAACGTCGTCGATGGCGCTGAGCGCCGAGGCGAAACGGTCGAGATCCCAGTCATTCTCGCGGGCAAACGAGGCGGTCGAGGACCGAAGCGCTGTTCGAAGATGGCCGAGTTCGGTGACGACTTCGGCGACGTCGTAACCTTGACGCCAGCGATGGCCGCCGTGTTGCTGGCCGGCGAGCGCCGCGTCGGCCGGCTGGCCGCGAAGGCGTTCGGCGAGGCGTTCTAGAAGAATAGGAATGTGGTCGAGGAACTCGGAACGTGCCAGCCGAGAGGCATCGGGCACGTCGGAATCCTCTTCGACGGCCGCCCGCCAGTGGGCGAGGATCGCGTCACTTCGCTGATCGAGATGGTCCGCCAGCACGGCGCCTTCGGTCATGGCAAGGTGCCTCACCGCACCCGATCGATCGGTTCAACCCGAAACGAAGGCCCGCTAAACAGAGCGGGCGTGGAGACAGTCGGCCGCCGCGGTGACAAACGACCTGGCGGACCCCAAGGTTCTCTGTTCCGTTCCGACCGTCGCGAAATCAGGCCGCAACGTTACCCTTGAGGTCAAAAGGACAGTTGGCACGGACCGACATCGTCAGTATCGGTTATCAGCGTGGGAACTGTCAAGGAGTCGAGGCGCGGGTCGAGCGAGGAGGAGTGCGGAGTCGGTCTCTTCGATGACCAAGGACCGATGACCAAAAGGCGGGATTTTTCGGTCCTTGGTCCTTGGTCATCGGGACTTTGCATTTCTCCAGGACGCGGGTCGGCCCTTCCACGGTTGCCAAGGAGTCTTTATTCCAAGGTGGACAAGAGCGTTGAAAGGGGGTCAAACCGTCGCTAAGATGGACGGATTCTGAATGACTCAAAGAGGAAGGAATGCCCGACCTCCGCGCGACTCTTTTTTTCGACGTCGACGGACGAAACCCGCCCCGCTCGCGTGAACTCTCGACCCAACGACGGACACCCACCCCATCATGACGCTCGCTCAACCGAGGCGGGTCTTGCCCGCAATTGCCCTGCTGATCGCCTGGCTCGCCGCCGCGACCACGGCCCGCGCCGCGCTTCCGAAAGTGCCCGAGGGGTTCCAGATCCGGCTCGTCGCGGCTGTCCCCGCGGTTCAGTTTCCCTGTCAGGTCGCCACCTCGCCCGACGGAACGCTCTTCGTCGCCGAAGACCCGATGGACCAGGTCGGTCCGGCCAACCAGCCGATCGACCGCATCCTGATTTTTCGGGACGGCAAGGACCCGGTCGTCTTCGCCGAGAAGCTCAACGCCGTCTTCGGCATGGCCTGGCGCGAAGGGGCTCTCTATGTCATGAACATGCCCAACCTGACCGTCTTGCGCGACACCGACGGCGACGGCAAGGCCGATCAGCGGACCGAGCTTTTTCACGACCTCGGCCTCCCCGCCGGTCAGCCGAACATGTTCAACGACCACATCGTCTCGGGCATTCAGTTCGGCATCGACGGCTACCTGTATATCTCGATCGGCGACAAGGGGGTGCCCTTGGCGCACGGTCCCGACGGCCGCACCGCGCAGGTCTTCGGCGGCGGTTCGGTGCGCTGTCGCCCCGATGGCACCGGCCTGGAAGTCTTCACCAACGGTACCCGGAACCACCTCGAACCGAACCTCGACGCCCGCGACAACCTGTTTACCTACGACAACACCGACGACGGCCTCGGCTGGTGGACCCGGGTCACGCATCATATTGACGGCGGCTATTACGGCTACCCGTGGGACTACCACGACCGGACCGATCGGATGCTCCGGCCGATGACCGACTACGGCGGCGGCTCCCCTTGCGGCGGGATTGTTTACAAGGAAGACGCCTGGCCCGAGAAATATCGAGGCCGGGCCTTCTGGACCGAATGGGCCAAGCGCAACGTCCGCGCCTTCGCGTTCGAGCCGAAGGGGTCGACCTTCAAGGTCGGCGACGTCGAGGACTTCATCCAGCCGGGCGACGTCAGCGACTTCCGCCCGCTCGACCTCGCCCTTTCGTATGACGGCAAGACGATGTACGTCGCCGACTGGGGGATGGGGGGCTGGGGCAACAAGACCGAGAAGCTCGGCCGTGTTTATGCGGTCACGTACACCGGTGAAATAAAGACCCAGCCACGCGGCAAGGATTCCGACCCGATCGACCTCCAGATCAAGGCCCTGGCGCACCCGTCCTTCAATGAACGGATGCGGGCGCAGCTCGTTTTGATCGGCAAGGGTCAAGGCGCGCTCGCCGCCGCGACCTCGGCGCTGGCCGACCCGAAAACCGAGGCGCTGGCGAAGCGCCACCTGGTCTGGGTCGTCGACGGAATCGCCGGTGGAAGGCCGGCCGCGACGGCTCCGCTGATTGCGGCTCTTGGTTCGACCGTCGCCGATGTCCGGGCGCAGGCGGCTCGGGCGCTGGGAGAGAGGGCGATCAAGGACGCATGGAAGGCGCTTGATGCCTTGCTCGCCGATTCCGACCCGACCGTTCAGCTTCAGGCGGTGATTGCCCTCGGGCGGATCGGCAACCCGGAATCGATTCCGGCGATTGTGCCGATCGTCGCCTCGGACGATGAATACCTCGCCTTTTCCGCGCGCAAGGCGTTGAAGCGGATCGGCGCCTGGAAGGTCGCGGCGAAGGGGCTCGACTCGGCCGACCCGAAGGTCCGCGCCGGGCTCTTGCTGGCGATGGAACTCGTCTACGACAACGACGCCGCGACCGCCCTTGCCACCTTCGCCGCCGATTCCTCGCGACCGGCCGAAGAACGCGCGAAGGCGTTGACCTTCCTGGCTCAAGGGCATCGCAAGCCGATCCCCTGGGATGGCAAGTGGTGGGGAACGCAGCCGGCGAAAACCAGCCCGCCCGCGAAGGCGATTGACTGGCCGGGAACGCCCCTCGTGCTCGCCGCTGTCCGCGATCGCCTGGCCGACCCCGCCGAACCGGTCCGGCTCGCGGCCGTCGCCGATGTCAAGGTCACCGGCGATCCCTCGGCCTTGCCGATGCTCCGAAACCGGTTCGAGGCCGAGAAGGCCGTACCCGTTCGCAAGGAGATCGCCCGGGTCCTCGGCGCCTTGAACGACCGCGCGTCGCTGCCGATCCTGCTCGCGGCCGTCCGCGACAAGTCGACGCCCGAACCCGTCCGCGTCGAGGCATTATCGGCCGTCGAGACGATCGGGTCGGACGAGGCCCTTCAAGGCTTGCTCGCCTTGCTCTCGGCCGGTGAACTCGGCTCCGAAAAACAGCCGAGAGTCATCGCCGCGCTCGGCCGGTTCAAGAACGCGGGAGCCACCGAGGCCCTTTTGAAGGCGCTCACGAGTTCGAACGCGGCGGTGCGCTCCGCCGCGGCCGAATCGCTGGGAACGGCCTCGACCGCGAAGACGGCCGGGGCGTCGCTGCGGGCCTTGCTGAACGACCCGACGGTCGACGTCCGCAAGGCGGCCATTCACGCGATCGGTCTCTTGAAAGATCGGGCCTCGGTCCCCGCGCTGATTGAATCGGCCGGGAAGGCCGAGACCAGCCTTGAGGCGGCCCGGGCGTTGACGACCGTCCCCGACGTCCGTGCCCTTGGCGTTTACCTGCGCGGGCTGACAGACCGGAGCCCCGACCTGCGCAAGGCCGCATCGACGGCGATCGCCGCCGTCCGCGACGAGGCGACGCCCGTCCTGGAAAGCCTCGCCAAGCGCAAGGAGCTTTCCTCGGCGACCTTGCCCGAGCTGCGCAAGATTTTCGCGGGGGTCCGGCCGGTGCGGACCTGGGAGACTCTTGGCCCGGTTCCGATCAAGACCGAGCCGCCCTTCGCGGTCTCGGGACCGATCGACCTGAAGGCGAAATATCCAGGATTCAAGGACGAGCCGCTCGTCTGGAAAACGACCAAGGCCGTGGATCGTGATGGCCAGGTCGATCTGGCGCGGATCTACGGCAGTGACGACGACCTCGCCGCCTTCGGCTATGCCGAGATCAAGAGCCCGATCGAGCGCAAGGCGACCTTCTCGGTCGGCTCCGATGATACGCTCACGGTCTGGATCAATGGCGAGAAGGTCTATGATTTTCAGGACCGTCGCGGCTTCAACCCCGACGCCGGTCACTTTGACGCCCTGCTGGTCAAGGGGGTCAATCACCTCTTAATCAAGTGCGGGAATCGTGGCGGTCCCTGGCAATTCTCGGTCGCCATCGGCCAGCCGGCCGAGCATGCCTTCCTCGAAGGCCCCGCGCCGGGGGCTTTTGACCCCGAGTCGTACCGCAAGTTTGCCCAAGCCACAAAAGGAAAGGCCGAACACGGCCGGGCTCTCTTCACCGACCTCAAGGGCCTTGCCTGCGTCAAGTGCCACGCGGTCGGAGGGCAGGGGGGGGCCGTCGGTCCCGAACTGACGAGCGTCGGCGCCAAGTATCCTAAAGATGAGATCATCACGGCGGTGCTTTATCCGTCGGCGAAGATCTCGTCGGGATACGAGCCGGTCGTGATCGCCCTGGCCGACGGCCGAATTGTCACCGGGATCATCAAGGGGGAAACCGCCGACGCGGTCGAGGTTGAGGACGGCGAGGCCAAGCGAGCGAAGATCCTCAAGGGCGAGATCGACGACCGCAAGGCCAGCCCGGTTTCCCTGATGCCCAACGGCCTTGCCGAGGGGCTCAGTAAACAAGACTTCGCCGACCTCGTCGCGTATCTGGAAACCCTCCGCGACAAGGACGTGAATCCGCCGAAGACGAAGTGAGTCGACGTTTCTTTCTGTTCATGATTTCCCGGTTCGAGCGTCCAACATCCCCCGGTTGGCCGAGGTGTCCTCCGCGATCCTCGGCCAACCGTCGTCTGTCTGTCTGTCTCCCTTGCGAGGGCGGATCAGGACCCCATGCCGCACGATGAGCCGAACCAGGCGACGACCGGATCAACCCCCCGGCCCAGGCGCGAGCGAAGCACCCGATACCCGGGCGTGACGCTCGCCGAGGCCATCAAGCTCTGCGAGTCGATCGAGAACCTTGGCGTTGACGGCCTCACGGCGGGCGACATCGCCACGTCGCTCGGCTACAAGAACATCAAGACGAACACCTTTTCGGCCCGGCTCAGCGCGGCGAGGCAATTCGGTCTCCTCGCGTTGACCGGCGAAGGTTACGGACTGACCCCGCTTGCCCGCGAGATCCTCCATCCGATCGATCTCGACGACCTGTCTCGGCTGCATCGCCAGGCCCTTGTCAAACCGCCGCTTTACGCCGAGCTGGCCGAGCGCATGGGGGGCAAGAAGCTCCCCGACGTGGCGATTCTCGGCAACGTGCTCTATCACACCTTTCAGATCATCGCCTCGGCGAAGCAGTCCGCGGCCGAGGCGTTTCTTGAGTCGGCGAGATTCGCGGGCGCACTCGGCGACGACCAGGTGTTTCGACCCAACGGCCGGGCGACCGTCGCAACATCGTCGGAACCTCCGATCGCACCTGAGCCGAAGATTGACGCGTCCCCTCTTTCCCCGGCTCGCGTCGGCCCCAGACGCCCCGCGACTCGGCCCAGGTCGAACGAGGCCAGACTGGACCTTCGGCTCTGGGACGCCGACGCGGGGAAGACCATTCGCCTCCGCGCTCCGGAGTCGATCAGCCCGGCGAGCTTTGAACGGTTCCTGCAAGCGTTTCGACTCCTGGTGAAAATCGAGGAGCCGGGCCTTGAAGACGATTCGGAAGGACCGAGGACCGAGGATTCATGACCAGGGGGCGGGCTTTTTCGAAGATCGGTCGTCGGCAATTCTCCTGATGGGTCGTCTCGGCCCCTGGACGATCGGCGCTGGCTGGCGTAGCATCGCCGGAACCTGAGAAAATAGGGTCGCGCACTTTTCGGATGAGGCCAGGACGGGGGCGACGTTGAATTTGACGGAGAGACCGGGATCGATGGGCGACGATCCGCCGATACCGGCCGGGCGGTGGGCGACAGCCACCTTTCTGGCTCTTTTTGCGATGAACCTGCTCGATTACACCGATCGCTATGTTCTCTCGGCCGTTTTGCCGCAGGTTCGCAAGGATTTTCAACTGACCGGCGTGCAAGGTGCCTGGCTGACAACCCTTTTCCTGCTGAGTTATTCCCTCGTCAGTCCGTTCATGGGTTACGCGGGCGACCGGATGAAACGGACGCATTTACTGGCCCTTGGCGTCGGCGTCTGGAGCCTGGCGACACTGGCGAGCGGCCTGGTGGCCACGTATGGACAGCTTTGCATGGCTCGCGCCTTTCTCGGGATCGGCGAGGCAACCTATGGCGTGATCGCGCCCACGATCCTGATGGACCTTTATTCGAGAGAGGCCCGGTCGCGGGTCATGTCGGCCTTTTACCTGGCGATGCCCGTGGGCGCGGCCCTTGGCCTGGTCCTTGGCGGCTGGATTGGTCAACTTTACGGCTGGCACCTCGCCTTTTTCGTGGTCGGAGCCCCGGGAATCGCGGCGGCCCTTCTGGTCCTCTTCCTGCCCGAGCCGGTCCGGGGTTCGAGCGAGGGAATCGACCCCGCCAGGCTCGTCGCGCACGAAAAAGCCGGGGCGAGCCGCGAGGATTACCTCGACCTGATGGTCAACTCGTCGTATACATATGCCGTTCTCGGCATGGCATTTTACACGTTCGCGATCGGCGGTCTTTCCGCCTGGCTGCCGACCTTGATGGTCGAGACGCGCGGGTTTGGGCAGGGGCGGTCGACGTCCCTGCTCGGGCTCACGACGCTCTTTGCCTCCATCATCGGCATGGGAACCGGCGGCTGGCTCGCCGATCGTCTGGCGAAGGTCAACCCTCGGGCGCTTTTCCTGGTTCCGGGGCTGGCCCTGATCGGTTCGATTCCGTTTATCGTGATGGGTCTGGTGAGCACAAGGGAACCTACTATCTACGCGGGCATCTTCTTCGCGGAGATGCTCATGTTCATGAACACGGGGCCTTGCAACGCGGTGATCGCCAACGTGGTGATGCCGAACATGCGATCGGCGGCGTATGCGGTGACGCTCTTCGCGGTTCATGTCCTGGGCGATATCTGGTCGCCCCCCTTGATCGCCTGGATCTCGGCCACCTTTTCCGAGCGCGACGCGATGGCTTCGATTTTCGGACGCGCCTTCGCGAAGCTGGGCGCCGTGCCGACGCAGTTGCCGGGCTTCTCGCCGCAAAACTGGGTGGCCGGAATGCTCGTCTGCGTGCCGGCGGTCCTGCTCGCGGGCCTGGTCATGCTCGCCGGTGCCCGGCACCTTCCGCGCGAGATGGCCTTGATGCTGGCGAAGCTCAAGGCGAGGCCAAGGCATCCCGCGGTTGACTCCTGGCCTTCGCTCGCGGATTGACCGACAATGGCGAATCGAGCGCCTTCACTCTTTTGACAACGGTCGAGGCCACTTTTTTCGCGGCGATGCTCGTTGGAAACGCTGTTTTTCCCGACTTTTTTCCCCACAATACTTTTTTGAGACCGCTCAGGATCTTTGACCCATGACCGCACCGATTCGCATTGCCGTGACCGGCGCCGGGGGGCAGATTGGCTACGCCCTGATCTTCCGAATCGCCTCGGGGGGCCTCTTCGGTCCCGATCAGCCGGTGGCCCTGAGCCTCCTGGAAATTACCCCCGCGCTGCCGACCTTGAACGGAACCTTGATGGAGCTGGACGACTGCGCCTTTCCGCTCTTGACCAGCGTCAAGGCCACCGATCGCGCCGAGGATGCCTTTGAAGGGGCCGACTGGGTGATTCTCGTCGGCGGCCTTCCGCGCAAGGAAGGGATGACCCGCGCCGACCTGATTCGCGCCAATGGCCCGATCTTCACCGGCCAGGGGAAGGCGATCAACGAGGCCGCCGGGCCGGACGTCCGTGTCCTGACCGTGGCCAACCCCTGCAACACGAACGCCCTGATCGCCCGATCGCACGCGCCCAAGATTCCCGCCGAACGCTGGTTCGCGATGACCCGTCTCGACCAGAACCGCGCCGCCTCGCAACTGGCCTTGAAGGCTGGGGTTCCGGTCGGCCAGGTCCGCAAGGTGACGATCTGGGGGAACCACAGCGACACCCAGTATCCCGACTACAAGAACGCCCTGATCGGCGGCAAGCCGGCGACCGAGGTGATCAATGATCCCTCCTGGTTTGACGCGACCTTCATTCCGACCGTCGCCAAGCGTGGGGCGGCCGTGATCGCGGCGAGAAAGTCGTCGTCCGCGGCCTCGGCGGCGAACGCGGCGCTGGATAGCGTCCGGTCGTCGTCCTTCGCCACCAAAGCGGACGACTGGTTCAGCGCCGGGGTTGTCTCGGACGGCTCTTACGGGATCGCGCCGGGCCTGATTTACAGCTTCCCGCTGCGATCGACCGACGGCAAAGCCTGGGAGATCGTCCAGGGCCTTTCCATCGACTCCGACGCCCGCGAACGCCTCGACGCCTCGGCGGCGGAACTCGTCGCGGAGCGCGACGCCGTCAAGGATTTGCTCGGCCCGGGAGCCTGAGACCAGGACGACCGAGAATCGTTGACCGACATGCGTTTGTCGGTCAACGATCCTTGGTCGATGCAAATCACCTCTGATCAATTACTGCCGTTCGGCATCTGCTTCATCCAGGGCTTGGTCGCTCCGGTGCTGGTCCGGCCGGTGGTCGGGTCGCGATAGGTCTTGGTCGTTCCCATTTCCTCGTCGGTGCCGAGGAAGCTGCCGACGCGATTGAAGAACCGACCGACCGCCGTCGGCTTCTTCTTGGGCGCGGCCGGCGGCGCGGGTCCCCAGTAGGCCGCGGGCGCGGGGGCTGTTGACGCCGAGGGCTTGACCGACTCGGCCGAGGTGCGAACCACCGGCGAGGCCATCGCCTGGTTCATTCCCGAGACCGGACGCGGCTGCGCCGGGCGGGCCGTGCTCGGCGTTGCTGGCCGCGAGGCGATCCGAGCGGCGGGCGCCGGGGTGACTGGTCGAGCCACGGGCGTCGGCGCCGTCGAAGGGAGAGACGACGCCGAAGGAAGCGGGGCTGGCGACTGACCGAGGCCGAGCGTCGGGAAACCGAGAAGGGGCAGGGCGGCGGCGAGCCGGAGTGCGGAAGAAGTCGGTCGCATCGGTTAGGTTCCTTTTTGGAAAAGACGTGTTCCATCAGCGGACGGCGCGGACCGAGGGGCCGCTGCCAGACCGGGCGCTGGGGTCGAGACCGATGATCCGGCTCCGGGGCCGGGTTCGGTCGACGTAAACCGGGGGGCCTTCGGTGGTCTCGGCCCATCCGCGGTTGTTCGCCGTGTCGATCACGTCGACGCGCAGGTGGAACCGGGGGGGGATCGTCGCCGGAACAGTCCAGGTGTACGTTCCCGTATTCGGGATCGGTTCGGGGGTGATCGTCTGCCACTGGGCGGCGGGCTGATCGGACCGCCACGAGAGCATGACCGGCTTCGCCCCGAGGTGAAGGTCCGACGCTCGCCAGCGGATCGCCACCTTGCCCAGGTTCGCGCCCGTGCCGACCTGAGCCGGGAGAAGCTGGACCGTCGGCGGTGTCGCGTCCACCTCGACAAGCCATTCGGGGGGATCACCCGGCCCCGGCCGCTTGTCGCCAAGGCCCGACGCCGCCAGAGCGACGAGCCGGAGACCGTAGGTCCCTTCGCCGCCAAGATCGACGGGGAAGGGAGACGAGGCGTCGGGATCAACGTCCTTGCGCGCCCAGTTCAGGCCGCCATCCCGCGTGACCCAGAGTTCGACCGTCGCCGGACCGTTCGGGCCGCCGTCTTCCACCTCGTAGCGAAGCGGAAACTTCGGATTCGAGACGAGAAGCGTCTGAAGTCCCCCCGCCGGGGTTGTCGTCGCCGGAACATTGGCTTCGTTTCCGAACGATCCAAAAGCGGGAGGCTCGGGGCCTCCAGCCGTCGGCGTGGCTGTTCCCGAACCATTCGTCGAGGGAAACGGGAAAGGCTCGGACGCTGTTGTCGGAGGCGTCGGCGCGGCGGCGGCGAAGCCTCCCGCGGCGTCATCCTGGGGCGGAAACGCTGGGGCCGTCGAGATTTGCGAGACGGGAGGGGGGCTCGGGAAGTCGCTTGTGTCGTTACTGGCGACGCCTGGATTCGCGGGCGTCCCTTCGGGAAGGGTGATGACGGCCTCGGTGACGTTGTGGGCCTTGTCCTCGACCGAGGCACGCACCTTGAGCGGCGCGGCCGTGCCGGCGTCCCAGTTGGCCTCGCCGAGCAAGACGCGCTGAATCGGCACCTGACGCCAGTCGCGGCCCCCTTCAACCTGGTATTCGAGGATCAAGGACTTGAGGTCAAGATGCTCGTCGCGCACGTCCCAGCGGATCGCGGCGAGGCTCCCGCGTCGGCCGTCGGGCTCGATCACCAGACGAGGAGGAATGGTGTCCACGACGACCTTCATGCTCGGCTCAACGCTCTCGTCCTCGGCCGGAAAGAGCTGGCCCCGGGTGTCGAGGGTGCGGACGGCGAACCAGAACTCGGCGTCCCGGGCGGCCCGAAAGCTGAAGGCGGGGCGGTCGGGCGTGGTCACGCTCACGGGCTTCCAGGAATAGCCGGTGTCCTCGGAAACCCAGAGCTGAACCTCTTTGAGCCGGGACCGGTCGGCCTTCTCGACGTTGAACGGAATCCGGAAACTCCGGTTCTTGTGATAGATCGTCGGGACCCTCGGAGCTCGACCGCCAGTCGACGTTCCGGCGGCGCCGGCCGACGTCGTCGCCGCGCCTGTGGCGATCATCAGCGCCAGCGCCAGCGTCAGCACCAGGCCGAGGGCCAGCCTCTGCCCGTTCCACGCGGCCGGTCGCTTCCGTCGCCCCCTCGGCGTCACGTCAACGCTCCTGTCTGGGTCAAGGCACACACAAAGGGCCAACCCGTTTGGTCCATCGCCCCGATGGGGCCGCCTCGGCGTTCCCGAAACGCCTCGACCTGAAAGCTTCTGAGAAGAAAGGACTTGCGCTCGATTCGCTTACTTGATTCGCACCGATAGCCCGGCGACACAGAGATGAACCGCCCTTGAACTCGCGGCCAGCCGCTGATTGGCCAGCCCTTGAAGATCGTTGAACCTGCGGGCGACCGGATGGATCGGAACTCCTCCCGAACCCACCTCGTTGGAGACCCAGATGACCCGCGCCTTTCCTTCGGCCGACGCTTCCGAAGCTCGATCCACCTCCGCCAGGATCGCCTCGTCGGTCAAGTCCGGACCGCCGCCAAGGCCGAGCATCAGGTTCGTCACCCAGAGCGTCAGGCAGTCGATCAGGACCGATCCATCCTGTTCGGTCAATTCGGGCAAGACCTCGGCCAGCCCTCGGGGCACGTCGCGTGTCACCCATGACGACGGCCGATCGGCCTTGTGACGATCGATCCGGGCGGACATTTCGGGGTCGTCGACCTCGACGGTCGCCGTCGCAAGGTACGTCACGGGTTCGCGTTCCGACGCAAGGCGCTGGGCGAGCCGGCTCTTGCCCGATCGGACTCCACCAAGGACCAGGATGGTCTCACCCATCGACGAGCCTCCCCTTATTCCCGTCCTCGACATCCCAAGGGCATCCGATCCGCGCACCTCCATGCTTTCTGCCGAGGTTATCGACCCAACGCATCGACCCTCTTGAAACGAATCGGTCGATTGTTCCGATTCTGCCGGATTATTCCCGCTCAATGTCCGAATCCGAACAGCACGAGCGTCAGCAAAAACGTCAGTTCGCCCAGTTCCACGAGAGCCCCCAGAATGTCGCCCGTCACTCCGCCGAGCCGTGCCGAGGCCAGCCGCGTGGACCCCCAGGTCAGAAGAATCGCCAAGGCGCCCGCGATCAAACCGGGGCCTCGCGCCACGAGAAACGCGGTGCTCTGGATCACGAACGAGGCCAGGACGCCATCGCGTAAGGTCGTCGCCTCGATGAGGATACGTCCCGTTCCTTCGGGCCTTGCGTAGACCGCCATTCCCGAGGAAACGAGAATCAAGCAACGCCCGACGACTGCGGCGCCCACGACGGCCATCGATCGCCAGCCCGTGTGCATGTCGGCCAGAAGGACGTAACGCCCCAGGATTGCCAGGACGACCGCGACAACGCCATAACTCCCAACCTGCGGTTCACGCATCACCGCAAGCCGTTTCTCGCGATCGCCCCAGAGAAAGAGGCCATCGGCCGTGTCGGCGAGTCCGTCAAGATGCAGACCGCCGGTCACGATCGCTCCGGCCAGAACGAGAAGAAACGCGCCAAGATTCTGGCTGATATGGACTTGGGCCAGAACTTGATTCAAAGCCGCCAGGCCCAGGCCGATTTGTAATCCGACGATCGGAAAGGCGAAGCGCGACCATTCCAGATCCGCTTTCAGGGTGGCCTCGTTGGCTTCGTTTCGTAAGGGAAGGATCGTCAGGAAGGCGGTCGCCAGCTTCCAGACGCGAAAGGCGCGACCGAAAAAGGCCCGGGGCGAGGTCACGGCCTGTCCTCGACTTTCCAAAACGAGCCGGGCGCGTCGCGCGACGCGACACGTTGAGACATTGGGTTCCAACTCGGAACCAGGTCGCCTTGCCAGGGTGTCGCGCGGCGCGACACTTTGGGTAGGGCTTTGGTACGCAAAAGATTCGTTTGGAGTTCCCAGGTGTCGCGCGGCGCGACACTTTTGCGGGAAAATCGGTGGACAAATGGACAAATCAAGATCATCATAGGCTCGCGAGATTCGGAGAGGAGGCAAGGGAAGGCGTCAATTTCGGTGTCGATCTCAGGGATTATCGGATTTCAAGGGCGAGTGTTCCTCCGGTTCGCCGGGTCGTGCCGGTTTTTTCCAGGGGGGGAGGCGGTTGAGCAACCGAGGCGGAATCAATCGAACGGTTATAATTCGACCGGATCAAATTCTCCAGATCCCCAGACCGCTCGTTTTCCTCCCGCATTGGGCATGCCTCCATATCTTCGCGGACGACCCGGAGTGTCAGATATGTGCGGAATCGCGGGCGCGGTGGACCTGACCGGGACGCGGGAGTTTTCGCAATCCAGGCTGCTGGCGATGACCGGCGCCATTGCGCATCGAGGGCCGGACGACGAGCAGGCGCACCTTGAACCGGGTGTCGCTCTGGGTGCGAGGCGGCTCTCGATTGTCGACCTGGCCGGAGGCCGGCAGCCGATCGGCAACGAGGATCAATCGATCTGGGTCGCCTTCAATGGCGAGTTGTTTGAATACCCCGAGATCCGCGCGGAGTTGCTGGCGAGGGGTCACAGACTTTCAACGCGTTGCGATACCGAAGCCTGGGTTCATCTGTATGAGGACCGAGGGGTCGGGATGCTGGAAAAGGCGAGGGGGCAGTTCGCGGTCTCGCTCTGGGATCGAAACGAGCGGACCTTGATTCTGGCGCGAGATCGGGTGGGGATTTGCCCGCTTTATTATGCGGAGCGTGATGGCTGGCTGCTCTGGGGGTCGGAAATCAAGGCGCTGCTGGCCTCGGGCCTGGTTGAGCCGAAGGCCGATCCGAAGGGGATCGACCACCTCTTCACCTTCTTTTGCGCGGGGACTTCGCGAACGTTTTTTGAAGGGGTCAAGTCGCTGCCGCCTGGGCATTTTCTCCGGGTCAAGGATGGGCGGGTCGACCTGAAACGATACTGGGATCTCGACTTTCCCGACCGGGGAGATGAGCGTCGGCTGGATGACCCGACGCCGCTCGTGGATGAGCTGGAAGGGGTTTTGCGGCAGGCGGTTGAACGGCGGTTGCGGGGCGATGTGCCGGTGGTCAGCTATATCAGCGGCGGCCTTGACTCGACGGTCGTCCTGGGAATGAGTAGCCGGCAACGCGGTAAGGCTGTACCGTCCTTCACGATCGGACTCGACGGCGCGGGGCCGGATGAGCGGACACAGGCCGAGGAAGCGGCTCGGGTGCTCGGCTCCCCCTTGACGACGGTGACGATGAATCGGGCGGACATCGCGGCGAGCTATCCGGAGTTGATCCGGGCGGCCGAAGTGCCGGTGATGGATACCTCGTGCGCCTGTTTGCTCAGGCTGGCGGCGGCGGTTCGAGGGCAGGGGTACAAGGTCACGCTCACCGGCGAGGGGGCCGACGAGGCGCTCGCCGGGTATGTCTGGTTCAAGATGCAGAAGGTCCGCGACGCGATCTTCAAGAGACCGGGCGGGCCAGTCGGCACGTTCCTGCGTCGCCGCCTGTTTCGATCGATTGGCGGCGATTCGCGGCACTGGCCCGCTCCTTTTCCGATGGCGGGGGTCCGCGCGGCGCAGCAAGAACTTTACGACATTCTTGGTCAGACGCGCACGCTCCTGTATTCGGGAGACCTTTGGGAAAGCCTTGGCGATCACGATCCTTACGCGGATCTGGACGTTCGACCCGAGCGTATGGCGAAGTGGCATCCGCTCAATCAGTCGCTTTACGTCGGATACAAGGTGATGCTTGCCGGTCTCTTGCTCTTTGGCAAGGGGGATCGGATCGCGATGCACTCGTCGGTCGAGGCGCGGTATCCGTTTCTGGATGATGATGTGATCGCCTTCTGCGCGTCAATCGCGCCGGAATACAAGCTGCGGGGCCTCAAGGACAAATGGCTGCTTCGGCAGGTGGCCGCGCGGACCTTGCCGGCGAAAATCGCGGGAAGGCCGAAGACGATGTTCCGGGCCAGTCTGTCCAAGACGTTCATCGGTCCGGGAGCGCCGGGGTGGGTTGCGCAGTTGCTCAGTCCCGAATCGTTGAGGGCGACCGGTTATTTTGATCCCAAACTGGTGGCCTCGGCGCGTGCCGAGCGACTTGCCCGGCCGAGGATCACGGCGCGGCAACTGGGGCTCGACATGCACCTGACGAGCGTCGTCGCGACGCAACTCTGGCATCACACCTTTCTCGGCGGCGGCCTTTGCGACCTGCCCGACTGGTCGGCGCCCGCGCCGAACCGACTTGATCCGGCGAAACCGTTGGCGAAGGCAGGTTGACGGGCGTCAGGCGGGGCGGATTCCGACCTGGTCACAGGAATTGATTATTGAGGAGAGAGCGCGACCCGGGCGCGTTACAATCGCGAGGTAGACAGCGCGATTGAAACAAGAGGCGGGCGAAGGGGTCGGGGGGGCCGACCTTTTTGGCGACGCCTGCGCGCGGGGAGAGGCCGCCCATGATCCGAATCGCACCGTTGCCGCTCTGGATCGGTCATGGAGGCGACGGGTACGACTTTATTCATATCCTGGAATATGGGATTGAGGCGGTCGTGGAGCTGGCCTTTGAAGAGGAGCCGTGGCCAACCCGTCGCGAGTTGATCGCCTGTCGGTTCCCCTTGATTGACGGAACGGGGAATCGGCCCGAGCTGCTCGTTCTGGCCGTGCGGACGGTCGCGGCGCTGCTGGTCTCGGACGTGCCGACGCTGGTCTGTTGCGGGTCCGGCTTGAGCCGGGCGCCGGCGGTCGCGGCGGTGGCGATGGCCATGAAGCATCAGGAACCGCCCGAAGCGAGTTTGAAACGGATCAGCCTGCATCACCCGAGCGACGTCTCGCCGGGTCTCTGGTCCGAACTGCTCGAAATCCTTCCCTGGGCATCGAGTCCCGCGCCTCTGCCGCCGAGGTCATGGACCGACCGGGACGAAACGTCGGCCTGACGAATTTTTCGACGTCGTTCCTGAAATTCCCCTTTCAGACAAAACGAAAGCGGCCGGAGGCGGCTTTCCCATTGAGCTTCTGGCTCGTTGGGGAAGGCCGCCTCCGGCCGGATCGTGTCAAGGGCGAAACGATGAACCTGAGGAGAATTGCAAAGTCTCGATGACCAATGACCGAGGACCAATGACCGAGAAATTTCGGCACTTGGTCATCGGGTCTTGATCATTGGTCATTGAAATGATTGACTTTGCAATCCGCCTGAGAAGAAGCCCGGCGCGGGGCCGGGGTCGTCGTGTCGTTTTAGCGGCTGCTCTTGCCGGTCGGCAGGGGTTTGAGGCCCGTCGGGGTGACGGCCAGGCCGTTCTGGACGGGGACGAATTGCCCCTGGTGGTTGGTATAACCGCCGAGGCTGTACTTGCTGCCGAAGGTGATCACCGTCGGCACGCCGTTGTAGCAGGGGAGATTCACCGTGAGCTGGTCGAGGTAGTGAACGTTCAACTGCTTGGCGGTCGTGAGCAGGACGGTGTGGTTCGTGGCGTTGTAGACGGCCGAGACGATCGCCACGGTCGACGTGCCCTTGCCGGTGAACGAGCCTTTGGCGTTCGGCTGGGTGATCGTGTAATTGGCGGGGTTTTGCACCGCGGCGACGTCGCTGACCGGGCCGCCGAAGGTGAGCAGGATCGTGGTCGGCTGATGATGGATGCCATACCGGACGATGTTGGTGATCGGCGGGCAGGCTGGGGTGTAGTCGTAGGTGACGGTGACCGTGCCCGAGCCGACCGTGCGGACCAGGGTGATCAGGTTCCCGTTGGGAGCGCTCGCGCCCGAGGTGGCGTTCTCGGTCAGGGTCGGCGTGATCGTCGTCCGACCGGCCGAGGCGGTGAAGAAGGCGAGGTCGGCGGCATCGGTGTAAACGGTCGTCGGGTTCGTCGGGCCGTTCAGGACGAGCGGCGTGAAGCCCGCGCCATTGTTCACGGTGCTCGGACCGGTGAAGTTGGGGGTCGTGTTCGCGGGCAAGGGGGTGACGGTGACTGTCTCGGTCGTTCCGGCGAGGGCACCTTTGATCGGGGTCGTCGTCACGCCGGCGATCGTGAAGCTGCCGTTGGTGAAGCCGGTGATCGCCGCGCCCGAGCTGGTGCTGAGGTTCTGCGAGATGATCGAGCTGGTCAGGTTGGCCGAGGCCGTGACCTTCACGTCAACGAGCGTGCCGAGCGTCGGGTTAAAGAGGCTGATCGGCGGCGTGAACGGAAGAGAGAAATTCGTGAGGGTGCTGGGAACGGTCGCCGTCTGGAGTTGCGAGGTCTGGCCGGTGACGGAGGTCGTGGCGCTCAGTGAGGCGGTGCCGGCCATCGACATCGGCGCGGCGATCTGAGCGGCGGGCTTGACCGCGGACGCCGCCAGGGGTGCCATCGCGCTGAGAAGCTGGAGCGATTCCAACGACTCAAGCTGAGGGGTGGACGAGAAGGCCCGGGGTTTGCGTTGGCTGCGCCGTCGGAGGAACGACGCAACAAGGAGGCGATGTCCGAGGGTGATCCAGCCGAAGGCAGTCATGAAAAAAAACCCTGTCGGGGTGATCGGTTGATGGTCCATCGAATCCTTTCGCAACACGCCCGCCCCGAAAGGGTCGCGCAGGGGCACACGGACCCCTTCGCGGGCGTGAAGGCGATCATCAACGGAATCATCCTCTTCCGAGACGACCGAGCGCAGCGTGGCCGGCGACCCCGACGACAGGTCGTCGTGAGTCTCCGGCGTCTGTCCTCCCGGTTCGGCCGGGCCTGGCAGCCCGGCGTCACCCCAACACCCTCCCGACCGACGGGTCGGTCAGGAAGGTCCTGGCTCCTAGGCAAACTCACGGGGCAGTCACACCACCGTGTTGGAAGAGAGCCCGTGGATCATCAAGTGAGGTGTGATCAAGGGAAGTGGCGGGCTCAGTCTTCCGCGAACAGACTTTCTTTCCAGCAAAGGCCATCGAACAGGTTAAAAGAAGAGAGCGTGGGAACGTCGGGCCGGTCATTCCCGACTCAACGTCCAGGTCAGGCCACCGCGGAAACCTCGCGGTGGGAACGGACCCGGGTGATGAGGCAGAGACCGAAGGCACCCAGACCGGTAAGCACCATGCTCGACGGCTCGGGCACGTAGTAGTAGTAGTATGTCACAGAAAGCGCGGCGGAGACGCTCGTACGTGAACCACCGACACCATTTCCGGCGTTATTATTGAACGTTGACGACGCTTCGGCATAAACCGGAAGAGTCATCTGACCGTTGCCGGTGAACGTGTTCAGGACCGAGGAGTCGGTATAACCCAGGGCCGACGTTCCGGAAATGATCTTCGGGGTCGGGTCAACGTAGTTCGGATTCGTGATTTGCGTCGGATACGCGAGGGTCTTCGAGGTCGTGAAGCCCGGCTGGCCCGACTGCCCGAGGGCGTAAACAATCGGGTTGCCGTTGGCGTCCTTGACGATGTTGTCCTTCGGGTCAAACATCTGAAGGTTCATCAGGCCGGTCGCCGTCACGGTGGTGGTCGACGGCTTCGTGAACGACATCTGGATCGTGTTTTGAAACTCGTACTGCAAGGAAACGACAACCTCGTAGAGCGTGGCCTGACGCTCGGCCCCGGCGATGAACATCGTGGGGACCTTGCTCGGGTCAAACTGCTGCACGGCGAAGGGGTCGTTCAGGACGCCAGGGGTGTTCGGCGCGACGTTGGTATCCGTCGGCGGCAAAATCAGGCTAGGATTCTGATTGGCCGCCGTTCCGGCCTGGTTGGCCGCGATGTATCCGGCCGGATTCCCGATCGGATCATTGGTACTGTAAATCTGGTAATCGGCCCGGACCGAAGTCAGGGGCAGAAAAAACGAGAGGCCCGCCAGAAGGAGCCCAGAAGCAACGAGTCGTCCACGCATGGTCCACTCCCGAATGGGGCAAATATAGCCGATAACTACGCACCCGTCTGGGTTCCGTCGTTTTTCTTCAACGGACCGTACATCCTTGCAACAGCGACGGTCACCGACCCACTTCCCAAGGGAGGTTCTTTGGTAAGAACGTTCGCGTCCGCGTTTCGTTTTGACTGTTGGCCGACTCTCACAACCGACAACTTTGTCAAGTTATGTCACCGTTCCGAGTATGATACCGGCTATCGTCTTTAACGCAACGATTTTTCCCATCATGCTGCTTATTTCAAACCTTTCGCGTCGTTCGCCGGGTTTGTGGCGGTCGGTTCTTGAACCAATCCTGAGCGCGCTCCCCAACGATCGGGTAGCGAAAATAGACCAGAGAGTCGAGACCGTCAAGAGGGCCTGAAATTTCCGTGCATGACCCCATTGGTGATTCCGGGCGTTCTCTTCCTGATTTTCGAGGTCCGGCGACGAAGAGCCTGATGATTGATCCGTGATCGAGAATGGAAAGGGATGGAGATCGGGATGGTCGAGATGGCAGGGTCGGTCCTCTACGCGCTCTTTGGGTTCGCGAGGTTCGCGATCGGGGGGCTTGGCTCGGCCCTTCTCGCGCTGATTCGAAGGCCGGCGGAGGTTCTCCGGCAGTTTGAACGGGTGACCTGGGGAAGCCTGCCGATCGTGTCGGTCGCGGGGTTGAGTATTGGCCTGGTGACATGGCTTCAGACGCGACGGCTTCTCTCGCGGTATGGGAGTGAGGCGATCTTGCCGAGCGTATTATCGGTCGCCGTGCTGGGTGAGACGGGGCCAATTCTGGCGGCCTTGCTCGTCGCGGGTCGAATGGGGGCGGGGCTCGCCGCGGAGCTGGGAACGATGGTCCTGACCGAGGAAGTCGAGGCCAGGACGGTTCTGGGAGCCCCCACCTTGCCGACGCTCGTCGGGCCGAGGGTGCTGGCAACGGCCCTGGCCTTGCCCTTCTTGACGGTCATTCTCGATGCCGCGGCGATCGTCGGGGGACTGGCGGCGGAGTTCACCGGCGGAGCGATGACGGCGCAGGTTTACTGGCGGAAGTCGTTGCTCTTGCTCAAGTTATCGGTGATCGTGCCGGCGACCTTGAAAACGCTGGTCTTTGGCGTTTTGATCGGCCTGATTGGATGCGGAACGGGATTGTCGGCGAACCGGTCGGCGGAATCGGTGGGAAGGGCGGCGACGCTCGGGGTTGTTCGATCGATGGTCGCCGTCTTCGCGGCGGACGTCGTGCTCGTCCCCTTGATCGAGGCGGGGGTGGCCGCGCTGGGCTGGCGTGGTTAAAATTCCAGGAGACGATTTCCAAGGTCCGGCAAAACGCCCGGACCTGGGGTCGAGAAAGGCGTCGGCGATGCGTCGAGAGATCGGCTGGACTCGGCTCCTGGCGAATGCCGGGTTCGTCGTGGCGGTCCTGGCCCTCGCGGCCTTTGGGATCGCGCAGGTGGCCGGCCGACAGTGGCGGGTGCAGAAGACCTTTCGCGTCGCCGCCGATTTCGCGACGATCGGCGGCGTCGAGGAAGGAGCGCGCGTACGCGTTCAGGGGATGGACGCGGGGGTTGTCGATGCCGTCGTCGCGCCTGATGCGCCGGGAGGGCCGGTCCGCCTGAGGTTTCGGATCGATGAACGGCTCCGAAGGCTGGTCAGGGTCGATGCCGTCGCGAAGATCGTCACCGAAGGGGTTGTGGGGGCACGGGTTATCGAGATCGTTCCCGGCAAGGCCGATGCCCCCGCGCTTGGTCCGGCGGCCCTGATCGCCTCGGAACGGCCGATGGAACTGGCGGACCTCTTAAAAAAGGCGTCGGGATCGCTGGAACGGGTCGACGCCGTCGCCGTCGCCGCCGAGCAAGGACTGGGCGAGGTCAACGCGATCTCGGCGGCGATTCGAAAAGGAGAAGGAAGCCTGGGCAAGCTCGTCGCCGACGACGAGGCGTATAACAAGCTGCTCCGGCTCTCGCATCGAGGCGAGCGGACGCTGGACGACGTCGAGGAAAACCTGGCGGCTTTGAAACGGACCTGGCCGATCTCGCGCTATTTCAACGATCGATCGTTTTTTGATCGCGAGCGCGTGCTCTTTCATCCCGGGTCGGAACGCGATGCGCAGACGATCCGGGGTGATGATCTGTTCGAACCGGGACGTTCGGTCTTGACGGCCAACGGTCGGGCCAGGCTCGACGAGGTCGGCGGCTGGTTCAAGCGGGTCAAGAGGCCGAATTCCGAGGTTGTCATCGCCGCCTTCACCGATCAGCCTCACGACGCCGATCTCGCGCTGATCCTCACTCAGGAACAGGCGGAGGCGGTTCGCAAGTATCTCATCAGTCGCCACGCGGTCGATTCGACCGGCTGGTTCAGCAGTCGGAAGGTGGCGGCGGTCGGATTTGGGACGGAAACGCCTCGCGGCGGGGGTGATCCGGCGCAACCTCTGCCGCCCAGGCGTGTTGAGGTGATTCTCTTCACGCCGCAGACGTGATTTCGCCAGGGTTCAGGCCGTCGTCGCCAGCGCGGTGGGTTCAGCGGGAAGGTCGGGATCGATCGACGGCAAGACCGCGGGCGGGGTCTTGGGCCGAGGGGGTTCCGACTGCTTGACCGCGCACTGAGGATGAATGCCCGCGCGGGAATACACTTCCTGATGACAGACCGGGCAGCGAACGCGGGTCGAGTTCGGTTTCAGGGGCGAGTGATAATACTTCGGCGTCATTCCAGGAACCGCCTTCAAGGTGAGAGGATCGGAGGGGCGGGCGGTCTGGGTTAGCGGGATCGGCTTGGAAGGCTGGTTGATCCAAGAGGCGCCCAGGAGATCTGAAAGAGGGGAAGGCCGGTCGTGGGGTCGTTGGACTTGAGGTCGGTGACGTCGGTGAGCTGGACCCGGATCGAGTCGCCCCCCTTGACGTAGGCGGGTTCGCGGTCGGCCCGAGACTGGGCGAGGGCGAAGAGGATCGAGTCGCCGACGGAGACCGAGAGGCCGGTCGGCACGGGGACGACGGCGGAGCAGCTCCAACCGCGCTCGAATTCGGAGAGAGTCCGCTCGTTGGCTGGGAAGCTGTTCACATCGTGCCCCGGAAAAGAGCCAGACCGTGCCCAGGCAAGGAAAAGGGGCTTGCACGAGCAAGCCCCGAGGCAGGTCACGATTCGGAGCGGAGGCGAGGGACGTCACCGACCGATCGCCGCGGAGAACAACGATCGGCCGGGGGTCTCGCGATTTGCTCAATAACGGTTGCCGCCGCCGCCACCGCCGTAGCCACCACCGCCGCCGCCGTAGCCGCCGCGACCACCGCCGCCGCCACCGCCGTAACCACCGCCGCCGCCCGGACGGGCTTCGCGCGGCTTGGCCTCGTTGACCGTCAGGTTCCGACCGTCGTGATCACGGGCGTTGAGGCCCTGAATGGCGGCCTGCGCCTGAGCTTCGGTGTCCATCTCGACGAAACCGAACCCCTTGGAGCGGTTCGTGTCGCGATCGACGATGATCTGCGCGCTCTGGACCGTGCCGAAGGGGCTGAAAAGCGCCTCCAGGTCCGACTCGTTCACGTTGTAGGTCAGGTTCCCGACGTACAGCTTCTTACCCACGATCAAACTCCCGAACGAAAGAAATGCCGACCCGCGGGGCGCTTTCAGGGTCGAGAAGAAAGGGGCTTCAGGAGAAACCCGTTGAGGCGGGAAAGGCGAGAGAGGTGAGCAAGGACCGGATCGATTTGAGCCAGCGGTGCTACTTCGGTCGACAGACCAACCGGGATTCATTCTAATCAAAACTCAATCGTTTGCCTAGATCATTTTTGCTTTCGATCAGACGATTTGGAATTTTCTGGTCAAAGGCTGTTCAAGACGCCCGGGTTTGTTTCGAATCGCGCGTTTGATTCTGCCTTGAGGGTTACGCATTTCGTGAACAAATGAACGGATTGCGCCGCGCTTGGCTCGCGGCGATCATGCGGTGATGAGGCAAGCCAAGTGTCGCGACAGCGATTCTCTCGACTTCCTGATCGCCACCCCCCGCGCGGCGAGTTGTCGCGAAGTGCCGCGACGTCGAGCGATGCCAGGCCCGATCGGCTCGGGCGCGGCGGGACCACATCGGGATGGCGATCCGGGCCTTCGCCCGGTTGTCGGGGCACTTCCATGCCACGGGGATCAGTTGGTACGAGGCGAAGACGGCGACCGTCCGCGAGGCGGTAAGGGCCTATCGATCTCATCTCCCGCACACAGCAACGGTAATTGCGTAACTCTTATGATCAATAATTCGGGTCAGCTCGGGTGATTGCTCCTCCCAGGCGACCCGGATCATGTTTAGCTCGGAATCTTGGCGAGAAAATGCGCGGAAGGGAGGATCTTATTGACCCGCCCAGGTTGCCCAGCGGAGCACGGATAACGGGAGTGGGAGTAACCATTCGACTTCTACAAAGTTGTCGGCGTAGTAATTGGGACATGAGACTGAGACCAAGGCCGCGAAAAGGCAGAGTCGCTTTAAACTCGTCGGGTCTTCGTACTCTCGGAGGACTTTGATTGCAAGGAAGATCGCCGGCACGAGATAGGCCATGCTTCTCGTGACGTCGAGAACCGCAATTCCTAGAATTCCCAGAGGGCTAAGAGCAAGCAGGAACCACGCGGCGAGTCTTTTCCGCCTCTTGAACCAGAGATCGACGAGGGATGCAATCACCAAGATCCAACCCCCTTCGAGCGCGGTCCATAACCCGATGGGCAAAAGATGGATTTGCGAAACAAAATTGTGAAACCAGGGGTCTTGTGATGTGCTTAACCCGAAATGGCATGCCAGGTAAAAACGGATCGTTGCATAGCCCACCCAAGCGGCTGGGACGGCCAACGCCTGGGGACGGAGGGGCTGGAATTGCAAGCAGTCGCCCTGAAGTGTAAGGCCATGAAAGAGCAAGACAAGCGGCGAGGCGAGGATGCCCCGTTCATCCGTCCATTCCGCGAGGAAGACGCACGAAGCTATCGCGGCGGGCGACCGGGCGAGAAGCGCGCACAGTAACAGGAGTATCGCAACGCCATCGTAGACGCCGCCGCTGAGAACCACGAAAGAGGTGATTCCGGGCCAGATCGAGGCGACGGTTAGCGTCATGTAGAAGGCGACCTCTCGACTTCGGCTTACCCGCTCACCGAGACGCGTCGCCATGTAAAGAAGCGAGACTCCCACGAAATAGAAAAGGATCAGGGTACTCCTCGGGCCAAGGCCGAGGGCCCATCCAATCATGGGGACCGTGAGGCGGAAGGTTAGCTTACTGTCATGTGATGAAGCGATCTCGGTTTTGGAGGGGTCGTACAGTGGATTCTCGAACTTCTTGACCACGTTTTTCCAGGTCTGCTGGTAGTAATTGGAGAAAACAAGGGGAAAACTCGGCGTCGATCCGAAGAGTGCCAAAGTCAAGGCGATGAGGGTCACCCGCGCGGCCCAGAATTTACATCCCACGATGCGGGTACCGTGCGATTCGATTTTTTTTATGAATTCGGCGAAGATCAAAAAGAACATGCTGAAATTTTCCTGAGTTTCCGCCCCGTCGTCGGAAAGACTTCCGCCGAGTGGGGATAAACAACGCTAAAGGCGATCATTTCACCTGATAACCTCCGGGGACGCTCAAGGAAAATCAAGCGAAAAAATGTAAGAGTTACGCAGTTGTTATCGGCGATTGAACCCAGGCCATTGCCAGGATGGTGTATTACTCAGTCGGCACGGTCGAGGATTCAAGGTTGATCACGCGGATGATGTGATCCCCTGTCCGCGATCCATGTCCTGACCAAGAAGGCCGATAGGAAACTTGTTCGAGACAATCGAAAACACCAACTGCGTAACTTCTAGACCGATGACCAAGGACCGAGAAATTCCGCTGTCTTGGTCATCGGTCAGGGAAACGACCGACTTCGCAATCCTTGTTAGAGGGCACGTCAGGAGAATTGCAAAGTTCTCACGATCAAGGACCAAGGATCGAGAAATTCCGCCTTATTTGGTCATCGGTCCTTGGTCATCGGTCATTGCAAAGGACTGACCTCGCAATCCTCCTCGATCGAAGGTCTGCCGGGTTGACGGTCGGCCCTGGGGCGATTAGCCTGAAGCGGAGGGATCAAGCTCGGGTGGTGATCTCAGGCATGAGGTTGAGAAGAGCAAGAGGAGAGCAACGCCGTGGCCTCCTTGTTCGTGATCCAAGGGGCCGACCAAGGGAAGCGGTTCGAGCTGGAATCCAGGGCGGTGGCCCTGGGGCGGGAGAACTCCAACCCGATCCGGCTGCATGATACCGAGGTCTCGCGGCGGCACGCCGAGGTCCGGCAAGACGATGAGTCGACCTTTCTGGTCGTTGACCTCGGGTCGGCCAACGGCACCTTTGTCAACGGTCGGCAGATCGACCAGGCGCCGATCCGGTCGGGAGACCGGCTCCAGGTCGGTCAGACGGTCATGCTCTTCAGCGAGGGGCCGGCGACGTCGTCGGATCGGGAGCTCGCGTCGAAGGTCAACATGCTCGGGCCGGCGAGCCCCGACGACCGCTCGGCGATCTTGCGAAGCATGCCCGCGGGCGACGGCTCACGCGTGCTGGAAGCCCCCGACGTCGCCGCGGGCTGGCTGAAGGATCGCTTGCTGAACCTCTCGGTCATGTACCGGGCGACGCAGGCGATCAGCCATGTGCTTGACACCGATGCGCTCCTGCCGCAGATTCTCGAACTGGTTTTCGAGTCGATTGGCGCGGATCGGGGCGCGATTCTCCTGAAAAACGAGGTGGGAACGCTCGTTCCCAAGGCCGTCCGATGGCGGGGGACGGCTGATCCCGATGAGCGGCTGACGATCTCAAGGACGATCGTCGACCACGTGCTGAGCCAGGGGCAGGGGGTCATCACCTCGGACGCCTCGGGCGACAAGCGGTTTGGCCCGGCGCAGTCGATCGTGGATTATGGAATCCGCGAGGCGATCTGTGTTCCCGTGCAAGGAAGGCACGTCACGCTCGGCGTGATTTATGCCGATATCCAGTCGGGAAGCGAGTTCTACTCGTACAACACCAAGGACAAGACGGCCCCCGTGCCGCCGCGCGGCAGGCTCTCGCAAGATCATTTGATGTTGATGGTCGCCATCGGCCACCAGGCGGGGCTGGCGATCGAGAATACCGACTTTTACAAGGCCAAGCTTCAGGCCGAGCGGCTCGCGGCGGTCGGCCAGACGATCGCGACGCTGTCTCATCATATCAAGAATATTCTTCAGGGGATTCGAGGCGGCAGCTATCTTATCGACATGGGTTTGAAGGAAACGGATGAAGCGATCGTTCGCCGAGGATGGACGATCGTCGAGAAGAATCAGGGGAAGATTTATAATCTGGTCATGGACATGCTTTCGTTCTCGAAGGATCGCGAGCCGGCGCTCGAACCTTCGGATTTGAATGAGACACTCTCGGATGTCGTGGAGTTGATGCAGTCGCGCGCGGCGGATCTGGGGGTGACGCTGGAGTGGTCTCCTTCGGCCGACCTGCCGCCGGTGATGGTGGACCCCGACGGGATCCACCGCGCGGTTTTGAACATCGTGACCAACGCGATTGACGCGGCCGAGGGGGTCGCGGGCGCCCGGGTTCTGGTGGCGAGCGAGTGGGACCCAAACGCGGCGATGGCCCGGATTATCGTGACCGACAACGGGGTCGGGATCGAATCGGCCGAGATCGACTCGATTTTTCAGGTCTTCGCGTCGACGAAAGGGTCGCGCGGGACGGGCCTGGGCCTGCCTGTCTCGCAAAAGATCGTCCGCGAGCATGGCGGAAGGATCGTCGTGACCTCGACGGTGGGGCAGGGCTCGAAGTTCGTGATTGAACTGCCCAACCGCAAGAACGAGGCGCGGGTCTCGCCCGGCAATGGTGAGGAACCGGTCCTGGACGATTGAGCGTATCGTATCGAGAATCACCAAGACTTACTCGCGTCGATATTCGATCGCGGCGGCCTTGATCTCGGAGAGAACGCATAGCTCCATCGACGTTCCCAGCATGTTTTCGTGCCGGAATTCGAAGTCGCGCGCGGGCGGGTCCGCGCTCGCGGTGGTGGTGGTGGTGGTGATGAGGAGCCAGAGACCGGCCGCGATCGTCAGGCGTCGGATCAACATCGATTTCTGGATCAAGGGTGAATTCGTGGACCGATGACCGATGAGCAATGATTGCTGACCGATGGGCGGAATTTTTCGGTCATGGGTCATTAACCATCGGGACTTCGCCATTCTCCGATCGGTCAGGAACCGCGATCGGCCCGGGCGGTTTGAACACGAAGGGGCGCGGGCTCGATGCTGGGAGGCTTGGGAGTCTCGGTGACGTCGGGGAGAGACGGACCTTCGACGATCGGAGGCGAGGGGGTGCGCCAGGTGCAACTCATCAGCTCGGCCCACCGGTTCAACTCGGGGACGGTCTGAAAGACGAGCTTCATGCAGACGGTGATCGGCATCGCCAGAACCAGGCCGACGAGGCCCCAGAGAAAGCCCCAGAAGAGGCAGGCGATGAGGACCGTGGTTCCGTTCAGGTCGAACGATCGGCCCATGACGACGGGGGTGACGACGTAGCCTTCAATGCCGAGAATGGCCAGGTAAATCGAGGCCACGATGAGAGCGTCGCCGACGGATTCGTACTGGCCGAGGGTGATCAACGTCGGCAAGGCGCCGCCAAGGATCTGGCCGACGTAGGGAATAAAGTTCGTGAGGGCGGCGAAGAGTCCAAGCGCGATCGGAAACTTCACCTTCATGATCGAGAGCACGAGGGCGAAGGTCAGGCCGACGCCGAGGTTGATGATCGTCCGCGTCGCGAGGTAAACGCGGACCTGGCGGGTGAGGTCGCTGAGCGCGCGCCCGGCGGTGCTGGCGGCGCCGGGCGTGCTGGCGAAGAAGCGGATGACCTTGGGCGTGAGCATCTCGCTCTCGGCGAGCAAGAAGAGGAGCAAGACGAGGACGATCAACCCTTGAACGACCCAGGTCGTGAGGTCGACGAGGCCGCCGCTGAGCTTGTCAATGAGCAGGTCGCGGTTGGTGTCGCCAAGCTGGTCGATCGTTCGCGGCTCGGGCAAGATGGCGCGAAGATAGGGCTGTTCGCGGATCGCGTCGGAGACCCGGCCGCTGAGGGTTCCGGCGAAACGCTCGACGTCGGTCGGCAGGGTGTTCAACGCCTGCACGAAACTTTCGGCCGTGACGCTGGCGACATACAGCCCGAAGACAACCGCCACGACAAAGAGAAGAACCGCCGCGCCGGTCGGCCCGACGGGCAAGACCTTGCGAACGAGTGAGGTCAACGGCGCGAGCAGGCAGGCGAGCAAGAGCGCCAGCGCGATCGGCACGAGGATCGCCTTGAGCAGGTACACCGCGGCGATCACCCCGAGCACGGCGAGCACGACCAGCGATGTGGTTGCGTTCTTCGAGCTTCGGTCCACCGCGCCCTCCGTTGAAACCATCCGATCGTCCGCCCACTTCATCATCAGTCAAGAAGGGAGCCTTGACAAGGGTCTTCGGTGGGTCAGCGGTCCTCGGTCCCTGGTCCTGTCTGGGAAACAAAAGGGCCTTCGGATCGAGCGATCGCGGCGTCAAGGCGTTCGGGAACCACGAAACGTCGGATGAGACCTTGGAAGGTCGTCAGGGCTGAGTCGGGAATCTCAGGGGGAACCGAGGCGCCTGGGATCGGCTCGACGCCCTGCCAGGTGAGCCGAAAGAGCCACTGAGAAGACGCGGCGGATCGATTGAAGCGCTCGGAAACCCGCAAGGCCCAGACGACGCCCCAGTGATCGCGGAAGAAGAACCAGGCGGCGTTGAGGAGGGAGGTCGCGGGAACCGGTTTTCGAGCCTGAATGTCGGCGATCGCGATTGCGGCGGCGAGGGTCCAGGGGACGGCCATCCATTGCGCGGAGCGTTGGGCGGGGGATCGGCCAACCTGCGTTAAGCCTAAAAACTCCAGAACGAAGCCGAGGCCGAGAAAGGCGGCGGCAAGGCCGTAACGCGTTGGCAAGAAGTTGGTGACTCCGGCGAGGACGAGCAGGCCGTAAAAGATCGTCCAGGGGGGATCGAGCCGGAGCCGGACGAGCGCGTTGGCGGGACGCTGGAAGCCGACCCCTTCGAGCCACGGGAAGAGGAAAACCACGATCAAGAGCGCCATCAAGACGGCCCAGGCCCCGCCGCCTGGGGCGCGGGCGTTGAGGACCGAGATCAGGGCGGCGAGCGTGGCCAAAGTGGCGAGGTAAACGAGAAGACCGGCGAGAGGTCGGCCGGTTTTGAGGGGTTCGAAAAGCGCGAGGGTTTCCGCGAGAAGGCCAAGGCCGACGGCGATCAGGGTCCAGACGAGCGACGCGCGAAGCGCGGTGCCGTGCGCGGCGCGATAGGCGCGGAGGAGGGGTTCCACGCAAAGAAGTAGGCATGCGAGAACGGCCCAGGGAGCCTGCGCGGGGCGATTGAGCATGAGCAGGGCCGCCACGGAAACAGAGAGTCCGCGAGCGATCGGGCCGGGCGCGAGAATCAACGCGAGAGAGCCCCCTTGGCGAGCGATGAGGGGTCGCGGGAAATCTTCTCGGCGAAGACGCGGAAGGCGGAGAGGATCGGCTTGATGCCGTCAAAGGCATAAGCACCCGAGACGGCCATCCGGTTCATGTTCTCGTAAAGGTCGGGCCGGGTCACGAACTTTTGAAGGCTTCCGTCCAGGTTCAGCCGGCCGCTGGGATCGCGGAGGGACTGGGTCAAGAGGTTCAGGTCGGACGTGATCAGATTGAGGCGGCGGATCGTCTGGCCGAAGTCGGTCAGGGGGACGCCGTTGACGGTCGAGCCCAGGTCCTTGAAGAGGGGACCGGCGTTGTCGAGCCCCTCGTTAAGCTTGGTCGAGGCCATCGCGAACTGACGAACGCCCGATTTCAGGGCGTCCTGAGTTTGCGGGTCGAGTGCGCTATTGAACTTGCCGGTGACCTCGCGAAGATTCACGACGGCGGGGCGGATTTCGTTCTCGTTCTCGCGAATGAACCGATCGATGCCGTCGGCCGCGGCGGTGATCCGCTGCCCGGCGGTGTCCCATGTGGAAAGGAACGCGGGAATTTTATCGGCGCTCCTGGTCATCCGGGCGATCCCGCCCGCCGCGGCGTCGATCGACTGGAGCGTGCCGCCGACCTTTTCAAAGGCTTGCGTCGCGGCGGCGAGAGCCTTGGAAGGGTCGGGCGCGACCTCGCCCTCGATCACGGGGGCGGTCTGGGGCGACGTGCCCGTTTTCAACAATCCGGGGCCGACGCCGGGCAAGAGGTCAATCGTGGCGTCGCCGATCAGCGAGCGCGTGACCCGAGGCGTGGAACCGGCCTTGATCTTGTATTTGCGTTCGAGAGAGAGCGTGACGAGAACGCCGTCGGGCTGGTTGGCGCGGTCGTCGAACTCGATCGCCGTGACCTCGCCGACGCGGATGCCGCTCTTGCGGACGGGAATCCCCTCGGCAACGCCGGGCGCCTCGTCGTAGCGAACACGCACGTAAACGTGGTCGCGAAAGAGCGAAGGCGATTCACCGAACCAGACGATCAGCATCGTCAGGACAAGTCCGGCGACGATGACGAACATCCCGATCCGAAACTGCATGACCCGTTCGTTCATGACACCCTCACGCAGGGACTGCATCCATTGAGTCTGAGTCGGATTCGATCGGTCAGGTCGTCAAGGGTCGCGGCGATTGGCCATTTCCTTGAGCCGTTCGCCAGCCTCGCCGCGGACGAATTGCCGGACGCGCGGGTCGGGGTGGTTTTCCAGGTTGTCGGGAGGTCCGTCGTAGAGGATCTGCGATTCGTCGCGGCCGAGCCGGCTGATCGGATAGAGCATGATCACGCGATCGGCGACCTTGAAGACGGTTTTCATGTCGTGCGTGACCACCACGCCGGTCGTCTTCTTGGTCTGCTGCGTCTGCATGATCAGCTCGTTGATGACGTCGCTCATGATCGGGTCGAGGCCGGTCGTCGGCTCGTCGTAAAGCATGACCTCGGGATTGAGCGCCAGGGCTCGGGCCATGCCGACGCGTTTGCGCTGGCCGCCGGAAAGCTCGGCCGGTTTCTTGTGTTCGAGACCGGCGGGAAGGCCGACTTCCTGAAGCCGTTCGTGAACGACCCGATCAAGAGTCTCGGCGTCGAACATCTTGTGTTCACGCGGGCCGAAGGCCACGTTGTCGTAGATCGTCAGGCTGTCAAAGAGCGCGGCCATCTGGAAGAGGAAGCCGAACCGGAGGCGAGTCTGGCTCAGTTCGGCCTCGGTCAGAGTTTTCATGTCGCGGCCGTCAAACGTGACGACTCCGCGCGTCGGTCTGAGCAGGGCAATCATGAGCTTGAGCGTGACGGTCTTGCCGCAACCGCTCTCGCCGATGATCGCGACGGTTTCGCCCCGGCGGATCGTCAGGGTAATGTCGCGCAAGACGTCTTGCTGGCGGAACCGCATCGAGATGCCGGTCAGTTCAATGACGGCGTCGCTTCGGTTGTCGTTGGTCGCCCCGGCGGACGTGCTCATCATAAGAGGGTCTGGTCCGAGGGCCAGAGAATCCGGTAAATGCCGTTCCAGCCGATCCCGATCACGAAGTCGAGAAAGAGAATGGCGATGAACGAATAGACAAACGCCTCGGTGGCCGCCTGGCCGACCCCTTCGGCCCCGGCGCGTGAGTGAAACCCGCGATGGCAACTGATCAACGCGATCGCCGCGCCGAAGAAAAAGCTCTTGAAGACCCCCGCGAAAAGATCGGCGCTGCCGACATACTCGCGCGAGTGCTGCCAGTAGGCATACGAGTCAACCGTCAGTAGTTGCGTGCTCACCACGGCGCCGCCGATCACGCCCATGAAGTCGGCCATCAGCGTGAGAAGTGGAATCAACAGGAAACAGGCGAGGAAGCGCGGGACGACGAGGTATTGAATGGGGTTCGTCCCCAGGGCGGAGAGGGCGTCGATCTGTTCGGTGACGCGCATCGTTCCCAGCTCGGCCGACATCGACGAGCCGACCCGACCGGCAAGCATCGTCGCGGCGAGGACAGGTCCCAACTCCTTGACGAGCGAGATGTTAATTACCGAGCCGAGCCGCGTGGCCAGGCCCATCATGGCGAACTGGCTATACGCCTGGACGGCGAGGACCATGCCGATGAACGTGCCGGTGATGGCCACGACCGGAACGCTGGAGACGCCGATCGAGTAGAGGTTCGGCACCATGACCGACCACCTCGGCACCTTGCGAAAGAGCCAGCCAATCGTCAGCGCCGAGAAGTAACCGGCGTCGCCGATCTCGACGACGATTTCAAAGGCGCGTTCGCCAAGGCGGTGGACGGGAGTCAGCACCGGCGACGTGGTGTCGGCCATCCCTTCGAACGCTCCTTCCATGAAAACCCCGGGCCTTTTTGAGAGAGGCCAGGGCCGGTCGCGACCAAGGCACCGACGAAGAACCGTTGACGGTTGACAGGGCGTCGCGGGCGGCCTTTCCCAACAGGCAGGCAGGCCCCTTCCCTGGGTTCCCCTGGCTCATTCTTGGCGGAAACCGGGAATCTGGCAAGTCCGAACGCCGCGAGCAGAGCCAATTCCCTCCCGAAGTAGACCGGAGAACCCTTGGCGGATCGGCTCCCTTTGATTTCATCCCCATCTGTGAGCCCGGGGGAAAAAGGCTCCGGGATTGTCGACGATCGTGATCGCGGGTTATCCTTTGCGACCGGGGTGGTGGTCAAGACACCTTGACGTCGATCCGCGTGTATCATCTTCCGACATCGAAAGTCTCGGGGATCGCCGATGGATAGCCTGGCTTGCCTGAACGGCGAGATCGTGCCGGTTGAGGAGGCGAAAGTCTCCATCTGGGATCGCGGCTTTCTCTTTGGCGATGCCGTGTACGAGGCGCTTCGGATCTATCAGGGGCGTTGCTGGCTGGAAGAGGATCATTGGGAACGCCTCCGAAGAAGCCTGAAGGAGATGGGCTTTCCGAGGGTCGATCTCGATCGCTTGCGAGACCGGGTCCGTCGGGTGATCTCGGTCAGTGAAATTCGGGAAGGGATCGCCTATCTTCAGATCACCCGAGGCGTTGCGCCCAGGTTGCACGCCTTTCCAAACCCGCCGGTCGAGCCGACCGAGGTGATCGTGATTCGAGCCTATGACGATCAACCGACCGCGAACTCAAGGCAGTCGGGCGTGACCGTCGTCAGTCAGCCGGATTGGCGCTGGCGGCGGTGTGATGTCAAGTCAACGAACCTGCTGGCAAACGTTCTCGCGAACGAGGCGGCGCATCGTGCGGGGGGTTACGAGGCGGTGCTCGTGGCCGAGGATGGCGAGGTGACCGAGGCCACGCATTCGTCGGTTCTCTGGGTTCGCGACGGCCGGATCGAGGCGACGCCCGAAGGGCCTCATATCTTGCCGGGAACGACCCGGAAATTCCTTCGCGGGCTGGCCGAGGCGGTTGCCATGCCGCTCCTGGAATCGAGGATCGGGCTTGATGCGTTGAAGAAGGCCGATGAGGTGATCTTGCTCGGAACGGGCATCGAGGTCTTGCCGGTCGTGCGCGTCGATCTTGAGCCGGTTGCGGGCGGAACGCCGGGGCCGGTCACCCGAGGCTTGCAGGCCGCCTATCAAGACGCCGTCGCGCGCTGGCTCGCGTCGTCAAGGGCCGACTGACTTGACCGGAGGCGGGATGTCCACGATCGATCCTGAGCCGCTTGACGCCTATGACGTACATATCCGCCGCGATCCGATGTCCGGAGCGGCGGTGCGGATCATTGTCATCGCCGGCGCCGAGGTTGCGTCATCGAGGGAGATCGCCGAGGCACTTGTTAACCTCGTCCGCGCGCTCGGGCGCGAGGCCGATGTTCGGGTCGTGGACGTCAAGGCGGGATCGGGTCGAGCGGGGGCAATCGTGGAAGGATTGGCGGGAGCTTCGGAACCGCTGATCTTGATCACGGATGCCGAGCAGGCGTGGTCGGCGGCTCATCTGGAACCATTGCTCGATGCGATCGATCGATGCGATCACGTCGTCGGGCGTCGGCCAGGAAGGCGCTGGAAAAGCTGGGTCAAGGGGATCGTCTGGCGCTGGGTTTTTGGGGTGCCCGTGGCGGATGTGCATTCGACCTGCCGGATGCACCGGCGCGAGAAACTGGAGGCGATTCCGCTTCAATCGGCGTCGAGCTTTCTGAACGTGGAGATTCTCGCCAAGGCGACCTTTCTTGGCCACCTGATTGACGAGGTGGACGTTCCGGCCTTGCGAGGGCCATTGCCCCGGGTCGACGGGACCGACGTGGCGACGGTTTTCAAAAAACCGACGTTCGCGAGACCGAACGTTTCCGGTTCAGGTCCATCGGAAGATTCGGAGCGCGAGGAGGAAGGTGACGATTCCCCAGACGCTCATGATGGCGATCGCCGGGGCGACGGCGACAAGCCCAGCGCCGTCGAGGATGACGGCGCGGAGCGCGGCGATCAACTGGGTGAGCGGAAGGGCCTGGATGAACGGTTGCACGACATGCGGGAAACGCTCTGCCGAGAAGAAGACGCCCGAGAAGAGCCACATCGGCAGCATCACCAGGTTCATCAGGCCGCTGACGGTCTCGGTGCTCTGGGCTCGACTGGCGACAAGGAGCCCGATCCCGGCGAAGGCCAGGGCGCCGACGACGTCGACAAGAACGATGAGGGCGAAGCTGCCGCGGATCGGCATGCCGAAAGCCAGGCGGCCGAGCAAGAGAAGGACGGTCAGGTCGGGGATCAGGAAGGTCATCCGGGCGCCGAGGATGGCCAGGAGAAAGTCGCGCCGGGGCATCGGCGTGGCGACGAAGCACTTGAGAAGCTTGGCGATCCGAAAGTTCACCAGGAGAAAGCCGATTCCCCAGAGCCCGCCCCCCATCGTGTTCACGCCGATCAGGCCGGGGATCAGGAAATCGATATAACGTGAACCCGGTTCCGAGACCTTCACATCGGTCGTCGCCACGGGATCAACGCGCCCCGCGCTCTTTTGCAGCAGGTCGTCGACCGCCGCGCGCGCCGTGACGGCATCGGGACGGGTCGGGTCATAATGATACGTGATTGGAATGAGATTGAGGGCAAGCGGCGCGTGCGAGACGTTGAGATCGACCGCTTGCGCGGAGGAGGTCGGCTCGATGACGAGCGGCGTCTTGCCGGTGCGGAGCCGTTTGAGGGCGTCCTCGCGCGAATTCTGAGCGATGACGATGACAGGGCGTTTGTTCTTCAGGGCCAGAGGCGCGGCCTTCTCGAATGCCTGGGCAATGTCCATCGATCGGCCGCCGCTGACAAGGTCCACCGGGATCGTCTCGACCGGCTGACTCTGAAAGGCGAGGCCGAGAATCACCGCGAGCAAGGTCGGAAAGCCATAGACCCAGAAGATCCGCGCGGGCTGTCGATAAAATTCGCGGAGTCGGGAAATATACAGGGCACGTAACGGATGAGAGCGGGCCATGTGCGAGGGTCCAGAGGGCAAGGGGCAAGGGGCAAAGGGCAGAGGGCAGAGGGCAGAGGGCAAGGGGCAAGGGGCAGAGGGCAAAGGTTAGCGGCGTTTGGAGCGGCGGCGGGAGCGGGGTTCGGGGCGGGAGTCGTCGGCGTCGTTGTCGCGGAGGTGGCGACCGGTCAGGGAGACGAAGACGTCTTCAAGACTGACCTGGCGGGTCGTCAACCGGGCGAGAGGGAGACGGCGATCGGCCAGATCGTCGAGAAGGGCGGGAATGGCGCGATGGGGTTCGACGACCGTGAGCAGGAATCCATCCGCCTCGGCTCGCGCGGAGAGGACCGAGGCAAGGCTGGAGAAAGTGGAAGCCTCGGGCGCGGGGGTCTCGTTAGGGAGAGCGAACTCGACGACATGCTCGCCGCCGATTTGAGCGATGAGCTGCGCGGGGGAGCCGAGAGCGATGATTTTGCCCTGGTCGACGATCGCCACGCGATCGCAGAGGCGCTCGGCCTCGTCCATGTAGTGGGTCGTCAAGACGGTCGTGCGGCCCCGGGCGTGAAGGTCGCGGATCACGTCCCAGAGTTGCCGGCGCGATTGGGGGTCGAGGCCGGTCGTCGGCTCGTCAAGAAAGAGGAGTTCGGGATCACCGACGAGCGCAATCGCCACGGCAAGGCGTTGTTGCTGACCGCCGGAAAGGGTCTCGACGTAAGAATTGGCCTTGCCTTCGAGCGAGACGCGGGTCAAAACGTCGCCTGGATCGAGCCCCTTGCGGTAAAAGCTCCGAAAGAGGGTGACGAGTTCGCGGACCGTCTGCTTGTCGGGAAACCGGGTTTCTTGGAGCGTGACGCCGATCCGTTCGCGAATCTCGGTCTCGGAATCCGCCCAGTGACGGCCGAGAATCTCGACCTCGCCGGAGGTCGGCGTGTTCAAGCCTTCGAGAATCTCGACGGTCGTCGTCTTCCCCGCGCCGTTGGGTCCGAGCAAGCCGAAGCACTCGCCGGTCGGGATGTCGAGGTCGAGGCCGTTGACGGCATCAACCGGACCATCGCGGCCGGGATATTGTTTACGAAGGCCCTTGACCCGGATCGCCAAGTCTCGACTCATCAACCTCGCCTTGAACTTGAAATGGACCCGCGCGCCCCAGACGGACCGATCGCGGGGACATTCTAGCCGGGTCGAGGCCGGGCGGACAGGGTGGACAGGAATTCGACCTGGGCCGTTTCGCTTGAAGCTTGATGCAAGGATCAATGACCGAGGAAAACCAAACGGTAAGGGCAGAAGGGCAGAAGGGCAAAGGAGAGAAGACAAAGGACAAAGGACAAAGGACAAAGGACAAAGGACAAAGGACAAAGGACAAAGGACAAAGGACAAGGGGCAGATTTTTTCGTTTGTCCTTTGTCTTCTGCCCTTTGTCCTTCTGTCCCGTGACCTTACAGCGATTCCGCGATAACTCGACTGGTCCGAGTTGCCGCGAGACGTCAGACGATGAAGCCGTCGGGCAAGGTGGTGTGTTTGGGAATGACGACGATCTTGTCGCGGATCACGTAAAGGGGGGCGTCGTCTTTCTCGACGATTCCGGCGGTGTTGCGAATCTGAACGTTGCGGCCGATCCGGGCGTTCTTGTCAATGATCGCGTTTTCCACGACGGAACCCGGGCCAATGCCCAGATTAGGACGGCCGAGCCGGGCGTTGTCGGCCTGATGACGCGCCTGATCATATTGATCGGCGCCCATGATATAGGTGTTACGGATCGTCACGTTCTCGGCGATCTGGGCGCGAACGCCGATGACCGAATTTTCAATGAGCGACCCCTTGCCGATCACGCAGCCGTCGGAAATCAGGCTGTTGTTGACGGTCGCCCCTTGAAGACGTGAGCAGGGGAGGTAGCGCGGGCGGGTGAAGATGGGGTGATCGCCGTAGGTGAAGTCAAAGGGGGGCTGGTCGCGGGTCAGGTCGATGTTGGCCTGATGGAAGGCGCCGACGGTCCCGATGTCTTCCCAGTAGCCGTCAAAAAGATGGGTTTGCATGCGGTGGTTGGCCATCGCCTGCGGAAAGATCTCGTGGCCGAAGTCGGTCTGGTTTCCGGCCGCGAGGAGCTGGACGAGCGTGGAACGGTTGAAGAGGTAAATTCCCATGCTCGCGAGGAAGGAACGCCCCGCCGCCTTGACGCCGAAGCGTTCGAGCCATTCGGGGTCGGTTCGAACGCGGTCGAGCTTTTCGGGGGTCTTGGGCTTCTCTTCAAAGTCAATCACGCGCCCGGTGTTGTCGATCCGCATGATTCCGCACGACTTCGCCTCGGTCTCGGCCACGGGAAGGGCGGCGATGGTGGCCTCGGCCTTGGTTTCGAGGTGGGTGCGGATCATCTCCTGAAAGTTCATTCGGTAAAGCTGGTCGCCGGAGAGGATCAGGACGAGGTCGTATCGGTCCTCGGTGAAATAGGGAATGTTGCGGCGGACGGCGTCGGCGGTGCCTTGATACCAGCTTTCATGCTGCATCGTCTGCTGCGCGGCGAGGATCTCGACAAAGCCGCCGCCAAAGGGGTCAAACTTGTATGTGTTGGCGATATGGCGGTGGAGGCTGACGGAGTTGAACTGGGTGACGACGAAGATCCGGTTCAAGCCTGAATGGATGCAGTTGGAGATCGGGATGTCAATGAGTCGGTACTTGCCCGCGATCGGGACGGCCGGCTTGCTCCTTGACTTGGTGAGGGGATAAAGGCGCGTCCCCCGCCCACCGCCGAGGATCAGACAGATAACCTTGGACATGACGTTCCCCGTATCCTCCCACCGAAAACCAACGACTCGATCGTTCGGAAATCGTAACCCGCCACGTGGCGCGGCCTGAAATCACTCCCGGACGCCTCGTGCCGGGTTTCGCGCCCGGCGGGGCGTCCGGGGGCGTCAAGGTCGTCGGCTACCAGCCCATGGCCATGTTGGATTCAATGACCTTGCGGGCGCCTTCCAGGTCGCTGCCGGTCTGCTGCATGTAAAGGCGGACGGCGTGGAGCTTGTCGCCCTGGGCCTTGGCGAGGCAGTCGCGCGCCGTGCCGCAGGGATCAACCGTCTTGGCGATTCCCAGAAGGTTCTTGGAGATCACCCAGGCGTCGCGGGGCCGATGGCTCACCCGCAAGACGTCTTCACTGGGGTAGTTGCTCTGCGCGAACGTCCGGGCGGAAGCTTCGTCGTCAACGCAGGCGATCATGATGTGCGAGGTGGTTTCGACCTCGAACAGAGGCATGGCAGTCCCCCCTTCTTTCCTGGCCTGGAAGTGAAATCCTCGGGGGCCGAGCGAAGAGGCCCCTCGGTTGACTGGGAGAAAGGCTCTTCCGCCGATCGTACACCCGCGGCGCGGTCGGGTCAAAGGGGCGCTGCCGCCTCAGCCGTTCATTCTGGATCAGGAATCGAAGAGCGAGGAACCGGGACCGAAAAAATCGAGGCGGTTCTTTTGATTCGAGGGATTATTTCGGTTGGTGCATCGTCTCGGGATTTGGTCGGGTAGGGCAAAGGGCAGAAGGGCAAAGGACCAAGGGCAGAATGTGCCCTTGGCCCTTGAGTGAGAAAAGCCCGCGATCGATAGATAACGATGAGGTAGACCGAAAGCGGGAAGCCGGTGGGGAAGTTCCCGTTACTGACTCGGCATCCCGGTCGCGGTCATGCGTTGATCCTCGTAAAGCTGCGCGAGGATCAGGCTGCCGTTGGTGACGACTGTCTGACCAGACTGGAGGCCGGAAGCGACGATGACGTTGTCGGTATTCTCCTGCGCGACTCGGATCTGAATCCGTTCGAATCGGTCGGTCTTGGTCCCTTTCTTGGCGGCGGTGCCTTCGGGGGACTCACCGGGTTTCTCGTCGGAATCGGGAAGCCGGATGAAGACAAACTCACCGCCGCTAAGAGCGACCATCGCGTTGCGAGGGACCACCGTCTGCCCCTTCAATGGGGGGATTTCAAGGAACGCCTTGACGAGCATGTCGGACTTGAGCCGGGCGTCGGGGTTGGGAATCGAGACGCGGACCTTGACGGCCCGGGTGTCTTTCGAGACCTCGGGAGCGACGTAATCAACCCGCCCTTGCTTCGTCTGGACGAGGAAGGGAAACTCGATCTCCATGATCTGGCCGACGCGGACCTTATCCTGGTCAAGCTCGTAAACATTGACCCAGACCCAGAGGTGATCCAGGGGCGCGATCTCCATCAGGACGTCGGTTTCCTGATAGAAGTTGCCGGGGACAACCTCGCGGGTGATGACGTAACCGTCGGCCTTGGCGCGCAAGGTCATCTTGGCCTTGCTGGTGACATTGCCGAACTTGACCGTGTCCACGACCTTGTCGCCGATGTGTTCGACGAGCGGCTGAAGCTCGTCCTCGGCGATCTCGTAAAAGATCGTCAGCTTGTCGTGGGCGATGGCGTAGTCAAGTCGCGACTTTTGCTCGTCGTTCTGGGTGTCGACCCAGAGTTGTTGCGAGATGGCGCCGGTCTCAACGAGTTTCTTGCGGAGGTTGTACAGTTTCAGGTCGTGCTGCCACTGGACGTACTTGGTTTGAAAATCGGTCTTGGCGGCGGCGAGGTCGGTGCTGTAGAGATCAACCAGGGGGTCGCCCTTCTTGACCTTCTGGCCGATCTCGGCGTAAACCTTTTCGACGCGGGCATCAAACCGGGGGCGGACCTTGGTGATCGTGTTGGTGTCGTAGGCGGTCCGGCCGGTCAGTTCAAGGCGGAGCGGTGAATTCTGCCCCTTGACCTCGGCGAAGTTGAATCCGTAGGTGCTCTGACCGTCGCGCGAGACGGGGATCAGGTGATCCCAGGGGCGATTGGCATCGGTCTTGATGACGGGGACGGGAGTTTCCGGCGGCTGGGAATGACTGTGCGGCGAATCCGCGATCTTGTTCAGCTCGTTGAGAGCGCCTTGCATTCTTGACTTGCTGAGAACGCCCGAGGCAAAGAGGGCTCCGCCAACCCCGGCGAGAACGACCAGGACGACCGCCATCTTCCAGACACCGGAGCGTGACTTTCGCGGGGAGGCGTCTTGCTCGCCTCGGGGGACGGTCATTTGCGCCGACATGGGAATTCGATCCTCAAGGTCAAGAACGCTTCAAAAAAAATCGACCGTCGCACGGGATTGGTTTGGAGTCGAGATCGACCGGTAAGCGCGGGCTTCGTTCCTGAAAATTTTCTCAACGACGTCTCAACGCCTTGTTAGATCAGGGGTTCCAGGCGTGGGGCGATCTTGAGCCGCGGCCGAGGTTGACGAATCATCGGCGCTGATCTCAGACGACGAGGCCAGTTCTCGGAAACGAATGAATACGGAAGATCCTACGAGATTTGGACCGCCTTGGGCACGGAAAAATCTTTCCAGGTCGTTTGGTTTCCCGAAGGTGGGTTGCGACACGCCGCAAAGGAAGTCGACTGACCGCGCTTTCCCACGTTTTCCTAAGATAAAGGTAGAACCCCGAAAGCATCGTCAGGATTCGCGTTCACCTGGCTAATCCAGGTTGTCCGCTCAAGGATTGCTTCGTTCGCGATGATCGTATGTTTGGTGAGGACGAACGATCAGGAGCCATGTCGACCCGCTAAACCGTCCCCGCAAGCCGCCAGGGAAACAGAGAAGGGGAGGCCAGGAGCGCCCTTCATGCCCTCGCGAGTCCGGCGAATCAGAGACCTCGAAGTCGCGTGTGTGCAGGGACGCTATTTTGGAAATTCGAGAAGAGATAGGGCCTTTTTCATCAACCATTCTCGAATTAGGTCGAATTTTTTGCGACTTTCGGTCACGATAAATCAAGACGGGCAACCGGGCTCTGCTTCTCGGACCTGACCTGGTTTTTTACCCGTGGGGATGGACAGGTGAAGACACTTCGCGGCTTTCTGGACTGGTTCGCGGGCGGCCCTGACGGGTACATGACTCTTGTTCACTGCATGAATCACGATTACGTCTGGATCACGATCACGGTGCTTCTGGACTTCGCGGTCGCGGTCGGCTATCTCGTGATTGCCCTGCACTGGCGGAGAAACGAGCGGAAGCTGCATGATTCGCCCGCGAAGTCGGCTTTGAGGTCGATGAAGACCATTTTCCTCTTCTGTGGACTTTGCGGCTATCTTTTTATTCCCTTGAAAATGATCTGGCCAGCCTGGCGGCTCTATGATGGTTTCCTCGCGCTTCTGGTCGGCTACACCTGGCATTATGCCCTGCGGTCGAGGCAGTTGAATGTTGTTTACAGCGAGCTTGGCCGGTCGGAACGCCTGGCCGATGAGTTGATGGAGTCGCGCGAGGAAGGCCGGCGCAAGAGTTATTTCTTGAACGCGTTGAGCCACGACCTCAAAACCCCGCTGAATGGCCTGACGCTTCAGGCGGAGCTTGCGTTGTTGACCCTTGACGGCAATGATCCAGAGGGCCTTCGCGAGTCGCTCGATCAGATCAAGGCGTGCGCCCGAACCACGGCGGACCTGCTGAACAGCTTCCTGGAACTGGGTCGGCTCGACTGGTCGCGGGAATCGCTTCGCGTCGAGCCGATCAACATACGCGACCTGCTGGTCAGCCTGGCCGACCGTTCGCGAGTGAAGGCGGCGTCAAAAGACCTGGCGCTGACGGTCGAGGCCCCGGGCGACCTGATCGTGAGGTCGGATCGCGTGAAGCTGGGGCGAGTCGTGGAGAACTTGCTCGACAACGCCTTTAAATTCTGCCACAAAGGAGAGATCCGATTGGTCGCGGAGTCGACCGTCGGTGGCGTCGCTGTCTCGGTCATCGACACGGGAACCGGAATCGATCCACAGGATCAAGCCCGGATCTTCGAAGACTTTGTACAGGTCCAAAACCGTGAAAGAGACAGCCGCAAGGGGTTCGGGCTCGGTCTCGCGATCGCCAGGAGACTGGCGCATCAACTTGGCGGCCAGCTCCACCTGGAGAGCCAACCGGGGCGAGGGAGCCGATTCACCCTTCTCCTCGCCCAACCGCGCGTCCGCAACTCCGAAGACGAGGAAGGACGCGGACAGCCCCTCGAACGCTCGAACCACCCGACGCCTGCTGCTGGTTGAAGACGATCCCGCCACTTCCGAGGCGCTCCGATCGATCCTTTCCCGCAAAGGGTGGGTCGTGGAAGTCGCGGGAACCCTGGGCGAAGCTCTAAGACTGACGCGGCCGGCTCTTGATTGGGTCGTGCTCGACCTGATGCTTCCCGACGGCGATGGCGTGACCCTCTTGAAAAAGATCCGGTCGGAAAAGCTCGCCATCCGGGTCGCCGTGACGACCGGATCGGCCGACATGACCCGCCTGCGCACCGTCGCCGACCTCGCGCCCGAAATGTTCCTGACCAAGCCGATTGATCTGCCCCAACTTCTCGAAGGACTTGCCGAAGGGCATTCTCGATAAAGAAGGCCAGGATTCCGGCAACCTAATCCGACCTCAAGGCGCCAGATTGTCAAGCTCTCGACCGATTGCGTCCATCAAGGGCGCAATCGTCGACGCATGAAAGGCGAAGGGAACGCCGGCCGCTTCGAACAACGCGGGCAAGGGGCGCGACCCGCCAAGCGCCAGGGCGTTTCGATAAGCCGAGATCGCGCCGACGCGATCGCTGAGCGAACGTCGCCAGACGCCGAGAGCGCCAAGCTGCGCGATTCCGTACTCGATGTAATAAAACGGGTAGAGGAAAATGTGCAGTTGCCTGTGCCACGAGTTCGCCCGAGCGTCGTCGAGGCCCGACCAGTCGACGATCCCGCCAAACCGGTCGAGCAAGTCGGTCCAGGCGGCTCGACGCTCACTCCGCGAATGTCCGGGATTGGCGTAAACCCAGTGCTGAAAAGCGTCCACGGTGGCGATCCAGGGCAAAATCAGCACGATGCCTTCGAGCAACTGGCGGTACGATCGATCGGCGTCGGCGGCGTTGTAGAAGTCGCCAAGATCGCGGGCGCCAAGGAGTTCCATCGACATCGACGCGACCTCGCAAAACTCGATCGGGCTTTCGCGATAGGCGGATAGCGTTTCCCCTCGGCTCGCGAGGGCGTGGAAGGCGTGCCCCCCTTCGTGCAAGAGCGTTCTCACGTCGCCATCAAGGCCGACGGCGTTCATGAAAATGAACGGCAGACGCGTATCTTCCAGCGTGGTCTGATAGCCGCCGGGGGCCTTTCCCTTGCGATTGGCGAGGTCAAGAAGGCCGTGCGCCCGGAGATAGCGAAACTGCCGCCCAAGATCGCGATCGACTCGTTCAAAAATCGTCTCGGCGCGACTGGCAAGCTCCTCGACATCCTGAAAGGGACGCAAGGGGGCTCGTCCGAGCGGGTCCACCGCGAGATCCCACGGCCGGAGCGCCTCCACGCCGAGCGCGTTTAGACGTTCTTCCTGAAGGCGTCGGGCAAGGGGCGCGACGACCGTTTCGACGGCCTTTTGAAAGGCCCGAGCGTCGTCGACCCCATAATCAAAGCGCTCGCGGGATCGATACGCGTAGGCGACGAAATCCGGGAAGCCGGCTTCGCGGGCAATCGAACCGCGCAAGGCGATCATCCGGTCAAAGAGGTCGTCGAGAGCATCGCGATCGGCGAGGCGACGGTCGGCGACGAGCCGCCAGGTGGTTTCGCGGACCTGTCGATTGGTTTCTTCGAGAAAAGGAGCCATTTGCGCGGGAGTGCGCTCGACCCCGTCATAGGTCACGCTCAACGCGCCGATGGTTTTTTGATACTGCTGTTCAAGCTCAGCCAGTTCGGTCTCGCGGGCGATGTTGGCCTCGCGATAGAGAGCACGGCGGTTCTCCTGGGCGCGATCGAAGACGTGGAAGCGGTTGCCTGGCAAGCTTTTGCGATACGGAGAGTCGAGGTATCGCTCGCGGATCGCGTGATGAAGGGGCTTGAGTCGGGGCTCAACCTCGCGGACGAATTCGAGGTAGGCCGCCTCGCGGTCGGGATCGTCGGTCTGGCAGGTCATGGCGATGTAACGCTCGACCCCTTCCTGACCGACCGCTCCGTTCAACTCGCCGACGTCGGTGAGCCAGGCTTCAAGGTCTTCGGGCGTGGCGATCTCGCGGTCGAGCAAGGATCGATACCAGGGCTCGATCTGGTCCCAGGTCTTCAGGGGGGTCTCGGCGGGAACCCAGCGTCTGGGAAAGGTTTCGGGCTGATAGGCGTCGGGATCGATCGTCGTGGTGGAAGCGTGTTCTCGCATGGGGCGTCACCTTGTTAAACCGAGACCGAAACCAACCAGGCACCGGCAAAGAGTACGGCAAACATCAGGATCGAGGCAATCGCCAGCACGCCCGACGTCGCGGCAAGCGCCGAGACGCGGTCGAGGAAGGTTTTCGCCTCGGCGAAATGCCCGACTGTCTGAAAAAGCGCCAGAATTCCGGCGACCCCGAGGGCGATCTCGCCCAGCCCCGCCACGAAGCCGATGACAAAGACGCGCCCCGCCGGATCTCTCGCGAAGGCGAAGATGACCGAGCAGACGGCGACGGCGAAGATCAAGTGCGCGATTCGCATGCCCGCCCTTCGCGCCCGACTCGTGATCGGCCGCCGACTTCGTCACGGTCTGCACGGACCAAGCCATTCTTCAAACCTTGAAAATACCCCCAACGCCCCGCCAAGGCAATTCCAGGGCCAAAGGGGGGGCGTCGCCACAAGTCTGGCCGAACGTTGATGGAACGGAGATTCCAGAATTTCTTGACAGATGATGAGAACGCATGATGTTCAATAAAAAACAGATAACAATCGTGAATTCATAAAATTGTTTTATTAAGTCCTAAATACTAAGTCGTGAAAGGAATATCGACAGTTCGGGCTTTGCCGGAATTCTCGGTTTTTGAGGTGTTTTCGATAGTTTTCCCTCAGTTCGCGATAATCTGAGGACGAAACTGGAGAGGGTGTCGCCACGTACTTATCAGGCGGGATGCCGGAGCATCGAGCGACCCGCTACGGTCGCGAAATGGTGCGCGATCGATGTCGATCCGCTTCAGATCGAAGACGTCGGGGAAGGTGTCATGGTGTTACCGTTTTTGAAAGCGCGATTTCCGGTTCTTCGCCAGAAAGGGACGGAGACCTTGCGTCTCGCCGTGATCGGGACGCCGAGGTCGGGCAATACCTGGCTGCGCAGGCTCGTGGCGACGGGCCTGGGCATCGGCGGCGAGGACGGGCGCGAGTACGCCGTTCACAATCCCGACGACATTGAATGGAATGCCGGAGATTCGCGGTACATCGTTCAGGTTCACGTCCGCCGCGACGTCCGACTCTCGGATTTGCTGGCGCGGAACGGGGTTCGGGTCCTTGTCCCGTTTCGACACCCTTTTGATACCTTGATCTCGATCCTTCAGTATGTGATTCACGCACCGAGCGAGTCGGCCCAGTGGCTGCTCGGTCACGATGGCAATGAAAACGCGATTCGAGGAGTGGACCCCTGCCACCCCCGGTTTCTCGACTACGCGCGCAGTCCTCGGGCGTCGGCCTTGCTCGACGTCAGCCCGTCGTGGAGCGATGATCCGGCCGCGATCACGCTGCGGTATGAGGATCTGACCGCCGCGCCGGAAAAGACCCTGAGGCGGATCGGCCGACAGATCGGTGCGAAGCCGCGACGGTCCTGGGCCGACGCGGTCGAGGCGAATTCGATGGATTCGCTGCGGAAGATGCACGGTCCTGGGCACATCTGGAAGGGAAGACCGGGGCTCTGGCGATCGCTCCTGACCCGCGACGCCGCGCTGGCGATTGCCGAGGTTCACGGCCCCTTGATCGCCGCGCACGGCGGGTCGATCGACGCGGACCCGTCGTTGACTCGCGAACAGGCTCTGGCCAACTGGCGAGCCCTGATCGGCCCGGACGCCTGATCGATCGGTTCGGAACGAGACTCGGTTCAAGGTCTGACAAGACCCGGGACGCGTTCGCGTTGTTTTCCCCTTTCTTCCAGAAACGGAGGGCGGTTCGATGCTCCGGCTGGCGATCATCGGGACCCCGAGGTCAGGCAATACGTGGACACGGTCCCTGCTCGCCAGGCTCTACAACCTGGAAGAGATCTCCGTCCATTTCCCCGAGAATATCCCCTGGAAAACGCTTCCCGAGCGCTGTGTGATCCAGATTCACTGGTATCCGATCGAACCTTTTGTAAGTCAGCTCGCCGAAGAGGGTATCCGGGTCGTGGTCATGGCCAGGCATCCGCTCGATGTTTTGATGTCGTGGTTGAATTATTCGTTTTATGTCCATCTGGAAGGACATTGCCTTGGCAAGGGGCTTTGCACCGAGTGCGCGATCGTGGGGACGTCGCCCGGGAGTGATGCCTTTCTGAAGTATGTTCGAAGCGAATCGGCGCGGATTCTTCTGTGTTATAGCCCGGCCTGGTGGCGACGCTCGGGAGTGATCCGGCTTCGGTATGAAGACCTCGTGAATGATCCCGAGGTCAGGCTCGATCGGCTGACCAGCGAAGTCGGCGAGGCCCCGTTGAGAGACATTCCGAGCATTCTGGAATCGACCTCGATTCGCGCGATGAAGCCGAGCAACCAGGGTTGGCAATATCATTACTGGCAAGGACATCCGGGAATCTGGCGCGACTTCTTGACCGCCGACTTGGCGCGCGCCGTCGCCGACTTCATTCCCGAACCCTTCAACTTTCTCGGCTACGAATGCAACCCCGACCTGACCCTTGACGCCGACCGGGCCGAACAGAACTGGCTGCGTCTGCAACTCGCGTCGACTCGTGAGCACCTGAGCCTGGAGCGCGAAAAGCGAATCCGGGCGTTGACGGAGCTGGCGAGCGTCCGCGAGGGATTGACATCGCGGCTCGCGGGTTGATCGAGGCAAGTGATTGATTATCGAAGCCGGGGCGTGGGTTCCGGGTCGCGGGGGACGAGGCAGAAGTGGATGGCCTCGATCGGCGAGAGGCCCGGCGGAAGGGGGGGCGAGACGCCGTCGCGCGTTGAGGTCAGGCGGTCAAAGAGCCGGAGCAAAAGCTCGGACTTGATACCGGCGAGGTCAGGGCGATCGGCCACGTCGGTGGCTTCGTCGGGATCGGCCTGAAGGTCGTAAAGACGCTCGTAAGGGCCGGGAAGCGGATGCGCGGTCTCGTAGCCGTCGAGCCGTTTGCGATGTCCGGTGCCGACGATCAGCTTGTAACGAGAGGAACGGACCATCGCCTCTTCGTTTTCCAGATACTCGCTGAAAACGACGTCGCGGCCCGTGGCCCCGGGTTCGCCCTTCAGGAGCGGAAGGAAGCTTCGGCCGTGCAGATTCGGGGGCGCCGCGATTGTGAGAAGGTCCAGGATGGTCGGGAAGAGGTCGACAAGCTCGACCATCTCATTGACCGCTCGATCGGCCGGCAGGTGATCCTTCCAGCGCGCGATCAAGGGGACGCGCACGGCCGGCTCGTAAAAGCAGTGTTTTTCAAACCGGCCATGATCGCCGAGCATGTAGCCGTTATCGCCGAGAAAGACGACGAGCGTCTCGTCGGCCAGGCCGAGCTTGTCAACCGAATCGAGCACGCGGCCGACCTGCGAATCGACGAACGAGACCGACGTGTAATACGCGGCCTGGATTCCCTGGGCGTCGCGATCGGTTAACGGCTGGAAAACCAGCGGGCGTTCGCGCCGTTCGGTCGCGGAGATTGGCCGGACCGGGAAATCCTGGGGACGAAAACGGCCGGCCAGTTCCTCGGGGTAATGAAAGGGGGAATGGGGGTCGTAAAAGCTGACGACGAGGGCAAAAGGCTCCTCGCGGTGGTCGCCGAGATAGGCGATCGCCTGATCGGCCAGAAAGGTGGAATCCATCGCCTCGGCGGGAAGGCCGACGGGGCGGTTCTCGGCGTTCAGCCAGACCGACGCGGGATCGCGGAAGGGGTGCCAGGGCCTTCGTCTGTCGCCACCGGGAGGGGGATTGGCGGCGAGCCACGATTCCCAGTCCCGAAGGTCGACCCGTTCGCGGAAACCGTGATGCGAAGGGCTGTTAAAGTGCATCTTGCCGATCGCGGCGGTGTCGTAGCCGTGATCGCCGAGGAGGTCACCGAGCGTCAACGCGGTTTCGGGCAAAGGGGTTGCCAGCCGCGTGACTCCCGTTGCGTGCGGGAGCCGACCCGTGATGAACGACTGCCGGCTTGGCGTGCAAACGGGCGAGTTGCAATAGGCCCGGTTGAACCGAACGCCTTGCCGGGCCAGGGCATCCAGCCGAGGAGTCGCGCGGCGCGGGTCGCCGTCGATGCCGAGAACGCCGCCGCGAAGGTCGTCGGTGATCAGAAACAAGAGGTTCGGCCGTTTCGACCTGGCGCGATCGGGCGCGGAGTCGTTGGGATGGGGCCGCTCGGCCCGGACCTTGCGCGGACCCGAGGCGGGGCGCAGAAGCACGATCAGACCGAGAAGGCCGATCCAGAAAAGGCTCTGAACGACCCGGCGTCTTCGGGTCGCAACGAGGCCGCCGCGACGGAGCTGGACAAACCGAGACCTTCGGGTTGACGGGTTCAAGGGGTGTCTCGATGAGTCGCGGGTCGCGCATCGGCGGTCGGAATCGACCGACTCGACGGCTCGCTGGTGTGCCTTGTCTCGCCTCGCGTCTCAGGATTGAGCGAATCGCCGGGAAAGTCAAACTCATTTTCTAAGACGACCTTCGTTGGCGGGGCGTTCGTGTCCTGGCGTTCGAACAGAACCGAGACGGGATCGTGATGGATCTCCCGCCAGCGTCGATCGTTGCGCAGGCGACGCGCGAGGCCCCGGCCGGGACGGAGCCAGACGAGGCGGAAGGCATGGTGATCGTTCAAAAGGTCCCAATCGGGACCGCCTTCGATCGCGTTGAGATAGCGAAGGACCTCGGCCTTGCCGTGAATCTCGAAGCGATCATCGATGAAGGCGAGCCGACGGGGCTTCGCCTCGGCCTCGATCAGGCCGCCCCAGTCCTGTTCGTGAAAGAGCCGGTCGTCGGTCGGGGTGTGGTTCAGCCTTGGCAAGGCGGAGAGCGGCCAGTAGGTCGGGTCAAAGCCGCCGAGAGGCGTCCCGAGGACGACGGCAAGTGCCAGACATGAACCCGCGACGCCCGGCCAGATCGACCAGCGGGCCAGACTGGCCGCCTCGGCGTCGTCAACGTGAGTGAGGAAGGGAAGGCCGTCAAGACTTTGAGCGAGACCGGGAGCCGCCGCGAGCGCGAAGAGTGGGGCGTTGCGCACCGAGGAAAGGCCAAGGTGAAGCCAGGTGAGCGTTTGCAGCAGGTCGTAGCGGTTCAGACGAGTCGAGGAAAACGTCGGCAAGGCGACGAACGCGAGAAGGACGAGCTCAAAGGCGCGAGCGTCAGGTCGGCCGAACGGAACGGGTTGATATTCCTCGATCAGGTCGGTCACGCCGCTGGTCAGGAGGAGTCGGCCGACGTGTTGGTAGAGTTGCAATCCATAAGGGTTGACGAGTCCCGCGAGCAGACACAGCAAGCCGGCCGCGACGAAGGCGCGCAGGTTCCGGCGTCGAGGCGCGTCCCACGGGCCTGAGATCGCGTTGCCGATCGCGGAGGTTCCGACGATCAACGGTCCCGCGAGAAAGCCGCCGTGAAGGTTCGCCCAGACGACGACAAGAGCCGGGATGAGATAAATCGATCGGCCGCCCGACTCGTGCTGTCGACGGCAGACCCGCGAGGTGATCAGCACGAAGCCAAGCGTGAACAGATGCGGACGGATCAGGAAATGGATCGTGCCGACTCCCGCCGCGAGCACGGCCACGCTCAAGGCCACGATCGGCGAACGGCCGGGACGCATCAGGGCACCGGCGAGACCGCCGTAAATCGTCGCGATCCCCAGCGCCGAAACGAGCGCCGCGGTTGACCAGCCGCCAAGATTCACCAGCCAGGCAAGGCCCGCGTCAAAGAGCCAGGACTGATCCACCCAGGGCTCGCCCGCGTGCGTGAACGTCAGGGTATCGGTGCGCGGAACGGATTTGGCTCGAAGGATCTCCTGACCCAATCGGTAATGCCAGAGCGTTCCCGGATCATTCAAGAGGCGGAATCGGCCGCCGATCAAGACCGAGATCAAGACCAGGGCGAAGACCACATCGGGCACCCCCGGCGCGAATCGTCGGGACATCGCGTATCGATCCCTTTTGTTTTTCCAGCTTTTCAAACCAGGTCGGTCGTCATTCGGCTCGGCCGCTCACTCGAAGTTACGACACGGACGCGGATCAGGTCGGATGCGTCTCGTTCATGGGGAAAAGGAGCGTTCGGGTCTTCGTTGAGGAAACCATGCGTCCCGAACGCTCGCGGGCTACCCTCTTTTCGGGGCGGGGGGATCGGGTATACTGAATGGAGGTTCCGCCCTGCCTTCTTGAAAATGTTGCGAACGAACACCGGGTCAGGCTTATCCGCGTCAAAAATGACGCCACGCGACCGGCCCGGTCGTCGCCTTCGACCTGTCTGGCGAGGCCACAGGTGAAACCGCCGCGTCTCCGCCTCAATCGCCGCGACCTCTTCCGTCTCAAACAGACGGCGAAGGCCCTGACGCGTCCCGAACCCCTGGCCGATCCCCTTCGAACCGCCGAGAATGCCCCCGCGGCGCAAGACCTTCTCCGCGCGGGCCGACCCGCGATGGGCTCCTATTTTGAAATCCGGATCGGAGCGCGGACGCCGGGCGGCGTTGACCTGGTCGAACGTGTTCTCGACCTGATCGACGATCTGGAAAGCCGACTCACCGTTTATCGCGATGATTCGGAACTGAGCCAGATCAACGCAACGGCGCATCTCGGCCCGATCGCGGTCGAGCGCGACCTCTTTGACCTGCTCCGGCGCGGCCTTGCTCTCAACAAGGAGACCGGAGGCGCGTACGACCTGACCACCGGGGCGCTTTCGGTCGCCTGGGGGTTTTTCAAGGGGCCGAAACGCATTCCCGATGAGGTGACGCTGGCCGAGGCTCGCGAGCGGACCGGCTCGCATCATTTGACGCTTGACGTGGAGCATCGGACGATTCACTTTGATCGGCCGGGGATCGTGATCAACCTGGGAAGCATCGGCAAGGGGTACGCGATCGACCGCGCCGTGAAGCTCGTCCGCGACCATTTCTGGCCGACCTCGGCGCTCGTTCATGGCGGTCGATCGAGCCTTTTCGCGCTCGGGTCGCCGCCGGGACGCTTTGGAGATCGCTGGGAAGTTGCTTTGCGCAACCCCTTCCGGCCGGAAACGCCGCTGGGAATGCTGAGGATCAGGAACCGAGGGATGGGTACGTCGGGGTCATCGTTTCAGCGGTTCGAGGCGGGCGGACGGGTCTTCGGCCACATTCTTGATCCGCGAACGGGCGAACCGGCCGAGGGACCGGCGAGCGTCACGGTGCTCGCCCCTTCGGCCGCGGAAGCCGATGCGCTGTCGACCGCGTTTTACTTGTTGGGGCCAGACGCAGCCTCGGAAATCGTCCGCGCTCGACCGGAAGTCTCGGCCGTTTTCGTCGAGGAAGGAGCGGCCGACGGGTCGCCGAAGGTGATCACCTTCGGTCTCTCCACGGACGATTATCAGGCGGAGAGTGGCTGACGGAGGACGATCGGACCTGTTACGCTTTCGTGAAGGCAACCGTTTTTGAGTGTGTTGAGGAACGTCACGAAGGGTGCGGTCATCGCATCCAGCCCGAATCAAGAAAAAGGAGCACTCCCCTGGCCGCCGCGCGAAACTTCTATCCGGGCTTCTTCGGGGCCTTGTTCCTGGTCCTTCTGAGAATCGCGATCGGCTGGCACTTCCTGAACGAGGGGTGTGAGAAGGTCGGCCCGATCCTCAAGGGGGAAAAAGGGTTCTCGGCCGAAGGTTACCTGAGAAACTCAACCGGTCCGCTCGCCCCGTATTTTCGAGGGCTGGTGCCCGACGTTAATGGTCTCGATCGGCTCTATCCCGACCGCCTCAAGAAAAGCTGGGCCGTGGATGTCGAGCGGATCGCCGATCATTTCGGGTTCGACAAGGACCAGCGTACCAAGGCCAAGGCCGAACTCAGCCACAGCAACGACATCGCCGACGCCTGGTTCAGCGACCGCGAGAAATCCGAGAAGCGAGCCAAGTACCTTCACGAACTCGCCCAGGTTCAGAAGATCGAACACAATCGCCAGGCGCTCAGCTACGAGAAAGAGCGCGCGGCCGCTCGCCGCAAGGAACTGGACACCGACCGCGCCGACCTGCTCAAGGAGCTTGACGGTCAGGGCTCGGCGCTTCGTGAAGCCGTCTCCAAGCTGGCGACGGACGAGCAAGCAAGCTCGGCCGGGCCGTATCTCGCGCCCAAGTCGACGTTTGAGCGAATGAACCTGTTCATCTCCTTCAGCGTACTGGCGATAGGCTTTTGCCTGCTGCTGGGTCTCTTCACCCGGCTCGCCGCGGTCGGTGGCGCGGTCTTTCTCTTGCAAATTTATCTGAGCATGCCCCCTTGGCCGGGCCTTCCCGCGAGCCCTCGGGCCGAGGGGCATTATTTCATCGTGGACAAGAACTTTGTCGAGATGATGGCCTGCCTGGCGCTCGCGTTCTTGCCGACGGGGCACTGGGTCGGCCTCGACGCCCTGCTTTTTGGACGTCGACGCCACCTCAAAACTCTCGCCCTGGCTGAGCCTGAGAATGGCGAGCACGCCAACACCAGCGGCGGTAGCGCCCCTGTTCGCAGGGTCCAGCGATTTTCGTGAGCGGAGCCCGGGATTTTTTCAGCTTGTCGAGAGGGACTTGAACGATGTCGAACCTGACCCCCGATCAACGCGCCCTGGGCCGCGAGAACGCGAACCGGGTGCTCGGCGACCTCCGCCGCCGCGACCTTTTGAAAGCCGCCGCCGCCGCTCCGGCCCTGGGCGCTTTTTACTTCGGATATGAGAAGCTCGACAAGGCCCCGGTCCGCGCCGCGATCATCGGCACGGGCAACGAGGGCTGCGGCGCGATGATCCACGATCACAACCGCGAATATCTGAACTACATCGGCTTCTGCGACATCCGTCCGTCGAACCAGAAGCGGGCGATCGCCGAGTTCTCCAAGCACAAGGACTACGGTCCCGAGGACGCCAAGAAACTCAAGTCGTACAAGGACCACAAGGAGATGCTGGCCGACCCCGACGTCGAGGTCGTGGTCATCGCCCTGCCGCTCTGGCTGCACGCGCCGATCGCCATCGAGGCGATGAAGGCCGGTAAGCACGTCTTTTGCGAGAAGCTGATGGCGCACTCCGTCAAGGAGTGCAAGGAGATGGTCAAGGTCGCCCACGAGACCAACCGGCTCCTGGCGATCGGCCACCAGCGGCATTATTCGACGCTTTACGAGAACGCGAATTATCTCGTTCAGAACGATCACCTCGGCGAGATCCGCCACATCCGGGCGCTCTGGCACCGGAACAACGCCCGCCCGCGCCCCTTGCTCAAGGATGGCAAGGCCGTTTACAACCCCGAGACGGGCGAGCCCGAGTACGTCCGCGACGAGAAGGGGAACATCGTCTACATCGACGGCTGGAAGCCCGACATCTCCAAGGACGACCTGAACGTCGACTGGAAGGCGGCCGGTTACAAGAGCCTTGATGAACTGGTCCGCTGGCGCCTTTACAACCGCACCGGCGCGGGCCTGATGGCCGAGCTGGGAAGCCACCAGCTTGACGCCTGTTCGATCTTTCTGGGCAAGAAGCACCCCTTGGCCGTGACCGGGATCGGCGGCACTTTCTTTTACAAGGATGGCCGCGAGGTCGACGACCACGTTTTCGTCTCGTTCGAGTTCCCGGGCAAGAACTGGAGGCCCGGCGAGTCGGACAAGGGAGACCACGTCGTCGTGACCTATTCGTCGATCAACACGAACTCGTTCGACAAGTACGGCGAGACCGTTTACGGGTCGCGCGGAACGATGATCGTCGAGGAAGAGAAGGAAATCTTGCTCTACAAGGAAGCGGGCGCCTCGGCGACATCACGCCTGACGAGCATCACCGTCGAGAAGAACGCGGCGAACAAGCCGGTGATCGAGGTCAGCCCGAGCACGGCCGGGCCTTCGCTGGCGACGTCGCTCGGCGGCCTCGCCACGGCCGAGGTTTCTCGCGGCTACCGCGAGGAACTGGAACACTTCGCCTTCTGCGTCCGCCACGGCAACGCGTCGGACTATCACGGCGATAAGGACCATCAACCCCGATGCCGGGGCGAGGTCGCCCTGGCGGATGCGGTGATCGCCCTGACGAGCAACCTCGCGATGCGCCAGCGCCGTCGGATCGAGTTCGACCCGGCCTGGTTTGACTGGCAGTCTTCCAAGACGCCCGAAGGCGACGGCACCCCGGCGGAAGCCTGACGCCTTCGAGACAATCATTTTCCCAAGCCAGATAGAGGGAAAAAAGGGTCAGACGTCCCACGACGCCCGACCCTTTTTGATGGCCTCGGAAAATCCCGAGATTTTAGCGGTCGAGCGCGACGCCCGCCTGCCTGGTGCCGATAAGCTTGTCAAGCTGTCGTTCGAGTTCGGCGGCGGAGCGGATGTTGCGGTTGACGACCTTGCCGCTGGAATCAACCAGGAACATCGTCGGCAGGGCGATGACGCCGTACTCGGTGGCGAACCGGCTCTTTTCGATCCCGCCCGGCTCGAAAATCTGAGGCCAGGGGAGGGGATTCTCCTTGAGGAAGGCATCAACCTCGGCGCGGTCGTTGTCGAGGTTCACGCCGACGATGGCGAAATCCTTGCCTCGGTTCTTCTGATAAAGCTTGACGAGTTCGGGCAGGTCACGACGGACCGGCTCGGCCCAGCTTGCCCAGAAAGTAATCAGCAGGGTCTTTCCCTTGAGCTTGGCGGTATCGATCTCCTGCCCCTGCAGACTCGGGCCGCGAAGGTCAATGTCCTTGCCGACAAGGTCGAGCCGCTTGAGCGCGCCGGCGGCTTTCTTGCCCGCCTCGGTTGTCGGGAAGTCGTGAACGAGGCGCTCGTAATACTTGCGGGCGTCGTCTTCCTCGGCGTTAAATTCCGAGGCGCTCGCGAGTTGAATCAAGGCGTCGGGGGCTTCCTCGGAGGCTGGGTATTTTTCGAGGAAGGTCTTGAGATCGCCCATCCAGGTTTTCTGGTTGGCCATCAGGTTCGCGCCCTGCTCGTCGTTCTTGAGGGCGAACTCGGACGAGATCTTGCGGAAGGCGGCATACGACGGAATTTTTCCCTCGCCCTTGATCAGACTGTCCAGAAGACCGAGGCCGTTGGGATAAACGCCCGTCTGATACGCGGCGGCGAGGCTGTCCACAATCTGACGCTCGTAGGTGAGCTGTTCCTCGGGGTTCTTGTTCGCCTTGACGACCGCGCGGAGCAGGGGAATCCGGCCGACGTGGAACTGGGCGAGGGCCTGCTTGTCGCCTTGTTGCTGGACCTTGCTGTTGGCGTTGTCGTAGTCGGCCAGGGCCTTGAGCGCGGCCTCGACCTCGTCGCCCCGGGCACCGACGGGCGTCTGGCGGAAGATCCAGGCGCGAATGCCTCCTTCGGAGGCAACGACCGGATTCTTCGGGCTCACGGCGTGGGGAAGGTCGACGAACTTCCACGAATCGCCGAGCTTGATCATCTCGGGAGCCTGGAGAAAGGCGACCTCATTGCCCTGGGTCTGACCATTGGCCAGGCCCGGGAAAATGACCGCATTCTCATAAAGCGTCAGGTCTTGCGTCAGGCCCGCGGCTGCGTCGGCGGGAATCAGGTGAGGCATCAGGCCGTCGAGACGGTTCCAGACGATCTTGGCGTTCCAGCCCAGGTTCTTCAGTTCCGTTTGAAGGGCACCGATGAGCTTGACCCGCTGCGCCGCGGCGGCGGCGACCTGCTCAAGCTCCCCCTTGGGAACCCCCAGCGCCGCGAGTTCCTCGGGAGTTGCGAGCACGGTCTCAATCAGGGTCATGTCGCCCGCGACCAACCCCTGAACGAAAACCTTCGACGCCTCCTCGGCCGAGATCCGCTTCCAACCGGTGATCTTGCCGCGGACGACCGTCGCGATCCGCGTGCCCGCCGAATTCATCCAGCGCGCTTCGTCGGGGCTGAGGTCGTTATTCAGGTCGTTTTCGCGATAGACCTCGAAGCCGTCGGCGTAGTAGCCCCACTGATCCATCTTGCCATTGCCGTCGGAGTCAACGAACCGACGCAAGAGCTTCCCCTGGCCGTCGCGGAGGGCGACACCCACCGGCTTTTTCTGGGGGTTATAAACGGTCTCGGTCTTGCAGGCATCGACCGCCGCCTGATCGGCGGGAAGATCGTACTCGACCCCCTTGAGGATCGGTTGAAATTGAAGGATCTTGGTCACCGCCGAAGTGGCTTGCGCGCCGGCGATTCCGGGCACGACCGCGACCAAACTTGCCGCCGCCAAGGCAGTCCGCAGCGCCCTCATCGGGTGCCTCCTTGAGTCCGTCCCGCCGGGAGCCAGCCCCCGGTCGATCGTCGCAACCCACACCAGCCCTGGCGTGGAGTTTCCCTACCTATCGTTATCGTCGACCGCGACCGCCGCGCCAACCCGACGTCCGTCTGTCAACGCTCGCGCAGCGTCCAACTCCGTTGACTTCCCGAAATCCGTCAACCTCGACTCCAGATCGGCATTCCCGACGCCCCGTCTCAAACCCAGCATCGAAAATCGGCGTCTCAAATGAGAAAGCGGGCAAAGGTCGGGCCGTTTCGACGCATTTTTCACGCTTGATCTGGCCAGTACCGTCCTGATTATTCGGAAATTTTTTCTGGATGGTGATTCTGGACACTAGTTGCACGGGCTCATCTTGACAAGCGGCTGGATCGGCGTAGTCTACGGAGTCAGGAAAGGCCGGGATCGTTGCGTTCTTTTTGCGGGCTTTTGGGGAGACCCAGACGACCGAAGAGAATGATCATCCTCGGTCCACCTCAACCTTGGATGAGGGCGCCATGGATCGACGCATCCTTGTGGTGGACGACAGTGAGCTCGTCTGCCAGCAACTCTCGCAACTCCTTGCCCTCCCCGGCCGCCAGATCAAGGTTGCCCACGACGGGACGACCGCCCTGGAATGGCTCGTCGAGCGGAATTTCTCGCTGGTTCTGACCGACCTTTGCCTCCCCACGATCAGCGGTCTCGACCTGATCCGCGAGGTCCGACAACGCGATCTACCCGTCACGGTCATCGTGATGACCGGTCACGCTTCGATTGATTCGGCGGTTGAGGCCATGCGCCTTGGCGCCTATGACTACCTGCTCAAGCCGATTGACTCGGTCCGCCTCGAAGTCCTTGTTAATCAAGCACTTGAGGACCGCAAGCTTGTCGATGAGGTGGACGCCCTTCGGCAGAACCTTCAGGAACGCTACGCCTTTCACAACCTGCTCGGCCAGGGAACGCGAATGCGCGAGGTCTTTGACCGCGTTTCGCGGGTCGCGACCAAGCATTGTAACGTTTTGATCACGGGCGAGACCGGAACCGGCAAGGAACTCGTGGCGCAGGCGATTCATTACACGGGGATCACCCGACAGGGGCCGTTGATTGCCGTCAACTGCGCGGCCTTGCCCGAGCCCTTGCTCGAAAGCGAGCTTTTCGGCCACGAACGCGGATCGTTCACCGGCGCGGATCGCCAGAAAAAGGGGCGGTTCGAACAGGCGCAAGGGGGAACGCTCTTTCTCGACGAGATCGGCGAATTGCCGATCGGCATGCAGGCCAAGCTCTTGCGCGTCTTGCAGGATGGCACGTTCGAGCGCGTTGGCGGCTCGGAGGTGATCCGGGCCGATTGCCGGGTCCTCGCCGCGACGAACCTGAACCTGGCCCAGGCGGTCGCGGCCGGTCGGTTCCGCGAAGACCTCTATTATCGGCTCAACGTCGTCTCGATCGAGCTTCCGCCGCTGCGCGAGAGGCTGGAAGATATTCCCTTGCTTGTCGATCATTTTCTCAAACAACTGCGCGAGCGGAGATTGCCTGAGAAAACCGTTTCTCGCGAGACCCTTTCTCGACTCTCGCGGTATGACTGGCCGGGAAACGTCCGCGAGCTTGAGCATGTCATCGAGCAGATTGTCGTGACGACGCCTGGTCCAGAGATCGGGCCCGAGAACCTCCCCGGGCAGATCGTCTCGACGCGCGAGGAGCCGTTCAGCCTTGATTTCGACCTTCAACGCCCGCTTCAATCGATTACCGACGAGTTGACCGAGCGTGTCGAGCGCGCCTATCTTCTGCGTGTTCTCGAACGTTATCGAGGTCGGATCGACAGGTGCGCCGCACATTGCGGGCTTTCTCGACGTAGCATCAGCGAGAAGCTGCGCCGGTATCAGATTGACAAGGCCGAGTTCAAGGCGAGTCCGCACCGAGCTTTGAAAGAGAAGGTCATCGTCGGCGAACCGGCGGCCTGAGCGTCGGAAAATCGTGTCGAGGTCCCCATGATGAACGGCTGGTATGTCCTGGCCCTGTTGATGTTTGGTGTCGCTTTGGTGACGACAACGCTCATCCTTTTCGCGCTCGAGTTGCGCCTTGTCAAAAGGATCGGCGGGCGGACGCTCACGCTGATCCTCGCGACGGATGCGTTGCTCTGGTGCATCGCGGCGGCGTTCTCGTCGATCTGACAGGGAAAGACACCACGGGATAAACGTGTCGAGGCTGTGAGGGTTCGGACCCGCGCAGGGCCGAACCACGCGCCGCGCGGGGTTTTGGGCAAGACGTCAACGTTTTTCGGCCGGCTCGGGAGCCGCGATTGGCGTGAAGGTGAAGTCGGACCCAGTCCAGCCGACCTCGACGATCCCGGATTCGCCGGTCGATCCCGCGAGGAGCGATGAGGCGAGGGGATTGGCGATCCGCTGCTGAATCGTCCGCTTCAAGGGGCGAGCGCCATAGGCCGGGTCAAAGGCTTCCTCGGCGAGTTGACGGCGGGCCTCGTCGGTCAATCGTAGCGTGATGCCCGCCTCGGTAAGCTGGGCCTCGAATCGACGGAGCTGGATGTCAACGATCTTCGTCAGTTCTTCCATTCGGAGCGGGTGGAAGATGATCGTCTCGTCGATCCGGTTGAGGAACTCGGGAAGAAACTCCGACTTCACGACGTCCATCACCTCTTTGCGCATCCTCGTCTCATCGCCCGAGGGGGCGAGTTCGGCGATGACGTGGCTGCCGAGGTTGCTGGTCATGATGATGACCGTGTTGCGGAAGTCAACCGTGCGTCCCTGGCCGTCGGTCAACCGGCCGTCATCGAGCACCTGGAGCAGGACGTTGAAGACGTCGCGGTGGGCCTTCTCGATCTCGTCGAGAAGCACCACGGAATAGGGTCGGCGGCGGATCGCCTCGGTGAGTCGACCCCCTTCCTCGTAGCCGACGTAGCCCGGAGGCGCGCCGATCAGTCGGGCGACATTATGCCGCTCGCCAAACTCGCTCATGTCGAGGCGGACCATCGCCGCCTCGCTGTCAAAGAGGAACTCGGCCAGGGCCTTGGCAAGCTCGGTCTTGCCGACGCCCGTTGGCCCGAGGAAGAGGAAGGAACCGATCGGCCTGTGCGGGTCCTGAAGACCGGCCCGGCTGCGGCGGACGGCATCGGCGACGGCTTTGACGGCGGCGTCCTGGTTCACCATCCGAAGATGGATCTGGTCTTCCAGCTTGATCAGCTTGTCGCGCTCGGTCGTGAGCATTTTCGAGACCGGAATCCCGGTCCACTGGCTGACGACCTCGGCAATCTCCTCGGCATCGACCTCTTTCTTGAGCAGGCGGCGGCTCTCCTTGGGCTGGCCATCGCCGAGCGCCTCGGCCCGTGCGACCTTTTGTTGCAGGTCTTTTTGTTCCGACATCAGCTTCGCGGCCTCATCGAAGAGCGCATCGGGGCGTTCGCCCCGGGCCTGGATGAGCCGGATCTCGTCGCCGACGTGGCGGAGGCGCTCGTTGATCTCGGTCAATCGGGCCTGGAGATCCTGAAGGTTCCCCATCCCCGATTTTTCGAGTTCCCACTGGCGGGTGAGGTCCTGGTTTTCCTTCTCAAGCGTCGCGATTTCTTCTCGGATCTCGGCGAGGCGTTCGACCGCGTGTTCCTCGCGTTCGGAAGCAAGCATGCGTTCGGCGAGCTTGAGCTGGTCGAGGCGGCGCCGGACGACGTCGATCTCGGTCGGGACCGACTGATTTTCCATCGCGATCCGGCTCGCGGCCTCATCCATGAGGTCAATCGCCTTGTCGGGCAGGAAACGGTCGGGAATGTATCGGGCCGAGAGCTTGGCGGCGGCGACGACCGCCGAATCCTTGATCATGACCCGGTGGTGAACCTGGTAGCGCTCCTTGAGACCGCGAAGAATGGCGACGGTGTCTTCAATGGTTGGCTCGCCGACGAAGACGGGCTGGAACCGGCGTTCGAGCGCGGGGTCTTTCTCGATGTTCTCGCGGTATTCATCAAGCGTCGTCGCGCCGATGGTTCGCAACTCACCGCGAGCGAGCGCGGGTTTGAGAAGATTGGCGGCGTCCATCGAGCCTTCGGTCTTGCCGGCGCCGACGACCGTGTGCAACTCGTCGATGAAGAGGACGATCCGGCCTTCCGACTTGGTGACTTCCTGAAGGACGGCCTTGAGGCGCTCCTCGAACTCGCCGCGGAACTTGGTTCCGGCGACGAGCGCGCCCATGTCGAGCGCGATGACCTTGCGATTTTGAAGGCTTTCGGGAACGTCGCCCGAGACGATCCGCTGCGCCAGGCCCTCGACGATCGCCGTCTTGCCGACGCCGGGGTCGCCGATCAGAACGGGGTTGTTCTTGGTCCGACGACTGAGCACCTGAACAACCCTTCGGATCTCGGCATCGCGGCCGATCACCGGGTCCATCTTGCCGCGACGGGCCAGCTCGACAAGGTCGCGCCCGTATTTCTCAAGAGCCTGATACTTGTCGTCGGGGTTCTGGTCCTGAACCTGCTGACTGCCGCGCACCTTTTGCAGGGCCGAAAGAACCTCGCGATCGGTCAGGCCGAGGACGTCAAGCAGGTCTTTCGCCTTGCTCTTGACCCGGGTGAGCGCCAGGAGCAAATGTTCAACCGAGACATATTGATCCTTCATCCGGTCGGCCTCGGTCTGGGCCGTGTCGAGGACCCGGACGAGGTCGGGACCAAGCGAGGTCTCGCCGCCGCTGACTTTCGGGAAGGCGTTGAGCCCTTCCTCGGCCGCCTTCAAGACCTGCGCGGGGTTGACACCAAGCTGACCGAGCAGGGAACGAATCACCCCCTGATCGGGATTGAGCAGGGCGGCGAGCAGGTGCATCGGCTCAATTTTTTGATGGCCGCGATCGCGGGCGATCCCTTGCGCGTTTTGCAGGGCTTCCTGGCTCTTGAGCGTCAACTTTTCGAAGCGAAAGGCCATGAATGACCTCCTCGGACTCCGGTCGTCTTGGGTCCGTCAACTCATTGATCAAGACTTATTGATAAATAACAAGCCGGTGAAAACCGTTGAATGACCGAGAACCGAGAAATTTCAAATATCGGTCATCGGCCATCGGTCCTTGGTCATTCCTTCCGTGTCCAAAAAACGAACCCGGCGCGCGGCGTTGAAGGCGCCGCGGCCTCGGGTCGTAAATCGGGCGAAAGTGGGGAAACGGCCCGCGGCGCGTTGGGTTCGTTTCGTTTACGATTAGAAGAAGGGCGTCTCCGGCCACTCGGGGAAGTCGCGAGCGGCCTGGAACTGCTTGAACCAGAAAGGAATCGCGCCGACGGTCGTCTCACCGCGGGCAACATAGGGCTCCCACCAGCCGTCGGACGGTCGCAAGAGGTCACCGAAGTCACTTCGGGCCTTGGGTTTCTGGATAATCAGGGCGCTAAGGTCGGGCATGTTGTTTTCCAGGCAGGCGGCCTGGAGGGGCTTCAAAAGCTTGGTGGCGATGGTGCGCGGGGTCTCCTTGATCCCGACGTCCTTGCAGCGCTGACAGAGGTCGTCATACGAGACCCAGCGCGCGGTTCGACGTTCGCGGGCCGCCAGGCTCAGTTCCTGGGCCAGGCTGACAAGGATCGGGTAAACGGCCCGAGCACTTTCGAGAGACATTGCGTCGGCTCCTCCAGTCCAGGTCAGTCGCCTTGGCGCTGCCTGGAAGCCACGGCTCCGATCCCGCTCGTACCTGTGTAGACGATGGCGAGAGAGAGGGGGTTGCAAAAACGAGGGGAGGTGAGGACGCCCCCACCCCCCGATCGTCGGTCGTTGTTGGGTTTACTTCTTCTCTTCGAACTCGACGTCGATGACGTCATCGGCCTTGTTACCCTGCGGACCGCCATTGGCCGAGGCCGACGACGCCGCCCCCGGGCCATGAGCGCCACCACCGTCGGCACCCGGAGGCGCCTCGCCGGGTCCGCCGCCCGCATAGAGGTGTTCGGACATCGCCTGACTGGCGCGCTGGAGGTCGTCGATCGCCTGCTGGAGCCGGGCGACGTCGTCTCCTTTCTTGGCCTCGTTGACCTTCTCGATGGCCGACTTGACGGCGGCGACGTCGGATTCCTTGAGCTTGTCCTTGTTCTCTTCGAGCAGCTTTTCCAGTTGATAGACGCGCTGTTCGGCGGTGTTGCGGGCCTCGGCGAGGTCGCGCTTGCGCTTGTCCTCGGCGGCGTGCGACTCAGCGTCGCGCTGCATCCGCTCGATCTCGTCCTTGGTCAGGCCCCCCGACGACTCGATCTTGATCGTGTGTTCCTTGCCCGTTCCCTTGTCGCGGGCGGTGACGTTCAAGATGCCGTTGGCGTCGAGGTTAAAGGCAACCTCGATTTGCGGGACACCCATCCGCGCGGGGGGAATGCCTTCAAGGTTGAACTCGCCGAGGAGGCGGTTATCACCGGCCATCGGCCGCTCGCCCTGATAGACTTTGATCGTCACGGCGGACTGGTTGTCCTCGGCCGTCGTGAACGTCTCTTTTTTCTCGGTCGGAATCGTCGTGTTCCGCTCGACGAGCTTGGTGAAGACGCCCCCCTTGGTTTCCAGGCCGAGCGAAAGCGGGGTGACGTCGAGGAGCAAGAGGTCCTTGACTTCGCCCGTGAGCACCGCCCCCTGAATCGCGGCGCCGATGGCGACGACCTCGTCGGGGTTCACGCCCTTGTGAGGGTCCTTGCCGAAGATGTCCTTGACGATCTGCTGAACGCGTGGCATCCGGGTCGAACCGCCGACGAGCACGACCTCGTCGATGTCGGCCGGCTTGAGCTTGGCGTCGTCAAGGGCCTTGATGACCGGCCCCCGGCAGCGCTCGAAGAGCGAGTCGGTGAGGCGTTCGAACTGGCTCCGGGTGATGGTCATCGTCAGGTGCTTGGGACCGGACTGGTCGGCCGTGATGAACGGCAAGTTGATATCGGCCTGAGACTGGAACGAGAGGTCTTTCTTGGCCTTCTCGGCCGCTTCCTTGAGGCGCTGAAGGGCCATCTGATCCTTGCGGAGGTCGATCCCCTGTTCCTTCTTGAACTCGTCGGCGATGTGGTTGATGAGGGCCTCGTCCCAGTCGTCGCCGCCGAGGTGGGTGTCGCCGTTGGTCGAGAGGACCTCGAAGACGCCGTCGCCGACGTCGAGGATTGAGATGTCGAAGGTGCCGCCGCCGAGGTCGAAGACGGCGATCTTCTCGTTCTTCTTCTTGTCGAGACCGTAGGCGAGCGCCGCGGCGGTCGGCTCGTTGATGATCCGAGCGACCTCGATACCGGCGATCTGACCGGCGTCCTTCGTCGCCTGCCGCTGGCTATCGTTAAAATAGGCGGGGACGGTGATGACCGCCTTGCGGACCTTGTGGCCGAGATAGCTCTCGGCGGCTTCCTTGAGCTTGCGGAGAATCAAGGCGGAGACTTCCGGCGGCGTGTAATCCTTGCCGCTGGCGTGGACCTTCACGTAATCAGAAGCGCCACCGACGACCGAATAGGGGACCATCTTTTCCTCGCCACGAACTTCGTCGTGACGTCGGCCCATGAACCGCTTGATCGAATAGACAGTGCCGGTCGGGTTGGTGACCGCCTGCCGCTTCGCCGGTTCGCCGACGAGCGTTTCCCCCTTGGTCGTGAAGGCGACGACGGACGGGGTCAGGCGGCTTCCTTCCTGGTTGGCGATGACCGTGACGTCTCCGCCTTCCATCACCGCGACCACGCTGTTGGTCGTCCCGAGGTCAATGCCGATGATTTTTTCACCTTCTGCCACGACGTATCTCCTTCTGCGACGGTGTCGATCGTGACGAGGCCGCCGACACGGAAATTTCCAACATACCCGGCACGATGGAACGACCAGGGCTTCCAGGACCAAGGCCCAACGCCTTCAATCACCGGACGCATGCACTACACTGTCCAAATTCCATGAGCAAGAAAAGTGCCAGACCCTCGCGGGACGACTCTCGATTTTAACAATCCCCGCGATCGCACAAGGTTACGGCAAAATCGAAGGTTCTCGAAGGCAACCCGGAAAACCCTCAACTGCCTTTTTGGCGGTCGTCTCGTCCGGGCGCGAAATCGGGCTGCAATTCTGGCAGTCCAGTAGAGCGGTGCCGGGCGCGTGGCACGGTCAAGATTGCGTTGGGCTCTACTTTACACGAATTCGGGCCGGAGGAAAACGGGTCACGTTCCCCAGCCGGTCGAGAATCCGCTTGACAGCCGTGGAAGGTTCTTGTATCCACTTACGACGGCCAAGTTTGCGCCCTTAATTCGTGAGCCCGGGCGCTGTTCCGGTCTCCAGCCAGAGTCGACCGATGCCCCGCAAGCCCCCGCCCGAAACGAGCCCGAGGGCCACGCCCGCCCCGGCCGAGGCCAAGCGCGCCCCCTCACTCGCCGGCCTTCGCGGAGAAATTGATCGGATCGACAAGGATCTCGTCGGCCTGCTCAACCGTCGGGCCGAGATCGCCTTGCAGATCGGTCAGGTCAAGCAGAAGCAAGGCATCGAGGTCTGGTCGCCCGCCCGCGAGGATGAGGTCATCAGCCGGGCACTCTCGGGAAGCAAGGGACCACTTCCGAGCGAGACCCTCCGCCTGATCTTTCGAGAGTTGATGAGCGGCTCGCGCTCGCTGCAACGGACGATGCGAATCGCCTTTCTTGGCCCGAAGCACAGCTATAGCCATCTTGCCTCGGTTGCCAAGTTTGGCGAGGCCGTCGAGCATGTTCCCGTGGGCTCGATTGCCGCGGTCTTTGAAGAAGTGAACCGTCGGCACGTTCAGTTCGGGATCGTTCCGCTCGAAAATTCGACCGATGGGCGGGTGGCCGACACCCTGGAATCGTTCGTCCGCCTGCCTGGCCTGAAGATCCGGGCCGAGGTCCGGCTTCGGGTCCATCATTGCCTGCTCGGGCGTTGTGAGTGGGGCCTTGTCCAGCGCGTTTATTCCAAGGCGCAGGCACTTTCTCAGTGCCGCCACTGGATCAGCAAGAACCTGCCCCAGGCTCGCGTCATCGACGTCGTCTCGACCGCCGCCGCGGCCGAGCACGCGGCGCGCGAGGAATATGCCGCCGCCGTCGCCAGCAGGGCCGCCGGAGACGCCTATCATCTCAACATCCTGGCGGAGAATATCGAGGATCAGCCGCACAACGTCACGCGATTCGCCGTGATCGGTGAGCAGTCTGAACAGCGGACGGGGCGCGACAAGACGACGCTCATGATCCGGCTCACGAATGAGTCGGGCTCGCTCGTCAAGGCGATCGCGCCGTTTGAGAAGGCGGACGTGAACATGACCTGGATCGAGTCCTTCCCCGCGCCCGAAGGCCCGCTCGACAAGAATCCGACGTACCTCTTTTTTCTCGATGTCGACGGCCACGTCGACGACGAACCGATCAAGAAGTCGCTCGACGCGGTGCGCAAGCGGTGTCATCGCCTGGAAATTCTCGGTTCCTATCCCCGGGGCGAGTCGGTCGAGACGTAAGACCTTTCCCAACGACCGGTGTTGTTACCTTGGTGAGAATGGCCGATGGCCGAGGACCAAGGACCGAGAAAAATCGAAAAACAGGAAAGTCGGGCAAAAATCTGAACGCCCTTTGTTTTCGGTCATCGGTTCTCGGTCATCGGTCATCAATAGAGAAGAATACGGCCCTGGTCGAGGGGCGGTGCCATCTTCCCGAACGGTCGGACCTTGGTTAGAATGATCGATTCCACCCTGCTCAAGCCGGCCGGAGCAGGCCCTCACGATTCCAGTTCGACGCGAACGAACGACCGCACCGAGGACGACGATGATCATCGTGCTGAAGCCGCACCAGACCCCCGAAGTGGTCAAACACGTTCTCGAACGGATCGAGGCGATGGGGTTCACGCCCCACCTGAGCCAGGGGGTGGCGCGGACGATCATCGGCGTGATCGGTGACGAGGACAAGCTTCAGGTCGAGCCCTTGCAAGCGATTCCGGGCGTCGAGCAGGTCGTGCCAATCCTGAAACCTTATAAGCTGGCGAGCCGCGAGTTTCATGCCGAGGATTCGGTCTTCGACATCAAGGGCATCCGCGTCGGCGGCGGCCACCTGATGATGATCGCCGGCCCCTGCGCGATTGAAGGCGAGGCGATTCTTAATGAGATCGCCGGGAAGGTACGCGAGGCCGGGGCGAATGTCCTTCGCGGCGGAGCCTTCAAGCCGAGGACGAGTCCGTACAGCTTTCAGGGACTTGGTGAAGACGGCCTGAAGATGCTCAAGGCGGCCGGGGAACGGCACGGAATGCCCGTCGTCACCGAGGTCATGGACCCTCGACAGGTTGAACTCGTCGATCGATACGCCGACATTCTTCAGATCGGCGCGCGGAACATGCAGAATTTTGACCTCCTCAAAGAGGTGGGCAAGACCCGGACGCCGGTCCTCTTGAAGCGGGGAATGAGCGCGACGGTCAAGGATCTCTTGATGTCGGCCGAGTACGTCCTGGCGCAGGGGAACAAGGAAGTCATTCTCTGCGAGCGCGGGGTGAGGACTTTCGAGGATTCGACGCGGAACACGCTCGACCTGTCGATCGTTCCGAACGCGAAGGGGCTGAGCCATCTGCCGATCATCGTCGACCCGAGCCACGCGACGGGTCGGCCCGACCTGATTCCGGCGATGGCACGCGCGGGAATCGCGGCGGGGGCCGACGGGATTCATATCGAGGTCCACTCGTGCCCGGAAAAAGCGCTTTCGGACGGCCCGCAAGCCCTTTTGCCCGAGAAGTACGCCCGCCTGATGGACGAGCTTCGCCAGCTCGCCGAGGTTCTGGGCAAGACGATCGACGCCTGTGAAGAGGTGCCTGTTTGATGCGAACGCTGTTCATTGCCGGTAACTGGAAGATGAATCCGCTGAACACCGAAGGGGCCCTGGCCCTGGCCGAGGCCGTCAAGGCCGGAGTCGGTCAGGCGACCGACGTCCGCGTGGCGCTCTGTCCCCCCGCGGTCTTTCTTCACGCCGTGGACAAGGCCCTGGCCGGTTCGCCGATCGGCCTGGGTGCGCAAAACATGCACTGGAAGAAAGAGGGCGCGTACACGGGCGAGCTTTCCGGGGCGATGCTCAATGACGCCGGTTGCACGCACGTCATTCTCGGCCACAGCGAGCGACGACATGGAATGGGCGAGACCGATGCGCAGGTGAACGCCAAGCTGCACGCGGCGCTGGAAGTCGGCCTGATTCCGATCGTCTGCATTGGCGAAACCGAGCAGGAGCGCGAGGCCGGGCAGACCGAGGACGTCGTCGCCGGTCAACTTGCCGGTTCGCTCGCGGCGATTTCCGCCGTGCAGATGGCCGGGATCGTGCTCGCGTATGAGCCGGTCTGGGCGATCGGCACCGGCAAGACAGCCAGTCCGGCACAGGCGCAAGAGGTTCATGCCTTCATCCGTTCGAAACTGACATCCACCTATGACGAGGCGACGGCCGGCCGGGTTGTCGTCCAGTACGGGGGAAGCGTCAAGCCGGAGAACGCCGCGGAGCTGCTCTCGGCCGCCGACATTGACGGAGCGCTCGTCGGCGGAGCCAGTCTCAAGGCGGCGGACTTCCTTGGGATCATCAAAGCGGCCCAGGAGGTCGCGACCGCCGGCAAGTCGGCGTCCTGACCGCAACAGCCTGGTTTCCAGGACTTCCGCATACCTCCAAGGACCGAAGGATAACGGCCGTGGCTATTTTGAGTGCGATCATCAACGCCCTGATCGTCCTGACCTGCCTGTTCCTGATCTGCCTGATCCTGATTCAGCGCGGCAAAGGGGGAGGGCTCGCCGGTGCCTTTGGAGGCGTCGGCGGTTCGAGCGCCTTCGGAACAAAATCGGGCGACGTCTTTACCCGGGTGACGATGATCGTCGCCTCGGTCTGGATCGTCCTGAGCATGATTTCCGTCGTCCTGTACAACCAGGGGGGGCAATCCGCCTGGGGGAATGACGCCAGCGCCTCGGCCTCGAAAGAGGTTGCCCCCAAGGCAGGCAAGACCGCGACCGGGACGACGACGACGACGACAAACTCGGACGCGAAGACGTCAAAGACGACCACGGAAACCGCCCCGGCGCCCCTTCCTTCCGAGAAGGCGAGCACGACCGAGGCTCCCGCCATTCCCGACATGCCCTTCGCGCCGGATGTGAAGAAGTAAGTGAGTGAGTAAGTAAGTCAATCAAGCTCGCTCTCTGGCCGGACTTTTGACGGCGTCGCGGCGGTTCACGATCGGGATCGCCGAGCCATTCTTGTTCTGTTCTCATCTGTTCTGATCTGATTCGTTGAGAGGCGAGGTTCTCCTTTGCTGCTGAGCATGACTGGTTTCGGCGAGGCCCGGCAACAGACGGACCGCTGGTCGGCCGTCGTCGAGGTGCGGACGGTGAACAACCGCCACTTCAAGCTCTCCGCCAAGCTCACCGACCCCTTCGGAGCGCTCGAACCAGACCTGGAACGGCTCGTCCGCGAGTCAGTCCGGCGCGGGACGGTCACGCTTCAGGTGCGCGTCGACCGCCCCCGGCGCGCGGAGGACTACCGGATCAATACGGTTGCCCTGGCCAGCTATCACGCGCAACTGAACGCGCTGGAATGCCACCCGAACGTTGACATCGCCGCGCTTTTGGTCTTGCCGGGCATCGTCGAGGAGCGGAAACCGTCGGGCGATGACCCTCACGAAGACTGGCCCGCGCTGGCGGCGATCGTCTCCGAGGCCCTTCAAAAACTTCAAGGCTCTCGGGCCGACGAGGGGCGGGCGATGGCCGATGAACTCCTCGTCCTGGGCAAGGAAGTCGCCTTGAACCTTGATCGGATCGCCGAGCGCGGACCGGAAGTCGTCGCGGCCTATCAAAAGCGGATCGTCGAACGTGTGCAAGTGCTCGTCCAAGGGCAGGGGATCACCGTCGAGCCCAAGGACCTGATCCGCGAGGTCGCCATCCTCGCCGAACGGGCCGACATCAGCGAGGAGATCGTCCGGCTTCGGGCGCACCTGGGGCAGTATGTCGAGGTGATCCACGAGCCGGAGAGCGCGGGCCGCAAGCTGGAATTCGTCGTTCAGGAAATGGGCCGCGAGACCAATACGATCGGTTCCAAGGCGAACGACGTCGAGATTAGCCGGTCAGTCGTCGAGATCAAGGGGGCCCTGGAGAAGATCCGGGAACTCATCCAGAATGTCGAGTAATTGGCTTCGCCCGAGCGCCGGAGTGGATGTTCATGTGGGTTGACGGCTGGGGGCACTTGCCGGGTCAACTCGTCGTCGTCTCGGGACCTTCGGGATCGGGCAAGTCGTCGGTGATTCGCCAGGCCCTGGAAACGGGGGGGCTGAACCTCCGGCTCTCGGTCTCGGCGACGACCCGAGCCCCGAGGCCCGGCGAGGTGAACGGGGTCGATTATCATTTTTTGACGGCGGCTGAGTTTGAGAAAGCGCTCAAGGGTCAGGAGTTTCTGGAGTCGGCGACCTACAACGAAAACTTTTATGGAACGCCCTCGAAACCTGTTTATGAGAGTTTGAAGACCGGCCAGTCGGTGCTTCTGGAAATCGAGGTCGAGGGGGCGAAGCAGGTGCGTGAGTCGGCCCCGACAGCGCTCTTTGTGTTCATCCGAACGCCTCGTTTTCAAGACCTGGAAGAACGCCTCCGAGGACGTGGCACCGAGACCGACGCGGCCATTCTCCGCCGCCTGAAGGCCGCCCGACGGGAACTGGCCGAGGCCCACTGGTACGACCACCAGATTGTCAACGACGACTTCGACCGTTGCGTCGAAGAATTCAAGGCGCTGCTGAAAGCCAATGGTTGTGGAGGTTGATCACCCGATGCTTGAAGAATTGAAAGAAGAAAAAATCGTCAACAAGGTTGGCGGCCGGTTCAAGCTCTCAACGCTCATTCAAAAGCGAATGATCGCCCTGAACCAGGGGGCCAGGCCGCTCGTCGAGAATCGCGGCGTTGACAAGATGACGATCGTGATTCAGGAGATCATGCAGGACAAGATCTACCTCGACCTGACCGGCAACGTCCAGACAAGCGAGGCCACCGAGGAGATCGAGGGAGGCATCGTCGACCTTACCCAGCCCCCCGACTGAACCGTCTCGAAATGACTCGATCTGGCCCGACCTGAACGTCTGTCCGGCGTTCGGGTTGGACCAGCGAAACGCGTTCGCGGGGTCCTCCGGTTGTCGGGTCTGGAGGTCGTGCCGGGTTTGCGTTCGAGGGGTGGAAACGGACCCCTGGAGTCGGCCCGAAACGCGAAAGCCGACGGGTTTCTCGGCCGATCAAGACAAGGCGGGACCGGCATCGCCATCGTTTGACCGCGTGTGTCACGAGGTGGACCTGGCCGGGCCGTCGAGAGTCTGCGCCGAGGACCCGTTTGATGCTGAATCGTCAGAGCCTGGCGCGGTCTGCCCCGGCCTGGGGCTTGCTTCTGGCCACGATCTTCGTGGCTCTGAGCCTGCTGGGTTACCAACCGGCCGATGCGCCCGGGTTGGCCTCCTTGCCGGCCAATGATCCGCCGAACAACCCGTGCGGACCGGTTGGTGCTGCGCTGGCGCACCTGATGTTCATGACGGTCGGCTGGTCCTCGTACTTGCTGCTTTACACGGTCTTCGCGCTGGATTTCCTCCTCTTTCTGCGTCGTCCGATACCGGACAAGGCGATGCGGGCGAGCGGCCTTCTGATGGTCGTCGGGGTGCTCGCGGCGTTGATTCAGTGGTTCCGCCCAGGGCTAAGCCCGAGTCATCCCGTGGGGAGCGGCGGTTACCTGGGCGCGCTCGTCGCAACGACCCTGGAAGGGCATTTCGGGTTCGCCGGGATGTTCCTGATCCTCGGGGCAACCGCCCTGATCGGCCTGACGCTCTGTTACGACGCCGTCTTTGTCTGGCCGGTTTCCGAAGTTCTGGCGCTTGCGCGACGTCCGCGCCCGAGGCGCGCCGTTGAGCCGGTCCAGGTCGCGACGCCGGGCACCGCGTTGATGCTCGCCGAGCCGACGTTTGAGGTCGTCGGGTCGAACACTCTGGCCCCCTTGCCGATTGTTTCAGGCGGCGTTAACGTGCCTCATACGCCCGAAGCCCCGCGCGCGCCCGTCGTGGTGAACGCGGCCTCGCGCGCCGTGGCGGCCTCCGCGGCGGTGGGTTCGGGTCTCGCGGTGATGCGGCCCGCCGACGGCTCGTATCAACCGCCGCCGCTGGAATTGCTCGAACCGGCGACACCGTTTCCGATCCAGGACCACGAGGCGAAGATCAACGCGCGGGCCTTGCTTCTGGAACGGACGCTCCTCGACTTTGGCTATCAGGTCCGCGTCGTTCAGATCGATACCGGACCGGTGATCACGCAGTTCGAGATCGAGCTTGAGGCGGGGCTGAGGGTGTCGAAGGTCATTGGCCTGGCCGACGACCTGGCGATTGCCCTGGCCGTGCCGAGCGTTCGGATCGTGGCGCCGATTCCGGGCAAGACGACGGTCGGCATCGAGGTTCCCAACGAGCACAGGGCGATGGTTCGGCTCGGCGAGGTCATGTCGGCGATCGGCGGTCAGACCGAGAAGACGCCCAGGGTTCCGCTCTATCTTGGCAAGGACGTGAAGGGCGTTCCGCTCGCCTTTGACCTGGCCGACATGCCCCACCTGCTCATCGCCGGGCGCACCGGGACGGGCAAATCGGTCTGCCTGAACGCGATGATTCTCTCGATCCTGATGAGCAAGCGGCCGGATGAGGTCAAGCTCATCCTGATGGACCCGAAGAAGGTCGAGATGACGCAGTTCAAGCGTCTTCCGCACCTGATGCACCCGGTGGTGACCGACGACAAGAAATTTGAGCCGCTGCTCGCCTGGCTCTGCGACAAGATGGATGAGCGCTACGGCTATCTCGCCCGGGCCGGGGTGCGGAACACGCACACGTATAACCAGCTTGGCCCCGACGAGATCCTCGCCCGGCTCAAGCCCGAGGACGACGAGGAACGGAAGCGGATTCCGACCTATATGCCGTACATCGTCATCGTCATCGACGAGCTTGCCGAGATGATGATGACCGGCGGCAAGGAGATCGAGACGCACATCGTTCGCCTCGCCCAGAAAGCACGCGCCGCGGGCATTCACCTGATCGTCGCCACGCAAAAGCCGACCGTCGATGTCATCACGGGCCTGATCAAGGGAAACCTCCCCGCGCGAATTGCGTTTCAGGTTTCCAGTAAAGGAGATTCGCGGGTCGTTCTCGACGAGATGGGGGCGGACAAACTGCTCGGCAACGGCGACATGCTGTTCCTCTTCCCGGGAACCTCGCACATCATCCGGGCGCAGGGGACGTATGTCTCGGATCGCGAGGTTGAGCGGGTCTGTCAGTACCTAGAACAGTACCCGGTCGAGTTCAACCGCGAGATGATGCAGCTTCAGGTCGGCGGCGCTCCTGGCAAGGAACGGGGCGAGGCCCTCAAACAGCGCGAGGAACTGTACGAACCGGCCATCGAGATCATCATTCGCGAAGGGCGAGGGTCGTGCTCGCTGCTTCAAAGGGCACTCGGGATCGGTTACGGCCGCGCTGCTCGGCTGATTGACTACATGGCCGAGGACGGTATTCTCGGCGAGTTCAAGAGCGGTTCGGCGCGCGAGGTGCTCTACACGATGGAAGAGTGGGAAGCGCTCAAGAATGGCGAGGGGTCGTCGAACTCCGCCGCCTGATCGGGTTGGAAGGCGATCACCATTCGATCGGATTCTCGGCCGGTTCCACAACCTGATTGAGCGCGACGGCGGTCCACGCGTGGCCGTCGTGACGAAGGTCGTTCACGGCGGCGTTGTCGATCTTGTAGACCGGAAAATCGGCCGGGCCTTGGCCTTTTAAAAGCGCGCAGAGCAAGACGCGGATCACGACGCCGTGCGCGACGATGACGAGTGTCTGGCCGGGTGCCCTGGACACGAGGCGTTCGATGATGGGGACGACCCGGGCGCGGATCTGGGCGTACGATTCGCCCCCTTCGTGGGAATAATCAACGTCGCCGGCCGTCCAGCGGCGTTTGGCCTCGTCGTAGGCGGACATGCCGTCAAGACGGCTCAGGCCGCTGAGGGGTCCCATCTTGCGTTCGTGAAGGTCGGGTTCGATGAGGGGAGTTAATGCGCAGGCGCGACCGATCGCCTCGGCGGTCTGGCGGGCGCGAAGCATGGCCGAGGTGTGAAGGGCGTCGGTCCGAAGGATCGATAAGGACCGGGCGACCGACTCGGCCTGCGAGAAACCGCGAGGGCCGAGGCCGATATCCGACTCGGCGCCGTGGAAGCGATCGGGGGCGGAGGTCTCGGCGTGACGGAGCAAGAGGACGCGAGTTTCCGACATTGAGACTTGCCCCCTGAGGAGAGACTGAGCATCATGGTTGCGGTCGAGACGTTCGACCCGGGTCCACTCTCCCCGGTCCGCCGCGCGTCAACTCATTTCGGGACGCGGCGGGCACGGCACGGCCTCCCCCCCTTTTTCCACGCCAAAAGGCCCAGGTTCGACCTGTCCAGAATCGAAGAGGATTCGCCAATGGCCGACAGCCCCAAGTATCGCTCCATCCTCCTGTTCGGGATGCCCGGTTCCGGCAAGGGCACCCAGGGGATGGTCCTCGGCCAGCTCCCCGGCCTGATCCACGTCTCAATGGGCGAGGTCTTCCGCAAGATCCCCCGGTACGGCCGGTTCGGTCAGGAGATCGCCAAGTATACTTCTCAAGGGGCTCTGGTGCCCGACGACCTCACCGTGCGGATCTGGGAAAACCATATCCGCATTCTCGAAATGCAGGAACTCTTTCTTCCCGAGGAACACACCCTCGTCCTCGACGGCCTGCCAAGGAACTACGCCCAGGCCGCGCGCCTGGATTCGATTCTTCAGGTGATTCAGATCTTCCACCTGCATATCAGCGACACCGGCAAGGCGACCGAGCGTCTCAAGGTTCGCGCCCTTCGCGAAAATCGTCTCGACGACATGAACGAGGAGGTCATCCGTCGTCGCCTCGATACCTATTACGAGGAGACCTTCAAGACGTTGAGCTTCTACACTCCCGAATTGAGCTTTGACATCGACGCCGGTCAGACTCCGCTCGACGTCCTCCGCGACATTGTGAATCGCCTTTCCGAGATTCAGAAGATTCGACGCGCCGGCCGGGCCAAGCCGCCGCTCTGGTGATCGGGCAAAACGCGGCTACAAATTAATGCAAGCTCTGTCTCGACAATGACCAATGACCAATGTCTGATGACCAAGGGGAGAATTTTTCGGGCATCGGTCATCGGGATCTCGCAATCTTCCTCGCTCGTTTTCCTGGGGCCTTTGCGTCGGGTCGCGTCTTGGTTAAGGTGTTGCGAGGTTCGGCCAAGCAGGGTTATACCGCGCAAACTGTCGGCCAGGACCAGGAACGAGTGATCCAACGATGTCGGCCAGACTTCCCGTCGAGCACCGTCCGTATATTGCCGACGACCAGGTGATTCCCGAGCTGACCGTCTCGGCGGTGCTGCTGGGTGTCGTGCTCGGGATCGTCTTCGGGGCGTCGTCGCTCTACCTCTTTTTGAAGGTGGGGATGACGGTCTCGGCGTCGATTCCCGTGGCGGTGATCTCGATCACGGTGTTTCGGGCCTTCGCGCGCGCCTTTGGGACGCGTCGGGCGACGATTCTGGAAAACAACATCGTTCAGACGGCCGGTTCGGCCGGTGAATCGATCGCCTTTGGCGTGGGGGCGACGATGCCCGCGCTAATGATCCTCGGCTACGAGATGGACGTGGCCCGGGTGATGCTGGTCTCCGTTCTCGGCGGCCTGCTCGGCATCCTGATGATGATCCCGCTGCGAAGGGCGTTCATCGTCCAGCAACACGGCGAGTTGAAGTATCCCGAGGGAGCCGCCTGCGCCAAGATCCTCATCGCCGGAGAGCAAGGGGGGTCGAGCGCCCTGACGGTTTTTAGCGGATTCGGCGTCGCCTTTCTGTATCAGTTGCTCATGGAAGCGGCCAGGCTCTGGACCAAGGAGCCGTCGAAGCTCATCACGGGGGTCAAGGGGTACGAGAAGGCGGTCCTGGCCTGCGATGTCTCGCCCGCCTTGCTGGGTGTCGGCTACATCATCGGCCGCAAGACGGCCTCGGTAATGGTCGCGGGGGGGTTCTTGACCTCGCTCGTGCTCGTGCCGGCGATCGCTTATTTCGGGTCGGGGGGAATCACACCGCTTGATCCGGCGACGAAGCTGATCCGCGAGATGAAGGCCGACGAGATTCGCGGAAGTTACGCCCGATACATCGGCGCGGGGGCGGTGGCGGCGGGGGGGATCATCAGCATGTGCCGGGCCTTGCCGATGATCGTCGGCTCGCTGGCCGGCGGCCTGAAATCGCTCCGATCGGGGGGGCAAAATCGAGACCTCGGCGGCGGTCGAACGCAGCGCGACCTGCCGCTCTGGGTGGTCGCGGTCGGCTCGCTTGGCCTTGTCGGGGCGATCGCCGGTTCGCACCTGATCCCGACCAATACCGCGGGCCGGGTCGCGGGGGGGGCGATGATCTTGCTCTTTGGATTCCTTTTCGTGACGGTCAGCTCGCGGATCACCGGCGAGATCGGCTCGTCGTCGAACCCGATCTCGGGAATGACGATCGCCACGCTGCTATTAACCTGCTTGATCTTCGTTTTGCTCGGCTGGATGGGCGAACAATACCGCGTCGCGGCGCTCTCGATCGCGGCGATTGTCTGCATCGCGTCGTCAAACGGCGGAACGATCTCGCAGGACCTCAAGACCGGGTTTCTCGTCGGCGCGACGCCTCGTTCTCAGCAACTGGCGATCGTCGCCGGGGCGGTCACGTCGGCGATTGTCATCGGCTTCACGCTCCTCTTTCTCAACGCGGCCTCGCGGGTCGTGACCGATGATCCGCAATATCTGCCGACCGTCAACGCACCCGTCCACCAACTCAAGACAACCGAGACGCACGAAGGCAAGACCTACAAGGTCTGGTGGGTCACCCGTCCCGTGAAAGGGGCGGAGCCGGGCCGGTATCTCGTCGATCCCGCGACCGGGGCGCCTCGGTTTCGCGACGATCCGGGCATTGGAGGAATCGTCTCGACGCGACGCGACGGCTCGAAGGTTGACAAGTACAACCCGCCCCAGCCCGCGCTCTTCGCCGTGATTATTGACGGCATCCTGACGCAAAAGCTGGCCTGGGCGCTGGTGATTCTGGGGGCCTCGCTGGCGGTCGTGATGCAGTTGTCGGGCGTCTCGGCGCTGGCCTTCGCGGTCGGCGTTTACCTGCCGCTCTCGACGACGATGCCCATCTTTATCGGCGGGCTCATTCGAGGGCTGGTCGATCGCCTTCGCAAGCTTTCCGACGAGGAGTCGGACTCCAGTCCGGCCGTCCTGCTTTCCAGCGGCCTGATTGCCGGGGGATCGATCGCGGGAATCTTGATCGCCGTTCTCACCGCGGCGCGTGAACTCGGAGCCCGTTCCAGGGCGTTCGTCGACCAGATGGACCTCTCGCGATTCCTCCCCGCCGATCTTGTGGACAACCCGGTCGTCGCTCTCGGGGCCTTCGCGGTTCTGATCGTCCTTGCGCTGACGGTCGGTCTGGCGGGACGTCAGACCTCGGCGGACGATCCTGGCGAAGGCGATCTTTCCAGACGTGGCGAGATCGCGGCGGGAGACGGCCAGAGTTAGACCAAGGCCATTCGCGGACAGATCCATTCCGAAGGCACCAGGGAGGATTCTATCAACGTGTTACGATTCGTCATTCTGACCTTGATCGTGCTCGCGGCGTTTGCTCCGGCGGCCCAGGCGCTGGCCGATGAGGGGATGTGGGTCTTTAACAACCTGCCGCTAAATCATCTCAAGCAAACCTACGGGTTCGAGCCGCCGGCGGGATGGGTTGAGCATCTGCGATCGTCGGCCGTCCGGTTCAACAGCGGCGGTTCGGGCTCGTTCGTCTCGGCCGATGGTCTGGTGATGACGAACCATCACGTCGGCGCCGACATGCTTCAAAAGATCAGCACCGCGCAGAAAGATTATTACAAGGATGGTTTTCTCGCCAGGACGCATGCCGATGAGGTCAAGGCGCCCGACCTGGAACTGAACGTCCTCGTCGCGATCGAAGACGTCACCGACCGGGTTCTCGCGAGCGTGAAAGCCGGGATGGACGACGCCGCGGCCGGAATTGCCCGGCGCGGGGCGATGGCGACGATCGAAAAAGAAGCGACCGACAAAACGGGTCTGCGCTGCGATGTCGTCACGCTTTATCAAGGCGGTCGATACCACCTCTACACGTCAAAGAAATACACCGACGTCCGCCTCGTCTTCGCCCCTGAGTTCGCCATCGCCTTCTTTGGTGGCGACCCGGACAACTTTGAATATCCCCGGTACGACCTCGACGTCTGCTTCTTCCGCGCCTACGAGAACGACAAGCCCGCTCGGCCCGCTCATTACCTCAAATGGAGCAAAAACGGCGCGAAGGACGGCGACCTGATCTTCGTCGCCGGTCATCCGGGCAAGACGAACCGCCTCAACACGCTGGCCCATCTGGAATATCTTCGCGACGTCTCGTACCCGTTCGTTCTCGACGTCCTGCGCGACCGCGAAGCCTTTCTTTTTGAATACGGTAAGCGCGGCGAGGAACAGTCGAGGCAGTCCAAGGAAGACCTCTTCGGCGTTCAGAACTCGCTCAAGGCGCGCACGGGGGGTCTCAAGGGCTTGCGCGATCAGGCTCTCATGGATCGCAAGCGCGCCGATGAAGAGTCGCTTCGCGCCCGGGTGAACGCGGAAGCGGAATCGAAAGCGAAATATGGTGCCGCATGGGACAAGATCGCCTCGGCGCAGAAGGTCGCGCGCGAGATTGCCCGCCCCTTGAACTTCCTGGAACGCGGCCTTGCGTTTGATTCCCGACTCTTTCAGATCGCTCGCGAGATTGTCCGGCTCGGCGAAGAGTCGACGAAGGCGAACCCGGAGAGACTCCGCGAGTATCGCGAGTCGGCCCTGGCATCGCTCAAGCTCGACCTTTTCTCCGACGCGCCGATTTACCCAGAGCTGGAAAAAGCCCGGCTCGCGCATTCGCTCAATTACTGGCGCGACAAGGTTGGCGCGGATGACTCGGTTGTCGAACGCGTCTTCCAGGGTCGAAAGGCCGTTAATGTGGCCTCGGACCTTGTTGGCGGCACGAAGCTCGCCGACGTCGAGACCCGAAAACGGCTGGTCGACGGCGGTAAGTCGGCGGTTCTGGCGAGTGACGACCCGATGATCAAGCTCGCCCTGGCCGTCGATGCCGACGCCCGGGCCCTTCGCAAACGCGTTGAAGATCAGGTCGAGGGGGTGCAGACGGCGCAGTACGGCCTGATCGCCAGGGCTCTCTTCGCGGCGAAAGGCGATTCGATCTATCCCGACGCCACGTTCACGCTTCGACTCGCTTTTGGAACCATCAAAGGGTACACAACCGACGGCAAGACCTTTCCCCCCTTCACCACGATCGCCGCCGCCTTTCAACACGCCGAGGCCCACAAGAACGTCGACCCTTACCAGCTTCCCCCTTCCTGGTTCGCGGCGCGTGACGCGGGCCGACTCAAGCTCGACACGCCGCTGAATTTCGTCTCGACGGCCGACATCATCGGCGGCAACTCGGGCAGTCCGGTCGTGAACCGAGAGAACGAGGTCGTCGGCCTGATCTTCGACGGCAATATCGAGTCGCTCGTTCTCGATTTCGCCTACGATGACCGCGTCGCCCGCGCCATCTCGGTCGATTCGCGTGCCATTGTTGAGGCCCTGCGCGATGTGTATCGGGCGGAGACGCTGGTCAAGGAGCTGACGGATCGGGATTAGGACGAGCGATCGATCGGTCTGCCTGCCGCGAAGGGTCAGGTTTTCGGCCAACATGTCCCTTCGAACGTATTCGAGCCCATTGAAGTTTGCGCCGGTTGTGTTAAGGTATCGGGGGTGACCCCGGTCTTCTTGGCCGACAGGATGGCCTTATGTGTGCGGTCTACCGAGGAACGACCAGGAAACCCCTCGCGTCGCTTGCGCTGGCATTCCTGGCGATTGCGTTCACGGTCGCACCGCCCTCGATGGTCGTCTTGCCAACGATCTCGGTCGTCAGCCCGCTTCGATTCGTCAAACCGTGTCGGGTTCGAGCCGACTCAGCGGCGGAAGGCGCGCCCGGGTCAGCCTTCTCCATCCTTGCTCAGAAACGCCAACGTCGTGATCGCAAAACCACGACCGCCGAGCGTCTTCCGAAGGCTTCGAATCCCCCCGTGCTCTTGACGTTCCTCGTCGCGCAATCCCGGTCGATGGGAGGACTCCGACCCCTCCGTTGCTAGCGACCGCCCCTCCGTCGATTCGCATCCCCCTCGCTCCGGCGATCGTCCGCGAAGATCGAGTCTGACGACGTTTCTTCCCGTTCGTCCTCCCCGGCGGACGACCTCGTCCTTGACAGGTCATTCCTTGCCGCCACTCACGATGATTCCGTGAGTTTGAGCCGACCAATTCACGCACAAGGACGCCCAGACGATCCGTCGGGCTCTCGCCCGGTCTCGCCGGCTTTCACCATCTCACCCTGAGAGAGGCCGATCCAGGGCAACCGATCGCCCTGGAGTCGTCAAGGGAGGCCGTCGCGACGGTTCTCTCTCGGGCGTTCGCCCCCAGAGTGACCACGACAGGTCCCAAGGTCTCAGGAGTTGCCTCATGCGATTGCATTTCAAGTTCTTGCTGATCCTGGCCCTCGGGCTGGGACTCACGGCCGTCACGGCCGAACTGACGCCCGCCCAGGAACCGGCGGTCAAGACGAAGTCGGACACGGCCGTCTTGCCGCCAGGCGCCGAAATCAAGTCCACGGATTCTCACTCAATGGCGACGCCTGTCACCGCCAAGGCCGACCCGGCCATTGAAGGCAAGCCGAAGACGGTGTTTCAGGAGTTCTGGTTCAACTTCACGCACAACCTCTTCAAGCCGCTCTTGCTCTTCTTTTACATGGGATTTCTGATCCCGATCTTCAAGGTCGAGTTCGAGTTTCCCAGCGCGATCTATCAGGGGCTAACGCTTTACCTGCTGATCTCGATCGGTTGGAAAGGGGGCGAGGAACTCGCCGATATCAAGGGTACCGAGCTTCTGGGTGTCGGCGGTTTTATGTTCATGGGGTTTTGTGTCAACTTCCTGATCGGCGTGCTGGCCTACTTCGCGCTCAAGGTTTTTACCAGGCTCCGCGAGGTGGACAAGGCGACGGTGGCCGGTTATTACGGGTCGGACTCGGCGGGAACCTATGCGACCTGCGTCGGAGTGCTCGGCGCCGCGGTTCCGATCATCGCGTATGACGCGTACATGCCCGTCATGCTCGCGGTCATGGAAATTCCCGGCTGTCTCGTCGCGCTCTATCTGGTCTCGCGGCTCCGGCACAATGGAATGGATGCCCTTGGCAACATGCCGCACGAGCCGGGGTACGACCCCAAAGCGGTCCGACCGGCGGTTGTCGCCTCTCAGGGTGGTCACGGCGAACACCAGCGAGCGATCGCCGAAGAAGACAAGCTTTCGATGGAAGATGTCCACAAGGCCAAGCGAGGCCACACCACGGCAACGGGTAACGGCGGCTTTTTAACGCCGAAGCTGCTCCACGAGGTTTTCCTCAACCCCGGGCTTTATCTCCTCTTCGGCGGGATTTTCATCGGCTTTCTCAGCCGGCTTCAGGGCCATAAAGTCACCGACGTCGACGACCCGCTCTTCATTGCACTCTTCCAGGGCGTCCTTTGCCTTTTCCTGCTGGAAATGGGAATGACGGCCTCGCGGAAGATGAAGGACCTGAGAACGGCCGGCTGGCAGTACATCGCCTTCGGCCTGATCGCGCCCAACGTCTTCGCGACGATCGGGATCGTCTCGGCGCATGTTTACAGCATGGTGACAGGCGTGCAGCTTCAGCTTGGCTCGTATGTGCTCTTCGCCGTTCTCTGCGGCGCGGCGTCGTACATCGCCGTGCCCGCCGTGCAGCGTCTGGCGATTCCCGAGGCCAGCCCGACGCTCCCCCTGGCCGCCTCGCTCGGCCTGACCTTCTCGTACAACGTGACGATCGGTATCCCGATCTACATCCAGATCTCCAAGGCGATGATGCAGTTCTTCCACACCTGAGAGACAGAGAGAGAGAACGAAGAAGTGCGGCGAAGTTTCTTCCGCGCCGACCTTCGGGCCATCGCGGAAGAGGCATTCGTTACAAAGAGGCCCGAAAATCCGTTCAAGGCGTTTCAAAACGCGCGTGAAGACGCCTTTCTCCTTGCAAGAGCGGAAAGGCGTCGTTAATGTCGTTCCAGGTTCGAAGGAAGTTCAAGGGATTGACGCAAGTTTTGCGTTCTTGACTGACCCTCAACGGTTCGCGCGGCATCCTCGGACGGATGAACCTTGCGCGCGTCCGACCGTCCCCGGTCGTGGAGAGTCGATACGGATGTCACAAGTCACCGAATCTCCCAGGGTTACCGACCAGACCCATCTCGAAAAACTCTGCGTCTCGATTCGAGGCAAGCTCCAGTTCATGGACTACCTCGTTCGCGCCGCGGTCGCCGACGTGGACCGATTTCAGGGGGAAGGCGATGCCGGAACCCGAATTTTCATCCGCCAGTTGATCGAGATGCACGCCAATAACCTGACGCTCGAAGCCGACAACATGCGGCTCTGCTCGGAGTTTACCCGGGCTCTGGAATCGGCCCTGAACGCCCCGACGGCCCTTGCTGTCGACGACGAGAACGGAGACGCCGAATGAGCCAGTCCGCGCGCGGATCACTCGGCAGCGCCTTCATGCTTGGCCGCGAGTCAGACCCGGACGACGATCCCAACGGCCACGAAGGGAGCCCCGGCGCCGGCTCGCCCGAGCTTCGGCGGTCGCTGGCCGAGGTCAAGGGTCAGGCCCAGTTCCTGCTTTACCTGGCTGACCAGATCGAGGAATCGCTCGATCAACTGACGACCGAGAATGATTCCTGCCACGGTGCCTTTCTCTGCAAGGTGCTGAGCATGTACTCGGCGCAGCTTGAGAGCAAGCATCAAGGGCTCGGTGACAAGATCGCCGAGACCTGCCAGGAAATCTATGTGACCGTCCGCGAAGTGGATGCCGTCTGATTGCTTTGACTGACGACAGCTCACGTTGAAGGCGGAAGGAAAGCAGGTGCCGCCTTTCGGGGCGCCCGGCCGATAAGCCGGTCAAGGCTCAGGGGACAGGGGTAACCGCCGTTTGTCGCCCCTCCCGGGAAAGAGGGGGAACTGGGAGCACCAGCTTTTCGACGCTCGGCGGCACCTGCTCTTGGAACGGAACGAAACGGCGGCGACCCCGTTGATCCTCAATCGATCCTCGCGGGCCACTGGTTAATGCTTTCGACCGGATCGGTCTGGTTTCATGACTCGATTTGTCGAAACAGGATCAGGTCGGACGACCCGATCAACACGCGACACTTCCCGAACCATGACTGGAGTTCTTGCCCGACAGGGCAAACGAGAGGCGCGGAGACCCGCTATTGAGGGTCTCGGGCCTGTCGGAGACGAGAGAAGAGCTGGCTGTAGGGAGCGAACTCGTGCTGAGCCTCGGCGCGGACGCCGGAGTGACCGGAAAGGCGCGCGGAGGGATCTTCGTCAGGATCAAGCTCGGCGGAGGTCCCAGGAACCGGGAGGCGACTCTCGTCGAGAGTGGACGACTCGCCTTGCGGTGAATTTGTCAGCGGTTCGCGGCCCTGGCTGTGGGCCCATTCCGTCCAGGCTTGTAGCGCGGCGTAGTGGTCGTTGATGACCTCAACGCCTTGCGCCGGAGTGGAGGCGTCGGCGAGTCGATCGGCGGTTGCCAATGACCGGCGGGAGGAAGTCCTGTTCAGGTCGGACGCTTCGTCGTCCGGCTCGGATGCCTCGGTCGGTTCCCAGCCGACCTCGATCATCCCTTCCGACATTCTGAGAGGCGGCTTGCCGGCGGCAATCGGCGCGACCTCGTAATCGGGAAGGCGGGCGGAGACGGGGGGTTCCTGAGGGGCGACCTCGACCCCCTTCGGTCTGGCGGGCATCGCGGAGAATGATTCTGGACGATTTGGCAGCGCCGAGGGAGACTGCGGTCTGACCTGAATGGCCTGGCGAATCTTTCGGGGGTTTCCCGAGCAGTCGCGGTGAAGAAGTTCCACAACCTCCTCGTCCCACTCGTGTTCGGGATCGAACTGGCCAAGCCAGATCTTGAACTCATCGACACCCAGCGGCTTGAGGTGAACCTTCGCCTCGAACCGCGATTGAAGCGCCGCGAAGGCGCGGGTGGTCATGCGCTGGCCCAACGCGGTCTGACCGACCAGCACGAGGCCCGCGAAGGCCGAGGCGTCGCCGAGCCGGTTTCCCAGGACGCGAAGTTCTTCGAGCAGACCGGCCGAGGCATTCTGGCCTTCATCGAGGATCAAGGCGCAAGAGAAGCCGTCGGCGGCACTTTCGGCGAGAAGGGTCGACAGGCGAGCGCGGGCTTCCGTCGGATCGCCGGAAACCTCGACGCCGAGGGCGTGGACGATCAGGCGGTGCAGGTCGGCCTCGGCGATCGCCGGGCTAAGGTCGATCGAAACCCAGCGCCATGAGGCGGGAAAGGTCTCGACGAGCCGATCCACCAACCAGGTCTTGCCGACACCCGGCTCGCCGGTCAGAAGCACCGGGCCTCCTCGCCGTTCAATGGCCGAGGCAAGCGCGGAGATTGCGTCGGCACGGCTCGGCAGGACGTATTCCTCGGCAAGGCCGAGATCCGCCTCTGTGCGATCCAACCACCTGGCGGCCTTAGCTCGGTCCATCGGCGTGCCTTTCATCCGAACTTCTCTCGCAAAGTCGCTCAAGTTCCGGCCGTCACCGGGCGCGACATCGAACGTATCCAGGGTGGATTGAGTCGCGTCGCCTTACTCCTTGCTACTATCGGTGAGGCCCCTTCGCGGCTTGACACCGATCGATCCGACGCGGCGCAACCGATGACCGAAGTTGCTCGGCAGGTTCGTCTTTGCTAAACTTTAACGAGCAAACGGGGTGAGGCGAGCGACGGTCCCAAAGTGTGGTCGGTTTGTCTGAACCCACCGCGAGCGGACGACCGATCCGGGAGAGATCGTTCTCGTGACAACCGCCAGTGAAGATAAGATCGGTGGCTTTCGGTTCGTTCGGACGATCCACCCCGGCGCGACCTCCATCGTCATGGAAGTCGTTCAGGAGTCGACCGGGCGTCGGTTCGCCTTGAAACAGCTCAATGCCTCACGCGCCGGCGAGAAATCAGAGCGCAACGCGTTCGCGTTCGAGGCCAAGCTCGGCATGGCGCTCCGGCATCCAAACCTCGTCCACGTTCATGAATACATCCGCGACCCGCAGCAGCCGTATTTCATCATGGATCTTTTTCCGTCGATCCACATGAAGTTGCCGATCGCGCGTCCGGCTGTTTATCCGATGCCTGTTGCCCAGCTTCATAAGATCCTCACGCAGTCGGCCCTGGCCCTTCAGTACATGCACGATAAAGGGTGGGTCCATCGCGACGTTAAGCCCGAGAATGTCCTGGTCAGCAAGGGGGGCGACGTCCGCGTTGTCGATTATGCGCTCGCGATGAAGCCGTACTCGCTCGTGAAGTTGATGTTCACGCGCAAGGCTCCGCGACAGGGAACCCCAAGCTACATGTCTCCCGAGCAGATCCGCGAAATGCCCCCCTTGCCGTCCGCCGATATTTATAGTTTTGGTGTCACCTGTTATGAGATCGCCTGTGGTCGGCCCCCGTTTCGCGCCAACTCGCAAACGGAACTCTTGAAGAAACACCTGAACGAAAAACCGCTGCCGCTGACGGTGCACAACAAGGAAATCACCAAGGAATTTAATGATCTGATTCTGCGGATGATCAGCAAGCAACCCAAGGACCGGCCCGAGGACCTTCGCGAATTCCTCGGCAAGTTTCGGGGAACCCGGATCTACTCGACCGACCCCGACCCGCTCACGCAACGCGACGATAGCCAGGGCTGAGCGTCGGCCTTGCGATTCGTTGAAGATTTCCGATTCTTGAACTGTCACGTTCCGTCGAATCAAGGACGGTTTGGCCCATGCAGAGCCCGAACGAGCACCGACTTCCCTTCGAAGCGCCCATCTACGAGATGGAATCGCGCCTCGCGGAGATGGAAGCCCAGTACTCAAAGAACAAGTCCCTCGCCGACTCCACCGTCTTCGCCGAGCAGATCCGCCGCCTCCGCCGCGAAATCGCCGCCCTGAAACGGACGATCTACGCCAACCTCGAAGCCGCCCAGACGGTCCTCGTCTCCCGGCACCCCAGGCGACCGCAAACGCGCGATTACATCGAGCTGATCTTCGACCAGTTCCTCGAACTCCACGGCGATCGCGCCATTGGCAACGACAAGGCGGTCGTGACCGGAATGGCCCACCTCGGCGACCAGAAGGTCATGGTGATCGGCCATCAAAAAGGAAAGAACCTCGCCGAGCGAACCGCCTGCAACTTCGGCTGCGCCCATCCCGAAGGTTACCGCAAGGCGCTCCACAAGATGCGCACCGCGGCCAAGTTCGGTCTGCCGATCATCACCTTCATCGACACCCCCGGCGCCTATCCGGGAATCGCCGCCGAGGAGCGCGGACAGGCCGCGATCATCGCCGAGAACCTGATGGCGATGAGCCAGATCGACACGCCGATCGTCTGCGTCGTGATCGGCGAGGGAGGCTCGGGAGGCGCGCTCGGCATCGGCATCGGCGACAAGGTGGCGATGCTCGAACACGCCTATTACTCGGTGATCAGCCCCGAAGGGTGCGCCACGATCCTCTGGAAATCGAACGAGCACTGGCCGAAGGCCGCGGAGGCCCTGCGAATGACCGGGCGCCATCTGCTCCGCTTCGGTGTCGTCGATGAGGTCATTCCCGAGCCCGACGGCGGCGCCCACCGCGATCATCGCGAGGCCGCGTCGAACCTGAAATCCTTCTTGATTCGCTCCTTCCGCGAGATTGCCGAACTGCCTCGCGAAAGGCTCCTCGATCGCCGCTACGAGAAGTTTCGCAAGATCGGTGTTTTTCTCGAAGGCGTCGCGCCGACGAATGGCCAGGCGGAGCTTTGAGACGGGTCGTTGAAACGACCAGGGGCTCGCCCGGTCGCGCTTGTCAAAAGGATTGCAAAGTCAGCCTCTTCGATGACCAATGGCCGATGACCAAAGGCCAATAGGGTTTTTGCGAATTAGGGGCTGTTTTTGACGCAAGGCCAAAGGCCAAGGGACAGATTTTTCCTTTTGTCCCATGTTCTTCCGCCCTATGACCTTACCGCGATTACGCAACAATCCTGATGGCCAAAAGGCCGAATTCGTCGGTCATTGGCCATCGGTCATCGGGACTTTGCAATTCTCCTGTCTCGCTTGACCTCGGCCTTTGATTTTGCTATCTGTCGGCTCACGACGCCCCCCCCGGATTCAAGGATGAACCGCGACGCGGCCCTCGCGTCCACCGAGGTGGCTTCATGGTCGCACGGAAGATCGCCTACCTGACCCCGCTCTATTTTGACGCGGGCTCCTGTCTCGGAGGCGGCGAACGATTCCCCACGAACCTCGCCCGAGGCGTCGCCGAAAGTTCGGCCGGGGGGTTCGAGGTTGAACTGATCTCGTTCTCCAATGCCCCTTCGGTCCGACAGATCTTTCCAGGCGTCACGCTCCGCCTCCTGACCGCCTCCGGCCGGCCCAGAAATCCGCTCGACGTCGTCTCCTGGGAGCTTCCCGGCGCTCTCGCCGACGCGGACCTCGTTCATATCCATCAGGTTTACACGCGCTGTTCCGAGGTTGGTTTGCTCGTCGCCCGGCAGCAGCGCAAGCCCGTCTGCGTCACCGATCATGGTGGGGTGTCGAGCCCCCTGGTCAAGCAACTCGGCATCCTGAGTCTGGTGGACCTGATCATCGCCCAGTCCGATTTTGGGGCGTCGCTCTATCAGACCAGCACCCCGTTGACTGTCATCAAAGGGGGCGTCGACGCGACCCGGTTCACCCCGTCGCCTGTTCCGGTCAAGCGTGATCGCGTGCTTTACGTCGGCCGGTTGCTCCCTCACAAAGGGATTGACCGCCTGATCACCGCCTTGCCCAGCGAACTGCCGCTGACCGTCTGCGGCCGACCCTATCACCCGGCCTATTTTGAGCGCCTGCGTTCCCTGGCCGAGGGGAAACGCGTGGAATTCATCACCGATGCCGATGATGCGCGGATTCTTGATCTTTATCGAAGGGCCTGGGTGAACGTCCTTCCCTCGGTTCATGTTGATTGCTACGGAATTACTCACGAGGCTCCCGAACTGATGGGGTTCACGCTCCTTGAAGCGAGCGCCTGCGGCACGCCCGCGGTCTGTTCGCGGGTCGCGGCCATGCCCGAGTTTGTCCACGACGGCGAGACTGGCTTCGTTTTTGACGACCTCTCCGGCCTCTCGCAAATTTTGCGACGCCTTGCGAGCGAGCCGGGCCTGGCCGACCGCCTGGGCGCCAATGGACGTCGGGTCGTCGACCGAGAATTCGATTATCGAGTGGCGGGGGCGAAGCTCGCCGAGGTGTATGACCGGCTGATCGCACAGGCGGCGGCTTCGGAGATCGCGGCGTGAATGTCCTCGTGCTCACGAACCTTTACCCCCCCGACACCATCGGCGGCTATGAGCTTGGCTGCAAGCAGGCCGTCGAGGCGCTCCGCGCGCGTGGCCATGAGGTGACGGTCTTGACGTCGGTGCCGCGAACCCCCGTGGCGTCGTCGGAGAACGTGATCCGCGCGCTGAAATTGACCGACCTCTGGGATTTTTATTCCGATGCCCACAGCACCGAGGTTGCGATCCGGCTCAGGGAATCGGAAGCCTTTCAGGTCAACGCCTTTAATGTTCACGCCTTGCTCGCGGCGATTGAAGAGTTTCAGCCCGACGTGGTTTATGCCTGGATGCTCGTCGGCATTGGCGGCCTGGGCCTGATGGCGGCTTTGCATCACCTGCGTCTTCCCTGGGTCTGGCACCTGATGGACGAGGTCCCCGCCAAGCTCTGCACGCTCTTTTATCGGGTTCAGCCCCAACTCGCCGCCGAATTTACCAGGCAGTTTCAGGGGACGTACCTCGCGTGCAGTCAGCGCCTGGTTGATCAGATCGAGGAGGCGGGAATCGGCCTGAAGGATCGCGTCGAGGTCGTCCCGAACTGGGTGACCGGCCCGGGTCCCGAGCCTCGCCGGGCCTTCGACCGCGACCGACCGCTTCGAATCGTCACCGCCGCCGCGGTGATCGACCCAAATTATGATAAGGGAATTGATATCCTGATTCGAGCCGCGGCCTTGCTTCGCGAACGCAACGTCGGCGACTTTTTTCTGGATATCTATGGAAAAGTCACTGATGGCTCGTATGGCGACCTGATCCGGGCGCTTGGCCTGGCCGATCGGGTCCGCCTCGTGGGAAGTCTCAAGCAGGCCGAACTGCTGGAACGGTATGACGATTACGACGTTTTTGCCTTTCCCGGTCGAACCGACGAGCCCTTTGGATTCGCGCCTCTCGAAGCACTCGGGCGCGGCTGCGTCCCGGTGATTCACCGACTCTGCGGCGCGGCCGAGTGGCTGGTTCACGGGGTCCATTGCCTCAAGGTCGCACGCGATGAGCGGTCGTTCGCTGATGCCTTCGGCCTGATCCTTGACGGCGCGGTGGCTCTTGAGCCGCTTTCGCGTCGAGGGGCGTTGGCCGTCTGGCGAGACTTTCATCTGGATGGCCTGATTTCGCGAATCGAAGGCAGCTTGTTGAACGCGTCGCGGCGGCCAAGGACCGGCGCCGGATCGCCCGACGAGGCGTATCGCCTGGCCGTGCTCGCCGAGAAATTGACGTCGCTGTTCCTGCAAGAACCGTTTGCCGCCTGATCAGACCTGATCTGATCTGATCTGATCTGACCCAACCTGATCCGACCTGACCGCGAGGCCCGAACCGTGAGCGCACTTCAGTTTTACGACGCAGGTTGCGAATCCGGGGATGGCACGGGCACCGTGGTTCTCGCGGCGCGCCGCGGCCTTAGGAAGTTGCTTCGGCCTTCCTTTGTCCGGCTGGTTGAGATCCTCAACAGTCTCGTCGCGCGGATCGAACGCGCCGAGGGGCAGATCGCGGCGGGTCTTGGACTCCTGGATCATGCCCAGATCCGTCTCGACGGCACGGAGCGACAGGGTGAGATTCTTGAAAAACGAACCCAGGGCCTCGCCGCTCATCTCGCCGGCCTGAACGAGGAGCATAACGCGGTTCAGGCTTTGGTGAAGAACCTTTGCCCGCGCGTGGATGATCTGGAATCGGAGATCCAGGCCGGGAAGGTTCGCCTCGGCCGGTCGGATGTCTTGATCGACGTCAGCCTCGGGAAAATTGATTCCATCGGCGCCCGGATCGACGCCGCCGAGACCCGGCTCGCCCCGACCGAGCGCCTGACCGAGATCCTCGACACACGAACCCACGGCCTCGCCGCGCATCTTGCCGGGCTCAATGAGGAACACCTCGCCTTGCAAGCCGATCTGCGGAATCTCTCTCCGAAGGTCGCCGCCGCCGAGTCGCGTCTTGCCTCGTTTGACTGGCATGTCGGCGTTCTTCACCCCAGAACGGAGGGGCTCGCCGCCCACCTCGAAGGACTCAGCAACGACCATCGCGCCCTTTACACCGAGATGCAAGCGCGGATCGTTCAGCTTACCGAATTGACCGAGACCATCTCCAACCTTGGCCGCCGACAGTGCGAGCTTGACGATAAACTTCAGGCGATGCGGGCACTCCACTGGGACCATATTGCCCTCACCCGCCGCCTCGCGGTGATCGAGGATCTTCTCTTCGTCCGTGCCTCGACGGCCGACGAGCCTGATAACCGCCCCTCGTTGCCCTTTCCGGGTCTGGAAGGGGATGAGGCTCGTTCTCGGGTCGGCTGATCGGTTTGACGAGAAGGCGCGTCTTTCGTCGGTCTCCCCGAGCTGGTCGGGTCCAGGGCTGTTTCCTTATCAATTGATGACCGATGACCGAGAACCGATGACCGAAAAAAGGTTGGCAAGGTCCTTGCTCATCTTTCCTGTTTTCGAATTTTCTTCGGTCATCGGTCATCGGTCCTTGGTCATCGGTTATTCCCGAGAAGGAAACGACCCCGCGGTCGGGTCGCAGCCCCCTTTGCCTTGGCATGAAACCGTGGCAAGATGGCGGGCACTGACTCTTTCCGTGATCTTCGCGGCGCGAGGCCGTGGAGATCGACCGACCTGACCAGATTCGAACCGTTGCGGAGATTCGCACCCATGTCGTTGTCTTTGAACCGCCGACAGATGCTTCTGGCCACCGGTGCCGCGATGCTCGGCGCCGGGCCGATCGGGCGGACCCTGGGTGCCGACAAAGGCCCCGCCAAGAAAGTCCTTTTCTTCACCAAGAGCTCGGGCTTTCAGCACTCGGTGATCACCCGCAAAGGCGACCGCCTCAGCCACGCCGAGCAGATCTTGACCGATCTTGGCAAGGAACACGGTATCGAGGTTGTCGCCTCCAAGGACGGCACCCTTTTTGATCCCGACCAGATTGGCCAGTGGGACGCCTTCGCCTTTGAGACCACCGGCGACCTGACCACCGAAGGGGGCCATCACGACGGCAAGCCCATGTCGAAGGATGGCAAGAAAGCTTTCCTCGACGCCATCGCAGGGGGCAAGGGGTTCGTCGGCATGCACTGCGCGACCGACACCTTTCACAGCGGCAAGGAACTCGACCCGTACATCAAGATGATCGGCGGCGAGTTCATCACCCACGGCGCCCAGCAGGTCGCCAAGCTGATCGTCACCGATCCCGACTTCCCCGGCGCTCGCGCTTTCGGTTCCACGTTCGAGATCAACGACGAGTGGTACGCCCTCAAGAACCTGGCTGATAACCTTCACGTGATTATCGCCCACGATACCGCCGAGATGAAGGGGGGCATGTACCAGCGGCCCAACTTCCCCGAAACCTGGGCGCGGATGCACGACAAGGGCCGCGTCTTCTACACGTCAATGGGCCACCGCGAAGACGTCTGGGCCAACCCGCTTTACCAGGGGCTTCTCCTCGGCGCCCTCAACTGGGCCACCGGCAAGGTTGACTTCAGCGCCGAGCCGAACGTCGGCAAGGTCACTCCCGGTTACGCCACCGTCGGCAAGTAACCGAGCGTCTGACAGGACGTCGGGCGCGCCTTGATGAAGGCCCCCGACGTCTGCGTCTTCACGGTTTTCCGAAGACAATTTCGCCATCGACGATCGTCAAAATCACCTTCGTTTTGAGCAGGTCCGACGCGGGCAGGCGGAACGGATCGCGGTCGATCACCGTCAGATCGGCTCGCATTCCCGTTTTGAGAACACCAAGACTCGTCTCGGCGAACCGCGCATACGCGGCGCCCGAGGTGAAGCCGCGTAACGCTTCGTCAAGCTTCAGCTTCTGTTCGGGATGCCAGCCGCCGGGGGGTTGGCCGTCGCGGTCTTCCCGGCTGATCGCGGCATGAAGACCAGGAAACGGGTTGACCTCCGCGACCGGGAAATCGCTGCCGAAGGCCAGAGGTACGCCCGCGTTCGCAAACCAGCGCCAGGCATAGGCACCGGCGGCGCGTTCGGGGCCAAGGCGATCATTCGCCCAGCGGAGATCGTCGCTGAGGTGAACCGGCTGCATCGACGCGATCACGCCGAGCGTCTTGAAGCGTGGAAGGTCTTCCTTGCGGACGACCTGCGCATGCTCGATCCGCAAGCGCGCATCTTTCGCCGAGGGGACAACCTTGAGCGCCCTGGCGTAGGCGTCAAGAACCTCGGCGTTCGCGCGATCGCCGATCGCGTGGGTACAGACCTGCCAGCCGTGTTTGAGCGCCTCGGTTGTCAACGCTTCGAGACGTTCCGGGGGGATCAGTTCGAGCCCGGAATTCGTGGGGTCGTCGCGGTAAGGTTCGAACAGCAAGGCCCCGCGAGATCCGAGCGCCCCATCCATGAACACCTTGACGGCGCGGAGCGTGAACCGGCCGCCGGGACGGGTTAATAAAGGCCATTGCTTGAGTAGAGTTGGCTCGCCGCTTTTGGGAAGCGAGGCCATCGCGTAGACGCGGAGCTTAAGTTTCCCCTCGCGGTCGAGATCGCGATAAACCTCGGTTTCGAGAGGAGTGATCCCGGCATCGTGAACACCGGCCAGGCCCGCCGAAAGAACGAGCGCCTGCGCCGCGAGGAGGCGGCGGACGAGATCGGTCCGACTCGGCGAGGGGACCACTCGGTCAATAAGTTCGGTCGCGGCGTCGATCAAAATCCCCGAAGGCGTGCCCGAGTCATCGCGGAGGATCTGGCCGCCGGTCGGGGTCTTGGTTTTCGGGCCAATTTGAGCACGCCGCAGGGCTTCGGAATTGACCCAGAGGGCATGGCCGTCGATGCGTTCGAGCATGACCGGGCGCGTCGGGGCGATGGCATCGAGCGGTTTGACGTTGGGAAACTCGCCGCCAGGCCAGCGGGTCTGATCCCAGCCGTGGCCGATGATCCAGCCGTCTCCAGGGGTTTCCTTGATCCGTTCCTGAACGCGTCGCAAAGCCTCTTCGGGCGTGCTCGCGCCGCGGAGGTCGATCTCTTCCATGCCGGCGCCGAGCGCCGCGAGATGAGCGTGGGCGTCGGTCAGGCCAGGGAGCGCGAACGTTTCCGGGCGATCGAGGATCAGGGCGGTTGGACCGGCTGTTTTCAAGACATCGGCACGTCGGCCGACGGCGATGATCTCGCCCGATCGCGACGAGACAGCCTCGGCCCAGGGATTTTCAGGGTCGCCCGTCCAGATCCGACCGGCCGTCAAGACCATGTCGGCAGGGCCGTCCTTTTGAAGACGGAGGGCGTGACCGGCGAGGACTTTCGTCGGCTTGCCGTCGAGGATCACGGCGCGGCCGTTGATGAACAGATCATGAACGCCTGGCGCGTATCGCGTGGGTTTGTCGAACGTCGCGGCATCGCGAAAGGTGCGCGGGTTGAAGACAACGAGGTCGGCGATCGCTCCCGGGCGAACGACGCCTCGGTCGGGAAGATGAAGGATTGAGGCGGGCAATCCGGTCGCCGATCGAATCGCCTCTTCAAGGGTGATGACCTGGTTTTCCAAGGCGTACCGAACCTTGCGCGGAAAGGTGCCGTAAGCTCGGGGGTGGGGCTTGTCGCCGCCGCCGGGGAGGTGGGCCGAGGCGTCCGACGCGGTGGCGACGAAGTCGTGCCGCATGACCTCGCGGACGTCGTCCTCGGACATTCCGAACGAGATCGCCTGCGCCCCGCCGGTTCGCTCGATCGCGACGACGAGTTCCACCGGGGTCGTTCCCTCTTGCCGGGCGATCGTCACCAGGTCGCGGCCGATTCGCGTCGGCCGACCTCCCCCGGCCGAGATTCGAATCGACGCCCCCTGATCTTGCCGGTTCAACTCCCCCTGGATTTCCAGGCGGAGGAGACGGCCGAGGTTGGGGTCATCGGCGATCCGGCCGAATTCGGCGGCGGAGCCTTTCAAGGCCCAGTGCGGCACGACCATCGCGCCCAGCTTCGTGCTCGACGCGATGTACGGATATTGATCGGCCGTGACCGCCTGGCCGGCGAGACGCGCGGCGGCGATTTTTTCGCAGGCTTGCGAGGTCAGGCCCCAGTTGGCGCGGCCCGACGCCTTCAGGTGCGAGAGATGGACCGGCAGAGATGCTTGCTTGCCGATCGCGAGGGCCTCGTCAATCGAGCCGAGAAGGCCGTCGCTTTCATCGCGCATGTGGCTTGCGTAAAAACCCCCATGCGTCGCGGCCATGTGTGCGAGGGCGACAAGCTCGTCCCTCTCGGCATAGCGCCCGGGGACGTAGATCAGGCCGGTCGAGACGCCCCAGGCCCCTTCGCGCATCCCGCGATCGACGAGGCGTTTCATCGTCGCGAGTTCCTCGGCATTCGGCGCGCGTTCGTCGTTTCCCATGACGGAATTGCGGACAGTGCCAAGCGGAACGAGGTGGATCACGTTCGTCCCGGCGCCGTGGTCGTCGATGGCGTCGAGATAGTGAGCGACGTTCAAGGCGCCGCTGCCGCAATTGCCGGTAACGATCGTGGTGACGCCCTGAGTCTGATAATTCAGGTTTGATCGCGTCTTCGGCTTGAGAATAGGTTCATCGGAATGCGTGTGCAGGTCAATAAACCCAGGGGCGACGATCAGCCCGGCGCAATCGACGATCTTGGCTTTGGGATCGGTCTTGAAGGTGCCGACGGCGACGATCCGAGAGCCGACGATCGCCACGTCGGCCTGTCGTCGGGGCGAGCCGGTGCCGTCGATGAGTGTTCCCCCCTTGAGGAGGATCTCGGCGGCAAGGGGCCGATCGTCGGCATGCGTCGGGTGACCGACGGTCGCGAGCAAGACCGCGCTGAGAACCCACGCACGAACGCGCACGCGAGGTTTCCTTCAAGTAGGCACGGTTGATCCGTGAGAATGAGGCGCGGGGGTTGTCGCGGAGCCGGTTCGCGATCGACGGAGTCGGTCTCCGAGGGTCAGGCAGGCGGGCAAGAGCACGAGGTTTCCCAGGGTACTTCCCGCCGTGGCGATTCCGACCATCGTCCCGAAGTTCGAGAACGGAGCGAACTCGCTGAGCCGAAGCGCCGCGAAGCCGACGGCCACGGCCAGGCTTGAGAGCAGGACGCCGGGGCCGGTCACCGAATAGCTATCAAAGAGGCTTTGCATGAACGAATGCGAGGTCCGTTCGCGGCGAAACTGCAAGAGGCAATGAAAGGTGTCGTCGACCGAAAGGCCCAGGGCAACGCTCGCCACGAGCGCCGTGGCCATGTCAAGCTTGACGCCGAGCCAGCCCATCAGGCCGAGCACCAGGCCCACGGACAGCATTGTCGGCAAGATCGCCAGCAAGGCCATCAACGGGTTTCGAAGGGCGATCGTGAGCATCAGCAAGATTCCCGCCGCCGACCAGGCGAAGGTTTGCCACTGGGTCACAATCACCGCCTCGGTCGTCTTGGTCATCAGGAACGAGAGCCCCGTGAGGTACGACCGATCGCCGAAGGTCTGGCGGGCCGACTGGAGTGCCCTGGCGAAGATCGCTTCCTTGTCAGACGCCGGCTGTTGCTCTTTTAGTCGAACCAGGCCGCGGGCCTCGCCCGTTTCGGCGTTCCAGAAGCTCTTGAGAAGGTCCGCTTGCGGAGTGAGGGCGATCAGGTCGAGCTTCGCCTTCAACGCCCAGGTCGCGCGGTCGGGGTCAAGCGTGGCGACCCGGCCGTCGGGGTCAAGCACGGTCGCGAGCGTCAAGACATGGGCCACCGCCGCCGACTTGTTGACCCGAAACGACGCGATCGCATCTTCCACGGCCTTCAATCGGCCGATTTCCGCGAGACTCACCGTTTTCCCGAGCGGCATCACGAGTTCCACGAGGCCGATCCCGCCGAGCCGTTTTTCCACGGCCTCGTAATCGTGAACGACCCGCGTCTCGGGCTTGAAGGCGTTGATATAGTTTGATTCAAACCGAAGATTGCCGATCCCCAGCATCATCGGCAGGACGATCGCTAAGACAACGCCGACGATCCAGCCGGGATGGCGGACGACCCGGCCCGTGAGGCGTTTCATCTGTTGGGAAACCCACGAGTTCGACCCGTAGCGCACGGGGAGTTCGAGCGGGAAGGGGGGGAGCATCGCAATCGGCGAGACGGCCATCACCAGAAGCGAGGCAATCAGCGTGCAGACGCCGAGGATCGCGCCGAACTGCTTGATCGGCATGACGTCGCTGATGACCAGAGCCCCGTAGCCGATCGCCCCGGTGATCGAGCACCAGAAGATCGGCGAGGCGACGGCCTGAAGGGTGGAGCGCGCGGCGCGTCGGGGGTCGGCCTCGCGTCGGCGTTCGTCGCGGAAGTGGATCGCCAGGTGACTTGCCGCCGGCATCGTCAAGACGATAATCTGCGCCACGAGCGGACCGCCGGAGAGTGCCAGTTTCAGGTTCAGGCCGCCGAGAATGGCCTCGGTCGCCAGCCAGACGACCCAGCCGGTCACGATCGGGACGAGTGCCCACCAGAGGCTTCGAACCGCCGAGAGCGTGACCAGACCGATCAGCAACATGCCGACAATCGCGAGGCGTCGGCCATCGATCTCGATGCTGGTGAAGCCATCCGCCAGAAGGACCGGGGGGCCGACGACGAAGGGACGCCTGAGCTTGTGGCGTCTGGCAAAGGCGTCGGCATGGTCTCGAAGGGCGGCAATCGTCTTCATGACGTCGTGATCGCCGGTCTTCTTGAGCCGGACGACCACGGCGGTCGTCTTGCCCGAGGCGTCGACCACCGTCCCCTGGAAGAGCGGGTGGCGCGTGACCTGATTTTTGAGAGCCTCGACGGCGGAGGCGCTGAGGGAAGGATCGCGGAGAGCGCCGCCGACGGTCATGGCGTTCTTCTTGAGGTCAATGCCGCGCACGGCTTTTCGGGCCAGGGACATCATGAACGCGCGCGCCCCGGCGGGTGCTCGGGCGATCGGTAAAAGCGTGTCGTCGATCTTCCAGAGCAGGGGCATCGTGTCGAGCGATTCGACCCGGAGAACGCCCTTGATTTTATCCGTGCCGACGGCCTCGGCGAGTTCGCCGACGCGGTCCATTCCTTCCGCGGAGAAGAGCGCGGGGTCGTCATAGGCGACGAAGACGAAGTTATCGTCGCCGAAGGACTTCGCGGCCTCTTGATAGGCGTTCATGACCGGGTCGTCGTCGGCGAAGAACGACTTGATCGATTGCTCGTAGCTGACGCGCTTGCCAAAGAGGGCAAGGCCGATCAGCAGGAGCACGACGCCGCCAAAGGCGACGTGTCGGGCCTTGAGCAAGAGGCTGATCACCGTGGTGGAGGCCCCGTCGGAATCCTCGTGGCCGGAAAGGCGCCGCCCGTTCCGTTCGAGCGCGGCCGCCGACTGAGTGTCACCGTCCTGTTGTAGACGTTCAGGATCTGGGTGTCGAGGCTCTTCGATCGGGAGACAGTGCGGTTTCCCTTTCAATTCATGACCGATGACCAAGGACCGATGACCGAAAAAAGTTGGAAACGTCGCGGACTTTGCTTGCTCTTTGCCTTGCTTCCTTGGTCATCGGTCCCTGGTCATTATCGAAGCAGCTTCAGAGTGTGCCGAGCCGCCTGAATGACGCTGGCGAGGGCCTCGCGGGCCTGGCGGTAGGTGTCGGGCGCGCTGTAGATCGCCACGGCGGAGATGGCGAAAAAGGCGAGCCAGCAGCAAATGTCCGTGAGAAAGATCGAGCTGACCCGGCGGTCGTCGTCGCGCTTGCGGAGGTAAAGCGTCGCCCCGGCGATGAGCGGAAGCATTAACCCTTGCGCGATCCCGCCGACCTTGATGAGCGACTGCGGTTCACGAAACGCATAATAAAGGCCGAGCGCGAAGACAGGGTAAACCACGCAAAAGAAGCGGGTCGTCCGCTCGCGCGACTTCAACCCGGGCTGTCGCCAGATTCCCGCCAGGTCGAGAAAATCGGCCGTGAGCCGGCTATTCGCGGCGGTGGCGACATAGAGCGTCTTGAAAAGAACCGCCCAGGCTCCGAGCAGGAAGCCGACGCGCGTCATGTTCCGAAAACCTGCGAGCGCGGTTCCTTCGAGCGGTTTGACGTACATGCTCGACAGGATCGGGATCATCTCCTTGCCCTTGGGATCAAGCCCTTGCGGGTGCAAGACCGCCGCGCCGAGGAGGTAAAAGGCAACCGTCGCGATCGTGAAGACGACCATGCTGAACCAGGCGTCAAGCTGCATCACCCGCGTCCAGCCCCGGGCACGCCGCGCCCAGGCTTCGTCATCGGTTCGCCGACCGACGGCGCGGGCGTATCCTTTCTCAATGCACCAGTACGGATACGCGAACAATTCCGAGGCGCCGACGCCCGTGATCCCAAACGCCGAGAAAGCCAGCGCGATCGCCGCCGTGGGCACGGCGAGCTTGAACCCGCTTTCCAGGTTGGCCGCGTTGATCCGGTACGGTGTCCACTGCAAGACGCCGACGCTCACGACCGTGAAGATCGTCACCGCGGCGACGAGCACGGTCGTCACCTTTTCGAGCCTCTTGTACCCGCCCGAGAGCAACAAGATCATGGCGGCGAGCGTGGTCAGGCTGGCCCAGATGTATTCCTCGCGGGTACTCAGCCAGACGTCCCACCCCTTGACGAGCTGCCCGGCTTGATGGGCCATCGCATGCGAGGCCGCGGGAAAGGCCATGTGCGCCGCCTGGCCGACGGTCCCTTCCATCGCGGCGATCTGCGCCTGGGTGGCGAGCGTCATCAGCAGCCAGAGCCAGCAGATCCACGACGCCCCCAGCCTCGGGCCGGGCAGGGTATTGAAGGCCGCCAGCGAGGTCTTGCCGTGCGTGATCGCGTACCGGCCGAGTTCGACCTGAACGAAAACCTTGATGACGCAGCTTAAAAGAATCAGCCAGAGCAGGCTGAAACTTGCCTTCGCCCCCAGGCTCGTCGTGTTGATCAACTCTCCCGTGCCGACGATCGACGCCGCCAGAATGAGCCCCGGGCCGATCTGCTTGATCGCCTCGATCAGCGATCGCGGCGGCTCCTTGATGGCATCGGGAGGGAGCGCATACGGATCATTCTCGTTCGATTCCAACATTCGCGACGCCCGAGGGTGCTAGGGTCTTTTCCTGGAAGACCCGCCATCCTAAGGGCATCCGAGGTCGGAAACAAAGGGGGTCTGGCGGGTGTGTCGTCTTAATTTGGGGGAAACTCGATCGAAAAGCATGCAAAACGGCCAGGGTCGTCCTAATTTTCTAGCGATTGTGCTCGATAAAATACCCTGGTCGATTTGTCAGCGGTGTAGAATCGTTTAACGTGAGACGAGGCGACTGGATCTGGGATCAGTCTCGACGATGCGAATTGAGGCGCGGACGAAATCCAGCATGGCACCAGAGGGTTTTTCCATGCCTCGCACGCTTCCGCTGTCCAGCCGAGGCTCGCCGAGATCGTGGCGGCAATGATTCCCGGTGAAGAATTGATGCTGACCGCCGACGGCGAGCCGGTCGCCATCCTGACCCGGCCGTCACACCCGAGCTGGCCCTGTCAGCCTGGTTGGGCGAGGGAAGGCGCTTTCTGGATGGCGCCGGACTTCGACGCTGATCTGGAGGATTTCGCGGAGTGACACTCCCGCGGGAAGTCCTTTGACCCCGCCCGCATCGATTGGCTCTGGTAACCCTCCGCGCAGGCTCAAACCGACAGATGCGGGGCGGGGGGGACCGTCTCGGCTCGCTCGCGACGGTTGACGACCGAGGCGAGATAGTTCAAGAGGCGGTCGCGGAAGACGGGAAGCGCGAAGGACTCGGCTCGGCTTCGAGCCAGCAGGGGGTCGTGGGGTTGACCCTCGGACTCCCAGACTTCGATCGCTTCAAGAAGGCCCTCGGCGGTCGGTTCCGAATAGAGCCGACCGACCCGATCGTCCACGGTCTCGGCCGCGCCGCCGCGTCCGAGCGCGAGAACCGGGGCGCCGCAGGCGAGGGCCTCGACGGGAACGATTCCGAAATCGTCCTCGCCGGGAAAGAGAAGCGCCTTGCAGGTCCGGTAATGGTCGCGGATCACCTCGTCGGGTTGCCAGCCGAGGAACTTGACGCAGGGACCGGCCAGCCTTTGCAAACGTTCGCGTTCCGTCCCCTCGCCGATCACGATCAGCGGGCGACCCAAAATGGAACAGGCGGTCACCGCGTGCTCGACCCGCTTGTAAGGAACGAGCGCGGAGACGCAAAGGTAGGCGTTGCCGCGGGGCGTGCCTGAGGGGCCGGGCGTGTAGAAGTCGGTATCGACGGGGGGCTGGATGATCTGGCTCTCGCGGCCGTAACTCCGCGAAATCCGGCCGCGCACGGTCTCGCTGATCGCGACGAAGTTCGAGACACGATGGGCCGTCCGACGATCCCAGTCGCGCATTCGATTGAGGATTATCTTCGCCCCCGCGCGGCGGATCGGGCGTTCGATCCAGGCGTCAAGATAGGCGTCTCGCCCTTGCCAGGCGTACCGCATCGGCGTGAAGCAGTAGCAGACGTGCGGGATTCCCTCGGGCACGCGCACCGACTTGGCGACACAATGACTGAGGCTGACGACCAGGTCAACTCCCGCCGGCCTCAGCGCCTTGAGCGCAAGTGGCATGACCGGCAAGAGGTTGCGATAGCGCTTGAAGACGCCGGGAATGCCTTGCAGGGGCGACGTCTTGATCGTCATCGCCTCGATGGCCGGACTCATCGCCCCTTTGCGATGGATCAGAGTATGCAAGGTTGCGTTCGGAAAGGCTTCGCAGAGGACTTCGAGGCATTTCTCGCCTCCGCGCATCCCGGTCAGCCAGTCGTGGACAAGGGCCACGCGGAGCCCTTCAAGCCCCGATATCGCCGTGTTGGAACGATCCCCGAGCGCGGTCTCGACCCGGATGCTGGCTTCCATGCCCGCCCCCTCGGAGTACAGTGAATTGACCGGTTGCGCCGGCATTTTTTCGCCGATCGACGCCCGCCCGGCCGCGTCCGTGCGACCCTCGGACCTGTCGAGCGCCGGAAGTTACCCGAGATCGCCCTCAACGACAAGGCAGGCTCGCAGGAGAATTGCAAAGTCCCGATGACCAATGACCAATGACCGAAAAATCCTGCCTGTTTGGTCATTAGAGTTTTTCCGCGTTAGACGCTGCTTTTGACCTAAGGTCAAAGACCACAAGGACATAAGGCAGAGTCGCACCTTTGCCTTATGTTCCTGTGATCTTTGAACTTACGGCTATGGCGCAACAACCCTATTGGTCATCGGTCATTGGTCATGGAAAAGCAGGACTTTGCAATCCTCCTGGGCAGGCTCGCCGGAGAATCGAAATGTCTCGATGACGGATGACCAATGATCAAAAGGGTTTTTGCGTGTTAGGGGCTGTTTTTGACGTAGGGTCAAAGGACACAAGGACAAAGGGTCGATTTTATCTTTTGTCCCATGTCCTTCTGTCCTTTGACCTTACGGCTATCGAGCAACAACCTTAATGACCAAGGACCGATGAAGAGGAAATTCCGTTCATTGATCATTGGTCATTGGAAAAGTCGGATTTCACAATCCTCCAGGGCAGGCGCCTGGCGCTTTCCCGGCGGCGAAGGTTCGAACACGGACCTTCTCTTCCACGATTTCGCGGCCCTGAAGTCTGTGGCCCATTCTTTGCAGGATCGTCGAGCCGCGATCACCAGACTCGCGCTTCCGCCAGTTCCTTTGAGATCAACCCGTTCGGAGATTCCGATGATTCCAGGGGCGCAGGGCGACCGTCGGACGTTGACGCGCAAGTTGCAAGATCAGTTCGGGTTCCGCCAGTTCCGGCCAGGGCAGGAACGGGCCGTGCAGTCGGCGATGGACGGGCATAACACCGTCGTCGTGATGCCGACGGGTTCGGGCAAGAGCGTCTGCTTTCAACTCCCCGCGCTCTCCCTCGTCGGCACAACCGTCGTGGTCAGCCCCTTGATTGCCCTCATGAAGGATCAGGCCGATGCGCTCCGCGAACGCGGCGTCTCGGTCGTCGCGATGAACAGCACGCTTTCCGCCACCGAAGAGCGCGAGGCCGCGCGGGCAATTGCCGCCGGTTCGATCGAGTTCGTCTATACAACGCCCGAGCGCCTCTCCGACCCCGACTTTCGCGCCCTTTTGAAACAGATCAAGATTGACCTCTTCGTTGTTGACGAGGCCCATTGCGTCAGCCAGTGGGGCCACGACTTCCGCCCCGAGTACATGGCCCTTGGCGATGCGATCAACGCCCTTGGGAAGCCTCCCGTTCTGGCCCTGACCGCGACCGCGACCCCCGACGTCGTCGACGATATCTTGCGAAGGCTCGACATCGTCGATGCCGAGGTCGTTCACACGGGCTTTTATCGACCAAACCTCAAGCTCGCGACGATCCCCGTCAAGGGCGAGTCGGCCAAGCGCGCGGAGTTGCTCCGGTTGGTCTCGGAAACCGAAGGGACGGGGATCATCTACACCGCGACGATCAAGGCGGTGAACGACCTGACCGAGTTTCTCAGCTCGCACGGTTTCGCGGTCGCTGCCTATCATGGCAGGCTGAAACACAGCGACCGCGTCGCCAATCAAGAGGCGTTCATGCGTGGCGACCTCAAGGCGATCATCGCCACGAACGCTTTTGGGATGGGTATCGACAAGCCCGACATCCGGTTCGTGATTCATCATCACCTGCCCGAAACCCTGGAAGATTACTATCAGGAAGCCGGTCGGGCGGGGCGCGATGGACTCTCGGCGCGTTGCACCTTGCTTTTCGACGCGACCGATCGACGTCTCCACGGCTTTTTTCAGGCGGGCAAATACCCCGGCGGTGAGGATCTGATCAACGTTCACCACGCACTCAAGCGACTCTCGCCCACGGCCGAATCGCCTGTCGTCTCGCTCGACAAGCTTCAAGCGATCACGCCGGTGGGCAAGACCCGGCTCAAGCAGGTTCTCCAGCTCTTCAAGGACCGTTCCCTGGTTCGGCTCGAAGACGCGGGGCGTAAAATCGTCCTTCTCGATCGCCACGCCAGCAGCGAATCGCTCGAACGCCTCGCCGTTTCGTTTCAGGAACGCGACGCCAATGATCGCCTCAAGCATCGGCGGATGGTCGATTATGCCGAGCTTCGAACGTGTCTCTGGGATTACCTCGTGAACTACTTCGGCAAGGACGACGTCGAATCCGACTCCTGCGGCCATTGCGATCGTTGCGACCCGCCCAAGGCCCGGATTGCCGTGGGGTGAAGCGAGAAAGCCTTGAAGAGACGGCCAAGGGCCGATGACCAATGGCCGATGAGCGCTCGCCGAGTTTTTCGGTTCCGCGTTTCTTTCTCGGTCATCGGTCATTGGTCATCGGTAATTTTTGCCGATCCAGGGTCGTTCTGGCGGATCGGCGCGGACTCGTGATACGATGAGAGTGGCTTCGCGTTGAACTTCCGAACCCCGACGAGACTGCCTGAATCATGGCTGTCGCTCCGCCTGAATCCTCGCTCGCGTCGCGCATTCTGGCCGATCTGACCGCCGCCGTCGGCCCGGAAAACGTGCTGCACAAGCATGATGAGCTGCTCGTCTATGAGTGCGACGGCTACGTCATCAATAAAAAAGTTCCCGACGTCGTTGTTTTTCCGACGTCGACGGCCCAGGTGGTTGAGGTGGTCAAGACCTGCAACCGCCACGATGTCCCGTTTGTGCCCCGAGGCGCGGGGACGAGCCTGGCCGGGGGAACGCTCGCCGTCGGCGGCGGGGTAATGATCTGCCTGACCCGGATGAAACGCATCCTGGAGATCAACACCCGCGACCGCTACGCGATCGTCGAGCCGGGGGTCGTCAACGTCTGGCTCACCCGCGCGCTCGCCGATTCTGGTTTCCATTACGCGCCCGATCCGTCGAGTCAGACCTCATGCACGATCGGCGGCAACGTCGCGACGAACTCGGGCGGCCCACACACGCTCAAATATGGCGTGACCGTGAACTTCGTGCGCGGTGTTGAGCTTGTCTTGCCCGATGGCACGGTCGTCGAGACAGGGGGCGTGACCGAGGAAAACCCGGGATATGACCTGCCCGGCCTCATCGTCGGTCATGAGGGGACGTTCGGGATCGTCACCCGGGTCACGGTCGGCCTGAGCCGCGATCCCGAAGCGGGACGGACCTTGCTCGGCGTCTTTGAAAGCGTCGACGCGGCGACCGAGACCGTCAGCGGAATCATCGCCGAGGGGATCGTGCCCGCGGCGCTTGAGATGCTCGACAATCTCATGATTCGCGCGATTGAACAGGCCTTTGGATTCGGCTTTCCGATCGAGGCGGGCGCGGTCTTGATTATCGAGGTGGACGGCCTCGACGCGGGGCTTGACCGCGAGGCGCGGGCGATTTCCGAGATCGTGCGAACGCACGGCGGGACCGTGCAAAAGTCGATCGCCTGGCGGACTCGCAAGGAACCGGAATACGTCGCGATCTGGAAGTCACGCAAATCGGCCTTCGGCGCGATCGGCCGATTAAGCCCGACCTTTTGCACGCAGGACGGCGTGGTCCCTCGCACAAAATTACCGCACATTCTCCGCCATATCATGGCCGTGGGTGAGCGTCATCACCTTCGAATCGCCAACGTCTTTCACGCGGGGGACGGCAACATTCACCCGATCCTTCTCTTCGACGAGCGCGACCCCGACCAGGTTGCCCGCGTCTTGCAAGCGAGCCACGAGATTCTTGATGAGTGCATCGCCGTCGGCGGCAGCGTGACCGGCGAGCATGGCATCGGTGTCGAGAAGATGGAATTCATGCCGCGCCTCTTCTCTCCCGCCGATCTCGCCGCGATGGTCGCCCTTCGCGACACCTTCAATCCCACCGGCCGTTGCAGTCCCGGCAAGATGATCCCCTCGGGGGGCGGTTGCATCGAACGAAAAAGCCCGGGACACCGAGCGGGAGCTTGAGACTCATAAGATTACCCAGAGGGGCACGCGGACGAGTTTATCGACCACGAGCATGATTGTCCTTCTCACGATTTTTTGTTGAGACCAGGCCCGAAATCCCGACGTTCTTGAAACCGATTTCCGATCCAATCCAAAGGCACGCGACGGTCGACCTCGGAGATTCCATTCTTGGCCAAGCGGCGCAAATTTTCGCGATGGCGGCGGCTTCCGGGCGTCTACCGGTTCGGCGACGAGAAGGCGCCCGACCCGAACCTGGAACCCGAGCGGCTCACGCTCTACGTCCCTGGCGTCGCGCTCGATGCCGCGCTGGAACAATCGCAGCGGCTCGGATTCGCGAACGTTCAGGAGTATTGCGGCGAAGTGCTCATCAAGGCGCTCGACGCCGAGCGCGTCCGCGAGCACCTCAACGACGTCGAGTCGCGTCGCGGTTCGCTCGAAGGCTTTCACGAGATCGCCGACGACCCCGAGTTCCTCGCCGACCTCAGCGCCGCCTCGGCGCCTCGCGAGTCGTCGAAACGACCTCAAACCAGGCTCTCCGACACCGAATCGAGCGCCCTTTCGATCCGCCTCGAACGTCAGGAGCCGGAACCCAGAGTCTCGCATTCTCGACCGCTCACGCTCAGCACCGCCGCCGTCGCCGTCTTGCGGCACGCCGGCCAGTGGGACGACGACCCGACCGGCTTTCTCGCCTGCCTGCGCCGGGGCGAATCGGTTCCGCCTTCGGAAGTGGGCGAACTCGCGCAGGCTCTCCACGAGCTGGAAATGGAGTCGCGCGACCTTCCCGAGATGGACCGTCGATTGACCTTCGCCCTGCATCGGCTGGCCTTCGAGTCGCAAATTCTCCACACCGACGCCTGGCCAGGAACCTTTGACCCCTGGACGGTCGACATGCTCCGCGCCGTGCAGGAGGCGGTCGAGCGGATTCTCTCCGGTCAGGATATCCGCTATTATCCCGATGCCGATCCTGATCCCGACCCCCTTCCACGACCGGAGACCCCGCGTTGACCTGGCCCGAATCCTCGACCGCCGGCCGGCTCGGCGATGGCAAGAACGCCTCGGCGACCGATCGACCCGAGACCCTTGACGCCCTCCGCCAGGCCGTCGCCGACCGCGCGAAGCAAGGTCTCGCCATCTATCCCCAGGGGGGCGGCACCGCGCTCGATTACGGCGGCCCTCCGCGCTCGCCGGGCGTCGCGCTCGACACCCGATCGCTCGACCAGGTCATTGATTACCCGGCCGCCGACATGACCATCACCGTCGAGGCCGGCCTGACGCTCTCCCGCCTGAAAACCATTCTCGCCGAACAAAACCAACGCCTGCTTGTCGATGCTCCCGAGCCTGATCGTGCCACCGTCGGCGGTGTCTTCGCCACGGCGACGACCGGCCCGAGGCGCTTTGGAGTCGGCAGGCCGCGCGATCAGATCATTGGCGTCAGCTTCGTCACCGCCGACGGCTCGCTCGTCAAAGGGGGCGGGCGCGTCGTCAAGAACGTCGCCGGTTATGATTTCCCTAGGCTTCTCACAGGTTCCATGGGAAGTCTCGGCGTCCTCACCCAGTTGACGCTCAAGGTCCGGCCCCGTCCCGAAGCCTCGGCGATCGTCTGGATTCCGTGTCCCGACCCGCTCGAAATCGGCCCGGCGCTCGATCTTTTAAACACGTCGGCCACGCGACCAATCGCCCTGGAACTCCTGAATCCCAAAGGGGCGCAGAGCATCGGCGATACGCTCGGACTTCCGACGGAACACTGGGTTCTCGCCGTTGGTTTTGAGGATAACGCGCCGTCGGTCGCCTGGCAGATCGACCGTTTGAAAGTCGAACTGAGCCGGGCCGATCCGGTCGTTCTTCAAGGAAGCGAGACCGAACCGGTCTGGTCGAGCCTCGTGAACTTCCAGAGCGCGGACCTTGGCCCGGTCTGTATCGTGGCGAGCCTGCGACCGTCGAGCGTCGCGGGGTTCGTCAACGACCTCGATTCGGATCGCTGGGCGGTTCAGGCTCACGCGGGAAACGGCGTCGTCCGGGGTCACTGGCTCGGCCTCGCTGACCTGGAAACACTCGCGGTCGAGGTCGATCGGTTGCGATCACTCGCGGTCCAGGACGGCGGCAACCTGACCCTCTCGCGCTGTCCGACCGACTGGAAAGACCGGCTCCGCGTCTGGGGCGAGCCTCGATCCGACTGGGCTCTCGCCGAGCGGATCAAGACGGCCTTTGACCCGCTCGGGTTGATGAACCCGGGCCGATTTGTTGGTAAGATCTGAGTGGACTCCAGACCAACGACCACGCCCCGCCGAGACCGTCTTCAGCAATGGCCCACGCAACCCCGCAGACGCTCGACCCGGGCGCCCCTGTCGATCTCGACTGGCTGGCCCGAAAGGTTGACTACCGGCTCTACCAGGACTGCGTTCATTGCGGCCTCTGCACGGCGAGTTGCCCGACCTACGTCGAGACCTTCGACGAGAACGACGGCCCTCGCGGGCGGATTTACCTGATGCGCGCCGTCGCCGACGGCCGGATCGGGTTCAGCCCCGAGGTTCGCGGCCATCTTGACCTCTGCCTCGACTGCCGGGCCTGCGAGACTGCCTGTCCATCAGGTGTTCAATATGGCAAGATCATTGAACCTTTCAAGGTCGCCATCCAGCGCTCGCGCCCCGCGTCCGACCGCGCCAGCCTGCTCCGCCGCCTGATCCTTGAACATCTTTTTCCGTATTCGAACCGTGTCAAGCTCGCGCTCGTCCCGGCCCGGATTTTACAAAAGACGGGAATTCTTGGTCTTTTTGACACGCTCGGCCTGAACCGTGTCTTACCGCCGACGCTTCGCCGCCTTCAGGCGATGTTGCCAAAACTCGGCCGCCGAGGCTCCCGGCTTCCCGAAGTGCTTCCCCCAGTTGGTCCCCGGCGCGCCCGCGTCGCGCTCTTTCTGGGATGCGTGGCCGACGCGATCTTTCCCGAGACCAACGCGGCGACGGCGCGCGTGCTTCAACGAAACGGCTGCGAGGTCGTGGTCCCGCGCGGGCAGGTCTGTTGCGGCGCGATTCATTATCACTCGGGGGTCGAAGGCCCCGCGCTCGACCTGGCGCGCCGGAATCTCGCGGCCTTTGATCCCGATGCCTTTGACGCGATCATCGTCAACGCCGCCGGCTGCGGCGCGATGCTCAAGGATTATGCTCATCTTCTTGACGGTCCCGATCACGAGGCGGCGCGCCGGTTCGTGGCCAAGGTCAAGGACATTTCCGAATATCTCGACATTCTCGGCCCGATTGCGCCGACCCAGGCTCTCCCGATGACCGTGACCTATCACGACGCCTGCCACCTCTGCCACGCGCAGCAGGTCCGCGCGCAGCCGCGCAAGCTTCTGGGGTTAATTCCCGGCCTCAAGCTCGTTCCGCTTGAAGAATCCGAGCTTTGCTGCGGCGCCGCGGGAACGTACAACCTGACGCAGCCGGAGATGTCGGAGCGTCTCGGCCGCCGCAAGATGGACCGGCTCAAGGCGACCGGCGCGGAGGTCGTGGCCACGGGCAACGTCGGCTGCATCCTTCAGATTGCCCGCCAGATCAAGGATTGCGGCAGCGCGATGACCGTCGTCCACCCGATTGACCTGCTCGACAAAGCCTATGGAGCGTTGGGAAAGCAAGAGATGTCGGCTAACGATCACAAATAAACTTATTTTTTTTCAATCCAATTTACCGACTGATCGCGCGATGACGGCCCCGATCAAACGTCCTAACTCCGGCACCGCGTTTTGTCCTGTTTTGATCACGTCCTCATGATTGATCGATTCGTCGGAAGTTCCGGCCGCCGCGTTGGTCACGAGCGCGAAGGCGAGTACCTCCATGTTCATCTGCCGGGCCACGATCGCCTCGGGCACGGTGGACATGCCCACGACGTCCGCCCCGACCGCGCGTAACATCCGAATCTCGGCCGGCGTCTCGTAACTGGGACCGGGCAGACAGGCATAAACGCCCTCGCGGAGCGTCAGGCCGAGGCGATTGGCCTCAACGCGGGCCAGGTCGCGGAGTCGAGGCGTGTAGACGTGTGTCATATCGGGGAATCGCGGTCCGAAGCGTTCGTCGTTCGGTCCGCGCAAGGGGTTGGCGCCGCTCAGATTCAAATGATCGGAGACGCGGACGAGTTCGCCCGCGCGCAGGTCGGCCCGAATCCCGCCCGTCGCGGCGGTGAGGATCAGGAGATCCACGCCCAGCCTCTTCAAGACGCGGATCGGAAACGTGACCGCCTCCAGGTCGTGCCCCTCATAGCCGTGAATCCGCCCCTGAAGGCAGACGACCCGAACCCCAGAAAGAGACCCCGCCACGAGGTTTCCCTTGTGTCCTGCGACACCAGTCAAGGGAAAATGAGGAATCTTCGCGTAGGGCACGATGCGCCTGTCCGCGACCTCGTCGGCGATCGAACCAAGACCCGAGCCGAGCACGACCGCGACCCTCGGCCGATCAAGACCAACGCCTTCGCGAATCGCCTCCGCGGCGCTTTCGGCGCGTTCAAAAAGGGAGAGGCCCGGCGCGGTCATGACGTCCCTTTCGACTCAGAGGCGTTCCACGATCAGGTCGGTAAGCGTCACCGGACCATCGTCAATGATGTAGGCGTTTCGAATCGATTCGAGGGCCTCCGCGCTGCCGTGCCAGTTGTCAAAAACGGTGCAGAGCGATTCGCCCTCGCGCACGGGATCGCCCAATTTTTTGTGCAGAAGAACGCCGACGGCCAGGTCGATCGCCGCGCCGACCCGGGTTCGCCCCGCGCCGAGTTTCATGGTCGCCTGGCCGATCTCCCGGGCATTCAAGGCGTGAACGACACCCGATCGCCTTGCCGTGATCGGGATTTCCCGCCCGGCTTTCGGCAAGAGCGAAAGGTCGTCAATTACGCGAGGATCGCCCCCTTGGGCCTCGATCAGGCGGCGGAAACGCTCCAGCGCCGAGCCATCGTGAATCGTGGAAAGGCAGAGGTCGCGCGCTTCAACAAGTGTCTTGGCGCGACCGGCCATCACGACCATCTCGGCGGCGAGTTCCACCGAGAGATTCAACAGGTCGGCCGGTCCCTCGCCTTTCAGGCAAGAGATGCACTCGGCCACCTCGACCGCGTTGCCGACGGCCAGGCCGAGCGGCTGATCCATCCGGCTGATCAAGACGCGAAGATCCTTGCCCAGCCCTCGGCCAATCGCCGACATTGTTTCCGCCAAAGCACGCGCGTCGTCGAGACCCGGCAGAAAGGCGCCGAGGCCGGTTTTCACGTCAAGAACGAGGCCATCAATGCCCTCGGCCAGCTTCTTGGACATGATCGACGAGGCGAGCAAGGGAATCGCCTCGACCGTCGCCGTCGCGTCGCGGAGCGCGTAGAGAAACCGGTCCGCCGGCGCGATCTCGGCGGTCTGGCCGATCATGACGAACCCGCAGTCTTCGAGCACCTGCTTGTAACGATCGAGATCCAGGTCAACGCGGAACCCCGGGATCGATTCGAGCTTATCGAGCGTCCCGCCCGTATGGCCGAGCCCTCGCCCCGAGACCATCGGCACCAGAACCCCCGCCGCCGCGGCGATCGGCGCAAGGATCAGCGAGGTCTTGTCGCCAACGCCCCCCGTGCTGTGCTTGTCGACCTTCTTGCCAGGGATCATCGACAGATCAACGACCGTTCCCGACCGCATCATCGCGTCGGTCAAGGCCGAGGTTTCCTCGGCCGACATCCCCCGCCAGACGATCGCCATCAAGAGAGCGGACCACTGGTAATCGGTCACCTCGCCCGAGGCAATTCCGGCGACCATCCAGGCGATCTGGTCCGCGCCGAGAGTTCCTCCGTCGCGCTTCAGGCGAATAATATCGACGGCGCGCATCGGCCTGAACTCCTTGAAATCTCAGGCAGTCGTGCCGAACTGGCGGTCGCCCGCGTCGCCGAGTCCTGGATAAATAAAGCCGACGTCGTTGAGCCGATCGTCAATCGCGCCGACGTGAACGGGAACATCGGGCATTCCTTCGGTGAACCGGGCGATTCCCTCGGGGGCGGCGATCAGGGCGAGGAACTTGAGCCGGGGGATACCCGCCGCTTTCAGGACCTCGCAGGTCCGCAGCGCCGACCCGCCCGTCGCCAGCATCGGGTCAACAACCAGGGCGCAGGTGATCCGGCAAGGATTTGGCAGCTTGTTGTAATATTCGGTCGGCCTGAGCGTGTGTTCGTCGCGATAGAGACCGATGTGCCAGACCTGGGCCTCGGGCAGGAGGTCGAGCAAGCCCTCGGCCATTCCCAGGCCCGCGCGAAGGATCGGCACGATGCCGATCGTCCCGGCGAGAACCTGACACTCGGCCGGTCCCAGCGGTGTGGCGACCGTGACGGGCTGGACGTCCAGGTCGGCCGTGGCCTCGTGCGCCAGCAGCATCGCGAGCGTCCGAACGAGGCCACGGAACTCGGCGGGGCGGGTCTCAACGGACCTCAGGGCCGCGAGCTTTGTCCGCACCACGGGGTGCGTCGACGGGAAAACCAGGGACATCCGCTCCTCCGTTCTTCCCAAAGGGGGGACAACGAGCCCGGCCTTTTGCTCACCTGAGACGCTGATGGTACACCAGGCCGGTCGACTTTCGGGAGTGTCGGCCGGCAAAATTTTCGAGTCGCCGGCGGAGATCGCCCGACCTCACCTTGCCGGATTCGCTCGTCTCTCGTACACTACCCCACGAGTCCGACCTGGAACGGAAGAAACGGAAGTGGGGTCAAGGTCCGGCCTCTGGCCTCTTCCTTGGAAGGAAGCGAGACCGGCGCGATGGGCGTGCAGTTTGCCGTGCTCGCAAGCGGATCGCGGGGGAACGCAACGCTCGTCCGCGCAGGGGGTTCGGGCCTGCTGATTGATCTCGGGGTCGGTCCGCGCATCCTTACCGAACGGCTCGAAAGCGTCGGCGCCCGTTGGGATCAGGTCGGCTCGGCCGTCCTGACCCACACCCACGGCGATCACGTGGACGACAACACCCTCGGTCTCTTCGCCCGGCGCGGGATCTCGCTCTACTGCCACGAACGCCATCGACGCCGTCTCGGCTCGCTTGTCGGCTTTCAAACGCTCGACGCCGCGGGGCTTGTTCGCCATTATGACGACCGACCCTTCTTGACGCCTGGTGGGGTCGGCATTGAGCCCCTGGAATTGAGCCACGACGGCGCGACCTTTGGGTTTCGGATCGAGATCAAGGCCGATCGCAAAAGTCGATCGGTGGCCATCGGTTACGTCGCCGACACCGGGACCTGGTCTCCCGCGCTGGCGGATGGGCTCTCGGGCGTGGACCTGCTCGGGGTCGAGTTCAACCATGACGTGGAATTGCAGCGTCAATCGCCCCGGTCCGCCGCCCTGATCGCCCGAAATCTGGGACCGTATGGCCATCTCTCGAACGTTCAGGGGGCCGACTTCGTCGCGGCCGTGCTCAAGTGTTCGGAACGGAAGAGCTTACGGCATCTTGTCTTGCTGCATATCAGCCTGCAATGCAATCGGCCGCTTCTGGCCTTGAAGTCGGCTCGGGCGGCAATCCGGGGAAGCGGTCGACGGATCGCCATTCACGCCGCTCAGCAGGCCCCGGCGCATCCGAATCTCTGGGTCGAACCGGGCCGACGGAGTCGATTGCCCGCCGCTCTGCGTCGGGACGATCCGGCCGACGACGCCGCCTTGCCGTTTTAACCCAAGCCAGGACCGTCGCAAAACTTTTTCCACCTGCGCGACCGAGGGCCGTCAATCTGTGCCGGTCTATTTCGCCAGCGACATGCACCTGCGACACGACCGCCCCGACCGCGCCCGACGACTTGCGCGCTGGGTGGATACGCTGAAGGCGGACGACGCCCTCTATCTCGTTGGCGACGTCTGCGATTTCTGGCTGGCGTCTCGGGAACGGCCGATCGACGTCGCGACGTCGGAGGGTCTTCGCGCCCTGGCGAACTTTCGCGAGCGAGGCGGAGCGCTCACGGTTCTTGTTGGCAATCATGACCTCTGGCTCGGCCCCGATTATGAACAAATTCTGGGCGCGACGCTGGCGGCTGAGCCTCTGATTGTCGAGGCGCATGGCCAGCGCGTCTGGCTGGCCCACGGCCACCGCGCGGGGGGTCGAGAACCCTGGAAAGCCTGCATGGAAAGCCACGCCTTTTTCACGGCCTTCGCTCACTTTCCTGATTTTCTCGCGTCGCGGCTCGACCATCGCCTCGAATCACGCAACGAAGCCGGCCGGGCCCGCGACGAGGCCCGGCTCGTGACCATTTATCAACATCGGATTGCCCGGATCGACCCGACCGTGGACCTCGCGATTTTCGGGCACGTTCACACGCCCTTCGACGACCCGAATTCCCGCCCCCGCCTGATCGTGATCGGCGGCTGGCACGATCGGACCTGTTATGTTCGGCTCGACGAGGCGGGAACGACGCACGTCGTGGAACCTGCTCAACTCGGAAAGTTTCCACGCTTCAAGTCAAAGGGCTAACTCCCACGGGAAAATGACCGAAAACCGATGACCAAGGGAGTTACGCAGTTGGTGTTTTCAGGTGTCTCGAACAAATTGCCGATCGGCCGTCGTATCAAGGAGATGGGACACGGACTGTGTATCACACTATCCGCGTGATCAACCTTGAAATTTCGGCCGTGCCGACTGGTTGAAACACCATCCTGGCATTGACTTAGTGGTTCATCCGGCAATTGCCCTGATTCCTGGCACGGCGGCGATTCCCGGCTGACGGCGAGCCCGATGACGTCGTCGCCGCCCCCACACGAACGGATGACGATGCTTGTTCCAGTAGGCCGTCGCCGCCGCGACCGCCTGGACGATCTCCTCCCATGTCTCGAACCGCCGACCCTTCAACGCCAGCGACCGCGGCACCTTCCACCACGGCTCGATCAGGTTGAGATACGCCGCGTACTTCGGCTGGAACACGAACTCCCAACGCGGATGAGCCAGGCTGAACAGCAGCACATCGGGGGCACGGTGCGCGTTCAGGTTGTCGACCACCGCGTAGACCCGCTCGCACTCCGCGGGCAGCCAGGCGTCGGCTTTCTCCAGGAAGTCCACCCAGCTGGCCGTGGTCCGGCCACCGTAGGGGGCCGTGAACACCTCACCCGTCGCGGGACGGAATGCCCCAAAGATGTAGCCCTTGCCCCGCCGACCGTAGTCCGCCTCCTGCCTGGCCCGCCCGGCGGGCTTGGGTTGCCCCCGCTCGTCCGTGCCGGGATCGGCATGAACCAGTCGCGACCCACGGAAGCTCTTGGCCGACTCCGGCCCCATCTCATCCAGGCAGACGACTACCGAGCCGTCGGGCGGGGCCGTGTAGAGTTCGGTGATGACCCCCTTTTTTCGGCGAAGTCGGGATCAACCCGCTCGCCGAACCACGTCTCCTGTTGGCGCCAGCGAAGGCCCTCCTCGACGAGGATCTCGCTGATGCGACTCCGCTTCATGGCCAGGGCCTTCTGCTCGCCGAGGTACACCTGGAGGCGGTCCATCGTCCAGCAGGCGAAGGGAAGGCCCAGCGACTGCGGGTCGGTCAAGGCGGTGGCGATGACCTCGGCCCGCTGCTCGGCGGAGTAGGTCGGTGGCCGGCCGGAGCGGCGGAGTTCTTCGAGGCCCGCGAGGCCGTGATCGTTGAAACGGCGGATCCAGGCATAGACGGTGGGCCGCGAGCATCCCTGCTCCGCTGCGATGACGGGAGCGGACTGCCCCTTGGCGGCGGCCTGGATGATCCGAGCGCGTTCGACCGATCGAACCGGGGCGGTACGCGACTGGATGAGGGCGGCGATCGCCTTGTCTTCTTCGGGGGTCATGGGACGCAGATAGACGCGGGCGGCCATGGTGCAACTCCCAAGCGGTTGCCTCCATGCACCTGCAAATCACCTGCCGGATGAACCACTTAGGTTCAATCGCCGAATACCCACCGCGGAACTCCCAACAATTGGACGGATGACCAAACTGGCGGAATTTCTCGGTCTCCGGTCATCGGGCCTTTGCCATTCTCACGCGTCATTCGAATCTGGACCTTCCTGGTGAGAGCCTCAAGTCTCACGTCTTGCGAAAGTCGTCCACTTGTGCTAGAAGTTTTGTGCACGAGCCAAAGGCAGCTTTGAGGAGATCGACGCGGCACGATCTTCCCCAGCTGGACCCGGTTTGCGGCGGCGTAGCTCAGTTGGTTAGAGCAGCGGAATCATAATCCGCGTGTCGGGGGTTCGAGTCCCTCCGCCGCTACTTCTGACAGGCGGTGACTTGCGGCGTCGAGCCGCGTCAAAGTCGCCTTCTCCCACAGACTTACGACCGGAACCTGCCGCACACGGTGCAGCCTTCGGGCTGACACCCGGCGACAGCTCCTGCGCCACGGCGCCAGGAGTTTGTGCAACCCCTTGTGCAACCGTTTCCTGGCCGGAGCCGGTGAGGGCGGGCGGTTCGGGCAGGATGCCGACGGCTTTGGCGCGGTCGTTCATGCCGACGTGCGAGTAGATCCGCATCGTCAGGTTGATGTCGCTGTGCCGCGCCAGTTCCTGGGCAACCTTGGGCGGTACGCCGGCCTTGCCCAGATTCGAGATGAAGGTGTGGCGGTTGCTGTGGAAGTCGGCGTAAAGCCCGGCCTCATCGCGGTAAGTTAGGTAATCCGAGCGCTCACGCTCGATCCGCTCTTTCGGCGTCGCCGCCTCGCCGATCCACGCTGTTCTTGCGCTCTCCAGATCGAGCCACATCATCTTCGAGGTTCGGCGCAGGCCGCCTCCGGGGCATCGGAGCGCAAACAGCGGCTCATCCGGGCTGAGCGGTTGACGTCTGGCGAGCCAGACTTTCAGCCGCAAGGCCACGGTCGGATGCAGCGGCACGACGTCATGACGCCGTCGCTTGCTGTAACCGGCTTCAACCCGAACGGTTGCCGGTGTGGCGTCGAGATCCAGCGAGCGCGTCGTCACCGACGACAGCTCACGGCGGCGATAGCCCGTCCACGCCGCCAGCACGTAGAGCATCGCGCGGTCGGGGCCGGCAACTTCCTGCACCGGCGGCCCGGAAGCCGCAGCGGCGACGAGGCGTGAAAACTCGTCCGCCTCAAGCGCCCTTCGTTTACGCCGCACGTCCGTCTCAGCGTTGAGTGCGCCAAGGTGCGAAAGCGGGCTGCCCGCCGCCCGGCGGTCGCGCACCATCCAGGTGCAGAATTCCTTGAACGCCGCCAGGTAATAGTTGCTCGTTTTGATGCCCATCTCGCCGGCAGCCCGACGATCGGCCAGCCAGCCGATGAGAAGGGAGGGAGAGACATCCGGCCAGCGCGCGAAACCGCAGCCTTGAATCACCCGCTGGATGCGGTTGCAGGTCTGCTCGACGTGCTTTTCACTGTTCGCCTTGGCTTCCAGGTGCCGCCGAAAGTCGGCGAGGTGATCGTCCAGCTTGCGGGCGCGGTGATCGTCGAACGGATCGGAAAGCCCGGCCTGCCGCCGCTCCGCTTTCCGCTCAAGCTCAGCGGCCAACTGAAGCGTCGCATCCTTGTCGGTATAGCCCGGCACACGCTGCCAAACGCCGTCGGCATCCTTGTACTGAACGTACCATTTGGTCGATTCTTCCCGGTAGCGCGTTCCATCCTCAGTGAGCGGGCGGGTGACCTGCTTGCCGCGCCGCCGGAACCGCACCAGCCGCTGCCCGCCTTTCGTGATAATCTCGGCGGACCGGGGGATCGGCAGGGTTTTCATGACCTTGAAGATGTTCGCCATGGCACCGGCTCCGGAAGGATAATGGCAATCGGTACAGTATAACGAGGCAGCCACCGGCGCGCCAGGCCCCCTGGCGTCGATTAGCGGGTTTCCGTCCGGCAACCGGCCGCGACCCATTCGCGCACCTCGGCCATCCGCCACCGCGTGCTGCGGCCGATGCGTACCGGCTTTGGCACCTTTCCGGCAGAGAGCAGCCGCCACAGCGTGCGCTCGGAAACGCCCATCATCTTTGCGAATTCATCCGCCCTGACCAGCAGCGGCGCGGTGTCGGTGCTCATCGCAGTTGCCCTGTATCCTTTGTTCCTGGGATTTTGGGACCGGAGTGCGTAACGATTGAGGATGCACTAATTATTAATTTATGTTCAATTCAATTACTCGCGGTAAAACTCCGGCACGGGGAACCGCAGGCGCCGCCCGTCGCTGACCGTGACCAGCAAAACATCGTCCGGCCCGAAGATCGCGGTGGCGACGACCTGCCCGGCGGCATCCACCACGTAAGACAGCCAATGGTTGCCCTGCTCCTCCCAGGAAGAGCACGCCATTTCCCAGATCACCGCGCCGAGCGTCGGCCAGTGATCGACGGTTTCGATCCGCCCGTCACCGGCGCGCAAGGTTTGCCAGGTGAACATGGCCGGTCCTTCTGGTTGCTCACATCCGTTACTCACGGCGTCACGTTCTCCGGCCACGGCGATCCTGGGTGTGGTCACGCTCCACAGCCGGCTCCGCCGTGCTTGGCTGGGTATTGCGGGCAATCTCGGAAGGCGATGGAAGAGGCGGCTTCGGCTTGTCCGTTGCTTCCAGCCGTGCGGCATCGCCCGGCGCCGGCCACGGCGTCACCGGCATGGCCGCTCCTTCCCTCACGCGCTGCCCATAGGTTCCGGCATCAGGCTCGCCGTAGTCGCGCACGCGGGCGGCGTGATAATCCTCGGTCCATTCCATTTGAATGTCGGCATCCAGCTCATCATCCTCATATTCAAAACCTGCGATATGTTGCAATTGCCCCGCGAGGTCATCGCGCTCGTTCGCCGACACGAACTGGCCGGCATCGGCTTGCGCGCGAAGCGTTTGAAGTGCGTCCCGTCGTTCTGCCGGAAGCCCGGCAGATTCGACGCTTTGCTCGACAGCTTCCAGCGTGACCGTGCCCGGAACGCGAACCGTGCCGTCGTCGCGAAGCCATACCGACATCGATTCCCAGACGATCGCTTTCAGCTTGCGGTCTTCGCTTGCTTCCGCCCAGGGCAGCCGGCCGCCGAGCGGCGGGTAATCCGGCACGCCCTGCTGCTTTAACCCATCAACGCGCGCATGGAAATCGGCGACCAGCCTGGCTTCGGCGTCTTCCCTTTCCCTAAACTCAGGCGACGCGGGGATGGATGGCGCGTCAGCGGCCTGCGCACGCTCGCGCCCGAGCATGATGTCCCAGGAAGTGTAAAACTCGACGTCCTTGTGCGGGTTTGACGCGGCACCCCGCGCCAGCGCCGTCAGTTTTTCGCCGTGCCCGAGCGCCTCATCCAGCGACTGTGGCAGGATCTCGCCTTCCCGGATCGGGTAATACAGGGCCTCGTAATGCTTCTGGCTGTCGATGCCAAAATCGACGATGGCCGCATGGTTCGGCCAGGCGTCGAGCATGAGGGCGCCGATCAGGTTACGGGTGACCGGCCGCACCTGTTCGAGCTGCCCGAGGAATTCAACGTGTCGATCATTGGAATCTTTTTCACCGCTCATCGTTTCTCCCTTCCGATGGTGTTTGCCCTGGTGGAAACCGGCCGTTGCCGGCCGAATCGCGGTTACCGGCCCCTTCCATTCGCGCGGCCCTGCTCCGGCGCTGGCATCTCTTGCCGATTGTCACGGGCGATTTCACTCGGCGTCGGCTGGCGATCTTTCGTCATCATCGCGCCTTCCAGATAGGCGCCGCCAAAATTGACCTGCCTTAGATCGGCGTTGCGGAAATCCGCCTGGAAGGCTTCCGCGCCCTGCATCTTGGCGCCGTAGAGCGTCGCGTTCTGGAAGATCGCGCCGTCCAGCCGGCTGCCCCGAAAATCGGCGTAACTCAGATCGCTGCCGGTGAAGTTGCAGCCGCGCAGGTCCGCCGCCCGCAGGTCGGCATACTGCAAATTCATGCCCGTCATGTTGACACCGCGAAGATCGGCACAGCGCCAATCGACGCGGGCAGGGGATGGGTTTTGCTCGCTCAAGCTGGCCTCCCGGTAAACGGCCATCCGTGGCCGCCGACCCATTCCTGATAGCTAACGGTCACATCCCCCGCCCGCCGCGCTCCTGGCCTTGCTGGCGGCCCTGGTCCTGCTCCGGGTTCTGCTGCGGCTGTTCCTTCAGAATCTCGCTAGGTGAGGGCAGGTCCCGGCTCGGCTGCTTCGCCTCGCCGTGGATGCCGCCGGCCGCCTTGACGATCTGGCTGGGCGTCGGCAGGTCGGGCTTTTCCGCCGAATCCTTCGGCTTGCCGTCCATGTCCCGGTAGAGCGGATTGAACGCCTGTCCAGGTTCATCGATTTGCAACGAATCGGGCATCGCCTTGCCGAACGCGGTACCCAGTTCGTTAAAACCCTGGCGAAAAGCCGCCTGCAGCTCGCCGCCAAGATAGTTGGGGCGGGGCGTGATAAAATCCTTCACGGCCTTTCCGACGCGCTCGGAGACCGTATCCTGACGCTCACTCTCTTTCGCCATCGATCGTTCCTTTCTTCAGATGAAGCCCGTCACCGCCCGGCCGGGACCATCCCGGTTAGCGGATCTGGATCAGAAAGCCGCTCTTGCCCGGCAGATCGTTCGATCGCCGGCGTTGCCGGGCGGCAGGCGCCGTGTGCCGCCCCTCGTGCGCTGTGGGAGGCGGGTAGAGGGGAGGGGTAGAGGGCGCTGCGTAAGCCGGACCTTGCGGCGTGTCGCCGGGCACGGCGACCATCGGCGGCCGCCCCGCCACCGGTTGCGGCAGCACGGCGCCGAAGACCGCGATCATCAGCCCGGCAGCCAGCGTGAACACGGCGAGGATGCCGCCGGTGACGCCCAGGCCCTTGCGCCGGCCGGTGAGGTAGCTGACGAATTCCGGGTCGAAGTAGCGGACCTGGCGGCCGAGAATGACCGGCAGGTTTTCGTGGAAGATCAGGTTGAGATTCTTCGGAAGCGTCAGAATCTCTTCCGGCTTGAGCAGCCGGCGGGCGATGTCGGAGCGGTTGTGGTTGGTGCCGGTCGTGCGGTTGCCGCCCGACGATTGCTGAGAGCCGCCGATCGGCATCGACGTGCTGGTCGAATCGCCTTCCGTCTCGATTTGGATGGTCATGTCGCCGATGCGTTCGGAGACGGCTTTCGCCGTTTCCAACGAGCGGATACCGAAAAATTGTTCAGTGCCAAGATTTTCCTGGACCGTCGCCGCTTTGTCGCCAAAGCATGTCTTCAGTTGCTCAATCGACTGGAAGAAGAACCACAGCCGCATGCCCATGCCACGCTTGAGCGTGACCGCATCCTCGATGGCGGCCATCGGGCCGATGTGCGCCATCTCATCGAGCAGCCAGAGCACCGGGTTCTTCTCGGTCGCCTTGCCGGCAGTGATCGCCCGCATGATGGTGCCGATCCACATGCGTTGCAGCGCGGCGTGCGACACCAGGCGGTTAGCCGGCAGCACCAGGTAGACCGTCGCCGTCGCCGGCCCTTGCCGCAGGATCATCGGATCGAACGACGAGGTTGCGATGTTGCGCGCGACGGCCGGCGAATCGAACACCGTCATGTGGCGCGCGAATGTGGTGAGGACAGAGCCAAGCTCTTCCCCCACATGATGGGTGAGCTGGCCGCCCAGGCGTTTGATCACGCCGTCGCAGGCGTCCATCTGCTGCATGACCTCGATGGCGCGGGCAAAGGCCGCTTTCGACGAGGCAAGGCCGCAGACGTTGTGCAGGTGCCGCTCGCGCTTCTCCGGCTCGCAGCCGCAAATGTAGGCGATAAACGCTCGAAGCATCCGCTCGGCGGAATCGTCCCAATGCGGGTCTTTGGCGTCGGCCCGGCGCACGATCATCATGCTGGCCAATTCGCCGCAGGCGTCAACAAAATCGATGGCCGCCGGATCGATCGTGTCGAGAGGGTTGAGCGTGTCGGACGGCGGCGCGTTCGGCCCGCAGACGCCGAACGGATCGAGACGGATGATGCGATGCCCGAACGCTTTACGTCGTTTCGCCGTCAGCTCGTAAAGCTCGCCCTTCGGATCGGTGACGACGCAGTTGCCGGGGTAAGTGAGCAGGTTCGGCACCAGCACGCCGACGCCCTTGCCGGCCCCCGCCGGCGCGTAGGTCGCAATATGAACATGCTTGCGCAAGCGGATCATCGGTTCGGTGCGCCAGCGCCGGCCGTAAAACGCCGCCAGGAAAGAGAGGCAGGCGGCTTGCGAACTGATTCGCGGCGCGATCAGGCCGATGGCCGCCCCCAGTTTCGACGGCGAATCGGGAAAGCTGCGGGCCAGCATCAGGCCCTGGCCGCCGAGCAGCCCGTGCTTTTCGAGCTGGCCCATCGATGCCGTAGTCGCGCTCCCATGCGACCAGGAGGAGCCGGAGCGGCGCACCCGCCGCGACACGGCCAGCGCCGCCACGGCCAGCCAAACGAACGGGTATTTCATGGTGATCAGGAACACGCCGCCGAGGGCGGCGGCGCAGCCCCCGGCAAAGATCAGCCGGCAGGGTTGGGCGTATAGTTTGGACAGCAACGAAGACCTCGCTTTCGGAAGCCAGAGGCAATGAAAAGCCCGGCCGGCGCCGTGAGACCGGCCGGGCGTAAGACGATCAGTTGTCGGAAGGCCGGTAGAGGCGATCGGTCAGATCGCCTTCGGCCTCGTACATGGCGTGCAGGATGGTGTAGAGCACGCGGCCGAATTGAACCGCTTTCGGCTCGGAGAGATTGAGCAGGTTGACGATTTCCGCCGCCGCGCGCGATGCGTGGAAGTGCCGGGGGCCGTTGTCGCTCATCGAGACCTTGTCTGACAAGGGGCACCGCCTTTCGGTCACTTGAACAGAAAGCGCCAGCCCTTCGGCTCCATGTGGGCGTTTTCCTTGCTGGTGATCCGCTCGATGATCGCCTTCAAATCCTTGCTCACCGAGGCGGCGTCATCGGCATCGGCGACGCTGAACGAAACGGTGCGACCGCCCAACCGCAGGCTGATCAGCTTCGGCTTGCCCCCGTTGCCCTTGCCGCCGGTCTTGAGCTGGCGGATAAACAGCGCCACCTGATCGCGCGTCGGGGTTTTGCCATCCGGGCCAGGCGTTTCGGCAAAGGCGACGGCCTCGGCCATCGATTCCCGCGGCGCCGTCGCGATCAGGTAGCGGATAGACTGGCCGATCAGCCCCGCCCTGGCCCGCAGCTCCCGCGGGATTCGTTTCTCGCCGAAGGCCCGGCTGAGCGTCGGCGGCGACACGTTGAGCTGCTTGGCGGCTTCCGCCGCCGTGCTGCCGGTAATCTCCATCCAGCGCGCCGCCCGATCGGCAATTTCCTCGGGGGTCATGACGCGCCGGGAGAGGTTGTGCTGGAATGTCAGTTCTATACGCTCCTGTTCCGGCGCGAACCGGCCCAGATCGAAGGCCCAGAATGTCCGTCCGAGCAGCCGGCAGACCTGCAAGCGGCGGTTGCCCTCCAGGCACAGACGCTTGTTCTCAGGCAGATCGGGCGACGGGCAAACATAGCCGGGCACCAGCTGCTCGCGCAGGCGAATCGATTCCAGCAGATCGTCCAGCATCGCCGGGGTGTAAAGCGGGTTGCCGTCCGGCGTGACGATCAGATCAGGGTCGAATTTCAGCGGCACCAGCTCCGCCCGATCGGGCGGCGGGCTGGGAGGTTTCAATATGGGACTCATGGCAGCTCCTGGCACATCGTGCCCGGCCGGTTGGAAGTCAATAGCGTGCGGCACCGGCCCGGCCGCAGCGGTCGGAAACAGGACAAACCACATTCACCCGCAACCCGGCCCGCGGCGAATCCGGCGCGACGGGCTCAATCATCCGGCGGTAGGAATCAGGGTTTGTTTAGGGCGGGTTCAGGCGAGGCGATTCGGAAGGGCAGGCGGGCATCCTGCCCGCCCATCCATCCGAGTAAGGTTTGCGGTCAGAGCCCGAGGCGGCGCTTGATCACGCCGAGGGCGATCGGCCCGGCCCCGCCCGCGACTTTCTCCAGCAGCCCGGTTTTCTGGAGCCAGTAGAGCAAGGCCGCCACCGTACCGGTGATGCCGAGCAGGGTGAGGCCGATCATCCAGATCGCCGTGTGAGCCACCGTTGCCGTGGCCTGAACCGCCGGTTTGACCACATGCTGGGCCACCGGCGTAACGACGTGCTCAGCCACCGTGTTCGTGAGATCGTTGGTGCCGGCGAGAAACGGTTCCGGATTGGCCAGGAACGCCGTCAGCGCGGCGCCGCCGGCCAGCGTCGCCTTGTGCTTCCAGATGAATTCCATCGCCGGATCGCCGTTCTTGGCAACCACCTTCATCAGCTCGGGCAGGCGGCTGGCGCCGTCATCGGCCAGCATCGCCAGGCGGCGGCCGTTTCGCGTGCCGACGGCCCCCAGGGCCTGAACCGCGTCGCCGCCCAGCTTCTCCAGCATCGGAGCGGCGATGCCCTGGTGCTTGATCATCACTTCGGCGGCATCGTCGCCGAAGCGGGTGAACAGCATCATGCCCTGGCGGTTGCCCAAGAGATGCGCCGCGTCATCGCCGTGCTTGGTCAGGAACCGCATCGCACGCGGCGCGTTCTTCCCGGCATCGTCGGCCAGGCTCAGCGCCTTCGGGCCGATGCGCCTGACCGCAGACAGCACGTCATCGCCGTGGCGGGCGGCGGCGGAAGCGATCCGCCCCGCCAGCCGCTCGGCTCCTTCCTCCGCCACCTCGCGGCCGAATTTCTTCACGAGCTGCTCCATCAGCTCACCGCCCGCCTTGGTGAACAGGTCGGCGCGGGCAGCCTGCGCCAGTGTGACGGCCAGCATTGCCGCCAGCAGAAGCCGGGGTTTCATCGCGAGTTGCCTCCGAAAATCCGGATGATTTCGTTGGTGAAGTAGATGTACCCGGCCGGATCGTGGGTTTCCAGGTCCGTCGGAAGCGGCATATTGGACGGGACGAACGTGGCGGTCGCGGGCTCGACGCCGAGATTCAGTTTGCTGAGCACTGAGCGCCATTGGGCGGTGCGTTCGGCGTGCTTTTCGGCGAGCCTGCACCGCAGGCCGAGATTGGCGTTCATCCGCATGACGCCCGACGCATGACGGGCCGCTTCGCGGACCGTCGTGTTGGGATGCCGGTCACGCAGGACGCACAGGGTGGCGTAGTCTGCTAGGGCGCTGGCGTCACCCTCGACGATGAGGTTGCGCATCTTGTGGATCGAGGCCGTGAGTTTGACGGCCAATTTCTTCTCGGGGTCATAACCCGCCTGAGCGATCGCCGCGTCGAGTGCCTTATCCACGGCAAAGCCGGCGGCCAGATCGACACCGAATTTCGTGAGACCCCCCTGGTCGGGCGGCATGATCTGATCGCCGAGCTTGTCGCCCAGCACCCAGGAGATGGCAAACTTGGTGACCGCAACCACCAGGTATTCGGTAGCCTGATCGATGGCGGCGGTGATCAGCGCGTCATTCTGGTCGGCCACCTTCAGCTCGCCGCCGGCGCCGGGCGCCGTGCTGACGAAATTGAAGGCGCCGTCTTCGAGGTCGGCGCGAATATCCACCAGCAGCCTTCCTTCCAACGCCTTCGCCTCGGCCAGCCAGCCGAAGGCAACGGCGTCGATCTCGCCCCGCAGCTGGTCCGGCGTGAAGACGTGGTTGCCGAACGCTTCCTTGACGAATTCCGGGAACGGCGTCGGGGCGGGCACCAGCTTCGGGTCAACCAAATCGAGCAGCCCCTTGAAGGCGGTCTGGGCCAGCGTGCCCGCCATCTGAAGCTGGCCGTCGCTGACCACCGCCTTGGCGAACGCCGGGACACCCTCCGTGCGCTTGTCGAAGAAGGCGTCGAGCTTGGCGATCTGCGCCGCGATCGCCGCCTGCGAATCGCGTTCGGCTTTTTCCAGGTGGGCCGACACCTTGCGCGATTGGCTGTCGCCCGCAGGCGACTGAGCCGATGCCGGCTGCCCAAGCAGCCCCAGGATCATGGCGAGCGCGCACGCCACGCCGACGGCGAAACGAAGGGACTTCTCTTCAAACTTGCGGATCATAAAACACGTACCTTTCGGTGGCAAAAGACTCCCTGACCAAACAGATGGGCAGGGGAAAACGGAACCAGCGAGTCATCCGGCTGCGTCACCACGACGCAGCCGGAAGGGGGGAGGATTGCAAACCCGGATCACCGGGCCGGGATGCCGAAGGGGTAAGCGACCGTGGTGGCCTGAGCTGGGTAATGCGGCTGGAAGGGGCACGTCCCCCCGTGCTGCATCTGCCACTCCCAATGCCGCCGCCACTCGTTCTCTTCGCGGGTGTTGGCCATGCTGTGCAGATCATGGACGGCGCTGATGACGGGGGCCGCCGCGAGGCCGATCTCCAGCATCGGCTCGAAGGCGACGATCTCCGCCCCGCAGCCGATCGGCCCGCAGGCCAGGGCGACGAGGAGGAGCAGAACCAGGAAGAACCGAAGGTGCGAATCCCGAAGCTTTCTCAACGAACTTTCCTTTCAGTGAAAGTCACCCGGTCGAAACCAGGTAGCACGCGCGGCACCGGGCCAGCCGCGCGGTGGTTCGTCATGCCCGCCAGCCGGGCAGGAGTTCATAAAGAAGCGCCTCTGTGTGGCAGCAGCAGTTGCCCCAGGCGCGCTCATTCGGCAGCTGGAACGGTTCCAGCCTTTTGTTTGGCCATCGCCACCCCTCGCAGGGCAAAATAGGTGGCATCCAGCAACAGCGTAGGGTTTCGGTCATCGGCGGAGCGATTGGCCGAGACAGTGGCTTCCGCCACCTTTGAACAGTTACTTTCCGGGATTGGCTGGAAGCCGTTTCCCTCTTCATGGAGAATGGACGTCGCGGACGGAAACGGCCGGCGTGCGTACTCAGCCGGGCCAGGCATGTGAAATCCTCCCTTTACGTGAACGGCGTGAACGACGTGAAGGTAAGGTTTCCTCTGCCTAGTTTCGCGTTTCTGCGAGTAACGCAGAACAGGCGCGAGAGTGCTCAGCAACGCCAGCCATGTGAAATCCTCCTTTCACGTGAACGACGTGAAATTAAGGCTTTCATGGGCGGGCTTCGCGTTTCCGCAAGTAACGCATGAAATCTACGGCCAGGCGTTTTCCCGAAACGATTCGCAAGCTATAATGAGGAGGAAACTTAGGGCGAATCAGGCGGGATCGCGGCCACCCGGTTTGCGATTGACGTCGGGATGATCGGGATTCTGAGGGCCAATGCGGCGGTTTGGGCCGTGCTCGGACGCCGATGCGTCGTTTGTCGGCTCCTCGGCCGGTTCGGTAGGATTTCGGTTCCTGAAGTGTTCAGCCCACTCTTCCCGATCCCGACGCATGTCCGTCGGCAAGGGTAACTCGCCGTCTGGGTATTCACCCGTCGCTCTAGCTTTTAGCAATTCGCTAATCGCAGGATGGATTTTTGGGGCATCCTTGGCAGGCTTAGATTCATCATTCATGCTGGTGGCATTGCAAATTAATTTTAATTATAATTACACTAATTTATATTTATGGGCAAGCCTTTAAACGACGAGGAGCAAGCCGCAAGGCTACGGGTCGAACTTGGGCAATACCTCGAACCGCGCGGCTTGGACCTCGATGATTTTGCCGCTCAAATACGGGATTATTTTAAATCCAGCTTGGAGCATCATGACCGCTTGGTCTACCGAAATGCCCTCGCCGGGTGCCTGAACCTGGATATGGCCAGGGAGAAAGACCGCGATACACTCTGGAAAACGGTCGCAGGCCAGCATGAGATAGCTCGAAAGGTACGCGGGCAATGGCTGACCGGGGAAATCGACCCACCGAGGGAATTGTTAAAACAGTCCTTGCTCCAACTCGTATGTCCTGGGGTAGAATCGCAGTTGGCTGCCCTCTTCGACCTGGCCGCACCCGTGCGAATGGGCATAGCTCGTACGCTGACTTACATCCAGGTGTTCCCGTCCAGGGAGTCGGTAAACGTAGATTTGTTGAACAAGCACGCATCAGCCGAATTGCGGAAGTGCTGGGCTATGCTGCGGAGGCACGTTTACTACCGCACGCCGGCAAAGAAGCCGCGGCGAAACCTTAATCAGCATGCTCTCGATTGTGTGCGCGAGATGTTCGGAACGCTTTTTTGGATTGAACCCAACAAGCTTGGTGATGTGATGCAGAGTGTCGAGGCGGATAGAACCGGTGAGCATCCATTATTTTGGCACTACTTCATGTTCAAATTTGCGACATTTGCCGACATCGCATCTACGAATAGAGCTAAAGGCAATCCTTACAGGTGGATTTGGGACGACGGCCACCCGCGTTTTAACGAGATTTGGGGGATCAATTAATGGCTAACAAAGAGATCAGCCCCGCTGTCCGAGATTTCCTGAAGGCTAGAGCGACGGGTGAATACCCAGACGGCGAGATACCCTTGCCAGCCAAAATGCTTGAGGACCGCGAGGAGTGGCGGGAATACGTCTTGTCCAGAAACACTGATTCGCCGAAGGAAACGAGTATCGCGGCAAGCGAACGGAAAGCATTCGAGTTAAGCGCTAACTCCGCAAATCGGCAGCATGGGCAGACGTTTATGGTTCGCCATCAGTTATTGGTTATTGTGTCATGTGCAATTGGAGGCATCGTCGGCGGCGCTGTACTCGTTGCGATTGCTACTAACGGTATTGTAATTGGTAGTGTAATTATACTGTGCTTACCAGTGGGCATGTGGATCGGAACACGGATTTGGAAGTTTGTAAGGAGTATGGTACGTCGGTTGAAGTTATTCAAAAAATCCGAACGATCATCGACGAAGGTGGATATCGACTAACCGAGACTTCAAATTATTAAACCCTTGCCCGCCGTCGCCGTGAGCAGGTCAGGGTTTGCGGTAGGCGACGGCGGGCCAGCCGCAAGGCTACTTCTACTGCGATTGCAGGCACTGGCCGGTCAGCCCAGCCCGGTCATGCCACCGGCTTCCCCGCGCCGATCATCACACATCATTACATAATCGCATCTATGGCCTTCTAAACGCGATTATTTGAATCCTTCCCGGCCGACGCTGAAGTTGGTCACGGGTTGCGAAAACGGCGGCCGGTTGAGTGTGCGGGCTGGCACACAACTGCCGGTTTAAAATCAGTTGCCAATTCAGCCGATGCGTATTATCACTGTCGAAACAGCGACAGGTCATCGCGTCTGGAATGGCATCGCGGCAACCGTACCCACCCGCTCTACCGCTGGAGTTTCCTTCAGACTCCGCCCATCACGCGACGCCGCCGCCGTCCGAAAATACGCAATCGGGAGCGAGCCTTCATGCAGTACAAGACGATCGTGCTGGAACTGCTTCAGGATCATCCGGCGCTGTACGAGCAACTTCGCAGCAGCAAGCGGCTTCTGCCGACGATGGACGCTTACGCGCTCGACCTGAAAGCCTGCCACGAGGAATGGCTGCACCGGCTGTCCCGGACTCGGCCGGACAGCGATTCGAGGCAGATCGCGAGCGAAGCGCTGGAACTGGCGATCCAGGGCCTACAGGACCGTTTGCCCTGCGAATCGCCGAAGGACGAGGCGGAGCCTGTTTCTCTCGACGCGGCGATGAACTATCTCCGTCGTCTTACGCCTCCCGTGTAAGGGCGTCGCGCGGGCAGCCTCTACTGCCCATCTTCGGACAGCCGCCCGCCGCCCTGGTTTCTTCCGATAGCAGCTCATCAGCTTCACCCGCCACGCAGGGCCAGCCTTCCGCGACGCTACCGCCGCACCCGCCCGCTTCAACGGCAAAACCGGCTTTCACAACAGATGAATTCCAAAAGGGTGAACCTTCCGCTTTTGCCGTGGACGCGGGCACCGGCCGCACGATGCAGCCGGTGGGCGAAGGGCCCGGATTGGCGTCGGATGATCGCTCCGGCGAAAGGCCCCGGATGGCGGGGCCTCAACCAGGAGCCCGCATCATGGACGAAACGACCGCACCGCAAACCATCGCCACCGGCGAGAAGGCCAAAGCCCGCGACATCGTCGCCGCCATTCGCACCCTGCAATCGATCGAGCAGGAGCACCGCCCGGCAACTCAGCCAGAGCGCCAAACGCTCGCCCGCTTCGGCGGTTTCGGCGCGGTTGCCTTATCGATCTTTCCCGATCCGGTCACGGGCCGCTACAAGGACGCCGGCTGGCAGCTGCTTGGCGACGAGCTGAAAGCCCTGCTGACGCCGGAGGAATACGATTCGGCCAAACGGACGACGTACAGCCAGTATTTCACCTCGCCGCTGGTCATGGACGCCATGCACGCTGCTCTGGCCCGGCTCGGCTTACCCGAAAGCGCGACGATCCTCGAACCCGGCTGCGGCACTGGCAATTTCATGACGCAGGCCCAGCCGGGTCAGCATTACATCGGCGTCGAGCTGGATTCGGTTTCCGGGCGCATCGCCCGCGCACTGCATCCGCAAGCCGACATCCGGATCGAAGGCTTCCAGGATAGCCGCATCCCTCCCGTCGATGCCGTGATCGGCAATCCGCCGTTCGGCGATGTCGATATCAAATATGCCGGCGAGAAGCGGCCGATCCACGATTTCTTTTTTGCCAAAAGCGTCGATTGCCTCAAGCCCGGCGGCATCCTGGCCCTGATTACCAGCCGGTTTACCCTCGACAAGCTAAACGCCTCGACTCGCGAATATCTCGCTGACCGCGCCGATTTTCTCGGTGCGATCCGGCTTCCGTCCACCGCGTTCAAGGGGCAAGGCACCGATGTCGTCACCGACATTATCTTCCTGTGCAAACGTGCCCCCGGGCAGGAAGCCCGCCACGCCGACCCGGAATGGCTGCAAACCTCGCAGCTCGGCATCGCCGGCCTGGACGTTTCGATCAACCGCTATTTCCAGAACCACCCGGAAATGGCGCTCGGCGACTGGAGCCGCAAGGACACGCTGCATGCCACCGGCATCAGCCTGATCGCCAACGGTGATCTGGCAAGCCAGCTCAAGGATGCCATCGCCCGCCTGCCCAAAGGACAGGTGGTTCAAAGCGAAGCCGAACAGGCGAACCCGCCGCCCGCGATCGCGGCACCGGCCTTTGTTCCGCCGCCGCCTGAGCGGCACATCAACGAAGGCAGCTTCTTCGTCGCCGCCGACCGCACCATCCACCAGGTCGAAGACGGAAGTGGCGCGCCGGTTGTCTATGGCGGCACGGCGCTGAAAGCCGACGGCGCTAAAACCGGCAAAAGGCTCGCCGGGCTGATCGGTTTGCGTGATCTCGCCCGCCGCGTGCTCCAGTCCCAAAACGAAGGCTGGCCGGAAACGCACCGGCTGGCGGCCCGCCGCGAATTGAACCGGGCTTACGACCTGTTCGCCGCCGCCTACGGGCCGATCAACAAGACGAATTTCAGCGAATCGGCGGACGGCACGGTGGTCCGCCGCATGCCCAACATCGTGAAATTCCGGGAAGACCCGGATGCCATGCTGGTGATGGCGCTCGAAGAGTATGACGAGGTGACCGGCAAGGCGCTCAAAGCCCCGATCCTGCTCAAAGATGTGGTGGGCAAGGCCCCGCCGGTCACGTCGGTTTCTTCCGCCGAGGAAGGGCTGCTGGTGTCGCTCGACCGCAAAGGCGGCATCGACCTGCCGTTTATCAGCCGGCTGTACGGCAAGAGCGAGGAGGTGGTGATCGCTGAGCTGGACGACCTGATCTACCGCGATCCCGAATCGAAAGCCTGGCAGACCGCCGACGATTACCTGTCCGGCAATGTTCGCAGCAAGCTCGCCACCGCCCTTACCGCCGGCCCGGAACACGCCCGAAACGCCGAGGCGCTGGCCGCCGTGCAGCCCGTAGACGTGCTGCCGGGCGACATCGATGCCGGGCTTGGCGCGCCGTGGATTCCGGCCTCCGACATCCAGGCGTTCGCCGCCGAGCTGTTTCGCGTGCAGCCATCCGACGTGCCTATCGGCCATTTGAAGAAAGACGCGCTGTGGAGCTTCGATGCCGGGCACGCCGCCGAGGCGTCGGTTGCCGCCACCAGCGAATACGGCACGGCCAGGGCCAACGGCACCTGGCTGCTCGATCTGGCGCTGAACATGAAAACGCCGGTGATTTACGACGTCATTCAGGGCGTGAACGGCGAAGAGCGCGTGGTCAATCAGGAACAGACGCTCGCCGCCCGCGAAAAGCAGAAGCTGATCAAAGAGCGGTTCAAGTCCTGGGTATTCGAGGCCCCGGAGCGCACCGACCGGCTGGTTCGCCTCTATAACGACACCTACAACAATCTGCGTCCGCGCCTGTTCGACGGCAGCCACCTGGAATTCCCCGGCATGAGCCAGGGCATCCAGCTCCGCCAGCACCAGAAGGACGCCGTCTGGCGCGGCATGAGCAGCGGCAACACGCTGCTCGCCCACGCCGTGGGTGCCGGCAAGACCTTCACCATGGCCGCCACCGGCATGAAGCTGAAACAGGCCGGACTGGTGAAAAAGCCGATGTATGTGGTGCCCAACCACATGCTGGAGCAGTTCGCCCGCGAATTCATGCAGCTTTACCCGAACGCCAAATTGCTGGTCGCCTCGAAAGACGATCTGGCGCGCGACCGCCGCAAGCTGCTGACCGCCAAAATCGCCGCCAGCGAATGGGACGGCATCATCGTCACCCATTCGAGCTTCGAGCGGATCGGCATGTCGAAAGACTACCAGCAGCGTTTCCTGCGCGATCAGATCAAGGATTACGACCAGCTGCTGCGCGACCATGCCGGCAATTCGACGCCGCGCAACATCATCAAGACGATCGAAAAGCAGAAAGCCCGCCGCGCAGAGCGGCTGAAAGAGCTTTCCGCCGAGGAAAAGAAAGACGACGGGCTGGTGTTCGACGAGCTGGGTGTCGATCATGTGTTCATTGACGAGGCCCATTACTTCAAAAATCTAGAAACGCCGACCAAGATGGAGCGCGTGGCCGGCATCCAGACCGGCGGCTCCGAGCGCGCTTTCGACCTTTACATGAAAGCCCGCTATCTCGGTGAGCGTCATCCCGGCCACGGCGTCACCTTCGCCACCGGCACGCCGATTTCCAACACCATGGTCGAGCTGTACACGATGCAGCGCTTTCTCGACCCGGAGGGCTTGCAAAGCCGCGGCATCGAGCATTTCGACGGCTGGGCCGCCACCTTCGGCGAGGTGGTGGATTCGATGGAAATCTCGCCGGACGGTAAATCCCTGCGGCCGCGCAGCCGCTTCGCGAAATTCACCAACCTGCCCGAACTTCAGCAGATGTTCCGGGCCGTCGCCGACGTGCAGACGCCCGAAATGCTCGATCTGCCGCGCCCTGCGCTCGAAGGCGGCAAGCCGTTCATCGTCGCCTGCCCGATGTCGGACGAGCAGGCCAGCATTCAGCGGGAGCTGGTCGCCCGCTACGACCGGCTACGCTCCCAGAAAGTCGATCCCAGGGTCGATAACGCGCTGGCGATCACCACCGATGGCCGAAAGCTGGCGCTCGACGCCAGGCTGCTATCGGCTACCGCTGCCGATTACCCGGACTCGAAGATCAACGCCCTGGCGGGCAATGTCGCCGCCGTGTGGCAGAAAACCGCCGCCAATCGCGGCACACAGATGATCTTCTGCGACATGGGCGTCAACCCCACGCCCTGGGGTTACTGCGTCTATGACGAGATCATCGGAAAGCTCACCGCACGCGGCATCCCGCGCGAGCAGATCGCCACCGTCGGCGACGCCGATTCGGACGCCAAGAAACAATCGCTGTTCGACCGGGTGCGTAGCGGCTCGGTGCGCGTGCTGATCGGCTCGACGGCCAAAATGGGCACCGGCACCAACGTCCAGAAGCGGCTGGCGGCGCTGCACCATCTCGACGCTCCCTGGAAACCGGCCGAAGTCGAGCAACGCGAAGGCCGTATCCTGCGGCAGGGCAACGGCAACAAGCAGGTCGCCATTTACCGCTACGTCACCGAAGGATCGTTCGACGCTTATATGTGGCAGGCACTAGAAACCAAGGCACGCTTCATCAGCCAGGTGATGACCGGAGACAATGCCGCCCGCCGCGCCGAGGACATCGGCGGCCAGGAGCTGTCTTACGCCGAAGTGAAAGCGATCGCCTCGGGCAACCCGGCGGTGCTGACGCTCGCCGATGCTGACGCCGAGCTGCAGCGTTTGGCGATTCTGAAGCGAAACCACAATGACGAGCAGTATCTGGCCGGTAAGGCCAAACGCGAGCTGCCCCCCACCATCGCCCGCCTGAAAGAACGGATCGCCAATCTAACGGCCGATCTGGCGACCGCCGAAGCCCATCAGCGCGATCCGCTGATCCTCGGCGGCCGGCGATGCCACGGCACCGATAGTCTGGACATATTTGGGGGTCGTCTCGATGCCCTGCCGGAAAAAGTCCGCGAAACCAAACGCTTTCCCCTCGGCCAGTATCGCGGGCTTGATTTCGGCGTGGTGCTGCATGCCGGCGGCAGCGCCGACGTCTACCTGGAAGGAGCCGCCAGCCGCCACGGGATGCTTTCCCGCGATCATCGCGGCCCGCGCGCCGTGTTCAACGCCCTCGACCGGCTGGCCGGCAGCTACCCCGGCCAGTTAGAGAGCGCCCGCCAGGAGCTGGCGATCGCCGAAGGCCAGCTACGCGATCACGAGGCGCGCATCGGCAAGCCGTTCCCGCATGACGCCTATCTTACTGAGCTGACTGACTTGCGCGACCGATTGAAAACCGGTCTATCCCAGGCGACACCGGAGCCGGGCATGATGCCCGTGCCCGAGCTGGCTGAGCGGATCAAATCCTTAAAGGCCGCCCACACCATCGACGCCGCTCCCGAGCGGACCGCTACACGCCGCGTGGTCGCCGAAACGCCGGTCACCGCCCGCATCCGCCGCCGGAGGGAGCCGGAACCTTTCACCCAGCCGGAAAACGAGACCGAGCCTGCGACACAGCAGGTCGAAACCTTAACGGCTCACACCGAAGCGCTCCCCCAAAACGAGGAGCCGACGCCGCAGGCGGAAATCCATCCCTTTCCACCGGCGATGCCTACCGCGCCCATCCGCCCGGAGCCTGCCTACCGGCAGCAGATCGTCCGCGGGCGGCGGCAGGATGGCCGCCAAATGAGCCTGTTCTGACGTAGCCGAAAAGGGAAGCTGGGATCTAGAGGATATGGTTGACGCGGGCTGGATGGTACTCTAGATCGCATTCCTAACGGCTCCGGTCACCCATAAGCGATGACCAGGAGCGCACCTCTGCCTTCTCGAACCGGATTTGTAAGAAGAAACCCGAGGCCGACGCTGAGAGTACGAGACGATGGAGTTTCGATGAAAAACTTCGCGATAACTTTTGAAGATCTCAAGGCGGCACTTCGAGAACTCGGAGAGCGCTTTTCTAACTTCCGTGAGGAGGAATTGTTCATAGTTTGGTTTCTTCGGGCTTATGTAACGGAGAGCGAAGAACGGGCTGCCGAGGCGATCATTGGGGGAGCCGGTGACAAGAGTCTTGACGCAATCCTGGTCGATGATTCATCACGTGCCGTGTTTCTTGTTCAAGGGAAAAACCGAAAAACACTGAATGGCAAACCCGAATCGCGTTCGGACATCGTGGCATTCGCCGACTTGTCGGCGCGCGTCCACGCCAAAGACGACGGAGAGTTTGAATCCTATGTCGCTGACATGGACGCCGCTGTAGCCGAGCGGCTCCGGATAGCGCGCCGGAAGATTCAAAACGACAATTACAGGTCATGGCTGTACTTCGTCACCACAGGCAAAGTCGGGCCGGTCGTTCGTAAAGACGTACAGCAGCAAGTCCACCGGGTTGGTGATAGGACGAGGATCGAGGTGATCGACGGAAAGCGCGCAATGTTGCTTTTCCGAGATTACCTCGACGGAGTAGCGCCGCCGATCCCGACGCTCGATTTGGAAATGGAAACCGGTTCCGGTGTCACCGTAAACGGTGTTTCCCAGAGATACGATCAAAACACCCAGGTAGAATCGTGGGTTTTCTCAATGCGTGGTGACGCTGTGGCAGCGTTGTATGAGAAGGCGGGATTGCGCCTTTTCGCTCGCAACATTCGCGGCTTTATGGGGACGCATACTCCGGTCAATCAAGGCATGGCTGCTACGTTGAAGAGTGAGCCCGAACGGTTCTTCTACTACAATAATGGCATCACGATCCTTTGCGATGAAGCACAGCGGAAGAGTTCGCAAGGGCGGGACATCCTACAAGTCGGGAATCCGCAGGTCATAAATGGGCAGCAAACGACGCGTACGCTTGCGTTGTCGCCTCTGCAAGCGTCGAAAGCAAGTGTACTGGTTAAGGTCATTCGGGTGCCCAGAGATCCGGAGGGCGACGCCACTGCGTTTGAAGGATTAGTATCCCGCATCGTGGCTGGAACTAATTGGCAGAACGCCATCACGCCTTCCGATCTCATGTCGAACGATCGAAGGCAAATCGAACTGGAGAGGGCGCTTCGTAAAATCGGCTATCTCTATTTGCGCAAGCGTCAAACAAAGCAGGAGGCGCTAAAAGCCTCTGGGCGTGGACAGTATCACGTTGTCACCAAAGATGAAATCGCCCAAGCGGTCGCTGGATGTGAACTCGATCCCGCGATCATTCGCGCTGGAAAGGAGCAACTTTTCACAGAAGAGTACTATGCTCTGGTCTTTCCGAATTCCGATCCAAACTACTATCTTCCCCGCTACCGTTTGATGCGCGAAGTAACCAGGGTTGCGCGCGGTGTTCCCGAACGATCGTATGCCAAGTGGCTAGTGCTTAATTTCATGTGGTCCCAACTTTCGACACACATAAGGGGTCAGCAGAAAAGCCGAGCCTTCCGTGTCCTCTGCGAGAAACAATCGCCACAACTTACCGACGGTCTTAGGAGATCGATCGAGGAAGTGTTCGTCGAGTCAATTAAATTCTATCGTGCAAATCGTGGTGAAGGCGATTCAGCGCTTGATATCTCCCAGTTCTTCAAAAATCGTAAAGGACATCACAAACGTTTTTCAGATCATTGGAACTCGGTTGCTGAGAATCGCAAACGGACATTCGAGAAGGGCCTTACAAAGGTTCGTGAGGACATCTCACGCTTCGAAAACTGAAAATAGTCAGCTCCTATAGTTTTCATGAATCCTATCGGTAATCCTTCCGCAATCGCCGCTCACTGAACGGCAGCGGAAGGCGTGAGCCAGGGATTGATGACCATCGCCCCCGCCTGCTCAAAATGCGGCCGGTTGCGTGTAGCGACGTGCAGTCCGTGGCGCAGGGCGGACGCGGCGATTAGCCCGTCGGGGGCCGGTATCGTCACGCCCTTTTTCTGGCCGACGGCGGTTATCTCCCCCCAGATCTCCGCCGTTTCCTGGTCCAGCGGCACAATCCGGTCTTCGAACCTTCCGGACAGGCCGATTCGCCACGCGTCAAGGTCACGTTTCCGTTTCCCATTGGAAAGCAGCGCAACGCCCTTGGCGATCTCGCCCAGCGTGATCACGCTCACGAACAGTATTTTATCCGGCAGGGGAGCAATGAACGCCTTCACCGCAGGCGATCCGGCCGGGTTGCGCAAGTCGGACAGGACGCAGGTGTCGAGCAGCAGCCTCACAGATCGACGTCGCGCATCGGGCTCGGGTCGCGGCTCAAATCAACGCCGTCGAAACTTGGGCCGCTCATCAGGTATTCCTTGAAACCCTGCCCCTTGCCGCCCCGGCGCTCCCATTCCTCTTCCGTGACCACCATAAAGGAGTCCTTCCGCCGCCGCACGCGTTGTGGCCCCTGGCTCAACGCCAGGTTCAGCATTTCGCTAAAACGGTTTTTCGCATCTGCCAACTGCCATTCCATAGCACACCTCAATCTAGCTAGATTATCTAGCTCATCTTACAGCAGCGTCGGTGCCAATGCAACATGTTTGCAATCGACGTCATCCCGACCGAGCTTTGAATCAGGGCTTAAACGCTCGATTCTCTACCATATTTCGCATGTAGGTCATCCAGAAAGTGCTTCCCTCCGGCCTGTCACCGGAATGATCGCTATGCCGGAGCCTGCCAGGCCGTTTTCCTCTGCGCCTTAGAATCCAGCCCGGCCAAATCAGCCTTACTCGCGCAAACTACAGACGCCGCCGGGCCGGTCAAGCACCGGCTTTGCGTTGCGAAACACCCACGAGCCAGGGCGGCATGCCGCCGGGCTCGCCAGGCCGTTTCGTCCGCACCCGGAGCTGGACCGTCGCTCAAAAGCTCCCGTCTATGGCGTCTGATGGGTTGCTCCCGTAAGGCCCGATGGTCGGGCCGACAATTCAAGGAAAGGAAATCCACCATGTCATCACCGGCACACAAAATCCGCTTCAGCAACCTCTCGGTCACCATCTGGCGGAACGTCAGCGACAAAGGCACCTGGTATTCGGTCACGCCGAGCCGCAGCTACAAACAGGGCGACGAAACCTGGAAGGAAACCGACAGCCTCGGCCAGGACGACCTGCTCGCGATGGCGGAGCTGCACCGCCAGGCGTTCGTCTGGATCGCCAGGCAGGCCCAGGCCGACTCCAAAGCCCGCAAGGCCCGTCAGGAAGCCAACAGCGGCGACGAGTGAAACCCATCGGGCGGGCATCGCTGCCCGCCCGTTCCTCAACATCAACATTAATGGAGTTAACAATGGCAAACAATTATAGCCAAGCCACAGTATCACCTAACATGCCAGCATCACTGTTTAGTGAGGCGGAGCTTGAATCGCTCTCATTTGCTTGCGGCCTTTCGAGCGAGCAGCATGACGGCAATCTGTACTTTTTCTTTGGCGAGATTTTCTCAGAAGAAGGGGAGGACAGTGAAGGTGTTTGCGTCAATTGCCTCAAAGTATTCGAAGATAAACTCAGGACGCTCGATCCTGTTGAGTATCCCTATATCACAATTGAAGGTGCAGCAACATGCGACAAAATGCGGCATGGGGAGTTTGGCGGATTTGCATATTTTATCACGCGCGATGAGGAGCGTTACGTTTCTACATGGCAATGGCTGCATCAGCAGACACTTTAACTTAACCCACCGGGCGGGCTTCGGCCCGCCCGGTTTTTTTAATCATTCTGTATGGAGTAACCACCATGGCAAAACTTGTCATCGCAATCGATCGGCCAAGATTCCCGCTTGGGCAGATCGTCATCACCGCCAACGCCCAGGCACGGCTCGACCCCAGCGACGTCGAGCAAGGCATTTCCCGGCACGGCAGCGGCGATTGGGGCGAGATCTGCCCGGAAGACGCCCGCGCGAATGCGGACGGCCTGGAGCACGGCGACCGGCTGATGTCCGTCTACGGCAAGGGCCACCGGCGTTTCTGGATCATCACCGAATGGGACCGTTCGGTCACCACCGTGTTGATGCCGGAAGATTATTAACCAACCGGGCGGGCAGCGATGCCCGCCCTCATTTCATGGAGCATTTATGACAGACAATCAAAACGAAACCAACGGCGCGAACAGCGGCTGGAGCCTCCACTTCGAACGGGACGGCACTGAAGACATCGCCGTTATCTGTGATGCCGCCGGTGACGAAATCGCCCGCAGCCGTCCCTTCTGGCTTCCCTACGCCGATGATCCGGCGCCGCCGACCCTTTCTGCGATGCGGCTGATGCACGCCGCCCCGCGATTACTGGCGGCAGTGGAGGGGGTCATCGACTACGCCGAGAGCGAAGCGTTTTGTCTGGATAAGCTGAAGGACAGCCCGGAAGCCGAAGCCGAGGCAGAGCGAGCGTGGAAGGCCGTCGAACACGCCCAGGCCGTCATCGCCGCCGTGAAAACCGGTGGCATCGAAGATTGCGAAGGCGAAAAAATGGCCGCTCTGGTCGATGTGGCCGGTGACGAGGAGTACCGCCAGTCCGTGATGGTCTATTTCGAGGATGAGCGGGTACGCAAGGCCGGGCCAGCGTTGCTGGCGGCGTTGGAAGACCTGATGCAACAGTTTATCGGCATAGGCATCGCAGCCGAAAGTAGAGATGATCCCGACCTTGATTTTGGCCAATGGGCAGGTACAGAAGGCTTATCTTTCGCCAAAGCCCGCACCGCCATCGCCGAGGCAAAAACGGCTGGGATACTTCCGGCATCGGCCGACATCGACATCCACGGCCTGCTCGCCGAACGCCGGCAAATCGCAGTTATCTGGAGCGTCAAGGACGTGCGGGGAATCCGGCCGGATTTGACCGAGGAACCATGCTGGAAGGTACTGCAAGAGGTGGATCGACACCAGGACGCCGAACTTTGCATTACCTGGCTGACGCTGGAGCTGGTCGCCGAGGATGCGTTCGGCGACGCCCCCGAAACCGGCCAGGCAGAGGAGGCATAGGCATGGACGCCATCGAAACCGAAGCCGTCGAGCAGGACGGCCAGACCTACCGCATCACCATCTATCCGGATGGCGATGCGCCCAACCCGCTCGACGACTGGAGCGAAATGGGTGCCATCCTCAGCCTGAACCGCCGGCACCGGAATTTCGACCCCATCCGCGTCGCATCGGCGATCGAAAGCAATCCCGACGCCGTGCCGCTCAGCTATTTCGAGCACGGGCTTTGCCTGTGGTCGGTCGCCGGAGAATTGCCCGCCGGTGCGCGCTGCCCGTTCGATTCGGTGCCGTTCGCCGGTGTCTGGCTACCCGATAGCGAGACGCTCGAATCGGCCCGCAATTATGGCGGGTTCACCCGCCGCCACTTCATGCGCAAACGCGCGCGGCAGGCGTGTGCCGCCTACACCGACTGGTGCAACAGTGAGATTTACGGCTACGAAGTCCACCGCATCGATGGTTGCGGCGGGTGTCACGCCGAGCGGTCTGAATTGGTCGATTCCTGCTGGGGTTTCTACGGTTTGGAGCAATGCCGCTCCGAAGCCGGAGCGGTCATCGCCGCACTGGCGAAACCCGGATAAGCCCCCACGTTGACTAATTGTTAAACTTTATATAAATTATTTCCATAGCAAGAGGACCGCATGCCCCAGCCGAACGACGATTTTGACATTTCCGCACTCTCGCTTGAGGAGCGTACCCTGCTGGCACACCGGCTGTGGCGAAGCGTGCATGACGAGGTCGTATCGCGCCCGCTAACCGAAAGCCAATGGGCGGAAGTCGAGCGCCGGCTTGCCGAGGCGGACGCCGGGCGAATGGATTTCATCCCGTGGCAGGCGTTGAAGCAGCGGCTGATCAGCCGAAAATGAGCCCGGCGTTTCCGCTGAGCGTTTTTGCCGCCGCAGAAACCGACGTCGAGGAAGCCGTTCGGTGGTATGACGGTGTAGGTCCCGGCATCGGCGATGCCTTTCTGCTCGATCTGGACGAGCTGCTCACTCACATAGGCCAGCATCCCGAGATGTTCCAGTCCATCAAAGGCCCGGTGCGCCGCGCCGTCATGCGCGGCTTTCCCTACTCGGTCCTTTACCGCGTGCTGGCCGGAGGCATCGAGATCATCGGCGTCCTTCACACCCATGGCGATCCTGCCCGCGCCGCCGCCCGGACGCGAGTACGCCGGCTGTAACACAGCCCTGCCTGTCCAGCGTCATGACGGAATAGCCGTTCATCGCGACCCAGCCGGACGACGACTGAAAGCCCCTCGACTCAATACCGAAGTTCACTCAAAGCCCTCGGGGCTCACGGGGCGACTCGCTCCGTCTCTCCGGAGTCCTGTTGTGGTATCTGTAAATGGGGAATTCCCGTGTTTTCTTTACCGTGAGATGCAGAAAACTGTCGCTTTCCTCGTTTTTTCGATTCGTTGCATTATGAATTGCAGATACCACACGACGTCTCGGACTTGAGAGGGCCTCGTTCGCTCCTCTCGGGGTCAACTTGTGGTATCTGCAATGCTTGATCGAACCGGTGTCCCGTGCTATTGACGGCCGCATGGCCTTTGTCACCTTACGCCGATGCCGCAACACCAGCAGCTATTACCTGGTCGAGAGCTACCGCGACGAGCAAGGACGCTCGCGCAAGCGAACGCTGTGCTATCTCGGCCGCGAAGCGGATGGAACCGCTACGCTGGAGAAAGCTTTGGCCCACTGGCGGCGCGTCCGCAGAGAAGTGACCCGCGATCTCGCTTCCGCCAAAGGCAAGCGGCGGCGTATCCTGGTTAACCGGATCGCCGAAAACGAAGAACGCATCGGACGGTTGGTTCGGTATATTTACCAAGCCACCCGCGCCGAAGCCGAACGCAAGAAGCGGCGGCAGGCGGAGGAAGAAGCCAGCCGACGCAGAGCGGAAGAGGCAGAGCACTGGCGGGCGATCGAACGGCTGCACCGGCACCCGTCGGCCGAGCACGCTCAGGCGGCGAAGCGCGCGTTTCGCACGCTCGCCTTGCGGCTCCACCCCGATCAGGGCGGAAGCCACGAGGCGTTCATTCACCTGCAAGCCACCTATGACCGCGCCGCCGCTGCCTGGCGTCGAAAGGCGGGCTGAGCCGGCCCGAGGAGAGCAAGAATGAGTGGTCAAAGCGGTTCGTCTACCTTCGGGGCGGGTTTGTTGCGATCCTGACCTTGACGAAACGCTAGAAATCCGTCCAATATGGCATTCTGTCCACAGAAGTAGCTTCGTCCAGCGATTTCAGGACCAGTACGATGGGGCTTTTCTCGAAGAGCCAGGGGCAAAAGAAAACCGGACTGCGATATGACCTGCCGATGAGCGCCAGGAACAGGATCGTCTATGTCATCGCGGAAGTGCTCCGTAATGACATGACCGCCTTTGGGCAAGGATTCGACCTCGCCCGCGTTTTCGAAGAAGTCGGTAGGAAGGCGTTGCAGGAATACGGGGGCCTGAACGCTGGCCAGTATGCCAGTTCACTTCAAGCCGCCGCCCAGGAGCACTTCGCCAATTGCCCAGACGACAAGGCCCTGGACTTCATCGAGATCATGTTTCAGATCCCACCGTACTTCTATCTGTCACCGGCCATAGAGGGAATCAACAAGGTTTTCCGTGACGAAAACATCGGCTATGAGCTGACCCCCTTGCGTGAGATCGACACAGGCGAATCAGGCAATCTCTATGGTTTCCCTGCTGGTCGCCGGATTACGTATGAATTCCCGAAAATCATCCGCAAGGATACTGAATACCTACACAAGGAGGTCATCGAGCCTTGCCTTGAGATTTTAGGCCGACCGGGTTTGGAAACGGCTCTCTCAGAAATGATGAAAGCCCACGAGGCATACCGGAAAGGCGAATACGCGGACGCGATCACGGCGACGGCTTCTGCCTTTGAGAGCACGCTTAAAACAATCTGCTCGAAGAAGGGCTGGGCGTACAACCCCGATAAAGACACGCTCTCGCCCCTCGTAAAGGCGTGTAGCTCCAACGACCTGTTCCCGGCCTTCTATATACCGATCTTTGAGGCTGTGGGAACCATACGAAACAAGATGAGCGCCGCTCATGGCCGGGGACCGAAACCCATGTACAAGGTGGATAAAGAACACGCCGATCACATGATGCAGATGACTTCGGCGCACATTACATTTGTCCTCAGGCAGGCCGATCTTTGATTACATGGGAGCCATGATGAGCCTTGAAATGGCTGCCAAGTCCGTGATCGACATCTCGATTGCGGTCCTTGAAGAATTGGAACTGATCGGAGAACAACGCTCATGCATTTTGGCGGCGGCGGCGGCGACTGAGGTGCTTCACCGAAAAGGCTACGAAGCGGCGTACACCCTCACCGTCGGAGCGACAATCTACAATCCGATCTTTACGGCATGGGTCAAACAGAACGGATTCCCCAAAGACCAAACCACCTTAGATCGATGTGAAGCGGCTGGAGGTGCTCAAGTCTGTATTGGCACGAACAAGCCGAAAGACATTCACGTCGCCGTCATCATTCCCGGAGTATTTGGCGAACGCCATGCGATGAGCGATGTGACGATCACCCAAGCGAATCATCCGGAATGGAAGATCGAACTGAAGCCCGTAATCGCGCCCGTGACGGAGAAATTCGTAAGGGGCGAAGTGAAATTCAGACCCGAGTTGAATGGCTGCACAATTGCCTACGAGGCATTTCCCCAAGATCGTGAGTTTGAGAAAAGCGTGCTCTGGACGCACAAAGAAGCACTGGCTGTTCTTGTAAGCCGAATGCTGAGGAGGCTTGAGAAGTAGATTGGCCGCCGTCCACCAGCTACTCGTTATCTAGGAGATTGGCAATGACCGTGAAAGAACTCAAACAGAAGCTTGCAAAAATGGACGACAAGGAGTATGTCGCCATCACGCTGGAGGACGACGCGGGGTTGCAATTCTTCGACCTGATCGATGTGTCATCCCATCGCGGGACGCCGATGCGCACACCCGACGGCGAAGCCGGCTATACGTTCGAGTCGTCTGGGCCAGCCAACTGGACTTTCATCCAGATCGAGAAGGCCTGAGCGGAGCCTCACTCTGCTGCCTTGACGCTAACGCCGGTGATCGCCAAGGCGCTTTCATCGGCGAAATCCCGTCTGCCCGGCAGCTCGGCCAGCCATGCCAGCCGGTGCCGCCGTAGCGGATCGACCAGCCGGAACAGGTGCCGGCCTTCCAGCCGCACATCCGCCACGCCGATGAACCTCAGCAGCAACACCGGGCCTTTGCCCGCGTCCGTGCCCGGCTGGAAATCGCTGAACCGCAGGTCACTGTAAGCGAACGTCTTGATCGACCAATCCTTGAGCAGCAGCGACAGCATGGTCTCCGGCTTGTTTCCGATCCGCGAATGCGCCGCGTAAGCGTCGCCCGGCTGCGGCAGGGCCACGGCATCGTCATCCGCCGCCGGAGGCGGCGGCGCGGATGCCGGACCAGGCGGAGGTTTCGGGGCCGCGCGCCCTTGCTTGTCGAGTTCACTCAGCAGTTGGCTGGGTGACGGCCGGGCCTTAGCGCCCAGCCGATCACGCAGCAGGGTTTCATCGTTATCGGCCATACGACACCTGCCTTTCCGGTTGATGCAGACGTTCCGGCGGCAGCCAGGCCGCCTTGGACCGTTCGAGCACCGCCAGCCGCCGCTCACGATCCATGTGCTTTTTCAGTTTGTCGCGGTTCGATGGCTTGGGCGGCGCGTCGGCCAGATCGAGCGCCACCAACTTGCGGCTGGTTTCTTGAATCGCCTCGCGAACCGCTTCCTTGTCGTCGGTGTAGAGCGTCATTTGCTTCCTGGCGCGCGTGCTCGACACGTAGAGCTGCTCTTTATTGGTCGCCGGCAGCGAATCCGACGACATGGCGAGGATCGCCCGGTCCACCGTCTTGCCCTGCGCCGAAAAGCTGGTATCGACATAGCCGAAGCGGAAATGCCCGGCATCCTTGCCGACCAGCCAGCCGTTATCCAGGCGGATGTTGCCGCCCTTGGTGATCTCCTTCACGCGGTGAGTCTGCCCGTTTCGTAAGCAATGCTCGCCGTCACGGGTTTTCACCGTGCCGGTGAAACGGATGACGTCGCCCGCCGCCAGGCGGATGGTTTCCGGCTGGTAGAGCTGGAATTTGCCGGCATGCTCGACCGGCACCGAGGCCGGATCGGTGACGGCGATCCGCTGGCCGCTCTCATAGCCGCCCTTGGCTTTCTGGTGAAACTGGATCACCTGGCCGCTTTGATAGGTGGTCGCCTGGCCTCGCTCCGCTTCGCTGGCTTCCACCGGCACCAGCCGCGTGAATTCCCGCTCCTCGCTGTCCAGCTCGCCCGCCTGCCGCCGCTCCGAGCGTATCGCCGCCGTGATGCGGTTCGCTTCGGCGTGCGTCGGGGACACCACCAGCACCGATTCGTCGTTCTTTTCCGCTTCAAGGTAATCGCCGGCGATCTGCCGGTAACGCTCCTGATCGTCGCCCAGCTCCTGCACCCAGCCCATCGCGTCGATGGCGTCGAAGCCCTCGGCGCTCTTGCCTTCCGACAGCAGCGTCGCCGCCCGCAGGTAGGCGGGGTCTTTCTGGCGCAGGATTTCGGTCAGGCGGAACGGCTGGATGCCGGCATATTGCGTCAGCAGCCGCATCGTCGCCCCGCGCCCGACGCTGCCGTGCTGCATCGGGTCGCCGATCAGGACCAGCTTGAGGTTAAGTTTTTCGGCGAGGTGGCAGAGCCGGAAGGCGTCTTTGTGGCTGAGCATCGAGCTTTCATCGACGACGACGCGGCCACCTTCGGCCGCTTTCTGCATTTTTTCATCGACCAGGAACCGGGCCAGGGTAGAGGCGGGGAATCCGTCTTTTTGCAGCACTTCCGCCGCCTTAGCCGTTGTAGCTGTGTAGATGGCCGATTGCCCGGCCAGCCGCAAGCCTTCGTCGAATCTCCCGAGCATCGACGTTTTGCCCACCCCGGCCGCGCCTTGCACCACGTTCACGAGGTTTTCGGATTCCAGCAGCCCGGTGACGGTATTCCACTGGCCGTCATTGAGCTTGCTGCGCTCCAGCCCCTCCGCCACGCCGACCGGGCAGACCGTGCCTTGCCCGCGTGCCGCGAAGCCTACGATGAAATTCTCCTCGGCCTGCAGCGCGGAGGTGGTGACCACCCGCCTGCCGTCGATCTCGCGCACGATGACGCCCGGCCGTTTGATGGCGGCCTCGATCTCCGCAGGCGTTGCCGTTCCCATGCTCCGCTCCATCGCGGTCGCCAGCACATGCTCCAGCCGGAACACCGATTCCTGCTCGCCGTGGTGCCGCAGCGCGAAGTCGATCGCCTGATCGGCCCGGCGCTCCGGCGTCGCATTTAGCCCAAGCCTGGCCCGGCGGATCGTTTCGTCAATGGCGTCGCCTTCATCGCCGGTGATCCGGCTATCCCAATATTCGCGGCATTCGGCCAGCGTCAAATCATCGCGCTTCTGGTGCCGCGAGGTGGCCCCGAGCTTGTCGCGCTCGACCGCCGACAGATGATCCGGCGCGTCTTCATCCGCCGCCTTACGTTCGGCGATGATTTCGGCTTCGGTGTCCTCGATTTCACCCGACCGCCGCGAATTCTTCTCGACCACCGACGCCGGAATGCCCGCGATGTCCCAGGTGTGGTACTTGCCGTCCGGCTTCCATTTGGTTTCGATCCCGTAGCCGGCATCAGCCAGCATGCCGGCAAGGTAATGGTCGAAACGCCGGTCGAAATACTTGCGAAGGTCCATGATCGGGCGGAACTTGACCGCCTTCCACTGGTCCTCAACCGCGTCGTAGGTCACGTTGGCAATCACATTGTGGATGTGTCGGTCCCAATCGGGCATCAGCCGCCATTTGTGGTCCGGCGGCAGCGATTCATCTTCCACCGGCCGCGTTTCGGCGTGCTCCACCGAATACCACGCCAGGTTGCCGGTCACGCGGTCTTCCTGCCTGCCGCCCGAGCGTACCCGCGTCGTCGCGTAGCCTTCCAGGTCGCCCATCGCCAGCCGGTTGGCTTGCCAGATGAGGCCGGCGATCCGGTCGTCGCCGCGCTCCAGCGCCGTGGTGACGCCCTTGGGCACGCTGGCCGTCACGTCCCAGGCCGCCAGGCGGCCATCGATCAGCTTGGCGGTAAGCTGTTCGCCGCTGTGCGGGTCCAGGCCCCGCAGCAGCCGGCCGAATTGCTCGAATTCCGGCGGCCCGGTCAGCTCCAGCGTCGATGCCGCCTTGCCACCCCATTCGCGGTGCAGGTCGTCGCCGCCGGTGTAATAGCCGCCGTCCGATTTCGCGTAGTACGCTTCGGCTTTCTTAACATCCTTCACCGGCTTCATGCGAATCATTGGGGTTCCCCACCCAGTCACAAAATCCGGTGTATCATACGGAGCCGACCCACTAAATCAAGTATGATTGCGCTTATGAGTTGCAAAAAGTTAGTAACAGTCTGATGCCCTTCGCGGGGCGAACGAGGAAAACCGCCGGATTTCACCGTGAAATCGGCCCCCGGAGCACAACCGTCAGTCGGTCAACTGACCCAGGAAAGCAATTAACCGATCGTCGGCCGCGAACTGGTTAACGTCTTTCGGCTTGAAGTAAGTGCTTGACGCATCGAGAGAAACCGTCTACTTCTTTTTCATATGAGCGTCTTGCCACATCAGCCGAGCCCCTTGAGCATCGCCAAAGAATCACTGGCGATGTCAGAACAGACCGGCGACAAAAATTTCCAGCGGATGGCGATCGGCCTGATGGCCGTAACCGGGCTGGCGACGTTCGCCCATGTCATCCATGAAATCTGGCGGGATTTGCGGCCCAAACGCGAAGCCGCCAAGGCCGAGCCAGCTTACCAGCCGCCCAGGCGGGCCGAGTATGACGACGAGCCCGGCGATCACGACCAGGGGCGTCAGCGGAGCTGGGTGCAGAAATCCCGCGTCAGCGAGCGGCAAGCCGAAGGCGAAAAGAGCTGGACGGAGCATTCCGGCCGGCAACGCCCGGCCCGGCAGCATTAGCCGCTGAAACCAGCCCCGCCTCCGTCAGAAATCGATTGCCAGCCGAGGCGGCAAGGTGCAGCATGGACCATCCCACCGATCGCCAGCAGGTTCCGCATGCCGCAAGTCTCCCTCGAATTCTTCACGCCGTCTTTCGCCACCGCGATCAAACGGCCGCTGCTCACCTTCCGCGTCGCCGCCGGCTTCCCCAGCCCGGCCGACGATTACCTGGAAGGGCGGATCGATCTCAACGAGCAGTTCATCAAACACCCGGCCGCAACGTTTTTCGTGCGCGTATCGGGCGATTCAATGACCGGCGCCGGCATCTATGACGGCGATCTGCTGATCGTCGATCGCGCCGCCGAGGTGACCACCGGCTGCATCGTGGTGGCGCGCGTCCATGACGAATTCACGCTGAAGCGGATTCGTAAAGTCGGCAGCCGCGTGTTCCTGGTGCCGGAGAATGACCGCTACCCGGCCATGGAAATCACCGAAGGCAGCGACTTCGAGATTTGGGGCCGCGTCACCGGATCGGTGCGGGAATACTGAGGGCGGCATGTTCGCCCTGGTCGATTGCAATAATTTTTATGCGTCGTGCGAGCGGGTGTTCAACCCGGCCATCCGCAACCGGCCGGTGATCGTGCTTTCCAACAATGACGGCTGCGTGATAGCCCGCAGCAACGAGGCCAAAGCCATTGGCTTCAAAATGGGCGATCCGTTCTTCAAGGTCCGCGAGCTGGTCAAGCGGCACGGCGTCGCCGTGTTTTCCAGCAACTACACGCTGTACGGCGACATGAGCAGTCGCGTGATGGAGACGCTCGGCCACTTCGCGCCCGAGATCGAAATCTATTCGATCGACGAAGCGTTTTTGAACCTTGCCGGTTTCCCGGCAGAAACCTTAGACGCGCATGCCGCCGAGATCCGCCGCACGGTGAAGCAATGGACCGGCATACCGGTGAGCGTCGGCATTGGCCCGACCAAAACGCTCGCCAAGGCGGCTAATCAGCTCGCCAAGAGGCTTCCGGCCGCCGGAGGCATCTGGATCATCGACAATGAGCACAAGCGTCAGGAGAGCCTTTTACGGCTTCCGGTCGGCGATGTCTGGGGGGTCGGCCGGCAATGGGCCAGGTTCCTCGAAAGCCAGGGCATCAGCAACGCTTTGGAATTCAGCCGGCAGCCGGATGGCTGGGTTCGCCGCCATCTGAACGTTTTGGCCTTACGCACCGCCACCGAGCTACGCGGCACGCCCTGCATCCCGCTTGAGCTGGCCCCGCCGCCGAAAAAGGGTTTGGTCGTGTCGAGGATGTTCGGGAGGAAGCTGACCGATTTCGAGCCGATCAAGGAAGCGCTGATCGCCTACGCGACCCGTGCCGGCGAAAAGCTACGGCGCGACCGCCTTGCCGCCCGGCATATGACCGTCTTTCTGCACAACAGCCCGTTCGCTACAGCTGAGGCGTATTACAGCAACGGCGCGAGCGTCCGGCTTCCTTACCCGACCAGCGACACCGCCGAGCTGATCCGCCATGCCGCCGTCGCCCTGGAGCGGATTTACCGGCCCGGCTACCACTACAGCAAATGCGGCGTCATGCTGGCCGAACTGGTGCCGGAAGGCTCTGGTCAGGCGGATTTGTTCGACATCCGCGACGAGGAGCGCCGCCGCCGGCTGATGACCGCCCTCGATACCGTAAACCGGCGCATGGGGCACGACACGGTTTTCTACGCCGGCTCGGGTATCCGCCGCGATTGGAAGGCTTTCGCCAACATGAAGACCGGTGCGTTCACGACCGACTGGCGGCAGGTGATGCGGATTCAGCTCGGCGCTGAGTGACCGAAACTAATGGCCCAGCCACCATCCGAATAGGAAGCCGACGAGCCCGCCGCAGATAGCGCTGGCGGCAAGGGCGATGATAACCGGCGATTCGACCGTCTCATCTCGGCCGGCAGGGATCTCAAGGATACGGTTTTGCACGGCTGTTACGATCGTTGCTGACGGATTCCAGCCGATAGTGTACACAAAATGCTGTGAGGTTCATTCAATTTATCATTTTTGTTTCTTTACTAATCGGGCTGATTGTCGCCCGGTACGGATTTTCTGCCGGCGAACCATCCGGCTTTACCCGGTTGGTCAATTTGGTTGACACGCGTCTCATCAATATTGCCGCCTACCCCGGTCTATTCGCGCTGCTGCTTGGCATTTTGCTTGGCATGTTCATTTTCCCATTAATATATCGCCTAGCGGAATTCGGTTTCGCTGACGTGCTTCTACCCGCCGCGCACCGGCAGCAAGCCGAATGTATTGATCCGCGCACCAATGTGATGTATTCCACCGTTGATCGGAAAACCCTCGATCAGGCGCCGAACGAGACTCCGGCTGGGTAAGCATTGCCTGACTCTGGACTTACGCGCGGAATGACCTAAAATCAAATCTCCGAATTTTCCGTCCAGGAGCCCGAGCTTGCCAGTCGAAGCCAAACCACTCTTCCGCCCGGATGTCCTGCGCCCGCATCTTGCGACATTTACGCTCCCGGAGCGGGCAAAGGCGGCGCGCCCTAAGCTCATCAAATGGGCGGAGATGCTTGCGTCGAACCGCGCCGACGCGTTCAAGGAGCAGGAAATCCTGCCGGATTTCCTCACCGATATCTTCTGTGAGCTGCTCGGCTACACGCGGGCCGTCGATCACAAGGACCGCTTCACCTTGTCGCGCGAAAAGCACGTCCAGGTGGACGGCAAGTTCGCCGATGCTGTGCTGGGCGATTTCCGGCACGCAAGCGAGCAATTCACCGTCGCCGTCGAGGGCAAAGGGCCGAAAGACCCGCTAGACCGGCCGTTTGCCGGCCGCAAGATGTCCGCCGTCGATCAGGGCTACCGTTACGCGATCAATCTGCCGTGCGACTGGATCATCGTCACCTCGATCCGGCAGACCCGGCTTTATTTCAAAGGCGCCGATCAGTACACTTACGAACGTTTCGATACCGAAAAGCTTGCCAGCGATGATGGCCTGCTCAAACGGTTCCTTTTCCTGCTCGATGCCGAACGGGTCGTGCCGGCATCGGGCAAATGCCATTTTTACGATCTTCTCAGCGCGTCGGAAAAAGTCGGCCGCGAGCTGACCAAAGAATTCTATGTCCGCTATGCCGAGATTCGCGAGTTAGCGTTTGAACATTTGTGCCAGACCAACGCCAGCATCTCCCCGCAAGCGGTACTGGCCGCGACGCAGAAGCTACTCGATCGCATCCTGTTCTGCGCCTTCTGCGAAGACCGGGGCTTGCTTCCGGCAGAAACCATCGCCGGAGCCTATACGCACCGCGATCCCTATACCCCCCGCCCGGTATGGGAGAATTTTCGCGGCCTGTTCCGGGCGGTCGATACCGGCAACCCGGCCCTGAGCATTCCGCCGTATAACGGCGGCCTGTTTGCCGGGGATACCGTTCTCGACCAGCTCGCCGTGCCCGATGAGGTGTGCGGCTATTTCCGCGATCTGGCCGCCTATGATTTCCGCCCGCCGTTTCAGGTGGCCGGCGACGTGACCGCCCAGGCCGGCAAGCTCATCGACGTGGACATCCTCGGCCACATCTTCGAGCAATCGATTTCGGACCTGGAACGAATCCGCAACGAGCTGGAAGGCATCACCGAGCGGCTCGGCCTGGCCGAGCACACGGCACGCCGCAAGAAAGAAGGTGCCTTTTACACGCCGAACTTCATCACCCGGTACATCGTAGGCGAGGCGTTGGGAAGGGTGCTGAAGGCTCGATTCGAGCAGCTCCGCCAGGCGCACCTTAAGACAGCGGTGAAGAACGTCCAGCCAATGCTCCGCAATCCGGATGCCTTCGACGCGGCCAAACTCACCAAGGCACAAGCGGCGGCGCTCATCGCGTTTTGGGAAGATTGGCAGGAAATCCTCAAAACCATCCGCATTCTCGATCCGGCGTGCGGCAGCGGCGCCTTCCTAATCGAAGCGTTCGAGCAGATGTACGCGGCTTTCCAGTCGTCAAACGACCGGCTTGAGGAGCTGCGCGGGCAGCGAACACTTTTCGATCTTGATACCCAGATTCTGCAAAACAACCTCTATGGCGTCGATCTGAACGAGGAAGCCGTCGAAATCTGTCGGCTGAGCCTGTGGATCAAAACGGCGCGACGCGGCAAGCCGCTGACCAGCCTCGATCATACCATCCGCGTCGGCAACAGCGTCATTGCCGATCCGAAGGTTCACGCCAAGGCGTTCGATTGGCACACCGCTTTTCCGGAGGTTTTCGAGCAGGGCGGCTTCGATGTCGTGGTCGGCAACCCGCCTTACGTGCGCCAGGAATGGATTTCGGCTTTCAAGCCGTATTTCCAGACGAGTTATCGCGTCTACCACGGCACGGCCGATCTCTACGTTTATTTCTACGAGCTGGGGATGCGGGTGCTGAAGCCGGGCGGCCGGCTCTCGTTCATCGTCACCAACAAGTGGATGAAAAGCGGATATGGCGAGCCGTTGCGGCGGTTCTTCGCGGAAGCCACTTGGATCGAATCGGTAATCGATTTCGGGCACGCCAAGCAGATTTTCGAGGATGCCGACGTCTTCCCGTCGATCATCGTTGCGCGCCGGCCAAATGACGAGCCACCCCCCCATGCGACACGCGTATGCGCCATCCCGCGAGAGCAGCTCCGCATTAACGATTTGAGCAGCCAGATCGAGACAGAAGGCTTCGATATTGAGCGGATGAGCCTCAATGAAGGCGCTTGGTCGCTTGAACCGAAGGCGGTTACCGATCTCATGGCGAAGATCCGCGCGCGGGGCACGCCGCTTGCCGAATTCGCCTCGGTAAAGCCGTACCGTGGCATCCTGACCGGCTTCAACGAAGCGTTTCTCATCGACACGGCGACGAGGAATTCCCTGGTGGCGGCAGACCCACGTTGTGCGGACGTCATTAAGCCTTACCTGCGGGGCCAGGATGTCAGGCGCTGGCACCCGGATTGGGCCGGGCTGTGGATGATCGCCCTGAAATCCAGCGGCGACTTTGCCTGGCCGTGGTCTGACGCTGGCGATCAGGCCGAGGAGGTATTTCGTCAAATCTATCCGAGCATTCACGCACGCATGAAGCCGATGGAAGCGGCGCTCAGAAAGCGGCAGGATAAAGGCCGTAACTGGTGGGAACTTCGGTCTTGCGCCTACTGGCACGAATTCGACAAACCGAAACTGAACTATCAGGAGATTCAATTTCATTCATCGTACTGTTTGGATGAAAATGGTCATTACGGCAATAATAAAACATTCTTTATACAGACCGGCGATCTCTATCTGTTGAGCGTCCTGAATTCGCCGCTGCTCTGGTGGCACAACTGGCGATACCTGCCGCACATGAAGGACGAGGCACTATCACCCGTCGCCTTTTTGATGGAAAATTTGCCGATCGCGAAGCCTTCCGACGAAATCCGGTCAAAGACGGAAGAAGCCGCACGACGCCTGATCGACATCACCAAGCAGCAGCAGGCCACGTTATGCGACCTGCTCGACTGGCTCCAGGTCGAGCACGGCATCGATGCACCGAGTACCAAGCTCGGAAACCCGCTTGATTTCGATTCCGACGCCTTTGTCGCGGAAATCCGCAAAGTTCGCGGTAAGAAGAATCCGCTGAGCCTGGCTGCCTTACGCGCCCTGCGCGAAGAATTCGCGCGCACGATCATCCCGGCCCAAGCGATCGCCCTGGAGGCACGAACGCTGGAGCGCGTCATCAGCGACCTGGTGAACGCTGCCTATGGCCTGACGCCGACTGAAATCGCGCTCGTGCGGGAAACAGCACCGCCGCGGATGCCAGAGTCGTAGGGCCGGTTTCACGCTCTGGCCGCAACCGACACTCAAAGTCGTGTGTGGCTAACCCACTGCTATTCTGCAACTTAGGTCATTTTCAACTGGCTTGACAGGCTCGATTTGACCTGATAGGAATTTTCCTATATTATGAGGAGTGTGGAATTTTGGCCAGTGCGGAGGATGAGGACGAGCTAGAAACGCCGGTGCTGCGGCCGTTGGTCTGGATAGGAAACGCCAAGCGGAACCTCCAGACGTTTCCTAAAGGCGCGCAGAAGATCATCGGCGACGAGCTGCAACTGATCCAGTTTGGCGGAATGCCGAAAGATGCCAAGCCGTTCAAAGGGGTAGGCAGCGGCGTTTTTGAGATCGCCTTGCGATACGACGCCGAAGCCTACCGCACCGTACTGGCTGTCCAGCTCGGCAAGAAAATCTACGTGCTGCATGCCTTCCAGAAGAAATCGAAGAAGGGCATCGAAACGGCAAAGTATGATGTCGCTCTGATAAAGCAGCGATATGCGGAAGCGAAGGAGCGAGCGAAACATGAAGACTGACGACCAGGCTGCAAGCGAATTTGAAGAAGGCTCGGGCAATGTTTTCGCCGACCTGGGCCTTGACGATGCCGATGAAATGTTCGCACGAGCCAAACTCGGCTTTCATGTCTATACGTTGCTCATGAATAAAAAGCTCAAACAGAAGGAAATCGCTTCGCTGCTGGGGATCAAGCAGCCGGAAGTCTCCCACCTGATGAACGGGCATTTCAATCGCTTTACCACCGACAAGCTGCTCGATTTCCTCAAACGGCTGGATAGAAAGGTCACAATCCAGATCAGCCCGCACAAGCCGGGTGAACCTTACCAGGAAATCGGCTTCGGTGTGTGACTGGCTGAGCTGGACCGTTTAACGAACGGTCTGAATTCCACGCAATCGGAACCCCGGGATACCGCAACTCGGCTTGGCGATTGCAGACCCCTGCGGAAATGGTATACTGAACTACCGTCCAATACGCTTCTATGGTGACCCGCAAGGGGCCTCGAATGCAAAGCGATGCCGACATAGAACTTGTGACGAATTACCTTTTGGCTTGCCAACAGGTGATAGCGGATCACCAGAGCGACGGAAGGTTGAAGAAAGGCACAGAAACTTACGTTCGCTCTATCGCAAAGTCGATTCATTATACCAATCGGGGAATCATACATATTACTTATGATTCTGAGTTTGTCGCCCGAGAAATCTGGGGGTGGAGGGAATATCAAGAACTCCGCCTGTCGGTGTTTCCCAAGCTGGCGGCACACGCGCATTGCGTTGACGCCCTGGCCGCGCGTTCTGCCGTGTCGCAGGAAACCATTGCCAAATGGCTTTTCGGCCTGACGCACGACGTGACCAAGCCGGTGAATCCCGTCGATCAAGATTTTCTACGGGAGCGCACCGGATGGTTTCTCAACGACGTCAGGCAGGATCCGGTCACTTGGAGGGCGAAACTGTGGCTGCAAGGCGTAATTCTTGAAGGGGAGGAATTCGCGCTTGGCGATGGCATCGTCATCCGCCGGCCGCAGGCGTCCGACCTTGAACGGGAAGCGCGCGCCGGCTTCATGCTGTCAGGGAACCTTTTTTCCGGACCAAACCCATCGGCCATTGTGGACTACACGTTTCGAGGCAGCCCATCACAAATCGCATCGGAACCATTTTTCGTCGAACGGAGAACCGAAACGCTTCTCCAGATTCTTCGCCTCTACAAAGTTGGGTCGGTTGAATCGCTCAACCTTGAATACGTTGCTGCATCGTACTGCCACCACAACGGAACGGTCGGCTCCGACAGGCAAGCCTTATCGCAGATCAACGCATATTCCTACAGTATCAGCCAGTCGGACGTCGAGCCGCTCAGCAGATTCATCGCCACGCTGCTCGATCGTATCCCGTCCTATATGGAGCTGCTCGACCCACCCAAGAAACCGAACATCCTCGGCATACCTTTGCCAAGATACACAGATTGTCTGACCCGCGAAATGGGTGTCGAGGAGCGGATAGCGTCCGCCGTCACTTGCTTTGAAGGGTTGTATCTGACCGATGACGACAAGGGAGATATTGCCTACAAATTCGCTCAGCGTCTCGCCCTCACTCTGCGACATTTTGGCTTCGATCCAAAAGCGGTCGCCAAAGACGCTAATATGGCATACGGTATAAGGAGCAGATTCGTTCACGGGGTTTTTGTCAAAGACAACAAACGTCAAGAAACATTTCTGTTATGCGACCGGATTGTGAATTACGCCCGGATCTCGATGGTTATGTGCTTGCAACTTAATAATAAGACTAATGACATTAAGAATCCATTTCTTAAAAGCCTTGATTATGCTATGTTGACTGACGCGGATGCCCGCCAGCTCCGCGAGAGAATTGAGTCAGAAACATTTGTGCCGAATGCCGATCTTCTGCCGGTCCACTACCTCCAGCTTGAGGAAAAAGAGAGCAAGAAGATGGATGAGCCCGATCCAAACCGCGAGCACGTGCACTAGTCATTTCTTCACTTCCATAATATGTAATTGTTTCGATGGTTTGTGCTTAGCGTACGATTCTGAACATCCTCTGCGATGACGCCATTCCGGCAGAATGCCCCATTTGAGACGCCGTAACTCGCTTGCCCTTGGCACGATAGGCTTTCCGTGCTAACATCAAAGAAGGCAAGGAGGTTGCATCATGACGATACATGTATCGAAAGACGTAGAAAACGCCATCGACGCGGCGGTGCAGAGCGGTCGTTTCGCGTCCGCCGATGAGATGGTTAACCAACTCGTACGGGATTACGCCCGCCGCCATCCCGTACCGCCCCAGGCTAACGACAGTGAAGAGATGCCCGATCCCCTGTTGGGCCTGATGCGTGACGATGCCGAGCTGATGGACGAGATCGTAGCTGACGCTTACCGCCACCGGCGGGAGGATAAATGGCGGGAAATTGATCTTTGAACAAGGCGATTCTCGACACCGACATCTTTTCCGAAATCATCAAGGGCGTGGATCAGACCGTAGCCGCCCACGCGAAATCCTACCGCAGGTCGTTCGGCCACTACACCATCGCCGCCGTCACGGTCATGGAAATCGTTCGCGGCTACCAGAAGAAGCAGGCGACCCGACAACTGCAAGCTTTTCTCACCGCCATCCCCTCTGCCGAAGTGCTTGCGTTTGAAACGGCCGAGGCTGAGCTGGCCGGACGCATTGCAGGAGAGTTGGAGCGTACGGGCAGGCCAATCGGTACGGCTGATACGATGATCGCTGCCGTCGCCATCGAGCACGGGTTGGAACTGGTTACTGGCAACACGACGCATTTTCAGCGTGTCCAACAACTCGGCTACCTACTCACGCTAATCAACTGGCGTATTTAGGGTTCGCGAACATCCCGCCGCCCGGCTACCACCGCTGAGGTTCAATTCATGACCGTTGACGATCAATTCATGGAAGGATTTCAATTCGCCCTCATCGTGCTTGGCAGCATGGGGCATGATCCTGGCATCGATGCCATCGCTGCTCAGATGACGAGCGTGGTAAAGGGCGATCTCACTCTTTCTCCGTCGCCGCCCGAAGCCATTCAATCCATCGAAGTGGAATACGGCGTACCGCTTCCGGAACACCTGAAACAATCCGTCCACCGCCTTTTGGGAGATCGGCGAGAGATGGATGAGGACCGCAGGAAAACATGCCTGGCAGTCCTCGCACAAATGGGCTTCGGCGTGTAGCCGGAAGGTTGACAGCCAAGAGGTGCAGCATCGATGGCAACCTACCAGATCGCCTTCTTGCGGATCACCAAGGTTAAACCGCAGTGCCACCGCTTCCGGTGGTCGGGTGAAGTAGGCGTGTCCGTTCCCGATCACCGAGTCTTCTACAGCCTGGATTTCGGCGGTGGTGACGCAATGCAGGAGGCGAGAGCCGCCGGATACCCGATTGTTGAACATATCGGTGCATACTTTGTCGATATCGACTGGCTGATCGCCACGGCGGAAAAGCCGAACCACGCGGCCTATTTCACGTCGATCAAGTCAGCCGCTTTGGTCAAGTATGCGGCGAAGTCGGGTGAAAAGGTCAAGCTGCCGCCGCTCCCACGCATGACCGTCGCCGAGGAACTCGCCAACCGAAACCATTGCCGGGTTAACCTGGCAGGGGTCAGTGTCGAGTTGGACGGCGTTCCTGATGTCGTCGATAGCAGCTATTGGGCCGAACCCGGCAAGCTGCTCGTGCGGCTTAAAAGCGGCATCGAAGTAACGCCGGATCAATTGATTCTTCGGTCGAACTGGCCACCGGCATGCTGTTCTCCGGGCCGCTGGCACGCTCTCAACCGGCATGAGCCTAGTAGACGCCGAGTCAAACACACACACTAGAGGCCGTGAGCAGACTGATCCCAATGCGGTGGCGCATGAGAAATGCCGATCAGTTTTTCCGCTGAAGTCCTTCCGCGATCTCACCTACCTCGATCTTCGTCGCTTGCCCCGCAGACCAAGGCCCGATCACGAACCTAACTGGGCTTCCGGTTACAGAGTATTCGTCCGGCGTATTCGAATTGGGGCCACCCCATACGGGGCAATCCAGCTTGTCCCGGAATGGCAATTCAGCCGCGATAGTAGCCGCCGCAGTTCTTTGCTCATTGTTGAGGTCTGGGTGGAGGCTGAGTTTCGTGAACAGCTCCACCGGTGTCTCGGCTAAGACGAAGACTGTGGTCGCCAATTCAATTTCCCCCTCAACGGAACAGTTCTGACAGCCTGTGTGGCCGCCAGTCAATCCAGTTTATCCGGTTATTCAGATTCGGTCGAGGGCGTGGAAGATCAGCGTTGTAGCCGGACATCTTTGCGGGGCCTGATTCCGAAGCCGTTGACAACATCGCAACCGCTTGGGTAGTCTCGATTTGTACGTGTCGATAACTGGTCTTCCTAACCGGAAGGAACAGAACATGCAAAACCGCTTGGAGCCAGGAACTTTGGTTCGCGCGAAGGTGCGGGCCACCTCGGGATGGAAGGGCGTCGGCATCGTGAAGTATGACGATGGGCGTGGCGGCGTCATCATCGATAAAGTGCCATCGGCACCAAACGATTTCTTGAGTACGGCGGATTTTTGCCGTCACGAGTTGACCGTTATCCGAAAGCGCCGTTGAACAGAGTGACTCAGGTAGGTTGTCGGGATAGGGCGCCACGCCTTCGGTGTCGGAATTCGCAAAATGTTTTGACTACAAACCCTATGCCCCCGACTTTTGTGTATGGTCAATGATTTCAATGTAAAGTGATGTCATTTTATCGACTGTTTTCATGTGCTCCATGATCTCAGCCATAGTCTCCTGCGTCTTTTCATCCGGGTGGACGTAGGTCTTTCCCAGCCTGCTGAACATTATTAACCCAAGCATTTCAAGAATCCGTGTACTTGACCGTTTAGTGGCGGTGATCGCCTCGCCCACTCTGGCACGGACGAAGCCGTACTCGGCACCGATGGTCAGGATCGTTTCTTCTTCGTTGCGTAGCATGTCCCGGAATTCTTCTAGGTCCCTGGACAGGTTTTCAAGGATGGTTTTGTGCACCGGCCCTTGATCCTGGTATTCCTCCCTAAGTTTTATATCGTCCTGCCGTAGGTTCCTGACGACCGTGTAATGCGGCATCAGCTTCCGTGAGTTGGCTTTGTCGATTTCCTGCCGCTCGGCATCCGATTGCTGACGATCTTCCTTGGCCATGGAATGATACCTGCTCATAATTCGGTGATTGGTCAACTCAGGTATTCGAGGGTGTAGCGTTCCAACCGCTCAAGGAACGTCGCGGTTTCAGGTGAATCGCCCAACGATGCAACGGCCAGGTCGCAGAGCAGGCGTTTGGTCGCTGCCAACTGGGCTTTGAGCACCCGCACTTCCTTTTCAAGGCCATCGACGTGGTTTTTCAACGTGGATTCATCGGGCATGGCGCTTCTCCTGGCGTTTTGACGGTACGACCAGCCATGTATTGTACCAAATGGGAACGATTGCCACGACGGCTGGATACGCCGTCAGCTACCTGACACAGCCGCCGACTTTAACGATCCCAACGACGAGCCTACCGCCATCAAGGGCGAGCCGTTATCGGAAACCGTCATCCGCGAGCGCCCCGGTCTAGCGTCATGTTTCCGAGACGGGCAGCGTGTGGGTCAGCTCCATGACCAAGGCGAAGACCGGTCGCACGTTCTCTATTGCCCGAAACACCGCAGTCGAGTTTTCGCAGCGATCACACGGCGGCAGCGTGGACGCAGACTAAAGGAGACTCAAGCCGGGGCCATGGCTTCTGCCCACTGTCCAACTTTACAGCAAAATGGTCTTGGCAAAATGGGCAATCCGCTTTAGACTAGGTTCACCAGACTAGAACAAAAGGATACCCGCATGAAATCTGTCGGAAGTTACGAAGCCAAAACGCATCTGCCCAGCCTGCTCAGCCAGGTAGAGAAAGGCGAGTCGATCACCATCACGAAACGCGGCAAACCGATCGCCGTGTTATCGCCTGCCCAGGAGCAGACCAAACCGGACGTTAAAGCGGTCATTGAGGCAATGCTAGCCTACCGCGACGAACACGGCCCCGTGCTCGGCGATGACCTTACCGTGCGGGAGATGATCGAGGAGGGGCGGCCTTGAGCAAAAAGAAGGGAATCGCCAAGCGCCCACCGGAAGGGCTGGTGCTCGATTGCTCCATCGTGATGGCTTGGTATTTCGCAGACGAAACAAGCAGCTATGCCGACAACGTTGCCCGCAGCTTGCCCTCTCAAATGGCTTTCGTACCGCAAAACTGGCCCTTGGAAGTGACCAATACCCTTGTGATGGGAGAACGCCGCAAGCGTTCGACGCAGGCACAGGCGGCAAGGCTACTTAAGAATCTAGCTGCGTTGCCGATCACCATCGACGATGAAACTAATTTGCATGCTTGGAGTGCAACCCTGAGCCTGGCTCGCGAACAAAACCTTACGTCCTACGACGCCGCGTACCTGGAATTGGCCATGCGTCGTGGCCTGCCGTTAGCGACATTGGATGACAAGTTGAAAACGGCCGCCCAAGCCGTTGGCGTACCGCTCTACGATATTCACTGAATGTTTGCCGCAACGCGATCGGCGATTTAAAGGATTTCGAGCACATGGCACGTCGCGCCTTTATCAGTTCGGTGATGCGGGATTTCGCCCCTGAGCGGCTTGCCGCCAAAGAGGCGATTACTCGGCTTCGCCACCAGCCTGTCATGGCCGAGGATTTCGGAGCGCAACCGAACAGTTCCCAAACGGCATGCCTGGAGGGAGTGCGTAGCAGCGACATCTATATTGGCATATATGGTGAACGTTACGGGTACGTGGCGCCCGGCTCTGGACTTGCGGCGACCGAGGAAGAATTCCAGGAAGCACGTCGGCGAGGCATGCCCATCCTATGCTTCGAGAAGAAAGGGCCGAAAGAACCTTCACAGAACGCTTTTCTACAAAAGATCAAGGCTTACGAAACCGGGTATGCATTTGCCTTCTTCGAATCGCCCGATGAACTGAAAATGCAGATCGTACAGGCATTAAATGACCTGATCGGCAATCCGGGCATCCGGACGCTCGATCCAACGACCGCAGCAGTGGCCTTGGATGAGCATAAGTGGGGCAGCCGGCGTGAGTCTCAGTATGGTACGTGGCTTGGAGCGGTGATTGTCCCTGCCAGGCAAGGGGAAAGCTTCCTTGACGTTTTGGAATTCGGTCGCAAGGAGATGCGCGATCGACTACTACAGCCAGCCTATTTCGGGGCGGGGAGCCTTTTCAAACTCGAACACGGCACCAGTACGGCTGAAGAGAGCAATGCTCTCGTGTTTAGCCAGGAGATTAGTCGTCAAAGCGTGGCCAGATTGGAGATTCATAGTGACGGCGCATTGGTTTACGGCACGTCGCTACGCCGCGATTCGACTGGTCATTCATTCGGCAATCTCTACATCATAAGCGAAGACGACGTGCAGGCACACCTTGCCGCGTTCCTGTCTTACGCTAACGCGCATTACAAATCCATTCCTCGTGGCGAAATGATTTCATCGCTGTATGTGGGCATCAGTTTGACGGGCATCGCTAGCAAAAATTTCGGTAATCTGCCCACCTATCCTGTCAACTCATTCACCGTACCGATGCACAATCTGGCTGATCCGCTCAAAGCCCCGCCCGCTCCGCTACACATTTCCCGAGCCGACTTATCCGACGCTCCGGCCCTTGCTCGCAGGATTACGGACCATGTGGCCCGTCTATTTCGCACCGCTAAAGCTTACTACACACCCGATAGCGGTGGCCGGCGTTAACTTAGCGTGCTGCATTAGCTAGTGCTCACCGGCTCACATAGCTTTGCGCCCGGCCCCATGGTCGCGATTTTTGCGAGCGTCACCAGGTAATCCGTCGAGCCGTTATCGATGTGATTCAGCAAATGCCCATAAAAATCATAAACGACCGCCATCCAGCGAAAATCGCTCTGATTCAACGCCTCATTCACGAGCAAACATCCAATCAAAAGTGAATTATGGAGCACCGAGATTTGTGAGGGAAAGTCCGGCTTCGGCTCCAGCTTCGTGATGGCATAGAATTCTTCCAACCCGTCGTTGGCCATCGGGTGGACGTGCGACGACGCGTAATCGTAGCTATAATTATATATAAATTCCATATTCAATTGCTTGGCTACGTCCTCCGCCTTCGGACGTCTCCATTGCGGCGGTGCGCTTTTTAGCGCTGCATACCGTGCCTTCTCCTCCTCTGTCGGTGAAAAGAGCGGCAAATCGATCATATCACGGCACTTGGGGTCACTCCGAAGCCGGTTCCTGGCCTCGAACTGTTTCATAAATGACCAGTCGTCAAATAGCTCGTATGAATCGGTTTTGCCGAGACTGACCAGATGGAAGTAGCGATCGGTGATGCAGCGGTGCAGAATCCAGCAATCCTGGACGTTTCCCAAGTCCCAGAGCGTCATCACGCTTCGCACCATCATAATGGTGCGGGCTATGAAGTTTTGAATGATGAGATTCTTTTTCCCAAGCGGATGCCGCGCAAAGCCAAACAGGAGCAGACCCGAAAGACCGGCAAAGGATTCAGTTGCCCGCCGGTATTCTTCGGCGGTCCGGTACTCGTTCGGCGAAAACTTGGGCATTGTCAGCCTCAACAAACCAGCGTGACAGCCAGTTCATGGTCGCGCGGAAAGCCCGGTCGATGGTGGGCGGCACAGCCAAGGCTTTAGGTGCCCGGTGGCTGCGCCTTGTGCTGCTCGACGATCATCAGTCCGACAACGGTGAGCGTGCAGCGTGTCGCAGTGTCGTCGGCCTGCCTGATCTCAATCCAGCCGATGGTGTTGATATGCTTCAGATAGGATTTCAGTTCCTCGGCGCCCGCCGCATACGCCAAGGGATAATCCCTCTCATGCGTCAGCTCGGCAACATCGGTTCCCGGATGGGGTGCCCGCCTGGCGATGGCCTCCAACAGCCGTTTCGCCTTGCCCTCGGCCGTCGCCGGTGCACGGCTGATAAGCTCATCCATTGAAAAGCTGTTGAGCGGCGGCACAGGTTCCCGGCGCTCAAAGGCGTGGCGTAGCACACCGGCAAGGGCGGGCAACGGCTCAGGCTGCTGCTGTCTCAGATGGTAAGAAGAGCCGCCCATTTCGAATAGCCCGCCGCATCGCGCACACTCGATCCAATCATGATCGCCCTGCCGCCTGGAATGGTCCTCGCGGGCTTCGCCTTTGCAAACAGGACACGCGACATTCATATCAACACGCTCCACACAACGCGAAGAACATTGCCGATACTGAACAGACCCATCCTAACAGTCGGGTTCGTTTATCTCCAGAGCAGATCACCCGGTTTTCCGCTTACCCGATCGGCGGTTCATCATCATTCTTTGCTTCAGTGTCATCGGGTTTTTCTCTGGCTTTTTTTCTCTCACCTTCGACATGGTTGTGAAGCCAAAGAAATTGCTCCGCTAGACGTTTGTCCTCATCAGGCTCCCCAAACCGCGGGAAGCGTTCTTTCGGTTCGTATTTACCGAATCTGTCCTCTAGCACTTGTCTGATCAATCCTGGATCGACGAGCTTGTCAAGATTGTCATACTCTCGCCGTTCAAAAATATGCTTTGTTGAAATTCCTGATTCTAAACCCCAGGATGTCGGCCGAAGTCCATCCAGCAGCCGCATCGCAAACGAAGGATCAGCCTTAGTTCGATCCGCCACAAACGCCGTTGTCTCTTCGACGGATCGATAGGATGCCCAAACGCCAAGGAAGCGGACCAAATGTTTGCTGTCCGGGTTTGACGCTGAAATGAGATCCGACTTCATGCGGTTAGCGAGAGTCGAACCCAAACGATGTTTCTCTTGAAGCGGCAATGGCTTGCGAATCAGTCGGCCATATCGATCTCGTTCTTCTTCACTGTCTTCTTCCTGATCCTTTTCGATACGGAGCCAGCCGAAAATCTCGCCCGCAAAATCGACCGGCTCGGCCATTTCAATCGCATCATGGGCAATTGTCGCCGCCTTTTCTGTGCTTTCCAACAAGGCAATCCGTCCCACCAGATCGCCCACGAGCATGGCGGCTTGTGAGTACGGCCCGACCATCGAGAGCATTTGCCGTGGATTTGGAAACACCGAGCCATCGATGGCCACCGCCAATGCGAGCACTGAAGCTGCCTGGGAATCCAGATAGTCCGCCATCAACCTTAGCTTTCCGACCACGTAATCCGCGTTTTTCTCCCCAACCAGACGCTTCAAGTCCGCAGCCACCGCCCGACTCTGCCTTTGTCCCAACCCACTGATGAACGCGCTCAACTCCTGATCGGCGATCTGGCCTTCAGGGATCGCATACGAGAAGAACCGTGGGAAATAAGTACCGGACGCGATAAGCCGCTGTGCTGCCCAACTTTCCTCAAAGCTGTCGTCGTAGCTCATCCCCCCGAATACGGCCTCCATGCGGGGAAAGAGACGCCGGACTAAATCAATGGCCGCTTGCTGTTCAGCCGGAGACACCGATGCTAGCGCTTTGCCGATCACCCCTTGTGCATCTGATTTTGACTTATCCCTATGCTCACCCATCCGGCGGCGGCTCGCCAGGAGCACATCTGGCCGATCCCGAATCGTCTCGTACAGCTTCGGATAAAAAACGCGAATTCCTTCAATGAGCATTAAATCAACCGCATTGACCTCCCCTTTCAGGATAGGCAGTGCGAAGGAAAGTATGTTGCCGTAACGCTTTGCCATTCGCGGGGTATTCAGCCGGATGAGCAAACCGAGATCGAAACAGAGCACAAAGCGTTGTATATCATTATCAGTTAGCTCAATTTTGGAATCTACAATGACTTGTTGGATGATTTCGAGGCAGTATGTGCGCAGGGAAGCTTTGGGCGTATACGGCAAATCCAGCGGAACCTGAATGATCTTTTCCAGGAAATTTCGTCCGGCGTCCTGATCGTGTGAGCTGTATCGCTCCTGAAGGGCTGAGGCGACCATATCGGAATCGAATGCCAGCACGTAAGCCGTGTTCTCAAAATCGGCGACGAGCTTGACCAGCCGAAACACCGTTTGAATCTCTGCCTTATCCAACCGGTCGATATCGTCCATGAGTACGACGACACGCTTGTTAGAGTCTTTCAAAATTGTTTCGACACGTTCTTTGATCTTTTCGAGTTCCACCGAAGACAGAAGGTCGCCGATCGCCTTCGTCGCATCGCCAGCACCAGCCAAGCCCGCACCAATCGACACGTATTTACTAAGAAAATCACCGACCTTTTCTCTGCCAGTCACAATGCTCGTTTCGAGAGCCGCCGCGAGGCTATGAAAGAAATCCCGCACCAGCTTGGATTCATCCGGAAATCGCCAGGGATTGAAGCGGAATGTGACAATATTATCATGTCGTCTTAATTCTTCTTCGATGAAATAGAAAACCGTAGTTTTTCCCTCCCCCCACGCTCCGTTGATACCAACTACCAAGCTTTCGGGGTCCTTCCGCGTCGCAATGATCTGGGCAATTCTTTGTGCAAATGGCCACCGCTGAAAGCGATCCCCAGCGGAAGATTTGACCGGGGCATCAGCGGAATACTCGTAGGATCGTATCGTGCGATCCGAGCTGCTCGGTTGTTGGGGAGCTTCCGCCTTGCGTGCTGCTTGCGGATCTTGTTGTGTCATGATCGAATTCGCTGCTTGGCTTGGATCTGAGGTTGAAAGCCGTTCAAGAGCTACATCGTATCCAAATGTTCCCTAATGCACCAGGCCGATTCCCAGATCCTCCTTTTTTCTCTCCTTGAGTCTTTGGGCCATCTTCTGCCGCCGGTCGTCTCTGCTTTTTATTCCGTTCGATAAACCAAATGGCCTAATCGTGATTCGATCGCGTCGGCGAACTTTCTGCTGATTTCTCTCGATAGGGCACGCGGCAGCAGGCCGTAAGCAATGCTCGCCGGATCGCCGGGTTCCTGCATCCGCAAATCCGGTCCGGGCCAGAGAAAGCGGTTGGCTTCGGTCAGCACCACCCAGGACCGATCATCATCGAGGCCGAGGCGCTGCTTGGTCGCGTGCGGGATTTCCACGGATAACGCCGGATCAGAGGGCGGGGTATGCGTAACCGGCAGCACGGTGACCACCTTGCTGCCCTGGTCGTCGGTGACAACCAGCACCACGGCGCACGGCCGATCCTTCACCCCTTCCTCCTGCTCACGGCGGAATTCCGCCTGCCACAGGTAGGAATAGCGAAGGACGAGGCCGACAACGGGCTCAGGGAACGCCAACCGCTTAGCCGATCACTTCGTGATCGAAGGCCGCTGCCGCCGCAGACGGTTCCGCGTTCCGAATCGCCCGTAAATCCGCCTCGGTGAAATCCTCCAGGCCCATCACCCGGCGGTCACGCCGCTTGAGCCGCTTGAATTCATCGGCGGAGATCAGCACGACCCGTTCCCGCCCGTTGCGCGTGACCATGACCGGCTCGACCAAGGCGCGATCCTGATAGTGTCCGATCTTCCGTTGAAAGTCGGCCGAGGTGGTCGTTTCCATTTTCGTTACCCTATTGTGATTCACGTATTTATATATTATATCAATATTGGGTAATCCGTCAACTCCTCAGATGACGCATTCCGCGTAATTTACCCAAAATACGGACTTGTGAGTCATTCCGATCTGGCATCCGATAAAGCGACTTATCGGATAGCAAAGGCCCATCGTGATTTACCGCAAGGCAATGCACTGCAATGTGTTGCGTTATCATTCAATTGATGATAGTGTAATCACTATAATACTATGCAATGAGATGCCTTATGGAAAAAGCCAATGTCACCGTCCGCCTGGACATAGATAAGATCGCGCAGCTCGACCAGCTCGCCGCATCGGCCGACCGTGACCGCAGCTATCTGATCAAGGAAGCCATCGACCGCTACCTTGAGCTGAAGCAAAGGGAAGCAGAGGAAGTGCGCCAGGCGATCGCCGAGGCGGATGCCGGGCAGTTCGTGCCCGAGGCCGAAATCGAACAGCTTTTCGCCAAGTGGACCCGGTGAAAGTCGTTTGGCTCCCCGCAGCCTCGCAGGTGCTCGACCAGGAGCACGATTACCTGACCGTTCAAAACCCCCAGGCCGCCCGTATCGTGTTTGCCCGCATCGCTGGCCTCATCCGGCGGCTGGCTGATTTACCACAAACCGGGCGCTCAGAGCAGAACGATGGCACGCGCGAGCTGACTATTCCGAGCCTGCCCTATCGGATCATCTATCGCGTGGCGACCGATCAGGTCGAGATCCTTCGCGTCTTTCGCACGGCCGGAGATACACCGGGGCCGTTGTCATGAGCGGAGGAAATCCCATGGCGTCCAACATCCTAAGCGCTGCGTGTCTAATTCCTTCGGTAGATTCTTTCGTCGTGCCCGCCATCGTCGCGGATGCCGGCGAGCAAGCTACCCGCCGCTTCGTCGAATTCTTCACCGCTACCATCCGAAACGGCCACACGCGCCGAGCCTACGGCCGGGCCGTGGGCGATTTCCTCGCCTGGTGCCAGCAGGGCGGCCTCAGCCTAGCCGCCATCGAGCCGCTGCACGTCGCCGCCTATATCGAGGCGCTTACCCAGGCCAAAGCCGCACCCACCGTCAAGCAGCACCTGGCGGCGATCGGCATGCTCCTCGGCTGGATGACCAGCGGCGGCATCCTGCCCTTCAACCCAGCCGCTTCGGTGCGCGGTCCCAGGCACGTCGTCAAACGCGGGAAGACGCCGGTGCTCACCGCAGGGGAAGCCCGCGAACTGCTCAACCACATCGATCTTTACGTGATTGATGCGGAAACCAGCCAGCCCGATCCCGCCCGGCCGTTGCTCATCGGCCTGCGGGACCGCGCACTGATCGGCCTGATGGTCTATAGTTTCGCCCGCATCGGGGCGGCTCTCAGCCTCAGAGTCGAGGATTACTACACGGAAGGGCGGAGGGCATGGTTCCGGCTGCACGAAAAAGGCGGTAAGAGGCACGAAATCCCCGCCCACCACAACGCCGCCGATTATCTCGACGCTTACCTGGAGGCGGCGGGTATCGCGCTGCAAAAGAAATCCCCGCTCTTCCGCTCCATCGACCGTAGCGGCAAGCTAACCGATCGGCCGCTTGACGCCCGCAACGCCCTCGACATGATCAAGCGGCGCGCCAAAGCCGCCGGGCTGCCCGAAACGATTTGCTGCCATACCTTTCGGGCCACCGGTATTACGGTTTACCTGGAAGGCGGCGGCACTATCGAGAAGGCGCAGAGCCTGGCCAACCACGAATCGCCGAAAACCACCAAGCTCTATGACCGCACCAGCGATCAGATTACGCTGGATGAGGTGGAAAGGATTGTTATTTAGCTACCGGCGATCTCCACCTTTGACTAGATCGCTTCCCATCATTAGGCAGTCAGTCCGTGGAAAACAGAATTAAATATCAGAATTGACGGGATGGAAATTCTCAGCCCAAGCAGTAACATGTTTCTTGCTATATCGAACAGTCTGCTAACCTTCGGGGAACGACGTGTAAACGGCAAAAGAATTATGACAGCGACGGCAGAACCGATCGCCAAAATTATTCCCAGACAAGCCACCATGAATGAAACCAAAGTCACCTCATCTGAATATAATAATGCTGCAACGAGCAGAAGAACAATTCCAGCGATGATCAGCTTCCGTTTACCTACTTGGCTCACCCCAGTGCAGGCCACGATTAGAACAGGCCATATGATGATATCGAGATCTTGTGAGTAGAACCCCATTATTAGGTAGCAAGCCGGACAAGATTTGTCATCAATAATCGGCTAAAATCCTTGCCTAATACTACAGCGCCAAGTCGTATCGGCTTGATTCGCCGGCCATTGCGAAAGTATGCTCGTGCCCATGGTTTACGGAGGGACGAGCATGGACATCCCGCAAATCCGCAAGCTCAAGCCTGCCCTGAAGAAATTCCTCAAGCGGTTCGACCACTGTTTCCCGCGGAAGGACACTCGCGCTCACCTGCCGGTGTACGTCTCCGGGCAGCTCTCGGACATCCCCGAGAAGAGCGTCGAGCCGATCGCGATTAACGCCGGCGTCCCGCCGAGGACGTTGCAGGAGTTCCTCAGCCAGCACCGCTGGGATGAGGCCCAGGCCCGCGACACGCTCCAGGCGATCATCCGCGACGAGCACGCCGGGCCCCACTCGATCGCCATCCTCGACGAGACCAGCGACGTCAAGAAAGGGGACAAGACCCCCGGCGTGCAGCGGCAGTGGTGCGGCGCCGTCGGCAAGAAGGAGAACTGCATCGTCACGGTCCACCTCAGCTACGCCCGCGACGGCTTCCACACGCTGCTCGACGGCGAGTTGTACCTGCCGGAGTCCTGGTCCGGCGACCGCGACCGCTGTCGCGAGGCCGGCATCCCCGACGACATGGTGTACCGGCCCAAGTGGGAGATCGGCCTGGAACTGTACGACCGCGCGACCGGCAACGGCCTGCACTTCGACTGGATGACCTTCGACGAGGGCTACGGCAGCAAGCCCGAATTCCTCCGGGAGCTGTCGGCCCGCAACCAGCGGTTCGTGGGCGAGGTACCGCGCAATTTCATGGGGTGGATCAAGGCCCCCCGGGTCGTCACCCGTGCGTTCCACAAGCACGGCCGGGGCCGCGGCCGCAAGACGCCCCGACTGGCCAGCGGCAGCCCGCCGTCGCGACGGGTCGACGCGATGCTCGACGGCGACGGGTTCCGCAGCCAGCCCTGGGTCAAGTGGCGGGTCAAGGACGGTCACAAGGGGCCGATGGTCTGGGAAGTCAAGCACCTGCGGTTCTTTCCCGTGGGCGCCGGCGGCCTGCCGGGTGAGCCGCTGCACCTGATCGTCGCCCGCGACGTGTTGAACCCCACCGAGCTGAAGTTCTTCGTCAGCAACGCGCCGGCGGGGACTTCGATCCAGGCGATGCTCCTTGTCGCGTTTTCGCGGTGGCGCGTCGAGCGCTGTTTCGAGGACCAGAAGTCCGAGATCGGGCTGGACCAGTACGAGGGCCGCCGCTACCAGGGCTTGAAACGCCACCTGATCCTGAGTTGCGTGAGCTCCCTGTTCCTGTCGCGGATGCGACAGGAGTTCGGGGGGGGAAAATCGGGAGCTGACGGAGTGCCAGATCCACACCGCGGTGGCGGCGTTGATCCCGTTCTGGTGGTTGAACCTGTCGCCGCCGAAGGCGCTGCTGGAGCGGACCTCCGCCGAGATCGCCCGGGCGCAGCGTCGGAACGCCGCGGCGCGGAAGAGCCACACCAAGAGGACGCGACGACGGTTGCGCGAGTCGGGCATCAAACTCACCGAGTTGCCCCGCTGTAAATGGGATACGACTTAGCGCTGTAGTACTAACCAGTGAGGATCTATGACTGACATTATTCAGAAGCTAATCGCCCGGTGTAACAAAACAACCCGAACCTCTCATTAAATTGGTGGATTGGATATTGCCAGTACCCTACAAAAAATAATTAAGAGCATTAGTTACTGCGTAAAGCTTCCCGGCAATTGTCACAAAAGTTTAATAATATCCTAACAATTCATGTATATCATTAAGACTTTACCCCAATAACTAATGATTTGGAGGATAATATGGCTGATAATGATACGTCTCTACAAACTATCCGCAACGAGTTGTGGAAAGAAATTTGGAAAAAGAACAGCACTGGCCTCGACACTGCTGATCCCAATAGTGCTGAATATGCACAAGCCTTAAAGGCGTCGGAAACGGAATTTAGGAAAGCCGAGAAAGATGCAGAATTCATGGAATCATGGGAAAAAACGGAGAAGCCTAACAACGTAAATGTAAAGGAACGGTATCTCAATAGTGAACTGACCAAATTAAAAAGAGCTTCGGCGTCGGAAGAAGAAGCTAGGCAGGAGCTATGGAAAACCATATGGAACAAGCATCATGCACATCCCGAAGCCAACGCCGCAGGAGCAGCGGAACAGGAATTTAGGGAAGCCCAGTTGCAAATAGAACGCGAGATGAAATTCCGCAAAGAACACGGCTTTACTAGCGAATCAGCCGACACAAGAGGAACGCTCTTTCGCAGTAAAACGTGGAAAATGAATAATCCGGACAAGAATGAGCTTAGAATACTAGACCGGGCCCCTCCACTGGGTAATGATACTAACGTGAATATGGAAACACACAATACGGCAAGCTATTATTTTACGGACGCACTTGCAAGAAAATACGCCCATGCGCAGGTTAGCCTCATGACGGTAGAGAGCCTTGTTACCGGGGAAAATATAAGGGCTCATGAGCATGCCAATGCGGTATTCCGCGAAGCTGCCTCTAACAGCGATCTTATGCTTGACGAGCAGAACTTCAGAACATTCTACATTGCGGAACAAACCAAAATAATAGAGAGGCAGATTAAGGAAATAAAGCAAAAAGGCAGCAGCCCCCAAGCATTGGCTGATCTGGAAGCAATTGAACGAAATAATCCTCAGAAGTCCATGGATGATAAAATTGTCGCAGCGTATCAGAGCATCCAAAGATTAAGGGTTACTGAAAAACCCGCAGTAGACAACCTGCGTGCTGCGATTGAAGAGGAATATGTTAAATCTCTCGCAGAACAAAAAGAAAGTCCGGAATATCAAAGAATCCACCAGGAAGTCATTGCCGGGATCATAAATCATGAAGTGGATAGGCGTTTAGCGGCAGCTTATGAAGCAAACAAAAATCCTCATAGGAACGATACTGATGGGATAACAGACTTTATCAATATGCAAACGGCGCAGGTAAAAGCGGAAATAATCCGCTCTAATAATAATAAAACTGTTCAAAATATCCCTATTTCCCCCGACGAGCCGTTGCAGGTATACCGCAATGTCGCCGTATCAAATCAACAAAAGCAGGAAGCAGCTATCTGATCAAAGAAGCCATCGACCGCTACTCTGAGCTGAAGCAAAGGGAAACGGAAGCAGTGAACAACGCGATCGCCGAGGCGGATGCCGGGGAATTTGTGCCCCAGGCCGAAATCGAACAGCTTTTCGCCAAGTGGACGCGGTGAAAGTCGTTTGGCTTTCCGCCGCAACGCACGCGCTCGACCAGGAGCACGATCACCTGCGCGCAAAAAGCCCACCGGGTGCCCGCGTCGTGTTTTCCCGTATCCTCGCACTGGTGAAGCGGCTTGCCGATTTTTCACTTTCCGGGCCGCCAGGCCATATCGTCGTCACAAAAGCGCTGATGGTTCCGACCCTGCCCTATCGGATCATCTGCCGCTTGGCCAGCGATCACGTCGAGATCCTCCGCGTCTTTCGCACGGCAGGGGATAGGCCGGGGCAGTTGCCATGAGCGGAGGAAATTCCATGAGGCCAAACACCCCGAGCGCTAGGTGTCTAATTCCTTCGGAAAATTCTTTCGTCGTGCCCGCCATCGTCGCCGATGCCGGCGAGCTAGCCACCCACCGCTTTGTCGAATTCTTCACCGCCACCATCCGAAACGGCCACACGCGGCGCGCCTACGGGCGGGCGGTGGGTGATTTCCTCGCCTGGTGCCAGCAGGGCGATCTCAGCCTGGCCGCCATTGAGCCGCTGCACGTCGCCACTTACATCGAGGCGCTCACCCAGGCCAAAGCCGCACCGACCGTCAAGCAGCACCTGGCCGCGATCGGCATGCTGCTCGGCTGGATGACCAGCGGCGGCATCCTGCCCTTCAACCCAGCCGCCTCGGTGCGCGGCCCCAGGCACGTCGTCAAACGCGGCAAGACGCCGGTGCTCACCGCTATCGAAGCCCGTGAACTGCTCAACCGCATCGATCTTTACGCCATCGGTGATCAAACCGGCCAGCCCGATCCCGCCCGGCCGTTGCTCATCGGCCTGCGGGACCGGGCGCTGATCGGCCTGATGGTCTACAGCTTCGCCCGCGTCGGGGCCGCTCTGAGCCTCAGAGTCGAGGACTACTACACGGAAGGGCGGCGGGCATGGTTCCGGCTGCACGAAAAGGGCGGTAAGCGGCACGAGATTCCCGCCCACCATAACGCCGCCGATTATCTCGACGCCTACCTGGACGCGGCGGGTATCGCGCAGCAGAAGAAATCGGCGCTTTTCCGGTCCATTGACCGAAGCGGCAAGCTAACCGATCGACCGCTTGACGCCCGCAACGCCCTCGACATGATCAAGCGCCGAGCCAAAGCCGCCGGGCTACCCGAAACGATTTGCTGCCACACCTTTCGGGCCACCGGTATCACGGTTTATCTGGAAGGCGGCGGCACCATCGAGAAGGCGCAGAGCCTGGCTAATCACGAAAGCCCGAAAACCACCAAGCTTTATGACCGGACCAGTGATCAGATTACACTGGATGAGGTCGAACGCATCGTTATATGATCCTCGAAACAATTATTGCCTCAGCCTTTCATGCAGGCATGCGGCTCAAACTAACCAATTTCTATAGTCACACTAGTGATCAGGTTATGCTGGATGAGTTACTCATATCGTCGTTTGCATATCTCAAGGCTTTTATCCAATCAGGCGAGATTGTAGAGATATTATCACGCAATAATAGAGAGTAAACTACCTTAACAGATGATTTATGGTAAGGCAAAGAATCCGCTCACAGATACCTTCGCCTAGCCATAAACCATCTATCGTTAAAGCTGTCTTTTCGTATGGAAAGCTTTATTTAATGATACAATTCGGATGTGGATATTTGGGTGTAGGTTTACAATGACTATTATAGAATTGGAGGGTAGGATTAGGGTATAATAGTCCTCCCCGTGGCAATACGTAATACATACTACCGCCAATTGTGGTCTGACTCACGCCACCGCCGGGACCAGAAGAACTGTTATTTGAACCGCCGCCACCGCCGGAAGTGCTGCCAGGAGGTGTAGAGCCGCCGCCGCCGCCAGTATACCTTTCAGTATCATTGACCTCTTTGCAATCTGGCCCTTGATAACTAACATCCAAGGTATCTTCGTCAGGTTGATTGCAAGAGACGGAAGTTTCTCCTCCAAAAGGGCCAAAACCCCAGTTTTCCATACAGCTATAAAAATTTCCGCAGTTAAATTGTGACTCATCTTTTTTTGCGGCTTGGGTCACTGACTGCGTGCATTGGCTAACGAAAGATTCTTCCTGCGGATTGCCACATTGTTCACTAGCATAAGCGTTGGAGGCCAGCATAAGGGCTGAGATTGCCAAAATAACATTTTGTTTACTCTTTTGAGGCTGTGTGCGGTATGGATGCATAACAAAATCCCTCTGTAATAAATTGACAATAAAGAATTAATCATACAACGAAGATAAAAAATTACGGTTTATGCCGTAATCCTTTAATCTTAATTATTGTTAATCTTAATTAGTTAATGTTTCAAAATTGTGACACTTTCATTAAGGATTTGTGACAATATTTATTAATTTTCTGTCTCATGGTCTACAGTTTCGCCCGCGTCGGGTGCGCTCTCAGCCTTCCTTCGGGTAGCTTAGCTTGGGATTTTGAACCGCTTCTGCGATACCCCCTTTACGCCCTTTACCCCCATCACCTGCCGCTCTGTGCCTACCGGGCAAAATTTGGTCAGCATGACGCCGCACTTGGCATAGTGGATGCCCGGTCGGTAAATCGATCGCCAAGCATTTGGTCTAAGTACTTACTTGGTTCTAAGTAATTCATGAATTGTAACAAAACTTTCACTATAAAACTTTATAGTTATAATATACGGTCAATTATCTTAATGAATCTTAATTAAGCGGAGGGTGTTATGGGTATTGAAGACGATATGGTCGCAATGGTTGCTCAGGAGGAAAAGAATAAAAAATTAGCGGAGGTGGGGGCCGCGCAGTTTATGAAGGAGCATGGGGCCGAGATCTTAGGCAGTGCGGCGTGACCTGTTAGGAAAACTATAGCCGCCCAAAAAGTGGTAGACGATTATCTTAACTCCCCGGAAGGATCTACACAAACGCAAAGGTTTGTCGAGCTATGGAAGCCACTGGCCGAGGCAAGAATCAAGAGTGAAAAGAGTATAGATGATGTATTACTCAAATATAATCTTGCCGAGCGCGTAACGTCGAATGTGAGGGGAGATGGCGGTACGGTTACCGCACATCTCGAATGGGTGAAGCCTTCTGAAATAGGAACGGAAGTCAAGAATCAAGTGCTTAAGTCACTCGAATCAGCGCAATCGCATTCTACATCAAAGACCTCTATCCCTGCTGCGCCACCGCCTGAAAAAGTGAGGTAGAAGAACATATATAGAACTGATGAGTTTACGGCAACTGCTAACTCATAACGGATGGGGGCAAATGGCGATAAGGAGCCCGATGATAATCAGTACCATGGAAAGCTCGATCAGCGTAAGACTTTTTCGGTCGGAATGCAGGTTAGAACGGATCATCCTGCCAGTTTAGAGCCCGTGCCTTGAAAATTCACTACCTATCATTAGTCAATCGCACTATCCCATACTTCCGGCATCTTGTCGTAAGCGCCGTCGGGTGTTCTAAGGGTCCGCTTCGCTTCCATCGCCACGCGACCGGCGGCGCCGCCCTCCCGAGCGCTGCTACACATAGACGTCGATACAAGTCCGTCCTACTGAAAGCCGAAGCGCAAGGAACAAGCAACGGAGGTTCCGCCGGTAGACGCTGAAAGATTATAAGTACCATCGGTCTGAACACATACGCCGTTCGCAACGGCGGCGGGGATAGCAAGCAAAGGCATGGGCTGAGGAATAATGGACGACGTCACATTAACTGCAACTACATTTCCCGTCAACGGCGCGCCATCATCAATTTTTATGTCTATCGCGTAGGCATCTACCGGTTTCAAGGCGTAGCCTTCCGCAGCGTCACCATAATTTTGTTGAAACGCAGAATAGATGGACGAAAGTTTGAAATAGTTTTTCCCCTGGCTTGGATCGCCATAAGCCATGATGGAATTGACATAGGTGCCGCCACCTAGTTTCGCTGCCGGGAGAAAAGCTGCTACAGCTGCCGTAGTGCTTGGGCACCAACCGTTCGCATTATCCCACGCTCCTGCATAGGAGCCTGAAATCAGATTCACTGTGGATAGGTCATTCCAGATAGTGACTGTCTCGCCGCATAGCATGTCGCCCGCAGCCACCACGGAGTCAGCTTCGATAATTCCATTACCGTCGCCATTACCTGCCGCACCTAGGCCACCCCCCGTAAGCCGTGCGACCAAACCAATTTGCTGCGCGTCTGTTGCAGTGCAATCGCCTGGTATACAATTATACTTTATCTGAAATGTTCTGACCGCTGTATTGAATTTTTCAATCTGACCAATTTGAGCGCGCACTTCCGCCGCATGGATCAAATCTTGCCCGACCAGCACCCCGCCGACGATCAGGCCGATGATGACCAGCACGATCGACAGTTCGATCAGCGTGAAGCCGTGGCGGCAGGAATGCAGGTTGGACAGGTTCATTCCGTCAGTTTACAGCTAGAGACTTGAATATTCACTAACAATCATTAGTCAATCGAAACTACCCATTCTTCCCGCACCCCGGCGCCAGCGCCGTCGCGTGCTTCTGGATAATCTGTTAACAATCTAAGTAATATTATTTTAAAAATCTGCGCTTATGCGAATGCCACAGATAATTTTGTCTCTTATGATCGGGTCCGCGGTATTGTAAGTAACTGTACTTCCACTTTGTAAAATGCATGGAAATGTAGATGGGTCATAAAATGGCAAGGCCCAATCATTTGGTGCAAAATCAATGGTTCCTTGGGTTGCAAAGCGAACCTTTCCCGTTATCGGCATTCCGTCGTCGATCTTCGAATCAATGCTATAGACTTCGGTTGGTGTCATAACGTAAGCTGTATTTAATGACCATGTCGAGTTGTATGAAGGAATGACAATTTGATAGTTATTCTGAGCGGCTAGTAGTGTGCCTGCAATATTGTCTCCATAACCATAGGCCATTACAAAGGCCCCACGCCCTATTTTCGCTTGCGGCAGATAGGCGGCAAATAGTGAGCTATCAGCGTTTATATTTATTGCTGTATCAGCCGCAGTGAAGCTCCCGTCTACTAAGCCTGCGGAGGAAAGGTCGTTCCAAAACAGCATTGTTTCGCCGCCCAATCCAAATGACATCACTGCAGCGTTTATTGTATTAATATAACCGTTTCCATCTCCGTCGCCATAGACACCCGTGCGCGCTGTGAAGCCTACCTGGACAGCTTGATCCTTCGGAATATCCCCAGGCAGATAGCTGTACTTGATTCTGAATGTATTTACTGCCGTATTGTATTTCTCAATCTGGCCAATCTGGGCGCGAATTTCCGCTGCATGGATTAAATCCTGCCCGACCAGCACCCCGCCGACGACCAGCCCGATGATGACCAGCACAATGGACAGCTCGATCAGCGTAAAGCCCTGACGGCAAGAAGGCGGGATAGACAGGTTCATCCCGTCAGTTTACAACTAGAGACTTGAATATTCACTAACAATCATTAGCCAATCGAATCTGCCGACACTTCAGGCACCCCGGCGCAAGCGCCGTCGCGCGCTTCCGGGGTCCGCTTCGCTTCCGTCGCTACGCGACCGGCTTCGCCGCCCTCCCGCCCGCTGGTGCCCGAGTCGGCGACGTGCAGACGGAACGCCCGGCATCCCTGCCGTTCATTCCGCCTGCGCGTTCGTCGCCTGCATGTGGGTCGCTGCGCTCCCGACCGCTGTTGGTTTTTGCTCGGATTCCCCCCCATCGGATTTGGGGGGGGGAAATCCGGCAAAACGGCTTTCTCCCTCTCCCCCCCCGCCCCCTCTTATGATTGAAATCAAGAGGCTCGTGCAAAGCGGGAGTGAGCGGGGCTTTTAGCCTCGTTTTCATACAGGGATGGGCCACAGCCAGGGGAGGAGGCAGAGAACAAACGACGGCTTATCACACTCTTATCCGTGGGTTGGTTACCACATTACCGTTTCTTCGTTTTGGCCTGCCTGTATCTCCCTTCGTGCGTCGATTCCGTTGCGTGCGTCAAGCGGAACCGGCTATATCGGGGGCTCTCGGGTTGCCGTTACTCTGCCCCCACCCCTGGCTGCGGGTTTTGTGTCCTCTCTCAGGGCTATGAGTCGTGTGCCACAGATGCCGGCGGCATAACGGCCCTGGCGATCGCCCAGAGGAAGCCCACCATTTCACGCGCGATAGCAGTGATAATCACATTCTTGTGCTTCCCCCGCTTCAGCATGGCACGATAGCGCTGGCACATCCTGAGTTGGCCCTTCCAGGCGATTTCCTGCACTATAGGGGGTAGATCTTCGAGCCGTGCCGCTATCTTTTTGCTGACGCGGGCGGGTTTCGCGTAAGCCCATGCTCCTTCGATCAACACCCGCCGCGCGCGGTCACTGCCGGCTTTGGTGATTTCGCCCCGTATGACACGCTCACCGGATGAATGCTCCGAGGGGCAAAGCCCGAGATAGCTCACCAGTTGCCGGGGGTGTGCGAAGCGGTTGAAGTCGCCAATCTCCGAAACCAGGATTACAGCAGAAATCAGGGATACGCCACGCATCGCCTGCACGCCCCGCGCCACGCTTTCCAACGACCAGCCTGGCAGCAGGTTGATGATTTGCTGCTCCAGCCTTGTCAGCCTTTCCTGGCTGTCCCGTATGGCGCCGAGCTGCTCCTCGATGACGATGTAATGGGCAGGCTGGTCGAAGGCCAATTGGCGAATCCACAGGATGTGGCTTTTGGTCCACGCGGTCTTGCCTGGATAGCTACGCCCGTGCCGCAACAAAATGCCCTGGAGCTGCTGGCGGAATTTGCGCACTGCCTCCATGGCAGATATGCGCGCCCGCACCAGATCTCGGATGGCCTCATGGGCGGCATTTGGCACCCATACCGATGTCAGCTCCCCGGCGCGGTGCAACCGGGCCAGCGACAAGGCGTCGCGCTGATCGTTTTTGATGCGGTCACCCGGTTTGGACGGGGTGAGTGATGGGGCAATGACGATGCATTCATGCCCAAGGCCGGCAATCTGGCGCTGAAGCTTATAGCCGCACGCTCCTGCTTCGTAGCAGAAAGACAGCGAAGCGTACTTGCCGGCCAGTTTCTTAACGAGCTTATTGACAGCCGTCGTCTCGTTGGCAATCTGGCCGAAATAACGCACCTCACCATCCCGACCTGCATCGGCGATGGCAATGGCTATCGTTCTTTTATGCGTGTCTAAACCAATAAATGCAGTAGAATGTGTCATGGCTTACCTCCTATGATTGAGTCCCTGCGGCGGCCCATCCGCCGTAATACCCGTGTATCACAGTCGAGGTAAGCCACCAACATCGAGACCCTCCGGCGCCACCGGGCGGTAAAGGCAGGGCGGTGTCCGTCCATGGGACGATTGCGGCGGCTCAGCCGCCGCATATCTTTGGGGGCGGGACCAGCAGGACCCCCAGTTCCCGCCCCCAATCCCCCTACCCCCTTCCCCTCTTCTCTGTTCCGACTGAATCAAGCAGTAAATGCACACCATGCATGCCGCATGTTGTCTACATCCTTGCTCCGGACGGAGAGCCTCTTGATTTCAATCATACGGTCTCCCTTCGGGAAAGGGGGTGCGGAGGGTGGCGCGGGCAAGCCAGACCGCTCCCGCTGGTCGCACCAACGCCCAGGCCGCAGCCTGTGCTACGCCGCACCTGCCGCCGGGCTTTCTGCCCTCCCCGCTCAGCGCCCGCCGAGGACCCGGCTATCGCCCTTCCGCCGCACCCCGCCCGCAGCGTAAATACCTTAACATTCTGAGAGTTACGCGCTTTTGCGCCCTTGATTTCGAAGCGCGACAACTATACAATACATCAGTAGGTTAAAGGCGTACACCGGACTGAAGGCAGCCCAGGAATTCGGAGTCCTTGTCCATGTCGCACATCGTCACCATCCGCACCCAGGCCAAAGACCCGGCGGCTATCGCCGCCGCCTGCCGCCGTCTCGGTTTGCCCGAGCCGACGCACGGCACCGCGAAATTGTTCGAAGGCGAAGCCACCGGCCTGCTGGTGAAGCTTCCGAACTGGCTGTACCCGCTGGTGATCGACACCGATTCCGGCGAGATCCGTTTCGACAACTACAACGGCAGTTGGGGCGATCCGCAGCAGCTCGACCGCTTCAAGCAGGCTTACGCCATCGAGAAAACCCGCATCGAGGCCGCCCGCAAAGGCCACCGCCTTACCGAGCAGCCACAGCCCGACGGATCGGTCAAGCTGACCATCACCACCCGCTAGCGCGAGGCATCCAGCGATGGACAAGAAAATCATCATCACCGTTTCCGCCACCGGCGAAACCACCGTGCAAACCCACGGCTACACCGGCCCGTCCTGCAAGGACGCCAGCCGCTTCATCGAGGAAGCGTTAGGCGAAAAGACCGGCGAGCAGCTCACCGCCGATTACCACCGCACCGCCACCGGCAACCAGACCCGCACCAACCAGGGAAACTGACCGCAAGGAGCCGTTATGAGCCTTGCCGAAACCGTCCGCGAACACGTCGCCGCCTGCTTTCCCGGTATCTGGGTTCAGAGCCACGAGCACGACGAAGCCGAGGCGGAAATTTCCCGGCTGTGCCAGACCCAAGGATGGACGCTGGCGACATGGGACATCGACCGGGGATTGACCACGGGCGGCAGCGCCGACGCCACCGCCACCGATCCGCTGGCGACGCTCAAAGCCCTGCCGACGCTGGCCACCGGCGAAACCACCATCCTGATCATGCGCAACCTGCACCGCTTTTTGGGCAGCCCGGACATGGTGCAGGCGCTCGACACGCAAGTATCCGAAGGCAAGGCCCGCCGCAGCTTCATCGTGATTCTGTCGCCGGTTGTCGAGATCCCCGCCGAGATCGAGCGGCAAATCATCGTCATCGAGCACGATTTGCCCAGCCGCGAGCAGCTTGAGACAATCGCCCGCAGCATCGGCACCGAGCCCGGCGATTTGCCGGACGGGCCGCAGCTCGCCGGCTTGCTCGACGCATCGGCCGGACTCACCCGCATGGAGGCCGAAGGCGCCTACAGCCTGTCATTGGTGCGGCACGGCCGCATCCGCCCGGAAGAGGTTTGGGATCTGAAGGCCCAGGCGCTGAAGAAATCCGGCCTGATGTCGCTGCATCGCGGCACCGAGCGTTTCACCGATCTCGGCGGGCTGGACGCCCTCAAAGCCTTTTGCCTGCGCTCCCTCCGCCCGAACGGCAGCCGCACCGCCCGCCCGCGTGGAATCCTGCTCCTCGGCGTGCCCGGCACCGGGAAATCGGCGCTGGCCAAGGCCCTGGGCAACGAAACCAATCGCCCCACCCTGACCCTGGATATCGGATCGCTTATGGGTTCGCTGGTGGGCGAAACCGAGCGGAATATCCGCCAGACGCTGCGCATCGCCGACGCCATGGCCCCGGCAATCCTCTATGTCGATGAGATCGAAAAAGGACTGTCCGGCGTCGCCGCATCCGGCAACACCGATAGCGGCGTTTCCGCCCGGCTGTTCGGCACCATGCTGTCATGGATGAACGACCATACATCCGACGTTTTCATGATCGCCACCAGCAACGACGCCAGTAAGCTGCCGCCGGAATTCACCCGCGCGGAACGCTTCGATGCAATCTATTTCCTCGATTTCCCCGGCCCCGAGCAGCGTGAACAGATCTGGCGGTTGCACATCGCCGCATACGATATCGACGCCAACCAGCCCCGCCCGAGAGATGCCGACTGGACTGGAGCCGAGATCAAAGCATGCTGCCGGCTTGCTGCATTGCTGGACGTGCCGTTGACCGAGGCCGCCCGCAACGTCGTGCCCATCAGCGCCACCGCCGCCGAGAAGGTGAGCGCCCTGCGTAATTGGGCCAATGGACGATGCCTTTCCGCTGACCGGCCTGGCCTGTACCAGAGCACGGCCGCACCCGCCAAAGCCACGGGCAAGGCCGCCCGCAAGATCGAACGCCCCCGCGATCCCGAGATGAACTGACCGCATGACGACGACCAGGAGCACCGAAGATGATCACCGACGCTTTCGGAACCCACAGCATGAGCACGGCCCCAGCCCTTGAGACGCCACCGCCCGGCCCCGATCCGGCCCAGACGCTACGCATCAGCACCGCCGCCGTTCGTGTGGCGTTCACCTGGTTCGGCACGAGGAAGGCGCTTTCCGCCGAGCAGCGCGAGCGCATCGCCGAAGGGTTCGAGGCGGAAACCGGTTCCATCTCCGCCGGCAAGAAGCTGCTCAACACCAAGCACCCGGCCTTTCGTGCCGTTACCGCCATCCGCAACCATATCCTGACCCACTGGCGGGATCACAGCTTGCCCTTCCCCGAGCCGGGAATCCGGCTGATCCGGCAAGAGCAGATCGACAGCTTCCAGGCGCAAATGGAAGCGTTCCGCTCCGACCTGGAGGGCGCCGTTGCCAACCTGGAGCGGCATTTCCACGAGATGCGGGAGGAAGCCCGCCACCGGCTGGGTTCGCTGTTCAACGAAGACGATTACCCGGCAACGCTTGATGGCTTGTTCGCCGTTTCATGGGACTTTCCCAACGTCGAGCCGCCGGATTATTTGCTGCAGCTCCGCCCCGAACTGTACGAGGCCGAGCGCTCGCGCGTCGCCCGCCAGTTTGACGAAGCCGTGCAGCTCGCCGAGGCCGCATTCATCGAGCAGTTCGCGGGCGTCGTATCGCACCTGTGCGACCGGCTTGCCAAGGGCGACGACGGACAGCCGAAAATCTTCCGCGATTCCGCCGTGTTCAACCTCACCGAGTTCTTCGAGCGCTTCAAGTCGCTTAACCTGCGGTCGAACGCACAGCTTGATTCGCTGGTCGAGCAGGCACGCGAGGCGATCAAAGGCACCAACCCCAACCGGCTGCGCACCAGCTCTGACCTGCGGGAGAAGGTGGCCGGCAAGCTGGCCGATGTCGAGCGCACCTTGACCTCCATGATGACCGACCGCCCCCGCCGCCGCATCCTCCGCCCGACGCCTACGCCGGAGGCCGAATGATGACGATCACTATCGCCGCCGACGGGACCGCCCGTTGCCTGTACGCCGAAACCATCGACCTGGCCGAGATCGGCCAGCCGACGATTACGCGGGCAAGCCATGTCGAGCCCGACGCCGCCGGGAAATGGCACGCCGACCTGTCGCCGGTATCCGGCCCGATTCTTGGCCCCTACGCGGCCCGTAGCGACGCCCTGGCAGCCGAGGCGGCATGGCTGGAGGCTAACCGGCTCAAGTGACGCCAGAGCCTACAGCACGGCCCAGCAACGCGGGCGGAGGCTAACCCCCTCCGCCCGCTTCGCTTTGCCGCCTACCCTCCCCGCATCAACCGGTAATGGCGATCCGTACATGCATGCGTGCGCCGGCCGGGCCAAAAAATTTTCCGCCTGCGGCGCGCTCGTGGTGAGGACAGAGCAAAATGCCCCGGTCGCGAAAGGCGGCACTTTGGGGTACGGCGATCACCTCTATCTCGATCACGACGCAAAATACCCGCCCTCGCCCCGCAAGTTGCCTGGCTGAGAAAGTTGACTGACCTATGCAGCCGGGCTTGGCCGCTTCAAGGCCGACGCCGGAAGGATATCCTGTTTTGCATTCCGGTAAAAACACAGTTGGCATGTTGAATCGTTTGCGCTATTCAAAAAGGACAATGCGGCGCAAGACCGCGCGACATTCTAAACAACGCATCACAACGGGAGAACCATCATGGCAAGAAAGAGAAAGCAACCGGAGGCCGCCAGCCTGGAAGCCGCCGCTAAAACCGACGAGTCGTCTTCCGTCGCACCGCCCGCCGCTCTGGAAGCACCCGATCCAAACACCTCTCTTAATCAACCCGAAACGCGCGAGCCCCTCCGCATCCCTGACCCGCGCTCGATCATGTCCGCCAGCCTTGACGCCGGAAAGGGCAGCCCGAGAATGCGGTTGCTACGCAGCCATAAATTCAAGCAAATGCAGATCGCGTTTGACCAACCACCCGACGAAAAGTACCTGGCGATGCTCAAGGAGGCCGGCTGGACCGACCGCACGAAGTCGGAAGGAATTTGGACCAAGCAAGTGGCTTCGGGACAGTGGCAGCCCGTCGCGGACGCCGAGCGCCTGTTCAAGGCGATCGCAAACAGCATCCGCCAGGACAAGGGTCTGGAACCCGTGCTATCGGACCTCGCCATGGCATAGACCAAGCAGCCGGTTTATCGGAACCTACCAGGATACCGTGACAACATCATACGCGTATCACCGTATGCCAGAAAAACGCAATACCAGTATAGCATTACGGTGATTCGGCGTACTGACCGGTCCTATATTCTAGATAAATCATCCCGGTAGCGTTCCAGATTAGCCCACCTTGGCTATAGTTACATACAGCTTGGCTGTGCACCGGCTCCAAGCGTCGGCAGTCGATTGATCGCTGCGCCGTTTTTACGCTCGGCGATTCGAAGCTCGTACAGCTTTTGCAGATTCAGCCAGAAATCGGGACTCGTACCGAAGAAATGCCCGAGCCGCAACGCGGTGTCGCCCGTGACGGACCGATCGCCGTTCAGGATTTCGGTCACGCGGTTAGCTGGCACCTGAAGTTGGCGAGCAAATGAGGCGGCACTCATGCCAAGAGATTCAAGCAGTTCGGCCAGGTGCTCGCCGGGATGGATGGGGGTTTTTGTCATATTATCCTCAATGGTATTACCGCAATTCGACCTGCAGGCCGCCAGCAATCGATACCGACTTAATTTCTTTCGCAACCGCTCAGGAACGAAATTCTCTCAAATGATGGCTTCGCCCGCGTATAGAATGGCTCGTCGGCTGTAACGAGTTGTGCATCAAGTCGTTTGGCCGCTGCCAGATACAGACAATCCTGAAGCGTATGACGGATCTTCATTGCGAGTCGCACCGCATCGTCCAGCAAATCACTTTCCGGAATAAGCGAAATCGCCCCCGCTTGGAGATGGCGGCGCCAGTCCAGACACCGCTTCTCGGTTTCCTTGACCGTTGCCTCGCCAGTCCGAATCCGGCGGGTGAGCGCGGCCAGCACCTCCAGCCTGATCAGTTCAGGGGCAACCAAAGGGTTCGTGCTTGTCAGTAGATCAAGTGCAGCCTCCGAGCCGCGCTCGGGCATATACCACTTCGCCGCGACGTTAGCATCTACGACGATCATCCGCGGCGGTCCCTTTCTTCACGAATCGCGGCGGCGCTATCCGTAAAAGGCCCGTATTTTGATCGTAGTTCATCAAGGCCTGCCCGCATCTCGTCGGCGATAGCCCGCTTCTTTGCCATTGCTGCCTCAGTCAACACATGGCGCAAATGACTTTCCAGCGTACCGCCTTCGAGTTTCGCCTGGATGCGATGCCACTCAACCACCCAGCTGTCTACATTACGTACACGAACTTCTGTCATGTCACCGCTTCGTTAATGGGTTATATAGCCAATAGTGCCATAGACGGCAAGATGTGTCAACCTTTTATATCGGCACACCGCTCGGCTTTATGCTTTGTAGTTAGTCTGTGTCGAATCTGTGAGAATAGCCAGCCCCACGAAATGCCAAAGTCACTAAATCAATTATCATTGTGGTTTACAATACATAGAAACTGTGACAGGTTAAGTTACACAGATTCGTATGGATATGATTTGCACGCCTTTTGTCACCTAACCGAACGTTTACGTGACACGACAGAACCGGTTAATGTACTTTAAGATTTGAGGATGGAGATGCTGGTCGGGTACATGCGGGTGAGTAAAGCGGACGGCAGCCAGGCAACCGACCTGCAGCGCGACGCCCTCCTCGCAGCCCAGGTCGATGCCGCTCACATCTACGAGGATGCTGCATCCGGCAAGCTAGACGCCCGCCCGGGCCTCACTACCTGCCTGAAGGCGCTACGCTCCGGCGATACGCTGGTGGTTTGGAAGCTCGACCGCCTCGGCCGCGATCTGCGCCACCTGGTCAACACCATCCATGAGCTGACCGCCCGCGGCATCGGCTTCAAGGTGCTCACCGGGCACGGCGCGACGATCGATACCACCACGCCGAGCGGCAAGCTGATTTTCGGCTTCTTCGCCGCCCTGGCCGAATTCGAGCGCGAGCTGATCGTCGAGCGGACCAAAGCCGGCCTCGCCTCCGCCCGCGCACGCGGCCGCTTCGGTGGCAGGCCGTACAAGATGACCGCCGCCAAGCTCCGGCTCGCCATGGCCGCCATGGGCCAGCCTGAAACGAAGGCGAGTGAGCTGTGCGCCGAGCTGCAAATCACCCGCCAGACACTTTACCGCCATGTCGGCCCCGACGGAACGCTCCGCGCCGACGGAAAGAAACTGCTGAACCGGCCCAAACCCGCACCCGCCAAAACCCAAGGATGAGGAATCGCTATGGATAATCTGCTCAATATCGCGTTTGAAGCCCACCACGCCGGGAAGAATCACCACCGCCTCTAAGAGGTCACCGTCGGCCGCGATCTGCTCGACGACTGGACGGTCGCCATCCGTTACGGCCGCATCGGTCAGGGCGGCCGGGAATTACGCTACGCCTCCGCCAAGCCGGAGGAAATGCGCGCCGTGATCCGCGATCGGCTATGCCGCCGCCTGTCGGCTCCGAAGCGGATCGGCTGCCCCTACCGCCTCGCCGCATTCACCGCCTCGCCGGAATTCGACGCCTCATCCTGGCTACCGGGCGAAGTGATGGCAAAATTCTTCCAGGTGGGGTAGTCTTGCGTATCTATCTCCGACAAGCAGATAGGCCCCGGATTACAGAACGGAGCGCCTTGAGCGAGCGGCTGATGGGCATCGGGACTGCGTCTTACTCAAAGACGGCGAGCGAGAGATAACTCATGAAGTACGTTATCTTCGGTCCTCCAGCTGCGGGCAAATCGACTCTTGCTCAACACATTCCAACCAGAATCAAAGATGCTTCGGTAATTCATCTTGAGAAGATTGAAGGCCCTTATCGACTTCCTATGCTGTATTGTCTGAATGTAATTCCTTTTATGAAGCCTCTATTCGTGACCGCTGCTGAGATGCGGCTAGAGTGGATTCCGCCAGCCTTTGAAATCATTTTTCTCATTCCTGATACCCTTGCCTCTTACAGGACGAGATACACCGCTAGAAACCAAGCAGACCCAGGAAAGGCGAATCAAAAAGAGGAAGAAGTATACTCGGGCATGGCTCATTTGCGCGATCACAAATCGGAACGATTTAGAATCATTATTGATCCGACACAGTATGAAGGAAATGTGAACGCCCTACTTACGGAAATCCTGTCTCGGTTGCACATCGTAGCGGATTTGGGTTGAGCGGTTACTTACTCTAATGCGACTGAACTCCAGCTGCGATGGCTGGGGATCGAGCCGTACATCCCCAAGCAGAAGGCGCCGCACGACAGTGCTTTTATGCGACTCGTCGCGCTATCTGGCTTGCTGATCTGCTCATTGGCTGCCACTCTCCGCGCCGCCGGCAACGACGCCGACCGCTTCCTCGAACCCGCGAAGAAATTGATCCAGGCCATCGATAGCGATGACATTACCGCCAAAGCCCGCGCCGACCGCGTAATCGCTTGTCAGCGGCCTAGCCGACCTTCTCCGGCCTTACGCCCGCGCTTTCCAGAATGTCATAAAGAACCTTAATCTCCGAGCGATCTTGCGCCCTGGCCGCCCGCTGTTCGCAGAAGGTAAAGATGGCTCGCTTCTTGGCGCGCGACAACGCTACGAAGAATCCGCACGCCTCGTCATATTGGTGTTCGCTGAAGTCATGCAGGGCTGAGTCTTCCAGCCCTACGAAGACAATCGTGTGGTATTCGAGCCCCTTGCTTTTGTGCATCGTCATGATCGGCACCGAGCCGTTGCCCTCGAAATCCTCGACGGCCCCGGGCCATTCATGCTCCGCCCGGCTAAGGGCCAGGTGCTTCGCAAAGGACTTCACGGTGATTTTGAAAAACGTTCCCTGCGCGTATTGCGGATAGAGCGCGATGTAGGCCGTCGCGTTCAGGAACGACAGGATCTCAACCACAAGCTTCAGCACCGCCGGCTCTGTCGCTTCCGCCGCCTTGAGCAAGGAGCGGAAGTGACGGATGAAACCGGCGAGGCGCCGTTCGCGCTCACGGGCGCCCTCTTCGGAGTCGTCACCATCGATGTCCTCTAGCAGGCCCATCAGCGCAGCCCACGACTCGGGCGCGCGCCGGGCCGAGGCCAGCTTGAAGAAGTCCAGAAGCGTGGTTGTGACGGGCTCCGCAAGCAGATTTTGCAGCTCGGATTCGACCCTCGCTTTGACCGCCCTCTTTGCAAGCTCGGCCATGAGGCTGGTCGTGTAATTCTGGGGTTTCTTGCGAACGAGAACGCAGATTTCGCGTGGATCGACGCCGTCCGTCTTGATCCATTTCTCGATCAGCTCGGCCAGATGGATGGACTCTGCCTGATGGTTGCGATAGACGAAGACCCGGCATTCCCCGTTGCCGTCTGCCCCGTCATCGACGGCGATGGCCGCTTCGTTCTTTTGATCCAAGGCCTTGGCCATGAACTGCTGGATTCGAACCAGTTCCGGCGCGGAGCGGTAGTTTCTGACCGGACGGATCGGCTTTGCTTTGAAGTCTTCCTGGTAGCGGTCGAATATCTTCCTGAGCGCATAGGCAAAACCCATAATCCGCTGCTTATTGTCTCCGACGGCGGTCAGGATGGCGGGGCTTTGGTGGAAGGCAGTTTTGATAAGGTCGTACTGGATGGCCGTGGTGTCCTGGAATTCGTCGAGGAAAACGAACGAGTAGGTGGCTCGCAACGCCGCGACGATCTTGGGATTTGCCCGGAGCAGTAACTCGGCCAGCCGGTCAATCATCTCGAAGTTCAAGGCCGATGGTTTCCGGCCGCGCAAGTAGAGAGCCCAGAGGGCTAGCGAGGCGCGTTCCTCCACCGTGGTCGGCGCTGCGTCGATGGGAAGCTTTCCGACGAATCGGTTGCGATAAAACGCCTGCGGTGCGATCCCGGCGATTTCCGCCGCGGTAAGGCCGCTTCGTGAGGGTATGGATCTGACGATGTCGCCGGCTTTCTCTTCCTCGATCGAGAAATCGACGATGTAATCGTCGCTCGGTCGCCATCGTGCCGGCAACGCCCGGCCAAACCGATCGACCAGGCTTTTGGCGAAGGCATCGTAAGTCATGGAATCGAAGCGCCGGGCATGTTCGGGGTCGCACCGCTTGGCCAAGCGGTCGCTCAGGTTGCGTGCGGCGTCCCGTTTGAAGCTGATCGCCAAGATTCGCCGCGGCGCGGGGCAAATGTCAGTCTGGAGCAGGTAGCAGGCGCGCTGGGCCAGCAGCTCAGTCTTGCCGGCTCCGGGGCCGGCAATGACCACAGCGTTCAATGACGCGCGCACGGCTTCCTCAACCGCTGGCTCCAGCTCAGGAACGCCCGCCGGTTTCCATTCGTCAGGCCTGAGCGTCTGCGGCATCCTGCGCCTCCTTGATGCCCAGATGCACCTTTACCTTCTCAACGAGCCGGCGCAGCGGGAGCGGGCAGTTCTCGGCCAGCTCCTTCTTTGTGATCGAGGTCAGTGCGAGAATATGCGTCGTCGGCTTGCCGCGGCCGAGGAACAGGTAGCGATACCAGAAGAAGGCCAATTGCTGTGCTTCGCTGTAAGTCGAACCTTTGGATCCCTTTTTCAATACCGCAGAGATCGTATCCCGAATGGCCGTAGCCCGTTTCGGATCATCTGCTTTCGGGATTCTCGGCTTGCGGTCGCTGGTAGCCTGATACGCGGCGGGAAATTTTCTAAGCATCATGAAGTCGAGATCGAGCGGGTACGAAAAATAAACTCCGTAATGCTCGAAGAAGTGTTTCCAGCCGTTCATATTCTCTATGTCCGTAACCAGATATTTATGCATTCCGCCGATATCAGCATCGGCTTCAAGGATGTTTTCTCTCGGAACGCCGATCGCGATCAGTTGCTCGATGACGTATTTGATCCGGCCCCAGCCGCCGCCCTTTCGCTCGCGGTCGAGATCGAGCAGCGTCACGTAAGGAATGTCCAGCCCGTTGAGCAGCCGCCAGAAATGGTTCACATGCCGGCCGCCGAGCGGCACGATGGACACGAAGCTGCCGTCGATGGGAACGCCAAGCGCTTCGGCGACGCGCGGCAGCACGATCTCCTCGCTGTCGCCCTCGCCCAGGATGACCACCCGCGCGAAATACAGCTCCGGGTAAGCCAGCACGGCCTGGCGGACGAACTTGTGCGCTTCCGGCTCCGGCGGAAGCTTGATCGATCTGACGTCCGTTTCGTGTGTCTCGTGATCGAGGCGCAGATAGCGAACCCATTCGGGATCGACGCGCCGCATGATCGACGCCGAATGGCTGGTGAGCAGAACCTGGCCGCTCTGCGATTTCGCCATGTCGCGCAGAAGGTTCATGATCCGGCCGAGGTAATGCGGCGCCAGGTGGTTTTCCGGCTCCTCGACAGCCAGGACGGTCAGCAAGGGCGCCTTCAGCTCTTTGCGCGAGATGCCGTGCTTTTTCTGCCCTGGCTCGGTCTGAACGACATCCGCTGGCGTCGTCCGCTCGATGTCGAAAATCGCCCCAATCAGCGTCAGGTAGAAAAGCGACTTCAGGCCGTCGCTCAACCGCTCAACGCCGTGCTCGCTCCCTTCCGGCGCGGGGCCGAAAACCGCCTCGACCTGGGCGAGCAATTCCTCGAACCTTCGGCCGAGCGGCCGCACATGGACGTCAGAGTAAATCGGCAATGGGTGAAGCGCCTGCCAGTGCTTGGTCAGCGCGTCGCGGATGATCACGACCCCTTCCTCCGCCCGGAAGGAGCTGCTCAACTTGTCGGAAGCCTCCTTGACGCTGTCTTCAATGCCGTCCGACCAGTTCACGGCGCTGAACAGCCGGTGCATGATCGATCCGGCCGCCTGTCGGATCTGCTTGAGCGGGTCGCGCACCGCCGGGATGTAGTGGACGTGGATACGCGAACGGTCGTGCGACTGCATCTTCTGCTTATGCTCGGCCTTGACCTCGTCGCTCGCGGTCTTGATCCACCAAAGGTCTTGATCGACATCGCCTTCCGGCAGATTGCCCGGCTTCCACTTGCCTTCGAGCCTAACCCGGCAGAAGGGCGTTTCGCCAGGCGCCGCGACGGACATCTGCCGGAAGCACTCGGCCACGGCGTCGCCGGGCTCGCCGTCGCCGTTCAGCTCGGGGAACTCGATCCGGGCCTCGATCAGCAGCTCGATGGGCTCTGGATTGTCAGGCTTTTGGCGGGGAACGTGGAAATCGCCCTGGTTGAGCGTTCGTTCGGCGCCGGTGATGCCGAAGATCCGAGCCAGGGCCTGGAGCACCGTGGACTTACCGCAGCCGTTGCTGCCGACGAAGGCGGTCAGATTGTCGAGATCGATGGTGGTCGCTTTCGGCCCGAAGCTACGGAAGTTCTTTACCGCAAGGGACTTAATCTTCATCCGGCACGCCTCGAAACCAGAGCACGAAATCAGCCTGGCGCGTCAACGGCGACGCACGGATAAGCAGCACGACCGTGCGAACCAGCCGCGGCGGGCGTTCGCACCGAAATCCTTGGGAATTCTATGGTAAGGGTGGCGTCGACGGGCGTCAAATGAGGGAGACGCAGACGGCCATCCCCGCCCCGCGTGGATTGCTCCAATGGCTCAATCCCGATAAAATGGGCGGCTTCCGCGATCATCAAGGAGAAATCGGCCATGCGACAGCCGAGCAATCGTAACGACCGCCGCTCCACGGCTTTCCACGAAGCAGGACACGCCGTTGCTGCAATTCTGACCGGAATTCCATTCGAGAAGGTCTACGTGGTCAAAGAGGTTGATCACGCGTCACGCCCCGTTGGCCAGAAAATCGGCGAGGTCGTCCGGCACCTGAACAAACCAGATCTAGCCGGCAAAGGCGAGGAGGAAGCGCGGCGCCAAGTCCTCATGGCGTTTGCCGGGCCTTACGGTGAAACTTTCGCATACCCGGGATTGCAACCTTTTGTGCCCCAAGAGGACGGCGATATCCAGGGAGTTATGGGTATTCTTAGATTCATTTTTTGCGAATTCACCATGAAGGATGGCCAAGCGGTTTTTTCTCGGGAAGAGCTGACCACCCACAAGGTTACGATGGAACGATTGCTCAACGAAGGCAGCCCGAACGCCGCGCGATTCTGCGCCGAACACGCTGCCACGATCACCAAGGTCGCTGAAGCCCTGCTCCGGGATCACGAGCTTTCTTTTGACCAGGTCGTCGCTCTCTGCAAAGGGTAATGCCCATGCCGTTTACAGCGGATCCAAAATGCTCTAAGTGCGGAAAGTACGTCCGCGTCTACGTTGAAGAAGCAAAAACGCCCACGGCGAGTGAGCGCTTCGAATATACATGCCCAGAGTGCGGCGATAGAATCAATGACTCATTGGCAGTCTAACTCAAAACATCTATAGGATAACCGTAGTGTATCTTTCAAAGATTCGACTGACTAACTATCGCGGGTTTCATAACCATGCGATCGATTTCCAGCCAGGCCTGAACGTCATCATAGGCGAGAATAATGGCGGAAAGACCACTCTGCTTCGCGCATTAACCCTTGTGTTCGAGCGAAAGGCCAGGTTACGGCCGACATTGCATGATTTTTATCGCCTGCTGGAACCTATTGACCAACCGCCTGCAATTACGATCGCAGTGACCCTCCGCTCCTCGGCCCACGATTGCGATGCAGATCGGGCTGTCGTTGCATCGTGGCTGACAAAACTCGTCCCAACCTGGGAAGCACAGCTCACTTATTCGTTTTTCCTGCCCGAGCAGCACCACACGGAGTTTCGGACGGCGGCGGCGGGCGTTGATAGATTACGCTTTTTCGAAATAGTGGAAGAGTTCCTTCCCAAATATGTCAGCAGAATATACGGGGGCAATCCTGACAGTAAAATCATAGCCGATGGTGAATCGCTTTCCAAATTCGACTGCCAGTTCCTTGATGCGCTGCGCGACGTGGAAGCCGAAATGTTTGCTGGCAGCACTCCGTTGTTCCGGAGCATGCTTGAGCAGGTGCTCGATTTTGGCGTCCAGGCAGACACAAAACGCGATCTCAAGCAGAAATTCCGAACACAATCAAGTACGCTTCGACAAGCACTGGTTTCTCGCTTAGATACCGATCGGCTGTTCAATCTGGTCAAGGAAACAGGGGCCGCTGACGGCGGTGCTCCATTGCTTCACGGTGAGCTGGGGGAAACCGATCTGATCGCCGCCCTGCGGCTTTTCGTCGAGCGCGAGGCGTTTTCCTTTCCCGTTACACACAATGGGTTGGGATACAATAATTTAATCTATATTTCGCTCGTTCTTGCCAGCCTTAGCTTTCGCACCTCGACCGAGCGATTGGGCGAAAACGCGGCCGTGTTTCCTATGCTTCTCATCGAGGAACCCGAAGCACACCTTCACCCTGCCCTGCAATCAAAGCTGCTGGCTCACATCAAAAAACGGGTCAATGACGAGCCACGACAAAATCGTCAGGTTTTCATCACAACTCATTCGACGCACATTACCGCTGTAGCGGGCCTCTCTCCCATCATTTGCCTTTCCGTCACTGCAACAGGCGAGACCCACGCCGCATACCCTTCCCAGCTTTTCCCGGATACAGACGAAGGAAAAAAGTCGCGTGGCTATGTCGAGCGGTACCTGGACGCTACCAAATCGACGATGCTCTTCGCCAAGGCGACCCTATTTGTCGAAGGCATGGCCGAGCAATTGGTGATTCCGGCTATCGCCTGGTTGCTCGGCCGCTCTTTTGAGGAGCATCACGTAGCTCTTGTACGGGTCGATGGGCTGACTTTTAAGCATTTTCTTCCGCTTTTCGGTGTCGGATGTGACACGGCTGCAACAAAGCACGCGCTTCCCAGGCGAGTCGCATGTTTAGTAGATGCCGACCCCGCCCGCCGCGAAAAAACAGCCGGAGCACGAAGAAAAACCTGCTGGCCATTTCAGTTGGGCATTGATCTTACGATATACGAGTATTTTGGCGAATCCGGTACTGTCATCAATCTTCGCAATGTTACACTCGGCTGCGCGAATGCCAGCATCCATAACGGCTCGAAAACCTTCGAGTATGACATCGCTTTAGAAAACGCAGGAAATGCGGTCCTTATCACCGATACCCTCCAAAATGCATCCGACCTTGGCACGTTTGCTTGCACTCTCGATCCGGTTCCCGTATCACTTGACGCACTACTCGATGATGAAGCAAAGGGCGATTTAGCACGCCTCCCGAATCATGTCGAACGCAATAAAATGCGATTCGCGGCAATTTACCTGCAAAACGTCGAAGAGCAAAAAGGAGAAAATGCTCTGGCTTTGGAACGGAAGCTCCGTTCGCTCGATCCTGCCAGTCATACATTTAAGTGCCCCCAGCACATTAGAGAGGCGATCGAATGGGTGACTCTCCCGGCCTCATAAATCAAGCACAATCCGATTCTATTCCGATTTCGTCCGATAGCTGCCTCGACGATATCGAACACCACTTCCGCGTCACCGCCGGTCCTGGCGCTGGCAAAACGTTCTGGCTAGTCAATCATGTCCAAAATGTCGCGAATCGTTCGAACCGGATAACACCATGCGCTAAAATCGCAGTTATCTCATACACGAACGTAGCGGTCAGGGAAATCCTCAACCGCCTCGGCCCTGCTGCCGTCGCTGTTGAAGTATCGACAATTCATAGCTTTTTGTTTCGAAATCTAGTCCGTCCCTATCTTCATTTATTCAAAGATGAAATGGGCGAATGTTTCATTGAGCACGCCCTCGCTGATAATCATGACGAGCATTACCCTTCCTATAAGAAAGTCGAAGCATGGCTAACATACTGCGGTCAGAGACAATTATTGAGATTAAAGGATACGCACAACTGGTTGCTGAAACGCTTGTGCAATTTATCCGTCAGAATCAGTTCCGACGATAGAGTCATCTTTGAGGCGAGGAAGCTTTCGCCGCGCGACAAGCCTATTGCACGCCTGCTAACTCCTGATAACCTGCTCGCCTACAAAAAACTATACTGGTCGCAGGGGATTCTAGACCACGACGATGTGCTGTACTTTGCTTTACGAGTTCAAACCGAATTCCCTCAGCTTGCAGCCTTCGTCTGCGCCCGGTTCCCGTACCTGTTCATCGACGAATTCCAAGACACGCTACCCGTTCAGGCGATGTTGGTTGAGTGGCTTGCCAAGGCGGGTACGACGGTAGGCGTGATCGGAGACCCGGAGCAGGCGATCTTCGAATTTCTTGATGCCAGCCCCGTTTATTTTAATAGTTATTCGTTGCCAGGCTTCACATCCTATCAGATGGTTGGTAATCGCAGGAGCAGCGAGTCGATTCTCAGGATTACGAATCGAATTCGATACGGTGGACTCGAACAGGAATCGCTTCGTCATTTTGCCGGTGAGCCCCCTCGCCTCTATGTCGGAAACCTTACTGCGGCGTTAGCTCACGCGCGCCAGGAATTACCAGAGCAAGCGTCATTATTGGTTTTGGCCCGCATTCACAAGAGGGTCGCTTCCGTACGGCTTGGAATGACTGGGGCGCACCAGGACCACTGGAAGGAGCTGCATGAAGCCGATGTTGAAAGAGCCAGATTCCTTAAGCATCTAATCACCAGCTTGGAATTGGCGCGGCAGGGCATGTACGATATTGCTATACAGGGACTGATGAAGGGTATCACTAAAAGGGGCGGTTTTCGCAATCCGCTGCGATTTGATGGGGACGCCAATATCGTCGCCCGGCGTTCGGTGGCCTTTAGATTGCTCGAACAATTCTCAGAAAAACACACCGAATTAGTCACCGGAACTGCGGAAGGGTTCTACGCCGCCATTTCCGAAATGCTTCCTGGTTGCCTTTCCGGGCTGTCTGTGCCTGGCGTGCGTGCCGGGAAGTTCAAGACCGCTGCTCAGTGTTCGTACATAGCACTAACCGAGACCATTCGCACGCCCGAAGAGACCCGGGTAGTTCGTACAGTCCATCAAGCGAAAGGGGCTGAGGCCGAGGCTGTTTTTGTAGTTTTGGAAGATGAGCAGATCGATCACATCCTTAACCCAGGCCAGTCGTCAGAAGAGCAGCGCATTACTTATGTAGCTGTTAGTCGCGCCCGCGATAGACTTTATCTGTTTTCAAACCAAAAGGATTGTCTCCAGGAATTTGAGAATGTCGGGTTTGAGACGATGGTAATGGATTGACCTCGATTACAAGGCAAGGGTTGCAAATATTAAGAGCATACAAATTTAATTATCGCCAGCGGGATCAACTGAATTATAAGCGACAACTGCTATTGCGGTATACAATGGTAAGCTCATACGAGTACCACGATACGCGTAAACATTCACGTCCTTACACCATGGCCGCGTCGCACGCGTATCGCACCGTACGCGTTTACCATCCCAGCCGTACGATGCTCCCGTTATAGCTTTACGACATTACAACGTTGTACGCGTGTAATGTTATGCCGTTGCAAAGGGAGACCATTAAAACCTTATGCGTTGACAATTGCATGCAATGGCAATAGGGACATGTATAACAGTACGAGAGTCGATCTATGCGTGTCATAACATTCGTTACGCAAAAAGGGGGTGCCGGGAAAACCACCCTGACGGTCAATTGCGCCGTTGCCGCCGAGCGGAAACGAAAAAAGGTGCTCATCCTCGATCTGGATGCGCAGTCCTCAGCGGAAAGCTGGTTTCAGGACCGTGAATCGGATTCTCCCAAACTGGTTAAGATTGGCTCCTGGTCATTGCCGGAGGCAATCTCCAACGCCAAAAGCGCCGGATTCGATTACGTGATGATCGACACGCCCGGCCGCGACGAACCGTCGACGACCGCTGCCATCCGGGCAGCCGATTTTTGCGTGATCCCGTGCAGGCCCACCCCGATGGACATGAAGGCCATTCCGCCGACGGTAGCGACAGTAAACCGGCTATCGAAACAGGCGGTCTTCGTCTTGTCGCAAACGCCACCGCGCGGGGAGAGGGTGCGCGAAGCGGATGCCGGACTTGCGATGCTTGGCATCGTCTGCCCGGTACGCATCGTCGCCAGGGCTGCGTTTCAAGACGCGTACGGCAGTGGTCTCAGCGTACTGGAGTTCGAGCCGGCAGGGAAGGCGGCTGCGGAAATTACGCAGCTTTGGGAGTGGATGGTTAAAAAAATGGAGAAAATCGCTTATGAGCAAGAAGAGGACGTCGCTTGATTCGATCCTGAACCGTGTGGTCGAAGGCGTAAGGCCGGAAGCGCCGCCAGTGGCGGAGCCGGTTGCAGAGTCGAATCCGGGCAACCGGCCGGGGGTCAAGCAGCAAACCGCCTACCTGAAGGCGCCTGTTTACGAGCAGCTTCGCCGGCTGGCATTCGAGGAGCGGCAGAAAATGCACGACTATATCATTGAGGGGCTGAACCGGGTGTTTCTGGCGCGCGGATTACCCAGCGTCGAAGAGCTGGAGAAGAAACGCGCATGACGGCATGCCCGTATCCCATTATCATACTGTCCTGTCACCCCATGATAGGCGTATTATGTTGCAACTGTATCTTGTTATACGCGTATCATGTCAAAGCGCCCACCGCCCATCAGTGACGTCCAGCCGGACTTATTCGCTGCCAGCTTTTCCGATATTCCGGTCCGTGACCAGCGGGATACGATGGAGCGGCCGTTCTTCAGCCTGGCGAAGCGGCCACGCTATACGCCGATCGAGTATCAGGTTGGCGACGTTTGGGTGGAAGTCAGCGGCAACCCGAAATTCGGCATGGCGACAATCTGGGACGCCGACATCCTCATCTGGGCATCGACTCAGATAACCGAAGCGATCGACCGCGGCCTGAAACCATCACGCACGATCCGGTTTCACCCCTATAACCTTCTGAAATCGATCCGCCGAGAAACGGGCGGAGAGCACTACAAGCGGCTTAGGGCTGCCATGGAAAGGCTGACTCATACCGCAGTGCGGACGAACATTCGGGGGCAGGGAAAGAAAAAGGCCGCATCGTTTCACTGGCTCGAAAGCTGGACCGAAGTCGTCGATGAGCAATCCGGCGAAACCATCGGCATGACGATCACGCTGCCCGACTGGCTGTATGACGGCGTCATGATGAAAGGTGGAGTCCTGACGATCCATGAGGATTACTTCCTGCTGACCGGCGGCATCGAGCGGTGGCTCTATCGCGTCGCCCGCAAGCATGCCGGCCAGCAGGAGACCGGATGGCATTTCACCATGCTCCAGCTCTTCGAGAAATCCGGGTCAACAGCCAGGCCTTCGGATTTTGCCATCGACGTGCGAAAGGCTGTCGAGGCCAATGCCTTACCCGAATACACGATGAGCATCAGCAAGAACGAGGAGGGGGATGAAGTCGTCAGTTTCCTCCGCCGCAGCCAACTCGACTCCGAGGATTCCGAGTATGAGACGAAACGCCACCCCCGCCGGCGCATCGCCCGTGGAATCACGTCAAAATCGATCAAATTCAGTAACGTAGACCCGTAACCATGCCGCCAGCATCCCGGACGAAGCGCCATCAAGCACGGCCTATTAGGCGCAGAAAACGGCCATCTGGTGGCATTTCACTCGGCCTATTGAGCGCAAAAGTCGGGGATAATCTCCGGTTTCGGGGGGATTATGTCTCAAATTCCCCCAATTCCCTTGTTTTCTTGAATCAGTTCGACCCCTCGGCCTATTAGGCGTAACGACCCCACCCCGAGCATGTGCATTTAAATGAAAGGAGAATTTCCTTCGCCAGCCTGTGGAGAGGGCCGGCCTATTGGACGCATGACCATCGGCCTAATAAACGCATTGGCTATCGGTCTATTAGGCGCAAAAGCTCGGCCTATTAGGCGCAACGTCGGTCATTTTTTCTCTATTATTCAATGTGTTCTTGACACCTTAACTGTGTAACTTAAGAATTATTTTTAACTTACTTAACGTCCTCAACCTGTGGATAACATGGTCACGGTAAGTTGGTCGCGCCCCATCATGACTGGCTATGCAATGTCGCAGAAAAACCCTGCTCTTCGTATAAAAAATAATAGATGTCAGATACTTAGATGGCATTTCCGCTCAATAGTATGACCATCGACCGCCTCCGCTGGAGTGCAAGGTCAGCAAGATTGCCATTGAATGGAAGATAGTCCGTACCCCCGAACCAACCGGCCTCGCATTTTGAAAGTAATGGCATGAACAGCATGGTAGCGACCCATTCGGCTACCTACCCAGCGGAGACATGCCTTTTCTTCTGTACGGTCACCTAATGCGGTTTTAGCTGTATCCGCCAGAATCACCGAAAATCTGCCAGGCGGGAATGCCGGTTCCGTCCGCAATGCATCACACGATAAACGTTGCGAATAAGCTCTCAAGCCATAGTATCCCCTGGCATTGGATATGCGCAATGTTAAAATGACGGGAATTACTACCCTGCGCTCCCCGTTGAGACACATTCGCCATGGGACGCAAGCGCACCGCCCGCCATCCGCCGCCCGTTCAGCCCGAGGATGAAAGCCAGGAGACGCTGTAGCCGGAAACAACCCTGAAATCATCGACTCAGCTTCCCATCTCGAAATCGGACGCCGCGCGCGCCTCCATCGAGGAGGGCTATGAAAGCCCTCAGGAGGCGGTCGGCTGGATCAAGACCCGTTTCGGCATCGACATGACGCCCCAGCATTTCAGCGCCGTCAAAGCCACCGAAAAGAAGAAGGCAGGTGCGCCGAAGGCGAAGCGGGGGCGGAAGCCGAAGGCAGCCAGCCAGGCCGTGGAGGACTATCTGGCTCCGCCGCCGACAATCGTTCCTACGGGGGAGGGCGATTTGCTCGACGCCCTGGCCGCCATGAAGCCTTTGATCGCTCAGTACGGGGCGGAAAAGGTCAAGAAAATGGTCGATCTCCTGGGGTAGGTGCCAATTCGTCATTGAACTTGCCAATGTGCGGGTCGGACGGATACAGCTCAACACCGAGGCGCGTTGTTCGGTTTGCGCTGAATTCGATTCCCTTTGGTGTCATTGGGCGCATTAAAACCAGTCAATCTGACGCCGATTTCTCCCGACTTGACACCCATATCTTCCCCCTACCACCGCTTTCTCCCCAAGGCGTTTGCGGTCGAGCTAAATCAAGTCGTTTGACAACCGGAGTCCAGGAAGTGAGAATACTAGAACTCTGGACCCGGCAAGTGTAGTTGGCGTTGCTTGAGTCAGCCGGAACTAATGCGATGAGCCGCATATTTCTTTCCTACGCAAGGGATGATGACGAACCGTTCGTCCGGCGTTTGCATGAAGATCTGAGTGATGCGGGCTTCGTTGTATGGTTCGACCGCGTGTCGATGCCGTCGCGGCGCCTGACGTTCCACCAGGAGATTCGCGATGCTGTGGCCGCCTGTGAGCGTTTAGTGCTTATCGTCGGGCCCAAGGCCGTCACTTCGGAGTACGTGCGTCAAGAGTGGCAGTTTGCGTGGTTTGAAGCGGAAAAGGTCGTCACGCCGATTCTGCGGCTCGGTGACTATCCGCTGCTCCCCGATGAGTTGAAGCTCCTGCACTGCGAGGACTTCAGAGACGAAACGCGATATCCGCTCTTTCTCGGTAACCTCGTGCGGCAACTGCGCGAGCCAGTGCCGCCGCTGGGGAAGCTAATCGCGGTCCCTTCGCTGCCCGCTCACTACCTGACTCGGGCTGACCGGCTGGAAGCTCTGCGCGACGCTCTGCGAGCCGATCTGGATCGCCCGGTGGTGATTGGTGGGGCTGCGGCGCGGGTTGGGATGCACGGCATGGGGGGTATTGGCAAGACTGTTCTTGCCTCTACGCTCGCCCGCGATCGTAAGGTGCGGGAGGCCTTCCCCGATGGCATCATCTGGGTCGGGCTCGGTTCGCTGCCCGACCGTTTGGCATTGATGCAGCGGGTTCATCGTGACCTCGGGGGAGATGGAGCAATTGCCACGGAACATGAGGGGAAAAAAGGCCTTAAGGATCTGCTGAAAGCCAAGGCGGTGCTCTTGGTGCTTGACGATGCTTGGCGGCGTTCCGACGTGGATGCGTTCGACGTCCTGGGCTCTCGCTGCCGGGCTCTCGTGACCACGCGTGACGCGGGGTTGCTAACGGCTCTGGGCGGCACTCATCACGTCGTTGAACTTCTCACAAATCGCGAAGCTCGACGCTTGCTGGCGATAGCAGCTGGCGTGACGGAAGAAGAGCTTCCGGAACTGGCCGCGGCTTTGGTAGACGAATGCGGCCGGCTGCCCCTGGCTTTGGCGCTATGCGGGGGGTTGGTTCGAAGAAAGATTCCTTGGAACCAAGTACTTGCGCAATTCAAAAAGGCACGAATTGATCGAATCGCCGACCGCCACGCAGTAGAACCTCAGCACCAAAGCGTCTGGCACGCGATCCACGTCAGTGTCGCGGCGCTCGAACCGGCAGATCGCAATCGTTTTCTGGAGTTGGCGGTATTCCCGCCCGACGACACAATCCCTGAACAGCCCATCGCCACGCTATGGGAGCATACCGGTGAACTTGACGACTGGGGCACAGCGGAGTTACTGACGACGCTTGCCGACCGTTCCCTCGTCCAGATGACGCCATTGCCACCAAGAGCACAGCACGGCCAACGTCACTTCGGCTTGCACGATCTCGTCTATGATTACGTAAGGCGGACAATCCCCGATCCCACCCACCTTCATGCGAAGCTCCTCGCGGCTTACCGAGCCAAATATCCCGGTGATTGGGCCAACGGCCCTAACGATGGCTATTTCCTGCAACACCTCCAATACCATCTCTTGCGGGCCAAGCGTTTCTCTGAGGCGCATGCTTTGCTCATGGACCTAAACTGGCTTGCGACATCGGCAAATGCAGGCCTGTCAATCGCCCTTGCAAGCAATGCGACTGAGATACTGGAAGGGCTTGACGGGCCTTCACGCACGACCTTCCTCCCGTGGTTCTATTTTCTGACTGTTAACGCCTCTTTTTTGACCCAACATCCCAACGCCTTCTTCCAGCAAGCTTATAACGAGCCAAAAAGTAGCCCCGTCTCCCTACAGGCACAGGCGCATTGGGCCGCCTACTGCACGCCATCCGATGAACATAAACTACACATATCATCGCCGCTCACACCTCCTGGGTTTCTGGAATGGATAAACCGAGAGTCGGAATGGCAAAAACCATCTTGCATCAATACCATCGCCGCGCATTCAGAGCCAGTCACGAGCCTAAGGTTCGTGCATGAGTCACCGTTACTCATTTCGGGATCCCGCAGTGGTGATATCATTGTCTGGGATTCGCGAACTGGCGACTGCATGAAGCAATATGACACTCTCTCGGCACGCATATCCAGCGTACACGCCAGCACTGACGGGCGCACCGTAGCGGCAGGTGCCTTCGACGGCACAATACTGCTGCATCATGCTGGAGCGGTCGGAGGAGCTGTATCAATGCGCCTAGGCTACTATCCCGTAAGTGTCATGCTTAGCCCGGACGCAGCCACACTCGTGGCATACTCCAGTAGTTCTGGGGCGCGAATCTGGGACTCATCAACGTGTGAACTCCTGCTGCCAGTCCCGTGCAACATTCCACCAGCATTCTCTTGGCGATCCCATTTAGTCGCATTCGCTGTGAAGGACGAGGTGTTTGTCTGGCATTGTCAGAAGCGGCGATTGGTGTTTGGGGGGCCAGTCGTACCTGATGAAGTCGAATCACTTATGTTCGACACTACTGGCGCAGCCCTGTATATTATTGCCAAAGAGAAGTCCGTTTTGCGGGTAGATATGCAACTTGCACTGTCTGGCGACACGTCGGCTAACGGCGTTTTTGCTCGCTATGCCCATGACTGCACAACATGTACTCATATATCTATTGGAGAAGATGGACGTTTCATTGCATTTGTAGACAAGAACATTCACCTGTACGTGTTGGATACAAGTAATGGATACAGGTGTTGCGTTGACCTCCCATGTGAAGCTCAGGCGATCGACGTATGCGATCGCCAGGCACTAGTCGCGGTGAGTCGTCTCGATGATGTAGTCGACATTATTGAGGCACATACCGGATCATTCCGATGCGTTCTGAAGAAGAGCATTAGTTTCGATAGCACGGTTCTTTTTGCAAGGCAGGGAAAATCTCTTGTCGTCAAGTCAGGGCGCACAACAAGCGTATGGGATATCGAGGCCACTCGGCGCATGCTTGTGCTCCCTGCAGAGTCTTGCTACGACATCTCGTGCACAGGTGTGCTTGCATGCGGGGACGAGAGCGGCACAATTCAGCTCTGGGATTTGAACGAGGCTGCTAAGACGAAAAATAAAGTCGAATGCACTGGGACACAAACCAGCAATGTTTTTTATTCGGAAGACGAGTCGCTTGCCCTTTCTGTCGCTGGGAGCTTTTCTAAGTTTGGCCGACTGCTTCCTGATGTCGACAAGGCAATCAGGGTATGGGACACATCGCAGGGGAGAATGCTATGTGAGTATCATGGACATACCGAACAGGTTCGCGCAGTTGCGATAGACTCCAAAGCAGGCATAGTGGCTTCGAGCGGCAACGATCGTAAGGTGCGAGTCTGGAGGATAGCAGGTGGCAGTGACATACGTGTGTTTGACAGGTTCGACGACCCCGTCACACAGTTATGGCTGTCAGCGGAATCTGGTTCTGTGTTTACCGTTGATAAGGACTGGGATGGTATTGCAACGTTGAGGATGTGGAACATTGAGCGCGAGGAGACCCTATGGAATATAACTGTTGATGGAATAGGGGAATGCTGGTGCATCGACTCGCGTTGTACGACAATAGCCATTTCGAAGGGCGAGGAGTTGGTTCGTGTCTGGGACATTGCAAGGGGAATGTTTTCTTTGGAATTGCGTGGGCACACCTCTCGGGTTAGAGACATCGTTTTCAGCCCTAGGGGACGAGTGATCTTTTCCGCGTCTGATGATGCGACGATTAAGGTGTGGGACGTCGGTAGCGGTGAGTGCCTCAGAACGTTATTAGGGCACACTGGCTCTGTGCGTTCGTTAGCCGTGAGCGGCGACGGACACTGGTTGATTTCGGGGTCAGATGACCGAACAGCGAAATTATGGGACTTAGGTACTGGGGAGTGCGTAAGAACCATGGAACATGGTAAGGGCGCAGTGAATTTAGTTGCCTTAAGTCACGCAGGATCACTTGCGATTGTATCGTCATATGTAGAATGGAATGAAGCACTGGGTGTGTGGAATCGCAGTGGCGAGTGTGTGTATGAGCATTTATATCACGAGAACGAAATTGAGGAACCGAATGTGGACGTTGCCTGGCTCGCAGTAAGGCATCACCGCTCGCGAGAACTTAACTGTCGCCTTGGGCGAATTATGTCGCCATTTGTGCGGTTTGTTAAAGAAGACGAGCTTAGGCTTCCGGATCTTGCTGTTAATGGAAAATATGAGCGTGTATTTGGATTTGTATCAGGCGACCGCATACTTGCATTTCCGGACTCTGGGACAATGCATTTGTATCGCTATAGGACCCTGCAAGGTATGAGTCCGTTGAACCCCGTCCTTCCCAGCGTGTGATCGATTCAGATGATGGAACGGGTGCGTTCGCATCGGGGAGTCGTGACCATGGCCAGGCCGAGTTTGAGGGCAGTGCGGATCGCTCGATGCTTGAACGTTTTCAGCCCAATCGCCGTAGGCTCATCGCAAGCTTCTTCCAGAATTGCATTGGCCGTGCAGGAGGTGGCAGTACCAACCTCAGCCGACACACCCGCCTCTGTAGTTCCGGTAAGGCCCATGACTGATGATCCCTCTCTGACGAGAGCTTGTTGGTCCGACGCCGTTTGGCGTTATGGATTACTGGAAACGCGTTCGGCCTGCACTAAAAATGCCGCCAAGGGAGAGTTCATCGTTATAACCATTGGTAGCGACACGCCACTTGCCACCCCCACGCTGAGGCAGAGCTGCTGACTCTTAATTGGCGGGATCTGGGTTTTAGGCAATCCCCGCGTCCGCCGAGTCTCAACTGCGGAGCGGACAGCTGGCCTTGTGCAACCCCTTGTGCAACCGCCTTTGCTCGAATTCCCTAAGTCTATGATAGATTAACTGTTATACAATTCGTCATCCGGAATCATAATCCGCGTGTCGGGGGTTCGAGTCCCTCCGCCGCTATTCACGACAGGTTCCGTCAGATCCCGCCCTTGACCGCCTCAAGCCGGCATTTGCAAGGCGTTGCGACAACCCCCAGCCTCGGGGGGTTGTCTCGTCAAGTTCGCCGGCGACCGATAAGTCCAGAGTTGCGGGTAGAATCACTCTGGTTACTTCGTCGTTATGTCAGCCTCCGTCGAGGACAATACACCTTACCGTTAACTCCATCCCGTCCATCTGGCGATCCGTCACGCGAACGGGCATCGGTTTTTTGCCCTTACATGACACGGGCCGGACCCGGCAGGGCAACGGGTAAGAGATCGTAACCGCGCAGGGTCCGCCTCGCTTGAGGGGTGGCCGCCCCTCATGCCGAGCCGCTTAATCTCTGTTTATCAGCGTCTCTGACGTCGATGAGACGGGGTCTGCTCAAACGTCAACAGAGAATGTGTCCCGACCGCCAATAAAGTCAATCGCGCCACGGCCTGACTTAACAGAGCTTTGATTGCGATCGGCAAATTCGCAATGACTCCGCGTCGATTCCAACCGGCGCGGGGTCGCTGTCACGAAGACAGGATGTTGATCGCTTACACGAAAGCAGAACAGGATTTAGGAACCGGTCCACTTTTTTTCGAGCAGCCGAGCTTCCCGCTCAAGAGGCCGGGCGCACGACAGCGAGTCGCCGATCACCGGGTGTTTCCAGGTCTCGTTGAGCCGGGTCTCAAAGAGCCCGATCATCCGTGGTCGACAGCAACGCCGGGCAGATCCGAACACCGATGTGGCGGTGGCGGTCGCCTTCGCCGATCAGCGAGAGCGAGAGGTCTCGTAGCTGTTCACGGCCGCGTCGCCTTCAACCTTGTTCGAACGACTTTATCGAGAATCTCCGGTGCAAGTTCACGCGGTATCGACACGACAAAATTATATAATTTATGTTCATTTGAACATAATATTACATTAAATATTGAACTCTCTACATAAATTTAATACGGGCTCAATTTTAGCATCAGAGCACCAGGATCGAGAGGACGACCCAGACCGTCCCCTCGAACAGGTTGAAGAAATGGTACGCCGTCTCGACCCAACCCGATCCAGCGGGTCGATACCGCCACCAGCGCCGCGGGAGCAGGAGTTCAAACCATTCCGCCGTTGTGTTCAAAGGGCGAGACGTCGCCTCAGGAAACCGACGGTGTCTTGAGATAAAGCACGCCCAGGGGCGGGAGTTTCAAGGAGATGTGAAACGGTCGACCGCCGTGCGGCTCGGGCCGAGCCCAGACGCCCCCCTCGTTGCCGAGGTTCGAACCGCCATAAACGGCCGAGTCGGTGTTGAGGATCTCTCGATAAAAACCGCCGTTGGGAACGCCGATCCTGTAATCGTGGCGTGGAATGGGCGTGAAATTGCAGACGATGACGACCGAGGCGTCCGTGTTTCTCGCCCTGCGAAGGAACCCGAGCACGCTGTTTTCCCAGTCGTGAAGCTCCAGCCACTCGAACCCCTGCCAGTCAAAATCAATCTCATGAAAGGCCGGGTCAGACCGGTAAAGCGTGTTCACGTCGGCGATAAGCTGAAGAATCCCCTGATGGTCGCGCCATTGCAAGAGGTGCCAGTCCAGGCTCTCGTCGTGCGTCCATTCGCGCCATTGCGCGAACTCGTCGCCCATGAAGAGGAGCTTCTTCCCAGGATGGCCGAACATGTATCCATACAAAAGGCGGAGGTTGGCGAACTTCTGCCAGAGGTCGCCGGGCATCTTGTCGAGCAGCGACCCCTTGCCGTGCACGACCTCATCATGCGACATAGGCAGCATGAAGTTTTCATTGAAGGCATAAATCATGCTGAAGGTCAGGCCGCCATGTTCATACTTGCGATAAACGGGATCTTTATGAAAGTACCGCAGCGTATCATTCATCCAGCCCATGTTCCATTTCAGGCTGAACCCGAGTCCGCCCAGATAGGTCGGTCGGGAAACGCCGGCGAAGCTCGTCGATTCCTCGGCGATCGTCAAGACGCCCGGGTGTTCGCGGTGGCAAAGCTCATTAAACTTCTTGATAAAATCAATCGCTTCCAGGTTCTCGTTGCCGCCGAAGACGTTCGGCACCCACTCGCCGGGCTCACGCGAGTAATCGAGGTAAATCATCGACGCCACGGCATCGACCCGAAGGCCGTCGATGTGATAGCGTTCGAGCCAGAAAAGGGCGTTGCCATAAAGAAAGTTACGGACCTCGGGACGGCCGTAATTAAAGATCTTCGTGCCCCAGTCGCGATGCTCGCCGAGCCTCGGGTCTTCGTGCTCGTACAGATGCGTGCCGTCGAAGAAGCCAAGGCCGTGCAGGTCGCGTGGAAAGTGCGCGGGGACCCAGTCGAGAATGACGCCGATCCCGTTGCGGTGCATCGTGTCGATAAAGTAGGCGAAGTCGTCGGGCGTGCCGTGTCGGGACGTAGGCGCGAAGTAGCCGACGGGCTGATAGCCCCAGGAACCATCAAACGGATGCTCACTGATCGGCATCAACTCAATGTGGGTGAACTGCGTGTGTCTTAAATGGCCGGCAAGCTGGTCGGCAAGCTCGCGATAGGTCAGGAACCGGTTCCCTTCCTCGGGAATTCGCTTCCACGATCCGAGATGAACCTCGTACACGGAGATCGGCGCGTCGAGCCCTTGCTTGCGCTGACGGGAGCCCATCCATTCGGCGTCGGTCCACTCGAAATCCGTCACTTCCCAGACGACCGAGGCGGTCTTCGGCCTGATTTCGGCGGCGAATCCATAAGGATCGGCCTTCTGAACGAGATAGCTGTTAAACCGGCTCTTGACCTCGTACTTGTAGACTTCTCCCTGGCCGAGTCCGGGAATAAAAATCTCCCAGATTCCGGTCGCGCCCATGTTCCGCATCGGGTAGCGGCGGCCGTCCCAGTGGTTGAAGTCGCCGACGACGCTCACGCGCATCGCGTTCGGCGCCCAGACCGCGAAATGAACCCCCTTGATCCCTTCATGCGTGCGCACGTGCGCACCAAGACGCTCAAAGTTGCGGTAATGCGTTCCCTCGGCGAGCAAGTGGAGGTCAAAATCCGAGAGCACCGGGCCGAACGAGTAGGCGTCAAAGAAGTCCCAGGAATGCCCCTCGTGATTGGTCAGGGCGAGCCGATACGGGAATTTCTCCGCGCGCCCCGCGCACGTAAGTTCGAACAGCCCATCGGGATGGATCTTCTCCATCGCCGTCTTGACTCCCGGCTCGCCATTCGAGACGTCAATCACCCAGGCTGCGCTCGCCTCGGGCAAGAAGGCGCGAATGACGACCGAGCCGTTGACCTCGTGCGGGCCGAGGAGCAAGAACGGGTTCCAGTGGTTCGCGTGGACAAGGTGGTCGATCTCGGTCTGTGGCAGGACGGTTGAGGCGCTCGGGGTGGTCGTGGCCATGATCGTGAAATCAGCCCCCAGTGAGAGAGAAGCGTGGACCCGCCGGTCGTCCGACCCGATCGTACCGACGGGCGCGTGCGAACCCCGCCGGACCGTTGTCGTTACGGTAATGATTGCTCGCCAGAATCGCAACCCGCATGCCGCCCGGTCGTTCGGGTTCCTCGCGGTTTTTCACGATTTTAGCGCCCCGGCAAGACCAGCTCAGCCAGGACCGGCAAATGATCCGACCCCACGTCCGGCCCGACCCGGCAGGCTCGAACCCGCCATTGCGGCCCGGTCAGGATATGGTCGATCTTGACCCACGGATATCGGGCCGGTCGCGTGTATCCATACCCCCAGCCCGCCTCCTCGAACGCGAACCGGAAATTCGCGCGGAGCGCGGCGAGCGTCGAATCATCGGCGGGCATGTTGAAGTCCCCCGCGATCAGCACCGGCGCATCGCTCGACGCCAGCACCGCGCCCAGAACGCGGGCCATCTCATGACCCCACCAGGCTGTTTGCCTGGTCAAACCGGCCGTATCTCCCGACTGGAAAAGACCTTCGATCCCCTCGCGAATCGTCGGCAAATGCACCGAGGCGACGTTGAACGCACGCCCTCCGGGCGTCTTCAAGCGGGCCTGTTCCAGGTGCGCCGTGTAAAGACGCCCCGGTGCCCAGTCGTGCGCCAGCAGCGGCGGATAAACGACGACCGGCCAGCGTGTCGCAATCTGGCCTTTCGGACTGAACTGCCAACCTTTGGGAAGTTTTGGGCGGATCGGGTCGCTCTCGGTACCTCCTTCTTGAAAACAGATGAGATCAATGTTTTGCGCCACGATCCAGCGTTCCAGTGCGTCCTCGCGGATCGGTTTCAGCCCGAGGTTGAGGGTGGCGATCCTCACGGTTTCGCCCGCGCTCGGTTGTTCCCAGAACTGCCCCGGCGCGGCGCGAAAGCCCATTAAAGGCCCCGCAACCGCCGCGACAATCGCGGTTTGCGTCAACCAGTGTCCTGGGCATCGCCTGATCCCGCTCAACAGAGCCAGCGCCAGCACCGGCCCGAGAAAGAGCCAGCGCGGCATCATCAAGAGCACGGGCACGCCCCACCACGGATCGCCGATCCCGTGAATCAAGGCCAGAGCCCCGATCACGACCAGGGCATACGCCCAGGTTGCCGCGAGCACCCATTTTCCCCGTCTCGCCCGCTCAACCATTCTCCCCGGATGCGGATCGGACATTCACGCCCCACCAAAAAAGCCGGCTGTTCAGACCCGTCCGCGTGTTGGCTTTGATCCATCGTGGCCTCGATTGCTCGCCCTCGGCAAGGGGAAGGTTGCGACCTTTGGGTTTCCAAGTTCAACGAAGTGCGCGGCGGGCGCGTGTGTCCAAGGCTCTCGGGATTTCGTATGATGGCGAAGATCCTGTCAAATGTCGACCGCCCGGCGGCGAAGAGTGTTGTACCAGAAGCCGAGGAACCGTCGATCAACGACGGGATGGCTTGCTTGCTTGCTTGCCGCGTCGAGCCGACCTGAAGAGGACACCACGATGAGCGCCGTCCTGATCATCGACGACAGCCCGTCCGACCGTGCACTCTTCCGAACGATCCTGACCCGCGCCGGTTACGCGGTTCACGAGGTCGCTCGCGGTCAAGACGCCGTGAATCGCGTCCGCGAGGTCCGGCCTCGCGTCGTGATTCTCGACGTCAACCTTCCCGACCTCGACGGCCACGCCGTCTGCCGGGCCTTGAAGTCCGACCCCGAGACGACGACCGTTCCCGTTTTGATGCTCACCGTTCGCGACAACGACACCGACGTCCTCGCCGGTCTCGACGCCGGCGCTGATGATTATCTGGTGAAGGATTCGGACCCGGCCATCGTCCTCGCGCGGGTCGCCCGCCTGATCACCTTCCGCAGACTCGCGACCGTCGCCGTTCTGAACGAGCATCTTGTCCAGGTCGGCCGTCTTCTCGCGGGGATCGTTCACGAGATTCGCGGCCCGCTCGCCGTCATTCGCGGCAGCGCCGAGATGATGCGCATCCAGATCGCCCCCGATGATCCTTCCGTTCAATGGGTTGACCCGATCCTCCGCAGCGCCCAGCTTTTGCAGGTTCGCCTTGAACACCTGATGGCGACCGTTCGCAGCGGCCCGAGCGTTCTCAACGCCTTCGAGGTCGGCCCACTCGTCAAGGAATCGGCCAACCTCTTTCAAAAAGGGACCGACCCGCGCGGCAGTCAGATCACGATCGACGCCGATTGCGGCTCGGGCCTTCCCCCCGTTCGCGGCGACGCCGGGCGACTGATCCAGGTCTTGCTCTCGCTCTTTGGAAACGCCCACGAGGCGATCGTCCAATCTCAGCGCGGCGGTCGCGTCACGATCCGCGCCGGGACGGCGCACGACGCCGGCCGCGGCTGGGTCACGATCGAGATCGCCGACGACGGCCCCGGCATTCCCGACATGTTTCTCGAACGCATTTTCGACCCCTTTTTCACGACCAAGGAAAAAGGGACCGGCTACGGTTTATACATGGCGATCGAGATCATCAAGGAGCAAGGTGGCCGGATCACCGCCCGCAACCGACCCGAAGGGGGCGCCTCATTCACGATCTGGCTCCCCCAGGCCGATCCCTCCCCCCTCGCCGACTCTCCCCACGTCGGCCATCACGGCGTCGCCTCGGTTTGACTCCCTTTTGTCCTTCTGGCTCTGGCTCTTGATGACTTGCCGTCCCTTGAGACATGATGACCGATGACCGAGAAATTTCCCGAATTGGTCATCGGTCATCAACGGAACCTCCACCTGGGCATCCATCACGAACCTTTGCCCTTTTTCCTGTCCTTTGCCCTTTGCCCTCTGTCCTATCCCCTCGACCATGACCCAGCGCAGCCGACGCCCATCCCGCAAACCGATCGTCGTCAACCGAGCGACGCTCCTGGCCCTCCTGACCGCCGGCTGGCTGCTGGCGATCGCACCGGCCGTCGCAGTCCTGGGCCGAGACCGCGGCCTTCTCGCCATCGCGTCGGCGGCGATCGCCCAAGGCGTCACGCTCGCCGTCCTGCTCGGCTGGGAACGCGTCAAGTGGATCACGCCGATTCGACGCCTCATCGGCCAGATCGACGACCTCGCGCGGAACCCGATCGGTCGGCCCGATTTTGACGACCAACGCGCGACGGAACCGCTCGTTCGCTCCTTGAAACGCCTTGTCGAGGCGTTCAAGGTCCTCCACGCGGCCGAATCGTCGCGGCACCTCGCCCTCGGCTCCGAGGCTCACCCCCGCGCCGCGCTCACCCGCAGCGCCCTGATGGTCACCACGCCGTCCGACGCCTTCGAGCCGACTCAAGACCCCCTCGCCTCGGGCGAGCACTCCCGCACCGGGCCGATTGACATGGTCAATCGCCTCGAACCCCGCCTCTTTCGCTGGATCGAGTCCAGCGCCGCCGAACAGGCCTTTCTCGGCTGGGACTTCGCCACGCTCCGCGAAAAATCGTTCCTCGAAATCGTCCACCCCGACGACCTCCGGCACGTCAAGGACCAGCTCAAGACCGCGCTCGTCAAGGGCGAAGTCCACGGCCTGATCCTCCGCGTCCGCACCGCGCTCGGCAAAAAAGTCATCGAGATGAACGTCGGCGCTCGCTACGGTGCCGACAAGACGCTCCATCACCTCCGCTGCCACGTCAGCGACGTCACCGCCAAGGTCCGCGCCGAGCGCGACGCTAAACTTCGCGCCCGCGAATTGAAACAGGCGAACGACCAGCTTCGACTCATCAATAGCGAACTTGGCGAACTGAAAGAGCGTTACGTCGACCTCTATCAGAACGCCCCGGCGATGTACTTCAGCCTCGACATCGACGGCCGATTCATCGACGGCAACGACACCCTCTTGCAAACCCTCGGCTATCGCCGCGAGGCCCTTCTCGGCCGATCCTTCGACATCCTCTTGCCTCCCGATCTCCGCCCCCACTTCGCCGACCGCTTCGCCAACTTTCTCCAGGCCGGGACGATCGAGATGAACAGTCGCTGGCTCAAGGCCAGCGGCGAGATGATTGACGTCTGGGTCCACGGAACCGCCGTCCGCGACGCCGACGGCCGGATCATCCATTCGCGAAGCGTCGCCCAGGACGTCACCGCCCGGACCCGTCTTGAAGCCGAGCTCAAGGAAAAGAACGCCCGACTCGCTCGGACGATCGACGAGCTCTCGCGCCGAAATCGCGAGATGGACGAGTTCACCCACGTCGTCTCGCACGACCTTCAAGAACCCCTCCGCACGCTCACCGCCTTCAGCGACTTCCTCACGCGCGACTACGGCGACCGTCTCGACGCCGAGGGTCAAGAATTCGTCCGCTACATCGTCGAAGCCTCGCACCGGATGCGCGCTTTGATCCACGACCTGCTTTCGCTCTCGCGCGCGGGAAAGGTCACCGGCGACCTCGTTCCGGTTCACCTCGCCGAGGTTATCAACCTCGTCCGCGCTGACCTCACCGAGTTGATTCGCTCCAAACAGGCCGAGATCACCGTCCAGACGTCTCTTGCCGACGTTCTCGGCGACCGCCGCCGCCTCGGCCAGCTTTTCTCAAACCTCGTCACCAACGCCCTCAAGTACAACGATAAAAATGTCCCCCGCGTCGAGATCGGCTCAATGGCCCTCGCCGTCAATACCGACGACCCGGAAAGCCTGGTCACCCTGTTCGTTCGCGACAACGGGATCGGCATCGATCCTCAGTTCCACACCAAGATTTTTCAGCTTTTCCGCCGCCTCCACAACCGCGACGAATACGAAGGCACCGGCGCTGGGCTCGCCATTTGCGAGAAAATCGTCACGGCCCACGGCGGTCGGATCTGGGTTGAGAGCGAGCCGAACCGCGGCACGACGTTTTTTTTCACCCTTCGACCTTCCCTTGGCCCGACGTCTTCCCCCTCAAATTCGACCGAAGTCTCTCATGCCCGATGACTTTCACATTCTCCTCGTTGAAGACAGCCGGGCCGACGTGAAGATCATCACGCGCGCTCTTGTCGAGGCTCAGATTCCCCACCGGCTCACCGTCCTGACCGACGGCCGCAAGGCTCTTGACTACGTCCACGCCCTCGAACACCCCGACGCTTCCGAATCTCTCCGCCCCGACCTCGTCCTCCTCGACCTCAACCTTCCCGGCATTGACGGCTGTCAGGTTCTCACCGCGATCAAGTCTCACCCCCGCCTCCGCGCGCTCCCCGTTGTCGTCCTCACCACCTCCCGCCGCGACGAGGACGTTCTTCAGACCTATCAGGCCGGCGCCAACACCTTTATCCCCAAGCCCCCCGATTTCCCCCGTTATTTCGACCTCGTCCAGACCCTCCACCTCTACTGGCACCAGACCGCCCTTCGTCCCCCGCCTGTCTTTATCTCGTGAGTAATGACCAATGCCCAATGCCCGATGACCAAAAATTCAACCCTTGAATTCCTCGGTCTTTGGTCATCGGTCCTTGGTCATTTTCTCTTTTCAGACATTCCCTTTCCCCAGAACTCTCTCCCCCTCCCCCCCGATACTCACCCTTGAGGACCCCCCTCGCGCCCCGACCACAACCTCGTCCCCGCTCCTGAGGCGACGCGCCGATGACTGCCAGCTCGCAGCCGATCTCGCCAGGCAATCCGCTCCTCGTGATCGAACCCAACGCCGAGCCCAACGCCATCGCCGCCCGACTCTCCGAATGGCGGCGCCATTATCCAACGACCGACGCTTACCTCGACTGGATCGTGCAGCGAATCGTCATCGCCTCGGTCCGCCTCGATCGCGTCGTGGCTCATGAATCCTCTGTCCGCGCCTACGAATCCGTCCGCGCCCGGACCAGTTGGGATCAGGACCGCCGCCTCGCCGCCGAAGACCTCGGCGTCCGCCTCGCGAAAGACCCCGTCCGCGTCCGCCGCCGCCTTGAAGAGACCCTGCAAGGAGCCGACTGGCTCATCGAGCGCTGGGAGGCCCTCAGCCGCCTTGCCCTGGCGCACCCCGAAACCGGCTGGACCGATCCCCAGCGCGCCCTCGCGCTCGATCTTCTGGCCATTCCCCTCGAATTCCGCGACGCCCTAGCCCCCTTCGATCCGCCTCATTCCGGTCAATCACCCGGCCTCGCTCAGGCCGAGACCGCGACCGCCGAGCGCGACCGCCTCATCCGCCTCCGCGAGCGCATCCTCATCGCCCGCGACGCCCGCGAGCGCGACCTCGCCGCGCAGGGGATTACCATGACCCTCAGCCCTTCGGCCCTTTTTCTTCACCGCGAGGAAACCTTCTGGACCCGCGAATTTCACCGCGCCATCGCCGAGTTCCGCCGCCACTCCCGCGCCCTGAGCGAGACCCAGGCATTCGCCCCCGCGACGACGGCCGCGCTCGATCTTTCCCACGTCGCCGACTTTGAACGCAAGATGACCCTTCAAACTCTCCCGACCAGCCCGCCCCCCGCCTCTCGGCCCGAGGCAACCCCACCCCCCCCCGCCGAGCACGTCTCACCCTTGCCCGGTCCAACCTCTTCCCCGCCCCCTCCCCCCGGCAACCGCCGCGCCCGCCTCGCTCGCCGCGCCCGACTCCGCGCGGCAAGTTGAGTGAAGGCCCTTCCACCGTTTGATCAAGGAAAATTTACTGGACTTGCCGATCCGACTTGGCCATCATCCCTTTTGTCAGGACGGGTCGCCCGATCGCGATCGTCGACGAAGGAGTGTCCGCCATGCGCCGCCCCCGCCTCGGGTCCCGCGTCGTTCCCTGGCTTTGCCTTGTCCTCATTCCGTGGAACATCGTTCAACCCGTCCAGGCCGCCGACGAACCCGCCGCGAAACCCGCGCCCGCCGATCCCCAAGAGCCTCCCATCCCTGTCGACGTCGTGGTCGTCACGCCGACCTTCTTCAAGAAGGTGGATCGAAGTAGGGGAACGGTCGAAGCCAGTCTCGTCGTTCCTCTTCGACCGAAAATCGGTGGTTACGTTGAGAACGTGACAGTTGACCTCGGCGATTCGGTGACGAAAGGTCAACCGCTTGTCACGATCTCATCTCCCGAGCTAATCGCCACTCGCGCAACCGTCCACGCCCGCTCGGAACTCGCCGAGATCGATCATCGTCGGGCCGAGATTATTCTTAAGCAAACCCATGAGCGCGGAGGCAAGGAATCCCGCGACCTTGCCGAGATCGACCTTCTCGCCGCGACCGCCCGCCGCGCGATCGCCCGCGCCGAGCTGGAAAAGGCCGACGTCGACCTCGCCTCCCTCCGTCTTGCCGCGCCGATCGAAGGCGTCATCACCACCCGATCGGTCGTCCCCGGTCAGCTCGTCAAGGGGGGTGATCCACCTCTTCTAGTGATTTCAAAGCTTGATCCCGTCAAGCTTTGTGTTCATTACAATGCCGGGATTGCATCGCGGCTCCATCGTGGCGATTCGGTCACAGTCGTCAACCCTGACGGCAATGATATAGAGGCCCAGGTGGGCCTTATCGGTCCCACCTTCGATTCAGAAGCACGCCTGCGCGTCGAGATTCCCCTCAAGAACCCTGACAACCGCTGGCGTCCCGGCATGTCCACCTATGTTGACTTTGTGACAACCTTGAATCCCAAGGCTCTCCTCATCCCGCACGCCGCCATCTTTTTCGCGCAAAACCAATCGCCTGCCTGTTTCCGGGTCTCCAACGGCCATGCCGAGGGAGTCTACCTCAAACTCGGCGAACGCGATGACACGTTGAGCCAGGTCGAAGTTCTTTCAGGATTAAATCTTGGCGATCAGGTTGTCATGGGAAAGTCGAATTTTGGATCAACCGTCTTCCCCGAGTCGCTCCATCATGGCTCACCCATTCGCATCAATTCCTCAACAAAAAGCACTGCCGAGGACTCAAAATAAATTTCCAAACGAACCCAATGGTTATCTGGGGTATCTGTCAAGATCATCATCAACCAGGCGATTTGTAGCGATCGCGTGATCCTGGCTTATTTATTGCCCCAGCGCATTGAACGCCTTGCTCCGGCGGACGTGGGCCTTGGTGAAGGTGGGGTCGAGGCGAATGGCCTCGGTGAAGTCGGCGATCGCCTGGGCGTGGTCGCGTTTCGCCTCGAACGCCTTGCCGCGATTGTAGTAAAGGACGGCGTCGCCGGGGTCGAGGCGAAGGGCGCGCGAGTAGTCGGCGATCGCCTTTTCGATCTCGCCGAGGTCGAGATAGGCGTTGCCTCGACGGTTGTAAACCTCGGGAAAGGTCGGGTCGAGGCGGATTGCCGCCGTGTAATCGTCAATCGCTTGCGCCCGGGCGCCGGCCTTGTGGGAACTCTTGCCGCGCTCGAATCGGGCGAGAAACGTATCGGCAACTGTTTTTGAATCGGGACCGGCATCGTCGACCGGGCCGGGGAGATAGACCGGGTGCGGTTCGAACCGATCGTCAAGCCCCTGGGGCGTTTCGCCTGTTGTGGATTCAGGAGCCATCGGCCACCCTTGCGAGACAAAAAGCGCCGTGAGGCCGGGATCATTCGAGGCCGATCGGCTCAAAATGGCCGGGTGGGTCAGCTCGCGATACTCGGCAATCGAGGCCGAATACGAGGCATCGGCCTCGTCCTTGCGGCCGAGAGCGCGCAGGACCCAGGCGAGGTTGCTGTAGGCGACGGCCAGGCGCTCGCGAAAGATCGGGCTTCCTCGCGAGTGATCGACGAGCGCCTGAAACTCGGCCAGGGCGGTGCGATGGACCTGCTCGGCCTCGGCGTTCCGGCCGAGGAAGTGGAGGGCGTTGCCCAGGTTCGAGTGAATCCGCCCGAGCGCCTCGCGGTCCTTGACGCGGTCCGGGTTCTCGGCCACGCGACGCTCGTGATAGGCGACGGCCACCCGATACGCGGCGATCGGTTCATCATCGAGCCAGCGTTCCAGATCCGCACCGAGCGCCCTCGCCGATTCGTGACGATCAACAGCGTTGGGAGACATCGCCTTGAGACAGATCGATTCCAGGGGCGCGGGAACGATCTCGTTCACCTCGCGAGGCCGCGCGCAGGCCCCGGCCGCGATCAAACTTGCCATCTCGGCCCGAGGCACACCTCGATACGGAACCTGACCGGTCAAAAGGTGATAGAGCGTCGCGCCCAGGCTGTACACGTCGCTCCTTGGCCCGAGTTCATCGAGCCGACCGCCGGATTGTTCGGGGCTCATGTACTGCCAGGTCCCCACCGCCCGGCCGATCAGGGTCGGATCGGGATCGCCCGACGGGTCGTCGGCCTCGAAAAATGCGCTGTCGATTTCAAAATCGGTCTCGATAGTAAGGTTGCCGAGGATCTTGGCGAGTCCCCAGTCGACCACGAGGGCCTCGCCGTGCGCGCCCAGCATCACGTTATCGGGCTTGAGGTCGCGATGAATGATTCCCTGGCTGTGGGCGTAATCCACCGTGTTGCAGACGTCGAGAAACCGACGCAGGAGACGTCGAAACTCACGGTTCCATGCGCCGGGGTCGGCGCGTCCGTCGCCCGTCGTGCGATGCAGGCGAGTCAGGGCGGCCTTGAGGCTCTCGCCACGGATCAGCCGCATCGCATAAAAGGGGCGGCCGTCGTCGTACTCCCCTCGACCGTAAATCGGGACGATTCCCGGATGCTCCAGACGCCCCGTGATCTCCGCTTCCAGTAAAAACCGCGCCCGGCTCTTGCGATCGTTGACGAACCGTCCTTGAAGCTCCTTGAGCGCGACCTCCCTGCGTAGCTCCATGTCAAAGGCGACCGAGACCAGCCCCAAGCCTCCGCGCGCGTGCGGTCTCAAGATCCGAAACCGCTCCACCGGATTCAAGACCCGCCCCGGCCCGGCGTCTTGCTCCGGCGCGATCTCGGTCGAATCCGGCGCGACGTCGCGGATCGCCGCGTCCAACGTTTGAAGTTCCGCCCGACTGGCCGTCGTCGGTTCAAAGGGCCTCTCATGCCTCCCCAGCCATCTTCGAACCGGCTCGGGAATCGACAGCGCCCCCGGATCATTCCCCAGCCGCTTCACATACGTTTCCACCAGCGCTTCCAGCGCGTCACGTTCGGCGACGGTCACGACCCCCCTGTCCACGAGCGTCTGCCCGAGCGGTTGTTTATGTTCCGCCTCAACGTCCTCGCCCAGGGCGGCCGAGATCGCTCCTCGGGTGGAAAAGCCAAGCTGGACCGCCAGGTTCCCGAGCATCGCGTCTCGATCGGCGTCGCCCCCGGCCATCGGCACGTTTCCTTCGCGAGAGTCGGTGACAGTTCCTCAAGCTTCACCCATGATCACAAACGCAACGGGGTCTGACCAGGAAAATACCCCGGCCAGACCCCGAAATCGTTCGCAAACATGACCGAATCTCAAAAATCGGAAGACGTCAACGAAGTCGATGGCTCTTCGATTCAAAAGTTTCGATCATCCTTGAAGCCAGGGCGTTTACTTGATGAACAGCATTTCCTGGTAGGTCGGCAGCGGCCAGAGGTCGGCGGCGACCATGGTTTCGAGCTTGTCGGCGGAAGCGCGGACATCGTTCATCGCGGGGATGACGGCGTCGTACATGTGCTTGGCGTGGGCGAGGGTGTCACCCGCGGCGTGCTCGTCGCTGACGGCTTCAAGCTTGTCGATGGAGGTTTGGAGAGCCTCGATCGTCGCGCAGAGGTCGTCGAGCAACGCGGTTTGCGTCTTGGGAGCCTTGACACCGGCGGCAAGGAGCTTCGAGACCGAGTCGGCCACGATCGCCTGGTAGCGGAGCGACGCGGGCAGAATCTGGCGGCTGGCGATCTGGCTCGTCAGTTGCGACTCGATGTTGATCGTCTTGATGTAGTTCTCAAGCAAGATCTCGTACCGCGAGTGAATCTCGCGCTCGGAGAAAACGCCGTACTTGCCGAAGAGTTTGATCGACTTCTCCGAGATCAGGTCGGGAAGGCTGTCGATCGTGCTCTTGCGGTTGGGCAGGCCGCGCCTCTCGGCTTCCTTGTGCCAGGCCTCGGTATAGCCGTCGCCGTTGAAGATCACCTTCTTGCTCTCGGCCATGATCTTCGGGAGCATCGTCTGGATCTCGGCATGGAGATCCTTGCCGCTGGAAACCGCCTTTTCCAGCTCGGTGGCGATGTCGTCCATGCTCTCGGCGACGATCGTGTTGAGCACGACGTTCGGCCCGGCGATGGACTGGCTGGAACCGACCGCCCGGTACTCGAACTTGTTCCCCGTGAAGGCAAAAGGACTGGTCCGGTTGCGGTCGCCGGCATCCCTCGGCAAGGTCGGCAAGACCGAGACGCCGATGGTCATCGTCCCCCCTTGCTTGCTGGTCTTGGCGCCTCCCTTTTCGATCTGGTCGACGATGTCCTGAAGCAGGTCGCCGAGGAAGACCGAGATGATCGCCGGCGGGGCCTCATTCGCGCCAAGCCGGTGGTCGTTCGCGGCGGTCGCGACGGCGACGCGGAGCAGGTCGCCATGTCGAGCCACGGCGCGAAGGACGGCGGCGAGGTAGACGAGGAACTGGGCGTTGTCGTGCGGCGTCTCGCCGGGCTTGAGCAGGTTATTGCCGAGGTCGTCCGACATCGACCAGTTGACGTGCTTGCCCGACCCGTTGACTCCGGCGAAGGGCTTCTCGTGCAAGAGCAGCTTCAGGCCATACCGACCGGCCACGCGGGCCATCGTCTCCATGACGAGCATGTTGTGGTCGGTCGCGACGTTGGCGTTTTCAAAGAGCGGAGCAATCTCGTACTGCGCGGGCGCCACCTCGTTGTGGCGGGTCTTCACCGGAACCCCGAGCTTGTACAGCTCCATCTCGCTTTCGAGCATGCAGGCGAGGACTCGTTCGGGAATCGACCCGAAGTAGTGGTCTTCCATCTCCTGCCCCTTCGGCGGCCTGGCGCCAAAGAGAGTCCGGCCGGCGTTCAGCAGGTCGGGCCGGGCGAAGTAGAAGTTCTTGTCGATCAGGAAGTATTCCTGCTCGGGACCGCAGGTCGAGTGGACCCGCGACGCCTCGTCGTTGCCGAAGAGCTTCAAGATCCGCATCGCCTGGGTCGAGAGCGCGTCCATCGACCGGAGCAGCGGGGTCTTCTTGTCGAGCGCCTCGCCGGTCCAGCTACAGAAGGCGGTCGGAATACAAAGGGTCGTTCCGTTGGGGTTTTCCAGGATAAAGGCGGGGCTGGTCGGGTCCCAGGCGGTGTAACCTCGGGCCTCGAACGTGGCGCGGATGCCCCCCGAGGGGAAGCTGGAGGCGTCGGGCTCACCCTTGACGAGTTCCTTGCCGCTGAACTCGGCGATGGCGGTACCGGCCTCGGTCGGCGAGAGGAAGGAGTCGTGCTTCTCGGCCGTCAGGCCGGTCATCGGCTGGAACCAGTGGGTGTAGTGGGTCGCGCCGTGTTCCATCGCCCATTCTTTCATCGCGGCGGCGACGACGTCGGCGATGGACCCGTCGAGCGGGGCGCCTTTCTTGATCGTGTTCCTCAGGGCCTTGTACACGTTCTCGGGGAGTCGCGAGCGCATCACCTCGTCGGAGAACACGTTGGCGCCGAAGAGTTGGCGGATCGAGAGGTTGTTCTTCGGAAGCATCGGGTTCCCGTTGTGGCCGTCGGTCTGCCACGACGTGACGGCGTGGACGGCGTTCTGGCGGGGTGTCGACTGGTCCATGATTGCGGGCTCCAGCAAAGACTCTTGACAGGGTGCGGTTCGCGCTTGACCCCACCCCCGGCCGTCGGGGATCGTCCCACGGTTCGGGCCGGGGCTTTGTACCGGAAACGCGCTCGGGACGGTGCCGAACCCCTCGCCGCGACACGGCGACAAGAGGGCAGGCGCCTTCCTTGCGCACGGATCGCGGAACCTGGGAGTACCGTCTCCGAGGAATGAGCCACCCGCCGACCACACTCGCTCTTGCCCGTCCGCGTCTCGGCCTGGCCGAAATCTGGACCGGTCCGCGCCCGCGCGAACCGTGCCGGGTCGCGTGCGGACCGCCCCTCCCCTTTTTGACTGCTGGCAAAAGGGGCGGGAACGGCGAGAACAAGAGGGGTGGGAGGTGACTCGCGAGCCGATCGAGGCGACAGAGGCAACGACCAGAAAGAAACTTCGGGCGCCGTCGCCGGATGTTCTTTCGAGTCGAAAAACCTGACGTCGAGCGGGCATCGCCTCGGCGCGGGAGAGACGCCGATCCTGCCTATCGGTGCGGCGAGACCGCCCGGCCTTCAGGACTCTGCCGCCCGGCCGATCTCGCTTCCCATTCTCGCTTGGGACGGAGTATATCGACTCTCAATACCTTTTGCCAGTCCCTCATACCGCGACATCTTGATTGCCGGTTTCCTCGGCATGTCCTGTCCGAATTTCCGGCAAAGGAAACCGCGACCGATCGTTTCCGTACGCTTTGCGCGAACCCAAGGCGCAAGCTCTTTCGATAATTTCCTCAGATGAGGTCGAGTCGCGAACACAAAAACGCCAGTCGAGAGGAAAAGACAGGCGCGATCGAAGGCTTGCTCTTGACGTGGCGCGGTCGACCGTGCTGAATAGTGGTTCGGCCGCCCGCGGTTGTTGACCGGAACTGGCCCGCCGATGACCAACGCGGAAAAACTGAGTCGCGTGGCGGAAACTGATAACACCTTCCGCAAGGTGGGCCGCGACTGGGTCGGCAAGTGCCTTATCTGCAACGGGCCGATCGCCTTCGACGCCCGGACCGGCGAAGGGGCGACCCTTGAGCACATCCGCGCCCGGCATCGCGGCGGGACCGACGAGCCTGATAACCTCGGCATCGCTCACGCCCGCTGCAACGCCGAAAAAGGACGCCGGTGGGACCCCAAACGCCGACGCCCCGGTCCCGATTACGAGGAATTCATCGGTCGCCTCTTGAACCGCCGCCTTCAGCGCCGACGTGATCCCGAAACCGGAAACCGACCGAACCCGAACACCACCTGACACACGTTTTCACGATCCGACGATTTTTTCCAGGGAGTTCTCGACGATGGGCAAGGGCGACAAGCGGACCCGCCGCGGCAAGATTTTCAAAGGGAGCTTTGGCAAGAAGCGGCCGAAGACCATTACCACCGCCGGCGCTCCCAAGAAGCCGACCGCCGAACAAGCGGCTTCTTGAATTCTGATTCCGGTTGTCGCGAGGCCGCGCCGAATTTTTGAATCAAGGGGAAAGGACAAAGGACAGATTTTGCCCTCTGTCCTTTTGCCCTCTGTCCTTTTGCCCTCTGTCCTCGCGCTCAAACCCTCGGCCGACCCCAGAAGCGAGACCTCTCGACCCGTTCAAAAGGGTCGAGCAGGAACCGTTCAAGGTCCTCGGCGAAGTGAGCGGCGGTCGCCTGCCGGTTGTTCGGGTCGCGGGACGTGGCGCGAAGGATCGATAGTTCCAGGGCGCTGGGAATCTCGGGCCATAAAGACGATGGACGCCTCGGCATCGAGGCGGCGAGAAACGAGGTCCAGAGCGTCGGGGCCATCTCCCTGGGCACATCGACAGGCGGCGTCAGCGTGAGAGCCTCGGAGAGAGTGACTCCCAACGCATAAACATCGCTCCGCACCTCGCAGCCCGGTTGCTTCAAGAGACGCTCGGGAGCCATGTATAGCGGCGAACCCGCGCCGTCGCGAAGCTGCGTGGGCGTGGCGACGTCCAGGTCACGCGCCAGGCCGAAGTCGCAAAGATAGACCCCCGCGGCGTGGTCGCGTCGGATCAGGATATTGCCCGGCTTGATGTCGCGATGCGCGACCCGGCCGACGTGCGCGTCGGCCGCCGCCCGCGCCACCCTCGCAAGCAAGGCAACGACGTCACGCGTGTACGAATCGCGGTCGGCCAGCGCCAGGCAGTGCGAGCCGTGAGGCGCCGGATGGCCGTCGCGGATCATCTTCCGCTGTTCCAGAACGTCGGCCAGGGTGCAGCCGACAACCAGCGGCATCGCCATGAAGACCGCGCCGCCCGACTCGCCAAACTCGAAGGTCGGCAAGAGCGAAGGCCCGACGAGCCTGATTCCACGCTCGGCCTCATGTTTCAACTGAGCGCGTCGCCTCGGGTCGCGCGCCGAGGCCGAAAGGACCTTGAGGGCAACATCTTCGACCCCATCGCCATCGGGCGACGCGCGCCAGACATCGGCCTGTCGGCCCCGGCCGACGCGTTCGATCAGCCGGTAACGTCCCAGCCGACTGCCGGTGACCTCGCCCCCCCAGGCGCTTCCCCGCGCTCGACGCGGCCGGTACGGCCTGACGACCGTCTCCGAGCTCTCCTCGCGGGCCGCCCAGCGGCCGTCGCTCGTCAGGCTCGACGAAAAGGCCAGATGGGCCGCCCCCATTCCCGAGGAGACCATTCCATAGGATACCTGCGCCACGGATCGCTCCGTTACCCAATGTTGCGTCGCCGGAAGTCCGCTCCCGTCTTCCCACGCAAGGGTAGCCCCCGCCGCTCCGACCTCACTGCGGGTGTTGACCTCCGACAACGTCGCCCCCCCTTTGTAGGCTCCTGGCGTCCGCGTTGTCGGCATTTTGCCCGGAATGGACGTCTCGTCGTTCCCGCGATCTCGATAATGACCAGGGAGGGACGGACGCCCGGGTTTCGTCCCTCTTCGGCAACCGGAAAACCCAGAGTTTTCACCACGGACGGTTGACCGAACAATCTCGCCTTCTTGGTCATCGGCCCCTGGTCATCGGTCCTTGGAAATACGGACTTCGCAATCCTCCCGCTTGCGATCCCGGCCGGCTGGAATCGAAGGCGAGATTGCTCTAGAATGGCTGCGAACCCGATCGACCCTCGCACTCGGAGAGATTTCGTGCCTCGGATCGTGCCGTATCCTCATCCGTCGCTGCGTTATGAGTCTCGCCCCGTGGAGCGGATCGACGACGAGCTCAGAGCGACCGTTCGGGCCATGTTTCACCTGATGTACGAGGCCCGAGGGATCGGCCTGGCCGCCAACCAGGTGGCCCTGCCGTTTCGGTTCTTCATTCTCAACGTCACCGCCGATCCCGAACAACCCGACAAGGAACAGGTCTTCATCAACCCGGTGATCGTCAAGCGGCACTCCTCGGTCGAGGACGAGGAAGGTTGCCTCAGTTTTCCCGGCCTTTATGCCAAGGTGCGCCGGGCGCGGAAGATCCGGGTCAAGGCGTTTGACCTCGACGGCAAGGAAATCGACCTCGACGCCGAAGACCTCCTGGGCCGGGCGATCCAGCATGAGACCGACCACCTTGACGGCAAGCTCTTTATTGACCACCTCGGCCCGCTCACCCGCCACTCGGCCTCGGGCAAGATCAAGGAGTTTGAGACCCAGTACCGCCAGGCGCAGTCGGCCGGCGAGTTTGCCTCGGATGCCGAACTCCTCAGCCGGCTCGATACGCTGACTTCCCCCTCGCTCGCGCGTGCTCAACCCTTTCGCGCGACCGACGAACCCCCCGATCCCCCTCACACCGACGCCGACCCCGCGCCGGCGATCTGAACGGGCCGCGCTGGTTCTTTCCCAGGAATAAGGAGTGCGAGCCCCCGTCATGCCCCCCTCGATCCCGATCGTGATGCTTGGCACCGGCGATTTCGCCCTGCCGACGTTCGAGCATCTCCTGGAGACCGGCCACAATGTGGTTTGCCTGATCACCCAGCCGGATCGTCCCCAGGGGCGCAAGCAAGAGCGGATACCCAGCCGCATCAAGGTCGCCGCCCAGTCGCGCGAAATCCCCGTCTTCCAGCCCGAGGATGTCAACGCCCCCGACGCCCTCGCCTCGGTTCGAGCCCTTGCGCCCGACCTCCTTGTGACCGCCGCGTATGGTCAAATCCTCTCGCCCGACCTGCTCGGCCTGCCTCGGTTCGGCGGGATCAACCTGCACGGTTCCCTACTCCCCGCCTATCGCGGCGCGGCGCCCGTGGCTCGGGCAATCGAGCGCGGCGAAACCGTCTCGGGCGTGACCGTGATCCTCATGTCCCCCCGGGTCGACGCCGGTGGCATGATCCGCGTCGCCAAGACCCCGATTGATCCCGACGAGACCGCGGGCGACCTCGAAGCCCGACTCGCGACCCTCGGCGCTCCCCTTGTCGCCGAGGTCATCGCCGCGATCGACGCCGGAACCGCCGAGATCCTCCCTCAGCCTCGCTCTCGGGTCACGAAGGCCCCCAAGCTCCGCAAGGACGACGGCCTGATCGACTGGTCCCAATCGGCCGAATCCATCCACAACCTCGTCCGCGCCATGCAGCCCTGGCCAACCGCCTCAACCACGCTCGCCGGTCCTCGCTGGCGCGACGACGGCGCCTTGCGCGTCATCATTCACAAAACGGAGCGCGTCGAGACGCCGGAAAACGCCAATGCCTCTCCCGGCTCGATCCTCGAAGCCGACGGCGACCGCCTGATTGTCAAAACGGGGCAGGAGGGGGCCTTGCGAATCGTCACCGTGCAGTTGCCCGGCAAGAAGGCGATCCCCGCGGCCGACTTCATCCGAGGCTATCGCGCCCTGCTCCTCGGCCAGACCCTGGGAACCGGGAAACAACCATGAACCCGAAACGCCCCAGGTTCCAGCCGATCGGGCAGGAGGATTGCAAAGTCGGTCACTTCGATGACCAATGTCCGATGACCAATGACCAAAAGGCGGAATTTTTCGGTCATTGGTTATCGGTCATCGGAACTTTGCAATTCCCCTGGCCGATCGGCGCCGCCTGTTTCCCTCGCCTGGAGCCTGGTACAATCGCCTCAAACGTGCCGGCCGGGGCACGCCCGTCCCGCCAGGGGAGCCAGGATTGACCATGCCGGACCAGAACGAAGCCCGCAAAAAAAAGCTGTACATCGAAACCGTCGGCTGCCAGATGAACGTGCTCGACAGCGAGCTCGTCGTCGGTAAGCTCCGCAACGAAGGCTATGAGCTGACCGACGATATCCGCCAGGCCGACACGATCCTTTATAACACCTGCTCCGTCCGCCAGCACGCCGAAGACAAGATCTATAGCGCTCTCGGCCGCATCCAGCGGATCAAAGTCGACCGGCCCGACGTGACGATCGGCGTCCTTGGCTGCATGGCGCAAAAAGACCAGGGGCAGATCCTCAAGCGAGCCCCTCACGTCGACGTCGTGATCGGCCCCGGACAGCTTGGCCGGGTCTCGGAACTCCTGGAAACAGCCAGAACCGAAGGTCGGCCCCAGTTGGCCGTCAGCCTCCCCCGGACCGCCGGGGGCCGCGAGACCGTCACCGCCAGCTTTGAAGAATATGACCCGCTCCGCGAACCAGCGATGCGCCCCAGCCCCTTTCAAGCGTATCTTCGCGTGATGATGGGTTGCGACAAGTTTTGCACCTACTGCGTCGTTCCCTCGGTGCGCGGTCCCGAACAAAGCCGCCCCCCGTCCGTGATCGTCGAGGAAGCCCGGCAACTCGCCGGTCAAGGAGTTCGGGAACTGACCCTCATCGGTCAGACTGTGAACAGTTACAAATATCAAGAACCCGATGGCCGTTTGACCCGTCTTTCCGACCTACTTGAACGCCTCCACGACATTTCCGGGTTCGTCCGTATCAAGTTCGTGACCAACTTCCCGAACGACATGACCGACGACCTCCTGCAGGCCGTTCGCGACCTCCCCCGGGTCGCCCGATACCTTCACGTCCCCGCGCAAAGCGGTTGCGACGAGATCCTCAAACGCATGAAACGGATGTATTCCGTCTCCTTTTATGAGGATATGCTCGCGCGCATCCGCGAGACGATTCGCGGCGTGGCCGTTTCCAGCGACTTCATCGTCGGCTTCTGCGGCGAGACCGAGGCGTCGTTTGAACGCTCGATGAAACTCGTCGAACGTTCGCGATTCAAGAATAGCTTTATCTTCAAATATAGCACTCGTCAGGGCACGAAGGCCGATAACCTTTATGCCGATGATATTTCTGAAGATGTGAAGAAGCGTCGCAATCACGACCTTCTCACGCTTCAAAACGCGATCAGTCAGGACGATCACCGCCAATTCGTCGGCCAGACGGTCGAGGTCCTCGTCGAGGGGCCGAGCAAGTCGGCCGCGAAGCGAGAGCCGGGCGAACCAGGGTTCGAACAACTCACCGGGCGCACCTCGTGTGACCGGATCGTCGTCTTCGAGGGGAACGAGCGGTTGATCGGTCGACTTGTTGATGTCTCCGTAACCGGCGCGAGCACCGTCACCTTGTTCGGCGGCGTCGTGACCAAGGAGGCGGTCGCCTCCGCTTCGTGAGCGGCGGGCGATAAGGCAACACGGATGAGGTCAAGGCTGACTCGAAACGAGGGCGAACGGATGGGGAGCCTGCTCAACGACCGGGTGGGTCGTTGGGTCGCCTCGACGGGGGTCGACCCCGCGACCGTGCCGTCACCCTCCCAACTCTCCGCGCTCTTTCAGGGCCTTCCCGATCCCTGCCGCCCCGCCGCCGACCTTCGCGAGGTCGAGGCCTGGGAACGTCGCCACGGCTACGGTCTGCCCCCTGGCCTTCGAAACTGGCTCATCATTTCCAATGGTTTTTATCTCAAGGGGCCGTTGATTCATCCTCTCTCGGCGATCGGCCCGATGGTTCCTTTCGCCCGGATGCCCGAACTGGTCGTGCAGCCCGAAAGCTGGTTCGAACTGGGCAACCCGAACGTCGAGACCGTCTGCATCGACCTCGCCTATTGCTGGCCCGGCGGCGGCCCGCCGATCTTCACCTCGGGCGACGATCAGACGCGGAGTCGACCCCGGATCATCGCCCCGAGTTTTGAAACCTGGTTTGTCCGGCTCCTTCACGCTGGCGGCCGGGAATTCTGGTTCGAGCCGGGCTTTCACGACCTGGGCGACCCCTGGGAAGCGCATCGATCGCAAACCCCCGCTCCCCCCTTGCCCGACCGCCTTCGCGGCCTGACCGCTCAGGTCATCCCCCTGATGCGTCAAGGGGCCGACGACCGCTCGATCGCCACCAGGTTGGGCATCACCCGAAACGATGTCGAGGCCCTTTTCCGACATCTGCAACATGGTCCAAGCGAATGCGCGGGCTCGTAACGGATCATGGTATGAAGTAATGAAAACAGCTTGTTATATGGGTTTTAACGTGTTGTTTCCTGCGATTTTTGGAAATTTGATTCTTCTAAGGTTTCTCTGATGGCCGAGTCGATGAAGTCAGAGGCGTTTCGGGCGATTCTCGCCGATCCGGCGTCGACGGCCGGCTGGCTCGGCGGTCTCGGCGTTCGCGATACCGAACGCGCCAGCCGAGACCTCCGCGATCTTGCGCGCCGCGCCGGCACCGATAAAGATATGAACCGTCTTGCGCTACGGCTCGACGCGCTCTTGCCGCGGTGTCCCGATCCCGGCATGGCGCTCGCCAACCTCGAACGGTTCGTGGCCGCCTGTCCCAGTCCCGACGAGATGATTGTCCTGCTCAGCGAGTCCTTGCGGACGACCGAGATCCTGGTGCAGCTTTTCAGCACCAGTCAGCACCTCAGCGAGATGATGACGCGCGACCCGTCGCTGCTCGACTGGCTCCGCTACGGCGCCGAGCGCCTGGACCGCGACGCGATGATCTTCGACCTCATGAATGACCTCGGAAAAACTGGCGATGAGACCGAACAACGTATCATTTTGCGTCGATTCCGCCAGCGCGAGACGCTTCGGATCGGCTACAACGACATCATTCGCGGTCTTCCGCTCGAATTGACAACTCTTGATCTCTCCGTTCTCGCCGACGCCTGCGCCGAGGCCGCCTATCGACTCGCCCGCGAAAAAACCGAGGCGCGGCACGGAGTTCCCTCCGGCCGCGACGGCACCCCCGCGCGGTTCGTGATCCTCGGCCTGGGCAAGCTCGGCGGCCAGGAACTGAACTACAGCTCGGACATCGACCTGATCTTCCTTTATGACGTCGACGGCCAGACCTCCGGGCCCCGGTCCGTCTCCAACGCCGAGTTCTTCGCGCGTCTGGGCGGCGAGATCGTCCGCCTCCTCGCCGACCACTCGGCGGTGGGCATGGCCTATCGCGTCGACATGCGTTTACGTCCTGAAGGCGAACACGGAGCGCTCGCGAGGTCGCTATCGGCCACCCTTGGCTATTACGAGACGACCGGCCGCACCTGGGAACGTCAGGCGCTCATCAAGTGTCGACCTGTCGCCGGTGACCTCGACCTCGGCCGGACCTTTCTCGATGAGATCGCTCCCTTCGTCTATCGACGATACCTCAGCGCCGCGGAGATCGGCGAGATCAAGACGATGAAGCGTCGGATCGAGCAGCGCACTCTTTCCGCGGGAACGGCCGAGCTTGAGGTCAAGACCGGCCACGGCGGAATTCGCGACGTCGAGTTCGTCGTCCAGTTCCTCCAACTTCTCCACGGCGGACCCTATGTCGATGTCCGCCATCACAACACGCTAAAAGCGTTAACACGTCTCGAACAGATTGGCTGTTTGACCCCCGAGGAACGGGGGATCATGGAAGACACGTATCGATTCCTCCGACGGGTCGAGCACCGGCTCCAGATCATGTTTGATCGACAGACGCACCAGATGCCTCGCGACCTCGAAGAACAGCGCATTCTCGCCGTCCGCACCGGTTACCCTCCCGCGAGCGCCTGGGAAGATCGGACCGGCCCCGCTCAGCGATTTCTCAACGACTATCGGTCCAAGACCGATCTTAACCGGCGGATCTTGAACCACCTCTTGCACGACGCCTTTCGAGATGATTCCGGGGCGACCGCCGATCCCGCCATCGATCTCGTGCTCGACCCCGACCCGAGCCCCGAGCACATCGCCGAGGTCCTCGGCAATTACCCCTTTCGCGACCGTCAGACTGCCTATCAAAACTTGATGGCGCTCGCTCGTGAAGATATTCCGTTTCTCTCTCAGGCGCGTTGCCGCCACTTTCTCGCCGCGATCGCGCCCCGACTGCTCCAGGCGGTCAGTCGGGCGCCCGACCCGGACATGGCATTGACCAACCTGGAAAAGGTCTCGGCGTCGCTCGGCGCCAAGGCGATTCTCTGGGAACTTTTCAGCCTCAATCCGCCGACCTTGCGACTCTATGTCGAACTCTGCGCGACCAGTCAGTTCATCTCGGAAATCCTTATCAACAATCCGGGGATGATTGATGATCTGATGGATTCGCTCGTCGTCGATCGCGGTCAGCCCGCGCTGGCGATCAAGGCGGAACTTGGCGAGCTTTGCAAGGGGGCCGAAGACCTCGCGCCGATCCTCTTGAGCTTTCGGAACAAGGAATGGGTGCGGATCGGCACGCGCGACATTCTCGGCCGCGACTCGATCCGCGAGGTGACCCGCGAACTCGCCGACGTCGCCGAGGCCGTCGTCGCTCAGGTCGCCCGCGCCATCTGGCACCAGCGCGTCGAACGGCATGGCTCGCCCCGACGAACCGACGATGGCCAGCGCGCCCGCTGGGCCATCGTCGGCCTTGGCAAGTTTGGCGGCCGGGAGTTAAACTATCACAGTGATCTGGATCTCGTTTTCATCCTTGAAGATGATGGAATGACCGATGGCGAGACCGGGTCAATTCCCAACGAACAGTTTGTCAGCGACGTTGTTCGTAAACTTCTGAAAACCTTTTCAGGCGGATCAATGGCCGTTCCCATTTATGCGATCGACACGCGCCTTCGGCCGCACGGGACCTCGGGTCCGCTCGTCGCGACCCTTGGCGCCTGGCAAACGTATTATCGCGAATCCGCGCAGGTCTGGGAGCGACTCGTGCTGACCCGAGCCCGGGTCATCTTTTCCACGGGGGGATTCGGTCGCGTCGTCAACGAGACGGTCCGCCAGATTCTCGCCGCGACGCAAATTGATCCCGGCGCGCTTGCGCGTGAAGTCCTCTCGATGCGTCGTCGCCTTGAAGAAGGGCATCTGCGGAGCGTTTTGAAGCGCGGATACGGCGGAATGGCCGATATTGAATTCCTGATCCATTACCTGCAACTCGCTAACGCATCCGAATATCCCGACGTGTTACGACCCAATTTATGGGATGCCCTCGATGCACTACGACGCGCGGGCCTGATCGCGGAAGACGTGCGCAACGACCTCCGCGACGCCTATGACTTCTGGAGGACCGTGGAAAGTCGCCTGCGCATTGTCCACAATCGCAGTGGAGCGGATCTTCCCGATAATCCGAATGAATTGATCCGACTTGCGCGTCGTCTGCACTACAGTGAAGAAAAACAGAAGACGTCCGCGGAGGCGTTTCGCAATGATTCCACGCGACACGCCGAGCGGACCCGAGCCCTCTTTCTCCAGATCGTCGGCGGTCCCGCGAGCGCGCCGGCGGAATCATCATGAACCCGCGCGGGGAATTCGGGAAATGACACTCTGGAATCCGCTGGAGGGGCGTCGTATCATCCTCATCTTCATCCATCGACGTCATCCCCCTCGCGCCAGGTGACTTTCATGATCGTCCTTCAGAGATTTCGAAGGGTTTTGAGCGTACGCGCCCTTGTCGTTCTTGCCCTCGGAATGTCAATGTCCGGCCTCGCCCGGGGGCAGGAGTCGGCGACGTCGAACGCCCTGATCCAGACGAATGACCGGATTGCCTGGGTGGGAAGCTCGTCGACCCGAATCGGAATCTGGCCGAGGACCGTGGAATTTTTGCTCCGCACGCGTCACCCGGGTCTCGGCCTCAAGTTTGAGCGATTCACGACGGGGGGCGGCACCTTCGCCACCGGCCTCGCGCATCTTGACGAATGGCTGGGCGGCTTCAACCCGACATTGGTGATTTATAATTATGGGAGCAATGACGCGGGCGCGGGGCGTGATGGACTCTCGAAATTCAAGGATGAGATGACGCGATCGGTGACCCGGGTCCGCGATCGAGGGGCCCGTGTCTTGCTTGTGACACCGCAGGCGGCCGATGTGCGCAGGGCCGGTGAACTTCCCGCGGCAAGGCGTTGCTTGTATGCCGAGACGATGCTGGGTTTCGGCCGCGAACAGGGCTGGCGGATCGTCGACGTCCATCATCCGCTCGACGCCTTGCAAACGGCCGGGCAGCGCGAGGACCCGTCGTACACGATTCTCAAGGATAATATCCACCTGACCGACTCGGCGTATGTGGCCTGGGGCGTCTTTTTTTACGACCGCCTTGACCTTCCGTTCGTGAGAAGCGAGGCGGTCGTCACCGCCGGGGGACAGGTCACTTCGACCGAGAATTGCGAGATCCGCGAGCTTCAAACCAATGAGGGCGGAATCGCCTTCGATCGTCTCGACGCGGTTCTGCCGATCTTGCCGATCGGCCCGTTGCCGCCTCGGATGTGTGTTCCCCTGGAGTCGAATTCACGATACTTGTTAACGGTGACGGGACTGTCGGCGGGGGATTATGAGATTCTTTGTGAGGGGAAGCTGATCGGGACCGTCGATTACGGAAGGCTCGCCGTGGGGGTGAACCTCAACTCGCTCCTGCTCGACTCTGGACGCGAGGCGCCCTGGGCGTCGCTTTCGAGGGCGATCTGGGAGGGAAGGGATCTCGATCGGATCGGGCAAACGCGGTGGCGGTTTGAGGTCAGAAAGCGTTAATGCCAGGAAAACGCCTTATTTCTTGTCGCGGGGTGGGGGTTGATCGCGGTCGCGTGGGGCGTCGAGGACGGGAAAGGCGAGGCGGTTGAGGTCGTCGTTGGCGAGGCTTCGGGCCTGGCCGAGTGCCTTGCGGGTCGCGGCGCCGACGGCGAGGCCGCGCTGCTTGACCTCCTGAACCGCCTGGCCAAAGCCGAGCCCTTCCACGAGTTGAAACGCCTGGGCGACGCGGGGATCGTCGGCCAGCTCCTTGCCGGCGTCGGGGCCGAGGTCGTCGGGACGGACCCGGGCCGACCGCGACCCGGCGACCGTCCAGCGATCGCGCCCTTGATGGACCCAAAGAGCCATCTCGACCGTGACGACCGACATATCGGCCGAGACGTCGAGCCTGGTTACGAGTGCGCCGACCCGTCCTCGCGAGGCGATTTCTTGAAGGCGACCGGGCAAGGGGTCGTCGGGATTCTCTCCGAGCAGGTTTTTCAGGGCCGAGAGACCGGCGTTGATCGTCTCGGGATTGACCGCCTGGCCCGGCTCGGACTCGGGCAAGACCAGCCCCTGATGGCGGATCAGGCGCAAGCCCGGATCATACGAAACCTCGGTCGCGGCCCGACGCGTGAGCCATGCGGCGTCAGTCTCGATCTTCGGGGCGAGCAGGGTATCGATCGAGACCGGCGCTTTCGAGTCAAGATCGAGGCCGCGGCCTTCAAGGGCGCCCTTGAGATCGTCAAGAGACAGCGACTCGGGGTTCGGAAACCCGTTGAGCCAGCCGAGGCGGAGCAACCGGCCACTTCCTTTGGGAGCGCGCGCGACCGACTTGACGTCGCCCCGGCTCAATCGCAGCAGCAGAAGGGGGGGGCGTGCCGCGGCCTCGTCGCCGAGGCGGGCCAGTTCGCGGTCGATCCAGGGGGTGATCCGGTCATCCTGCATCTTCGGCGCGGCGAGTCGATCGCGGCGCCAGGTTTCGAGACGTTGCCGACGCGACGCCAGGGCGCGGCGGTTTTGCGGTCCTTCGGCGGCCTCCCAGCGATCGGTCCATTCGGGAAGGTGCTCGCGAACCCAGGCCCGGCGAACCTGAAAACCGACGGAACCGGCGCTCGCGGGTTCGAGCAACTCGCCGGAGACGATCTTGCCGTCGCGGAGCGTCACGGTGTCGGCCGCTCTGGTCTCATCGAGCATCAGGGTCACGAAGACGACCGCGAGGCAAGGCATCATGGTTTGGCTCCTGGCGGTCGGTCTCGGTACGATGAAAAGGTTGGCCGAAGGCGTCGTCGCTTGATTGTCTTCTTCCGCTTCTCTCATTGGATTGTCGCCCCGATGGGCTGGGGATCAAGACCAATGCCGATCAAGTTCACGCCGCTCGGTGACCGCGGCTGGCTGGCTCGCCTGGAAACCGAGGACGCCGCCGGCGCCTGGGCCAAGGGGCTGAAAGCGTTGCGCTGGGACGGTGTCGTCGACGTCGTTCCCGCCTATCAGACCGTCGGCATCCTCGCCGACCCCGACCGGATCGACCTCGACGATCTGTACGCGCGGCTCACAAAATTGGACGTGAATGGCGAGGCGAACTTCACTGGCCGATTGATCGAAATCCCCGTGCTTTATCAAGGGGGCGATCTCGCCGAAGTCGCGCGACGGAGAGGACTTGCCGAGGCCGACGTGATCGCCGCGCACACCGGGCAAGATTACCGGGTCTTCGCCCTCGGGTTCGTGCCCGGCTTTCCGTACGCGGGTTACTTGCCGACGACCTTGAGCGGCCTGGCGCGTCGGGAATCTCCTCGAACGCGGGTTCCGGCCGGGTCGGTCGCGATCGTCGGTCGGCAGACGGCGATTTACCCGACCGAATGCCCCGGCGGCTGGCACCTGATTGGCCAGACGCCCTTGACGATCGTCGACGCCGCGAACGATCGATTTCCGATCCAGGCGGGGGATCGGCTCCGATTCCGGTCGATCGGGGCGGCGGAGTTCGCGTCGAGGCGGGGAGACTTCTTGTGAGCAAGACGATTGACCTCAACGCCGACCTCGGCGAAGGCTTTCCGAACGATGCCAGGATTCTCGACCTGGTCACCTCGGCGAGCGTTTCGTGTGGGGCTCACGCCGGAGACCGGAAGACGATCCTGGCCACCTTCTCGGCCGCGAAAACTCGCGCGATTCCCCTGGGCGCTCATCCGGGGTATCCCGATCGCGACCATTTCGGCCGGGTCGAACGGTCGATCGAGGCCGACGAGGTAACCCGCCTGATTGTCGAACAGGTCGGCTTTCTGCGAGCCCTCGCGGACGAGGCGGGGGTCACGCTACAATTCGTCAAACCTCATGGTGCCCTGTACAACCAGGCCCAGCGCGACGAGACGATCGCCGGTGGGGTGATCGCGGCGGTCCGTGCCCTGAAACTGCCGGTCCTTGGCCAGCCGGGGAGCCTGCTGGCCCGGCTCGCGACCGAGGCGAAGGTCCGGTTCATCACCGAGGGCTTTCCCGATCGTCGATACACGGCCGAAGGGCGGCTCGTTCCCCGAAACCGGCCCGATGCCCTCTTGCGCGACCCGGCCGAGGTCCATGCGCAGGTGATCCGGTTCGTCGCGGAAGGGCTGGCCACGCTCTGCGTTCATGGCGACGACCCCCGGGCCGTCGAGAATGCCCAGACCATCCGCGCCGTGCTCGATCGACACGCGATGGCCGCGAGGTTCTGGGGCGAATGACCTTGGGCCTTCGCGTCCTTCGCCCCGGCCTTTTCACCACGATCCAGGATCGCGGCCGACCTGGATTTCGGGCCTTTGGCGTGCCTCCCGGCGGGCCTTTTGATCGATCCTCGGCCGACCTGGCGAATGCTCTCGTGGGCAACGTGTCCGGCGTTGAGGCCGTTCTGGAAATGACGGTCGTCGGCGCGACCTTCGAGGCGGTCGGCCGGTTGGCCCTGGCCCTCGCTGGGGCTCCGATGCCCGCGACGATTCAAGGCGCCCGGGGCGTCGATCGCTCGATCCTTCTTCCGGCCTCGTTTGTTCTGGATGATGGAGACCGCCTGAGCCTCGGCACCGCGTCGCGAGGGGCACGCACCTATCTGGCGACCCGCCTCGGCTGGCAAACGGCCGTTGAACAGGGGAGCCGATCCAGCGAAAGGCCGCTCAAACAGGGCGATTTCGTTCCCTGTCAAACGGGCTGGGTCGCGGGGCGTCGGCTCGGTTTGAGTCCCGAGATCGAAGCCGGTCCCTTGCGGATCATCGATGGACCAGACGCCGATTGGCTCAACACCGCCTGGCCCGATCACGATCATGTCTATCGGGTCGAGCCGCGAAGCAACCGGATGGGCCTGCGGCTGGATGGTCCGAGGGTTGAAATCGAGGCGAATGCCGATCGCGTCTCCGCCCCGGTGGCCGCCGGAGCGGTGCAGGTGGCCGGGGGACGCCTGATCGTCCTGGGTGTCGCCTGCGGAACGATCGGCGGATATCCGCACGTCGGCCACGTCATCTCGGCCGACCTGGACCGACTTGGCCAGCTCCGCCCGGGGGATGAGGTTCGTTGGGAAAAAGTTAGCCTTGTCGCGGCGAGGCGGCTTGACCGCGAGGATCGTGACCGACGCGCCGCCCGGCGATTGTGGGTGATCACGGCGTCATCCACGGCGTGAGTTTTGGAAGGGATCGAATGGCGAACCGTTCCGCGCTGGTGAGTTTCCGGCGACGTTTCGAGATCAAGGGCTCTTTCCTTTCGGGAATGACCAGGGACCGATGACCGATTCAAAAGATCCGCGCGGGAAGAATCGGCGGGAGTCGAACCGACCTTTTTTTCGGTCATCGGTCCTTGGTCATCCCTTCCCAAGGAAACGCCCCGGATGACAGCGTCATTGAGCTTGCCCGATTGGGCGGAAGAGGGTAAGACGTCGGAGCGTTGTCGGCCAGGGATGGCCGGACGCGACACTCTTTTCCTGTCCATGTCCATGTCCAACGGGTCGGGGCGGATCGAATCCGATCAGAACCGCGCCGGCCTTGATTCCAAGGGTCGCCCGATGCCGAACGGCCGTCAGACGCGGCGAAGCAGGCCCCGGCTCGCGCGGGGGTTCGCGGTTCTTGCCGTCAGCCTCGTCGCCGCGATCACCGGCGCGGGCTGTCAACGCTTCCCCGTGCGCTATGCCGAGGTTAGCCCCGAATCCATCGCGACGCCTAAGACCCAGGTGGATTCAACCTTATCCTCGACCTCCGCGAAGGTCGAACCGGGCGCTCCCGGTGAGATCATCCCCTTGCCCGCGAAACCGATCCCCACGGAGACTCTTCCGGCCGATCCTTCCGCCGCGATCGATCCGCCGCCGGTGATTCCGAACACGCCGCCAGCAAACACGACACCGCTGATCGATCGCGCCTTGAAGCGCGCCGAGGCCGTGACCGCTCCCGTCGACCTGACGCCCGACCCTCTCGCCGAAGCGCCCGTCGAGCTTCCCGCCCAACCCTCGAAAACGACGGATCAAGACACACCGCCGAAGGACAAGGACAAGCAAGCGGACGACGTCAGGGGGGTCGTCTCGACGCCGCGACCGGACGCCGCGCCCGATCGCGCTGCAGGACCGGAAGCCGCGAAGGCCATCGTCGCCGACAAACCCGCGTCAAGTGGCGACGACTGGCGCGACGGCTTGAACCGGCTCCGCGGTCTGGCCCTTCACCGCGCGGGCGAGCCGACCGACTCCGCGCAGGCCTGGGCGATCCGTTCCCGGGTCCTTGACTGGCTCGCGGGCGAAGGGACCGATGCCTCGGGCGAGACGGGGCGAGCCTGGAACAGCGTTCTCGCCACGCTCTCGACCGCGACCGGCCCCGAAACGCCCGACCCGGCGACGCTCGGCTATCATCTCCACGCGGCGGTCGAGGCGCTTGAGTCGTACGCACCGATTGAGATCACCGCGCTGACCTTCTGCAAGAAGATCGACGGCTTCGGCCACTATGAGCCGATCGACGCCCCGACCGTCCGCCCCGGCCAGCCGATGCTCGTCTATTGCGAGATGTCGGGCCTGAAGTATGAGCCGGACCACGACGGCTATCGGTCCCGGCTCTCGTCCCGGCTCGAACTGATTCCGGCCGAAGGGGGCGACGTGGTCTGGTCGGAAGAACTCGGAACCGCCGAGGACGCCTGCCGCCGCCGCCGCCGCGACTACTTCGTTAACTACCGGATCGTCATCCCGACGAAACTCTCGCCCGGTTCCTATTCGTTGAGACTGACACAGACAGACCTCGTCGCCAACCGACTGGTCGCGGCGAGCCTGCCGTTCGTGGTCAAGCCGTGATGACAGGCCCTCCGGCGTGAGCCGCCAGGGCTCCTGGATCGGTCCAGATAAAAATTAAAAAAATGGGAAAATCTTATTTGAATTTCCTCGGAAACGATGTTTCAATCCTCTCACATTCATCAACGTCAATCGGCATTCCCTCGCGTTTTCACAACCTCGTTGTGGTCGTTCGACGCTGGAAAAACTCATTGAGTTTTTCATGGCGGAGGTCCGCAACCGAAGCGTGGGCCGGCGCGATCTCGCATTCCCGATCCTTTGCGAGTTGACCGACAACTCGTTTCATGGGGTGATGTTCCGCTCGACCCGTCCTTGAACGGAGTCGCGTCCGGCCGCGCTCGGGGCGTCGCATCGTCAGGCCCCGTTCGACTCCGCGCTGACCAGATAGACTACACGAACACGATGAACTCCCCGCAAGAGCAGGAAAACCAGTTGTGGGCGAACGCCCAGCCGGGAACCGAGCCCGATCCGAGCGGCATTCCGTCTCAGATGAACGCGGCGATGCAGACCCTGGACAACGCCCAGTCGGCCGAAGACATGGCTTACGGATACGCCGAGTCAGTCTACAACGACACTGACAACCAGGACTGGAACGCGGCCGTCGCTCAGGATAACGCCGCGTATTCGTCCTGGCTCGCGGTCGAGGGACCGGCCTGGAACGCCTACACGGCGGCCGTCAACGCGGCCGATTCCGCCTGGCAGTCGACCGAATCGACCGCCGAGGGCGTCGAAATGTCGGCCGATGGCGCGGCGAATGATGCCTGGAACGCGGCGGAGTCGGCGGACTGGTCCAGCTACCAGTCGGCCACCGCGGCGGCTGGCGTGATCTGGCGGACGGCGGAGTCGGCCGCGGAAAACACCTATAACGGGGCGGTCGCCGCGGCGGTGACGGCCTGGGGCACGACCCAGTCGGCGGCGCAGGCCACCGCGAACGCGGCCGACGACGCCGCGGACGCCGCCTGGGATGCCACGAACGCGACGGCCCTCGGCCTCGAAACCGCGGCCGACAACGCCGCGGCGGCGGCCTGGAGCGCGACGCAGACCTCTGCCGCCGCCGTCGGCCAGGCGGCCGACGACGCGGCGGTCGCCTCCCACGACGCCACCGAGGTCTCGGCCGACGCAACGTACAACGCGGCGGTCGCCTCCTGGAACGCGACGAATTCCGCCGCGTCGGGCCTCTATAACGCGGCCCTCGCGGCGTAGGCGAGCGCCTGGTCGGCGACCACCTCGGCGGCCTATTCGGCCTACAACAGCGCGGAGACCTCGGCGTCGTCCGCCTGGAATTCGGCTCAAGGCACGGCGGTCGCCTTGTGGAACTCCGGCGCGGCGTCGGCCCAATCCGCCTGGACCGCGATCGAACAAGCCGCCTGGTCCACCTACCAATCGGCCGAGGCATCCTCCGGCACCCCGGCGGACATCCCCGAACGGAACATCCCGCAAGTCACCCTCGTCGCCTACAACCCCCCGCAGCATCAAGCCGCTCCCCAGGCACCTTCCGGGACCTTGGATGCGACGCCTGACGACCTTCGTAAAATCCAAGATGCGGCAAACTTCAAGAAAACTCCCACAGGCCACGATCCCATCGTGATCCAACAAGACCCTCCGAATTTGGCTCCTCAAATCGGCCCACGCACACGGACACCTGGTGCAACCGGCTCGGGCACTTACGTCCCACCACCGGGTGCTTACCCGACTCCAACCCCGGGGTACTTCCATAACCCCAACGTAGTCCCTAGATCGCGGCGTTATTACGTACCGTTTACGACTATTCCCCGGGGAAGGACCAGTTATTGGAAACCGGAGTACACCCATCAAATCAAGGTCCCCCCCTTGAAGTAATTACAAAGTCCGCACTCGTCGTTACTGGTTATGACAGAAGTACCTGGCTCGTGCCGGCATTGAGGCTCGCTTCCTCAGGCGGGCGCTGGCCCTGACTGTCTTCGGGGTGGTCGGTCTGGCAGCTTTGAGTGCCATGCCCGACCAGAAGCCGAAGGAGATTGATGCGTCCCGGCTCACCCTTCGCGATCACGACGGCAAGGCCCGCGCCGTGCTCGAAATCGACAAGGACGGGGCGCCCTACCTGTCCTTCTATGACCCGGACGATAAGCCCAGAATCCAGATCGGGATCGGAAAGGAAGGTGGACCCGAGGTCGCCATCCTTCATAAAGAGGACACGGGAGCGATCGTTCTCTCGGTCACCCCCCACGGGGTCTCGCAACTCTTTATGCAAGAAGTCGGCGGCTACATGGCGCATCTCAGGGTCGCCCACCTTCCCCACCCCGAAGCGACACTAGTCCTCGGTCCCCTCGCCGACCCGAATTCCTCCGTCAGCCTTACTTCCCAGCCCAAGAGGCTGGCCATCAAATTTCAGGACAAACTCGGTCGCGGCACCTGACTCGGCTACGACGACGCGGGCACATCAATGCTGGCCTTTGACGACAAGGGCGGGAAAGAACGCCTGAGCCTCGGCATGGAGGCGGACGACTCGTGCCATCCGCTGGTCAAGGACCGCGACGGCAAGCCGCTGTTTCGCGCCCCGTGACCGCCTTCCATCCGAAAGATTTAGTCCGCTTTTCGCTTGCGTCAAACGAGTTTTCGCGCGACAATTACGACATGCAACCTTGCTACGAGATCGCGTCAAGGGGGAAGTGGTCATGGTGCGCGTCCTGAAAGGGTTGATGCTGGGAACCGTCGGGGTCGCGGTTTTGGCATCCGCGGCGGTCCTCAAGGCCGCGCAAGACGACTCGGGAACCATCCGAGGCGGGCGTCTGATGCGGGTCGCCCAGAAGAGCAAGACATCGAAGAAAAAGTCTTCCACGGCCAACAAGAAGGCGATGGAAGACGACGCCGCCGCCACTCCCGACGCCGAGAAGAAAGCCGACGACACCCCCAAACCGGCCGCCGCCGCTTCGGGAGCCGACGGCCTGCTTTTCTCGCGCGACATCGCGCCGATTCTCGTGGCCAATTGCGGGAATTGTCACATCACCCCGCCGGAGAAGAAGGGCGACTTTGACATGTCAACCTTCAAGAAGCTAATTGACGGTCCCAAGGGGGACCATGTCATTGAGCCCGGCAAGCCTGATGACAGCAACCTCGTTTTCCGGATCAAAGGGGGCGATAAGAACCGCCGGAAGATGCCCCCAGGCGCCAGGAATAACCTGGCCGAAGAGGCGATCACGAAGATTGAAGAATGGGTCAAGGCGGGCGCTGTTCTCGACGCCGGAAAAGACCCCAACGCGATGATTGCCTCGTATGCGGCCTCGGTTTCCGACCTCCGAAAGTTTGAACTGGCCAAGATGTCGCCCGAAGAGCGCGACAAGCAGGTGGAGAAGGCGGGCCTTGATCGCTGGAAGCGTTCGGCCGCGAAGTCGTTGCCCGAAGTCACCACGGGCAAGCACTTCCTTCTCTTCAGCAACCTGCCCAAGACCCGCGCCGATGGGGTCGTGAAGAAGATGGATGACGAATATGAAACGGTGAAGGGTCTGCTCGGCCCGGCTTCGGTGGAATGGGGCGAGAAGGGAAGCCTCTTTGTCTTCAACGACGTGGGGCATTACGGCGAGTTCGTCCAGTCGAACCAACAGCGCCGGATCGAGGAAGGCGACATCGGCACGGCCCAGTTCAGCGGGCCGGAACCGTATGTCGCCGTCGTGGACCCGCTCGGCGGTCGTGAGGGCACGGAAAGCATGTCGGCGCCGGCCTCCAGGAAATCCTCAGGCCGGTCCAAACGAGGCAAGGCCGCGAGCGCCAGCGAGGAAGCAAACACGGGGGGGCCTGAACGGACGCTTGCCGGGCTTTTGACCGAGAACTTCGTGATCGGTGCCGCGCAGCGGGCGGGCAAGCCGCCGCGCTGGGTAACGCTCGGCCTGGGCGCTCTCGTCGCCTCGCAGGTGGAACCGGGCAGCCCGTATTATCGCAAGATTAAAGGCGAGGCGGTTGACGTCTGCCGGTCCGGCTGGCAGTCCAAGGCGAACGAGGCCCTGGGCGACCAGGAACAGACGCCGGTGGTTCGCGCCGTTGGGTTCGCCCTGATGGATGCCATTCAGCGCCAGAACAAGCGAGCCATTGCCCCCTTTGTCGCCGCGATGAACGACGGCGGGGCCAAGCTCGACGAGGCACTCGGCAAGGTCCTTAACGTCAGCCGGGAAGACTTCCTCGCCCTGACCGGCGAGTTTGTCATGGCTCAGTACGGGCGCTAACGGACGATGAATCGAGCCGACGCCCCTGGTGGAACTGACCCCTATTTTGTCCCGGCCGGTCAAGGTTCGACGCACGCGATTTTCCCGGGCGTGGTGATCAACACCACGGCCGGGGAATCGATGATGCTGTCGGTCGTGACCTTTGAACCGGATTCGGCCGTGCCCGACCATGCCCACCCGCACGAGCAGATGGGCATGATGATCTCGGGCCGCCTGGAATTCACGGTCGGCGGCCTGACGCGGTTGCTCGGGCCGGGCGATTCCTGGAAGATTCCCGGTGGTGTCGTCCATTCGGTCCGTGCGGTTGACGGACCGGCCGTGGCCCTGGACGTCTTTCACCCGGTCCGCGACGATTACCGCTGACCTTGACCGGGAGTCTGGCCCATGGCGCGTGTTCTGGTCCTGGGTTCCAGCAATACCGACATGACGGTGCGTCTCCCGCAGTTACCCTCGGCGGGGGAAACCGTGCTCGGCGGCTCCTTTCAATCGGGCGCCGGCGGCAAGGGCGCGAATCAGGCCGTCGCCGCCGCGAGGGCCGGGGGCGAGGTCGTCTTCGTCACCGGTGTCGGCGCTGATGCCCTCGGTCGGGCGGCTCTGGAGTCGTACTTCCGCGAAGGGATCGACGTGACCTTCGCGCGGGTTCACGCCGAGGCGGCGTCGGGCGTGGCCCTGATCTTTGTCGAAAAGGGGGGCGAAAACATGATCGCCGTCGCGCCGGGAGCCAATGCGCTCGTCTCGGTCAACGACGTCGACTCGCTCCCCGACCGACTCTTCAGCCCTGATGCTTTGCTACTGCTGGGCGGTCTGGAAGTGCCGATGATCCCCCTCCAGCGCGCCGCCGAACGAGCCAGGCGGGCGGGGATGAAGATCGTTCTCAATCCGGCTCCCTTTGACCCCGCGCTCCGCGATTCCGACCTTCTTCAAATGGTCGACGTGGTGACGCCGAACCGGATCGAGCTCTGGCACTGGACCGGCATCGAGACAGTGACCGTCGAGGGAGTTTTGAAAGCGGCCGAGGCCCTGCACGCGATGGCTCGATCGGTCGGTGTCGTCGTGACCCTGGGCGCCGCGGGGTGTCTGGTCCTGAACGAGCAACAGGAAGTGATCATCCCCGCGCATCGTGTCGAGGCCGTTGACACCGTCGGCGCGGGGGATGCCTTCAATGGAGCCCTGGCCGTGGCCCTGGCCGAGGGAAGGCCGCTCGACGTCGCCGCCGCATGGGCCACCGCCGCCGCCGCTCTGGCCGTGACCAAACCAGGCGCTCAGACCGCCTTGCCCTCGCGCGCGGAGATTGACCGGCTGGCGATCGAAGAGGCCGTCTGACGGTTACAGACCCGCGAGTGCGTCAAAAGCCGGTTCATCGAGGATCGGAATCTTGAGCTGTCGGGCCTTCTCCAGCTTGCTGCCCGGATCAGCGCCCGCGAGAACATATGAGGTTGACTTCGAGACCGAGCCGGTGACCTTGCCGCCAAGCGTCTTGATGATCGCCTCGGTTTCGGGACGGGTCCGCTTGGGCAGGGTTCCGGTCAGGACGAACGTCTTGCCCGAAAACGGAAGGCCCGCGATGCCCGATCGAGGCGCCGCGACGGCCGCGGGTTGCACGCCCACGGCGCAGAGGTCATCAAGAAGGGCCTGATTCGCCGGGTCCTGAAAAAACGCGAAAACGCTCGCGGCGACGACCGGGCCGACATCGGGCACGCCTTCGAGGTCGGCAAGACTGGCCGATCGGATCGCGTCGAGTGTCTGAAAGCGCTGGGCAAGCGTTTCGGCATTACTGGTGCCGACGTGTCGGATCGTCAGGCCGGTCAAGACGCGGTCGAGGCTCCGGCTCTTGCTCGCCTCGATCGCCGCGACGAGGTTTTGGGCCGATTTTTTACCCATCCGATCGAGTTCGGCGAGGGTGGCCTCGTTCAATCGATACACGTCGGCGAGGGTCTTGACGACCCCCTTGTCGACAAGCTGTTCGATGAGCTTCGCGCCCAGCCCCTCGATGTCCATCGCATCGCGGTGCGCGAACCAGCGGAGCCATTCCTTGAACTGATCGGGGCACCGCGCGGGGGTGTTCAAGCAGTGAAAATCGACCTCGCCGGGCTGCCGGTCGACCGGTGCGCCGCAACTCGGGCATGTGGTCGGGAAGGTGAAGAGGGTCTCGGAGCCGTCGCGGGCTTCGGTCTCGACGCGAACGACCTGCGGAATGATCTCGCCCGCCTTCTGTATGACAACGGTGTCGCCGATCCGAAGATCCTTGCGAAGGATGTCGTCCGCGTTATGCAAGGTCGCTCGCCGGACCGTGGTTCCGGCGAGCAAGACGGGCGTGAGGTCGGCGACCGGCGTGAGCTTACCCGTCTTGCCGACCTGTACACTGATGCCGACGATTTTCGTGATCGCCTGTTCGGCCTCATATTTGAATGCGATCACCCAGCGCGGGCTTTTGCTACGAAACCCGAGCCGCGACCGCTGGCCGAGCGCGTCAACCTTGACGACCAGGCCGTCGGTCTGAAAATCGAGCGTGTTCCGCAGGCTTGACCAGGCTTCGGCATGCTCGATCACGGCATCAATCGTCTCAAATATCTTGGTATGCGGACTGACGGGAACGCCCCAGGCTTTTAACTGACCGATGATCTCGTGATATGAGCCCGACGTCATCCCCGAGGATTCGCCCAGGCCGTGCGAGACGAACTGCAACCGACGCTGCCCGCAGAGGCGAGAATCAAGCAGCTTGAGCGATCCCGCGGTCGAATTGCGCGGGTTGGCGAAAGGGGCCTCGTCGTTCTCGCGGCGAATTTCATTAAGCCGGACGAGTTCGGAATTGGTCATGTAAACCTCGCCGCGAATCTCCAGCAGGGCAGGGGCCTTGCCTTCAAGAGCGAGCGGAATTCCCTTCACGGTGCGGAGATTCAAGGTGATGTCGTCGCCCCGGTCGCCGTCGCCTCGCGTCGCGCCGAGGACGAAGAGGCCATTTTCATAGCGGAGCGAGACGGCGACGCCGTCAACCTTCAACTCGACGACGTAGCGGACTGGTTCGCCGGGGTTAAGTCCCTTGCGGACGCGGGCGTCCCACTCGCGAACCTCGTCATACGAATACGTGTTGTCGATCGAGAGCATCGGAACGGCATGCGTGACCGTCCTGAATCCAGTGAGCGGTTCGCCGCCGACGCGTTGCGTCGGGCTATCGGGCGTGACAAGCTCGGGATGCTCAGTCTCAAGGGCTTCGAGCCTTTTGATGAGGCGGTCGTATTCGCGGTCGCTGATCTCGGGCGCGGCGTCGACGTAATAGAGGCGGTTGTGCCTTCGAAGCTCGGCCCGGAGCTTGACGACCTCGTGCTCGACGTCCTTGTGAGCCATCGGAGTAAGCCCTTCTGATCGAGTCGTTTTCGACGTCGATATCCTGATATCTCTCAATGATTCGATTCGACCGCGGCTATCGATCCGGTCGGGCCGGGAACCAGCGATCGGTGGCCATCGCGAGCAGCCCCGAGGCGATCATCAGGACCACCTCGACCCCCAGCGCGAGGGGTCCGCGACGGTCAAACCAGGTGGCGAGCGGTGATCTTCCCCCCTCCACCTGTAGGCCCGGCACGATCAGATATCCGAACGCCGTGAGGACAAAAAGCGTGCTCGCCCCCAGTAAAAGGACGTAAAACGGGTTCGGAAACAGCTTTTTCTGGGATCGGTCGGACATTCCAGGGGGTTCTCTGACGGCCGGGTTCGAACGACACAAGACCATCAATTCCTCGATCGCCCGGCCGTCAAGGGAACGGACGACGCGAAGGCTCAGGCGCCGTCGAAGACCCAGCGGCTCCCCTCGATCGCGTAGTCAACGATTTCCTCGGGCTTGAACCAGAGGGCCATCTCGCGCTCGGCCGATTCGACGCTGTCGGAACCGTGGATCAGGTTGTTTTGCTTGCTGATCGAGAAGTCGCCTCGAATGCTTCCCGGCGCCGCGGCGGTTCCATTGGTGGCGCCGAGCATCGCGCGAACGACCGCGATGGCCTCATTGCCTTCCAGTACGCCCACGACAACGGGACCGCCGGTGATGAAGTCAATCAGGCCCTTGAAAAAGGGTTTGCCGGCGTGTTCGCCGTAATGCTTCTCGCCGAGCGAGCGGTCAACCTGAAGGAGCTTGAGGGCGGCGATCCGCAGCCCCTTCGCCTCGAACCTCTGAAGGATCTGGCCGACCAGGCGGCGCTGGACGCAATCGGGCTTGAAGATGATCAACGTGCGTTGCATGAGCGGCAAACCTTCGGTTCAATTCGGTTCGGAGAGCGAGGCAGGGGCCGAGACGTCTGGCCCATCTCACCAGTTTCAGGAAATCCACGAAATCGGCAGGTAGTTTACCGCCGTGGGGCCGGCCGTTCAACCATTCCGCGACAGGGTTGGAGGTGTATCCAGTTCAACGAACGATGCTCCTTGGAAAAACGTCTCTGTGCGAGTCACCATTCGTACGTTAGAATCTCGCGGAACCTACCGAAATGGCCCCGGGTTTCAGGCCCAACCTCTCCACCCTCGTATCACCCCCCGCCGACGTGGAGCCTTCGCATGCCCGACATCGCGACGCCCCGGACCGCCCGCCGGGACCGCCCGTTGTCGCCTCACAGTCTCTCGACGCTGCTCGTCGTCACATCGATAACACTTGCCCTGAACGGATGCGACCGTCCCGAGGGGCTGGGAAGCATCAACGTCGATGCCGCGCGTGCCGAGGCGACCGCGAGGGGATGCGCGACCCCGACGCCCCGCCGCCGACCGCCAGCGAACTCATTCAACTGAAGCGGAAGACCCGGGGGAAAGACCGTTCGGGCGTGCAGGTCCAGCCCGGTCCACGCTGAGCCGACTCCGCGATGTCGCGTTGAGGAAATCCCGTCTCTTCTTGACTCTGGGGCGGGGGACTCGATATCCACACGTCTCGCCCGGCGTGCTGTCTGGACGTCTTGAACAATGCGGATGAAGCCCGTTGCCTCGATGGCCGATGGCTTCGGTTGCTGGAAAGAAAAGTGAGAACCCTGAAAGGGAAATCCTCGATGCAACGCGGATTTACATTAATCGAACTGCTGGTGGTCATCGCGATCATCGCGATTTTAATCGCCCTTTTGCTCCCGGCCGCGCAGGCGGCTCGCGAGGCGGCGCGACGCGCGCAGTGCGTGAATAACCTGAAGCAGCTTGGTCTCGCCGCCGCCAATTATGAATCGGCGGTAAGCTGCCTACCCGGAGACTCGTACTCGTCGGCCACCATGCCCAACTACAACGACATCAGCGCACTCGGGCAGATGGCGAACTACTTCGAGCAAACCGCGATTTATAACTCGATTAACTTTTCGGTGACGGCCTATAACCCCGCGAACGTGACCGCGATGAACACCGGCCTGAGCATCTTCTGGTGCCCGAGCGACCCCTCCGTCAGCCGGAGTGCTCTGAATCCAGCATCGGGCCTGCCTCCGGGAACCTGGGCCGTCCAGTTCACCAGTTACGCGGGTTTTTCGGGTCCGTGGGACATGAATGAGTTTGTGTACGCCCGCTACGCAAATTCGGCGGACTATAGTCTTCAGCAGGCCGACATGTGCGGCCTGATTTATGACAACTCGGCGGTCCGTCTCGCTCAGATCACCGACGGAACAAGCAACACCTTGCTTTTTGGCGAGCTTGCGCATGGTGCCTTGGTCGGCGCCTCGGCGTCGAATTACGACGAGTGGCTCCAGGGGATCAACACGAGCGGGTTCGCCCTCTCGGCGATGTGCCCGATCAATGCCTTCAAACGAACGACCAGCCAGGCGAGTTCACTCGGCACCGCCCTCGGTGCCGCCGGGAGTTTTCACGCGGGGGGAGCCAATTTTTGCTTCGCCGATGGGTCGGTCAAGTTTCTCAAGGATTCCATCTCCTGCTGGGCGACCGATCCGAATAATCAGAATTTGCCCGTGGGACTTGGTTTTGACGGCGGATTGGGCTTCACCTGGGGCACGACCCAGCCCAAGATTTATCAGGCCCTCTCAACGCGCGCCAGCAACGAGGTCGTCGGCGCCGATCAGTATTGACATTGACGACCGCGCCGAAGCTTCAGGCAAGTTCTTCGAGCTTGCGATACAGCGACGATAAGCCGAGGCCGAGCCGACGCGCGGCCTCGCGCTTGTCGTCGGCCGCGTTTTCGATCACGCGGAGAATGTGGCGGCGCTCGAACTCGCGAACAGCCGAGCGGAGGTCGTCGGACGTTTCGGGGCCGATCGGGCCGAGCAGGTCGGTCGGAAAATCGGCGGGGGTGAGCGTGGGTCCGTCGGCGAGAATCAGGGCGCGTTCGAGAGCGTTATCCAGCTCGCGGACGTTTCCTTTCCAGGGAGCGGCCGAGAGGCCGCGGACCGTCGCGTTGTCGACCCCCTCGGTTCGTCGGCCGAGACGGCGCGCGTGCCGGGACAGGAGCGAGGCGATGAGTTCGGGAATGTCCTCGCGGCGATCGCGAAGCGGAGGGAGATGGATCGTGACGACGTTGAGCCGATAATAGAGATCCGCGCGGAAGCGGCCGGCGGCGACCTCGGCGTTGAGGTCCTTGTTGGTCGCCGCGAGCACCCGAGCCGCGAGTGCCACCGGACGCGTCGCGCCGACGGGTAAAACCTCCTTGGTCTCGATCGCCCGCAAGAGCTTGGCCTGGGTCGCCGGGGAAAGCTCGGCGATCTCGTCGAGAAAGACGGTACCACGTCCCGCGGCGACGAAGAGGCCGGGGTGATCGCGGTCGGCCCCGGTGTACGCGCCTCGAACGTGTCCAAAGAGCTGGTTTTCCAGCAGATCGTGCGGAATCGCCGCGGCGTTGATGGCGAGAAAGGCCGAGTCGGGGTCTGGCCCCTGCGCGTGCAAGGCGCGGGCGACGAGTTCCTTGCCGGTTCCCGATTCGCCGGTGATCAAGACGTTGCTCCGGGCCGGAGCGACCTTGCGGATCAAGGTTTTCACCCGCTTCATGACCTCGCTCCGACCGACGAGTGCCTCGGGATCGGCCTGGTCGTGAACCTGGCGGCGGAGTGCCTGATTTTCCTGGAGAAGCCGACGATGAGTCATCAGGCGATCGACCTTGACGAGTAGGTCTTCGAAGATCACCGGCTTCATCAAATAGTCGTGCGCCCCGCGTCGAAAGGCGGCCACGGCGTTCTCAACCGTCGCATAAGCGGTAATCATCACGACGAGCGTTTCGGGCCGGACCGCGAGCAGGCGGTCAAGCAAGGTGAGGCCATCCACGCCGGGAAGCTGAACGTCGCAGAGCACGACCTCGGGCTCGAATTGCTCCACAAGTTTGAGCGCGGAGGGTGCATCGCCCGCGATGGCGGCGTCAAAGCCTTCGCCCTGAAGGAACTCAAGCAAGGTCGCGGCGAGGATCTCCTCGTCATCAACGATCAGGATACGACCTCTCGGCGCCTCGGGAATCGTCATGAAACGCTTTCTTGATGGGACGCCTTTGGAGCGAGACTCAAGTCTGGACGATCGGCGGGGAGCCTGAGCGTGAACGCGGAGCCCTGGCCGAGTTCGGTCCGATACACGAGTCGGCCCCCCATTTCTTCAATGACCTGGCGACTGATGAAAAGGCCAAGGCCGGTGCCGTGGGCCTTGGTCGTGAAGAAGGGTTGAAAGAGGCGGCAACGGTCCGCCAGGTTGATTCCTCGGCCGTCATCCTCGATCGTCAATTCGATCCAACCCGGGAACTCACGGGCCTCGATCCGAATCGTCCCGCCGGTCTCGGTGGCGTCGACGGCGTTGAGGACGAGGTTAAGAACGACCTGCGTCAGGTGGTCGCGAACGCCTCGAACGGCGGGGAGGTCGGCGGGAATCTCGGTGGTGATCGCGCGTTGCTTGGTCCGCTGATAATACTTGGCGATCCCGAGCGCCTCGTTGACGACCTCGGCCGGAGCGACCCAGGCATTGGCCGTGGATGCGGGGCGGGAGTAATCGGTCAGCTCGCGGATCGTCCGCTGAATGCGGAGAAGCTGCTGGCAGGCAAGGTCGAGCTTCTCGGCGGTGTACGGTTCCAGGTTCCTGCGCTGGAGGATCTGGATGATGGAACTGATCGCCGCGAGGGGGTTGCCGACCTCATGGGCGATTCCGGCGGCGAGCAGGCCGAAGGCGGCCATTTTTTCATGCTGGATCGACCGGGCCTGAGACGCTCGGAGCGCATCGGTTCGCTCGGCGACGCGACGTTCGAGGTCGGCCCGGCTCTCTTCGAGCGCGGCGTTGAGGTCTTTGAGGCGGTCGCCGGTCGATCGCAGGAGGGTGGCGAGCGACGAACAAGCCCAGGTGACCCAGGCGTTGATGACGATCGTCAGGGTCACTCCCGCCTCGTCGCCTCCTTGAAAACCGAGGACGGCGCCGAGGCCGAGCAGGCTCACGCCGTGCATTCCGAACGTCAGCCAGGCGGTCCGCGGACGGTATCGAATCGCGCAGCAGACCAGCGAGAGCAGATAATACCAGCGAAAGGGGCTATTCAAGCCCGTATCGTTCAGGCAGAGCAGAGCGATGAAAACCGCCTCCATCGACGAGACGGCGAGCGGCCAGCGGTCAAAAATGACCTCGCCCATGCGATAAAAGGCGGTGTCGAGCGCCGCGTATCCGGCACCCAGCGCGAGAAAGGCGCGGACGGCCGAGGGATCGTGCAGGCCCGTCCGGGTCTGGACGAGGATGTAACCCATCACGATCCCGAACCAGCGGATCTTGACCACGATCGACTCGGTCGCAAGCACGCCCGCCTCTGGTTGGATCAAAAGAAAATGACCTCCCGATCTCTGGGAAAAGGCTCTCGATGATTCGCGGCCCTTATTATAGCGCACCGACGATCATTTCAGGAGACGGACCCGAGGGTCAGGGAAAAGCAGGCGGTTCACTGGCGCGCGCGCGAGAGACAAAGTCCCGATGACCGATAAAATTCCGCAATTTGGTCATTGCTCATTGGTCATCGGTCATCGAGACTTTGCATTTCTCCCGCGGCTCGCTGTCGCCCAGAGGCAAGATGTCTCGTATGATGGTGGCCGAGTTCGACGCCGTTTCAGGGAGTTAGAAAGACCGCCATGCCAATGAGCCGACCTTGGATTATGGGACTTGCCGGGCTCTTGAGCGTCGCCCTTCTCGGAGCAGGAGAACCGGAGGCAACCCCCGCGCTGACGCCGGCGCTGGGATCAATTCGGGCGGAAACGCTTCTTGGCGACATACGCGTCCTCGCGTCCGACGCTTTCGAAGGGCGGGCACCCGGTACGCCGGGTGAGACAAAGACCGTCGACTTCTTGATCGGTCGGTTCCGCGAACTTGGCCTGAAGCCGGGCAATCCCGACGGCTCGTACACGCAGGACGTGCCGCTCGTCGGTTTTCAGGCCACGTCCGTCTCGGGGACGATCGCCGTCGGCGGCAAGACGATCGCCTTGAAGTTTCCCGAAAGCTGGGTGGCCGTTTCCAGAAGGCAGGCCGAGCGGGTGTCGGTGAGCGGTTCCGACGTCGTTTTTGTGGGCTACGGCGTCGTGGCGCCTGAGTATGGCTGGGACGACTTCAAGGGCGTCGACGTCCGTGGGAAAACGGTCGTCATGCTCGTCAACGACCCCGCCGTTGCCGATCCGGCCGACCCGGCGAAGCTCGACCCGAACGTCTTCAAGGGGCGGGCGATGACGTATTACGGGCGCTGGACGTATAAGTATGAGATCGCCTCCGAGAAAGGGGCGGCGGCGGCCTTGATCGTTCATGAAACGGGACCGGCGGGTTATCCGTATGAAGTCGTGCAGGGCTGGGCGCGCGAGAATTTTGACATCGCCGGGCAGGGTCAGGGGGCTGAGGTTTCGCCGAGAGTCGCGGTCGAGGGTTGGCTCTCGCTCGACCAGGCAAAAGCTCTCTTCAAGGACGCCGGTCAGAATTTCGAGGCGCTCAAAACGGCCGCGACCCGCCGCGATTTTCGGCCGGTCAGTCTGAACGCCCAGGCTGATCTCTCGGTCACGAACACGCTGCGAACCGTGCGCTCGAAAAACGTGGTCGCGCGCGTGGACGGTTCCGACCCGAAGCTAAAAGATGAGTACGTGATTTACACCGCGCACTGGGACCACCTTGGCCGAGACCCCGCGCTTCCGGGCGATCAAATTTTCAACGGTGCCGCGGACAATGCCTCGGGGACGGCGGCTCTCTTGCAGATCGCCGGAACCTTCGCCCAGGTCGATCCGCCGCCGAAGCGTTCGGTCGTGTTCCTGGCCGTCACGGCTGAGGAGAAAGGGCTTCTGGGCGCCAAATATTACGCGTCGCACCCGTTTTATCCGCTCGAAAAGACGCTCGCGAACATCAACATGGACGTGATTAACCTCTGGGGCAAGACGCGAGACGTCGTGAACCTCGGCCTGGGCCAGACCACGCTTGACGTCCCACTCGCGGCGCGTGCGAAAGCACAGGGACGCGTGATCGTCCCCGACGCGGAGCCGGAAAAAGGGCTTTTTTACCGGTCGGACCACTTCGAGTTCGTCAAGCGAGGGGTTCCCGCCTTGAATGCGCGAGGAGGCGTCGATTACGTCGGCAAGGCCGCGGATTTTGGCCGGAAAAAGCGCGAGGAGTACACGAAAAATGATTATCACAAGGTCAGCGACGAGGAAAAGCCTGACTGGGACCTCTCGGGCGCCATCGAAGACCTTCGCCTCTTGACCGAGATCGGCTACCTGATCGCGCAAGGGTCGTCCTATCCCGAGTGGCTTCCAGGAACCGAATTCCGTGACCGACGCGAGGCCGCGCTCAGGGCAATGCAATCGGTGCGTCCGTGACCTTGGTTCCTGAGAAACGAGGAAGACCAGTCCCGGCCTGGCTCGGGTTGGCGATCGTTCTGGTCTTCAACCTCTGGTGGCGTTGCCACACGATCGGGCCGTCGATTCGCGAATGGACAGGCTTGAATCTTGATCCGGTCGTCGGGTCCGAGTCGGAACCGCTCGACTGCGATGAGGCGATTTATGCCTATATCGGCAAGCGAATCGCGGGCGGCGCGGTAATGTATCGCGACCTGACCGAGAACAAGCCTCCGCTCGGTTACTGGCTCTTTGCCCTCGCCGTGAAGATCGGCGGAGCGAATGAGGCCACGATCCGATTGATGCCGATTCCGATCGTCAGCGCGACGATCGGGCTCATCTGGTGGCTTGGCGCGCGGCTCCGAGGGCCTGGAACCGCCTTGATCGCCGCCTTGATTTATTCCCTCGTGAGCACCGATCCGTACCTTTACGGCGACGGTGATCCGATGGAACACATGGTCAACATTTTCGCGACAGCCTCGGTCGCGATTGTCGCGGTTTTCTGGCATCAACCCGGCCGCCTCTCTCTGATTGCGGCCGGGGCCTGTCTGGGCGCGGCGACGCTGGTCAAGCAGGTCGCGGCCCTGAATGGAGTTGTCCTGGCCGCGGCGCTGGTGTTACGTCAAACGCAAGTCCCCAGAGCAAGGCTCAGGGATGTCTCGGCCCTGACACTCGGGTTTCTCGCCATTTGCGGGCTGGCGGTTTTGGTGGTCATTGTGCAAGGGGCCGGGCGCGAGGGGTTTGACGATGTCTTCCGATATGGTCGCGCGCTGGCAACGGATCTTCCGCGCGATCCGCTGGCGCCTCCCTGGTTCCTGCGCTGGCTGACGGGCAACGCCGATCCATCGGGCAAGCTTCCCGCGCCGTTTGGTCAGAGCGCTTATCTGGTCTGGTGGGGCCGGGGAAGCTGGCCCTTCTGGCTCGCCTCGGTGCCGGGAATCGCCTGGCTGTTGTCTGGCGATGGGCGTCGGCGGCTGCTGGCCGCCTGGACGCTTTCCGCTTGGATTCAGGTGGCCTTGCCGGGTCTCTACTGGCCGCATTATTACCTCCTGGCCGTGCCCGGATCGGCGCTGGCTATCGCGTTGACGCTCGCCGACTGGACGGCCGCGGCGCGGGCTCGGCGATGGCTGCCGGGCGCGGGAGCCGTGGCGTTGAGCCTCGCGCTGGTCTGGACCGCGAAGATCCAGATTCTTGAGTATTTGCAAACGACGCCGGACGAGCTTTCGACCCGCTGCAAGGGGGGCGACCAGTGGGTCGTCTTGCGCGGGATGGGTCGTGAACTCGGGCGGAGGTCCACGGTCTGGAAAAAGCCGACGCTTTTTGTCTGGGGCTGGCAAAGCCCCTTGTTTTTCTATTCCGGGTTGAACGGGGTGACGAGGCAGGTCTTCGCCGACGACCTGATCAAGACCTTTGCACGTGAAAATCACGCGATCGTCGGCGCTCGGATCGCTCGGACGATGCGCGAATTAAGGGCGAATCCACCCTCGATGATCCTCACGGGATATCCCCCGTTCCCGGAGCTTGACGCCTTTCTCAAGGAAGGGTATCTCCCCTCGACGCTCTCCATGTCCGCGCCCGATGGCCGGGGGCTCTGGATCGACCGAGAGCATTACGGTGCCTTTGAAACCCTCGGCGGAACGATCAGGGAGCGGACCCCCCGGCCGGACGGCTCGCGCCGTTGATGACGTCCTGATAATGATCGCGAAGGCGGCCCATGATCTCATCCCAACTCTGGCTCTGTGCGTAAGATCGAGCCGATGCGGCGGTCTGGCGGCGGAGGTCGGCGTTGTCAATCAGCGAGGTCACGGCCCTGGCGAAATCAGCCGGCGGAGCGTCGGGATCGATCAAGAGACCCGTCTCGCCGGGGCGGACGGTATCGCCGACGCCCCCCGCGCGGAGCGCAACCACGGGAAGGCCCGAGGCCATCGCCTCAAGGACGACGTTGCCAAAGGTCTCGGTGAGGCTGGAAAAGGCGAAGAGGTCGGCCGAGGCGTAATGATCGGCGAGGTCTTCGCCCGACCGATAGCCGACGAACCGAGCGCGCGAACCCATTCGACGCTCGATCTCAGGCCGCGCGGGGCCGTCGCCGACGAACAGAAAACGAGCCTCGGGCCGCTCTGAGGCGACGGATTCGAGAGCGTCGGCCAGATAGTTAATGTTCTTCTCGGCGGCGATCCGGCTGACATACGCCACGACGACCTGATTGTCTCGAAAGCCGAGGGTCTGGCGGATCGCCGCGCGGCCGGGACGATCGGGGCGAAAGAGTGTACTGTCGACGCCGCGAGGCCAGAGAACGAGTCGCTCGAAACCTCGGGCCTTGAGATCGGCGATTGTCGCCCGAGAGGGAACATAGGTCTCGCGGGTCCGGTTATGGAACCAGCGAAGATAGCGCCAGATCAATCCTTTAAGCCAACCGACGCGGTAATGGTCGCTGTACTGATCAAAATTGGTGTGGAAGCTGGAAACGGTCGGGATCTTCTTTTTGAGGACATGACGCAGAAGAGTCAGGCCCAGCGTGGCCTCGGTGGCGATGTGGACTAGGTCGGGCTGGAACTGGTCAAGAGCCTGTAACGTCTTTGTAAATGGGGGGATCGGCAGAAAGAGTTCCCGATAAAAGGGGAGGCGGGTCGATCGGACGAGGTGGACGTCGGGACCGCGTGCGATCTCGCCGTAATCGGGATGAATCAACTGCACCGCGTCGCCTCGGGCGGTCAAATGGCGAACGAGCTGGCCGAGCGTCCTGGAGACGCCGTTGACTTGCGGGAAGTACGTCTCCGTGACCAGACTTACGCGCATTGACTCAACGTCCTCGGGGCCAGTCGATCGTCACGGAACGGGCTGAATTCTACGGAAGAGTCTGGCTGGCGTCGAATTTTTCGATGTCTTTCCCAGGAGAATCGCGAATTCCCGATGACCGAAAAATTCGACAACTAGGTCATCGGTCATCGGTCCTTGGTCATTGGTCCTCGAAAAGATGGACCTTGCTATCCTGATTGATGTCTTTCCAGAGGAACACGTCGAGCCTTCCTTCCCAACGAAGGGGATCAAGACCGGTTCCGATCGGGTAAACTCACCTGGGATCGTCGCGATTTCACAAGCGGGTCGAAGTCGGAAGGTGGAGGCGTGATGCGAGCCTTGACGACATCAGCGCGGATACTGGGTGGGCTCTGGATCGCCCTGGTTGTTTTCCCTAAGCTGGCCGATGCCCAGTCGATCGGTTATGGGGCCTCGCCGGGCCGGGCGGCGTATCGACCGAACAGCCAGTGGAACAACGGGCCGTATTACACGGCGCCTCATGTTGATCCGTATGCGCCTCATCCGGCTGTCTGGACGGGCCTGTATGCCCAGCAGGCGCTCGTGCCGCCGTGGACGAGAACCGGTCCGCACGGTCTCTACACCTGGTTTTATCCGGGAAATGGAACGCTTTATCCTTATGTCGAGGGGTTCTCGCCGTATTCTGGATTCGCCCCCTGGTATGCGAGGACGTACGAGATCGTGCCGAATCGGGAGGTCGCGCAAGGTGCTCGTGACGCGTTTTTCCGGTCGGCACCCTATCCCCCCGCCGAGTATTTACCGGCGCTTCCGCCGCAAGGCAACCCGGTCCAGGTTCAAGGCTCCGCGCTCGCGACGAGCACGGAACCGCCGATGAACAAGATCGTCAGGCCGACGGGGGGTCCCGAGCCACTGCCGCGACCGACGATCCGAATTTATCGGTCGAGCGTCGGCAACCGCTAAAAAAAACAAAAAGTTCCGACCTTCGCGATCGTTCAGGACTTGAGACGATGAATCAGGGATCGACTGAAGACGAGCCGACGGAGTTCATGACGACCGACGAGGTGTTGACGGCCGAGCCAGGACCCGAGTCCGCGGCCGAGGTGGCCTTTGTCATGCCCGCGTCGATCTTTGAGTCGGTCGTCACCGACCTGATCGATTTACCAAGCTCGGGCGTCACGGGACTGCCGAGGTCCGCCCTGGATTCGTCGGAAGCGATGGCGGAGCTTGGAGAAAAGATCGACCAGCGGTTTGATGAACTCAAGGCCCTTTTTCAGCGCGAGACACGCGCCGAGGCCGCCAGGGAAAAGGTGATCGATCGGCTTCACGCCGAGCTTCAGGAGTACAAGCAAGACCTCTTGCTCAGCACCTTGAAGCCTGTTTTCATCGACCTGATCCAGCTTCACGACGACATCGGCAAGGTCGCGGCTCCTCCGGCCGGGAATGCCGAGACAGAACCGGGCGCGGACCGACTCGCGGACTTGCTGCAAGGCTTTCAGCAGGGGATTGAAGACATCCTCTACCGACAGGGGGTCGAACCCTTTCACGTTGACGGCGACGCCTTCGACCCGCGTCGACAACGAGCCGTCGCCACCGTCGCCACCGACGATCCGGCGCTCAATAAAGCCGTCGCCGTTCGCCTTCGCAAGGGTTTCCGGGCGGGCGATCGGGTGATCCGTCCCGAGATCGTCTCGGTGCATGCTTTACGGAAATAAGCGTCGAAGGCCAGGCCGAGCGGCCAGCTTTTAGACGCTCAGAAACGCCTCAAGGCGGGATCGCGGGCGGTCAGGGTCCCGTCCGCCCCGTTGTACGATTGTCTTCCAAAAAAAATGGGGGCCAACGATGACGTTGACCCCCTTTGAAGGTGGTGACGACAGTCGGATCTGGCGCAGTCGATCAAGGGGCGGCTTGCTCAAACCGGTAGACCTGGCCGTCAAGCTTGACGGTCACGGTTTCGTCGAAGGTCAGGTAGCGGTTCATCTCCGCCTTTTGCTCGCGAGCGAGCGTGAAGAAGGCGTCGCTGAACTGGCGGATCACGACGGCCTTGGATTCGTCCTCGGCCGTGATGTCGGAATCGACCCAGCGATCCCCCTTGCGGAAGAAGGTCTTGGTTCCGATCCGACGCACGTTGAGCGCGGGGTTGTTCGGCGTGGTGGTCGAACCTGGCAATCCCGAAGGGCTCGATCTTCCAAGCGCCGGGCCATTCGCGACGAATCCCCCAGCGCCCAATCGGTTGACACCTCTTCCGGCCACGACGGCGGCCGAGGAAGGTTGAGCCGCCGGGGCGGGGGTCGAAGCGCCGCGGTCGAGGTCCTGATACGTCGCGCCGACTTCGAGGCCGACCGCCTTGTCGGCCTGCATGAAGCGCTGTTTGGCGGCGCGTTGTTCGACGCCGTCGCGGCCCCCAGTCTGGTTCAGGTGGAAAAGTGATTCCCCGGCGCGTCGGTTGTTCTCGGCGCGATCGTGCAGCGAGACAGTCTCATCGGCGAGGAAGGAGGTGTAAGGGGTGAGCAGGCCGTAATGCGTGCTCAGCGAGACCAGTTCGTCCACAAGCTCCTTGCTCTGTCCGTGAAGGTCAATCTGATCGATGAGGTCGCCAACCCGTCGCGTCGCCCAGAGTTTTTCCACGAAATCATACGCGGTGCCGCGATTGACCTCGGCCATCTCCGCGGGGAACTTCAAGGCCTGGCGGTCGCCGCCGACCTTGCCCGTGATTTTGACGGTCGTATGGCTCGAATGGTGATAGCGGCCGGCGAGGATAAGCTGACCCCCTTCGAACAGGTCGGGAATGTCGCGCGGATAGGTGCGGTTGGTCGAGACGCCGAGAAGGTCGACGTGGATATCAGTCAGCGCGGGACTGGTGAGCCTGGCATAAAAGCGGGCGACGTGGGCCTCAATGTCTTCGTCGGGCTTGACGTACTCGCTTGTTCCGCTGTTGCCGCCGCTGATCCGATCGAGAAGGCGGGCGTTGACGTCGTAACCGACGCCAAAGGCGAAGACCCGGGCACGCGTTTTGTTGGCCTCGCGACAGCGCGCGGCGATGGAGGTCTCGCGGGTCTCGCCCGCCGTGGGAAGGCCGTCGGTCAGGAAGAGAACGTAACCAGGGCGAGAGTCGTCGGGAATCATCTTCAGGGCCGAACGCAGGGCCTCGTCGATGTTCGTGCTGCCGCCTTCGCGGACGTCGTCGATGAAACGTTCGGCCTGCTCGCGGGTTCGAGTGGAATAGCGTTGAAGTTCGGGCCGGAAGGTCTCGACGCGGTCGTCATAAACAATGATGTTGAACGTGTCGTCTTCACGGAGGTTTGAGAGAACGAATTTGAGCGCCTTGCGCGCCTGTTCGATCTTCTTGCCGGACATCGACCCGGAGCGATCGAGGACGAAGACGACCGTCTTCGGCTGCGACTTCACGTCCTCGGCCTTGACTCTCGGGCTGGCGAGGAGCAAGAAATAGCCGTCCTCGGACCCACTCGGCCGGTAGCTGAGAATCGAGGCCCCGAACGAGCCTTCCGAGAGGGTGTAGATCAGCCGGAAGTCGGCCGAGGGGATCAGGTCGCGCTGTTCGAGCGAGACGCGTGCCTCGTGGTCGTCGTGGCGGTGCGTGACGGCGTCGTACGCGGGGCAATACACTGACTTGATCGCGTCGCGACTCTCAACGCGGACGTTCACGCTCAGCGTCTTGATCGGCTTCGCGGTGAGCTTCTGGGTGCCGAAGGGGTAGGAAAACTCGACGACGTCGCGGTCGCGTTTGCAGACCTGCGTGTAACGCATCGTGACCTTGCGATCAGCGCCCGGGGGAATCGGGAAGACGCTGGTCTTGTAAACCCCCCGGCCGACGTATTCGAGCAAGGCGGGGTCGCGCTTGGCGCGAACGATTTCTTCATAGATCCGCCGGGCCTCGTCCTTGGGCAAGAGGCGGCCTGGGAGTTCCTTGCCGTCGACGAGCAGCACGAAGTTCTGGACCGCGCCCTCTTCGGGAAGCGGGAAGAGATACTCGGATTCCAGAACGATCGACCCGGGGTTGTGAAAGGTTTGCGAGACCTGGACGTCGGCGACCTGATCGCGGATTCGGGCATCGAGCGTGACCTCGCGGACCTCAAAGGCCCGGCCCACCGCGACATGCGACCTCCGATCAACGAGAAACCCCTGAGAACGTGAATCCTGGACGAGCGTCATGAAAATCGACACCGCGGCGCATGCCCCCATCAGGCCGGATCGCGGACGCATGGCGAGACCCCTTTCTCCCCGAACGTGGGCGAAGGGGGTTTGAACCCCGCCCGTCCGTCCGGGTTGACTCGATCTGGAACACAGTCAATCCCAGGGTAACACGTCCAAGGTCGATGAACCTTAGACGCATTTTCGGGAGAAGGAGAATCGCAAGGTCCGATGACCGATGACCGAAAATATCCGCCTTTTGGACATCGGTCATTGGTCATTGGTCATGGAAAAGACGAACTCGGATTTGGAGCGGGCTTGCCGTGCCTTCAGTTTGAGAGCCAGGGCTTGGCCATCGGAACGTCACGCCCGGTCGGCCAGTAATATTCCTGGTGGCGACGTCCAGAAAAACGGCCGCCGAGGCGACCACGCCGTCCGTAGGTCGACCCTGAATAAGCGCGGTTGGACGTGGGATAGGTCCACCGCGAGGACGAATATCGAGGCGTCCCTCGGGTGCTGGGATAGCTTCGGTAATACGCTAGAGGAGACGCCGTCTGTGACCGCGCTGAATTGGGGATCGCCAGAACGACGAAGGCCAGGACGGTCCACGCAAGACGGCCTGAAACGTTGAACGAGCGCATGGCACGATGTCTCCCCGACAGGATTGCATTGACTCCGGAAGGAGGTCCGGGGCGAGATTGCGCGACAAGTATAAAAATAAGGCAAACTCGATGCCATCTTCGCGATAAAATGCAAAGTTCGAACCGTTTGCTTCGGAGGGTCGGGATCGCGACAATGGAGTGAAGGGGTGGGGGGAAGTCACGAAGACGAGGTTGCTCTGGGTGACTTCAAGGGGTCTCTTCTTCGACGTTCGACTGGATCGGACAGGGAGCCATTGTCGTGAGCGACGGCCTGAAGCGGGTGTTTGGTATCGACCTGGGAACGACGTACTCGGCCATCGCTTACGTGGATGAGCACGGCAAGCCGGTGATCGTTCCCAACCAGGAGAGTGAGCGGATCACGCCGTCGGTCGTGCTCTTTGATGGCGAGAACGTGATTGTCGGCAACACCGCGAAGGAGTCGGCCAAGGTGGAGCCGCACCGCGTCGTCTCGCGGGCCAAGCAGCACATGGGAAACCCCAACTTCATCTTCGAAAACGAGGGGCAGGTCTATAGCGCGGAGGATATCTCGTCGTTCGTCCTTCGCAAGGTCGTCGGCGATGCCGAGATCGCGCTCGGGGGCGAGAAAATTACCGACGTGGTCATCACCTGCCCGGCCTATTTCGGAACGCCCGAACGCGAGGCGACGGCCAACGCGGGGCGGCTCGCCGGTCTGAATGTTCGCGCCATTCTCAATGAGCCGACGGCCGCCGCGATTGCCTACGGCCTGGAACAGGGTGACGACCAGACCGTGCTGGTTTATGACCTCGGCGGCGGCACCTTTGATGTGACGATGATCGAGATTCGCGACCGACTCATCCGGGTGATCTGCACGGGGGGCGATCATCGCCTGGGCGGAACCCTCTGGGACGAGGCGCTCGTCATGTCGCTCGCGGAGGATTTTCGGACACAGACGGGCGAGGAGTCCGACCCGCTCGACGATCCCGAAGTCCTTAACGACCTCTTCTTGCAGGCGGAACGCGGCAAGAAAACGCTCAGCCAGCGCGACAAGGCCCCCTTTCGCGTCACGCACGCCGGTAAACAGGCCCGCGTCGAGCTGGACCGGGTCAATTTCGAGGATCTGACCCGACACCTGCTCGACCGCACGGTCGAGCGGACCCGCGAAATGCTCGCCGACGCGAAGGTGAAGGGGCACGAGACCTTTGACAAGATCATTCTCGTCGGCGGAGCAACGCGGATGCCGCAGGTTCACGCCCGGCTCGTCGCCGAGTTTGGCAAGGAGCCCGAGTCGTACGACCCCGACGAGGCTGTCGCCAAAGGCGCGGCTCTGTACGGACTCAAGGAGTCGCTTCAGGACGAGGTCAAGGACATCCTCACGCCAAGCGTTCCCGGCGCGACCGGCGAAGGGGGATCGCTCAACCTCGACGCCGTCTCCGAGGCGCAGGTTTCCGAGGCGCTCGATCACCTTGAACAGCAACTCGGGTTCACCTTGACGGGTCCGGTTCGCGAACTCGTCAATACGCGGATCGTCAACGTCCTGAGCAAGAGTCTCGGCGTGATCGCCAAGGATGCCGCGAATAAAGAGGTGGTTGTTTACCTCCTCCCGCGCAACGGCGAGGTGCCGATGGAGCACTCGACCGACTTCGGCACCGATTCCGCCAATCAGGCGGGGGTCGACATCCGGGTCATGGCCGGCGGCGAACGCGACAGCCGCGAACCGCTCGACTGCCAGGACGTCGGCACGGCGACCCTGAACCTCCCCGACGGTCTTCCTCCGCGGAGTCCGATCCGGGTCAAGTTCGCGATCAGCCGCGACGGCCGACTGAGCGTCACGGCCACCGACCTGACTGGCGGCGGATCGATCGACGTCGACTTTGAAACCGAGGCCGTGATGAGCAACGAACAGGTCGAGGCACGATCCTCGGCGCTAAGATTGCTGACGGTTTCCTGATCGGTACGGAGGCGAATCCGTTGATGGTATCGCTCGACGAAACCTTGCTCGGTGAGATTGTTCGGCGTCTTGCCTCGGAATTTGATCCGGACAGGATGATCCTGTTCGGTTCGCGCGCCTGGGGCGCGCCGAACGAAGAGAGCGATGTTGATGTGCTTGTTATCGTTCCCGACGAAGACGCGCGACCGACGTTGAGAGCCGCGCGGGCCTATCGAGCCTTGCGTGGCCTTCTCGTCCCGATGGACGTTTTGATCAGGACTCGCGACGAGATGGCTCGTTTCGGGAGTGTTCCCGCCTCCCTCGAAGCGGAGATTCTGGAACGAGGTAAGGTCATTTATGGACGAGGCGAAGAAGGAACTGATCCGGGGCTGGCTCACCAAAGCGTCGCATGACCTGGCCGCGGCTCGAATCCTCGGGGCTGGTGACGCGGTGATTCTGGAGAGGAGAATTGCCAAGTTCCGATGGCCAATGACCAAAAAATTCAGCCATGCGATCATCGGCTCTCGTTCATTGGTCATCGAAATAACCGACAGGGTATTCCTCTCGCGATCATGGTCGGATACGAGGCATTTCGCCACGATGACACTGAATCCTGACCCTGGCTCTTTTTGAGGTATGGGATGTCCACGTTCGTCGGGATCGACCTGGGGACGACCAACTCGGTGGCGGCGACGCGGAACGCGTACGGGCGGCCGGAGGTGATCGCCAACCGCGACGGACAGAACGTCACGCCGTCGGTCATTTACTTTGGTTCCGATCCCCCCGCCGTCGGTCAGGAAGCGAAGGAATGGGCGAGGCTCGGTAACGACGAGGTCGCCAGCTTCTTCAAGCCGCACATGGGAAGCCCGAACTATTCCCTTCGCTTTCACGGCGTTGACTTCACGGCCACCGACCTCTCGTCGCTCGTTCTCAGTCGGTTGAAGCAAGACGCCGAGGCGAAGCTCGGCCAGGTGGTCGACCGCGCGGTCATCACCGTCCCCGCCTACTTCGGCGACGCGCAACGCAAGGCGACGATCGACGCCGGAACGCTCGCCGGGTTGAACGTCCTGAGGATCATCAATGAGCCGACCGCCGCGGCATTAGCCTATGGCCTGCAAAAGTCGGGCGTCGAGGAGACGGTTTTAATTTATGACCTCGGCGGCGGAACCTTTGACGTGACCGTCGCCCGGATCACGCCCGACGAGATCGCGGTTCTCGCGACGGCGGGAGACCACGACCTCGGCGGCAAGAACTGGGATGACCGGATCGCGACGTACCTTGCCGACAAGTTCGCCGCCGAGACCGGAATTGACCCGCTCGATGACCCGCTTGCCCTCAATGAAGTCCTCGTGCGGAGTGAACAGGCGAAATGGGCACTCTCGGAACGTTCGGCGACGCGGGTGACTCTGCAACTCGGCCGCGAGCGCCGGTCGTATGAATTGACCCGAACCGAGTTTGAGGGGATGACCTTTCCGTTGATGGATCGAACGCGGAGCCTCACCGAAGAGGCGCTGGAAGAATCGGGGTTATCGTGGGAAAAGCTGAGCGGCGTCTTGCTCGTCGGCGGTTCGACGCGGATGCCGATGGTTCGCGCCTTTGTCACGAAGATGGCGGGCGCGGCTCCAAGAGCGGGTGTGAATGTCGATGAAGTCGTGGCGCTCGGCGCGGCGATCCAGGCGGCGGCCGAGGAAGGACAGGAGACCGGCGACGCACGGCCCCGGTTCACACTGAGCGGCCAGGCGATGCCGCCGCCGCCGCCCCAATTCACGATCGCCGGCGCAAGGCGGGTCAAGGACGTGATGTCGCACAGCCTGGGCGCCGTGGCTGTCAGCGAGGATCGGTCCGCCTATGTCAACGACATCGTGATCCGCCGGAACCTGCCGATTCCCGCCGAAAACACCCGTTCTTATCTTCACGAAACCCACGGCGGAGCCAACCCGAAGCTTGAAGTGTATTTGACGCAGGGCGAGAGCCGGGGGCCGCTCGATTGCACCGTGCTCGGCAAATATGTTTTTTCGGGAATCGAGGCGACGGCGAGCGAGGTGATGGTCGACGTCGGCATGTCGTACGACGTCAACGGCGTCGTTCAGGTTCAGGCCCTTCAGCGCGATACGGGAAAGAAGCTGGCGATGACCGTCGAGCCGGTTCCCGACGACCTTTCGTGGCTGGGACGACCTCCCGAATCGGGCGAGACCCGGACCGGGCCGGGACCGGTGACGGTTTATCTCCTCACGGACGTCTCGGCGAGCATGGCCGGTCAGCCCTTGATCGAGGCGCAGATGGCCGCGGGCGAGTTCCTGGAAAAGTGCGACTTCACCACCACGAAGGTCGGCCTGATCGCCTTTTCGGACATCGTGACCCTGATGGCCGAGGCGACCGACCATGCCCGACAGGTGCGCTCGGCCATCGGTCGCCTCGAAGCCGAGGGGACGACGAACCTGAGCGATGCCCTGATGCTCGCCCGCGACCGTCTCGGCGATGAGAGCCGGGCGCGTTACATCGTGATCTTGACCGATGGTTACCCAGACGCTCCCGAGGATGCCGTCGAGCAGGCCGAGAAGACCCGAGCGGCCGGGATCGAGATCGTCGCCATCGGCACGGGAATGGCCGACCTTGACTATCTTCGAAGGCTTTCCAGCACCGATGCCGGAACGATCTTCGCCGGTCAGGGAGAACTCGTCCGCACCTTCGGCCACATTGCCCGGGTCATTGCCGAAGGGGGCCGTTCGTTGCGGACATTCTCTTGAAAACGACGCTTGGCGGGAATGCCCGACAGGTCACGTCAATGGCCCTGGCCGGGGCGTCGGGCGCTGTCTTTGGTCTTTATCTTTATGTGGAACTCGTTCACGCCCGGTCGGTTTACGTCCGCGATGCGCTCGCGGGAGTGGCCATTGGCGGGACCGTCGGCTATTTCCTGAACGCCTGCGGGCCGTTTCGCGACGGGGCCTGGCTCAAGCTGGCGAGAGCCGCGACCTGGGGCGCCCTCGCGGGCGCTCTGGGTGGAGCGCTGGGACTGGTGCTCGGCGAGGTCGTCATCGGCTGGTTTCGTGGTGGCCTGGTCGGTCGAGCGGTCTCCTGGGCCATTCTCGGGGTGGGAATCGGCGTCAGTCAGGGCCTGGCGGAGCGTTCGCGGCAGCGCCTTGTTTATGGAATCCTCGGCGGGTTCGTGGGCGGTGGCGTGGGGGGTTATTGCTTCGAGGCGCTGCGGGTGGGACTCGGGAACCGCTATGATCTCAGCCAGGGGCTTGGCATGGCGATCCTCGGCGCCGGCCTGGGTGCCTCGCTCGCGCTGGTCGAACAGGTCTTGCGGCGGGCCTGGGTTCAGGTCCTTTCCGGTCGACAGGAAGGGCGGACGTATCTCCTGGCGCGCGATCGGTCGACGCTGGGCCTGGACGAACGCGCCGACGTCGGTCTCTTCGCCGATCCGCTGATCGCGAGACAACACGCCGAGATCGAGGCGACGTCGCGGGGTTACATCCTTCACGAGGTCGGCCCGAATGGTCGAACGAAGGTCAACGGCTCGGTCATCTCGGGTCAGAGTCCGTTGAAAGATGGTGACAGGATCATCCTCGGCAATACGCTCCTGGTCTTCCGACAGCGCTGAATTGGAGAAAGGAGCCGACATCGTGAGCCCGAGCGCCCAGACCTGGAGTTTCGAGATTGTTCGCGGTCGCGAGGTCGGCCGGATTTATCCCGTCGCGCCCGGACCGAACGTTCTTGGAAGTGCGCTCAAGGGGGAGCCTGGAATCGACCTCGGCGAGCAGGAACCCACCGGATCGCCCCGACGCATGGCCGCGAAACAGGCCAGGGCGGATCGCTCGCCGACCGGCCTGAGCCTTGTGGACCTCGACAGTCCCGGCGGCACCTTCGTGAACCGCCAACGCCTTCTTCCTGGACAGGCGCGACGTCTCGAACCGGGCGACCTGATCCAGCTCGGCGGCGTTCAGTTGAAGGTCGTCACCGAGTCCGAAACGCCGTCAAACGTCCCGAAACCGATCGCTCCCTCAACCGTGAACGGACAGCACGGGCCGCCGGCGAAACCGTTTGTCGCGCAGACGTCGGGCGCGACCTGCCGGACCTGGGACGATTTCTTGACACTTTCCGCCAAGAGCTGGACCGACCTCCGCGTCGAGCTGCAATCGGGCCGACTTGCCGCGTATCTGGAATCGATCGGGCGCATGGATCTCGTCCCGGCCACGGCCACGACGTCGACAAAATCGCCCGACGAGCGGCTCGACGATTGGCTCGGCCGGCTTCCCGCGACAAGGCCGGCGCTGCCGGCGCTTGACGTGCATCCGGCTCTTCTCCGCGTCAAGGCGGTCGCGGGCGGTGGAATGACCCGGACCAAGATCGTGATCACGAACACCGGCTATCGGCTCTTGCGGGCGACGCTTCGTCTCGAACCGGCCGAGACAAAATGGGTCCACCTGGCAGGCGATTTCGCGGGAAAAACATTCACGGTTGCCGAGACGGTCGCCATCCCGATCGACGTGGAAACGCCGGAAACACTCGATGCGCCTCGCTTCGCCTTTCTCAACATTGAGGGAAACGGCGGGAGTCGTCAGATCGAGATCCGGGTCGAGTTGCCTATCCAACCCGAGGCATTGCCCGAGACGGACGTCGGAGCGGCATCGGGAAGGACCGTGGGCGACCTGCTTTCGCGCGTCGCGCCGGGGCGTCGCATCGTGGGGACGGTGCTGGGCATGGTCGGCCTGCGCGGGTTGATTGTCGCGGGAAACATGGTCGCGGGATTCTTGAAGTTGGGCGACGGGTCAAGGCCGACCTTGGCGGGGAGCGCGGGGCTTCTCGCGGCTCTGGGTGCGCTGGCCGCCTGGGCCTTCGCCGCGAAAAAGGGAGAGTCGCGCGACGTGCCGCCCGCGATGTTCGCGGGGGCGATCGCCGGAGTTTTGATCGCGGCGGTGGGCCTGGCGATTTCGGGAGCGGTGGAGTCGTCAACCGGGGGGTTGGTCTGGAATTTTCTGGTCTGGATGACGCTTGGGGTTGTCGCCGGGCTGGCGACGCTCTGGGTCGTCCCTTTTGAAGCCAGGGAAGGGGCGAGACCATGAGAGCAGGCCGTCTTTTCTTCGCGGTTTTGAGTCTCGTGGCGATGGGGTCGCCCGCGGCAAGGGGTGTTGAGGGGCCGGATCAGGACAAGGTCGACCGGGCGATCGGTCGCGGTCTCGATTTTCTCAAGAAACAACAAGGCGAGAGCGGGTCGTGGACGTATTCGTATAACCACGACCATGAACTGGGAATCACGGCGCTCGCCGGTCTGGCCCTGCTGGAAAACGGGGTCGCCTCGAACGACCCGGCGATCGTCAAGGCGGAAGCGGTCGTCAAGGAAGTCGCAGTTTCCTCGGATCAGACGTATGACCTGACCCTGGCCATTCTCTTTCTCGCTCGCGTTCAGAAAGGGACGATCGGGCCGAACGACGCCCTGATCCGCCGCCTCGCCGAACGGCTTGACGCGGGAAATCATGACGGGATGTGGACCTACAAGGTTCCAGTCCGAACGACGACCCGGACCGAGCGCCAAACACGCCAGGGATCGCGGAAAAGGGGGCGTTTTTTGGCGCGGGAAGGGGATAACTCGAACACGCAGTTCGCCTTGCTCGGGATCTGGGCGGCCGGTCGCCACGGGTTTGACCCGAACGACGCCCTGGAAGCGATCGACGAACACTTTCGAGGCTCGCAGGAGAGCCAGGGGCACTGGGGTTACATGCCCGGCGATAAGCCCGGCGATGCCATGACCTGCGCCGGCTTGATGGCTCTTGCGATCACCGCGGCGCGTCCGGCGCTGGCCGAGCGGCAGACCGCCCGCGCCCGAGGTGCCGCGCTCGCCGCCGACCCAAAATTCGGCCGTGCGCTCGCAGCCGTCGCCCTGGACGCGCGCAAGATCGGTTCCGAGACCGACATCTATTATCTCTGGTCGCTCGAACGCGTCTGCGTCGCCCTCGGCCTTCGCGACCTTGACGGCCTCGACTGGTATGCCACCGGCGCCCGCGAACTTCTCCGACGCCAGCAGACCCCCGGCAACTGGCCCGACGAGCACTGGGGCAAACTCCCCAATACCTGCCTTTCCCTGCTCTTTTTGCGCAAGGCCAACCTCGCCTTCGAACTCGATCGCGTCCTGAAACTCCCCAGCCAGGAACGCGCCAAAAGCCCCGAACCGGTGGAAACGAAGGGCCTCGAAATTGCTGATTCCGCCTCGCCAGGCGATGCCTCGGTCGTCGTCACCGGCGCGAGCGACGCGAAGTTTCCCGAGGTCGCCGTCGATTTCGAGGTCAAGCGGCCGGATGGGTCGTTTCTGATCGATGCCAGGGCCAGCGATTTTCACGTCACCGAGGATGGCGCCCCTGTCTCGATCCTGCGGTTCGAGGCCCCGACCGGGCGCGAGGCCCGGCCGATCACCGTCGTGCTCGTTGTCGACCGGAGCCGGAGCATGGAAGAAGAGGACCGCATCGGCATGCTCAAACGAGCCGTCGCGACATTTTTGAAAGGGCTGCCGAGGGGGTCGCGCGTCGCGGTCGTCGCGTTCGGGTCCGACGTCGAGACCATCTGCCCGTTCACCGGCGACTTCGCCAAGGTCCAGCAGGCGGTCGATCGCCTCACGCCCGACGGCGCGACCCGCTATTACGACGCGGTGGCCGAGGCGCTCGCGATGATCGGCCGCGAGCCTGGGCGGCGTGCCGTCCTGGCCCTGACCGACGGCGAGGATACGTTCAGCAAACCCGAGAACACGGTCGAAACCTTGATCGCCTCGGCTCGTCGAGAGGGGCTGCCCGTGCATACGCTCGGCCTCGGCTCGGATGACGAGATCGAAAGCGCCTCGCTACGTCATCTGGCCCAGGCGAGCCGCGGCCAGTATTACCCGGCCCGCCAGGCCGATCAGCTTCGCGAGATCTACGAGCAGATTGCCGCGCGTCTGCGAGCGAGTTACAGCCTCGTTTATCTCTCGGACCGAAAAATCCCCGACGGCACGCTCCGCCCCGTCCGCATTGCGTATCGGGCGAGCAAGCAGGCGGGCGAGACCGCCGTCTTTGTTCCCGGCATGGTCGTTCCCGCCGCCGGATGGCCCCGGCTCTTTCTCACCTTGATCTCGTGCCTTTTTCTCACGGCCATCCTCACGGCCCGACGCCGGAGAGTGTCGGCGTCCGGTTGATTGCGACCGCGAACGATTCTTTTTCAACGCGGGCGGTAGGATAGCCAAGTCAGTCTCTTCGATGACCAATGGCCGACGACCATTGGCTAAAAAGAAGAATACATCGGTCATTAGGGCTGTTGCGGAATAGCCGTGAGGTCAAAGGGCAGAAGGAAATAGGACAAAAGGGGAAATCCGCTCTTTGTCCTTGTGTCCTTTGACCTAACGTCAAAAACAGGCCCTAATACGCAAAAAACCTATTGGCCATCGGTCATCGGTCCTTTGCAATTCTCCTATTCTTTAACGCGGAATTCTTGACCAACCTTCAGTCCTGATCGGCGTCTGAGCTTTCATCTTGCCAGTTGTCCTTGTTTGGGATAAGTATGGAAATGTGAGCGACAAGGCGCTCGTCATGGTCATGGCCATGTAAGGCGACGATCGTGGTCGAGAGCGCCTGATCAAACCTGGATGGTGCGACCTGAGGTGAACATGGAGTCGTTCTTCGGTTCCGAGGGGATGCGTTCCGATCCTCGCGTGGAGACGAGAACTCCCGAGATTTTCAAGACGGAAACGGATATCCCCTGCCCACGAACTCAGCGCGTTCTGATTGTCGAGGACAACGGGGATTCGGCGCAGACGCTTCGAATGATCCTGGGAATCTGGGGACACGACGCATGGGTTGCCCAGACGGGTGACGAGGCGCTTGATCTCGCTCGCGAACACCGGCCCGACGTGATTTTGCTCGACCTCGGCCTTCCCGACATGGACGGCTATACCGTCGCCCGAGCGATACGGGTTGATCCCTGGCTTCGGGAAGCGACGATCCTGGCGATGACCGGGCAGGATGGCGAGGAGATCGTCCGCGAGGCGAAGGCCGCGGGGATCGACCATTATCTCCTCAAGCCGATCCGACTCGAAGCCCTCGAACGCCTGCTGACCGACCTTGCCGAAAACCGTGACGCGCGACGCTCAGGGAAGGCCCGCGACGTCGGGTAATTCTGGGTACGTTTCCTCGTTTTCCGGGTTAATTCCGGCGCCTTGATAAGTCGAACACGATTTGGACCGGACGCGTCAAGCGCCGATCATGGCGCACCCTTGTCGAGGTTCTTCACGAGCCTGTCGGGGTCCTCGTCGTCGAGAGGGGCCAATTCGCGGAAGATTTCTGGTCGCTGGAAGACCCGTTGCCTGAGGGTCTCCGGGATCTTATCGGCCAAGATCAGCAACTCGTCGGCCTCGGCTTCGAGAATTCCCGCGAGACTCAAGATCAACTCCTCGCTGGGGTAATCGCCGAAGTCGAGCTTCTGCTTCTCAACCGCTGTTCATGCAAGGCAATGAATAAAGATATGATGAAAATAAAACGCATTTGCGTTCCGCCAAAATGGCATGCGATCAAGAGGACTGCGCAATGCTGGGTCAGCCTTACTTCGAGCGACGGCTTGGTGACATCGACGTGTTCTCGCTGATTCCGTATTTGGCGGGCGTGGGTTCGTTGTCGGATGGAACAACACGGCTCCAAGTTCGATGGGAACGTAACGCGGCTGTGACTGGTGAGCCAGTCCTGGCGATTTCAACTTGGAAATGGACGGTTCAGATAGACCCGCCCTGGGCGCCTAATTTAGACGCACCTCGGTCTTCGGGCGGATCACGCCGACGTCGAATCGATGCGTGGCCAGGGGTGTGGCGGCGCCCATGTCGTCGGCGAGGCGGCTCCTGATCGTGAACGGGCCGAAGAGTGATTGGAGCCGTTGGCGGGCTGTCCACTTGCCTCGGATGTCAACGATTGACCCCACCCGGCACGGATGGAGTTGTCGCCGGGGGAGGGGAAGTCGTGAGTTGCCACCAAAAAGATCGGAAGCGTTCCCAAGCCTGGAGAAAGCTCCCAGTCCCGGCTTTCCGAGAATCGTGTCGGCCTGGGGTCGGTTTCGTGAAATCGTGTGAACGACCCGCGCGAGGGCGAAAGTCGATTTCTCAAGATCGCCACAACTCCTTTGGCGGCAGGCTATGAAAAGTACACCCGAGAGGATTCGAACCTCTAACCTTCGGTTCCGTAGACCGATGCTCTATCCAATTGAGCTACGGGTGCATCTCAGGTCGTTGCGACGCCGAATATCCTAACCCGATTGCCTTCCAAAAACAAACCCCTTCTCCCGGAACTTGGACATTCTGACAGGATCGTCGGATTGTTCGTAAATATCGTCGGGACGCACCTGGAAAAGAGAGGGAACATGGGCGCGGGGAAACGCGGCGGGTAACGGCATTGATTTCGGTGGAAACCCGGCGGAAGGTTTCGGGATGACGAGAAAGCGGGTTCATCAGACATAGACACGTCGGTTGTAGACATACCACTCGACGAGAAGGACGACCAGGGCACCCACGGCGAAGGGCATCCACCAATCTTTTCGGCTGGGCCTGACTGCTTTTGATCCCGCGACGGGACTGTAACCGATCTTGATCTTGTAGGTGTCCGCCTTGTCCGAGGGTGTTCCTTCGGGAACAAGGCCGCGCGGGGCAATATCGCTCTCGCGAGCGTCGAACTGGTTGACCACGAAGGGGAGCAGGCCGGAATCGCCCCAACGGGCATGATAGATTCCCGTGGTTGACGCTTTGTTAAAGAGATAAGTCCCCTGGGGCGACCTCTTCAAGGTTTCCACCGCGGCGCCGGTCGGACCAACAACCTTGACGGTCTCCGAGGGTGATTCGAGTCGCAGGACCACGTTCTGATCGGGCAAATGAACCTCGTCTCCGACCGATTCTCGCGCGTTGCCGAGTGTTTGCAGGCTATTGAAAAGAAACAAGGGAAAGCTGATATTCTTGAACCAGGTCGTGTTGAATTTTTCACCGTCGAGCAGGGCGAATGCGACGACGGTATCCGAGTAACCCTCGCGTGGGGCGTTGAAGGCGAGAGGGCCGAGGTTACTTTCGATCAGGGTCGTCGAGCCAGGCGGAGGCTCGACGCTCGTCGCGTTCAGGATCGCCACGTTGGAGAGGTCGCGGACGTACTGCATCAAAGGATGCGCGACGTCCCAGTCGAGAATGACTGGGCCTTGTATAGCCTTGGTTTTGGCATAGGCGGGGCCGGGGGGCATGACGCCGAAATAGAGGGCGTTGGCTTCGGGTGCGCTGCTGGGACGATACTGGTCGTAAATCACGAGATCATAGCGGCCTGCTTTCATGTCTCGATCAAAGGGGTCGGTTTTGGCCTGGTCGGGGGTGATGACGACCACGTCGGCCCGGTCGACCGCCGTCGGAGTGCGCAGGGTGTCGACGAGGTAGCGATTGCCAGGAGTGATGAGAAGAACCTGGGCTTTTCTGGGGGTACCGATCAGGGTGAAGGCATGATCATCGATCGCCTGCGCATCGTGGACGTCGAGCCTGACTTCGAGTTCGGTGAGGCCGGTGCTCGGCAGGTCGAACTTGAACGATTGATCGGCCCGAGCGGCGATCGCGAGCGCGATTGCATCGACGAGCGTCGGGCTGGCGCCTGGTTTTTCGGGGTCGTGGCGAAAGAGTCGGGCCTCGGTCTCGACGGGCTCGCCTCGATAATTGTGGACGCGGCCAAAAACCTGATAAAGGTCGGCCTTCTCGTCGCTCTTGCGGGTCTGAAGCGCGAGGATCGCCACGTTATCGCTGGGGCTTTTGGGGCGTGTCGCGGAGTTTTCCGAGGTCTCGGTCGCGGTCTCGGTCGAGGGTTTCGCCAGGGGAGGGGGGCCGATCACCACGACCTGTGGTTCGAGGTTGCCGAGGCTGAACCCCTCAACATCGCGAAAGCCGCCATCGGTATAAATGGATAATTTGGGTGTGACAACCGAGGTCGCCACGACGCCCTCGCCGATTTGCTTCGAAGGATTCGCCAGGCCCGCCGCGACCTCAAGCGCATCGCGGAGCGAGGTTGTCGCCTGTGTGGCGCGGATGGCGTCGATCCGGCGAGCCAGCATCCGGCGATCTCCTGTATAGGTCGATTCGATCCGGGCTCGATCCGAGAACGAGAGGACCATGGCGAGGTCATCGTCCTCCATGCCTTCGACGAGCATTTTCGCCTCGGCCTTGGCCTTGGCCAGTCGGGTCGGCGCGACATCGGTGGCGGACATGCTGGCCGAGTTGTCGATGGCGATGACGTAACGCTGCCCCTGGCTGCTCGAACCCTGGATGCGCGGGCCGGTCAACGCGAGCATCGCAAGAAAGATGGCCAGGAGTTGCAAAAAGAGGAGGAGGTTGCGTCGGAGCCGCTGAAAGAGGCTGTTGACGTGGAGGTCTTCGAGGCTTCGCTTCCATAGCAAGGTGCTGGGAACCTGCACTGGCCTGCGGCGAAGTTTGAGGAAATAGAGGGCGATGATGCCGACTGGAATTCCCGCCAGGACCGCCCAGGCCGTTCCGCCGAGGGGGCTGGAAAACTGGACGGGGATCGTTGGGAACGTCAATTTGCCGAAGTTCATCGGACGTGTCTCGTCGGTTTCAAAGTTCCGGCTCGCGGATGGTGGTCCCTGGGCGATCGCCCTTGCGTTTTCGAAAGACGATATAGAGCAGGTACGCGACAATCACTCCGGCGACGCCGAAGAACCATGCGGGTTCTTTCACATCCATCGATTCAAAACCTCGGGTTTCGATTTCCAATGCATCATCAGCGCACCAGCCCGCGCTCGCGGAGATAGTTCAAGACAAGCTTATCAAAAGGGTTCTGATTCGTCGTGAAGATATAAGTGATTCCTCGTTTGGTACACCACTCCTTGAGACCGCCGACAAAGGCGTTGAGATTCTCCTTGTAACGCTTCAGGAGCGGTGCGCTGATGGAAATCTCGGCCTCGTCGTCATCCTCGGCGTCGACAAGGCGGAGGTCGCCGACGAGTTCCGGCTCAACTTCCTCGCGGCAGAGGACGTGGACGACGTAGATATCCAGGTTCCGGGCGAGCAGGTAACGAAGGGCGTCTTCGTATCCATTCTTGTCCATAAAATCAGAGATGACGACAACGACTCCTTTACCCGCGTGTTTCACGGCGAAGGCACGCGCCGTCGCGGTCAGGTCGCTGGAACCGGACGCCTGCAAGTGTTCAAGGTGTTGCACGACGCGCCACATCTGCGAACGGCCGCGGATGCTCGCCAGGCCGGTCGTCAACGAGGTGCTGAAGGTGTCCAGGATCACCCGATCGTGATTGACGAGCCCGATAAACGCCAATGCCGCGGCGACCTGCTTGCCGTAGTGTAACTTCGTCGGCTCGCCGAAATCCATCGACAAGCTGGTATCGAGCAAGGTGTAGAAATGAAGGTCTTCTTCTTCGAGAAAAAGCTTTAAAAAAAGCTTGTCAAGCCGCCCATACACGTTCCAGTCAATATGACGGAGATCGTCGCCAACCGAGTAATTGCGGTGATCGGCGAACTCGACCGACGAACCGCGCCGCTTGCTCTTGCGTTCCCCTTTCATCCGGCCGACGAAGATTTTCTTGCTGACCAGCTCAAGCTGTTCGAGCTTGTGAAGGAAGATCGGATCGAGCAAAGGGGTGTTCGCGGTCTCGGGCATCCGGGACGTCCTCTCCGTCAACGATCCATCAGGCGAGCATGTCGGAAAACCAGAAGAGGCTGAGCATCAACGTGGCGGCGATTCCCAGGCCGATCAGCCAGGGGATCAGGGCGGCGAGGAAGATCGTCCAGCGCGCTCGTAAACTGAGCGGTCGACAGCGATGCAGGAAACCGAGCGCCGTGAACCAGCTTTCGAGGATCACGAGTGAACCGCCAAGGGCCGTCAAGACGGCCATCGTCGGTTCGGATCGCCAGGCGATGGTGGAGATGCCGAGTAAAAGAGCAAAGAGCGTGACGAGGCAGACCAGGTCGCCCGTCGTGAAGATGAGCGGCTCGGGCTTGGGGTTGAACGCGACAGGCGCGGGGCGAGGGTTGTAGATGTCGTGCATTGGTGTCAATCAAGGAGTTGTCAGGTTTTAACTCGCTTTGGCAACTGGAGTTTTGTCGTCGGCTTTTTCGGGAACGGCGTCGAGAACCTTGAGGAGGACGTCGTCGGAGGCGATTCCTTCGGCCTGAGCCTCGAAGTTGAGGAGAACGCGGTGGCGGAGGCTCGGCAAGAAGACGCGGCGGAGGTCCTCGAAGCTCACATTATAACGGCCGTCGAGCAGGGCGCGCACCTTCGCGGCGAGAACGAGGGTTTGCACGCCTCGGGGACTGCTGCCCCAGCGGATATATTGATTTGTGATCGCCGGGGCGAAGGGGCCGTCGGGATGCGTCGCGAGGCCGAGGCGGATCGCGTAGTCCTGAACGTGAGGCGCGACGATGATCTCGCGAACGAGGGCTTGCATTCGAATAAGCGTCTCGCCGTCGATGACAGGCTCGGCCTTGGGTCGTTCGCCCCGGGTCGTCCGGTCGAGGATCACCGTCAATTCCTCGCGGGTTGAGTAGCCGACGACCAGCTTGAACATGAACCGGTCAAGCTGCGCCTCGGGAAGCGGATAGGTCCCTTCCTGTTCGATCGGGTTTTGCGTGGCCATCACGAAAAAGGGCTCTTTGAGCGTGTGGATCACGCCGCCGACCGTGACCGAGTGCTCTTGCATCGCTTCGAGGAGCGCGGATTGGGTCTTGGGCGTGGCGCGATTGATCTCGTCGGCGAGGATGATCTGAGAAAAAATCGGCCCGCGCTGGAAGTGGAAGACGCGGCGGCCGTCGGGGCCTTCCGAGACGATGTTCGTGCCGAGGATGTCGGCGGGCATCAGGTCGGGCGTGAACTGAATCCGGTTGAAATCAAGCGTCAAGGCATCGGCCAGGGTGCGTACCAGGAGCGTTTTTCCCAGGCCGGGAACGCCTTCCAAAAGCGCGTGGCCGCCGACGAAAAGACAGGTTAAAACGCCGTGGACGATGTCGTCGTGGCCGACGATCACCTTGCCGATCTCGGCCTTGACCTTCGCATAGGCCGTCCGGAACTCGTCCGCCCGCGCTTCCATCGTTCCGGTCGAGGCTGTGGCCATGAGACAAAAACCCTCGTTCGAGTAGGTTCCAGACGATCCAAAAAGGCTCACGAATTCGAGCCTTTATCCTTCTCTTTGTCTTTCTCTTTTTCGCGATCTTCCCAGACCTTTTGCTTGGCCCGGAGAAGGCGATTGGTGTAACTCTCGGGGGCCTCGGGTTTCGGCCCCGAGGGTGCCAGGCCACGAGCCGCTTCACCGGGGGTCGGCCTTGGCTTCGAGGGAGTCGGCGGGGCAAAGGGGTCGAGCAGTGGCTCGTTCGGGCCTGGGGTTGATTCGGAAGGCGGCGGGGCCTCGAACCGGGTCGCGGCGCGGGAACGATCGAGTTGATCGCCGACCTCGGCCTTGCGGCTCCGGAGCTTTTCCATGTACTCGGTCGCGGGGGCGACCTCGCGGCCTTGGAATTTTTTCCACTGATCGCCGACGAGGCGACGAACCCGACCGACATCGGGCGCGATCCGACGAACCGCGACGTCGGCGAGAAAGATCACGGCGGCGAGCCAGAGGAGACTCGGCCAGAGGTCGGTAAAACCGCTGGGGTTGCTCAGGGTTGAATCGCGGCGGAAGTGGTCGGCCGAGTCCACCGTGCGGCGGAGGTCGGGGCGGCCGTCGGGGTGGGTCTTGAAGAAGTTGGTCTGGCCGTTCGTCACGGTCGCCAGGGTTTCGAGGTTCGCGGGGTTCGATCGAAGCTCGCGGTACTCATCGGAATACGGAACTGAGACGCCCGACGAGATCAGCCCTTGCACGCCCCCCGCGCCTCGATAGCCGAGGTTGACGAAGTAGTTGCCGCTGGAATCGGCGGCGTCGAAAGTGGCCTCGTACTTGCCGGGGGCCGTCTGGACCAGCTCGATCGACTCCCCCTTGAGCGCGGGGTTGACGATGTTGCCGCGAATCTGGAGGAAGTTGAGGAACTGGTTGTCCTTGTCGAGCGCATCGACGACGACCCGGATCTGCCCCTGATCGCGGCGGACGGTGAGGGTCAAATTGCCGGGATCAACGGGGCGCATCGACCAGCGGACGATCTGCGACCAGAAGGCGGCGTAACTCGCCCAGTCGGGCCAGGTCTTCGCCCAGCGCCGGCCGGCATCCGACGTGAAGGCGACCGATCGGCCCAGGCCGTACGTCCAGTGGGCGAGAATGGGATTGACCTGTCCCGTCGGCAAAGGGGAGACAATCGGCACGTCCACCAGCTCGTTTTCCTTGAGACTGGTGAGGACAAGGCCCGAGATCGGCGGCACGGGAGTATTGACGCCCAGGATTGGCTCGCTGAGAAAATTCACCTTGGGTGCCCAGGGCGTTGCTTGCTCGAAAATGAGCGGGCGCGAGATGATCCGGGCTTCTTTTTGATAGATCCGGGGGAGGGCCTTGGGATTGGTGACGTTGTAGAAACGCCCCTTGGTGCGGGTCGCCAGGTTCTTCATGGTGAAGGCGGCGCCGGGGTCGTTGCCGTGCGCGGCGGTGAGGACCGCCGTCACGGTGATCTTGTCGCGGACCAGGGCGGAAATCACCGAGGCCGAGGGGGGGGTCGGGTCGCCGTCGCTGATGATGACGATGTGCCGCGACATCGCATCCTTGACGTTCATCAACCCCTTGCGGGCCATCTGGAGCGAGGGGTCGAAGTCGGGCATGTCGCCGGGGGTCATCCGGTCGATCGCGCGGAGCATCGATCCTCGGGTGCTTCCGACCGGCCGGAGCGTGAAGAGCCAGGCTTCTTGCCCTTCCCAGTGGAGCATTCCGGCGTGGTCGAAGTTCGAGAGGGCATTCAAGGCGGCCTTGGCGACGACTTTTTGCCAGTAATTCCCTTCGGCGATCTCGCTGGCGTGCATGATCATCACCATCGCGCCGATGCCCTGAACCTTCAGCGCCTTGATTTGCATGTCAACCGGCAGGGCCTTCTCAACCGGCGTGTTCATCCAGCCGCCCGCGCCGAAGCTGTCTCGGCCGCCGAGCATGATGAGGCCCCCCCCCATCTCATGAACGTGCGACGCGAAAAGCTGATGCTGGCTCTCGGTAAAGGCATCCTTGGGGACGTTGCCGAGGATCACCGAGTCATACGGTTGAAGCTGGGCGAGATCGTTTGGCATCGGGTCGCCATCGACCGAACCGGAGCCGTCCACGCGAGGGGCCACGAGGGTCGTGACGTTGATCTTCTTTTCGGTCAGAGCCTTGACGAGTTCGGCGTGCTCGCCGCGTGTTCCTTCGATAAGCAAGACCTGCGCGGTGCCGCGGGCGTGCGTGAACCCTTCGGCGACGTTATTGATCGCGCGCTGATCGCCGCTATCCTTGTCGGGAATGAATTCGGCCGTAAACGTGTAAAAATTCGGTTTGGTGATGAGTTGTTTGAGTGTGAGGACGTTCACGCCGCGGAGCAGGTCAACCGGCTGCGGCTTCTCGTTTCCGGGGGCGGGGGCTCGGTAGTTATCGGCCTTTTGAAAGATCTGGAGCGTGCCGTGGGTTGGTTCGCTGGCGCGGATGACGACGTTGATGTTGACGGTCTCGCCTTCCTTCACGTCGGGGGGAATCGAGACCTTCTCGACGAGCACCTCGCGGTTATAAAAATATTCGAGCGGAACGACGTCGATCTGAACACCGAGCGACTTCGCCGCGAGGGCCTGTTCGAGGGCGTTGCCTCGGTTCTCGTTGCCGTCGGAGATGATCACGAGCCGACGCGCCGAATCTTCGGGAAAGGTCGCGAGCGCCAGCTTCTCGGCGGCGGCGATGTCGGTATATTCGCCGTCGACGGTGCTCTCGATCCCGAGCAAGTTGACCTCGGTCGGCGCCGGGGGCGTCTCGACGCTCGGGTTCTTGCCGAAGACGATGACGCCGGTGAGGTCGTCCTTGCGACGTTTCTTGGACGATTCGGTGACGTAATCGAGCGCCGATTTGCGAAGCTCGCGCGGGACGCTTTGCGAGGCGTCCACGAGGAAGATCGTCGTGAGCTTGTCGTTGCGTCGAACCGCCTGCAAGCCCGCGAGCGCGAGGACGATCAGGGTCAAGACCGTTCCGCGCAAGAGAATGGCCAGAATCCGGCGAAACGAACCGAGGCCGGAAAGGCTCCGAAAGCTGGAGAGGACGAGCGGCACGAGGATGATCGGGATCAGCAAGAGCCACCAGGGGCGGCCGACCGTTACCGAGAGGTTGCCCAGCATCGCCTCAATCCCCCTCGGACCGCTTTCAGAACCGGACGCGCTGGACGCGATGATTGTTCGAGTCAATGACCGAGATCGCGCCCGAGCCGTCGACCGCGAGCGCCCAGGGATTATTCAAGAGGCCCGGTTCTCGCCCCGACCCGCCCCAGATTCCCAGAAATTTGCCGTCGCGCGTGAACTTCTGGACCCGGGCGTTGCCGTACTCGCAGACATAGAGCGTCCCTTCGGGGCCGAGGGCCAGGTCATAAGGGTACGACATCTGCCCCGGCTCCGCACCTCGCGAGCCCCAGACGCGCAGGAGTTTGCCCGTCGTGTCAAAAACCTGGATTCGATGGTTGCAACTGTCGGCCACGTAGAGATGATCGTTTTCATCCATCGCCAGGGCGCGCGGGCGGAGGAATTCGCCAGGCGAGTAGCCGTGCCCGCCCCACTGGCGGAGCCATGTCCCCTCGGGAGAAAAGACCTGGATGCGGTCGTTCTCGCCGTACTCCGCGACGTAGAAATTTCCGGCCCTGTCCAGAACGACGTCGGTCGTGTAGCCGAACCGGCCGGGGGTTGTCCCTTGCACGCCGTCGCCAATCTGGAAAAGAAGCTCGCCGCGATCGGAATAGACGAGGACGCGATAAAAGTGCGTATCGGCGACGAGCAGGCGGCCGAATCGATCGACGGTCAGGCCGCTCGGGCCGTCGACGTTGAAGTCGGGGGTTCGCCAACCTCGGAGAAACTTGCCGTCGCGGTCGAAAACCTGAATGCGGTCGGTCAGGTCGGCCAGGTAAAGATGATCGCTCTGGTCAAAGGCGGCTGTCCTCGGCTTGTGAAGCCAGCCGGGTTTGGTGCCGTGAATGCCCCAGACAAGGTCGGGTTTCGAACGCCCAGGCTCGTCGCAACCCGAGCCGCCCAAAAGGCTCGCTGCGGCGATCACGATCACGAAGAGGGTTCGAGGAGAGAGCCTCATCCGGCAAAGTGCCTCGACGTTCGACGGGAAACCTGGGACGTTGATCCGACATCGCGAGTTGGGCGCAGGTAAAGTGTACAAGGGGCGATTCCCCTGACGCAAGTCAGAGCCCGAGTCGAATACGGTCGGGAGCAAGTCAGAGCCCGAGTCGAATACGGTCGGGAGGATCAACTTGGCAAGGTTCGTCGCCGTCTGTCGTGTTGACGATGTCGTCGAGGGGCGCGGACGGGCCGTCGAGGTGGACGGCCTGAGAATCGCGGTCTTTCGCCATGACGGGGCCTTTTATGCCCTTTTTGGCCGTTGCCCGCATGCGAACGGAGCCCTCGGCCGGGGCTGGATCGAGGAGGGCGAGGCGGTCTGTCCGCTTCATCACTGGCGGTTCAAGCTGGAGACGGGCCGTTGCTCGACCGTTCGCGGCTATTCGGTTCATCGGTTCCAGTGCGAGGTGCGCGGCGATCAGGTCTGGGTCGAGGCGTGATGGTGCCTTAAAGCCAGACTTTCAAACGGCCTCGAAGGCTGTCCGGCAACCGCTTATCGACAATCCGGGCAATCTGGTCGGGATGGAGTCGGGTGCTGAAGTGCGAGGCGATGATCACCTCGTTCTCGAACCGATCGGCGCGGGCGAGGATATCCTCAAGGTGGGTGTGCCCGAACTTGTGAATGATCGCGGCCCGCTCGCCCGGAGCGACGAAGGTCATCTCCATGATGAGGATCTCGGCCTGATAGACCTCGGGATTGGCGTCGAGGCCGAGGGGGGTCGTGTCGCCGAGATAGGCGACCTTGGGAATCCGGATCTCGGCCGAAACCTCGACGCCCGAGTGCCTCAGGTCGCGGATCTGATCGCCGGTCAGGTCGTGATACTCGGGTTTGAGCTTCTTCCTGCGCTCCCAGATCAGGAACCCGAGCGAGGTGATGGTGTGTTTTGTCGCGAAGGTGGTGACGACCAGCTCGCGCGAGACCTCGATCTCCTGATCTTTTTCCAGGCCGACGAGCTTCGCCGGTAACCGGCCGCGATCTAAACGTTGATAGGCGCGGAGGAGGGCTTCAACCGGCTCAACGGCCTCGGCGGGCATGTAGATGGTGGGGGGCTCCATCTTCATCATGCGGCGTCGGGCGACGTAAACGGGAAGCGCGGCGATGTGGTCGAGATGCGAGTGCGAGACAAACCAGGTCGGCGTCGCCATGAACGACCAGGGTTGGGCGCCGAGGTCGAAGCCGATTTTCAGCTCGGGAATGCGCCAGTACGATTGCACCGCCGCTCGGGAATATCCCTCGATCGTCAACCCCTTGTGGACGAGCGAACGAATCGGAGCGTTATCCACGGGATGGTCAAGCGACTCAACCTCTGATTCGATGTCCGACGCCAAGACAGACTCCTCAAAGAGCCGACCGTGAACAAAGAGTGCAAAAGACCAGTATAATCCTGACGTCGCGACCTTGACACCCGACAACCCAAAGTCAGAAGGATTGCAAAGGCCCTCTTTTTATGACCAAGGACCGATGACCGATGACCAAACAGGCGGAATTTTTCGGTCATCGGTCCTTGGTCATCGGGTCTTTGCAATTCTCCTGCCCAGAGTAAAGACCAGCGCCTTTGATGCCCGACCCACGACGCGTGCAGGTTTTCGGCCCGGCCTATCTCGATCGAGTTCTGCTCGTCGACGGCCCGATTCATGAATCTGGCCAGCCGCCAGTCGATCAGAGCGTCGACGGCGTCTTGACGTTCGGCCACGGCCTCCGATTTTCAACTTCCGCCGGTTTTTCGGTCACGATCGAACCGCCTGACGATTGGCCCGGACCGACCGTCTTGATTGACCTGTCCGGCGTGACGATCAGGGCCGACGTCGCGCGTCGCGGCCTGGCGTGGCATGACGACCTCGGCGGCATGGGCGCGGGGTTCGCCGCGGCGCTCGGCGGCGAACTCATCCATGCGGTCGGCTCCGTTGATGATCCGATGAGTCGGGAGATTCTCGACCGGCTGGACCGATTGTCGATACGACGCCGGACGATTCGGGTTCCTCAAAATCAGGCCGACTGGACCTTGCTTGTCACCAGCGGCCCTTTTGGCGACAAGATGCCGGTCGGCTTTCGAGGGTGTCACGCGGCGGTCGGTTCGCTCAAACCCGCGCTTCGCGAGGCGGGCGATTGCGACCTCCGCGTCGTGGCATCGTGGCCGAACCGGCTCGCGGCCGAGGCCCTGAACGCGCCGGGGGCCGGTGTGCGCGTCTTCGCGCCGACGTTGCGCAACATGCGCGACCGAGAATATTCCGTCGTTCGGTTCGCCGAATCGATCGACATCCTCTGTTGCAATCTCCGCGAGTGGGAAGCTCTGGACGACCGCGAGCAAATCGCCTGGCGGATTCCGGTTCTCGCGGTCACGAATGGCCCGTCGGGCAGCAGCGTCCGGTTCACGACGCCCGAAGGCGAGCCAGGACGCGTCGACCTCGCCGCCTTTCCGCGCTTGAAACCCCCGCGCGACACGAACCGGGCGGGTGAAGCCTTCGCGGCGACGCTCATCACGAGCTTGCTCGACGCGGGCTGGTCCAACGGCGTTGTCGACCAGGCGCTCATGACCCGGGCGGCCGAGCGAGCGCGCGCCGCGGCTGGTCTGGTTCTGGATCGCCTCGGTTTTGGGTTTCCGACAACCGCCGAGATCGACACGGCGATTCGCGCGGGGCGGGTTGAATGAATCGAGGAGGATTACAAAGTCCCGATGAGTGATGACCGAAATTTTTTCTTCTTGGTCATCAGCCATCGAAAAGACAGTCTTTGCAAACCTCCTGGCCGCGGATGAATCGCCCGCGGCAGACGTGGCGCCTTCGTCGCGTTACAATGCGTCCGAGGGCGAGGAACGTTCAGGCTAACGGAAGGTGGCGCTCATGTCGCGATTGAAACTGGGAACGAGTCTCCTCCTCGCGGCCTTGATCCTCGCGGCGACGATCTGCCTGAACCTTCAGGCTCAGAACGCTCTCGGGCCGCGGGTCGTCCCGGAGTTTCAAGGGTCCGTGCAGGACGCCCTGCAAAAGCCCTATCCGTTCCACTTCAACAAACCGACGCCGCTGGATGAGGTCGCCAAGGAACTCGGCCGATCGCTTCAGGCCCCTGTCGCGATCGACCGCGCGGCGATCGGGCGACTTGGTCTGAAGATCAACGACGAGGTCCAGCTTGAACTCGAAGGAGTCCGTCTCAAGACCGGTCTCAAGCTCCTTCTCGATCAGCTTGATTTGACCTACAAGGTCGTTCCCGAAGACAATCTGCTCATCATCACCGACGCCACCGGCTCGGCCGAGCCGATCGACCAGGTTCTCGTCGCGCTCAAGTCGCTGCATCGCGACCTACATGCCTTGCAGGACGACATCGACGCGATTTACATTGCCCTGGGTCTCGACGCCGAGCCTGGAGCCCGACTCCGCAAGCCGACGATCATCGAGGAAATGCCCCCCGCCGAAGGTCGCGAGCCCGAGAAAGGCCAGCCCAAGGACCACCCGCCCGGCCCCGTCAACCCTCGGTCGCGTCCCGGACTTTGATTTCCACAGATAATAGAGGATATTTCCACCATGCTTTCGAAGGGCCTCGCCGCGACACTCCTGGCGCGCTCGGCGCTGGGACAACTGGGCGCGAGGCGCCGAAGGCGTCCGACCTCGCGAAGCGCCTGGGAACGCTGGGCGAGCGAACCGAGGAGCCTCGTCCTGCTCATTTTGTTTTCCGTCCTCTTTATTGGCGGCGGCCGAAAGCTGCTCAAGGCGCTCCGCGCTCGACGGGCCGTCGAACGCCTCGGCGAGCCGAAAGTCACGCCGGAAGACATCATCAGCGCGGCCGGGCACGGTCGCGACGGCTCGATGGAATTGTTCCGCATTCTCGGCACGGGCGAGACTGAAGCCCAGCGCCTTGCCGCCGGGCAAGCCTTGGCCTGGCTCTGGTCGCGCGATGAACTCATTGCCGAGGAAGAAAAAGCCCTCGCGCGACGCGGTTTTCAGGTCACCTGGAAGGCCCGGCGCCGCTATCCCCGGGACCTTCAAACGCCGATTCCGATCGTTATCGCGTATGGCCTGCCATTTCTCAATGACGACGGGCCGGGGATTTCTCCCGCGAACCTCGAATGGTCGCACAAGATCGCCGGGGCCAGACGCGCTCGCCTCGAAGTCGATAGCCCCTGGATCGCCGGTCATCCCGTCGCGTCTTTCGAACTCATTCCCAACGACTTCGAGACCAACGGGCCGCATCGGCTCGTGCTTCAGGCCAGGGTCAGGACCGTCGGCCTGACCGAGTCCTGGGATCTTGAGCTTCCGCACATGCCCTTTTCGTTCGAGTTTGACCCCTTGCTCGCGGTTGATGCCCTCCTCGCCTCGCCCGACGAGGCCCGAGCCGCGACCTTCGCCGAATCCGTTCGACTCGTGCCTGTTGATGCGGATTTCCTGCCGATCAACGAAGGCTTGGCGATCCGAGGCATCCCTCGGCTAAATGTCCGCGAGCCTTTGCCGTGTGATCTGGCGCACGATCTTTCGATCGAGTTCGAAGGCATTCCCGGCCGGTTCGCGGCCGGTTCCATCACCGTCCAGGGGCAAGGTCAGGGGGGATGGGGCCAACCGTCTCGAACGCTCGAATTCCCGATCGGGCCAGTTGCGACGGTTCCCACCGAGACGTTGGGAAACCCCGGGATCAAGCGAATCCGGGCCTGGCTCACGCCCGATCCCGATCGAGGTTGGGCCGATCCCGAAGTTCGATCGATCTGGCCCGGTCTCCTCGAAACGAACACGATCGAGGTGGAGGTTGTCCGCCGTTAACGGCTGGCGAGGGCCTCGGCCTCGCGGCGTCGACCGGCGACAAGCCGCGCGGCGACCCGAACGGCCTCGATCAGGCTCGACGTCTCGGCGGTTCCTCGCCAGGCGATGTCGTACGCCGTTCCGTGCGCCACGCTCGTTCGAACGATCGGCAGGCCGAGCGTGACGTTGACGGCCCGGTCAAAGCCGATCGTCTTAAGCGCGACGTGCCCCTGGTCATGATACATGGCGACAACCGCGTCAAACTCTCCGGCGATCGCGCGCGCGAAGAGCGTGTCGGCGGCGATCGGACCGGTGACGTTCACTCCGGCCAGCCTGGCCCGAGCGACCGCCGGGTCGATGATCCGCCGTTCCTCGTCGCCAAAAAGGCCCCCTTCGCCCGCGTGCGGGTTGAGCGAGGCGACCGCGACCCGAATTGATCGGCCGTTTACCAGGGGCCGCATCGCGCGATCGGCCAGGAGGATTTTCGACTCGATCGCGTCGACGGTCAGCAGGTCGAAAACACGCCTGAGGGCAACGTGCAAGGTCGCGTGAACGACGCCGAGACCGGCGTCGGCGGCGCCGATGGGCGGCCCGAGGTAAAGCATCATCGCATGATCGACCACGCCGCAACGCTCGGCGAGGATCTCGGTATGACCGGGGTGGTTCACGCCCCCCGCGTGCAGGGCTTCCTTGTTAAGGGGAAGCGTCGTGATCGCGTCGACTCGACCGGCGAGGGCCAGGTCAACCGCCGTGACCAGGTAATCAAAGGCAGCGCGACCGGCTCTCGGATCAACCTTGCCCGGGGCGACGCTGGCGACGTCCACGGTGGTCGCCTCAAGGCAGGGGATCGATTGAGCCGTCGGCCGGGCGTCTTCCGGTCTCTTGATCTCCTGAACGGTCGCCCGGACATTCATGCAGGCGAGCGCACGTTCCAGGACCGACCGACTGCCGACCACGAAGGGGCGCGCCAGCGTTCTCAAGGGAGTATCGCCCCAGGCCCGAGCGATGACCTCGGGACCAACCCCGGCCACGTCCCCCATCGTCAGCGCCACGATCGGCCGATCATCTTTCAAGGTCAATGCGTTACCCCAGCAAAATTAGTAGGATCACTAATGCGTCGCGATCGCCCGCGCGGGTTTTGTCTCGGGGGCCTGGTTGGTCGATTGGTCGGACGTCCTGGTTGAGACCGGCACTTCCCGGGCGCCCTTCGGTTCGTCGCAACCCGCGAAGATGGTCAGAACCACGAGAACCGGGACAAGAGGGTCCAGGACGCCGACGTTCCGACGTCGACCCGGCCTCTGGCGCGACTGATTTTGCTGACCGATGTTCATTCGCGTATTATCCGCGTCAGCTTGGTTTGCTGTCGAGACCACTCGTCGCGAAAGTCGACTTCGCCTCGATGCCCGCGAAGGTCTCCGTGACGTTGAGGGTGTCGAGAGGGGCGGTTTCGTCACATTCGATGATTTTCGGATTCCGGGGGAGTGACGACCCATTGTCACGGATTCAACGTGAGCATGACGAGGTTGCTCTCGGGAATCGCGTCTGGCAAGATTTCCAGCAACACCATTTTCGCGACTTCGGATCGTTTGTCTTGAGAAAACCATGATCAAACAAGAGAGTTTCTGGATTGCAATTCTCTCCATTCTTGCCGCGATCGCGCCTGTGCGAGCGGCCGAGGAGGGACCGCCGCGAAAACCAATCTTTCGCGATTTCATGGGGATCTGCGGACACACGGTTACGTTTGATGCCCGACGTTATGCGACGACGTGCCGATTGGTCCGCGATTATCATCCGCTCGACTGGGATACGGGCGACGATCCAAGCCTTCTCCCGAGGTTTCCCAGGGCCAGGAACGGAGTGGACTGGCAAGAGGTTTACGGAGGCTGGAAGGGGGTCGGCTTTGACACGGAGGTCAGCATCATGTTCGACAACCTCGCGGCGAAGTCGTGGAAGGAGCCCGCCAGGGACGCCTTGAACTATGGGCGAGCCTTTGCCAGGGCGTTTGGGCCAGGGTCGGCGCTGAAATTGGTCTCGTGCGTCGAGGTCGGCAATGAGCCGGGGCTGTACGGCGATGCCACGTATCGAACAATCTTCACGAACATGGCCCGAGGCTTTCGCGAGGGCGATCACGCCTTGAAAGTCGGTCCCTGCGCGCTCAAGACGGGGCCGAGCGATCGGTATGCGCGAAGCGTCTCGTGTCTCGAAGGCGTGTCCGATCTTTATGATTTTCTCAACATTCATACGTATGCTGAGATTCAAGGATACCCCACCTGGAAGCGGACCTATCCTGAAGATCCCGATGTCGACTTCCTACATTCCGTGCGTCGATTGGTCGACTGGCGTGATCAAAAGGCCCAAGGGAAAGAGGTACGCATCACTGAATTCGGCTGGGATGCGTCGTCCAAACCGGCTCCGGCGTCGGGGACCTTTTCCCAATGGGTCGGTTCGACGGAGACGGAACAGGCTCGCTATCTGGTGCGGTCATTCCTCTTATTCTCGGCCATGGATGTGACGCGGGCGTATCTCTTTTTCTTTGACGACAAGGACGAGCCGCAAGTCCACGGATCGTCGGGCCTGACGCGAAACGGAAAACCGAAGGCCGCCTTTTACGCGGTGGCTCACCTGTTCAAGACTCTTGGCGAATACCGATTTCGCAAGGTCATCCTAAAAAAATCGGGAGAAACGTTCGTTTATGAGTATGTTCACGGCGACGACCCAGATCGGCGAATCTGGGCGGTCTGGTCGCCAACCGGATCGAACCGGGAAGGAAAGGTCACGTTAAAACTTGATGGCTTCCACATTCTGAGCGTTGAGCAAATGCCATTGACGAAAGACGAGCCCCCCGCGGAGCGTTCCGAGATTCACGAAGGGGTCGTGACGGTCCACGTCGGCGAGAGTCCCGTCTTTCTTCTTGGAACGTTCAAGACCGAGCAACGTTGACGGATCGATCAGACGGGCGGCGGGTTACGTTCCGAGAATCCGCGCTGGTGCCAATACGGATACGCCAGGGGGGTGACGCTGGCGGCGTCGAGGCGGGCGACCTGTTCAGGGGTCAGGTTCCAGTCGACAGCGCCGAGGTTCTGACGAAGCTGGCTTTCGTCGCGAGCACCGATGATGACGTTCGCCACCCCTGGGCGTTGCAAGAGCCAGTTCAGGGCGATCTGTGGCACGGTCTTGCCCGTCTCGGCGGCGATGACGTCGATCGCATCGACAACCTTGTAGACAAGTTCATCAGAGACCTGGGGTCCGGCGTCGGTGGCAACCTTGCTGCGAAGGCGCGAGGTTTCCGGTAACGGCTGACCGCGCCGGACCTTGCCGGTGAGGCGACCCCAGCCGAGCGGGCTCCAGACCACGGCGCCGACTTCTTGATCGAGCGACAGGGGCATCAACTCCCATTCGTAATCGCGGCCGATCAGCGAGTAATACGCCTGATGCGCGACGTATCGGGCGAGTCCATACTTCTCGGAGATCGCCAGCGACTTCATGAGGTGCCAGCCGGAGAAGTTCGAGCAGCCGATGTAGCGAATTTTGCCGGCGCGGACGAGGTCGTCAAGGGTGCCGAGCACTTCCTCAATCGGGGTCATCGCGTCAAAAGCGTGCAACTGGTAGAGGTCGATGTAATCGGTGCCGAGCCTGCGAAGGCTCCCCTCGACCGCCCGGGTGAGGTGATATCGCGACGAACCGACGTCGTTGGCCCCTTTGCCAAACCGAAAGGTGCCCTTGGTGGAGATGATCACCTGATCGCGACGACCCTTGATGGCCTGGCCAAGAATTTCCTCGGCGGCGCCGGCGGAGTAGACATCGGCCGAGTCAAACATGGTGAGCCCGGCATCAAGGCAAATGTCGACGAGCCGGGTCGCCTCGGCGACGTCACTGCTTCCCCATGCCTTGAAAAACTCGGTGCCGCCGCCGAAGGTGCCCGTTCCCAGGCTCAGAACGGGAACCTTGAACCCCGACCCGCCAACTTGCCTGAATTCCATGAGTTGTCTCTGCCCATTGTGCATCGTGGTTTCGAACGTCCCTTGATGAGAACGTTCGAATCGGTCTGGAACACGCCGCGTTCAGGATAACGTATTTCCTTGAGAAATCCCCGAGCCTGGACCTTGCGTGGTCGGCCAATCACGCCCAAGATCGGAACCAGTCATCCCGCGACTCTGGTCTTGAGCCTGATCTTCCCGCAAATCGAGAGGATAATGATGCCGATCGCCAGCTCCCAAGGATCGTCCGTTGCCCTACTGACTTTCGGTCTGGTTCTGAGCCTCGCTCAGATTTGCCGATCGGAGTCGCCCGCGTCGGGATTGGAAACCGCGATCAAAACGTCCGACCTCGATCGTCGCGGCAAATATCTCATGGGTTGACATTGATAAGAGTGGCGTCGCGGCCAACTTTGAGAACCAGAGCAAGCCGTATAATGTCCAGATGCTCTTCAAGACCGGCGGGGCGCTCGACCTAATGATCGGCGGTGATCTCGAAGCCGACCCGAGCCGAAGTCAACCCGCGCCAGGCGACCTGCGCCTTCTGGTCACGATGGTCAAGAATCAACCGATCGCCATGCTTTACCGGGCCGTTGTCCCAGGGACGACGATTCGGGTCCCCTTCAGTTCCCCGCGGCGGACCGTGACGATCGACCGCGTCGAGGACGTGACCAATCAGGTGAACCTTGCTTCAAAAGATGGTATTTTTGAAGTCTCCATACCTTTGACAACGCTTGGCCTTAAACCGGCCTACGAACAGGTGCTTCGAGGAGACCTCGGCATCCTTCGGGGCAACGGTTTTCAGACCACTCAGCGCGTTTACTGGCAGAAAAAGGCCACCGGCCTGACGGCGGATGTTCCCAGCGAGGCCATGCTAACCCCCCACCTCTGGGCCACCTGGCGATTCAAGGCGCACGAGTCGAAGCCTTGAACTCTTAATAAAAAATGACTTACTTTTCCGGCTGATCGCCCGTATCGATCCAACGTGCAAGGTCGTCGACCGAAGGGCGATCGGCATCAACCCGAAAGGACTGCGTCGACTCGGCGAGTTGATAGGACTTCTCTGGCCAGGCGCGCGGAAACGATGCGTCGGCCTTGAAGATCCATAGCGGCGCCGGAGCAGCAAGCGCAGCCGCGGCTTTCAGGCCACCAAACTGGTCGAGGCCGGGCAGGTCGCCTTCGGCGGGGAAGGGAGTTTGGTCGGCCTTGAAATTATCGAGGTCGACGGCGGTCCGCGCCAGTCCCTCAAGCAAGGGGAGGGCCAGAAGAACCTGAAGACCCGATCGACCCTGACCAATAAGGCTTACCTCGCGCACGTCATCCCGCGACCGTACCCACGAGAGAACCGTGGCCAGATCTTGCATCTGATCGGCAGGCAAGGAACGATTGTAGGCGTCGACATGAACAACCCGCGGGCGCTGAAGGGCGGGAGCGGAGGGGTCGACCGATTCGCCCCTGAAGAGAGGGTCAAAGCCAACAACACCTTGGCCAAGATCGAGGAGAGCACGGACCTGAGGCACGAATCGGCCCGAGGTTTCAACAAGTGCCCTCTTGCCAAGCGGATCGGCGAGAACCGTGACACGTCCGGTCGGTTTTGATGGGATCAACCGAATGAGTGGGATGTTTTCACCAGTTTCCTTACGCCCCGCGAGAACATGCACCACGGTCACGCCATCATGACTTGAACGTCTTAGCTCGGTCTCATGAAGATTTGCCGGAGGCGGATTGACCAGACCGACGCGGATCGAGTGACTTGTTTTCAAATAAAAACGTGAAGCGTCCCAGGCGGAAACGGAGTCGGCCGGTGCAAGGTGTTCGATCCCCGTGCTCAAGGTTTGAATGAGATGATCTTCCAGCTCGGCGCTCGATTTCAAGGTTGGAGGCCTGGGGTTGGTCTCGTTGAACGTTTGAAGGTCGGCGGCCGATTCGACGAGGAGGTCCCCTTCGAGCGTCGTTGAGGTTTCGTCGAGGCCGAGGAGCCATTTCGAGAGAAATGGATAAACGGCATTCCGGCTTGTCTTGTTGTAATTATGGGGAAAATCGAAAACATCGGCACTGACGCGGTCGGCGACGCCTGTAAGTTTGTAGACGTCAACAAGCGCGGGATAGGCTCGAATCATCGTCTTCGCTGTCCAGTCACCCGAGGCGCCTACAAGCTTGAGAGGACGCGGGGCCGCCAGCGCCGCGATCTCGACGTTATCGGTGCCGATGCGAAGACCCGCGCAGTTCTCACAAAAACACCCTCCCTGAAAGGAATCGGAGACCATCACGACGGGTGCGGCGGCCTTGATGCGTGTATCAATCGCCGTGATCAGGATTGTTTGCGTGGCCCCTCCAGATTCGCCCGTGCAACCGATCCGCGCGGGATCGACATCAGGCTGTGCGCTCAGCCAGTCGAGCGCTCGAATGCTATCCCAGGTCTGGAGTGTGACCAGGCTGAGGCCCGCTCGGCGAAGACGATCGTCGAGAAAGGCATGGCCGAAAGGTTTGCTATCGACATAGCCAATCATGTCGTACATGAACACAATACAACCAAGCTTGGCCCATCGGGCGCAACGTTTTTGCGTATCTTCATTGATCCGGCCTTCCTTGGCGTGTCCGTGGGGGCTGAGAATGGCGGGGCGGCGGCCGGTCTTGCCGATCGGTCGATAGAGGTTGCCGCTGAGCAGAAAACCGGGGAGGGTTTCGAGGACCACCTTTTCAATCGTGTAGCCGTCGCGCTCGATCTTGCCAAAAACGCGGGGATTGAGCGGAGTTTTTGGAGGCGGCGGCCAGAGGCCCATCGTGACAAGGAGTTGCTCCCGGACAACCTTGGCGCGTTTTTCCCAATCGCTCGCCGTGGCGGGAGCCTTGAAATCCGCGCCTTCCTTGTTCGTCCGAGCCTGGGTCCGTCGCGGGTCGTCGGGGGGAGCGATCGACTCAATGCGCCCGCGAATCAGCTTGAGAACAGGATCGGGATTGTAGTCAGGTTGAGACGTGATGACGAGTAGAGCGGGGACCGGTGGCGGCGGGAGGTCGGGATCATCGGCCTTCGCCTTCTTGGGCTGCGCGGGTTGAGAGGGCATGACGATCTTGAGCGGTTCGTCGCCCGAGACGTCGGCTTCGCTGAGGGTCTGCCAGCGGAGACTTGTGTCGTCGCCCTCGGTCTGTGATTTCAGTGAAAGCGTTGCGCCGTCGAGGTTCAAGGTCCATGACCTGCGGGCCTCGGTCCAGACCTTGACCGTATATTTTCCTTTCGGAAGCGCCAGGCCGTCGGATGCGAGGCGTGGGAAGTCGCTGGGAGTGAAGAGGCTCGTCTTTTCAGGATCGGCCTGCGCGAACGTTGAGAAGCATGTCGTGACGAGGAGAAGACTCAACGAAAACGGATTCTTAAAACGGAGTCGCCTGACGGTGACGGGTTGGGGCATTGTGGGCAACTCCAATAGGGTTTAAGTTTATCAAGGTTTTGAAACGATTTGATGTCAATCGCGTAAAAGGCGGTTGATCACATCAGTCAAGACCGCCTCCACGCCGGGGGCCACGAGCGAGGCCTTGGGGCCTGTCTCGTAGCCCCCCTGGGAATAAGCGATGGCGGTGCCGATGTAGCCGGGAGCGTAATCGCCGTAGGCGGCAAGGGCGACGAAGAGGTCGGGACGTTGCTTCTGCGCGGCGAGTTGATATTCGACGAAGAGTTCGCCGGGCAAGTGCAGCACCCGCGCCTTGCCCAGGCGAAGGCATCCGACGTCAATCGTCCCGCCAGACCGACGGCGTCGGAGCCAGACCAGTTCGGCCGCCGCGGCGGCACGTTCGCGTGCCGGTTTCGTGGTGTTATTCAAGGTTGCGAGAATCAACGCCTCATCAAGGTGCGACGAGACCGGCAGGGCGACTGGAAGCGATTCCCAGGACACGTCGGGCGCCGTGACGGGAACCTTTTCGGTGGCTTCCCAGGAGCGTTTCATGCCGTCGGCCAAGCGGTCGGCCAGAACCTGACGATTGCCGGGTGATCCGTCGTTCCACTTGCCCGCGCCGATGTTTCCCCCCGCGCCATCGAAATGAATGTGCGGGATCTTGGTCTCCGACTGGCGGAGGTCGCGGGCGATGCCGGGAAAGTCGGGATTGGCGAGGCCGGTCCGATAGTAGCTCTGGGGGTGCGTGGCGTAATAAGTCAGGACAGCGACGGCGGTGTCGCCGTCCCAGAAGCTGATGGTCCGCAGCGCGGGGTCAATCGTTCCGGTGGGCTTGTCGCGAATTTCCGGGTCTTTGCAAGCGGTGTAACGGACGTGCTCCACCTTGCCGTCCGGGCCGAGAATCCGGCGGTTTGACGCGACCTTCTCGACGTCCGCGCGGCCCAGGCCGAGGTGACTGACCGGCCTGGCCTTTTCGAACGCGAGGCGAACCGCGGCGGCCGCGCGGTCGATGACGGAACGCTCAAAAGGAGCGTCATAAACCTCTTGATTGATCCCCAAAGGGGCGAGAACGCGGTCAACCGAAAAATCGCAGGCTGGGGCGTCGTGTTGATGAAGCGTGTGGACGGCGACGCGGACCGGCCTTGTTCCGGCGGCTTTCGCGAGCGCCTCGCGGAAGTTGGTCTGCCCGTCGTTGCCAATCCCGATCCAGTCAACGGCGCAGAGGACTATCGGCTCATTTTCGCCGATCAGGACGACGCCCCGGCAGGTCAACCGGCCGATCACACCTCGGGTCGGATCATACGCGAGCGGACTGCCGATGGGCGGACTGGCGTCGACCTCGAAGACGCCCACCTTGACCGGCTCGGCGGCGCGACCGAGACTGGCCAGAAAACCGAGAAAAAGAAAGACCGCCATCGAAGGTCGAAGCATGAGTGTATCTCCCGGAATTTTATCTTAATCGACGGTCATCAGGTAGGCGAGGAGGTCGGCCATTGAGGTGACACCGAGGTCGTGTTCCAGGCCCTCGGGCATGATCGAGAGCCCGCTACTCTTGAGGTCGTCGATGTCGCGTCTCAGGACGGTATCTTGCTCGTTGCCCCCTCGGCGAAAGATCACGGCCGTCGCGGATTCCGAGGCGATCATCCCGCTGACCGATCGGCCATCGCGAGTCAGGCAGACATAATTCACATATTGAGGGTTGACCTCGGCGTTGGGGTCAAGCACGTTCGCGAGGATCGCCGCCGGGCCTCGATTCTTGATCGCAAGCAGGCTCGGGCCAACCTCGTACCCCTTGCCTTCGAGCCTGTGACAGCTCGCGCACGCTTTTTCGAACGCAAGCTTGCCGCGGTCGCGATCGCCCTGAGTGGTCAGCGCCTGTTCATAAGTCTTGAGGACATCCGCGCGACGCCTGGGTCTGAGCTTCGTTGCGAGCGTCTTGACGAGGTTGCGGATGGTTTCGTCGGAATCGGATTCGAGGGCACGGAGCCTCCCTGGATCGATGTCAGTCGGGATAAGGCGTCCGGCGTCAATGCCCTGAAGTAAAGTGATGATCCACGCTTTCCGCGAAAATATCGTTTCCAGGGCCTTCGATCGCAAGCCCGGACCCAAGGTCGGCCACGCGTCGACAAGTATCCGGCCGACCTCTGCATCTGGAAAGCGACCGAGTGTCGCGATCGCCTCGGACCGAAGTTCAGGAGGTTGACGCTGATCGAGTAACCGGGTCAGGGTTGTATTCATGTCCATAAAGCGGCCGAGGCTCAACGTCCTCGTCGCATCGATCCGATCGGCGCGCGATCGACTAACATCGACGGCGATTGATCGCGCGGTCGCGAGCAAAGACCTTACAAGACCCGCGGCGCGACTCCCCTCGGGAAACAAGATTACCTTCAAGGCCGGCTGACCCCGGTCAAGGCCACCTTGAAGCCCCCGGATTACCTTAAGGGCGACCCCCGGATCGCCTTCCGGCAACTTGTCCAGGTGATTCATGAGTTCCCGGCCCTCCTCCGCCGATCCGTGAAGGCCGACCTGCTCGGCAAGGCGATAGAGAAGCTCGGCCGATGAGAAAGAGGTACGAAAACTTGTATCATCAAGTAACTTGATCAGCAAGCCATTCGCGCCCTGAACGACGGAACTGAGCAGGGCGAGCCGGACCCAGGGATCATCGGCGTCGCTTCTGGCAATGGAAGCAAGAGCCGGTATGCGATCCTCGGTCGAGAGTTCACCGAGGGTGAACGCGAGTTGGTAACGAACTCGGATTGCCTTATCGGCGGTCATACCGAGAATCTTGGATCGAAGCTCGGGCGAGGCATTGAGAAACGGTTCGGAAAGTCGGATCGCATGCTCACGGATCTCAGCCTGGGGATCGTCCAAAGCGTTGAGCAAGAAAGCGGGTTTGAGGGCTTTTAATCCAGACAAAGCGTAAAGCGAATGAAGGCGGCCGAGGGGTGACCTTGATTCCCTGGCGAGAGTTTCGAGCGCGGGAATTGTCGAAGGATCTTGCCGTTCAAAGAGCAGTCGCGACGCTGTTTCGCGATGCCAGGCGTTCGGCTTTTCCAGGTTAGTCACGAGTTCGGCGGCGGTTGCCGAGCCGAGTGGAACACGGCCCGGCTGCCGAAAATTGTCGGGAACGATCCGATAAATTCGCCCGCGATCGCGCCCGCTCGTCAGGTCGAGATGCGTCTTGATCGCGGGGGGCAGGCTCGCGGGATGTTCGATCACTTCTCGGTACATGTCGAGAAGATAAAGTGCGCCGTCGGGGGCGTTCATGAACTGGACGGGACGGAACCAAATATCGGTCGACGCAACGAATTCACGATGATCGTCGGCGCGTCGGGCAACCCACGTGACGCCCTTCGGTTCGAGAATCTTGCGATGCACGATGTTGCCGCCGACATCGCCCACGAAGGCCTGATCACGATAGCTCTCTGGGAAGGCGTCGCCCCGATAGATCGTCGTTCCGGTCGCTCCGGTGAAATAACCGGCCGCGCGGCCGCCCCCCTCGACGAGGCCAGGAACGAAACCTCCCGCGCGCAGTCGGGTCCTTACAGTCCGCCAGGGCTCCACGGGGCTGATCCGGTACACCTCGGCTTGCGGGCCGTCGGCGGCGATACTCAAGCGGGCGCCGGGCGCGGAGAGATAGGGATTGCGGGCGATGTAGCGATCCTCATACATAACTATCTGGATATGATCGCTATTCGAACAGGCGAATTTCCGGCCCCAGTCATCAAAGCACATGCCATGCTGGGCACCGCCGCTGGTGGGAGTCAGGTCGAAATTCACGGGATCAAACGAGAAATCGCGACCGTTAAGACTCACGGGCTGAGTCGTTGATTCAGGTCGTCGAACTGTTCCGCCTGAAGTTGATGTCGCGCCATGAATTCGGTTATCAAGACCCCAGCGCAGGCTGTTCAGAAGTCCTTGAACATTCGCTCGGCTGAAGCCGGTGAAAACAGTTTGTCGAAGGTCCGCGCGGCCATCGGCGTCGGTATCCTTGAAATAGAAGAGATCGGGCGGAGCGCCGACGTATACCCCGCCCCTTGAGCAAAGAATGGCCGTCGGCCAGGAAAGGTGGTCGACAAACACGGTCGCCTTGTCGAACTTTCCGTCGTTGTTCAGGTCTTCCAGCAACCGAATCCGGCCGAGATGAGCGTCACCCTGTTCGGAGTAGTCGATCATTTCAACCACAAAAAGCCGCCCATTTTCGTCAAAGGTTGCGGCAACGGGCGATTGAACCAGGGGCTCGGCGGCGACCTGTTCGATCCGAAATCCTGGAACGACCTGAAAGGTGGACAGTGCCTCAGTCGGTGCTTTAGGCGGAATGCGCGGAAGTTCCTCCTTATTAACATGGACAACCGGAACACTCGCCGCCTCTTGAGGAGGTTTGAAGGCCAGCGCGCGATCAATAAACTCATACGCGGTTCGACGTGCTTCGGGAGGGAAATCATGACCACAGTCGGGATGGATCACATGCAGATTTTCCCCAGCACCAAACATTTGATAAACGCGTTTCGCCTCGATCATCGCCTTGCGCACGCCGGTCACGTCAAAATTGTCATCGTGCTGTGGCGAGATCGAGAAAAAAGGGCGCGGAGCAAGTGCGGCGACAATTTCATAAAAATCAAAGGGCATCTTGTCGGCATGGAGCCCGTAAACCTCTTCGATTCGAGGCATGTAGCGATCGCTTGACCAGCCTTTTAACTTACCGCCATAGTAGTCATGAAACGGGGTCCAGCCACAACAAGAGACAACGACCTTGAGCCGGTCATCAAAAGCCGCCACGAACATCGCGTTATGCCCGCCGAGCGAATGGCCGATCACGCCAAGACGCTCAGGATCAACCTCGGGACGCGATTGTAGGTAATCGACGCACCGCATATGATTGAAAATGCCTTTCATGGTTCCCGATGCGTATCGATCCGAATTAAAGTCATAACGATAGTCGCCAAAGGATGGATAATCCGGCGCCAGGACCACGTAACCTCGCTCGGCGAGTTCTCGGGCATAACCCTGGTTTTTTCGGACAATTCCCGAGGTTTCACGCTTCCCCTCATTGCTGGTCTGATGCAGCGCGAGCACGGCCGGCCGCTTGCCTTTGCCGTCCTTGAATTCAGGAAGGTACAGGTCCGCGGGAATTCGGTCGCCTGTCTCCGCCACGAAAGTCACTGTGAGACGGCGATAACCCTGCCCGGCAACCTCCTCGACGATTTTGACATCAAAAGGCGGCAGATGGCCGCGATCAGGGAGCATCCCCATCGCCTCCTGCATCCCGCCGAGAATCCGCCGCCTGCGGATCGCCCAGTCGTCGCAATTCTTGACAGGTTGATCCCGCCCGCGATCATCGCGATATGTCATCACGTTCGAATGGTCGACAGGTCGCGGAGACCCTGCGTCTTCGCCTCTGCTTCCACGAGGATTGAAGGCGAGGACAATCAAAAGGATAGTGAATTCGGCCGATTGACGTACCAGGCGTGAGGGTAGGTTCATGGGTCTGTCGGCCCTTCAGGTGTCGTTCCGGCCGTCACCTCCGCGTTTCTCGGCGGTTCAGCCTAACCGTGATGACCCGGTTGAGCAATGGTTAAACGTCGACGACGAAGTGATCCTTCGTGGAGGACGATCGATAGGTTCTCGCTCCCCCTCGTTCGGGATGATACGATCAGACGACAACAACCTCTTCAGCCAAGAGTCATGAATCTGCCTGCCGCGTCCAAAGTACAGACGGAGCGAGACAGGCATGTTACCTAACAGGGGAGGCCGCGCCGTGGCGTTCAAGTCGTGGATGAATCGAATGTTGCTGGCCGTGGCTCTTTTGCTCGTTCTCGGCACCACGCACGTTTTTGGTGAAGCGATCTGGATCGAAGGCGAGGCACCGGCATCGAAAACGGTGATGCGTCATGGCTGGTACGACGCCGTGAAAAAGGAAGGCATGTCTGGCCGCGACTGGCTTTCTCACTATGGTGAAAAGCCAGGTACCGCGACTTATAAATTCAAGGTCACGAAAGTCGGCAGCTATACATTCTGGTTTCGAGGAAATCCATTCATCGCGAAGGTAACCTATCAACTCAACGAGGCCAATCCGGCCGAGATCAGTTTCACGGACAAGCGAGGCGAGTACATGATCTCGCCAAACCCGGACCATCGATTTCTCGCCTGGGTAAAAGTCGGTAAAGTGAACCTGAACAAGGGCGTGAATACAATCGCATTGACCTTCCACAGTGATCTGGCGAACCACGGTGGAGTGGACTGCATTGTCTTCGATGACTCGGGCTTTGTCCCCTCGGGAGCGGACCGACCCCCGAGCGCCGGATCGACGACCAAGGCGGGGCCGGCCGATTGGTTTCCAGCGATTTTTGACGAAGATTCGTTCTCGTCCGCATCGATTACCGATGTCTCCGCGACGATTGAAGCCCCCGCCGGTCAGTATGGGTTTCTCAAAAGGTCGGGACCGGCCTTGAAGTTCGAACGCGGTAAGACAACAGTCCAGTTCTGGGGCTGTGGAGCAAATCTTCAAGGGGATCAATTCGACCGCGAACGTCTCGCGCGGCGCGCCCGCTACCTTCGTAAAAATGGCGTGAACATGATCCGGCAACATCCGGTTGAGGACGAACTAGGACCCGCCGTGAACGGCACGCTTGACCCCAAAAAGCTCGACCTCTGGGACTTTTGGTGCGCCGAACTCAAGAAGAATGGCATTTACATGACATGGTCCGTCTTCTACGGACACAAGATTGGTCCAGACGATGGATACGATAGGGAACTGTTCAACGAGCTTGAAGTCACTGATCCGAAACGAAATTCGCGGACGAGTTATGGTCTCGTCAACATTGAACCTAAACTCCAGGATTTACAACTCCAGTACCTGAAGCTCCTGCTTCACCACAAGAATCCCTACACGGGGCTTCGCCCGGTTGATGACCCCGGTCTTGCAGTTGTCGAGTTTCAGAACGAGGATTGCGTTTTCTTTCACATGCCTCTCAGTTCGTTTCCCGCAAAGAAATGGCCGCGTCATGTCGAGCGACTCCAGCGAAAGTTTTTCGCCTGGGCGAAACAAAAGTATGGCAATGAGGACGCTCTCAAAACGGCCTGGGGCGGCCTTGTGACGGGAGACTCCTTTGTTAGGGGTGAACTGGCCCTGATGGGTGCTTATCATCTCGGCGAAGATGGTCCACTTTATGAGTACGCCGGCCAGACACGACGCGCGGGCGACTACATCCGCTTTCTCACCGAACTCCAGCGCACATTTTATGAGCGTCGCGAGAAGGAAGTACGTGCACTCGGCTACAAGGCGATCACCGTCACGACCGCCTGGCGCGCTGGTGGTCCAGCGGCGGACCCAGCCAATCTGTATTGCGACACCGCGGCCGACATGATCGATCGCCACAACTATTTTGGGGGGGGCGAGGGAGGTCACGGCATCAAGGAAGGGAAAGTTAACAATGAGTCTCACCTTGGTACACCGGGCGGCGGCCTCCTGAACATGGGACTTTATCAGGTCGAAGATCGACCCTTTGCCTGCACCGAGTGGACCCAGTCACCACCGAACCAGTGGAAGGTGGAGGCCGCTCCACTGATTGCCTTTTATGGAATGGGACTACAGGGTTGGGACTCGTCGTATCACTTCACCAGTAGCGCCGATCGCCCGGGTGACGGATGGCCCGGGCTCAACAGCTATGTTACCGATACGCCTCATTACATCGGTCAATTTTCCGCGCTCTCCATCGCGGTGCGCAATCACCATCTCAAGGAAGGTCCCATCGTCGCGGCAAGGCGGCTGACCGTTGAAGATCTTTTCACCGGTGTTGATCCGTTGCGTCAGGATTTGACCGGCGGCAGCCACGACGCCAAGGTCATTCGCGGTCAACCCGTGCTTCCGTTGGAGGCGCTGGCCATTGGACGGGTCACCGTTGGCTTCGATGGTGGAAAGAGTTCGGCGGTTGATCTGAAGCCTTATTGGGATCGTGCCGGAAAACGTGTTCGATCGATGACGGGTGAGCTCGACTGGGATTACGGCCGACAGATCGTCACGGTCCATGCTCCAAAAACGCAGGCCGTGATCGGCCGAGCGGGCGGGCATACACTGGAACTTCCGGGGTTTTCGATCGCGGTCAAGACACCTTTTGTCTCGGTTCTGGTGACCTCACTTGATGATCGGCCGATCGACCGTTCTTCGCATCTCCTGATCACGGCAATGGCGCGTGATTCACAGGCGATTGCTCGCTACAGTCCTGATGGCTCCCGATTGCTCCAGATCGGTGGTCCTCCACTCCTGATGGAGCCCGTGCAGGCGGTGATCACGCTGAAGGGAAAGCCACCGACCGCCGTTAATGCGCTCGATGTCTATGGTGTCCCCTCGGGCAAGACGGCCCCCGTCAACCTCGATGGTTCGTTCGCAATTCATGGTGAATTCAGGACATACTATTACGAGGTGAAGCGCTGAAATTGTTGTTCTCTTGAATCGGCATGCGTTGTCGCGAATCAGTCCACAAGGTGATGGAGTTCATACAATGAAATTATTTTACCTGATTCTGAGCAGTGTTGTCCTGGCAATGCTGACGACTACCGTCGAGGCGGCGGAGCGTCCAAATATTCTCTGGCTCGTTGCCGAGGATTTTGGACCCGAGCTGCACTGCTATGGAACGAAAGAGGTCAAAAGTCCCAACCTCGATCGTCTCGCGGACGAAGGAGTGCGCTATACCCACGTTTACACCACGGCGCCTGTTTGCTCGCCGAGTCGCTCGGCCTTCATGACGGGCATGTATCAGACGACCATTGGAGCCCATAACCATCGGTCGCACCGCGACGACGGCTATCATCCACCGGCTGGAGTAAAGGTGATCTCCGATCGGATGCGGGACGCGGGATACTTCACGGCCAACGTGATGGTCTTTCCAAAATCTTTCGGATTTTCAGGAACCGGCAAGACCGACTGGAACTTTACCCACGACGGCGAAGCCTTTGACTCCGACCAATGGTCCGACCTGAAATCGCATCAGCCATTCTTCGCGCAGGTGAATTTTCAGGAGACGCATCGTCCTTTTCGAGCGCCAAAACTAGCTGATCCAGGCAAGGTGGAGATTCCTCCCTACGAGCCTGATCATCCTGTGACGCGACGCGATCGGGCCGAATATCTCGATGCCGCGAGCGAACTTGACCGCAAGGTCGGTTTGATCCTGCGACAGCTTGACGCTGACGGCCTGTCCAAGAACACAGTCGTCGTGTTTACCTCCGATCATGGTCAGGCCCATATTCGTGGGAAGCAGTTTTGTTATGAAGAGGGATTGCATGTCCCCTTGATTATCCGGTGGCCCAAGGAGTTTGCTGTTCCAAACCAGGTCAAGGCCGCAACGGTCGACGACCGATTCATCGAGGCTATTGACCTCGCGCCGACATTCCTGGCGGTCGCGGGCGTGCCTAAACCCGAAGGGATGCAAGGGCGTGTCTTCCTCGGCCCGACGGCCGAGGCGCCTCGCACCTACGTCTTCGCCGCCCGCGACCGCTGTGATGAGACGGTCTTCCGGTTCCGAACAGTCCGCGACGCTCGTTATCGGTACATCCGCAACTTCACGCCAGAGCGTCCTTTTCTCCAGGCGAACCAGTACAAGGAGCAGAGTTACCCCGTCTGGAACCTTCTCAAACGACTCGACGCCGAGGGCAAGCTCACCCCGGCGCAAAAGGCTCTCACGGCCGCGACGATGCCCCCCGAGGAGCTTTACGACCTCGCCGCCGACCCGTTTGAAATCGACAATCTTGCGATTTCTCCCGACCCCGAGGCGCTCGCCGCGCTGGAGCGTCTTCGTAAGGTCCTGAATCAGTGGATTGAAGACACGGACGACAAGGGACGCGACCTTGAACCCGCCTCGCTCGCGGCGGCCAAGGGAGTGACGAAACCTGGCACGCCTCCCAACACCGGTTACGCTCCCAAAAAAGCGCGTCCGCCAAGGCCCTGATGTGTTGTTTTGTTAACATCCAGGAACCTTTGAGAGTTAGCACAGCATGATCAGACTGCGCAGGCGGTATCTTGGGGTGTTTCTCTTATTGAGTCTGGGCCTGCACGTCGACGCGGCCGAAACACCGCCGAATATCATTGTCTTTCTCGCCGATGACCTCGGATATGGTGACCTTGCCTGTTTTGGGAGCAAGGTCATCAAAACTCCAAATCTGGATCAGTTCGCGACTGAGGGGGCGAAGCTCACGCAGTGTTATTCCGCGAGCGCGGTTTGTTCGCCGTCGCGGTCGGCGATCTTGACAGGGCGAACACCGTATCGGAACGGTGTTTACACATGGATCAACGTCGGTAGCGAGGTCCATTTACGGACTAGCGAGGTGGCCCTGCCGAAACTTTTCAAGGCGAACGGATACGACACCTGCCACGTTGGCAAGTGGCATCTCAACGGCCTCTTCAATTCGCACGATCAGCCCCAGCCTGACTCGCACGGCTATGATTACTGGCTCGGCACCCAGAACAATGCGGCACCAAGTCACAAGAATCCGACGAACTTTGTTCGCAATGGCAAGGAGATTGGTCCGGTTGCCGCTTACTCGGGTCCGTTTATCGTCGCTGAGGCGATTGAGTGGTTGAAAGGGCGCCGCGACAAGTCGCGGCCCTTCTTTCTCGCTGTCTGGACCCACGAGCCGCATCTCCCCATCGAGTCAGATCCGCGGTTTCAGGAACTTTATCGGGATATTTCCGACCCCAACGTCCGCCAGCATCACGGCGACGTCACGCAACTTGATCATGCCTTTGGCATGCTCATGAAATCGCTCGACGAGCAAAAATTGACCGATTCCACGTTTGTTGTCTTCACGTCGGACAATGGCCCCGAAGGCGACGGGAAGAAAGGCAGAACGCGAGGTTCAACGGGGGGTCTTCGAGGTCGGAAACGGGCGCTTTACGAGGGCGGAATTCGCGTGCCGGGCCTTATCCGATGGCCAGGAAAGATCAAGCCGGGGACGACCTGTGATGTTCCGATTATTGGTAGTGATCTTTATCCGACCTTGCTTGCTGTCGCCGGAGTCAAGGCTCCCGTGGATCGGGTGATTGATGGCGTTGATGTCTTGCCGGTTCTGACCGGTCGAGCGGCGGCGGTCGCTCGTAAGGGGCCGCTTTACTGGCGGCTCGACATGGCGCCTCATGGCTTGCGGATGGCCCTTCGCGAAGGGGACTGGAAGCTCCTCGCCGATCAGACCCAGAATCGTTATGAACTTTACAACCTCAAGAACGATCCGAAGGAAACAATCGACCTGCATGAAACCGAGACCCAGAGGTTCGCCAACCTTCGCAACCAGCTCAAAACGTTGAATGCCCAGGTCGAGTCGGAAGGCCCCGACTGGTGGAAACGTCTTGATGCCGACGGCGGCAAGGCTCCTAAAATTCCAGCGAAGTGATGATCCGAACTTCAGGACCGGGAAACCCTTTGTAACGGCTGGTTGCCGCAATCTCCGTACAGGGGAGTCTATTCAAGGATCTCTGGCTCTCTATAATCCCGGCATGGACGTGGCCGACTCGGTCGAGTCCCGTCCTTTTTTTTTTCAAGATCCATTGATCCGAGGAGTCTTTCCGTGGCAACGCAAGACAGGGTAGCGCTCATCACCGGCGCGAACAAGGGGCTGGGGCTGGAGACGGCTCGGGGCCTTGGCATGCTGGGAATCGCCGTGGTCATCGCCAGTCGCGACGAGGCCAACGGCCGCGCCGCCGCCGAAAACCTCAAGGCGGACGGGGTCGAATCGATCGACGTCGTCCGCTTTGACGTGACCAGCGCCGAGGATCATCAGGCGATGGCCAGGCATCTCGAAGGACGTTACGGCAAGCTCGACATCCTGGTCAACAACGCGGGAATCATGCTCGACCCGCTCGATTTCGAGGCGGCCGGCGGGTCGAACACGACGTTGACAATTCCGATCAACGACCTCAAGAAAACCTTCGAGACCAATTTCTTCTCGGTCGTTGCCCTCACGCAAACGCTCCTGCCGTTGATTCGCAAGGCCCCGGCGGGTCGGATCGTCAATCTGTCGAGTATTCTCGGATCATTGACACTTCATTCTGATCCGAATTCGCCGATCTATGGCATGAAAGGGTTTGCTTACGACGCCTCGAAGACCGCGCTCAACGCCTTCACCGTTCACCTTGCGCATGAACTGGCCAAGACTTCGATCAAGGTGAACTCGGCTCATCCCGGCTGGGTGAAAACGGATATGGGGGGCTCGTCGGCACCGATGGAAATCTCTGAAGGGGGCAAGACCAGCGTTCAGCTCGCGACCCTTCCCGAGAACGGACCGACCGGCGGATTTTTCCACCTGGGAGAGACGCTTCCCTGGTGATATCAGAGAAATCAGGGATGTTCAATCAAAGCTCGGCAAGGACGCGGTGAGCACAGGTCACCGCGAGGGCTCCATCGCCGACCGCGAAGGCGACGCGTTTGGTGGTCTTGCTGCGGACGTCACCCGCGGCGAAGATGCCCGGGCAGGTGGTCTCGACGATGCAGGGCTCGCGTTCCTCAAGGGGCCAGAGGCCCGAATTCGCGGCCTCGGCCCCGGTCAGGATGAATCCCTTGGAGTCGACGGCGACAGACCCCGGCAGCCAGTCGGTCCGGGGCCTGGCGCCGATGAAGACGAAGACGGCGGGGCAGTCGAGCCGACGGGTCGAACCGTCGCGGATGTTGCGGAGCAAGAGCGCGGAGAGCGTGTTATCGCCTTCGATCGCGTCGACCTCGACGTCGTGAATGACCTCGATCTTGTCGTGCCGCTCGATCCGACGGGCGAGGTAATCGGACATGCTCTTGCGAATGTCGTTACCACGAAGCAAAAGTGTCGCTCCCGCGGTGTGATCGGCAAGGAACATCGCCGCCTGTCCGGCCGAGTTGCCACCGCCGATCACCGCGGCCCGTCCATCCTTGCACGACCGCGCATGAACCGACGTGCAAGAATAAAAAACCCCCGATCCATCCCAACGCTCGCAGTCAGCGACCGGCAGGCGTTGATAAGTCGCGCCCGTGGCGATCAGGACGGTCCGGCCGAGGACAACCTGACCGTCGTCAAGGACAAGGCGATGGAGTCGATCCTCGGCCGTCATCGACTGCACGGCGACGGGCGCGACAAGCTCGGCGCCAAATTTCAGGGCCTGAAGATAGCCTCGATTGGCGAGGTCGGCGCCACTCAGTCCGGCGGGAAAACCCATGTAATTCTCGATTCGAGAGCTGGTTCCCGCCTGACCTCCTGGACCGAACCGGTCGAGAACGAGCGTGGAAAGACCTTCCGAGGCTCCGTAAACCGCCGCGGCAAGACCGGCGGGGCCAGCGCCAACGATCACCAGGTCAAACGGCTCGGTGCGGATTTGCCGCATCAAGCCAAGGCATTCGGCCAGGCGGGTCACGGTCGGTTTGGGAGACCGGGTGCCTCGGTTGCAGGCGACGAAGGGCAACTGATCGGGCGAAACGTCCATCGAGATCATCGCCGCAAGGCCGTCGGGGGCGTCGACATCGACCCAGGTATGGGGCACCTTGTTCTTGTCGAAAAATTCGCGGATCTCGGTCAAACTTCGATCGCCCAGACTCCCGAAGACGCGAACGCCGACGAAGCCCGACCGCTCCAGCATGATCCGACGCGTCTGAAAGGCTTCGAGAAGCTTGTCGCTGAGGTCGGGAATCTCCTGGATCACGCGGCGCAATTCGGAAGGGCTGACGCAAAACGCCTCGGTTTCGCCTTGCGCGTAGGCCGAGATCACGGCGGGGCGGTCGCTCAATAACGAGACGTCGCCCGAAAATTCGCCCGGACCGTGAACGACGACCGTCCTGGGTTCGTCCGCCGATTCGTCGACAATCGCGATCCCGCCGGATTTGACGACGTAGAGCGAGATGCCACGTTGCCCGGCCTGAAAAATCGATTCGCCATCATGGAAGGTGCAGGTCGACGCCACATGGGCGAGTCCATCGATCTCGGACTCGGTCAATTTCGGAAACGCGAGGTGATGCCCGTAATCCATGAATGCCAACGCCTCGAACCCATGATCAATGCATCGTCCGGCTTCGAAGCCGATCACTTGCTTTAGCAGACCGATGATCAAGGCGTCTCGTCAAGGTCGATCAGGCGATCCTTCAGGCTCAGCGCCGCCGCATTCATTGAGAATTGTCGGAGAACTCCTTGTTTTTATGATTCTCAAATTTTTCAGGACATCAAGCGTCGACACGCATAAACTGCCGCGGCAAGTCCGAAAACAAGCGACGCCCGAGGTTCGGGGATGGGCGACGGCAAGGCGCCCGTCGTTGTCAATCCGGCCGTCGCAACGATTCCAGGAGCCGGAGGTATGACACCCACGACGTTCACGGCGGGTACGGGCAAGGCGGGCGTTGTGAGCGTCAGGGCGGCCGGATTAAGGCCGCTGACCGCGGTGGGAATCGTCGCCGAGGCCGTTGTCAAAGTCGGCGCGGGGGACGACACGGCTGATCCGCCCAGGTTCAAACCCCCGGCCACCTGATTGAGCATCGCCAGGCCGATCGCCTGGTTCATCAACGTCGATGCGACCGAACCGGTTCCCGAGGTCAAGGTCGGCGTCAGGGTTCCCGCACTGGCTGGCACGATTGGGATCGCCGAAACGGGCACGACCTGGGGGGCGATGTTGGTTGTCGCGGGAGCGGCCGACCACGGATTCACAACGGCGGCGGCAGGAGCCGCGGCCACAAGATTATTATTATTATTATTTCCCGCGACGGGCGCTGGAACCGGAGGAGGCGCGGGCGCACCGGCAGGCGCGACCGGAGCGGGAGTCGCCAGGGGAGTTGGCGTTCCAGGAGCCGCGGCCGATGGTGTTGTCGAAGTTGTTCCAGGCGTGGATGCGACGACAGGATTATTCGGCGCCGCGAGGGTCGAGAGAGGATCGTTGGAGACGACGGGGCTGGTGAGAGCCGGTCGGAGTGGGGCCGCCCGCGCGGCGGGCGCGGGGGTGGGTGTCGGGTCCGCGAAGACAGGCTCGCCGCCGCTTTGTAGTAGCGTCGGATTGCGATGGACTGACTTGCCCGATGTTGGCGCTGTACGCGACTTTGCGTCCAGGTTCAGATTTGAGCCTTCCGACGTTTTCGGCGCACTTCTGGAGAATTCGGTGGCGACGGGAGCCGCGGCCTCGATCGACGGCGCATTCCGTGGATCGGCGACGATCGCGTTGCTGATCAAGATGCCCGCCTCGGCTCGACCGAGGGACCAGGCGCCTGCCATGACCGTCAGAATGAGGCCACTGGCAAAAAGCGTGCGCGGACCCACGTTCGCCTCCTGGTGCGAATGCACGATCTGGTGGGGCCGGGGGGAAGCGGCCCCGAGACGTCCTTGTTGCTGTTCGTCCGTGGTGCGTCTGCGCTCGACGGGTGCAAGATCAATGATGTCCCGAGACGGTAACGAGTCAGAGCCCGGTTTGTCAAGAACCTGAACCGGGCCTTCTTAACGCCTTGAAACGAACCTTGGGCTCTTTTCAGCAAAGTTCGGCAATGACCCGACCCGTGGAACCGATCGAGATCGGCCGCCCGGCGCGATTGAGGAAGCTCGTTCGCGGATCAAGGCCCATTTGCTGATAGAGCGTGACCAGCAGGTCGGCGGGGGTTACGGGTGTGTCTCGGGGACGTTCGCCGTGGGCATTCGACGAGCCAACGACCCGACCTCGCGCGAAGCCGCCTCCCGCGACGAGCACGCTCATCACCTCGCCCCAGTGATCGCGGCCGGGGACGGGATCGGAACCGGGGACGCCGGTCTTGTTCATCCTCGGACTTCGCCCAAATTCGCCCATGACGATCACGACCGTCGAGTCGAGAAGACCGCGCACTTCCAGGTCGTCAATCAAGGTCGCGACGGCCGCATCCAGCACGGGCAAGACCCGGTGCATTCCCGTATCCAGGCTGGAATGGAAATCCCAGCCGCCGAAGGTAAGCGTGACGAAACGGACACCAGACTCGACCAGGCGGCGAGCCATCAAAGCGCTCTGACCCCACTGGTGTCGGCCGTATCGATCGCGGAGCCGGGGGCTTTCCTTGCGGATGTCAAAGGCCAGGCGGGCGGCGGGACTGGTGACCATCGCGTAGGCGTCCTGACCGAACCGGTCAAGACCGTCCATCAGGCCGGAGGCGTCGACGTCGCGTCGGGCCGAGTCAAAGGCGTTTAACAAGCCACGTCGCGTCTCAAGACGATCAGGAGTCACGCCCGAAGGCATCGAGAGGTTCGGAACGGCGTAACTTTCGCTGTTCGGGTCGCCGTCGGCCGAGAACGGGTTGCACGAGACCCCAAGATACGCGCCGCCATGATATCCAGGCTGAAGGCCGACCGAATGCGTGTTCGGCAGGCCGACATACGCGGGCATTCCCGGAACCTTCGGTCCCAGCAGCTTGCCGACGATCGATCCCGCCGACGGATACTGGGGCGCCAGGTTCAACGAGTTCGACCCGAGGTAACCAGTCAGCATCCAGTGCGCGGCGGCAAAGTGGTCGCCATTGTTGTGATGCATCGAACGAATGACGGAAACCTTGTCCATCATCCGGGCATGCTGGGGAAGCAGTTCCGAGATTTGAAGACCGGGGACCACGGTCTCGATCGGTTTGAGAGGGCCTCGAATATCGACCGGAGCGTTGGGCTTGGGGTCGTACGTCTCGTGCTGAGGGGGGCCGCCGTCAAGCCAGACAAGAATGACCGAGAGATCGCGGGAGGGTGGATTGCCCGAGGCTTTGGCGACGGCCTCGGCCCTGAGCAGATCCGGCAGGCCAAGACCCGCCAGCCCGAGCGCTCCCGCGCGGAGAAATCGTCGACGACTGACCCCGTCACAACATCGGAACGATTCGCCGAACAAGTCGAGCATGGGTCGCCTCCTTGTCTCAGGCTGCAATTTTGAGGTGGCTGGTCTTCCCCCGCAAGAAACACAATCAGTCGTTGAACTGGAATTCCTTGGCGTTGATCAGGGCCCAGAGAATGTCCTCGAACGCATCTTTGCGCTTCGCGGAATTCTTCGCAAGATGATTGAGCGCGCTGGCGGTTTCGCCGCTCGTCGGAGCGCGCCCGAACGCCGCCCAGAAAAGCTCTTCGAGTTTTTCGGGATCGGGGCGCGGATCTTTCGCGAGCCGGTCGGCACGACTGCCCGAGGCCCCGAGTTTGTTCTGAACCTCACCCGAATTGAGCAGCATCAAGCTCTGACCAAGACTCGCGTCCGTCACCCGCTCACATTCGCACGGCGTATCGCGTTTGGGTCGTCCGAAGGTGTCGAGAAAGGTCGAGGCAACGCTTTCGTCGGGTAGCTCAATGGCGCGTGTGCCAGGAGGGAGTCCGTTAAAGGCCGTCGGCGACTCGGTCACCGCAGAGATCGCATCGAGCAAGACCTCGGCCGTGAGTCGCTTGGGGTAGTGGCGAGCGAAACTCTGTCGATCCTTGGCATTATATTCGTTGGGAACGCTCGACAAACCGTAAGTCCGGCTCGTGCAGATGGTTCGAACGAGGTGTTTGAGGTCGTAACCGTGGTGGACGAAGTCGTCGGCGAGGGCATCAAGGAGGGCGGGGTTCGAGGCGGGGTTCGTCTGGCGAAGGTCATCCATCGGCTCGACCACGCCCCGGCCGAAGAAGTGCGACCAGTAGCGATTCACGACCGCTCGGGCGAAGAAGGGATTCTTGGGATCGGCCATCCAGTCGACAAGTTTCTGACGCGGGTCAGCAGTCGGCGGGACGGGAACCACAGCACTGCCAAGTCCCTTGGGAGCCATCATTTGACCGGTTTTCGGATGCTGAACGGCTCCGGTCCGCGCGGCGAAGATGATTTCGCCGGTTTGATTGGGACGGATGAGGGGCTTGCGACCGACCCGGGCGAAGAAGGCGGCGAAACCGTAGTAGTCGTCCTGTCCCCATTTTTCAAAGGGGTGATGATGGCACTTGGCGCACTGAAGACGCATCCCCAGAAAGACTTGCGCCGTGTCGTCGACAAAGGCGTCGGGCGCCTTCAGGCTCCGATACCATTGCACGGGAGGCGCGGATTCGGGGGTGCCGCTCGCGGCGAGAATCTGGCGCACAAAGCGGTCGTAAGGTGTGTTCCTCGCCAGGTTTTGGCGAATCCAGTCGAAGAAGGTGAAGGTTCCGTGCTGGTTCTCTTCCTTGCTGTCCCGTTTATTCCGTAAAAGATCCGCCCACTTGACCGCGAAAAACGAGGCGTATTCCGGACGTTCCAGCAAGCGGTCGACAAGCTGGTCTCGCTTTCCAGGCGTCGTGTCATTCACAAAACCGCGTGTTTCGTCGGCGGAGGGAAGGCTACCGGTCACGTCGAGCGAGGCCCGACGGATGAACTCCGCGTCGGTGCAAGAAGGCGACGGAACAAGTCCGAGCGCTTTCCATTGCGGAAGGGCCGCGGTGTCGATCACGTTCGACGATGCGAATTCGGGATAGTTGTCGATCGGCAAGCCAAGCGGAACCGACGCTCGAAAGACAGCGACCTGCCCCTGATACCTTGCCATCACGGCGGCCTGGCCGGACATCTCCCGGCTTTCCACGCGACCGCCATCGGCCACCGTGGCTACCTCGGTATCATTCGATTGATACTGAGCCCAGCGCGTCACGTCCTCGGTCGTGCCGTCGGAGTAAACCGCCGTGACAACCATCTGTTGCGTCGAACCGCGTGACAAGACGCGGGCATCGGGATACACCTCGATCCGGGCGACCGTGGGATCGCTTTCCTTGCCAAAGGGCAAGCCCGAGGCGATCCAGCGGCGAACAATACCGTACTCGTGTGAGCCGACTTCCATCTTGCGACCACCGCCGTGAGGAACGGTGGCCGTCGCTTTCGTCAGCAATAAACTACGTTCAGGAGCAATCGGAAAAACTCTTCGACCGCGCCCTTCCTTGACCAGCGTTTCATAATCTAGCGTTGGCTCGAAACCCAGAAGGCTGAGCCGGAATCCATTCTGGCCACTCGCTTTACCGTGACACCCACCGCTATTGCAGCCGAGTTTCGTGAAGACCGGCACGACCTGATTCGTGAAGTTGATCGGGAGACCTGCCTCGTGGTCCTTGACGTCAACCGGCACGGATGATGCGACCGTTCCCACCAACACCCGGATCGTCGCCTGGCCGTCGGCATGGGCCGCGATCATTCCCGAGGCGTCAACGCTCGCCACCGAAGGGTTCGAGCTTTCAAAGGTCGCCTTTGCCGTTAGATCAAGGCGCCTGGCGTCGCCGAGAATGCCGTCGACGGCAAGTTGCTGAACGGAATCAGGTCCGCGCAGAAGTGTCTTTGAAGGCGTGACACTCAGCGACACAAATCCTTCTTCAGCCGGTCGATCGGTCGCTCCCTGGCTGATTGTCCCGGTCAAGACTTGCACGCCAAGAACGCATAAGACCAGGCTCAGACCGGTGTATCCCGCATTCCGAGCAGACTTCTTACACGTCGTCCCAATTCGTGTCATAAAGTCGGCTCCCCGATCGTTGTTCGATCTCACATCGATCTTATACGTCCCGGCGTTGCGCCAGGATATGCATGTAGCTCCAGGGCACACTCGCTCGCCTGAAAGTGCTTTCCGATAACTTTACAAGACGGGACTGAGCGTAACAACCCCCTGTTAAATAATTCTTGCACGTCGAAGTTCGCACTCTGATTATTGTGGTTCAATCTTCAGAAAGTAGGTGCTGGACGTGAACGATCGGAGAGCGTAATCTATGGAAGACCTTTGACCGGGTAGCTCAGTCGGTAGAGCAACGGACTTCAGCGAGTTCAGTACGAATAGGAGCCTCCCGCGGGAAGACGCCGAACCGCGGAGAGTGAATACCGCAGTATGCTGGGACGCCCTGAGAGCCCTCCACACCACAACGTCGCCGGTAACGGCAAGCGTGACGGTCGAAAAGCTGGGGGATTGGGCTATCAGCAGGCAAGGGTCCGGCGGATCGCCGGTCCCGGCCTCAGAGACTAGACGCGGTACGCCTGCGATGGCGGTGGGATAGTCCAGACCTTCAACGACCGTTTTTGATCAGCTTTGATTCCGAATGGTCGGTCGGTGAAAGCCGATGAGGTACGTTAATCCGTTGGTCGTGGGTTCGAGCCCCACCCCGGTCATTAAAACTGAATTTTCGCGCAATCCATACCTGGCGCCAATCAACGCCAATGCCCCCAGAAACGCCCTTCACCATCACCTCGCCTCAGCGTCGATCAATCCACGCCTCTTCGTGGTTTGCATGGTCGAAGCCAGCCAGAACCTGGGCAGCTGATTTGAATTATTGATCTGACCGAGCAGCGGTTGTCAGATGCTTTTCACCGCGGTGGAGAACCCTCGGCGGATCAGATCCGTCACGCCTGGGAACGCTGGAACCGGGAGAATCACCCATGTCTCTGCTCGCCGATTGGAACGACGCCCAGGCCGAACTTAAAGACGCTCTCATCAAACTTCTCAAGGCCAAGACTCAGCCGCCCGAAGATGCGGCCGAGCTTCTCAAGACGGCGGCGCTCAAGGAGGCCCTGGAACTCGCCGACAGCGCGAAGGCCAAAGGCGATGTCGACGCCGCCCGCAAGGCGCAGGGCAAGACGCAAAAATTCTTCCTGATGTACGCCAACAAGTTCAAGGCGGCGATGGTCGCGACGAGAGATGAGCCCTTTCTGGAACTGCACGAAACCTTGAAGATGTTCAATGTTTACATGACTCGAACCCAGAAGGCCGTCGCGCTTCTGACCGCTCAGTTGATCAAGGAGGCCAAGGAGGCCGAGCAAGACGAGGCCAAGAAGCTTGTTCTCGACATCAAGGCCGCCCTCTCGCCGCTGAGGTTCAAATACGACTGGAAAGCCGCGAAAGAAGATTTCGAGAAGGAAACAAGCAAGAAAAAACCGTCCGAAAAGATCATGGGCACCTTCAGGAAATCGGCGGGTCTCGACAACGCTCTTGATGACATGGACAAAGCGTGCAAGGCCGCTGACCCCAAAGATTACCGGAAGGCCTATGAGTCGTTTGTGAAAACGAGCGCGGACTACCTCAAGGTGCTCAAGGCCGCGCTCGCCGGTGATAAGGCGGCCGACGAGATTTACAAGAAGAAATGCGAGGGGCTCAAGGACGTTCTCTCCTCAATCGATGGCCGGGCTAAAGAGAAAATCACGCTTCTGGATCGTCTAGAGGTCTAGGATTTCTGGACCTTTCGCGGTTAGTAGACTCAACTTGTGTGAGCTCTTCGCATGGGGCGCTTCCGGCTTCATCGATCGAGCATGCGGACAGGACAACATAAGTGATGTTTTTTGCCATATAAGTAAGCCACGAATCAGCATGTCCTGTCGGGAAGTGATCAGGAAGAACGAATCAGTTCCGCATCGCCGAATCGCGACGCGAGGCGCGAACGAGGGTGTCGATCTCGGAGGCGTCGTCGGGCTGAGAGGCAAGATAGTTTTGCAAAGGGACAATGGCTTCGGCGGGGCGATCGAGGCGGAGGTAAAGCATGCCGAGGTCGCGTTGCTCGCCGGCGGATTCGGGTTCAAGGGCCGCGAGCCGACGCTGGACGGGAAGGGCCGAAGGATAGTCGTGGCCGCGAAGGTAAATCGACTTGAGATTGCGGAGCATCCGGGCCACGATGACGGCGGTGGAAGAGGGGGAAAAGTGGTCGTCGGCGAGCGCGACGGGGCGGCCGGCGAGCCTGGAGATTTGCTTGAGACAGCCGTCGCGGTCGAGCATCACCCCTTCGTGAAAGGGATCGACGAAGACGGGCGACTCCGCAGGGCCGACGCGAAGCATGAAGTGCGCGGGAAGGTTCAGACCGGCGACGGCAAGGCCAAGGCGCTCGGCGAGGCGCCAGTAGATGAGCGAGAGGGTGATCGGAATGCCCGTCTTGCGGTCGAGGACCTCATTAAGATAACTATTGCGCGGGTCGTAATAGTCTGATGTGTTCCCCTGAAAACGCTCCTCGACGAAGAGAATCCAGTTGATCTGGCCGAGAACCTGGCGAGGACGCTCGACCGATCCGCAACGCTCGCGAGCGCGCACGGCGAGGGCCTCGATCCGATCTTCGTAAGAGGAGGCGTCAAGTTGGGGATAGGCATCGCGCGCGATCTCCAGCGCGATCTTGATGAGATCGGCGCCGGGATCGGCCCGGAGAAGGCGTTGAAATTCAGGGCTCTCGGCAAAAGGGGATCGCAACCGCGTGTCTCCCGGGAACGCCTTCGAACGAATTAACTCAGGCCCGCGCGATCGCGCGACTGGTGGCGAATCATCCAGCCGGGGTAAAGGGTCGGGGGGGCTGTCAAGGCGGTCAAGACGTCAAGATCGTCGCTGGGAATCTCAAGGTCGGTCGCGGCGAGGTTGGCGGGGAGTTGTTCGAGGTGGCGGACGCCGATGATCACCGAGGTTACCGCCGGGCGGTGCAAGAGCCACTTGATCGCCACGGCGGTCGGGCTTGTGTCGTGCGCGACGGCGATCTCAATGAGGCGTTCGATGACCTCGTAACCCCGTTCCTTATCGACAGGCGGGAACTGACCGAACTTGCTCGTGGAGAAGCGACTCCCCTCGGGAAGACTCTCCTGGTCGCGTCGATATTTGCCGGTGAGAAAGCCTCCGGCGAGCGGACTCCAGGGCAGAAGCGCGAGGTTTTCCGACTGGCAGACGGGAATAACTTCGTGCTCGATGTCGCGGCCGACGAGACTGTAATACATCTGGGCGCTGGCATATTTCGCCAGATTGAGCTTTTCGGAAATCCCCAACGATCGGGCGATCTGCCAGGCCGCGAGGTTGCAAAAGCCGATCGAGAGAACCTTGCCCGACTGGACCAGAGAATCGAGCGCACGGAGCGTTTCCTCGATCGGGGTCACCGGGTCAAAGCCGTGGATCTGGTAAAGGTCGATCCGGTCGGTTTCCAGCCGCTTTAACGATGCCTCGCAGGCTCGAACCAGATGATACCGGCTGCAACCGGCGTCGTTCTTTCCCTTGCCCATCACCCCAAACGCCTTGGTGGCGACGACGAATCGATCTCGAAGACCGCGCAGGGCCTGGCCAAGGATGACCTCGGACTGGCCATCGCTGTAAACGTCGGCCGTGTCGACGAAGTTGATCCCGGCGTCGAGCGACCGGCCGATAAGACGGGTCGCCATATTCGTATCAATTCCACCAAACCCCCAGCCTTCGCCGAAGGTCATCGTTCCGAGACAAAGCTCGCTGACCACAACGCCCGAGTTGCCGAGTGGCCGGTATCGCATCGTCGTGAACCTCATGCTAGAACCACCCGACCGGGGTCGAAGCGTCGACCCTGGCACCTCCTTCGTAACGAGTTGTGACCGTTTTCACAAGGCATCGTCACGAAACCTGGGCGATGCCTTCGGAAGGCGGAAGTTTCCAGAAGTCGTCTGGGCCGCGAATTTGCCAAGATTACTCCGCATCGCGACGCCCTCGCCTCATCCTGAAAACGTTCCAAAATACAAAAATCGGTTCGCATGAACCGCCAGCGTCTAGCGGAGAATGGATCCGGCGGGTATCTCCTGAATACCGGCGACCGCCTCGGCCTTCGGCGCCCGACGTGCAGTGCCTTGCGGGCCGGAACGCAAAGGACTATGAAGGGAAGAGGACCACGACCCACGGAGCCTCGCCGATGAAGGTCTTGCTCGTTCAACCGTCGCGGATCGAATCCGATGGATCGATCTACAAGAACAAAACACGATGGCTTCTGGGCATGACCTTGCCCTATCTCGCCGCCTTGACCCCTTCGGACATTGATGTGAAGATCAAGGACGATCTTTACGAAGACATCACCTTTGATGAGCCTTGCGACGTCGTCGGCCTGACCTGCATGTCGCATCAGGCGTCCCGAGCGTATCAGATCGCCGATGAGTTCCGCCGTCGCGGCAAAAAAGTCGTCATTGGCGGCTTTCACGCCACCCTTGCCGCCGATGAGGCGCTCCAGCATGCCGACGCCGTCGTCGTCGGCGAGGCGGAAGGAGTCTGGCCGCGCGTCCTGGACGACCTCGCCTCGGGAACGTCGCAGGGGCGATACGCCGCGAGCACGCTCTCGGACCTGAAAGGCTTGCCCGTCCCTCGATACGACCTGATCGATCTGAAACGCTACAAAATTCCCAATCTTCCCGCGCAGACGACGCGGGGCTGTCCGTACGCATGCAGTTATTGCGAGGTGACGCAGGTTTATGGTGCCCGGTTCCGTTATCGGCCTCCCGAGGAAGTCGTCGAGGAAGTCAAGACGCTGATGAGGCTGGGACGTCGTCAGTTCGTTTACTTTGTTGATGACATTTTCAACGCACACCGCAAACATGCCTTCGCCGTGATGGAAGGGCTCAAGAAACTGAACGTCCGTTGGACCTGTCTCTGCACGGCGAACGTCGGCGACGACCCGGAAATGCTCGATTTGATGAGGGCGAGCGGATGCCTTCATATCAACATCGGCATGGAATCGGTGGTTCCCGAAAGTCTCAAATCGGTGAACAAGAAGCAGAATCACGCCGATCGCTACAAGGAGCAGTTCGCCGCAATCCGCAAACGTGGGATCGAGTTTTCCTTGAACGTCATGTTCGGCCTTGATGGCGATACCAAGGCAACCTTTGACGCGACCGTGGATCGGCTGATTGAGTACAGGGCACCGCTTTCGTTCATGTTCATTCTCTCGCCGCGCGTCGGCTTGAAGATCCGCGACGAACTGATGGCCGAGGGGCGGATCGATCATAGCGACTGGGAACGTTACCACAGCTATGAAGTGGTCTTTCGTCCCAAGAACATGACTCGCGAGGAGTTGGAAGAGGGGTTCTGGAGGGCGCAACGGCGGTTTTACTCGCTGGGATCGATGGCGAAACGCCTGCTGATGCCTCCGAATCGGCATACGATTCAGTCGTTGCCATCAAACCTCTTTTTCCGGTGGGGTGTTAACCGAAAAATCCACCCGTTGACATATTATTGATCGCCGCCCGACAGGCGACCCCGGCGCGGAGCATGGTTTCCATCGAGGCGAAGACCTCGGACCAGTCTCCCAGTCGGTTTTGTCGGAAAAGGCGAAGGCTTGGGTACCAGGGGCTATCGGTCCGGTCGGTCATCCAACGCCAGTCGGGGCCGACGGGCAACGCCACCCATGTCGGAACGCCGAGAGCGCCGGCGAGATGGGCGATCGGGGCATCGTTGGTGATCAACAGGTCAACGGCGGGCAGCATCGCGGCGATCTCGGGATAGGTCGAAAGGCTGCGATCAAGTCTCGTACCGAAGTTTATATAAGGAAATTCAACCTTATCTTGATCGTTCTGAGCCGAGATCAGGGAAGCCCCGTTCACGTCGGCGATCTTGCGAAAGGCATCGGTTGGAAGGGAGCGTCGGTCGGCGGGGCCGCCGTGGTGGATGGCGACCTTGTAGTCACCCGGCAAGGCGGCGATCTCGGCGGCCCAAGTCGCGGCGAGGTCGGGGTCGGGCCGGAGATAGGGAATGGTGAGCATGTCTGCCGGAGTCAGTCGCAAGAGACCGGGCAAGGTCACAAGATGAGAATGAAAATCGATGGATTCGCCGATGGAATCGAGATCGGAAATGACCCGTTCGACGCCTTCGGCCGTTGAGAGCAGGGGGGCGACGTCGGCCGGGCAGGCGAGAAGGACGCGAATGCCGTCCTTTTTCAGAGACGCGGCGAAGCGTACCAAAAGGAACGAATCGCCCGGATCACGATCGGCGATGAGGAGCAGGGTTTTCCCGGGGATCGGCTCGCCGTCCCAGGAGGGACCAAGGTCCGGGAGGGGAGGAAAACCGCCGTCGACCTTGAGCCGCAAGGCAAGGTCGGACCAGGCATCGGCGTGACCGAGCGCGAGCCGGGCCTCGGCCCAGGCGAGCCGGACGGCGGGGTTGTCGGGCTCGGCTTTCAAGGCCCGGCTGAAGGTGGTCAGAGCCTCGCCGCGACGCCCCTGGTGGTTCAAGATCGTCGCCAGGATCGCCAGTGCGCCGGGGAAATCCGCGGCAAGGGCCAGCGCCCGGCGTGCCGAGGTCTCGGCCTCGCCAAACTGGCCGAGGCGGTCGAGAGCCCGGGCCATTCCCAGTTGGATCGCCGGATGATCGGGGGCTTTGAGAAGAAAATCGACGGCGCTCGCGGGGTCGTCGAGGTGCGAGAGGGCGATTCCAATCAGAGCCCTTGCGTCACGCTGAGCGGGATCGCGGTCGAGGATCGTGTGACAGAGGCGTTCAACCTCCGCGTAGCGCCCCTGCCAGTGGCGGGCCTCGGCCAGGCCGAGAAGGTCATCGATCGCGGCATCTTGTCGGCCCGAAATGGCCTGTTCGAAGTGGTCCGCGGCTGCGTCGAAGCGACCATCGCGGAGCGCCTCGCGACCGAGCTTGGATGCGTGGGCACGGTCCGGCAAGACCGGGAGGCCATCGGCGTGGGTCATCGTGGTCGTGCCAGCCGGGCGGTCGGCTGCCTCGGGTTCAGGACGGTTTGGCGAAGATTTTATCCAGGTGCCGCAACCCACGTGCCGTCAACCTGCCGGGCTTACGTTCGACATTCGAGGTTCACTTATGTTATGAGTCAGGAGACGTGGAAACGCCCGCCGATCGTTGTCCCGAAGATCAGGAAGAGGACTCGCTTCATGCTCCGTTATTCCACAGGTCTCGCGGTCGTCGTGGCACTTGGTCTTTTGAACTGCGTGGAGACTCGGGCCGGCGAACTCTCCAGCACGGAAAAACGTATCCTGGAGTTCATCGAGGCGCACCGCGTTGAGCCCATCGCGTTGATTGAAAAGGTGGTGAATATCCCGAGCCAGACCAACAACCTGGCGGGGGTCCGTGAGGTCGGCAAGGTCTTTGAGGAGGAATTCGCAAAATCGGGATTCGCGGCGCGCTGGGAGAACGTGCCCAGGGCGATGAACCGGGCCGGTCATATGATCGCGGAGCATCCGGGCAAGCTCGGCAAGCGCGTCCTGCTGATCGGTCATCTTGATACGGTGCTCGAAGGAAAGGCGTTTCAGCGCGAGACCGACAGGCCGAACCATGCCCGGGGGAATGGAACGGTCGACATGAAGGGGGGCGACGTGATCATGCTCTATGCGCTGAAGGCATTGAACGAGGCCGGGTCGCTGGAAGATCGGCAGGTTTCGGTGATCCTGACGGGCGACGAGGAATCGGCGGGGACGCCGATCGACCTGAGCCGGGCCTCGATGCGGGCGCTGGCGAAATCGAGTGACGTCGCCCTTGCGTTTGAAGCGGCCGACGGACAGACGGCGACGGTTGCCCGACGCGGGGTTGGCTCTTGGGCGTTAAGGGTGAAGGCAAGGCCGGGGCATTCGTCGGGAATCTTTCGCGAGGAATCGGGCGCGGGGGCGATTTATGAGTTCGCGCGAATTCTCGATGAGTTTCGCCGCGAGCTTTCCGGGCAAAAAGGACTGACGATCAATTCAAGTCTCACGCTGGGCGGGACCAAGATCGAGCACGAATCGGGGGCGAACAACGGAGGGGCCGAGGGGAAGACGAATGTGATTCCGGGCGAGGCGTTCGCGCACGGTGATTTCCGGTTTCTGTCCGATGCGCAGGCCGATGCCGCCGAGGCGGCGATGCGCGCGATCGTGGCGCGGAGCCTGCCGAGAACCTCGGCCGCGATCGAGTTTGAACGCGAGTATCCGGCGATGGCGCCGACGCCGGGAAATTACGCGGTGCTTGGCGTTCTCGATCAGGTGAGTCGCGATTTGAACCTGGGCGGAATCGTCGCCTTTGACCCGATCCTCCGAGGAGCCGGGGATATTTCCTTCGCCGCGCCTTTTGTCGATGGCCTGGATGGCCTGGGGGCTCATGGCTCAAGATCGCACACGCCGGACGAGTGGATGGATCTCGATTCCGTTCCCGACCAGATCCGCCGCGCGGCGCTTTTAATTCATCGGCTCGTCCACGAGGAGCGAGCGGCCGAAAAACCGAAATGAGCATGTTTTTGAAAGCTATCCCCGGCCCCCTTCGCAACAGGTCTCGCAGATCGTCCGGCATCGAGTGCAGATGAGCTTGGCGCGGATCTCGGTGAGTCGACCGCCGCGGACGGGGCAGGACCGCGTTTGCGGCGTCGGCTCAGGATCAGGGTCGGAGCGCGACTTGTCCTTGGTCTTGGAAGATTTTGGCAACGTCCAACTCCGCGTTGTTGAAAAATTATTTGCCGCCGATAACCCGGGCGCGGGCGGGTGAGTCGGGCAGATCGTCGAGCGCGCAGCGTAAGCCAACGGTCCGGGCGCCAAGGTTCACGGCGAGCGTCAGGGTGTGCAAGCCGGCGGCCAGGTCGAGGTCGATTGTCTCGCGAGGCTCGACCGACGTGCCATCGACCCAGACAGAAAGCCCCAGGGCTGAATTGAGCGAGAGCCGGACGCGGCCGGGCGTGGTGGCCTCAACCTGACACCGGGCAAAGGCGGTCCGGCCGACCTCCGCACCGGACCCTTTCGGGCCGTTGAGGGTGATCACGGGGAGGTCGGAGAGTGGCAAAAGGCCAGAGACCTCGGTATACGCGGGCAACCACGTCAGCGCCGCGCTGTCTGAGGAACCATAGCCGGTGCCGCCGGTCTTGGCGACGGTTTGCAGGCCCCAGCGGTGAAGTTCGGTGTACGCCGATCGAGTCGGTTCAAGCACCTGCCAGCGTCGGACGAGCCGGGCCTTGCTCACGGAATACGGGCCAATTTTGCCAAGTTCCGAGAGGAAGCGGAGCAAATCGACAACCTCTCCGCGCGTGAGTGGTTCGATCAGGCCGGCGGGCATGAGCGAGCCACCGGGCTTTTGTTCCTCGACGGTGGAGAGCGGGATGACCATCTCGCGGTCGTCGGCGTTGCGGAGGACCAGTTCACCATTGTTCTGGCGGACCTTGATGCCCGAGACGACCTGACCGTCATTCAGGGCGACGACGACGGAATGATAGTTTTCCTTGATCGCCTTGCTCGGCTCCAGCAGCGAGTCGAGCAGGTAATCAACGGGTGCGCTGGCGCCGATGCTTTCCAGGCTCGGGCCAACCTGACCCCCAGCGCCGGCGATGGCGTGGCAGGTTAAACACCGGTTTTCCTTGCGTCGAAAAACGCCTTCGCCTCGAACGGGATCGCCCTGAGTCGTCGCGGCGGCGAGGATCGATTGTTTCTCGGCCTCGGTGAGTGGTTTGGGGGCTTTGCCCAGGGAACCGGATCTTCGAATCGCGGCGGCGAGCGCCTCGTTGTCTCGGGCCGGACGAAGGGCGAGCTTGGCGACGTCGGCCGAAAGGGTCTTGCCCGCGAGCGCTTCGGCCAGGGCAGGGGGGCCGTTTTTGAGGCGGACGAAACGGGCAACGAGGTCTTCGGCCTCGGCGGGATCGTTCGAGCGCGCCAGGCGATCGGCGGCGAGACGGGCGGCGTCTTTGGGATCGATCGAGGCGAGAGCGCCGAGGGCGGCGAGCCGAGCACCGCGCGGGGATTTATCGCCCGCGAGGCGTTCGAGGGTTGTTCGGGTGCGTGGTCCGCCGAGATCGTTGAGGGCATCGACCGCGGCCTGGCGGAGACTTTCGGGGGTCTCGGCGGCTCCGGCTAGCGCGTCGAGGCGGTCGCGAGCGGGTTCGAGCTTCCAGGCTCCCGATGCCTGCGCCGCCGCGGCGCGAAGAGGCTCATCGGGCGAATCGAAGAGCGCGAGAAGGCGATTGAGATCCTCTTTGGGCCGAGCCTTACGCTGGCGGGCCGCCTTGACGAGACCGTTCAAAAGGGCCACGCGTCGAGCCGCGGGGAGAGGGCCGGGGCTCACGGCGAGTTCGAAAACACCGGCCAACTCGCGGGGCTGGCCGAGCGTCGCGACAAGGTTCAGGGCCTCTTCCTCACGCTCGGGGGGGATCGAACCGGAGTGGATCGCGGCGAGCAAGGGCTTGACGACGTCGGAGGTGCCGACCGACGCGAGGGCGAAGATCAGATGCGTGGGGTTTCCGCCGAGGGGATTCTTGCCGGCCAAGACTTCGGGGAGCCACTGCGGGCGAAGGTCGCGGGCGGTCAGCCAGAGGGCATAATCGAGGAATCGGTCGACAGGTTTGTCGAGGGCGTTGAGGGCAACCGCGGCCGATCGAGGGTCGGGAATATGAGCCAGAGCGCGGACGGCTTCGAGACGGACCCGGGGATTCTCGTCAATGGCGAGAGGCGTTAGGAGGTCAACCGGTTTCGAGAGGCGGTCGTGCCAGTGGCTCGCGACGCGAACGGCGGCGGCCCGGATGCGCGGGTCGGTCGACTGGAGAAGCTTTTGGAGAAGGTCAGGCTCGACGATGTCGAGGCTCTGGTAGGTCCACAGCGCTTCGAGACGCTGGTGATCGCCTTCGGGAGTTTTGGGGTCGAGGGTCTTGACCCAGGCGGTCAAGGGCGGGATCACATCCTTCGGGCCGCGTTCCTTGAGGACGCGTTTGGCCTGCTGGCGGGTCCAGTCCTCGGGAGCCTTGAGGGCGTCAAGCAAGGCGGGAACCGGGGCGTTGACGAGCTTGGGACGTTCGACGAGGGGGCGATTTTTGGCGGTCACGCGCCAGATCCGGCCTCGGGTGTGGTCGCGGCGGGGGTCGCGGAAATCGACCTCGCCGTGCTGGATGATCGGGTTATACCAGTCGGCAATATATATGGCGCCATCGGGGCCCATCTTGACATCGATCGGCCGGAAGGCGACGTGTCGGGTGCGGATCAGTTCGGGCTGTTCGCGCGACGAGAACCCCGCGCCGTCGTCGGAAATCACGTACCGGCAGACGCGATTGCCGCGGAAGTCGTTGGTGAGCAAATTCCCCCGCCACGACTCGGGAACGTGTCGGCCGCTGATGACTTCCAGGCCGCAATCCTTGGGACTGCCGGGGTTGAGACCGGGCAAAACGCGAACAGCGTCGGGCGCCGTGAAGTAATAAGCGCCGGGGAGTGCGTAGTTGATCCCCTCGCCGCCGGCGCCATCGGTCAGGAACGACTGGCCGAAGCGGTCAAAGGCGTGCCCCCAGGGGTTTACGAGACCGCGAATGAAGACTTCGAGTCCCATCGTCTCGGGTCGAAACTCCCAGACGCCGCCGCCGCCGAGACGCCGGACCCCGTGAGGCGTTTCAATATGGCTGTGAATATAGATCGACTGATTAAAATAAAGTTGGCCGTCGAAACCCCAGCGAAGGGTATGGAGAATATGGTGTGTGTCTTCGGTGCCAAAGCCCGAGAGGACGACCCGGCGGCGGTCGGCCTTGCCGTCGCCGTTGGAGTCACTCAGGTGGAGTAATTCGGTGCTATTGGCGACATAGGCGCCGCCGTCGCCCGGCTCAACGCCGGTGGGAATAAGCAGGCCGTCGGCGAAGATGGTGGTCTTGTCGGCCTTGCCGTCGTTGTCGGAGTCTTCGAGGATCAGGACCTTGTCATTGGCCTTCTGGCCGGGCTCGATCTGCGGGTAAACCTCGGACGAGGCGACCCAGAGCCGCCCTTGAGGATCGAAGTTCATTTGGATCGGCTTGGCGAGCAATGGGTCGGCGGCGAAAAGATTGATCTCAAACCCATCGGCCACGAGGAACGATTTGCGCTCGATCTCGGGGTCGGGGTCAGGAATCTGGAAGGGGGCGCGCTGGGCGAGGACAGCGCTGGGAATAAGCAAGAGGAGTAACAGTGTGAAGAAGCGGCGCACGGCGAACCCCCAGAGGATGAGTCGGGTTGAGATCGTCCTATTTTGCGGGGACGGGCGCGCTCCGGTCAACCCTCGACGGGGCAGGCGCGGGAGGATTGCAAAGTCCTGATGACCGATGACTAATGACCGAAAATTTCTGCGTCTTGGTCATCGGTCATTGGTCATCGGTCATGGAAAAGACCAGACTTCGCAATCCTCCCCGGGGACGGGCGCGTTGGCTACCTGGGCTTCCTCGATGAATAGGGTGAGGACGATGGTTCTGCCCGACGACGCGGGAGGCGATCGACTAACCAACCTCGGGAACGACCTGCCAGGGAAGTTCGCGATAGGTTGTCGGGTCAAGACGCCAGATGCGGACGTCCGGCGTCTCGCCGAGTAACGAGACAATAATTCGAGGCACGGGGCCGTAGTGATTTTCGCGGAGATCGGTCTGACTGGGAATCGCCGGCCAGCGGGGATGCGAATGATAGATCGCCAGGATCTCGGCGCCTCGATCGCGGAGCGAGACGACGGCGTGAATGAGATCCTGGGGATCGGCGTTGTAGCGGGTTTCGCTAGCGTCAACGTTGCGCAAAGGGTGAATCGACGAGACGAGAGGAGCGATCCCCCCCAGAAGGCCGCAGCATTCCAGGGGGGCGTCCTCAAGACAATGCGCCACCATCGCATCGAGAAGGTCGGCGGGAATCAGCAGGGGTGTATCGGCGGTTCGCGGGTCGTTCACGTCACTCGGGGAAGAGTGGTGTCGAAAGATACCGTTCGCCAAGGTCGGGCAAGACCACGACGACGAGCTTGCCCGCGTTCTCGGGACGATTGGCCACCTGAATGGCTCCCACCGTCGCGGCGCCGCAGGAGATTCCGCAGAGCATGCCTTCTTCACGCGCGAGGCGGCGGGTCATCTCAAAGCAGTCTTCATCCTTGACCTGGATGACCTCGTCTATGATCTCGGGGTTGAGGTTGTCGGGAATGAACCCCGCGCCGATGCCCTGGATCTTGTGCGGGCCGGGTTTGAGCGGCTGATGGGCGCGGAACTGGGAGATGACCGGCGAGTTCATCGGCTCGACGGCGACAACCCTGATGCCCGGCTTTCTCGCTTTCAGCGCCTCGCCGCAACCAGTGATCGTGCCGCCGGTTCCAACGCCGCAGACGAGGATGTCAATCTGGCCGTCGGTGTCGCGCCAGATCTCCTCGGCGGTCGTCTGGCGATGGATCTCGGGGTTCGCGGGATTTTTGAATTGCTGCGGCATGAAGGCGTTGGGATTCTCCTTGACGATCTCTTCAGCCTTGGCCACGGCGCCGGGCATTCCCTGCGCGGCGGGGGTCAAGACGATCTCGGCGCCAAAAGCCTTGATGAGCCGTCGGCGTTCGAGGCTCATGCTCTCGGGCATCGTGACCATCAGCTTGTACCCGCGCGCTGCGCAGGTGAAGGCGAGGCCGATGCCGGTGTTGCCGCTCGTCGGCTCGACGATCAAGGTGTCCTTGCCGATCTTGCCGTCGCGCTCGGCGGCGTCAATCATGGCGACGCCGATCCGGTCCTTGACCGACCAGAGCGGATTGAAATTTTCCAGCTTCGCCACCACCTCCGCCTGACACCCTTTCGTGACCCGCCGGAGTCGGATCAACGGGGTATTGCCCACCGTCTGCGTGATGTCGTCGTAAATCCGCCCACGGGTCCGCTCGGCGGTCGCCATTCCCTCACCCTCCGGTTTCGTTCGAACAATTCAGAACGGCCCATTCACCGGCCGCCGCAGCCTGCCGCGCCATCATATTCGGCGCAAGTCGACCCAACAAGGCGAGGTCGGTCTGATTGACCGGTAAATTCCCGGGAAGGATCGCCGATGACCGATGAGCACGGACCGATGACCACATAGTTATTCACGGATTCAATCGGTCATTGGTCATGGGTCATCAATCATCAAGTCGGGACGTCATTCACGGACAAATTTTTGATGATCATAATGCAAAGCTCCTGACCACTAAAGCAACCGGCCGCGCAGAATCAGGTAGGCGACGCTGAAATAGATGACGATCCCGGTCACGTCAACAAGCGTTGCCACGAAAGGAGCCGACGAGGTCGCCGGGTCAAAGCCGAGGCGCTTGAGACCAAACGGCAAGAGCGCCCCGCAAAGCGATCCCCAGAGAACCACGCCGACAAGAGAAAGGCCGACGGTCAGGCCGACCAGAAGATAATGCGCGGTGTAAATGTCGGTAAACTGGCTCCAGAGCGCGATCCTCAAAAGCCCGATCAGGCCGAGCAAGGCCCCGAGGAGCAGCCCCGAGGCCAGCTCGCGGGCGAAGACGTAGCCGATGTCGGTCAGCTTCAACTCGCCAAGGGCCAAAGCCCGGATAATCAGCGTCGCGGCCTGAGAACCCGAGTTACCTCCGCTGGAAATAATCAGCGGCAAGAACAGGGCGAGAACGGGAAACCGAGCGATCTCGCGCTCATAACGCCCCATCGCCGTGGCGGTGAGCATCTCGCCCAGGAAGAGGACGACCAGCCACGAGGCCCGTTTGCGGACCATCGCCAGAAGAGGCGTGCTGACATAAGGCGAGTCGAGCGCTTCGAGACCGCCGAATTTCTGGATCTCCCGCGTCGCCTCGTCATCGGCAAGGTCGAGAACGTCATCAATGGTGACGATTCCCAGAAGGGCATTTCGGTCGTCGATGACGGGAAGCACGGTTCGATCGTACTTGCGGAAAACATCAACGGCCGTCGATTTGTCGTCGCTAGCCTTGAGAGCGACGAACTTGCCGTCGAGCGCGGACTGGATCGTTTGATGAAGCGGGGCGAGAAGAACGGTTCGGATGCGGAGGTCGTCAACGAGGCGATGGTCGTCGTCAACGACGTAAATCACGTTCAGGGTTTCGCTGTCCTTACCGTGCGACCGGACGTGATCGAGGACATGCTTGAACGTCCATTCCTTCTTGACGGCGACGTAATCGGGGGTCATCAATCGGCCGATGCTGTCGGGGCTGTAGCGCAGGAGCGATTCGGCGACGGCGCGTTCTCGGGGGGTGAGGAGGTTAAGGAGTCGACCGACCTGTTCGGCGGGCAGGGCGGCAAGGAGCGCCGTGCGGTCGTCGGCCGCCATGCCTTCGAGGATCGCCGTGGACTCAGCCTCGGTCAAGGCGCCGAGCATTGACTCCTGGGTTTCCAGGTCGAGATATTCAAAAACTTCGGAAGCTCGCGCGCTGTCCAACGCTCGAACGAGCCGGGTCTTTTCCATGGGGTCAAGGGCATCAACGATGCCGGCGAGATCGGCGGCGAGCCAGCCGTTGAGCACGCCGCCAAGAGTGTCCAGGTCGCCCGAATCGAGCAACTCGCGAATCTCGGGGAGTGCGAGTTTTTCGATCATCAAGGGCACCAGGCAACAGGGCGGCGAAATCTGAGAGGGACATTGACGCGTTCAATCGGCGGCGGCAATACGCAGGCGGCTCCGCGCCGCGGCGACGGCCAGGGGACGGCCGAAGGTCTCGCTGACCCGAGCGTGAACCTTCGCCCAGTCGGCATCACTGAGCGATCCCGTGCCCGAGACGATCGTCAGGAGATCGCAGAAAGGATGGCGTCCCTCGGCGAGAGCACTGGTTTCTTCGGGAAGGTCGTACGGGGCGCTTTCGGCAATGCGATCGCGGAGCGAGCGGGCGAGGGTCCGGCAATCGTTTAGCGGGGGGAAATCGGAGTGGTCGCGGACGTGGAGCCGTGCCACCGTGTCAAGCACGTTGAACGCTGAGCGTCGAACCGACTCGGCCGGGTGCTCGATTTCGGCCACCTCAAGCGAGGGAGCAGGTGTAACGTCGTTCTCCGTGGCCTTCGGAGCGGATTCCGTGATCTCAGCGGGGGAGGAAGTCTCGATGGCCTCGGTTGTCGATTCGACCGGCTCCGCGCGAGATTCGAATTCCGGGCTCGGCTCGATGGGCGTTGTGATCGTGACGTCGGGCTCGAACGTCGGAGCGGTGGTTTCCTCGGCAATGGGATGGAGGTCGGTCGGCGGGTTGGACATTCTGGGCGGCGTTGCGGAAGCGGAAGACGCGTTCACGAGGTTTGCCAGGTCGGAAATCCCCGAGAGTGATTCCGTGGCCGAGATCGGCAAGGAAAGAATCGCGGCGCGCGCGGTAAGGTCGCGGCGGAGTCGCAGGAATTCTCGGTGGCAATCGCCGATCGACTTGAGAAGTTGATACGGCGGGAGGGAGCCGTCTACCTCCAGAGTCTCCGCGGCCTGCCGCAAGGCTCCAGCGATCTGAAGGAATCGCGAGCGCGTTGAGGCGAGTCTTGGGGAAAACTCGGTATGGAGTAAAGCGCCTGCCTGGGTTCTGGATGCGTCCGCGTGTCCATTCGAGTCGGTGGTGAGCGTCGGTGACGCGTCGAGGTCGTTGGCGACGTCCTGGTCGGCCATGATCGGCATGATCCCGTGGACAAAAAGGTTTTCGAGGCCGACCGGAGAATGCCAGGTACGTTGTCCGTCCTCGGCCCTGTTGTCAAGGTATCCGAGAGCGACTTAAATTCCCAGAGGTCAGGACCAGTTCAGGCGCTCGGGAGCCGGATGCCCAGGCCGGAAAGGAAGGTGCCCATCTGCGCCTTGTACGTCTGCGCCTGGCGGACCATTTCCCTGAGGTCGTCGATCTCCGCATCCTTCGAGGCAAGCTCGTCACGGAGCCGGCCGAGAAGTGGATGATCCTCGTCGACTTTCACCGAGGTCGAGGAGGGCTCGCCGAAGACTTCACTGAGAAAGGCATCGGTCGGGCTACGAAGTTCATCAATCGCCCGGAGAGAAACGGTCTCGTACGAATGCCTGTCCGCGCCCGCCGATCGGAGTTGAGCGTTTTCGGCCTGAAACTCAGAGATGCGGGCTTCAAAGTCTTTCCGGTCGGTATCGCGGACGGACTGTTCACGAGCAAGGTCCGCGTGAAGTTCCTCGATTTTCTCGGAGAGGAGAATATTGTCGGAACGAAGCCGCTCGATCTCGTCGGAAAGGGCCTGCTTGATCTCGGCCTGGCTGTCCGTCAGGCGCTGAAGTTCGTTTCTGGAGCTTTCCAGGACTTGATTGAGCTGAACTGTCTCGGCGCGGAGATGCTCACGGTCGTCGTGATGGTGGGAATGCTCGATCGTCAGGGATTCGAAGGCGACCTGAAGTCGGCTCAGTTCGGCACGCGCCGTGTCGAGATCGGCCGAGCCAAGCGAGCGTAGGTCGTCGATTTCCTTGCGCGCGGATTCGGCGTCGGCTCTGGCCTCGTCGGCCTCGACCCGGCTGGAATCCCAGCGGGTCCGCCATTCGTTTTCGAGTGAGGCACGCTCGGCGTCAAAGGCATCGCGAAGAGATTGAGACTCGGTCTGAAGGCGATCGACTTCGAGCCTGGCGGCCTCGGCGTCGGCGATCAGGCGATCAAACTCGGACTTGTGTTCCGCGAGGTCGCGCTCGCGATTCGCCCGAAGTTCGTCGAGTTCGGCCTGAAGGGGACCGAGCGCGGATTCCCGGGCTTCCAGACGGGCTGTCTCGACCTGAAGGGTCAAGGCGCTGATTTTGGTCTCGTGATCCTCTCGATCCTGATCGCGGAGCCGTTGAAGTTCAGTCAACTCATTCTGGAGAGGACGAAGCGCCGCGTCATTCGCCTCGCGGCGGGCGTCGTCAACCTGCTGCGTGAGGCGTGTAACTTCGGCCTCGTGTTCAGTCTGGTTGCGGTCAAGGAGTTGACGAAGCTCGGTCAACTCAACGTGAAGGGCGTCAAGGGCCGACGTGTCGGGCGGAGTCGCCGGAGACAGAGAGGCTTCGAGCGTCTCCTGTCGGGCGGTCTCCGCGTCGGCTTTCCAGCGCGCGATTTCGAGTTCGTGGGCCTTGAGATCCTGCGCGCGAAGGGTTTCCAGCTCGTTGACCTGTTCGCGAAGCGAGACGAGACGCGCGGCCGTGGATTCACGAAGCCCTTGATACTTCGAACGCGATGCGGCCTCGGTCTCGCCGCGTTCAAGCGCGGACCGAAGAGAATTGACCTCAAGACCGGCCGCGTCGAGGTCGGATCTGGTCACTTCGATTTCTTGACCGAGCCGATCCGACTGCTCGCGCAACCGTGTATTTTCGGTTTCCAGACGCTCGACACGTTGCTTCCATTCGCCCTCGACGGCCTGGATTCGTTCTTCCAGGTCCTGGGTTTGGGTCGCCTGACCGGGCGATGACGAGGCAAAGGAGGTTGCGAAGACATGCTGGCAGCCCGAGCAGGTCACCCGCGCGCCGACCTGAACGCCGCGCATCTTCAGGCGTTTCGCACACTTCGGGCATTCAAAGCGAACAACGTCAGCCGGCGCGGTGGTCGGAAACATGACGTGGTCGGGTGCCGTCGCCTGGGCGCGATCAACGTCGATCAAGGAATCACCTGAGCGCGAAGTCGGAGGTGTCGGGACGGTGAAGACGTTTTGACAGTTCCGGCAGGCGACCCGCCGCCCGGCGTATTCGCCGCGAACCCGCAGACCCGTGGAACATTTGTCGCAGGAAACCGTGATGTATTCGCTCATGACCTCGGCCGATCCGAAGGGGAGAATGCGGCGACGATCGAAATCCATTTCTCGGCCAGTGAGATCCTTTTAATAATTTATAATAACGCGATTCCAGGGATTGAGCAAATCCCTCGCAATCCAACCGGCGGCGATTTCGATTGTGGGATTGTGTTCAATTCCACGCCTATCCTATCACGAAATTGCCGGGTCTCGATGACGGAGGTCCGTTGACCAGGATTTCCGCTCCCAGTCCTCCGACGTGGTTGTTCCAGGAAACCGACCATGCACCCATCTTGTTCAGCATTGACGGGTCAACGTCATTCGCCAGACGTCCCGACCCGAAGGCGTTGAACCCGTTTTTTCGCGTCGAGGCGATGAGGGATCGTCGCCTCTGTTACGTTGAGTTCTGCCAACGAAGCCCACGCGTTGATGTGGTGCGACGACCTCAGCGCAGGGAATCAACATCGTGACAGCGGGAGTCGTTGAGGTGGCCTAGGGTGAAGTGTGGCCGCCGGTCAATCGGCCGTCGTGACGCGGCTTGAACGATCCCGGAACGACCCGTTCCCACCGCTCGCGAGCCTTGACCCGTCAACTCCGTCGGAACTTCCCTCAATGTCGCACGAGCTTCTCGCCGCCGATCCAGTGTTCACCCGGGGTGTCCTTCAAGACGCCCTGGCATGGTCGCCCTACCGAGACGCGCCTGTCGGTGAACCGAACCGAGAGCTTGAAGTGGCGGAACGGTCTGCTTCCGTCGTGACTCCTCCCGAAGCGGCGATCCCAGCCGGATATCGCCGAAGACGGCGCAAGGAGCCTCGCTTCCAGGCGATTGAAAATCGCCTCTGGGTACAATGGTGGCAGGACGGCGAACTGCTCGGCCGGGCTGCCCGGCTCGTGAATGTCAGTCGAAGCGGGGCCTTGATCGTCTCATGGACGCTCTTCCGCGAGAATCAACGGATTCGCGTTTTTCTCGAAGAACCCGCGCAAACAATGGGCGTTCATTCCGTCGTGCTTGGTGTCCTGGAAGGAACGAGCGGAATGCATCAGATCCGCCTTGCCTTCATCTCCCCCTGTCCCGACGATTTCATCACCGCCGCCGCGAACGGTTTCAAATCCTGGCTCGACTGCGAACGGCCCAAAATTTGACGCGAAGAAAGCCCGGAACGTACCTACCCACCCGCCTCGAATTCCCGCGTTGAACGGTCCCCAAAACCATTCCTTGTTGGCTCTCCCTCGACTCGCCCGCCCGAGACATCGAAGCCGATCCGTCAAGATCCGCACCAGTTGCCTCGACCTCATAATTCAACGCGACCAACACACCCGCGGCTTCACAAGGTTTCCCGAAAGACCTCGAAAGACATCGGTTCATCGAGGCGGACGTCGACGTCATCAACGTCGAGGCCGTGAAGGGTTGATCCTGTCACCTCCAGGGTCTTCGATCCTGAGGAAAACGCGTCAGGGTGGCCCGGCTTTGCGGCTCGACGTGACCCAGACGAGCACGACCGAGGGCTCGGGAGGGCTTCGACGTTCAAACGGAACGGTTGGACTTCGGGCCGTGTTCTGGTCGCGATTCCTCGGCCCCTTGTTTGAGACATCAGGGTCGGCCAGATTGTTGTCGACAAGGGGATTGGACGCGTTATCCAAGAGGGGGTCAACACCATCGACCTCGGGAACGATTCGGGTGAGATCGGCCGGTCGTCGCGGCTCAGACTTGAGCGCCGTGTTTACCAACTCGGACGGGTCGAGCAAATTCGCCACGTTCGAACCGGTCCCCGCGAAGACGGAGACCTGACCAACTTCCGCGAGGTTGGTGACAACCTCGGGGCGTGGCTCGACGTCCTGAACTCCCTTGGGGAACGACTTTTCTAGGTTTTGGTAAAGCTGAGCGAGTTCACGATCGTCAACGACCACCGCGAAGACGGTGGCCTGGCCGGGGTGTTCGGGATCGAGGATAATCCCCTGCGTGATAACCATCCGGCCATACGTCGCGTTCCGTCTCGGCGTTTTCTCGATCAGGTCGCCGACCTCGCGCGTTGCCTCGCCGCCGAGGACGTCGGTGACAAGCAGGATCTTGCTCAGGTTCGGACTCTCAAGCAGGTCGCGCATCTGTTGACGTTCACGGTCGAGACGCCGTTCCAGACGCCCGGGCCTTTCGCTTCGTGGATCGCCGGTCGTCTCTTTTGCCGCAACGACAATCGGCTTTTTCTTTTCGGGAAGAGTCGCCCGAACAATCGGCTGGTGGCCACGCCCCGCGCCGATCGGACGCTGCCCGAGATCGACTCCTTGTTGACCGAGCCCTCCCGAGGCGATGGCGACAAGCGCCGCCGCCGCGGAGGCGAGCGCGACGCCACGCGCCCGCCACGATCCGGCGCTACGTTGACGCCGGATCGACGCAACGACCCGTCCCGAGACGTCAACAGGCGCTTGCGGACGGCCGAGACCGGCGATCAGGTCGCGGACGCTCGACAGGTCGCCGAGGTCGTCGACCAGTCCCGCGTCGGCGAGCAGGGCCGACTCGACGCGGCGACGCTGATCGGCGTCAAGCTCGCCGTCGAGATAGGCTGTCAGGAAGGTTGCCTCGTCAATGTTCATGGTCACCCGAACGGGGTCAGGGCTGAACGGGGCCGGGCCTCGTGCCTCCCGCTTTGGATTCGATCCGTTCTCTTGACGATCCAACATGATCCGTCAAATCTCATGGCTTTCCGGCACGGTCTGACGAAGGGGCAGTTCATCCTCGATCAAGTCGCGCAGGAGGTCGCGAAGTTCACAACGGGCGCGATGCAAGCGGCTCCGAACGGTTCCCACGGGGATGCCGAGAATCTCGGCGATTTCCTCGTAACGGAGGCCGTCAAACTCTTTCATCACGACAACGGCTCGGTGGTCGGCGGCCAGGCTCGCCAGGGCGTCCTGAATGATTTGCTCGCGTTCAGCGCGTTCCATCGGCGAGGACGGGTCGTTTTGCCTCGGGTCAACGGCTGGCGCGGTGTGGAACTCGCTGGTTCGAAGCGTCGGCCGCTTCCGTCTTCGGCCGCTCAGGGCGAGGTTAACGGCAATCCGGTAAACCCAGGTATAGAAAGAACTTTCGCCGTGGAACCGACCGAGCTTTTGATAGGCCCGGAAAAAGGTTTCCTGCAAGAGGTCCTGTGCGTCCTCGGCGCAACCGGTAAGGCGTAAGGCGGTGGGATAGAGCCGGTCCTGATACCGCCGGACCAGGCTTCCATACGCCTCTGTCTTACCCGCGCGACAGGCTTCGATCAGCAACTGATCGTCAATGCAGCCGGACATTACCCTCTTGGACGCCTCCCGACCCGCCACGGTTCCCGCCTCGTCCTTATTCTTCTGGAATAAATGGCGAAAAGCTTTTCTTGAACGCGAATCGAGCGACGTTTCCCAGGTTAGCCCACAGGCGCCGGGTTAACGAGTCGTCCCAGGAAGAGAATCGACCCCGTCTCTCGGTCGCGGATCAAGACGACGAAGGGCCGATCGGCGTGAAAGGCGACCGGCGGTGGACCACCGATGACGCTCAATCGCTTCATCGCGACAGCCGAGGCCGCCGCGGCCTCGGTGCCCGACTCATTGACGTTAACAAAGGCCTTGTGAATCACCGCCGAGATGGAAGGCCCGCGCTGACCGGTGATGCCCGAGAAATCCGCTTTGCGCGGGTTAAAGGCGTCAACGATTCCCAGGCTTTGGAGCGGGTCGTTCAGGTCGAGCATCGCCGTGAGCGTGAATTTGGGGATCTGAAGATCAACCTGACGCGCGGCAAGCCCTTTCAGCCACTGCGCCAGGTTCTCGGCCTTCAGATCCGCTTCGAGCGCCTCAAGTCCACTCTCGCGGTTCGGGAGCAGGATCACCATCGACCGTCCCGAGCCCAGGTAAAACATCTCGACCGCCTGAAAACGATCGCCCTCCAGGTAGGGAAATGAACCGACCTGCGCCATCATCGCGACCTTGACGTCGTGCCCCCCCTTGGCGTGAAAGACGGCGGCGTCGCGTGTCGCCGCGGTTCGAAACGGCGATTGCCAGGCCCCCTTGAAGTAAATCGCGTTGACGAGGACCGTCGACGTTTCCTTGTTCAAGACGCCCGAGGCGATCAGGTTGCAGATCTTCTGATGCGTCTGGGCCTCGACCCAGGCGTTGATCGTCGTTCGGGCCGTTTCGGGCTGCTGAAAGTCGACCTCGAAAAGCCCGGCGCCGTAAGACTGCCTGACGATCTCAAGATAGTCGGGCAGGGCCTTGACCCCAGGTCCGAGCCAGAGGGCATTGGCGGTCGTGAGCGTCTCGGCTGGACTCGCCTCGCTCTGGAAACGCGCGGTCAGGGCGGCGAACCCCGCGCCCGTCTTGTCGCGATCTTCGGGAAGGTGCAAGGCGGTCGACAACTCTCGGGCGGTTTCACCTCGGGCGCCCGAAGCGGTCATGGCTAGGGCCGTGGAGAGGCTAAACGGCGAGAAAAAGAGGCTTTCCGCGCCCGCTCGCAAGCGAACGTACAGGTCGAGAGCAAACTGGGTATTGGCCGCGACCGTGTTGGTTTCGGCGGTTGTCAGCGCATCGGGATTTGCCACGCATCGACCTCTTTTTTCTGAAGGACGGATCTGGGCGGCATGGTTCCATATTCAGGAAAAGGCTTTTAGAAGTGTCGCCGATCCGGGACGGCAGAGGCAACACGTCAGCCCTCGAACCAGCACGATCCTTTGACCATCAATGGTACATTGTTCGAGACTCTTCTTTGATTTTCAGGGCGAGCCAATCATGAATGATGACCGAACGACGCTCCAGGAATTGAAGGCGCTGGTGCTCGCGTTCTCGCGGGAACGCGACTGGGAACAGTTCCACCATCCCAAGGATCTGGGTGTCGCGCTCGTTTGCGAGGTCGGCGAACTCCTCGAACACGTCCGATACCGGACCAATGACGAGATCCGCCTCCTTCTTGCCGATTCCGCTTATCAACGCGAGATCGCTCACGAGCTGGCCGATTGTCTCTGGCTCATCCTTCGCCTGGCCGACGTATGCAGGATCGATCTGGCCGCGTCGCTTCAGGAAAAAACTCAACTCGCCGCCCTGAAATATCCGATCGAAAAAGCGTTCGGACGTCCCGACAAATATACAACTTATCAACAGAAAACATCGACCAACCAAGGTGATATGGAAGGCGTTTGACGGTAGAGATGATTCCCGGTTTGACGTTTGGATTGTTTGAACGGGGAAATGCGGGTTGCCAGGGGTCTGACGGATATCGGAAAAACACGAATTTTCGGCGATGGGATATTGATTTCCTGAATGCGATCGCCATGCGGCTGGTTCGATCGTATCCGGCGGACCGATGACTTCCTCGGTCCCCTCGTTTTCCTGGATTTGATCGATAACTGGTCGCGTTGCGAGGCGTCTCGTCCATGCGGGATCGAGCGAAGGAACCCCGACCCGACGGCCTTCTTGAAGGTCTGGCCTTCTTGGCGGGTAAGGTCGGTTTGCGAGTTGCGAACGTCTCGTTTGCCATCCTCTGTTTGGCGGCCGTCTGGTGCTATTGCGACGTCGCGCCCCGAGGCAAGGTTGAGCCAGGTCGGGTGGAGACGCATCGTACCGACTTCTCGGTCTTCACGACGGCCGCCGCCGCCTTTTTTGACGGCCGAGAGCCGTATACAGTCACCAACCCGCGCGGGTGGTCGTATCTTTATCCGCCGATCTTTGCGCTCATGGTCGCGCCGCTGGCTTCGGTCGACACGGTGACGCAGGTCACGGTCTGGTTCGCGGTCAGCATGCTCGGCGGTTTTGGCGTCATGATCGAATCGTCGAGGCTCTGGAAGCGGATCGGGCCAAGCCCGGGAGTCGATCCGGGGTTCGGACACTGGATCTTCTGGGGAACCTTGTTGACCATTCTCGTGCCGACGCTCGAATGCCTGCAACGTGGGCAGGTGGGAATCGTTTTGCTTTATGCGTTACTCCTGGGGCTTCGCCTGATTCTGGAAGGGCGAACCGTATCGGCCTGGATCTTGGGCGGAATCGTGCTTGCCTGGGCGGTCGCGGTCAAATTGATCCCGGCGCTTCCCGTTGCCTTCTTGATCTGGCAGCAAGGCGTTCTGACCTTGCGAACGTCGGCATCCATGAAAGATCGTTTCTCGATAGAGCGCACCGCGTCAATCGGCCTTGGCGTGACATTGGGTCTTATTTTGTTCTTGCTGGTGATCCCGTCGACCTGTCTGGGATGGGACGCGAACCTTCGCCATCTGGAAACCTGGAAACGCAAGGTCGTGACCAACCCCGACGCCGGTGACGAGGCCAAGTTTCATATTGACAGCACCTCAAATCAAAGTTTCACCAACGCGGCTCATCGCCTTGCCACATCGATTCGCGGACAACGCCCCGACGATCCCGCGCCGACCCTCTTGAAAGCCGCTCGCAACGAGGGCGAAATCCGCTGGGCCATCGATCGCGCCTTTGCCGAGAAACGAAAAGCCGACGTGATCACGCATCGGATTGTTCTTGTGATTGAGGGCCTCATCGCCCTCCTTTTGCTCGGCATCGCCACCTCAACGCGACGCCAGGACCCGATCGGAGAGGTCGCCGGTTTTGGCCTGGCCTGCGTGGCCATGCTCTTGCTCTCGCCGGTTGCCTGGTCGCATTATTTTATGATGATGATCCCGGCCGTGATCGCCGTTCCTGTCTGGCTCAGTGAACGTGGACACCCCTTTCTTGCCCGGCTTTCCCTCGTAATCCCCGCGGCGCTTGTCCTGACGCATTACCTCGCGAAAACCTGGGTTGGCCCTCTCGGACTTCTTGGCCTTGGAACGACCCTCTGGTTCCTGGTTCTTGCCGCGGCCCTTCTCGTTTCAAATCTCACATTGGAGAGCACGTCTCGATTTTATCGTCCAAGGTTCGCTCGCGGAGCGAGAGCTTATGAGTCGAGCGAGACGACTTCCAATTAATCGTCCAGGAACAGAGTCGAAACGATTTTCAGAACGATAATCGCTGGTCGGTCAAAACATTTAATGATCATTCTCTGAAGTCATAAGCCAGGCAACGACCTCCCCTTCCAGGTGCCAGGCGGTTTGCTGCTCTTCGGTCATGGATTGGTATTGGTAAGCAAGTTCCTGTCTTTTTGATCGGGCTGTCGCGAGTTCCTCGGCGAACCGAGGGGTCGACTTTTGGCCCTCATGTTCTTTCCCAAAGGCGGCCCCCTTCGCGACTTCGATTGCGCGGGCTTCCTCCCGGCACACTCCCAGTATGCGCAAGACCTGGATAAGCCGGGACCGGGTTGATCCAGGGGGCGGAGAGACTGCCTTGACCCTGTGTCGCGGCGGAGATGGCCGCCGATCGCCGAGCGCGCGGCGGAACGGGCCGAAGCTCTCGACCAAGCGTCAGTCCTCTCTGGCCCGCAATCGTCAGGGCTTAGACGACCGACGCGGATCGACTGTTCCGGGAACCCGGAGAATTGTGAGGTTTTGTTGATCGATGACCGGAAAAACACCGCGCCCCGGTCCCTGGTCATCGCCCAACGAAGAACTCGACAACACAATCCGCGTGTTTTTCACAAGAAGCCGCCACCTTGACAACGGCCCGACTCGCGACGATCGGCGAGTAGAAAAGAACGACCGCGTCAGACCGTCGCCGCGTCTGTCTTTGAGGCGACCAAGGCATCGTCGTTAAAAACGCTCAACGATCAGGGCGAGGCCGCATCGCCTCGAACCCGGCGCCCCAGGTGAACTGATGAAAGGCGGTCCGCCAGCGCGTACTCCATCGTAAATGACCGTCTCGATCCCAGGCGACGAGCGAAGCCAGCACGAGCACGATCATCGCCGCCGGCCCGATCCAAAACCAGCGTTTTGAGCCTTCGAGCGGTTCATGCGGCGGGGTCGCCGTGGGAAGCCGACGCGGCCAGGCGATCAAAACCATCGAGAGGACGAGTCCAAGTAGACTCATTTCCAGGCCGACTTGAAATCCTTCGGGGCGGTATCGGAAGACGACCCGGTGCCGGCCTTTCGCGATGAAGACGGCGCGTAAGGTGAGAACGGCCGGGCGGATCGGCGCCGGGCGGCCGTCGACGGTGGCCGTCCAGCCGGGATCATGGGAGTCGGCGAGGACAAGGTACGCGGGGGCGGTCGCCTCGGCATCGATCACGACCTCTTCGGGGTCGTCGCGGACGATCTTCGCGGCGCCGGAAACAGGCGTTTCGGGAGAGATTGGCCGGTCGGGATCTTCGACGACAAGTCGTTGCCGGTTGGCCTGGCCGAGGCGATTCATCGCGGCAATCGCGTCTGGCACGTTTTGGGCGTAGACGGGCTGCCCCATGATCCGGGCACGCGGCAGGGCGTCAGGGTTCGGATAAATCAAGGCCGAACCGGCGGGAATCGCATGATCGAGCCGCAATGGATTGAGGCGGTTTGTGATCAGATGCGTGACCGAGGCGAGGTCGTAAACTACCGTCCCCGGTAAGGACTGGTCAGTGAACTTGACCATCCGCCGCGAGAGCAGGGGCGTTTCACCTCCTAGCGATTTCAGGCCCCAGACCGGCGCGAGGCTCCAGCCGAGGGTGTCGCGAATAGGCGGGAAATCCAGGGGGATTGACGCATAACCGGGCTCGCCCGACGACGGTTCGTTGCGGTACATCCTCACGAAGGCGAGGCGGACAAAGGACGGGTCGGCGCGCAAGATCCGGGCACTCTTGGGAGGACTTGTCCAGTAACTTGGATTGATCGTCGGCGCCTCGTACCAGTGCGAGCCGAGCAGGTCGGCGATCACCAGCACGGGCAAGACGCCGCAGGCGAGTCGTCGCCAGCGCCTTGAGCGAAGGGCGGTGATGATCGCGCTGGTACTGGCCAGGCCAATCAGAAGCGCCCGCGTCGTCGCGATCGTCAACTCGTTGCCAAGCCAGCGGAACCGCGCGAGGTGATACGGCGTCTTCCAGCGATCAGGAGTGGAATAGATCGGCGCATAGACATAACACAAAATCGCCAGAGAGGACACGAGGATGACACCGACGAGCCAGGCCGCGGCGCGAAGCCGAACCGGAAATCCACGTTCGAGGCGATCGACGCCCACGCCCGCGAGCGCGGCGACCGCCAGGGCAACCCACAGATGGAAGCGAACCGGTATCCGCGAACTCCCGAAAATGGGGAGCTTGTTCGCATGATCAAAAAGAAGTGTGAACCGACCGAGCATCAAGACCGACCCGATCGCGGCCAGAATAATCCAGAAGGCGACCCAGCGATCGCGAAAGGCCCCGGCGCCGATCGCCGCGAGCCCCAGCGCGGTCAGGCCGAGATAGGCGTTCATCTCGTGATACGGGTAAAACCCGTCCATCCAGTCGGTATCCAGCGCTCTTGTGCCATACGCCTCCCGAATGACCATCGCCGGCAGCAACTCGGGACTCCACGACCCATAGGTGAGGTCTTCCCAGGACAATCCCCCGCGCCGAGGCGAGCGGTCGAGCAGGGCCTTGGACGGAACCCACTGCACCGCCGAGAGCAAAACCCCGAGCGTCACGATCCCCAGCGCCAGGCCGATGACGCTCAGGCGACGCTTTATCTCCTTTTCGGTCGCCGCCCGAAAGAGCGTGTAAAGGCCGATCAGACCCGCCGTGAAGAGCGTATCCTGAAGGTGCCCGGCGAAGACCTCGGCGGCGAGAGCCAGGGCGCCCGGCACGATCGCGCCGACTCGACCGCGATCCCAGGCGTATTCGGTCGCCCAGACGACCAGGGGGACGCTGATCAGGGCGTTGATCATGCTCGTGTGAATCAGATGAGCCCAGACGAACCCGCTCAGCCCGAAAATGGCCGCGCCGGTCAGGGCGCCGAGGGGGTTGACGTGGCGTCGGAGCCAGCCAAAGGTCCCCAGGCCGGTCAGCCAGATCGAAAGAATCGTGTCGAGGTTGAAGGCTTGCCAGGTTTTCAGCCACGGGTAAAGCAGATATTTCAGGGGGTGCCAGTAGCCCGCCTGACTTTCGCTATAGAGCGGCATTCCGTTGTAGAGGCCCGGAATCCACCGAGAAAACCGGCCGAGGCGGATCTCTCGGGCGAGAAAGTCGCGGTAGGGATAGTTGATCTCGGTGATATCGAAATAAAAGAAGGCTTTCTGAAGCGAAACGGCCTCCCAAAAAAAGAAGGCGAGCGCGGCCGTCCAGAGTCCGAGCGAGACGAGGTCGCCCAGGCCCCAGGGTCGGGGCGAAGAACGCCAGGTCTCGACGCCCTTCGGAGTCGTCAGCGACATGGGTTGGAACACCCTTTTTGCAACGGAAAAGGAAGGTCAAGGGGGACTGAGAACCAGGACGTCACGCCCTTGAAAGACGATGCGATCACCGTTTTTCAGCCGTTGATCACGATGGAAGAGACCCTCGGCCGTGCGCCTGATCAGAGTCGCCCGACCCTCGCCTGAGCTTGCCTTCCAGTCTGGAAATCGGTTCGGATAGATCGGAAAGGGCCGACCTCGAACACGCTCCGAGGTCAGGAAGGCGAGCCGGTAGACATCCCAGTAACCCCCTTCGATCCAGGTGACCTGGGGATGGTCGTCGAGCCAGTTCAGAACGCTTTCCAAAGGCTGATTCCGCGCCGGACGGCCCCGATCATCAATCCAGCCGAATCGAGCATACCATTGCCAGAGATCGGCCGACATCACGCCGGCCAGGAGAAGCGCGCCAAGTCCCGCGGCAACCCGCCCCGCTCGCCCTTGTCTCGCGAGCCAATCCATCAAAAGTCCAAAGCCGATCGACCAGGGAATCAGCAGGCCGACGAGGTATCGGTAGTTGTCGGAATCAAAGATGTTGCGGTTCGCGATAAAACCAAGGATTGTCAGCAGCGTCGCGATCAGAAGGCCGGAAATGACAAGCCGTGATGTCTTTGAACCGATCATCAGTGCTCTGAGCAATGCAAACACAGCCGGCGCCGCGAATGCTAGGATCAGTCCTGTCACGACGATTGCCAACGGCTCGAACGACCGGCGAAAGCGTACTGAAGTTGGCGCCGAGAACGAACGAGGATCAGGGTCGGATTTCAAACCAGGGAGCCTGTGACCGGCGATCAGTCGGGGAAGGCATTCAAAAACGAGCAAACCGGCGTGATCCTGGAGAACCGCGCGATCGGTCACGACTGAGAATTGCTCGCGATAGGCATCGTACGGATCGATCCAGACGCCGAGAGCGCGCGGCCAGACTCCCGCCAGAAAGCCGAGAACGAAAAGTCCCGCGACACGCCAACCGCGCCCCTTCGCGTCCGACCGCGACCAGACAACGACGGCTAAAATCACCAACGCCGCGAGGGTCACGATGAACATCGAGTCAAGGGCCAGACCCAGACCGCACCAGACGCCCAGTCCGATAAGGGATGAACTCAAGATTCGCTCTCGATGGAGACAGGTCGCGACGATCGCCCAGGCCCCCGCCTGCCATGCGGCGGCCGTGAGATGACCGCCGCTAATCCGTCCTGAAAGCCAGACGACACCCGTCGAGGCAAACGTGAGCGGAAGGAGCGACCAGACCGCGACTCTCGGCCCGAAGGTCGTCCATCCCAGCAAAAAAACCGCCAGCAAAAGGCCAACCGCCGCCACGATCCCGCCACTGACGAGCGTGATCGGCGTCGCTCCCCAGATCATCGCTTGTGGAAACGAGTAAAGAACCGGCCACGCGCTGATGAAGGGCGTTCCCGGATAGTGCCAGCGCCAGTGCCCTTTGGTCGCATCAAGAAGCGTCAGGCCGTCGACGGCGAGATCGCTATCGAGGTGGGCCTGGGCGTTCAGGACAAGCGGAAGGCGGATCAGGGCCGACCAGGCCGCCGCGAGGCCAAAGGCGATCCAGGGGCGGCGGTCGGTGCTTTTGATCCGTTTTGCTTCAACCGTGAAAGACGGCATGACGTCGGATCAAGGAAGGGCCTCGGCCATCGCGGTGAGCTGAACGACCGATCGATTCTGTTCCTTGGCCAGGTATTCGCGCCCTTTCTTGACGTGAATATGATCCCAGGGCAAGACCTCGTCGACCGGCCGTTCGCGCTGGCTGTAAAAAGGAACGTCGATGCCAAGATCGTCAAAGGTTGACCACCAGAGCCGGGCGTTGAAGTGTTCCGACCAGGCGTCCAGACGCGCCCCGCGCCGCCAGACTTCTTCCAGTCCCTCGGCCACCCGGCGATCGCCCCGCGTCAAGATTCCTTCGAGCAAACTCCGCTCGATATCGTGGCATTTGACGGTGACCGAACGGATCTTGACCCGCGACCGGAGATAGCGATGCGCCCAGTGGAAATAGTCGCGCGTCTGCATTCCGTTCCACTGATAGGGCGTGTGCGGCTTCGGCACGAAGTTCGAAACGCTCGCGGTGACATCGGCGTAGCGCCCGGTCACGTCCTTGCCGATCCGGGCGATCGTCTCGGCCATCTCCACGATGCCGTCAAGGTCAACCGGGCGTTCGCCGGGCAAGCCGCACATGAAATAGAGCTTGACCTTGCGCCAGCCTCGCCGAAACGCTTCCGCGGCGCCGTCGTAAAGGTCCTGGTTGTTGATCGGCTTGCGGATCTGCTCGCGCATGTCATCGCGAGCAACCTCGGGCGCGAGCGTCAGGCCGCCCCGTCGCCCTTCCTGAAGCAAGGCGGGAATCTTCTTGAGCGTCTCGGTTATTCGCAGGCTCGGCAACGAGATTTTCACGCCGAGGGGCGTGAAGACCTCGCTCATCGTCGTGACGAGCTGTTCAAAATGCGGGTAATCGCTCGTCGAGAGCGAAAGCAGGCTGATCTCGTCGTGGCCGGTGTTTCGGTAGCTTTCGAGCGCCGCGGCCACGATCGTCTCGACGGTCCGATACCGCAAGGGGCGCTTGATCGTCGTGCTCTGGCAGAACCGGCATTGCCAGGGGCATCCTCGCATGATCTCGATGGCGATCCGGTCGTGCGCGGTTTCGACGAAGGGGACGATCGGCCGGGTCGGCAAGGGCGTGCCGTCGAGATCATCGATCACGCAAGGTTTAATCGCGGCGGGAACGTCGTCGCGAAGTCGGACAATCTCCGCAATCGTGCCGTCTTCGTGATACCGAGGCTCATAAAAGAGAGGGACGTAGGCCCAGTTCACGCTCGCGGCAATCCGCGCGAGCTTGTCCAGGCGGGTCAGTTCCGGGTCGCCTTGCATCGCCTTCCAGAGGTCGCAAACCAGGGGCAAGCTCGGCTCGCCATCGCCGATGACAAAGAGATCGACGTAAGGGGCGAGGAGTTCGGGGTTCTGGGCGCCTGGGCCTCCGGCAATGACAAGCGTGTCGTCCGGGCCGCGATCCTCGGCATGCAAGGCAACGCCGCCGAGGTCCAGCATGGTCAGGACGTTCGTGTAGCAGATCTCATATTGAAGCGAGAAGCCGAGAACATCGAACCGGTTCAACGGCGTGAACGTTTCCAGACTGTAGAGCGGAATCTGGTGGTCTTTGAGGGCCTTTTCAAAGTCGGGCAGGGGGGTAAAGACCCGTTCGCAGGCCCAGTCGCGGGCGTTCATCAGGCTGTAGAGAACCTGAAGGCCGTGATGGCTCATCCCGAGCGAATACGTGTCGGGAAAGGCCATGCAGACGGTGCCCCGGACCGTGGAGTGATCCTTGCGGATGGTGTTTAACTCACCGCCGACGTATTGCGCGGGGGTCTGAATGTTCGGCAAGATCCGCGAGACCACGTAATCTTTGAGGCGGGTGTTCAACATTGGGGTCTCGATCTCGCGGCCAACTTTTGGGGGCATTGCGCCCCACCGGGGCGGACGGGACAGTAGGATCGCGAACGAATCGGCCGAATGTGTTTCAAGGCGCTGACGACTCCCATGATTCTAACAACGAGCCGGCCCCCTGAATAGCCAATGCTGGAAACGCTCGGTCCGCGTCGTCGCCTTGACGCAAGGATCGAGGTCTCTCCGTCGCGAAGGTTCCGAAAAATCGGGTCAAGCTGTGTCAAGGAATGAAAGAGAGCATCAAGGCGAGGGCAGGGGATTGCAATTCGGATCGAGATCGCCTAGATTGTGAACCTTCCAGCGTAGGAAATTACTGACACACGGCTTTGTTCAAGGCCGGCGGTTTTGGGGCGTGCGATGGCGATCACGAAGGAGAAAAAGTCTGAGATCATCGGGTCTTTCGGCCGCAAATCTGAGGACACGGGTTCCCCCGAAGTGCAGATCGCGCTGTTGACGGCCCGGATCAATGACCTGACCGAGCATTTCAAGACCCACGCGAAAGACCACGCCAGCCGCCGAGGGCTGCTGATGATGGTCTCGAAGCGGTCGAGCCTTCTCAAGTATCTGAGGCTGCACAACCGCAAGAGCTATCTTGAAGTGATCGGCCGACTGGGTATCCGCAAGTAATCGCGGCGCGCGAGCGAGCGAGCCAGACCGGACCGGACCGGCCGGGATGCCGGCGATTGGGCCTTTTCGAGTGCGTTTTCGGAAACAATGCGCACCGAGGGGCTTCCCGGTCTTTCGGCCGGTTCCCTCTCTATCTAGCAGTCGGGTTTCCTCCCGTCTCTTCGTTCTCGTGGCCGGGTACGCGCGGGGTCTTTTTTTGGAAAAATCGCCGGTCGTCGGAGACCCGACCCCGGCCCGGCCGCACGCATTGCCTCTCCCCGACGCCGGCGGATGTAGGTGGAATCCATGTCAATGATGCCGAATGCCCCCCGCCGACCGGTCACCGTCGAGCGGACGATCGGGGGCAAGCTCGTCTCGATCGAGACCGGGCGGCTCGCCAAGCAAGCCAGTGGGGCCGTGATCGTCCGGGTGGGCGACACGATGACCCTCGTCGCCACCGTGGCCGCTCCCGGCCGCGAAGGGCTCGACTTCTTTCCGATGCAGGTCGACTACCGCGAAAAAGTGTACGCCGCGGGCAAGTTTCCCGGCGGCTTCATCAAGCGCGAAGGGCGACCGACCACCAAGGAGATTCTCACCTCCCGGCTCATCGACCGGCCGATCCGCCCCCTCTTTCCCGAATCGTACCGCGACGAGGTCCAGATCCAGGCCGGACCGATCTCCGCCGACCGCAAGAACGACGCCGACGTTCCCTCGATGATCGGCGCCTCGGCCAGCCTGATTCTCGCCCGGGTCCCCTTCCTCGGCCCGATCGGCGCCATTCGCCTCGGCCGGATCGACGGCGCCTTCGTGGTTCTGCCCGACGCCGATCAACTCAAGGAAAGCGACCTTGACCTCGTCGTCGCCAGCACGAGCGACCGAATTGTCATGATCGAGGGCTTCGGTCAGGAAATCCCCGAGCCCGAGATGCTCGACGCGATCATGACCGCGCATCGCTACAATCAAGAAGTCATCGCGCTTCAGCACGACCTTCTCGCCGCCGCCGGCCTTCCCCCTTATGAACGCCCCCAGCCGTCGTACGACGCGCTCATGGGCACGCTCTACGACCGCTACGCGTATGACCTCCGCCAGGCCAAACAACACGGCCTCAAGGCCGATCGAACCGCCGCGACCAAGGAACTCGTCAAGCGAGCCGTCGCCGATTTCGCCCCCGAGGGAAGCACCGAATACACCCCCGCGCAGGTCAAGAACTCGTTCCACCACCTCGAAGAAAAGGTCGTCCGCGAGCTGATCCTTGACGGCAAACGCCCCGACGGCCGAGGCCCGCGCGACCTCCGGCCGATCTCCTGCGAGGTCGCCCTCTTGCCCACCGCGCACGGCTCGGCGGTCTTCCAGCGCGGTGAGACCCAGGCGCTTGTAACCACCGTGCTCGGCACCGGGGCCGACGAGCAGCGCGTCGATGGAATCATGGAAGAATTCAGCAAGAAGTTCATGCTCGATTACAACATGCCTCACTTCGCCGTCGGCGAGGTCCGGCCCATTCGAGGCCCCGGCCGTCGCGAGATCGGCCACGGTGCCCTCGCCGAACGTTCGGTCGCCCCGATCTTGCCGACGTCAGCCCAGTTCCCGTATACGATCCGCGTCGTCTCCGATATTTTGGAGTCCAACGGCTCCAGTTCGATGGCCTCCGTCTGCGGCGCCACGCTCAGCCTGATGGACGCCGGGGTTCCGATCAGCGACCCCGTCGGCGGGATCTCGATCGGCCTTGTGGAAGACACCCAGAACCCCGGCAGGTTCGTCCTCCTGACCGATATCATCGGCGACGAGGACCACTTCGGCGACATGGACTTCAAGGTCGCCGGCACCCAGCGCGGGGTGACGGGCATCCAGCTTGACCTCAAGAACCTCGGAATCACCGAGGAGATCGTCAAGGCGACGCTCGAACAGGCGCACGAGGCCCGCCTCGAAATCCTCAGGGCGATGCTTCGGTCGATCAAGCGACCGCGCGAGGCGATCTCGGCGAACGCTCCTCGCCTGATCCAGATCCAGATCAATCCCGAGAAGATCGGCCTGATCATTGGCCCTGGCGGCAAGACGATCCGTCGCCTTCAGGAAGAGTCGGGCGCCAAGATCGACATTGAGGATTCAGGAATCGTCACGATCGCCAGCAGCGACTCGGTCGGCGCCGAGGCCGCTCGCGACAAGATCCAGGCGATGACCGAAGGCGTTTCGGTCGGCCGGATTTACGAGGGGCGCGTGACCTCGATCAAGGACTTCGGCGCCTTTGTCGAGATCCTTCCCGGCAAGGACGGCCTTGTCCATATCAGTGAGCTGTCCGAGGGTTACGTCTCGAGCGTGACCGACATCTGCCGGGTCGGCGACCCGATGCTCGTCAAGGCCATCGCCGTCGACGATCAGGATCGTGTCAAGCTTTCGCGAAAGGCCGCCCTGGCCGAGCGCGGGGAGGTGGATGCGTATGCCCAGGCTCACCCCGCCTCGGAACGTCCCCCCGGCGGCGGTGGTGGCGGCGACCGAGGTCCCGGCGGTCCTCCCCGTCGCGGACCCGGCGGCGGCGGTGGTTATGGCGGCGATCGCGGCGGCCCGCGCAACCGCGATTGACGACGGCGCTAGAATGGCTCGGAAAAGACCCCCCTCGGCCTCTCCCCGGGGCGGGATCTCTTCCCTCGCCACCCGACCTGCTCGTCTTTTGAATGAGGCAAAGCCAGGCTTGATCGGATTCGTTCCGGAGACGGCGGAGCTTCGCATGGCCGACCTCACCACCAATGCCCGACCTGTCTCGGGAAACTCGGCCGAACCTCTCTGGCCCCCGCCCGAAGGGGGGCTCGCCGAGAATCAACGTCTTCGCGAACAGTATGCCGAGATCGCCCAGCTTGCCGGCGGTCTCGCGCATGAAATTCGTAACCCCCTGTCGACAATGGCCTTGAACCTGGACCTCCTCGCCGAGGAATTTCAGGATTCTGACTCCCAGCGCGACCGTCGGGTGGTGCGCAAGATCGAACGCCTCCGCCGCGAGTCGCATCGGCTTCACGACATCCTGGAGAACTTCCTCCGCTTCGCTCGGGTCCAGGAACTTCGGCTCGAAGTCTCTGACCTGAACCAGGTTGTCGAGGAATTGCGGGACTTTTTTGAACCCCAGGCGATGACCCAGGACATCATCATCCGTACCCAGTACGAGCCGGATCTTCCTCCCTTGAAACTGGAAGTCGACCTCTTTCGCCAGGCCCTCTTGAACCTTTTCCTCAATGCGCGCCAGGCGATGCCCGACGGTGGCGACTTTTTAATGCGAACCCGTCGCGAAGGCCCCTGGAACATCCTTGAAGTGACCGATACCGGCCTTGGAATGCCCGAAGAGGTCCGGTCGAAGGTTTTTGACGCCTTTTATTCGACGCGAGCGGGCGGCAGTGGACTCGGCCTGCCGACGACCCGCAAGATCATCGAGGCGCACGGCGGCTCGATCCGCGTCGAGAGCATGCCGGGCAAGGGTTCTCAGTTCACGATCCGGCTCCCGAACCTGGCCCCCCGGGAACCACTCGACGCGCCGTCAGGACCCCTTTGAGCCGATGGACCAGCAAATCCGAGTGCTCGTGGTCGACGACGACGAGCCCCATGCCGAGGCGGTCGCCGAGAGCCTCGAACGTGTCGGCTACGAGTGCGTCGTCGCCACCTCCGGGCGCGATGGCCTTCGAATCATCGAGGAACAGACCTTCGACATCGTCCTGACCGACCTTATCATGGACGGCGTCGGCGGCCTCGAAATCCTCGGAAAGGCCAAACGCGAACTCCCCGACGCCGAGGTCGTTATCCTCACCGGTCACGGCACGATCAAAACCGCCGTCACGGCGATGCAGGCGGGAGCCACGACGTATCTGACCAAACCCCTCGACATCAACGAGCTGCGCACGGTCGTCGACAAGGCGTCGCAATCGCAAAGGCTAGCGCGTTCGAACGTTGAGTTGCAACGACAACTGAACGAAAAGTTCGGATTCGAAGGGGTCATCGGCTCGTCCGTCGTCATGCACTCGGTGATCACCCGCCTTCGCCAGATTGCCCCGACGACGGCCACGGTCCTCATCACCGGTGAGAGCGGCACCGGCAAGGAACTCGTCGCCAAGGCCCTGCACAACAACAGTCCGCGTCGCTACAAGCCGTTTGTCGCCCTGAATTGCGCGGCTTTGAGCGAGAATATCCTGGAATCGGAACTTTTTGGTCATATCCGAGGGGCGTTCACCGGGGCCGATCGTGAGCGCAAGGGGTGGTTTGAGTACGCCAACGGCGGCACGCTCTTTCTCGACGAGGTGGGGGATATCCCGCTCTCGACCCAGGTCAAGCTCTTGCGGGCCCTGGAGTCGGGCGAGATCGTCCGCGTGGGGACGAATGAACCGCTCAAGGTCAACGTCCGTCTGATCTCGGCGACCAACCGCGACCTCAACGAGGCGATTACGGCGGGAACCTTCCGTCAAGACCTTTTTCATCGCCTCAAGGTGGTTAGTGTCAAGCTGCCGCCGCTGCGATCCCGGCGCGAGGATATCCCGCTTCTGATCGATTTCTTTCTCAAGGAATTCGCCGCGACTCACGGCAAGACCGTCACTTCGATGACCTCCGCCGCGCGTAAGGCATTGATGGCCTACCCCTGGCCGGGGAACGTCCGCGAGTTGAAGAATGCCATCGAGAGCATGGTCGTGATTGACTCCGACGGCGTCCTCGACATCGACGACCTCACCGAGGACGTGCAGGCGGTCGCTCCCGCATTGAGCGACCCAGGGGCCGGGGGCGCCTCGCACCTCGTCGGCCGGACCCTGGAGGACATCGAAAAATATTATATCGCCGAAACCTTGAAACAAACCCAGGGGAACCGGGAAGAAACCGCCCGACTCCTCAAGATTGGCGAGCGAACGCTTTATCGCAAACTCAAGGAATATTCGCTCGGTTAACCTCTTTTGAGGAAGCGGGTTACGACGATCAGATCGGAGGCGGCGCGACATCGCGAAATTGGTCCATTCCGCTTCTGTTGTTGGCTTCGTTTCGTCAGGCGAGGGCACGGACTGACGTTAAGCAATCGATGACAGATGACCCCGCGAATGAGTCCATCGACTCAGGGCCAATTCATATTATCGAGAAAGCGGCCTAGACGATTTCGCCAATGCTTTCTGGACGCAAGTTCAGAGGATAGAATAGAGGTTGTCACAAGACCGACCGGCCGATCGCGGGGAAGGGTCGTCATGGGGATCATCAACGAACTTCCAGCCTCGGTGATCAACCAGATCGCCGCGGGCGAGGTTGTCGAGCGCCCGGCAAGCGTCGTCAAGGAACTCCTGGAAAACGCGATCGACGCCGGAGCCTCGCGCGTCGATGTCACCGTCGAGCGCGGCGGTAAAGACCTGATCCGGATCGTCGACGACGGTTCGGGGATCGCTCCCGACGACCTTCCCAACGCCTTCCGGCCGCACGCGACGAGCAAGCTCTCGGCGACCGAAGACCTCTTTCGGATCAGCACCCTTGGCTTTCGAGGTGAAGCTCTCGCGGCGATTGCCGAGGTCTCCAGAACCCGCTGTCAGTCGCGTACCCAGGATGCCGCCGAGGGCTCCGAGGTTACGATCGAAGGGGGCGTTTTCGGCCCGATCCTGCCGACAGGCTGCCCCCCCGGCACGGTGATCGAAGTGCGTAACCTCTTTTACAACACACCCGTACGTCGATCCTTCCTCAAATCGGACTCGACCGAGGCGGGACACGTTCAGGAAATGTTTTCGAGGATCGCGCTCGCGCACCCGACCGTCCACATGACCTTTCGGTCGGGCGGAAAGCTGATTCACGACCTTCCTCCCGTGACCGGCGTTCGGGACCGGGTTTCCGTCTTCTTCGGCCGCGAACTGGCGGAATCGCTCCTCTGGATCGAGAGTCGGATTGAGTCGATTCATCTCTGGGGGTATGTCGCCCACCCCTCGCAGAGCCGGTCCAGCGCGAAGGGACAGTTCCTCTTCGTCGGCGGCCGGTACGTTCGTGACCGTTCGCTCTCGCACGCTCTTTCGGAAGCCTATCGCGGTCTCTTGATGGTCGGCCGACTCCCCGTCGCCTTCCTCCACCTCGACATCCCCCCCGACGAGGTCGACGTCAACGTCCACCCGACCAAGGTTGAGGTCCGCTTTCGCGACGGTCAGCGCATCTACAGCCAACTCCTCTCGACCGTCCGCCAGACCTTCCTCTCCAGCGACCTCCACGCCCGACTTCAGACCTCGGAAACGTTCAGTCCTCAAGAAACTACAAGGCGCCCCGAGACCTTGCCGCCGGTCGATCCATCCCGCGCTTCTTCCTATGCGCTCAACCCGGGTGACGACCGTCGCCAGGAAGTCGCCTCGTGGTTCCCACCCGCCTCGGAAACGTTCAAGACCTATCCGCAGCCTGGCTATGCCGGTGGACCACCGACCGAAAACTGGACCCAGCGGCTTGCCCCGAGCACCCCTTTTGCCTCTTCGGGACACTTTGACGAGTTCGCCGCGGTTGATTCGGCACCGAAGACCGAGACCATCGAAACGCTTCAGGAATCAACGGACGAGGAACCGCGAGGACGTCCCGTCGACCTCGCGGGCTTCCCCCTGAAGGCGCTTCAGGTCCACGATAGCTACCTGATCGCCGAGACCGACGACGGCATGATGGTCATCGATCAGCATGCGCTTCACGAACGCATCCTCTTTGAAGAATTACGAAAACGGGTCGAGCGCGGAGCGATTGAATCGCAACGCCTGCTCGTTCCCGAACCCGTGGCCCTCTCGGCGGTTGAGGCGGCCTCGGTGACGGAACAGGCCGACGCTTTGCGGCAGCTTGGTCTTGATATCGAGCCCTTGAGCGGTGACACGGTACTGGTCACGAGCATTCCGGCGATGCTCCCCGGGATCGCGCCCGAGCGCCTCTTGCGTGACCTCGCCGAGCACTTGCGATCGCGGCCGAACCCGCCGAGTCGCGACGCCCTGCTGGCCGACCTGCTGCACATGATCGCCTGCAAGGCGGCGGTCAAAGCCGGTCAGCGGCTCACGCCCGACGAGGTCGCGGCGCTTCTGGAACGGCGACATCTGGTCAGCGATTCGCACCACTGTCCGCACGGCAGGCCGACGGCCCTCGTTTTCACCAAGTCCGAACTGGAACGCCAGTTTGGAAGAATTTGAGGCGTCTTCGCTCGTCGAGTCGAAGGCTCGGCCTGCTCCCCCCTTTCGCATCGAAGCCATCGCACCGTAAAATTTCAATCAGAGGGGCCGGTAGCCAAGGCGCTTTCGGCCCGGAGTCGTGTCGAGCATTGAGGTCGGGAGCGATCGATGATCTGTGTGACGATCGGGCGGGGCCGGCATGCGTCGCTCGCGCAGGAATGGAGCGAAGCCGCCGAGGCGGGGGTCGACCTGGTCGAGCTTCGACTTGACTGCCTCCGCCGCGATCCCGACCTCAAGCGCATCCTCGCCAAGCGGCCGACGCCGATGCTCGTCACCTTGCGCCGAGGCGCCGATGGCGGCCTCTGGCGCGGCAATGAGGAAAAACGGCAGGGGCTGATCCGCGAGGCGATCGCCCTGGGGATCGACTACGTCGACATCGAGGTTGACGTTGCCTCGAAGATCCGGCGCTACGGCAAAACCAAGCGCATCATCAGCTATCACAACTTCCACGAAATCCCCGCAGACCTCAAGTCGATTGCCGAACAGTGCGACGAGGCGGACGCCGACGTCGTGAAGCTGGCGGTTCGCGCCCCGTCGATCGCCGAGGCGTCCGAGATTCTCAAGCTGAGCGCGAATTCTCCCGTGCCGATGATCGCGCTGGCGATGGGCGAGGCCGGCGTCTTCACCCGGATTCTCGGCCGAAAGTTCGGCGCTCCCTGGACCTACGCCGGATATAACCCCGAGCGCACCTTCGCGCCGGGGATGCCCGTTTATCGCGACCTGAAGCGCGATTACCTGTACGACCAGATCAACGCCGAGACCGAGGTTTTCGGCGTGATTGGCGACCCGATCGGCCATAGCCTCAGCCCGGCGATTCACAACGCCGCGTTTCGCCAGCTTGGCTTGAACAAGGTCATGGTCCCCTTCCTGATCCCGGCGGGAACGCTCCGGCCGTCGCTCAAGGCGCTGGAATGGCTCGATCTGAAAGGCTTCAGCGTCACGATTCCGCACAAGGAAGAGGTGATTCCTCTTTTGAAGAAGATGGACGCGGCGGTCGATCGGACGAAGTCGTGCAACACCGTTCTGATCACCAATGGCGACAGGATCGGCTACAACACGGATTATCGGGCGGCGATGGAGTCGCTCAAGGTCGCCCTCGGCGGTCGCGCGAATGATGACGATGCCAATCCGCTGGCTGATAAGCAAGTCCTGATTTTGGGCGCGGGGGGCGTGGCCCGAGCGATCGCCTTTGGCTGCCAGCGTCGTGGCGCCAATCTTTCGATTAGCAGTCGCAACGCCGAACGCGCGACGGCGCTTGCGGCGGAAGTTGGCTGCCGGTCGGTCGACTGGGGTCAGCGGGTGGCGACCCTCGCCGAGATCATCATCAACTGCACACCCGTGGGCATGCACCCCAACGTTGACGATACGCCGATGCCCCCCGCCGCCTTCAACAAGGCGAACATGGTCGCCTTTGACACCGTCTATCATCCCGAGAACACGATGTTTCTCAAGCTAGCGCGTGAGCGAGACTGTCAGTCGATCTCGGGCGTCGATATGTTCATCCACCAGGCCGCCGCGCAGTTCAAGTATTACACCGGCCAGGACGCTCCCGAAGACCTGATGCGCGAGGTCGTCCGCCGCAAGCTCGGCCCGGTCCGCGAATGAGTGATCGGACCGAGATCCCCGACGTGATCGGCCTCGCCCTGATCGGCTATCGAGGAACCGGCAAGACGACCGTCGGCCGATTGCTGGCCGCAACGCTCGGCCGCTCCTTCGTCGACGCCGACCAGGCGCTCGAATCCCGGATCGGCCGATCGATCCGTTCGCTCTTTGAGAACGAGGGCGAGCCGGTTTTTCGTGACCTTGAAGAAAAGATCCTGGCCGACCTGTCGAGGCATCCCGATCGCGCCGTGGTCGCGACTGGCGGCGGTGTCATTCTTCGGGCGGCGAACCGGAACGCCTTGAAAGCCTTTGGTTTGACGATCTGGCTGCGGGCCGATCCCACGGTCCTGGCCGATCGCCTGCGCGGGGGTCTCGATCGCCCCGCGCTCACCTCGGCAGGGACTCTTCGTGAGATCGCCGATGTCCTCGAAACCCGCGAACCACTCTACCGCGCCGCAGCCGACCTTGTGATCGAGACCGATCAGAAACGCCCGGTTGAGATTGTCGATGAACTGCGGTCGGTCCTCGGGCAGATCGACGCGGAACGTTGGCGAGCGATCGAACAGCGGCGGAGGACGGATCGTTGATAACCTGGCAGACGCATGCCATTTTGATCGTCGGCCTCTTCGCCATCGGGGCGGTTGTCGGCAGTTTTTTGAATGTTTGTATTTATCGCATTCCCTGGCAAAAGAGCGTGATCTGGCCCGCGTCGCACTGCATGCGCTGTCTGTCGGCGATCGCGCCTCAGGATAACATCCCGATCGTGAGCTGGATCACGCTTCGGGGTGAGTGCCGGGCCTGCGGACAGCCGATCTCTCCGCGTTATCCGCTCATTGAGACACTCGTCGGCTTGCTTTACGCGGCAGTTTACGTTTCTAACGTTGTGTATGGAACGGAAATCCCCTGGGGTACGTTGCCGACGGTGATTCCGGTCGGCCTGGCGTACCATTTAAGCCTTGTCGCCCTGCTCGTCGCGGCGACGTTTATCGATTATGACCTGACGATCATTCCCGACGAGATCACGGTCCCCGGCATGCTCATTGGCCTGAGCGTCGGGACGATCTTGCCGGCGATCCGACCCGAACCGGGCTTCGCGAGCACGCACTGGGACGGATTTCTCGTCGGAATGATCGGTCTGGCGGTCGGCGGCGGCTTGACCTGGGCCGTCCGCCTGATTGGCTCGATCGCGTTGAGGCGGGAGGCGATGGGGTTTGGTGACGTGACGCTCATGGCGATGATCGGGGCGTACATGGGCTGGCAGGTCGCGGTCCTGACCTTCTTCTCCGCCCCCTTTTTTGGGCTGGCGCACGCGTCGTCGAAGGTCTTGATTTACCTCGGCAAACGCATGGCGGGACAGCCGACGTCGAGCGTGGACCGTGAGATCCCTTTTGGACCTTATCTGAGCATGGCCGCGCTGGCCTTGTTACTGTCTTGGCCGTGGCTCTGGCCCGCCTGGGGCAAAAATTATTTCCAGATTCTTCGCCTGATCGTTACCTCTCCCTGACGTGCGATCTGGAGAATTGCAAAATCGCGATGACAAATGACCGAGAAATTCCAACTTTTGGTCCTCGGTCATTGGTCCTTGGTCACGGAATAAGACGGACTTTGCAATCCTCCTGGACGTACGATCGCATTTCCATCGAACAGAATCGAGGCGTCCGATGACATCCCCCTACAAGCGTCGTAAGCCTTCGATCGCGCGGAACCTTTGGATTTACCGACGGATTGTCGGCCTGGCCTTGATTCTGGGCCTCTTGCTCTACTTCATCATGGCGAATCGGTCGCAAGTGACGGTCTCGTTTCCGTTTGCGCTGGGGACGGTGACGAGCTCGACCGGCTTAGTGATTCTCGTGAGCGCGCTGGTGGGATCAGTGACAACGGCCTTGACGATGACTCTTTTGCTGGCCTGGCGAAGAGTGCGATCGGGAGGCCCCCGATCAGCCGACGATGACTATACGCCGCTCTCCGATGACCGACCGCCGGCCAACTACGCGGCGAAGGCGTCGGACGCGGCACCCGGCGAGGATTGGTCCTGAGTCCGACCGGCGGGTTGGTTGGCCGGATCTCATCCCCAAACGACCCACGACCGCCGAGATCCGGCAAGGTCGCATGCATGAATTTTTGCCGATACGTCTGGTTGCTGGCCGGTCTCTGCCTGATCGGCCCTGGCTGCGCGCAGTCGGGGTCGCTCCGGTCGAAGGGGACGAACGTCGGGACGCTCAAGACCAGTCTCAGTCACATGGAATTTGAGAATCAGCAACTCCGCAAGGAGGTTGCCAACCTCAAGTCGGAGATTCGCCAGACCGAGGATCGCCTCGTTCAGGAAGAGTCGAACAATGGCGAGCTTTCCGCGCGGTTGGATAACGCCAAGGCCATGCTCAAAAGCCGAGGTCTCGAAGCGTCCGAACTCGCCGAGAGCAGCCCCGTCGACCACGCGCCCGAGCCTTCTCGGATCACCTTGCCCGCCGGTCGATCGACCCGGAAGCCTCGAAAACCCCCATCGGCGCAGATTCCCGGTCGAATTGAAGCGTTGCCTTCAACGGACGACCTCGAATCCCGTTCCAACGGCTGGGGCCGTCCCGTCTCGGACGCAGCTGAGGACGACCCCGCCTTGCTCGGCCGACGCGATGGCCCGGCTGTCTGGCTGCCGGTCGCGCGCGGGGTCAGTGATTCGACAATCCGGCGCTAGCGTGAACTGTTCCGATCCTGCTCAAGATCACGCCCGAACCCGTCCGATAGCCTTTTTGCGAGCGTGATTTTCCGGTTGCGCGATCCAAAGAGCGGGGCGAAGGCGGACCTGGCGGACCGTCGCCGCCCCGTTGCGCGTTCGGGGCCTTATTCCTCAAGGAGTCGCGTTGGCGGCGGAAGTTCCAGCCACGGGCGGATCAACCTTGAGCGTGTAAGTCTTGCTCCGCTCGTTCAACGATTTGAAGCGGCCGGTGACGACGGTCGCCTTGTCGCCGTGCTTGATGCGGACCTTCCACTTCGTCGGTTTGGGAATGCCGCCGAAGCCCCCCCAGTAGACGACGAACCACTTGTACTCGCCCGTCGGCCCTTGCCCCTTCACGCGCTCGTCGGTCCCTTCAACGAGATGCATCCAGTAGATGTTTTCGGGACCGAAGCCCTTCGTGTTGTCGACGTCAAGCTCGCCGCCGAAGGTCCCTTTGGGGTCTTCCCAGTGAATTTCCTTGCCGCCAGGCTCGATGACGTGGAGGTCAAGGTCAACCTCGGTGTCCCAGAGCAAGGTAAACTGGGGGTCGCCGACCTTCACCTCGACCCCTCGGACGCTCTCGCCCCCTTGACCGAACTTGGCGAGACCAAAGCCGTCGCCATCACCGGCGCCGGGGTTGTTATTGTTCATGCCCCCGCCCGCGCTCGCCTTTGAGGAACCGACGATCTCCGGCGCCTTCACTTCCAGCGCGGCCATGTCGAGCGGCTTCAAACCGGTCAAGGCCGGCGCCGGAGTCGGTTCGGGGGTGATGGTCATCTCGGACTGCGTGTTGAGACCGCCGGTCCGGTTCATCCCTTCTTCCACGCCGTTTTCGGAACCGGCAAGACGCGTCGAAAACACCTTGGGGGGATTGGACTTCGGCACGATGATCCAGAGCGCCAGCGCCACCAGGATCAGACCATGCAGGGTCAGCGAGGTCGACCAGCCCCGGAGGCTCTCGCGCGAGAACTCGATCCAGGACTGGACGGGGCGTTCTTCCTCGCCTTCGGGCAGGTCGATCGGTGGCGCGACGGTCGCCGGCCGGGCGACGGGAATCGTCTCCTTCCCGGCTCTGGGCGGTTTTTCGGGCATGGCGGAAACCCCCACGCGGTTCGGTCGCCGCGGAGTCTGGCCGGGGCGTCTGAGGTGACTTGCAACCAGCATATCATGGGCAAGAACCGTCGGGAAAGCCTGAAGCGGTTGCGATCTCACCCCGGTTCGCGGTACAAAGGATCTTCTCTCCTTCTTACGACTGGCGAGGACACCGGACGACCCCGAAACACGCATGGACCAACACGAACTCAAGACGCTCTTCGACGCCGTCCGGAGCGGCAAGGTCTCTCCCGACGACGCCGCCCAGACCCTTGTCACCCGCCCTTACGAGGAGGCGGGAAGTTTTGCCAAGGTTGACCTTCATCGCCGATTACGCTGCGGCTTTCCCGAGGTCATCTTTGGCCAGGGCAAGACCCCCGAGCAGATCGAGGGCATCCTCCGCGTGATGATCCGTCACGGCCAGGCGGGCCTGGTCACCCGCGTCGATTCTCAAACCGCGGCGCACCTGGTCCGGGCCTTTCCCGAGGGGCGGCACAACGCCATCGGCCGGACCTTCTCGGTCGTGAACCCCGAGGAAGCTGGTTCCAGGCTCGGCCGGGTCGTTGTTGTCACCGCGGGGACGAGCGACCTTCCCGTCGCCGAGGAAGCCCGGGTGACCGCCGAGGCATGGAACTGCGAGGTCACGCTCATTGCCGATGTCGGCGTCGCCGGGCTTCATCGCCTTCTCGATCAGCTTGGATCGCTCGGCGGGGCCGATGCGCTGGTGGTCGTCGCGGGAATGGAAGGGGCCTTGCCGAGCGTGGTCGGCGGCCTCGTCGATTGCCCGGTGATCGCCGTCCCGACGAGCATCGGCTATGGCGCGAGCTTTGGTGGCCTCGCCGCATTGCTTGGGATGCTCAACAGTTGCGCCTCGAACGTCGTCGTCGTGAACATTGACGCCGGGTTCAACGGCGGCCACGTCGCCGGTCTGATCGCTCGACGCGCCGGGCAGGCCCGGATCTCCGCGGCCGGATCTTGATTTCTGGTAAGTGAAAAGGACAAAGGTCAAGTTTGGAAATCTGCCCTTTGTCCTTTTTGACCCTTGACCTTTGACCTTCTGTCCTTTGCCCTCAATCGGCGTTCGGCCCTGATTCCCTCTGCCTCGATCTGATCTCTCTTCCGACCCGGTCCGCGCGCGGCCGAAGAACCTGGAGCCCTGGTCCATGACCCTTGAGCGGATCGAACCGATACCGAGTCTCCCGAAACGCCCCGCGGATAGCAACAAGGGCATGTACGGCAACGTCGTCGTGGTCGCCGGAAGTCGAGGAATGGCCGGGGCCGCGGCACTCTGTGGCGCCTCCTGCCTGAGGTCGGGCGCCGGACTCGTTCGCATCGCCTGCGTGACGGAAATCCAGCCGGTTGTCGCCAGTTTTGAACCGTCGTACATGACCTATCCGCTCGCCCAGGACGACGACGGCCTGATCCAGTTCGACCCGGCCCGCTCAACGCTCGAAAAACTCCTGAAAAAGGCCGACGTTCTGGCGATCGGTCCGGGTCTGGGTCAGTCGTCCGATATCGAAAAGCTCATACAATGGGTCGTCGAGTCGGTCGAGATCCCCACGGTGATCGATGCCGACGGTCTCAATGCATTAGCGGGCAAGACGGAGCTTTTTCAGAAATTGAAGCGCCCCGTGATCATCACGCCGCACCCCGGAGAGTTTGCCCGGCTTACCGGCAAGACGATCGCCGAGGTCCAGGCCGACCGCCAGAATCAGGCCGCCGCGCTCGCCTCAATCTCGGAATTCCTGGTCGTCGCGCTCAAGGGGAATCAAACCGTTGTCACCGACGGCAAAAGGGTTTACGTCAACACGACTGGCAACCCCGGCATGGCCACTGGCGGCACCGGCGACGTCTTGACGGGGGTGACCGCCGCCTTGCTCGGCCAGAAGCTGCCGGCGTTTGAAGCCGCCCAGCTCGGAACATACGTGCACGGCCTCGCGGGCGACATCGCCCGCGATCAGAACGGCGAGGTCGGCATGATTGCCGGTGACCTCGTCGATGCCTTGCCCGACGCCTTTTATCATCTTCTTTCTTAATTTTTGGCGTGACCTAAGATTCAGTCAAATCAACGCTTCCGTCGGGCGATCAGGTCGACTCGCGAATTCCACTTCGGGAACCGGGCGGCTTGACCTGTCCCGAGGCTCGGATTTCGGTTAGACTTGATTGTTGACGCCTCATCCTTTGAGAGAAGGCGAACGAACTCGAAGCGTTCTGGTTCCGAGCCAGTGCGCGAGTCAGAGCCAAAGGAGGTCGGGGTGTCATCACGCGAGAACCCGTCGTCTCCCTACTGGACGTACCGGATGGAAGTCTCCCCGACGGGCCAAGGGGCGTCCCCGGTCGTGCCGAACCCGAACGACCCGGTGGCCCTCCTGCACCTGCTGATCAATCTTCAATCGCAGACGCTGGAACTCCAGCGTCAAGGACTGGAGATGCACCGTCAACAACTCGAACTCGCTCGCGAGGCCGCTCAGGTCAATCGCGATCAACGCGCCCGCCAGATTGCCGAACTGGAACGCTGGCAAAACGGTCATGAATCGGTTCTCGACCACTGCAAGGAATCGCTTGGCAACCTGGAACAGGTCCACGCCGCCCTGATGAGCGAGCTGGCGACCTACGTCAGTGAGAACCACGAGAACCTTATTGATGGCGACTTCGCCCTGACCGACTTCGTGGACCGCTTCGGCCCGCGATTGGCCCACCTCAACACGATGCTGGCGGTTCTCCGCCCGCTCGCCGCCGCCGTTCGCAAGCCGGACGCCTGATCGATCGAGTTCTTTTCTCGGTCGTTGATCGAGAACGAAGAAGGCCCACGGATCATTCCGCGGGCCTTTCTCGGTTCGAAGACTCGTCATTCCGGTCCGATCGATCGATCGATCGATCAATTGTTTCAAACCCGTCGCGCGTTGGCGTCATTCTGGACGGCGGCCGGGGTGACTTCCGACGGCGGAAGCTCGGCATGTCGCGCCCACCGGGAAATCGGCCCGAGGGTGAAGCCGATCAGGAGCAAGACAATCCCCGTCGCCAGAAATCCCATGCAGAGATAATGCACGCCCTGGCTGCTGGATTCATGACCGCGAAGCCAGGAGTACCAGATTCCGCTCCAGACCGTCATGAGTGCGCCGATCGTGATGTAAAAAAGGGCCGCGGGAGCGGCGCCTGACGGCTTACTGAGAAGAGGAGGCATCGCGCGGACTCCTGCCAAAAGGGTCAGTCGGTCGAAGAGAAGATCGGACAGAACGAATCCCGAGTTTCGCCCCGATAGCGATCCCGACCGACCACGCGGGCGGGCCTTTTCGCGATCGTGACGCCGGCTCCGACACCGTGTCGGACTCCTTTGAGATTTAGAATCTGGATGGCCAGTAAGCAAGAAAGATGCCAGACCCTCAGGTCAGATCAAGATCAATGGTTAGGTCGTATAATCGGCGTTCAGGTGGATGTATTCGGCGGTGATGTCGCAGGTCCAGAACCGAATTGAGGCCGATCCGAGCGTGAAGACGAGTTTCACGTTCACCTCGCGCCGGCTTCGAATCGAGGTCGAGACCGTGGCCGCGTCAAAGCTCAACGGGGTCCCGTCTCGGTAGAGTTCAAACCCGTTGACCCAGAGCGAGAGTTGCGATTCCTCGAACTCGACACCGGCATAGCCCGCCGCCGAGACGATCCGCCCCCAGTTCGGATCAGCGCCGTGAATCGCCGTCTTCACAAGGGCGCTATCGGCGACAAATCGCGCGATGGTCCTGGCCTGTTCGCGATCCTGGCACCCTTCGACGTCGATCGTGATCAGGTGCGTTGACCCCTCGCCGTCGTCGGGAATCATCCTCGCCAGCGCAATGCAGGCTTCGCGCACGAGGCCGGCGAATTCGCAAAGAGGCTCGCCGGTCAGTCTCGGGCCGGTCCCACCGGCCAGAACGAGCACGGTATCGTTCGTGCTCATGTGCCCTTCGACCGAGATGCAGTTGAACGACTCATCGACCGAAGCTGATAGGATCGTCTGAAGATCCTCGGGGGCGACCGAGGCATCCGTGAGCAGGAAGCCGAGCATCGTCGCCATCTTCGGGCCGATCATCGCGGCCCCCTTGGCGATCCCGAAAAGGGTCATTTCCTCGCCGCCGATCGTTTGCCGCCTGGTAAAGACCTTGGGGCGGGAGTCGGTCGTCATGATCGCCCGAGAGACCTCGTCGAAGCTCGCCCAGTCGGGCAGGATCGACCCGAGCGCCGCCTGGAGACCGGCTTCGAGCCGATCCATCGGCAACTGATGACCGATCACCCCGGTTGAGGCGACGAGGACGTCGTCGGCCCGGCAACCGATCTGCTCCGCGGCGGCCTCGGCCGTGCGCCTGGCGTTCGCCTCGCCCTGCGCCCCTGTCGCCGCGTTGGCGTTGCCGGCGTTGATGATGACCGCGCGAATTCCCTGAGACGGCACCCGGGCGCGGTCCCACTTCACGGGCGCCGCGCAGACGCGATTGGTCGTGAAGGTTCCGGCCGCCGTACAGGGTCCGTCGGCGACGAGGACCGCCAGGTCAAGGCCCCCAGACGGTTTGATCCCCGCCCGGGTCGCCGCCGCCTTGAACCCTCGCGGAAGTGCCTGACTGATCGGATCGCTCATGAACAAGGCCCTTCTTTTCGCGGGAGAGGTATCCAGAGGCGAACGCAGCCAGTCGTTATTGTGCCGTATAACCGCCATCGATGAACAGCGTGGCGCCGGTCATGTAACTGGACGCCTCCGAGGCGAGGAAGACAACCGCCGGGCCGATCTCCGTGGGGTCGCCCCAGCGGCCGAGCGGCACCTTCGACTGCATCGCCGCCTTCGCGACCGGATCGTTCAGGAGCGGGATATTCAGCTCGGTTGCGAACGGACCGGGACAGAGCGCGTTGACGTTCACGCCCTCCCTGGCCCACTCCAGCGCGAGCGTTTTGGTCAGGAGCGTCAGGCCCCCCTTACTCGACGCATACGGCGTGCGTCCCGGCATGCTGATCTCGCCGAGCATGCTGGAGACGTTCACGACCCGGCCCCACTTCTGCCGACGCATCGCCTCGCCCGCCGCCCGGCAACAAAGCCACGGGCCTTTCAGATTCGTGTCAATCACCTGATCCCAGTCATCCTCACTCAGTTGCTCGATCGGCCCCCGAATGTTGATCCCCGCGTTATTGACGAGGATGTCCAGCCGGCCCAACGTGTCGAGCACCTTCGCCACCATCGCCGCGACGTCCGACGCCCTGGCCACGTCCGCGCGGATTCCCATCGTTTTGGAACCTGTCGCGTTGCCGATTTCCGCCGCCGCGGACGTCGCCGAGGACTCATCACGCCCCGAGATCACCAGCGCGGCCCCGGCCGACGCCAGCGCTTCGGCCATGACGCGCCCGAGGCCGCGTGAACCACCGGTTACCAGGGCCACCCGTCCATCAAGCCGGAACCGATCGAGAATGCCCATAAGCCGACCCGATTCCTCGCGAAACTTTAACCCGCAAAACAACGCCACGCCCGCCCCGAGAGTTTAACGGACCGCCGCAGTCTTCGCCTCAATCCCCCTTCGGAATTTTAAGGCAAGTCGCCCGGTCTGGAAAACCTTGAGCGTGAATCGCGGAAATCCAAATGTCCCTTCTGTGGGGATTGATCGAGCAATCCGGGGGGGCCAGGTAACCGACGTAACGGCTAGGTAAAGATTGCGGTTAGGGAAGATTTTTGAACTAGAAAAACTGACAAGATGAGTGAAGACAGGGGGGATTGTGGGCCGAGACTAGTCTTGAAGTTGCGGTCCCGCGCCCTTGAGTGGAGTCTCTTGAAGCGGACCACCGCGCTGAGCACCTTGGTCGGGAGAGATGCTTTGAGGAGCGTCTGAATGATTGGGAGACGACTGACGGTCACGTTCCTGACCCTGTGCACCGGGGTCTGGGCGGCCGCGAACCCGGCAGAGGCGGCCAGTTATGCTGGCGCCGCCTCAACTCGTTGTTGCCCCATGCCCCAGGAGTGTGCCGGGCATATTGAATATCAGTGTCAGCGTCAGACGGTGATCCGCGGCGTTCCGGAAACCGTCTACGAAACGCGGCAGGTGAGCTGCGTCCGCGACATCTGCGAAACGGTGATGCAGCCCGAGACCGTCACCTCCTATAAGACGATCTCCGAGCACTGTGTCCGCGACGTTCCCTACACGGTTCAGAAACCTGTCTACAGAACCGTTTATCGCGAGGTTCCCTACACCGTTCAGCGCCCGGTCAGCCGGACGATCTGGAAGACGCAGACGTACACCGTCTGCCGACCGGTCCGGGAATGCCACCTGGAGTCAAAGACTTATACGGTCACGCGCAAGGTGCGTGAGACTGTGATGAAGTCGTGCGTGTACAACGTGACCACCCCCGTCAAGGAGGTCTCGTACAAGGAGTGCGCGTACACCGTCTGCCGCCCTGTTCAGGAAACTGTTGTCAAGACGGTTCCCTACACGGTCTGCCGCCCTGTTCAGGAAACGGCGTACAAGAACTGCACCTATACGGTCAAGGTTCCCGTACCCATAACCTGTTATCGGTCTGTTCCCTACACGGTGCAGGTTCCGGTGCAGTCGACGGTGATGGAGTGCCAGCCGTACACGCGGATGGTTTCCGTCAAGCAGTGCGCCTATAAGCAGGTGGCCTACACCGTTTGCCGCCCGGTGAAGGAAACGACCTGGCAGACCTGCCGCTACACCGTGCAAACTCCCGTGCGTCGGACGGTGATGCGTTCGGTGAACTACACGGTTTGCCGACCGGTCAAGGAAACGGTGCTGAAGGAATGCCACTACACCGTTTGCCGCCCCGTGCAGACGACCTCATTCAAGACGGTCACCGAAACCGCCTACCAGACCGTGACCGAGACCGCCTACCGCGAGGTCTGCGAAAAGGTCTGCGTTCCCAAGACGGTCTGCCATCAGGTCAAGCGCCACTGCGGCGAGTGGGTTGAGCAAACCTCCTGCGTGCCAGGCAAGACGGTCTGCTGCAATGGAGTTGCCTACCAGTGCCCGCCGACGACCTGCACCAAGCGCGTCTGGTGCCCGAAGACGATCATTGAGAACGTCCAGTGCACCGTCTATGAGCGTCAGCACGTCAAGAAGCAGGTCCCCTACACCGTTTGCAAGGAAGTCCCCTACTGCGTGACCAAGCAGGTTCCCGTGGTCACCTGCCAGATGGTTCCCGAAGACTGTGTGAAAATGGTCCCGGTCACCACCTGTCGGATGGTCCAGGAGGTCTGCACCAAGGAGGTTCCCGAGACGATCTGCGAGACCGTCTCCACCGAATGCGTCAAGCAGATCCCCGTCACGACGTGCCGGACGGTGCGGGAAGTCTGCCAGAAGACCGTTCCCTACACGTACTGCACCATGGTCCCCCAGACCTGCATGCGGCGCGTTCCCGTGACGGTCACCAAGATGTGCTCCAAGACCCTCTGCCGTCAGGAAGCGTACCAGTCCACCCGCCTGGTCTGTCAGACCGCGGTTCGACAGGTGCCCTACACCGTGACCCGGATCGTCAAGGAAACCGCGTTCCGACAGGTCCCCTGCACGTTCACTCGGATCGTCAAGGAAACCTGTGTGAAGCGAATTCCGGTCACGCATTGCCGACTGGTGACCACGCAGCACGTCAAGCAGGTGCCTGTCACCACCTGCCGGCTCGTCTGCGAGAGCCGGGTCTGTCAGGTTCCGGTGACGACCTGCCGGATGGTCTCGGAGGTTTGCTCGAAGCAGGTTCCCGAGATCATCTGCGAGACCGTTTGCGAGCAGCGGACCCGCTGTGTTCCCGAGACCGTTTGCGAGCTACAGACCGAACAGCGCTGCCGTAAGGAGTGCTACACCGTTTGCAAGCAAGTGCCGGTCACCACCACGGTATGCAAGCCGGTGACGACGACCCGGCAGGTAACCGAGGTGAAGAACATCTGCGTCCCCCGGACGATCTGCAAGCAGGTCCCCGTGGAGGTCTGCGTCAAGGTTCCGGTCATGGTCCACTGCCCGGCCCCTTGCGTCCTGCCGTCGTCGCAACAGTCTGTGACATCGCCGCAGAGCGATCTGCCGATGACGACACTGCCTGTTTACGACGTCAGCGATCGCCGCTTCCCGATCTTCGGCAACGTCATCCGCCGGTTCTGAATGGACTGGACGATTACATTGTAATCTCTGGAACGACAAACGCCCCCGGCATCTACCGGGGGCGTTTGCGTTTGAACGTTGGAGTTTGTGGAGTTACGTTTTCAAGTCCAGTCGCCGACTGCAATTAATCGATCCAGCCCAGGGCGTAATTGGCTGAATGCCCTGGCCCTGTGACTGAGATGGCTCTTGACCAGGGGGCTTAACTCGCCGAAGGTCTTGTGATATTCGGGGATCAAAAAGAGCGGATCGTATCCAAACCCGTGCGCACCGGAGCGCCCTCGCGTGATCCTCCCTCGGCAGGCTCCGGCGGCTTCGAGCCGTATGTTTCCGTCTGGATCGGCCAGCGCCAGGGTACAGATGAAGGCCGCCCCTCGGTTTTCTTCGGCGACGTTGGATAGTTCGGCGAGCAATTTTTGATTGTTCGCCTCGTCGTCGCCATGCGTCCCGGCATATCGAGCCGAGTAAACGCCAGGCGCACCTTCGAGGGCATCGACCGCGAGCCCCGAATCATCGGCGAGAACCCAGCGGCCAAGTGTCCTCGCCGTTTCCGACGCCTTCTTGCGGGCATTTCCCGCAAAGGTGTCGGCATCCTCGACGACGTCGATCGTGGAATCAACGTCGTCGAGGGTCTGGACATTGAGTCGTTCCAGCCTGGGCGTCGTCTCCCAGGGGGGCGAGATGAGCTGGGCGAGTTCCAGCCCCTTCTTTTTGTTCCTCGTTCCGAGAATAAGCGTGGGCATCTTGTGTTGGCATGTCTCGGAGGTGAAATTAATCGGAATCAATGATCCTTGATCGGATTGGTCGGATCATCGAGGTCGGTCAAGACGGTTGCCGGGGCAATGATGGCCTTGCCGTTGTAGCCGGCCTTCCATTTCCCGGGCAATTTCAGGAAGTCCGACGGAATGTTGAGCACGACGTTTCGGAGTTCAACGGCCGACGGATCGTTTGGCGACGAGAACGAGCCGACCAGCACCCGGCTCGACGTCCGGTCGTGATAAACATACGGTTTCGCCCCCATGCTCACGACCTTCGGATGCCTGGTCAGCAGGCCGGCGAGTTCTTCCGCGTCGTCGTGCGCTGTGATCAGTGGGCTCTTTTTGAGCCAGTTTTCGCCGAAGTTGTTATTCTCGGATGAGCTTGGGTTGAATGTTGCTCGCCCGTTGAACTGGGCGACTTGAAGCGTGTAACGACCCGGGCACTTATAAACACTGTACGGTCCTTGATTGAGACCCTTGACGAAAGGGTCATGGCCGCCACCACCTGGAAAAAGATTTTGCGTCGGTTGATACGGATTCGTGGTTCGAATCGCCGTGCTGAGGCCGTGCCCGGCCCGACCTTCGTAAACGGTCGGCATCGCCTTGAGCGTCTTCGGCTTGAGCTTTCTGACCATGTGCAACAGCTTTTCCGAATCGGCCAGGGTCTTCTCATTACCGACGAGAACCGCCGCCTCATCATAGCTGCGGACCCGTTCCGGCTCAGTCAAATTCGCCTTGTTCACGTAGCTTGGCGCCATCGGCGGAACGTTTCGAAAGAGAGAACCGTGAGGAAAATCCTTGGTTCGAAGAATGAACGCAGGTAATTTGTACTCACGCCTCAATTCCATGGCCAGGGCGAGCGCGTAACGCTCCGCCTCGGGGCCGCGAAAGGTCTTGGCAAGCACGAGAAATGGGCCGACTTCCTTGGTCAAGAGCCAGGGCTCGATCGGGTCGTTTGGCAGCGCGATCGGCGGTGCCTGGGCGTTTTCGCTGTTGATAGGGGCGGGCGAGGTGGTCGCCGTCCGTTGAACTTGTGGGTCAACCTTGGGCTTTGTCGTTGCCGCATTCGACGGTGTTGCGGATGTCGACGTGACACTCGCGGCCTTCGGCGCGCGCCGGAAAAGCCCATCCTGGGCATAGACGGCGGTCACCATCAAGAGACAACCCAGTCCGCAACTGGCGATCAAGGCTTTCATGAGCGATCCCCCATCCTGACGGGTTCGCGAAGAATCCCGCTCGGTGTTTCCAGGGCCGGGAAACGACGACCCCTTGGACCGGGCAGGGTGTGTGAAAAATCCGTCTTTCCGCCGGACGCGATGAAAGGCGCAACGCGGTGCAAAGTCGAACCCCGGCGATTCAAGGGCCGGACTTTAGCAGAAGACTCCAGGTCTGCCCAGACCGATTCGAAGTCGTATTTTCGGTCTGGATTGACGTTCAGTCCGGGTCATACGCCAGGTTCGGAGCCAGCCAGCGCTCAACCTCCGCGACCGACATCTGTTTCCTCGCCGCGTAGGGCTCAACCTGATCGCGCGTGATCAGGTCTACGGCAAAATAGCGGGCCTCGGGATGAGCGAAATAAAGACCGCTAACCGAAGCCCCCGGGTACATCGCGAAACTCTCGGTCAGTTGAATTCCGGTCGATGCCTCGACGTCGAGCAAGGTCCAGAGCGTCTTCTTCTCGGTGTGGTCAGGGCACGACGGATACCCCGCGGCCGGTCGAATGCCTCGGTATTTCTCCTCGATCAGGTCGTCGGTCGAGAGCGATTCATCAAGGCCGTAACCCCAGTCGCGTCGACCTTGCTGATGGAGATATTCGGCGAAAGCCTCGGCCAGTCGATCGGCGAGGGCCTTGGTCATGATCGCGTTCGGATCGTCGCCGTCTTGCTCAAACTCGGCGGCAAGCTCGTCCGCCCCAAATCCGGCCGAGACGGCAAATCCGCCGACATAATCCGCGAGTCCCGACTCGACCGGCGCGACGTAATCCGCCAGGCTTCGGAACGAGCTTTGACCCTCGCGCTCCCACTGTTGCCGAAGCATCGGCAACCGGGCACGCTCGGCGGTTCGAGTCTCATCAGTATAAATGATGATATCATCGCCATCAGCATTCGCGGGGAAAAATCCGTAAACGCCCCGAGCCTGAAGCAGGCTCTCGCGAACGATCCGATCGAGCAACTTTTGAGCGTCGTCGTAGGTCTCCTTCGCCACCTGGCCAACGATAGGATCGTCAAAAATCTTCGGGAATTTCCCTTTCAACTCCCAGGTCTGGAAGAAGGGAGACCAGTCAATGAAGGGCAAAAGATCGGCAAGTGGAAGATCCTTGATAACCTTTGCCCCGGTAAAGGCGGGTCGCGCGATCGGCGTTGAGAACCAGTCGACGGCGAACCGACGTTCGAGCGCTTTTGCATACGGGACAAGCTTGCGCTGGCGACGCTGGGCAAAGCTGTCTCGCTCGGTTTGCTGAAGCGTCTTCAACTCGGCCTGAAATTGCGTGCGTAAATCGTCACGCAAAAGACGGTCCACGACGCCGACACATCGCGACGCATCTTTCACATGAACAACATTCGATTGATATCCCGGAGCGATCTTGACCGAGGTATGCTTGGAACTCGTTGTCGCGCCGCCGATCAGGAGGGGAATCTTGAACCCTTCACGTTCCATTTCGCGAGCAACGTGAACCATTTCTTCAAGTGAGGGTGTGATCAGGCCAGAAAGACCAATGATATCCACGTTGTGATCGCGCGCGGTCTGGAGGATTTTTTCGCAGGGGACCATCACGCCCAGGTCGATCACCTCGTAATCGTTGCAGCCGAGGACCACGCCGACAATGTTCTTGCCGATGTCGTGAACGTCTCCCTTGACAGTCGCCATCAGAAGCTTGCCCCGAGCCTGTCGGGCGCCGGCGACGCCGCCGGCCTTGAGCTTCTCGGCCTCCATGAAGGGCATCAGGTGGGCGACGGCTTTTTTCATGACGCGCGCACTCTTGACAACCTGAGGCAGGAACATCTTGCCCGCGCCGAAGAGGTCGCCGACGACGTTCATGCCGTCCATCAAGGGGCCTTCAATGATCGAGAGCGGGCGTTCGTACTTCTGACGCGCCTCCTCGACGTCGGCGTCGATAAAATCGGTAATCCCTTGAATCAGAGCGTGCTTGAGTCGTTCTTCCACGGAGGTCTCGCGCCAGGCGTCGACCTTCGCCTCTTGCTTTTTCCCCTTCTTCTTGACGGTCTCGGCAAACTCGGTCAGGCGATCGGCGGCGTCGGGCCGGCGGTTGAGAAGAACATCCTCGACGCGTTCCAGTAAAGCTTTGGGGATATCATCATAAACCACAAGCTGGCCCGGGTTGACGATCCCCATGTCCAGCCCGGCGGCGATCGCGTGGTACAAAAATGCGGCGTTCATCGCCTCGCGCACGGTGTCGTTGCCGCGGTAAGAAAACGAAACGTTGCTCACGCCGCCACTCGTCTTGCAATAGGGTAGACGTTTCTTCAACTCGCGGACAGCCTCGATGAATTCGACCGCGTAGTTGTTGTGTTCCTCGATCCCGGTGCCAACGGTAAGAATGTTGCAATCAAAGATAATGTCAGACGAGTTAAATCCAATGGTTTCTGTTAAGAGTTGATGAGCACGTTCGCAAATGGCGACCTTGTGATCCTTTGTGACGGCCTGGCCTTCCTCGTCAAAGGCCATGACGACGACCGCCGCGCCGTAGCGTCGGACGAGTTCGGCCTGTTCGAGAAATTTCGCCTCGCCTTCCTTGAGGCTGATCGAATTGACAATCGATTTCCCCTGGATGCACTTCAAGCCCGCTTCAATCACCTTGAAGTTCGAGCTATCGACCATGACGGGAACCCTGGCGACGCTCGGTTCGGCCGAGACGAGGTTCAAAAACCGCGTCATCGCTTTTTCACCGTCGATCAGTCCCTCATCCATGTTCACATCAATGATATTGGCGCCATTTTCAACCTGCTGGCGGGCCACGGCGAGGGCGTCGTCGAATTTTTCCTCGCGGATCAGGCGGGCGAACTTGCGCGAACCGGTGATGTTCGTTCGCTCGCCAACCATGATGAAGTTGGAGTCGGGGCGAATCACCATCGGTTCCGAACCGCTCAAGGATGTCTCGACGGGGCCGGTGGGAATCTTCCGAGGGGGAACGCCCTCGACCACCCGGGCGATCCCGGCAATCCAGTCGGGAGTCGTTCCGCAACAGCCGCCGACAATGTTCAGCCAGCCATTGCGCGCGAACTCGCCGAGCGCGGCGATCGTGGCATCCTTGTCGCCGAGAAAACCGCCAAAACCGTCGGGCATGCCCGCGTTCGGATAACAACTGATCCGACTCCGGCAGACCGCCGCCAGGCGCTCAATCTGCGGGCGCATCAGCTCGACGCCGACGGCGCAGTTGAGGCCGACGCTGAGTGCGTCAAAGTGCGAGACCGAGTAATAAAAGGCTTCCACGGGCTGCGCCGAGAGGGTCGCCCCTTCCTTGAAGATCACGCCCGAGATCATCACCGGGAGGCTCATGCCCATCTCGTCAAAGACCTCTTCAATCGCGAAGAGGCACGCTTTCATCACAAGCGTATCAAACGACGTTTCCGGTAAAAGAATGTCGACGCCCGCCTCGATCAGGGAGCGAACCTGTTCCTTGTAATTGATCACCATTTCATCAAAGGTGACTTCGCGATGGCCAGGGTCGTCGACCTGGATACCCATCGAGAGCTGCTTCTTCGTCGGGCCAATGCTGCCGGCGACAAAGCGAGGCTTTCGCGGATTTTGATTCGTGAAATCCTCCGCGGCGCGACGGGCGATCGCGACAGCGGTTTTATTCAACTCATCGACATGATCTTCAAGCCCAAACTCGGCAAGAGAGAAGCGATTGCTATTAAAGGAATTTGTTTCAATAATGTCAGCGCCGGCTTCCAGATAGGCCTGGTGAATCTCCTCGATCATCTCGGGGCGGGTGAAGCAAAGAACCTCGGTGCAATTCTTGAGATTATAGGGATGTCCCTTGAATCTTGAACCATGATAGTCGGCTTCGGAGGGCTCATGGGAATAGATCAGGGCACCCATGGAACCGTCGATGACGACGATGCGCTCATCAAGAATTCGTTCCAGGAGCGCCGTGCGAGGTCCCGCTTCGCGTTCGGTTCGAGTCGTCATGAGACAGGGCCGTTCTTTGGTTTCAGGCCGTCTCGGAAACGGCTTTTCGAGTCGATGAAGATTGCATTTAAGTCGTTGCCAATGCGGGCGTTCAAGCGATCCTCGCGGACGATGACGACCTGCGATCGGCGGTCTCTGATTATCTGGAAGGCCGCGCGGCAAAGTCAAGGCGTCTCGCCCTTCGGCCTCAACCGCCGAGGATGTAGCCGACGACTCCGAGGCTCGCCAGCAGGTAGAACCAGAGGATTGTCTGTCGGCTCGGATTCAAAACGCGAATGCGCCCTGGATGACCGGCCCCGGCACGCACCTGAACGGCGTCACAGGCGTGGTCGCGCCAGCGCGAGAGGCGGCCGGTCCGTCCGCAGTCGAGGCAATGGTATTGGAAGAGGAAGTAGACCAGGAGTACGCTCGCGGCGACGGGTATAAAGAGTTCGAGACGTCGTGTTTTAATCACCGGTCGGAGCGAGATGGCCCAGGCGAGAAGACCGATGATCGCCAGAAAGGGATTGGCAACGAGCCGCTGATGCCCCTCGAAGATCGGCCGACCGTGACCTCGCGCGGGACGTCCAGGCATGGTTTCAAAGTCGGGGTCGTGACCATTCCGTCGCGAGGGGAGATCCGCCGGGGCACCATTCGCCGTGGACATCATCGGGGCTTTCTGGCTCAGGGAGAAGAGTCCTGTTAGGCATTTTAACAAATCGAGTCCCGTCGAGCAAATTTCAGGCATTCGCAATCTGGTTGACGAAGACGACCGCGTTCACGACCAAAACGCTGAAATTTCGATCAAAACGGTCTCTGGTTCTCAGGATTTTGCAATTCTCCGAAGCGTTGTGGAAGACACCTTTACAAGCGGCCGAGCGTTGAGTGACAATATCGGTTTGGTCGGAACGCCGGGGAGCGACTGCGGGGGGCTTGACGTGCACGAAGAAGCGATCCGCAAGGCGGATGTCCTGGTCGAGGCGCTCGGATATATACGCAAGTTCCACGGCCGGTTCACCGTCATCAAGCTGGGCGGATCGGTGATGGAAAGCCCCGAGGCGCTCCGCGCGCTATTGGTCGACGTCGTCTTCATGCAGACCGTCGGCATGAAGCCGGTGGTCGTTCACGGCGGCGGCAAGGCGATCACCCACGCGATGGAGACCGCGGGACTGGAAGCGCGCTGGGTCCAGGGGCGTCGGTATACCGACGAGGCGACCCTGGAAATCGTCGCGCGCGTGCTGGCCGAGGAGATCAACGCCGACCTGGAACGCCATATCAACAAGTATGGCGGCCGGGCCTCGGGCCTGCATCACAAGACGCACCAGTGCCTTTTCGGGCGTCGGCTCACGCTTCCCGGGGCGAATGGCGAGGAAATCGATCTCGGCCGGGTGGGCGAGGTCAACGAGGTGGACGTCACGCCGATCGAAAACCTTTGCCTGGCCGGAGTCGTTCCGCTCTTGCCGTCCCTGGCCGAGGCGGAAGACGGCGGCCTTTTAAACGTCAACGCCGACACCGCCGCGGCGGCCGTCGCCATGGCGCTCGGAGCGGACAAACTGGTCTTCCTGACCGACACGCCCGGAATCTTGATGGACCGGCACGAACCTGGCTCGCTCATTCGCGATCTGACTCCCGAGGGGTGTCGCGACCTGATCGAGAAAGGGGTGATCGACAAGGGGATGATTCCCAAGGTCGAGGCCTGCCTGGCGAGCCTGGAAGCCGGGGTCAAGAAAACCCACATCATTGACGGCAGGCTCCGCCACTCGCTCCTGCTTGAGATGTACACCAAGACCGGAATCGGCACCGAGATCGAGCTGAAACCTTCCGACGACGGCCCAGGCGCGCGCAAGCCCGTCGCGGTCAGGCACTGAAGCTCGAAGACTCGCCTCGGCGCTTCGTCTCTTGCTGATAGATCGACAAATTTTTATTCGAACGAACCGACCCGTTGACTTCCTCGCGGTCGGACCAGACGGGAGTTTCCCACCTTGGCGCAACTGGCTCAGCAAAGCTCGGCCGAGACGATCGCTCAGTTCGGCCGCTACGTGATTTCCAACTATCGACGCTATCCGGTCTGTCTCGTCCGGGGCGAAGGCTCCTGGGTCTGGGACGCCGAAGGTCAGCGCTATCTTGACTTCTTTCCCGGCTGGGGCTGCAACCTCCTCGGCCACTGTCCCCCCCGGATCGTCGAGGCCGTCCGCGAACAGGTCGGCCTCTTGATCCACGTCCCAAACACCTGGTATATCGAGGCCCAGGGGGCCTTTGCCCAGGCCCTTTCCGAGCGATCCTTCGGCGGTCAGGCCTTCTTCTGCAACAGCGGGGCCGAGGCCAACGAGGCCGCGATCAAGCTGGCGCGGGTCCACGGGTCGACCGCCGGCCGCTACAAGATCGTCACCGCCGAGGGGGGCTTTCACGGCCGGACCTACGCCGCACTCACCGCCACCGCGCAGCCGAAGTATCACGCCGGTTTCGAGCCGATGGTCCCGGGCTTTGAGTATGTTCCGTATGATGATTTGAAAGCGCTCGAACGGATCGTCGGTGACGAGACCGCCGCCGTCATGGTGGAGCCGATCCAGGGCGAAGGAGGGATCAAGATCCCCTCGCCTGATTATTTACCGGGCCTTCGCAAGCTCTGCGACGATCGCGGGGCGCTCTTGATTCTCGACGAGGTTCAGACCGGAATGGGGCGGACCGGCGAATGGTTCGCCTATCAGCATTCGACGATCGCGCCCGATATTTTGACGTGCGCCAAAGCCCTCGCCGGTGGCGTGGCGGCGGGGGTGATGCTGGCGCAGTCGAAACTTGCCGAGGAGTTGAAGCCGGGGATGCATGCGAGCACCTTCGGCGGCAACCCGATTGCCTGTCGGGCGGGTTCGGCGATGGTGGAGTCGATCGAGGAAGATGGCCTGCTCGAACGTGGCAAGGCGATCGGCGAGCGATTCCGCGGCCATTTTGAATTGATTCGGAGCGAATGCCCGGAACTCGTCCGCGAGATCCGCATTCTCGGAACGATGATCGGTCTCGACCTCTCGGTCGATGCCTCCAGCGTCGTCTCGGCCTGTCTCGAACGAAAGTTGCTCATCAACGCGACCCACGGCCACGTCGTCCGGCTCTTGCCCGCGCTGACCTTGACCGATGAACAGATCGACGAAGGTTGCGGCGTACTGGCCGACGTTCTTCGACAGACGCCCCTGGCCTGAGGCGGGAACATTCTCATATGGTCCGACACTTCATCGACCTCTTTGACCTCGACGCGTCCGAGGCGCGTGACCTTCTCACGCAGGCAGCCGTGTTGAAGCGCGAGTACGTCGGAGGGGTCCGCACGCCGTATCTTCCGGGTCGGACTCTCGGTCTCGTCTTCGAGAAGCCCTCGCTGCGCACGCGCGTCAGCTTTGAAGCGGCGATCACGCACCTTGGCGGCAACGCCATCTTCCTCCGCGACAAGGATGTCGGCATGGGAAGCCGCGAAACCGTCGAGGACTTCGCGCGCGTCATCAGCCAGTATGTGGATGCCCTCGCCGTTCGCACGTATGCTCATGCAACGGTTGAAGAACTGGCCCGTTATGCCAGCGTGCCGATCGTGAACGCGCTCTCGGACCTGTCGCATCCCTGTCAGGCGATGGCCGACATGCTCACGATTTTGGAGACGCGAGGCGGTCTTGAGGGGGTGAACCTCGTCTTTGTCGGCGACGGCAATAATGTCGCGCGTTCGCTGGCGATGGCATCGGGCCTGCTCGGCGTCCGGTTCGTCCTCACGGCGCCTCCAGGGTACGAGTTTCCCGCGGATTTCCGCGCGGCGTATCAGAAGAAATTCCCGAAGACGCCGCTCGTCGTCGACCACGACCCCGCGAATGCCCTGCTCGGCGCGGATGTCGTTTATACGGATGTCTGGGCGAGCATGGGTCAGGAACACGAGGCGGAATTGCGTCGCTCGGCGTTCACTCCTTTTCAGGTGAACGAAGCCCTCATGGCCCGAGCCCGGCCCGACGCCTCGTTTCTTCACTGCCTCCCCGCGCACCGCGGCGAGGAGGTCTCGGCCGGAGTCATGGACAGCCCGAACAGTCTGGTCATTCCCCAGGCCGCGAACCGGCTCCATTTTCAAAAGGCGCTCCTTCTCTGGCTCCTGCACGATGGAAAATCGGCCGACCTGGCGGCAAGATAAGTTCGTGCCTGAAAATGATGTTTCCTTTATGTCAAATGACTAATGACCCATAAAATGTCTTGATCGGTCATCGGCTATCGGTCATTGGTCATTGGTCATTGTCTCTTCAAAACAAGAAACGGATTTGCCGTTTCATTTTTATGCAGGAATGAGAATGTCCCGACACGATGGACGAGCGAACGACGAACCGCGACCGATCACGATCGAGCGCGGGTTTGTCCGCAATAGCCCGGGAAGCGTTCTTTATCGAGCGGGCGCCACGACCGTTCTGGTCACGGCGCACGTGTCCGACAAGGTTCCCCCGTTTCTTGAAGGCAAGGGGGTCGGTTGGCTGACGGCCGAATATGCGATGTTGCCAGGCAGTACCCCTTCGCGCAAGTCGCGCGGGTCGGACGGTCGATCGACCGAAATTCAACGCTTGATCGGTCGAAGCCTGCGCGCGGTCGTGGACACAAAGGTCCTTGGCCCGTGGACCGTGCACATTGACGCCGACGTGATCGAGGCCGACGGCGGCACGAGAACCGCCGCGATCACCGCCGCGTTCGTCGCCGTCGCCGATGCCCTTCAAAAACGGTTTGGCCTTGCCGCTCGCCAGATTCTCCGCGACTCGGTCGCCGCGATCAGCGTCGGCATCGTCAAGGGTCAGGCCCTTCTCGACCTCGATTACGTCGAGGATTCCAGCGCCGAGGTTGACATGAACGTCGTCCAGCTTGGTCGCGGCGGGTTCGTCGAGGTCCAGGGGACTGGCGAGTCAGGCGTTTTTACCCGCGAACAGCTTGACCGGCTCGTTGATCTCGCCCAGCTTGGAATTCGCCAGCTTCTAGAGAAACAACGCGCGGCACTCGGGTCGGACTGGCCCTTCTCCGGGTAATGAGCGATCCTCGGCCTAATTTTTGAAGGACCCGCGACTGTGCCCGGTCTAGAATATAGCCAGAGGGATGAACCCATCTCGTCACGCCCCTTTCCTGGCCCGGGATGAAGGACACAAACGCCATGCTCTCCACCTCTCGAATCGCCGCCTTGATGCTGGTCTCGGGCGCGTTGACTTTCGTGGCCTACGCGCAGGAACCCGTTCCCCCCGCGAACTCAGGGAATGGCGGCAATACCCCTTCCGCGGTTGAGGCGGAACACGTTCTCCAACCGTACAAGCGCAGGAGTATTGTTCATCACTATCCGCATCCGTATCCCGAGTATTATCAGAATGACCAGACTGGGGGTTTTCGCAACCCCGGCGGAGGAGGTCGGAACCTGGAATATTATCCGCCAGGCAACAAGTTTCAGGTTCAGGGCGACCCCGTCAAGGCCGGCAAGTTTGACCAGGGGGGAGGGGCTCCCGATCGCGCTGAGCAGATGGCCGCGCAGCAGATCGGCATTCAGCGCGAAAACGCGATCATGAACCACATCGACCGCTACGCGCGCCCTTCCTTCGGCGTCGGCTTCTTCGGCGGTTTTTATTGAGCGACCGCGCAAAAATTCGAGGCCGGGCGAGTCCTGCCGCCCGGCCCTTGAAGAGATCGCTCAATCCTCGTCGATGCCTGCTCTGGACCGGGTCCACTTGTCGACGATCTGTTGCTGAACGTTGGGCGGAACAGGCTCGTACGACTTGAATTCCATCGTGAACGAGCCTCGGCCCGCGGTCATGCTCTTGAGGTCGGTCGCGTACCGCAGGACCTCGCTGAGCGGCACCTGAGCCTGGATCACCTGAAATCCGCCCGAGGCGGAGTCCATGCCCGTGATATGGCCGCGTCGGGTCGAGAGGTCGGCCGAGACGTCGCCGAACTTCTCGGTCGGCACGGTGATCTCGATCGTGACAATCGGCTCAAGGAGCACCGGGCGGCTCTCGACGAAGGCTTTGCGAAAGGCGGTCGCCGAGGCGGTCTTGAACGCCTGCTCCGAGCTATCAACCGGGTGATAGCCGCCAAAGAAGACCTCAACCTCGACGTCGACGACCGGGTTGCCCGAGATGATCCCCTTCTCCAACTGCTCGCGAACCCCCTTTTCCACGGCGGGGATGTACTGGTTGGGGATCACCGCCCCTTTGATCGAATCGACGAACTGGAATCCTTCGCTCCGTTCTCGGGGTCGGACCCGAAGCTGAACGTCGGCGAATTGGCCGCGCCCGCCGGTCTGCTTCTTGTGGCGATGATGCGCCTCGGCTGATCCGGTGATCGTCTCCAGATAGGGGACATGCGGGATATGTGTGTTGATGTCAAGCTTGTAACGGTTCTTGAGCCGATGCTGGATCACGTCGAGGTGCAGCTCGCTCATTCCCGAGATGACGAGTTCGTGCGTCTGGTTATCGCGGCGGAAGGTGAACGTCGGGTCCTCGTCGGCGATCTTGGCGAGACCGACGGAGATTCTCGGCTCGTCCTCGCGCGTTTTGGGCTCCACCGCGCGAGGGACCATCGGCGTCGGAAATCGGATCGGCTGAAGCGTGACGTGCGTCGCCAGACCGTTGCCCGAGCCGGTCACCGTGTCCGAGACGTGGAGGTCGTCAAACTTGGCGACGACGACGATATCGCCCGCGATCGCCTCCCGGATCTCCTCCTGCGCCTTGCCTTGAAGCCGGTAAAGGTGGCCGACCTTGCTGTTCTTGCCCGTCCGACGATTGACGAGCGTCGTGTCTCCGGCGATCCGGCCCGAGAGGATGCGGAGGTAGTTCAGTTTTCCCATGAAGAGGTCGTTGGACGTTTTGAAGACCTGGGCGATCAGCTCGCCATCTTCAACGGGCTCAAGCTCGACCTCGCTCTCGTCGTCGTTCATGACGATCCGGTGCAGGTCGGCGGGGTTGAGGCTGCAATCGATCAGGAGGCGGATCAACTCGTTGAGGCCGATGTCTTTCTTCGCCGAGACGCAGACGACCGGCACGAGCCGACCGGCCGCAATCGCCCGGTGCGCGGCCTCGCGGAGGTCGGGCACGGTAAGTTCCTCGCCTTCGAGGTAGCGCGTCATGAGGTCGTCGTCGGTCTCGACGATCTGCTCGACGGCCATCTTGTAGGCTTCCGAAAGGGGCAGGGGAAGCCCCTCCTGAAGGTCGGAGGGGGGATTCATGACGTCAACGACGCCCGAGAAGGTCGCCCCCTGGCCGACCGGAATATGAAAAGGGACGCAGTGCGCTCCGAAGGTCTCGCGAACCGACCCGAGAAGTCGCGAATAGTCAACGTTCTCCGCGTCCATCTTGGTGAGGGCGATGACCTGGCCGAGCTTGAGACGGGTGGCTTCCTGATAGATCCGCCGGGTGTTGACCTCGATTCCCGTTGGGGCGCAGACGGTCAAGATCACGTTCTCAACCGCGGCGAGGGCGCTCAGGGCGTTGCCGATGAAGTCGGGATAACCGGGGGTGTCGATCAGGTGGAGCTGCTTGCCCTCGGGTTCGAGGTGAAGGAGGTGGCAATCGATCGTGAAGTGTCTACGTTTTTCCTCGTCCTCGACGTCTGAGATACTCGTGCCGTCGTCGACCGACCCGCGACGGTCGGTCGCGCCCGAGCAAAAAAGGAGGGCGTCGGCAAGGCTCGTTTTGCCCGACGCCCCATGTCCAGCCAGGGCAATGTTGCGAATGTCGGCGATGTGATAGGTCGTGGTCATCGGCGTCTCGTCTCCCGTCGAAAAGAAGGGGCTGAGGTTCTCGCCTGTTGAGCCGGCGGACCCTGCTGGCACCGTTTGTCGAGGGCGGGTGATCGAGATCGAGGCCAAGGACGAAAGGCCGAAGGGAGAAGACCCGCCTAGGGTGTCGTTGAGAGTTCGCCGGCGCTCTTCCGGGCCTCGTCGAGCCGGAATCGTCCGTCATACAGGGCACGGCCGACGATGCAAGCCGCCACGGGCAAGGCCGCCAGGTGCCTGAGATCGTCCAGACTGCTGACACCTCCCGATGCGATTACAGGAGTTTTGAGCCTGCGCGCCAGGTCGCCCGTCGCCGCCAGATTGGGTCCGGCGAGCATGCCGTCGCAAGCAATATCGGTGTAAACCAAAGCGCTTAACGGCAGGTTGTCGAACTCTCCGGCCAGTTCGCTGGCGTCTACCGACGAAACATCGAGCCAGCCGGCCGTCGCCACGCGACCATCCTTCGCATCGAGGCCAAGCACCAGTCGTCCTGGATATTTCTCGGCCATCGACCGGAACCAGGCCGGATCTTTCAGCGCCTGCGTGCCGACGATCACCCGCTCGATCCCGGCATCGAGCCAGGCCGCGATCGTCGCCTCATCGCGAACGCCTCCGCCGAGCTGGCAGGGGACGTTCACCCGCTTCAGGATCGCGCGCACGGGGTCCACGTTGACGGGCTTGCCAAGGCGGGCACCATCGAGGTCAACCAGGTGAATCCGGGTCGCCCCGAGTTCTTCCCAGTGCCTGGCCATGGCCGCCGGGTCGTCTCCGAAGACGGTTTCCTGATCGTAATCGCCCTGCCTGAGGCGGACACAGTTGCCCCCTCGCAGGTCGATGGCCGGAATCACTTGCATGGTCGAGACTCGATCGACAGGGAACCGTCAACGCCCCCACTCTAGCCCGCGCGCCACCTCGTCGCAAGACGCTGCCGACCGTCCGGCCGATCGTACGGTTCAGATCCTCGCGAAGTTCGCATACATCGCCAGGCCGACTTTCTGGCTCTTCTCGGGATGGAACTGGCAGGCCATCAGGTTTTCGCGCCAGACGAGCGCGGGAAAAGGCGCGGGATGATCGGCCTCGGCGGCGACGTCCTCGGGGTTCGTGGCCGAGGCATGATACGAATGGACGAAATAAACGGAGGCGTCGTCGCCGATCCCGTCAAGCAAGGGGGCTCGCCTGAGAATGCGGAGGGTGTTCCAGCCCATGTGCGGAATTTTCAGGCCGTTTGAGGGCTTGAACCGAACGACCCGGCCCGGCAAGAGCCCCAGTCCTTCGTGAACGCCGTCTTCCTCGCTCACTTCAAAGAGGAGTTGCAGGCCGAGACAGACCCCCAGACAGGGCTTTCCCGAGGCGACCGCCTCCTTGAAGGCATCGCCGAGACCGGTACGCTTGAGTTCGGCCGCGGCATCGGCAAAGGCGCCGACACCGGGCAAGATCACTTTATCCGCCTTGCGAATCTGGTCCGGATCGGGCGTCACGAGCGCGGTTTCGCCAACCGCCTCGATGGCTTTCTGAACGCTCCGAAGGTTCCCCATCCCGTAATCAATAATCGCGATCATAAACTTCGCGTCTGTCTCCTTCCTCGACGGTTCGACTACAATCGTAACCAAAGGCCCCCAAATTCCGCCACCCGGCGCGGCCTTTCCTTCTCGAATCCGCTCCGATTTACCCGTTGCCCTTTGTCTTCCTCAACCCCGATCGACCTCGACGCCCGACCCCGCTTCTTATACCTTGCAGACTCCGAAGGTCCGCATAAGGGGAAGTCAGAAAGACCTCAAACCGCTGAGGGGTTCATGGCCGGGAGTTTGCGCGAAGAACTGGCCTCGTTAAAAATTGATCGCTCAGGCGCGACCACTCCACGCGCGTCAACGCCCAGGCGCGAAGAGCGCCGAGATCGCGGAATCGGCATCGGTTTGCTCGCGAGCTTGATCTGGTTGATTCCGATCGCCCTCATCGCCGCGGCGGGTTATTATGGTTACCGACAGTACGAGAGCGTCCGGGTCAAGACCGAGGTCAACGTCGGCGTCGTCCAGACGATGACGTCGGGCGAGGCCGAAAAGCTGCTCAGCGCCAAGGGTTATCTTAAATCGCGGTTCCAGGCGATGATCGGAGCCAAGGTCCCCGGGCGGGTCGAGCGGATGTATGTCGAGGAAGGCTCGAAGGTTAAAAAAGGGCAGGTTCTCGCTGTTCTGGAACATAATGAGTTGAAGGCCATCCTCGCCTCACGCAAGGCCATGACCGCGCAATCCTCCGCGCAGCTCAATGAAGCCCAGGCCGATCTCAAACAAAAAGAGCGCGAGACCACCCGCGCCCATCGCCTTTACACCCAGAAAACCATTTCCATCGAGGAATATCAGAAGGCCGAAACCGCCCGCGACATGGCCCTTGCCAAGGTCAAGGCGTCCGAGGCGGCCTTTCAACTGCACGCGGCCGACGTCGAGGAATCCGAGGAAACCATCCGCACAATGAGCCTTTACGCTCCTTTTGACGGCACGGTCGTCGAGAAGCAAGGCGAAGAAGGCGAGGTCATCACTCCTTCGGCGATGAACTCGTCGATCGGCCGGTCGGCGGTCGTCACCCTGGCGAGCCTCGAAAAGATGGAAGTCGAGACCGACGTCGCCGAAAATCTTCTATCGCGGATCACGATCGGTCAGCCCGCCGAGATTTCCGTGAGCGCCGTGCCGAGCAAGCACTACCGAGGCCGCCTCCGCCAGGTGATCCCGATGGGCGACCGCACCCGAGGCACGGTCAAGGTCAAGGTCGAGATCCTCGACCCCGATGAGCATCTGTTTCCCGAACTCGTCGCCACCGTTCACTTTCTGCCGGACAAGGCTCTAAACAACCCCGATGCCTCCCGATCGTTTCTCTTCGTTCCCAAGGCCGCAATCTTTGAGGAAAATGGCCACGCCTATACCTGGGTCGTGGGCAAGGGGTCGCGTTTGCGCAAGCGGTCGGTTGAGGTCGCCGTCACGAACGATGACCTTGCCCGGGTCGAGTCGGGGCTTCAGTCGTCCGAGGTTGTGGTTTTGAACCCGGCCAGAACGCTCCGCGAAGAGGAGATCGTGACCATCGCGGAGTGATCGGAAAACGTTCTGTCTGTGTCGACGCGTGCACGACATGGGCTTCTCGACGGACTTCCTATCGAATGGAAAGAGAGAAGGGGCAAAGGCGTTATGAGCTCGACCGAGTCGATCGTCCTTCAGGGCGTGACCAAGGAATATCGTCGCGACGAGTTCAAGATTCCCGTCCTCGTCGACCTGGACTTGAACGTCGCGAAGGGGGAATTCCTCGCGCTCATGGGTCCGTCGGGCTCGGGCAAGACGACCTTGCTCAACCTGATCGCCGGTCTCGATCGTCCGACCTCGGGGCAGGTCATCGTCAACGGCCAGTCGATCGGCCAGCTTTCCGAGTCGCGCGTGACGCGCTGGCGGGCCGACAACGTTGGCTTCATCTTTCAACTATACAACCTGATTCCGGTCTTGACCGCCTTTGAAAACGTCGAATTACCTCTGCTGCTGACCCATTTATCCAAACGCAAGCGTCGTGAGAATGTCATGACGGCGCTTCGGATCGTCGGTCTCGCCGGTCGCGAGGACCATTACCCCCGGCAACTCTCCGGCGGTCAGGAACAGCGCGTCGCGATCGCTCGGGCGATCGTCACCGACCCCTATCTTCTCGTCGCCGACGAACCGACGGGCGACCTCGACCGCGCCAGTGCCTCGGAGATTCTCGACCTTCTCGAACAATTAAACGGTGACTTTGAAAAGACGATTGTCATGGTGACTCACGACCCTCTCGCCGCCCAGCGTGCCCGTCGCGTGCTTCACCTCGACAAGGGAAAACTCGTGGACGACCTCGTCCGCGAAGCCCCCGCGATGGGGACCGCCTCATGAAGTTCTTCACCTATATCCTCCGCAATGCCCGCCGCAATCCTGTTCGATCGCTCCTGACGATCGCCTCGATGGCCGTGAGCCTCTTCCTGGTGATGATCCTTGTCTCCTTCTTCTCGATCAACGACGCCGTGATGCAGTCGTCAAAACTGCATAATCGAATCATTCTTTTGAACTCGCAAGGCTTCGCCGGACTCGTTCCGATCGCCTACGGGCGCGAAATCCAGGCCCTTGACGGTGTCGTCGCGCTCACGCCGTTCAACTGGTTTGGCGGCAAGTATGGCGAGGAAACCGTCCCCTTCGCCCAGTTCGCCGTTGATCCCGTCGGCTTCTTTCGCGTCTATGACGAGTTCACCCTTCCCCCCGATCAACTCAAGGCGTTTCGCGACGACAAGGCCGGTTGCGTGATCGGTCGAAAACTGGCCGACGATCGTCATCTCAAGGTGGGTGATCCCCTTCCGCTCAAGGCCGACCTCTACGCCTTTGACCTCAAGCTGACGATTCGCGGAATCTATGACGGCCCACGCGATCGCGACCGCAGAATGTGCGTCTTTCACTGGGATTATTTTGATGATCAGATGAAAATCTACTCGCAGGGCAAGAACAACGGGAATGCGGGTTGTTTTGTGATCAAGTGCAAGACCGCCGACCTGATGGCGCCGCTCAGCAAGCGGATTGACAACCTCTTTCTCAACAGCGAAAACCCGACGCGAACGCAGACCGAGGAGCAGTTCACCAAGTTCTTCATGGAGATGCTCGGCGACCTGAAAGGCGTGATGCGCCTGATTGGCGCCGCGGTGATTGTCTCGCTCGTTTTTGTCGCGGGGAACGCGATGGCAATGGCCCTTCGCGAGCGAACCACCGAGATAGCCGTCCTCAAGGCGATCGGTTTCGGCCGCCCATTGATCCTCTTCCTCGTCCTGGCCGAGGCGATGCTGGTTGCCGGTTTCGGCGGCTTCCTCGGCACGATCGGTTGCAAGCTTTTATGCGACCTCGTCGACGTCTCTCAGTTCACCGGCGGCTTCCTTCCGTTCTTCTTCATCCCCTGGCCGACCGCGCTTTCCGGCCTCCTGTTTTCGATCGGTATTGGCTTCTTCAGTAGCATCATCCCCGCCGCCCTCGCCGCGCGGCTCTCGGTTGTGAATGGACTGCGCAAGGTGGTTTGAAATGCGTCAAGCGATGGAACCGCCTCTGGCTTCCGAGGTTTTTTGATGATTCCTCTCAAATACAACCTCCGCAACCTCCGGGTGCGCTGGGTCACGACCTCCTTGACGGTCCTCGCGACGGGCCTGGTCGTCTGGTCGTCGTGCATCCTCTTCGGATGGGTTGAGGGGTTGCGGCATACGCTCAACGTCTCGGGCGACCCGCTGGACCTGATCGTCTTGCGAAAAGGGTCGACGAACGAGACGAACGGTGGTTTCACCGAACGCCAGGCCGATGACGTCGCCAACCTTCGAGGGATCGCGCGCGATGCCTCGGGCCTGCCGCTCGTCGCGAAAGAGATGCTTTATATCGCCCTCGCCGATCGATCCGACGGCGCCCGGACGAACATCATCATTCGCGGAGTGACCCCCGCCTCGCGCCTCCTCCGCCGCGACTTCAAGATCCTTCCCGGCGGTCGCGACGTCGTTTCGGGCAAGGGCGAATGCATCGTCAGCAAAGGGCTGGCGCGACGCTTCAAAAACACGGCGATGGGCGCGATGCTCAAGGTGGGCGAGAAGGAGGCGTATCGAGTCGTCGGCCAGTTCACCGCCGGGGGAAGCGCCGCGGAGTCGGAAATCTGGGTCGATTACAAGGATCTCTCCCGCGACCTTAACCGCGATGGCTTCGTTTCCGCCGTGCAACTTCGCGCGGCCTCGAAAACCGATCTCGACCGGCTCAAGACGACGATCAACAACGACACTCAGTTCAAGCTCGATGCCCAGACCGAGACCGATTACTACGCGACGCAGTCGCGCGAGGGCCTTTTCTTCAAGTTCGCCGGAACCTTGATCGCCGTCCTTTTAACCTTTGGCGCGATGTTCGCCGCGGCGAACACGATGTACGCGGCTGTCTCGTCTCGCTCCCGCGAGATCGGCACGATGCGCGCCCTTGGCTTTTCCAGGCTCGACATCCTCATCTCCTTTCTCGGCGAATCCGTGATTCTCTGTTCGCTCGGCGGCTTGCTTGGCCTGCTCGCGACGATCCCCCTGAGTTACATCTCGGTAAGCACGATCGTCAACTTTTCCGAGACCGTGATTTCCTTCCGACTCGGCCCGCTCGTCATGTCGGTCGCGCTCTTGATGACCCTCTGCATGGGCGTCTTCGGCGGCCTCTTGCCCGCGATTCGAGCCGTCCGCCTCGATGTCGTGACCGCCCTGAGACAGCTTTAACCAGGCGTCTCCAGAATCGCGGAACCTCTGCCGCAATCCTGACGATGCTGATTCTGGGATCGCCTGCGCGTGGTTCGGGGTAAAGGTTTTGCCATGCCCCTCCGCGTGGCGATTCCGTGAAAGCGGCGCGACCCGCCCTCAACCAAACGAAGCCAGTAAACGACCTGAAAGGATGTTCTTGAAAACCTGAGAGGTGCCCCGCCCCCGTCGAGTTTTGGCTTGTCCTGCTTGACGAAACGAAGCCAGTTATAAGGTTGCCAAACGGTGGTTTACCTGGGAATTCGGCCGTATGCTTCCTCGCCGTAAGTTCGATGACGCCAGTGACTTGAATTGCGTCGATTTCTGTCCCTTTGTCCTTCTGTCCTCTGTCCTTTTCCCGGATCAGAAATCCACTTCAATGGCTTTGTTTTTCCAAGGAATGAGGCTTGAAATGGGTTCGACAATCATTCTTCAGGCAACCGCGAATCGCCAGCGACCTGGCTTCGTTTTTCGCGAGCCGATTAACGCAAATGCTCCAGCACGACGATGCGACGTTCCTCGGGCAGTGTCTCCCTGCTGACGTCCAGAAAGGTCGATCCCGATCTCTCAACAGGCAAGTCCGCCAGGCATTCGAGAAACGTTTCGAGGGGGGCGATGTTGAGATTGATCTTGGGCGTCTTGTAGTGCATCGGCACGACCAGGCGCGGGCCGATCGCATCGAGCAGGGGGGGAATCTCGGGAAAGTCAATCGTCGGCGGTCCACCGGCGGCGATCAGGACGATCTCGGCCCCCCGAATCGGCGCAAGTTCCTCGTCCGTAAGGGGATGGCCCAGGTCTCCAAGAAAAACGACGTGCAACCCTTCCGACCGAAAGTGGACGATCGTCACCTCATCTTCGGGCAATCGGCGGGCGTCTTCGAACACATGAATCGCCTGAAACCGAATGCCGCCGTAATCGACTCCTTCGGGCGGCAGTTCAAGAGCCCGGATGACTTCAAACGATGGCACGATCTGGCCGATATGGCTGTGATATTTGTCGTTTTCGTGACTGACGACCACGACGTCGGCCGGTTCGTCGATCGGCTCATATCCCCCTGAGTCGGGCGACCGGTACGGGTCGAGGATGACCCGCAACCCGGCCGTCTCAATCAGAAAAGCGGCGTGGCCATACCAGGTGATCCGCATGCGATCGCCGATCTAAAAAAAAGGGTTCATTCAGAATACAGGAATCTCGATCTGTTTCCCCTTCTCCAGCGCCGATTCGTGCGCGCAGAGACCGACCATCGTCCAGTTCGCCGAGGTCAACGCATCGGGCAGGGCAGGGCGGTCCCCCCGGATCGCAGTCAGCCAGGCATGAACCAGATGCGGGTGTGATCCGCCGTGCCCGCCCCCCTGGGTGAACGACAGGTGTTGCTCGTCGTCGGCGTTGTAAACCCCCTTGGTCGTGAACCTTCGGATCGGCTCGGGGAGCAAGTGAGCGAAGTCGGGAACCTCGACTCGCGACGGAATCCTGGGCTCGTCAAGGCCCTTTGTATGAATGACCGGCTCCTCGCCGTCGACCTGCTGCCACTCAAAACTCTTCTTGCTCCCGTACACGTCAAAGCTCTCGCGATATTGCCGGGCCGTGTCGAAGAGGCTCCGGGTCACCTCGGCGCAGACGTCCGACCCCTTGATCGAGAACGTCGCCGACTCGATCGCGAATGGGCTTCCATACTTGCCAACCAGCTCATCGCGAATTCGTCCCGAGCCGTAACAGGTCACCTTCTCGGCATGCTTTCCCAGGATCGCCAGGCAGGGGCTCACGCAGTGCGTCGCGTACCACATCGGCGGAAGGCCCGGCCAGTAGTCGGGCCAGCCGTCCATGTCCTGTTGATGACTCCCTCGGAGAAACTGAATCCGGCCGAGTTCCCCCTTGTCGTAAAGCTCCTTGGCGAAAAGATATTCGCGCGCGTAAACGACCGTCTCCATCATCATGTAGACCTTGCCCGAAACCCGCTGCGCGTCGACGACGGCCTTGCATTCGGCGAGGCTCGTGGCCATCGGCACGGTACAGGCGACGTGCTTGCCCGCCTTGAGCGCCGCGACGCTTTGCGGGCCGTGGTCGGGAATCGGCGAGTTGATGTGGACGGCGTCGACCTTGGGATCGTTCAAGACCTGTTCAAACTCGGTGTACCGGGTCGCGATCCCGAACCGATCGCCGCACTCGTCGAGCCCTTTTTTCGAGCGCCGACAGATCGCGTAAAGCTCAACTCCCGGATAATTCTGATAGATGGGAATGAATTCGGCCCCGAAGCCGAGTCCAACGATCGCCACCCGAATTTTCTGGACGCTTCCCATCACCGTCCCGTCCTTTCGCCCGATCCCCTAGCGTTAGCCTCTTGCGGAGTTGCGGTCAGGATAGTAGGACGGAAGCCCGAAGGCAAGCACCCCGGCGAAGAACCCAAACGGAGAACAGGTGGTCCGATGACGTCCCAAGCTGATTTTGAAACCAGGAAGGTCCGCGTCGCCATCATTGGCGCCGGTGCCGTCAGCGATTATCACCACGTCCCCGCGCTTCGGATCGACCCCCGCGCCGAGCTTGTCGCCGTCTGCGATTCCGCCCCGGCCCTGCTGGAAAAGCGTCGCCGCGACTGGGGTATCGAACACGTTTCGACCGATCCCGAGGCCATTTGCACGTCCGCTGACATCGACGCCGTCATCATCGCCACGCCCAATTTCACCCACGCTCCGATCGCGATCGCCGCCGCGCGCGCGGGGAAACACGTCATGTGCGAGAAACCTCTCGGCCTCAATGCCGGTGAGGTCCGCACGATGTACGAAGCCTGCCGCGATGCCGGTGTCGTCCACATGACGGCCTTTACTTACCGATTCGCGCCGTCGATGCGCTACCTCAAACACCTTCTCCAATCGGGCGCTCTCGGCGAGCCTCGCCATTTTCGGTCGCAGCGCTTTCTCGACTGGCCCGAGACCAGTTGGGGCTGGCGGCAATACAAGAAAACCGCCGGCGCGGGCGACCTTTACGACATGACCATCCATCGGATCGATTTCGCGATCGACCTCCTCGGCCCGATCCACCACGTCTGCGGCGCCGTGGCCCGATTCGCACCCCGCGCCGCCGCCCCCGACGGCACCCCCTGCGCTCCCTCCGATGTCGACGACTGGTCCTCTATGATCGGCGAGTTTGAATCGGGCGCCACAGGCGTCTGGGAAGGTACAACCCTCGCCAAAGGTTACGCCCGCAACGGTTTCGGTCACGAATGGGCCGAGATTAATGGCTCGGAAGGCTCCGCCGTCTATCGCCTTCACGAACCCAACACGATCCTTCTCGGCAAGACCGGCCACGACCTCGCGCCGGTCGCCGTTCCCGAGGAATTTCTCAAGCCGGCCGGTAGCCCGCGCGATCCCCGCCAGGGCGAACCCGCCACCGTCTTTCGCTACGACCTCGTCTGGGAATTCATCACGGCGATCGTCGACGGACGACAAGCAGTTCCCAGCTTTTACGACGGTCTCAACGCCCAGGTTGTCGCCGATGCGGTTTTGAAATCGTTTGACCAGAGAGCCTGGATCGCCACGCCTCTCGAAACACCCTGATCGGAAAAATTTTACAAAATTCTCGCCGCTCTCATTTACATCAGGTATCTTGATTTACCGTGGCGAAGTCTGCTGGATGCTTGATGAGTCTTCGTCAGTGCTTCTGCGTTGGAAGTGGCCCGCGCGAGGGGGCGCGGGTCGGGATTTCATTAGGATTTGACGAATTTCTTCGGAAAAAGACTCATGGTATTCCTTGATCGCCTCACCAGCACGCGTTCAACACGGTCCAGGGCCTCAATCGCCGTGGAGAGCCTTGAAACCAAGGCGTTGATGGCGACGACCTCAACGGCCGCAGTCGCCACCGGCTTCACGGCGCCTGACCTTTCCGGCCTCGTCTCTTCGGCGGAGTATTTGCACCAGAACACCGGCCCGGCCACTATCAAGACGATGGAAACCGCGCTTCAGTCTCAACTTACAAACGGCGTTTTGACCGCTTTGCAGGGGGGGACGCTCATCCCGGCCGACTACCAGACGAGCGTCTCCAACGTCGTGACCAGTTACGAGACGAACGTTGACCAACAGCTTTTGCCGCGCTTCAAGAACATTGACGCGATTCTCAAGGGGCAGGCTCAATCAGCCCTCGCGCTGGTCAACACCCTGACACTCCAGTTGAATGACGGCCTGATCACCGCCACGCAGTACAACACCGAAGCCGCGCAGGGTATCAACGCCATCACCGGCGGTCCGCTCTACCCGGTTAACTCCACCTATTCGGGCTACGCAACCGCGACAACGGCTCTGGAAACCCAGCTCAATCTTCTTCCCCCGACGCTCGCCACGGGTGCCTCACCCAGCCTCACGCTCGCCCAGGCCCAGGCGATTGCCATCTCGGATGCGAACACCTACCAGGTGGCCCTCAACACGGCTCTCTTCAACAAACCCACTGTCGCCGGGAAAGTGAACACCGCGATCAGCACCTTTGAAACCTCTGTCAACGCCATCACGACCACGGGCACCACGACCCCCGCCCAGCAACTCACCGCCGCGATTACCGCGCTCGACACCGCCTTGCTAGACTCCACCGGCCTCTTCGGCGCCAAGGGTCTTTATCACAAGTACTATTCCTGACCTGAGCCGATCTTCCGCATCGCGTTCGCATCGAAAAAAGAACCCCGCGATTCCCAGGGAATCGCGGGGTTCTTTCGTCGATAGTCTGTCAAGGAGGCGAGCCCTTGCGTCGTCTCAACGTCCCAGGCCGAGTCTGTCTCGATGGTAGGCCAGACGCAACGTCGCGTCCATCTTCGCGAAATCGGGCCGACCATCCGGGTGCCTTGGAAAACCATTCGTGCCGGCATGGCCATTCGCCGACGGTTTCACGGCTGTTTCCTGCTTCACGTTCTGACAGGCGCAGGAATGACCATTCGTGCTCGGCGTGACAACCACCTGCGCATGACATCCGCAATCGCCGGAGGGTTTTGGAGGCATCGCGGGCACCGTGATCGTCGCGGACGTCCCCGCATAACTATTCGCCGTCTCGGTCGCCTTCAAATCTTCGGCGAGCGCTCGTTTCGGAGCAATCCCAAGACGCTGGAGCACCGCGTGATATGCCTTGACCCCCTCTTCAGGGCCGATCACCCCGTCCACGATCAGCCGAAGAAATTGTACAAACGCAAGCTGATTTTCCGCGTTGTTGATCTTCCTGCCGAAGAGCGCGACCTTGGCACCATACTTTTGCGCATCATAAAGCAACTGAAACGCGTCTCGCGTTGTTCCGGCCGAACCACCAAGTATACCGACCACGAGATGCGGGTCGAACCGAATCAGTTCTTCAAGCGCCTTCGGACCATGATAAACAATCTTCAAGAATCTCGGTCGTCCCGCCGGCGCCACCCCCGCGAGCATCCGCGAAATCATGTCATTCAAATAACGAGGCAAGATTTCGGGAGAAATCACGCCGGGAACGTTCGGATCGAAGACTTCAAGGAAGTAACGAAACCCCTTTCGCTCCGCCTCTTCGCGGAAGTCGTGAAAACGTTCCAGCGTTCTTAGATCGTGATAAAAGTCGTTGTTGAAGGTCACGCTGTAAAGGCCGAGATTGGCTCCCATCGATCGTTCTTCTGGTGCGCAATCCAGATGTCCGCACTGAGCATGATCAATACTCAATGATCGGAACGGATGAGCGGGATGCTCGGCGTAGTGTCCGCCCCGGGCAAGATGGACGTCGGTCGTATCGTTGGCCCGGACGGCTGGGGTTACATGAGAATCTTCAAAGAGTTTTTCCGCGAAGGTCAAGGCATAATTGCTACTGGCCGACATGAGCATAATGTCAACCAAGCCTTGCCGCGTGATCGCCCGCATCTGATCGCGATACTCGTCCAGGGTTTTGTACCGCAGCTCGCCCGTGTGCGACTCGGGCGAGAGCCCCGGCGCCCCGATGCCGAAGGCCATGTCGGCATCCTTCGCATCGGCCAGGATGAACTCGCGGCAGCCCGACGGATTGGCATGAATCGCCGCGAGCTTGCGGTCGAGCGACTTCTCCTTAGCCATTGCGGCCCCCGCGGTTCTGTCCCGAGATCGTCACCCGAGAGGCCCCGCCACCACCACCGTTGCCCAGGCCGCCCCCCGATCCCATCGTCACCCGAACACTGTTTCCCGTCGGGGCCGAGGGCACAACTTTGGGCGCGGGAGTCGTCGACGCCGTCGGATTTTTCTTCAAGACCAGGTCGATGGTTTCTCGAAGAACCTGTCCCGATTGCTGAATCGCCGACACTTCCCTCGGCCAGAGTTCGATTTCCAGTTGTCCCTCAACGCCCTTCCGGCCCACGATGGTTGGCACCGAGAAGCAGACGTCGCGAACCCCGTACGTCCCCGAAACCAGGGACGAAACCGGTAGGATTCGCTTCGAGTCCAGGGCGATCGCATGAACGACCTCGCGGATCGAGATGCCGACCGCGAATCCCGCCCCCCCCTTGAGCTTGATGACCTCGGCGCCGCTTCCTTTGGTCCGCGTGAACAGGGCCTCGGCCCTGGCGCTTGACCAGCCTGGAAACTTCTCCAGAGGCAGGCCCGCCGCCTGAGCGGCCGACCAGGCGGGAACCATGCTATCACCGTGCTCGCCGTAAATTGTCGCCGTGACCTGCGTGGCCGGCAGCTTGACCGCCTCGGCAATCAGGCTCCGAAAACGTGCTGAGTCGAGCATCGTCCCCAGACCGATCACCTGAGACGCCGGGAGGCCCAGTTGCTTTGTCGCCAGATATGTCAAAACATCGACAGGATTCGAGACAACCAGGACAATCGCGTCCTTCCTCAAACCGGCCGACTTGACGTTGCCGAGAATTCCCAAAAACAGTTCGACATTTCTATTGATCAGATCAAGACGGCTCTCATCGGACTTTCGGCGCAGCCCCGCGGTGATCATCACCAGATCGCTCTCGGGTATCGCCTCATAACCCGTCGCCCTGATCCGCTGATCAGCCACGAGCGAGGCCCCATGAAGGAGATCAAGCGCCTGCCCCTTGCAGAGGTCGGCGTTGACGTCGATCAGGTCAATCCCGCTGACAATTCCGCCGCACTGCAAGGCAAAGGCCGCGCACGATCCGACGAGCCCGCCGCCGCCGATGACGCTCACGTTCATGGAAGTCCGCTCCGTCCGTCCCGTCAAGGTCGTCTGTTCAATCGCTCAAACGCCGCCGGAAATCCCCGACTGATACGAATCTTTTTTCACGACCGAGTTGCCCGCCGACCCGTTCCGCATCGCGTTCATGACCTGATCCGTAATCATCCTGACCAGAGAATCCATATCCACGGATGCTTGACCGTTCGTCTTCGGCTCGGGCGACGGAGACGCGGCTTTCGGCCCTTGTTGTTCCATCTTCGGATGCATAAACGCTTGCGACTCGGGCCGGAAGTCCGAGTACCCTTCTCGGAAAAGGCTGTTGCCGCAAAGGTCGCAATTCTCCAGTCCCTTCTCCAGCCGGACGTCGCGAATGCCCAGGTTCGGCTTGAGCTTGATCAGCTCCGCCGCCTTGTCGTCGTTGTAATAGTTCACGCGCCCAAGCTGCCGGGTAAGAATCAAAATACGACAGTAAGCGTCGATGATTTCCGTCTTGAAATAGGCATCCTCAAGATCGATTCCGCCCGTGATGGTTCCATGATTGGCAAGAATGATCGTGTCGGTATCCTTCACATACGGAAGCACCGTGTCGGCGAACTTCTGGCCACCCGGTGTTTCATAGGGCGTGATGGCAACCTCACCCAGAAACACCTCAAATTCAGGCATTGTACACTTGGGAATCGGTTCATGAGCGACGGCGAAGGCGGTAGCGTGGGGTGGGTGGCAATGGACGCACGACCTCAGGTCGGGCCTAGCCTTGAGAATCGCCAGGTGGAGCAGGATCTCGCTCGACCGCTTGCGCTTTCCCGAAACCTGCTTACCGTCCATGTCGACGATGCAGAGGTCATCGGGCTTCATGAAACCCTTCGAGACGCGCGTCGGCGTGCAGAGGACCCGATCTTCGCTCAACCGATAGCTGATGTTGCCGTCGTTGGCCGCGGCAAATCCCTTGGCATAGACGCGCCGGCCGATCTCGCACATCTGCTCGCGCAGTTTCCATTCGCTCATCAGCGAACCGTTCGTCAACGCACCGGCCATCAGTTGAATCTCCAGAAAGCCGAAGTCCCGGCTCGTTTCGTTCCGTTGAACGTGTTCAAATTCTCAACCTGTTCACAACGAAACATGATCGAGCAAACAGGCACAGTAGGCGTCGATCGGTGTCTTGACCTTGCCAAAGGGGTTGGCCGCCTCGCGTCCCTCACTGAGTCCGATCAGATCGCCCGGCGAGGCGCCGAGGTTGTCATAAACGATCACCTCATCTCCGCGTCCGGGATCGTCTTTCAAAAGCGCCGCGAGAGGCATCGGCAAGGCGATCAGGTAACGCCCGCCCTTCAAGTTTGGATGGTGCCGCGAAAGGGTCACGCGACCGATCACCTCGGCGATCCTCATGTTGACATCCTCCCTCGATTCGCGGTCAACGGTCGGGCAACCCCATGACGCTCCAGCGCCCCGGCGTGTTCCGTCCCAGCTGTTCCTGAAGAGTGATTCCATCATTGGTGATTAAAACCTGATCTCCGCGACCGGCTCCCAGCCTGTCAAAGGCAAGGACCGGCTCACCGTCAGGGCGGCCGTCGATTTGCTCAAGCTGCACGACGAGCAAACGCTCTCCTTGAAAGCTCGGGTCCTTGACGGTTGCCGTCGCTGTTCCAACCACCCGACCGACCTGCATGAGGGCAACTCCAAACGAACAAGTTAATTCCGAGTGTCAAAAACTGTTCAACAAACCATTTTTTCAGGCAAACCGCATGCTACCAACGACAGCAGTTCGCCTCTGCCGGCAGAAGGTCAGAGGCGTCGTCACCCCTTCGCCGGTCGGCCCGGCGATGGAAAACGAGAGAACGCCCTCGCCGCCGAGTCCGAGACCCGCGGGGCTTGCGCCATTGATGACAAAAATGGTGCAATCCATCAGTCTGCCCATTTTCGACATCACGTTCGTGTCGCGCGAGTGAAGGATCGCCGTGTGTCCGTATCCATGCTCCGATTCCTTCGCCAGAGCGATGGCCTTATCCACGTCGCTGACTCGAACAAAGGGAATAAACGGCATCATTTGCTCATGATCGACAAACGGATGCTCGTAACCGGTTTCTCCAAACAGGATCTGCGTCCCTTTCGGCACGTCGACCCCCGCATGTCGACCGAGGACCGAGGGGTCCTGACCGACGAGATCCTTGTTCACATGAAGTTTATTGTCATCACCCTTGCTGAAGGCGGCTCTCGTCAACGCGTCGATCTGGCCGCCATTCAACCGATAACCGCCGCGTTTGCCGACCTCTTCGAGCAGTTTGTCAAAGATTTCCGAGACAGCAAAAACCTGCTTTTCGCCGATACAAAGCAGATTATTATCAAAGGACGCTCCTTCGATAATCGACCGAGCGGCATTAGACAGACAAGCCGTGGCGTCAACGACCACAGGAGGGTTTCCCGGCCCAGCGACAACGGCCCTTCGCTTGCTTCCCAGAGCAGCGCGGGCCACGGCCGGACCGCCGGTGACGACCAGAAGCTTGACGCCTCGATGTTCAAACAGAGCGTTTGCCGATTCCAGCGTGGGGGGGTCAATAATGGTGAGCAAGTCTTCAAGTCCAGTCGCGTCACGAATCGCCTTGTTGAATCGGCGGACCCCTTCGGCGGCAATCTTGGCCCCCGACGGGTGCGCGTTATAAACAACCGTGTTGCCCGAGGCCAGCACGTTGATCGCGTTCCCGGCGAGGGTTGGTAAACTATGCGTGACCGGGGTCACGGCACCGATGACACCGAAGGGGGTGTAATCGGTCAAGGTCAGGCCGCCGTCACCGGAAACGTTATCGGTGCGCAGGTACTCGACACCGGGAACCTTGGCGATCGCATCACGAAGCTTGGCGATCTTGTGGTCAAGTCGCCCGATCTTTGTCTCGTCCAGTTCCATCCGACCAAGCTCCTCGGCCTGGTCGCGGCAGATCGATCGAATGCAGTCGATGGCCTTTTTGCGGTCGCTGAGTGGCCGGCCTTTGAATGCCTGAAAGGCGGCCTCGGATGCCGAGACGGCGGCGTCGGCCGTCGAATAGACGCCGAAGGTTCCCGAGGGCCTTGGCCCGGGGCCGTTTCCGTTGCCATTGGTTGCCGAGCCTCCCATCTGCGAGAGGACCTGTTGCACGACGCTGCGAATCAGGTCTTCAGTCATTTGCATAGCTCAATCTCACTGTCGCGAAAAAGAGGGCTCGTTTGGTCCGGTTCAAGCAATCTCAGCGGCCCGATCCTCGATTGTTAAAGATGGTCTTGCCCGCGACATCGACGGTATCGATCAGGCCAATCACCACGGCGTCAATCGGCAGTTTCTCGGTTTCCGGCGTCAAGCGGGCGCTTGAACCTTGACATACCAGCACCATTTCATCAATGCCGGCGCCGAGTGTGTCCACCACGACGAAGGTTCGGCCCGTCGGCACCAAGCGGTCGCGCGAGGTCTCGTCGACGCGATACGGCTCGACCATCAAGAGTTTGTGCCCGGTCATTGACGCAACCTTCTGGGTTGCCACCAGGCTGCCGGTCACCTTCGCAACGAACATGAAAAGCCGTCCAGTCGTCAAATCCGCATTCAATCAATCGAGTCTCGACCAGATCGGAGCAGGTCACGCGTTTGCCGAGCCACCACAAGCTCTTCATTCGTGGGAACCGTCCAGACCTCGACCCGCGACGTCTCCGAAGACACCTTTCGTTCCGCAAGGCCCGCGGTGTTGCGTTCAGGATCAAGTTCGATACCGAACCACCCTAGATCGCGGCATACACCTGATCGCATCCGGACCGAGTTTTCCCCAATCCCCCCCGTGAAGGCGATCGCATCGACCCCGCCGAGTTCGACGAGATAGGCACCCAGATAATGCCGGACCGAAGCAATGAAAACATCAAGTGCCAGTGATGCCTTAACATTCCCTGACTCGGCCGCGGCTTCAATGTCGCGAAGGTCGTTGCCCGAGCCCCCCATGCCTTCAAGGCCCGACTTGTTCGCCAACGTATCGAGTACGGCGTCAAGCGAGAGCCCGGTTTCGCGAAGGATGACGGGCAGGGCGAAGACATCAAAGTCTCCAACCCTATTATTTTGTGGTAAGCCCGATTGCGGGCTCATGCCCATGCTCGTGGCCACTGATTTTCCCGCCCGACTCGCACAGACCGAGGAACTTCCGCCGAGGTGGCACGTGATCACCTTGAGATCATTTCGGGCCAGAAGTTCGGCCATGCGTCCGGAGATATATCGATGACTTGCGCCGTGAAACCCCCAGCGTCGCACGCCGAGATTCGTGGTCCAGGCTTCAGGGATCGCATAACGCTGATTGGCTTCGGGAATTGTTCGATGGAAACCCGTCTCAAAAGCGGCGACGAGGGGGAGCCGAGGAAAGCGGTCGGCGAGCATCCGCATCGCCTTGATGTAAGGCGGATTGTGCGCGGGGCAGACGTCGGCGAAGGCGTCCATCGCGTCGAGGACGTCTTCATCGACCTTGTGGACGCCGGTCAGGTTGCGAGCGTGTACCGCCTTGAAGCCGATCGCCGCGACGTCGGCGGCGTCTTGCAAGACGCCGAAGTTGGAGTCGGTAAGCTGGTTCAGGCAGACCTGCACGGCGTCGCCATGATTGTGGATAGGTTCAACCAGTTCGACATCACCGCGCGGGGACTGGATCTTGACCTTGGCGTTTTCGGATCCGATTCGCTCGACCGAGCCTCGCGCCAGGAGATCCTCCGACCCGTCGCCGAGATCGTAAAGTCGGTATTTAAAGCTCGTGCTGCCAAGGTTGGCGACGAGAATTTTCATATCAACCCCTGGAGAAGGCAGTTACAATGATCTCGCCCGGCCGAGGGATGACGTGCGCGGCCTTGAGTTCGCCAACCCGGCTCGCGGCCTCGGCGCCGGCCTCGACGGCGGCTCGAACACTACTGACATCGCCGCGAACCATCACGCTGACGATTCCGCCGTCGAGCTTGATGACCGGGCTGGCCAGATCCACGCTTGCCGCCTTGAGCATGGCGTCAACCGCGGTGATCAGGCCCACCAACCCCTGCGTTTCCAGCAGGCCGATCGCGTTTCCGTTCATCGGGTGACTCATTCTTTTGTAAGGAAATGACCGATTGTCAATCCTCGCGGGTTCCTTGCAAAGACCTCGCGGGACGATGCTCGGCCATCCGCGTTCAACCAATAAAGGTCCGCAAGACAGATTCATCGGGGCGGGGGATGACGTGCGCGGAGACGAGTTCACCGACCCGGCTCGCGGCCTCGGCGCCGGCCTCGACGGCGGCTCGAACACTGCCGACGTCGCCGCGGACAAGGGTTGTCACGAAGGCCGCGCCGATGCCGACCCGGCCGACGAGCGTGACGTTCGCGGCCTTGAGCATGGCATCGGTCGCCTCGATGACTCCGACAAGCCCCTTGGTCTCGACAAGTCCGAGGGCCTCGCCGTTCATGCCGCCGCCGTTGACGCCCGGCCGGGCGCCGCTACGCTGAAGAGTTGCCACGGTTCAGGCTCCATCGCTCTTGGGGGTCTTGCCGGCCAGCGCGGGGGCGGCGGGCTTCTGGAAGGTCAGGACGCCACTCAGCTCCTCGTGCGGTCGGGGAATGACCTGAACGCTGACGACCTCGCCGATCCGGCTTGCCGCCGCGGCTCCTGCGTCAATCGCCGCCTTGACCGCCGCGACATCGCCAGCGACAAAGGCGGTAACCAGGCCGCTGCCGATCTTTTCCCAGCCGACAAGATCGACGTTTGCCGCCTTGAGCATGGCATCACAGGCTTCAACCAGGGCGACAAACCCCTTGCATTCGATCATTCCCAGCGCTTCAAGCGTTGATGAGGCCATCACGGCCCTCCTTCGTTCGGTCTCGCGTTCGTTGGTTTAAATCTAAAGACAACAACATCAAACTCTGAACAGTTCAACCTTGCTGGCATGCGTCAGGTCGCAGCAGTTGGCCTCATCGGTGTCGATATGAATCTCCAGCTTCCAGTCGGGATGAACCCGAACGAGCAGGCCCTCAAGCGTGGTCGGGCAGGGACTGTCCACGCGCATGTTGATACGATCCTTGTGCTTGACCCCGTAATATTCCGCGTCCTTCGGTCCCATGTGAACGTGACGCTCGGCCCGAATGACTCCCTTCGACAGGACCAAACTTCCCTTGGGTCCAATCAGGAGACAGCCGGGCGTCCCCTCGATTTCACCCGAGAGTCGAACCGGAGCGTCGATGCCCAGGCTGATCGAATCGGTGAAGGAAAGCTCAACCTGGCTGAAGGTCCGGCAAGGGCCAAGGATGCGGACGCCGGGAATCATCCGCTGTCGTGGGCCGACGACGGCCACGGTCTCGTTCGCGGCGAAGTCGGTCGACTGGTAGAGTGTTTTTAACGGAGTAAGTTGATAGCCTGATCCAAACAGAACGTCGACATCCGCTTGCGTCAGATGACAGTGCCGCGCCGAGATGTTGGCGACGACGTTGGGACGATAGGACTTCGCCTGGCCGTTTCCGTTAGACCCAATAGCTAGTCCCTGATTCTGGAGAATCGAACGGACGAGACTTTCGACCTGTTCGCGGCTAACAAGGCTGTTCATGCTAGTTTCCCCATGCCGTTGACCCTGGACGGTCCTCCGGCGACACGTTTCCGTCCGTTCGGGTCGGCCTCTTCGGGGGCGAGATGGAGTTGAACGCCCGCGGTCTCAAGGATGGATCGATACTCGTCGGCCAGTCCTGAATCGGAAACGACCCGTTGCACCTCGTCAAGACCGCAAAGCCTCGCCAACGCGAGTTTGCCGAACTTACCGTGGTCGGCCACGATGATGACTTCCTGACCACAGGTCATCATCTGTCGCTCGGTTTCGACCAGAAGCATGTTCGAGTTATAAATCCCTTCCGCAACGATGCCCCCGGCGCCCAGAATGGCCTTGCGGACTCGCAAGCCTTGCATCGTGGCCGAGGCGAGCGGCCCGAGCGCGACTCCTGTTCTCGGATAGACGTAACCGCCGATCAGGATCAGATCGACCGATTTGTTGGGGGACAGAAGTTGCGCGATGGGCAAACTATTGGTCACGACTTGAAGCGACCTGCCCGTCAAGGCCCGAGCGACTTCGAGGGTGGTTGTGCCGCCGTCGAGAAGGATCGACTCGCCATCTTCGATCAAGGCCGCCGTGGCCCGGCCGATCATTGCTTTCTCGGCCGTGGCCGTCGAGGCGCGATCTTCGAGAGCGGGCATTGACCGCACCTCGCCCGCGTAAACAGCGCCTCCGTGTGTTCGTTTCACCGAGCCGGTGAGGTCCAGGGTTTCCAGGTCGCGTCGAACCGTGCTTTCGGAAACTCCGAGCGCCTTCACCAACTCGTCCAGGGTGGCGAAACCCTGTCGAGCGAGTAAATCGAGCAAGATCCGACGACGCGTCTCGGCGAGCATGTCACCCTTTTGCGACGACCTTTACGAGCACGACCCACGTTTCATTTTTCAACGCACTTCAAAGGTCGTCAAGAAAAATCCTAAAAACTTGACCGATTTTGACGGATTGTGACAGTTTGAGGGCACGGGTGTGACGTCGACGTCTCCGGGATACAATGATTTCTCGAAGGTCGACCGATTGAGGAGACTCAGATGCCGGAATTGCCCGAAGTCGAGACGATGGTGCGTGGTCTGCGGCCGGCGATGGAGGGATTTCGCCTTCTTCAGGCATTTGTTCACGATGCGTTCTTGCTTCAAACGGGGACGGATGACGAATTTACGGATCGGCTGCGAGACGCGGAGGTGGAAAGGGTTGATCGTCGGGGCAAGTGGGTTGTTATTCGGTTGCGAGACAGTCGAGGTTTGATCGTCATTCAGCCGAGGATGACTGGAGGCTTCTGGCTGGTTTCTCCGGAAAGGCCGGAGCATGTGCGCCTCTCGTTCGGAATGAATGGGCCGGTACCGACAGTCTGGTTTTGCGACATTCGACGGCTGGGCAAGATCGCCTGGTTTCCCGACGATTTGATTGCGGAATCGGCTTTTCAACAGTCGCATGGACCGGATGCCTTGAAAATCAGCATGGAAGAAATCACGGCCGCCTTGAAAAAAACCGCGAGAGCGATCAAACCAACGTTGATGGATCAGAAAGTTCTGGCGGGGATCGGCAACATCTACGCGGATGAGGTGCTTTTTGAGGCGCGGATTCATCCCGAACGTGCTGCTTCTGGGCTCAAGGCGCTGGAGATCCAGAGGCTTCACGAGGCGATAGGCCGAGTTCTTGCCGCGGCGATCGCCGCCGAGGGGTCAAGCTTTGACGCGGGATATCGGACTGTCCTGGGTCTGGAGGGGGGATTCTTGAGTCAGAACGCCATGTACGGGCGGGGCGGGAAGCCGTGTCCGGCGTGCGGGACGGAGGTCTTGAAGACGAAGATCGCGGGCCTGATGGGTAGGCCAACGCATTACTGCCCGTCCTGTCAGTCTTTACGACCAGGAGGACGGACCAGGTCTGGCGGCTGAGGCGTTCAGGGTCGGTCTGGCCGGTTTCGCCGGGTTCGGGTATGGTGGACTGTCACCTCGGGGACGTCGACGCGTGTTCTTGCGGAGAAGGCGGAAGGCGGGCCTTGGACAACGCCGAGGGCGAGGCCGATCGGGAGTGTGCCCGTGTCGTACCGAAGCTTCAAGCATCTGCTTGGTGAGACCAGCCTGGAGCGCAAGTGCCGATTCATCTTCGGCGGCGGCATCCTCGTGCTGGTCACGATCAGCTTTTACTGGTACGGCCAGAAGACCGAGAGCCTGGTCGTCGGCCAGAGCACGCGGACGGCGCGGATGCTCGTCAAGCCAACCTTGATGAATTTGCACTACAAGGCGCTTGGAAATTCCAACTTCGCGCCGGTGATTGACGAGCTTTCCGAATCGCTCTCGCCGCTGGATGATCTTCCCCGATTCGAGTCGCACATCTTGAATCCGTATAAACTGAAATACGGGCCGCCGCCGCTCCCCGCTTCAAAATCGCCCTTGCTGGATGCCTTTGAAGAAAAAACGGTCGACCAGTTTCTCCGATCCGCGTCGGCTGAGGAAGGATATAGCAAGGCGGGCCTGCCGCAGCCGAGACCCTTTACCTTTGGCGACGGCACGCCGATGTGGTCGGACCTGCGAGGGCGGGATAAATATCAATATGCGCAGGCAGTTCTTTACAAACCAAGTTGTTTGATGGCCTGTCATCCGGCTGGCGGCGAAGATAACAACATGATTGACAACCACATGCAGCGATATATCGAAGGGGGGAAGTTTCGGCCCTCGAAGGCTGGCGATCTCGCCGGGGTAGTCGTCATTAACCTGCCGATGCAGCCGATCAATCAGGCGATTCACCGGAACAGGGCGATTCTTATCACCGCGGCACTTGTCACCGCGATCCTTGCAATGGTTGCCTCTTATGTGATTGTTCGTTACGTGATTGTGAAACCAGTCAAGCACCTCCGCGACGTTTCCGACGCGATCGCCGCGGGCAAGCTCACGATTCGCGCTCAAATCCAGACGGGCGACGAATTTGAGGAGCTTTCGCATGCGTTTAACCGGATGTTGCATAACCTGGTTTCGATGCAACAGGAACTCCGCGACGTCAACGGCGACCTCGACCGGAAGGTCGACGAACTCGCGCAGGCGAACCTTGCTCTCTTTGAGATGAACCGGCTCAAAAGTGATTTCCTGGCGACGATGAGCCATGAGTTGCGGACCCCCTTGAACTCGATCATCGGCTTCTCGGAGGTTCTCTCGGGAAGTGAACAGATCAATGACCGTCAACGAAGATACGCGCAGAATATCCAGTCGTCGGGCAAGATGTTGCTGGGCATGATCAACGACATTCTCGACCTCGCCAAGATCGAGAGCGGCAAGATGGAGGTCCGTTCCGAGGACTTCTCGCTCCGCGATATCTGCGAGGCCTTGACCGGCCTGGCCCGGCCGATCGCCGAACGCAAGAACATCAATCTCGAATGCAAGCTTGACGAGGCGATTCCGCTGCTCCGGCAAGATCCGGGCAAGCTCCGCCAGATTCTTTACAACTTGCTCTCGAATGCGATCAAGTTCACGCCCGAAGGGGGTCGGGTGACACTCTCAGCGCGAACCGATGGGCGGTTCGCGGTGATCGAGGTGGAGGACACAGGGATCGGGATCGCCGAGGAAGACCGCGAGAAGATCTTCGAGAAGTTTCGACAGGCCGGAGGACCGGGCGCGGGCGATGGTGTTTTGACGCGCGAGCACCAGGGGACGGGCCTGGGCCTCTCGATCGTCCGCGAGTTGACGAAGTTGCTGGGCGGCGACGTGGTTTTGAGGAGTCAGCCGGGTCAAGGAAGCACGTTTACCATTCGAATTCCGTTGCAACTGCCGGGCAATCGACGATTTGAGGTTAGCCTTTCCGACGAACGGATCGACCTCACGAAGGCCAGGAGAATCGAGGCGCATCAACCTCTTGTGCAGCTTGACCACAACCCGCGGCCAGGCTCGTTTGCCCAGGCGACGCATCGCCCTTTTGGAGAACCGGCGCGAGACCGTTGACGAATGAGAGTCGAAATCTTACACTTCCATAACATTCCGCTCCGCATCTGTCCCCGCCCCCCGCTGTGACTGCGTCTTGTAGGACGTTGTTGTCCCTACCCGTTGATTGACCCGCTCCGACCGCGGAACAACCCGGTATGAACACGAAGACCCCCGGTTCTTCGCAGCGCCGAAACCCACGGCGAACTCAGATAACGATCGCTTGCGCGTTGTCGGCCTTCGCGATCGCGACGGCCCTGACCTATCGGCTCAATACGGACCATTCCGTCCAGGAGCTGAGTTACGGTCGCTTCAAAAAGATCCTCGCTCAAGGCGAGATCCGTTCGGCCCGGATCGGCCCGACCGAGCTGACCGGCGAGTTGAAAACGATCAGCCCCGATGGGCAATATGAGCGGTTCCGAACCTCGCGGGTCGGCATGGAACGCGACGAGAGACTCGCCGCCTTGCTCGATCGATACATCCCCGACGGAAATTATGAGGCCGAGTCTGGCCCATCGACGGCCCAGACGGTTTTGTTGCCCATGGTCGTTCTTCTCGGTCTTGGCGTGGGGCTCTGGATCGTGCTACAGAGGTCGGGCGGAATGGGTTCGGCGATGGCCTTTGCCCGAAGCAAGCCAAGGGTTTATGAAAAAGACGAGCGCAGGGTGACCTTCGAGGATGTCGCCGGCAACGAGGAGGTTGTCACGGAACTCCGCGAGGTCGTCGAGTTTCTTCGGACCCCCGAAAAGTTTCTCAAGATTGGCGGTCGGATTCCCAAGGGGGTTTTGCTTGTCGGGCCGCCTGGGACGGGCAAGACGCTGCTGGCCAAGGCGGTCGCGGGCGAGGCGGGCGTTCCCTTTTTCTCACTTTCGGGGTCGGACTTCGTCGAGATGTTCGTCGGCGTCGGCGCGGCGAGGGTTCGAAGCCTATTTGCGCAGGCAAACGTCAAGGCCCCCTGTTTGATTTTCATTGACGAGCTTGACGCCCTGGGCAAGGCCCGAGGGGCGGGGGGGCCTGGCAATCACGACGAGCGCGATCAGACGCTCAATCAACTCCTCGTCGAGATGGATGGGTTTGACTCGAAGAAGGGGATCATTCTCATCGCCGCCACGAACCGGCCCGAGACGCTCGACGCCGCGCTCGTGCGCCCTGGGCGATTTGATCGGCAGGTTGTTGTTGATCGCCCGGACATCACGGGGCGTGAAGACATTCTCAAGGTTCATGCCAAGACGGTTCCGCTCGATGAGGAGATCAACCTCCGTCAAATCGCCGCGATGACTCCGGGATTTGTCGGCGCTGACCTCGCGAATCTTGTCAATGAGGCCGCCTTGCTCGCGGCGCGGAAGGGGAAATTCAAGGTTGGCAGCCTGGAGTTTCAGGAAGGCGTTGAGCGCGTGATCGCCGGTCCCGAGAAGCGCCAGAGGGTTCTCAGGCATGACGAAAAGCTGAGAATAGCCTATCACGAAGCGGGTCACGCCCTCGTCGCGCGGTCCTTGCCCGATACCGATCCGGTGCACAAGGTCTCGATTCTCGGCCGGGGCAACGGAGCGCTCGGCTATACGATGTCCTTGCCCGAGAGTGACCGATTCTTGCATACGAGAAGCTGGCTCGAAAACACGATCCAGACACTTCTCGGCGGGACGATGGCCGAGGAAGTGATTTACGGCGAGGTCTCCGACGGCTGCACGAGCGACCTGCAACGCGCCACGACGATCGCTCGTCGCATGGTCGCCGAGTTCGGGATGAGCCCCGCGCTCGGCCGCGTGAGCTATCAGACGGAAGGGCGGAGCCCCTTCATGCAAGGTGGAGGGGCCAACGACAACTCCTGGAGCGAGCAGACCGCCCGAGAGATCGACCTGGAAGTGCGCAGGGTTCTCGATGAATCGCAGAACCGAACCCGCGACCTCCTCGAACGCCGCCGCGAGGCGCTCGAAGAAATCACGCGGCTTCTCATGGAACGCGAGTCGCTCGACGCCAGCGAGCTTCAAGCGGCGATCGATCGAAATCCACCACGTTGATCATGCGAAAAATAATTTCACAAACCGACTTCCTCCGTCTTTCCGATCGCGTCTAGATCCTCGGTCGTCTCGATCCATTCGAGTGCGACCGGCCTGCCGTGAACGAGTTCTCCAAAGGCCAGCGATGCCTTGCCCTCGGTCATCCGGCCGGCGAGGCGATCGAACCGGAGACCGGTGTCAAGGACGATCAGGAAAGTGATGAACAGGTAAGAGGATGCTCGCGCCAGTGGATAGGCGATTGGCCAGGGGACGGGACTCCAGATTCCGGTCTGCATGACGACGAGACCAACCTGAGCGGCGGCGATTCTCAGGGCGTTTAATAAGAGAAGGCCGATAAGAACCATCATGAGCGAAGTGAAGGCGACCAGGACGTAAGCCCCAAGCCAGATTCCCATCGTCAGGGCCATCGCGCGCGTCGCCGTCTGGCAAGTGAGCGAGGCGCGAACGCCAACCGCGGCCATGAAGGCGCCGATGACGAAGACCTCACCCGTCCAGGTGATCGCATTGCGAAGCTCAAGGGCGTCGACGGCGGCGGAGATGCCCCAGGCCAGCAACGACGCGAGAATCAAGCCTCGCAGGGCATAAAAACTGCCGGAAAGCTTGCCTCGAACGATCTCGTCGCCGGTCAAGGGGCTGGTCAAGAGGGCATCCCAGGTTCCGCGCTCGCGTTCCGAGGAGATCGTCACGCCCGCTCTCAAACCGATCGCCAGTTGAATCAAGCAACTCAAGAGGGCACCCGACCCTCCGACCCAGAACTGAAGCTCGTCCAGAACCCAGTTTTTCCATTGAAGATCGAACGACCCGTTCGCATTCCAGGCCCACAATCCCATAAGCACGATCGGTCCACCAATCAAGGCGATGATGAGCAGGCGGCCGAACCAGACTCCGATCTTGCCGAGGGTTCCGACCCGTTCGATGAAAAGCTCTTTCCAGACCATGGGCCGACGCTCGTCGACCGGCGGCACGAATCCGCTCCTCCCTTTTTTCGATCGAATCCTGTCGGAGTTCGCGGAGCCGAGACAGGTCGGCCGGAGCCGCCAGGTCGCCAGGGCGGTTCCCAAGAGCCCGAGCGCGATCCAGACCGCCGCCGTTTCGAGCGTGAAGACAAAATCGCCCTGAAAGATCAGAGCTTCAAATCCCGCATAGGGATTGGCCAGGGCGAGCCATTCCGTTCCCGAGAAACCGAGACCTCGAAAGAGCGGGCCAAGCAGCATCAATGACTCGACCAGATAAACCAGGAGAAGCGCATCGCGGCCTCGTCGCGAGATGATCGAGGCGAGCGCGGCGAGGCCCCCGGCGCCAATTCCGATCGCGACGGGCAAGAGCAAGTCGATCTCGGTCAAGACCGGCGGCGCGCCCGAGAGCGTGGCGAGGAGCACGACCGCCGGCATCCCCGCCAGCAAGATCATGCCAAGCTGCGAGAGTTTCCCCGCGAGCCGGCCGACCACGATCTCTCGAGGACTGACCCGGGTCGTCAGCAAAAGGCCCAAGGCTCCGCGTTCGCGCTCTCCGGCGAGCGAACCGGCCATCACCGCGGGGCCGAAGACCAACGAGATCGTCACGAGCATACCCTCGACGACGATCAGGCCGACCCGAGGTTCATAGTAAGGTTGATAGTTAACATCGAGCGACTGGTTGATCCACCAGGACCAGAGCGCAAGGGCGACCACGCCGAGCATGGCGACCGCCGCGATCCCTCGGACGAGGATCAGCCAGCCTCGCGCCAGGGCCCGACGGCACTCCGGCCCGGCCAGGGGACCAAAGACCCAGCTTGCCAGGCTCAAGACGGCTGTCCCGGCTCGGGAGGCAACTTGAGCAGGCCCGAACATGCGGATTTCACTGCGGGTCTCGTCAGGAACCAGAGCAGAATCGCCGGAAAGATGACACCGAGGAGCATCACGCCCAGCCCCATGGCACTGTACATGACCGTATACACCTTGATCAACGCTTGCGCATTCATGAACGGCGAGGATTTGAGGCCGGTCGTTTGCATCATGGCGTCTACCGCCTTGCCCAGCTTCTGACAATACGGCGGCACGATCACAATGATGAAAAATCCATAAAGCCCGACGAGTCTGACAATTTTCAGCGCGGCGGTCCAGACGGCGAGCCTTCGAGCCCAGGGACGCCAGCTTAAGAGGCCGATCCCCGAGATCAGGAGCAAGACATTCAAGACGATCCCGGACACGACGTCCGCCCAGGAATAGCGGAGGAAGCTCGGGTCGCCCATCTGCACGCGGTTGACGTCCATCATGCCGTTCATCGGCGCGAGCGGACGGGTCTCGATCACCTTCCGTTCGGCCGCGAGGTCGATCTTCTCGTCGTCGGTCTTCGCCTTTTTTTCGCGTTCCGCGAGAGCGTTCAGCTCGGCTTTTCGGGACGCTTCCAGTTGCGCCGAGACCCGGGATTGGGTCGATTGCATCAGGCCCGATACCAAGGGCATGATCGCGACGTAGCCCCCCATGCAGATGCCCCCGAGGAGCAGGCCCGTCGCGAAGACGACGCTGAAGATCCCGAGCAATCGGGGAATTCGGAAGTTTGGCGCCGCCATGCGAACCGGACCCTCGACGCCCATGACGTGTCACTCCCCGAAGCCAATTCGCCACCGACCACCACGCACAAGGACAACTGTCCGACATCCGGTCGTGTTTCGCAAGAAGATTCGCGAGGATTCTTGCAGGAGAATTACAAAGTCCCGATGGCCGATGACCAATGACCGAAAAATTTCGCCTCTTTGGTCATCGGGCCTTGGTCATCAGGGTTTTTGCGCATTAGGAACTGTTTTTGACGTAAGGTCAAAGGACACAAGGACAAAGGGCGGATTTCCCCTTTTGTCCCATGTCCTTCTGCCCTTTGACCTTACGGCTATTCCGCAACAACCCTATTGGTCATGGAAATTACTGACTTTGCAATCCTCCCGAGGATTCTTGTCGGCCGATGGCGGGGCGGGGCCGGGCCGCCTATGATGAACGGCGTTCTTGATTCTGTCCGCGTGAGTCTTCGGCGATGGAGCAAATTTATTACACCCAGTGCCCCCTCGGCTACGGCTTGGGGGCGAGCAATGGGTTTCAGGTCAAGCGACTGAGCGCGGGTTATGCCTTTTCGGGCGACGTCCGTCACCTTGGCCTGCGTGCCCTGATCGGCAATTCGCGTACCCTGGCGCCGGCGGTGCTCCGCTACCGCATGGGCGAAGGGGGTCTTGCCGATGTTGCCTTCTTGACGCCCCGGTCTCATGAATACGAGACCGAGCGCGGCCTCTGGGGTCGACCTGGCGGCCACTTCGCCCACGGTTTGCGCCTGGATCGCTCGGAGATGGCCCAACTTCAGAACTGGCCGGCGGGCCTTTATCAACGAGCTTTCTGGCTCAGGTCCGACCCCGTTCCAACTCTCGGAAAAGCTCCCGTATTGCTCGGCGAGGCGTCGGATCTCGATCGACTTGAACCCTCGTATACATTGGCCGCGGCGCTGGCGGCGCGGGTGGACCGCGACCTTTTGGCGAAACTCTTGACGGCCCTGGCCTCGGTCAGTCGCGACGGCCGGACGCTGACGCTGATCGACCGACCCGAGCGGCTCGCCGATCATGTCCTCTTGCTCACCCTGGCACTCCCCGAGCTGAATCGAGCGGCCTTGACGTTCTCCACCTATCACGATCGCCCCGAGGAACTGACCGGCTTTCGAATACAAGGGACCATCCCCGACCCTCGCCTGAACCGGCCGACGCTCAGGACCCTGGGTTTTCTCGCCGACCTGACGAACGGGACGATCGAGCCTCCCGCTGCTCCGGCTCGCTGGGCCGAGACGCTGGCGGGCTGGCTTCAGGATCGGACCGAATTTTCTCAGGCGGCCTGGGAAGCCACGAACCGCCGGGCCTCGGCCGAACCGGACGGTACGCCTCGGCCCGATGCGTGGCTCGACCACCTGTACAACCTGCCGGCTCTGCTTCGAAGGCCAATTCTAACGCCAACCGAAAGCCCAGGCTGGTCCGAACTCGCCGATCTCGCCGAATGGGCGAGAGAGGCGAACCTTGGCCCGGATCTGCTGGAGGCGCGTCCCGCCGACTGGTGGCGGCCCGCGGCGCGAAATAACGAAACAGGTCTGGCCGCGCTCGTCGGTCATCTTCGCCTGGCGGGGGTTCGAGCTGGAAAATTAGGTTGGGGTCCCGCGGTCGCGGCATGGCTCGACCTCTGCCCTAGGAACGAGCGGAACGGTTGGCTCGGCGCGATTCTCGCGGCCGTTGCCGACGAGGCGCGGCCGGTCTTTTTGCGAACACTCGTCGAATCCGGCTCGGCCGAGTCGGCGCGCGACACGCTCCGCTGGCTCAAGGGGCGGCCGGGGCTTGATCCGCTCTCGCTCTTGCCTCTGGAAGTGCGCGCGGTCTCGGGGCGTCGAGTCTGGGCGGACCTTTTAGGGCGTGCCCTCGTCGCGTCGAATGTTCTGAATGCCGTTCTTGAGGCCCTGGTTCAGGAAACCAGGGCGCGCCCGGCGTCTCGGCGCGAGGCGGCGCTTGCCCTTGGCGACGTGATCGGAACCGCGAATGGCAAGGTGGCTCGCGCTCTTCTTCGTTGGACCTTGAGCGAGGGGAGGGGGGGGGACGGCTGGCTTGACCCCTTTCTGGAGGCCATCGCCGCGGGGCCTGGCGCGATCGATTCTCTGGCGGAGGTTCACGCGGCGCTGGAACCGCCTTTACGCGGCGCCTTTGTGAAAGTCTTGCTCCGGCTTGCCTCCAAACCCAACATCGCGGCCGAGGTCTTTCGATGGGGGGTCGAGTCGCTCTTGCTGCCGATCGCCGGAGTCGACCGGCCCGACGATCCCGCCTGGCCAGGCTTGTATCTCGATCGGACCCCCTCGGGCCTGGACCTGATGCGCAGGCTTTTTACCAGAGAATATCGTGAGATCGGTGTCAAGGACTGGCTCGATCAGGCCAAATCCCAGGGGCGGCTCTCGGCCGAGCATCTTGATCGGATCGACGCCTGCGCGCGGTTCGCCCGGATCTTGCGGTCGGGCGACGCCCGCGCCTTGCTTCGGGTCGACCTGCCGACGATTCCACCCGCCGATCGAGGCGAAATGCTCGCGCAGATCGTCGCGCATGTTGGATCGGACTCGGCCGAGGCGTTCGAAATCGCGCTCGATTCGTGTCGGGCGGCCTGGCCGGGGGGCCTGCGTCCGGGCGCCGAGGGGCTCGCGGGAATCGGGGCCGTGCTTGCCGATCGGCTCGCGCCGGTCGCCCTTGATCCGATCGCATGGCTTGAGAGACTGGAAGCTCTTTTGAAGCGTCTCGGACTGGTCGGTCCTTCGGGCGTGAATTTTGAGCCGAACAGTCTTGGGGCGGAGGTTCTCGCGGCGACGACGCCTCGCTTTGAGGAACGGTCCGCGCGTTGGCGGCTCCGGGCGTTTCTTCTCCGGCATGATCGGGCCTGGCCCTTGCTCGCGGCGGACGTCCGCGAAGAGATTCGGGGCGCCTCGGTTGCGGAAGGACTCGATGCGCTCGGAGATTGGGACCGAGACCTTGTGAAAGGGGTGCATGCCTCGCGCTTTTTCGAGGTCTGGTTGAACGTCTGCGACGCCCCTTTGCTTGCCGCGTCTGTCTCGGCCCGCGCGGCGGATCTTAAAACCTTGCCTGTCCTGTCGTGGTGGCGGTCGGGACAGGAACCTGGCGCCCGCGACGACATCCGCGAAGCCTTCGCGCGGCTTGCTCCGATCGCCCCGCTTGCCGAGGAGACGTTCACGACGGTTCAAAACTGGATGCGCGAGCCGACCGCGCGATCGACCGCCTTGTCAGGTTGCAACGTCCTCGCGGATGACGACCTGGTGGCACTTGACGAAGACGTCGCGGTCGCCGCTCCCGTGGCCCAGGCGCCGATGCTTTCGGAGTTTGCCCGATCGCGCTGGCGTTGCCTGGAGGCGTTGACGCGTTTTTCCCGGTCGGGTCTCGGGTCTGACGGCTGCTGGCAGGTTCTCGACGGCATCACGCGCGAGCTTGCGCTTGACGCGATCGCCGAGGACGAGCGTTATGCCTTCCTCGCCTGGCTGATTCTCAGGTTGGAAGGGGCCGAGGCTCGTCAACTGGCGACACTGGCGCGCTGGCTGGTGCAATCTGGAATGACGGACGCCGATCGACTGGCCTTCTGGGCGGAAGAGATCGGCGAGCGTCGCGAGGTTTCCGTGGCGTTGAAGTTGGCGAGGACGCAGATCATCTCCGACCTGCGAGCGGCCTGGAAGCAGACGTTCCGCACCGCTGGAGATGAGGCGGGGAAACGCTTTGGTGGCCGCTGATTCACGTTTCGAGAATGTCTGGAATGTCTGCGGAGATCATCGACCAACACTCCCCGGCCAAAGGTCAACGAGTCGTCCACGTGCTGGCGTCTCCCCGGGAATCGTGTCCGAGTCCGATTCCCAGAAGACCCCACGATCGGATATAAATTCAGCCGGCCGCCAGGGTCCGGCGAGTCCGTCGGCGGGCGGCCTCGTCCTGGAGTTTCAAGGCCATGGCAGGGAACGGCGGCGGACCCCCGGTTCTGGGGATCGACCTGGGCGGGACCAAGATACTCGCGGGGGTCGTCGGACCTGACAATCGCATTCTTGGGCGTTCCAAACGTCCCACTCCCGCCAAGGAAGGGGCGGGCGCGATCCTCAAGACGATCGTCGAATGCTCGGATGAAGCGCTCGCCGTCGCCGGGTTAAGCCGCCTCGATCTCGCGGCCGTCGGCGTCGGCTCCCCCGGTCCGCTCGATCCCGAGACCGGCGTGATCATCCATAGCGCCAATCTCAACGTCCACAACTTCCGGCTCGGGCCTGACCTTTCCTCGACTCTCGGCAAACCCGTACTGGTTCATAACGACGTCGGCGTCGGCGGTTATGGTGAGTTTCGGCTCGGCGCGGGGCGGGGCCATCAAAACCTGATCGCGGTCTTTGTCGGCACGGGGATCGGCGGCTGCGTCGTCATTGACGGCAAGATCATCAAGGGGGCGACCGGCAACGCGGGCGAGGTCGGCCACATCGTCTTGAAGGCCGGCGGACCCCTTTGCGGGTGCGGACGTCGCGGCTGCATGGAGGCGATGGCCAGCCGTACCGCGATCACCCGACGGATCAACAAGGCCATCCGCAAAGGGGTCCCCACGGTCCTCCGCGACAGGATCGCCAAGAAAGGGCGGCTCAAGAGCGGCGACCTGGCCGAGGCGGTTCACTCGGGCGATCACGTCGCCACGAAGGAAGTGCATCGCGCAGCGCATTATCTCGGCCTGGGGCTTGGCGGCCTCGTGAACGTGCTCGGTCCCGAGGTCATCGTCATCGGCGGCGGCGTGACCGTGGCGCTGGGACAACCTTTCATCGATCTAATACAGTCGTCCGCTGATGCCCAGATCCTCACCGATCCCGATGGCAAGATCCGGTTCGAGATCGCCGGACTTGGCGATGATGCCGGAATCCTCGGCGCCGCCTTGATGGCCCGAGAAAAGTTTGTCGCCAATCATCCGGTCACAGTTTAAATGAGAACACTTGTCAATGCGGTGGCGCAAAGGTCGACGGATACGGTCGTGATCGAAGCCAGATCAAAATATCCGATTCTGCCTCCGCATTGACAAGGCTTGCGAAACCCGGCATCCGTCCACGTCCCTTGCGAACGACCTTCGCATAATCATCAAGGCGATAGAGCACGGGTTTTTCGACAAGGTTTGGGCCGAGTTCCGCCCCCTGGCCGTCGTTGCCGTGGCAGTTGGCGCAGTTCTTGACATAGGCGGCCTGACCGCGTGTCGGGTCGCCCTTGACGGGATGAGCCTTCGGGTCGTCAAGCCGGACGGAAGCCTCGGCGTCTCCGTGGCGGAGAAACTCGATTTTGGGAGCCACGCCCCCCGCGGGATATTCGGCCGACAGGTAGTCGATCAAGGTTCCTTGAGCGTCCTTAGGCAAGGGCGAACCCCAGCCGACCATTTTTTCCACCTCGGTTTTCCACTGCTTCGGGGTCAGATGTGCTGTTGTGATCAGGTCGGCGGAATGACAGATCAGGCAATTTTCACGAATCGCATTCTGGGAATTGTGACGGCTAAATTCTCGCGCATCGTCATCCTCGTCGACGCGATCTGGTGGCGCCATCGCCAGAAGGCCCGAGGCCGCGACGACGATCAACACCAGGAACCACGCAAGGGATCGACGGTACGTCATCAACATTCAGGCAACCTCACAGGTGACGCGATCGATCCCGTTCCAGAGATAGCCCGACCTGTTCCAGGGCGTTGACTCGGGCTGCGTCTCGCCTCGCGAGTCGGTCGCCCGCGCTCGCAGAAGGACTTTCCCCGGTTTTTCGGCGGCGAAGGCGTAGATCCAGGGGCACCAGCTCCACGGCTTCGGCTCGACAAGAAGCGTCGCCTGTTTCCAATGCGGATCAGCGCCGACGGCCACGTCGACCCGTGAAATGGTTCCGTCGCCCGTCCAGGCGACGCCGCGAACCTCAACCTTGTCGCCCGAAACGCGTGATCCCTCGCCGGGCGAGGTAATCAACGACTTCACATTCATCAAGGTCACCGGGACGAGGTCGCCAGGCTTCAAGACGGCATCGGGCGGGGCGGGTGTCCTGGGAATCCGGTAGCCCGTCTGCATGTAAAAGCCGGGCGCCTCGACGTCGGAAACGGTAATCGTTCGCACCCATTTCATCCAGTTATTGCCGAACCAGCCGGGAACGACCAGGCGGACCGGCCCGCCGTGAAGAACCGGTAAGGGATCGCCGTTCATCTCGGTGGCCAGGATCGTGTCGGGGTGAACGGCCTTTTCGAGCGGGATGCTCCGAAAAAAAGCGGGCGTCTTGGGCGAGGGGGGGCCATCTGCGCCGAGACAATGAACATGAGCCGATCCCCGTTGGTAACCCGCGCGTTTCAGAACGTCGACGAGCCGGACGCCCGTCCATTCGGCCTGGCCGACGGCGCCACGGTCCCAGGAGACGCCGGGAACGCCCGGCTGGAAGTTGGCCCGCCCATTGCCTGAGCATTGAAGGACGGCGGTTAGCTTCGCGGGCGCGAACCCGGCGAGGTCATCGGGGGTCAGGTTGAGAGGATGATCGACGAGGCCGGTGACGCTGATGTTCCAGGGACTTTGCCCGACCGCGGGGGCTCCGAAATGGCTGCGAATGAAAAATTTATCGTCGGGCGTCAGCCACTCATCGAGCGCCGTGACGGGGGTCTCCAGGTCGAGCGGCCGGCGGTTGCGGACGATCATCGGCAGTTGGCCACGATCGCCGGCCCGGAGCGAACGCGGCAGGCTCAGGGCCGCTCCGGCGGCCGAGATCGCCGCGCCGAGCGAGCGTTCCAGAAGCGATCGCCGCGACATGAGTTCACGCGAACGAATACCGGTCATTAATGCGCCTCGCCCGTCACGATTTTCGAGACATCCGGGGCACACCCTCGCCCGGCTCAGGCGTATTATCGTCGTCAAGCCCGCGATTTGCCAGAGGCCGCGAATTCGAGTTGACATCCGGCACGATCGGCACGATCCATCATGCGAAAAAACTAGATAAATTCGCGCATCTCGTCAAATCAGGAACGATTGATCCGGCTTGAAGGTTTTTCAGTTTCACGTTTGGACTCGGCCCTGCTTTTGCAATAGATTGAAGACGGCTGAACCTTGAAGGAGACCGTCGGATGATCCCGACCAAGGGACTCCGCTGAGGGAGTGGGAACCGCCGTCCTCACGTCCAAATCCCCGGTGGCAACTAGTCCCTGGAACGGGTCACGAGCCATGAAAAAATGCCGACGGAATCGTCAGCACGCCAAGATTGCTCGTCTCCGCCGTCACTTGGAAATCAGCCTCGATGCCCGGAAACCCCGCCGTATTCGAACGCGATCCGCGCGTTACGCGGCGGCCCTGGGCGAACAACTGGGACTCATCACCCGACCGCGCTGCTGTTCGTGGTGTCGACGTCGACTCCGCCTGGAACGCCACCACTGGGACTACATGGAGCCTTTAAACGTCACTTACTTATGTATTGACTGCCATGCCATCGCCGACTCGATGGTTTATCAGGCAGTCATCGCCTGAACCCTGAGCAAACGCCCGGTCGCTCAGAGGTTGACCGGGCCTGGCTCGGACGTTGTCGCGATCGGTTTCGGGGCCTCGGCCAGGGGAAGGCGGACGTGGAACCGACTCCCCTGGCCGGGCGTCGACTGCCAGCGGATCTCCCCGCCGGTCTGGGCGACAAACTTTTGAGCGCGGGGAAGGCCCATCCCCAGGCCGCGACCCGCCTGCCGACCGCAATAGAAGGGATCAAAAAGGTGTCCCCCCTCGGCGAGGCTGATGCCTCGACCGCTGTCGACGACCGTCCAGCGCATCGCCGAGGCATCTCCCGCGGTGACAAACCGGATCTGTCCCCCCTTGGGTGTCGCTTCCAGGGCGTTGCGAATCAGGACATCGGCCAGGTGGCGGAGACCGTCGGGATCAGCCCAGACACGATCGCCGTGGTCGAGCGCCTCGGCAGTGAGCTTGACCTCGCGCTCGTCGGCATCGGCCCGAGCGTCGCGCAGGCTGGCGCGAACGATCTCGTCGGGCTGGCAAAATCGGGGGCGAGGCTCGGGAGGGCGCGCGACGTACATGAGATCGCGGAGAATCCGATGCGCGCGCTGCGCCTGCGTGAAAATCGCACGCAGCGATCGCAGGGTTTTCGGGTCCGCCTCGGCGACCATGAGCAGTTGCGCCCGGCCGACGATCACGGCCAGCGGATTGTTTAACTCGTGACCGGCCCCCGCCGCGAACTCGGCGAGAGCGTCGAGCTTCGCGAGTCGAAGCCGTGGCTCCTCGGATTCGTCCTGACGTCGATAGGCGGCCTGCACCCGATCCAGCCGTGAGACCATTCGAGCACGATCGGCGATGAGCGCACCCCAGGCTTGCCAGGCAGGCAAGATGGTTGCCGAGGAATCGACACCGGGGTCGGTCCAGAGTTGCAATCGGCTGAAGGTCTGTCCGCGAGCCTTGAGGGTGTGCACGACGGTCGGCGGTCGGGCGACCTCGGAGTCGGTCGGAGTTTTCTCGGTATCAGACCAGAGGACACGCGCCCGCGAAACGCCCGGTTCGCCACAGAGCGCCAGCGCGGCACGCTCGGCCCAGGTTTCCGGGGCGTCGGTCGGATCGGACTCGACGAGGGCATTCAAGAAACGGTCGCGCGACGCCTGCCCATCGGTCAAGGTCGCGACCTTGAGTAGAAGTCGCGCGTTGGAACGGCTCAGTTTTTCTTCGCGAGGGCTGACGTCGGTGTCGAGGAAGGGACCGCCGCAGCGAGACTGAACCTCGGCCGTGAGCAGTTTGACCCGGGGGTCGTGAGAGCCGATCTCGCGGGCGTCCTGGCCAAAAAGAGCCCAGGGGGTTCGTTCGGCGAGCCGGTACGCTTTCTGAATCATCGCCAGACGGGGCGGATCATCGGCGACCGAATCGAGCCCACGATCGGATTCGGCATGAAGCCAGGCCGCGTCGACAACGAGCGGATCACATCCCCAGCGCTCGGCGAGGTCGCGGCCGAGAGCCCCGGCTTCCTGACCGAGCCCGGCGACCTCGAAAGCCCGACGTTCGGCCGGGTCATTGATCGCGAGCAGGCGGGCGAGCCATTCCGGGTCGAGCGAGGCGGCGACCCAGAGACCCAGACCGTTCAGAAATCCAGCGAGCGCAAGGCGATCCGCCTCCGCATCCTGCGTCTCGCGTGCGATCCGCCGCGCGGCGAGACCGACGGCGACCGAATGGCGCCAGAGTCGGCAGATCGCATCAAGGCCGTCGCGCGAGGTGAGCGGCCACCACGCGGAATCGGCGACCATCGCAAGCGGATTTTGGAGTGAACGTTGACGCGAGGCCGACAGGGCCCAGGCGGGATCAAGGTCGGTGATCGACCGCCAGCGGGGCGAGGCGTGGAGGTCGGCGGCAACAGGCTCCGCGTCGTCGGAGACTTCGCCGAGCACGAACCGGGCCGTCGCCGGGCGCAGAGGAAGGGTCTCCAGCCGCTCGATCCGGCGGCGGAGATCGGTCTGCACGGCCTGTCGAGAGGCAACGGAACGCACCGAACCGGGCTCCTTCCCGTCGGCGGCGACTCTTCAAGCAAAAACCGGCCGCATCCTGGAGCCGGTCTGGCACGGTCCGGCGTCAGGCCGGTACCCCGTCATTCTTCCGACGCGGATTCAATGTCCAGCAATCGGCAGATTCGACGCAAGAGTTCATCAATATCAAGAGGTTTGTGCAGAAAATCGTCGGCGCCCGAGGCTTTCAAATCGGCGATCTTGTCTTCCTCGACCATGCCCGAGATGCAGATGATCTTGATGTCCGACATGGTCGGATCTTGTCGGATCAGCTCGCAAACGGCCTGGCCGTTAATATCCGGCAACATGACGTCGAGAATGATCAGATCAGGGTGGTATTCCTTGGCGAGCATGCCCGCGCCGAAGCCGTTGTTGACGATCTTCGACTCGAACCGGCCGTCGGTGGCGAGAACCTCGGAGATCAGGTCGACCACGGCCTGATCGTCGTCGACAATCAAGATCCGCCGCCGACCGCTCTCCAGAGCGTCGGTGGGGATACTATTTTCTTTCATGAACCGATAGAGCGCTTCGCGGGGAATGCGCCGGAATCGCGATCCGGGAACCCGAAAGCCTCGCAACTGGCCCGAGTCGAAGCAGCGTATGATCGTTTGCTGACTGACCTTACAGATCTTTGCGGCTTCGCCCGTCGTGAACACGGTCTTCATGGTCGAGTACGTCCCATTGTGTCAGCTCATGGGCTCGGTCGCTCCTCCACCGGCGAGCCTGGGCACTCTCAGGGAGGTTCGTCGAACGCCCCTCATCCTCCGTGAATGACTCGCGCTCTTCGGAAGCCGACACCTGCGGCCCAGCCTCAAAAGACCGCCAAAGCCTCTCAATGACGCACGATCGCTAAACTTTGCTGAGACTAACGAACTTACCAGAATTGCCAACGCAGCCAATTATAGTGTCCCTTCCTATCCTGTCAACCCGAATGAAATCGTGGGAAAATTTCGCCAAGCTCCCAGTGTCGAAAAGACTTAATTTCTCTCTCGCTTGCCCGATCCACGCCAACTGTGTCACTTCCGATCATGTGACTGGGGGTCTCGGGTAGGTCGCGGGGACGAGGTTATTCGTTGATCCCGGCTGCGTCGTGCTTCCATTTCGTTTCAGGTGAATCAGGAGCGTGGCCAGATCGGCGGGATTGATCCCACTGATGCGGCCCGCCTGACCGAGCGAGACGGGGCGAACCCTGGAAAACTTCTCGCGTGCCTCGGCGCGAAGCTGGGGAATCAAGGTGTAGTCGAGGTCGGGCGGGATCGCCTTGTGTTCGAGGCGCTGAAAGCGTTCCACCTGCTGGGCCTGGCGATCAATATAGCCGCCGTACTTCGCTTCGATCGTAACCTGTTCAATAACGCCGAGTTCGGAATCAATCTCGGCCAGCGATGGGTGAAGGTCGCAGAGGTCGGACCAGGTCGTCGGCGGGCGCCGGAGCGTTTCCGCGAGCGTCGTTCCCTGAATCCGGGTCTTGCGCAGCGTGTCGCGGAGGTCGTCAATGCGCTCCTTCCTCGTCGAGAACCGAGCCCAGCGGGCGTCGTCGACGAGACCGATCTGCCGGCCCAGCTCGGTCAGGCGGAGGTCGGCGTTGTCGTGACGGAGCAAGAGGCGATACTCGGCCCGGCTGGTAAACATCCGGTACGGCTCGTCGACCCCTCGCGTGACGAGGTCGTCAATGAGGACGCCGATGTACGCCTGCGAGCGATCAATCACCAAGGGATCGCGATCGGCGGCACGCTGCGCGGCGTTGATTCCGGCGATCAACCCTTGAGCCGCGGCCTCTTCATAGCCGGTCGTCCCGTTGATCTGCCCGGCGAAGAAGAGACCAGGGACGTTCCGGGATTCCAGAGTCGGGCCAAGCTGGGTTGGCGGCGCGTAGTCGTACTCAACGGCGTAGCCGAACCGCATGATCTCGGCACGTTCGAGACCGAGGATTCGCGGAATGATCGCCTCTTGAACGTCGCGGGGAAGGCTGGTGGAGATGCCGTTGCAATAATATTCGAGGGTCGAGCGCCCTTCGGGTTCGAGAAAGACCTGATGCTGGTCGCGGCCGGCGAAGCGGACGATCTTGTCCTCGATCGACGGACAGTAACGCGGACCCGTGCTCTCGATCTGCCCGGAATACATCGGGGCGCGGTGCAGGTTGGCCCGGATGAGGTCGTGGACGGCGGGATTCGTCCAGGTAATGTGACAATCCAGTTGATTTTCACCGACGCGATCGTTCATGAACGAGAAGGGGACCGGCGCGGTGTCGCCCGGTTGCGGTTCGAGCCGGGAAAAGTCGATCGTCCGGCCATTTAGACGCGGCGGCGTGCCCGTCTTGAACCGGCGAAGCTCGAAGCCGAGCGATTTCAGGCTTCCCGAAAGTCCCTCGGCCGACGAATCTCCGGCGCGGCCGCCCGTTGTTTTCATTTCTCCGGTATGCATCAATGCCTGAAGAAACGTGCCCGTCGTCAAGACCACGGCGCGGGCCTTGTAACGGATGCCGCCCCGACAAAGAATTCCAGCGATCCGGCCTGAAGGTTCGACCGCGACGGATTCAACCATTTCCTGGCGAAGCGTGAGATGAGGCTGTTTCTCGACAGTCAACTTGGCGAGAATCTGATACGCCTTCTTGTCGGACTGAGCGCGGGGGCTGTGCATGGCAGGCCCCTTGCCGCGATTCAGAAGGCGGAATTGAATCGCGGTCGCGTCCGTGATGATTCCCATCGCGCCGCCGAGGGCATCAATCTCGCGGACAATCTGACCCTTGGCCACTCCGCCTATCGCCGGATTGCAGCTCATCTGGCCGACCGTGTCGCAGTTCATTGTCAGAAGTGCGGTTCGCATCCCGAGCCTGGCCGATGCCAGAGCAGCTTCGAGACCGGCGTGGCCCGCGCCTACGACCACGACATCGAATTGATAGGGGTGAGGCGTCGGGTCAAGCATCAGGGTGGTGGATCTCTTTGAAAAGAAACGCGTCGGGCAAGGCGAGCGAGTTTATTCTATCGAAGGCGTCGCACGGAACGGAAGAGTGCGCGATCGGGGGGCGTTACCGGCTTGCGGTGGGCGGAGTCGACCGGCTACCCTCGTGGAAGGTCCGCCCGGTCGGCTTCTTGCTTGGTTTTGCAGGCGCGAGGCAGGCCGATTTTTTTCAAGACTCAACAGAGAGGAACGCTGCCGCCATGGCCGAAACGCAGGTCCGCAAGGGCGAAGTGACGATGAAGGGGAACCCGGTCGATCTCGTCGGTCCCAAACTCAAGGCGGGCGACAAGGCCCCCGATTTCACGGCCGTTGGCGCGGGTTTGTCGGTGATCAAGCTTGCCGACACGGCGGGCAAGGTTCGCCTCTTCAACGTCGTCCCGTCGCTCGACACCCCCGTTTGCAACACGCAGACTCGGCACTTTTCCGAAAAGCTCAAGACGCTCGGCGACGCCGTGGCCGCGTATACGGTGAGCCTCGACCTCCCCTTTGCCCAGTCGCGATGGTGCACCGATGCGCATGTGGAGAACGTCAAGAACCTTTCCGACGTTCACGACCACAGCTTCGGCAAGAATTATGGTGTCTTGATTCAGGGATTGCCGATTCCCTTGCTCGCGCGCGCCGTGATCGTCGTCGGCGCCGATGACGTGATCAAGCACATCGAGATTGTTCCCGAGATCGCCACCGAACCGAACTACGAACCGGCCCTCGCCGCCCTGTCCACGGCGACGGGCGTCTGAAATTCAAGAACCTCGGGCGCGCCTTGTTCAACGAGGTGCGCCCGAGGTTTTTCGATCAAGGTTCGAGCGTGAGCCGATGGTGCGTGAGGGTCTCAAACCTATCGGCGTTGACGAGATAATTTCGCTCGAACCTCATGCCACCGACGCCGGGAATGTACAGGCCCGGCTCGATCGCGACGACATCTCCGGCGATGACCGTTTCATCCCCTTCCGGCACAAAATAGGGTGGCTCGGGATGGCTCAGGCCGAGACCGTGGCCGGTGTGAGACTGGTACGCATCGCCAAACCCGCGCGCTCTGGCAAGGCCGCGCGCGGCCTCGTCGATCGAACGCGCGGGAGCGCCTCCTTTGAGCGCGGCCTCGGCCGCGGCGAGGGCGTCAAGGCAGACCTGGAAAAGGTCGCGCTGCGCCGAAGTGGGTGAACCTCCCACGCAAAAGGTATTGGTGAAGTCGGCCCGATAGCCGCGAACGATCACCGAGTAATCGAGGATGAAGAGGTCGCCCGGCTCGATTGCGCGATGCGTCGGCGGGCCGCCGTGCTCGGTCGCGCAGCGGGGTCCCGAGGCGAAGTCGCCGTACACGATCACCTGTTCGCCCGCGCCTTCGGTCGCGGCCTTTTGAACGAGAGCGAAGGCGTCCAGCTCGGTCATCCCGGGCTTGATCCCTTCGAGCGCCGCGGCGTGTCCCGCCTCGCCCGCGCGAACCGATTGACGGATCAGGGCGACCTCGTCGGCATCCTTGGCCCGGCGAAGACCGCGGATCAAATCGCCAAGTTCCAGACGGTTCTCGCCGGTTGTCTCGCCGATCGCGAGTGGAACGTCGGCCGACTCCACGCCGAACCGTTTCGCCTTGAGCTTGCCGAGAACGCCGAGCGCAGTGCGGGCGAGCAACAACCGACGATGCGGCGCGGGGCGCTTGCCGTCGTACCAGGTCGGCGCGACGATCTCGTCGACGTGGGCCTGGTCGAGGTACGGCTGGACCATCGAATCCGCAACGAGCGTGGAACGGTCCGGCTCAAGGATCAGGACGGCGGAGGCGTCGGAGGTCCGAAAGACGAAGGGGGACGGATAGTAATTGGCGAAGTAAACGAGGCTTTGCGGATCGCCCAGAATCAGGGCGTCGCAAGGGGTTGGAAGCGCCTTCCACAACCTCTCGCGACGCGAGGCGCAGCCTTCAGCGGTGAGCATCGGGGCAAGACCTCAGTTCGAGGACGACTTGTCGAGCGGCACGGCCCAGATGTTCCGAAAATGGACGTCGTTACCGTGATCCTGAAGTAAGATCGGGCCGTCCTCGCCTTCCTTCGTGCCAACCCCGCCGGGCGTCGGAGCGATCGAGGCATTGTCAATGATCTTGATGCCGTTCTGAATCACGGTGATCCGGGCTTTCTTGGCGGTCTTACCGTCGTGGACCTCGGCCTTGTGGAAGGTAACGTCGTAGGTTTGCCATTGCAGCGGCGGCTTGCAGGCATTGTGAAGCGGAATGACCTGCTGATAGATGGCGCCACAGTCGTTGGACTGAAGCTTCAGGCCGTAAGAGTCAAGGACCTGAAGTTCATACGTGCCGTCGAGGTAAACGCCGCTGTTGCCGCGCGCCTGACCCTTGGCGTCGGGCATGAGAGGGACGTTGAATTCCACGTGAAGCTGGATGCTGCCGAACTTCTGAGTGGTCATGATCGACCCTTGTTGCTTGCCGACGCGCATGAAGCCGTCTTCCACAGGCCAGGCGGCGGGGGTCTTGCCATCGCCCTTGACCCAGCCGTCCAGCGACTTGCCATCAAAAAGGACAATCGCCCCTTCGGGCGGTTTGGCGCCGAGGCTGGAATCGTCTGGTTTCGGATCGTCGGCGGCGACCACGAGGGTCGTCGGAATCAAGACGAGGGCACTAAAAAGGAAGGCGAGGCGATGGAAGGGCATGGCAAGACGTCCCGGGTGGGTGGTTCGAGTGTGTCCAGCATTTCGCACGACGTTCGAAAGTCGGAGAGAGCCTAGTCTAGCGGCTCGGCGCGGGAACTCAAGGGTCGCCCTTGAATCGGCGTCGGCCTTGACCGACGATGGAGGAAGACGGCCGAGTCGAGCCCCCGCGCGGGCCGAGTCGACGCCAGGAGCCCCGGACCGTCCCCTCGTTTTTGGTGCGTTCGTCCATGCCGATCGATCTCTGGAAGCGGCTCAGGCCGTGGCGCACGGTCCGCTGTCCCTTCTGTTTCGAGACCTTTCCCGCTCACGCGATGCACCTGCGTTGCGATAGCCAGATCTGCAAAAGCGACTTCACCCGGATGGTCGACGACCCAATCCTGACCCGAGCCCTTAACGGTCGTCGCGGCAGCACGACCGGCGCGGCGATTCGAGCCCCCTGGTGGATCGACCCTCCGAAAGACACGCGCCGCGGGATGCGACGCTTCTTCGACTGGCTGCTCATGCCGGCCTCGCTGAAATGCCCGAAGTGTCAGGAAGCGGCCGACCTCTGGCTTTGCCCGGCCTGTCACAGCCCACTTCCCGACGGCCTCGGCGCTCTGGGAGCCGGTCACCTGGCGATCTTCGGGCCGCAGTCGGTCGGCAAGTCAACGTATGTCAGCGTCTTGATTCACGAGCTGGACAACCGGGTCGGACCTGAGAACGGTTTCGTGCTCGATCCGCTCAACGACGAGGTTCGCGACCGCTACGAACGCGAATACCACGAAACGACTTACGGCGGCGGTCGGTTTGGAGTCGGTGAGGACTATGGGTCGGACGGTTTTCGCCGAAGTCATTCCGCGACGCCAAGCCTGGAGATCAATCGAGGCGTTCTCAAACCGCTCGTTTATCGGTTGATCCGTCGATCGGGCAAGGGGCCTTCAGCCCTGCTCTCGGTCTTTGACACGGCCGGCGAAGACTGGGAGATGAACATCGAGTTCCTCCGCGGCGAGGCCCGTTACATGGCCGAGGCGCGGGGCTTGCTTTTCCTGATCGACCCGCTTCGAATCCGGGCGATCGCTCAGGACCCGCGAATCATCCTGACCGAGAAAGAAAAACGCGTGCTTTCCGCCGATTATTTAACCGACGCCCGCAAGCTGGCGACCTTCTTCGGCCGCCTGCCGGTGAAGGTTCCCCTGGCGATCTGCCTGAACAAGCTCGATCGCTGGGGACATCTCTTGCCAAAGGGAACCCGGCTTTACGACTGGGCTTGCGGCGTTCCCGATCCTCTTGAGCCGGGTCTTGACGAGGCGGTCCATGAGGAAGTGCGCTCGCTCTTGCGGCGTTGCGGCGCTTCGGGATTTCTCGAATACGTGGCGACGACCTTTCCCGATCACCGCTTCTTCGCCTGCTCGGCGCTCGGCGATGCGTCAACCCTTCGCGAGGACATGCCGCAACCCTTGCCCTCGCCCTTGCTCGTCGAGCGGCCGGTGCTCTGGCTGCTCGGTCGGCAGGGGGTCTTATGATTTTTTGCCGCGATCGTTCGGCTTCGGAACGGGGGGCTGTATGTACTTGTTCTCGACGTCGACTTCCTCGTAAATGACGTTGCCCATGATCGTGACCGATCCGCCTCGAAATTGATCCAGATCCACGGGTGCCGTCTCGGGAAGAGGGATCGACGGAGGCGTTTTCTCGGGCTTCGCGGTGGGAATCGAGACCGTCGGCGCGGCGACGACCTTGGGCTCGGTGTCAAAGGAGGGCAGGGGGGGCGGCGGGGGAGAAAGCGCGTTGGTTTCCGAAGGCTCAACCGGAGGGCGTTCCTCGGCGATCGAGTGCGGAGAGCGATTGTCGAGGAGGTGGCCAACGTCGTAACGTTCGCCAATGTAATAACGGCGAACGTCGGGGTTATTGATGATCTGCTCGCGATTGCCGTACGCGAAGACGCGGCCTTCACGAATCAGGTAGCTACGATCGGTGACTTCCAACGTCTCGCGGAACTGGTGGTCGGTGAGAAGGATGCCGATGTTATACGTTTCCACGAGGCTGCGGATCTGATCCTGAATCTCGGCGACGGTTTTCGGGTCGATACCGGCGAAAGGCTCGTCGAGCATGATGAGCTTGGGCTCGGTGATGAGCGACCGGGCGATTTCCAGGCGCCGACGTTCACCGCCAGAGACCCGGTTCGCCTTGGTCTTGCGGATCTTGGTCAGGCCAAACCGGTCGAGAAGGTCGTTCTGGCGATCCTTACGCTGGCGACGGTTCAGGCCGGGGCGGGTTTCGAGGATGGCCATCAGGTTGTCTTCAACGGTGAGTTGCTTGAAGACGCTGGAATCCTGCGCCAGGTAGCCCATGCCCGCCTGCGCATGCAGGTACATCGGCAATCGGGTCACGTCGCGGCCGTCGAAGACGATCTTGCCGCCATCGGCGGGGACGAGGCCGATCGTCATCCGGAAACTCGTCGTCTTGCCCGCGCCGTTGGGTCCGAGCAGGCCGACGACCTCGCCACGGTTGACGTCAAACTCGACCCCATTGACCACCTGGCGGCGTCCGTACCACTTCTCCAAGCCGCGGACTTCCAGCAGGGCCATGGGGGCGATCCTCCTTGATTGCGGTGCGGAACGAGCCGACGACCGGGCCGCCTCGTGCGACCAGGGGGGAACTCTCAGGGGCGTCAACGTTGACGGAAACGACCGTTCAATGAATCCACTTCATCCGCTCGAAGTAGGGGCGAAACGGAATGCGGAAGTCCGGGCTGAGTCGAAAGTTCGGGCCGAAGGGCTTGCCGTGCGGCCAGTAAATGCAAAAGGCTTTTCCGGTCATGAGGCCGCGGGGAACTTCCCAGGGCTTTCGCCCCGAGGGGTCCCAGCCGTGTTCGGGAGACGACGGGTCAAGGCGATCGTTGTCCGACCAGCCCCGGCTGTCCTTGCTTCGAGGGCTATTGTCACCGAGCATCATGAACCGGTCTTGCCCGATCGGAAACTCGGTCGTCCAGCGTAATGGGCCGAGCGCCGCGACTTTCGCGGGATCGGCCAGCAGTTCAAAGAGCTCGACGGGGGTTCGCGGTCGGCGCGAGTCCCAGCCTCCTGTAAAATAATCGCTCTGACCGGGGTCCAGGGTATAGTAAATATCCCGTTTCAGGACAAGGCCGCTCAGGCGGACCTTTGTTCCCTTCGCGGCGATTGTCACTGGCGAGAGGTCCAGGGTCGTCGGCGCGGGATGGTGCTGGGGATCGTCGGCATAGGTCAGACCGTCGCCAAAGACGGGGTGGTCGTCGACGATCAGGGTCAGGCGGTTATCGACGTTCGCGTAGACGACCTGATGCGACCCGACTCCTTTCAAGGTGGTCGAGGCGTGTCCGAGCGCGGTGGTGCCGTGGGTCAGCGTCGCCTCGCCCGACTTGAGATCGACTTCACAGCGGTTGACGACGCCCCCTTCGACCAGGTCGAAATGGACCTTTCCCGGCGAGCCGTCGAGAGTGAGCGTCCCCGAAAGCGTGAGGTCGCCGACCCAGTGCGCCTGAAGCCAGGCGCTTTCCTGATCGCGGCTGGTCTCGCCCGAAAGGTCGGAATTGTCGGCGTTGAGGTTCGTGTTGTACGAGTAAAAATCGGTGATGAGGGTCGGCCGAGGGCCACGCGGGAGGGCGTCGCCCGCCTCGATCGCGCGCCACTGGCCGGGATCGGGAACGAGGTGATGGTAGCCCAGTTCGGCCCAGTCGTCGCCCGAGGGCGATGCGACGTACGTCCCGATTCCCGTCGCGTCGACCTCCCAGGCATTCGGTTTGGAGGGGGACCAGCGACGCCATTCCGGCCGGGCCTTCAACGACTCGGCTCGGTGGGCGTCGTCAAAGACCATCATCTGCATCGCCCGCTGATGTTCGAGAGGCTTACGCGCCAGCTCGAACTCCTTGCCGCCTGGCGGTTTCAAGAAAACATCGCCGTACCAGATCCGAAGCGTCTCGCCAGGGAGGCCGACCAACCGCTTGATGTAGCTGACCTCGGGCTCCTCGGGATAGCGGAAGACGACGACATCCCAGCGCCTCGGCGGCGCCGAGCCGGGGAGGTTGGGCATGTCGTACGGAAACTTCATCACGAGGATGCGGTCGCCCTTGAAGCTCGGCTCGTCGTCGACGCGCGCCTGATACCGGCAGTTGACGCAGATCCCCGAGTAAACGCGGCGCGAGGAGGCGGAGCCCATCGAGGAGCCTTCGACCTCTTCCGACGCGTTGACGGCGTAGACGTATCCGCACTCGGGGCAGATCACCTCTTTATGGCGGCCCATCAAGGTCGGGGCCATCGAGCCGGTCGGGATCACGAACGCCTCGGCCTCGAATCCGCGGACGAGCAAGGCGAGGATGAACGCGACGACGATCGCCTCGACCGTCTCACGATGTCCCTCGCGGGCGGGGGGCGGACTCGCGGCGCCTTGCGACGCTTTCGAGCCCGAGGCGGACGGTTTTAACCCTTGGGGATCGGGTCGTGAGAGGGGCGACCGGGCCATGACGAAGGTTCCCAAGGACTTCAATCAGCGCACTTGTCGCGACCGCGGCGCGGAGCGACCTCAACGAATGTAGCGTATTTCGCGGGGATCGGGAACCCAGTAGAGCGACCGGCCAAAGACCTTGAGCAAGACCGCCTGCCCAGGCAGGTGAACCAGAAACGGCTTGCCCAGAAAGCGATCTCCCGGCACGACCGGGCTCCCCGGCCAGAACCGCGAATCATTCGAGACCGGGCTGTTATCGCCGAGCACGAAAAATTCGTCCGGTCCGAGCGTGAACGGCGAATCCACGCCAAAAGGCCGGCGCGGACTGTACGCCAGGGCACTCGTATAATACACGTCCCGGAATATTCGAAGTTCACTGACGATCGCCGATCCCCCCTTGACGCCGATCGCCAGTGGACTCTCGCCCAGCCCTGGCCCTTCGGCCGGAATCTCATAATCAATCGGGTCAAAGAGCGGTTGACGGTCGAGCATCACCAGAAGGCGACGATCCATCACCGAGGCTTCCAGCAAGACGCCTCGACTCCCCGGCGCAACCTTTTTCAACAGATTTCGGGCGTTCTTGACCTCGACCTTCCATCGATTTCTGGTCACGACCGGCGGCGACGTTCCATCGACGGGAATTTCCACGATGAATCGATCACAACCCGCGTCGATCCGAACGGCAAGAGCTTCGGTTCCTGGCCCCGGAGCCACTCGGGCCTCCAGCGCGAGGTCGGAAACCGAATTCTCGGCGCGGACGTCGGTTCCGTTGTAACTGATGAAGTCGTGGACGGTTGCGTAACGCCCGCGCTCCGGGTCCCAGTGCCGATACTCAATCCAGTCAAACCGATCGCTGCGGGATTTCGTCGGCGCATGGATGACCCGGGTTCCTTCCGTCCGCCAACCACTTTCAAGATGTTGCTCGGGGCGTCCTTTTCGAAACTCCCAGCGCGGGAATCGGCTGACGTCGCGCGGCGGAAAGGCGTTGTCAAAAACAAGAATCCGCATCGCGCGCTGTTCGGCGAGCGTCTTCCTCGCGATCTTACCGTTGATCAGGATATCGCCGCGCTCGATCTGGATCGTCTCGCCGGGCAAGCCAACGACGCGTTTGACATACGCCACCGACGGCTCGCCCGGATAGTTGAAGACGGCGACTTCCCAGCGTCTCGGTCTCCGAAAGTCATAAATAAACTTCTGGACGAGCACGCGGTCGCCATTGCACTCGACGGCGGACGCCTTCTCCAGTCCCGACTGCCCGCAGTTCGGGCAGACGGGATGTCCCGAACGCCCTTCGTCGTCGAGACCCATCGCGAACCGAAAATCGCAGTTCGGACAGACAATCTCGCGGTGATTGCCGAGCAAGGTCGGGGCCATCGATCCGGTCGGCACGATGTACGCTTCGGCGGCGAAGGTTCGGAAAAGAAGCAGGCACAGGCTCAAAACGATGAAGAACTCGACACCTTGACGCGCCAGCCCGACGGCATAAGGTTGACCCCGATCTGGCTCAACGTCGTGGCTCATGAGCGGATCGTACCTGTCGTCGGCGGATCAGGTTCGGAAGATCCAGGACGCTTGCCCGAAAAGAAGCCTCGGAGAGGCATCATGAATCGTCCCGCGAAAACGGACGTCAATCGTCGCTGTCGTCGAGCACGGCGAGAAAGGCCTCTTGCGAGATCTCGACGTTGCCGACCTGCTTCATACGCTTCTTGCCTTCTTTTTGCTTTTCCAGGAGCTTGCGTTTTCGAGAAATGTCGCCGCCGTAGCACTTCGCGGTGACGTTCTTGCGAAGCGCCGAGATCGACTCTCGGGCGATGACCTTGCTGCCGATCGCCGCCTGAATGGCGACCTCGAACTGATGGCGGTCGATTTCCCCTTTGAGCTTTTTCACGAGCCGCTGACCGCGTCGGTAGGCGTGGTCGCGATGTACGACAATCGAGAGGGCGTCGACTTTTTCCCCGGCGACGAGAACATCAAGCCGGGTCAGATCGGCCGCCTTGTAGCCGATGACCTCGTAATCCATCGTCCCATAACCGCGCGTGGCGCTCTTGAGCTTGTCGTAGAGGTCGTAAATCATCTCGGCGAGGGGAAGCTCATAGCTGAGAATGGCGCGGGTGGTCGTGATGTACTCGGTTTTCAGATACGTACCGCGGCGATCCTCGCAAAGCTGCATGATCGCGCCGATGTTTTCGGAAGGGAGCAAGAAGTTCACCTTCGCCACCGGTTCGCGGAACTCCTCGATATCGCCCGAGTCGGGAATACGCGTAGGGTTGGCGATGTGATGGGTTTCACCCTTCCGGGTCACGATCTCATACGTCACGTTGGGCGCGGTCTGAACGAGGAAGAGGTTGCTTTCACGTTCGAGGCGCTGCTGGATGATCTCCATGTGAAGCATCCCGAGAAATCCGCACCGAAACCCAAAGCCAAGGGCGTCGGACGTCTCGGGCTCGAACGTGAAGCTGGCGTCGTTGAGCGAAAGTTTTTGAAGCGCTGTCCTGAGGTCTTCAAACTGGTTGTGCGTCGCCGGAAAAAGACCGCAATACACGACCTGCTTGGGCTCTTGATACCCGGGCAAGGCCACGGCCGCGGGCTTCTGCGCCGACGTGATCGTGTCGCCGATCCGAACGTCGCTGAGCCGTTTCACGTTCGCCGTGACGTAACCGACCTGACCGACTCCCAGGTCCTCGCAGGGCGTTTCCCTGGGACGGAAGCGGCCGAGGCTGATGACCTCGTGTTCGGTCTCGCCGGCCATCAGGCGAATCTTCTGCCCGATGGCGAGGTGGCCGTCAATGACCCTGATGTAAATGACAACGCCTTGGTAGTCGTCAAACTTCGAGTCGAAAATCAGCGCCCGCAGCGGCGCTTTGGGATCGCCCGCCGGGTGTGGAACGCGATCGATCACCGCTCGAAAGAGTTCCGCGATGCCCACGCCCGTCTTGCCGCTGACGGCGAGCACCTCGTTCCGATCGATTCCCAGCGTGTTCTCGATCTCTTCCTTGATCTCATCGGGACGCGCGGCCTGCATGTCAATCTTGTTCAGGGCGGGGACAATCGCCAGGTCCGAATTGATCGCCGCGTAGGCGTTGGCGACCGTCTGCGCCTGAACCCCTTGCGTGGCGTCGACAAGCAGAATCGCCCCTTCGCAGGCGGCGAGGCTTCGCGAGACCTCGTAGTGAAAATCGACGTGGCCGGGGGTATCGATCAGATTCAGCTCGTAATTGGTGCCGTCGAGCACATAGTTAATCGCCACGGCGCGGGCCTTGATGGTAATTCCGCGCTCGCGTTCCAGGTCCATGTCGTCAAGAAGCTGTTCGCGAAACTCGCGGAGCGTGATCGCGCCGGACTGAAGCAGGAGTTGGTCGGCGAGGGTACTCTTGCCGTGGTCGATGTGGGCCACGATCGAGAAATTTCGGATCAATTTCGGGTCGAAGGCCATATCGAGAGTCCAGGTCCACGAAGGAATTGTCCCGAGGCAAAGACGACAAGCGCGGACGCCGGAAGGAGGATCGGCGGGGTGGCCCGGGGGGAGGTCAAGCCGGAGCAGCATGCACCCAGAATAGTATAACCCTTTCGGAACCGGGCGTTAAGCGCAGCGTCCTTTCCTTCTCGATTCACGATCGAGAACCGGAAACCGATCTCGCGAAAAAACCGAGAAAGCTCTTGCCTGTTGTTCCTTATTAAAATATTTCTCACTCAAACCTCGACGAGAGTGCCGACTACCCCGACAGCTCCGCGCCGGTGATAATGGCCAGGCCCGTGGCGGATTCGGACGGTTCGCGCCTGAGCTTTTCTAGAGAGGACGTCTCCGTGATGAAATGCGCCTCGGCGATCTCGACGGTTAAGGACTCGGATGCGGCGCTCGCGGACGTGCTCGGTCGCGTTTCCGCGGAATTGGGAAGCGAGACCGCGGACCTGGCGTTGGTTTTCGTCTCGGCCGATCACGCGGAATCGCTTGGCGCGATCGCTCGGGAAATTCGAACAAAGGGCCTGGCCCGACACGTCGTCGGTTGCACCGGCGAGTCGATCGTCGGCGAGGATCGCGAGGTCGAAGGCTCGCCCGCCCTCAGTCTCTGGGCGATCCGCCTTCCTGGCGTGACCGTCACTCCGCGCCGGTTCACGGTCGACGAGGAAGGGGTTCACGGTTTCGATCCACCCGCTGAAAATGAGACGGAGATTCCGACGCTTATCGTTCTGGGTGATCCCTTTTCGTTCTCGACGGAGCGTTTTCTCCGGCGCGTCAACGAAGGATCGCCGGGCGTACGGGTCTTTGGCGGGATGGCCAGCGCCAGCCGATCGCCGGGCGGGAACCGCCTGGTGCTCGACAACGAGGTTTTCCTGTCGGGGGCCGTCGGCGTTGAGATCAGCGGTCCCGCGGCGCTCCGCGCGGTGGTCAGTCAGGGATGTCGCCCCGTCGGCAAGACTCTGATCGTGACCCGAGCCGAGCGCAACATCATCCGCGACCTCGGCCGACGCCCCGCCCTTGAGGTTCTCCGCGAGGTCTTCGAGGGGCTCGACCCCGACGATCAGGAGCGCGTTCAGCAAGGGTTGCACATCGGCAGGGTCATCAACGAGTATCAGGAAACCTTTCACCGCGGCGATTTTCTTGTCCGAAACGTCATGGGGGCCGATGACTCCGGCGGCATGGCGATCAACGACGTCATCCGTGTCGGCCAGACCGTGCAATTCCACGTCCGCGACGCCGATTCCGCGCACGAAGACCTTTGCACCCTTCTGGAAGACGAGCGACTCGCCCGACCCACCGCGAAGGTTCAAGGCGCCTTGCTTTTCAGTTGCAACGGTCGCGGCACCCGCCTTTTCGCCGAGCCGAATCACGACGTCGCCCAGATCCATCGCCAGTTCGGCCCGATCCCCGTCGCCGGTTTCTTCGCGATGGGCGAACTCGGCCCGATCGGCGCACAGAACTTCGTTCACGGTTTCACCGCGAGCGTTCTTCTCTTCGAGGAACCGGACTGATTGCGACTTTGGGAAGTCGTCTCAGCACGCGCCGCGTTGGCTTTTTGAAGGAAACCGCCGCGACTTCCTCAGTCGGTAAGACAGCCGGTCGATTCATCCCCGCATCGAATTCGCGACAGGTCGCGTTCGTCAAGGCCCGAGCCGCCGCGGCGTAACCGGCGATGCTCGCCAGCGAGGCTAGCCACATTCCCAGTGCGCGACCCGCCCAGAGCCGCGCGATGGGCTCGTCCGTGAAGGCTCCAAAGCGATTTGGCAACGGTTTTCCCGCCACTTCCGTCGGCGAGGCGAGCGAAGCCGCGAACATCAACGGCGCGCAGGGCGCCAGGGCGATCGGCCGTACTCCGCAGAGCGCGATCAGAACCAACGTCGGCGCCGCGTTCACGACAATAAGGCCAGATAAAGTCTTCGCCACGGCTTGCATCGAGTTCGATGCTCGAAGCGAGACCCATACTCCCAGTGCCGCCGCAAAGCTCGCGCAGGCCGCGAGTTCCGCCAAGGCGATCATCAGGCCGATCGGATGCACCGATCCCGCCAGAACGCCGGAAATTCCCAGAAGTCCCACGAGTGCCGCGATGTGTCGGGCTCCCCAGAGAGCGCCGAGGATCTTGGCGCGGACGATTTCCCAACCGGTCAAGGGGGTGTCAATCAGGCTGATCCAGGTATCGCGTTCGCGTTCAGTCGTCAGGCTCGCGGCGGCGTCGCTGGCGACTCCGAGCAAGACGGTCATCGCCGTTCCGGTCGCGACGATCCGTAAATAGAGCTGAAACATTCCCCGAGCCGAGCCAGGTGTTTTGACCGGGCCATAGCCAAAAACCCAGACCTCGCGCAAGGCCGGCCAGGCAAACTCCGCCCCGCCCCAGACGAGCACCCCGCCCAGAATCAGCCCGATCGAGAGACCAAGATGCCTCTGAGCCGTAGTTGAACTGGCCACGACCAGTTCCTTCCAGATCATCGGATCGTCGCCGCAGGGTTGCCGACCATTCGCGATGGCCCCTCGTCCAGGCCGTCCTCGGCCTCCCGAATGTCCTTGATACGCGGGCCGAAGCCGGAGAACGGCCAGCGTTGCGAGTAAGAAACCGATTGCCAGTTGCAAGGCCGCCATCGAGCGGAGACGTTCCGCCAGGCTCTCCGCGCTCAGGGCTGTTCGCGGTAAAACGTCCAGCAGTAACGAGAAAGGGCTACTCCAGGCGACCCACTCATTCACCGGCGCGACCCATTCATTGACCCGGTAACCGATCGCTCCCGATCGCGGCAAGAGCAGGGCCACCGCGGAGGGAAGAATCAGCCAGAGCATCGTCAGGGTAAAGGCCAGGTTCAAGGCTCCGCGCGTGGTCCTCGACTGGGTCGATGCAAGCGCGGAAAGACCTCCCAGAAACAGAGTCGTTGTCAAGGTTCCCGCCAGCAAGCAGGCGATCAGTCGCGCGTCAATTCCGCCGAGCCGGCCGGACGTCAGTAAGATCGGTAGGCCGACCGCGATCGAGACGCCGACCTGAACAAGGCGCGCAGCCATCTTGCCCAGAACGATCTCGGCGGCGGACAGGTCACTCGTCAGAAGGTCGTGCAGCGTCTTGCGTTCGACCTCAACGGCGATCGTTCCGGCGACGAGTGCGGGGGTCAGCATGACGACCGCCAGGCCCTGCATGAGCGTCAACGCCCAGAAGACATTCGCGGCAAGCTGGCGGGTTGTGTCCCGCCCGAGGTCTTGAGCGTCGCCCGACGCTCCGTAAACGGCCGCGATCACCGCGAGGATCGCCAGACCGTAAGCAGATCGCAGCGCGTACGAGCGTCGGTCGCGGGCCGTGCTTGACATTTCGCGGTTGAAGACGGGACCCGGCAACAAGGGTGAATCCTCAACGACGAATGGGGCCATCGGTCTGGGGAAAACGCTTCAAGGATCGAACCTTACTCCAGTCTAGGACGCGGTTACCCCCGGTTGATTCCTGGCGATCGGTTGAGCCTCGGCAGCGATCCGGGTATTCTGTCGGGGATGACCTCGCCTCTTCAAAACGGGATTGAGAAAGGACTCGGCTGATGGGCCTCTTCGACGGGAAAAAGGGAATGATCCTGGGCGTTGCCAACGACTTCAGCATCGCCTGGGCCGTGAGCCAGAAGCTCCTGGCCGAAGGGGCGGAGCTTGGCTTCACCCACCTCCCGGGCGAAAAGATGGAACGCCGGGTCCGCAAGCTCGCCGACCCGATCGGGGCAAAACTGGTCACCTCGTGTGATGTCTCGAAGGATGAGGACATCGCCCGCGTCTTTGAAGAGGCAAAGGCGACGTATGGCAAGCTTGACTTCGTCGTCCACTCGATCGCCTTCGCTCCGATTGACGACATCAAGCGCCCCTTCGCGCAGGCGAGCCGCGAGGGATTCAAGACGGCGATGGACATCAGCGTCTATTCGCTCGCGGCCGTCTCGAAGTACGCGGCGGAGGTCATGCCCGACGGCGGCTCGATCGTCACCCTGACCTATTTCGGCGGAGAAAAGGTTGTCGCCGGTTACAACCTCATGGGCGTTTGCAAGGCGGCGCTCGACATGGCCGTGCGTTACCTCGCCTATGACCTTGGTCCGAAAAAGATTCGCGTCAATGCCGTCTCGGCGGGGCCGGTCAAGACGCTCGCGGCCTCGGCCGTCGGCGAGTCGGACAAGCTCGCGGGGTTGTACGAGGCGGTTTCGCCGATGGGGCGGAACATCACCCGCGAAGAAGTCGGCGCCGCGGGCATGTTCTTGCTCTCGGATCACGCCGGGGGAATCACCGGGGAAATTCTTCACGTCGATTGCGGTTACAACATCATGGGCTCGCCCGGCCGTGCCATCGAGGCCGCGAAAGCCGGCAAGGAACTCTGATGCAACCGCCGGTACGCGTCGGCATCGGTCTGATCCGGCGCGGCCGGTTTTATCTGATCCGGCAACGACCGGCCGGATCGATCATGGCCGGTTACTGGGAATTCCCCGGCGGAAAGTGCGAGCCGGGTGAATCAACCGAGGCCGCCACGCAACGCGAATGCCTCGAAGAAACGGGTTTGCAGGTCGTCAGTCTGACCCTTCGTCAGCGCATTGATCACGAGTATCCTCACGCTCGTGTCGAAATGTTTTATTATAACTGTGAGACGGCGGAGCCCGACGCGGAGCCAGGCCCGAAAACGGGCTTCCGCTGGGTTTCGGCGGTCGAGTTATCCAAACTCAACTTTCCCGGAGCGAACGGGCCGATCCTCGACGCCCTGGCGCGCGAGGCCGATTCCGGTTGAGGCCGATTTCATGTCCCCTGCCTGGCAATACGCGCTGACGGTCGGGCCGCTTGGCTTTTATCTCTGGGTGCTCGCCCTCTGGCAGAGCGCCCGAACGCCGCGCGTCGTGCGTGGTCTTCTCGATTTCGCCCTTCTCGCCCTGGGAGTGGGCGGAGTTCTTGCCTTCGGGCCTTTTGGAGACTTCGCCGTCCGCGTCATCGCGCCCCGAAACGGGTTCGCCGCGCGGTGCCTCGTGATTTCCGCGTTGCTGCTTTGGGGCTCCTTGCTGGCCCGACGTTCCGTGCGCAGGCTGGTCGTCTATCAGATCGAACCGAATCGCCTGATTCCCGCGCTTTCCGACGCGGTCGGCCGGACAGGGGGTCGATTCGTCAGGACGATGTCTGGATTTGAGGACGTCTCGACCTCTCGGGGCCTTCGGGTCGTCTTCACGCGCTGGCTTCGTTGCGCGGTGATCGAGGCTCACGGCCTCGATGCCGAAGGCCTGATCCGCGATCTCGAACCCCCTCTGGTGGATCGGCTTCGCGCCGAGACGACCCGGCGGACACCGATTGCCCTCGGCCTTTACGCCGCGTCGATCCTCGTCATGCTCGCGCCGTTGATCGGCCTCTTTTTGACACAACCGCACGCCCGAGCGGTCCTGCGAGCCTGGCTGGAACAGATCAGGGGAGGTTGAGAAGCCTTCGAAACAAAACGGCTCATTTCCTGGTTCGCACCGGGAAATGAGCCGTAATCGCTTTTCGGGTCGATTCGTTCAGGGGATCGGATTGGGATTCAGGGCGATCGGCGGTTCGCGGTCCATGACCTTGTCGATCAGGCCATATTCGCGGGCCTCTTCGGGAGACATGAACCGGTCGCGGTCGGTATCGTCCTGAAGGCGCTCAAGAGACTGCCCCGTGTGCTTCTCGTAGATCCCGTTGAGCTGCTTTTTCATCCGAATGAACTCCTCGGCGTGGATGGCGATGTCGGTCGCGGTCCCTTCCATCCCGGCGAGAGGCTGGTGAATCATGATCCGGCCGTGGGGCAGGGCGAATCGCTTGCCCTTGGCGCCCGCGGTCAAGAGCAGCGAGCCCATGCTGGCGCACTGGCCAAGACAGTAGGTGGCGACGTCGCAGGAAACCCACTGCATGGTGTCGTAAATGGCCATGCCGGCGGTCACGCTGCCGCCGGGGCTGTTGATATAAAGATGGATATCGGCCTTGGCGTCCTGGTGGGCGAGGACGAGCATCTGGGCAACGATCAGGTTCGAGACGTTGTCGTCAATCGCCGTGCCCAGAATGATGATGCGATCCTGGAGCAGGCGCGAGTAAATGTCCATCGCCCGCTCTTCGCGGCCGCTCCGCTCGATCACGATCGGGATGAGAGGCATGAGACTGGTCCTTCCGGCTCTCGGCTCGGCAACGGCGGTCGGTGTATCGATCTTCTCAACAAATGGCCGGTCAAATCGGGGCGGAGGCGACTTTCTCAGGCCGGAGGTTGTTCGTGGGCCTTGACTTCGCTGGTCGGGATATGACCGACGACCTCGTCGACGACGCCATATTCCTTGGCCTGAATCGCCGAGAGATAGCGGTCGCGCTCGGTGTCCTTGGCGATCCGCTCGATCGGCTGGCCGGTGTGCTTGGCGAGGATCTCGTTGATGACGTGTCGGCTCTTGAGGATCTCCTCGGCCTGAATCTCGATGTCCGAGACCTGGCCGCCGACCTGGCCGTAAGGCTGGTGGATCATCACCTTCGAGTGCGGCAGGCAGAACCGCCGACCCTTGGCACCGCCCGCCAGCAAGACCGCCGCGCCCGAGGCGGCCATGCCGATGCAATAGGTGGCGACCTGGCAGTCAATAAACTGCATCGTGTCGTAGATCGCCAACGTGGCCGAGACGCTGCCGCCTGGGCTATTGATGTAAAAGCTGATCCCCTGACTCCGGTTCTCGTACTGGAGAAAGAGGAATTTCATGACGGCGGCATTCGCCGTGTCGTCGCGGATCACCCCTTCGAGGAAGATGATCCGGTTTTCCAGCAGAAGGTCGCCCAGGGTCATCTGGCGCTGCCGGGCGTAGTCGCGGTAGCGCTGGAGTTTGGGATCGGCCAGCGGGTGCGAGTCGAACATGGGCAGCGGTCCTTGACGGAAAACTCAAAAAGCCCGGCCCGACGTCGGGCGGGACCTGGCACGCCGGGACGATCGACGGATTGACCTAGATCGGGCGGTCACGGGTCGACCGCCCCCCGTCGCTCCATTATACGCGAGGGGCGATCGATCGTCTTCGGTTGACCCGATCGGCTCAGGACTGGGGCGCTTCGGAGAGGTCGTCCCCGGAGGTTCCTTCCGAGACGGAAGAGGCGGACTGGTCGAGCGTCTCGACGGCGGCCTGTTCCTGGTGGGGGACCTCTTCAAACTTGACGAATTCGAGAATCCGGTCAAGCGTCTTGCGTTCAAGGATCTGCGACGCCAGGGCATCCGCCAGACCATCTTTTTCGACCCGGGAGCGGACCCGACGGGCGGATTCATCCGTCCGCGCGGCGATCATCTCGATCTCGTCATCGAGGTCGGAGTCTTCCACCGAGATCGATTCCGCCTCGGCGACCTTGGCGAGAATGAAGAATTCCTTGAGACTTCGAAGCGTGGCCTCGTGGGCGTTGGCCCGAATCTCCGCTTCTCGGGCGCGAATGTCCGACTCGCTCAGACCTTCTTGCTTCAGGTCCATGACGAGTCGTCGCAGCGTGCTCTTTTCCTGACGCGTCACCAGGTCGGCGGGAAGCTCGAAGGGGGTCTCGTTAATCAGGCTCGACAAAACGTCGTTGCGCACGGCCTGCCGCTGTTGCGAGACGGCCCGACGTTCGAGGATTTCCTTGAGCGCGGTTCGCAATTCCTCGACGGAATCGAACCCGATCCGGTTCAGGAAGGCGGTATCGACCTCGGGAAGGCGAAGCTGCTTGAGGTCATGAACGTGGAAGGTAACCTGAACGGTCTGACCGCGAAGCGACATGTCGGGCGAGCTGGAACCGATCTTGGCGTCGGCCTGTCGGTTTTCACCCGGCTTGACGCCGACGAGGACGCTGCCCACGTCGGGGACTGACCCGTCCTGAAACCGCAATTCAGGCTGAAGCCGGAACTGGATTTCCTTGGCCTCGTTCAGTTGCCGGTCGCCTAGCTGGAACCGAAGGTCGGCCGTGATGTAATCCCCAAGGTCGGCGCCTCCGTCCAGCTTGGGAACGATCTGCGCGTAACGTTCGAGGAACTTCTTGTACTGATCGTCAACGTCCGCGTCGGTGATGGTCCGCACGGGACGCTTGACGGTCAGAGCCTTGTAGGCGGGCAGGGGGAAGTCGGGGCGAACCTCGACATCCATCTCGAACCGCATGGGTCCGTCGTCGGGAAGCTCGATGGCCTCGATGTCGAGATCGGGCTGGGTGATCGGGTTGAGCTTGTGTTCTTCGTCAAGCTGTTCGAGCGCGGCCATCAAGAGCGTGGACTTGACCTGACCGGCCACTTCCTTGCGAAACCGCTTCTCGACTAGCTGGCGTGGGGCGCGACCTGGCCGGAAGCCGGGAACAGCCGCCTCGCGCTTGAGCGTGCCGAGCGACTCGTCAAACTGCCGTTCGATTTCCGACCGAGCGATGGCGACCTTGAGGTGCTTCTTGCACGGGCCGACGTCCGAGATCTGGACGTCAAGGTCAAGTTTATGCTTGGGAGGGGCTTCGCCCTCCGCGACCGTTGCGGTAGGGGAATCGTGCTCGTGCTCGCCGGTGCTCATCGCAAGAAGCCTTCCTCGGGACAACGTCGGTCCAGGATGGCTTGGACGCCATCACGCACCCGACGCGCTCGAGCGTTGGCCGCCAACCTGGGATGGCTAATCAAGAGAAAGCGGGAGATGGGATTTGAACCCACGACAACCACGTTGGCAACGTGGCGCTCTACCCCTGAGCTACTCCCGCAAGAAGTCGTTCTCGGCTGACATCCGCCGACAACCTCCCCGCGTTGTCATCCGCGAGACAAGGATTAGTATAGAGACCCCTCCGGGGATTTCAAGTCGATTTCCCAGGTCGATCGCGCATTCATGTCGTGGACTCGCCCAGCATGGCGAGCGCCGCCTGGTAATCGTCGGGATTGTTCAGATTTTTCAGGGTCTGCAACGCGGCGTCGACGGTCCGCAATTCCTCGGCCTCGACGATCCGGGTCCGCACACGTTCCATCAGGAAAAAGGGGCGGAGCCGATCAACCTTGAGCAAATCCTCGATCGCGGGAAGCACCGTGGAAGCTCGATAGATCGCGGCGAGCGGGTGATGAAACCCGCCCGCGCGCGGCATGGCGATGTCATTCTCGCCAATCAAGCTGGCCAGATAGTCAATCCAGGCCGGTTGCAAAAACGGGACGTCCGTGGCCGTGGCATAGGCCAGGTCGATTCCAGGGGGCAAGGCCGCGAGGCCGGCGGCGAGCCCCTGAAGCGGCCCGCGTCCCGATACCGCGTCACGGACGATACGGACGGAATCGGGCAGGGGGGGAATCTCCTGTCCCGGCGCCGCGACGACGACGATCGGCCCGACCCCCTTAGCAAGTCCGACCAGCCGAACGACGCGTTGAAGCAACACCTCTTCGCCAAAAGGAAGCCAGGCTTTCGGCTGCCCCATTCTCCGACTCTCTCCGCCACAAAGGACGACCGCGCCGAGATTTATCAACCTGGAACCCCTTCAACTCTCGCCAGAAATCCAAGGGCGTCCAGTCGGGCGCGAACCTCGGGTTTCTGGAGCAAATCGCGAAAGGCGGCGACGGCCGGTCGCTCCCAACGGCTTTTTGGGACCGCGAAATCATAGCGCTCGGGGCGAACCGGAGAGAATCCGAGACCATATCCGGCGGCGACCGGGGCGATCGCGAGGCCCCAGTCGGCTCGACCCCGAGAGACGGCCGCGGCCACCGCGTTATGCGATCGCGCCTCGACCGCGAAACCGGGTGGCCTGGCGCCTTGCAGAAGGCCGTCAATCAGAACCCGTGTACCGCTCCCTCGGTTCCGATTGATGAAAAAGCAATCAGGGTCTTTCAATGCCATCGCCACCGACTCGGCAACGTCTCGACCTTCAAACCGACCGTCTCCCGGCCGATAAACCAGGCCCTGCATCCGGCCATAACCAGCGAGGAGTCGAACGTTTTCGGCGAGGAAGGGAAGGTTATAGGTATCCGACTTCGGGTCGAGCAGGTGAACGCCCGCGATGTCGCACTCAGCCCGGCTCGCCGCGTTGAGACCTCCTTGCGAGCCGACCCAGAGCGTTTTTGAGGTATAACCCGCCTCACTCAAAAGGCTGAGCAAGAGGTCGAGGCCGACACAGTGCGAGCCGATCGCCACGAGATCGGCGGGCGCGGTGCCTCGACCGATCAGGTTGACCGCCACCGGTTCACCGGCCTCAACATATTCCTGACTTCGCGGGATCACGACGAATCCATCGGCCCGACTGAAGGTCGTGACCGACCCGGACCCCTTGCCCATCGGATAGGCGGCCAGGCCGCGCGGTCCATCCATCAGGTTGACCAGCAGATATTCCGTCCGGCCGATCTCACTGTTAAACCGCGCGGGCATCGTGGCCGCGATCGACTCTCTCGGTTCGGACCGGAAGCCACCCATGACCCGGATCACTGGCCCGACAAATTCGTGAAAGGTAAACATGGCCGAGGTCGGGAACCCAGGCAAGATGGCGACGGGAGTCAATCCCACCGCGCCCAGACAGACCGGCTTTCCTGGCTTCAAGGCCACGCCATGAACGACAACCCCGGGCCTTCGGCGGGCGAGCACCCGATACGAGAGGTCGCCCGCCCCTTTACTCGTCCCACCGCTCAGGACGACAAGATCGGCAACCTTGAGCGCCTGGTTGACCTTGGCGTCAAGCGCGGGCTCGGAGTCGCCGACGATTCCCAGGTTGATCGGCAGGGCACCCATTTCGCGAATAGCATCGGCCAGGAGCGTTGCATTGGCGTCGTAAACCGTTGCCGGGCCGGAAGGTTCGCCCGGCGCGATGATTTCATCACCGGTCGAGATCAGGGCGACTCTCGGCCGCCGGACGACCGCGACGACGCCCAGACCGATCGCCGCCAGAACGCCCGTCTCGCGCGAAGTCAGCCGCGTCCCTTTTTTGAGGACGAGTTCGCCACGCGCCAGATCCGTCCCGGCGAAGGTCACGTTGCCTCCAGGAGCAACCGGGCGCTGGACAAGCAGCGTGCTCGCGGTCGAAATCAGGGCGTGCTCGACCATCACGACCGCGTCGGCTCCTCGCGGCAGAACGGCGCCGGTCGCTATCGGCGTGGCCGTCCCGCCCTGGAGCGCCAGTCGCGGGACGATCCCCGTGGCGATTTCCTCAGGGTTCAGGCGGAGCCGACACGGAGACTCTTCCGAGCCTTCATACGTATCCCCGGCGCGAACCGCGTAACCATCGACGTTGGATCGATCGAAGGCCGGAACATCAACGCCGCTAATAACGTCCTCGGACAGGACGCGCCCGAGCGCCTCGGCCAGCGGCACGTCTTCAGGATCGAGCAGGCGCACCGGCACGGCGTCGCGCCAGCGACGTTCCGCCGTGTCGCGGTCGACGACGTTCAGGAACTGGTCCTGTTCTCGGGTCACGTTACGTTGTCTCGGTTCGGAATTCTCAAATCGTCCGCATCGTACAGCCAGACGGTCACATTGGCACCTTCGGCGTAACCCTCGGCGTCGGCGGCAACGACCACGAATCCATCAGCCCGGGTCGTGCTCGATAAGATCGACGCTCCGCTGATGGCGAGCGGCTCGACCCGATCCGCGTCGATGCGAACCCTCGCGTAATCGACCCGGCCGACGACCGAGACTAATTTGCGTCCGAGCGGACGCACAAGCGATCGATACGGCCAGCCTTCGGGACGTCCGCCGCGTCGTCGCACGATCGGACCGCCGAAAAAGTCGTAGGCACAGAGGCAACTGACCGGATTCCCCGGCAAGAGAACGATCGGAATCCCCTGGACTAAACCCAGGCCCGAAGGACTCGCCGGCCGCAAGGCGACGCCGTGGATCAGGAGTTCGCCCAGCACCGCCACGATCCCGGGCGCATGATCTTCGGGACCGACGGAACTCCCTCCCGAGACGAAAACCACGTCGGACCTTTTCACCGCGTCCGAGATCGCCGAGCTGACCCCATCCCGATCATCGGCGACCGGCCCGACCACCTGGACGACGCCGCCGTCGCGAGCCACCAGCGCGGCGAGCATCACGGAATTCGAATCGGCGATTTGAAACCCACGGGCGGGAGTTCCGGGTGCGAGCAACTCGTCACCCGTCACCACGACCGTGACCCGGGGCCGTCGGATCACCGCTATCTCTTGTTTTCCCAAAGCGCTGAGGACTCCAAGATCCTGCGGCCGAAGCACGCGCCCCGCGCGCAAAACAACCGTGCCCGCCGCGATATCCTCACCGCGTCGACCGACATGACGGCCGGGGGGCGTTGCTTCCGTGATGGAGACCGTCAGACGATCGATTGAGAGGGATGTCGACTCCGCCTTGACGACCGCGTCCGCGCCTTCCGGCAAGGGTGATCCCGTCGCGATCTCGACCGCTTCGCCGGGTCGGACGGCAACGCCGCTCGACCGCCCTGGCCGTGCTCGACCAACGACCGAGAAAACGGCGGGAGCATAAGTCGTGGAACCAAACGTCTCCTCGCCCCGGACCGCGTAACCGTCCATCGCCGCTCGGTCAAATCCGGGGACCGGCTCGATCGCCTCGACGTCGGACGCCAGAACTCGACCCGACGCCTCAAAGAGACGAATTGTTTCGGTTTCCAATGCGCAAATACGTTTTTCGATGACGGCGAGGACGTCCGCGACCGACGCCCGATCGCGAAACCCGCGCATCCGGGGATCATGAGGTCTTCGCCCGAAAACTTCAGGGCCGTTGTCGGTCATGCTCCCGATTGTAACTGTTTTTTGACCTTCTTTGGTCGAGAATCGAGCAAGATCGGCCCTGGAATTCGATAGAGCGTCCATCCGTCTCCGCGCGCAAGCTCGGACAAATCTTCGGCCTGAAACGCGATGCGATGTTCCCGAGAAGGATCGGAAGTCAGGCTCAGGTAGTGATCCGCCCGGTAACGGTTGACGACCGTCGCCAGGTCGCGGCGGTCGCCGACGGGATCAATCACGGCCTTTCGATCCGCCCACCAGGCGACCGCCGGGACATCGGCCGTGAGGATCACCGCGCTCTCTGGAAGTTTCCTCAAGGTCTCGACCCACTCCGGCGGGGGACGCCTCGCGGTTTGGAACGCCTGCCGCCACGTTTCCAGGCATCCCGCGAAACCGATCAGCAACGATCCACAGAGCAGGAATCGAAAGAAGGCGTGAAACCGGCCCACGAGCGCGGGGCTCATCTGACTGACGCCCCAGTCGCGGAAGCCGCGAACGGTCAATCCGGTAAGTGTGAGCAGACAGGGATACATGGGCCAGAGATATCGGAACTCATGATGGTTGTAGATACCCACCTCGAAAAAGATTCCCGAGAGGATCAGGCAAGGTCCCAGGATCTCGCGCCAATGGTCTTTTTTGCCAAAGAGAAGAAGTCCCGTTGCAGAGGCGAATACAAGGGGATTCAGGCAAACCATATAAAAAACTGTTTTCGCCATCATCCGCGCATCGGCGATCAGAAGTCCGGCCAGTCCGAGCTTCTGAACGACCTCGGCATAGGTCATCGGTTGGCCGAACCGAAGGGTATGCCAGGAATCAGCGCCTAGGACGCCGTAACGTTCGGCGAGTCGCCCGCTCGTGAACGAGGGCGAGTACAAAGGTTGACCATGAATCCAGAGGTTTGGACCCCAGTAGACCGACGTCAACGCGGCGAAGAGACTCAGATAGACAAAAATTTCGAGAGTTCGCTTTGTTCTTGTCTGACCTTCAATCCCGCCGAGAACCAGACACGAATAAGGCAGGGCGCTGAGCATGAACGTCGGTTTCATCAAGAATCCCAGGGCCGAGATCGCCGCGAGAAGAACGACGTCGGCCCACCTTGTGCCTTGCCGACGCGAGCCGACCAGAAGAAGCGCCGAGGTGCACGCGGCGAGAATGTTGTTATTCCATATCGAGAGCATTTCATAATTCGATGAGAATAAGATCAGGATGCCCGCGAGGTAGCCCAGGTCAGGACCGCAGGTTTGCGTAACATTCTTGCGCAAAAGGCAGGCGTTAAGAACGACGGCGACCGCGTTGAGGGCGACGGGGACGGCGAGCGAGACGCCGGTCACCGCGAAAATCGCGGCGATCAGATAGGGAAGGGCGGGGGGCCGTGTGGTTTCCAGGCTGGGCAAGGGAGTGAACACCCAGAGGCTTCCCGCGGCGATGCTGACGAAACCTCGTCCCTTGACGATGTTCCGGGCCCCCACGAGATTTCCGCAAGAATCCGCGCTTCCGGGCGATTGATTGACGATCGAGAGCCAGACCGCCGCCGCGATGAAGACCGCGAGCGCCAGCCAGAATGCCAGGGCGGCCGATCGGGTCATGACAGCCCTGTGATCTTCCCGGTCTCGTCGACGTCGATCCGCTCGGCGGCGGGGCGTTCAGGAAGGCCAGGCATTCTCATAATTTCACCGGTCAAGGCCACCAAAAACCCCGCGCCCGCGGCGATCTCGACGTCGCGGACGGTCAGCGTGAAGCCGCGAGGACGGCCCCGGAGCTTGGGGTTGTCGGAGAGAGAATCCTGGGTCTTGGCCATGCAGATTGGCAGGGCACCGTAACCGAGTCGGCGGGCTTTGCGCAAGCGCGCTTCCGCCGCGGGAAGAAAGGTCACGCCATCCGCGCCGTACATCACCCGGGCGATTCGATCGATCTTCTTTTCGGCCGACCAGTCGAGGTCGTAAAGCGACTGATACGGTGTCTCGGGCCGAGACGCGGCCTCAACCACCTTCGCGGCGAGATCGGTGGCCCCGGCGCCTCCGTTGGCGAAGACGTTGGCCGTCGCGCAGGCGACGCCTCGGGATTCGCAATAGCGGTGAACGACCGCGAGTTCCTCGGCCGTATCGGCGCTGAACTGGTTGATGGCGACGACCAGAGGCTTGCCGAACTGCGAGGCGCTGTCCAGGTGCGCGGCGAGGTTTTCCAGACCTCGGTCGACGGCCGAGGGATCGGGCCGGGTCAGTTCATCGACCGAGAGCCCGCCGTGCATCTTGAGCGCGCGGATCGTCGCCACGATCACGACGGCCGCGGGATTGAGGCCGGCCGACCGGCACTTGAGGTCAAAGAACTTCTCGCCGCCGAGGTCGAAGGCGAAACCCGCCTCGGTCACGGCGTAATCGGCCGTGGCGAGGGCCATCCGGGTGGCGATCACCGAGTTACAACCGTGCGCTATGTTGGCGAAAGGGCCGCCGTGAACAAAGGCCGGCGTGCCTTCGCGAGACTGCACCAGGTTCGGGCAAATGGCCTCGTTCAGGATCGCCATCATGGCGCCGGTGACTCCCATCGTCTCGGCGAGGACGGGTTTGCCCCCCTTTGTGTAGCCGACGAGGATGCGATTGAGCCGGGCGCGGAGGTCGGCCCGTGAGTCGGCCAGGCAGAGGATGGCCATGACCTCGCTGGCCGCGGTGATGTCAAAGCCCGACTCGCGCGGAACGCCCTGCGCGGGACCCCCCAGGCCAAGGATGATCTTCCGCAAGGCGCGGTCGTTCATGTCGAGCGCGCGCTTCCAGGTGACATGCCCAGGATCGAGCGCGGTCTCTCCGAAATGAAGGCGATTGTCGATCGCCGCGGCGAGCAGGTTATGAGCCGACGTGATCGCGTGGAAGTCACCCGTGAATTGCAGGTTGATCGTGTCCGAAGGCTCGATCCGGCAGGCCCCGCCTCCGGTCGCGCCCCCTTTGCGACCGAAGACAGGACCCATGGACGGCTGCCTCAAGGCAATAGCCGAGTTCTCGCCGATCTTCCTCAGGCCCTGGGCGAGACCGATCGAGGTCGTGGTTTTTCCTTCTCCGGCCGGGGTCGGTGTGATTGCCGAGACGAGTATGAGCTTACCGGAAGGGCCTTCGGCCGAGGCGCGGTCGAGGGCTTCGAGGCGAACCTTGGCCTTGTCGCGTCCAAAGGGCTCCAGGTGCTCGGCCGCGATGCCAAGGTCTCGGGCCACCTCGGCGATCGGCCGAAGACCCACGGTCGCGTTCTCGGGCGTCGTCATCGGAGGCAATCACTCCGGGTCGAAATAACGGTCAAAGTGGATCCAGAGGACCCTGGAATAATGATAGACCGCGGGAACGAGCGGCAAGAGGCCGAGCCAGGCCAGCAGGACGAGTTGCCAGAGCCGCCAGGTCGGAAAGGCCAGGTACGCCAGCAGGGTCAGGCCCGCGACGATCGGAATTCCCAGGGCATAGCTGACATACATCGCCCCCGTAAAATACCCAGGCTCACGTTCGAAGACGAGCCCGCAGACCGGGCAATCGGCGTTCATCGCGAACCTTGCCTCGAAAACGCGACCGTCGCGACACCTCGGACACCTGAGATGGCGAATCGCCCACCAGGCCGAGCGCTCCTGGCTCGGTTCCAGGTCGTCCATCGTCGTCAGGTCCCGGGCTTCAAATACGTGTCGAGCCAGCCGAGCATCTCGCGCCACCAGGCCACGCGGTTCGCCGGCTTCAAGATCCAGTGCCCCTCGTCAGGGAAGAAGACGTACCGGCTCGGCACCCCGCGACGCTGCAAGGCCGTGAACATGCCAAGCCCCTGCGCATCGGGAACCCGAAAATCGAGGGCGCCATGAATGACCAGCGTCGGCGTCTTGAAGTTCTTGACGAACCCGCTCGGCGATTGATCCCGATAAATCTCCGGCTTCTCCCAGGGCGGGCCGCCAAACTCCCACTCAGGAAACCAGAGTTCCTCGGTCGTCCCGTACTTGCTCGTCAGGTCAAACACGCCCGCGTGACTGATCAAGGCCTTGAAACGATCGGTATGCCCGGCGATCCAGTTCACCATGAACCCGCCGTATGAACCCCCCGCCGCCGCCACGCGATCAGCGTCAAGAAATTCATACGTCTTCAAGGCATGATCAAGACCTTTCATGAGGTCCACATAAACCCGACCCGTCCAGTCTTGACTGATCTGATCGGTGAACTTTTGCCCATATCCCGTGGAACCACGTGGATTCAAGGCCACGACAACGCAACCTGTCGACGCGAACATCTGATAATTCCAGCGCGCGTGCCATTCGTTGTGCCAGGCCCCTTGAGGGCCGCCGTGAATCAGGAAGAGAACGGGATACTTCTTTTTCGAAACGAAGCCAGGCGGCTTGACGAGCCAGCCCGAAACCTCGTCGCCGTCGGCCCCCGCGAACGTGAAGCGCTCGGCCGGGTTCAGGTCAAGCGAATCAAGGAGCGGCTGGTTGTGGTGCGTGATCGGGGTGATGTCGAGTCCGTTGCTCTCGGATCGATAGACCTCGGCCGGTCGTTCGGCCGTGCCTCGGAGGAAGATCAGCGGGTTGCCGACCTGCACCGAGGTGTTCATCCCCCCTTTGATCAGCCTCATGAACTCCTTTGGCCGCGTTGGGAAGGCGTTGACCGAGTCTCCCAGGACATCGAAGAGAACCTCGATGATCGAATCACCCCCCTGGTCATCGATCACCGCGAGAATCTTCGCGCTGCCGGCTTGCGGAGCAGGTGCCCAGGCGAGGGAGAGAACGGGTCGATCGAGCGGCCGGGTCAGTTCAAAGTGTTCATGCGAGGCACGGTTGTAAAGCGTGAGGACCCAGAGATCAGCCTCGAAACCGGCCTTCGACTGGCGGACGTAGGCGATCCATTTGCCGTCGGGCGAGTAAACCGGCTGAGCATCGGCGCCGAGGTTCTTCGACGTGATGTTCTTTGGCTCGCCGCCGTCTGTCGGGACCGTCCAGAGATCGGTGTTCGTGGACCAGGCCAGGTTTTTGACGGGTTCGGCGGTGTAGGCCAACTCCTTTCCGTCGGGCGACCAGGCGTAGTCGTTCGATCCGCCAAAGGGGGCCGGGGGCGTGTGAACGTCAAGGCCGGGGGTCAAATCCTTCACCGCGCCCGTCTTCACGTCGGCAACGATGAGGTGGCCGCGCTTGCCCTCGTCCCAGGAATCCCAGTGGCGAATCAGGAGGTGGTCATAGATGCGGACCTTGCTCTTGGATTCCGCCTTGGTCTTATCCTTCGCCGCCGTTTCTTCGGGAGTCTTGCCAGGATAGACCTGCGCATTGAAGGCGATCCGATCTCCCGAGGGAGACCAGATCGGGCCGCTGACGTCGATCGGCAGCTTTGTCAGTTGCGAGGCTTCGCCACCATCGACGGGCAAGAGCCAGACCTGCGACGACCCGCCCCGCGTTGAGACAAAGGCGATCGACTTGCCGTCGGGGCTCCACCGGGGATGATTGTTGGAACCGGGCGAGGTCGTCAGCCGCCTCGGCTCGCCGCCATCCACGGAGACGAGCCAGAGGCTGCTATTGGACTTGCCCGCCTCGCGGTCAATTTCCGAGACGACGTAGGCCACGAGTCTGCCGTCGGGCGAGACCTGAGGGTCGGAAACGCTCTTGACCGCGAGCAGGTCATCGACCGTCATCGGCCTTCCCGCGGCGAAGAGCGGCGAGGCCATGCCAAGGACGAAAAAGACGCCAAGCACCAGTTTCGTGAGGTCAAACATGCGCGGTGTGGCCCTGGGTAGGTAGACGTCGGCTCAGATTCTTCCGTGGCCCATCTTCTTCAAGAGCGGAGTGAGCGCCAGCAGGATCAGGCCCGGGACAACCGACGTGAAGACGAGAAACGTCCAGATGTTCATCTTGCTCGCTTCGAGGATCGATTCCAGCGTGCCGGCCAGATAGTTGGCGATGAAGGTGCAGGTGAACCAGACCGCCATCATCAACGACGCGACCTTCCTCGGCGCCAGCTTGTTCACGAGCGAGAGGCCGATTGGCGAGAGGCAGAGTTCGCCCAGCGTGAAGAGAAGATACACCCCCCCCAGCCATTCCGGACCCGCCATTCCCGAGCGATTGGCCACCGTCTCCGCGCGCCCCATGATCACAAATCCGGCGCCAAGCAAGAGCAAGCCAATGCCCATCTTGGCCGTCGAGGTCAGGCTATATCGCGTCCGATCCAGCGCCTTCCAGAGCACCATGAAAAGTGGCGCGAGGATGAAGATCAGAAGCGGGTTGACCGACTGGAACCAGGACGCCGGGAATTCTCGGCCCATCAGATGACGGTCGGTCTTCTGGTCGGCGAAGAGGGTGAGCGTCCCCCCCGCCTGTTCGAAACCCATCCAGAAGACAATCGAGAAGATCGCCACGATGAAAATCACGGCGACGCGCTGCAACTGGATCGGAACAGGGTCTTCCTTCTCGATCGTTGACGGATCAAGAATTTCGGAGTCGATGCGACGGGGGCGGGTTGAGCCCCCCAATCGGGTCACGATCGACGTCGCGAGCGCCATCACAAGGGCGAGCCCGACCCAGTAGAAGAAAAGGACGACCTTGCCGAAGCGGTCCGGGTGGATGATCTTGAAGCTGTTCGGGTCGGCCTTCTCGGCCGCGCCGAAGACGCGGGTGAACCCCTCCGCGGCGCCGCGAGCGACCGCGTTCGCCGGGCCGATCGCCAGGTAAACCAGACCGACGCCGATCGCCGTCAAGACGGCGACGTGAACCCAATCGATCGGCCGAAGCCGATGTTCGGATTCGGATTCCGAACCGGGCGGATAACCCCCCGTGCCGAGCGTCCATTGCAAGACCGTGAAGACCATGAGCCCCAGCAACATTCCCACGCCCGCGGCGCCGAAGCCGTAATGCCAGCCGACCTTTTCGCCGAGCGTTCCGCAGACGAGCGGCGAGAAGAAGGCGCCGAGGTTAATCCCCATGTAGAAGATCGTGTAGGCGCTATCGCGTCTCGGGTCGCCCTGCCCGTACAACTGGCCGACCATCGTCGAGATGTTCGGCTTGAAAAAGCCGTTGCCCAGAACCAGAAGTCCCAGGGCGTAATAGAGAAGCGTTTCCGAGGCCATCGCGAAATGGCCGAGCGCCATCAAAAGGCCGCCGATCAAAATCGCCTTGCGCTGGCCGAGATACAGGTCGGCCATGACTCCGCCGAGAAGCGGCGTCAGGTACACGAGACTCGTATAAATGGCGTAAACGCCCAGCGCCTCGCCTCGATTGAAGTGGAGATGCTTGGTCAGATAGAGGACCAGGAGCGCGCGCATTCCATAATAACTGAACCGCTCCCACATCTCGGCACCGAAGAGAACATAGAGACCGGGGGGATGTCCCGCGGGAGCCTTCTCGGCGCCAACGGTTTGCTCGAACGATGCGACATGGCTCATCGACGGCTGCTCCCTCGGCGTCGTTCTCAACGGGCCTCGGCTCGGGTTCGGGCACCACCTTAACGTAACGGTCCGGCTTTCCCAAGCCCTCACCCTGATCCTTCCGAGAGGTCCAGGTTCTCAGGGGATGCTCGCCTCGCCAACCCACCTGAGCAGGTCGGGCATGCACGGGACCGGTCCCGGATCGGCGAAGAGCAAGGGCGCGCGGATCAGCTCGGCATGATTGGCGTGGATCACGACATTGTCGGAAACCCCGGCCAGCCGAGTCCTTGCGACGGAAACGCAGCCGTCGCCCGAGCCGTCGGTCAGCTCGTCGAGCCGTTCGGAAATATCGTCCCCCACGGCCATTCTGGCGAGACTTCCGAAGAGCCCTCGTTGCGCCCTGGCCGCATCGACCTGCGCCTCAATCTGTCGCCTCGTCGCCTTCGGAATCACCCCCACATCCCCCGCGAGGATGTGATAGTCCAGGCCCGAACGTCTCGGGCGCGCGTTCAAGGTCTTGAGGAAGGCGCTTCCCGGTGTCATATCCCTGGCCGCCTCTCCCAGACCATCGCCCAGGTGCGCGAGTGCGTCCGACGTTTTCTGATTCTGAACCGCCCTGGAACTGTGAAGCAACTGAAGAATGGTCTGCGTCTGAGCCAGATACGACCCTTGATTGACCGGCGCGATCATCACGAGCGTGGAGACATCCTTCTGATACGGTGGACCTTCCACATAATCGCGCGCAATCAAGGCGCCCATCGAATGCGTCACCAGGGCCCACGGCCGCTTCTCTCCAACCCTGCGTCGAAACTCTATCCAATCACGCAAAAATTGCTTGCACGAATCCTCAAGGCGTCGGTTGTAGCGATAGTCAAAGACAACGACCCCGTACCCCGCTTTCTCGATCCAGGGGATCATGTGCACGAACCCGACCGACGACGAATTCACGCCATGAACCAGGCAGATCGTCGGCCGCCCCGGATCATTGGGCCGATAGGAATTCAAGGCATGCATGCCATACTGCGTGCGTCGTTTCGCTTCTCGGTCCGACTCCCTGGCGAGTTCCTGAACGCGTTTCCGCCAGTCGTCGCGGCGCGACGGTGTGAGCAAAACCGGGTCGAGCGTCAGAACGACCTCGTCCTTTCCCACGGACAACCCGACCTCGGACCCGAGACATCGGCCGAGCATTTCCCGGCTCAACGTTCCCGCCACTCCGGAGATCGGCAAGGTGATCTCGCCCTGGGGTCGGGCGATGACCAGGTTGGTCGCCCGGGCGAGTCGAACGACGACCTCCGACAGATCAATCTCGTTGGCCTCGACCAGCGGCACCGTCACCTTGATCGGAGCCGGAGCGGCGTTGGATTCCGCGATCAAGACCGTGATGAGGATCAGGTTCAACAAGCTCGTGGCCTCCCACCCGAATCCAACCTCGCCGAAAACACGGACGTCGGCGGATCATCGCATTGTAGCGAATCCTTGTTTCAGGGGAATTGCGCCTGAGCCGATGCTGGAAACGGACGCCATGCTTGCGGGCTCGCTTGCATGGGTCAAGGGTGTTTGACAAGTGACTGTCCCGCGAGACTTGTTGGAGTTTGCTTGGGATGGAAAAAATACGCCTCGTCCGTCGCTGGGCTTGACCCAGAACGCGGCCGTTACGTCGATCCCCTCATCGGCGCACCGACTGGCGATCGCTTCGCCAGTCTCCCGATGCTGGTTTACCAGTGGGTTCTGATCCATTGAAGCAATCTGTCTTGTGCGTGAAACAGTCTTTGGCGATCGCCTTATCATAAAAGTCATGCTCGCGTGTCAGCTTGGCAACACGCGCCTTCAAAGCACACTCGACGGCATACCCGGCCAGGTAATAGGCGCCGCTGTACTTTGCCGTGAGGAAGAGGCTCTCCCCGCGTCAGAGCGGGTCGGTCACCCAGAGGACGAGGTGATCGAGAGGGCCGCCGTGGACGCCTCTGTAAAGCCGCCCGTCGGCAGTGACAACCCGCCCCCCTCGCGCGGCGGCCAGCACCAGGTAGAGGCTGTCGTAGACCGGTCGCCGGTAACGGATGCCGTGCCGGATGGCATCTTCCAGCAACCCCTCGGTCGCGTGGAGCGTCATCGGGACCGTCTGCATTAGCCGGTAGACATCCAGGGCGTCAGACTCCGAAAGCGTGTTCTCGACGGCAACCTTGCGTTGCAAAACGCTGGCCACCTCCGTGAAGAAGTAGCCAGGGACGTGCAGGTCAAACCGGGAGTCGAGCAGCCGTGCCGCCGCCTGGGAATCGGGCTCTGGAAGGTACCACTTCACCCCCACACATGCGTCGGGGATCAGGATCTGAGGTCTCGAAGGTGGGGCCGTCATGGCTGTTGCCGCCTTCGAAGCCGGCTGGAAGCCGAGCGGCGGCGGGGCGCTCACCGCAGCCGCTCCTCGGAGAGGATCACCCCGCTATCGCCGTGCGGGCGGTCCGCTAGTCGGCGGCGCATCGCCTCGGCCTGCGCGCGGGCCGTCGCCATGTCCAGCTGCGTCGAGGCCGCGGACAGAATTTCCCGAAGCTCGGCCTCCAGCGAACGGTTGTTTCCCGCCGCGCGGGCCTTCAGCCGCTCGTACACCGCGTCGTCCAGGTCGCGTACCAGTGCCTTGGCCATGGCGTCCCCCGTGGTCGAAGAGGGTCTTGCTTACAATATGTTAGCAAAAGCCCGAAGGGCGTCAATACGGTCGGACGTCTCCCTGAGGCGGGAGCCTCTCGAACAGTCCCGCCTGAATGTCCGATAATGGGCGTTATGTTATTTTCGATGGTTGGTTATGTTCGTTTCAGGCCCTTGCGATCGATCGACTCGATACCATCGACCCACCAGGGATTCGCGCACAAAAAAGCCTCGCCCGCGCGTGGGTGCCGCGGGCGAGGTTGGACGTCGCGAGATTGGCGACGGGGTTCGATTCGTGTTGAAGTGGTCAGACGGTCCAGGAAGACCAGCTGCCGGAGGAACTGCTCGCGGGCGCCTGAGCGGGCGTCGCGGCGGGCGTGGGAGTGGGAGTCGTTGAGGTGGGAACAACGACCTGGGCGGCGATTTGCGGATTCTTGCTGAGTGAGGACAGGTTGTAATCGACCTGGACGTTCTGGGTCTGGATCGAAACCTGCTGGGAGTCGATCACCGAGCCGTTGAGCTTGGCCTGAACCTGATACTGGCCCGGATCGAGGGCGATCTGGTAACCGCCGCTGTCCCAGGTCTGAGTTGTTGAGGTCGCGCCCGTGGCGAGATTTGTGGCGTCAACCTCGACCCCGCCTTGTCCCTCGTTGAGGTCAAACTGACCGTTGCCGTTCTGATCGTTGTAGGCAACCCCCAGCAACTCGGCCTTGGCGCCATTTTGCGAGCCAAAGTCTTGAGTAATGACGAGTGGGCCGACCGCCGGATTCTGGGTCGGAACGATTCCGATGCCGACCTCGCGATAGAACTGATCCGACGTCGCCGTGGGTTGGAGCAGGTTATTGCGGTGGCCGGAATCGCTGACGCCCCAGTCGATCAAGAAGGCTTCCATCGCCTGATCGACCGACTCGGAATAGGCGTAGGTGTTCTCGCCCGACGCCGCGCGATTGGCATAGCCGGCCCGATCGAGCCGCTGACCGAGGTTCGAACCATCCGATCCGGTGTGCGATTGAAACCCATTGACCGCCTGATCGGTCGCCATTCCGGTGGCGGCCTGGGCAAGTTGATCGTTCCAGGCAAGCGGCGGGCGAACGGGAGAACTGGCGATCTCGCTGCGAACCTGATTGAGGTCAACCTTGTAATAATTGAGGGTCGCCGTCACGTCCGCGTCGAGGTTCGTCGTGAACTCCTGGGCGGCGGCCTGGGGATTCGTCCGCGCCAGGTTGATCAATTCCAGCATGTACTGCGCCTGGGCCGACGGGCCTGCCGTTGACATGACCTCGCGAGACTCTAACGATTCCAGGCGAAGGGTCCGGCGAAAGGCAGGCCGACGCATTGAGACCTCCGTGTCTATCAAATCTCGCCCCAAACAGAGCAGACGGGGCGTGGCGATCATCACCAGAAACCCGTTCCCACCGTGGAATCAGGTCAACGACGAAACGTGGCGAACCGCGAAAAATTTTGAGCGGAATTTTCCCACTCGTCGGCGCGGCCAACCGCCATCTTTGCAAGCGGAATGCCGTCGCCGAAAGATCGGTATTCAAAGACAAATCTGGTTTCTCAAGTTTCGATATCCTTTGCGTTTATGCGATTTTTGGAAGAAATCACTTTTCTTTGTGAAGCGAGGGATCGTTTCGACCGCCTTGGCTCAATCGGGAAAAGTCTGTCAATCGGAACTTACAAAGCGGACGAATTTACAAGGAAGACGACCTCTCGTTTTTGACTAAAGTTTTGGCTCGGAGGCACTTTATAGCGAGACGGAAAGTCTCGATCTCATCGGTAAGTCAGGAGCCTGGGGGTTGCGGTCATCACGCGATCGGGATAGCCTTTTGAACATCACAGTCGACCCAACCGGCGCTTGCTTCCGGAGTGCTTTCTCGATGTCCACGGCCGACGACGCACTGAACTCGCTCAAACAGGCCGAAACCGACGGCAAGGTCTCTTCCTCGGCCGCGTCCAACATGCGTCGATGGCTGACCGAGCCCCCCTTCGCCCGTTACCGCGACCGGCTGATTCAGGACATCGACGCGAAACACTGGCAGGTGCTCGACGACGCCTTTTATGCCGTTCTCGAATTCGGAACCGGTGGTCGTCGCGGCAAGATGTATCCGGTCGGCACCAATGTCCTGAACGAACGGACGATCGCCGAAAGTGCCCGAGGGCTCGCGGATTACATCACCGCGCGCACGGCCGCCGATGCGCCTCGATCGTGCACGATCGCCCGCGACACCCGGCACAACTCCCCGGAATTCGCCGAACTCTGCGCCCGAGTCCTCGCCGCAGCCGGGTTCACCGTGTATCTGTTCCCGGAACCGAGGTCGACTCCCCTGCTCTCGCACGCCGTCCGGTTTCTAAAATGTGACGCCGGCATCATGATCACGGCGTCTCATAACCCTCCATCCGACAACGGTTTCAAGTGCTATGCGTCGAATGGCGGCCAGGTGATCCCTCCCGACGACACGGGGATCATCAACTGTGTCACCGCGGCCTCGGATCGAGAGATTCCCGAGACGTCTTTTGACGAGGGAGTTGCCAAAGGCTCAATCGTTCTCGTCGGCGCCGAGGTGGACGAAAGTTATCTCAACGCGGTTGTCGGCGAGTCGGTCAGTCCGGTTCGCGACCTTTCGATTGTGTATACTCCGATGCACGGGGTTGGAGAAACCTCGGTGGCCGCCGCTCTGCTCCGCGCGGGGTTTGACCGGTTGAACATCCTGGCCTCGCAGCGCACCCCTGACGGCGATTTCCCGAACGTTCCCGGCCATGTCTCGAATCCCGAGATACCCAAAACCCTCGCCGCGTCGATCGAAGAGGCCAAGGCCACCGGCGCTGATCTCGTTCTTGGAAGCGATCCCGACGCCGACCGGATCGGTGTCGGTCTTCCCCTGACCGGCGATCCCAAGGGGGATTGGACGACGCTCGACGGCAACCAGATCGGCATTTTGCTCACGGCCTTCATCATCAAGGAGACCGAGGCCCGCGGCAAACTTCGCCCCGATCATTACGTGGTCACCACGTTGGTCAGCAGCCTGATGGCACGCGCTCTCTGTGAGCGAGCGGGCGTTGGGATCGAGGACAACCTGCTCGTCGGCTTCAAATGGATCGGTCAGCGGATCGACGAACGGGGACCGCTCGGCTTCCTCTTCGGGTTCGAGGAGTCGCACGGTTATCTCAAGGGGACGCACGTCCGCGACAAGGACGCGGCGGTCGCGGCCTTGCTCTTCGCCGAACTCGCGGCCACGGTCAAGGACCGCAAGCAAACCGTTCTTGAATATCTCGACGACCTCTATATCGACGTCGGCCACACTGGCGAGCGCCTCATCAACAAGGTAATCGAGGGGCGTCGCGGGGTCGAGCAGATGAAAGAGCTGATGGCCGCCTTCCGCGCGAAGCCGCCGAAGACGGTCGGCGGCCTCAAGATCGTCGACGTTTACGACTACGGCCAGCACGAAATTCGGTCGGTTGACGGGACTGGAAAAACGCGACCGCTTCCCGAACCTTCGGGCGATCTCCTTATCTTCCACACCGAGTCCCCCGGCACCCGATTCGCCGCGCGTCCTTCGGGAACCGAGCCCAAGATCAAGTTTTATCTCTTCGCGCGAACTCCGGTCGATGGTCCGGCCAACCTTCCCCAGGCCAAGGCGACCACGAAGGCCGCTCTTGACGGAATGGCAAGCGACATCGAACAATTCATCAAGGAGACTCTCAGCCAGTCGCCAAACGGTTGAGACACTCAGACTTGCCCGGTTCGAAAGCGGCCGTCGCCCAGCGGCTTCCAAGGATCTTGATTGAAGGCGGGGACGGACCCCGTGAGGTCGCATGCCAGACGACACACCGATGCCCGCTCCCGACCTTCCCGGCGAGGCACTGTCCACCACCACGGTCAGCCCCGCCGAAAAGGTCCGCGCGTTCCCGACGACTCCCGGCCTTTACTTGATGAAGGATGCGCAGGGGCGGGTGATCTACGTCGGCAAGGCGAAGAACCTTCGCGCGCGGGCCTCTTCCTACTTCCACAAGACCGCGGCCGAGGATCGCCGCATCTGCGACTGGATCGGCGAGGTCGTCGACGTAGACTTCCTGAGCGCCGATAGCGAGGTCGACGCCCTTTTGATGGAAGCTCGGCTCGTCAAGGACATTCAGCCCAGGCACAACCAGGATCTCAAGGACGACAAGTCCTTCCCCTATCTTCAGATCACCACGGGCGAAGATTATCCCCGGGTCAACTTCACCCGTGAGCCTCTTGAACGGGGCGTGAAGCTTTACGGCCCCTTCCCTCGCGCCAAGAGCCTTCGCGGGGCGATTCAGGTCCTTCAAAAAATCTTCAAGTTTCGCACGTGTTCCCTGGACATCGAGGATGGCGATCCCCGATGGCGCTGGTTTCGTCCGTGTCTGCTCCACTCGATCGATCAATGTACCGCGCCGTGCAACCTCCGAATCGATCGCGAGGCGTATCGGACCGATATCCGCCGCCTTCGCCTCTTTCTCGACGGCAAGAAAGCCGCCGTGCTCGCCGAGATGGAAGAGGAGATGAAGCAGGCGAGCAAGTCGTTACTCTTTGAAAAAGCGGCTCGGCTCCGCGACGAGATCAAGGCGCTCAAGAATCTCAACCTTCGAGGCGACCTGGCCAAGCACGCGCAGCCCGAGGTCTTTTACGTTGATCCTCGTAAAGGTTTGAAGGGTTTGCAGAAGGTGCTTCATCTCGAATCGACCCCGAGGCGGATCGATTGCGTGGACATCGCCCACCTCGGCGGAACCGAGACGGTCGGCTCGCTCGTCACGTTCATCGACGGCCTTCCGTTCAAGCCGGGCTATCGTCGATACAAGATCAAGAGCGTCACGGGTATCGACGACTTCGCCTCGATCCGCGAGGTCGTCAGTCGGCGGATCATCGGTCTCAACGAGCGCGATGAACCCTTCCCGGACATCTTCTTGATCGACGGCGGCAAGGGGCAGCTCAACGCGGCGCTCGAAGCCTTCAAGGTTCAAGGGGTGACCCCGCCCACTCTCATTTCACTGGCGAAGCGCGACGAAGAAATCTACGTCCCCGGCAAGAGCGAGCCGATCGTCCTCAACCGGCGCTCCTTTTCGCTCCGTCTGTTACAATACGCTCGAGACGAAGCGCACCGGTTCGCCCAGCACTACCATCACATGCTCCGTAAAAAGCGGACCCTGGGCGACGACGCAAGCTGACTCTCGACCTGAACCGCCGGAACGATCGACCGAGCACCAAGCTTTCACAACTTCATGATTCTTATCTCCGCGAGCGGCCTTGGCCGCCAGTATGCCGGTGATCCCATCTTTCGCGACCTCAGGTTCGAGGTCCGCGCCGGTGAGCGAATCGGCCTGGTCGGACCGAATGGCGCCGGCAAGACGACCTTGATGAAGTTGCTCGCCGGAACCGAGCAGCCCGACTACGGCAGTCTCTACATACGCCAGTCGATCCGAGTCAGCCTGCTTCGCCAGGAACCCGACTTCTCGACGGACGAGACGCTCATGTCGGTCGCCCGGTCGGGTCTCGCTTCGCTCCTCGATCTTCAGCGCGAGATGGAAGAGGCCGCGATCGAGATGGCCGACGCCGACGACGAAGCCGATCGCGCCCGAGCCACCAAGCGCTACGGCGAGATCCACGATCAGATCCAGCACCAGGACGCCTACTCGGTCGAGCACCGGGTCGAGGAAATTCTCTCCGGCCTTGGCTTCGACACCGCGGATTTCAGCAGGGCGGCGCGGACGTTCTCGGGGGGTCAGCAATCACGGATGATGCTGGCCAAGCTCCTCCTGGAGAGCCCCGACCTGATGCTCCTCGACGAGCCATCGAACCATCTTGATATCGAAACCACCGCCTGGCTCGAAAATTACCTGGCCAGGCAGGCCGTGGCGATGGTCGTCGTCAGTCACGACCGCTATTTTCTCGACAAGGTCGTCACCCGGATCTGGGAGCTTCACGACGGGAAGATCGAGGCCTATCCCGGCAATTACTCGCAATACTGGCGGCTCCGTACCGAGAAGGCCAAGGTTCTCGACCGCCAGGCCGACCGCCAGGCTGACAAGATCGCCGACCTGGAAGCCTATGTCCGCAAATATGGCGCGGGGCAGAGAGCGAAACAGGCGAAGGATCGCGAGAAAAAGCTGGAACGAATCGAACGGGTCGAGACGATGCGCGAGATCGTCGGCCCGGTCATGGGGTTTGGCGAGGTCGAACGCGCCGGGGATATCGTGATCGAGGGGCGAGACCTTACCAAGGCCTTTGACAAACCCCTCTTTCGCGACTTCAACGTCGCCGTTCAGCGCGGAGAGTGCGTCGGCGTGATGGGTCCGAACGGGTCGGGCAAGTCGACCCTGATCAAAACCCTGATCGGCCGCGAAAAGCCCGATGGCGGCGAGGCCAGGCTCGGCCACAAGGTTCAGATTGGCTACCACGACCAGGGCCTTGAATCACTCGACGGTTCGACCCCGGTGCTTCGAGCCGTCTGGCCGGAAGACGATCCCGAATGGGTTCAAGGCGACCTCCGCGACCTTCTCGCGCGGTTCGGCCTCGGCGGCGAGATCGTCTTTCAGACCGTCGGCCAGCTTTCCGGCGGTGAGAAGGCCAAGGCGGCGCTCGCGCGTCTCTGCGCCACCGGAGCGAACTTACTGGTCATGGACGAACCGACGAACCACCTCGACATCTGGTCGTGCGAGGCCCTCGAACGTTCAATCCGCGAGTTCGAAGGGTCGGTTCTCGTCGTTTCTCACGACCGCTATTTCCTCAACCAGGTCGCCGACCGGCTCATCATCCTCGGCAACGGCAAAGGGCGCGTGATCGAAGGCGACTACGAAACGTACCAGCGCCTTCTTCAACAAGAAACCGACGCCGCCCCCGCGCGTTCAGTTTCGTCCCTTGCCGAATCCAAAGGGGCGGACAAGACCAAGGGGGAGCGCCGAAAGAAGAAATTCCCCTATCGCAAGGCGACCGAAATCGAGCGGGAAATCAGCGATCTTGAGAGTCAGGTCGCCGAATTTGAAGATCTTCTCGGCCAACCCGCCACCTGGCGCGACCCCATCAAGGCTCGGGAAATTCAACTCAAACATGAAGAGTTCAAGATCAATCTCGCTCGCCTTTACGAGCACTGGGAAGAAGCGATCGAGTTCGGCTCTTGAGTAGAGAGATCGGTTTGTCCCGGAATTTTCGATCGTCGTTTAGCCGAGCTTGGCCCGAACAGGTAATGCGCATGACCGTAGCCTTACCCTTTTTGGGCAAGGCTACGGCCGGAAATTACCCGTTTCGCATCACTTGGAGTCAGAACGCGCTTGAGTCGATAACCTCGCCATTGCCCCGGGTGCCCAAAGCCATCCATGTCGGCATGGCGATCGACGACTTGATGAACTTCACGCTGCCGTCGCCCATCAAAACATTCGCCCCGCCAGAGTGATTACTGCTGGCGTTCACATAGTTCGCCGAGTCGGGGCTGCACGTCGGACAGGCATTGCGACACTCACCCCACGGGTACGTTGTGGAGTTCGGCGGCACGATCGTGTTAAAAAGGCTATACGTTTCGGTACCCACGATCCACCACTGACCGGTATTCGTCTTGATGTTCGTTCCGGTGACGAAGGACGTGGAACAGGTCTGGAGGTCGGTGATCGTCAGCGGATAGTTGGCGATCGAGGCCGAATCGAAGTAGCCTACAGGGGTCGAACCATTCACGCCGTTGCCGCGATAGGCCAAGTTCTTACCGTTGCCGACGAGTTTCTCGGAAAAGGCAATCGTGTTCGAACTGCCATCCGTCATGTCGCGAAGTCCGTATACTTGACCGCCGGTGGTGAAAACTCCGGTTGAGGTGTTCGGATTGCCCTGTGACGTCGTGCCCTGAGAAGCCGCGTAGTTATTGTTGTTGAGGCCAGCCGACGCGGAACCCGCGTAACCGTCCGACGGGCAGAGATACGTGTTGATCGTCGTCAACTGAACCGTGGTGTTTTCCCCGGCGTTCGAGGTGGAGACGGTATTGAAATTGATGGCGTTAAAAAGCGCCGACTGTTCCATGTATGTCAACATCTGGGCCTGAGCGCTGAAGCCATTCCACTGGTTCCCCGTCCCACCCAGCGGGAACGAGTTGATCGCGGAATGGTAATTGTGGCAGCCGAGACCAATTTGCTTCAGGTTGTTGACGCACTGAGAACGTCTCGCGGCCTCACGCGCCGCCTGGACGGCCGGCAGCAGCAGGGCAATGAGAACGGCGATAATGGCGATCACCACGAGCAACTCAATCAGCGTGAAACCACGCCGAACCGTGACGCGAACGTTCATTTTTCACACCTCGAAGAGAATGAAAGACGTAAAGAAATCAAGAATCGAAGAGGGCAAGACCCACCGGGTGAGTGCGTTGTTTTTGGGGGGGGCGTAACAAAAGGGTTAGCAAACAGCGCACCTTACCTGTTATTTCTTCTTCTTGCTTGCATAAAATTCTTCTGTCGCTTTCCTCTGGTCGGCGAGTTCCTTTTCCTTGGCGGGGTCCATCTTGGCGGTATCATCGATCATGTTGCCGCCGCAGCCGGAGTTGATGAAGGAAAGGGCTCCCATCAGCCCGCCAAAAATCCCGACGCGAACGACCTGACGCCGCGAAATCGACACTTCAAGCACCTCGCACCGTGGGAAAATCGTGATAAAAGAGGGTGGACTCTGGTAAGATAACCCGTCGGCCGTCGCGAGGGAATATGTGAGTGGGGTTAACTCACGAATTTTTTACAAGGAGTTTCCACACCGCGTCTCGAAGCCTCGTTAAGCCATCGCCTTGTTGCGGTGATTCGCCAATCAAGGTGAGTGACAGAGCCACTCTTGCCGGTCATAATCAATAAGACCCCAGGCAAAGGTCACCTGTTCGAGGCCGAGGTTGCCGCTCTCATGCCCGATCCCGACAAAGTCCTCGCGACCGTGCGTCGCGCCTCGGCGCTCTTTCGTGAGACGCCGGGACGATCGGGCGGCGTCATCACCCTCGACCCAGATTCCGTCACCGACGTCATGGTCGTCGGCGATCTTCACGGCAATATTCCCGCCTTTCGCGAAGTCCTCCGCGCCGCCGCGCTGGAGAGCCATCCGCATCGAGTGCTTGTGCTTCAGGAATTGATTCACGGAACCCGCATGTACCCCGACGACAAGGGGGACCGGTCCCATCAACTCGTTGACCTCGTCTGTGCCCTGAAGTGTCAATATCCGGGCCGGGTTCACCTGATCCTGGGAAACCACGAGCTTTCGGAACTGACCGGGCGAGCGATCGCCAAGAATGGTGTCGCGTTGAACGCGCTCTTTCGACAGGGAATCGAAACGGCCTATCCAGGACGTGGCGAGGCCATCTATGCGGCCTATCGCGACCTCTTCGCCGCCCTTCCGCTTTGTGTTCGCACGCCGAACCGGGTCTTTTTATGTCACACGATCCCCGACGGTCTCGATCTTGACGCCTTTGATCCGAGCGTACTCGCGCTCGACCATTGGCCGCCTGAAGTGGTCAAGCGGCACGGCAGCGTGTACGCGATGACCTGGGGACGCGACAACGCCGCCGAGACCGTGGACCGGTTCGCGAGGCTCATCGACGCCGACTGGTTTGTGACCGGACATCAGCCTTGCGATACCGGCTTTTACCGGGCCAACCACCGCCAGCTTATTGTTGATGGGACAGACCCCTACCCCGCCTATTGCCTCTTTCCCGCCAACGAACCGGTCAATGTCGATGCGCTACTCAATGGCGTTCATATCTTAAAGATGACGGCCAATTGACGGCGATGCGCGGAGAAGGCGACTAAACTCCGTCAGCCCAGCCGGCCACCACGACAGCCGCGTCGGTGGCTTCGAGGTGATAGACGAGCGGCGGCACGTCGCTGAGCGCATTGAGGTTGGACTTGGTCACGGCGAGCCGGAACCGGCCATGACCGATCGTTGAGATATGAAGCACGGACCGCGCGGCATCGTGAATCTCACTCGCCCAGAAGCCCGACTTGGGGACGTATTGAACCGCCACGACGGCCGCGTTCGTCTCTCTGGCAAGTCGCGTCACGTTCTTGATGATCTGCCGGGCCGGCATCTGAGTGTCTCGGCAAAGGTAGGTCGAGAGGGGATCGAGGATAATCAGCGAGGGGCGGATGTCCTGCAAGTCCTCGGCCGAGATTTCCCTGTCAATACACCGAATGCGCGAGAGGTCGGCCGACGCCGCCTCAAGGCGTGGGCGGATCGTGTCGGCGAGGCTATCGTCATCGTTATAGATCACGACATTGGCCGGTCCCGCGGGCTTCTTCAACTCCAAGGGCATCGCCGCGCCTCGGCTTACCCTCGCCGCCAGGTCAAGGGCAATCAACGACTTCCCCGAACCCGGCTCACCGTCCAGCAGGGTGACCTTGCCGAAAGGGACCCGACCTTCCCAGAGCCATTGCACCGGCTTTGACTGGATCTCCGACAGGGTTGTCCAGTGAATCGCGCTCATCGACCGCCCCCCCTCAAGGATGTCACCAATCCGCCGACACTCTCGGGCATCTTACCAGGGATGCTCAGCTCTGGGCAGCAACTTCTTCCTTATGGAAAAGGCGCCGTCGCAACTCGCGCCACTCTCCCCCGCCCGCTCGTCTTCTCGATCGTGAAGGCATCGCGTTCCCGTCCCGAGACGTCGAACGATCGATAAACGAGCCCTTGTCCTTGCGAGACGAGGTCGATCGTCTGATACGTGGAAACGCCCGTGAAGCCGACCTCGCCGTATTCGCGCCTGTCCTGTTCGCAATACTTATCACCGGAGACGGCGACGACGTAAACCGTTCCCTCGGAAGGAGAAGCAACCTGGCGACCCGCGCGCATCGGATAGGTTCGAAGGTACGCATGGTCGTGCCCTTGCAGCACGAGATCGACGTGGTGTCGATCAAAGATGGGAACCCAGCGTTCGCGGAGCTCAGGATATTCGCGCCAGGTGTGAGAGGCGTAAACCGGGTGGTGGAACATGACGACCTTCCAGGGGCGCGCTGTCTGCTTGAGGCGGTCATCGAGCCAACGCGCCTGCAAGGTCGCCTGCTCGGGACTCGACGCCGCGGCCGTGCTATCCAGGACCGCGATGAAGGCATCTCCCGCCTCGAAGCTGTAGACAAGATCCGAGGGAAGGCCGCTCGGGCCGTTCGTGGGAAGTGCGAAAAGCGAACGATAGAGTTCGGGACCGCGATCAAGATACTCATGATTACCCGCGCAGGGCATCAGCGGGATTGTCTCGAAAACGCCCGCGGCTCGCAGAAAAAAATGGTCCCAGTTGGTGCGTTCGTTGCCTCGGTCGACCAGATCTCCGGCGATGAACAAGGCCGTCGCCTTTGGCCTTTTACGAGACGCCGCGGCCAGGAGTTTGCCCCAACCTTCCAGCCCGCACTGAGGGTCGCCCATATAAAGGAAGGAAACATCGCCCGATTTCGGGGCCGTCCGAACGGTCGACCAGGGTGACCAACCGTCGTTCTCGCCGTCTCCCACGCAGTACTCATACGCGGTCGACGGTTCCAGATGCTCCCCGTGAACGGTATGGCGACGAACCACCGGGTCGTTCAGGACATTGCCGAAGGCGATGGTTTTCGACGTCCCGGAAACGATCTCGACGCGGTTACTTCCCGCCTTTTTGAACCGGACCAACGATGAGGCCGAATCTTCCGAGGTTCGCCACGTCCAGACCAGCTCGCCGGACGCTTGATTGCCGAAGGCCACGCAAATCTGGTCGGGCCGCCGCGACGATACCACGTGTGTTTTCCAGACCCTGCCCCGCGCAAGTCGGGTCGAGTGTCGGAGGTCATCCGACGTCCTCAGGAGCGTTGATCCTCGCAAGATCGCGGGCCATTCGAGCACGGGACGATTGATCCCCTTGGCGAGGCTGACTCCCTCCCGAGCCTCGATGACTTCCCATTGACTTTTTTCCAGGCCGGAGATGCGCGACGGATCGCCATTCACGGGGCAAACGACAACGGCGTAATGCGCGGGGGCCTTCTGATCCAGGCCATTCACCCCAAGACCGACCCAACCCTTACCATATCGTTTTTTGTAGACGTTCCATACGCCCAGACGATCGCGGATAACCACGTTTTCGGACGTAAAACCAAGGTCTTCGATCCAGAAGGGGATCGCTTTACGCGGCGTCACGACGTAAATATCGGAGGGACGATCAACCTGGAACTTCAGGTAGCCTCGCGCCAGCGCGTCACGCTCGCGTGAGTTCAGACAGTTCAGAAGGTGATCCCCGCGGGACGCGATCGCGTTCAATTCCGCGACGGAATGCGACTGGATCAGGCGCTTGCCCACCGAGGCGAGCGTTTCGGCCGCTTCTGGTAGATTCTCGACTGAGGGATTGTCTTCCGCGCACGACGTCAGGGCGAGTGTCAGGAGAATCACGCCCCTGATCCGCCTGGGCCAAACGGTCCGACCTTCCATTGTCCTGTCTCCCTGCCTCATCCTGCCCGCCAGTTGCCATCGATTCCCTTTAGATAATCCAAATCGCCAACTCCATACAGTGAGGTTCCATCGCCAGGCGAGCCATCGTGTATATTCATACCGCCCGCCTTGTCAGGGTTGAGTCATTCTCGGCCAGTTCTCGGCAAGGCCAAGGCAATCGGCCTGAGATTTGCAAGGCGATCGGCAAGAACGTCCTGGTTCGGGTCGTTCGTGACCCCATGCGTACCGAGGTCCCATGCCCTCGATCAAGAATCTGTTGCCCGGTACACCGGAACCGCTCGGACCGACCGTGATGCCGGACGGGATCAATTTCGCGTTTCATTCCTCGGGAGCAACGCGCCTTGAATTGCTCCTCTTTGACAATATTACCGATCGTCGGCCCAGTCAGATTATCCCCTTGACGGCCGAGTCGAACCGGACGGGTGACATCTGGCACATCTTCGTGGAAGGTCTCCCGAACCGCACCTTGTACAACATCCGCGCTGACGGTCCTTACGATCCGGCGAAGAACGGCACTCGATTCAATGCGGAAAAAACCCTGATTGATCCCTACGCGCCGGCGATCAGCGGCGACTTTTACTGGCAGTCGGGCGACGCCCTCGGCTACGACAACAGTGATCCTGGAGACGACGGCCGCCACCTGATTCCCAGCACGGTTGACAACGTTCAGGGCGCGCCTCGGTGTGTCGCGTACCGGAGCAATTTCGACTGGGAAAACGACCGGCACCCGGATATCCCGATCGAGGAATCGATCATTTACGAGGTGAACGTTCGTGGATTCACCCGACACCACTCGTCCGAAAGCGACCTCGCCGGGACTTATCGGGGCTTCATCGAGAAAATCCCTTACCTTCAGGAACTGGGCGTCACGGCGGTCGAGCTGCTTCCGATCATGGAGTTCGACCAGTTCGACGGCCCCTTTCGCGACCCGGTGAGCGGCGAAAGGCTCTCGAACGCCTGGGGTTACAACACCGTCGCCTTCTTCGCGCCCGAGTCACACTACAGCTATTACGGCAAGCTCGGCTCGCAAATTGACGAGTTCAAGATGCTTGTCCGCGAGCTACACAAGAATCAGATTGAAGTCATCCTCGACGTCGTCTTCAATCACTCGCGCGAAGGAAACCATTACGGCCCGACGATCAGTTTCAAGGGTCTTGATAATAATGTTTACTACATGCTCACGCCTCAACCTCAATTTTATAATGACTTCACGGGCTGCGGCAACACGTTGAATTGTAACCATCCTGTTGTCCGCAAGTTCATTCTCGACTGCCTCCGATACTGGGTTACCGAGATGCACGTTGACGGCTTCCGGTTTGACCTGGCCGCCGTTTTCGCCATTGATGTCGATCAGCAAGAAAAGGGCAAGACCCCCTTAATCCACGAGATCGAGACCGACCCCGTCCTCTCGCGGATCAAGCTGATCGCCGAACCCTGGAGCATTCGCCAGTATCGCCTCGGCTCGTTTTCCGACCGACGCTGGGCGGAATGGAACGGCAAGTTCCGCGACGCGGTGCGCGAGTGGGTCAAGGGTGAACCCATCCCCGGCGAGCTGGCCCGTCGCGTGGCCGGTTCGTACGACCTTTTTGGCAACGATCCCGACAACAAGGAAGGGCGTTCACCCTTTCATAGCATCAATTTTGTCACCTGCCATGATGGTTTCACGCTGAACGACCTGGTTTCCTACAACGAGAAACACAATATCCGCAACGGCGAGAACAACCAGGACGGCGCCAATGACAACAACAGTTGGAACTGTGGCTATGAAGGCGACGTCACCCGGCTCGCCGATTTTCCGCCCGAAAAACGTGATGAGATCGAGGCGTTGCGTCGCAAGCAGATCAAAAATTGTCTCACTCTTCTGTTTGTCTCGCAGGGGACACCCATGCTCCTCTACGGAGACGAGATGCGACGGTCGGCGGGCGGCAACAACAACACGGTTTTTCAGGACAACGAGCTGAACTGGATCAACTGGGACGAGGCCAAGGCGCACGCCGATATCCTCCGGTTCGTCAAGCTGATCATCGCCTTTCGAAAGCGTCACCAGCTTGCCCCGCGCTGGCGGTACATGACTCCCGACGAGGCTGAGACTCCCATCCTCCGAAACATTAGCTGGCATGGCGTCACGGCCTGTCAGCCCGATTTTTCGACGTCTTCAAGGTTCATCGCCTGGGTCCTGGAAGCCTTTGAGACCAATCACCGCAGTGATGTTCCTATCTATGTTGCCACAAATACCTACTGGGAGCCGCTCACGATCGAGCTTCCCGAGACCAAGGATCGGCGCTGGTATCGCGTCGTCGACACGGCCCTTCCCGTCGGCGAGGACATTGTTCCCGAGGAAGAAGCGTTCTTTCTTCCTGAACCGACTTATATGATTCGCCCCCGAACCACGGTTGTCATGGTGGCTCGTTGACGCGACACGCTCAATCGATGTAGAGAAACTCATTCGTATTGAGGACCGCCAGGCAAAAATGAGCCAGGCACGGGTCGCGTGCGAGGAATTCACGCCCCAGGGCCATCTCTTCAGTCACCGGGTCGCGCGACAGGGCCAGCCGAAAGACGAGGCGCACCTGCCCCTCGCGATCGGCCCCTGCCTCGCGCTCAAGGCGGAGGGCCAGGGCCTGCGCGGCATCGCGAGCCTGAAGGCTATTCAAAAGCGTCAGGGCTTGCGGAGCGGTGGTCGTGGTGGAACGCTTCGGGCAACTCGCGTTCGAGTCGGGGCGATCAAAGGCTTCGAAAAAAGGGTAACGCAAATTCCGTCGCGCGAAGACATAAAGACTGCGACGTGATCGTTGTTCGACCTCCCGAGAGACCGGCCAGATCGCCCTGATTCCTGTAAGTCCCGAGAGTTCGTCGGGCAAGCTCGGGAAAATCGGTTGACCGCCAAGCGTGGCCGAGAGCGTCCCCGAGACGGCGAGTAACGCATCACGAAGCGCCTCACCATCGAGGCGTCTTCGTCTCGCCCGCGAAAAAAGCTCGTTTTCCGGGTCGATCGTCAACGCCTCTTGCGTCGGCCTGGAAGACTGCCGATAGGTGGCGCTTTCCACCATCAGGCGATGCAGGGATTTAAGACTCCAGGACCCTTGGATGAGTTCGCTCGCCAACCAGTCGAGCAACTCCGGATGGCTCGGCTCGGCGCCGGCGGTTCCGAAGTCACTTGGCGTCGCCACGATCCCTCGGCCGAAATGGTGCTGCCAGAGCCTGTTGACAATGACCCGGGCCGTCAATGGGTTGGCGGGGCTGACGATCCAATCGGCGAGCGCCTTGCGACGTCCGGTCGATCGTGACGATGCGACGATCGCGGCCTCAGGTCGTTTCAGGTTGACTCTCAAGACCGCCGGAAAGGCTGGCAAAACTTCGGGTCCCGGCTGGCTCAACTCACCTCGCCTGAGAAAAAACGTGGGCGGCGCGATTGGGCCAGCCTCGTCGATGCCTCGGGCCTGAGAACTTTTCGGCTCGGAGGCGCGTCGATTTCTCGCTGTGGCGGCCTGGTCTTCGATCGGCAGATCGTCGCGAAACCGGGCTGGTGTGAAGAAGGCCTGGAGTCGGTAAAAATCGGACTGAAGGAGCGGATCAAACTTGTGGTCGTGGCAGCGCGCGCAGCCGAGGGTCAGGCCGAGGAAGACCAGGGCGGTTGTCTCGGTGATGTCATTCAAGGCGTTCTGTCGGCGGAGTTTCTGGTCGTTGAGATCGACCATGTCCGGGTAACAGCGGTTAAACCCGGTCGCCTCATACGCTCGAGGGCTTGTCTCATCGCCGGCAAGCTGAAACTGGACGAAACGATCATAAGGGAGGTCGTCATTCAGGGCGTTGACAACCCAGTCTCGATAGCGCCAGGCGTCGGGACGGACCGCGTCGTATTCATAACCATCCGTGTCGGCATATCTCGCCAGGTCGAGCCAGTCTTGTGCCCAGCGCTCACCATAACGCGGGCTGTTCAAGAGCCTTTCGACAACCCGCTCATAAGCATCCGGCGATCGGTCGTTGAGATAGGCGTTTAGTTCAACGGGGGTTGGCGGCAGCCCCGTCAGGTCAAAGCTCAGGCGGCGAAGCAGCGTGGGTCGGTCGGCCTCGGGCGCGGGGGTCAGGCCGTTGGCTTCGAGACTGGCGAGGACAAACGCATCAATCGGATTACGAGACCATTTCGACGTTTTCGGGGCAGGGACAGACGGCCTCTTTGGTGGCTGGAAGGCCCAGTGCCGACGTTCGGCCGCCGTGATGGGCCGGTCGATGTCGTCGCCTCGCGCAGTTCCCAAAATGGTCAGGGCGATCACGACGGCGTGTAGTTTTCGGTTGAGCATCGCGTTGGTTCAGGCGAGGATCGACCGGACGATTCGACCCGCAGTGTCGGTCAGTCGATCGTCGCGGCCATTGTGGGAAAAGGTCAAACGCGTGTGATCGAGTCCGAGCAGATGAAGGATTGTCGCATGAAGGTCATGAACATGAACGCGATCGATTTCAGCGCGAAGGCCGACGGCGTCGGTCGCGCCGTGGACGGTCCCCCCCTTGATCCCCGCGCCCGCGAACCACATCGTGAACCCGTGCGGGTTGTGGTCGCGCCCCCTCCCCTGCTCCGACATCGGCATCCGGCCGAACTCACCCCCCCAGATCACCAGGGTCGAATCGAAGAGGCCCCGACGTTTCAGGTCGGTGAGTAAACCCGCGATCGCCTTGTCAGTCCGGGCACACATCATGGTATGATTCGACTCGACATCTTCATGCGCGTCCCAGCCGTTGACGTCTCCTGAATAAAGTTGCACAAACCGGACGCCCCGTTCCACCAGGCGACGCGCCAGCAAACAACGCGTGCCGAAGTCGGCGCTTTTCGGGTCGTCAAGGCCATAAAGTCGTTTCGTCTCGATCGTTTCCCGGGTCAGGTCAACCGCCTCAGGGGCGGCACTCTGCATCCGATAAGCGAGTTCATAAGCCTGGATTCGGGCGGAGAGATCATCATCGTCGGGCCTCGCCGCCTGATGGCGGGCGTTCAGTGACGAGACGAGGTCAAGAACCCCTCGACGCTCATGATCGCCGAGACCGCCGGAGGATTTGAGGTCGAGAATCGGGCTCGGCCCGCCACGGACGAGCGTCCCCTGATACGTCGCGGGCAAATACCCCGCGCCAAAGGCGGGGGGTCCTCCCTTGATCCCGCCGGTCGGATCGGGCAAGACGACAAAGGCGGGAAGGTTCTGGTTCTCGGTCCCCAGGCCATAGCCGACCCAGCTTCCAAGACTGGGCTTGCCCATCAGGGTTGAGCCTGTGTTCATCTGATAGACAGCCTGCGGATGGTTCACGCTGTCGGCCCAGCAGGAACGGACCACCGCGAGGTCGTCGACGCATCGGGCAAGGTTCGGAAACAAGTCCGAGATCTCGATACCGCTACGACCGGCCTTGCGAAAGCTTCGTTTGGTCGCGAGGAGCGGATTGCGGGCCACCTTGCGCCGGGTCTCGACGGGTCCGAAGCTCGCGGGCAAAGGCGATCCGCCAAGGCGCTGAAGGTCGGGCTTGGGGTCGAACGTCTCAAGATGGCTCGGCCCGCCGTGCATGAACAGGAAGATGACCCGTTCCGCCCTGGCCGGAAAATGCGGAGGTCTCGGCTCAAGAGGATTGGACCGAGAGCCTTCGGCGGCCTGGCTTTCCCGTTGCGACAACCAGGTGGCCGCGATCGAGCCGAAGCCCGCGCCCGCCTCTTGCAAGAAGGCGCGGCGAGACGTCGCGACCGGAAAATGGCGGTCTGATCTCGGGTTATGCATGCTCGGCTCAATGGCGGGCCAGGATCGGCGGTAGACCAACATGATACACTGATTTTTCCCCGGCGTCGCACCCCGATTCCTCGGGATTTTTCCCCGAGATGGTTTCGAACGCGAGTTGAAGAGGGGAGTCTGTCCGACGATGCCGGCTCGAATCAGGTTCTGGGTCCTGGGTCTGGTCGTGGGATCAATCCTGGGCAGCGTCGTCCCGGAATCGATCTTTCCTGGGATCAAGCCAATCGTCCTGGGTCTGACGTTCCTGATTATCGGGTTGATCGCCGAGACGTATCTGAACTGCCTGGAACGTTCGCGGCAAACGTCCTCGCATCCCCGCAATCACCGAGAGGCCGACGGCCGGGTTGAGGTGGCGTCCTTGTCGGGAGTTCAAAACACTCCCAACACGTTGGATGCTCGATTCGGCGTCTACGTCGGGCTTGTCGACCATGACTCCCGTTCCATCGCGACGTCGGACCTGTTTCGACCCGCGTCGAGGCGAAGTCCATCTCTGATCGGCCGGGTATTGATGGTCTCGATCTTCGTGGGCCGGGATGGTCGGTCCTGGTCAGACGGCGAGATTGCCGAGGCTCATTCCGAGTTGCATCGCGCCGCGGTATGGATCGAGAGGCAGGCCATTCGTCACAAGGCCGCGGTGAACCTGGAACTGTCCGGGACCTATTTCAGGTTCAATGACGATTCCGACGACGAGGTGGCCCTGGCGTTCATTCACGAAGGAGACGACATTGGTCCGCTCGAAGACAGGGCGACAACCAAGGCCCTCGTGATCGCCTCGCGGACCGCGGCCCAGCATGGATTTCAGGACGCTTCCGACTTTTTTCAAGGCATTGCGGCGCGAACCTCGGCGGATGCGCTCGTCTGGCTGATCCATCCTCGGCAGGCGGGGCGTTCGTTTGCCCTGCCGCTCGAAGACTCCGACCTATGGGGGGTGAGCCTGGCCGTTTGTTATCCCCGCGAGGCATCATTTCCCGAAGCCTTGCGAGGCGCGGCCCGGCCAGATCCGGTGACCATCGTCCATGAGTTTTTGCACCTCTTCGGAGCGACCGACAAGTATGGCCGCGATCTCCGCGAATACCCTCGGGGTCTGGTCACGCGGCGCGAGATCATGCGGCTCTCGGAAACCCGGCTCTCCCGGCTCCAGATTGACGAGCTCACGGCCCTGGAGATGGGTTGGACGCATTAAGCGACCAAGAAAAAGGCCACCGCCAACCTCGCGGGGTCGGCGGTGGCCAAGAAAATTTAGGTGAAGCGGAACGTCCGAGCAGGTCCAACCCGCGTCGGCGGCCGTCGTCATTCGGATCGGCTCGGTTCCGTTAATTCGACTCCACCGACGGCCGCCCCTTGGAAAGCTGATTCACAAGATTCGCCGCGTCGGAGGCCCGGCGGGCATCGGAATACTTGGCGAGGGGCGCCGAGCTAGTCTCGTCGCTGTAGATCCCCACGACCGTATATAGCCCATGCAACTCGCCTGTCTCGGCCCTACTAAACAAACCCGACCGGATCAGCGAAGCCAGGTTCTGCTGCCACAGTTGGGTGTCGGCCAATTTCGTCAGCATGGCGAGCCCCTTGACCTAAAGTGTGGAGGACCTGATCCATGGCCATCGGCAGCCTTGTGAGCTGCATACCTACCATTCTAAACGCTCAAATTGCTCAGAATGTTCCGAACCCCTGAACTTTTCAAAATTTTCCGAGATCGCCACGCCGAAAGCGACAATCCCGTTGCTCTGGATTATCAGTTTTGCAAGACCAAACGTACAGAGGGGGCGGCCACAAAAAAGGTTCGGATTTCAAACGAGGACTCGTAAGTCGAACCAGAACCATTGTTAAGAGTTTCCTTCAGAAAAACGCTTTCCGACTTCGCCTGGTGAAACCAAGATTATTTTTCAAAAGTAAAATTGGTCGCACAACTCAGGCCAAATGCCTGATGTCGTGAAAAATTAACGGCGTGCCTCCATTTTACCCTGGGCAGTCCTCGACGGTACCATGCAATTTAAGGCCAAATTCCTCGTACTGACCAGACCCGCCGTTCCGCCTTACGACCGTGGTCGACCTGACGAATCATGCGTGCAAGGCTCCACGTCCGCTCGCAAGATCTGGCGATGGCATTTCCAAAGTAACGCTTATAGGCAAACAAACATTTTCAAGATCATACGTGCATATTCAAGATAAATACAGGAAAAGCCAGACGCTTCCTGACGATCGCCTGTCACTTCATTTTCGTTTTAAATCCCCTGTTTATCCTAGCTTGCGATCTGACGACACCCTCACATTTCGACGACAAGGTGTCCACAATTCCCTCGCGCAGGTTCTCTCATAGCACTCGCACAAAAAAAATCAAGCGAGGAACACAGTGTTGTTCGGGATGATCGGTCGTTTCTCGGGGCCGAGGTATTGATGCTCTTCTGGCGTCCACTGACAGACGCTCGATGAAACTGGACCTGATCCCGCGCATGCCTCGCGAGGTTTTTTTGACGTCCTTGAAAAACCACTTGAGGCCATCATGACCAGGGAAGAACTTTCCACGAAGGTGCAAGCTTGACAGGCAATGCTGCCAAGGCAGGCCACAGATTCGAGTTATTGAAGTTCAAGATTCTCACCATCCGCATCGTCGCGTTGTTGGCAAGACGCGTCGCGTGTTGTCGAGCGAAATCCGAATCGGTTGCAAGGGCGGGAACAGTTCAAAAGGATGGATTAGCATGGTGAACGCAAAGGCCCCGTCCCTGGGTTCTGGGCTCATCCGTGTCGTCCTGAGATCACCTTAGCGAGCCCTCTGTAAGAACGTCAAGGGGTGGCCGTACATGCTTCTCGGGCAAGGATGAGAGCGCCGTGCACGACGACTTCCTCGCCCAGGGTTGCCGCGACGAGGTCGAATTTTCCGCGATAGGGGGGGAAGGCCAGATGGTCGAGTTGGCTTCGGATCGGGCCGAGCCAGAGGTCTTCTCCGATCAAGGAAACGCCGCCACCGAGGATGATCCGACGAGGGGCGACGAGCGTGACGGCCTGGGCGAGTCCATGCGCCATCGAGTGAACCGCGCGATCGAGCAAGAGCCGGGCTTCGCGGTCTCCTTGGCGAGCGGCCCTGGCGACGTCCTCGGTCGTGATCGAGGCCGGATCGCCCCCGGCAAGGCGGAGGACGGCCCAGTCGTTCCGCGAGCCTTCGGACGTGAATCGTTCCGCGTAGGCACGCGCGGAGGAGGCGATCGCCCAGCCCGAGGCCGAATCTTCGAGTCGGACCACGCCCAGGTCCGACCCGCTGCGATCAATCACCCAGACGTGACCGATTTCCATCGCCCCTGCCCCGGAGCCCCGGTAAATTTTGCCATCCAGGATCAGGCCGCCGCCGATCCCGCTCCCGATCGTCAGATAGAGCAAGGGGGAATAGCCGACCCCGGCCCCGAAATGCGCCTCGGCCAGCGCCGCCGTGTCGGCGTCGTTCTGAACGGCCACACGCTCCACGCCGACCGTTTTCCGCAACCAGTCCGCCAGCGGAAATCGATCCCAACCCTCGATCTGGTGCGAGGTCGCGACAAGACCTCGATCCACATCCACCGGACCGCCAAAGCCGACTCCGACCGCCCCCACGGCATCCGGCCCCGGTTTCAAGTCCACCTGCGCCAGGAGGGGCTCAATCGCCTCGGCAATCCGCGCGCGGATTCCCTCGGCGCCCTCGGCGGCGACAACCTTGCGACGTTCCAGGGCGACGATCTTCCCGTCGCCTCGGCCAAGGCCCAGTTGAAGCTTCGTCCCACCGATCTCGATCCCGAGGAAATAAAGAGGAGTGATCATTCGCGGTTAGCTCTCATCCGATTTTGAGGCGCACGGGAAGCCCTCGCCCGTTTTGCGGCGAAAAATTCGGGCGTACGATCCCGGCGGCCTTTTTTCTCAAACCTGGAAGCGTGTGTTGACCACCATTGTAACGTCCCGCCGCGTCCGTGGAACTGGTACAATTCGCCGTGATTCCTTCACAATCATTTTCCAAAGATAGGGGATTGTCTTGATGGGTCTCGTCTGGACGACGGCGCTGAATGGCGGCCTGGCGTTCTCGGCGTATCTCATTGCGAGGTTTGGGTTTCGACAGACGGCGGGCTGGGCCCGAAGTCTCGCCACGATCTTGCTCGCCTGGTCCTGGTTGACCCTCGGAATGCAAACGCTCGGCGTCCTGGGCCACATCGGCCGCGGTCCCCTTCTGGGATGGGTCGGACTCCTGGCCCTGGTCGGACTCGTTTGCTGGTTCCGAAATGGCGGTAAGGTCGAGGACGCATCCTCGGAGAGTTGGGAAGGGACGCGAGGATGGACCTGGGAAGAAGTTTTGGCGCTTGGATTTTTTGTCTGGGGATCGGTACTCATCGGCTTTCAATCGCTTTTCTGGCCGGTCAAGGTGATGTCCGATGCGCCGATTTATCATCTGTACCTCGCCGCGAGATGGTGGAAGTCGGGGCATCTTGACCTGATCGCGACCCCATTTGGAGAGAACGCGGCGACCTACTTTCCCGCGGCGGGCGACCTCTGGTTCACCTGGCTGATCACCGGTTGGGGAAGCGATCGACTCGCGAAGATCGGCCAGTTTCCGTTCTTGGTTCTTTGCGGAATCACGTCAATTGCTCTGAGTCGACGGCTGGGAGCGGGGCGTTCGGCCTCGATAGTCGCGGCGGCCTGGTTCGTGACCTGCACCCCCTTCCTGATCATGTCGTTCGAAGCGAACGTGGACACGATCATGGTCGCGGGTTACCTCCTGGCCGTTTACTTCTTGATGAGATACGGGCTGGGCGACGACGGTTTAGCGTCTCTGGCGCTGGGGTCGCTGGCGATCGGAGCGATCGTGGCGACAAAGGCGCCGGGGATCGTTTTTGCGCCGCCGCTGGTCGTGCTCGGGGGCGTTCTGGCTTTTCAGCGAGGGATCGGTGTGAATGGCCGGTTGCGTGGTCTCGCGACGGTCCTGCTCGTCCCGCTGGTCTTCGCGGGCTTCTGGTGGGGCCGGAACGCCGTCTTGACCGGGAACCCGCTGTATCCGCTCCATCTCACGATCGCCGGGCGCGTCTGGCTGCCGGGCTGGTATGGGACGGATGTCATGCGCCTGAGCCGCTATTACCTTCCGATCACCGACTGGCGCGCGGGGGTTGATATCCTTTTGCTCGTCGTTGACCCGCGGTTGGCGCCTGTCTGGATTCTGGCCGTGCTGGGAGTCTGGTCCTTCCATCCACGGGAGGCGTGGACTTCGGAAGATCGTTGGGTTGCGCTCTGTGCGCTTCTGGCGCTTCTTAACGTCGCCATTTACTGGATCGCGATTCCATATCGGACCCAGTATCGGTTCATGTTCCATGCGGTCGGACTCGCTTCGGTTCCGCTCGCGCGGTTGCTCGATCGAGGTCGTTTCGTTCGTGGGTTGGGCGTCGGATTGCTTGCGATCCACATGATCACGCGTGCCGGCTGGCCATTCAACAGCCTCGCGCCGCCCTGGGATTTTAGCCCGGTCGTTCCAAATAGCGGACCTGCGCCGATTTATCATCTCCCGACGACCCTCGTCGAATTGCAGGCCCTTCTGGCCAGGCCCTCGCGATTCATGGGCCTCGCGGTCGCGGTCGTTCTGGGCCTGGCATCGATCGTTTCGGTCTGGATGCTCGCCCGCTTGATTGATAAACCTTCGGTCGCTCAAACTTTCAGATTTTTGGCGGCCTGCGCGGCCATGCTGGGAATCGCGACCGGTTTATTTGTCCCTTTCGGAGCCGATCCGCGCGTCACCTTCTTCGAGAATTACCCTCATTTCGTCCGGGGCTGGAAGGCCCTCGATCAGCGAGTCGGTCCCGCCGGGGGCCGGGTCGCCTATGCGGGGACCGACCTCCCTTACTTTTTGATGGGGGTCGGTCTGCGAAACGACGTCCGCTATGTCAATATTGACGCTCATCGCGACTGGCTCTTGCACGATTACCATCGCGCCGCCAGTCAACAAGAGTCTCGCCCCGCGACCTGGCCTTATCCCCGTCCCGGCTGGGATCGCATCCAGCCTGACTACTCCGCCTGGCTCGCCAATCTTCGGGCCGACCGGATGCAATGGCTGGTCGTCACCCGCGTCAATCGCGGCGAAGGACCGCACAACGTCGCGGACAATCAGGGCTTTCCGATCGAACGCGTCTGGGCCGATGCCCATCCCGAAACCTTTCGACTTGCCTACACCGACGACGACGCCAATCTCTGGTTTCGAATCTATCGGATCATGAGTGATTGAATCGATTCGCAAAAAAATTCCCAGAATTTCGGACGGATTACCCGACGACGCCTCACTAACAAGGTCAGGGGGCCTCGCGAGATGGCTCGATGCCGGCCCAAAGTCTCGACTCCGCTCTTGCGTCTCGGGGAGATCGTCTCGATGCGACTGACTCTCAGAACTCTTCTCGCCTGGCTTGACGACACCTTATCGCCCACCGAAGTCCGCGAGATCGGCAAGCAGGTCTCGGAAAGCCCGTTCGCCAAGGAACTTGTGGAAAAGATCCACCGCGTCACCCGCCAGCGCCGATTGACAGTTCCTCCCGATCAAGGGCCTGATTCGGTCGACCCCAATATCGTGGCCCGCTATCTCGACAACGATCTCGACCCCGATCTCGTCGCCGAGCTGGAAAAAAAGTGTTTAACCTCCGATGTTCACCTGGCCGAAGTGGCCAGCGTTCATCAAATCCTCAGCCTGATCGGTCAGAAGGCCAAGGTTCCGGTCGAAGCACGACACCGGATGTACCAGCTTTTCAAAGGGCGCGAGGCCGTGAAACCTCAAGCGTCCCGCGCCTCGCGCCAGACCGAGCCGACCCCCCGTTCCGAGCCGGTTCAGCCCTGGATCTCGTCCCCTTTGCCATCGCGACCCTGGATCGAGCAGTACGGCCCCGCCGCGGCGGTACTCGGCCTGATGACGATCCTCGGCCTGACCGCCTGGAAGACGCTCTCGACTCCAGAAACGCCCCCGCGAGGTCGTACCGAGATCGCCGGCGCGCTCCCCTTGAATCCCAACCAGGCGGCCGTCAATGCCGCGAAAGCGGAACCGAAGGATCTTTCGAGACAGGTGCCTCCAGATCCGAACAAGAAAGATGCCACCGACCCCGAGAAACTGGCAAAGGACGACAAGACCAACGCCCTTGATGGCGACGAGATGCCCGCCAAGGAGCCAAAGGCCGAGAATCCAGGCGCTGGCGATCCAACGCCCGCGATCGCGCCCGGGTCGGTCGGCCTGGTCAAGAATCCAACGGGTGTGCTCCTGCGAATTTCCCCCGGTCGTCGCGATTGGGAGCGAATCAACGGGCCGAACCCCCTCAAGGAATCGGACCGAATCATGAATCTGGACCCCTTTCGCAACACGGTCGAAATCGGCAAGGCCGACGTTGACCTCGTCGGCGCGACGGAGATCTGGTCTCGGGCGACGCCGCCGAACCTCGCCTCGCGGCTTGCCCTTTCGCGAGGCCGCGTTGTGCTTCACGGCACGGCCCCGAGCCTCCCTTTTGAAATTCAGTTCGCGGGCAAGTCCATTAATGTCACGCCGCCGCCCGGTGGCATTGTCGGCGTCGAGCGTCTGAATCGACGCTCCCCCGGCCAGACGAAGGCCGCCGGTCCCGTCGTTCGCTTCTTCGCGGCCGAAGGCCCGGTCAAGATCGAGTCCGGCTCGAATGCGACCACGCTCGACAGCGCCGGGGCGGTCTCGGTCGCATCTGACGGCACCTTCACGGACGAGTCGGCCAATGCTCCACCCCGATGGGTCACCGAGACCGAGCCTGCTCCCTATGACCAGGAACGCGGCGAACAGTTCCTCAAGTTCCTTCCGGCCGACAGATCGCTCATGGCCTGCCTCGTGGAAGCGTCCGAGGACGATCAGAAGGAAGTCTGTCGGCTGGCGATCTCGGCGCTTCACTCGGTCGGCGACATCTCCCTGATCGTTCCGCTTCTGAACGCCAAGGGGAACGCCACCGCCGCCGTCCGCCGCAAGGCCGCGATTGCCGTTCTCAGGGATTCGATCGCCGAGGGACCCGAGGCCGCGAAGGAACTCCGCGATCAGCTCAACCGAGAATTCGGCGACGAGCTTGCCGCGACGACCGAAAAGCTTCTTGTCGGCTATACGCCCGCCGAGGCCGCCGACGACACCACCTTCGCGAAACTCGTGCAGATTCTCGGCGATAGCGACCCCAACGACGTCGGCGTCCGCGAGCTTGCCCTCGAAAACCTGATGGCCCTCACCGGCCGGGACGAGCTTGATTACGATCCCGCGCGGCCGACCGAGGGGAAAGGTCTCGACGCCTGGCGCAAGCTTCTCCACTCCAAGGAATTGAAGCCACGCAACTCCACGCCCAAGGCCGAGAAGTAAGGCAAGAAACCTCGGGGCCGATCGCCGCGGATCGGCCTCGAATCCTCACAAATCAGTTCGAACCGCAAGCGATTGAGGCAATCTGGCGCCGAGCCTGTCGAGCCGCGTCGGCATAGGCTTCGGTCAGGGTCGGACCGCTGACCTGAAGGGAAAGGCCGGGACGCCGGATGTGGACGTGGTATAACGGTGCCTTCTCGCCGCCGGGAATCTCGGTCGAGTGCCAGACGTCCCAGCCATTGCCTCGCAGTCGGCAAGAGACAAGTTCCCAGACGTACATAGGTGAGTACCCCGGGTGTTCGGTTCAGGAGGAAAGGGTTCGCGGCCCAATGAGGTCAATCCGTCCGAACGGACGGCAGGCAACTATGGCCGACCGAATCGACGCGGGCAAATGAGATCGTTAAAATGCGCGGAGGTTCCCCGAACCAGAAGGGTCGGAACGCGTGAACCAGGACTATCGGACCTATCAGAAGACCGCGGAGTTGATCGCCAACGAGGCCGGCGCCTTGCTCAAGCAAGCGTACGGCCGCGTCTCGGCCCGCGAAAAAGGACCGGCCGACCTCGTCACCGAGGCCGACCTTTCCAGCCAGCGTCTGATTGCTCGACGGCTTGCCGAAGCCTATCCCGATCACACCCTTCTCGCCGAGGAAGAAGGGGCCGAGACGGATTTCTCCTGCCCCTGGCGTTGGGTTGTCGACCCGCTCGACGGCACGATGAACTTCGCGCACGGCTTCCCGTTCTGGTGCGTTTCCATCGGCCTTGAACACGCGGGACGCCTGGTCGTCGGAGTCGTGTTCAACCCGCTCTCGAAAGATATTTATAGCGCTTCGATGGGTCGAGGCGCCACGCATAACGGACATCCGATCGGTGTCAGCACGACGGATCGTCTCTCCTCCTCGCTGATCTCCGCGGCCCTTCCCACCGACTTCGCCGCCGATGCCGACCGCCAGACCGCCTACATGCGTCGGTTTTCGACGCGAACGCATTCGGTCCGTCGCACCGGATCTTCAGCCCTGAACCTGGCCATCCTCGCCTCAGGCGGCTGCGAGGTCTGCTACGCGACTCGGATGCACCCCTGGGACGCCGCCGCCGGGGTTGTCCTCGTGACCGAGGCGGGCGGCACCGTCAGCCGGTTCAACGGCGACCCTTATGGTCTCTACGGCGAGGAGATCCTGGCGACCAACGGCCGCGTCCACGGCGAGGCGGTCGCCGCGATGGCTGAAGCCTGGTCGAACCCCTGAACCAAATTCTGATGCCTTTTGAATCTTGCGAAGCTTGACGTCAAGGCCGTCGCGGCGACCTCCCCGCGCGCAGGTGATCGAGAACATTCGAGAACTGATCGGTCCAGACAGCCTCGTCGGGAAGGATTTCGGGAACTTGCCAGCGCGGGTCGTCGGCGATCGGGCCAAGGTCTTTCTCGCGGTCGGCGAGAATGGCCCAGATTGATCCTTGCTTGCCCTTGGCCGCCTCGGTCTGGCGATCGCGCGGGTCGAAGCGAACCCGGCAGATCATGCCCGCGTCACGTCCGAGGGCCGCGATCACCGGCGTCAGGTCCAGATACCGATTGGTGATGTTCACCACGATCAGGCCCCCCGCCGATCGCTTCCGACGGTCCCCCGCGATCGCCTCGCGCGTGAGCAGATGCACGGGAATGGCGTCGGAACTGAAGGCGTCGAGGATGATCAGGTCGAACCTGCCGTCGGGTTGACCTTCCATCGTGAGCCGGGCATCACCGACGACGAGGTCAAGCCGGTCCGCCCGGCAATCGCTCAAGAACGTGAAATAACGCGGGTTCGACGCCACCCGAACGACCGCCGGGTCAATCTCGAAGAAGGTCCACGACTGCCCCGGTCGCGCATACGCGGCGAGTGATCCCGCCCCTACCCCCGTCACGGCCACGGCAGCCCGGTCGCTCCCGGACCGGACGTCGAATGCGGCGAAGACCTCGCCGATCGGTCCCGATCGCGCGAAGTATGTTGACGGCTCGGAGCGCCTTGCTGGCGACATGTCCTGTTGACCATGCAGCGTATTCCCATGAAAGAGCCTGTGGATTCGTCCCCCTTGCGTCTCGGTCACCTTGAGGACACCGAAAAAGTCGCGTCCTTGAAAAATCACCCGACCCGAAACCGAGACGTCCAGTGTCGACGCCAGCAGAATCGCCCCGATCATCAGCGCGAACCGCGCGGGATGCTTGCGATGCCCCAGGATCACCAGAAAACCCAGTCCTGATGCCGCCATCAGCACCACGACCCCGATTTTCCGGTTCGCAAGTCCTCCCAGGTTCGCGCAGAGCGCCGAGGAGAGAGCACCGACGATCGCCGGCAAGATCAGGTCGCGTCGACAGATCCCCTGCCCGACCCCCCTCCCCTTCGGAAAGGCCGGTACCAGACACGCGGCGACGATCGCCAGTGGATATTCCGCGATCCGATCAAAGACCAGCGGCGCGACGATCGCGTTGAAGACCCCTCCCAAGGCCCCGCCGATCGCCATCGCCAGGTAAAAACTCGTCAATCTTTCCGGCGCGGGACGTCTTTGCGCCAGATCGCCATGACAGACAATCGCCGCCGCGAAAAAGGTGAGGATATGCAAGATCATCCAGTACGGCCGCGCCAGGCCCGCCGCCAGCACCGGCGTCAAGATCATCACCAGGATCGGAAAGACCCGCCCGGCCAGGCCGATCACTCTCTCCGGCCTCTTCCCAAAGACAATGATAAACGAGAGTAAATACAGCGCCAGCGGAATGACCCAGAGCAGCGGTATCGCCGCCAGGTCGGTTGTCACATAGGTTGTCAAACCGAGCATCAGGCTCGATGGAATCAGCGCGAGCACGACCCAGCTGAACCAATCCTTTCGCGTCACGCCTGATCCCGTTTCCGGGATTGACTCCAACTCTGACATTCGTTTCTGTTGAAAACCCGCGACGGCGCAAACCGCGAGCAAAACCGCCAGGAAAGCAAATCCCGACGACCATGCCGAGGCTTGCCTTCCCAGGTCCAGCCTCCGTTCGACCCATGACGGATAGACAACCAGCGCTGTCAGACTTCCCGCGTTACTTGCCGCGTAGAGAAAATAAGGGTCGCGCGCGGACCGTGAACCCGCCGAGGCATACCAGCTTTGCAGCAAAGGGGCCGTCGCCGCGACCGCGACAAAGGGCAAGCCCAACGATCCGACGAGCCAGCCGAGCAACGCCAAAGTCGGTCCATACCCCGACGAGACCTGACCGAGCATCGAAGGAGCAGGCGTTCGGATCGGCAAAAACAACGCGGCGAGGATCACGAAGACCCCATGCGCGATCGCCTGCCGACCGATTCCCGACCGCGAAGCCAGGAAATGGGCGTACCCATAACCGGCGAGAAGGCACGACTGGAAAAAGAGCATGCAGGTTGTCCAGACGGCCGGAGAGCCGCCCAGAATCGGCAGAACCATCCGCGCGGCCAACGGCTCGACCAGGAAAAGCAGGCTCGCCGCGAGAAACGCCGTGATCGCGAACAAAACGGCCATCGGCCCAACCCGCTCCTCTCCAACCGTGGTCCGGTGACGTCGAGACGGAGCCAGGCTATCCCGTTCCTCGATCGCTCGCAAAGGGTTGACCGCCGTGTTCATAAGGAACGTCGCTAAAAAAAATGAGGCCGCGAGGCTCGGACCGTCGCGCCCCATCCCTGGGGCGGAGAACGGTCGAGAGCCTCGCGGCACTCTTTTTTTCAAAAAGTCGTGGTCTCTCGATGCGATCAATCCATCCGCAAGGCGCACCAGACTCCACAGGGGAAATACTGCGCGTCCGTCGGCCTGACGGCGAGGTTTTCCCACTCCTCATCGGTCCATATGGTAATCGAGGCCCCGTACCCGCTGATCCTCCATCGGGCGACGTTGGCTCCGCGATCGGTTGGGTCGAAAAGCCCAAGTTCAGCCCGCTTCTTCGCGGGTTCTGGAAGCTGCCTGACGCTGTTCATCGGGTCTCACTCCGGGAATCGAACCGAGGTTCCGCGTTGAACCCCTCCCGCGCTGACCTTCCGAAAAGTCTGAGGCCTTCCCGCCGGCCTTCTCGTTGTGGAGGCATCTTGAACAAGGCAATTCCCTCTCGAAAAAAGCCAGGACAACGCTGCCCTTCTCCCCTTGCCGACGAGCCATGCTAGACTTTGGAACGAACTTCCCAGGTCTCCGCCCTTTCGGCTTCGCGCGGAGACCCCTGACTCGGTCCTCTTCGCAAAACAAAACGACGTGGACGCCCTCCGCCCCCCTTTGGGCCGTCAGGCGAAAATTCAAGGACCAACCCCGAACCTGATCGCGAGTTCTGTCTCCCGACCGCTCTCCCTTTTCCGCAACCTGAGTTTCAGGTCAATCAACTCTGTTGCACTAATGGAATGCTAAAGCTTTTTTGGAAAGGTTCAAGCCCTCACTTTTCTTTTTTAAGCGTTTTCTAAAATTTGTCTTGAGTCAACCTGGTTCTACCCTATATGCTGGGCATCATGGGTTACACAGACAAATTGCAGAAACTTTGCGCGTTGAAAGGGTTGGACCAATCTGCGTTGGCTGTCAAAGTGAACCTGTCGAAATCGTCAATCTCTAGAATTCTAAGCGGAACACAAGAACCGAAATTACGACTTGCGTATGACCTCGCCAAGGCGCTAGGCGTGACCCTCGATTATCTGGTTGACGACTCGCCCGAAATTGGTCCAACCGACCAGCTTGTCATGGTCAATGATGATGAGTTGGCGATACTCAAGATCATCCGAAGGCTCGGGCCGGACGTCGCCTTTGACCGCCTTCTGAATGTCAACGCGGCGACGCCGCTGAGCGAAAACGACGCGTCAAGCGCGCACGGAAGCAACCGGTCGGGACGATCGTGACGGTACTTCGCGGCTTGGAAGCAAGGAAGTTCGAGGCGAGCCCTTGCGTCGCGAGCGATGGTTGGCAATCCTAAGGTCTGCGGAAGCGGGTCTGCCCGGGCGGTCGTGCGAGAGGGTGCCAGCCGGATGATCGTGACCGAGGGATTGACGAAGCGCTATGGCACCGTCTCGGCCCTGAGCGATCTGACACTGGAGATCCGCGCAGGGGAAGTCTTCGGCCTGGTCGGCCCCAATGGGTCGGGCAAGACGACGATGATCCGTCTCTTGCTGGGAATGATCCGGCCGACCGCCGGTCGCGCCTCGGTCGGAGGTCACGATTGCTGGACGGATAGCGTCCAGGTCCGCGAGATCGTCTCTCACCTCCCCGGCGAACTTCGCCTTTACGAGGCGATGACCGGCCGCGAAACCCTTGAGTTCCTCTCCGACCTTCGCGGCGGAGGCGCTCTCGAACGCGCCCTCGCGATCGCCGAGACGATTCTCGACCTCGACCTCTCGCGCAAGGTCCGCACCTACTCCACCGGGATGAAGCAAAAGCTCGCCCTTTCGCAATCGTTCGCCGATCCGGTCGATATCTTGATCCTCGACGAGCCGACCTCGGCCCTTGACCCTTCCGCGCGGCAGGACGTGCTCGGCCTCGTCGCTCAGGCGCGGGCGCTCGGTCAGACTGTGATCTTCTCGGGTCACGTCTTGCCGGAAGTTGAGCAGGTCGCCGACCGCGTCGCCATCATGCGGCTTGGCCACCTGATGCACCTGGAAGACATGCACTGCCGACGCGCCCTGCGCATGGTTTTGCTCCGCTTCGCGGAAGGTTTGACACCAAAACCCCCCGCCGAGCTTGGTCTGACCCTGCGCACCGAGAACGGCGGAACCCTCTTGATGGAGCATCGCGGCGAGCTCTCTGATTTGATCGCCTGGCTGGGAACGCAGGACGTCGCCGAGATCGCCATTGGCACCGAGGACTTGCGCACCCTTTACGACAAGTATCACGGTCCCGAGGCCGTCGCGGACGCGAACGGGGTGTCGGCATGAACGTTTTCGTCACCCTGCTCCGTCGCTACCTGATCGAGACCCGATGGTCGCTCGGCCTGTCGTCTCTGGCCCTCTTCATCCTCACTCTCCTGACGACCTATCGCGTCAAGCGCATGGAAAACATCATCGCGTCCGGTCAGTTTGGACCCGAGATGGAGGGACTGGGCGCCTTGAAGCTTTTCGGGGGTCCCAACATGGACTTCTCGACCACCGCGCTGATGGTCTGCTGGTGGAATCACCCGATCGTGATTCTGACCATTCTCGCCTGGGCGATCACGCGCGGCGCCGCGGCGATCTCAGGAGAAATCGAGCGCGGGACGATGGACCTGACGCTCTCCCGGCCGATCGCGCGTTGGGAGTATCTCACCTCGCAGATCGTCTTCGCCGTGCTCGGGCTCATGACGCTGATTGGATTCCTGATCGCCGGTTCCCTCTTTTCCGGACAAGTTTACGCCCTCAAGAATCCGCCGACGTTCCTGGTCCTTCTCAAGCCGGGCCTGATCGTCCTGACGATGGGAATGTCGGTCTTCGGCTACACGCTTCCCTTCTCCTGTTATGACATCGCGCGATGGCGTCCCGCGCTGATCGGCTCGGCAATCACGCTTGTCGGACTCTTCAGCATGTCGCTCGCGGGCCTTTATAAGGGCTATTCCTTTCACGACTTGATGCAACGCATCTCGGTCTTCTGGGCGTATGCCCCGGTCACCGTCGCACTCAAGGGCGAACCCCTCGCGTACAATGCCTCGGTCCTGACGCTCGTCTTCTCAGTGGGTGTCGCCATCTCGGTCGTGATCTTCGCAAATCGGGATATCCCGTGAATCACTTCTCTTCCATCGTTTCATAATCCTCGAATTTGACGAAGCGCGAAGCCAGACGCATCGTATTGATCCGCGCGATCGCCTCGACCTCGCGCGCCGTGAGTTTGGGCACAAGCTGATACGTCCAGCGCAGCTTTTTCGGCGGCCCGGCGAGACGATACAGAACGGTCAGATCAACAGGTCGAAGCCGATGACCGGCGGCCAGTGTGTCCAAAGCCTGCAACTTCGCGAACGGCGGCAGACCATCCGGCTCCCGATAGGCGTCAAGTTTCAAAACCGTGGTCAAGCTTGAATGAATCACCGCCAGTCGTAAGAGATCCGGCTCGGGCTCTCCCGTCGCCTCCAGCTCGATCGTGGCGTTGCTCAGGCGAAGTTGGTGCAACTTGTCGACATACGTGGCTTGAAGTTGCACATCGATCAGGTCGCGCCCCATCGCGGCGGAAACACGGTTCGCCTTTCCCCCCGCCTTGACCTCGGCCTCGATCCGGTTGATGGACGCTCGACGCATCTCGGCCAGACCCAGGTCGAGCCGTTGGCCCTTGATCTCCGTCTGGAGCCGACGTTTGAGGTCGAGCAGGCGGACATTCGACGTCCTCGGCTCAATCATCGTGATCTCGTCCGGGACATCGGAAAAGAACTGGTACGCCAGCCCTTTGTGGACAACCAGTTCCGAACGTCCCAGCGCGACTTTCTCCACGCCGGAAAGCTCGATCGTCAGCTTGAAATCGGCAAGTTCGGCCGCGGGACTGGCCGCATCCTCGCCGAGCACCCGGGGAACGATCATCAAGAACACGAGGGCGAGAACGCATCTAATCTGAGCCATAACGACGCCTCAACCTTTTCTCAAAAAGGCTCTCTCTGGTCGGTTTTCCACGAGACGAACCCACCGTATACTCGTCTCTGAACCAAGAGATTGCGCAAGGCGAAGGAGTTGCTCATGCTCACCGGCCCCGTCTTCCAGGTTGAGCTTTTGACCCTTGCCCGGCGCAAGCGTTATTACCTTCTCCGATTCCTTTACGGCCTTCTGCTTCTTTATCTGATCGGATCGACGCTTTTTTTCAGCGACCGCGAACAGTCTGAGTTCACGATTCAGGAGCTTGCCTCGATCGGGTCGTGGATCTTCTGGATCTTCGGCTGGACGCAATTTCTGTTGCTGCTCATCCTGACCCCGGCGATCGCCGCGGGAGTCGTGGCCGACGAGCGACAACGCAAGACGCTCGGCGATCTCTTGACGACCCAGCTTACCAGCGCCGAGATCGTTCTGGGCAAGCTCGCGGCTCGAATGCTCACGGTCGTCGTCCTGCTCGCGGTCGGCCTTCCCATTCTTTCGCTCACGAGCTTCTTCGGCGGCGTTGATCCCAACCTCGTCGTCCTTCTCTTCGCGGCGAGCCTCTCGACCACCTTTTTTCTCTCCGCGCTTGCCGTGGTCATCTCAGTCCATGCCAGACGGCCGCGCGAGGCGTTGATGGTTACCTATCTCGCGGAACTTGCCTGGCTCTTTGGACCGTCCATCGTTCTCGGGCTGCTGAGTTACAATAATTTATCGTGGGTCGTCTATACCTCCGAATTGATCGCCACGATAAGTCCATTTCATGTGCTCATGATTTTTTTATCCCGTGGCGGCTCCATGACCCAAATTCACGAGACCGTCGCCTGGATGATTGGTCTACAAGTAAGCTTCGCCGTGGCCTTCGCCGCGCTCGCGGTCGTTCGATTGCGACCTGTGCATCGATCGGAAGGCGTCAAAGCCGGTTCAGGCAAAACGCGGCGCCGTTCGTGGCGACTCTGGCCAAGACGCCCCTGCGGCGATGATCCGATCTTATGGAAAGAGCTTTCCGTCGCGCGAGGAAGCCGCATGGCGCGATCGATCGGCCTTCTCGTTTTCGTGGGACTGGGGGGGCTTCTCGCTTACATTACCTACATTTTCGCCGTCCCCGCGATCACGAGCATCTGGATTACTGGATTCTTTAACGCCGCGTACCAGTCGACCTCTCAATCCGAACTGAATGGTTATTTGCGTTTTGTCTTGACCCTGGTCTCATTCGTCTGGCTCATCGGAACGGCCGGGGCCGCGTCGTCTGGCCTGACGGGCGAACGCGAGGGAGATACCTGGCTCAGCCTGATTGCCACGCCTCTGACGCCTCTTGAAATTGTTCGGGGCAAGATGCTGGGTGCGATCTGGGCACTTCGAAACGTGGGATTCGTCTGGCTCGCGCTGATGATGACGGGCGTTTTACTGGGAGCAATCCACCCGATCGGTTTCTTGATCTGCGGAGTCTTCAACCTGGTTGATCTCTGGTTCGCCACCGCGCTGGGGACTGCCTTTTCGCTCCGATCTCGAAATTCATCCAGAGCGCTGCTGGCGACGATGGCCACGCTCCTCTTTTGCAATGGTGTTTACCTGATTGTCTTCTTGCCCATGGGTTTTGATGCTAGCCCTTTACCGTTTATGGGCGTAACTCCCTTTATTAACGCGGTCACGGTTCTGGATTATCCAGAGGTCAGTCGTTTTCTCTACGGAAATTATGGTCAGAAGAGCGCGAATGAAATTAACCTCGTCTGCACGACGCTCCTTTCGCTCTTTGTCTACAGCACGGCCGCGATTGGGATCACCGCGTACCTGATCCTCAACTTCGACGACGCGATCGATCGACCCCGAACGGTGAATGGGCGCAGACCGAAACGATCCGGGCCAACGCCGCTGATGGAAAAAGACTTCGTGACGGAAGACGTTTGATTGTTGATCAGTTTTTGAGTGGCTTGGCGAGAACGAGAGTCCAGTAGGGCTTGCCCGATGCCGACGTCGCGTAGCCGATGCCGACCTCGCGGAAATCGCCGAGCAGATAGTCCTTGTGCGCGGGGCTTTCTGTCCAGGTCTTCACGACTTCGGACACGTCGGGCTGACCGCTCGCCGCGGATTCCGCGAGTCTGCGATATCGGTATTTGAGCCGATTGATGATCGTGACGAGGTCGTCCCCCTTGCCTTTCAGGTCGAACGAATCAGCCTCGGCGAATTGGTGAGCAAGCTGCATGGCGGCGGTCTGAAGCTTTGCCCTTGAAGTGAGCGCGGGGAGCTTGGCCGAGACGCGTTCCTTGTTGATCGCCTTGACCAGGTCTTCGGCCGCCTGAGCGGGGTCGAGGGTTTCCCAGGGGGTTCCAAAGTCGGCAGACCAGTAGGGGGTCTTGTCGTCATCGTAAGCGACGGCGATGCCGATTTGAGTGAACTTTCCGAGGATATTCTCGCGGTGATGCTCGCTGTTCATCCAACCTTGCATCAACGAATCCGATGTTTTATATCCCTCGGCGACGTTCTCCCCGTCGTTTTGAAAGTGATAATCCTGGCGCTTGATGCGATCGGAAGGGGTTGATCCGTCGCTTCCGTCGTGAGTCATCTTGTGGTGCGCCGCCATGTCGTCGGCATGCGCTTGCGCCGCGGCGGTCAGCTTGGGATCGATCGTCAGCGGCTTGAGGTTCGCCTTGATCCGCTCGCGATTGTGGGCCTCGATGACTTCCTGAACGATGGCCCCGGAATTGGCCTTTTTTTCAGGACCGGACGAATCGCCCGGCCCGGCCAGCGCCATCGCCGTTTGAAAGAAAAAAAACGAAGCGAATCCCGCGAAAATCGCCGCGGCCTTCATGGTCATTCACCCTTTTTTCGCATGAGCCTTGCAAACGCCCCCTGAATCGAAGGCGGGAAGACACGTAATGGTGCAAGACATGTGCCGACGGATCTGACCGATACGCGATCGCGTGAACCGGAAACGAAATAATGACCGATTCCGGAAAACGAAGCCAACCGGGCGGAAAAGTGCGCCGGTTGACTTCGATCGTCGGGAATCGGCCGTCGTCTCAAAGGCGAAACGAAATTGTTATCGGTCAGTTCGCATGCTCGGACGATTGCCTGATCACCAGTTTGGACCGGGCCGCCGCGGCGGCGAGAGGTTTGCCGAAGTTGTGAACGACGCTTTCGTGGAGCGTCGCCCAGTGTTCGTCGTGAAGGTCGTCGTGATCCTCGATGAGGGTGAGGAGGTCGGCGAAGTGGTGCTGACCCTCGGCGAGCTTCTCGGCCTCGGCGGGTAGTGCCGCCCAGGAGCCTTCGGCGATCGCGTAACGAAGCTCGCGGGCCTTGTCCTGGGCCTCGCGGAGCGCCCCGAAGTCAGGATTGCTCGCGTGCGAGAGCATCAGGACGCGGTCGAGCATCGAGAGCGATCGATTACGATGCTCCTCGCCGCGCGACTGGCGAATCTCCGCCTCGGCCACGTGTTCGAGCAGGCCGGAAAGGTCTTCGAGGCTCGTCAATTCCTCGGCGGGGGGGCAGGTGACGTAAAGGGCGCCGGCGAGGTCGAAGGCACGTCCGCGAAGCGACGCGAAGTCCGACCTGCAAGCGGCCAGGGCTTCCAGAAGGTCGTCGGGCGGAAGGCTCCCGGGCGCATGAAGGTGACGGGCGGCGGTCAAAAGGCGTTCGCCGAGTTCGGAAAAGAGGTCGGACATCGCGGCGAGTTCTTGAGACAACTCACTGCTGCTGTTAAGGCTCGCGCTCATCGACTCGTTCCTGACATCCTCGGGCCGCTCGGCGACGGCCGCGCCATTCGACGACTCGGGTCGGCTCTGATCCATTGTATCACTCCTGACTGGGTCGGCGATCTCTTCGCCGGGCAGAGGGATCGTATCCAGTTCGTCCGCCAGGGGCCGGACACACGTTTCGTCGGAATTTTGGCTCGAATTCGGCTCGATCTCGGGACGTCCGTATCCCCAGATTCCACTCATTTCCAGGGGGTCGGTTTCCCCAGAGTTGTCGGAAACCTGGTACTCCAATGCGCCGGAGGGATGCGGGTCATGATCGTGGCCGGAGAGGAAGGTCTCGGTCACGGCATTGAGAATCCGATGATCCAGTTCCCCTTCCCTTTCCTCGGCTTCCGGTCGCTCCGCGAGCAAGGCCGGATCGGGTTCGTTGAATGCCTCTGGCGTCGATACCCGAGTCATCGGAGTCGGATCGACCTGAACCGGCGCATCGGCCTCGCGATTTTCGCGAGGCGTGACCGACCTATCCACCATGTTCACCAGGAAGTCGTCGAGGCTGGTGAGGTCGGGTCGATCGTCGTCGTCCATCACGTTCCGATCAAGGGCATGATTGGGACCTTCAATGACCTCGGCAATCGGAGAAATTTCCGGTTTCTCGACGGGAGGGAGAGCCGGAGCGAATTCAGGATCAATGACCGCGTGAGGTTCCGGTTGCGGGATGGAAGCCGGCGGCGGGACCGCTGCCTGAGTCGTCGGTTCGGGCTCGGGCTTCTTCTTCGGAGGAGCGGGCATCGGTTTCTGCGGGCGGGCGAAGGGAACAAAGGCCGCGGGGCGCGGTGGCGCGGGCGCAACCGCGGTCGGTGGCGTTGGGGCCGCGGCGGTCGGTGGAGGCGGCGGGCTTGAACCGCCTTGGCGGAGACCCTGGAGTCGGGCGAGGTTTTGCTGGTAATCGGGATGCGTCTCGCCGAGCAACCGGCCGCGAACGTTCAATGCCTTCGTGAGCAATTCCTCCGCGCCCGATCGATCCCCTCGGCGTTGCAGCAGCCAGGCGAGGTTGCCGAGGTTCGTGACCGAATCGGGATGCTCCTCGCCGAGCGTCGCCAGGCGGATCTCAAGAGCCTGACGAAGCAGCGTTTCCGCGTCCTCGAAATGGTTGAGCCTTCGAAGAATCCCGGCGAGACCACTCAAATTCGCGGCATACTGCGGATGATTCTCGCCAAGCGTCTGCCCCCGGATCTCCAGCGCCTTGCGGAGCAAATTCTCCGCGGGAGCGAGTTCCCCCTGCTGGGCATACACGTCGGCCAGGGCCGAAAGTGCCTGTGCATGTTCGGGATGACGCTCGCCAAAGACCGCGATACGGACCTCAATCGCCTCTTTCAAGAGCATCCTGGCCCAGGTCGTATCGCCGCGCTTCTGCACAAGCTGCGCGAGGTTGAGCAGGTTCGTCGCGTATTCGGGGTGCTTGGGACCGAGCACTTCCTTGCGGACGGCCAGGGCTTGCCGAAGCATCGCCTCGGCCCCTTGCAGGTCGTCGGCCCGTTGCAGCAAGAGAGCGAGGCTGGTCAGGCAGGCCGCGTACTCGGGATGCCGTTCACCGACGGCGGCCTTGCACGATTCGAGAGCCTGGCGGAAGGTCGTCTCCGCCCCCTTCAGATCGCCCCGGCGCTGAAGGAGCAGGCCAAGCTGCGTCTGGATTCCCGCGAGATCGCTCAGGTGGCTGCCCCGGGCCTGTCGCTTCATATCGATCAAAAGTCGCCAGATCGGCTCGGCATCGTTGAGGTTGCCTTGCCGCTGATGGAGCGACGCGAGCGAGCCAAGAGCCGTCATGTGGCTCGGGTGCGTCTCTCCAAACTCGTGCCGATAAATCTCGACCGCCTGGCCGAGGAGCGTCCGGGCCTCCTGCTGCTGGCCGAGCGTTTGCACGACCTCGGCGAGAATTGCGAGGGTCGCGGCAACCTCGGCATGGTTCTCGCCGTGAGCATGGCGCTGGATCACGAGCGCCTCGCGGAGCAGGGTCTCGGCCGACCGGGGATCGTCGCGGCGTCGGTGTACCTCGGCGAGCGCGGCGAGGGTCTCGGCGTAATCGGGGTGATCGGGTCCGAGAGCGGCCTTGCGAATTTCCAGGGCGCGGGTCAGGAGCGGCTCGGCCCCCGCGTGGTCTTCCCAGCGGATCATGAGCCGGGCCATCTGGTCGAGACCCGCGGCGTAGTCGGCGTGGCGTTCGCCGAGCGCTTTCTTGCGGATTTCCAGGGCACGCTGAATCAGCGTTTCGGCATCGCTCAGCTCGTCGAGCGCTCCGAGAACCTCGGCGAGCATGCAAAGGCCCGTCGCATATTCCGGGTGCCGCTCTCCAATGACCTTCGTCTGGTAATCGATCAGCTCGCGAACGCGTTCCTCGGCGTCGGCGAGTCGGCCTCCTTCAAAAAGGAGTCGGGTCTCCTCGGCGAGACGGTCGGCCTTCTGCCGGTAGAGGTCGCCAGATTCCCGGGTCATCGTGCGACTCGACGCGTCGAACAGTCCCATGACGGTTACCTTTGCCTCCGGGTCGACGAGCCTTCTATTCCGGCCAAAAACCGCGAAACCTTTCTCGACCGCCCGGCGCGTTGCCGGGGGCCGCCCCACCTCAGCGCCAGAGGTTCGTCTGTTTCGAATCTAGGACACCGGCGGGAATTTGACCCGATATTCTTACGACATTGTCGTTTCCGGGTTGCCCGGGTTAAGAATCGGGGCCGGTCGCCACGCCAATGCGTTCAGGCCGGATTCTCGACGACGATTCTGCCTCGCGCCGCGGCAACCGCGAGCGCATTGCCGAAGGCCGCCGCCACCGAGTCAAACCAGTCTGCCCAGAGCGCATCGCCTGTCGAATCATCGGCCGAGATCAGGCTGACCAGGGCATTGAGAGGATGATTCCCCTCCTTCAACGAGTTCGCCTCTTCGGGAAGGCCATTTCGAGCGGCCGACTCGATGGCCGCCCGCAAGGTTTGCGACGCGCTCTGGCATTCCGAGAGTGGAAGGAAACCCGGATCGGTCCGGCTAACCAACCGCTGGACCTGATCGAGCACGTCGAGAGCCCGCTGTCGGCCGGATGCGTGTTCAAGACGGGCAATCTCCGCCTCTCGGAGCGTCGGCAGCACGGCTACGAGATCGGAGAGGCTGATACTTTCCAGAGAATGAACCGCCAGGCCCTCGGCCGCGAACGCCTTGCAGGCGCCAATCCGAAGCGTCTCAAAACGCTTCCGAAGCGCGGAGACGTCGCCGCGGAGATCGAAATCGCCAGGCAAGCGACCGGACCGAAGTTCTTCCCCGACCCGGGCAAGACGGTCGCCCAGCCTCGCGAATTCGTCCTGAAAAGGTTCGAGCCGAGCCGCGAGTTCCGCGGCGATGCCATCCACAAGATCTGACGCGTGAGAAACCGGCGCGGAGTGAATCGGAACGCCTTCGGAAACGGGTGCACTGGAGGCGGGTCGAGATGCGTTACCCGACAGTCTCGCCTGTTCGCGTTTGGCTTGAAGGAGTTGATCGAGGCTTTTGAGGCTCACGATCGACTTCGGGTGCGTGGCGCCGAGGGATTCAAAGCGAATGTCCGCCGCCTTGCGGAGCAAACGCTCGGCCTCGTCCAGGTCGCCACGAGCCCAGAGCAAGCCGCCGAGACTGCTCAGGTTGGTTGCGTAATCGGGATGGACCTCGCCGAGGGTGGCCTGGCGGATCTCAAGGGCCTGGCGCAAAAGAGGTTCGGCCGCGTCGGGATCGCCCTGCATGATCAGGACGAGAGCAAACTGGTTCAAGGCCGCCGCGTAGTCGGGAGACTTTGTCCCAACCGAGGCGCCGATCTGCATGAGCCGCGCCCGAGCGTTGGCGGCCGCGGGGGTCTCGGGGGGGCCGACGATACTCTCTCGCGACAGGTCATTCAAGGTGGCAAACCCCTGGGGCCGGACGGCCAAGGGGCGAATGGCCGACGCGGCGGCAATTTCCGGCGCCCGTCATTGGGGACCGGCGATTGGGTTATAGCTCGCCCCTTCGAACCGGTCAAGTTTCTCAAGACTCGTTGAGGTCATTGATCTCAATGACCCCGCGCCGTCGTCAGGCGACCGAGGCCCCCTTGGACCGGGAACCGCCGTTTTCGAGCCGTCGACCGTCGGAGGCTTTGGACCCCTCGGCCTTCTGGGGAAGACCGCGCGTCAGAACGGCGAAGGGGCTCGCGGCGTCCTGTCGCTTGAGTTTGATGTAAAGATAACTCTCATAATTACACGGGTAAACGGTAACCTTGCCGTCCTCGACCTCGATCACCTTGTTGGCCACGGCGCGGATGAAATGCTCGTCGTGAGAGATGAAGCAAAGCGTCCCTTGATAGCCGTTGAGGGCGTCTTCGAGAACGTCGCGGCTATCGATGTCGAGATGGTTCGTCGGCTCGTCCATCATAATGAAGTTATGAGCGACCGTCAAAATTTTTGCCAGGCAGAGCCGCGTCTTCTCGCCGCCAGAAAGGGCGCCGACGGGTTTGTCCACCGACTCACCACTGAAGAGAAATGAACCGAGCATGTGCCGAAGCATCCCCTCGCTGGCGCCGGGATGGACCTCGCGAAGGCTGGCGATCACCGTCGACCGCATGTTCAGGGCCTCGACGCGGTGCTGCGCGAAATAGGTCGGGAAGACGTTGCTTCCCAGCAGGCGCTCGCCCCGGTTCGGCTCAAGAATCCCGGCGAGGAGCTTCATCAGTGTCGTCTTGCCCGCGCCATTGGGTCCAACCAGGACGACTTTATCCCCGCGATCGATCTCCAGTTCCAGGCCCGAGTAAACGACCTTCGTACCGTACGAAAAACCCAGGTTGTCCAGTTTGGCGACGACCTGACCGCTCCTCGGCGGCTCGGGAAGCTTGATCCGCAGGGTTGATCCATCCGTTTGCGGGGCGTCGATCCGTTCCATCTTCTCGATCGCCTTGAGCCTCGATTGCGCCCGCGAGGCCGTCGCGGCGTTGGCCCGGTTCCGATCGACGAAGTCTTGCATCTGTCGGATCTTCTTCTGCTGCGAATCAAAGGACGACTGATGCACCGCCAGCCGATGTTCCTTCTGCGGCAGAAACGCCGTGTAATTGCCCGGATATGTGTAAAGCTTGCCCAGTTCCAGCTCGAACGTCTTGTTGATGACCCGATCCAGAAAGTCGCGATCGTGGCAGGTGATCAAGATCGCGCCGGGATAGGATTGCAGGAACGACTCGAACCACTTCACGCTGAGCAAATCAAGGTGATTCGTCGGCTCGTCCAGCAGCAAGAGGTCGTGCTCGAAGGCCAGTAAGCCGGCGAGTGCCAGGCGCATCGCCCAACCCCCTGAAAGCGTCGCGACCGGAGCATCAAGCCGATCGACCGAGAATCCCAGACCCGTCAAAATCGTCTTGGCGCGGGCCTCCATCTCGTACCCCCCCGCCGAGACGTACGCCTCCATTGCGTCGTCATATTGATCGAGCGCGGTCGGATCACCCTCTTCCATTCGCTTGAGAACATCCTTGAACCAACGGTCCGCACGCGTCCAGGGGCCGAGATGCGCCAGCATGTTTTCAAAGACCGTCCCTTCGCGGAGCGGGTGAATCTCCTGCGAAAGGTAGCCGATCGAGCATTTCCGATCGCGGAGCACCTCGCCGCCGTCCAGGTGTTCCTCGCCAATCAGGACCTTGAACAGCGTGGACTTCCCCGTCCCATTCTTGCCGAGCAAGCCGATCCGATCTCCTCGGACGATCGAACCCTCAATGCCCTCGTAAAGCGTCTGGCGGCCGTAGCTCTTGCGGGCGTTCGAAAGTCGAATCATGGGGGTGGGAGCCTGTCGAGGAAATACCGCTCTCGGGCGGGAGGACCGGAGAAGCCTGGCCTTTGGGGCGCAATTCGAGGATGCGCAACCGGAAAATGACTGTAACCGATTGCTCGCAACCATACAACTCTGACTTCGATGACCGGGATCATGTCCAAGATATTATGCGTTCACGAAGTTAAAATCCCGCAAAAGGGATATTGCATCCCTTCTAAGGCATAATCCTCGATTTTTTCGACAACATCGCCAGGTTATGGTTCCTGAAACTTTTTGTTGTATATTTTAGCTTAACTACCCTGTTTATCATCCGGTATGGAAGTTTGTTCATGAATTGTGGGCTTTCTCTTGAAAAAATTGTTCCCTTCTCGGGCGTGTCGAAAACTTTGAAAGACGGATGAGGCGGCCTTGCAAGACAACAAGGCCTCTAAATTATTCTATTTTTGCGTGAAGGCGTGTCTTTTACGTTTTCCGAAACGCGTGCATGCGGCAGGACAATCTCGGTCTTTGAGATGACTTGATTTCCTCCCATCGAGTTTCCGGTCTCCTTGAACAGAGAGGGTCGCGCAATGAGCCTTGGCAAGAGAGCGACGGAGAACAGGACGGCACGCGGGTATTGCACCCGAAAGCTCGCGCCGGTGGTTGAGGTCGTGGAAAGTCGACTCTTGCTCGCCACCGGATATGGCGTGATTGCTGGAACGGCGTTCATGGATGTCAACGACAATCAAGTTCTTGGCGACACCGACCCTTATCTGCCCGGGGCCACGATCGAGCTTTTTCAGGCAGGATCAACAACACCGATTGCAACCCAGACGACCGATGCGAATGGCGGGTATTCGTTTTCGGGACTGGCGCCAGGCACCTACATCGTCGGCGAGGTCGCTCCCGCGCACACGGCCGTGTCGGGAACGCAAATTCTCACGCAAGTGGAACCGGCCCAGCGTCTTTCGGGCAATCTGATTCAGGTGACGGTTCCGGCCAGTCCCTTGGCGCTCAATTACAACGGCGTGAACGCCGGCACCTTCCAGGTGACGAATAACCTGGTGAACAACACGCCGCTGGCCGACTCGATCGGGCCTTTCCAGGTCACCCTGGGAACGACGCCAGGCGCGACCGATATCAACCCGGGTTTTCTGAGCTATTGCCTCGACGACCTGCATCGCCTTTCCTTCCAGGGAGGCGAAAAATTCCCGATCGATACCCAGCCGATCACCGCATTGACCAACAGCCTGACCACGATCCCCGCCGATCGCGCCGGGCGGATCGCCTACCTTTACAATCACTTCGGCAACGCCTCGCTCAACAACATTCAAGGCCCCGCGCTCCAGCTGGCCATCTGGGAACTGCTCTACGACACCACCCCGACGGCCGACTTCAGCGCGGGCAACTTCCAGGTGACCGGTCCCTATGCCCCTTTCACCGATCAGACAACCTTGAATCAGGTGCTGGCGCAGGCAACGACCTATTTCAACATGTCCGCGGGCAAGAGCGAGGCCGCCTTGCTCCTTGATGCCAGTCCCGGTCAGACGCCCGGTCAGGCCGACGGCTCGCAATCGATGATCGCCGAGGGGAGTTTCAACTTCGCCAATGTGAACGTCCCCCCATCCAGCATCGCCGGCTCCGTCTACTTCGACGCCAATCACGACGGCGCGAAAGACACGGGAGACTCGCCGATCGCCGGCTCCCTGATCGCCCTGACCGGCACCGACCAGAACGGCAACGTCGTCAAGCTGACGACCACGACCGACGCCTCGGGCGCGTATCTCTTCAACGACCTCAATCCAGGGAATTACTCGATCACCCTTCTCACCGCCCCGGCCGGTTTCGCGCCTGGCGCCGTGACGCAAGGGACGCCCGGCAACGGAACCATCGGCGTGAACCGATTGCTGAATGTCGGCCTTCCGGCGGGTATCAACGGAGTCAACAACAACCTGGGTCTGGTGGTCCAGGCCGTGGACGCCACTGGTCTCCAACTCCTGGGGATTCACCAGCAGCCAACGCGGATCGTTCTCCAGTTCAACGCCCCCTTGAATGCGACCCTCGCGCAAGATCCCGCGAGTTATACCCTCATCGGCCTTGGCAAGGACGAGACCTACGGCACGCGCGACGACGTCCATTACAAAATCGCCTCGGCGACCTACAACGCAACCAACGCCACCGTGACACTCGTCCCGGCCACGCACTTGAACATTCATTATCACTATGTCTTGCAATACAACTTCGCCGGGGCGAATTCCCTTGCTCCGACGGTAACGTCGACCTCGGTCTTTGGACGGACCTCGGTCCCGTACTTCGACATCCACGGCACGATCAAGCCGAATCCCCCACTGACCGCCGCCCAGGCCAAGCACAACGCCGCCGTGTTCGCGAAGACGCTCGCCAAGCTCGGCAAAGTCTGATTGCCTTCGCCGGAAATCGTTCGGATGCGTGATCGTCGCGACGGCCTGGCCGAAAGACCTTTCACGCACCCGACACGTTTCGATTAAGATGACTCCTCGAACTCGTTCCGTTCGAGGAGTCAGGCAATGTTGATGATGACGCGTGGTTCCGCCCTGCTTCTGGCGATGCTCTCGATTTTTTCGGGGATGGCACGCGGCGATGATTCTGGTGGCGAAAATCTCGGGCTCAAGGTCCCGCCGGGCTTTCGGGTCCGCCTCTTCGCCGATGAAACCCTGGCGAATGATACCTATGCGATGACCCTCGACGCCCTCGGGCGCGTCGTCGTCACGACCCGAGGCTCTGTCTCGACCCTGATCGACGCCGACGGCGATGGTCGAGCCGATCATTCCACCCTCTTCACAGCCACCGAGACAGGGGGCATGGGCCTCGCCTTTGTCGGCAACGACCTTTTCTTCTGTGGCGACGGCTGGCTCTCGCGCTACCGCGACGCCAACGGCGACGGCCGCGCCGACGGTCCCGCCGAGCATCTCCTCCCCCTGGCCTTCGGCGAGCATGGCGGCCACGCGATCCGCGAGGGGCCGGACGGCTGGCTCTACATCATCGGTGGCAACGACGCGGGAATCGGTCCGCGACACGCCACCCTCGCCAGTTCGCCCGTCCTTCGCCCCGAAGCCGGAGCCCTGATATGCCTGAACCCCGAAGATAAGCGTTCGGAAATCATCGCCCAGGGCTTCCGCAACCCCTACGACTTCGACTTCCGTTCCGACGGCGAGATCATCACCTACGACAGCGACGTCGAACGCGACGTCTTTCTCCCCTGGTACACGCCGACCCGGCTCTTTCACGTCGCCAAGGGCGGCCATCACGGCTGGCGGCTCAAGGGGTATCTCCGTAGCTGGCCCCGCCCGGCCGACGATCCGGGAACGGTCGCCGTCCTCGCGGACATGGGACGCGGATCGCCGACGGGCGTCGTCTCATATCGACACCGCCAGTTCCCCATGCGTTATCGCGATGGCTTCTTCGTTCTTGACTGGACCTTCGGCAAGGTCTACTTCGTCGCGCTTCAGCCCAAGGGTTCGACCTACCAGGCGTCGGTCGAGGTCTTCCTCGAACCGACCGGCGTTTCCGGGTTCGCGCCAACGGACGCGGCCGTCGCTCCCGATGGTTCGCTCCTGATCTCCATCGGCGGCCGGAAAACGCGCGGAGCCGTCTATCGGGTGGAATTCAACGGTCAAGAGAAGGTGGAAATCGAACCGAAAACCACCGATCTTGTTCGGGTTTTGAACGCCCCGCAACCTCTTGATGCCTGGTCCCGGGCCATCTGGCAACCAATCGCGGAAACGATCGGCCGCGAGCCCTTTTTGAAGGCGATTCGCGACGTTCAAGGCCCCGACGCCGACCGGATTCGCGCCATCGAAGTTGTCACCGAGCGTTTTGGCGGCCTCGATCAGGCGACGGTCACATCCCTGGCCTCCGACGCCTCGGATCTCGTCAAGCGCCGGGCCGTCTGGTCGGCGGGCCGAACCGGAGGAACGCTCGACGTTCGAGGTCTGATCCAGACTGAAAACCCGGAAGTTCTCGTCGCGGCGCTCGACGCGCAGATCTCTCCCGACGCCCTTTCCCCGAACCTTCGCGCCCGAACCTTCCACCACCCCGACCGCCGCGTCCGCCAATCCTCCGCCAGACTGGCCGCGCGAACACCTGGTTTCGATGCAACAGCGAACGGCTCGCCCCAGGACGCGCTCACGGCCTTGCTCGCCTTTATCCTCGCGCACCCCGATCAGCCCATTCAGGAAGCGGTCGCCCGACGCCTTTGCGACCTGATTTCCCGCGCGAAGGAACCTGACCTTCAACTTCAGGCGGTCATGCTTTTGCAGCGAGCGCTCGGCGATTACCGCAGAGATCAACCGGAAATCGAGGTGATCACCGGCTACGCCTTGCAACCCTCGATGGCCGGTCACGAAACTCTTGTCCGCCAGGTTCTTGAGACCATCAGGCCACTCTTTCCGAGCGGCTCCAGTCGGCTCGACGACGAGCTTGCGCGTCTTCTGGCGATGCTTGAAGACAACGATTCCAGCGTGCCGGGGCGCGTCTCCGCATTCTGGACCGATTCAAGTTCCGCCACGCGTGACCTTCATTTCCTGATCGTCCTGGCGCGTCTTCGAGGTCGGAGAAGCGCTGAGGTCACCAACCGGACCGCCCGCGCGATCGTCCGCCTTGACGCCAAGCTCGGCGGCCAGGAACAGCGGACGAAACAAAGCTGGAACGCCCGGCTCTCCGAGACCATGACCCTTCTTCTCGGCCGCGACCCGGCCCTTGGCGAGGCCCTCTTGCGCGAACCTGGCTTCGTTGCGCCCAGTCACGTCGCGCTCGCCCTTTCGCTGGCTCCCGCCGCGAGAGAGGAGGCCGCGACGCGCTTTCTCAAGGCCGTTCAATCGGACGCGGATTTCCAGTGGTCCGGCCCGCTCGTCGACCTCCTCGGCAGCTTGCCCCCAGCCGTGAATAAACCCCTCTTTCGCCAGCACTGGGACAACTTCGCGCTCCGCGATGCCCTTTTGCCCCGACTCGCCAACCCCGCCGATCCCGCCGACCGGTCCATCTATCTCGACGCGCTCGATTCCTCGCAGAGCGAGACCGTCCGCGCCGCTTTCCAGGCGCTCGAATCGCTTCCCGGCGCCGACGCTCCCGAAAGCCTCGCCGCCTTTTTGAAGCTTCTTCGCAAGCTCATTCTTGAACCACGCGAAGGCCCCTTGAGAACGCGTCTGGCCGCGCGGATTGCGCAATCGCTGGCGATCAATGCAAACTTCCAGGAATCGGCGACCGACTTGGCGACGCTCCGACGCCTTTATCAACCTCTCGTCGATCGGTTCACGCACGACCATCCCGACCTCGCCGGTCGACTCAACACCGGCGCCGTCGACTGGAAAGATTTTTCGAAACGCCTGGCTCGGATCGACTGGTCCCGGGGCGAACAATCCCGAGGCGAGATACTTTTCCGCGATCGCGGCTGCCAGACCTGCCATTCCGGCCCCAGGTCGCTCGGACCCGACCTGACCGGCGTTACCAACCGATTCTCACGCGACGACCTCTTCACGGCCATCGTCGCGCCCAGCCTCGACGTCTCGCCGCAATATCGAGTCTCGCTCGTCGAAACGTCGTCCGGCCAGATCTATTCGGGGCTCGTCGCCTTCGAGTCGGCCGACGGTGTTCTCCTTCAAACCGGCGCCTCGACAACCGTTCGCCTCGCGACTCCCGAGATCCTTTCGCGTCGCGTCGTCAGCCGTTCCCTGATGCCCGACGGTCTGCTCCAGGGTCTTAATGACCGCGACCTCGCCGATCTCGATCGCTATCTCCGCGGCCTTTCCGTCCCGCGTCGAGAACGGTAACGGTCGGCGGAGTCTCGAAAACATCAACGAGGGAGACCTCGCGTCCGTTCGCGTCGACATCGACACGAAACGGACCTCGAAGTTTCCGCGTTCACGGAATGTGAGAAAGACGCGGCGCGAACCCGGCCCCTCCTCTTCTCTTCCGTCCGCCTCTCGGCATCGAGATCGCGGGACCTGCGCCGTCCCAGAACGAGCCAGAGGTTCAGGGCGTTCGTCTCTCCCCTGAAGTACGATCGAGTGAGCGCCTCAATCCGTTCCGAGAAAATTCGAACCCGCCAATCGCGACCGCGCGATCGCAAAAAAATGCGGTTTGATGACGGAGAGCCATGAACCGAACCGGAATTTTTCGGTCATTGGTCCTCGGTCCTTGGTCATTTCTTAATTTCCTCGCCCGGAAAAATAGGTTTGCCAAGTCGAGACGTCACTGGCACGATACGGACACCTCTCGTTTTCTGGATCGGCTTTTTTCTCAAGCAAAGGTCCCACGCGCGAACTCAACAACCCCGCGCGAGCTGATCCGCATCGAGTCAGGCTCACTTCGTCCTTTTCGGCTGGAGGTTTGCCATGCAGGTGCGAGACGTCTTGAAAGCCAAGGGGGGCCGGATCATCACGATCGGGCAAGACGCGACCGTCGCCGAGGCCATCGCCCGGCTTGTTCAGCACAACATCGGATCGCTGCCGGTGACCGCCGACGATGGCACCCTCGTGGGCATCTTCAGCGAGCGCGATGTCTTGCGCGGACTTCAGGCGCGCGGCGAAGGCTTCGGCCCCACCCGCGTCTCGAACGTGATGACTCCCGAGCCGGTCACCTGTAACCTCGACGACGACGTCAACGACGTCATGGGCATGATGAGCGATCGCCGGATCGCCAAGGTCCCCGTCCTCGACGCCGGCCGGCTCGTCGGCATCGTCTCGGTCGGCGACGTCGTCAAGGTCATGTACGACCGCGTGCATTCCGAAAACCAGCATCTCATGACGTATATTCATGGAAGCTATTGATTGGATCGCGGTCGAGGGACGATGATGGATTCTCCGTGACCCTTCCCGATTGTCATCCCACGATCATTGCGACCAATCGGTCGGGGTCCGATCCCATCGGTGTTCTTTCAGGGCTCGCAAAAGCGCGGAGTCGAGAGCGCGGCCGTCGCTGACGGCGGCGTTGCTCTCGACATGCGCGCGCTTGCGCATTCCGGGAATCACGGTCGAGACATCCGGATTGGCGAGAATCCAGCGCAGGGCGAGTTCCGGCATGGTCATTCCTTCAGGAACGACCGGTCGCAACGCCTCGGCGCGATGGACGCTCGCCTGAAGGTTTTCAGGGACGAAATAGGTATTGCGCCAGTCTCCTTCCGGCCAGCGTGAATCCTTCGAGAGCGTCCCTGTGAGCGTTCCCTCGTCAAAAGGAACCCGGGCAATCACGCCAATGTTTTTTTCGCGGCAGATCGGAAAGAGCCGGTCTTCGGGCGCCTGGTCAAAAATGTTGTAGATGACCTGAACCGCGTCAATCCAACCCGTTTCCAAGGTTTCGAGCACGTTTTCCGGCTCCCAGCGATTGACGCTGACACCGACGGCCCGGATAATCCCCTCGCGCTTGAGGTCGTCGACGGCCTTTTGCCAACGATCATCATGCGCCCAGGCATCTTCCCAGACGTGGAACTGAAGCAGGTCAATCGTCGGCAAACCGAGGTTCCCCAAACTCTTCCGAGCATATTCCTTGATGTGCCGCGCGGGAAAACAGGCGTCGAGCGTTGATCCGCGACGAGACGGCCACTGAAAATTCTTGGGGGGAATCTTGGTGGCGACAATCAAGGGAAGACCCGGATGCTCGCGGACGACCTGACCCAGAAGGCCTTCGCTGTGTCCCTCGCCATAACCCCAGGCCGTGTCAAAAAAGGTGCAACCCAGCTCGATCGCTCGATGCAGCGAGTCAAGCGATTCCCGGTCGTCCGACCCCTTCCAGCCCGCCAGGCCCCACATGCCATAACCAACCTCGCTGACCGGCCAACCTGTCCGCCCCAGGCGTCTTGATCGCATCGCGGTTTTGCCCCCAGTTTGACAATCACGATCAACTTCGTCTTCAATCCAGACGATCATACGCGGTGGCCCTTCAGGTTGCCACGCTCGGCGCTCTCGGCTTTGGCTCGGGAATTGCTCGGGCGTGTTGGCGACAATACGCACGGGGTTTCCGCCGATTTTTTGACCAAAAAAGGAACCGCGCCCGATGGCGACCGACACGCCCAGGCAAGACGATGCGCCGACACCGGACGACGCCAATCCTCGGCCGGAAGACGCCTCGACGCTTGAGGCGACGGCCGAAGCCCTCCTCGCCGCCGTCACTCAGGCCGCGGCCGAATCGCCTCCAAGACGGCCGACGGGAACTTACCGGCTCCAACTCCATCAACATTTCACGTTCGAGGACGCGGAAAAAATCGTCGACTACCTTCACGAGATCGGCGTTTCCGACGCGTATTTCTCCCCCTATCTCGCCGCTCGGCCTGGCAGCACCCACGGTTACGACGTGATCGACCACGGCCGGATCAATCCCGAGGTCGGCGATGAGGCGAGCCACGATGCGCTTCTCGCGCACTTGAAATCCAGGGGAATGGGCCGCGTTCTCGATATCGTGCCGAACCACATGGGGTTCGCGACGGACAACCCCTTTCTTCTCGACGTTCTCGAAAATGGCCCGCAGGCGCGGTGGTCGGCGTTTTTTGACATCGACTGGAGCCCGGTCAAGGACGCTCTTGAAGGTCGCGTTCTCCTGCCGATCCTTGAAGACCTTTACGGCAAGGTGCTCGAAGCAGGTTTGCTCTCGCTCGAACGCGACGGCGGAAGCTTCTGGATTCGCTATCATGACCGTCGGCTCCCCTTGCGGCCGAGGGCGTATGCCACCGTGCTCGACCGCCGCGCCGGGGAGTTTTCCGCGAGGTTCGACGACTCCGACGATGACGTTCTTGAATACCTCAGCATTCGAGACGCGGCGTTACGTTTGCCATCCTGCCGCTTCTGCAAGCCCGAGGAAGTTGAGCACGTCCGCCGTGAAAAGGAAGTGACCAAGCAACGTCTGCAACGCCTTTGCGATCGCTCCCACGCCCTGCGCGAATTCGTCGATAAAAACGTCCAGTCGTTCCAGGGGACCGTGGGCAAGCCGCGGAGTTTCGACCTTCTCCACGAATTGCTCGAAGACCAGGTGTATCGCCTCGCCTACTGGCGCGTGGCATCCGAGGAAATTAATTATCGGAGATTCTTTGACGTCACCGAACTTGCGGGTATTCGCGTTGAAGACGAACTGGTCTTCGAGCATGTCCATAGACTGATTTTTCGTTGGGTACGCGATGGCGGCGTGACGGGGCTGCGCGTCGATCATCCCGATGGCCTCGCCGATCCGCTCAAATACTTTCGAAGGCTTCAGGAACGGCTTTTCCTGAACGATTGCCGCGATTGCTTCGACGCCGACGGAGGCGACGAGAACGACTGGCCGAGGGTCGCCCTCTTGCTCCGTGGTCGATTTCGCGAGGTGCTCGTTAACGAACCGACGTCGCCCCTGGCCAGGCGATTTCCCGTCGTCGCCGAGAAAATTCTCAGCACGGGGGAACGCCTGCCGGCCGACTGGCCGATTGACGGCACGGTCGGTTATGAATATCTGAATGCGCTCAATGGATTATTCGTTGACCCCGCCGCCTCCGACGCGGTGGACGCGATTTACCGCGAGTTCACCGGCGACCGCGAACCTTTCGCCGAGGTGCTTCACGATAGCAAGATTTACGTCGAGCGCGCCCTCTTGTCGAGCGAGTTAAATACGCTCACCAGGCTGCTCGCTCGTGTCGCCGAGAGTGGGCGAGGAAGTCGCGATTTCACGCTCAACGACCTCCGCCGGGTCGTTGTCGAGGTCGTCGCCTGCTTTCGTGTTTATCGGACCTATCTCCGACCCGGCGATGACGTTTCCGACCGCGACCGAGATTACGTCGATCAGGCGATCGCGCGCGCCCGCCGCCGCCTGCCCACGGTTGACCGCCTCGTCTTTGATTTCGTCCGCGATGTGCTCCTCTTGAATCACCCCGTCGATCTGAGCGTTGCCGATCGAACCCTCTGGGAACGCTTCGCCGTCCGTTTCCAGCAGACGACCGGTCCCGTGCAGGCGAAAGGGCTGGAGGATACCACGTTTTATCGGCAATTTCCGCTCCTCTCGCTCAACGAGGTCGGCGGCGATGCGCGATTTGGCAACTCGCCGACATTCTTTCATACCTTGAATTCGCATCGCCTTGCTGAATGGCCCGGAGGTCTCTCGACGACGGCGACGCACGACACGAAGCGCGGCGAGGACAACAGGATCAGGATCAACGTTATTTCCGAGCTTGCCGACGACTGGAAGACCCACCTCGCCCGCTGGTCGCGCTGGAATGCCCGCAAGAAAACGACGGTCAACGAGCTGGAATGCCCCGACGCTCGCGAGGAATACCTGTTCTATCAAACGCTTCTTGGCGCCTGGCCCTTCGGCGATTCCGAGAACGCGGCGCCCGAGGGTTTTGTCGAGCGTGTTCAGGGATTCGTCGTCAAGGCCGCGAGCGAGGCGAAGCGGAACACCACCTGGACCGACCCCGACTCAAGCTACAAGGAAGCCCTCGGCCGGTATGTCGCCGAGACACTTGAAGGGGCCGACGCCGCTCCGTTTCTCAGCGACTTTCTTGGCTTCCAGCGACGCGTCGCGCGAATCGGCGTTGTTCATTCCCTGGCCCAGACGGTGCTCAAGATCGCCTCGCCGGGCGCCGCGGACGTGTATCAGGGGTGCGAGCTCTGGGACTTCAGCATGGTCGACCCCGACAACCGCCGCCCCGTCGATTTTGCGAAACGAACCCAACTTCTGGGCCAAATCCAGACCGCGATCGAATCAGGTCAGAGCCGCGCGAGCCTGGCGAGTCAACTCTTCTCCGCTCCCGAAGACGGCGCGATCAAGCTTTATGTCGTCTCGACCTTGCTGAACCATCGCCGTGAACATCCAGAGTTATATCTTCGTGGCAGTTACCGACCTGTTGACGCCTCGGGAGACCATAAAGACCGCGTTGTCTCGTTGCTGCGCAGCCATTACGGACGCCAGGCTCTGGCGGTTGTGCCTCGCCTCGTTGCCCCTCTGATGGGCGACGACGCAACCCGGCCGCCCATTGGCCCGGAAGTCTGGGGCGCAACCGACCTGATCTTGCCCGAATCGGCCCCTTCGCGCTGGAAAAACCTGCTCACCGACGCCGTTCTGGAAGCAAAACAGGTCGACGATCGACGCGTTTTGAGCCTTGGCGACCTCTTCGCGGACGTGCCGCTTGCCTTGCTCGTCGAGGAGCCGCCGACCGAGCCGTGAGCACCTTGCAATCTCACAACGGCGAGCGTCGTCTCGACCGTTTCGCCTTGACCGGCGGCCCGTCGGCACGAGGTTCCTCGGTCGTCGTGCCGGGAGCGCGGGTGGTCACCACATCGGCACGCTCGGCAAGATGGGGCGGGGCGAATTGGCTCGGCGGCGTGCCGTTCCAGCGCCCCGTCACGGCGGTCAGATCGGCGAATGTTTCAAGTTCCATTTTGGGCAAGGGGCCGAGCGGAAGACGCCAGGCCCAGTTCCCGCGCGGTCGACCGGGAACGTTCATCCGGGCCTCGGTGCCGAGCCCAAGAATGTCTTGAAGCGGGACAATCACCGTGTCCGCCACCGAGCCGAGCACCGCGCGAATCACCGCCCAGTGGGCGTTCGCGGTCTTCGCGCCAAGTACACGAAGGCCATAGGCTCGGTGTGCCTTCAGGGCGGCACGTTCGGCGGGCGTCGCGTTTTTGGAAGGGGCCGTGAACCAGCCGACGGTGGTCTCGTTGTCGTGTGTGCCTGTGTACGCGAGACAGTGATGGATATACGTGTACGGCAGATGAAACTCGGTTCCCGGCTCGCCATTCAAGCCAAATTGCATCACGCGCATGCCTGGCAAGTCAAACTGGTCGCGGAGTTGAAGGACTTCCGCCGTGATGTCGCCCAGGTCCTCGGCGACGATCGGCAGACCGCCGAGACCGTCGCGAATCGCTTCCAGAAAGGCCGCGCCGGGGCCGAGCACCCAGCGACCCCCTTCGGCCGTCGCGGCGCCGGCGGGAACTTCCCAGTAGGCTTCAAAACCTCGAAAATGATCGAGTCGAACAAGGTCGACCCGATCAAGCTGCGCTTTGAGACGATCGATCCACCAGGCAAAACCTTCCGCCGCGTGCATTTCCCAGCGATAGAGCGGGTTCCCCCAGAGCTGGCCCGTCGCCGCGAAGTAGTCGGGCGGAACACCCGCGACACAGGTCGGTCGGCCGCGATCGTCGAGCCAGAAGAGGTCGGGCCGCGCCCAGACATCCGCGCTGTCGTGGGCGACGAAGATCGGCAGGTCGCCGATCAGGCCGATCTTGCGTGCCTCGCAGGCGGCCCGGATCGCTCGCCACTGGCGGTCAAAGGCGTACTGGAGAAACTGGTAATAGCGGATCGACGCCGCCAGGGTCTTTCTTGCCTTCGCCAGCGCCGCGGGGTCGCGCGAAACGAGCGAGGGTTCCCAGTCATACCAGGGCGCCCCGCCGTGCGACTGCTTGAGTGCCATGAACAGCGTGAAATCATCGAGCCATTGGGAATGACCCGAAACGAACTTTTTGAAGTCGCGATCCTTGGGTTCAAACCGGGTAAAGGCCCGTCGAAAGAGCGTCTCCTTGGCCGCGATCACCGCGTCAAAATCGACCCGGCCCTCGGGAAAGACGGGGTAATCCGCCCAGTCGTCGGCAGTTAATAAACCCTCTTCGGCGAGGAGGTCGGGACTGATCAAGAGCGGGTTGCCCGCATACGACGAATACGACTGATAGGGCGAGTTGCCGTAACCGGTCGGCCCGACCGGGAGGATCTGCCACCAGCGCTGACCCGTTTCCGCCAGGACATTGACAAACTCAAGCGCCGCGGGACCGAAGTCGCCGATGCCAAACCGGCCGGGCAAAGACGTCGGGTGAAACAAGATCCCACTCGCCCTGGGATGCCTCATCGCAAGGTCTCTCCTGATCGCTCTTTGCCAGGCCAGGGACGGGTGTTGAACCAGTAAGAAGCCGCCAGGGCTCGGATCTCTTCCAGGCCACGAACCTCAACGGTTCGCCTCCGCCCCGTCCAGCGGTCCGCGGCCCCGGCGGCGACGATGCGCACCGGGAAGGGGCCACCATAACTTGCCTCGAGCGCTTCAGCCAGGCCAAGCGCCGCCCGGTTCCCTGGATAAATCGGCGTTCCCCGCGCAAAACGGCTCCAACCGTTCAGGTCCACCCGCATCCACGGCCCTTCACCTATCCTCCGCGAATTGGCGCGAAGCGACGCCGGATAATGCCCGAGGGCCGATTCGTGAACCTGTACCGACAACCGCTCGACATGACTCGCATAAAGGGCATGCGACGGCCATGCGTCCCACACACCCCAGCGCTCACCAAAAGGCATCAACACGCCTACCCAAAAAGCCCATTTCACCGGCCAGGCTCGCCCGATCGATCCCGCATCGCTCGGCAAGTCCGGTCCAAAGGCCACCCAGACCTCGACCATGATCGCGGCGTTCCAGATGAGCACGTTCAGGCTATGCCCCAGACCGGTCGGCCCGAGGATCGCGATCAAGGTCAGATGCAGCACGATCGCCCCGAATCGGCCAATGACTCGCGTCGCCGGAAGCAGCAGCGCCAGGGCCTCGACGATCTCCAGGACAGGCATCGACAAGACCGCAACCGTTCGCAAGCTCTCGTTCCAACGACCCGGATCAAAACCAAGGGGTTTGACGGCGATCGAGAGAAAGACCGGGCCAAGTTCCCGGCAAAACGAGGCATCCAGTTTCGAGAGGCCCGAGTGCAGATAGAGCGCCACGAACCACCAGCGCGCGTACTTCAAACCTTCGCCAGTCGGCGGCATTGCGAGGAATAAAAGAGTCATCCCATACTGATACGCCCAGGGCTGGAACCTGTGTTGATCCTCAAGAATCAGAATAACAAACAGGCCAAACGACGCCGCGAACCAACGTTTCCATTGCGAGGCGAAGGCCGAACCCAGAACGGCCGCCAGCAGCGCGCCATAGAGGCTCCAGGCCGTCAGTCCCGTCGCCTGAGGCATCCACCCGAAAAACGGAACCCTGGGAAAATCATTCGATCCCACCCAGAGCGGCCAGGAAGCCGCGAGCATTGCCAGGGTCGCCAGCGCGGAGACCTGTCGGATGATCCGCTCGCCCTGATCGACGGTCGTCGGCAAACTCAAAGGTCTTGCGCGAGCGAATACGTTCCGCTCATGTCGCGTTTGAGACGACCCTGAGCAACCAGCTCTTCCCAGATTCCCGGCGGAAATCCAGTCGGCGGCGTGATCGACGAAATCGACGATTGCTTGCTGCCGTGTCGACTCAGGCCCGACTCATCGTCCAGCTTCGCGAGCTTGAACCGCTTCTTGAACGCCTTGTACGCCCTTTTCAGTTCCTCATCCGTGGACACGGCCGTCACTCCCCAAGGTTCATAAACCACGAAACCCGTTACCAGGGGCGAGCGTATGCGACCTCGGCCATTCGTGCAAGTCGCGGGCGCGAATCCTGTCCGCGAATCGTCCCTTCGAGGTTATACAGGGTAACCACCGTTCATGACGTCTCCAGGACATCAGACCGGTTTCGGCTGGGTTCTCTCGGGCGCATCGTCGCCTCGATGCGCCAGGGCTCCCGGCGCGGCGACGGGCTTCGTGGACGGTTGATGCGCCAGGTGCCGGAGTCGTTTCGGGGCGCGATGCCGCCAGTATCGACGGTACGATTCGCCGATTAAAAGAAAGCCGACCTTGCTCCACCAGTTCGGGAAGTCGCCAAGGCGCCAGTGCGCTTCGATCCGAAAATGGATGTCGCCGGTTTCGTGATCCTTGGTCAAGAGAAACCACTCGAAACCCTGCTCAAGATGACCTTGAAGCGTGTCGTATCGGAAGCCGAAAAGGGTCGTCGCGTGCTCGACCTCGTCGCGGACGTCCATCACTCGACAACCACTTAAGAAGCGGAAGCCGAGAACCTTGAGTTCCAGCAGAATGTTGCGACCCACAAGCGGCGATTCAGGATCATAATGGCCCACCACAACCGCGGGGTCGGAAAAATCGTAATTGATAATCGCCTGTCGTGCTCTCGTGTAAAAGCCGTCGGGATTGGGCGGCCCTGGAGGTTCCGAGCCGAGGCTGGCGGTTGAGCCATCGATCGTCCAGCCATGTTCGGCGGTCATCGTCTCGGGAGGGTCGGTAAAATTGACGGGGCGATCCTTCAAGGCATGAAGATAATCGCGCATCTCGGAATCATTCCAGCCCCGTCCGAACCGCCAGAGTGCCATCGGATCAGGCCCCCGCCGCGTGTGTGTACGTGGGCGCGTGACAACCCGGGCAATCGCCGTCGCCATCGACGACTTTCCCCGTTCGAACCTTGATCCGTCCCGAAGCAATCCGGCCGCCGCAATCTTGCGCGATCTTGTCGATAAACTTGATCCAGCACCGCGATTGCATCTGCTTGCCCAGCACGAAATAACCGAGGTAGCTTGAAAGTCCACTGGCCCGCGTGCGACTCAAAATGCGAAAGACGGGCCGCCCTTTCTCGTCTCGAAACGCACCAAAGGTGATCCGGCCCGCTTCGGGATGACCCTTGAGCGTGCGCAAGGTGACGCCGTGGTCGTCAACATGCACGACGCGGACCCGGCATTTGCCCAGCAGGGCAATCTTGATCTCCATCACGTCTCCGACGTCCAGCGGTCCGGGTTCGCACCCTTCGCGCCGAAAACAGGCGGTTTCCGCGGGGGCGAATCGTTCAAAGCGTTCGCGGACCGCCTTGACGAGCGTTTCGGGAGTGACCCCATTCCCCTCGACGACGGCCGTATAATCTCGTTCCAGCAGCGGGCCGGTCCCTTCGCTCGCGTAAACGATTTCCAGATCCGTTGTCTCGATCGCGGTCATGGGCGGACGTCCTGAGTCGAACGCGGCAGTGGGCGGTTGAGCCCTTCATAAGCACAACCTGTGCCAGAGCTTGATCGCGCGATTCAAGACACCTTGGCCACGAGCATCGTCCGGTCGTCCGCCGCGGGGGCATCGCCCGTAAACGCCGCAAGGGCGTCGAGAACGGTCTGGATCAGGCCATCGGCGGTAAGCTGGCAATTTTCCAGGGCTTCATCAAGGCGCGTGGTCCCGAACATCGATCGCCCGTCGGGACCGGTCGCCTCGGTGATCCCATCGGTATAAAAAACAAGCTGATCGCCGGACCGAAGCGCGAGAGTCGCTTCGTCATAAATCATTTCCACGTCCACGCCGAGCGGAAGGTTTCCCACGCCATCGAGCGAGAGGACGGAACCATCTTCGCAACGCTTCAACCTCGGCGGATTATGACCGGCGCTGGCATAGGACAACGTCTTCGTCGCGGGATCGAAAATTCCATAAAAGGCGGTGACAAACGCCTCGATATCCGCTGTATAACGCGTGGCGAGATGATGATTGATGAAGTTCAGGAGTGAGCCGGGACGTTCTGGATCGCCCGGATACGTGTGGGCGATGCTGTGCGTGACGGCCATCATCACCGCCGCGGGCGTGCCGTGTCCGCTGACGTCGGCGATCAGGAGGCCCCAGCGGCCGTCGGGCAGGGCGAAGATGTCATAATAGTCTCCCCCCGCCCAACGCGAGGTTTGATAGGACGCGGCGAGGCTGAGGTTAGGGATTTTCGGCAAGGTTTTGGGCAAGAGCGCGCGCTGAAGATCGGCGACGATTTTCAACTCGCGCTCGACCACGGCAAGGGCCTGCGAGAGCCGATCGTTAAGGACCAGGTTGTGCGTCGCCCGACCGAAGAGGTTGCTCAGCCAGACCCATTCGGGAAACTCCTCGCGGTCAAACGCCCCGGCCTCCTTACGAAGCAAAACAACCATGTTCAGCGCCTCGCCCCGGTCATAATGAGGCACGGCCATCGCGGATTTGTACCCGTCAAGGTACGCCGCCATCGGGTCGTCGGGGTCCACCGAGAGGTCGTCGATGATCCTTGGTTCGTCGCCATAAAGAAGGTCGGCGACGAGTCCGCCTTCAAACAGGGGGAGTTTACCGGTCTCGCGCCAGGGGTTAATTTCCCCTGCCCAGGTGCTCGACCGGGTGACGCGAAAGGAGGGTGATCGCAGGTCGCGCCGGCTGACCGAAAAATAGCGGTCGGCCGGCATCAGGTCACGCATCCGCGAGCCGTAGGAACGGACCATCGCCTGAGGATCGGTATGCACGCTCATCTCGCGCATCGTTTCGACGATCCGAGCGAGTCGGTCTTGCCAGGGGCCGCGAAACGTCCCTTTCTCCGCGTCGTTGGCCGTTGCCGTGCCCATCGATGAGTCCTCCCGGTTGTCCGCCTTTCTACAATCGATAATCCTTCATCGTAGGAGCCTTGAACCCGGAATCAAGCCTTTGCGTCGCGGGAACACGAGGAACTTTTGGGCCTGGTCCCGGTTCAGGACGACTCATCGAGGGAAACATTCCAGTACGCTTCGCTGAGAAACCGCGACCAGCTTGCGACGCGAACCGCGGGCGCATCGTAATGAGGTTTCCAGGTCGGTCGCGTGGGCGATCGTCGAAGCTTCATTCCCGCCTGTTCGGGAGTTCGGTTGGCCTTCCGCGCATTGCAGGAAACGCAGGCGAGAACGCAATTCTCCCAGGTCGTCGAACCCCCTCGGGAACGCGGCAGGACGTGATCAATCGTCAGCTCATTCGTGCCGGGCCGAGCGCTACAATATTGACAGGTCGAATGGTCGCGCTTGAAGACGTTGCGACGACTGAAGGTCACGGCCATCTGCCGGGGTCGGTCGTGATGCGTGAGGGTGAGGACCTCGGGAACGCGCATCCGAAATCGAACGGTGCGGATAAAGGCTTCGCCCTCGCGAGGGGCGAGGCGAGACCAGTCGGACCAGGTGTAAAGCTGGAAGTCGTCGGGGTCGACGACGTGCGCCGAGGCGTTCCAGAGCAAGGTTAACGATCGGGCAACGGTCGCCACCCGGACGGGTTGCCAGTTGCGGTTCAGGACGAGGGTCGGGCGTTCCAGAACGGCCGCGGAAAGTACCATGATCGTGAAGCCTCCCGACGGATCGAGCCAGGGGACCGGGGGAGTTGAACCCCCTTTTTCCGACATTTCTGCCGCGCGCGGAATCTCCGCGTACAACCATGATAGCCGCGCCGAGCCCTGGGCTGGTAGGATGGCCCGGCGATTCTGACGGGATTGCTCGATGTCCGCCGGCCAACGCTTCGGTTCGATTGGGGAGGTTGCGACGATGTTGACCGCGGAAATCATCGCCATCGGCAGCGAACTGGTCAGCGGGCAGTCGCTCGACACCAATTCTCAGTGGATCAGCCGGGCGCTCGCGACCCTGGGAATTCCCGTTCGATTCCATTCGACCCTGAGCGACGACCTGGCCGAAAACGTCCAGGCGATTCGCTTTGCCCGCGCGCGCGCCTCGTTGATCCTCATGAGCGGTGGCCTTGGGCCGACGCAGGACGACCTGACCCGCGAGGCCCTGGCGGTGTCGGCCGAGGTCCCCTTGATCGAGGACGCCGACTCACTCGCCGCGATTGCCGCGATGTTCGCCCGACGAAATCGAGAGATGCCCGAGCGGAACCGGGTTCAGGCTCTTTTACCCCAGGGGGCGGAGGCGTTGGTGAACCGGGTCGGCACCGCGCCGGGGGTCTGGATGACGATCGGCGAGACAATCGTCGCCTGCCTGCCGGGGGTTCCGTATGAAATGAAGATCATGTTTGACGAACAGGTTGTTCCACGATTACGCGAACTGGGTCTGGGAGCGCGGGTTCTGGTCGAACGAAAGATCAACCTCTTCGGCAAGGGCGAATCGGACATTGAATCGCTCGCCCTTGACCTCACCGCGCGCGGGCGCAAGCCCGAGGTGGGAATCACCGCGCACGATGCCACGATCAGCTTTCGCGTCTCTTCCGAAGGGCGAGACGTGGCGGAAGCCGAGGCCGCGATGGAACCAACCCTCGCCTTGATCCGCGAGCGATTCGCCGACCTGATCATCGGCGAAGGTTCGGACGACCTTCCCGAAGCCGTCTTCGCCCAGTTCCAACGCACGGGACGCACCCTGGCCTCGGCCGAGTCGTGCACGGGCGGGCTCGTCGCGCAGATGCTCACAAGCCTCGCCGGAGTCAGCCCCTACTTTCTCGGCGGCGTGGTCTCCTATTCGAATGCGTCCAAGGCCAATTTGCTTGGCGTTGACGCCTCCTTGATCGAGACGAAGGGGGCCGTCAGCGCCGAGGTCGCCGCGGCGATGGCCGAGGGTGCTCGAACCCGCTTTGGGTCGGACCTTGGCATCGCGATCACCGGGGTCGCCGGACCGTCCGGGGGAACCCTCGACAAGCCCGTCGGCCTGGTCTATCTCGGCCTGGCGACCGCCAACGACGTCTCGACCCGACGCCTCGACATGGGTTCCGAGCAACCTCGAAGCGTGATTCAGCGTCGATCGGCCAAGGGGGCTCTCAACTGGGTCAGATTGGCGCTTCGCGCCCTGCCGGATCGCGAAAAACCCAGTGACGCCAATGCAACCGAGCCTGCCCAAAAAGGGCAATAATCGTTCTTTCTTAAAGGGACAGATGACGGTCGAGCCAGCCCGCGACCTCGGCGAAGATCGCTTCGCGGCCGATTTCGTTGAAGGGTTCGTGAAGCATCTCGGGATAGACGAGCAAGGTTTTGTCCTTCGCCCCGAACCGGTCAAACGCCCGTTGCGCCGCGGCGGGATCGGCGATCGGGTCGGCCGCGCCGAGGATCATGAGCATCGGGTTTACAATCTCGGCGGCGCGTTTCAGGATCGTCTCGCCCCCTTCGACCATCCCGAAAAAGAATTGAGGACTGATCCGACTGTGGCAGAGCCGGTCCCGCTCGCGTTCGCGCCTCATCACCGGATCGCGCGTCAGGAGTTCCGATTCCAGAGGGGCGGAGAGCGTCACCCAGGGAGCATGGCGACGCAAGAACCGACCGAGTCGAAGTTTGTAGCCAGGGACAGGAACACTCAACCGGATCGACGGATTCGAAACGATCAGGCCGTCGATCAACGGGGCAACCCGCGCGTCAAGACCGGCGTGAAGCGCGAGCTGACCGCCGTTGGAATGGCCGAGGATGAACCTCGGCACTCCCGGGCGTTCGCGCCCGGCCCAATCAAAGGCGTTGATAAGGTCGGCGGTCAGGTCGCTGTAAGCCATGACGACGCCGCGACGTCCGCCGCTTCGACCGTGTCCGCGAAGGTCTACCAGAACGAAGTCAACCCCCGCGACCGGACCGACGGCGCGGGCGACGTGCTCATAATTCCCGCCGTGCTCGCCGAAACCGTGCGCGACGACGACCACGCCTCGGGGCGAGGCCACCGGCCAGTGCCTGACGTGAAGCCGGAGGCCCTCGCGCGTCAATAACCCGACATCGCGTGTCGGTTCAAGTGCAGTCAGCATGGTCCGGCCGATCCCCGCGCCGTTGGGTTCTCGCACGCCCCCATCAATCTTTAGCATACCTGCGCGGACAAGTGCCCGACCTCGGCGGTTCCTGGCGGGTTGCGTCTCTTGAAGTCGATGCGAGACGGCCACCGGTACTCTTCTCTCAGGGATCGGTCAACGAGCGCCGGCTCTTTCCCAATTCTTCCAGGACCAGGTCCAGTGCCGATCCGACGTCAAGATGACCCCTTCGGCCGGAACGCCCAGGTCGGCCACCATCGCCCGAACTTCGTCCAGCGTGAACGCCGCGCGCAGCGAGGCCGCGAAGAGGTCGCGCGCCGACGTCGATTCGTTCCCGGCGTACGTCGCGACCAGTTGATTCAGCCTCGCGGCATCGTCGGGCCGAACCAGGTCGCGGACCATCAAGGTTCCCCCCGGACGAACAAGCCGGATCATCTCGGCCAGCACGGGCGAGGGATCGGGAATGTGATGGATGATTGAGTTCGAGATCACCCCCTCGAAGCCGTTCGAGGGCAGATCCAATGTCCTGGCGTCTCCCGACCGCAGGCGAATTCTTTCGCCAAGGCCCTCATCGCGGACGTTTATCAGGGCGCGTTGAATCATCGCCTCGGCGAGATCGACACCCAGCACGATCGCCCCGGAATCAGCCCGGCAAAGTGCGATGGCAATCCGGCCCGGCCCCGTGCCGACGTCCACGATCGTCCCGCCCCGACATGGCCCGCGCAGTTCCAGAAAATCCGCCACGAACCGCGCGTTGACGTCCGCGTGATCCATCCGATCATACGCGTCGGCCTCCTCGGGCGTGTCCATCGCCTCGGGTTCGAGCACGCGAGCCAGCATGTCGCGGACCATTTTCCTTGAAAAAGCCATGACCGATAACCGACCACGCAATCGATCGGTTACCAGTCAACGGTCGTCGTTCCATGATCCCCTCGACTCTGCTCAGGCTCCCGGCAGACCGGCGGCGGCCTTCTTGGTGGCGGCGAGGCAGGCACGGAGATCGGCGATCGGGTCGGACGGATTCTCCTCGTATTCAAGAGCCAGGGCGTAGTCGTACTGGTTCTTGGCGAGGAGCTTGAGCAGGTCGGCGGTGCGAAGATCCCCCTCGCCGAGGATGGTGAACTTGGTCGCGTCCTTGACGTCCTTGAGGTGGACACCGTAAACGCGATTGCCAAAGACCTCCACGGCGCGAACCGGATCTTCGCGGGAACGGAGGAAGTGGCCCGTGTCGACACAGCAGCCGATCTTCGGGTTATGGTCCTTGATCGCGGCGGCGATCGTGTCAATTTTGGCCCATTTGTGTCCGGGACCATGATTGTGGATGCCGATCGCCACGCCGTACTCTTCAACGAGCTTATCCAGGCTATCAAAGGCGTCCGGCGACGGGTCGGCCGAGAGGTAGCCAAACCCCATCGCCTTGGCGAACTCGAACAGCTTGCGGTTGCCGTCGTGGTCCTTGCCAAACCCGCTGACGCCATAACCAATGACGGTCACGCCATGATCGCCGGCCAGTCGCTTGTACTCGTCGGCCTTTGAGACGTCGGCCGGGAAGTGGCCTGGATAGGCTTCCCAGTAATGAATGCCAAGCCGCTCGGTGGCCTCGAGCGCCTTGTGCACTGATCCCACACCGCGCAACGAGTAGCTTTGAAAGGCCATTTTGAAGGGGCCGTACGGTCCCGGAGTCGGCGCCGCGTGAAGCCGACGCCCGAAGCTCAGCGCGCCCGCCGCCGCGGCGATCCCCGCGGCCAGGGCCTCTCGACGGGTCAGCCTGTTTTGAAGGTCCGCTCGCATGGTCTTGTTCTCTCCTGAGACGCTCAAGCGTTTTTGCCGAAATCAGAGGCTGAGGCTATCCGAACCCTCAAGGTCCCGCCAGATCCTGCTCCAACCTCTTTTTTTTCAGGATCAGCCACGAACCAAAGTCCAGGTCATTCCTGGGCTTTGCCCCTACACAAACCTTCTGAAGATTTTTTTGAAGGTGAATCTTGAAGATTGGGACATGGCACGCCCTCGTTGCAACATCACGCGCGGCGATGAACGTTTTCTCGACTCCAGCCGTCGAGCCCGGGCGATCTGTCGCCGGTCGGTCAGGCAAAACGGTACGGGATCACGGTACGGACACGCGAGACGGGGGCTGCGATGGGAAATGCGGAAAGCCGGAAGCCCCTGATTTTTCAGGGACTTCCGGCTAATATGCCCGGCAGGGGTCGAACCTGCAACCTTTAGCTCCGGAGAATAAAAAAGCCTCACGAGAGTCGAGTTGCTTTTTATCCATAAGTCTCAACCACCGAATGATTTGCTTCATTCTAACGAGCTTACGCGACTTCGAAAAAATAGACTCCAACCCACTAAAATCGTCGCAAATCGGGCGTTAGCGCGTTGGATGGCGCGTTGGCTCGCGATGTGGTTAAGGGGCAATCTGAGCCAGGGACTGGCGATCCAATGAAACCGCCCGGCTCACCCTTCGAAAAAATCTTTGCGTTAGGGTGTTGACACTCTAGATCCTAGGTCGTATACTACCTAGAGACACCAGATGCGGATGGACGACAAATCACGACACAGGGCAGGAGTAGACACGATGCCGAAGAATTACGCGACCGACCCATGTCTCCACACGCGCAAGGGGAACCTCGTCACCTCCGAGGTCCAGGCGATCCACGGTAGGGCAAGCATCGACTACGAGGTCGGAGACCGCATCTGGGCGGGAGACGACTTTCGTAACGGCCCTGTCACTGGCCGGATGTCGCTCTGCGAGGTCGTCGCGGTCTTGCGCCGCGATACCTACCGCGTCGGCAGCTATTATGACGAGGATAGCGCGCCCAAGGGACTCCCCGAGACGATTCCTGGTGTTGCCGGCGGCGCCGTCGAGATGTCGCGAGCGACCTATCGGGTGCGAGTGATTCACACCGAGCCAGCGCCGGGTCACGGGTCCAAGGACGGTCCGGCGCTCTGGCCGGCCCTCGATCTACCTGCCTGACGCGGATCTCGGCGGCGACGGGTCTGGACCGAGGGACTGATTGAGATCAATACCGCCCTCTCGGCGGTCCATGCTGTCCGTGACCGGCTCGCCGCCGAGATCCGCCGCCGTTACGGTATGCCCCCGGAGGAGCTTTGATGCCCCCTTCGCTATTAATCGCCCTGCGTGGCGATCCCACTTATGCTGCCGCGATCGATCAGTTGCTCGCGGCGGTGCAAGCCGAGGGCCTCGCGATCGAGTCCCGACATCAACTCGCCGAGCATGCCCTGGCCGAACTTGCCAGCAAACACAATGTCACCCTGCCGCCTCGTGGCAAACCGCACGGAACGAATCGTTACGGGTCGCCGAAGTCGCAACGACAACGCCCGGCTCGCCCCCTCGTCAGTTGACGGGAAGGCGGCCGGGCGTTGGTGGTAAAATCGAGGGAGAAAGGAAGGGCGAGGCATGACCGACGAACCCTTCAGCCGAGCGATTCCAGCCCGACCGGGTTCAAGAACCGATCCCGATCCGCCCCGAAGTCCTCGAAGGTCTCGGGCGCCGTGTCAAACCCCACGCCCTCCGCTGGACGCATCGTGTCGACCACGCCGATCCCGAACTCATCCGGCACCGTCGCCGTCCAGAACGGGCATTCCCGCCGGATCGCGCACCAGGCCCGGTAGACATCTCCCGTCCAGTGGCCGCCGTCGCGCTCGAATTCGTGGAACGGTCGGACATGCGAGGCGAGCGTCGGGTTCACATCATGCAGGACGATCGCCCCGCCTGGATTGAGGCAGGCCAGCGCGTTGGCGTAATCGCGCAGCACCTGCCCCCGTTCATGGTGGCCATCGACGAAGACGAGGTCGAATTTCATCTCCGTCGCCAGAGCCAGGGCAAAGAAGTCGTCCGACGTCGCCTTGATGACAAGCGGATCAGCCGGGGCACAGGGGTCGACCGCCAGCTTGTGAGCCACCGGGATCTCGCGGAAATTGTCCCCCCGGAAGTAGCCGATTTCGAGGTAGCTTTGATAACCCCTCGATCGCGCGAGATGAATGAGAACATCGGTCCGCGTCATCGTTTCGCCCCTGAAATCGATGTCAGAAAGTCGGTCCACGCCGCCCCGAATCGTTCCGGTCCAAGCGTCTCCCGCGCCCAACGCCTCGCATGATCCACTCGCGCCGCCGTCCCTTCCACGTCCGCCTGATCGGCCAGCACCGCCCCGGCGATCGTTGGCCCATCGGCGTGAACCGGGATCTCCCGCGTCAATCCGTCGACGAGCTTGCAGACGCCCACTCGGGTCGAGATCACCGGCACGCCGCACCACAATCCTTCACAGAGCGAGAGCCCGAACGACTCCCAGGCCGAAGGGACGACCAAGGCATCGAACGCCCCCAGGACGCTCCCGGCGTCTCGATCACCCCCGGGCAAGTGCAGCCTTGGATGCGTCGCCAGAGCATTCCGCAAGGCCCCGAAGTCCGGTCCCTCGCCCACGATCACCGCATGCCAGTCTTCGGACAGAAATGGCAAAACTCGAACCACCGCCATCGGGTCTTTCTGCTCGGGATCGAGCCGCCCGAGAAAGCCCAGCACCTTCGCCCCATCGGGCACACCCCAGCTTGCTCGCATTTCCTCGCGCGACCGCGACGCCTTCAATCGTTCAGGATCGACCGCGTTGCCGATCACGGGAACCGATCCGGTGTACCACGCAGGGGCCGCGTCCACGGCCAGCTCCGAGACCGCGACGAACGCATCGGCGCACCCCGGCTGATCGTAGAAGTGATCCGCGTAGCCGCACTCTCGATTCCAGTGCAAGACGCCGACGACCTTCGGTTTCCGTCTCAGCCCCTGGACGAATCGCAACCCGGCCTTGACGCCCCACTGGACGACGACATCCGACTCGGCCGCAACGGCTCGCGCTCCTTCGTCGCCATAGACGACGGGCATCGACTCGGCGTAATCGGCGACAACCCGCGCATCGGCCTGTGTTGCTCCGCAGGTCACCGCCAGCCCCCGCCACGCGATCCGCGCGTGATCGGCGGCGCGAACGAGCGTCCTCATCCAGTCCTCCGCGCCCCCCAGGGCCAGATTCGGCGCCCAGAGGCCGACCTTGAGCCGATCGCCGGGAGGTTCGGCGGCTTCGATCGCCCGCGATGCGGCGCGACAGGGGATGCAATCCGATCGTGCCTGAATGGCGTCGGCGAGGCTCCCGCGAGGCTTGGCGGAACGCGCGGATTCGCCACCGGAGAGCGGCATCATCGTGATATGCAGCACGGTCTGGCCCATCGTCGTCACGTCCCCTGGATCACGAAATCGCCGGTCAGTGGGATCAAACTGGAATCAGGCTGCACGGTGGACGGGGCGCCGGGACCGAGAACCGGGGCTCTTGGATCGTTGGGATAGGTGTTGCTCTGAGGATTCGTGTACGCGGTCGCCCAAGTGCCGCGAATCACGGTCTTCGGGGAATACTCGATCGAGGTCACCGTGCTGTTGAGCCTGCAGATCGCGGGGGTGCTCGAATAAATGATCTGGTAATCCGTCGGCGTCAGGCTCTCCGAGGGCGTGACGAGAGGATTCGTCCCCGGTGGGCAACAGATAAGGCACACAAGAGCCTGGACCGTGAAACCCCCGGCGCCTCCGCAGCCAACCGAGATGAACCCGGGACTCCCCGGCGCGCCGTCCTGACACGAGTCATATTCGTCATGATAAGTGAGGCCGCCCGGATTCGCGACACGAATGACCGATGGCAAGGTCTTCCTCGCGAACGACCCTCCGATCGGCGCGAGCGCCGTGCCGCCGAACGTTCCATTAGAAATGAGCGTTTGCGTGCCGACATTCGTCGAGATCGTCAGCGGCGGCGTGACCGCCGATCCCGTGAAGGTGCCCGGCCCGGCTGGATAACCCGTTCCCATCCGTCCCGCCGCGTTACAGGTCCGACCGCAGGCCCAGACAAAGTAACGCACGGTGGCGTACCCGGTCGCCACGACCTCGACCATGTAGATTTCGTTCGCCGGGTCTTCGACCGGGATCGTGACGCCGGCCGAGGTCGTCGTGTACGGCCCCTGACTGGAGTCGTTCGAATCGGGATCGAGGAAGGCCCCCTTGGTCGCGTGGTTCCAGAAAAGCGTGACCTGGGCGCCGATGATCGGCGCGTTGGAATAGGGGGCGACGGGCTTGACGAGCAACGAGCAATGCGACGGCGAGTCCGCCACCCACCGATAATCGACACCCCGCGCCACGAGGTAATCGCCATCGCCGGGCAGGTTGGCGCCGAGCAAGGCGGTCATCGTGACCTGTTCGCCGTTCGTGGAAATCGTCCCGAGTTGCCCCTCGCCCGCGCCGGCCAGGACGTCGGTCGGGTTCGTGGCGTAAAAGACACCGGAGCGCCCCGGCAAGGTCGTCTGCGTGAAGACCTGTCCGGCCAGGAGCGGGCTGGCGCCACGCGGCCTGTGGCTCAGATGTTCCAGGCGGCGCATGAGATCGCGGGTCGCCTCGCGGATCTGGCTGGCGTCGTCCATGAGAGGTTCGGCCCTTCGATCAGAGGAGAAACACCCAGGCCGAGCCGACCTGGTGAATAAGAATCTGCTGGCCATTCGTGGGCAAGGTCTCGGTGAGGCAGACCGCTGGGAACTGGCCGTCGCGCGCGGTGAAGGTCGCCTCGGCCCCCTCGGCCTCGTCGCCCGTGACGTCCTGGATCGAGACGAGGTAGGTCATGCCGATCGCTCCGGCCGTCGGGAAATCCGGCCCCTTGTTGACGATCGCCACGGCCGAGACCGACCCCGAGAGATCGGCGTTTTCCAGGCGCTCGACGAGTTCGCGGAGCCGCTGAAGCTCGTCGCGAAGCTGCCGCAACTCGTCAGCGGGATCGGCCGTATCCATGATTGGCGTTCTCCGGTTCCGATCGGCGGTCGCTGAGCTTGATCGTGGTGGATTGACGCCCCTGGCAGTGATACTCCAGGGCGACGACCGAGGGGTATCGCGGCGTCTCGACCGACGGCGTGCCCGCGTTGGCGAGCAACTCGATATCGCGGCCGTCGATCCGGCTGATCTGGTCGCCGATGCCGAAGCCATGCTCGATCCAGGGAATCGTGACGTCGCCGCCGATCTCGGGAAACTCCTGCGCCAGCTGCAAGGCGTTCACATGCGCGGCGGCCTTGTCGGTGTCGTCGCGGATCGTCTGGTCCTTGCCCGAGGTGTTGTAGACGCTCGACGCATCGACCACCTGCTTGATCCAGTGATCCCGCGCGTTGATGATCCGTCGGACGGTGAACTCCATCGGCGAGGCGTCTCGCTTTTCCGCCGTGACGTCCAGACCCCTGTCGCCGTAAATGACGCAGGTGTACTTGAGCCAGAACCGCGTGTTGATCGCGCTGGAGCCGGTGTCGGGATTGGCGAGGCTGGTGATCACCTTCACAACCGACCCGGCCGTCGCCGCGGCATCGGTCTTGGGGAGCTTCCAGTTCTCGGGGTTGTCGCACACGAGCGCCACGCCGAGCCTGTCCTTCAGGGGGTTCCAGCCCGACGTTCCGATCGCCTGCCAGGTGCCCGAGCGGTCCCAGACGCCGGGGCTTTCCCCCTCGTAATCGCGGCTGATTTCCAGGAGCACCGCGCGGGGCTTGCCCGCGTCGTCGAGGCTGTAGAGCGGCCCATCGCCGACGCGGGTCCGCGTGACGTACTGGCGAATACTGTTTCCTTCGCCGTCGTCCTTGGGCGCGCCGAAGACCGCGTCAAGGCTCGTCGGCTGTTTGGTCACAAACGCCGAGGTCTCGAAATCCCAGTGCCCCAGTCCCGCCTCGTCAAAGACGAACTCGCGGTATTTCTTCCGCATCTCATTCGTGGCGTTGGTCAAGGCCGCGTGGTCGAACTGCTTGATGTTCGAGGCATCCGCCAGGTCGAGCGCGAATCCCGCTTCGAGCACGAGAGACACCTCGCGTCCGACCGGCTTCGTCTCGACGTCGAAGGCGTTCACCGCGCCGAAGGCATCGCGGCTGATCCCCGTCCCCTGGAAGTCGGGCAGGCCCTCATCGAGCGTTGCCCCTTGAAGGGGATAGAAAAGCTCCTTGGGGGCGTTGCCGTCGAGGCCGTCATCGCGGTAGAGGATCATCTCGTTCAGGGGCGCTCCGGGATCGTCGGGGTCGTCGCGCGTGTTCAGGCAGAGGTTGAACCCGTAATAGCCAAGTTGCTCCTCCAGGGCCGGAACAAGCGCCTTGCCCGAGGCATCGAAGGACCGGATCACGATCGGTTTACTGTCAAAGGTCGACGGGTCGTTCAGGTCCATGAACTGCGCGCCGGGCTTGATCACCGGGGCCTGCAAATAGTCGTCGATCGTGACGCCGCTGGGGCTGACGGGGTTGCGGACCCAGAGCTTGCCGTTGCCATCCTTCGCCTGGTTGTACATCTGGCAAAGGTGACGGACATAACCGCCGAGCGTCCAGAAGGCGGGCACCGGCGGATCGGTCCCCTCGGGGCTGACAATCCGCTCATCGAGGAAGACGGGATAGCTGATGTCCTCGCCCTGGGAATCGATCTCGCCCTCGTTCACGTCGAAATTGTCGGGCGTGCAGTTGGGTTGGCCGTGTCCGAGCCGCGCGGGGTTGAACCAGACGGGAAGCTGGGTCTCGACCTCGTCGCCCGCCTCCGGGTCGTCGGCGTCGCGGTAGGTCGCGCCTGAGATCGGCTCGTCCCAGAGCCGCTTGTGAACCCCTTCCGCCGCGAAGGTCGCGTCGAGCCCGCCCGACTGATCGACCTGAGGGATCGAGGCGAAGCCGTCGAAGACCAGGAGGCTGGACCCGTCGGACAGGAACTCATAGACCACCAGTTCGTCATCGTTCTGGACGACATACGCCCCCGAGACATCGAGGCCCCAGAGTTGTTCCCAGAGATAGGGAAAGGGGGATTCGGGGTTGGTCGAGTCGGCGACATACCGGAACTGAGCCGAGGGAATGATCGAGCCCTTGGTGAACCCGAACCGGATCACCTCGACGTTGGGCAGGATCGTCGCTCGGGCATCCCCTTCCTCGGCGCGGTCCCAGAGGCAGACGACGAACGTGCTGGCCACGCCCGCCAAGGTTTCCGGCCCCGGTTCAAAGCTGGGCATCAGGCCGACCCCTTGAGGATGCCTTGAGTCACGAGCCCCGACCGCAATGCGTTCAGGAGGCTCAGATGCGCCGCGAGGTCCGCCTCGGCGTGATTCACCTGCGCCGCGAGCGACGCAACCGCGTTGACGAGCACCACGTTCAAGGCCCGCTGCGTCGCCAGTTGCGCCGCGAGCGAGGCCACCGCGTTGGCCGTGGCCGAATCGCTGATCGCCGCCAGCGTCGAGCCCGCCGTCCCTCCGGTCGAATCCGTGAGCGGAGCCGTGTTCGTCGCCGCCGCGAGCGTCGTTCCCGCCGTCCCTCCGGTCGAATCCGTGAGCGTCGTCGTGGTCAGCGCCGGTGCCGCCGCCTGCGCCGCGCCGCTGGGCTGAACGACGGGGGTTGCGCCGCGAAAGCCAAGAAGATCACTCGCCGCTCCGCCGATCTGGAGGCCGTGCGACGTTCCCGCGTGAACGACGACGACCGCCGCGACGTCGGACGCGGCCAGGGGGAGGAAGAGGCCGCCGAGGCCCGCGCCCGCCGATGGGATCGCGACCCGCTTATCGACAATCGCGGTGACGGCCGTTCCCGAGGTCGTGACGCTCGCCAGCCGAACGATGTTCCCGGCGGGAAAGGTCGCGCCCTGGGTCAAGGCCCCGGCATCGGTGAGCCAGAGACACGTCGTCGCCGAGGCCGGCAGAGTGACACCCGTCGCCCCCGCGTAGGCGTAGATCGACCCGGCCGCCTGCACGAACGCTCCGGCCGAGACATTGACCAGGAGGTTTGAGGGCAGGCCCGTCGCCGCGATCGGGTTCGACGGCGCGACAGCCAGGCCGCCGATCGGCGCCTGGTTGTCGAGTAGCGTGAACAGGAGATCGGCGAGGATCTGCCAGTTGGCTTGCCCGGTGCCGGGGATGAGCAGGCCGAGATTGGGCGTGAAGGTGTTCGGCGAGGGCATCGGTGGCGAATCTCCCACGAGGTCAACCGGGCGAAGCGCCCCAGGTCAACGTCGGCACTCGCGTCGTCGCGTTGAAGGTGTAACTCAGTCGCGTCCCCCCCGGCAGGAACGCCGGGGGACTCGGCGCCGCCGTGATCGTCACGGTGATCGGCGTCGTCGCGCGCGCCGCCTCGTTGCCCGCCTGGTCGACGGGAACGACGTCGAAGCTCCAGACGCCCGTGCTCAGCCGTCCGCTCGTCCATGAGTAGCTGGCGAAGGAATGACCCCAGTATCCCGACCCCCAGCCGCCATTGCCCCAGCCGGTCAGGTCGACGCCCGCCACGGTCGCCGCGACAATGCCCAGCGGCTTCGTGTAGACGACCGGCCCCCCCGCGACCGAGGAGCCATAGACGCGAAACGCGCTCATCGCGGGGTCGCCGTCCCACTGGAGCAGCGCTTTGTCGGGCGCTCCGGCGGGGAGCATCGCCGAGAAATCGGTCGCCCCTTCGCCCGGCGCCACCGAGCCGACCTCGACCTCGACCCGATCGCGCGGCAGGGGAAAGAGCACCGACCGGCTCTTGCCTCGCCAGGCGAGCTTGCGGTTGAGATAGACCTGCCAGAGCGTTCCGGCCGGGGCCGTGGTTTGCCACGAGACGCGCAGGTGTGAGCCGACCGCCGCGAGCACCGGCTGGCCGACGAGCGTGGCCTGGGAGAAGCTCATCGTCAGAGGTTCCCCCGGAAGAGCGCCGAATACGGCTGCGCCCAGCCGCCGGGGCACGGCGCCATCGGCCGCGTCCGCTTATAGCCCCCGGTGAAGACCGCCACGGGATAGGTGATCCCGCGCACCGTGTCCACCAGTTCGCGGCCGATGCCGTCGTCATAGGAGAGCAAGGCCCGCTCCGCGGCGACCATCGTCGGAATATCGGCGCCGACGAGCAGGCCGGAGACGGTGATCATTCGCCCCCTGCCGCCCCCCCAGAGCGTGTAGATCCCCGTGGCCCCGAAAAAGGCGGAGACCTGAACCTCGCTCTCGTTGGGAACCTCGTCGATCGCCACCGATCGGCCGAAGATCGCGTCGCCGCCGAAGGTGCTCATCGTGAGTCAAATCCCCAGGTCGTCAAAGTGCCGGGTGAACCGCTTGCCCGCCTGTTCGAGCATCGCCTCGGCGATCGTTTCATCCAGACCGTAGAACTCCCGGCCGCTCTCGGCGAACCACACGGCCTTCTGGCGGTCGGTCGCCTTCCGTTCACTCTCGCGCAAGGGCGCGCCATTCCGCGCCGTGGTCCGCGCCGGTGCCTGGTTCCAGCCGTAGCTCATGTGGATCGCGTCGGCGGAGACCTCGGGCTTGCCCAGGACCGACGTCAACGAAAACATCTGGCCGCCCAGCTCGCCGGGACGGTCGACGTCGTACCGCTTTTCCTTGTACTTCGCGTACTTATCCTCATTCGCCGCGAACGGCTCGCCGTTCAGGTCGAGGCCGCTATCCGACCGATCGGCGATCCCCTTCGCCGCGGTTACCGCGAGGTCGCGCCCGAGCGACTGGCCCCCTTCGCCGGGCATCGTGAAGTCAAAGGTATCCACCGCCGCCTGAATCAGGTCGGGGATGCTGTCGGGGTTAAACCGAAACGAGACGTGCATGGCGGGTTCATCCCCTCTGGACGCGAGGCGCGGTCAGGACCGGAGGCGGGGCGCCTCGGCCACCACCGCTCAGGTTCTTGCTCAGCAGGTCGACGATCTTCTGGAGCAGGTCCGTCGTCGCGCCCGCGTCCGGCGAGCCCCCCGCCGCGAGGCCGCTGGCCGGGGCTGGTTCCGCCGTGGCCCCTCCCTTGATGCGCGGCGCTCCGGTTTCAAACGCGCTTCGAACCCAATCGTTGACGAACCCCGGCGCGGCGGGCAGGGGGTCGAAACCCTCGGGATGAAACCCCGGATCGGTCGTCTTGCCGGAACGGAGGTCCGCGAAGCTCTTCCACCCCTCGCCGCGTGGCTTGGCCGGTTGCAGTCGCGCCGACAGGGGAATCGCGTTCAGGATGTCGCGGTCGGTCCGCTCGGGAATGGCGTCGGGGTCGACCTGCTTCATCGAACCGATCTTGCCTCCGCGCGGACTGTAGCCAGGGTAGGCGTCGGCCCCCTCGAACTCGGCGTAAGGATCAAGCGTGGGTTTTCCCGGAAGCCGGAAGTCGCCCATCGCGGCCTTGATCCGATCCTCGACGCCCTTGCCCGCCATCCCCTCGGGGATCGGAGCGCCACCCCAGCCGAGCATTCCCTTGAGACTGGCGTTGAGATCCTCGGGCACGCGCGGCGTCCACCGCGGCTCGCGTGGCGCGGCCGGTTCGATCCTCGGGCCGTCGAGGGTGAACTCGCGAAGTGCCTCGCGCGGCATCGCCTCGCGCTGCCTTTGCGCCAGGGGAAGCCCCGGACTGCTGGCCCAGGGCTTTTGCGCCGGTCTGGCGATCATCGCCTGAAGCGCCGGGGGCAGGACCACGCGGAGCGGTTTTTTCTTCCGGGGCGGCTCGACGCCTGGCGGTAGCTCGAAGGCATTCCCCTCGAATTCGGCGCTCTCGGCGAGCTTCCGCTGCGCGGCCCCGGCGATCGTGTCGAGGCCGGGGACGGCCGTTCCGCCAGCCGCCTGGACTTTCCTGGCGAGATCAAAGAGGGCCTTGTCGCCGACGTAGCCTTTCTCGGTGTAGATGCCCGACTCCCACGGCGCGGCCGGGGCTGGAGTCTTGACCCCGACGCGCTTCGCTTCCTCGAAGAGGAGACGCTGGCTTTCAAGCTCCATCTTGTGCCGTTCTTCAAAGAGCAATTCCGTCGGATTGATATTCGAGCGGTTGCTCATTTCCTCCTTGTAGTCTCCGGTGACCAGACCTTTCGCCTTGAGGTTCCCAAACGCGACCGCCTGGATATTCCGTCTCCACTCAGCCTCTCCCGCGCCGACGGCCACCTTCGACGCCTCGTCGGCAAGCTCGGCCTTGCGGGCCTGCATGACGGGCTCGACCCGCTGCGCCTTGACGACCGGCTCGCGGGCCTGCGCCAGGCTCGGCAACTCGGCGTCGGAGGCCAGGGCCAGGAACGTTTGAAGTTGCCCGGTTTGTTTCAGGCCCGCGTATGCCTTGATCGCGCGGGCGTCCTCCATGTTGGCGAACCCTTGATGCTTCAGGTACACCTCGGCGCTGAAGGTCTCGCCTTTCTTGGTGGCGGCGTCTTCCTGCTTCTTGAGATCGTCGGCGATCTTGTCGGCGATCATGAATGCGATCTGCTCGGGTTTCGTGTGCTTGACCAGATCGTCACTGATGCCGATCGACTTGTAGTATTCTCCCTGCGGCGTGCCCCCCTCGACGCGCGATTTCGTGGTCTTGTCGAGTCCGCCGATCGTGCCCCGAGTGAACTGCTCGACCATCTGCCCGGCCCCCTCCTTGGAGACCGTCGAGAAGGCCGAGAGCAAGGCCCCGGCCTGCATCGGGTCGAATGTCTTGGAACTGATCAGGGGCGCGAGCTTGTTGTACATATCCGTCATCGGCCCGAACTCCGCCGAGCCGGGCTGGAAGATCTTGAAAAGCTGCGCCTCTTTCCTGGCCACCTCTTCGCCCGTCGTGCGTCGGCCGAGAAACTGCGGCATCATGCCGATCAACGTGCCGTGCGTCGCGGCGCTCGACCCTTCCGACGCCTGGAATCCGCCGCCGAGTTCTCGGGCGCGGCGAGCCTCTTCGGGCGTGATCAGGCCCGGCCGCCCCGGCTTGTCGATCGTGGACTCGCCCGCGCCCAGGGCCGCCGCCTGGAATGCGCGGGCATCATCGCGCGACTGCAACGTCTTGAGCCGGAAGTCGATGTCCTCGCCCAGGGTCTTGGTCGTGTTGCCCAGGTCCCCCTTCAAGGCCGAGAGTTCCTGAAGCGACTTGCGATAGTTGGTGACGAACTCCCCGGCCTCGAAGATCGCCCGGTTCACTTCCTTGACATGGTCGAGCACGACGCCGAAGACGGCGCTCGCCGATTGGAGGCCGACCATTCCAGCGGAAAAGCTCAGGACCTGCTTGGACGCTCCGGCCAGGCCCTCGCCCAGCGCGGCGAGACCGCTCACCCCTGAGGCGCCTACCTCGCTGGCCGCCTCCGCGGCTTCCTTGCTGTTCGCGATAAAGCGCCCGGTCGCGTCTCGGTTCGCCGCGACCTTCTTGTCGGTCGCGGCCTTGAATTCTTGAACCTCCCTGTCCAGCTGACCTTTCACGCCCTTGCCCGCCTTCTCGGCGGCGTCGACCTTGGATTTGGCCGTCCTTCCGGCGAGGTCGGCATCGGCCTGCGCGGCGGCCTCGCTGTCGGCGTGAAGCTGATCGTTGACGGCTTTCAAATCGGCGCGGAGACGTTCGGCCTGCGCCTTGGCGTCGCCGCGTTGCAGCGAAACATCGATTTCGAGCTTGTGCGGGTCCACTGGCGTGTCATCCGAAAATGCGATGATGTGGTAGCGACGCGGCCCGTTCTTGCCGTCGCTCCTGAACGAGCGACGTGACCCACGCCCCCGCCGGAACGGTGCGTCGGGTCAGGACGAGGATCTCCAGAACATGCTCGGCCAGGTCGGCGGGGATCGCCTCGGTTATGCCGTTGGCGACGAGGCTGGCGCGTCGCCAGGCACTGTAGGTTTTGGGCTCCGCCCGAGCGCCACCTCGCCGATCCGCGCCCACATGGCGCGGTTCTCCTCCAGGGTCGGACCGAGCGTTGATTGCAGGTGGAGCATCGCGCCGAGGTCGCGCAAGCTGATCTCGTAATTGCGAGAGAGCAGAAAAAACGCGATCTCCGCGAGCACGAGGAATCGCCCCGGAGCGTCGTCGGGGTCGATCTCGCAATAGCGGTCGGTCAGGCGGTCGTACTCGGCGCCAAGGTTGAAGCCGCTGATGAGCGCGAGCTTGCCGTCCTTGTTGGGAGCGGGGTAAAAGTAGCCGCCGACCTTGGGCACGGGAAAGACCCAGTCGCAACCGTCCGACAGGCGGATGGTGACCCCCTCTTCAAACTCGGGGCGCCTTGGCGCGGACGGTTCGCGTGACTGCATCGCGGCGATACCCTTCGTGAAAAGCAAGGAGGGGAGAAGACACGGGCCGCCACGGACGGCCCGAACTCATGGGGAATAACTCGGTTCGGCTCAGGCCAGGCCAGGTCAGGCCGTCGCGTTGGCTTCGCCATGCGGAAACAGTTCGCGATCGAGTTTCTGGAACTCCGCCTCCTGTTCCTCGGTCCGCGCGGCGATCCGCGCCAGATCGCCAAACCGGGCGAGCTTCACCGCGTCGAAGCCGTGCGGAGCCGCCTCGGCGGAGACCTGGACGATAGGTCCGCCACGGTTGCTGCCTCGCGCGGCGATCGGGTTAAAGGCCGGGTAATCGCCTCCTCCCGGCTTCTGCCTCTCGCCGTTGGGTCCGGCCTTCCAGGCGTCGGCCTTGAGCGTGCCGAACTTGACGCCGTTGGGCTGAACCTCGCTCCAGTCGTACCTTGGCTTTTTCTCCGAGGGATGGCCGACCGGATGCAGATACGTATCGTGCGGGTTCGGGTAGCAAAAGCTCCAGTGCATCCCGTCTTCCTCGACGTCGAACCGCGCGTCGTTGATGAACGCGCGGGGGACGCCCATCGTGGCATCGAGGTAATCGAGGATGCGGGTTTGCTTATCCGGCGCCTTGCCTCCGGGGTCGAACCCGAAGGGGATCATGATGGCGTCGGGCTTCGAGGAAGCGACCGGCGCGGCGGGCGTCGGCGTCGTGCTGACAATCGGGTCCACGGCGGATCTCCCGGAAAAGAGCAGGGGGTCGAGTCGCGAGCGTCTTGAGTCGAGCGGGTTGAGGAATGGACGGCCTCGCGTCGCGGATCAGGCGCGGGTGAAGCTCAAGGGACTGGTCACGCCGTCGCTGGAATAGCTCCAGATTTCCAGCGAGGAGTTGCCGTATTCGCCGTGGGCGCCGCTCGTGGAAACATTGCCGCAGACGGCGTTGATCAGGGTGTAAACGATGCCCCCTCCGGTGGCTCCCTTGGCGTCGTTGTGCGTGGCGGTGAACGACCCCACGGCGCCGACCAGGGCGAGAAGCTGGCTGATGTTGCCCGAACTGACGGTCACCTTCGGGTTGTTCATCGAGTTCACGAGCGTCGTGTTGTACCGATCCGCGTCTCCCGCGAAACCGGTGATCTCCGTGCCGTAATCGATCGCGACATCCGTGATCTTCGTCAGCGTGGTCAGGACGGTGGAGATGGTGAATCCCACCGCCGACCAGAACATTTGCAAGCCGGTTGCGGCCATTGATGCGTCTCCAGGGTTTGAGTCCGAATCTCTTGCGATCCAATCAGGCGGACGTGTTGAACTGGTTCCACGAGGGAACCTCGTAGCGGAATGATCCGGCGACCTTCAGTTGCTGATCGGGTCCCGAGGGAGCGAGGTAATCACCATCATCAATCGAGGTGAACCCCGTGTAGGTTTCCCCTCCGAACGAGGTTCCGTTAATGACGTTGGCGGCGACCGAGTAGAGCCGGTCGAGTTCATGCAGGCGAATCACCGGATCGCTCTCGCGCACGAGGAGCATGAGCGTGAACGCGACCGTGCGTTCCTGGGGCACGCCCGCCGGATCGGACCATCGCTGCATGGTCCGGAATCCGCGAATTGAGACATCGGCGACCTTGAGCGATTCACTCGACTCAGCCTTCGTGTCGATCAGTCCGCCGAGGGTCACCTCGTGAAACTCGTTGGTGGCATCAAGGGCCTGGCGGATCAAGTCGAGGATCTGAAGATCACGATAAGGGGCCTGGGGCGAGGCAGTCGTCGCTCCCGCCCCCGGAAACACCGCCTGGGGAAACAGGGCCAGAGGGTAAATCGCATGCGGAAACATCGATGATTCCCCTCTGGCTCAGACCGGAGGGGTCATCGCGCTGGTCGTGATATTTCCGGCGGTGTCCACGCTGATCGTCCCGTAATCCCCGGTCGTCGTCTGCGTGAAGGTGATCGTCCCCGCCGAGCCCGCCGCCGGAACGCCCGACCGCTTGCCGAACAGAACCTGAGCGATGGCTCGCACCGTCTGGAGCAGGCTAAACGAGCCCCAGCCGGGGACGGCGTTCAGTCCCGTCGCCGCCAGCGTCACCCCCGTCAGCCCCGCCCCCGCCACGCCGATCGTTGCCTTGATTGCCGCCGCGTCCACGCCATCGCCGCTGGCCACGGTCGCGGGGATCTTGCCGTTCGAGGCGTTGATCTGACCGGCGGAGGTGCCGACGGAGACCTTGACCCCGTTGGCGGAATCGACCGTGGGCATCCCCCCGACGGAACCGGCTGCCGCCGACGGAAGCGCCGCCAGGCCGAAGTTCAAGGAGTTAAACGGATCAAACGCGACGATCGTCCCTCGCACGTCCGACGGATCGCACGCCGTGCCCGTGGCGTGAACAATGAACGCCCCCAACGTTGCCCGGTCGGTCGCGTTGCCCGCGAGAACGTACCAGCCGTTGCCGACTTCCGTGACGGCTCCCGATGGCGCGGCGAACGTCCCTCCGTCCTTGGAAATCGTGACGGTCAGGGTCGTGCCCGATACGAGGCCCGTGGCGGGCGATAGGTGATCGCTCGACAGGACCATCAGAAACGGGATCGGATGCGCGGTGCTGCCTTGCTGGCGGTCGTTCACGGGTCACATGCTCCCCCGCGATCCGGCGCGGTCGAAAAGGGTGCGGCGAAAGAGAGAGGCGGCCGGGGGCGCGATCACCGCGTACACAAGGCCCGCGACGACGGCGTAGCCGGCGTCCGTCAGGTGCTGGCCGCCAGAGTTGAAGTACGTCAGGTTGGTCGCGTCGGAAAGCCTGGGGTCGGACGCGACATCGATCACCCAGTCCGCCCCCGCCGCGTTCGACTTCACCAGGACGTTGTACTCGGATTCAAGCGCGTTCAGGGTCGGATGGGTCGTCGCCGTGGGACCGGCCACCGGAAGGCAGGTGAGGACCGCGACCTGATAACCGAGAAGACGGCACCACTGGATATAGGCGGAGGTCGTGGCATAGGCTTGCGCCGGTGTGTCGCCTCCGCCGAGACTGTTAGTCCCCTCCCAGTAGACATAGATATTGGCCGGGCGACGGATCGAGAACGGCGGATAGTCCTCGGCCAGGATCGCCGTGAACGCGACCTCTCCGGTGCGGCCGGGGATGCCGTTGTCGACCACGTCCCAGCCGGGACCGAGCAGGCCCGAGAGGACGGCGGGATAGCTCGTCGCGGGGGGATTCGACGATTGGTACCCGCTCGTGAGCGAGTTGACCCCGCAATTCAGCAGGCGATTCGCGCTACCGACGTCAAAGTTGCGCAGCGCATCCAGGACCGCTTGCCGGTCGGCGGGCGCGAGCAGCGGATAGACCCCCGCCGCCTCGATCGAGCCCAGGAAATAGTTCCCCCCGCCGTACTGGCTGACCGTGAACGCCTCGCCGCCGTCGATCAGGGCATGGGTGATCGAAAGCGTGTTGGTGATCCCGCAAATGCTGATGCCGAGCGTCCCCGCCGGATCGTACCACGCCTGCACCGGATACCACTGGTCCTCGATCGGCAGCGGAGTAAAGTTCGTGGAGCTGACCTGAACTTGCCCCGCCGCCGTGTTGATGATGAAATTGAAGTGCCCGCCGTAGTAATAAATCAGCGCGGTGCCGGAAGCCCACCAACCGAGGATCGCGTTGTTTCCCGCTCCTCCCTGATTGGACGCGAAGCGGACAAGGCAGGCGAGCTCGAATCCAAGGGCCGAGGGGCGGAGCGTGGCCGACGACTCGGAGAGGTATTGCGAACTTCCATCGAGCGCGACCGACCCGGCGGCGAGCGTGATCCCCGGCGCGGCCGAGCCCGCCGTGGGTCCATTATGACCGGTGAGCGGATGCGACCCGACGACATCGCGCCACGAACCGTTGCCCGCGTTATCATCGAGGGGCCAGAATGCGCTGGGGTTGCCTGGAATCGACATCGAACGCGCTCACTTCACGCCAAAAAAAAGAGAATGCTGCACAATTAAACAAATTGGCATAAGGCGGATTGATCGCGGTCAGCCATCGGGGTAGGCTGACCAAAACGTCGTGATTTCCGGTTTCCTTCCAAGGCACCCGCCCATGTCGTATGTTGTTGTGATTGCCGTCTCGTGCCTATTCGTGGTCCAGGTCTGGCTGACGATTTCCGCGTACCGTAACCCCGTTGCCCATCAGGACGAAGACGTTTCGGGGTTCGCGTCGTCGGCGGCGCCGACAACCCGTCAAGCGGAAATGCCCAGGGTCGTGCGACCTCGCTCCATCACTGCGCCGGCACCATCACCGGCCTCGGAATCACGTTGATATTCTCGCCGTGCCCCACGACGCCGTTGACCTGGTTGCCCGATCCATCAAACGAGCCAAACCAACTTCCGATCGCGCCGTCGATCTGAAGCCCCGGCTGCGTGCTGGCCGCGAAGCAGGAGAGGTTGGTGATGCTCACCTTCGCGGGCGTGAACGTATCGCCATACGCCAATGTGCGACGGCCAATCAATCGCACGAACGGCGACGTGTTGAGCGTGGACACGCCGACCTGATCGATCAGCACTTCATTCGGGCAATACGCCGAGTGATCGACCGAGATAATCGAATCGCTCGGCGTCCCCCCTTCGTTGTCCACCAGCATGTCGCGGATCGTCAGTGACCCACCGTAGGGGTCCGACGTCTTGCGGATGAAACACTCGGTCGTCGGCAAACTGAACGTGAAGGTCGTCCGGTCCCAATCAAACACCCCGCCGCCGCACCGAAGCCCGTCCCGACCGCTCATGCCGACCCAGGTGTTATGGCCGTGGACCATCTGTTCCCAGCCGACATACGCCGCGTCATAGCCCGCGAGATTGCAGCTTTCGAGGGTCACGGGGTAGGTGCAGCCGATCGGAACCGAGCCGATCGCCTGGAGTCCAGAGCCCCCCGCCGAGACATCGACAAAGGGCACTCCGAAGCAGTAGCCGAGAGCGATCGATTGCTGGAGCTTGCAGTCGATCGCAAGATTGCGAACGGAAAGGTTTTGCGAGGGTTGGCCCCCGGCCTTCGTGACCCAGAAACCCGCGCCGGTCTGGGCACGCGTGGCGATCATCCGGTGGGTGTTCGGGGCGTCACTCATCACGAGGTAGGCGATGACGTTCGGCCCTTGATCCCAGTAGCGGCTAGGCGAGATCGGCTTGCCGTCCTTGCGGGTCTCGGTCGCCTGAGTCGGGTCGTAAACGAGGGCATCCGAGACGAGGAAGCCATGGACATCGAGCGGCGCCGGTGCCTGTTGCATTCCCCCGAAAAGGAAGGGGGTCAGGCCGTCGGTCCGCGCCATCGGAACGCCGGGCTTCCAGGTCGTGCGGTCGGTCGAGTCGATCGGAACGACCTGCCGGACGCCATCGACCCAGACGGTGAGGGTCGCCGTCGTCGCGTCGAACTGGATCGTGATCCGGTGGGTGACGCCCGGCGTGAATCCGCCGGGAATCGGGATGGTAGCCCTTCGGTAATTGACCTCGGATTGATCGGCCGTGCGAAAGAGCCAGCGGAGGGTGTTGACGGGGTCATCGCCCGTGACGAGCGAGAACGGCCGCACGATGCCATTGCCGTTACTGAGGCCAAAGAGCCACCAGCCCGGTCCCCACGATTGCGACCCGGAGCCGATCACAAACTCCCAGGTGTACCCGGAGCCGCCCCAGTAATCGGGGGCGAGCACGGGGCCGCCGCCGAGTTGCAAGGGGTGCGCCGTGACCGAGAGAACAGCTTCGGCCTTGGTGGAGAGTCCGACCATCCCTTGACCGAGCACGGAGGGGACGGAATAACGGGCCGGATCGATGCCGAGGCGTTGCAGACGAGAAACGCCCAGCACGAGCGCGGGCGGTCCCTGGCTCGTGAGAAAGGTGCCGGGGCCGTCGCCTTCGAGGGTGAGGTTGCGACCATCGAGGTAGACCAGGGAGCAGTTGTAGGGGCTCCCTTGCGGCAGATGGATCGACCGGGCGGTCGTGGGGTCGGCGTCGGTGATCTTCTGCGCGGCGTCAACCAGGGCTTGCAGGGCCTTCGATCCATCGACGCCGGGGGTGTTGGGGGCGGGGAGGGGGATCGGTAATGGCGATGGAGCGGGGGTCCGGAGAGCGCGAACGCCGCGCGAGGCCGCGAACCGGGCGGAGGCGGCTGGGCGGTGGCCGAAAGGATGGGGCGACGCGGGGCGCGCGGAGGGGGGAGCCTGCGCGAGTAGGAGACGGGAGAGGAACAGGTTCATGGGGATCAACTTCCTGCTCGATTGATTAATAGGTCGGCGCGACGGTCAGGCTACTGAGCGCGGGCGGCGGAGCGGATCGTCCGGTCACCGAGGCAACCGAGGTATTCCGTTCCTCGCCGGTCGCGTTGTAGGCCCGAACGCCGATCTGGTATGCGACGCCGTCGCTCAGGCCGGTCAGGGTCACGCTGCAAGCGACTTGGCCCGGAGTGGTCGAGGCGTAAAGCGCGGTCGCCGCGATGCTTCCGTACGCGGGCGAGGGCGTCCCGAGGTAAACGTGAAATCCGGTCGGCGGCGGGAACCCGCGATACGGCCAGGCCCATTCCACGGTCGCCGCGCCACCAGGACCGGCGAAGGCCCGTAATCCCACGGGAGGTCTCGGCGCGGAGGTCTGATCGGAGCCGTCCGAGCCGACGACGATCAGGACCGTGGCGTCGGTGTTCCCATCCGAGAGCCCCGTCACCGTGTCGCGGGCGCGGACGCCGAAGAGGGTCCGCGATCCCGTGGCGAGCGCGGGCAAGGCGGCCGAGAGCGAGGCCGTGGTGAGGATCACGGTGGTATAGTCGATGGAGCCGCCGGTGGCGTTCCCGGCGAAGAGATCATAGACGATGGACATGGTTGAATCGGGGGCACCAAAGTGACTTCACTCTCTCCTGGCCCGTGGCGGTGGGTTCGCTTCAGCGATGAGGACGGTAGCGGCAATGAGTCGGACAACTCGCGGCTCGTGGCGGCCGACGGATCGGAGGTCTGCTGGTTCGGCAGTACCGAGATGTTCTATCCGACCGCTGGCAACGAGCCGAGTTTCGCCGACGAAGCGGTTATCGCCGCGAGTTGGGGGTTGCTCCGGGCGCTCAGGTTGCTTGGCTCCGGAACTTCCGACAAGGATCTTTGCTTTTGCGAGATGCGCATCGATCGGCCGGGTGTGACCTCGCATTCGGAAGCATGTCTCGCGGCCCGGTCCGCCATCGCAAGGGCTACCGCTCCAGCCGGCAGCTAAACCGCGTCGTCGATTCCTGCGACGTTCCCGTCGGCCCCCAGCGGACGGTCGCCGTGGCCAGCGCCGTGTCGTAAAGATCCTGGTACCGCTTGATCTTCTTTTCCCAGTCTCCCTTGTCGTCGCCGCTTCGGTTCTCGGAAATGAGAAGCTGGATCATCACCCAGAGCGCCGTCATGCGGCGAAAGATCCGCTGGTCGGTCATGTTCCCCGGCTGGCGGTTGGGCAAGTTCGGATCGACCGCGAACTGCTGATCGAGTTCGAACGCGGCGGCCTCAAGCTGGGGATAGAGCGAGGCGATCGTGAAGCTGATTCCGGTCGCCCCGGCCGGAGGCCCCGGCGGCATGCCCTGGCCGATCGCGAACCCGCAGCGGTGCAAGGTCAGGACGTTGCCGACGACCGAGTCAATGGCCACGGTCTGTGGTCGCTTGAAGACGCCTGGCGTCCCCTCCAGCTGGAGGATCATGCCGGGCGTCACGCCTTGAGCCTGGAAGTTGTTCGAGGCGCTGGTGAAGGCCCAGGGAGTGCCGGGATTGATGACGCCGTCGGAACCGCTCGCCAGCGTGCTGCTCTTGGGCACGACCAGAACGAAGTCCCCAGGCGCCGCGACATAGACATCCTCGTCCGTCGCGTAGATATCGACGGGGCCGCTCATATTCGGGGCAGTGGTCGGCACGGTGTCTCCTCTCCGGATCTGGGTTCGATGACGATGCGCGGCGCGAGCCAGGCTTTGAGTTCGGCGGTGGCGACCGAGGCCCTGGCGCGTTCGGCGGCGAGGCCGACGGCGGTCAGGGCGCGAAGAAACAGCGCGACCGAGCCGACCACGATCGCGGCGACGCAGAGCGATTCGGTCACGATCGGGTTAATCCTCGCGAGGCGCGAATTTCAGGATGAGCCGATCCACCAGGCCCTGGGGAATCGGGTCGTCCTCGAAGACGGGAAGCCAGTACCGGGCCTCGGCGCCGAGGTAATCGACGGGCGAGAGATCGCCGGTCGACGAGTCGTCGCGGGCATCGTAGACGAACCCGCGATCGAGGTCGAAATAGACGAGGTAGAGGTCGCCGCAGCGGAAGAGTTTCACCTCAGCCGATCGCGTCAAGGGCGCGAAGGAGCGACTGGACGGCCAGTGCCGGGGCATCAGGTCGTGCCTCGAACCGCGAGGCCGTCACCCCGTCCATCGGCGATTCGTCCGGATGAGCCTGGCGGTGATCAAACCGGTTTTCGAGGATCTCCGTCGGAATGCCGCCAGGGAAGGAGGGACACCCGGCGCCGAACTGGTCCGCGGAGTAGTGCTTGCAGAGCACGCACTGGGTGACGACCGTGCCCGCCCCGAAGTCGAACTTGTCCGAGCGATCGGCGTCTGTGTCCGTGTCCGCATCCATCTCAGTCGATCCTTTCAAGGGCGACCACAGGGATCGTCATGCCCATGTGCGTGGCCGTTCCGTGTGGCCCCACGACGCGATAGCGGGCCTTGGGTGGCAAGAGCAACTCTCGCTCGTCATCGTACACCGAGAACTCTCCTGCGTTGACATACGCTCCGGTCGACCCCTTGGGAATGACGACCCGGAAGACGACGCTCGGCGTCGCGGCGCTTTCGTTGCCAAGTCCCGGATGGGCGAACTCGGCCCCCTTCTTTTTCGAGAGCGAGGTCGAGCTAAAGCCGGGCTCCTCGAAGACCTGACCGGGCTGTAGGTCGGCCAGACCGTTCTGGAAACCCATGGCGTGCAGGTTCTTGACACCCCGGTAGGCGATCACGTCCTCGGGGATCTTGGCCTTGGCGATCGCGGCGGCGCTGGCGTCGATCTGCGCCAGGGCGTAAGGGTTCGACATCATCCCGGGCGGGCCGGCCTTGCCTCGCAGGAGGTCGTTCATCCACTTGAAGCCGTTGCCGGTGTAGTTCTTGACGGCCACCTGTTCATCGTGCGAGAGGCTCTCAGCCCAGCCCTGGAAGTGATCTTTGCCCCAGGCTTCCATGTCGCCCGTGCGATCGAATGCCTTGTGGGCCTTCCTGGCCTCGGCCTTGGCCGCCTTCACCGGGGGCGTGGTCGCGACCGCAGAAACCGCTTTGGCCTGAACCGGCTCGACGGCCACCCGCGCCAGATCGTCGAGCCGCGACCCGATCGTACCGCGAAGCTCGGCCGGGAGCGAGGCGAGCAGCTCGGCTTTCCTGGCGAGGATGGCCCTGGCCTGGCTGCGGATCTCCTCATCGGTGATCGAGCCAAAGACCCGTGCGGCCGACGGATTGATCTGAGCGTCGCGGAGCGTCTTGAGTTCGGCGATCTCAGGGGCGAACTGACTGGCCTGTTTCTTGGCGCCCTGCGCCCTGTAACGGAGCGACCCGCCGTTGTCGATCCGCAGAACCGTCCCTTGGGCTGTGACGAGGATGTTGTCGGCGTTCAGGCCGATGACGTCCCAGTTGCCGAGCAAGGCGTCGGCGACAAACCCCTTGCGGATCTCGGCCTCGGCCTTGGCCGCGGCGGCCGGATTCGACTGCCGCAACTCGGCCAGGGTCTTGCCCTGATGGAACTCGGCGAGCTTGACGGGTCCCGATGCCGTCTGTGTGATTGTCGACTTCGGCACGTCCAGGCCGAGCGACCGGTAAGCGTCGTCGGCGTAGGCCTCTTCCTTGAGATGGCCGGCGTTGGCGCCTTTCTTCAGGACGAAGAGGTTGCCCTCGACATCCTTGACGAGCTTGGCCCCGGTCGATCCTCCGAGTGACCTGACCGTTTCCATCCTGGTCGGATCGGCCTTCTCCTTGGCTTTCTTCGCGAGCGCCTCGGCCCCGGCTTTCAACCTGGCCTGTCCCTCGATCTCGGCTTGCTGGCGCGCGGCCTTCTCCGCGATCAGCTGCTCGGGAGACTTCAGGTCGAACCCCAGGGCCTCGCCGATCTTCGCGGGAGACAACGGTTTTGGCGTCGGTTTGGGCTTGGGCGGCGTCGTCGGCGGGCCTGGCATTGGCGCGGGCGATGGTGCTGGTGCTGGCGGCTTGACCGGCCCTGACGGAGGCGGTGGCATTGGCGTCTGCGGCGGTGCCGCGAACGGCGGCGACTTACCCCCAACAGTCACTCGCCCCGCCAGCTTCTCTCCGACCAGTCTGCGGATCTGCTCTTCACTCAATCCCTTCGCCTTGAGGGCGTCGAGCAATCGAGCCCGGCTCGCCTCGGCGATCGTGTGAGCCGTGGTGTTGACCGCCGACTCGGCCTCCATGGCGATTCGCGGGTTGATCCCGGCGGCGACCATCGTCTTGAGGTCGAGCCGCTTCAGGCTGACGACCTCGCGGAGGTCGCGTATCCGGCCCTCGGTGACGACGTCCGACCACTGGACGATACCTTTCTCGATCAGCCGGTAATTCGAGGCGCCGACGACCCGGTTTTGCTGGATGGTGTCAAGCTCGGCGATCTTCCGGCGGAAGTCGACGGCCGGTTGCGAGGTGCCGCCGGGGCGGATCAGGATCTGTCGGCACGCGCAGCGGAAGTGCAGGGGAATCGGAAATGAGGGGCCAACGGCGTGGTCCATCTGGATGCAGACGCCACAGGAGTTATGCCAGTTGACGAGGAACTGATAGAGGAACTTCCCCGTCGTGTTCGTGTAGACGGTTCCCGGAGCGCCGTTCCAGAGGATGCCGGACATGGGTCAGTCTGCTCGAATCGGGCTTGGCCCTGGGGCTGGTTCAGGCTTGCGCTCCGTCAACCCGTGGTGCATCCGCTCCAGGTTGATGACGGCTTGCTCGCAGGCGTTCCTCCATGCGGCCGTGGCCATGCTCTCGACCGCCTCGGAGGGGGTCAGAAGCGGTTTGACGATGGCGATGAACACGTCGTAGGGAGTCAGAACGACATGAAACAGTTCATGCCGAAGGGTTTTCAGGAGTGCCGTCTCATCGTCGAAGGCGTCGGGGTTCAGGCGGATCATCGCCTGGTTATAGTTGGGCTTGACGGTCACCTCGCCGCGGGTTTCCCACTCGGGATCGTCCGAGGGTATCGGCCCGTAACTGACCTGAAGCCTCCAGTGCGGAATGCCCAGGCGCTCCATCATCGGCTCGATCTCGCGCTCGACGATCGCCTTGCATTCGGATCTATCCACCGTCTTCCCCCTCCAGGTCTCGCCCCATATACGGCGGGTTGAACCCCTTGCCCGGCCTGGGACTCCCCGAGTCTCCCGGTGTCCTGGCCACGACCATGAACGTCCCGCCTGGCTCGTGGACCTGGGCCAGAAGATCGGCGAAGGCCGCGACCGGGTTCGGCCCGGTGCCTCTGGCTTCAAGAGGCGGAGCGGTCTGGGTCGCGGTGTAGGTTGCCCCGGTGGCGTCGGGAGTGATCATCACGAGAATCGGTCGACCCATGAGGCGCGCCGCCGTGTTGAGGTTCAAGGGAATTGGAAGCTGTGAAAGGTGCCCGCGCCTGGCCAGTCCACAAGCAAGGACAGAGCGGCGGCAATGATGAGCAGGGCGAGGATCAAGAGGGCGCTGGGCCGGTCATCCCTGCCGTCGGGAGGGGGCCAGCCGAGGGCATAGGGGGTCATCGGCTGGCCTCGGTCGAAAAAAGGAGGACGCTTCGGGACGGAACTCAAACCTCGATGCGCTTGAGCAGGCTCTCGATCTGACGGTTCGATTTTCCGAGGTTGGCAATGATCCCGGAGATGCACTCGATGAGCGGACAGTCGCCCTGAGAAGCGAGGGCGAGAAGCGGTTCGTTCTCTGGAGGAACCGGGCTCAAGGCGAAAGCGAGATCATGGTGAAGCACCTGGACTAGCCGGGCATTCGCTTCGACAAATTCGTTGAGTACCGCAAGCCGTTCTTGCACCTTGGACTTGTGCTCGGGAAGGGGAGGCCAACCATCTTGCTGGTACGCCGTCTCACGAGCGAATGTGGTTGGCCGCAGTTGGCCGAATCGGGATTCGTTGGGCATCATCGATCGTTGTTCCTGAGTTCACGAGACACACAAAAGCACCACTCAGCTATTATGCCCCGCGATCGCCTCGGGGCGGATCAATCCCCGTCCCGCCTCGCGGTCGGCGTAGACCATCGAATCGCTCAGGAGCGTCTTGACGGTCTCGCTGATCGTGCTCGTCGTCCGCGTGGCCCAGGCGGCGAGGAGATCATCCTCGACATGAGACGGCGTCGACCGCCGTCCGGCTTGTTCCAGGGCGGCCTTGAGCGATCGCTTCGCCGTGCCGATCTGCCCTTCGAGGCTCTTGCGCGGGTCGTAGCCGTGAATCGCCGCCGCGCGGATCTGCTGCACCTGGTTCTGCGTCGGCTCGTGCTCCGGGCGGCTCCGATAATCCGGGGGAATCAATGGATGCCAGTGCCGCGCCGCCTCGGTCAGGAACGCCGCCCGCGCGTCGCGGATCTGGCCGGTGAGACTCACCTCGGAGGGGCCGGCGAGCCACCGCCAGAGTTCATCAAGGCGGGCCAGGGCCGCCGCGTAGGAGACCGATCGGTTAATCTGAAGGATCGAGGATCGGCCGTCGCGGGTCTTCTTGAGGGTGTCCGTCAGAGCCTTGAGCGCGTGGGCGTGGGCATCCTGGACCTTGGCGGCGACGATCGGCTGGAGTTTGATCTCCCAGGCCGAGCGGAGAACGTCGAGCGACGCCGTCTTGGAATCGAGGTCGTCAAGCGTCACGCCGGGGCCTCGCTCGATACGGGTCTCTGGGCAGGATCGGCGCGCAACGTTCGCAGCGGACCTGGCGGGAATCGAACCCGCCGTCAGTCGCTTGCTGGGCGACCGGCGCTCGCCTTGAGCGCCCCAGGCCCTGACCAGTGGGTTACTTCTTGGACTTGGCGTCGGCCTTGGCCGTCTTGTCTGTCGCCGTGGCCTTGGCCGTCGCGCCTGCCTGCTCGGCGGTCGGGTTCGGGTTCTGGGTCGGCTCCTCGGGCATGTTGGCCAGGTCGCTCTTGGCGATCGCTTCAGCCTGAGCCTTGGTCGTGTGGCCGCTCTTCAGCGCGTTGACGTCCGACTCGTTGGCGGCGAGGTTAGGGTCGGCGTCGGCGTTGTAATTTCCCTCGACCAGCGGATGTTCCGAGCCGTCGGTCGTCAGTTGCGGACCGTCGTCGGGATGTCGCTTGTGGCTCATGGCGTTCTCCAGGGCGTTCAACTGGTTGGTGATCTGGGCCAGGGCCTCCTCGGCCTTGGCGGCGGCGAGCTTCAAGATGTCGCGACGCTCGGCGGCGTGCGCGATCGCGGCGTCAACATGAGCCTTGAACCCACCAGGGTAGGTCCAGGGTTCCCCCCTGCGGAGGTTGTCGGCGTGCGTGACGGTCTGATCGTAGGATGCCTGGATCTGCTTCAGGGGTTCCAGGCGAATCGCCTCGTTGGCGATCTTCCCCTTGTAGGACGGATCGCCCGGCTTGTCGGCGATGACGTCCTGGGCGAGTACGTCGTAATTGATCCGGGTCACCGGAGGCAGCGGCTTGGCGGCTTCCGGGTCGCGGCCTGGCAACGGTTGAAAGTCGGCGGCGTGGTGGATGCCGAAGTCGGCGGCGAAGGGATCGGGGAGGTTGCGCCCCGGTTTTCCTGGATCGCCGTCGGTGGCGGGTCGGTTGGGCACGGGGCGGACTCCAGATCAGGGAGAAGAATAAGTTCGGAGGTAGTCGATGGCTTGCATCAAATTGGCAATGGAGTCGTTGAACGAGCCCAGGGCAGTATTGCACCTGTGAACCTCAGACATGACGCGCTCCTTAGCCGAGCCGTTGTGTTCAGAAGGGTCGGGCGTTCTAGCGCCAGGCCCTTCGTCATCCTGTCATGGCAACACGAAGAACGGAAGCCGATTCCGTCGTGTTATGCTGCCGTCTGTATGCCTTCCAACCAGGCATGCCATTGAGGGTGTGCGAGGTTTATACAATAGTCCCCGATCCAGTCGCCCATCCAGGCATCGCCCCGGTTCCCCCTGGGCTGCCAGAACATATCGCGAAGGACGCGGACGTCGATGTCATTGGAACTGAGCACGGCCGCCGTGCCCGGCCGCATCTGAAGCGACGGCACGAACGACAGCGGCTGGCCGTTCAAGGGGAGCACGAAGGTCGTGATCGGGAACCCAAGCTCCTTGGTCGTCCCCTCGCCCATCATCGCGGTCTTGTTCGGCACCCAGGTGTCGAGGAACCCGAGGAAGTCGGTCGAGCAGACGATCGTGTCGGCCATGCCCCCCGCCGCGTAGATCTTGGCGATCGTCGCCGCGATGAACTGCTGACGGGTGAAGTTCGTCAGCGCCGTGCCCGAGGTGACGTTCGAGCCGCCGTTGTAGCTGGCGATCAGGGTCCGCAGACCCTTGGCCTTGCCTCGGTCGCCATCGGCCATGGGCACCTCGCCCATGCCGTAGTAAAAGGTGTTCTCGACGTCGCGGATGAACTCGACCATCTTGATAGCGCGGTCGCGTCCCATGACGCTGTTGACTCCAGGCGGCAGCGCCACGTTCTGAAGCGCCTCCGCCTTGCCGCCGACCTGGACGGGATACTGGAAGGTCTGGACGACCTGTTGCAGCCCGGTCACCGTCGGACGGAACCCTTGCTGGTCGACTTCGCCGCCGGTCCGGGCGTTGCCGACGAGGTAGATGACGTCCGTCGCGGCGAAGGCCACGGCCGTCGTTCCTTCCCGTGCCCGCCGGATCGTCAGGGTGTTGGGATTGGCCGTGAGGTTGGGCGGGGCGAGAACCTCGACCCGTTCGATCGCCGTGCCTCCCGAGTCGTTCGCCGAACTCTGCTGAAGCTCCAGGACGTCGCCGACCTGGAACATCGAGGCGTCGGCGATCGGCAGGGACGTCGCCGCGTTGGTGATGCCGCCGGTGCCGACGGCGTACGTCCGGCGGTTGAGGCCGCCCCGGACGTCGTAGCGGTTGATCGTGTACGTCTCGCTCGTGGCGCGGACGTGGGGAAGCCGCGAGAACAGGGGTTGCTCGTTGGTGAAGACCTCGCGCGTTACCGCCGAGATCTGAGCCACTTGCTCCAGGGGGAAGTCAATCGGCGTCAAGATGCCGACGGTGTCAAGCGCCATTGCTGGGAGTCCTCTGCCGACCGGTAGTTATCCGGCGGGCTCGGCCTGAACGGACGGGGTCAAATCCGCGAAGGAAACAGGGAGATTCCACCGCTCAGCCTCGGTTGATCACCGCGCCGGCGAGCGGGTTGTAGTTGTGGCTGCTCACGGATTTCTTGAGCGAATCGACCTGCCGCTGCTCGTTGCTGGGCCGGTCGACCTGCGTCTGGGGCGCCGGGGAGTTGTCCGACTTGTTGGGCGGAGCGCCCCCCTTGCCGGTGGAGGCGACGAACTTGTCGTAATCCTTGTGGGCGAGGTTCTCGGTCACGAACCGTTCGACGGGCTTGCCGTCGCGGGTCTGCACGCGGAAGACGTCGCCGTCCTCGACCACCACGAGGTCATCCTTCCAGAGCTTCATGAGCTGCGCGGCCGAGCCGTCGGTGAGCTTGTGCTTGGCCAGTTCCACGGCAAGCTCGCGGTCGCGAGTGGTGGCCTTGAACTTGGTCTCGGTCTCGCGGAGCTTCTGGGCGCCGTCGGCGAGATCCTTGTCCTTGTGCGCGATGACCTCCTTGAGCTTCCCCTCCTCGATCAAACGCTGTTCCTCGGCCTTGCGGGCCTCGGCCTGGCGCTTGTCCTCGGCCTCGCGAAGCGTGGCGTTCTCGCGCTCGATCTGCCGCCAGCGCTCGATCTGTTCGGGGGATACCGCGGGAGCCTGAGGCGGCGCCGGGTTGTTGACCTCGACCTTGGTCTTCGCCTCGGCCTGCGGCGTGGTTTCGGTCGGCTTGCGTTCGCCACCCGTTGGCGTCGCCTTGGCGTCGACCGGCTTATCGCCCGAGGTCGCGTCCTCGGCGCCTCCGGCGATCGGCGGGATCGGCAAACCGGCGGCGACGCTCGCGAGGATCAAATCAAGCGCGCTGAATGGTGCGATTTTGCGATCGTGATTCTTCGTTCGCATGACGTGACTCTTCTGGAAAAGGTGGCAGGATTCAGGCTGACAACACTTCAAAGGATTCCGACATTCGACAGGTGCAATCATGACGACCGCATTAACAGAATCGGTCACGCCGAAGAGATCGCCAAGCTGGCGGCTCGCGCCCGAGGGGACGATGATGAGCCGGTTGCGGCGGGCGACGGATGATCCGCCCGAGGTCTTGCCCTCGATGACGCCCGAGGAGGTCGTTCAGGCGTGCCGCGAGTTCACGGACTGGCATGTCGGCGCTGAACTTGGCCCCGCCAGCGCCGTGCTCCGGGATCACAACCTGGAGGCGTACGCGGTCGCCGGGGCGATCCGGGGATGCCTCAAAACCCTGCATGCGGGTGATGGAAGCGATGTCCGCGAGACGATCGACTTCCTCAGTTGCCTGCTCGAACTGGACGACACGGAGCGATTGGGTGAGGACTCTGGGCTATGAGCGGCGTTCGGCATCGTTGCCTGCTCTTCATCGCGACATGGGAGCCTCGCGGATCGATCCGTGGGGTTCTCTCGATCGACCTGCCGTTTCGCCCGGTCGTCGGCGATCGGATCGACGGCCTAGAGATCGTCGAGGTCGACTGGAACACCGCCGATCAGTCGTTCCGTCTCAGCACCAAGCTTGGGGCGATCGGACCGCTCGACGAGGTCAAGTCCGCGGCGATGACGCGGGCGGGCTGGATCTTGACCGTGACGCCGTGGCGGGAGTTCGCGGAGCAGCCAGGCGTGATCGCCGGCGTGAGCCCAAAGGGGCCGTAATCATTCGAGCATGGCCAGAAGGACAGAGGTCGATCGATGGAACAAACCGGCAAGATCAACGTGTACATCTGCAAGACCTGCCGTCACGGCACGACCACGATCAACGCCTGTGACGGCGTGACGCCGTTCATGATCCGATGCCGCAAGCTTGGATGCGATGGCATGGCCGAGTCGCTCTTCTATCGCGTTCCTCAGAATTCCTGGCCAAGCCACGAATGGTACAAGCCGGAAGGTAAGGAGTTGGCCGCCCTCGATCAATCCACCCGAGACCACGTCGATAAAGGGGGTCTTATTCTGAGGCGACTGGACGTCGCTCGCCTGGAGTATTACGGGTTCAAACTCCGGCATGGATGAAGCGGTTTCAGTGCAGACAGTTTTAGCTATCCGACTGGACCTGGAGCATGAACAGGACAGGCCCTAGCCACAGGGTGTAAGCGATCAGTTCTCCCGACTGATACCGAATACGATCTACCACGAGGTGCCAGCTAGATAGCCGCCTGGCCACAAAGATGAACCTGTAGCCAAATAGACGGACGTTGTAGAACTCGCACAGAACCGCATTCATCGTGTGTTCTCCTAGAAAAAGACGGTCACGCCCCCGTCTGCATCGGGAACGGGTTCTGCTGCGGCATCATCGCCGGCTGATCCTCGGTCCCGCCCTCATCCGATCCGGCCCCGGCGTCGGGCGTCGCCGCGCGTTCGGCGGCCGGCAGGCTCATCGGCGAAAGCGTTCCCGCCTCGGCCTGATCGCTCAGGGCCTTCGCCTTGGCCTCGATGACCTCGGCGATCTCCGCTTCGATCTCCTCATAGACCTGCGGCGACTGACCGGCCAGTCGCCTGCGAGCAATCCTCTGAAGCCAGAGGGTCTCCGTCACCGGGGCCTTGCCCGCCTCGGCCAGAAGCGTCTGGAAATCGGCCAGGCCCTTGGCCATGTCGTCGGCGTCGTCGAGGTCGAATTCCGAGGGATAAACCAGGTCCGTCGCGGCCAGGTCGGCGTCGACCTTCGCGCGATCCCCCGCGTGGATCACCAGAAGCGCCAGGCGGGCGAAAGCCATTTCCAGGCGGCCCAGCGCGGCGGCGTGCCGCGCGTAGCTGGCATAGACGGCATCGTTATCGATCGCCTTGCTGAGGCCGCTCTGGGCCACGGGGTTATTGCCCGTCCCCGCCGAGCCCGACGGCTTCGTCAACCGCATCGAGCGGTCGGCCTGGTCGCGAAGGTCGTCCTTGTTCTTGCGGATCGACTCAGCGCCCCCCTTGGGGAAGTCGACGACCTCGAATCCCTCGTATGTCGCGCTGCCCCCCTGAGTATTTTTCTTCTTGGGCAGGAGCCAACCCGGCCCGATCGGGATCGAGCCATCTTCCTTGACATAGTCCTCCGGTCCCTGGAGCAAGGGGAACGCCTGGATCGTGTCCGAGAGGATCAGCTCGCTATCGCGGTTGTAATACTCGCGCTGAAGGATCGCCGCGGCCTCATAGAAGCTGTGGCCGACATTGCGCTCGCGGACCTTCCTGCGGAAGAAGACGCGGCGGACGGGAACCTCGCCGTAAGGGTTCTCGCCCGAGGCGAGGATCGTCCCCCGGCACGAGGCGACGAACCAGAAGTCCTCGCTCCAGTAGCGGAACCGGTCGCGATGGTCGAGCGCTCGGGGCGGCATCGCGTAAGGATGATTTCCCGGCTTGTCGAGCCCCTGGGCCTTCTGCTCATCAGGGTCGGGCTCGGCCCCCTCGTCGTATTCCAGCAGGAGGATCTCGGCATACGATCCATCGGGCTTGAGCCGCCACCAGAGCACGTTCTCGGGCAGGGCGTAGCTCGCCACGGCGCGGCCCAGGTTGAGCCGCCGCTCATCGGCGCGGCTCTCGACGGCTTCCCCCTCGGGAGCGGGCGGGCGGTCGCACATGATGTCGAGTTGCCCCAGAGCCAGAAAGACCGGAGCGACGTCCTGCGCGAACCAGTCATCAGCCGGGGTGCCCCTGCCGTCAACGTCCTTCCACCAGTCGGCGAGGGTCTTCGGGCCGTCGCGGCGGACCTCCTTGGAGTAGATCTTGGCCAGGTGCGTCTCGATCCCCTCGGCGACCATTGACGGGGTTGGCGTGCGGGCGCGGCGCAGCTCGTAATCATCGACGCCCGCGTAGAGGCCGCTGTCGACGTCCGCCGCGCCGCCGAAGCCGTTGCCGCCATATCCGGCGCCGCTGTTGGCGTATCCGCCGTAGCCCCCCGCCGCGTTGATCTCCTGCGGCGAGGGGTACTCCCGCTTATGCCTTGTCAGGTTGCGATCGGGCAGGCCCATCTGATCGAGGCCGTAGACGGCGTTTCGATAGCGGTCGCCCCCTTCGTACGAGTCCATCATCCACCGCCAGCCGGTTTGATGGCGGTCCCATTCTTCATGGCGACGACCGATCAAGCCGCGCACCTGGTCGATCGTAAGGTCAAGGGGCATGGGTTACTCGGATCGCCTGTGGTGTGCTTGCTGGTTGATGGCCTCCGCCATGTTGATCCCTTCCTTGGCGCAATACTCCGCGAGAAACCAGACGATCCCGCCGACCATTGCCGCGTTCAGTTGAGGCATGGCCTGGGCCGAGGTGACCTCGGCGTTGGCTTCGCGGAAGGGGGGCAACCCCTTGGCGTTGAGGCAGAGTTGCAAGGCGCGATCGAGGACGGCGTAAGCGGGCGTGTCCAGCGTTTTGTCGTACTGCGGGTTCGCCGCGAGAAACGCCTTGGTCTGGGCAACGAGAGGCTCAAAGTCGTAGGCAATCGGGCAATCGGGGTGCGGGGTGATCATGGAATAAGGCTCGTGTTCGATCGGAAAGAAGAAGTGAGAAAGACGCCGCCCTTGCAGCTTATCGCTCGCCTACCAGTGAATCGTCACCACCTGCGCCGCCGGTTGCCTGTACACCGTGTATCCCTCCTTGCGAAGGGCGTTCAGTGCCGCCGTCAGGATCGGCTCGGGAATCAAACCGATCGGCACGTCGACCTCGCTGGCCCCTCGGATCGACGCCTTGGCGATGAGTTCATGGGCCCTCGCGACGGCCTCCGTGACGGCGTTGGGATCGGCCGCGGGAACCGCCGCGTTCGAGGTGGCCTGGCGGGCTTCGTGGGCGTTCATCGAATTTGGCTCCCTGGTTCAACCCGGTTCAAAAGACGTTTCGGCCCGGGATGTAGACGAGCCCAGGCCCCGGCCGACGTCCTTCGGGGAACTTGTGTTGCAGTCCACCCCGAAGCGCGTCCATGACATCCTCGTAAGGATGCTGAGGATCAACCGGACGATCGATGTATTGATTCGATCGCTTGGCCCGTTTGTAGTTCGCCATCGCGTTGATCAGGTGCTGACAATCCGGGCTGACCAGCAGGGCCGGCGGCGAGCACGAGACGAACGACTCGATCAAGGTCAGCCCCGAGACGACCGAGCCGGAGTACGATGGCCAGTAATCGAGTTTCAGCCCCGCTCGACGATACTCATCCGAAACGGTTGGCCCGATCGGCGTCGAGCTGTTCCCGGCGGGGTCGGTCAATCCGACGTCGAATCGCCCTTTGCAAAGCTGGGCGGTGCGAGCAAGAATTTGAAGCGCCACGTCGTAGGCCGGAACGTTGAAGGCGTAATAGTCGCCGAAGACGGTGATGATCGGGCCGTCCTTGCCTTGGCGGATCTGAAACCAGACGGCCGCGGTGTGCACGCCGCTGTCGACCGCCAGATAGACCGGGGCCGAGGGATGATAGGCGGCCTTGACAGAGATGTGCTGGTCGCTAAAGCTCTCGAACCACTGGCCCTCTCCGGCCGCCCAGAGACCTTCCTTGAACCGCTTTCGGCGCGTCCCCGTGAGTCGATCGAGGCGGGCGATGTACGCCAGGCCGGCCTTGGTCCACCGACCGTCTTGCCACATGGCGGGATTCGCCTTGTGCGAGGTCGGCCAGTGGACCAGGCGTTTGGCGTCAATCCGTTTTCTCAGCCAGTGCGAAGGGTCGCCTGGATTCGTGTCACCGATCAGATAGCCAAGGGCCAGGGAACGGCCAGGCCGGTCAAGCCTGGTGCCCAGGGTATCCCAAGCCTCATCGAGGACTTCGATGGCCTCGTTGATGTAGATCAGATCCCAGGCGGTCGAGTACGCCCTGGCGGGTTCGTCCAGTCCCATCAAGACAATCTCGGAGCCGCTCGGATAGGCGTACCCCGTTCGCCCCCTCCGACTCGCCCCACGAGCCACGGACTGCATCGAGTCCTCGGCGAGAACCTCTTGCTCGTAAGTGACAAGAACGGAATCGCTCATCGAGACCCGGGTTTGTCGGGCCATCAAGACCCGCAATCCTGGGTTATCGCGACAGAGCAGGTGGATCGTGTTGAGAATCCCGCGTGTCTTGCCCGTGCCCGCCGGACCGACGATCAGGAGTTCCTTGGGGAGGGTCTGCTTGAGAATCCCGTCGACGAGCAGCGAGTCCACCCGTAGATCAGCGTTCACCATCGACCCGGCCCTTGTCTTCCTCGACGGTCGGCACGACGAGTTGTTTCTTGGCCTCGTCGCCAACCAGGCCCCCCTTGCCCTCCAGGCCGAGCAACTTCGTCCGTTGCTCCATCACTTTCATGGCGGTCTCGATCGTCTTGAGGTCGCCGGACAGGGCCCTCGCCCAGAGCGTGTTGAGAAGCTTGTCGAGCCGACGAACTTCGATGGCGATGCAGTCGCGGGCGGCGGTGACCTGATCTTCCTTGAGCCGCTGGAGGATGACCTTGACGTCCTTGGAGATGGTCCCGATCGAGCAATCGAGCACCTCGGCCATGTCGCGGTAATTCAGTCCGCCGATGAGATTGGCGGCCACGGCCTTGCGTCTCGCCTCGATCGTGGCCTCATGACGTTTCGCTCGCATCGTGTTCAGCCGCAATATGTTCGGCGATCCACGCCTCGACGATATCCATCATCGCGCGGAACGCGGTCCCGGTATTCAGTATGCCGCTCGCCTCTTTGAACGTGAGAAGCATCTCGAAGAAGCGATCAAAATCCTCGACAGGAGCCGCGAGCCTCGCCTTCTTGATGTTGCCAAGCCGCCCCAGGGTCTCCTTGATCCGGTCGACCTCCGAGGGAATGAACAGGATGTGCAGGTCCTCGAACCGAAGCGGGTCGTCCGAGATCCGGGCGACATCGACGTTGTCCATCGTCTTGAGCATGGCGTCGTCGAGACCGCTGTAAACCTTCATCCCTAGGTCGTCGATCTCGGCCCAGATCTCCTTGAGCACCGCCGGATTGTCTGCCCCAACCAACGCGTTGTGTGAAACCTGGATGGCTCGCTTCTGGGATCGCGAAAGCGCCTCGTCGGTATAGAGGAGCAAGAGCAGCGGAACTCCCGCCTCCCGCGCCGCGTCGACGCGATGGTTTCCCGAGAGCGCGATAAACTTGCCGTCGGGACGCTTCCAGCAGAACGGCAGGGAAGACAGGTTGCCGTCTCGCTTGACGTTGGCGACAAGTTGGTCGAAGACCCGCTTGCTCATGTAGTGAGCGTTCTTGTCGACGTGCTCGATCTCACGAGGCGGCGCCACGGCGATCCGGTAAGGAGTGACGCCCTCCAGGGATTCATTGAGCGCGGAGCAGAGTTCGATCAAGCGTGCCTGGTCAGCCATTCCCGGAGCGTCTCTTTCCAGGTGAGAGTGTTGAAGGTGCCCTCGTAATTGAGAAACTTCTTTCCGTCCTTGCCCTGGCCACGCTTGACCAGTTCGAGGACGCCTCGGTATTTCATCGAGACCGGCTTCTCGGTGAACGCGGTCGTCGAGAGCGAGCTGATCCGCGACTCCTTGACCCGTTCTAGCGACTTGCGGGTCTGTCCGCTGACGGCGAGCATCACGATGAGCTTCGAGAGTTTCTTGTACCTCGTATGAGGGACAGCCAGGTCGGCGAGCATGTAAAGGCCGTTACCGCCGAACTTGTCGCGAGAGAACTCCATGAAGCCGACGACCTTGCCGTCGATCCGAACGCTGTACGCCCACATCCCCGAGCAGAAGAGAATGTTCTTGCCGAGATAGGCATCCTTGACGGCCGCCAGGTCCGCCGTCTTCATCGGGACGAGGATGACCTCCGAATCAGTCCTTATCTCAAAGTCGCACCCGGCGATCGGCAGCTTCGGCAGCGGCCCCCTGGCTTTGTCGCGAAGGACCGCCGTCCGCGTGACCACGTTGGAATAGAGATAGACGGCGTGATTGAGCCCCGACTTTTGCTGAAGCACGGGCGTCATGCCGGGCAGAATGCGATCATCGAGCCAGAGGTAGGGGCGTTCTCGCATCCAGGCCAGGAGTTCGCCGCGGCGATCGTCGTCCATCAACGGGTAGCGCGGAGCGTCCCAGGCAAAGATCTCCTGAATCCGTTTGTAGAGTCGCTCGTATCCGCCCTTATACGTGGGCGCGTAACAACAAAAGACGGCGTCTGGGTCACTCTCGTAGCGTCGGAAGTGCTCGAAAACATCCCCTGGAAAGAAGTCGTCGACCCGGGCTTGAACCTTGGCGATCCTCTCGATCGAACCGGCCACAAGTCGGTCAAACTGGTCGCGGTAATGGCCCCAGATCCTCTCCTGGTGCGGATTCTTGCGTTTCTCGAACGGCAGGGCGGCGAGCAATACCAGCAGCGAGGCGATCTGGCCCGCCCCACTTTTCAAGTGCGGGGCAATCCAATCGAACGCCTCTTCCTTGACCTCAAGGCGGAAAGGTCGGCCCGAGAGGTAAGCGCCCGCCGCGCACGAGTAGAGCGAAACGTCGTTCGAGTGAATCGACCTCGGCTTTCCGGTCGCGGAGATCACCGCCTCGGCGGTGAAGTTGCCCGAGCAGCCCACGACGACATTGCGTCCCGAGAAGGCTTCGGGGGCCGACGCGAGAAATTGGCGGATCGGCCCGTTGATGGCACCTGTGAACACGAAGATGTTTTCCTGTCTTCACTATTGACAGATGCGGATTAATTGTTATGATTAATACGTTCTGTCCAACTTCACCCTTACAGGAGGTAGTCCCCATGTCCAAGCCCAAACTCTACACGGTCGGCTACTCGGGTCGAACGCCCGAGGAAATCGCGTCCCACCTCACGCGGCTCGGCGCCCACCTGGTCGACGTCCGGTTCAAGCCGTACTCGCAATGGCAGCCGCAGTGGAACCAGGCATCGCTTCAGAACTTGCTCGGCCCCCTCTATCACTGGTTCGGCTGCTGGGGCAACCGTAACTACAAAGGAGGCTCGGTCGAGATCGCCGACTACGCCAAGGGGCTCCGCGAGATCAAGGAGATCGGCGGGCCGTGCGTCCTGATGTGCACCTGCAAGGACGCGGCGACCTGCCATCGAACGGTGCTGGCCTCGATGCTTCACGCGGACGGGTACGAGGTCGAGGAGTTGCCGCCCGTGCCGAAGAAGTCGAAGAAAGGGCCGTCGCAATCGCTTTTCTGTTTCTGATCGAGAGCGCCGGGGTCGACTTGCACGACCCTCTGCGTCCTGGAAGGACGCCGCAAAAGCTGTCTTTGCTACCGGCGCGGTGGCGAAAAACCCGAAAACTTCGGCTTTTTCTTCTGTACAACGTTGACGTATCTTGATATGATCTAGTCTCAGTTATCCGAAACCATCACCACTCCAGGAGGTCCGTCCGATGGCCCACAATCTGAGCGAGACGAACGGCAAGGCGTCCATGATGTACGTGGGCGCGAAGCCCTGGCACGGCCTGGGCACCGAGCTTGACAATCCGGCGACCTCCCAGGAAGCCATGCGGGCGGCAGGGCTTGACTGGCAGGTCAACATGGAGCCCGTCTACCTCGGTGACGGCTCCCAGGTTCCCGGCGCCCGCGCCGCGGTCCGCCAGGACACCAACGCGGTCCTCGGAGTGATGAGCGAGTGGTACACGCCGCTCCAGAATGAAACGGCCTTCGCCTTCATGGATGGCCTGCTCGGGGCCGACTCGATCCGCTATCACACCGCTGGAGCGCTCGGCAGGGGCGAGCGCGTCTGGATGCTCGCCAAACTGGACGGTGAGATCCGGGTGGCTGGCTCCGAGGATGTCACGGAAAAATACCTTCTCCTTACCAACGGCCACAACGGCTCGCACGCGGGCAAGATCTTCTTCACGCCGATCCGGGTGGTCTGCCAGAACACCTTGACCGCCGCTGTTTCGGCCAAGGCGAAGAGTTGCGTGACTCTCTATCACATGCCGGTGATCGAGAGGCGGCTGGTCGAGGCCCGCAATACCCTCGGTCTGGCGGATGCGTACTTTGCAAAGTTCGGCCAGGCGGCCGACGCGATGGCGGGGGTCAAGCTGAACACGGCGCGAGCAACCCGCTATTTCGAGTCGGTCTTCGTCATGCCGGAAGAGCCCGAGAAGAAAAAGGAGACCGCCGACAACGTGCGTCGCAATCGCGCCAAGGCGTTGACCTTGTTCGACAACGGCATGGGAGCCGACATTCGAGGCGTGCGGCACACGCTCTGGACGGCTTACAACGCGGTGACCGAGTTCGTCGACCACGCCGAGGTTAAGGCGACCAAGACCAAGAGCCTTGAGGAGAACCGGGCGGCCCGGCTCTCCTCGATGTGGTTCGGGGCTGGTAGTCAACTCAAGGCCGACGCGTTCGAGAAGGCGATGGCCTTCGTGAGCGCCAACTGAGAATAACCCAGGGGCCAGGGATGGCCCCACCATTTCCTTTTACCGCCTCACCCGAAACCATCCCGGAGAGCCAATCGTGCAACGCCCCGAAGTCCTCGACCGGCTCCAGAAGCTCCTGAGCAAGACGACCGCCAACGGCGCGACCGAGGCGGAGGCCCAGACCGCGCTGGCGATGGCGCAGAGGCTCATGGACGAACACAACCTGACCTCGGCCGACATTCGACTCGGCGGCGAGGAGGACAGGATTGTCGAGTTCGTCGCGTGGGAAAAGGCGTGGTCGGAATCCCACTACATTGCGGCGCTCGACACCGTCCAAAAGGTGTTCTCCGTGACAGGGGTCGCGCGTAGGTACAAGGCCCGGATTGGCAAGAGCGGCAGGACGGTCAAGGTGGCGATCGTGCTCTATGGCGACGCGGCCAACGTCGAAGCCGCGTCGTGGGCCCTGGAATTCCTGGCCACCGCGTTCAAGGGTCTCTGGGACCGCTATCGGGTTGCCCACGAATCTCCGTCCACGGACATGCTCCCCTACTATCTCGGCCTGGGACACGGCTTCGCGCACAAGTCCGAGGAGTCCCGCGCTCGCCTGGAACTGGAACGGCCGGGATCGCGCTCGACGCTGGCCATCTTTAAAGGCAAGAGCGAGCAAGCAGCCGAGATGGCGAACCCCGGAATGAAACTCGTCGTGAAGCGCATTGAAGGCGGCTCGTCCTACGACGCGGGAGTTCGCGACGGCGGGAACATCAACCTGGCGAGGCCACTCGGCGGCCGGGTCGGCCAGATCGAAGGCAAATGATGGGAGAAGCCGGGGACCGTCGGCTTTGACCCCGACGGTCCCCTTGGCCCCCGAAACCATCACGAAACGGAGGAACCTCATGATAGACACGGCTTTTCATCTCAGTCAACCAGTCCATCAGTACCGCCTTGGCCTCAAGGACGAACCCAGGGCGCCCGCATCGCTCGCCGACAGGCACCGACCCGCCACGCTTGCCGCGATGGTCGGCCAGGGCCTGGCCGTGTTTCGCCTGGAGACCTATCTGGAATGCCCGTATTCGGCCGCGTTCCTCTTCGAGGGGCCGACCGGAGTCGGCAAAACGTCCGCCGCGCTGGCAATCGCCTCGGAACTGGGGGCGGTCGAGTTCGGCGGCCTGGAGACAATCAAGAGCGGCATGCAGGACGCCGAGGCGGTCGAGAACGTTCTGAGGGGACTGCGCTACACGCCAATGATGGGATCGGGATGGAAAGTCGTCGTCGTCGACGAGGCCGATTACATGAGTCCGAAGGCGTCACAGGTTTGGCTTTCGGCCCTGGAAGACCTGCCTTCGCGCTCGGTGGTGATCTTCACCACGAACCGTCCCGAGAAGTTCCCAGACCGATTCCTCGACCGCTGCGAGCGAATCTCGTTCGAGGCCGATGCCCGATCTCACTCCCTCGACGCCCAAACCCTGATCCGCGAAATCTGGGCGAAGGAAGTCGGGCCGGGGACGGCGCCATTGCTGGATTCTCTCTCAGGGGTCGTCGATAGCGAAGGTCGACTGAGCTACCGAAGAGTGGTTCGCGCTCTTGAACCTATCATCGCGGTATCCAGGAAGCGATCGGATGGGGAACCCCTGAAGCCAGTCCCGGCAAAGACCCCGCGCTCAAGCAGCGTACATCTCCCCCGGGACGCCGCGCCTTGCGTTGATTGCGGGACGAATCGCGGCGAGACGTATTCGGCTCGGCCGGCTTACGAGCGGATCGCCGGCCGGTGCCGATCCTGTTACCAGAAGTTTCGCGCTCAAAAGACGACTCCTGGCTGAACGGAACTCTCCGAACAGTCCGCCGGCTCAACCCCGCCTCAGGCCCCATGAGAGTCCCGCGGCGGGGTCGCCCTCTTCTCCCACCCCAGCCCGCGCATCACCCAAACGATCTCGGTGACCGAGAGGAACCCCTTGCGGTGCTCGGCCTTGTACCGGGCGCAGGCGGCGAGGATCTCGTTTTCGTCGTCGGTATAGAGCGAGCCGTCGTGGCCGAAGAGGGTGGGCTTGCTCGCCTCGTCTCGGGGCTTACTTCCCGAAAAGCTCATCGTTTCACCCAGACGCTTCTGGTAACTCTCTTGACATCTACTACTTCTGGGTCGTCCCTTCAACACCCCGCGCGAGACGTTCGCGGGTTCTGTGTTGAAGCCAGTGCATTGCCTCTTCCAGTTTCGTCAGGGCGAGCGCGTTCTCGCGGCACGCGAAATCGCCGGACTGGAAGCCTTGAAGGCGGTCGATCACGACGGCGATCAGAGCCTCATTGGAGAGACCGTTCGGTCCGGCCTCCTGGATCGGCCCCTTCTGAAACCGGATCTCGCTGATCTTGGAGTAAGCCGCGATGCCACCAATTCCGAGTTCATAGACGTGATTCGCGTTGCCGGCTCCACGATCATCAACAGCGTAAATGCTGATGGCGTCGTTCAAGCCGTTCAACCTGTGGGTCGTGATTTCGCGGGACATGAAGATCCTTTGTATAAAGAAGCGGATGTATCAGTCCATATCCGGCAGGTCGACCGTCTGTCCCGCCAGTTTGTGCGTACAGTCGCCGAGAAAGTGGAGCTTTCCGGCTGTCAGGAAGAGGTGGCAGACCCGATCTGGATAGAACAGTGAGGGCGTGAACGTGGGCGATTCGAGATTGCCGTCAAACGACCAGTTCGGCCGCTTGCCGTCGGTCCGAACATCATAAGAATGGAGACACTCGCAGCCGGGGCAGAAGAACAGGTATTTCGTGACACCTTGCCCCGGCCAGACGCTCAGTTTCATGGCCTTGCCGTCCCTTTCAGATGGAGGCCACGTTCACGGCCCATTCATTCGTCGAACCGGAACCTCCTGGCGATTCCCCGGCCGAAGCGGCGGGCTCTGAGCGGAGACCGGGGCGCCCACCCGGTAGGCCGAGGCCGAGGCGGCGGGCGCGGGATTGCTCGCCGGGGTCGTCGGCGTGACCGACGTCGGCGTGGTCGGGAACGAGGGGAGCGTCGGCGTCGTGGCGGGCGTGCTGGGCGTTGGCGTCGGTGTCGGCACGGCCACGGTCACGGGCACCGACAGGGGCTGCGCGATCACGACCGAGTAGCCGAGCGGCTGTTTCGAGTCGGCCTCGTAGAAGGTCGCCGAGCCATCGGTGCCGACGACGAAACAGGGGCGGCCCGCGCTGACGAGGTAAGCCACGAACGCCGAGACGTCGCTGGAATACTGCGTCTGGTCGGACTGGAGCTTGCTGTTCGCCGCGGCGATCGCGGCGTTGTCGGCGGTGATCGCGGCCTGGTCGGTAGTCACGGCCTTCAAGAGGTCAAGGCCGGTGGCGGCCGAGGTCGTCGTGGGCGTGGTCGCGGGCGACTGAGCGGTGACCAGATGCGCGGGCATCAGGCAGAGCCAGCCAAGGGCGACGGTCAGAAGCGAGAGGCGGCGGAGCGTGGTCATCGGGACGTGTCCTTGAAGATAAGGTCTTGTCGGGTCGAACTCAGCCAAACCATCCACAAACGATTACCGTCTCGCCGACCAGCCCAGCGCTGGCAAGAGATCGGCGTGAAGGTCGAAAGGCTTGGCGATCAGCGCCGAGGGCTTCAGCGCCCGAGCCAGGCCGAGAATCCTGGAATCCGCCAGGCCGGTCACGATGACGACCGAGGTCGTTCGCCCCTCGTCGCGGACCTTCCTGAGCAAATCGAGCCCATCGCCATCGGGTAGCTTCAGGTCGAGCACGGCGTAATCGGGGTGCCGGTCGAGACCATCGAGGCCCTCGGCGAGCGTTCCGACGGCGTCCACCTCGAAGCCGAACCGAGAGAGCCATTGCTTGAGCGCCTCGCGCGGGCCGGGCTCGTCCTCGATGAGCAGGACGGTCGTGGCGGGGACGATCGGCATCGCGTCGTCGATCAGGACGCGGAGCAGGCCCGAGGGATCACCGGGGCGGGTGTGCTGACTGTTGACGAGGTGAAGGTGGATGAGCCGGACGTTTTCCTCGGTGATCCCGCCCAGACGGGCCGTGAGATCGGCGATCCGGCCGAGAAACCCATCCCGCTCGGCGCGGATCTCCTTGTCCCGCGTGGCGTCGCGGGCGAGAAGCTCATCAACCTTCCCGGTGTTTGTTTTGACGTGCGCTTCCAGTTCCTCGCGTCGCTTGCGGTCGCCGCGCGCATCGAGGAAGGGCTTGGGCCAGACACTTGTCCCGAACGCGGTGATCGCCATCGCGATCACACTGCCGAGGAATGCGCCCGTGCCCGCGCCCTGACCGAGCGAAAGCCCCTCGGGAGGAAGCTGCGCGAAGAGGAGACCGCCGGCCGCGGTGAGTCCATAGAACGCGACGGTCGGGTGAACGTGCATGCGCCGTCCTGGTGCCGAGGGCTATCAACGAGAGAGAATGACGCCCCGCGACTCAGGCCGACGCCACGGCCGCGACGCCCGCGTCGAACTGAAGGGCGCTCAGATGACCCCCGGCGTGATCGGCGATGCCTCGCTGGTAGATCGCCAGGAGGATGCTCAGGGCCTCGTCGGCGGCGAGCCGGCCGAGTGTGGTCTTGAAGATCGCCGTTTCATTTTCCTTGATCGCCTTGATGCCTGATTCAAGGCTGAGTTCCTTCGATTCGGCGTCGGTGACGACCTGGATCAACTTGGCGACATCCATGATTCCGTTGATGAACGCGAGCCACTGGAGCAATAGAGGGATGAAGCTTTGCACGATCGGACCTTTCACGGTGGGCGGCGGCGTCAGAGGCGGCGCCGTGGGCGCCACGACCGGCGCGGTCGGGGGTTCGGGAGGCGACAGAGGCGACGGATTCGTCGGTGGAGTCGGCGCGGTCGGTGGCGGAGCCGCGATCGTCGGAGTCGGAGTCGTCGGCGTCGGCGGCGTCGTCGGCGGCACCGGCGGCGCGGCGATCGCGTAGACCGTGCGAAGGTCGTGGATATCCCCCGTGGAAAGCTCCTGGTTCCAGGGGATGCCGACGCCGTCGGTGGTCAAGGAGGGATCGACCGAATACTGCATGATCGACGCGGCGTCGAAACCCGAGCCGATGTACGCGCCACTGAAGATGTACAGCACCTGGGAGTCGACCGTGGCCTTGTCCCAGTTGTTCGGCGGACCGCCGAAGTACGCGTAGCATTTGGCCGGGTCAAGATGCAGGTACGTGTTGGGGATCGCCTGGTTGTGCATCCATCCAAGAAAGTGCATGAACTCGTGAATCGAGCGGGCGAGGTCGTCGGGCCAGCCGATATGCGTCGTGGCGAGGTTCAGCGGGACCAATCGGCAATCCTGGCCGACGTCGGACCAGCTGGAGCCGTCGTTGATGAACTCCACGCGGCAGTCGGCGGGCTTTGCCGTGTCCTCACCCGGCAGTAGCTCGCGGAAGGTCAGGTTGATCCCCGTGGCCGCGACGGTCTTGACGGCCTCACGGAACTCGTCCTGTAGCGCCTTCGGACCCGGTCCCAGGGCGAAGGTCAGTTCCGATCCGGCGGGCCATTTCGCGGCGGGCTCCATCGCGGCATAGGTCGCGTGCGGAATGCGATACGCGGCATGCGGATCGTGCTGGTCCTGGGGATGATCGCCGACGTGGGCGCCCAGGGGAAAGCCTGGATGCGAGCCCCTGCGAGGTCTCGGGATACACATCCGCGCGGGGGGCGTTTCGGTCCAGGGGCGTTCCGTGGGTTCACTCACGATGCCTTCTCCCGCGCCTGAGCGCTCTTGTCTGGTTCGTCGCGTCGATCGATCTGGCTCAGCCAGCGGTAATAGGTCGCGCGGCTGATCTTCATGCGGGCGCGGATCGCCAGTGATGACTCGCCCCGCTGGACGAGAAGCTCGAAGGCCAGCAGGCGTTCCCGGACCTTCTCGTTCTTGATGGCGCGCGTGGCCACGATCGACGACTCCTTGCCCTAATACGGGATCTCGTTGTCTCACAAAAGAGGTCGTTTTTGATGTAACATCTCTTCATTCTACCACTTAAACAGTCTTACCGAATGTTGTGGAGTGTGGATTCCGGCCCGATACAATACAGAGCACGCGTTGTAGCGACAGTTCCGCCGCGACAGAACCCAGGATGTACACCTCTGATGCGTTATCGCCGGACCCTCTGGTATCGCGACGAATGGGATTGCCAGTGCCAGGTCAGGATCGAGGCCAATGATCCCCAGGAACTGGCGCGGATCGTGGCGCTGTACGCCGAGATCGAGGAGGAGTCGCGCCGCGAGGAGAAATCATGGAAGGCTCAGCACGGCCGTTTCGCCGATCTCGACGCGCCGATCGGCCCGGATCAATTCGCCGAGGCCGCGCGGGCGAAGGGGCATCAGGAGGGCTTCCCGTGGGAAGGGCCGCGCTACGATTTCCCGATCCTCCTGGGTAATGGACTCCCCTGGGACGGCCCCCGCGCCCAGGTGATCCAGGTCGAGGCCGAAGACGGCTCGGGCGAAGAACGGGTTCGTTACCTCGAATCCGCCGGGCCGCGCGAGTGTCCGCTCGGGCATGCCGACGAACCACTTCGACCGCAGTCAGTCTGCCTGCTCTGCTGCCGCAGCGGCATGGATCTGGTGATCCCCAGGCCGAGCGTCGCCGACCTCAAGAAACGCGCCGAGCCGAAGCAAGAGAAGGCCCACGCGACGGCTCCGCCGAGGCCGAGGAAGGGCAGGGATGGCCGGGTGCTGGCGGGAGGGCTGAAGGGGAAAGTCTGACGAGGTCAGGAAAGCGAGCGCAGAATATGCACGGTTTTATGCAGGACGAAGACAAGCCTTTAATCTTCCATGAGGCAAGCCATGTCCGAGGCGTTTGATAGCTGGGCGGTCGTGGAACTGATGGGCCACGTCAAGATGGCGGGGCGGTTGACCGAGGAGGAACGGTTTGGCTCCAAACTCGGCCGACTGGACATTCCCGGGCATGATGGTGCGTGGTCCACGGTGTACTTCAATGGCGCGTCAGTGTATCGGCTCACGCCATGCACGGAAGAGGCGGCGCGGATCGTGGCGAAGCGGGCGCAGCCGGAGCCGGTCCATCAGTGGGAGATCCCGAAGCAGATCGAGGTTTCGCCGTCGCGGAAAAGGGAACTGGACGACGACCCGGAAGACGCGAGAGACGCGGACCTTGAAGACGATGACAGCGAGGATATGGATTTCTGAAATTTGACGCGCCGCTGGGAGGATGTAAGCTTCCGTTGTCGCGTAGAGCAGCCAGGTAGCTCATCAGGCTCATAACCTGAAGGTCGTAGGTTCAAATCCTACCGCGGCAACATCCCGAGCCGATCACAAAAACCCGTGACGCGCCGGCCGCCAGTCATCCATCCGGTTGTCCGCCACTCCCGTTGGAAGCGGACTCACGAACTCCGGGATAAGCGTTAGGCGAAGCGGCCAATAAAACATGAAGCCCCGCTTGCAGGGGCAACCGTTGACCCCGCCCCTCCCGCCGCAAGGCGACGAGGGGCGGGGTCGTTTTCGGTATCAGCGCATCACGGCTTCTCCAGATAATCCGCCCTTGCCGCAGCGGTGATCGCCTGCTCTGTCCCTGGAAAATCCTTGACGACGTGCCGATAGACGCCGATCGCCGCGTTCAGCTTTCGCGACTTTTCCAGAGCCTTGGCCTGGCCCATCAGTTTCTCGGCGGCGAGACTGAATCGGGGCTTGGACGAAACCGGCGGGCGGCTCGTCTTGGGAACTGCAACGGCTCGTGGTCGCGTTTTGGGAGGGATGCGTCCCGTGATCTGAATCAGCGCGGACTCATCATCAAAGTCGCGCTGGCTCTGCTCGTCCTTGCGTGCCTGAATCCGCTCCTTGATCTCGATCTCTTCCTGGATCGACCGAACGGGTTGTCTGGGCCTTGGTCCAGGGTCGGGCGCGGCCACTCGATCGTTTTGCGCGATCCGCGACTTTTCCTGATCGATCCGCTGAAGCATGACGAAGCGAACCGCGCGAAAGGCATTCACGGTCGGACTACTGCCGTCCTCGGGGTTGATCCCCGCGACCGCGCACATTGCGCGAAAGTTGGCGGTAAAGGCGTCGATGGATAGCGGCTCGGCGTCGCTCTCGCAGGCGCGCACCAGTTTCTTGATCGTTTCGATTTCCTCCGCCTTCTCCTTCGCGACCGCGGCCGAGAACGCTCTCTCGTCGTTTTCTTGCTTGAAGAGCCAAGCCGGAGTATCGCGACCCGCCCGTCGATCGTCGTCGACATGCCGCGAAAAGGCGGTGCTCCCCGGATGCGCGAGGAACTCCGAATAGAGTTTCACCGCCTCGTCAAAACGCCCTCGATGCTTCGCGCGCTCCGCCTGGTTGAAGATGAGCACGGCGGCCCGATTCTCCGCGAGGGCCCTGGTATAGGACTTATCTAACGCGGCCTTTTCCGGCGAATGGGATTGTCGCCACGCGATTCCAAACCAGATCCCAGCGCCAACCGCGCTGGCCGTTAACACGGCCCCGAAGGCGATCCCGGTCTTCTTTCCAAGGCTTAATCCAGGTTTATCAGACAACATGGGCACAAAGACATTCTCGCCCGGAACGTCCACGGGTTTATCGCACGCGGGACATCGCGCTCTCTTGCGGGCAAAGGTGTCCTTGACACTGAACTTTTGACCGCAAGGACATTCGATGGTAATCGGCATCATCTACCCACTTGACTGCGTTTTTGTCCACCATTAGGGTGTGCATCGCCACGTGTTTGCACGTCGACTCTTCCCCCTGTGACGGAACATCACTTGAGGAGGCATCCCCCTATGCCAAACCGCCAGCGCCGCAGTCTGCTCTTTCCCATTGCGCCCTCGGAAGTCGTCGGAGTCATCACCGAAGGAGACAGCAGCACGGCGGTCATCGTGAGCGCGAAGCGGCTTGCAATGATGGATACGCGATCGGGACGCCTGGTCACGCTCGACCTTTCTTCGGCGTTCGCGGCGCTGAGGTGCCCTTCAGTCCCACCTTCCTGTTTACGACTTCGCGTTCGGCGGGTGTGAACTGGGTAACCTGAGCGTCGGGAATCGGAAGGCTTTCTGATTGCTGACGGGCCGCGAGCCTCTCGGCTTGCTGGCGGGCAACCGCCTCGTTGACCTCGCGGCCCATAGATTCCCTGTTGCGAGGAAGATCCGCTTCCGCCTCACGAAAGACTTCCTCGACCTTCGCCACATAAGGGGCGAGCTTTTCCGCGAGTTCTTCCGGGTCCATGTCCTTCATCAGCAGCCAGGAAGCATTCACGATCACTTCCTCGCTCAGCATGCGGCGCCGTCTTGCAAACACAGGCGCCTCGGTAATGTCGATGACGAGTCGCTTCAGGGTCGACCTGATGCGATCGGTCGTCCGTACATATTTCTTCGGCAACTGGTCGGGCTTCATGGCCCTGATAGTACCCAATGGACGCTCCGTAAGTCCAGGGATATTAGGACTTTGTGGACATTCCCACAAACGATGTAAGGAATTGTTGCAATTTCCTGGCTGGGTGGTACGATACTCTTGCTAGATCGCTTGTGACTGTTTCATCAAAAGGAGTCCTCACGGTGGTCAAAACGATGGAGAACAACGCGGTCCCGGCAGCGCGGATCAAGATGTATGCCCGCGTCAAACCGGAGACGCGAAAACGCTTCAGGGCCATCGCCATGCTGTCGGGCGAGACGATGGAACATCACCTTGAGCGGCTCATGGAAGAGCACGTCGCGCGGTATCTCGCCCAGGCCGGAGGCTTGGACGTCACCGCCGCGAAATCGCTCTGACCAGCGGCGTCTTTCTCGAAACACATTCGTCATGGTTGACGTTTTTCCACGGAGGCCCATGATGGCCGAGACACCCGAATCCCTCCCCGCCGTTGCGTTCCAGTACAACGGCACCGACGTGCTTTTCGACGCGAATCGTCTCGTCAGCCTGACGGACATGTGGAAGGCGGCGGGATCGCCCGTCAGCCAGAGCCCGAAGCATTGGAAGGAGTCCGCTCAAGGCAAGGGATTCATTGGGGGATTGGCCGCAAATCTAAACAGCGGAATTTCCGCTGTTTACAAGTCGACCCGCGGCAAGCACGGCGGAGGCACTTGGGCTCACTGGCAGATCGCCCTCGCCTACGCCAAGTACCTTTCGCACGGCTTCCACCGCTACGTCAACGAGGCGTTTCGCGAGTGGGCCGAAGAGAAGGCCGACCCGTTCCTGAAGGCCGACCGCGCCGCCGACGCGATGGTGAGTGTCGGCATGACTGAGGCTTGGGCCGCCCAGCGGCTCAAGAGCAAGGGCGTGCGGAATCTCTTCACGGGCACGCTGGCCGACCACAACTGCAAGGTCAAGGGTAGTGACAACCCGTTCGCCGAAGCGACGCGAACCGTCGCTCTGGTCGTGATCGGCAAGACGCCGCGCGAATTCAAGGCCGACAAAGGTCTGGCGAAGTCCGCGCCGACCCGGAGCCACTATACAGAGCAAGAGTTGATTGAGACTCAATTCGTTGAAATCTCCGCAGTTGGTCTCATCAAGGAAGAAAGCGCCGACGGCAACGATGAGTGCCTCGAAAGGGTTCAACGCGCCGCGGCGGCTCTGAAGCTGGCGAAGGAAGCAATGAAGCCAAAACCCGGTAAAACCGGGTCTTGATCTCACGTCCGCCGACATTACCGCGTCGCAATCCTCAAAACCAGCATAATCCCAACCCAAACGGAGCATTCCCATGATCCGACGGATCGGCTTGAGTCTGCCCCTGTTCCTTCTCTCTGGTTGCGCCATGGATGGCAGCCTCACGATCAACCGCGCGTGTCCCCCCGCCTGCCCGACCACGGTCAAGGTCTGTGACCAGGGGCGCGAGGCGATGCGTTATGTCCCGTTGCCCGCGACACAGGCGGCCCCGTTGACAACGACCATCGAGGGGGCCTGGCATGCCGCGCCCGCGCCTCCACCGCCCGAGGTGATCGAGTCGACCCCCGAGGCATCACCCCCCGCGCCCGATCCGACACCGACCGAAAATCTTGCTCCCGTCGAGGCCCTGCCGCCGGCGGCCGGGCAAACACCCATGGGGAGCGAGGCGCCGCGGCGCTGGTTGCCGGTGAGAAAGCTGAGGTCGTCATGACGGGCGGGCACCCCACCTACTGGCTCGCCGTGGTGATCGCGCTGATCTGCGTGGCGTTCACGCTCCGCGTGACCTTTGTCGTCGCGGACCTGATCGCCGATGCCGTCGTGGACCTCGTCGGCCTGCACGACAAACACGAGTCCCGCCTTGAAGAGATCGAGCGGAGGCTCGGCATCGAGGTCAATCAGGACGAATTTGTCTGAGATCGATCGAACCAGGAGGCCGTCCCGTGTGTGGCTCGAACCATGAACGCCGCGATGAATCGTCGATCTATCGCCGTCCGTGTCGCGCCTGCGGCAAGCCGGTACTCGGTCGTGGCGGACGGATCGCCACGCGGGGCCTGATCTGCCGTCCCTGTGACCTGTTTCAGAAGCGAGAAGCGATTCTTTCCCTGAGCGAGCCTCTGGCTCGGAAAGCGAGTGCATAGCGATGCAAGGCCGTGGCAAGCATTTCACGACTCTTTTGATGACCTGGGTTCTCCTGATGGTTGTTGTCATCGCCGTGGGCGTCTGCCGCGCCGACGAGCCGAACGACGCCGCTCCACCTCCCCCCGCTCCTCTGGCCTCGGGCGGATTCGCGGGAGGTCCGACCGATCCGGCGATCACCGCGACCGTGACGCCTCCCGTGCCTCCGGTTCCCGCCACTCCCCCGGTTCCCGGCGAGGTTCGGGCTAATTGGCCGGGCGGGGTGGTGATCGCGCATAACAACGCGCCGACGTATTTTTACAGCACGCCCGCGCCCTCGGCGATGGCCGCGAATACTCCGATCCAGCAGCCAACGCAGGCCGCGCAGCTCTCATTAACACCGATGCCTCCGGTCTCGCTTGTCCAGGCCGCTCCGCTCTTGGTCGCTCAGCCTGCGGCGATGTCATTCCAGACGGCGGGATACGCATCACCCCTGATGACGACGGCGCGACCCCGGCCTTTTGCCTTCACGAGAAACGCCCTCGCTACGGCCTGCCAAAGGCTCAAGGCAGTGGTCGCGGCTCCGATCGCGACGACCGGGGGCTTCGCGGGTCCGGCGACGTCGGGCTCGATGCTCGTGCACACGGGGTCCGTGTCGACGACGACCGTGGCCCATAGCTACATGATGGTGCCAACGGCCGCGCCGACTGTCGCGGTCCAAATGGCTCCGCAAGCTCCACAGCAACAACCTCAACAGTCCGCACTGCCAACTCCACAGCAGGCACCGCGTAAGGGGTTGTTCGGGCTCGGGGGTTAGATCCAGGTAGGGGCGCGGTGCGGCTAGGCTGGGCTGGGCGCGGCACGGCTGGGTGTGGTCTGGCATGGGCTCCAATGGAGCGAACACGAATCAGCTTGGAGCGGCGGGGCTAGGCCTGGCAAGGCACGGCGAGGCGAGGCCCGGCATGGCAAGGGCTCCAATGGAGCATTTCCTTTCTCTCACGAGGGTTTCTCAATGTTCACCGAAGCCAGCGAAGTTGTCAGTCAGGCTGTCGATGCCGTGTATGCACTCACGATGGACCTCGATCGCGGTCAGATGCTCACGCATGCCGCGATCCGCGAGGTGATCGGTTTGGAGCCGCATGTTGGGATGTGGGACCACGTCGTCAGGAAGGCGCTCAAGCGACTCCTGAAGGAGCGAGGCATCGCCTGCTGGCCGAACATCCGCGACGGCTATGAGCTTTGCACCGTTCAGAGACAGCTTGAGCTTCCCGTCGAATGGACCCGTCGCGGCCTGCGCCGGGTCAAGGCGGGGCGGGTCGCGACCGAGCAACTTCCCGACGCGGCCTTGACCCTCCATCAGCGACGGCTCAAGGCGTTCCGCGCCGATCAGTCGCGGGCCTCCGAACGCGAGTTGCGCCGCAAGCTGGCGTCAATGCGTCGACATGCTCAACCCCTGCATCCTCGGCCAAATCTCGCGGCCGTCGGAACGTAACGCGCCCGGGATCGCGTAGCCCCACCCCGGAGCATGGCCGGGGCGGTCCCCTTGGACATTTCACGACTGCGGGAATCTCAAGGCCGCCCAACACAGTTCATAAGGAGTGGGTCTCAATGCTGGATGAAGCGAAGCATACGCCGGGTCCGTGGTCATTCGATTCAGGTGACCCCGGCGATGACTCGGTTGGACTTGGCCCGACCGACCCATCGATCTTCTACGAAACATTTGACGGGGATGTTGTCCAAATTTGCTCTCTGCTTCAACCGGCTATCCGCGTTGATACAGATCCCACGGACATCTTCGACGAGGGTATTCGATTCGTCGGTGATCCGATCGCCAACGCCCGCGTGATCATCGCCGCCCCGGACTATTATGCAGCCGTGGAGCAGATGCTCGCCAATGAGAATTGCGGAGGCGACGGCTGGCGGGAGGGGTTCGGACAACTCAAGGCCGCGCACGCCAAGGCGAAAGGATCTGGTCCCAATGCGGGATGAAGCGGCTCCCAGGCACACCGACACCGAAAGGATGGCCTGGCTGGAGGAAAACCCGGTGCAGTCCAGCTGGTATCTCTTCCTGGAGAAAAAACGCTGGACCGTTTACTGGTTCGGGGGCATGGCCCACGGCGGCTCCTTCGCCGAGGCCGTTGATAAGGCGATGAATATCGAGGCCGGGCGCATGCAGTCCTCGATTGGACCAAGGAGTTATCGTGTCCCAGCGCATTGAGGAGAACAGCTACGGCGACCTCTGCGTCGTGACCTACAGCGACGCGAACGAGTACCTCTCCAGCCGCGAGATCCGCGACGCGGCGGACGTGCCGGTGGAACTGCTCGACGAGTACGAGGACATGCTCAGGGATCAGGAGGAGTGCATGGAGTACGCGAGAGAGTGCCGCGCGACGTCGCGGGATGCCTACAACAATTCGACGGGGAGGCTGTGGTGAGCAACTACTATCAGCCTCGTCTTCCCTGGGCGATCGTCTCGGGCGAAGAGATCGACCTGCCATTTCTGGCGACGAGCGGGCCGGGAGAGAGCGTGGAGATCAGTACGGGGATCGAGATCAAGGGAGGCGAACGATGAGTCTGGCTCTTCAGAACCGTGGCAACGGATCGCTGGCGGCGCATCACGGCGGAGGCGAAGCGATCGCGCAGACCACGATGAGTTTCGATCAAATTTGGGAGATGGCCGGGTATGCCGCGAAATCCCGGATGTTCGGAGTCGAGACACCAGAGCAGGCGTTTTGCTTGATGATGATCTGTCAAGCCAAGGGCTTGCATCCGATTGACGCGGTCCTGCGATACCATATCGTGAAAGGCCGCCCCACGATGCGAGCCGACGCGATGCAGGCCGAATTCCAGGCCCGGGGCGGCGTCATCAAGATCCTCGAACGCAACGCGCAGAAAGTGCGGGCGGCGTTCTCCCACCCGGTCCTTCAGCCCGAGCCGGTCGAATTCTCGTTCAGCTTCGAGGACGCGAAGCGGGCCGGACTGGCTCCCGGCGGGATGTACGACAAATATCCCGACGTGATGCTCTGGGCTCGCCTCGTCACGAAAGCGATCCGCGCGATTCACCCCGGAATCGTCGCGGGCATTTACTCGCCCGAGGAAGCCGAAGAAATCGCCATGAGGGAGAGTCCGACCGGCCAGATCGCCACGGCTAGAGCCGAGGCCACTCGCGCCATCGCCGAGGCCGACACCCCTCTCCCAGGCCACGATCCACGCCAGGCGGACACTCGGCCCTACTCATTGGTCGCCACGGAGGCCGTGGACTCCGTCAACCGCCTGGTCGCCGAGAACTGGGGCAGCTTGCCCGACGCACCGGCTCCGCTTGATTCCAAACGAATGCACGGCCTGATTGCGCTCAAGGCGTTCAATCTCGGCTATGCCGACGGGCAAGTCCCCACGAAGGTCCAGGCCGCCGTGGCGGTCCTTTCCAAGGTCTACGCCAGCCATCGGCAGTGGGTGCGTCAAGAGATCGCTAGAGCCTGCGCCGATCACGAGACGGCCGTGGCGGAAACGCTCAAGGCTCGCCGTGACGCAGACGCCGTGACGCCGGAAGAGGAAAGCCAGGACGCCAACGACGCCGATCCCGACGACGTCACTTATCCCGACGAGCCCGGCTCGCGAGGCTGAGCGGTTAACCCCGTAAAAAGGAACAGGAAAAGCCCCCACGCGGCTGGAACCCGCGCGAGGGCCGGAAGAGGCCAAGGGAAAGGATTCCCTCGATGTTGATGATTCCGCGAAGCCCCGGAGCCGTTCGCAGCGGCTCCGGGGCGGGCCAAGCCTGCTCAAGATCCTACTCCCGAGATGACCCGGCCCGCAAGTGTACCACGCGGTTTTTCCAGTGGGCCGGGGGTCTGAATGTGCCGTTCGCGATCGGTTTTTCGTGGCTCCCTCCGCGCTCCGTTCTGGGCGGCCTCCTGATGGCCAGGCCCGACACGGACGACGGATGGCTGAAATACGCCCACGAACTGGACGCCGCGTTGGCGGTCGCCCCGTTCGGCAAGGCGGCGCGGATCGTTCTGCGCGAGGTCTTCGCGCAAGTTTTCGGTCCCGCGAAACGAAAATCCGCCACGCTCTCCGCCGCCGAGATCAGCGCTCTCGTCGGGATCGCCCGCACCAACGTTGTTCGCGGCGTCACGGAGTTGGTTGATTCCAACCTCCTGCAACGGCTCGACGACGGCACCTACCGATTCAACAAGGACTATCAAACCTGGGTCCGCGCGGGCCGCAAGCAATGCGAGGCCGGCTCGCCGCTCCTGAGTCCGGCCGAGGTCTCTTTCTGCGTCTCGGCCCCCGCCCGCGCCCTCTCTTTCCGACTGAAATCCGCATCGCCTGAGACACCGAAATCAGCCCCGGTCGAGCGTATCCAATTGGATAACGCATCAGAGCCTGTCGGCGTATCCAATTGGATACAAAATGACCCCAAGTGTATCCAATTGGATACGGGTGTTTGTATCCAATTGGATACAAAAAGCGTATCCAATTGGATACAAAATGGGGGGTCCCATCCTATTAGTGGAGACAATAAGACAGAAGAAGATGATAAGCGCGAGACACCTTCGAGCGGATCTGTATCCAATCCAATACTCGGTCGACCGACACGCCCCGTCAAGGCCGACCCCGCCGAGGTCGCCCGGATCATCGCCTGGGCGGAAACCTTCGTCGCCCCGTTCGAGGAGATCGGCTCGAAGATTCGGATGTTCAGCACGAGCTACCCGGCGGACTGGATCGAGGCGGCGATCCTCTGCGGCGTCTCCGGCGGCACACCCGGCAAGGTATGGGCCTACGCTCATAAGTGCCTCTTGAGCTGGTGGGATCGCGGTAAGCCGAATCACGCCGAGATCGAGACGGCCCGGACCGCCGTGGCAAACTCGCCCGCCGCGATCCCCGTGACCAAGACCCAGCGGATTCGCGAGGAACAGCGCGCCGCGATCCGCCGCCTCGCGCAGGCCGACCGGCAATCCAGGGAGGGTTCCGCCGATGCAGACCGTTGACTCGTGGGTCTGGGAGTTCGTCGACCGACACCAGGCGCGTCACCCTCGAACGGACTGGCCGGTGGACGAGGTCTTCTGGAACGGATTCCGCTCCGCCCTCGTCCATCACGGCGTCACGGAGACCGTCGCCGAGGCCGCCAGCGTGGCGATGATGGAATCTCCCAGCCCCTTCCCCGACCAGTTCACCTCGGCGTTCGTGGCGGCCGTCAAGGGGGTCTGGGCGTCGTCGCAGGTGATCGAGAAGGGCCTGGCCGATCGCGACGCCGCGGTTGCCTCGATGCGAGCGCTCTTCGGCGGTCGCGATTGCGATGACTGCCACGGCCAGGGCTTCGCCGTGCGTTACCGCCTCGCCTCGCTCGGCGGTCGCGACGCGCGGGGACGGCCGCTCGGCGACGCCGTGATTTTTTATTGCCTCTGCCCTCTCGGCCGCTGGGTCGAGCGCTGTCATCGCGAGGGGAAGGACGACGCGAAGTCGATCCGCCGCCGGCTTCCCGACCTCGCCGACTTCCCTGGGCTACACGGCGACGACTGCCGGTATCCCGCCGATCTGGCCTTCGCCCCGAGGTTCGCCCCGGCCGATCTCCGGAGGCTCGTGGACTCCACCCGGCTCAACCCCTCTTCAATCGCTCGCGCCCCGATCGACCGTCGTGATCCGGCCTTCGTCGAGGTCACGCCCGATCAACGCGCCGCCGCCGATGCCGAGCGCCAGCGTCAGCAGGAGCGCCTTCGCCGCGCCCCCCGCGAACCGGAGCCCCCCGCGTTTTGATTGAGAGAGTGAAAATCTCAGAATCCCTGTTGTCTCTGTGATATAATGATTCGCCGTTATCCGATAGACCGAAAGGAGCCTCGCTCATGTTCACGGCCTTTGAACTGAAAAACCTCCACCAGCTTGAGGGCGGCAAGGTCGCCCAGGCATTCAACAAGCACGTCGCCCGCGCCTCGTCGGACTGCTACGACCGCCCCGGCGACTCCAAGCCGCGCGTCGTTCTCCTGCAAATCGAGATCATTCCTGTCCAGGATCAACACGGCAACTGCGATGACGTGTTGATCCACGTCCAGACGACGTCGAAGGTTCCCCCACACCGCACCAACCCGATCAACGCCCGGCTTGGCACCAACGGCGTGCTCAAGCTCAACCTCGACTCCCCCGACGACGTCGACCAGGGCTCGCTCCCCTATCACCGCGACGACGACTGACGCCGTGTTTGCTGGACCCTTGGGCCGGATCGTCCTGCCCGTTTCCCTCGCACTCGTTCTTTCCCGGAGCTTGAAATCCCATGATCGCCGAAGGTATCACCGCCCTGACAACCCTTGTCGCCAAGTCGCTCAAACCCGTGCCGTTGCCGGTCAAGAACCCTCGCTTGAGCTATTTCGTCATCGATGGCGAGATCCAGGAAATCGAACTGCCGATCCCGCCCCGCGACCACAAGGCCGGGTCGCTCGAAGACCTCATGAACCTCGCCAACCGGTTCGCGGCCGACGCTTCCTCGCCGTGCGCTCCGGTCGTCTGGTACGACCACGAGCGAGTGGTGCTCGTGATCGACGACTTCGCCCGAACCGACGACGACGAAAACGCCTACCCCTACCGGGTCGAGAAGGCGACGCTCGAACTGGAGGTCTCTGACGTCTTCGCCGCCCTGGTGAAGCTCCGCGACAACAAACCACTGTTCAACCAGAAGGATTTCATCCGGCTCCTGCGCATCCAGCTTGCCGGGACACTGGACCCGGCGCGGCTCCTGAACGTCGTCCGCCGCGTCAAGTTCGAGAACGGCGTGACCACCACGGGAGAAAAGACCAAGAACCGCGAAAGCATGGGCCGTGAGATCAACGCCGCGGTCTCCGCCGAGGGGGACATCCCCGACGAGGTCACCCTCTCCGTCCCCGTGTACAAGACCCTCCGCGAGACCGACCGCTACCCGGTCCGCTGCTCGGTCGAGGTCGAGCCGATGGAAGGTGTCTTCCGGCTCATGCCGCTTCCCGACGAGATCGAGCGGGTCCGCAACATGGCCCTGGACTCGATCGAGGAGCGGCTCACCGGCGGACTCCAAGGCGTGCCGCACTACTTCGGCAAGCCGTGACCCTGACGGTCAAGGCGTGGGACGCCATCGCAACCGTCCCACGCCTCGCCAGGACGCTTCTCCCTTTCCCGGTGGACCGAATCACGTCCGGACCCTGCGGACGCCACCAGCAAGCGTATACGCGTTTCTAGAGGGGTTCCGATTTTAACGACCCCCGCCCGCTCCCGTCCAAGTTTAACGATTTTGCCGTGAAGGAAGTCCCATGCCGAACCATGTGACCCACCGCGTCGTGATGAACGGAACCGACGCCGTGGCGGCGAGAGCGGTGGCGGAGAGGAAGGGGATGGAGTCCAGTCCGTGACCGGAACCGCCTACTACAACGAGCACGATCCCGAAGCCGCCGCCTGGCTCCGGGAGCTGATCCGCCGCGATCTGATCGCCCCTGGTTTCGTGGATGAAAGGGACATTCAGGATGTTGTACCAACGGAGCTTGCTGGATACCGACAATGTCATTTCTTCGGAGGTGTTGGCGTCTGGAGCTACGCCCTCAGAAACGCCGGATGGCCCGATGACCGACCCGTCTGGACCGGAAGTTGCCCCTGTCAATCTTTCAGCGCGGCAGGCCAAGGAAAAGGGTTTGCTGACGAGCGGCACCTGTGGCCGGCATGGTTCCATCTCATCAGCCAGTGCCGACCTGGGGTCGTTTTCAGTGAGCAAGTTGAAAGCGACAACGGCATCACTTGGCTCGACCTTGTTTGGACTGACATGGAAGCGGCGGGATACGCCTTCGGGCCGGTCGTTTTGCCTGCTGCGGGCGTCGGCGCGCCGCACGCCAGACACCGGATATTCTTCGTGGCCGAGTCCACAGGCAAGCGACGGAACGGGCGGGGGTCAGGCGAAGCGTGCGACAAACCCGGAGAGGTCGAACGACCTGAACGACTTCGTCCTACTTGCCGCGTGGCCGACGCCGAGAGCCAGCGAAATCGGTCGCATCCGATCCGAGGAAGCGATAACACGAGCCAAACAGAAAGGCGGGTCATCATCATTGGAGGACACGGTTCAGTTAATTGTCCCGATTGCGGCGGAACCGGTTATTGCCCCGAATGCGTCGGCGTTGGAGAGCCCGATCCGAGAACCGGATACCCTTGCGATGCCTGCGAGGGAACCGGGGAATGCCGAAAATGCAATGGAACTGGCTTCCTGGAACACGCCCCGAGCCACGGACGGATCGAAGGGCGGCCCGAACCAGTCGGGCGGAGCCTTGCCAGCCGATGCGGTACTGGCCTCGTGGGCGACTCCAACGGCCCGCGATTCCAAGGGGGCGAACCGGCGAGGCTTCAAGGACCGGAGCGACAGCAGGAAGGGCGAGCAACTTGCCAACCAGGTCGTCCACGAGGGGCCGTTAACGGCTTCTGGGCCGATGCCGAATGGCTCCCCTGCCGCGACGGAAAAGCCAGGGCAACTCAATCCAGCATTGAGCCGTTGGTTGATGGCGCTCCCCGAAGCCTGGGACGAGGCAGCCATTCACGCCTGGCGTTTGATGCCAACGCGACGGGAGAAGCGCGAGTCATGAGATTGCGCGGCTACGGCAACGCCATCGTGGCCCCGGCGGCGGAAGCGGTGATCCGGGCGTACATGGAGTCCAGTCCGAAAGGAGCCTCGTGATGCCCTCCCGTGCCACCAAGAAACTCGTCAAGGGCGCGACCGAGAATCAGGTCACGCAGCAGGTCCACGACGCCGCGAAGCTGTTCGGGGTCCACCTGGAGCGCCGTAACGTCATGGTCGCAACGAACTCCAAAGGTCGACACGTCGCCTGTGGTGAAAAGGGCGAAGCCGATTGGACTGCGACATTACCGGAGGGGTTTCATCGCGGACGCCGCCTTAGCCTGGAGGTCAAACATCAAGGTTTCGACCCCCGCAAACTCACCGGCAAGAAGGCCGAGCACTTCGCCCGCCAGCTTGCCCACCTGAAGCGAATCAACGCCGAAGGCGGCCTGGCTTTTTGGCTCGACAGCGGCGACGCCCTCGTGGGGTTCATGCGGCGCGTGCTTGAGTGGCCGACGATCCGTGTGGAGTTCGATGAACATGGCTTTCCGTGGATGACGGACGAACCGGAGGACGTGAAGTGAGCGATTACCCCGCACACCTGCTGATTCGTGGCGATGCCAGGCGGTTGCCGATCGCCTCGGGTTCGGTTCACTGTGTCGTGACCTCGCCCCCTTACTACAATTTGAGGGATTATGGTTCTGCCAGCCAGATTGGCCTGGAATCCACGCCGGACGCTTTTGTCGCGGCAATGGTGACAGTGTTCCGCGAAGTCTGGCGGGTGTTGCGGGACGACGGGGTGGTTTTTCTTAACATC